>NZ_LR699553.1:0-2400000 GCF_902459535.1 Paraburkholderia dioscoreae
ATGTACGAGCGCTCCAAACTGAACCCGGTTCTGACGTTCGACAACTTCGTGACCGGTAAGGCCAACCAGTTGGCGCGCGCCGCGGCGATTCAGGTCGCCGACAATCCCGGCATCTCGTACAACCCGCTGTTTCTGTATGGCGGCGTGGGCCTGGGCAAGACCCACCTGATCCACGCGATCGGCAACCAGCTTCTGATGGACAAGGCGGGTGCGCGGATTCGCTACATCCACGCGGAACAATACGTGTCCGACGTGGTGAAGGCTTACCAGCGCAAGGCGTTCGACGACTTCAAGCGCTACTACCACTCGCTCGACCTGCTGCTGATCGACGATATCCAATTTTTCTCGGGCAAGTCGCGTACACAAGAGGAATTCTTCTACGCATTCGAAGCGCTGGTCGCCAACAAAGCGCAGGTGATCATCACCAGCGACACGTATCCGAAGGAAATTTCGGGTATCGACGACCGCCTGATCTCCCGCTTCGACTCTGGCCTGACCGTGGCGATCGAGCCGCCCGAGCTGGAAATGCGCGTCGCGATTCTGATGCGCAAGGCGCAATCGGAGTTCGTGAGCCTGAATGAAGACGTCGCGTTCTTCGTCGCGAAACACTTGCGGTCGAACGTGCGTGAACTCGAAGGCGCGCTGCGCAAGATCCTCGCGTATTCGAAGTTCCACGGCCGCGAAATCACGATCGAAGTGACAAAAGAAGCGCTGAAAGACCTGCTGACGGTACAGAACCGGCAGATTTCGGTGGAAAACATCCAGAAGACCACGGCTGACTTCTACAGCATCAAGGTCGCGGACATGTATTCGAAGAAGCGTCCGGCGAACATCGCGCGGCCGCGGCAAATCGCGATGTATCTGGCGAAGGAGCTGACCCAGAAGAGCTTGCCGGAAATCGGCGAGCTGTTCGGCGGCCGCGACCACACCACGGTGCTGCACGCAGTGCGCAAAATTGCCGACGAGCGCAGCAAGGACGCGCAACTGAACCACGAATTGCACGTGCTGGAGCAGACGCTGAAAGGCTGAGCGGTTCGTCTGGAAAAAACGACCTGTTTATTTCCAAACTCGCCCCCATTTTAGTGAGGCGGTTCCGTTTTCAGGCACAATACAGGTTTAACCGCCCGGCGGTCGCGGGCGGATTTCACGCCGTGACAGGCGCTGCAAGGCGCCGGCGGGGAGCCACGGCTGCGTGCTGGAAAGCTGTCCTGGCAAGGCGCGCAGGCCGTTATATCAACGAAGGAACTCTATGCAACTGGTCAAGACCGAACGCGATAACCTCCTCAGGCCGCTGCAAACTGTGAGCGGCATCGTCGAACGCCGCCATACGTTGCCGATCCTCGCCAATTTGCTGATTACCAAGAACGGCCCGGACGTGTCGTTCCTGTCGACCGACCTCGAGTTGCAGATCACCACGCGTGCCGATTTCGGCGTAGGCGGCGATTCGGTGGCGACCACGGTGGCAGCGAGAAAGCTCCTCGACATTCTGCGCGCCATGCCCGACGGGCAGGTCACGCTCACGCTGAACGACAAGCGTCTGACCGTGCAATCCGGCAAGAGCCGCTTTGCGCTGCAAACGCTCGCCGCGGACGAATTCCCGACGGTCGCGCAAGCTAAAGACTACGGCGCGAACCTCGTGGTTCCCCAGAAGACGTTCCGCCAGTTGCTCGGCATGGTCCATTTTTCGATGGCCCAGCAGGACATCCGCTACTACCTGAACGGCATGCTGCTGGTGGTGGACGGCGACCAGCTGATGGCGGTCGCAACGGACGGCCACCGTCTGGCGTTCTCGTCCATGAAGATCGAAGGCTCGTTCCAGCGTCAGGAAGTGATCATTCCGCGCAAGACGATTCTGGAACTCCAGCGTCTGCTGGAAGACATCGACGACACGCTGAAGATCGACATCGCGCAGACGCAGGTCAAGTTCACGTTCGGCCAGGTCGAACTGGTGTCGAAGCTGGTGGAAGGCAAATTCCCCGACTTCCAGCGCGTGATTCCGAAGTCGCACAAGAATCAGTTCGTGATCGGCCGTGAAGAACTGCAGCGCTCGCTGCAACGCGCCGCGATTCTGACCTCGGACAAATTCAAGGGCGTGCGCTGCATCATCGAGCCGGGCCAGTTGAAGATCATGTCGACCAACGCCGATCAGGAAGAGGCGCAGGAAGAACTGGAAATCGCATACGACGGCGACAGCGTCGATATCGGGTTCAACGTCACGTATCTGCTCGACGTGCTCGCGAACCTGAAGGTCGACACGTTGCAAGTGAGCCTGGGCGACGCCAGCTCCAGCGCGTTGATCACGATTCCCGAGAACGACGAATTCAAATACGTCGTGATGCCGATGCGCATCTAACGCGTCCAACACCAAAGAACACACCAAGGGGCGCAGCGCCCCTTTGGCGTTTTTATGGTGATTTGAAAAGTCCCGAGCAGCAACCTTGCAGCAACGCAGAACCGGAAAAAATCCATGACTGAAACGAACAATTCGCAACCCGACAACAGCTACGGCGCATCCTCGATTCAGATCCTCGAAGGTCTGGAGGCGGTGCGCAAGCGGCCCGGGATGTACATCGGGGATACATCGGACGGGACCGGTCTGCATCACCTCGTATTCGAAGTGCTGGACAACTCCATCGACGAAGCGTTGGCGGGGCATTGCAACGACATCCAGGTGATCATTCACGCGGATAACTCCATTTCCATCACTGACAACGGCCGCGGCGTGCCGACCGGTCTGAAGATGGACGACAAGCATGATCCGAAGCGCAGCGCCGCTGAAATCGTGATGACCGAGTTGCACGCCGGCGGCAAGTTCGACCAGAACAGCTACAAGGTGTCCGGCGGCCTGCACGGCGTGGGCGTGTCATGCGTGAATGCGCTGTCGGCGTGGCTGCGTTTGACCATTCGCCGCGACGGCAAGAAGCACTTCATGGAATTCCACCGTGGCGTGCCGCAGAACCGCATTATCGAAGAGATCGACGGCGTGGCCGTTTCGCCGATTCAGGTCACCGGCGAGACCGAGAACCGCGGCACCGAAGTGCACTTTCTCGCCGACGAGACGATTTTCGGCAACATCGAATATCACTACGACATTCTGGCCAAGCGGATTCGCGAACTGTCGTTTCTGAATAACGGCGTGCGGATTCGCTTGACGGATCAGCGCACCGGCAAGGAAGAAGATTTCGCGTTCGTGGGCGGTGTGAAGGGCTTTGTCGAGTACATCAACAAGAACAAGTCCGTGCTGCACCCGAACATTTTCCACATCAGCGGCGAGAAAGACGGCGTGGGCGTGGAGGTGGCGATGCAGTGGAACGACAGCTACAACGAAAACGTGCTGTGCTTCACGAACAACATCCCGCAGCGCGACGGCGGCACCCACCTGACCGGGTTGCGGGCGGCAATGACGCGCGTGTTGAACAAGTACATCAACGATCACGAAGTCGCGAAGAAGGCGAAGGTTGAGACTTCTGGCGACGATATGCGTGAGGGATTGTCGTGTGTGCTGTCGGTGAAGGTGCCGGAGCCGAAGTTCAGCGCGCAGACGAAGGACAAGCTGGTGTCGTCGGAAGTGCGCGCGCCGGTGGAGGATGTGGTCGCGAAGGCGCTCGAAGAGTTTCTGCTCGAGACGCCGAATGACGCGAAGATCATTTGCAGCAAGATTGTGGATGCGGCGCGCGCGCGGGATGCGGCTCGGAAGGCGCGTGAGATGACGCGTCGGAAGGGTGTGCTCGACGGCGTGGGTCTGCCTGGGAAGTTGGCGGATTGCCAGGAGAAGGATCCGGCCAAGTCTGAGATTTATATCGTCGAGGGTGACTCGGCGGGCGGGTCGGCGAAGCAGGGGCGGGATCGGAAGTTTCAGGCGATTTTGCCGCTGCGCGGCAAGGTGCTGAATGTGGAGAAGGCAAGGTATGACAAGCTGCTTTCTTCGGAGCAGATTGTGACGCTGATTACTGCGCTGGGCTGTGGGATTGGTAAGGAGGACTACAACCTCGATAAGTTGCGTTATCACCGCATCATTATCATGACCGATGCTGACGTTGATGGTGCGCACATTCGTACGCTATTGTTGACGTTCTTCTATCGGCAGATGCCGGAGATGATCGAGCGTGGGTATATCTATATCGCGCAACCGCCCCTGTTCAAAATCAAGGCTGGGAAGGATGAGCGGTATTTGAAGGATGAGGCTGAGGTTAATGCTCACATTCTGAAACTGGCGTTGCAGGGGTCGGAGTTGTTGGCTTCGGAAGGGGCTACGCCGATTACTGGGGATGCGTTGGGGGAGTTGGCTCGGGCTTATTTGCTGGCGCAGGCTGTTGTTAATCGGTTGAGCCGGTTGTATGACGCTGGCGCGCTCGAGGCTGTGATGGATGGGATTGCGATCGATCTGTCCAGCGAGGAAGCGGCTGATGCGTCGGCTAAGGCTCTTGAGGCGAAGCTAAGGGATGATCCGTTGAAGCCTGAAGTTAAGGTTACGACGATGTATGACCCTGTGCGTGAATTGCGCTCGCTGCGGGTCGCGCGGACGCATCACGGGAATCAGAAGATTTCTGTGTTGGATCAGGATTTTCAACTCACTGCTGACTATCAGCAGCTGATCAATACCGCTAATACGTTTAAGGGGTTGATTGGGACTGGCGCTGTCATTAAACGTGGCGAGCGGAGTATGGCTGTTACTGACTTCAAGAGCGCTATGAAGTGGTTGTTGGCTGATGCTGAGCGCAATATCTCGAAGCAGCGCTACAAAGGCCTCGGCGAGATGAATCCTGGGCAGCTTTGGGAAACTACGATGGATCCGACCGTGCGTCGCCTTCTTCGTGTGCAGATCGAGGATGCTATTGCGGCTGATGGGATCTTTACTACGCTCATGGGGGATGATGTGGAGCCGCGTAGGGCTTTCATCGAGTCGAATGCATTGCGGGCGGGGAATATTGATGTTTAAGTGTTGTGTAGCGGGAACCATAACCTGAGATTTTGGGAAGCATCCACTGAGACATTTATTGGTGGATGCGCTCCGATAGCTCGGATGACGGCACCTAACTGACGTCACAGAAGCAGGAACGAGGACCACAGTGTTGAGGTGGTGCTCGTTTTCTCGGTCGCGATAGCAATCACGGGGATGGCTGGCAGCACGACTTATGCTGCCTTCGCTGGTCCGCGGTTCTATCCCCGCATTCTCAACGTTCTGTGCCGCGGCAAATCCGACGACCTCTCGCACCTGCGGTCTGCTGCTAACCCTCTTCTAGCAGTTCAGGCCGTCACTGGCACCGCCAAATCTCCGGCAGTCATCCGACACGTCAACTTCCGTTAGTTTTGCGGTCTCTTGTTAATCGCCGCAATCGCGAGAGTGCCGCCGCATTGAGACGCATCGTGGCCCACGCCCGATTCTTCGCCACGGAACAACTCAGTTCATTAACTTGCCCACGCGCAACTGTATCAATCGAGCTCGGGTCCTTCCTACCGCACCGGCTCCGTCCTGACGACTGGCCGCATTTATTGACGAACATCCTTCAGCCGGAACCTTACATCGCTTGGAACGCTTGGTTGATTGACAAAATCGAACATTGTTTGTACGATTTTCGTACACCAACTGCTGCGCGCGAGGAAACGATGGCTGACCTTGAAAAACAAATCAAAGCGGCGTTGGAAGAATTCTGGGACGAGCATGCACTGATACCCGAAGCCGGTGGACCGAGCACCGTAGATGAATTGCTCGAGCCGATTGAATCCATGACGGCGGTCGAGGTGCTGGCAATACTCGACAAGATTGTTGAAACCGAGCTCCCGAACAGCGTTATTCGAGCCGGCGGGTACAAAACAAGGGAGGAATTTGTTGACGGGTTGTCAGCGAAAGTCCTTTCGTATCTCCAGGCCAAGAAAAAATGAGCCAAGAGAAGCCAGACTCGACTGATGAGCAACGGTTACTCCTAGCCCAGCGGCTACGCGAAGCCCGCGAGTACGTCGGGCTGTCGCAAGAGGATGTTGCCGCCGCTCTGGGAATCTCAAGACCAGCGGTGACGAACATTGAGGCCGGTACGCGCAAGGTTGAGGCCGTCGAGTTGGACAAGCTAAGCCAGCTCTACGGGAAAACCGTGCAGTACTTTCTCACAGGGGAATCGCAAGTTCAGGATACCCGGGTTGTCTTTCTGGCGCGTGCGACTCACGGGCTAAGCGACCGAGACTTCGAAGAGCTAGGTCGATTCGCCGAATTCTTGCGTAGCTCGGGAAAATCAAAACGACGAGGCTCGTAATGGCGCGTGACGACTTGTTGCAGGCTGGGCGCCGAGCCGCTGAAGTTCTGGACGAATTCCGCGCGAAGGACCGTATTAAGGATGGCTACACGCGGGTTGACCCGACTCAGTTAGCCAGCGAGGCTGAGGTAACGGTGATGTTCCGACCGCTGGAAAAGCTTCTTGGTGGCTTTCTTCGTGAGGATGGTGAGGCGGGGATATTGGTCAACGTGCTACGGCCCCGCGGACTTATGCACATGACATGCGCACATGAGCTGGGTCACTACTTTCTCGGACATGAGAGTAACACTGATGAGACGGTAGACATCGGGACAAACGCCGAACTTGTCGAGCAGCAGGCGAACCAGTTTGCCTATTCACTGCTCGCACCCCGCTGGCTTGTTATTGCCATCATGAGACTGAAGGGGTGGTCTAAGGAACATCTTAACGACCCGTCAATTGTCTATCAGCTTTCCCTTCGGCTGGGCACGAGCTTCGAAGCAATGACCTGGTCTCTCGTTCGCCTTGGATTGCTGTCTTCGCTCTCAGCAACTCGCACGCTTGGGCAGAAGCCGAAAGCGCTGAAGCTTGCTGCTTTGAACATTGACGACGCTTCCGCCAAGGTGCCTAGCGACGTGTGGATTCTTGATAAGACTGACAAAGACCGAATTATAGAACCTGCCTCGGCCGACCGTTTCGTGGTTGACTTGCCCAATCATGCGGCGGCAGGTCATTTGTGGACCGTCGATGAGTTGCGTTGTGAAGGGTTTACGCTTGAGCCGTTCGTCCAAGATGCGCGCATTGTCTCCAAGCGTGGAGCCGGGCCTCTCCGAGTGGGAGGACTGGGCACCGGTAGTACGATGAGATACGCGCTTACGCCGACAATCGACTTCAGCAGCGACTCCACGATTGAGCACAACAGGCGCTCTGCGATTTCGGTTCATGAGACGGCACCGTGGGCCCGCGAGTCCGAGAGTCACGATTCGCTTTCTTTCAGCGCCGAATTTGACGACGTCAACGGTGGGTTGTCGAGACCTGAGCGCGCACGCAGACTGAACAGCGTTCGGAGTATCGAATGATTGAAGTTGAAGTAAATCATTCGGAGCGCCTCGGGCCGCCGCGCAATCAAGGTAGGCGACCAACATGCTTGGCGTTCACGACATCAGATTTAAATGCGTTCGCCAATGCGACTGCGCATCTTAGCGTCGAGTTCCTGTGCCACCATGCGGCTAACGCCGAGGAAAGTTGGGAGCCTGGCGATGGTTTCACAATAGAGCAGGTCTTTACGGCAGTCGCGAGCCCCGGACAGCCGGAAGAAGACATCTACCCGTATCGGGCGGATTCACACGACGCGCCGCTTCAAGCTCCGCCTAGCGGTTTGGTGCCGCTCTATCGAAGCCCGTCAAAGACGCGCGCCTTGGCACTCTCTGAAGTTACAGCTTTAGTCCGTCAGGGTCGCGCCGTGGGCGTGGTGGTAGCAGTCACCAAGTCGTTGTTTTATCCGAGAGATGGTATTGTCGAACTCGACCCGTATGTCATTCCGGACCAGTTTCATGCGATGGTCGCCGTGGGCGTCGGCACACATCGCCTGACCAACGAAACGCATATTCATCTCCGGAACTCCTGGGGAGCCGGATGGGGTCATCAGGGGCATGCTTGGGTGCCGGAAAGGCATCTTCAGTTGCACATGCAAGAGGGATTCTCGGTATAAAAGAACGATATGGCCATTCTCTTCGATAAGCAATTGCGGGTAGTGCCGACATGGCTAGCTGCCGCCAAACATCTCGAGTCATCGCCAAATCGCACGGCGATGAACCTCGTACTTGAAATCACTGAACCACTCGCCATAGCGGACGAGGACCAGGCAGTAATGCGGCGAGTGGATGCTGCCCTAGTGGCACAAGACCTGACCCTTCGTACGGTCGCTGGCACCATCTTTCCGCTGCCCCTTTATCAGCGCTATGGCCGTCCTGATTTCTACGAGAAATACAAGGCCATGCTCAAGCGCGGTAAGAAGCAGGGTACGTGGGGTACTTATGCATCGAGAATGATTGACCGGAGCTCTGCGGATGGAAAGACGTCAATCAATCCTTTGGACATGCTCGTCAAACGACTGCGCCAAGACGGTCAGCCGATGAAGCAAGACGGCTCGGTCTCGTCATTTACGTCCGCATATGAGCTTGGTGTTGCGGACCCTGCGGCAGATTTGGACCTCGATTACGACGACTTGGGAGGCGATGTCCCGACCTACAACGCCGCGATAGACGGACGTCGATGGATGGGGATGCCTTGCCTCTCTCACCTCAGTTTCAAGCGTGTCAAGGAGGCCGACGGCTTCGCAGTGCATCTCACGGCAATGTACCGGTCACACCATTACTGTGCTCGGGCGCTCGGCAATCTTTTGGGCTTGGCCCAACTTCTTTCCTTTGTCGCGAAAGAGGCAGAATTGAAAGTCGGCACACTCACTTGCCTTTCGTCACATGCAGTGCTCGACGTCGAGACGTGGGGCGGCGTACAGCGAGCGCAGAGTGTTTTGGGCCTTACGCAGTCAAAATAGTGTTGCTTGCGTTGCGGAGACAGATGGTGCCAAGCTGTCTCCGTATATTTCCTGCATGCCTCGGCGAAATTCCGAAACACCCCCGTAACTCGGATGACGAACACACTCGACGGTGACGCCGAACGCTTTGGCATACGTGGCGGCATCCTGACCGATGCAGATGATTCTGCGTATTTTTAGCCATTTGAAGAGCGCGTCATTCAGTTCGGATACGGCGGCCAACTCTCTTGCCGTGAACTTCCGGTTTGTCAGCGCATCCCCGGCTTCATGCGGATGGAATGGGAAGACGTTCCACAAAAGGGGACGCCGCTCTAGGCGCTCCAAGATTGCCCAAATCTCAGCGGCGGTCCTCTCGGCGACAACAGGTCCCCTAGTTGCTTTGTTGGCAGCGGCGCCCGGATATGACAGCGCAACCGCGTCGAGCCGTCGCTCATCTGTCAACGCCAGTCCAGTGCGTCGGCCGCCTCGATAGCCAAGGTCGCGACCCATCCAAATCGTATCCACGCCGAGCTGCTCGATTGCGCTAAGGTAGTTGCGAAGGTTTCTGCGGCGGACGGCAGGGGCGTCTGCGAGGTCGTGGACCTCGCAGCGATTCCTGTAGGGATTGAATACGCCTTCCAATCCGATTTCGGACAGCGCGGCAACGAATGAACGAGGAGTCATACTTCTTCTTTATTCAATGTCGGGCGGTACGGCGCCGACTACCATCTTCTTTTTCGGGACCACCACCACCAAGGCCGGCTTCTCCTCATCCCTTATCGGAGAGAGGGTGATGGTATGGGCTTCCATGTCCACAGTCACTTCGCCGCCTTCTGCCTGGCAAATTTCGCGGAAAACCTTGAAACCTTCAAGGATAGCCTTTTCCCACTGCCAAAGCGGGCACGCGTAGACTTCGCAGGTCGTCCAACAGGAGGCTGATTATCTGATTGAGTCCGCCGCCGACTAACTTCTCTTCATCAGTCTTCGTCACTAAGTGACGGCGCTCATCTCGCGGCGCGTCCCACGTGATTCGAACGGCCATCATATTAAGGTTCGGCTGGAGCGCCGCGCAGAATTGCTAGTGGTCGAGAGAAATGGTTGTCATGATGGACTCGAACTCCACCATCAAATCCAGATGGCGCTGGGCAGCGTATTGCCGCGCAGCTTCGTTCTCGATGAGCCTGGCGCGATGTCTTTTCGCGAGCACTAACTTATTGAAACCGTCCAGCGCCTTGGCGGAAAGATTGCGTCAATCGACTTACTTATCGCCCATGCAGGCCGCTCACATCGGGTCAGGGATGGGACCGTCGTTGTGCGGTTTGCCTGGCAGCGCTGCGCCGTTTGCTCGAATGGCGGCAATGAGTTCCGACGGCGTTATCTCGTACCTCACCTCGCGGTGTATTCCTGGTTTGCGCTCATCGACTTCCAGCAGCAGGACGGCTTTTCCGTTGGTCGCAGATTCCAGTCGCAGCACGCGGATTGGGCTGCCCGCTACGTCGTATTCCGTTATCAGCGTCATCGCGCCGGAAGCGCCTCTTGCAGCCATGATGATTTTCCCCGTCCTTCTCGATGCGCCGATTTTAGCGGCTGTTGCGGCCAGGTCGGAGAAGCGCGCGTGAGCGCCACGCGCCCGTCTTCCCCGGTCACCGGCCGGCCTCTTGCCACGGTGTTTTCCGGTCACTCGTTGCGAATCGCAATAGCCGCCTTTGTGCCCCGAGCATGACGCCGACAGGCGTATTCGCCAGTTGCTCGTCATGAAGTGCCAGCAGCCGTTCGAGAATCGCCGCTTCGTCCGGACTGACCTGCCAGACATCGTCTGCTGTCGCCCGCGCCGCGCTGCTCTCGAGCGCCTCTGCGGCTTCAGGAAAAAATGCGTGGTGAATCGTTCCGAAGCCTGCTTCACGAAGATACCAGGCTAGGTATAGCGCACGTATCAGGTCGCTTAGCAGGTGCCCGTTTCCACTGCCTGCTCGTAATGCGGTGAGCGCAAGGTGATAGCGTAGTGAAAGCGAGCGGACAGCGTCTAGCGTTGGTGGTAGAAGCGTGGCCTTTGCGGATGTCTTAGTGGATACATAACGACCACCGCCTCTCTTTCTATTCATTTCGCATAAAAATCGCAAATCGATTGATTCTGGCGCTGGCCCATGAAATCCATACACGTCGTACTCGTTTTCAATCTTGTGGAGTTTTGTTGTCAATGACCCGCTGAAAACATAGGCACTATGAATCCAAAACGAAAATCGCTGCCGTGGATTGCAATATTTAACAATCTGAAAGTGATGCTTAGGTGAACATCATGTGTCATTCATCGGCAGTTGCCCCAGAAAACTGTTTTTCCATAAAGTGCGGGATGGGGCAATGAATGTTGGCTGGGAACGTAAATGGCGTGTCAGTCGGAGCGCGGCGCGTACTCGGTCTGGGCGATATTTGTGTTGTCCATGACTCGGAAGCTTCGATATTTCAATTTTTGCGGAAGATTGCTACGACAATTAACGCAGGCTGTTCATTGCATAGCAAACTATCTCCCGCCGTGCAGATAAACGCCAAAGCGGAAAAATCTACCTTTCATGCTCGTACCTGCAAATAATTCCGAATCGCAAGCTGATTGCACGCGTTCGTTGACAAAAATTGTCTGGAAAAGTTTTTCATCATATTATTCTGCGTGGCAATCTGGGGTGGAGTCTGAAAATGACGGTAAATGACCTGGCAACGGTGCTGGGCGCGGGGATGGACCAATCTCGACGCTTGTTGAAGCTGGATACTGCGTTGGGCGGAAATACGCTGGTGCCAGTCCGCGTGGTCGGCACTTCACGCATTGGACGCAACTACGACTTCACTGTCGATGTCGCTTCCCTAAAAGATTCTATCGAGCTCAAATCCCTCATCGCGAAACCGGTGACGCTCTGGACTCAACAGACTGACTCGTCGTATTTACCGCGTCATGGCTACGTTCATACTGCGCGATTTCTGGGCTCCGACGGCAGCGTTCAGCTTTACCAGATTAGCTTTTCGTCGTGGTTGCACTTCCTGAAATTTCGCAGCGACGCGCGGATATTTCAGGACAAGACGGCAGAGGACATAATCTCGGCGGTATTCAGCGAGCATCCCCAGTCAAGCGGCGCTTATCGCTTTGACCTCCGTAACCAGCTACCTCCGCGGTCGTTCTGCGTTCAATATGAAGACGACTGGAACTTCGTGCATCGGATTATGGAAGCGGAAGGTCTCTTCGGCTATTTTGAACAGGCGGATGACGGCAAAGCGCACACGCTGGTCATCACGGACGACCTCTTCACCGTTAAAGCCCTTGCTCCGCAAGACGTGTCGTTTTATCGTGCAGGCGCTGGAAGTGAAACAGATGCGATAGTCCAGTGGGGCGGAGCGCGCACGTTGCAGAGCGTGAGCTACACCACGCGCACATTCGACTATAAGAATCCAACCTTCAATAAAGAGCTGTCCACGCCGACAGTTGACAAGCAAGGCGACCTGCCCGACCAGGCCGAGGTCTACGAGTACACAGGCGCATATACCTACGGCGACAGTGCTCGTGGCGACACTTTGTCAAAAACTCGGATGGAAGAATGGGAGTCCCGCGCGAAGCGCTTCTTTGCGACGGGCAGCGTACGGCGAGCCGATGTGGGACGCTGGTTCCAGCTCGAGGGCGCTACCGCTCTCGCATCCGACAGTGCGGAAAATCGTCAGTTTGCGATTCTGGCCGTCACCTGGTACATCGAGAACAACCTGCCCGTTTCGACGGGAACACAGTTCCGCCACAGCCTCCAGTCACAACTTGCTGAAGCTCGCTCATATCACGCGGGTTCGTCCGACGTCTTCAATGTAAAGGACGCGTTGGGTGGCGAAGGTTTCTTCCTCGTCGAACTGGAAACGCAGCGACGCACCGTTCCGTTCCGCAGTCCCTTTGAACACCGTAAGCCCCTGATGCATACCCAGACCGCGACGGTGGTCGGTCCGAATCAGGAGGAAGTTTTCACGGACAGTCTTAATCGAGTCAAGGTGCTGATGCACTGGGACCGGCAGAACGGCGGCGATGAAAAGGCTTCCTGCTGGCTACGCGTCATGTCACCGAATGCCGGCGGGACGCTCGGCGGCGTATTTGTCCCGCGTGTGGGACATGAAGTGGGAATCGTCTACCTGGACGGCGATTGTGACCGCCCGGTCGTCAGCGGAAGCCTGTTCAACGGACAGCAGACGCCGCAATGGCACTCCAACGGCTTGCTCTCGGGTTACAAGTCCAAGGAATTCCAGGGCACAGGCTACAACCAGCTTGTCATGGACGATTCGACGGGCCAGAACCGGGCGCAGCTTTTCAGCAGCACGTCCCAAAGCTATTTGCATCTCGGCTACCTCATTGACCAGCAAGGCAATACGCGCGGCAGCTATCTCGGGACTGGCTTCGACCTGAAGACCGATTCGTACGGCGCTGTGCGCGCTTCGCAGGGTATGTACCTCTCGACGTACGCGAAGGTCGGCACGTCGAGCCAGCCGCTCGATGTCAAGGAGGCACACCAGCACCTCGTCGACTCGGGCGGTGTCGTTGAGCGACGCTCCGAAGTCGCAACAGGCAGTCAGGCCGAAGGCTTGCAGGATGCTCAGGACACCATCAACGATTTCGCAGCCGCGACGCAGAGCGCGCGGCAGGCAAACTCGGGGGGCGGCAACACGGCCGGCGGTGGAACTGGCGAGGCGAATGGATTCGCTCAGCCCGTGATGCTGCTCGCCAGCCCCTCCGGTATCGGCCTTTCGACGCAGAAATCCATCCAGGCCGCGGCGACGGAGCACGTCAACATCGTGAGTGGCGCCAGCACGCACATTGCGGCGTCCAAGTCACTCATCGCAAGCGTGGGCGAAAAACTCAGTCTCTTCGTGCAGAACTCGGGCATGAAGCTCTTCGCAGGCAAAGGAAAGGTCGAGCTGCAGGCCCAGTCCGATAACGTCGAGATTACGGCCGACAGGACTGTAAAGGTTGTGTCGACTTCTGATGCCGTCAATGTGATGGCAGACAAGGAAATCAAACTGATGGCGGGTGGTGCAACGATTCGCCTGGCTGGGGGCAACATCTATGTGCATGCGCCCGGCCTGGTCGAAATCAAAGGTACCCAGCATTCTTTCCAGGGCCCGGCGAGTGAGAATGCCGCAACACAACTGCCCGTGACTGAGGCGTGTGCGCAGAAATTTGCTTCTGCCTCGCAGGCCGGTGCGGCCATTGTCGACTAGGCGTACCCATGGA
The DNA here is from genome assembly GCF_902459535.1 of Paraburkholderia dioscoreae. Taxonomy (NCBI): domain Bacteria; kingdom Pseudomonadati; phylum Pseudomonadota; class Betaproteobacteria; order Burkholderiales; family Burkholderiaceae; genus Paraburkholderia; species Paraburkholderia dioscoreae. The sequence continues at coordinate 14,009 of NZ_LR699553.1, forward strand.
CCAGTACCTGATTGTGGAGCCCGACAACGGCCTCGTTGACCTTGGCACGGCGCCACGGATGTACGAAGTCGGCGAGATTGTCCCGGCTGCGATGCCGGAACTCAAAGGGGTGATGCCGATGCTTTACGCAGTGGAGCACCCTGAACAGCAACTTCCGGCTATCGAGACCATTGCGGCTCGGGACCTGCAGGAGGGCCTCGCACCGCGCGTCTGTGCGCTGCTTGAGACTGATGCAAGCGCCGATGCATTGATGCGGCACGTCAGTGGCATGCTTGCGCTGCCGCGCGAATCCGAGGGCCACTCGGTATTCCGATTCTACGACCCTCGGGTGTTTCGCAACCTTGGATGGGTGCTTCGACCGGAACAGCTATCGCTCGTGTTCGGACCGGTGCTGCGCTGGCGCTATTTCTCAGACAGTGGATGGCTGACAGTGGAGCGTCCGGCGGTCGCGCCTGCTCAACGCCTGTCGCCGTCGACTGACCAGTGGGCATCGCTGCGCCGCCTTCATCTCATCGAGCAGGCACTGCAGTCCATCCGGAACGCTGGGGAGCCCGTTGATGAGCGCACCCCTCGTCAGCTCGACGCCCTGTTCACGAAGGGAGCCCGATATCGCCTCGCGGGAGAGGACCTGACGGTGTTTGCCGTACAGGGCTCGCTGGTCTCACCGAATTTCGACCGACATCCGAAGGTCGCCGCGGCGCTTCAGCCGGGGCAGACGTCGTCGTACTCGGAAATCACCGCTTTGTGGACCGATGAAAACTGGGCGCAGATTGCGCAGGAAGCGGCGCTGTACGCGTAACGCAACAACACATAACGCAAGGCAGAGAGAGTAACTATGGGTACCATTCCGAAGGTCCAGGCCGCATCGGCAAACGCCAAAGCCAATGCAGCGTGCCAGAAGTCCTGCAACATGTGTGAAAAGACGGGTCTTCTGATTCTGCCGGTACGGTATTCGGCAGCTGCCGCGACCAATGCGCACAATCTCGGCGCGGCCACGGCGCTTGCGTTACCGAAGGGACCGTTTGGTGACGGCGTCACAGGCGTAGGTGCCAAGAAGGCGACCTACTTCTTGCGCTCGGTGCGCAAAGGGTTCATCCACGTCTATTACCCATCCCAAAGCAAGTGGCAAATCTATGGCGTGACGTCCGAAGGCTATGTCTTCAACTACCCGCTCGACGTCGACCTGCCCGAAACGCAGGAGAAAGGATTCAACTGTCAGCAGACCGGGCACAAGGAACTCGCGCAGTGCATCAGCATCGACCATCCGCAGAAGGCAGGCAAGGTCTATCTGGCTTTCAGCGACGTACGCTGGACGGCTCCTGTGCGCAAGCGTTATGAAGCCAACGAAAATGGTTGCAGGGACCACCGGATGCAGCTCTTCGATGCAGCGGGATGGGCGAACGGCAGCCATTCGCAGAAGCATGCCCAGACCATTGCGCACGTTACCGACTATGTGCTCGAGTACAAGGGCGGCGTGGACGTCGCTGCATCTTGCTCGCCGTTTGCCTTCAAGGACCGCGCAAGCGAAGCGAGCGGGCTCAAGCAATTTACGGACGCACACGACAAGGGCAATGGCGTCTTCTTCGCACTTTGGGACCCAGCTGGCATCACGCAGGAGCTCAACGCCGAGCAGTTTGTAGCGATGGGTGCGGCCATGAAGCCGTATCAGAGAAAAATGTGGACGGCGAGCGCGATTGACGGAATGAAATCCTCTATCGAAGAAAGTGCAGAGGAGGACGAGAATGCGGCCGCAGAGCAGCTCAAGGGACAGTCGGCTGAAACGTACGCCCTTTACTCCCTGTTTGATGGGGGGAAGGCCTACGAAAAGGCGGTCAAGTCCATCGACGAGCAGAAGGAACGGGAGATGGATTCGGTGAAGGCAGCTGCCTGGAAGCCGTACACCGAATCCTACAGCCAGAATGCGGTGACGCAGTTCCGCAATGACATGAAGACGCAGATGCAACAGATAGAAGACACGGTGCTCAACCCGCTCGCAGACGACTATGTCGCCTGGCTAAAGGGCACGCAGCTGAGGACGGTGTTTGCGTGGGACTTCCATGAACTCGATGTAGCAAAGGGCGTCGAATACGCCGAACTCTTCTACGCATGTATATATGGGTCGGCTGACCGCAGGGTGGTCTATGACCTGGTCCTCGAATGGGCCAAGGGAGACTTGAAGGACCGCCACAATCCGCTTCTGCGTTCGATGATTCTGAACCACGACCCGTCGGCTGAAAAACTGAAGGAAGCGGCAGGATTCCCTATGCTTGAAGTGCGGGAGCCGGCCGCGAAGCTCATTGAGCTGAACCACTCTGCCAACGAGATTCTCGAGAAGGAAGGCCGGGGCCTGATTGTGCGGGCCGACAAGGCAGTGGCTGGCATGCTGCACGAGCTGGGTGGTCCGATTGCCGGCTTTATCGCCAAGACTGGCGATACAGCGAGTGTCCGGGTTCTCACAGCGTGCATGAGTCTGCGTTCGCGCACCACCGTCATCTACAAGCCCGTCGAAGGAACCGTCAACCAGTGGATTTCCTATATGGCGCGCCAGATGTACGAACAGATGCCCGCGAACAAACGTCCAAGCCTGGGTTCGCTGAACGCGAACCTGCGTAAGACTTTCCAGAGCTCTTCTCCCAAGGATGGCCCAATCAAGGTTCCGCAGTTCATTGTCTTCAACGCCGATGAGGCTCTCCAGGCGTCATCGGGCGCTACTTCCCTCAGTGGCAGGGGGACGGCAATCTTTGCACCGGGCGTGCGCGCGGTATTGACGGAAGAGAACATCAATGCGAGCTTTCTTCCAAAATTTCGGGCTGCGACACAGGGTGAAGTTGGATACGGCGTCATCGGGGTTATCTTCAATGCGGTGAACTGGATGTTGGCTAGCAAGGAGTTGGCAAAGTCCAGTGCGCTGAACCGCAAGGAGAACCATGACAAGTTCGTTGCTGCTATCGTCTCAACGTGTGCGGCGTCCTTCCAGACGGTTGGTAATGGAATGAAGGCATTTAGCAAACTGGGGGGGCGTTATTCGCAGCTGTTGCTGAAATGGGGCACCGTTATCGAAATTGCCTTCCGTGTCGTAGGTGCGGTAGCCGGATTGGTCGGGGCGTGGTATGACCTTCAGCAATTCAAGACCGAACGAGAGTCCGGACATGCGGGCCTAGCCTCCTTGTATTTTGCATCTGCCGTTACAAACGGCCTGCTTTGCCTTGCCATGATTGCCGGCGCGACCGTCCTGATTTTTGCGCTTATGGTTGTGCTTGTTGTCATCGGTCTTTTAATAGCATGGAAGAAGCACCGGGAAATCGAGGAATGGCTCAATAAGTGCTTCTTCGGTACAGCGACGGAAAAGTTCTCAGAACTCGACGAACGCAAGCAGTTCGAAGCGCTGACCTCATAAGCGAGTCACCATGGCATACGATTACCTGACAAAGATTCGAATCAACCGTCCACTAACCGAGGAAGAGGTCGCACGGCGCATTAATGTTCACAAGCCCGTCGTCGATGAAGCTGCCGATGCTTACACCGTGTTCGGGATGAACGATGTTTATCTCGAAGTCTGCGACGCTTCTTACTCGCAGGTTGGCTGGGGCCTTCTTGCTTTCCTGCTTTGTTTCCCAGCATTTGCTTTACTCACCGTGGAAGCCGCGCAGAGCGCGATTGTCGATACGCCGGCGATGGTCAGGAACGGTGAACAGGGGGTGTTCAGTGCCGGCATGTGGGTCTTCACCGTGATTACGGTGCTGTGCTGCGTGCTCACGGTTGTGATACTTCTGCGCGATTGCTTCAACTACAGGCACAAGGCCGTGCGCTTCAATCGCCAGACGCGAATGGTGTACGCCTTCCGGCACAACGGGCCGGGCGGAGTACTCGCGGTACCTTGGGACAAGGCGTTTTTCTACCCGCACCGGTTGCCTTCCAATGGGCTGGCGGGGGGAGCGCCAACACTGATGCGGTGCTTTGTCCTTGACGACGCCGGAAAGAAAATCGTCAACACGTTCAGCTTCGGTGCTCGTACGGTCAACGGCGCAGACGAGTCCACTCCGATTGGCAAACAGGTCCTCTATCAGGTTCAGGCCAACTTCGAGTTCATCCGGCGGTACATGGAGCAGGGTCCGGACGCGCTACCGAAGGTCGAACGGTATCTTCCGCGAGGCCCCTCTCTGCGCGCCTCAATGAGCGTCTGGTTCTATGGCATAGGAGCTGTCGGCAGTGCTGGCGGTGCCATGCGCGTTGTCACCATCCTGCTTTCGGGGCCGATATTCCTGCTGTCGATACTGCATTACATTGCGCAACTGACGAGCCGGGAGCCGGTATGGCCGACCGAGATAGAAGCCGCCTGCGGCAACTCAGCGTCGCCCGCAATGGCTCAAGCCTGAGATTGCGGGCTTCCTTTGCTGTGTGAACGCGCTACTACTGTCTCGCCCGGATTCGCTTGAGTGAACTGCCAGACCTGCGTCGCGGCCAAGGTCAGCACGTTAGCCCCGTGTCGCAACGCCACTCCCTTCCGGGCACTGATTCGCACGCGGGCAAACACGTCAACATTTAACTTGTCACCATATATCCGATGCGAAAGAAATGCGGCCTTCTCTTCTGTGCGACGACGCTGATTTTCCTCACAGCCTGCCCCAGCGCATCAGACAGCCCGCTAGCTCGCGCAGCCGCCACGCTCGCAAAGACGGAGGCCCCACATGACGCCCAGTGGGTCCAACTCGAAAGCAGTGACGCGGCCGTGCAGGAGTGTGCTATCAAGTTCCCGGACGCTGACCACCCTTGGACCGCGCGTATCGGACTTAAGCCGGGGCAATATGCTATTCACGCTCGCATCCAACAAGATGGGACAACTGGTTCCTGGTCGTCAGGCGAGGTATGGTCGGACGCGAAGACCGATGACGGCAAAGACACGCTGGATGAGAGCACGCTCAAGGCGAGGTTGCATGACTGCGCCACGCACGTAATGTCCGTCGGTTTGCTTGAGAGCAATCTTGGCCCCGACAACGCCGTCGTAACGGGACTACGTGCGCTGGAAAAGCAGGATATCGAGAATGCGAAGGCGCTTCGCAAATCGGCGCAGAGCGGCAGCTAGGGCTGGTGTGCCGTCAAACAGCCAATTCGAGTTCACAGCATCGCGACACCACCGAAGCGGCGTTGAGGTCATTTGATATTCGCCGTCAGTGCTGACGTTAAAACCGAAGCGTTGTTTGATGGGATTCCCGCGTGGCCTGACCGCAAGAGTTTCGGCGCAGAAACACGCTCTGCCATTTGCCGGAATTTATTGAGCGAGAAGGAGGATGTCTTACCATGAGCCGCAAATTTATACTGAAAGACGACACGACTACCCACAACGGTGTGGTGCTAGACGGCATCGCAGGTTCGTCGTTCGACGGCCGACCGTTGGCCTATCTTGGGGCTCCTGTATCGTGCCACACGTGCAACACCGAGGGCATCATCATCAGCGATGGCTCGCCTCATACGATGAGTGTGATGGGCAAGCAGGTCGCGCTCGAGAACGATTTATGCCAGTGCAAATGCGAGCCTCTTCCGAAGCTGGTGGCGTCGCAGACCATGGGCTCACTAACATCCTGATTGGCGCAAGCTCATTGCGGTCTAGCGACGACTTAACAGTTTTCATTCAAAGAGAGTCGGTGGTCGATAAGCCGTGGACAAAGTGCCGCGACTAGGGTGAACTGCTGGTGCCCGCCGAGTCGTTTCGCGAGCTGCCTCGGAGCTTAAGAGGAATCGCTAGGGCATCGTAAGCGAGAAGATATGGCGTATGACTACATGACCAGGGTGGGGCTGAATCGCCCAGTTGACGAGAGTGAAGCGACGCGGCGCATAGACGTCCGCAAACCGGTCGCCGCCGAGGCTGCTGACGCCTATACCGTGTTCGGCATGAACGATGTGTACCTGGAGGTTTGTGACGGCTCATATTCGCAGGTTGGATGGTGTCTGCTTGCCTTCCTGGTTGGGTTCCCTGCGTTCATATTTTTCACGGTCACTGCGATACAGGGCGCTGTGGAGATAACTCCGGCGATGGTCAGGAACGGTGAGCAGGGAGTCTTCAGCGCCGGGATGTGGTTTTTTGCGGTGGTGGGAGTGCTTAGCTGCGTGTTCACGGCGTTGCTTCTCCTGCGCGACTGCTTCAACTACCGGCACAAATCTGTGCGGTTCAACCGCAAGACTCGCACGGTGTATGCGTTTCGGCACAACGGCCCGTGCGGTGTCATCGCCGTTCCATGGGATAAGGCATTCTTCTTTGTACACCGGCTGCCCTCCAACGCCACGTTTGGCGGAGCGCCCACTCTGATGCGCTGTTTCGTTCTTGACGACTCCGGCAAGAAAATCGTTGACACCTTCAGCTTTGGGCTTCGGACAGTCAACGGAGCGAAAGAGTCCACGCGCTACGGCAAACAGGTGCTTTATCAGGTCCAGGCCAACTTCGAGTTCATTCGCCGTTACATGGAAAGCGGTCCGGATTCGCTGCCACCCGTGAAAAACTATCTGCCGCGCGGCCCCTCTCTTCGAGCTTCCATGAGCCTATGGTTCTACGGACTGCGCGACATTAGCGGCGTTAGCACGGGACTCCGCATTTTTTCCACCGTACTCAGTGTGCCGGTTTTTTTGCTGTCCGTGCTCCACTACATTGCCCAGCTAACCTGTCGTGAACCGATATGGCCGGAGGACGTCGAGGCAGCATGCGACAACGTCCGGGCAGCGGTTGTAGCGGAAGTGTGACTGGCGACGGACGCCGCCCTATGCAATGGCCTTAGAAGGCGCGAGCCCGTTTGGCCCGCGGACGTCGAGGTTGCCTGCTTCTAGACGATGTTGGCGATGTAAAACGGCGTCGCTGTTGAACAAAAACCAGAGGAAGGTGCAGCATTGCCATTGCGTGGCGCAGACGTCAAAGCGATGGCGCTCATCTCGCAGTGCGTCGTACGCGGCGTGTTACAGCCACGATGTCAGGGTTCGACTAGAGGACTGTGCCGAATTGCTGCTGGTCGAGGGAAATGGTTGCAATGATGGACTCGAACTCCGCCATCAAATCCGGATGGTGTTGGGCAATGTATTGCCGTGCAGATTCGTTTTCGAGTAGCTTGGCGAGATACCCTTTCGCAAGCACCAGGTTCAACACGTCTTGACCGTAAGTCTGTTCCACGAGCTTGTACTGCCCCTGCAGATTGCTCATTTCCCGCTCCATTTTCGCCATCTGCTCCGGGCTAACGCCGGTCAGTTTGCGTGGCTTCTTGCCCTCCACAAGGCGCGCTGCAGGGGTAGCGACCAACAATGCCTCGGCGTAGGAGACTGACACATTGTTAGCGGCCACCATCAGCTCAACGCATTCGACCTGCCGCGTGGGCTTCATTTTGCGAATAGCGCGAACAAGCTCCGGCGAGAACTGCCGGTCGACGAGAAGTTTAGCCGCTTCCGGACAAACGCCGTCGAGCAGCGACGCCTTCTTTATAATTTGTGTGGGCGGCGACAATTATCTTGGCCGGTCGTTGACGATTGCTTTGGCCGGTGGTGAGGAGTCGTAGGCGGCGAAGCCGCCGGAGACGACGAGCCACCGGCAGCGCTGTGTCGGCGGGGCTTTAGGATTGGGCTGATCGAAGCTTAAAGAAGAAGCGGTCAGCTCATGTCTGGAACCCGCATTACCGACCAACAGGTTTGTCTCTACATGAACAAGCGCAAATGTCATTCGCAGGAAGTCGCCGCCGCCAAGACCGGCATCAGCGTGCGTACGGCGCGACGCATCGAGCGCGATGCCACGCTGCCGTCCCAGAAGCCACGTCAATCATGGCGGACCCGCCCTGATCCCTTCGTCGACGTTTGGGACAGCGAAGTCGTACCGTGGCTGCGCAACGCGCCCAACCTGATGGGCATCACGATCTTGCGCAAGCTGCAGGATGATCATCCGGATCGTTATCCCGATAGCATGCGTCGCACACTGGAGCGACGTATTCGTCAGTGGCGGGCACTCGAAGGGCCTAATCTGGAGGTGTTCTTCCCCCAGGAGCATCAACCCGGCGTGCGCGGACTGTCGGACTTCACCGATATGAGCAAGCTCTGCGTGACGATTGGCGGTGCGCCATTCGGCCACCGGTTGTATCACTTCGTGCTGGCGTTCTCGCGCTGGGAGTACGCGAATGTGATTGAAGGCGGCGAGAGTTTCGAAGCTCTCGCGGCCGGACTGCAGAACGCGCTGTGGCAGGCAGGTGGCTGCCCGCGCGAACATCGCTCTGACAGTCTGTCGGCCGCCTTCAAGAACCTGACCGAACAGCAGGACTTCACGACGCGTTACGCGGCGCTGCTCGATCACTACGGCATGGAGGGTACGCGCAACAATCGCGGTCTCGGTCACGAGAACGGCAGCGTGGAATCCTCGCATCGATATCTGAAGGAAGCGGTCGACCAGGCCCTGATGCTGCGCGGCCATCGCGACTTCGCGGACCGGGTGGCCTACGATGAATTCATCCGTGAGGTGGTGATGCGCCGAAACCGGCGCAACGCTGCGGCGTTTCGCATTGAGCGTGCACAGTTGCAGGATTTGCCTGAACGCCGCACCACTGACTTCGCCGAGGAAGAGGCGCTCGTGACCCGTTGCAGCACTTTCACCGTGCGGGGCATCCTGTACAGCGCGCCGTCGCGCCTGATCGGCCATCGCCTCAAGGTGCGTCTCTACGGAGACCGGCTCGACTGCTATCTGTCAGGCGCACTGGTGCACAGTACGCCGCGAGGCTCCCGTGCAGCCGACAACCGCCACGCGCTTGATTACCGACACTTCATTGACTCACTCAGGCGCAAGCCGCAGGCGTTCAAGGGGCTTGCGTTTCGTGATGCCCTGTTTCCTCGCGAAGCCTATCGCCGGACCTGGGAGCAGCTCGAGGGGAAACTGTCGCAACGTCTGGCCTGCAAGAGCATGGTGGGCCTGCTAGAACTCGCGGGGCACCACGGTGTTGAAGCGGTGCTGGCCGAACGGCTTGAAGCGTTGCTTGCAGCCGGTGAGCTGCCCGATCTGAAGCAGTTGCGCGACGAGTTCGCGCCGCGTCAGGCCTTGTGTCCCGAAGTGGTGGTCGACATGCCACCCGTGGCGATCTATGACGAACTGCTCGACCAGGTGGCAGCATGAACGCTCCCGCCCATGACAACGGCCGTCTGGCCCTGATGCTCAACGAGCTGCGTTTGCCGACCATCGGCAGGTTGTGGCCCGAGTTCGCGGAACGATCTGACAAGGAAGGCTGGCCGGCCACCCGGCTACTCGGCGCATTGCTCGAGCACGAACTGGCTGAACGAGCTAAACGACGTATCGAGCGCCACCGAACCGAGTCACATCTGGACCCGACAAAGACACTTGCGACCTTCGACTTCGGCATGGTGCCCATGGTCTCGAAGGCGCATGTCACTGCGTTGGCAACCGGAGAATCCTGGCTGGAGAAAGGCGCCACGATTCTCCTGTTCGGGCCGCCTGGCGCCGGCAAGAGTCATCTGGGATCAGCCATCGGACACGCGTTGATCGACGCTGGCTACCGGGTGCTGTTCACGCGCACCAGTGAACTCGTCCAGAAGCTGCAGGCTGCACGCCAGAGCCTGCAATTGCCATCCGCGCTTGCGAAGCTCGATCGCTTCGATCTCATCATTCTGGATGACCTGTCGTACGCGCGCAAGGACCAGGCCGAAACCAGTGTGCTGTTCGAACTGATTGCCGAGAGGTATGAGCGCAAAAGTCTTTTAATAACGGCCAATCAGCCGTTCTCTGGCTGGAATGATGTGTTCCCCGACCCCGGTATGACGGTCGCAGCCATCGACCGGCTCGTCCATCACTCGACGATCTTCGAGCTGAACGTCGAAAGCTATCGCCGTCGTAAGGCCAGCGACAAACAGAGCGCTCGCCGGCGACAATTACCCGACGACAATTACGAGGGAGGCGCGACAATTATGAATTAGCCAGCGACAACTAAACCCGTCGACCGGCCAAGATAGTTGTCGCTGACCGGCCGTGCTGCTTGACGCCGTCTATTTGTGATACGTCCACGGAAAGAGATTTTGCCAATCGTTCGGGTGATACGCCTCTGTCGATTACGCGCCGAATCATATAGTGCTCCTGGATTGTCGACAGGCGATTGACCCGGTTGTTATAGGTATAGCTTTCGTCATCGGTCGCGACAAGGCAGGCAGTCCGTTCGTGGCCCAAGTCCTGGATGGCAAGTAATCGTAGATGCCCATCCAGCAGAACATGTTGCCCTGAAGACTGGTCCGCCGGCGTTACGGAAAGCGGTTCGATAAGGCCTACCTCCTCAATTGAGGTTCGTATCTGTCGAAATTTGCGCGATTGGACCACGGACGCGGGTATTCTCCGCGATGGCAAGATACTGGAGACAGGCACCGACAATGGCTCGGGGATGAATCCAAGAGTTACGCCAGTCATGTGACACTGTCAAACGCAATCTCAAGTTGATACAGCTTCGGACGCAAACGCAATTTGAATTTGATACACCTGCGCATACGGTTATTAGCTGAGTGCTGCCTCCTTCGAGTTGCGTTTGCGTTTGACATCGTCCGCGTCGTTCAGGTGCGGTGGTGGGATGCGGTTGATCATGCCGGCCTGACGTTTTTCCTTCAGCCTGTACGAGTCGCCGGAGATCGGCACGACGTGTGCGTGATGAAGCAGCCGGTCGAGGAGCGCCGCCGTGAGCGTTGCATCGTCAGCGAAGGTCTGGTCCCACTGGCCGAACGGAAGATTGCTGGTCAGGATGAGACTTCCGGTTTCGTACCGTTTGGCGACCACCTGGAAGAGCAGGTTCGCCTGCTCCCGGTCCATGGGCAGATACCCCATCTCGTCAATGATCAGAAGCCTGTATGGCTTCGTGATCCGCTTGATAGTTTCCTCCAGCTGGTTACGCCGCAACGCTGTCGTCAATTGCATCAGCAGATCGGCGGCAGTAATGAAGCGGGTGCGAAATCCGGCCTGCGTTGCACGATATCCAAGCGCGACGGCAAGATGGGTTTTGCCAACGCCACTGGGTCCGAGCAGCACGACATTCTCGGCACGCTCCACAAAGGCAAGACTGCCGAGTTCGAGAACCAATGCTTTCGGTACGCCGAGCGCGAATTCGAAGTCGAATTCATCAAGCGTCTTGATTGCCGGGAATCCAGCCAGACGCGTCAGCATCCGGCGCATTCGCTCCGCGCGTGCCATCGCTTCATCCTTCAAGGCCTGTTCGAGGAAGTCGAGATAGCCGAGCTCGCGTTTGGCGGCCATCTGGCCGAGGTGCGCAATCTGTGTCGGCAAGTGCAGCAGGTTGAGCTGCTTGCACAACACAGTCAGTCGTTCGAGCTGCGGCGTCATGCGCTTACCTCCTGTGCGCGGCTGAACGCGTCGTAGACCGACAACGGGTGCTGCAACGGTTTGTTCCACTCCGAGGTCGCGTACCGTGATGCTGGTTTCGGCTGCTGATGTGGCGTCGCTCCCGTTCGAACCGATCGTCCCACGTATGGTGCCGGCAGTGGCAGAAGATGCGGCCGCTCCTCGAGCAACACCTCGGCCGGAACCCGTTTGGTAGTGCCATGCACCCGGACGTTGGCGACGTCGCGCAACCACAGCCTGACGCGCTCATTGCACAGGCCGCAGTCGGCTGTGAGCCCTGCCTGTTTGAGCATTGAAACCAACGGGACCCAGAAGCTATAGCGCAGATATCCGTTCATACGCTCGACCTTGCCCTTCGTCTTCGCGCGGTATGGCTTGCACACGCGCGGCACGAACCCATGGTGTTTGGCGAAGTCAGCGAACCCCGGATGATATCGGTGCTGCTTCTTGCCATAGGCATCGCGTTTCAGAATCACCGTCTTCATGTTGTCGTACACGATCTCTCTGGTGACGCCGCCAAATGCCTCGAATGCCCGCACATGGCAAGCCAGCAGCGTTTCGATACGCATGTCGGTGACAAACTCCGCGTAGCTGACACGGCTGTAGCCCAACGTCGCAACGAACGCCGCGAGCATGCCGAGTTTGTGCCCCGGCTTACGAAACTCAATCCAGTCCATCTGCATCTGATGTCCCGGCTCTGTCTCGAATCTGACCACCGGGTCGGGGCGTGCAGCGGGGCGAAGCTTCTGCAGATACTCCTGCACCCGACGCAAACCGCCCGTGTAGCCGCGCTCCTCAATCTCCCGCTTGAGCACCGTCGCCGGAATCCAGTCCGGCTTCGCTGCTTCGACACGGCCCTGCAAATAGGCCTTGAAGGGCGCAAGCTTGCCGACGACTGGCTGACGGGCCTTACGCTGCGGCGGACCCGATTCCAGATACTTCCTGACTGTGTTGACTGCCATGCCGGTCTCGACCGCGATGTCCCGAAGGCTGTTTCCCTGGCGACGCAGAATCTCGATTTCCATGTACTCCTCGTAGCTGATCACGGGCCGCCCAAAAGGAGCAACCCTACAACGAGGTGTATCAATTCCTAACTGCGTTGCTGTATCAATTTACAACTGCGCGCGACAACACTCCCGCTTGGCCAAACGCGTTCGGCAAGATACTTCGGCAGGCTGGCCAGTCCCTCCGCGCGCAGCAGGTTGATGAAGTTCTCATCGGCAAACAGTTGCCTCAATGCACCGACCACAAATAGCAACCGCTGTTGCGTAAACTCGGCCTTTCTCACCATGGACTTCTGACGTTCTACCTCGTGCTCATACGTCCGCACGAGACTCGATGTGGTGACAGCGGCGGATTTGCTTGTCATATTGTGCGCCGTGCTTCGCCCAAGTGCTTTTCTGCGCTCGATGACGCGGCGAGCGCTCATCAGTTGCTTGCCCCGCAATTTTCCCGACTCATAGGCCTCCTGGAGCGCTGCCTGTATTTCAGCGTCGTCGTCGCCGGCGCCAACAATCATGAGGGCCGCATTCAGGGGGACGACGCCTTTCTCCACCGCAACGACAAGTCTCTCTTCTCCCTGGCGCAGTAGCGCGAGGATGCCATGAACGTAAGCCGGCGTAAGACCCGTCTTTTCGGCAATGACCTTCGGCGCATATCCCTGCTCCTGCAATTGCCGAATGCCGGCGAGCCGTTCGAGTGGGCGACACTGTCTGCGCGCGATGTTTTCCGTCAGACTCATGACGAACGAGTCCTCATCGCTGACGCTCACCACGAGTGCGGGAATAGTCGCTTCTCCGAGCGTGCGGAATGCCTTCAATCGCCCCTCGCCGCACACGAGCAGGTATTTTTCTATGCCGCCGGCCGTTGCTCGCGGCGTGACCACGATGGGTTTCTTGAGACCGATGGTCTTGATGTTGTCGACGATTTCATTGAAAACCCGGCCATTGCGTTCTCGCGGATTGATGACTTCAATCTGGGAGATGGGGACCATCCGGATTTCTCCGGGCTGCTGCCGCGCGTTCACGCTACTCTCCTGAGGCGCGCACGCTCGGCCATGCCATAGAGGTAGTCCAGCGTATCAAATCGATAACTCTCAAACTCGACTGGATTCTGGTCGGCGAGGTGAATACGCGGTTGTCCAAAATCCAGACGTGGCAAAAGATAGTAGTCCAGCGTCGATGCATTCGTTTGGTCGAGGCGCACCGCGACTGTTATATCCGGCAGGAGGCTCGTATCGAAGCGCACCTTCCAATGATTTCGGCCATTGTCATGCGCCTGGCAGCGCGCGAGCACGATGCACGCCGTGAATTCGTCGTTGACCGTCAGCAGGTCGGTTGCCGGGTCGCGCATCACCGTGCCGCCCAAATCCGCGATTTTCCTCTCCGTCTGCGCAATGATTTCCGGATGCAGTTGTCGCAGGAAGCGGTTGGTCTCAATGTATCGATAGTCTCTGCCAGGAGTAAAACCGACTGTCTGATAGGCGCGAATTAAACTGCCGAATCGGTACACATAGACCGACGTAGAAGGCATGCCATCTGTTTCGTCAATTACTACGCCGGACAGGAACCCGCGACTGCGGTACAGGTTGCGCAATCGTTCGATTAGCTCCTCATTCGAGTAATGCCGCGCCCTCGCTCTCATGATGCCCTGAGCCGTGTAGAACGTTTCGCCTGGCACAATTGCCTGAAATGCTCCCTCCTTTCGAATCCACATGTCCGGTGTGTTGGTCACCCGCATCTTTTTCAGCTTGAACGACACACGGTTATATACGTTGTTGCCGATGTATTTCTCGTTGGTCAATACTTCCCGTACCGTGGCCCGTGTCCACTCCCGGTCAAGGTCGGTCCGCACGTGCATGCCGTTCAGGCGAGCTGCGATTTCGTATTCGTCGAGCGACTCGTCGATAAACCAGTTATAGATTAGATTGACAGTTCGCACCTCGCTTTCCGGTCCCGGCATGAGGATTACCCGGTCCGTCTGCAGGCTTTTATGTTCGCCCCGGCACAGCTCCGCCTTCATGAGACCGTGCTCATCGACCAATACCCGGCGAAGCCCATAGCCGGCTGGGCCTCCTTGCCGGAAGCCCATCTCAATTAAACGGCACTGGCCGGCGAACACCTTCGCGGACAATTCGCGGCTGTACTCGCCAGCCATTGCCCGCTTTACCCCTTTCACGATGGTCGAGACAGGCGACCCGTCGTTCTCGAACTGCTCGGCGCAGTACGCAACCTGGATGCCAGCACGGCGGCAGATGTACTCGTAATACGCGCTCTCGTCGGCATCCTGGAATCGCCCCCAGCGACTCACGTCATAGACGAGGATTGCGCAGAAATCGGCCTTGCCATTGGCGACATCAGAGATGAGATTTTGGAGTGCCCGGCGACCGTCGATTCGAAGACCGCTTTTACCCTCGTCGGCATATGTGCGGACGATTTCGAATCCGCGGCGGGTCGCGTAGTCCCGAATTCGGTCGCGCTGGTTCTCGGTCGAATACTGCTGGTGCTCGGTCGACATGCGGACGTACTCAGCCGCCCTTCCTGCCAGGGAACCGGCTACGACAGCTCCACCCGCGTTATTGAATGACATTCTCCGCTCCGCAACTCAGACACAGACACGCGGCAGGCACCGAGCGCAAGGGGAGCCCCAAAGTACGAACGCCGCGGCTTCACATCAGGCGGTGGCGTTTGAAAGCGAACGGTGACAAGGCAAAGGTAGCAGGCCAAACGCCAATGTGTATCACGTCATCTCTTTGCAATCACATGGGCGGTGCTGGCGGCGCAGACAGCACGGCGATGTGGACGGTCCACGCGTCCATTTTTGCAGCGCTGGCATCATCCGCATGACACAGCACGTAGAAGCCAGAGCCCAGCGGCCGGGGGAGCTCGATGACATCCATCTTTGCAATCGGCTTGAAACTCCGCCGTGCATTGCGCATCCGCTGCATGCTGCTGTTGCGCTCGCGGTACGCCGGATGTGCAGCTCGATATTCGCGCCAATAGTCGGAGTGGCCTGCGCGCCATCTCGCCTGAGCACGGGCCTGGTTGTCGCGATAGTCACGGTCGATACGGAGCCGGTGGTTCTGCCAGTCGCGTCGACGGGCGCGCTGGCAAGCTTCCGACGAGCAGTAGCGCTGACGAGGAACATGCACCAGCGGCACGAACGCGTTGCCACACGCGAAACAGAGGCGGGGGGATTTCATGAGTGCCCTCGAGGTCGGATTGCGACGGGCAGACGCCGACGCCTCGACCAGTCACTGAAACGGCTGGCCTGAGACGAAATAGAGAGGGGTTTAACTCGGTAGTTGCTTCGTTAAACAGCCATCGCTGTCTGCTTGGCGCGTGAGTAGGCCAGTCTCAGAAACTTGGACATTTCTTGACAGCCGGCGTGCATCGAGATAGGGCGCTCACGACGGCCCTATGGGCGATGGCGATGGGAGAGCTTCGCCAGGAAGGTACCCCGCTGTCATGCCGGTTCAGCTGCGTGCAAAAAAATCTCACGCGATGCTTCCCCAAATCTCATCCGATGCGTCCCACAGTCCGCAGCGTGTTGTCTGACGGGCCCAAAAATCTCACGTTTTAAGTCTCGCTACATGTTGTTGTCGTAGGGCGCCAGAGTAAGTGCGACTGGCGCCACAGTTTTGCGACTGTGGGACGTAGTTAATGAGACTGGCCTACTTAGACGTGAAGTCACCGCCACTATTACGCGAAGGCCGTAAGAGTGATTGCGGCTGGCGCCAGAGTTTTAAGACTGGCAAGCGCTAGAAATCGGGAATACCCTTAGGTCGCGCTCGCGATGCAGTGGTCGGGAATCGTGCAGGGAAACAGAAATGATTGGACTGGCGCTGGGTTAGTTGGACTCGAATGTACGGAAATGATTGGATTTTCGCGCTTGTCTTCAGACAGCACTCATCGCTAGGTCCACGCTGTATGCGTTAGGGGGGAGATCGGGAATTGGAATGCTCGAATTGCCCCATTGACGAATGGAAAGGGTTGCAGATCATCAACCCGCAGCCTTTTCGCGTTTGGGTGCCAAGAAATTACTACGGAGGCCGGTCCGGTCAACATTGCTTCAAAGCAGCCGCCTCCGCGCAATTTGACTGCGGAGGAGCATCAGGTGCACGGGTGTCTCCGATTTCTGCCCTCGGTGCACGTGCGGCTCCTTCGAGGTAAAGGTCTCAAAAGCCGCCAAGGTTGTATCCGTTCATACGCTCGACCTTGCCCTTCGTCTTCGCGCGGTATGGCTTGCACACGCGCGGCACGAACCCATGGTGTTTGGCGAAGTCAGCGAACCCCGGATGATACAAGTGAGCGACTCGCAAAGCCGTGGCACGCGTCCGACCGCGTGTTGCCATTCTTAGCCGAGTGGGAGAGCGGAAGCCTCAACGGCGTGGTCCGGATCTTCTACAGCAATCACACTCACCACGATTATCACGTCACCAATGGCATGATCCTGACAGTCTACAACGACGACCAAGGCAACCCTACTGTAGGGTGCGGGCACCTCGTTGTGCCAGCCGACCATCTCCATGCAGGCGACACGATCACGCTTGAACGCGGACAACAGCTACTGCGTGCGGATCTCGTACTGGGGCGGCCCCCGTGAAAACCGGACACGAGGAACGCTTAAACTTTGAGGTAGTCTTACGCCTATGTTTAAGCCCAGCTCTAACGTGGAACCCATTGAAGTTTTGACCCAGCCCGAACAGCGCCGCAGGCGCTCTGTCGAGGAAAAGCTTGCGATAGTGCGCGAGACCTTCGAGCCCGGCGCAACCGTTTCCGGAGTTGCCCGTCGTCATCAAGTGAATGCAAACCAGGTGTTCGCCTGGCGCAAGCTCTATCAGGACGGAAGCCTGTCAGCGGTCAGTGCCGGCGAGCATGTGGTACCGGCATCGGACCTGGCCGAAGCGATGAAACAGATTCGTGAACTCCAGCGATTGCTGGGCAAGAAGACGATGGAAGTGGAAATCCTCCGCGAAGCAGTGGAGTACGGCCGGGCAAAAAAATTGATTGCGCGCTCACCATTGCTGCCAGGGGACGACCGATGAAGACGGTCTGTAATGTCCTGGGTGTGTCGCGCTCTAATCTCGCAGTGAAAATAAAGCGCGACGCCGAATGGGTCGACAAGCGCAAGACACCCGCCCGTGACGACATGCCGCTCGTTGCCGAGCTCCAGGAGTTGGTTGCTGATTTGCCTACTTACGGCTACCGGCGCGCCTGGGCTCTCCTACGCCGAAACCGGGAGGCACAGGGACAGCCTCGGGTTAATGCAAAACGGGTTTATCGGGTCACGCATACCCACGGCCTGCTGCTTGAGCGCCGCCCTCGACATCCCGAATCCAGGCGCCGGCACGATGGAAGGGTCGCGGTGGACCAGAGCAATGCGCGCTGGTGCTCGGACGGCTTCGAATTCCGCTGTGATGACGGCTCGCCGCTGCGCGTCATCTTTGCACTGGACTGCTGTGACCGGGAAGCCATGAGCTGGGCTGCGACCACTGGAGGCTATACCGGAGACATGGTGCGTGATGTCATGCTTCAAGCTGTAGAAAACCGTTTCGATGGTGCGTTAAAGGCCGACAACGAAATCGAATGGCTCAGCGACAACGGTTCCTGCTACATTGCCGAGGAGACGCTGACGTTCTCGAAAAAAGTGGGCCTGAAACCCATCACGACGCCGGTCAGAAGTCCGCAGAGCAACGGAATGGCCGAGAGCTTCGTCAAAACGATGAAGAGAGACTACGTCTCGTGGATGCCCAAGCCGGACGCGAGAACGGCGTTGCACAACCTGGCCATCGCGTTTGACCACTACAACGAGTCGCATCCGCACAGCGCCCTGAAATACTGCTCACCACGCGAGTTTCGCCAGCGAGCAGATTCACCAACCTAAGCGTGACCGCATGTCCGGTCATGCAGGGGCAAGTCCACGTACGCACAGAAAAGGCCATCAATTCCAAGATTCACGTGCCGCTTTATCAGTACGAATACGACGCATTGGTGAGCGTCATTTTTAACGCGGGCGGTGGCAGCGCGGCTGACGATATGGCGGATATCGTCAATGCCGGTAATTATTCGACAATCCCGGAATCCATTCGCCATTTTTATGTACGAAATCCGCGCCTGCTTCCGCGACGTTCAAGCGAGGCTACCTTTGGGCCATATATATGGCGAGGACCAAAGGCAATCTTTCACTATCACATTTGGAACGTGATTCCTTCTGAGGCAGTGTATAAGCAGTTCGCCTATTACCAACTGAGTCGCATCACTGACGACATCAAGCGTGCAGCACATGGCGTTGCAATGCCACATATTACAAAAGCGGGGATGGAGTCCTGGAAACTTACGCTTCCACCATTGGGTGATCTTCGAGCTGAACGTCGAAAGCTACCGGCGCCGCAAAGCCAGCGACAAACAGAAGGAGCGACGCCGTCAATTACCCACTGACAACCCGAACGGAGCGACAACCATGGCCAGCTAAACAGCGACAATCACCTCGGCCGACCGGCCAAGATGAATGTCGGTAAGCCGGACCTTCTGCTTGACGCTGCCCGCCGAGTCGTTTCGCGAGCTGCCTCGGAGCTTAAGAGGAATCGCTAGGGCAGCGTAAGCGAGAAGATATGGCGTATGACTACATGACCAGGGTGGGGTTGAATCGCCCAGTTGACGAGAGTGAAGCGACGCGGCGCATAGACGTCCGCAAACCGGTCGCCGACGAGGCCGCTGACGCCTATACCGTGTTCAGCATGAACGATGTGTACCTGGAGGTTTGTGACGGCTCATATCCGCAGGTTGGATGGTGTCTGCTTGCCTTCCTGGTTGGGTTCCCTGCCTCGCATTTTCTTCGGATCTGTGCGTCTCTTGCAAAGCAGCACATGGCGACGCCCTGCCAATTGCTGAGCAGATCGGTCTTCTCCGCAATCGCCTTGGGCTCGCACCAAGCCCGTGCTTTGTACCGCGTGTTCTTGGCGTGGCGTTGTCGCCAGGCCTGCTAAATGCGTAGAAATGACGAGCCGCGCCTACATGTCAGTGGAATGCGGGTTGAGAAAAACACTAAACGCATAACTTGGTTTTGTGTCGCCCGGGCATTAACCGCTAGCGCTCAAGTTTTGCGCGAGTCTTTCGGTATTTCACGGGCAGACATTGCGCATCAGATGCGGGTCCAGCCACCATCTCACCGCGTCGTTCAAAAAAATACTGATCGTGCGGCGATTGGGCGGCGAAATAGGTCACGATGACGGCGGCCTGCCCGGAGCGCCCAGCGCGACCGGCTCGCTGGGCATAGTTTGCAGGCGTTGGCGGGACATTTCGCAGATATACGGCATTCAACGCCGAAATATCGACGCCAAGTTCCATTGTCGGCGAACAGAATAAGGCGGGCAAAAACTGCTCTGACTCGCCTAGCGCTCTAAGATCAGCGGCATTGTCTGTGAGATTCTGCTGATCATCTCTTTCAAAGCGGAAGCGCCACTCCCGCCATTCACGCTGTCTCTCTGAAGCCTTCATGCATGGCACCGAGAAGCAGCTTCAGCATTGCTTTGCGCGCCGGCACGTCGAGCGTGCCGAGATCAGGCAAGATGGCTGCGAGACACTTCGTGTCTTGCGCGAGGTCATCAAGCCCAATGAACGCAACGTCGATGAGTTTGAGGACTGAAAGGCTGGGATTGGTATATCGCCCCAAAAAGAGCAAAACATCAGGTAACCGGGTGCGCTCGGGATTCTCTATTTTAGATATTGATAGTGCGAAACATCGCCGGTGGGTCAAATCTTCGAACCGCGCGGGCAAGCTCTACCGAGAACTGACGATTCATCAGGCGCGTCGGCAGCTTGCCGCGCAACATCTTCCCAACACGTGACACGCGCCAATCAAAAGTAGTGGATGATCCCCATCATCGCCCCAGTCTGATTATGTCCCGCAACAACGTCCGAGTCATAGCCGTTGACGCCCAAATTGGACCCATGACTATTCTTCACATACCCCACTTCGCCATACAGCGACGTGCGTTTCGAAAGCGCATAATTCGCACTCGCCACCAGGTATAGCGGCCGTTGCCCCGCAGACGTGATGTCCGTCCAGAACGCTGCACCCGACACGGAGAACGGTGCGGACACGTGATACTCCAGCCCGCCCCAGTACTCATTCGAGTGAGCCTGAGTACCGGAATCCAGAGGCAACGTGCTGCTCAACCATCTATAGCCGACGAATCCCTTCGCCTTTCCAATCGTGTAACTCGCCGCGACTACCAGGTGTTGCTCCTTGTCGCCCTGGGTCTCGACCGACGCTCCGTTTCGCAGATCGTAAGTCACCATCGCCGCGAACGGACCGCTCGCATATTCACCGCCGGCACTGATTTCCCTTCCGACCTTGAATTCGCCGGGAACCTGCGAGCCGTTCTGGATTGTCGAGTCGTATCCCGTGCTATACAGCGCTTCCACGCTGAACGAGCCGAACTTGCCCGTGTATTTGACCGAGTTGTCGGCTCTGCCCGCGAATTGCGGATCCGTTTCCTTCAAGCCATAGGTGTAGTAATCGATCGGATCGAAGCGCGCGCCATAGTCGTACATCGGAATCCTCTGACGGCCGAGGGTAAGCGCCCCGTAGTTCCCGCTGAGGCCGACAAAGGCCTGCCGGCCGAACAGGCGGCCGCCTTGCAGCGACTTGCCGGAGGTAATGTCGATCCCGCCTTCCAGCACGAAAATCGCCTTCAGCCCTCCGCCGAGGTCTTCCGAGCCGCGCAAACCGATCCGGCTGCTATTCACGCCGCCTGACTCCTCGCGCACCAGCGTCGACGACTTGCCGGCAGCGTTGGGCGCACCGGTCAGAAACTCGACACCGGCATCGGCAATGCCATACAGCGTCACGGACGACTGGGCCATCGCACCCGCGCTCACCGACAACGCAACTGCACCGAGCAAAGCCGACTCTATTCTCAACACACTCGCTCTATTGCGCATCTTTGTCTCCATATTGAATTTTTGTGCTACTTCGCTTAACAACCTCCAAACCACTGCGCTCAATTAAAACGTAGGCATCCTAACTTAATGATACGGAACAATCCGTTTGTTAACACCTGAAAGTAATGAACCACAAATCGATTAGCCGCGATTGCCCGCGCGAACAGCATTCAATCGCTACGAGGCCGCGATGTTATCGCGTTAGAAATTCCGGATACGATTATTCAGGCCAGAGGCGGTCCATCTGCGTGGCCTCATTACGCCTTCCCATCGAGCGGAGCGAGCAATCAGCAGCTTCGCCGCCCCTGCACATATCTATCGGAATCACCGCAAACCGCTGCCTCTTCCGCTTCTTCCTTCTCCGGCGCAACTGCCCGCTCAGCTTCCAACTCGGGCAACACCGAAACGCCGTGGTAGCGCCGCGAGAAATAGAGAAGCGGCTCGTCCGCCTGCCTCAGGCAACCCGACTTCAACTCGCAAACGCAGATCAGGTGATCGCCGGCCGGATATATATTGGCGATTCGCGCCTCTATCGTCGCGTTGGCGCCGCTGACCACTGGAACGCCGTCCTCGTTATGCCTTACCGTGATGTCCTGATAGCTGCCGAGCTCCGCCTGTTCCGAAAAGCGCCGCGACACATGCGTTTGCGCCTCGCCAAGGATCGATATGCCGATCATCTTGCCGTGCGACAGCGAGGCGCCGCTCCTGCTGCTTCGTGCGACGCAAAACAACGCCAGCGGCGGCATCATTGACACGGGCGTCAGCGATGTCGCCGTGAACCCGTGGACGTGGCCGCCAGCGTCGAAAGTAATGACCGAGACACCTGCGGCGAGTGCGCTGAAGATGTCGCGGAACTGAGTGGCCAGCATGAAGCTCTCCTCCTAAGCAAACTCGACGATGCCGCCGTCTGCCGGCAAACTGCCTGCAGCCGACCGACCAGATCGGTCCGGCCGGCCGAAGACAGTTCAACCGGCTCAGATCACCTGGTTCTGCGCCCTGAGCACTTCCTGAAGCGCCGAGACGTCGAGCTCGCGCAACTTGCGCTTTTGCTGCACAGCCAGCGCAGCGGCAGTGCCCGTCGCCTGACCGGTCACCATGCTGGCGGCCTGCGAACGCACGCTGCCTTGCGCGTCATAGTCGGCGGAAATGCAACGGCCGGCCACCATCAGGTTTTCGATACCCTTCGGCAACAGCGAACGGAACGGCACATGGAACCAGCCGTGACCACCCACCTCGACGAGACTCAGCGACTTCTTGCCCGACTTGTCATGCACGTCCATCAAGCTGCCGTAGCGGCCGATGCCGTCCGGGAACACCTGCCCGGCGAGCACGTCGTCGCGCGTGAGGGTGTAGTCGCACACAATGCGGCGGCTGTCGCGGATACCGACCGACTGCGCGGTGTACGAAAGATAGGAATCCTCATACCCGGGCACGTACTTCCGATAAAACTTCGCCATCTTGTTAGCGAGGTCGCGCATCGCGAGCGTGGCCTTCGTGAGTTCGACGCGATCAGTCGCATCGAAGTTGTACGCCATGTCCATGTTGTGATAGGTCACGTCGTAGCGGAACTTGCCGTTCCGGAACATCGGCCGGACAATGTAGCTCAGCGTATCGGGGTTGACTGTCTCGACGCCGTAAGGAATCGGATAGTCGCCGTTCTTGAGTGCTTCGCGGATTTTTTCCTTGAACGGGAACATCGTGATCGGCTTGTTCTGCTCCTTCAGGCCGAGCATCGTCTTCACGTATTCCTCGCCGAACTCGTTGGCGTGGTCGCGCATATAGGCGATCGTTTTGTCGAGCTGCACGCCGCCTACCGCGAAATACAGGCTGGCAGGTTGACACTTGCCGTCTTCCGGCGAGCCGAATTCGAACGCCGCACCGGCCGCCGCTGCGATATCGCCGTCGCCGGTCGTGTCGATGGTGATCCCGGCATGAACTTCAACGCGGTCACGCAGGCTTTCTATCACGACGCCCTTGAGCGCGTTGCCTTCCATGATGACGTCGGTCGCCTGCGTGTTGAGCCACACTTCCACGCCTGCTTCGGCCACCATGTCCTGAATGACCCACTTCGCGATTTCCGGATCGAACATCTGGCGAGCCGTCGCCTCGTCCTTGCGGCCCCACGCGGAACCGATCTCCAGCATCCGGTTGATGTATTCCTGCACGATGGAGCGCACGACCTGCTCGTCGTCGAACGAGCTTTCGTAGCCCGTCATCATGATCTTCTTCTGCTCCATGTTGGCCGGCGCCTTCATGTGACGCATCGAGCGAATCATCATCACCATGCCGCCCGAATGGGTGCCGCCCAGGTGATCGCGCTGCTCGAGAAGCAACACACTGGCGCCGTTTCTCGCCGCCGCAATCGCTGCGACAAAGCCTGACGTGCCGCCGCCGACGACTAAAACATCCTTGCTCACTGACCGGTTGTGCTTCTCTTGGGTTCGACTCATGATTGCTCCTTGGTTTTATCAGTTGCCCACTGGGGCAACGAACGACTGACAACAGGGTTGCCTCACAACTGTGCGTTGATCATTGTCGAGGCGGAATCTGCTTCCTTCTTGAGGTTTCGGCTGGCGAGCTTGGCGCGTACGAGCGGCTTGAGCACGAAGATGGCGAGCACCGCGGCGAGCAGGTCGCATGCCGCAGCGATGTAATACGGCGCCTGGAACGAACCGGCGAACGCGGCGGCAACCCGGGCAGCTCCCCACCCGGAGAAAATCGCCGCTGCACCCTTCGCCGTGTACAACATCCCGAAGTTCGCCGACACGTGACGGGCGCCGAAAAGATCGCCGGTCGTGGCGGACAGCAGCGTGTTGATCTGCGTATAGCCGAAGAAAATCAGCGGGAAGATGACCACGAACAGAATCGGGCTGCCGGTGATCTGCGTGACGCAGAAAATGAAGATGCCTTCGAGCACGAACACAACCGACATCGTGTTCTCCCGTCCGAGGCGGTCCGACGTGACGCCCCAGAAGATCCGCGATGCCACGCTGCCGATGCCGTTTGCCGTCGCCGCAAATGCGACGATCGAAATACCCATGATCGTGGCGGTTTCGACGTGCAGATAGCGGGCAATTTCCGAGAGGTTCCCGAGGGTCATCAACCCGCCGAGACTAATCAGGAAGTGAATGAGATAGAGCAGGTAGAACTCGGGCATCTTGAGCGCCTGAAGCCAGGTATAGCTCTCTGCGGTTTGCGCGAGCGTCTTCGTGACCTTCGGCGTCCAGCCGGGCGGCGCCCAGTTCGCGGGCGGGTGGCGCAGAATGAACGTCATGCCCAGCACCACCACGGCCTGGATCGTCCCCCAGGTCACCATTGCGTGTTCCCAGCCGATCGCCTTGATGGTGGCCGAAATCGGGATCAGCGTCAGCGCCGAGCCGCCGCCGAAGCCCGCTGCGGTGAGACCCGCGGCCAGCCCACGATGATCGGGAAACCATTTGATCGCGTTACCCGTCACGGCGACGTAGATCGTCCCGGCGCCGAGTCCGGTAATCACGCCGTAGTAGAGATAGAGATCCTTGACGCTCCCGGCGAACGCACCACCCAGCAGCCAGCCGGTAAACACGAGCCCGGTGCCGATGAACATGAGCAGCTTCACGCCGAACTTGTCGATCAGCACGCCGGCCACCGGGACTGGCCAGGTTTCGAAAATGACGAAAATGGTGAAGATCAGTGCAATCGACGAATACGGCGTGCCGACAAAGTGTTCCTTGATGCCTGGCGTGAACAGCGTGAACGCGTACTGATAGTTGGCCACCATGATCATGGCGACGATGCCAGCAATCAACTGGAGCCAGCGGTTGGTGGGGCGATGCTCTCGAGTAGCCACGATCTGCGTCTCCTTTCTTGAATTTTGAATTCAAAATTATTTATGAAAATCATACTCAGAACTTTCGGAAGGGGCAAGAAGAGAAATCGGTGACGGGATAGGGGTTTACGTCAGCAACCGATTTTGCGCCGTTGCGGCGGGAGAGGAGGTTGAGCGCCGCAAGAGGCGGTGAGGGCAGCGGAAACGCAGTTGCGTAAGAATCTGATGGCACAGATCGCCCGAGGCGGGCAAACAGGACGATCGCGATTGCGAAAGCAAAGCGCCAGATGGGTTCCTGGTCGCTCTCGTCGAACTACAAGACTGACACGCCAACGCGTGCGGGAAAGATGCTGCAGTGCCGGCAGAAAGCCGCAAAGCCCGGATGGCCGGCGCGTTTTGAAACCGGTGCGACTACCGGACGGTCGTCGCCGGCGTCTCGCGCGCGGTAGCGAGCGTCACGAGCACGACATCGCGCTTGTCCAGCAAATGCTGGCGCAAGATAGCCGAAAGCCGTTTGCCGTCGCGCGCTTCGAGCGCCTCGATCATTTCCTCATGATCGTGCACGGCGTGGTCCCACTTCGACTTGTGGAAATTCGACTTGAACCGCATGGCCTGAAGCCGCCGGTTGATCGACAAATAAGTCTGCCGCAGCGCGCAATTGCGCGCCGCTTCGTTGATCCTGTCGTGGATCTGCTGGTTGTAGCCATAGTAGCCCGACAAATCCTCGCGCTCGCGGCAAGCCACCATCGCGTAGTGCAGCGCCTTGATTTCCGCGATTTCGTGAGGCGTGATCCGTTCGCAGGCAAGCTCGCCCGCAAACGCCTCGAGGCCGCTCATCAGTTCGAACATCTCATCGATTTCCGACTCCGCCAGCTTCGAGACGGCCGCTCCGCGATTGGCCGAGATCTCGATCAGCCCCTCGGCCGCCAGCACCTTGATCGCTTCCCGTAGCGGCGTGCGCGAAATGCCCAGCGTCTCGCACAATTCCCGCTCGTTCAGCTTGACGCCGGGCGCGAGCACGCCTTTCACGATGTAATCGCGCAAATACTCCACCACCGTGTCATGCAGGCGCTGACGCGTCAGTCTGGACATAGCGGGTACGGACGCCGACTGTTCGGCCACCGCAGTATTTCGCATTCAAAATCCCTTTTCGCATTTTTGCGCCAGTTTATCGCAACTGTTCATCCAGTTCCAATGTGACTGGCCGCGAGCGGAATTTGGGATTTATCCAGCCGGTCAACGCACCCGCATCAGGACGGAGCCCGCATTACATCTGGGCGCCGATCATCCACGGCACGAATTCCTCGTTGCCGACGCCGAGCGCTTCGCTTTTGCTCTTTACGCCGGACGCAACTTCGACGATCGCGCGGAAAATCTCCTCGCCTTTCTGCCGCACCGTCGCGTGCCCTTCCATGATGTCGCCACAGTTGATGTCCATGTCGTCGCGCATCCGGTTGAACATCGGCGTATTCGTCGCGACCTTGATGGATGGCGCCGGCTTCGCGCCGAAGCACGAGCCGCGGCCGGTCGTGAACACCACGAGGTTTGCACCGCTCGCGATCTGCCCGGTCGCACCCATCGGGTCATAACCAGGCGCATCCATGAACACGAGGCCGTGCGTATCGACCGGTTCTGCATAGCGATAGACGCCCATCAGCGGCGTCGAACCGCTCTTCGCCACCGCGCCGAGCGACTTTTCGAGGATCGTCGTCAGCCCGCCGGCTTTGTTGCCTGGCGTCGGATTGTTGTCGATGCTGCCCTTTTCGCGCTCGGCATACGCTTCCCACCAGTGAATGCGCTCGACGATCTTCTCGCCCACGTCGCGCGAAATCGCACGGCGCGTCAGCAAATGCTCGGCGCCGTAGATTTCGGGCGTCTCCGACAGAATCGCGGTCCCGCCGTGCGCGACCAGCAGATCGACAGCCGCGCCGAGCGCGGGATTGGCGGTGATCCCCGAGTAGCCGTCGGAGCCGCCGCACTGCAGCGCGATATTCAGATGCGAGATCGGCAAGGGCTCGCGCTGCGCCTGATTGGCGACGGGCAGCATCTGGTCGATGGCCTTGATCGCCGCATCGACGGTCTTCTGCGTGCCGCCTTGCTCCTGCATGACGAGCGGCACCATCATTGGACCGGTCTCGATGCCGCCGGTCATGAACATCGCGCCCATCTGGTTCGCTTCGCAGCCCAGACCGATCACCAGCACGCCGGCGAAGTTCGGGTGCTTCACGAAGCCGTTGATGGTCCGACGCAGTTGTTGAATGCCCTCGCCGTTGTGATCGATGCAGCAGCCGAAGCTGTGCGTAATCGGCACGACGCCGTCCACGTTCGGGTACGCGTCGAGCCGGCCCGGCGCGCTGAAATGCTGGGCGACCATCTTGCTGACCGTCGCCGAGCAGTTCACGGTGCTGATCACACCAATGTAATTGCGCGTTGCCACCTGGCCGTCAGCGCGGCGAAAGCCCTGGAAGGTCAACGGCGTGCTCGCGGCTTCGACCGGCCTGACGTCCGCGCCGAACGCATAGTCGCGCTCGAAATCGCCCATCGACACATTGTGGACGTGCACGTGCTCGCCCGGCTCGATACGCTGCGTGGCGAACCCGATGGTCTGGCCGTAACGGCGCACGATGCTGCCGGCTTCGATTGGGCGCAGGGCGATCTTGTGGGCGGCGGGAATGTCCGCGCGGACCGTCAGGCCATCCAGTTCAGTGAGTACGGTGCCGGCCGTCAGGGCATTGCGGGCGATCGCGACGTCATCGTCGTCGTGAAGCCGGATCACGGATGAAAGCGTGTTCATGTTCGTCTCCAGATTGTGGGGGATCGACGACGCCGCGTCGTGCGCCGCTTGAGCGCATCATGGATAATCGAAACCACCCGGACAAATTGGTCTGACTACTTTTTGGCGGCTTTCGAACCGCTTTCGAGGCTATGGCGAGCATCCATCCCACCCGCAGCGTGCTGGAACATACGGTGCGGGAACTCGAACGTCACATGCTCGACGGCAGTTGGGGCGATGGTGCGCGGCTGCCTGCCGAGCGCGCGCTGGCCGCGCAGTTCGGCGTGTCCCGCGCGACGGTACGCGAGGCGATTCAGCGGCTCGTGTCGCGCGGCCTGTTGCAGACGCGGCGCGGAAGCGGGGTGTTTCTGGTTGGCCGTCAGCCGGCCCGCCTGGCGGCGCCGTGGTTGCAGTTGATCGCCGAACATCCGCCGCTGCGTGCGGATACGCTCGAATTCCGGCTCGTGTTCGAGTGTGCCGCCGCCGGTCTGGCGGCCAGGCGTGCCAGCGAGGACGAACGCGGGCAGTTACGCGACATCGTCACGCGAATGCGCGACGCCGTGCTCACCCACGACCTTGCTGCCGAAGCCGCCGCCGACGCGCAATTCCATGCCACGCTCGCTCTTGCGTCGCACAACCGCATGTTCGACCACTTCTATTCAAGCGTGATCGTGATGCTGCGCGAACATATCACCAGCAATACGTACGAGGCCACGCTCAATCACGCGCAGGCCACCGAACGTGCGCACGCGCGGTTGCTGCAACACGAGCGCATCTGCGACGCGATCTGTAGACAAGTGCCCGAAGACGCCACGCATGCGATGCGTGCGCACATCGAGTTCGTCGGACATCAATTCGAGGCGGAATAGGCTAAGCGGCGAACCAGAGCCGCGCGATTCTGCCATGCCGCGCCTGTCGAGTTATCCACAGCGTCCTCTGGACAACTTTTGTACAAGCCACCTGAAACATTGTGGGCGAAACCTTGATAAAAACGCCGCTTCGCCAGGTCGCACAAAAGTTTTCCCCGGCTCCGTGTTCCTGTTCGCAGGCGCTCCGCAGGGTTATCGAATCCGCATTGCCTTGATCCGTAAGCGAAGTTTCGGGTTATCCACAGCGGAACCGGATGCTTGTTAACTATTACTACGTATACATATACAAAGACTATAAAAACCAGGGAAGCGTCTATGAAGCCCGCTGCGCAAGCGGGCACCGGCCAGACAAAGAAATCGGGTTGGGCGTTTAAACCTTCAAACCAGCGGCACGCAGATTTCCGTGATGAGATCCGCAGGCGCGGTGTCTTTCGGGCTATTCAAATACTCTTCGAATGATGGAGCGTCGGCCGCTTTCCGTCCGGATTGCACGAGCCACGTCCCATAGAGCCATTCATACGCGGCGCGCAGATCGCTATACGGTCCCCGGTGTTCCAACACGGCATAGTCGCCACCCTGCAGATGCGCGACGGAAACCGGCGGACTCAACGTCACGGAAGTCTGAACCGGATGCGGCAACAACACGCCGGCTTTCGAGCGCAACGCGCTTTCTTCCACGACGCCGGGATTGTCGTAGTAAACGCCGATCATCCGCATCTGCGCCGCGAGCAGATTGTGTTTCGCCAGCCAGCCGAACAGTGCGTCGAACGCTTTGCCGATCTGCGGATACGGTCCAACGTGATCCACCGACAAAAGCTCAATCGGTTCCACGTGGCGGATCACTACTTCACGCATGGTCATTTGTTCATCTCCTGATAGCACCGGACGAAACCGGCTATGGGCGCGTTGCTTGCGATACTGCGCCGGCGGTGTGTAGAACACCGCCGTTGTTACCTTTGCCACCGTTCGCGGACGGCGCAGTCAAGCGCCCGCTGACGCTGAACTTTGCCGAATTTCGATAACACCTCGAATAATGGCTCACTACTATCGGCTGAAACCTGTCCGCCCATGCACCGCAAAGCCTTGCGGCGTCGAGCCGGCGGCACCATCAGGGAGCACCCGATGAAATCAGAGTCCAAAAGTCAGCATGTCGGCAAAGTCACGCATCACGAGTTGAAGCAGACGCTCGGCACATGGCAACTGTGGGGCATTGCGGTCGGCCTCGTCATTTCCGGGGAGTATTTCGGCTGGAGCTATGGCTGGGCGAGCGCCGGTACGCTCGGCTTCGTCATCACGGCGATTTTCATTGCCGCGATGTATACCACGTTCATTTTCAGTTTCACCGAACTCACCACGTCGATTCCGCACGCGGGCGGCCCGTTCGCGTACGCCCGCCACGCTTTCGGTCCGACCGGCGGCTATCTGGCCGGCGCGGCGACGCTCGTCGAATTCGTGTTCGCGCCACCGGCCATTGCGCTTGCCATCGGCGCCTATCTGCACGTGCAGTTTCCGGGGCTCGAACCGAAACACGCGGCAATGGGCGCGTATCTCGTGTTCATGGCGCTGAATATCGTCGGCGTGCAGATTGCCGCGGCATTCGAGTTGTGCGTGACGCTGCTTGCGATCTTCGAACTGTTCGTTTTCATGGGCGTCGTGTCGCCCGGTTTTCAGTGGTCGAATTTCACGAAGGGCGGCTGGTCCGGTGCCGACACCTTCAGCATGGGCTCGTTTCATGGCATGTTCGCGGCGATTCCGTTCGCGATCTGGTTCTTCCTCGCGATCGAAGGCGTGGCAATGGCCGCCGAAGAAGCGAAGAACCCGAAGCGTTCGATTCCGATTGCCTACGTGACCGGCATTCTGACGCTGGTGGTGCTTGCCATCGGCGTGATGGTATTTGCCGGCGCGGCGGGCGACTGGACCAAGCTGTCGAACATCAACGACCCGCTGCCGCAGGCGATGAAATTCATCGTCGGCGAACATAGCGGCTGGATGCATATGCTGGTGTGGCTCGGCCTGTTCGGACTGGTTGCTTCGTTTCACGGCATTATCCTCGGCTATTCGCGGCAGATTTTCGCGCTGGCGCGCGCGGGCTATCTGCCGGAGTGGCTCTCCAAGGTGCATCCGCGCTTCAAGACGCCGCATCGGGCAATCATTGCGGGCGGCGTGGTGGGCATCGCGGCGATCTACAGCGACGAGCTGATCCAGTTCGGCGGCCAGACGCTGACGGCGAACATCGTGACGATGTCGGTGTTTGGCGCTATCGTGATGTATATCATCAGCATGTTGTCGCTGTTCAAGCTGCGCCGCGCCGAGCCGAACATGGAGCGCCCGTTCCGCGCGCCGCTGTTTCCGGTCTTTCCGGCGTTCGCGCTGGTGGCCGCGGTCATCTGCCTGGCCACGATGGTCTACTTCAATTTTCTGGTGGCGATCGTGTTCGCAATCTTTCTCGCGCTGGGCTACGTCTACTTCCTGATGACGCGGCATCAACGCGAAGCCGCGCCGGCGGACGCCCTGCTCGAAGAATGACGGATCGAGCCGCTGCGCGAGCAGCGGCGATGGAGTCGTGAAGATGAGCTACACCGAGACGATCGGCAGCCGCACATACCGCTTTGCCGATCTGAAAACCTTGATGGCGAAAGCCAGTCCGCAACGTTCCGGCGATCAACTCGCGGGCGTGGCGGCAGCGAGCGAGGAAGAACGCGTCGCGGCCAAGATGGCGCTCGCGCAGGTGCCGCTGCGCACCTTCCTCAACGAAGCGCTGATCCCCTACGAAAGCGACGAAGTCACGCGCCTCGTGATCGACGATCATTCGCCGCGGGCGTTCGCCGAGATCTCACACCTCACGGTCGGTGATTTTCGCAACTGGCTGCTGAGCAGCACGACCGATGCCGACGCGCTCACGCGTATCGCGGCGGGCCTCACGCCGGAGATGGTCGCGGCGGTGTCCAAACTGATGCGCAATCAGGATCTGATCGCGGCGGCGCGCAAACGTCCTGTGGTTACGCGCTTTCGCAACACGGTCGGCTTACCGGGGCACATGTCGGTGCGTTTGCAACCGAATCATCCGACCGATGACGTCAAAGGCATTGCCGCATCGATGCTCGACGGCCTGATGTACGGCTGCGGCGACGCGATGATCGGCATCAATCCGGCCAGCGACAATCTCGCCGCGATCACCAGGCTGCTGCTGATGGTCGACGACTTCCGCCAACGCTATCAGGTGCCGACACAATCGTGCGTGCTGACTCACGTCACCAATACGATTGCCGCGATTGAAAAAGGCGCGCCGGTCGATCTGGTGTTCCAGTCGATTGCAGGTACGGAGAAAGCGAACGCGGGCTTTGGCATTTCGCTCGCATTGTTGCAGGAAGCCTATGAAGCGGGACTCTCGCTCAAGCGCGGCACGGTCGGCAACAATCTGATGTACTTCGAAACCGGGCAGGGCAGTGCGTTGTCGGCGGATGCGCATTTCGGCGTGGATCAGCAGACCTGCGAAGTGCGCGCCTACGCGGTCGCGCGCAAGTTCAATCCGTTTCTGGTGAATACGGTGGTCGGCTTTATTGGCCCGGAGTATCTGTACGACGGTAAGCAGATCACGCGTGCCGGTCTCGAAGATCATTTCTGCGGCAAACTGCTCGGCGTGCCGATGGGTTGCGACATCTGCTACACGAACCATGCCGAAGCCGATCAGGACGACATGGACAACCTGCTCACGCTGCTCGGCGTAGCGGGCATCAACTTCATCATGGGCATTCCGGGCGCGGACGACGTCATGCTCAACTATCAGAGCACGTCCTTCCACGACGCGCTTTATGTGCGGGAGGTACTCGGCTTGCGTCGCGCGCCGGAGTTCGAAGAATGGCTGGAATCGATGCAGATCACCGACGCGCGCGGCGCGTTGCTGAGCGCGTCGACACAACAACCGCTGCTGGAAGGGGCGCCTGACTGGATGGGCATTGCATGAGCGAGTTCCTCGAAAAAAATCCATGGAACGCGCTGCGGCAATTTACCAACGCACGCATCGCGCTCGGCCGCGCGGGCAATAGTCTGCCGACTGCGCCGCTGCTCGCGTTCAACCTGTCACACGCGCAGGCGCGTGACGCCGTGCATCATCCGCTCGATACGGACCTGTTGCACGAGCAGTTGCGTGCGCAACACTTCACCACGCTGGACGTGCATAGCGCCGCACCGGATCGCGAGCATTACTTGCGGCGTCCCGATCTCGGACGACGTTTATCGGAAGAGAGTCGCGCGGCGCTGGCGGCGGTTCCTGACGACTCGCCCGAGGTGGTCTTCGTCATCGGCGATGGTCTTTCGGCATTTGCCGCATCGAAGCAATCTCTTCCGCTGCTGCAAGCCGTCATTCCGCGTCTCGCGGATTGGAAGATCGGCCCGGTCGTGGTCGCGCGTCAGGCGCGCGTCGCGCTGGGTGACGAGATCGGCGAGTTGCTCAATGCAAGATTGGTGGTGATGCTGATCGGTGAGAGGCCGGGTTTGAGCTCGCCCGATAGCCTAGGCATCTATCTGACGTACGGGCCGAAAGTCGGTTGCAGCGACGCGCAACGCAACTGTATTTCGAATGTGCGTCCAGAAGGACTCGACTATCCGCTGGCCGCGCACAAACTGCACTATCTGCTGACGCACGCAAGGCGTTTGGGTCTTACGGGTGTCGGCCTGAAAGACGACAGCGATGCGCTGCTGGCAGACACACCAGCAGCACCCGCAATTAGCGGCGATTCAAACCCGGGCGCCGCGTAACAGATCGCGTAGCGGATCAGGCATCGGCTCGCTGCACCGGATGCGTTTCCAGCCACGCGTTTTCGTCGTCCTCGAAAAGACGGGAGCGCGTCAGGAACCGCAAACCGCTCGGCCGCTCCAGAGAGAACATTCCGCCATTACCCGGCACCACGTCGATGATCAACTGCGTGTGCTGCCAGTATTCGAATTGCGATTCGCTCATATAGAACGGCACGTCCGCAATCGTGCCGAGTTTCACATCGGACGAACCGACCATGAACTCGCTTTGAGGAAACATCATCGGCGCGCTGCCGTCGCAGCATCCACCGGATTGATGGAACAGCACGGCCCCGTGCTCCGCGCGCAGCTTGTCGATCAGCTCGACAGCGGCAGGCGTTGCAATTACGCGGGCAACTTCTTTCTCATCAGCCATCACATGTCCTCGTGAAAAAAAGAGCGAGCCGCGCAACGCGGCCCGCTCGAACAGGAACGCGATGCTTAGAAGAAACCGAGCGGCTTGTCGCTATAACTGACGAGCAGGTTCTTGGTCTGCTGATAATGGTCGAGCATCATCTTGTGATTCTCGCGGCCAATGCCAGACTGCTTGTATCCGCCGAACGCCGCATGTGCCGGATAGGCGTGATAGCAATTGGTCCACACGCGGCCTGCCTGAATCTGCCGGCCGAAGCGATATGCGCGCGTGCCGTCGCGCGTCCATACGCCGGCACCGAGGCCGTAGAGCGTATCGTTGGCGATTTCGAGTGCCTCTTCTTCGTTCCTGAATGTCGTGACGGAGACGACCGGTCCGAAGATCTCTTCCTGGAAGATGCGCATCTTGTTGTTGCCGCGAAATACGGTCGGCTTCACGTAATAGCCTTTGCTCAACTCACCGCCAAGCGTATTGCGTTCGCCGCCAATCAGACATTCGGCGCCTTCCTGTTTGCCGAGATCCACATATGAGAGGATTTTTTCGAGTTGCTCCTGCGAGGCCTGCGCGCCGATCATCGTCTTCGTGTCGAGCGGATGCCCTTGCGTAATCGCCGCGACGCGCTTTAGCGCGCGTTCCATGAAGCGGTCGTAAATCTTTTCATCGATCAATACGCGCGACGGACAGGTACACACCTCGCCCTGATTCAGCGCAAACATCGCGAAGCCTTCGAGTGCCTTGTCGAAAAAGCTGTCGTCCTCGTTCATCACGTCGGCGAAGAAAATATTCGGGCTTTTGCCGCCGAGTTCGAGCGTGACGGGAATGATGTTCTGGCTTGCGTACTGCATGATCAGGCGCCCGGTCGTGGTTTCGCCGGTAAATGCGATCTTGGCGATACGCTTGCTCGACGCGAGCGGCTTGCCGGCTTCGAGACCGAAACCATTGACCACATTCAGCACACCCGGCGGCAGCAAGTCCTGAATCAGTTCGATCAGCACGAGGATCGACGCCGGTGTCTGCTCGGCAGGCTTGAGCACCACGCAGTTGCCGGCGGCAAGTGCGGGCGCGAGCTTCCACACGGCCATCAGGATCGGGAAGTTCCACGGAATGATCTGGCCGACTACGCCAAGCGGCTCATGAAAGTGATATGCGACCGTGTCGTGGTCGATCTCTGAGAGCGAGCCTTCCTGCGCACGCACGGCGCCGGCGAAATAGCGGAAGTGATCGATCGCGAGCGGAATGTCGGCGGCCGCGGTTTCGCGCAACGGCTTGCCGTTGTCGATCGTCTCGGCCACGGCGAGACGTTGCAGGTTCGCTTCCATGCGGTCGGCAATGCGATTCAGGATATTCGCACGATCCGCAGCCGAGGTTTTGCCCCACGCCGTTTTCGCACGATGCGCGGCGTCGAGCGCGAGTTCGATGTCGGCTTCGCGCGAACGGGGGATCGAGGTAAACGGCTCGCCGGTGATCGGCGACACGTTGTCGAAGTACTCGCCGCCCACGGGCTTCACCCACTCGCCGCCGATAAAGTTCGCATACTGCTTTTTGTACGGGAATTCGGTGGTCAGAAATTGCATCTCTGCGTGATTCATCTGTGTGCTCCTCACATGTTTGAATGGGCTATATTCGGCGCGATATTTCGCTTGGCCGCGACAGGCTACAGCCAGAAGTGTGCCAATGCACCGCGCTGGTGACTCGTGCACACGCGACAGGCACTCGCGCACGGCATGGCGCGTCGCGCTGTTCCCATCGGCGAGGAGGCAACGTCCCGTTTCTGAGCAGTGTGTGCGGTGCTGTTCATCAAATGAACAGTGGGCCTGGCGTGTGCCGGTACGATTCGGGTGGGCAAGGTGTCGGGGTCGTTCGGCATGGGAATTGCCTTTCCCTTTCACCCTCATATCCCGTTTGCGCAGATCCGGTATGACGACTGACACTTCCGGCGACAGCTTGCCAGCCTCGACGCTCACACCACAGCCGAGCTTCTGCGTGCAGACCCGCGTCGCCCATGACGCCGATGAGCA
This sequence comes from Paraburkholderia dioscoreae, assembly GCF_902459535.1. Lineage (NCBI taxonomy): Bacteria > Pseudomonadati > Pseudomonadota > Betaproteobacteria > Burkholderiales > Burkholderiaceae > Paraburkholderia > Paraburkholderia dioscoreae. The sequence continues at coordinate 49,950 of NZ_LR699553.1, forward strand.
GGCGCGCAACCTTCACGGCTGGAGCCAGACCTACGACCAGTTGACAGCCGGGTGCTTTGTCGGCGGCCTGACGGAATTGTGTCTCGACCACACGCAGGTGTTTGTCGAAACGACCAGCCATACGCTGCGGCAAACCTGCGAAGTGCAGAAGGACGCCTACTGGTTTGGCATCCCGACTTGCCCCGCGGGGTCGGGGCGTATCGACGCGCAGGTGATCGCCGGCGACGCGCTCGCGTTTCGTCCGGGCGGGATCGAATTCGAACTGCTAACCTCGGCGGGTTACGAGATTTTCGGCGTGGTGGTTAAAGGCGAAGTGCTGCGCCGTTACGCGGCGCAAGTGGAGCGCGTCGGTCTGGCCGACCATGTGCCGAACACGCCGGTCGTGCCGATCGGCATGGCGCGCAAGGAGCAGTTGTGCGCCACGCTGCGCCAGTTGCTCGACGACGGCGCGGCGCGCGGCGCGCCGCTATCGTCGGTTGGTCGCAACAATCTGCAGGCCGCAGTGCTGGCTTCGCTATTCGACGTGGGCGCGTTGCCCGCCTCGGAGCCGGTTGCGATGCCGGCGCGTCCGCGCAGTCAGTCGATCGTATCGGAGGCGCGCGACTATGTGCTGCTCAATCGCGACCGGGCGGTGAGCGTGCCCGAGTTGTGTGGGCAACTGCATGTGAGCCGGCGCACGCTGCAATACTGCTTTCAGGACGTGCTCGGCATGGCGCCCGCCACGTATCTGCGCGCGATTCGCCTGAATGGCGCGCGGCGCGATCTGTCGAATGCAGCGCGCGAATCATGCTCGGTGCAGGACGTCGCAACGGCGTGGGGCTTCTGGCACCTGAGCCAGTTCGCGACCGATTACCGGAAGCTCTTCGGCATGCGGCCTTCGGAGACGTTGAAGGCGGCGGCCGACGCTCGCGTTGAAAGGGCCGGCGCGTTCAACGCGGTTGCTTTGGCGCACCACTGATCTGACCGGCTGCAACGGCGCCGCACCGCGTCGCGCGCCAGGCCGCAAGCTTCGCTACCCCGTCACTTGCGCAACAGCCGCAATCCGTTCGCGACCACCAGCAGGCTCGCGCCCACATCGGCGAAGACGGCCATCCACATCGTGCCCAGACCGATCACGGTCAGCACGAGGAACAGGCTCTTGATACCCAACGCAAGCGTGATGTTCTGCACCAGCACCGCATGCGTCGCCTTCGACAGGCGAATGAACGACGGAATCTTCCGTAGATCGTCGTCCATCAACGCGACGTCGGCGGTTTCGATTGCCGTGTCGGTGCCCATCGCGCCCATCGCGAAGCCGATGTCGGCGCGTGCCAGTGCGGGCGCGTCATTGATGCCGTCGCCCACCATGCCGACCGTCGCGTGATCCTTCGACCACTGCGCGATCGCGTTGAGCTTGTCTTCCGGCAACTGATTGCCGCGCGCTTCGTCGACACCGACCTGCTGCGCGATCGCAGCGGCCGTGTGCGGGTTGTCACCGGTGAGCATGGCCGTTTTCACGCCGAGGCGCTGCAATTCGGCGATCGCGGCGCGGCTTGACTCCTTCACCGTATCGGCGACCGCGAACAGCGCGAGCACGCGTTCGGCGTCCACCAGCATCACGACGGTTCTGCCCTGGCGTTCGAGCGCATCGAGCCGTGCTTCGAGCGACGCCGAACAGCGTCCGAGTTCTTCAACCAGCCGATGATTGCCGAGCCAGTAGGACAAGCCGTCGATCTCGCCGCGCACGCCGCGTCCAGTGAGCGCTTCGAACGCGCCGACCGTCAGACTGGTCACGCCGTCGGCCTTCGCCGCCGCCGCGAGCGCCATCGATACAGGATGATCGGAGCGTCCCGCAAGGCTCGCCGCAAGCGTGCGGCAACGGGCGGCGTCGACCTCGGCGAGTATCTCGAACTCGGTTTGCACGGGCTTGCCGTGGGTAATCGTGCCGGTTTTGTCGAGCGCGAGCCGGGTCAGCTTGCGGCCCCGTTCGAGATAGGCGCCGCCCTTGATCAGAATGCCTTTGCGGGCGGCTGCGGCGAGACCGCTGACGATGGTCACCGGCGTCGAGATCACGAGCGCGCAGGGGCACGCGATCACCAGCATCACCAGCGCCTTGTAGATCCACGTTTGCCACGGCCCGCCGAACAGGAGCGGCGGCACGACGGCCACGGCGAGCGCGACGGCGAACACGATCGGCGTATACACGCGAGCGAACTGATCGACGAAGCGCTGCGTCGGCGCCTTGGTGGCCTGGGCCTCCTCGACTGCATGGATGATGCGGGCCAGGGTCGTATTGCTGGCGGCGGCGCTGACGCGATAGTCGAACGAGCCGGTCTGGTTGATCGTGCCGGCGAACACCGCGTCGCCTACCGCTTTATCGACCGGCAGGCTTTCGCCGGTGATCGGCGCCTGATCCACGGTCGAGCGGCCCGCTACGATCTCACCGTCGAGTGCGATCCGCTCGCCCGGTTTCACGCGCACCACCGCGCCAAGCGCAATCGCCTTGAGCGCCGTTGACCGCCAACTGCCATCGGGCTGTTGCACGCTGGCCTGTTCGGGCGTGAGTTGCATGAGGCCCTGGATCGCATTGCGGGCGCGGTCGAGCGACTTCGCCTCGATCAGTTCGGCAATGGTGAAGAGCACCATCACCATTGCGGCTTCCGGCCATTGCCGCAGGATTAGCGCGCCGGTCACCGCGATGCTCATCAGCGCGTTGATGTTCAGGTTGCCGTTGCGGATCGCGAGCCAGCCCTTGCGGTACGTCGTGAGGCCGCAGGAGAGGATGGCAAGGATCGCCAGAGCCGCCGGCAGCCAGGCCGGCGCGCCGAGCCAGCCGGCGGCTTCTGAACCCGCCGCGGCCACACCGGCGAGCGCCAGCGGCCACCACGGTTTGGGCGGCGCGTGCGGAGCAGTTGTGGGCGTGGAGTCCTGAGCGGCGTTCGCCAGTTCCGGCGTGAAATCGAGCGAGCGAAGCGCGGCGAGGATCGAATCGAGCGCTTCAGGCGCATGGACGACTGTCAGGATCCGCTGCATCAGGTTAAATTCCATGCTGCGCACGTCCGCCATGCGGCTGAATTTCTTGCGGATCAGCGCTTCTTCGGTCGGGCAATCCATCTGCATGATGCGGATGGCGGTGCGCATGTCACTGCCGACGGCTTCTGATTGCGGCAACCGGCTCGGTGCGGGCGCGGCTGCTGCGGGCGTGCAGCAAGCCGCGTCGACTGCTGGAGGAGCGCAGCAGGCCGCGCCGCTTGGCGCGGGAACGCAGCAAGCCGCGTCCACGTGACTGTGAGCGGGCGCGCAGCAATGATCGCTCTGGTCGTGGTCTTGCGCGGGGTGGCCCTCGCCGCAGTTCGCCCCGTGCTCATGGGGCTGTTCATGCACGTGGGCATGGCCGTCGTGCCCGTCGGTACGGGCTTCCGGCCGTTCGAGACGGTCGGCTTCGGCGTGGTTGGCTTGACGCATGGTGGCTTCCTGGTTCGATTTGTGGTCTAGTAAACACCTTGAAGCCACTACAAGGTCAAGGCCATCATCCGGAGGGTCCATGAAAATCGGCGAATTGGCGAAAATCGCCCATTGCACGACCGAAACCATCCGTTTCTACGAAAAAGAGAGCCTGTTGCCGGAAGCGGAGCGCACCGGGGCCAATTACCGCAGTTACACGGCAAAGCACGTCGAACGGCTGCGTTTTATCCGTAATTGCCGCGCGCTCGACATGACGCACGACGAAATTCGTGGGTTGCTGCGTCTGACCGACGCACCGGCCACCGGCTGCGGCGGCATCAATGCCCTGATTGACGAGCACATCGCGCACGTCGACACCCGCATCGAAGAACTGAAGCAGCTGAAAGTGCAATTGACCACGCTGCGCGAGCAATGCCACGGCGAACAGGCCGTGGAAGACTGCGGCATCGTGCAGGGTCTCACCGAAATGGATGTGAGCGCACCGCGTGCGCGGCATACGCATCTGGGTTGATGTGCTTCAGCCGCCGTCACCTCGACCGCGGCGACCCACCCACGGCCGGGCCGTTCGTGCGGCGCGCCGTATCAACAATCGAATCCAGTTGGAGAAGCAACGTGTTTACCTGTAGAAACCAGTCCTGCGACGCGCAGTGGGAGCAATCGGACGTCGTCATCAAGAATGAAGGGCAGGGCCTCCTGTTCCGTTGCCCGATGTGCGGCGCGCGCAATTACGTCGAGCGTTTCGAGGCGGACGACGGCTCGGTGCTGTACGAGCAGATCGAAGGCCGTCCCGCCACTGGCCCCATGGCCGAATAGTTTTTTGCTTCCAGCCGATTGCGAGCCATCACACCTATGAACAGTCCCACTACGGCGGGCGCGCCGTTTAGCCAGCTATCGCTGCCGCCCGCGACGCTCGCTAACCTGACGCAGCTCGGTTACGTCGAGATGACGCCGATTCAGGCCGCGAGCCTGCCCATCGCGCTTGCCGGCCATGATCTGATTGCCCAGGCGAAAACCGGCAGCGGCAAGACCGCGGCGTTTTCGCTGGCGCTGCTGGCGCGCCTCGACGTGCGCAACTTCGCCGTGCAGGCAATGGTGCTGTGCCCGACGCGCGAACTCGCCGACCAGGTCACGCAGGAAATCCGGCGCCTCGCGCGCGCCGAAGAAAACATCAAGGTGCTGACGTTGTGCGGCGGCACGCCGATGCGTCCGCAAACGGCGAGTCTCGAACACGGTGCGCACATCGTGGTCGGCACGCCGGGCCGCATCATGGATCACCTTGAGCGCGGCAGCCTGCCGCTGCAGTCGCTCAATACGCTGGTGCTCGACGAAGCGGACCGCATGCTCGACATGGGTTTCTTCGACGACATCGCCACCGTCGTGAAGCAATGCCCGAAAGAACGGCAAACGCTGCTGTTCTCGGCGACGTATCCCGAAGGCATCGTCAAACTCAGCCAGCAATTCCTGCGCAATCCGAAGGAAGTCAAACTCGCGGAACGGCACGACAACACCAAGATCCGCCAGCGCTTCTATGAAGTGACCGAAGACGAGCGTCTGCACGCGGTCGGTCTGCTGTTGAACCACTATCGTCCGGTCAGCACGCTGGCGTTCTGCAATACCAAGCAGCAATGCCGCGATCTGCTCGACGTGCTGCGCGCGCAGGGTTTTCATGCGCTCGCGCTGCATGGCGAGCTCGACCAGCGTGAACGCGATCAGGTGCTGATCCAGTTCGCCAACCGCAGCTGCTCGGTGCTGGTGGCCACCGACGTCGCCGCGCGCGGTCTCGACATCGCGCAGCTCGAAGCCGTGATCAACGTCGACGTAACGCCGGATCCGGAAGTGCATGTGCATCGTATCGGCCGCACGGGCCGCGCCGATCAGGAAGGCTGGGCGCTGAGTCTCGCGAGCATGAGCGAGATGGGCCGTGTCGGCAGTCTCGAACAGGCGCAAAAACGCGACGTCGAATGGCACAAGTTGTCCGAACTTACGGCAACGAGCAACGAGCGACTGTTGCCGCCCATGGAAACGTTGCAGATTCTCGGCGGCCGCAAGGAAAAGATCCGTCCCGGCGACGTGCTCGGCGCGCTGACCGGCGAGGCGGGTTTCGCCGGCTCGCAGATCGGCAAGATCAACGTGACGGAAATGTCCACTTACGTGGCGGTGGAGCGTAGCGTCGCGCGCGATGCCGTGCGCAAGCTCAGCGCCGGCAAGGTGAAGGGCAAGAAGGTCAAAGTCCGCCTGATGGACGACGCCTGATGGTCGAGGCCTGAGGCGAAGCCGGTCGCGAGCGCTCCGCTCGCGACCGTGAGCATCACATTACGTCATACCTCTGCAGTTTTCCGCGTTCTTCACGCGGCCTCGTTTCTTCCCCGAAAGCACCGATCTGACTGGCTTCGCCCGTGGCGGCGCGGCTTCGCGTCAGCCATGACTTAAACGCATGCGGCGCATGACAAAGTTTCGATTGTGACGGTTCTTTGGCTGATGCCTAATCACCAAACCAGAAGGGACCGCCGCGCAGCAGGCCGTCCGTGATTCGCTGCCGGATGGAGAAAGGGAGAAAGCCTTATGCAGAGCGCCATGCAAGCCCGCTCGAAGTTGCCTGATGTGGGCACGACGATTTTTACCGTGATCGGTCAACTGGCCGCGCAATACGATGCGCTGAACCTGTCGCAAGGCGCGCCGAATTTCGCGCCGGACGCCAGCCTGATCGACGGCGTCGCTCAGGCCATGCGCGCCGGTCATAACCAGTACGCGCCGATGGCCGGCATCGCCGCTTTGCGCGAAGCGCTCGCCGACAAGGTCGCCACGCTGTACGGCGTGCGCTACGACCCGGCCAGCGAAGTGACCGTGATCGCCAGCGCGAGCGAAGGGCTGTATTCGACGATCAGCGCATTGGTGCATCCGGGCGACGAGGTGATCTACTTCGAGCCTTCGTTCGACAGCTATGGCCCGATTGTCCGCCTGCAAGGCGCCACGCCCGTGGCGATCAAACTGTCGTTGAATGATTTCCGGGTCGACTGGGACGAGGTTGCCGCCGCGATCACGCCAAAGACCCGCATGATCATCATCAACACGCCGCACAATCCGACCGCGACCGTGTTCAGCGAAGCCGACGTCGCGCGCCTGAAGGCCATTACGCGCAATACCGATATCGTGATTCTCGCCGACGAGGTCTACGAACACGTGGTGTTCGACGGCGCAAAACATCAAAGCATGGCTTGCCATGCCGAACTCGCGGAGCGCAGCGTAATCGTTTCGTCGTTCGGCAAGTCGTATCACGTGACCGGATGGCGCGTCGGCTACTGCCTCGCACCCGCTGCATTGATGGACGAGATTCGCAAAGTCCATCAGTTCATGGTGTTTTCTGCCGATACACCGATGCAGTACGCGTTTGTCGACGCATTGGCCAGGCGCGAAAGCTATCTCGGCTTGTCCGCGTTCTATCAGAAGAAGCGCGATCTGCTCATGGACGCACTGCGCGATTCGCGCTTCGAACTGCTGCCGAGTGAGGGCAGCTTCTTCATGCTCGCGCGTTTTCGCGGCTTCTCAGAGGAAAGCGATAACGATTTCGTGCTGCGCCTGATTCGCGATGCGCGCGTCGCGACGATTCCTCTTTCAGCGTTTTATACCGACGGCACGGATTCCGGCTTGATCCGCCTGAGCTTCTCCAAGGACGATGCGACTTTGATCGAAGGCGCGCGCCGCCTGTGCGAAATCTGATCGGGGCAGTGACGGCCCTGCGCGATGGCCGTATTTTTGATCGCAGTATGATCGTCGCGCCATCACGTATCCGCGCGCCGCAGCACGGCGTGACAATAAATCGAAGGGAAAGGGATCTGCTATGAAATTGCTCAAGCCTCTATTGGCACTGGCCTGCGCATTTGCGTCGCTGGCGGCTGCATCTGCCGTGAGCGCTGCCGACACCTCGACGCTGCGTTTCGGCCTCGAAGCGCAATACCCGCCGTTCGAATCGAAGGGGCCGAATGGTGAGTTGCAGGGGCTGGATATTGACGTCGGCAATGCGGTCTGCACCGCTGCGCATATGACCTGCAAATGGGTCGAGACTTCGTTCGACGGGCTGATTCCCGCGCTGCAGGGCCGCAAGTTCGACGCGATCAATTCGGCGATGAACGCGACCGAACAACGCCGGCAGGCGATTGATTTCACCACCGTCGTGTACCGCGTGCCGACGCAGCTGATCGCGAAGCGCGACAGCGGTCTGCTGCCGACAACTGCCTCGCTGAAGGGCAAACGCGTGGGCGTGTTGCAGTCGTCGATTCAGGAAACTTTCGCCAAGGCGCATTGGGAATCGGCGGGTGTGACTGTCGTGCCGTATCAGGACCAGAACCAGGTTTATACGGATCTCGTGGCAGGCCGTCTCGACGCGACACTCGTGCTGGCGCCGGCCGGACAGACAGGTTTTCTGTCGAAGCCGAACGGCGCCGGTTACGCCTTTGTCGGCGAGCCGGTGCGCGACGACAAGATTCTCGGCAGCGGCATTGCATACGGGATTCGCAAGGGCGATACGGCGTTGCGTGATCGCCTGAATGCGGCGATTGCAAAGGTGCAGGCCGATGGCACGGTGAAGACGCTGGCCACGAAATATCTAGGCAATATCGACGTGACGGCGAAGTGATCTGGCGCGAGTCTGGATGCGCCGCGTTGATCGTGTTGTGGATGACGGGCTGTTCGTGAGTCGGCTGGTTGACGCGGAGCGTTTGCCGGCTACGAATACGCAGGCCTTGCTGCGTATTGAAGGGAATTGCTACGGCCGGCCCGGAGCCTTGCTCTCCGGCCTTTTGCGTTCTAGCGATGCGTAATGCGGCACCATTGGTAAGGAAAAACACCTTGGCCGACATAGGCCCAGTAGGTGATGCAGGAGGTGGCGTCGACAGTGAAACCGTGCCGCTCCAATGCGGGCCGCGCCTGTTCGACCAGTTGCTTATTTTCCCTGACCACATCTCGCACATCATCATGCCTGAGGTCTAGCCGGCACATGCGCCTGTCGGCGGAATTGGGTGTCCATTGCAGGCTCGCGTGAAGATGCAGGCGATCGATCGCGGCTTGCATGATGTTGCAGCCTTTTACGCCATCCGCCAGGCCGATTGCGTTCGCGATCCGATCCATCTTTGCTACGTTGTCGACGCGCCAGTTATATCGGCCTTCGACGATCGCATACGCAGGACCGCCGCGAGAGCGCAGGATGTCCGCTATGTGCCGGTCGAATTGCGGTGAATAGGGAAAGCTGCCGTCGATCTGCGTGAATGCGACCGACACGGGAAAGAACTGCACTATCCAGCCCCAGGGCGGATCACCGCCGACGATCACCGCCGTCGTGTTCTGAGGGCTATCCAGCACGGGCACGTCGGCACGAAAAGCCGCCCTTGCCCAGCGCTCATGTCCCCACGTTTCGACACCACCGGCCACGACAACTGCTGTCGTGACGCAGAGCAACCACACGGCGACTCGCCGCGCCGTCAGGTAAGGCAAGAGCCGGTTGAGCAGCAGATACGCGACGAGCGGCGTAAGCGTTTCGATCGGAACCACGTAGCGGTAGATGCTGAAAAGAATCATCCACAGGAAGTAGCCCAGTGCCACGAAAGTCACGACGTATGCCGCTCGTGAATTCAGTCGCCGCGCGCGAGGCCGGCTGCGCACCAACTCCGCAACGCGGGTGGCGGTCAGCGCCCAGAAAAGCACATACACGATTGGCCAGATGATCTGACGCAGGTGCGCTTGTCCGACGCGCTTCGAATCGAATGCAAAGACGAACGGCCAGAGAACGTATTCGCGCGCGTTTTTCGGCAGCCACGATTGATCCGCGACGCCGCTCGGCGGAGTGAGCGGATTGGGGAAGACCGAGCTGAACTGCGGAAAGAACGGGTTGCCGAACGTATGCCACATTACCGCCATCCAGTATCCACCCGCAGCCAGCAGGCCAGCGAGTGCGCCCACGCCGAACAGGAACGCAGCGCGCACTCGCGCGGGCGGTGTTGCCGGCAATAGAAGCAACCCGGCGCAAAGGGCCACCGCAAAAGGCGCATTGGTCAGCTTGAGGCCCATGCCGAGGCCGGCGACGAGGCCCGCGCCGATTAGTGCCGCAGCGGTGGCCGCAGACCACATCGGCAGCCTGTCCCACAGATGAAGAACCAGAAGCAGCGAGGTGAGCACGAACAGCGTGGTCGTGTCGTCGCCCATCGAATTACCGAAGCCGGACAGAAAATTCGCTGTCAGGATGCCCGCGGCGGCGAGCAGCAAAGGGGTGCGGTTCGCGTCTTCGGGCGCAAGCTCTGGCAGCGTTCGACGGATGATCGACAGCAGCAGCACGAAATTGAGGCCGTGCAACGTGCCCATGATGGAGCCTACCAGCGGCGCGGCAAACGCCCGGTTCAACGCGTAGTAGAAGACGTCGAGCATTGGATTGAAGTAGGTCTGCATGCCGGCCGGTGCGAAGTCGGTATGCAGCTTGCCGTTCAGGAACGCGAAGCCGTTGTACTGGTGATAGTTGAACCCGTCCCAATTGCGGTCCTGGCCGAGAAAAAGCGACCACAGGCCGAACAGGATCGGTACCCACACGCGTGCGGCGGCGGTCAGACGAGGGTCGTTGAGATCCCATGACAAGGTCCGCTGCCAGAAGGCGCGGCGGGCAGGGCGGTCGATCATGTTCATGTTTTTATCGTTGCTGGGGAAACGCAAAGTTTCGCGCCGCTGGGATGGGCGGCGAAGGCAGACGACATGGTATCGGAAGGCGAACTGGCCAAGGTCGGCCCGCACAGTGCGTGCGTGGAGCCCGGAAAGCAAAACGCCCGACCACCCCGATTGGTGTCGGGGTGTCGGGTTCAACAACCCGCGCAAAGGGGGGGCGCAGCATGCGCCCTGTTCCCGTTCACGCTGAGCAAACACTACCCCCTTCCAATGTCGACGCCGTTGTCGGACGCGAACGTGAAGCGCTCGAACAGCAGCGCACCGAGTTCATCTGTGCGCTCGCTGCGGCCGAGCAATCCCTCAAGACTTTTCTCCGGGGTTCGCTGGAACACGGCAAAGCCCGGGCGCGTATGACCCGGTTGCAAAACGAACCGCGCGTGATCCGGGGCAGGCTGGGTGCTGCAAAGAAACGTCAGAGCCTTGGCGACATTCTGGTGGAGGTTTGCCGCGAACGTGCAACGTCCGCCGAATGGCAGCGCATCGCTGCCGACGCACAGCAGCGGCATGACGAGCAAGGGGCGCTCAAGGACAGCGGCGCACTGCGGGCGGCTCGACCGGTAGAACACGGCTGAGTGCGACACCAGTCAGCCGATCCCTTACAACGGGGCTGCGGCCGCTCTTGGCAAACCTGTGTCTTACACAGAGTATCCTGTCGCGCTCGGTAATCCGAAAGTGGCGGGAAATGTCTATTACCCAATTCAAAAACAAGGATTTCCGGCAATGGGCAATCAGGCATCAACGAGGCAGAGATTTCATCGTTTATTCTGACTACAGGTTCGTTCCCTTTCTCCCCCGATAAGGGCGCACCTATGAGCGCAAGACTCAGATTTAGAGGGCAGCAATTCTTGTTGGGTTAGTCATTGTGGGTGGGGTATTTCATGCTGCATGACCTGAATTCGAAGGCCCGCGATTGTTCCCGCAAGGTATCTCGCGATGGGCACTATATGGCGGAACTGTGCCTCATCCGGTGGGGCGGGCGGGTCTGATCCAGCCTATTTGGGCCGAGCCTACGATGCGAAAACTGGCGAATTGCTGGTACGGCGGCGATTTGCTACGCCCGTCCCTGAGCTTGAGTGGTGGAATGACGAGATTTCATTCTCTCGGGGCGGTGATGACACGTCGTATGTGAAGTTGCCGCCAACGCTGTATGACCGGCTAACGGCGCGATTGCCCTTACCCTAGGCTAGGACAGATTCGCCAAGATGCGGGCCTATATTTTGTCTGCCTGCTGCTAATCGAGCAAAAGAACATGCGCCGCCCATGCCTCGATCGTCGGGACATGCTGCTTCTTCGGCGGTTTTCTCGTTGTTCGCTGATCGGGTTGGCTGCGAAGTAATCCCGGCAGAAACGAAAAAGGCCTAGCCGAAGCTAAGCCTTTGAATTCTTTGGTGGGGCGTGAGTGACTCGAACACTCGACCTACGGATTAAGAGACTGGACTGGTTGACGTTAATTCTTTATTAATCAAATACTTGCTGCGCTTGCCACGAACGCTTTCCAATCGCATCCAACCCTAAACATGGGGTGCCCGGACATGGCATGTCACGATTCCGGCACAGTATGGTTCGCAACCGGGCCGCTTCACGCCTTTGCATCGAGCGCCCGATCAAGACGATCGTCGCGCTCGGTGGTCGGGCGCTAGCCGGCCCAGTTTCGGACATTTGCATCCACTTCTAAGGGACATCCGACCGGTGGTTGTCTACCGAGCACTGTAGCCTCTACACATCGGCGGAATTTGCGTCGATAACATCCAAGATGGCCGACGATTTGTACAGGTAAGAAATGCCCGAGTGCGCCTTGACAGCATTTTCCTTGTCGCGATATGCACGATCCGTCACTTTAAGGTGGCCGGCGTTGATACCAATCAGTTTCAATTCTCGGAAGCCATGGAAGATGATGCCGTTTCCCGGCTTGGGTCCTTTTTGCACGGCGAAAACCGGGCTCCCAGATGAGCCACTGAATGAAAACGCTTCGTAAGCAATGCATGCTCCCTTGACAAAGTCGTCGTACGAATAATCGAAACGTGGATCACTAGAAATTGTACCTGTGCGCAATATCGGTCGATTTGCACTTTTATCATGCCACTCTGGAAAACCAGGAAATGCAAGAAAGTCGCAAATCATTAGCTTGCTATCGAAGTCATCAGAAGTCGCAAGAAACTCGTATGGTACGAAGTAATCTATTCTTGCTACCTTGTTTTCGGTAACGCAGAGCGGGAAAACACACGCGATATCGTTGTGCTGATCGTGCGAAAATTTTACCTTTGGAGTTATGGAAAATTTTGTTTCGCCAATCGGATAGTCGCTACCGGGAGATGCATACTTCCCGCAAATCTCAATCGAATGAAGGCTGTATTTCAAAGAATCCTCAAGCGGTTTATTCTTTTTGTTGAACGAAAAATCGAGAACATGCCGATTTGTAATCATGCAAAGCATGTCAAATTTATTTTTCACAAAAAAGCACGTCCCTGTTCCGGATTTTATGTTTCCAATTTTATCGGCAAACGTGGCTGTGAGCTTGTAGGCGGAATAAAGATATTGGTTATTCAATCCGTGGAACATTTTTACCTCGTTAATGATTGCGCTGACTCTCGATCGTCAACGCTCAATTGATATCGTTCACTTATTCTACGTTGAGCAGGACGCTTCAGTGCTCTTAGGCCACGAAGCGCTTCGCGTCCTAAAAAACGGTAACCCCAGGGGGGCCATGTGACACTTGTTTGATATGGAATGGCGGCCAAGTCCCGACCTCTTTCGGCGCTTTGGTGCGTGCGTGCGCGCCGTCTGCCTAGAGTGGGTCTGGTGCGGCCGTCTTGGGCCTATCTTGCCTGGAAAGCGGTGGTTTTCTGAACAGTCTTCATAGTTGTCGGTTTTGGATCATAATCCAAGCGCATCGCACTTTGAGTGCGTGGGTGATGTAAGGCGAGGTGGGAATTGCGAAAAAATGGGTACGCGCGAGACGAGGTCCTTTTTGCCGGATCTCAGAGTCAGATCGAGATAGAAGAGCGATACCAAGACTGCCTGGTCATTGTGCCTGACAGAAATGCCCGACGTGTCGATGGGGGCTACCTAGTTGATGTGCAGGTATTCCCCGTCGATCATTTCGGTATGGTCATGGCGAGTGTAGATGGCAAGCTGTTCCTGCTAGTAGATGAACACAAACCCGACGGCCTGTTAGACCTCGAACCTAGTTCGCTCGCCGCCCAAGCTTCCGCTCACAAGCAGTTGCAAACCGCCGACGAATTTTTCGAGAAACTTGGCGACTTCGTGCTGTCACTTTCGGGTCGCGACGCGTACCGGAAAGTAGTCTTCGAACTAGCAGGATCTGCACAGCGCTTGCTCGCGAAAGCGCACGATATCGCGGTTCTAAACGCTTACCATCCCAACTCAAAGAGCCTGACCCGAGCTAGAACGTTTGCAACCTTTCGTTCAATCTTGCTTAAAGGCGACGAAGAACTGTTTGCCTTCGTAGCGATACGTTCCATCTTGAACTTGCTTTCGAGTAGATCGCAACTAACGAATACTGCATCTATTGAAGCTGACGTTCCGGTGGCTGCGGACCTCGATCTACCTGTTTCGTTGAACTTCGGAGAAGCACTCCATTCGTTGAACCCGATCAACGTGATCATCGGCTCAAATGGCCAAGGGAAGACACGATTACTCCTCGGACTTGCGAAGGCCGCCCGGAACGGAATGCTGTCGATGCGCGACAATGTCGGCACTGATTTATCGCAATCAGGTTCGCTTAAGATCGTCGCGTTTACCTACGAGGCGGCGCACTGGGGCCATCTGAGAAAACAAGGTGTTGAAGTTGAGTCTATGGGAATTGACTCCGCCTCTTGGCGTCGCGTCACGTCATTGATTCATCAAATCGCATCAACCGAGGACGGTCAGGACAATCTTCGGCAAATCGAGCTAATACTTGCCCAATTCATTCCCACCGACGAAATTTTCCTCCCGCTAATAGCCCGCGAGTCTGATGGCATCGCAAGGATCTGCCTCCACGAATTCATCGAACAGCTGAACGCTAACTTACTGGCAGGGGTAGATTTGACGAAGTCGCCGATCATGAAGTCGCCCACGAAGGGCCGCTACTCCCTGAGTTCGGGGGAAAAGAGTCTTCTTAGTTTTTGTCTCTCGACCTTCCTGATGACGCGCGGGGGGGCACTTGTTCTCATCGATGAGCCCGAAAATCATCTCCATCCGGCCTTCATTTCTCTGCTCGTGAGGACTCTTGTCAGCACACTGGTGGCAACGGAGTCGAGAGCCGTGGTTGTCACTCACTCGCCGTTTGTTGTTAGAGAGGTGGATCGCAGCGCAGTACTGATCTTGAAGCGCAACACGGAGGATTTGCCGGAGCTGTATCGCCCCTCTCTCCAAACCCTCGGCGGCGATGTCTCCATGATCGTTGACCACGTCTTTCAGGACGGGAGCATTAAGAAAGCTTACGAGCGTCGCATTGATGCGGTCATCGCCGAGCGAGTAGCGCAGGGCGCCGAGATCGTGACAAACGATCTTGAGGTGGATTTGGGCAATGACGGCGCGCGCTACCTGCACGCGCAAGCTGTACTCGCAAAGGGGTGAGATGCCTACCTATCTCGCCCTGACGCGAACAGCGCAGGAAGACTTGGCTGCAGTTCAGACCTACATCTCTAAGCAAGGCGATGGGTGGCAGGACATTCACCGGGTGCTTCCCAGAGTCGCAAAAACGTTTACACAGTACTCTGAGCGATACATTGAGCCGGGCCGTTTGCTCCTTAAGGCGTCCGATCGCAAGTTCGCTCAGGCAATGTACGGTCTCTATGACTCCAAGGCCGGTTATTTGCGCTACAAGAATGCGCCCCGTAAGCCTGGCTACGTTGGATGCTGCCCCTACTGCGGAATCAAGGGGTCAATAACGGTCGATCACTACCTTCCGCGAAGCAGGAAAGAGTTCCCGCATTTCTCGGTTCTTTCCGCCAATCTGGTGCCGGCCTGTGGAGACTGCCAGGGGCACAAACTGACCTATTACGCGCCAACAACGGGAAGAGTCGTTCGCAACAGGCGGCGGCAAATGGTGGCAGCAAAGCTGTCGCAGCGATCTTATCGATTTAGAACAAGTGACAGGCGGATTCTCCATCCATATTTCGATCGTTTTCTGTCCGAGCGAATTCTCATCGCACACATCGAAATGGGCGCTCGAGGCGTACCGTCACTGGTGTCGATCACGCCTCGCCTGAGCTTGGCGAGATCAACCCGTCGCGCAATCGAGTTTCATCTCGATCGCCTTCACGTGCTCGAGCGCGCAAAGGGCGAAGTGGAACACCTTCACAGCTCGATTCTTAAGGGGATGAAGGGTGTACGAACTCTGGCCGAGCTACTCGAGAGTCTGGAAAAACAGTTGGGCTCGGCTCAAAGTCGTGGCGGAAGCCTCAACTTCTTCGACGCGCTCTACTTGCGAGCCTTGATCGTCCGCAAGGATCTGCACCCGCAACTTCTGTCGGTTGTCGAGACCGAGAATGCAGTGCTAGTACGCGTCAGTCAAGCACGCCGAGTTCGGGTGCCTGCTCACCACGGACGTCGACAACCAGCCAGATAGCGTCTGCCTGGGCGTTGAGGACACGGGAGTCTGTTCCAGACTCGCGTAGTCCGAATCAGCGATTGTCGAAGAGGCGTTTCTGGTCACATTTTGGTATTCAGAAGAGCGGCCCAAATCACGGATAAAACACGTGGCTGTATCGCGTTGAGCAGACAAGCAGATGCTATAGTCCTTACAGTGCGGTGACGAAAGATTGCATCATGTCGAGGTATAAATTCTCCAGCGCGCAACGCTACGCGATTTTCTTGGTGCATGGCATGAAGTGCTATATGTGCCGGATTCCACTCGACCTCACCTCAATGGTAGTCGAACATGTTTTGCCCGAGCACCTCATCAAGAGTCCCTCACTATTTAACGCCGCTAAGTCGACGCTTGGCCTTCCGGCTTCGTTCGACCTAAACTCGTTCGAAAATTGGATGCCGGCATGCAGCTCATGCAATGGGAAGAAGGCCGCGCTCCATTTTGAGCCTTCCCTTCTTATTCAGGTCGAACTGCAAAATCTCGCAAAGAAGGCCGACAAGGCTCGCCGGCTTTGCGACGAGGTCGTTAGCGCCAGACAGGTGTCTATCGCACTCAATGTGCTGGAGCAAGCACAAGAGAGCGGCAGGCGTTTCGAGGAGTCGATATGGGAGCGATTGTTTGTCCTTCTGCGATTTGCCTCAGCGCGCGAGCTTGTACCCAAGGGACAACCACTTCGTTTGACGCAGTCATTTCAACTATTGACGACCACAGTAGAGGCGGCAACGCGTTGGGGCGCCACCCACTGGTCTATACCCCCTCGTGAGCCGGGAGAACCAGCACTGGTTGTGCTGTTTCGGGCCGAGCGACGCGAGTGCGTTGAGTGTGGTTTGATCACGCAGGTCTTTCAGCCGATTAATCAAGAAGGTGGTGGCGATCCGATCTGCGGCGTATGCCTATCGAACTTGGATTGGATGGACCCTGTGACCTTGGGAGACTTGCCCACCCACGTCACCCAGGCATGAGGCGCTGTGGGATCGCCTCTTCAGGTTGCCGACGCACTGGCATACTGCTCGCTTGCCGTCCCCGCGGCCAGCCACAGGCGTTGCAGCTGAAGATGCTGAAAGACGCCGTTCGGACTTTGAGCGGTAGCTTTTCAGCGCCGAATTCATGAATCTCTAGGACCGCAACGAGTCGTCGCCTGTGTCCCTGTTGGTCCGCAACTTCGGTGTTCATGACCGGCGTCACGCCGTTCGCGATGCCGATTGCGGCGCAACTGCTCATGGTCGATCGCTTGCGCCCGCTGGATTCTTGATGTACGATTTTCGTACATTCAATGTCGATTTATTGGAGGCCGCGATGAGTGAGCTGGCAGACAGGATCAAGGCCGCATTGGAGAATTTTTGGGAGGAGCACGCGATTCCAGCAGACGACGGAGCAGCGACCACAGTCGATGAGCTCGTCGGCCCAGTTGAATCCATGATCGCAGTCGAGGTATTAGTGACTTTGGACAAGATCACCGGGATGAAGCTACCAAATTCCATCATCCAGGCTGGCGGCTACAAGACGAAGGATGAATTCGTCAACAAGCTCGGCGCGGCTGTACTGGCCTATGTGGCTAAGAAGTCGAAATCATGAGCCGGGCAGCTGGTGGCTCCGGGGAGCCAGACCGATTGCAGTTGGGCCGGCGTCTAAAGGAAGCTCGCGAGTACGTTGGCCTCTCGCAGGAAGAGGTGGCGTTCGCGCTTTCGGTATCCCGGCCAGCCGTGGGTCACATTGAATCCGGAACGCGAAAGGTCGAGGCACTCGAATTGAATAAGCTGAGCGAGCTGTACGGCAGAACCGTGGACTATTTGTTGACGGGAAACGCTCCCTCCGGAGATACGCGCGTTGCCTTCCTTGCGCGCGCAACGAAGGGCATGTCTGACAGTGACATGGACGAGCTCGCCCGCTTTGCGGCATTTCTGAGGAACTCGCCGAAAGCCAAGAAGCGCACTCCATGAAGACAGACGACGACGCCCTGATGGCCGCAGCGCGCCGAGCGGCCGAAGTTCTGGAGGAATTCGAAGCCAAGAAGCGCATCGAGGCCGGCTACACCCGGATCGACGCTGAGCACATTGCATCAGTCTCGGACGTCGTTGTCATGTATCGGAAATTCGAACTCCTGCTCGGCGGCTTTTTGCTGGAAGACGGAAAGCCGGGAATTATCGTCAATTGGGACCGTCCACGCGGCTTGGTGCACATGACTTGCGCCCACGAACTCGGCCACTTCGCGCTTGGGCACGAAAGTACCTCCGATACGACCGTTGACGTCTCCAAGAATGCAGCACTGGTTGAGCGCACTGCGAATCAGTTCGCGTACGCCCTGCTGGCACCTTCTTGGCTGGTTGCGCAGACGATGCGTCGCCAGCGTTGGGGCCGTAACAGTCTTCGCAATCCGTCCGTCGTCTATCAGATGTCGTTGCGACTGGGTATGAGCTACAAGGCCATGGTGTGGTCGCTCAATCGACTGGGCCACCTGACAGTATCGGAGGCGCTAAAGATCGTTGACGTCCAGCCAATCGCGATTAAGCGCGAGATAGTCGGAGGTACTGCTCTCAACAACTCTCGAAGCGACGTCTGGATGCTGACGGAGGCGGATCGAGATCGCATCCTGGAACCGGGTCTGGGCGACCAAATGGTCTTCGACCTACCTAACCACGCCGGCTCGGGGTGTATCTGGTCGGTTGACGAGGCTCAGAGCGAAGGTTTCTTGCTTAAGCCATTTGTGCGCGATGCGCGTCGTGTGCCGCCGCGCCGCGGTCCAGAGATTACTGTGGGCGGCGACGGTTCGACGCTTCGCTATGAATTGACGACCCCTCTTAATTCGCCATCTCTTGGCGACGGCGATGACAGTGAGATCGTGCCAACGTTGGAGTCGAGAAAGAGAACGATTTCGCTCAACGAACGTGCTCCTTGGAATCCGGAGCGAGCCGCCATCCATCAACTCAATTTGTACGCGGAGTTCGAACGGCTCGAAGACGGATTGCCTCAGACCGAGCGTGATCGGCGATTGGCGAGGACGCGGCGCGCCTGATGATCACGACTCAAATCGATTTCTCAGCCAGCTTGGGCGTCGCTCGGGACCAAGGGCAGCGACCTACGTGCCTAGTCTTCGCTGGATCTGACCTCAATGCCGCGGCCAAGGGCGTCGCGCATCTGAGCGCTGAGTTCCTCTGCTATTACGCCGCAAAGCTGGCTGGAGACTGGCGGCCGGGCCGCGGCTTCCAGATGGACCATGTCCTCGGTGCGGTTTGCGCTCCGGGCCAGCCACTCGAGACGCTCTATCCTTACCAACAGGACAGTCACGATACACCTCTCACCGAGCCAACGGGCGAGTTCGAGCTGTACGCCTCCCCGTCAGCGCGTCGGCAAGACATGACGGCAGCGGAAGTGGTAAAGCACTTGACCGGCGGAAAACCCGTCGGCCTGATCGTCCAGGTTTGCCAAGCACTCATGGCACCTAAGGACGGCGTCATTGATTTTGATCCTTTTGTCCTTCCAGACCAGTACCACGCCGTCGTTGGCGTTGGAGTGGGTATCTGCCCCGACACCAGTGAAGGCCACGTGCTCTTGCGCAACTCGTGGGGTACATCGTGGGGCCTCGCCGGTCACGCATGGATGCCCACGGCGCTCCTTGACATACTCCTCGTTGAAGGCTTCCTGATCTAACCATGGCTACGCTGTTCCACACCCACGAACGCATCGTTCCCACCTGGCTGGCCGCAGCACGTCATCTGAACGCGCAGCGAGGACGGCATGCGAAAAACCTGCTGCTGGAGATCACGCATCCTCTGGATTTGACCGACGATGACCACGCAGTGATGGCCAGGGTTGATCAGGCGCTGGCCCACAAGAATCTGACCCTGCGGACCGTCGCGGGGACCATTTTCCCGATCGCGATGTACCAGCAGTACGGACGCCCGGGCTACTACGAGAAGTACAAGGAGATGCTTAAGCGTGGACAGAAGGCCAACACGTGGGGCACTTACGCGCATCGGATGATTGAACGGCCGGGCAGAGAGCCCGGCACGACGATTAATCCTCTCGATTACCTGGTGAACAAGCTGGCCGCCGAAGGCCAGCCTCAGCGGAAGGATGGGAAGAAGGTTTCGTTCGTTGCAACGTATGAGTTGAGCGTGGCTGATCCCGAGGACGACCTGCAGCCTCAGATTGACGCTGGCGGGGATGTGCCGACGTATGACCCGGCCTTCGATATGCGGGAGTGGCTGGGCCTTCCTTGCCTCTCGCATCTGAGCTTCAAGCGTGTGCCTCGTGGCCAGGGCCACGCTGTCGACCTGACCGCCATTTACCGTGCGCATCACTACTGCGCACGAGCACTAGGCAATCTGATCGGCTTGGGGCAGCTCCTGTCCTTCGTCGCGAAGGAGAGCGGTCTCGAGGTGGGTACGCTGAGTTGCTTGTCGACGCACGCAGAACTCGACGTGTCCGAATGGGGCGGCGTGGGAGCGACGAATGCCGTTCTGAACGCGTGACGCTTCGGCAGGCAAGCCCTCAAAACAGTGCAGCTTGAGGTGAAGCCTCAACCGGCTTCATTTCTTCGCCATAGATTCGCTGCATGCCTTGCCGGAACTCGGTGACGCCTCCGTAGCTGGGATGGCGGACACACTGCACTTCGACACCGAAAGTCGCCGCATATGCCGTGGCGTCTTGTCCGATACACACGATGCGTCGAATGCCTAGCCAAGTGATGAGCGTTCGGTTGAGATCGGTGACCTCGGACAGTTCGCGCGCAGCAAACCGTCTGTTAGTCATCGGATCGTCCGCATCGTGCGGATGGAACGGGAATACGTTCCAAAGCAGCGGCGGTCGCTCCAGGCGTGCAAGCACCGCCCAGATCTCGGCTGCGGTTCGTTCAGCAACCGATGGGCCTTTCGTGGCCTTGCTCGGCGCGAACCCTGGATAGTACGCCGCAAACATTGGCAGTCGCGCTTCATCCGTGAGCGCTAAGCCAGTGCGTCGGCCGCCCCTGTATCCGAGGTCTCGGCCCATCCAGATCGTATCTGTGCCGAGACTCTCGACGGCAGCAAGGTAGTCGCGCAGATTCTTGCGCCTCGTCGCAGGAGCATTGGCCAGATCGTGTAGTTCGCAATGGTCGCGATAGGGATTGAAGACATCGTGTAATTGGACGTCCGCGAGTGCAGCGACGAATGAGCGTGGAGTCATGATGTCGTTTCAGGTTTGAGGGGCAAAGTGGCGCCAATCTCCCGTGGTCGACGCGGCTTCGGCTGCGGCGCGGGCTCCGACGGTACATCAAGAGGGGTAAAGGTTATGGAATGCGCGTCCATGTCGACGGTGACGACGCCACTACCGGCGTCGCGCAATTGCCGGAAAACCTTGAAGCCCTCAAGAATGGCCTGCTCCCATTGCCAAAGCGGACAGACCGCCACTTCGTAGCCTTCGACCATGTCGTGCACCTGCTTGAGTAAGCCGTACTCGAGCTTGCCGACCTCAGTGTTCTCATAGAAGTCGTGATGGTCGGCGTGATTGAAGATCCATGTCGCGATACCTTCTTCGATAATTGCAGCCCTCGTGTCACGGATCGGCGTAATGACGCCGGGGATGATCGCCGTAATGGCGCCAGTTTGAAGTGAAGTAAAACGCGGATTCGAACGGACTCAAGGATGCGTTTTTTTGGTTGATTTCGCAAGTCGTGTCTGGTCGGGTTCAGGCATTGGCCTGGGCGTGCGGAAGCTGTCACCATCGAGCACGATACGATAGGCGCCGTGTCGCAGGCGATCGAGTGTGGCGGCGCCGAGGATGCGGTTGCCGGCAAACGCATCGCCCCATTCGCTGAAGTCGAGGTTACTGGTCAGGATCGTCGCAGCGGTCTCGTACCTTTCCGCGATCAGGTCGTGGAAGTCTTCATCTTGCGGCGAGCGCAGCGGCTTGAGCGCGAAGTCGTCGACGATGAGAACCGGTACGCAGGCAAGCTGTTTCAGTTTGCGCTCATAGGTACCGGTCGCGCGCGCTGCCTGCAGACTGTTCAATAGCCTGGTCTGCGTGGCGAACACGACATCACGTCCTTGCCGGGCGGCGCAATTGCCGAGTGCCTGGGCCAGGTGTGACTTGCCCGTACCTGTTGGCCCGGCAATGAGAATCGCGACCTTCTCATCGATATAGCGGCCGGTAGCAAGGTCGTGGATATGGGTACGATTCAGGTTCGGCAGCCGGTCGAAGTCGAACGTTTCGAGGGTCTTGCCCATTGCGAAGCCAGCGCGGGCCAGGCGGGTGCGCAGCTTCTTCTGGTCGCGCCGGGCGACTTCGTCGTGCAGCAGCATGGCGAGGAACTCCGTGTACGCGAGCTGGCCGTCAATGGCCTGCCGGTTGCGCTGCTCAAGGGAATCGAGCACGCCGGACAGGCGCAACTGCTTGAGGGTTGCGTTCAGTTCAGGACTGGGATTCATGGGCGTTTAGTGGATCAGCAGGGATTGGAGATTGCGACCGAAGCGGCCGCCGTTGACGTAGGTATCGGTGAGCGTTTGCGGGGACTCTGCGATGGGCTCGCTCTCCAGACCTTTGTCCAGAATCGTCTTGACGGTTCGCCACCTGGGGCTGGCATGCGCCAGCGCCCGTTCGCATGCGGCCTCCAGGCGCGCGTCACCCACCTTGCCGCGAAGCCGTACGATGCCCTGCGCACCGCGCAGGTTGACGAGCACCTCATCGTTGAAGAGCGCCAGAATCAGCGCGTGGCAGGCAGGACCGATTTCTTTGGCCTGCGCCAGACACCATTGCGGATCGTGTTCGAGCCACGCCTGTGCTGCCGGCGGCTGATGATCGCGGACGGTTGAGCGTGCGCCTGGCTTGCGCAGCCGGGGATGGGTGGCAACGAGTTCGTGCTGATGGAACAGCTGCACGACCGTGTCTGTCGCCTTCACCCACAGCGTCTTGCCGACCAGGGCGAACGGCACCGAGTAGAGCGCCTTGTGATGCTGGATGTGAGCGTCACGATGAACGTTGACCGTGGACCATGCGGCGAGCACGGGCGGTACATCGGGCAGCGCCGTCAATAGCGGCTTCTCGATGGCGAAGCGCGCCAGAGGCTGTTCGCGTGTCGTGCCGTGTTCACGAACACTGGCCTCCTGCATGATCCATTCACGCAACTGCCGGTTGGCGTCCGGCAGATCACGAAACGTGCGCAGCGGCATGAAGGACTTCTTGACGTATTTGACACCCGATTCGACGACGCCTTTCTTCTGCGGGTCGTGCGGCGGACAGGCATCGATCCTGAAACCGTATCCCTCAGCGAGGCCTGCGTAGGAACGCTGGACCTCGGGGTCGTACGTGCAGGCCCTGATGATCGCGCACTTCGCGTTGTCGATGATGATTCGCCCCGGGCAGCCGCCAAACCACTCGAAGGCGCGACGGTGGCAGGCAAGCCACGTCTCGACGGTCTGATCGAAGACGAGTTCGACGTACTGGTGACGCGACCAGCACAGCGTCATGACGAAGAACCACGTCTTGAGCGTATGACCTGATTCGTGGACGAGCGCGGGACCGGCGCCAAAGTCGACCTGCGCGGCATCGGCCGGCGGGAAGTCCAGAATCGTTGTCGCGGTGACGTTACGTTCGGCGCCCAGATGCTTCAGGAAGCGGCGCACCGCCGAATAGCTGCCGGTGTAGCCATGGTTGCGCTTGAGCGCGCTGTGAATCGACGTGCCCTGTACGTCAGCGTCAAACCAGCTACTGATCTGCTCGCGAAAGGGTTCGAGTGTCGACACGCAGGTACTGGGCAGGTGCGGCGTGCGGCCGAACTGACCTGCAATCACGGTGTCTTGCGGCAGGGGTTGCGCCGGATCGAGCCAGCCGAGCTCTTGCGCGGTGCGCCTTACGGCGGTGAGTTTCTTGCGGCCCATGAGCCCGGCGCGCGCTATGTCGCGGTCGGAATCGCCTTGCCGCATACGGACAAGGACTTGGCGGTACTCAAACAATTCGAACCTCCGGTTGGCCATGGGCGCTCCGCTCAGAAAAGAGCGAAGCGTACCCAGTTGGGAAAGTTCGAACCGCGTTCTGCTACACGGCGCAGGTGGCGCCTATACGCCGATCATCGGGTGGCGCCATTACGGCGATCATGGACTGGCTCCATTACGCCGATCCTGCGCTGGCGCCTATGCGCCGATCATCAATTGGCTCCTATACGGCGATCCGTGACACCTCGCACCGTCCTCGTTTTCATCGAGCTTCGGATCGCTCTTGCGCTTGAGTTTCAACAAGGCCCGGATAACCGGTGACCACCCCAGATGTGCGATGTAGGCGAGGTGGAACACGTCGTGAAACCTATAGCCGTCGGGTTCAGTGCGATTGTCCGTCAGGCGGTCGCCAATGTTGACGCCTCGTATCTGCTGAATGACGTACGGCCGCTCATTTTCTTGGCCCTCGTTGTAGAAGCGCTCAATGAAATGGACATCGAACTTGCGCTCGAATCGCTCATGCGGGGGCGACGTACTGTCAAACGGGACGGTGTACTGTGCGCCCTCCTGCCGCCAACGTGATTCAAATTTCTCAAGGTTGGCGCTGACCACGTCGGCAAACCGAAGGTCGAACATCCACGCTACGGTCACTAGGTCGGCCAACAGTTCGGCGAGCAACGCCGAGGGCGTCGAACTCGCGAGATCCGGCGTGCTGGTGATACTCATGAGTTGTCCGACATGGCTGCCGAGGTCGGAAAGCTGTTTGGTGCGGTCGAGTGCAGGGAGCTGCTCATGACACATTGCGTAGACGCCATCGAACGGCAAGAAAGTGAGTTGCCCCACTGATGGCAGGCTAGAGACGCCGAACCGTCGTTGCAATTCGATCAGTCCCGCCGCTCCGACTACGGGGAGCGTGGCCCCATACTCGACCGAGACCTCGGTCAAGTACCAAAAGCAGTCCCCGAGCTCTTCCTTGATGATAGCCTGCTGGGCCATGCCGAAGTCACGGTACGACTTCTTCACTGCGGCGAGGAGGCCACCCACCTCCCCGAAGAGGCCAAATCGCAGCTTACTGAGCGCGTCAGGCTTGCCCTTGAACTGATTGGCTGCGTCCGCGCGAGCCTGATACGCCTGCAATGACATCGGCGGCTGGCTGTTGCCTGAGCTTCCCGAATTCTTCATATTTGCCCCCCGACCTTGGTGTCAGGACTGTGATGCAGCCTGTTCTTCTGATCTTAGCTCGTGTTTGAGGAGTCTTGCACACGTGATGATGGTCTGACGATCGCCCATGCTCGCGCCCATGGTCAATGCACGGTCACGAACGCTGACTGTCACGTCGTAATGCGGATACGCGGACTTCGCCTGGAACCAGGCTTGGCGCAGGCCCAATCGGTGCGCGAAGGCATGCAGTTCCGGAAGAGTGTCGGCTACCAAGTGGCACCAGAGCTTACCGCGCCAGGGAATCAGCTCGTCGTCAACGTAGACGGCCATACTTGCATTCTCACAAAATAATTTGCATAATTTTATGCAAAATGAAACAGCGACGCAAGCCCGTCGCCGATCCGAAGGTGCTGGGTGCAGAGCTTCGTGAGCGGCGGAAATCCCTCGGAAAGACGCTTACGGAGATCGCCGAGATCACTTCCGTGAACGTCGGCCAACTATCGCGCTTCGAAAACGGCCAGATGAAGAGGGATGGCGGTAATTTGCAAAAATTGCTTGCGACTTTGCAAAAACTTGAGGCCGCCAATTCGCCCTCGCAGTCCCAAAGCGTTGTCGAGCGGTTCGCGGCCATCATCAAGCGCTCCAATCGTCATGCCGAGGCAGCTACCGCATTCGTCGATGCGCTCGAACGGTTGATGTGACGCCGCGCAAGCACAGCAAGATTCGCACACGTGCGATCCACATCTTGAGTGCTCGAGTCGTCGCTTTGGCCGTTATTCCGCTTCGTGGCTTCTTGGCGCAGGTAGGACTTTTATCGTAGTCGTCGCGCGCTTCAAGTCAAAACAGGAGGGCAATTTGCCCTCCTGCGTCCTTCATTAAAACGTCAACCCATTGTTCTCATCTTCCGCTGGAAGATGAGCGGTTGGCTTATGGCTCGGCAGGGTGCCGATCGCGGTGGCGGTGAATTCGCCGGTGTTTATGCAGCGCCAGGTCCAGCTTGACGGGGTGTCCAGCTCGGGCACCCTGCGCCAACTGCCTGATCGATACGGGCGAAACTGCCACCGGTCTCCGTGCTGCGTGTGGAATAACGCCAGGCGTCCGAATTCGCCAACCTGCGCTTCGCTGTTGTCCAACTTGATAACGCGAATTTCTTCACCAAAATCGAACACTGCCTCGTCGCGCACGATACAAAGCAGTTGAACATCAAGAAAGAAATCGCAGGCGACGTGCTTTGCCGATCCGGGGATATTTTCCATTTCTCATTCTCCTGTTATGCCGGGCCACGATGGGATTGGTGTTTGGCCGGACAGGAGGTGATGTCGAACGCGATGTGATAAAAAAGAATCGGCTGAGTACGCATACCTGTTACCTTGCCGATCGACGAATATCCCTATAACAGACGCGCGTATAGTGATTCTTAGGAATACTGATAGGATGTCTACGCGATCTGTGAAAGGGTCGGTGGTCCACACACTCTTTTGAATGTGCCGGGGCTGCCAACCCCAGACACGTTCGTGCACTTCAGTTCCAGTCGATCGCCAATCAACTGGAATTGACCGCTGAAGCGTGGTGCCTGTAATTGGGCTCGCCATGCTACGCAGGGCGCTGGGGGCTGCAACGCCCCCTTCGACCCAATCCAGTTTGTGGAGTGAGAAGTCGGGCGACACGGAAACGGGTTTCCAGGTGACTGGAATAACCCTGCCATGCGCGAACGGGTGGAAATCCCGACAACGGGCGGCCCGAGAGGGTCGGACGGTGTCCCGGGCGGTGGGCTGCTGAGGCGTCAGGAATGGCGCAGGGGTGCGAGGAGAAATCTGGACCACCTGGTACTCGCGGGCGCAAGCTCGTGAGATCGCTGGATAGCTCAAGCCGTACGTTGCGTCCGCAGAGGATGCATCTGGGTGAGTCGTGACAAGCCGCTGGCTGGTCCGCCGGGAGGTGGATCAGTTAGTCAGGGTGCGATGAAGCGTTGACGAAGTAGGGGAGGTGCTTGGAACCTCGACCCCCTGAAACCCACTGTAAGGCGGGGTAGGCCCTCAGGGCTAATCGTTGATAGCGGAGCACGGCGGCGTGTCATGTCGACGTACATGGCTAACGTGGGAATCACCGGCATACCGATTGAGCCCCGGTGGCACCGGGCAAGGTAAAGGTGAGGGAGACTGGTTTAGTAGCGATGAGGCAAGGGCAGACCTGACGGTTGTCCACGCGGAGCGAAAGGCCGGAGCGGTATTTTGAAGTGTACGAGTGTGTTCTGAGTCATGGCGGGGCCTGGCAGCCCTGCTCATTTTCACGGAGAAACGACGAAGTAAAAACATCAGACCAACGGCCGTAGGGCCAAAGTCGTCACATGATGTGGCG
Source organism: Paraburkholderia dioscoreae (assembly GCF_902459535.1). Taxonomy (NCBI): domain Bacteria; kingdom Pseudomonadati; phylum Pseudomonadota; class Betaproteobacteria; order Burkholderiales; family Burkholderiaceae; genus Paraburkholderia; species Paraburkholderia dioscoreae. The sequence goes on from NZ_LR699553.1 coordinate 77,118, forward strand.
CAACCGCTGCCGGGGTAGTTCGACCCGGCAGTTTCCTTTTGTGCAATCGGTACCGTCTGTGGGTCATCGGCTGTTCGGCAGTAGCTACGTTCCGGATACCCTATATCTCGCGTGCTGCTGCCAGCAATCGCGTCCGCGCTCGCTTTGACGCCTGCCCATAAAGCAGGATCAATTCGGCAAGGTCGTCGTCTTCGGCAAAGAAATAGGCAGTCGGGACCGAAAGCTCGGCAGCCAGCCGGCAGGCAAACGGGTAATCCACCTTGTGGACGCCCAGCTCGTAGCGGTTGATACGGGTGCTGGCGACGAAAGGGTCGAGGCCGGCCGCAATGCCCAGCGATTTTTGCGACAGGCCGGCACGAAGGCGGGCTTCCTTCAGCCGTCCCCCAAAGACGGTATTGTCTGTTGCCGACATTGCGTAACCCTGTATTTTTCAGAGTTACGAATGTCGTAGTTAACCAGAATTCTAGATACTACGAAGATCGTAGTGCGCGAGAATGGCTGTCTGGATGGCGATGGCCGCGCGTATCAGACCGGGGAAATCGGTGCAGGACCTCTCCACGCCCAGAGATCGCCGGTCAGTGCCGATCCTGGGCGCCGTTACGGGAGCGAGCATTAACTGGTGCGTTCGGGTTCCGATCGCGCCGACTGTGACCCATCTCTCGACGAACAGCTTCAATCGCCCCCGTGATGGGCAGGAAGAACAGCCTTGGGGCCTCTCTGGCTGCCTTGACGAATTCGCGCATGACGGTATTCATTTGGAATGCTCCTTCGGTACGTGCGAGACCTGCCGGTGACGGTCAATCCGTATGGTTCCACGACTAATGTGAATTGTCGTGGAAAATGTTCCCCGAAAACCATGAATAGCTGGGATCGGAATACCAGTCGTCTTCCAGACGAGGGCGCCCTGACAAATCCCATGAGTCGTCGTCATGAAGGCCACGATCGAATGGATCGCCGTAGTCAAATCGCCGTGTTCCGTCCGACCGCGCTCCAGGAAACAGGGGGGCGAGGAAAGACAGCATGGGGGCAATCACGGTGACGACGACGGGAGCGAACGCTGTCTGCACAATGATGTCGGCGACAAACTGGTTGATGTGGAAATGGGCCCAGACAATGTCCAGCAGATTTTTGATCTGGATGGCTACCATCAGCGCGAATAGACCGACCGGTGCGCGCACCCAGAACGGTGCCATGGTAAAACGTCTGTAAGACGGGATCAGCGGTTTCATTTCAGCCCCCTTGCATTTCCGTGCTGCCCTACTTTTCTGTGGGCACCGACCAGCCGGGACGACCTTATCCGGATGTGAGTTGACACACTACGATTATCGTAGCAAGCTCTCGCCCTGATAGCTACGACTTTCGTAGCTATCCGGTGGAAAGGCGAATCGCGAAAACAAGAACTGGACCTCGAGGCATGAGAAATTGAAAAGCCAGAATCGAAATGCCTCGCCGTGACGTGTTGCTCACGCGCCTGACCTGAATCGCTGCGTCAGGTTTCTGCCTGGTCGTCTGTTTTTCATCCGTGCGCGGACGGGATGCTGTCCACCGCTGCGCGTCACTTTTCCACTTCGGGGATTCACCATGAGGAAGATTGCGGCTGCCGTATCGATCGCGGCTTCGGCTGTGCTGGCTGGTTGCGCTGTGAGCGCGGGCAATGAGGCGCTGAGGAATCAGAGCCAGACGTCAGTCGGCAGCTCAATCGCCGAGGGCAGATCGACTAAGGCCGACGTACAGGCGGCATTTGGGTCGGCGAACAAGGTGTCGTTTACCGATGCCGGCCTGGAAATCTGGAACTACGAATTCGACCATGCAACGCCTCAGGCCATCAACTATGTGCCTGTCCTGAACCTTCTGGCGCATGGTGCAAACGTCGAGAAGAAAACGCTGACGGTGCTGTTCGACGAAAAAGGCATCGTGAAGAAATACACGTTCGCCGAAAGCAGCAACGTGGTACGTGGCGGTATCGCCCAGTAAGGCTTCCGGCTGTCCCGGAGGACAGACATCCAATCATCGAAGGGCGATATCGATATGAAAAAACTGTTTCTGATCTGCACGCTGATCACCTCTATCTGCGGTTGCGCAGTCAATACGGGCCCACTCAAGCGAGATCAGGTCGCCGCGAAGGTTGCGGTAGAGGCGGGATATCCCGGTTGCAATGGCTGCAACATGGTCAGAACGTACGTCGCACCGCATCTGTACTGGAAGCAGTTCGTCAACGATCCGGATTTTCATGGCTGGCTGGATCTAAACCTGCAACTGGTCTCCACGAACTACAACACCGCTGGCCACGCACAGGCGTACCGGATCGTCGCCGGGGTGATCGCAAACGGCGGCTTTCGGGATGCCTGGATGACGCACGTTCCCGGCGATCCGCAAGATCGTTGCCCCCGTGATGCCGAGGTCGTGCACGGCTATCACGGGTTCCACACGGGCAACGGCATCGAGTTCTGGCTCGTGAAGGAGGACGGTACCTACGTGCCAATGGGTCATGTGGCCGACGCCAATGGCGAGACGATCAAGGATCTCGAATGCTTCAGCAATGTCGGTAGCGGGGCGTCGTGGACCCAGATGATCGATCTGCCAGCAAAGGAGGTAGAGGATGCCAGGCGCGAGAACCGTAGTATCCGGATTTTTGCCGGTCGTGCGTTGGTGAAGTACGAGTCGACGAGCGACGGGTACAACCCGGTGACGGTCGCGCATACTGTTCGCAAAGGTTTGATGCTGGAGTTCAGTCCCGACTATCTCGGCGGTTTCGCGGATGGCCTGAAGCGGCTGGGTGCCCGAATGCCTGCTGCACAATAAGGCATATCAGTACAGGCGACAGCACGACTGACTCGCTATGCCGGCATAGAACATGGAAAGCTCCAGCGCTTACGTTGAGCAATACGGCCCCGCTTGAAAATTATCAAATGTTTTGCCAGCAAGATCCTGTGCCTCGATTTTCTCCCCGTGACAATGCCACGGAGAGAACTGCTTCGGTTAGTCAGTTGAATCAATGAAACCCCAGTCGATGGCTAGTTGCTCAAAGCGTTTTACGCCGTGGGCAAAGTAGTGAGCGACGTTATGCGAGCAGGCGCGCGTATCCATTTGCAGGACGCGCAGAACATCGTCGACGCATTCCTGGTCCAGCATGCGCAGATCGGCGAGCGGGAACGGGAAGCGTTTCTGGTCATAGAGACCCAGCAGGAACTCGGCCGCGACGTAACTCGAACCGCCGTCTTCGCGTGCGATGGCATAGAGTCGGCGCAGGGCTGGCAGTCCTGCATCGATCAGATCCTGGTTGGGATTGCCGTGCAGGACCTTGTTGAGAAAGGCAGAGAAAGGATCATATGTCGACATAGGATGACTCGATCGGGTTGTTGTGACCCATGGCTATGTCGAACGCCGACGCATAAACAAACTCTCAACGGTGGCCGGGGACGGCGTCGGTTCCGGCCTGATCGGGAAAGGCAATCCGGAAAGCCTCCCGTCGCTCGGCTTGCGTGAGACCATTGACGACCGGTTGGTTCGCCAGAAACCGGACGTAGGCGAGAAAAGTGCGTTCCGACGGCTGCGGCCCACTAGCTGGCCGCAGCCGTTTCCAGTCGCGCCTAAGCTCGGCGACGAGCTTGCCGACCTGCCGTCGCACAAGGCGAAAACCAGGCTCAGCGTAGAGCCGGTCGAGAAGGATTTCAGCATCGGCGTCCCGCGAAACGTCGTTGATTTCGATCTGCCGCCGCCGATCCGGGGGCAATGATGCGATCCGGTGAATTCGGTCGACATATTGGTTGTAGCTGCGATGAGTCAAGCGCCATGACCAGGTCTTGCCGTCGTGGACCAGCTCGTGCCGTTGATCTGGCGATTTCAGCCGCCAACGTGGATCTCGCAGATCCTGGAGCTGCTCTCGATGGGTCACGAAACCGAGGCCCGCGCTGGCCAGCAACACCCAGTCGACAGGTAACTGGCCGTTCTCGTCGCGTGTATTCAGTCGCACACCATGAAGGCAACTGCTAGCCTCACCGGCCAACCGGCGTTTGTGTTTCGTCTGGCGACTGAGTTCCGTGCCATAGGCATCGGCGAATTTTTTTGTTAGCCGATCGAAGCCCGAGAGATCGGTTCGTCCCGCAGCGTAGAAGACGTGCTGATGGACGGCGGCGTGCTGGAGGCGCTGCATGAAGCGGATCTTGTCGGGATGGAGCATAGAGCTACGTCGAAGACGATTTACATGATTATAAGTTCGGATAACTGATAAATTGAGACATTAATTTATTTTTACAATTCCCAATACGTGTTATGGGTGATATGCGATACTAGGTGAATCGAAGCTTCGCTGCGCGAATGTGCAATGCGATATGTGCAATGCGCATTGCACATAGGGCGCATGACGCATCAGTGAAGCAGGCGTCAGCGGGGACAGCATAAAGAGACATCATATGCTTCACGAGGGTTTGCGTTCGTGAAAATTGGTCGCCGTAGGCGACATGATTAATAGAGGTTCCGATTTTTTTCGACTGTTGCGACAGAAAGTGAAAAGATGCTGCCAAAGAGAGTAAAAAACTCGGGTGTCCGCCGAAAGCCAAACCCGAGGTAGGCCCGGGCGTTGTCTCTGGCAGGCGGTTCGGATGCGCCGCCATCGACATCTGCATAGACTCGATCGTGGGTCGGCAGCCGACCCAGCTCTGCCGTTCCGCAATTGATGTTTTCACTAGACGCGCGAAGGCGATGCATTTTGCTGTTGCTACGCGAAAAAAACCCGGCGCAGGCCGGGTTGTCAAATTCTGCCGCAGTGGCGAAGTTTTACGCATAGGAACGGAATGCCATCGACAGGATCGGTTCATCGATCGTGTTGAAGTAGTTGCGGATGCGCCCTGCATTTCGGCTTTCGGTAAAGTTTCCGCGCCAGAGGAACCAACCGCTTTCCTTGATGTACATCGGCTTGGCTTGAGAATCTTCACCGAAGTAGATGAAGACGGCCTCGTTCAACGTTCCACGGGCGGCAACATAGACAGGCGCCAGGTTCACCGTATCGACGCCATCGCAGTCGATCCGAACGCTTTTCGCGGACGGAAACGTGATCGTGATCGCGCCGGTGTTGCCGTTGAAGTCAACCGTGCAGGCTCGCAGCGCCGCGCGGATGATGTCGGACAATGCACGACCATAATTGGACAGCTTCGTCACAACGTTACGCACGCCCTCGGCGAGTTCGGCGGGAATCTCCGTACGCCCGGAGGAATAGGCTTTATCTTGGTCCTTCGTGATGCGGAAGACGGCACACCAGTTGTCCGCGACCGAGATGCACGAGCGGGCCTTCGCTGCGCGGTATTCTTCGAGGCTCATGGGTTTCATCATAGGCTGTTCCTCGGTACTAAAGTGCATCGGCGGGAATCGCGATGGCGACACCACAATACACCAAAATAGGTGGAATATCCACCTATTTTGGTGTATTGGCTGGATGATCCACAGTAGATCGCCGGCATCGGTGTACCGATCTAATGTCACCCGCACCGGGGAAATGGCTGACGCGAGCCGTGCGCGCAGCCACCCGTTCGACCTCATCGGCAACGACAAACAATGAGCAAATACGCACCGCTTGGCGACCATCTGCGTAAAGCACCGGGCAGCGAACTGACGCTGACCTTCGACCAGATCGAGGCGATCATCGACGACGATTTGCCCCCGTCCGCGCTTAATCACGACGAGTGGTGGCAAAACTCAACGCCCGGGACCGATTCCCACGTGCAAGCGCTCGCCTGGATGACGAACGGTTGGCGCAAGTCGCGCATCGATCGAGCTGCCCGCTACGTGACGTTCAGCCGCGCCGGCAGCAATCCCGACGCAGAGGCGTTGGAGAACCTAGCGCCGCGGCGCAAAGAGGTGGTCTACGACATCCTGCGGCGAGCCAACATTTCAGTGAATGACTGGCACCGGAGAAAAGATCAAACCGAGGTCGAAGACTTCCGCTCGAACCCCCAGTACTGCTACAACTGGTCCTTTGGTTCGCCCGCGGAAGGCTACGTGTTGTGCCTGTGGCATGGCACGCTCAAATCGGCGGGTGGTGTCCCCTACTTCGAGGAGTCGGTGCTCGATACGGCCAACGAGTTGAAGCGGATCGCAGACGATGCGACGCAATCTCCCTCGGCTAGGTCGCGCGCCATTGATCAATCGATTCGTGCCGTAAACCTCGACGCAGCGATCCTCGAGTCTTACGAACGAAGAATGGCGGTGCACGTCATCGTGTGCGACGGCGACCGCCGTTCGCGCGACGAACTCGCTGAAAAAGCCTCGGCGGTGAGCCGGCGCATCTTGGACACCGAACCCTGGTACGTCCACCTCCATGACCGTGTATCGGGCGAGTGCAAGATCGTTCGTGGCGTCAAGCCGGACCTCGACATCGATCAGGTGAGCAGCGGGTCCGGGGATGACGATGAGGACGCGGACGAAGACATCATCCAACAGCGGGCCATCAAGACCCGGCGCCGTCAGGGTCCCTTTCGTGACGGTCTCCTCGCAGCGTACCGCCGGCGGTGCGCGGTGACCGGATCGATGGTCGATAAGATCCTGGAGGCGGCGCACATCGTGCCCCACGCAGAAAAAACGGACTACAAGACGCGCAACGGCATTTTGCTCCGCGCCGACATCCACACTTTGTTCGACGAGCATCTGCTCACTATCGACACACGTTACCGCGTGAAGATCTCGAAACTGCTCCGGCACTCCGAATACAAGGACTACGACGGCAAGCCCCTGAAAGTCCTGCCGGAACGGTCCGAGGACCAACCGTCCATCAAAGCGCTTGAGCAGCGCTTGCAGGCCTTCGACGCCGAAGAAGCGAAACGCTAAGGCAACGAAAAAGCGCGGCGCCTGTCCTTGTTACCAGTTGCGACTATACGAAGCCAGCTAGTCGGTATCGGCATACGAGTCGCGCTCGAAGGATTCTCAATTCATGATTCTTGACGTTTCCATCGGAATCGCAAATAGCGAGCCTTAATTCTTTTGCCGCGGTATCCCATGCCCTGAACTTCTTTGAATTTTCCGGGGAGGCTGACCAATCCCGGTATTTTTTGGCCCCTAGGAATTCGTTCTCTCTAGTCTCTGGCACCCCATTTTTACTGCGTGCATCCGAGAGCAATGCGTTAACTATCAATCGAGCAGATTTGTAGTTCTCTTCAGTTGGTGGGGCTGGCAACGCTATTAATTCACCGGGCAACTGCGCCGTTAAGGCTTGGATAATTTCGTCCGGCAATTGGGCAATTTCATTGGCGATGCCGTCAAGCACTAGCCACCCTAGCTCCTGTGCTTTGCTCACTATGTTTAGTCGCGTGTAGTCGCGCGCAAGACGGTCCCCATTCATCCAGCATCGCCAGAGCCTCCCGGTACCGTCCCCACATTTGAAGATGGCCTCCAGCCGCCAATACGGGACCCGCTTGTTGCCGATGCTTGCGTTGCGTGAGACGAGGCACGTGATGCGCGACCACGCCGCGGCCTGCTTCCGGAGTTCATCGTCCTTGTATTGTTTCATAACAACCGGCACCAAATTGTACTTTTTTTTAAAAATCAAACTGTTAGTTAGGTACAAATTATAAACCAGTGTTATCGACGACCAACGGAAAATTGTCCTCAATGCACCTGATCGAACGCCCCGCGGCAGGTGCATTTGGGGCTCAATTTCAAAGGAAGTCATCGTGAAAGAAGCAGAAAATTTCGCGGCTAGGAAGCCGCAGACGAACATCGTGCCGGATCGCGGTGTAGCAAGCCGCGAGACGCGAGTACAGCCGTTGCTCCCTCCGGAGCAACGTGCGGAGCCTCTTCGCGAGGGCATCATGCTTTCGCGTGCTTCGGCAGTCGCTCCAGTGGCAATTCGGTGGCTCTGGCAGGACTGGCTCCCCGAGGGGAAATTGAGCCTGTTGGCTGGCTCGCCGGGAACGGGCAAGACCACGCTGGCCGTGGCGATGGCGGCAATCGTGTCAGCGGGCGGGGCGTGGCCGGATGGTCCCCGCTGTGCGAGCAGGGGTAATGTGCTCTTTTGGAGCGGTGAGGATGATGTCGCCGATACGCTCGTCCCGCGCTTGATGGCGGCAGGGGCCGATCTCGATCGCGTGTATTTCGTCCGCAGCCGGATTGACGAGAACGACGAGGTTCAGCCGTTCGACCCGGCGTTCGACATTCCTCTTCTGGGTGAGCGGGTTGAGGCCATGGGAGGCGCGAGCCTGCTGATCGTTGACCCGATCGTGAGCGCTGTCTCGGGCGATGCGCACCGTGCAAATGATGTACGCCGCGATCTTCAGGCGTTGGTCGACATGGCAGCTAGATACGGGTGTGCGGTCCTAGGGATCTCTCACTTCGCCAAGGGGACTAGAGGCAGCAGTCCCGCCGAGCGGGTCATCGGTTCTGGTGCGTTCGTGGCACTTGCTCGCATGGTGCTGGTGGCCGGAAAAGACGAAGCCGAAGAGCGCCGCATCCTTGCTCGCGCGAAAGCCAACATCACGTTTGATGACGGCGGTATCGAGTACATGCTGGAACAGGTGGATGTAAATGGCATACCGGCCAGTCGGGTCGTTTGGGGAGGCTTGATCGAGGGCAACGCGCGCGAAATCCTGGGCGACGTGGAAATGCTTCCCGGTGACGACGAGAAGACCGAGCGTGAAGAGGCTGCCGATTTCCTCGCCAGTCTTCTTGTCCAGGGACCTGTTCCTGTAAACAGCATCAAGGCTGATGCCACCGGTGCGGGTTACGCATGGCGAACGGTCGAGCGTGCCAAGCGCGATCTTGGGGTTGAGGCACGCAAAGCCGGGATGAAGGGCGGGTGGATGTGGGCGATTCCCGCTGACGCTGATGAAGATCGTCGCGGAGAAACAGAGGGGCACGAGACTCCGCACGGTGGCGGCCTTCGTCATTCGCGGCGGCCTTCGGCGGAGACTCGCATTTCTATGATCGGTACTCCTGAAGAGCGCCAGATTTCTGAAGTCCGCCACCGTACAGGGAGTGGTGGTCTTCACGATTATTGTGTACGGTCGGCCGATGATGCCGCGGTTGGCGTGAATCCCGACGACGCCGAGTCGGAAGAGTGACATGCGCACCCTGACTTTGGGTGAGGCGGCCGACATGCTGAAAATGCATCCCGAGGGACTTCGCCGTCGGGCGAAGTCCGGGCTGGTGCCGGCGGCCAAGCCCGGCAAGCAGTGGGTATTCCTCCAAGAAGATCTACAAAATTACCTGCGTTCGCTTTATGCTTCGAATCGGCAAGCGTTGCAAGGTGATCATGGGAGTCAGAAAACATGGCGCTTTTCAGACGCGGTAGTACCTGGTGGGTTGATTTCACCAGCCCGGGCGGCAAGAGAACTCGAGTCTCTGCTGGCACCGAAAACAAGCAGGAAGCCCAAGAGTTCCACGACAAGCTCAAAGCGGAAGCGTGGCGGGTCGGACGGCTCGGCGAGCGGCCAACCTACACCTGGGATCAAGCGGCGTGGCAGTGGCTAACGGAAACGGCACATAAGCGCACGCATGAGGAGGACAAGGTAAAGCTGCGATGGTTGCAGCAATACTTGGGTGGGACGCCTTTGGATGCGATTTCGCGTGATCTGGTGATGCAGATTGGTAATCAGAAGGCGAAGGATGCGAGCCCGGCCACCGCTAACCGCTATCTGGCATTGATCCGCGCCATTCTGCGGAAAGCCTCGCGTGAGTGGGAGTGGGTGGACCGGGTTCCGAAAATCACGCTCTTTAAGGAAGCCAAGCGCAGGGTTCGGTGGCTAACACCGGATCAGGTGCGTCGTCTGCTGGATCGTTTGCAGCCCCATACGCGGGAGCTGGTTTTGTTTTCACTTGCAACTGGGTTGCGGCAGGCGAACGTGCTGAAGCTGGAATGGTCGCAGGTCGATCTGACTCGCCGGGTGGTCTGGTTCCACTGCGATCAAATGAAAAACCAAGTCAGCCACCATGTTAGCTTGAACGATACGGCCTATGACGTGCTAGTGCGGCAGAAGGGCAAACATCCCGAGCGGGTCTTTACGTTCAGGGGTAAGCCCATCGTCAATGCCAACACGCGCGCATGGCGGAATGCCTTGAAAGATGCTGGGATCAATGATTTCCGCTGGCACGATCTAAGGCATTGTTGGGCATCCTGGTTGGTGCAGAACGGGACGCCGCTGTATGCAGTGCAGGAGCTGGGAGGCTGGCAGTCAGTACAGATGGTGCAGAGGTATGCTCATCTGAGTCCGGCCAACCTAGCGGATCATGCCAAGACGATTGACGCGGTAATCGCTCTGCCATGACACATTTGCGGCACAGAGCCACAAATGAAAAAGGCCCCCGATCGCTCGGGAGCCTTTTGAATACTTGGTGGGGCGTGAGTGACTCGAACACTCGACCTACGGATTAAGAGTCCGCTGCTCTACCAACTGAGCTAACGCCCCCAACAGAAGCGAAATTATGCAGAAATTTTTCGGACTTGCCAAGTCCCCTTAGCAGATTTCTTAAAAAAATTTGCATCGACGGCCTCGAGGCGTTCCTCGGTACGCGCTCTGTCGTGAAAAAAGCGCTGCCTGTATCGTCCCGGTATCATGTCGCGGACGCCTTGCTGCGCGAACTCTCGCGCGGTTTTCGACCGGGGATTGCCATGGATGACAAAGAGATTATCGAATTGCTCGACCGCATCCTCGCGCCGTGGGTCCGTGCCCTCACGCTGACGCCGGTCAAGGTCGATGAAGAAAGCGCCACGCTGCGACTGCCGTTTTCGGGCGGACTGCGTCATGCGGGCGGCGTGATCTGCGGCCAGGTCTTCATGGCTGCAGCAGACACGGCGATGATCGTCGCTATTTCGGCCGCGCTCGGCGGCTTCAAGCCGATGAGCACGGTCTCGCTCAACATCAATTTCATGCGCACGGTGCGCAAGGGCGATGTACTGATCACCGCCCGGGTGCTGCGCATGGGCCGCAACCTGGTGTTCGGTGAGGTCGAACTCTTCGACGAATCCGGCAACATGGCCGTCCACGCCACCACGACCTACGCACTGCTCGACTAGAACGACGGGCCAGAGACCCGCATTAGAGGAAAAATCAGGATGTTCGATCAGGTCGTATTCGCCGGCGGCGGCAATCGCTGCTGGTGGCAGGCGGGTTTCTGGGATGTAGTGCAGCCGGAGTTGCGGATCCGGCCGCGCGTAATCACCGGCATTTCGGCCGGCGCCGCCACCGCGTGCATGCTCTACACGCGCGATTCCGACTGGGTAATGCGTTATTACGAGGACGCTCTGCGTCACAACACCCGCAACGCCTACTGGGGCAACCTGCTGCGTAGAGAGTCAGTGTTTCCGCATTACCGCATCTACCGTCAGGCACTGCTCGACATCTACGGCGAGAAGTTTTCAACGCTCGCCGACGCGCCGGAAATCCGCATCGGCGTGTCACATCTGCCGCGCTGGCTCGGTGCGCGCAGCGCGGTGGCCGCCGGCCTGATCGCGTACAACATCGAAAAGTACGTGCGCAAGACGCTGCATCCCACGCTCGGTCAGACGCTCGGCTTTCATCCCGAGTTCGTGCGCGCGCAGGACTGCGCGAACGTCGAGGATCTGGCGGATCTGATCCTGCAATCGTCGAGTACGCCGCCCTTCACGCCGGTTCTGCGGCGCAACGGCCGGCCGGTGCTGGACGGCGGGATGGTCGACAACGTACCGGTCGGCGCGCTCGACGCCGAGGCGCCGGGCTACGTGCTGGTAATGGTCACGCGCCTCTATCCGCGTCCGCAGATGTTCGTCGTGCCGCACGGTGTACAGCAACGGCTCTATGTGCAGCCGTCGCGCAAAGTGCCGATTTCCAGCTGGGATTACACAAGTCCCTCGCAGATGGTTCACGCTTACAACCTCGGTCGCGCCGATGGCGAGACCTTCCTCGAACGCATGCCCGATCTGCTGGAAGCCGGCGCGCACGAAGCGGCGCGCTGAACTGCGCACCGGCGGTGCGAATCCTCACGGTGACGAGCGGCGCGCCCGCAGAAACTCGCTCGCCAAAGAAAGAGCCGGGCGCTTAGCGCCGGCGGCCGCCCTGCAACGCTTCCGGATTAGCCACGCTGGCCGAATCGCCAGCATCGAAAGCCAGAATGTTATTGAACGCGGCGGTGAAGTACTGCTCGTAGCTCTCCCGTTCCACATAGCCGATATGCGGCGTGCAGATCACGTTTTCCATACGCAGCAGGCTGTAGCCCTGCAGAATCGGCTCGCTTTCATAGACATCGATGGCGACCATCCCCGGGCGATTGTGCGACAGTGCATTCACCAGCGCGTTCTCGTCGAGCAATTCGGCCCGGCTCGTATTCACGAGCAGCGCGGTGGGCTTCATCCGCATCAGGTCTTCCTGTTTGACGATGCCGCGCGTGTCGTCGTGCAGGCGCAAATGTAGCGACAGCACGTCGCTCTGCTCGAACAATGCCTCGCGGCTCTCCGCCACGCCGTAACCGTCGGCGCGAGCAGCTTCGCGCGAATGCTCGCGACCCCAGATCAGCACGTTCATGCCGAATGCCTTGCCGTATCCGGCGAGCAGTTGACCGATCTTGCCGTAACCCCAAATCCCGAGCGTCTGCCCTCGCAACACCTGGCCCAAGCCGAAATTCGGCGGCAGCGCGGACGTCTTCAGGCCAGACTGCTGCCAGGCTCCCTGCTTAAGGTTTGCTACGTATTGCGGAATCCGCCGTTGGGCCGCCATGATGAGAGCCCACGTCAACTCGGCGGGCGCGAACGGTGAACCGGTGCCTTCCAGCACGGCAATGCCGCGCTCGGTACAAGCCGCCAGATCGATGTGGCTCGAGACCTTGCCGGTTTGGCTGATCATGCGCAAACGCGGCAATTTGTCGAGCAGTTGTGAGGTGATGCGCGTGCGTTCGCGAATCAGGACGAGAGCATCGACTTCGGAAAGGCGGCTTGCCAGTTGGCCGAGACCGCGGACGGTGTTGTTGAAAACCTTGACCTCATGGTCGGCCAGCAATTGAAAGCAGTCGAGCTTGCGAACGGCGTCCTGGTAATCGTCGAGGATGGCAATCTTCATGGTATGTGTCTTGCGCCGCACCTTGGTGGTGCGGAACGGAATGTTATGCTGACTGTCCCACCATGTGACCCAGGTCACATGCCGGTCTGGCTGAATGCCTTACCGTAGCAGCTACCGCACAGAATGAACGGAAGCGCACGGCAAGGCCGATTGACATCGTTTTTAACAGTTTGTTGCGTGTTGAGGCAAGCCGCTTTACAGACGGTTGCAGAAGCCCCGTCGGCTGGACTCTCCGTTCAACAGGCTGTGTGGCCCGGAATGACCTGCACAATCGCGCGTCGGGTGGCTGGAACCCCGGCGTGAAGAATTGAACGCCTCTCGCATGCAGCGTCGCTGGGCTTGTACCGTTTTTTTATTGCTTTCAAAACGGAGACAAGTCGATGAACCATCCCTCATTCGAAGGGCAGCCCACTATCGAGGCGCCCGCGTGGGTCAAAAACCGAAAACTGGTCGACTGGGTGCAGCGCGTCGCTGCCATGACCAAGCCGGACAGAATCGTCTGGTGCGACGGCTCGCAGGAGGAATACGACCGGCTTTGCGCGCAGATGGTCGAAGCGGGCACACTCAAAAAACTCAACCCCGTGAAGCGTCCCAACTCTTATCTGGCATGGTCCGACCCGTCCGACGTGGCGCGCGTCGAAGATCGCACCTTCATCTGCTCGCAGCAACGCGAGGACGCGGGCCCCACCAACAACTGGGTCGCGCCGGCCGAGATGCGCTCGACCCTCGATGGCCTGTTCGACGGCGCCATGCGCGGCCGCACCATGTATGTGGTGCCGTTTTCGATGGGGCCGCTCGGTTCGCCGATCGCGCACATTGGCGTGGAATTGAGCGATAGCCCCTACGTTGTCACCAACATGCGCATCATGACGCGCATGGGCCGAAAGGTATGCGACGTGCTGGGCGAAGACGGCGAGTTCGTGCCGTGCGTCCACTCGGTAGGCGCGCCGCTCGCGGCGGGTGAGAAAGACGTGCCGTGGCCGTGCAACACAACCAAATACATCGTCCACTTTCCTGAAGCGCGTGAAATCTGGAGCTACGGCTCGGGCTATGGTGGCAATGCGCTGCTCGGCAAGAAGTGTTTCGCGCTGCGCATCGCGTCGACTATGGGCCGCGACGAAGGCTGGCTGGCCGAGCACATGCTGATTCTCGGCGTGACTTCGCCGGAAGGACGCAAGCATCATGTCGCGGCGGCGTTTCCGTCGGCGTGCGGCAAGACCAATTTTGCGATGCTGATTCCGCCGGAAGGCCTGAACGGCTGGAAAATCTCCACGATCGGCGACGATATCGCGTGGATCAAACCGGGCAAGGACGGCCGCCTGTACGCGATCAATCCGGAAGCCGGCTACTTCGGCGTGGCGCCGGGCACGAGCGAAAAGACCAACTTCAACGCAATGGCCACGTTGAAGGAAAACGTGATCTTCACGAACGTCGCGCTGACCGACGACGGCGACGTCTGGTGGGAAGGCATGACGGATGAACCGCCGGCGCACCTGATCGACTGGCAGGGCAAGGACTGGACGCCGGCCGGCGCGAAGGAAAGCGGCCGCAAGGCGGCGCACCCGAACGCGCGCTTTACGGCGCCGGCCTCGCAATGCCCGTCTATCGACGCCGACTGGGAAAACCCGGCGGGCGTAGCGATCGACGCTTTCATCTTCGGCGGGCGCCGTTCCACCACCGTGCCGCTCGTCACCGAAGCGCGCAACTGGGTGGAAGGCGTCTACATGGCGGCCACTATGGGCTCGGAGACCACCGCCGCCGCCGCCGGCCAGCAGGGCGTGGTGCGCCGCGACCCGTTCGCGATGCTGCCGTTCTGCGGCTACAACATGAGCGACTACTTCGGCCATTGGCTGAAGACGGGTGAGCGTCTGGCGCAACTCGGTGCGAAGCTGCCGAAAATCTTCTGCGTCAACTGGTTCCGCAAGGGCGCGGACGGCAAGTTCGTCTGGCCGGGCTTCGGCGAAAACATGCGGGTGCTGAGCTGGATGGTCGGCCGGGTCGAAGGCTCCGCTCAAGGTGAGGAACATGCATTCGGCGTGTCGCCGCACTATGAAGACATTGACTGGAGCGGGCTGAACTTCAGCCGCGAGCAGTTTGAGCAGGTGATTTCCGTAGACGACGCCGCCTGGCGCGACGAGCTCGCGCTGCACGCCGAGCTGTTTGACACATTGCAGCACGGCTTGCCGCCGGCGCTAACCCAGGCCAAACGCGCGCTGGAAGGAAAACTTGCCGCCTGATCAGGTGAGTATTCACTTCGCATAAAAAGCCGCCTTCGGGCGGTTTTTCTTTTTTGGGCGCCACGCGGCGATTTTTTCCGATTCCGCAACGCCCGCGCGACCCTCACCTCTGTTCGAGCAAAAAAGGTTCTGCAAGCTGCGTTGCGGCAGATTGTTTCTTTTTGCGGAACAATTGGTGGTCGTACCCCATGTTACGCCACACAGTCGCACAAATATTGACAATATTTCCGCTTTGGCGGGCAACTTACACACGATTTCGCGAGTCGTAGGAGAATTCCAAGTTAGCTTCACTGGTTTTCACCAATTGTCAGGAAGCAGTAACACGGCAGGAGTTGTCCTATGGATCATTTGCAGTCGATGCGAGTTTTCGTCAAAGTGGCGGATCTCGGCAGTTTTGCCCGCGCTGCGAGCGCGATGGATATTTCCAACGCAGTTGCCACCCGTCACGTTGCCGACCTCGAAGGCCGTCTTGGTACGCGACTGCTCAATCGCACCACTCGCAGCTTGTCTCTGACCGAATCCGGCCAGGTGTATCTTGAGCGCGCGCGCCAGATTCTCGACGAACTGGAAGACGTCGAGCAGATGGTGGTGGCGCGCAATCACGAACCCGTCGGCACGTTGCGAATCGTCGCGCCGGTCGTGTTCGGGTTGCACAATCTCGCGCCCGTGCTTCAGACGTACGCGGAGCGTTATCCGAAAGTCATTCCCGACGTCACGCTGGTTGACCGCCAGGTCGATCTGGTCGAAGAAGGCTTCGACGTGGGCGTGGTGATCGCGCGGCAAATGCGCAGCGCAAGCATCGTCACACGGCGTCTTACCACCGGCTGCATGACGGTGTGCGCCACGCCGGCGTATCTGGAGAAGCACGGCATGCCCACGCGTCCGGAGCATCTGCTCGAGCATCCGTGCCTGAGCCTGCCTTCCGAATATTGGGGCGACGAGCGTGTGTTCACTGGCCCGGAAGGCGAGGTGCGCGTGCGTCCGTCGAACGTGATCGTCGCGAACAACACCGAAATGCTGCGTCAGTTTGCGCTGCTCGGCATGGGCATCGCGATCCTGCCGAGCTATCTGATTGGCCGCGACATGACGCGCGGCAGGCTCGTGCGTCTGCTCGGCGACTACCGGCTGCCGCAGGTCGAGATCAACATTGCGTATCCGAGCCGGCGCCATTTGCCGGCGAAGGTGCGCACGTTCATCGACCATCTGGTCGAGCATTTCAGCCAGACGCCGAACAGCCTGCTCGGCGAACAGTGGATCAAGGAGGACGGCCTTGGCCGGTCCGCTGTGACGACGGCGCCGGATTCTGCGGATCCCATGCCGCCGGAAGCGTTCGACGGTGCTGAGCCGCTCTCACGCCTGCTGGACAGCGAGTTATCGCCGCTGCCGAAGACGCTTGCAAAAACGACGCCTCGCACTCGGTCAACGGCCTTGTCGCCGCTGTAAGTGTTGGACTTGGTGTTGGATCGATAAAGCCGGTAACGCCTGCAAAGGGCGCTTTCCGGGGGACACATGAAAAAGGCGCGGTCACAAAGTGACCGCGCCTTTTTTCGTGGCAGGCAGCAAACCAGGCGGCTGGAAGCGAATCTCCTTCCCGCCGCCGATTTGATTACGAGCCGGTTTTACGCGCCGCTGTTTTCCTGGCTGGCGCTTTCTTGGCTGCCGCCGTTTTGGTTGCGGGCGCTTTTTTCGCCGCAACCTTCTTTGCTGCCGGCGCGGCCTTCACCGCCACCGGCGCTCCGCCTTCCTCGGACTCCGAATCTGCTGATTCCGCCGCTGCCTTGGCCGCCGCCGTCTTCGCAACAGTCTTCGCCGACGGCTCCTTCTTCTCGAACTCGAAGCCGATCTTGCCGTCGTTCTGCTTGACGAGGAATGCCTTGAAATTCCGGCCGGTACGCGACGACTTGAAGTTCGTCAGCAGGTCCGTGCGGCCTTCTTCGAGCAGCTTGGCCATCTGCTCGCGGGCGATTTCCTGCTGCAGGATCACCTTGCCGGAGCGGAAGTCGCAAGTTTTCGGATTGGCGACCGAGTTCTCGCAGACGTAGCTCATGCCGTGCTCGAACACCCGGCCCTTGCACTTCGGGCACGCGCCGACCGGTTGCTGATCGGAGAAGTCAGGCGGTTCGCCGTCTTCGCCGCCGGCATCCTGGCCGAAGTCGAATTCAAGCTTGTAGTTCTTGATCTCATCATCGAACGAGAGCTTCAGGATCGCCGAGAACGGCCGGCCCATCTTGCTGCGGAAACCCGACAGCGGCCCGATCGTCTTATTCCGCAGCAACTCTTCGACTTCCGGAATTTCGAACTGACGTCCGCCCGGAATCTTCGAAATCGAGAACTCGCACTTCGAGCAGGCAAAGCGCCGGTAGTTCTCCTTCACCTGGCCGCCGCAATTCGGACACGGCGTTTCCAGGGTCGCGTAGTCGCCCGGGATCGTGTCGGAGTCGTACTCTTTCGCGCGCTTCACGATGGTCTGCGTCATGCGGGCGATTTCCTGCATGAACGCGTCGCGCGGCAGGTTGCCGCGTTCCATTTGCGAGAGCTTGTATTCCCACTCCCCGGTCAATTCCGGCGCCGTCAGTTCCTTCACGCCGAGACCGCGCAACAGCGTCATGAGCTGGAAAGCCTTGGCGGTCGGAATCAGATCGCGGCCTTCGCGAATCAGATACTTTTCACCCAGCAAACCTTCGATGATCGCCGCTCGCGTGGCCGGCGTGCCGAGCCCCTTGGCCGCCATCGCTTCGCGCAACTCGTCGTCTTCGACGAGTTTGCCCGCGCCTTCCATGGCCGACAGCAAGGTGGCTTCGTTGTAGCGTGCAGGCGGCTTCGTCACCAGTTGCTGGGCGGCGATCTTGTCCGTCTTGACCTTCTCGTCCTTCTGCACCGGCACGAGGTTCGCGTCTTCGCCGCTGATCTCGCGGCCGTAGACCTGCAACCAGCCCGGCTCGACCAGTACCTTGCCTTCGGTCTTGAAGTGATGGCCGACCACTTCCGTGATCCGCGTCGTCACCTTGAATTCGGCGGCGGGGAAGAACACCGACAGGAATCGCTTCACGACGAGGTCGTAGAGCTTCTGTTCCGGTTCGGACAGGTTCTTCGGCGCTTGCAGTGTCGGGATGATGGCGAAGTGGTCGCTGATCTTCGAGTTGTCGAAGATGCGCTTGTTCGGCTTCACCCAGCCCTTGTCGAGCACCTGCTTGGCGAACGGCAGATAGTTGTTGCTCTCCTTGAGCATGCCGAGCGTCTCTTTGACCGTATCCATATAGTCTTCCGGCAGCGCGCGCGCGTCGGTACGGGGATAGGTCAGCACCTTGTGCTTTTCGTACAGCGCCTGGGCGAGGCCCAAGGTGTTCTTCGCCGAGAAGCCGAAGCGGCCGTTGGCCTCCCGCTGCAAGCTGGTCAGGTCGAAGAGCGCCGGCGACAGTTGCGTGGACGGCTTCGATTCCTCGGTCACCGTGCCGATCTGGCCACGGCACGCGGCGACGATCGTTTCGGCCGCGGGCAGCGACCACAGGCGCGAATCACGTTTTTCCGGATCGAACTCGTCGCGCTTGAATTTCGGATCGAACCAGCGGCCTTCGTAGAAGCCGGCCGAGCAGACGAATTCCGCCTTCACTTCCCAATAGTCGCGCGGCACGAAGCGGCGAATCTTCTCTTCGCGCTCGACCACGATCGACAGCGTTGGCGTTTGCACCCGCCCGACCGTGGTCAGGAAGAAGCCGCCGCCCTTGCTGTTGAACGCGGTCATGGCCCGCGTGCCGTTGATGCCGACCAGCCAGTCCGCCTCCGAGCGACAGCGCGCAGCATCGGCGAGCGGCTGCATCTCTTCGTCGCTGCGCAGACGGGCGAAGCCGTCGCGGATCGCGCCCGCCGTCATGGATTGCAGCCACAGGCGCTGCACCGGCTGCTTGGCTTTCGCGTGCTGCGCGATCAGGCGGAATATCAGCTCGCCCTCGCGCCCCGCGTCGCATGCGTTGATCAGACGGTCGACGTCCTTGCGCTTGAGCAACTTGGTCAGCACCTTCAGGCGCGACTCGCTCTTGGCGATCGGGTTGAGATCGAAGTGCGGCGGGATGACGGGCAGGTTGGCGAAACTCCACTTGCCGCGTTTGACTTCGTAGTCTTCGGGCGCGGCAATTTCCAGCAGGTGGCCGACTGCCGAGGAAAGGACGTACTCGTCGCTTTCGTAGTATTCGTCATGCTTGGTAAAGCCGCCCAAAGCGCGCGCGATGTCGTTCGCGACGGAAGGCTTTTCGGCGATGATCAGTGCTTTGGACATGACTCGATGTGAGGTTGGTAGATCAGGGTTGATGGCCGTGAGTGCGCTTTTAATCAGCGCGACCCTCGTTTGCGACCTTTGCGACCCATTAACGACCGCTTTATAGCACACGCCGCGAAACCGGCGTGTCAAGTGCCATAAAGCGCGCCATCATAATTGCGTGCTCAGGCATTGGGCAAGCGGCGGCAAACGCCTTGTGCGCCTCCCGCAACGCCCGGGCTGCCTGGCTTCCAGGCCGGCGGCCGAATCAGGCGGCGGTCAGCGCGGGCCGCAGTTTGGGCGCGCCGCTGACGCCGGGCAGGGCCGTCAGATCAGACAACATCCGTTCCACAATCGCCGCCTGCGGCAGCACGGTGCCGAAAAACCGCGTCGTAACCGAATCTTCGATCAGTATGGTCGGAAAATTCTCCACATCCAGATCGTCGAAGCGGTCCGCATGAGTTTCGATGTCGATCCATGCGAAACAGATTTCCGGGTGCCGGTCGGCTAATTTGTCGAACGCGTCCCGATACTCACGGCAGGTTCCGCACCATTCCGCGCACAGGCAGGCAACGAACAGCGTCTCGGATTCGTTGACGCGCTCGGCGATCCGGTCTTGGTCGGTGTCGAGATTCAGCGCGGGCATGGTGGTTCCTTACGTACTTTTGTCAGGTGCTTTGGCGCGAATGTAGCATGGCCGATCCCGAATGGTCGCCGAACCCGGTCAATGCGGGGTCAGCCGTGGCTTGCCCGCATGAAGCGGCCGCCGGGCAGCACGGTGACCTGACCGGCAAGTTCGAGTTGCAACAAAGTGCTTTGCAGGGCCGCGTCTTCCATCTCGGTGCGGGTAGCGAGAATTTCAAGCGTGGTGGGTGAATGGCCGAGTGCGGTGAGGAGGCGCTCGGCTTCGGGATCGACCGGTCGGCGGGGCGGCGCGGGGTTCGGGGCGGTTGCTGAGTCGGCGGCAGATGCCGCTGCCGTCTGCGCCGTTGCCGGCTTCGGCCGAACCGCTGTCGCGCCGCTTACCGCTGGCGCCTTTCTTGAACCGGCATCGCTCCAGAGAATGGAATGCGCCGGACCCGAAGCCGCCCGCGGTGCTTCCCGCCGCGTGAAACCCAGTTCTTCCAGCACCTCGTCCGGCGTTTCCACCAGCTTCGCGCCTTGTTTGATGATGCGATGACACCCCCGCGACAGCGGTGCGTGAATCGAGCCGGGCAACGCGAAAATATCGCGCCCCATCTCATTGGCGAGTCGAGCCGTTATCAGCGAACCTGAGCGCATCGCCGCTTCGACGATCACCACGCCGCTGACGAGCCCGGCAATCAGCCGATTGCGCTGTGGGAAATTGGCGGCACGCGCAGGCGTGCCGAGCGGCCATTCGGAGAGGATCGCGCCCTGTACCGCGATCTGCCGCGCCAGCGCGTGATGCGCCGACGGGTACACGAGGTCCGCGCCCGTGCCGATCACGGCGACGGTGCCCCCGACGCCTTCCAGTCCGCCTCGATGCGCGGCGCCGTCGATGCCGAGCGCGAGCCCCGAGACGACGGTAACGCCGGCTACCGAGAGCTCCCGTGCGAAACGCTCCGCGTCTTCGACACCTTGCGGGGTAGCGCTGCGGCTACCCACGAGGGCGACCGCTCGCGTATGCAGCAGATTCAAGCGTCCCTTTATATATAGCAGGGGCGGTGGATCGGGCATGGTCAGCAGCGCCGGCGGGTAAGCGGGGTCGTCGAGCGTCACGATCTGATTGCCGGGTTGCTCACGCCACGCGATCACGGCGTCGAGTTGGGCGTCGAATTCGGGGCCGGTCGGCGCCAGCGCCGCGCGTGCTGCGGCGTCGCCGGCAATCGCGGCGAGTGCCTCGGGCGCTTGATCGAAGATCGCTTCAGGCAGTCCGAAAGCGCACAGCAGCAGGCGCAGTGCCGCAGGTTTCAGCCCTGGCGCGAGTGAAAGCCGCAGCCACGCGGCGAGTTCAATGTCGGTTGCAGGCAAGGTGTGCATTGCGTGTCGATCCTCCTACTGGGCCAGCGGGCAGGCGGGCGCCATGCTAAAATTTTCATCATCCGAAATAACTGCAGCGCCGCGCCCACCCGCGCGGGCTCGTCGTCTAGCGCATGTGGCGCGTTGAATCGAACCGGTTCGACACCATCTATCCTGTGCGTAATACGATGAGCCCACAACCTGGCCGAATGGCCAACGCGAGCCTTCCACCGGTCAGCGGCGCCTGAAAATCACACTCGAAATCATGGCTTTACTGAACATCATCAATTACCCGGACAAACGGCTGCACAAGATTGCCAAGCCGGTCGAAGCGGTCAACGACCGCATCCGCCGCCTCGTCAAGGACATGGCCGAAACCATGTACGCCGCGCCAGGCGTCGGCCTCGCCGCGACCCAGGTGGACGTGCATGAGCGTGTGATCGTGATCGACGTGTCGGACGACCACAACGAACTGCTCGCCTTCATCAATCCGGAAATCATCTGGTCGAGCGACGAAAGAAAGCTTTCCGAAGAGGGCTGTCTCTCAGTGCCGGGCATTTACGACAATGTCGAGCGCGCGGAGAAAGTGCGCGTACGGGCGCTCAACGAGAAGGGCGAAACCTTCGAGATGGACTGCGAAGGCCTGCTCGCGGTGTGCATCCAGCACGAAATGGATCACCTGATGGGCCGCGTGTTCGTCGAGTACCTGTCGTCGCTGAAGCAGACGCGCATCAAGAGCAAGATGAAGAAGCTCGCCCACGCAATGTAATGCGCGTTCACCTCGCCTACCGCCCCCGTTCATGAGTCATTCGCTGCGCGTCATCTTTGCCGGTACGCCGGAGTTCGCCGCGGCCGCGCTGGCCGCGATCCACGGTGCCGGTTTTCCGGTG
The DNA here is from genome assembly GCF_902459535.1 of Paraburkholderia dioscoreae. Lineage (NCBI taxonomy): Bacteria > Pseudomonadati > Pseudomonadota > Betaproteobacteria > Burkholderiales > Burkholderiaceae > Paraburkholderia > Paraburkholderia dioscoreae. The sequence continues at coordinate 99,490 of NZ_LR699553.1, forward strand.
CCGCTCGTGCTCACCCAGCCGGACCGGCCCGCCGGACGCGGCATGAAACTGCAGACGAGCCCGGTCAAGCGCTACGCGCAGGAGCATGGACTCGCCGTCGCCCAGCCGCCTTCGCTGCGTCGCGCCGGCAAGTATCCTGAGGAAGCCGCCGCCGCGATCGGGCAACTGCGCGCCACGCCGCACGACGTCATGGTAGTGGCCGCTTACGGTCTGATTCTGCCGCAGGAAGTGCTCGATATTCCGCCGCTCGGCTGCATCAACATTCACGCGTCGCTATTGCCGCGCTGGCGCGGCGCGGCGCCGATCCATCGCGCGATCGAAGCGGGCGACGCCGAAACCGGCATCACGCTGATGCAGATGGACGTCGGCCTCGACACCGGCGCGATGATCTCCGAAACGCGCACGGCGATTTCCGGCGACGACACGACGGCCACGCTGCACGACCGTCTCGCGCAAGACGGCGCGAAGCTGATCGTCGAGGCGCTGATCGAACTGGAGCGCACCGGCAGGCTGGCGGCCACGCCGCAACCTGCGGACGGCGTCACCTACGCGGAAAAGATCGGCAAGCACGAAGCCGCGCTCGACTGGCGCCGCCCGGCGGCCGTGCTCGCTCGCCAGGTGCGCGCGTTCGACCCGTTCCCCGGCGGCGTCGGCACGCTCGAAGACGGCACGTCGATCAAGATCTGGGGCGCGATTCCTGCCGATACAAAAGCCGGCGGCGCGCCCGGCACGATTGCCGAGGTCACGCCCGAAGGCGTGGTCGTGGTTTGTGGCGAAGGCGCGCTGCGTCTCACGCAACTGCAGAAACCCGGCGGTAAACGCCTGCCGGTGCGCGAATTCCTGGCCGGCTCGGCGCTGGCCGTGGGACAACGCTTTCAACTTCCCGAAGCAAAGTAACACGCTTGCGCATGACCCGAACATCGTCCATTCGGCCGATGTTCAAGCCCCGCTGGACAAGCCGGCCGCGCGTTAGAATCCTCCGTGCAATATCCCGCATTTCAAGGATTCCCATGTTCGGCATCACCCATTTCGAATTTTTCGTCGTCGCGGTCTTTCTTCTGAACGTGACGCCCGGTCCGGACACGGCATATATCGTTGGTCGCAGCGTCGCTCAAGGCCGCGGCGCGGGTCTGATGTCGGCGCTCGGCATTTCCGCGGGTTGCTGCGTTCACTCGCTGGCCTGTGCGTTCGGCTTGACCGCGCTGCTGGCAGCGTCGGCCGCCGCATTTACCGTCATCAAGTTCGTCGGCGCTATTTATCTGATCTATCTTGGAGTGCGGCTGATTTTCGCCAAACCGGCCGCCGACCAGGCGGCGGGCGAAGCGCGCGCGGCCGGTGCGTCCAAGTCGTTGCGGCAGCTTTTCCTGCAAGGCTTCTGGACCAACGTGCTGAACCCCAAGGTGGTGCTGTTCTTCGTGTCGTTCTTCCCGCAATTCGTGGCGATCGGCAGCGACCACAAAGCGCTCGCCTTCCTCACGCTGGGCACCGTGTTCGTCGTGATGAGCACGCTGTGGAACAGCCTTGTCGCGTGGGTCGCGGGCAGTGTGACGCGGCGCTTCTCCGGGCGGCCGTCGGTGAAGCAGTGGCTGGACCGCGGCGTCGGCGGCGCGTTTGTCGGCTTGGGTGTCAAGCTCGCCACTGCATCGAGATGATTGAATTTTCCTCGCGCGCCCATATCTAACGTTTCGCTTACAATCAGGCGCCGCGATCATGTGGCGCAGATATGAACCCCGCGTTAGGGCAAGGAGTTGCAGACATGTTCAATTGGGTCAAAACCGCGATGTTGATGGCCGCGATCACGGCCCTTTTCATCGTGATCGGCGGGATGATCGGCGGGTCGCGCGGCATGACGATCGCGCTCGTGATCGCCCTTGGAATGAATTTCTTTTCGTACTGGTTCTCGGACAAGATGGTGCTGCGCATGTACAACGCGCAGGAAGTCGACGAAACCAGCGCGCCGCAGTTCTATCGCATGGTGCGCGAGCTTTCCATGCGCGCCGGCCTGCCCATGCCGCGCGTGTACCTGATCAATGAAGATGCGCCGAACGCGTTCGCCACCGGCCGCAATCCGGAGCATGCGGCGGTTGCTGCGACCACCGGCATTCTGCGTGTATTGTCCGAGCGCGAAATGCGCGGCGTGATGGCGCATGAACTCGCGCACGTGAAACATCGCGACATTCTGATTTCGACCGTCTCGGCCACTATGGCCGGCGCCATTTCCGCGCTGGCGAACTTCGCGATGTTCTTCGGCGGGCGCGACGAAAACGGTCGGCCTACGAACCCGATCGCGAGCATTGCGGTCGCGCTGCTGGCGCCGATCGCCGGTGCGTTGATCCAGATGGCGATTTCGCGTGCACGTGAATTCGAAGCCGACCGCGGCGGCGCGCAGATTTCCGGCGACCCGCAGGCGCTCGCTTCGGCGCTCGACAAGATCCACCGTTACGCGAGCGGGATTCCGTTTCCCACCGCCGAGCAGCATCCGGCCACCGCGCAAATGATGATCATGAATCCGTTGGCGGGCGGTGGTATCGCGAATCTATTCTCCACGCACCCGGCTACCGAGGAACGCATCGCACGTTTGATGGAAATGGCGCGCACGGGGCGCTTCGAATAACGCCGCGATAACACAGCGCGGCGTTCAGGAGGGCGAGTCTGAGGGCTCGCCTTTTTTTGCGGAACACAAAGGGCAAGCGAACGAGCGGCGGCAGCGCCGGATCACCTGACCATCAATTGTTTTCACGACGGTTGAGGGTTGTCAGCGCATAGCCGAACCTGCGCTAGAGCTTCCCCCTTTCCCGCTTGCCGCACATGTGCAAAGGCCAGCTCCAGCCGCTGCCGGCTGGCCGTGGCGGTCGGTGCACCGCGCCACGCTACAATGTGTGCTGATTGCGTCGCGCGTTCCGCGCGGCCTGCCTTAGCCTTCTTCATGACCACAAAGCCTTCTTCGCGTACTGCTTCCTCACCGGCGCGTCCGCGCGAATCCCGTTTGTCGATGCTGCATCTCGCGCCCGAATCGCTCGGTTTCGCGCTCGACTGCGCGGGCCAGGCTGTCGGCGCCGTGCGTCTGGGCGCGGCCTTGCCGGCCGCGCTGCAATCCGTCTTCGTGTCCGCGCCGGAGGGTAGCGCCGCGGCCGCGCGCGGCGCGGTGCAGGACATTGCGTACCGCACCATGCGGCGTCTGGCGACCGCCGAGTGGCTAATCGCGAAGCTGGTGAAAAAGGCGCCGCCGCCGCACGTCGGTCATGTGCTCGCCTGCTCGCTGGTCTTGCTTATCGACGACGAAGCGAACGCTGCCTACGCGCCGTTCACGGTGGTCGATCAGGCGGTGAGCGCGATCGCCGCGCGTCGTGAATGCGCGTTCGCCAAGGGGCTCGTCAATGCCGTGCTGCGCACTTTTCTGCGTGAGCGCGAAGCGCTGTTGAGCGCCGCGCAAACTGACGAAGTGGCGTGCTGGAACTACCCCGCCTGGTGGATCGATGCGGTGAAGCGCGCATGGCCCGACGCATGGCAGTCGGTGCTCGCTGCCGGCGATACGCAAGGTCCGCTGACGCTGCGCGTGAACGCGCGCCGTTCGACAGTCGACGCCTACCTGCAAGTGCTGCAAAACCATCACATTGCCGCAAGCAAGGGCGGCGACTATGCCGTCAAGCTCGCCACGCCGATGCCGGTAGACCGCATTCCGGGCTTCAACGACGGTGTCGTTTCGGTGCAGGACGCCGGCGCGCAACTCGCCGCGCAACTGCTCGGCGTGCGCGACGGCATGCGCGTACTCGACGCCTGTGCGGCGCCCGGCGGCAAGACTGGCCATTTGCTCGAACTGGCCGACCTTCAGCTCGTCGCGCTCGAAAGCGACGCCGCGCGCGCGCGCCGTATCGGCGAAAATCTGCAGCGCCTCAAGCTCGAAGCGGAAGTGCGGATCGGCGACGCCGGCGCGCCCGCGAAGTGGCACGACGACATCGACCAGCCATTCGACCGCATTCTGGCCGACGTGCCGTGTTCGGCGTCGGGCATCGTGCGGCGCCATCCGGACATTCGCTGGCTGCGCCGCGCGTCCGACATTCCCGCGCTCGTCGCCGAACAGCGCCGCATTCTCGACGCGCTGTGGCCGCTCGTGAAACCAGGCGGCGAGTTGCTCTACGTTACGTGTTCGATCTTTCCCGAAGAAGGCGAGTTGCAGGCGCAGTGGTTTGGAAACAAGTATCAGGATGCGGTACGATTGGACGCGCCGGGGCAGCTGTTGCCTTCAGTCGCTCGCGCGCCCGCCGACACATCGGCCGGTTCCCATGCCGGACAATCCGCTGAAGACAGCGCCGGCGCGAATTCAGACCACGACGGATTCTTCTACGCGCGCTTCCAGAAACGGTGACCATCAAACGCTTCCTCCCGCTTCGGCTCGCTGCCGTGCTCTGGATTGCGCTGGCCGTATGGCTGGCGGCGCCGGGCGTGGCGCACGCTGACTCGATCGCGGTGCAGCGTGCGTCGCTGCAAGCCGACAACACCGGCTGGAACCTCGACGCCCGTTTCGACTTCGACCTGAATAGCAACCTCGAAGACGCGGTCAATAAAGGTATCCCGCTCTATTTCACGACCGACTTCGAATTGAGCCGGCCGCGCTGGTACTGGTTCGACGAGCAGCCGGTGAGCGTGTCGCAAAGCATTCGCCTGTCGTTCCAGCCGCTCACGCGCGAATACCGCGTGTCGAGCGTGTCATCCGGCGGTTTGCAGCTCGGCTTCACCACGCTCAAGGATGCGCTCGCGGTCATCAAGCACATCACGTCGTGGCATGTGATAGACCGCAATGACGTGCACGCCGGGGAGAACTACACCGCATCGGTGCGTATGCAACTCGACATCGCGCTGATGCCCAAGCCGTTCCAGATCGACGCGGTGAACAACCGCGACTGGAATCTCGCATCCGAATGGAAGCGCTTTACCTTTACGGTGACCGAACGTGCTAAATAAAGTGCGCTCCGCCACCAGTGTCAGCAGCATCGTCGTGCGCGTGCTGGTGTCGACGGTCGCGGTCACGGCCGTGTTGCTGCTCGTGCTGCTGGCCGCCGCCAGCGCGAACACCGAATTCTTCGACCGCTATTACCAGTGGCTCTATGCCGCCAATCTCGCGGTCGCGATGATCTTTTTGCTGGTGGTGGCGACGCTCGTCATCATCATCATCGCGCGGCTGAGAAAGGGTAAGTTCGGCACGCGGCTCCTCGCGAAACTTGCGTTCTTCATGGCGCTGGTCGGTGTGGTGCCGGGCGGGATCATCTACGTCGTGTCGTATCAGTTCGTGTCGCGCAGTATCGAGTCGTGGTTCGATGTGAACGTCGAAACCGCGCTCACGTCCGGTCTGAATCTCGGGCGCGGCATGCTCGACGCGTCGCTGTCCGATCTGCAGACCAAGGGCCGTTTGATGTCCGAGCAGCTCGCGAGCGCGGACGCCGCGGGCACCACGCTCACGCTGCTGCGTCTGCGCGATCAGTTCGGCGTGCAGGATGCAACGATCGTCGAACCCACGCGCAGCATGTCGGGGGCGACGCCCGATATGCACGTGGTCGCGCAGGCATCCGGCAACTACGCAACGCTCGTGCCGAACGACCTCCCCACGCCGCTGATGATCGACCAGGCACGCGGCCGTGGCTATGCGGCGATCGAAGGCGAAGTGGACGGCGATCCTCACGCGCATGGCAGCAAGGGCGTGCTGCGTCTGCGCGTGGTGCAACGCATTCCCGACTCGAACGCCTCGCTGCTGCAGCCCACCGAACGCTTCCTGCAACTCACGCAGCCGGTGTCGCCCACGCTCGCGCGCAATGCCGACGCGGTGCAGCGCGCGTACCGCGAGTATCAGGAAAAGGCGCTCGGCCGCACGGGTTTGCGCAAGATGTACATTGGCACGCTGACGCTTGCGCTCTTTCTCGCCACCTTCATTGCGATGATGCTGGCGCTGGCGCTCGGCAATCAGTTGGCGCGGCCGTTGTTTCTGCTCGCGCAAGGCACCAAGGAAATCACGGAAGGCGACTACACGCCGAAGCGCGAAATCAAATCGCGTGACGAACTGGGCTTTCTCACGCAGTCGTTCAACGCGATGACGCGGCAGTTGTCCGAGGCGCGTGCGGCCGTCGAGAACAACCGCATTGCGCTCGAACATTCGAAGGCGTATCTGGAAAGCATTCTCGCGAACCTGACCGCGGGCGTGTTCGTGTTCGACCGGCAGTTCAGGCTGACCACCGCGAATCGCGGCGCCGAGCGGATTTTCCGTCAGCCGTTCCAGGCCGTGATGGGTTCGGCGCTGGATCAGATCGGCGTGTTGAGCGAATTCGGCGGCATGGTCCGCAAGGCTTTTGCCGATCGCGAAGCGGCGAGCGGCGACGGTCACGACGATCGCGGCCACTGGCAGCAGCAGTTTTCGGTGCAGGTGCCGGGCGAAACCGAGCCGCTCACCTTGCTCGTGCGCGGCGCGCGGCTCGTCTCGGCAACGGATCGCGACGCGGAAGACATGCAGACGTCCGGCTACGTCGTCGTGTTCGACGATATTTCGGACGTGATCTCCGCGCAGCGATCGATCGCATGGGGCGAAGTCGCGCGACGGCTCGCGCACGAGATCAAGAATCCGCTCACGCCGATCCAGCTTTCCGCCGAGCGTTTGCAGATGAAGCTCGCCGACAAGCTGTCGCCGTCCGACGCCGATGTGCTCAAGCGCGGCGCGACCACGATCGTGAACCAGGTCGCCGCCATGAAGCAGATGGTCGATAATTTCCGCGACTACGCGCGCACGCCGCCGGCGGTGCTCGCGCATCTGCAACTGAATGATCTGGTCAGTGAAGTGCTCACGCTGTACGGTATCGAAGAAGGCAAAGGCGCGATCCAGGTCGAGCTCGCTGCGTTGCCCGCCATTCGCGGCGACGCGACGCAATTGCGTCAGGTGATTCACAACCTGTTGCAGAACGCGCAGGATGCGGTGGCGGACCTCGAGCATCCGCGTGTGTTGCTCGAGACGAGGACAGTAGAATACGGAGACCCCGACGCGGAAGGCAAAGTGCGTGTCGCGGTGCGTCTGACCGTGTCGGACAACGGACCGGGCTTCCCCGCGCGTATCCTCACACGTGCATTCGAACCTTACGTAACGACCAAGGCCAAAGGTACGGGCCTGGGTCTTGCGATGGTCAAGAAGATCGTCGACGAACACGGCGCACGCATTGACATCCGCAATCGTATGAAAGCGGGCGATGTCATCGAGGGTGCGCAGATTTCGATCCTCTTCCTTCAACTGGCAGACGATGCCGCGACGCCCGGAACAGGGCCGCGTCCGGCGCACGGCGGTGCGTCGCAGGGAAAGACAAAAGCAACAGTGCAGACAAAGGCAGCGTAAATGGCAACCATCCTGGTGGTAGATGATGAAATGGGCATCCGGGAATTGCTCTCGGAGATCCTGAGCGACGAAGGGCATGTCGTGGAGGCCGCGGAAAACGCGCAGGAAGCGCGCGAGTTCCGTTTGCGCCAGGCGCCCGACCTGGTGCTGCTCGACATCTGGATGCCCGACACCGACGGTGTGACCTTGCTCAAGGAGTGGGCGGCGCAAGGGCAACTCACCATGCCGGTGATCATGATGTCCGGTCACGCGACGATCGATACAGCGGTTGAAGCAACCAAGATCGGTGCGCTCAATTTTCTCGAGAAACCGATTGCCTTGCAGAAGTTGCTGAAGGCCGTCGAGCAGGGCCTCGCGCGCGGCAACGCGGCGGGTGCGCCGGGCGGCGCGGCCGCCAAGCCGGTGTTGCCGGTGAGCGCTTCGGCGGTGGCTTCGGCGGCGGCATTGCCGATGCTCTCCACCGACGGCCTCGGCAGCGGCGCGCTGGCCGCGCAAACGGCCTCGATCTCGTTCGATATTCCGCTGCGCGACGCGCGCGATGCGTTCGAGCGCGCGTACTTCGAATATCACCTCGCGCGTGAGAACGGCAGCATGACGCGGGTCGCGGAGAAGACCGGGCTGGAGCGCACACACTTGTACCGCAAGCTCAAGCAACTCGGCGTCGATCTCGGCAAAAACAAGGGTGAGTGAGGTCTCCGACAGGCGCAAGTGAAGCCGGCGTTCCCTTCGCAGAAGATTCCGCGCTCACACATTTTTTCGACAAGGGGCTTGCCCCACTGCTGACCCTTTGATATTATTTCGTTCTTCGTTGGCCCGGTAGCTCAGTTGGTAGAGCAGCGGATTGAAAATCCGCGTGTCGATGGTTCGATTCCGTCCCAGGCCACCAGGATTCAGCCCCAGGAAATCGCAAGATTCCTGGGGCTTTTCCTTTCTGCGTCCCTATTGGGGTAGGCATGGTGGGCGTCCGTTGCTTCGGCTTGTGCGCGCCGCGCGGCAAGGGTCACCCGGCGGTATTCGGCGCCGCATGATAAAATCGCGCCAGTTCAAGGACTTGCACGTGAGTGCGTCGCCTGAGTGCCGCGCGGCAACGCCGCCACCAGCACCGAACCCTTCGCCCGACGATCAACGGTATAAGCGCCCAGCGACTCCGCATGCGGAAGGCGCGGCCTATACTGCTTTGGGCCGGCAGCAGTGCCGGTACGCGTCGCGCCGCGTTGCTTGCATGGCGCACCTCGCGCAGCGCGACGTGGCACTCTTCATTCACGGAGTTTCACGGTGATCCGCAAAGACGCTAAACGTAGCGCTCTGGTGCTGTTTTCCGGCGGCCAGGATTCCGCCACGTGCCTCGCCTGGGCGCTCGAACGTTATGAAACGGTCGAGACACTGGGCTTCGATTACGGTCAGCGGCACCGCGTCGAACTGGAATGCCGCGAGGGGTTTCGCAACGCCGTCGCGCGCGCATTTCCGGCATGGGCCGAGCGCCTCGGCGAAGACCATATGATCGATCTGTCGGTACTCGGCGCGATCAGCGACACGGCCATGACGCGCGAGATCGAGATCGAAGCCACGGCCAACGGTTTGCCGAACACGTTCGTGCCGGGCCGCAATCTGATGTTCATGACCATCGCTGCGGCGATTGCGTATCGGCGTGGTTTGCAGGTGCTGGTCGGCGGCATGTGCGAGACGGATTTCTCGGGCTATCCCGATTGCCGCGACGATACCATGAAGGCGTTGCAGGTCGCGCTGAACCTCGGCATGGACACGCGCTTCCTGCTCGAAACACCGTTGATGTGGCTCGACAAGGCCGACACCTGGCGCCTCGCGCACGAGCTCGGCGGCGCTGAACTGGTCGAACTGGTGCGCGTCGAGACGCATACGTGCTACCTCGGCGAACGCGCGGAATTGCATGCGTGGGGCTTCGGTTGTGGTGAATGCCCGGCGTGCCGCCTGCGCAAGCGCGGCTACGAAGCGTATCTGGCCGGTGAAAAGGTCACCGAGCCAGTCTGACGTTTCCCGCACCGGCGCGGCTCGGGGCACGAAGTTCGAGCACATGGCTCAGGCAACGACTCAGGCAATAATTTTCAGGAACACAGGGCAGAAAGCAGCATGACTTACGCGGTCAAGGAAATCTTCTACACGTTGCAGGGCGAGGGCGCGAATGCCGGGCGTCCGGCCGTCTTCTGCCGGTTCGCCGGCTGCAACCTGTGGTCGGGCCGTGAGGAAGATCGTGCGGAGGCGGTATGCCGCTTCTGCGATACGGACTTCGTCGGCACCGATGGTGAGAACGGCGGCAAGTACCGCACGGCTGAAGATCTGGTGCGGATGATCGCGTCGCAATGGCCGCAAGGCGAGGGCGAGCGTTTCGTGGTGTGCACGGGCGGCGAGCCGATGCTGCAGATCGACCAGCCGCTCGTCGACGCGCTGCATGCCGCCGGCTTTGAAATCGCTATCGAAACCAACGGCTCGCTGCCGGTGCTCGAGACGATCGACTGGATCTGCGTGAGCCCGAAGGCCGACGCGCCGCTCGTCGTGACCAAAGGCAACGAACTGAAGGTCGTGATCCCGCAGGACAACCAGCGCCTGTCCGAGTATGCGAAGCTCGACTTCGAGTATTTCCTCGTCCAGCCCATGGACGGCCCGTCGCGCGACATCAACACCAAGCTCGCGATCGACTGGTGCAAACGCCATCCGCAATGGCGCCTGTCGATGCAGACCCACAAGTATCTGAACATTCCCTGATTTGCCGTGCTGACGATTACACGAAAACTCGAATTCGACGCGGGTCACCGCATTCCCGATCACCGCAGCCAGTGCCGTAATCTGCACGGTCATCGCTATGTGCTCGAAATCACGCTGCAAGGCGATCTGGTCGACACCGAAGGCGCGCCTGACCGCGGCATGGTGATGGACTTCGCCGACGTGAAGTCGCTCGCCGTCGAGCATCTGGTCGACAGGTGGGACCATGCGTTTCTGGTCTATGAAGGCGACACGCAAGTGCGCGGTTTCCTTGAGACGATGGTCGGGCACAAGACGGTCGTGCTCGATCGTATTCCCACCGTCGAAAACCTTGCCGCCGTCGCGTTCGACATTCTCGCGAACGTCTACGATGCCCACTACGGCGTGAATCTCCGTTTGCATAAGCTGCGTCTGTACGAGACGCCGAACTGCTGGGCCGACGTGGTCCGCGACTAGACCTCAGCGCCGCCGCACTCCCGCAGGAAATCCCCTCGGGGACCGTCCAACCCTCGCGTTATTGTCACGGTATGATCGCTCCGATAACCACACGGAGCGAGACATGCCGGTCATCGCATTGCGTCGCAGCAGGCATCCAGGCCGCCACGGCCTGAGCCATTGTCTTTGTCTTTCTCTAGCCCATCACGCCGGCATTGCGCCTTGCGGCGCATGTCATCGCCGCCAAGGAGCGCGGCGATGAGCAGCCTGACCAATCCCCTCAAGCAACGCCTCAAGGAAACCGAGCCGCTGTTCGGCCTGTGGCTCTCGCTCGGCAGCGATGCCGCGGCCGAAGCGCTCGCGCACGCCGGTTACGACTGGCTGCTGATCGACATGGAGCACGCGCCGAACGATAGCGGCGACGTCGCCTCGCAATTGCGCGCAATCGCCGCCGCGCATCTACCGAGCGAGCCGGTGGTGCGCGTGCCGGCCAGCGAGGCGTGGCTCGTCAAGCGTGTGCTGGATGCTGGCGCGCGTACGCTGATGTTCCCGAATATCGAGTCCGCAGACGAAGCGGCGCGCGCCGTGCGTCTCACGCAATATCCGACCGCCGGCGCGCTCGACGGCGAGCGCGGCGTTGCCGGCATGGTGCGGGCCGCGGCCTACGGCATGCGGCGCGATTACGTGCAGACCGCCAACGCGCAGATCGCGACTATCGTGCAGATCGAGTCGGCGCGCGGCTTGCAGGAAGTGGAAAAGATCGCGGCGACGCCGGGTGTCGATTGCCTGTTCGTCGGACCGGCGGACCTTGCCGCGAGCCTCGGTCATCTCGGCGATTCGAAGCACGCCGACGTGCAGGCCGCGATGGCGCGCATCGTCAGCGCCGCGGATAAGGCGGGCATCGCCGCCGGTATTTTTGCTATGGATGTCGCGAGCGCAAAGCAGCATCGCGACGCCGGTTTTCGTTTTATCGCTCTGGCCGCCGACGTCATGTGGATGTTGCGCGCGACTCGCCAGGCATTGCAGGAGGTGAGGTCATGAAGGGGATGGTGCAGTGCGTCGCGGTGCGTCTGGTGGTTACGGCGGCGTTGATGGCGAATGTGGCGGCGTATGCGCAGGACCGCGTCGCGAAGTCGGACGATCCGCAGACGCAAACCGCGGTCGCCGACTACAACGCCGGCAATCTCGGCGCGGCGCTGGCCGAGTTCCGCAAGGCCGCCGAGCGTGGCAGCCGGCTCGCCGAGTTCAACTACGCGATGATGCTGCTCAACGGCGAAGGCACCCCGGCCAATGTCGATGAAGGCAAGAAATGGCTGCGCAAGGCTGCGGACGCCAACATGTCGCACGCGCAATACGTGTACGGCAAGATGTACGACGACGGCGAGTTCGTCGGCCGCGATCCAGTGGAGGCGCATCGCTGGTTTCTGAAGGCGGCCCAGCAAGGCCACGTGCAGGCGGAGTTGGCGCTGGCCAATCAGTTCCTCGACGGACGCGGCACCGAACGCGACAACAGGCAGGCGTTCGTCTGGTACAAGAAGGCGGCGCAAGGCGGCGACATGACCGCGCAATATGTGACCGGCTCGTTCTACGAGCGCGGCGGCGACGGCGTGGACAGGAATCTCAACGTGGCGCGCGCCTATTACGCTGCCGCGGCGGCGCAGGGCGATCCGGCGGCGCGACTCAAGTATCAGCAACTCAGCGCGCAGTTGCGGGACCAGAAGGAAGTGAAGCCGCAGTAAATGAAAGGGGCGCTCTGAACTGCACCCCAAAGGTTGGACACCGATCCAACCTTTGGGGTGCAGTTCACTCCGTGGTGATGGTGCGCCTCTTCTGCTTTCGCCGCCTTGTTTCGGGCCGTGTTCGTGTTCGCCGACGGCCCGCCGCGCTAACTCTGCATCAACCGCTTCTGCCGCGCGACGCTCATGATGAGGCCGATGGCGACCCCCAACGTGGTCAGCGCCGTGCCGCCGTAGCTCATGAACGGCAACGGCACGCCGACCACCGGCAAGATGCCGCTCACCATGCCGATATTCACGAATGCGTAGGTAAAGAACGCCATTGTCAGCGAGCCGGCCAGCAAACGTCCGAATAGCGTCGCGCCATTGGCCGCGATATACAGCCCGCGCGCGATCAACAGCATGTACAGCGTGAGCAGTACGATGCCGCCCGCCAGTCCGAACTCTTCGGAGAACACCGCGAAGATGAAGTCGGTGTGCTTTTCGGGAATGAACTCCAGATGCGCCTGCGTGCCCTTCAGCCAGCCTTTGCCGAGCGGACCACCCGAGCCGATCGCGATGACTGCCTGGATGGTGTGGAAGCCCTTGCCGAGCGGATCGGAGGTCGGATCGAGCAGGGTGCAGATGCGGTGTTTCTGATAGTCGTGCATCAACGGCCATTGCACTTCGGGCTGACAGATCTTGTCCTGAAAGGCGGCGACGGAGCCGACCGCGATCACGCCTGCAATCAGCACCGGCACGATCAGCTTGAAACTCAGGCCCGCGAAGTAAATCACGAAGAAGCCGGCTGCGAACACCAGCACGGCCGTACCGAGATCGGGCTGTTTGGCGATCAGGCCTACCGGTAACGCGAGAATCAGCAGACCGACCAGAAAATCGTACCAGCGCATCACGCCTTCGCGGCGCTGGTAGTACCACGCAAGCATCAGCGGCGTGGCGATCTTCAGGATTTCCGAAGGCTGGATCACCACGCCGACATTGATCCAGCGCTTCGCGCCCTTGCGCGTGAGACCGAATAGCGCCACCGCCACCAGCAACGCGATCCCGAATGTGTACAGCGGGACCGCGAAGCGCATCAGCGTAGTGGGCGGAACATTGGCGAGCGCCCACATCAGCACGAACGTCAGCATGATGTTGCGCAGCTGGTCTTCCACGCGGCCGGGGACGTCCAGACTCGCGCTGTACAGCGTGACGATGCCTACGCACAAAAGCAGAAACACGATCAGCGCGAGCGGACGGTCGAAGCCCGCAAACATCCGCTTGATGCGGTCGAGCCAGGCGCGCTTGTCGAATTGCATGCCTTTCTCCTTACTCGTCGATGCCGCCGGAAACCGGCTGGCGTGGCGACGTGGCCTGAATACCGTCATCGCGCGACGGTGCCGCGGCGCTCGGCGCCGGCTCGCTGGCCGGACGGGGTGGATGCGGGGCGCCGGATTTACGCGGCGTCGGATGATTCTTTGCAGCAGCCGACGTGGAGTCGGCCATGGGCGCCGACGCGGCAGCAGGTGCCGAAGCCGAGGCCGAGGCCGAAGCCGCGCTCGCCGCCGAGGCCGCCGCCGCAGCGGAGGCCGCCGCTGCCGCCGAAGCCGCACCGGGAATCGGCAAGGCAGTGAAGCCCGCCGCGACCTTGACGGGCTGCGCCGCGTCCTGTGGCGCCGGTGCGCCGCCGACTTCGGGCGCGGACGCGTCCTCGGTCGCCGACGCCGCTGCCTCGATGGCCGCCGCCTGAGCGCCCGGTTTGTTCTTGCCGACGAGATAGTAGTCGAGCACCTTCCTCGCGATCGGGCCCGCCGCTTCCGCACCCCAGCCGCCGTTTTCGACGATCAGTGCGAGCGCGATCTTCGGTTGCTCGGCCGGTGCGAAGGCGATGAAGAGCGCGTGGTCGCGCAGATGTTCGGCAATCGCGTGGCCCTTGTAGTTCGCGCCTTGCAGCGAGTAGACCTGCGCCGTCCCCGTCTTGCCGGCCGCCTGGTACTGCGCGCCGATGAACAGTTTCGACGCCGTGCCATTGGTCACGACGCCTTCCATTGCGCGCTTGATGATGTCGATGTCCGATTGCTTCACCGCGATCCTGTCGCTCGGATCGCGCACAACCGGCCGGGTCTCTTTCGTGATCGGGTTTTCGATGTCTCGCACGAGGTGCGGCTTCATCACCACGCCGTTGTTCGCGAGCGTGGCCGTGGCATGAGCGAGCTGGAGAATGGTGAACGAGTTGTAGCCCTGGCCGATGCCGAGACTGATCGTTTCGCCTTCATACCACCGTTGCTGTTCGGGCTTGCGGTACGCCTTGCGCTTCCATTCGGTGGACGGCAGGATGCCGCGCGCCTCGCCCGAAATATCGATGCCGGTGATCTGGCCGAAACCCCATGGCTTCATGAAGTTGGCGATATTGTTGACGCCGAGATCGTGCGCGAGCATGTAGAAATACGTGTCGTTCGACACCACGATCGCGCGGTTCATGTCGACCCAGCCCTGGCCCGAACGCACGTCGTTGCGGAACGTGTGGCCGCCGAAGGTGTACGAGCCCGGATCCTGGAAGCCCCAGCCCGGCGTGCGCTTATGCAGCGTGAGCGCGGCGAGCGCCATGAACGGCTTGTAGGTCGAGCCCGGCGGATAGGTGCCGTGCAGCGGCCGGTTGAGCAGCGGGTGGTCGGGTGAATTGTTGAGATCGTCCCACGTCTGCTGGTCGATGCCGTCGACGAACGAATTCGGATCGAAGCTCGGCGCGGACACGAACGCAAGCACGTCGCCCGTGGAGGGCTCGATGGCGACCAGCGCGCCGCGCCGTCCCGCGAAGGCCTGCTCGGCGACCTGCTGCAGTCCGATATCGAGCGACAGCACGAGGTTGTTGCCAGGCGTTGCCTGGGTGCGCGACAAGGTGCGCACGGGGCGGCCGCCGGCTGTCACTTCCACTTCCTCGAAACCGGTCTGGCCGTGCAGTTCGGTCTCGTAACTCTGCTCGACGCCGATCTTGCCGATGTAGTCGGTGCCCTTGTAGTTGTTCGCGTCCAGACGCGGATCGTAGTGGTCCGGATCGCTGTCGTTCTGGTCGCTGGCGTCGTCGATACGGTCCTGATCGCGCTGCGAAATCCGCCCGATGTAGCCGATCACGTGCGCCGCCGTCGGCCCGAGCGGATATTGGCGGAACAGGCGCGCACGCACTTCCACGCCGGGAAAACGGAAGCGCTGTGCGGTGAAGCGCGCAACTTCGTCGTCGGTCAGGCGGGTGCGGATGGGCAGGCTCTCGAAGTTCTTCGAGTCTTCCTGCAGCTTCTTGAAGCGGCGGCGGTCGCGTGCGTCGATCGAGACCACCGTGGCCAGGTTGTCGATCACGTTTTCGAGCGAGTCGTTCAGCTTCGAGGGCGTAATTTCGAGCGTGTAGGCCGAGTAGTTCTTGGCCAGCACGACGCCGTTGCGATCGGTGATGATGCCGCGGTTCGGCACGATCGGCGCGACGGAAATGCGGTTTTCATCGGCCTGCAGCGAGTATTTGCTGTAGTGCCAGACCTGCAGGAACAGGAACCGGAAGCCGATCAGCCCGAAGCAGACGAACACGAACAGCCCCGCCGCCGCGACGCGCAGGCGGAACTTCGAGAGCTGTTGCTGGGTGTCCTTGAATTCGGTCATGCGATTCTGCAAAAGGCCGGATAACGGCCATGATGAGTGTGCGCCTTTTCCGGCCAGAACCGGAAGGCATGAACTGCGATGCGCGTCGAGCGGGCCGGCGACGTGAGTTTCATCAGAACGGCCGGCGGGCCCGATGCGTGATCAAATTGGCCGGGTATCGTCCGGATCGGCCGGGCGGCGCTGCGGCATCAGCAGCAGCATGCTGGCAACCGGCCACAGCGCGGCTTCGACGAAACCGTCGATCAGATAACCCCAGCCTGGAAACGCCGCGCCCGTCAGCAGACGGATCACGAACGGCACCAGTTGCGCGACGACCAGCAGCGGCATGACCGCGAAGGTCTGCACGCCGAGCGACATCCACAGCACGCGGCGGTGGATCGTAATCGCGCCGTACGACAACAACGTATACGCCAGTGCGTGTTCGCCGAGCAGGCTGGCGTTGTGCACGTCCATCAGCAAACCCAGTGAAAAAGCGATGCCCATGCCGACTTTGCGCGGTTGGTGCACGTTCCAGAACAGCAGCACGAGCGCTACGAAGTCCGGCACGCCGACAAGGCGCCCCCACGGCATCAGGTTCAGCAGGAACGCCGCGGCGAGGCTGAACGAGATGAAGTACGGATTGACCGGCTGCAGAATGTATTGCGGACGGTTCATGGCTGCGCCCCCGGCGTGGCTTGCGGCTTCGCGTTCTTCTCAGTAGCCGGTTTCTTTTCGGCGGCGGACTTCTTCTCCGCAACTGCCGGTTTGGCAGGGGCTTTTTCAGCGGGCCTGGCCGCCGCGGACTTCTCGGCTGCGGGTTTTTCGCCCGCTTTTGCCGGAGCTTTGTCCGCTGCGGCTTTGCCGTCCGCCGGCTTGCCGCCCTTCTTCGCTTTCGCGTCCTTTGCGGCTGTGGCTGCGTCGGGCTCTTCGGCGGGACGCGGAGGCACATTGTTCACGTAATGCAGCACGAGCAACTGACGCGCGCCGCGCACCGGCGCGACGGGCAGGCAGATCACGCGCGCGAACGCGGTATCGGCCTGTTTGTCGACCCGTACCACCTTAGCGACCGGCAGGCCCGGCGGATACACGCCGTCGAGTCCGCTCGTGACGAGTTCGTCGCCGGTTTGAATGTCGGCGCTGATCGGCACGAAGCGCAGATCGAGTGTGTCGCCCTTCGGTGTGCCGTAAATCACGCTGCGCAAGCCGGTGCGCACGATCTGCACGGGCACTGCCTGATCCTTGTCCGTGAGCAGCGTAACTTCGGCTTGCAGCGGGAAGACGCGTGTCACCTGGCCGATCACGCCGTCTTCGTTGACGACCGGCGAACCGTTCTGGATGCCTTGCTGCGCACCGCGGCCGATCACCACTTTCTGCGTGAAAGGATCGCGCGTGTCGTACTGGATCTCGGCGGGCAGCGATTGCGTGGTGGACCGCTGGGACAGTTGCAGCAGCGCCCGCAAATGCGCGTTTTCGGCGGCCAGTTCGGCGGCCGTATTGGCTTGCTGCGAGAGTTGCAGATCTTTGCTGCGCAGTCTGTCGTTTTCGCTGCGCAGCGTGGCGCTGGTCACGGCCAGGTCGGCGGCGCCCACGAACATGTCGCGAGGCACGAGTGCCGCGCGTTGCAACGGATAAAGACCCGCGCCGAGCACGCCACGCACGATTTCGAGCGTTTTGAAGCGAGCGTCGGAGATCAGCAGGGCAAGCGCCAGCACGACGAAAAACACGAGTCGTGCGAGAGCGGACGGTCCTTGCTTGAACAGGGGCGGCGGACTGTATTCCATGGTCGGCGCCGGGGGCGTGAGCGGTTGGGTGAGACGGCGGCGCGCGAGGAACGCGCGTTCAGCGCGCGGAGGCTGGCAGGCCCAGCCAACGGCAAACCGGCCCGCAAGGGGCCGTTTGCCAGATCCGCGCTACTGACATGGAGACGGGCTCGCTTACTCGTACGAGAAGATGCTGCCCAGCTTGTCCATGCGTTCGAGCGCCATGCCCGAGCCGCGTACAACGCAGGTCAGCGGGTCTTCGGCGACGAGCACCGGCAGGCCGGTTTCTTCGGCGAGCAGGCGGTCCAGATCGCGCAGCAGCGCGCCACCGCCCGTGAGCATCATGCCGCGCTCGGCGATATCCGCGCCGAGTTCCGGCGGCGTCTGTTCGAGCGCGATCTTCACCGACGACACGATCTGGTTTAGCGGATCGGTGAGGGCTTCGAGAATTTCGTTGCTGGAGATGGTGAAGCTGCGCGGAATGCCTTCCGACAGATTACGGCCCTTCACTTCCATTTCCTTGACTTCGGAACCCGGGAAAGCGGAGCCGATTTCCTTCTTGATGGCTTCGGCCGTTTGCTCGCCGATCAGCATTCCGTAGTTGCGGCGGATGTAGTTGACGATGGCTTCGTCGAACTTGTCGCCGCCCACGCGCACGGAGCCCTTGTACACAATGCCGCCGAGCGAGATCACGCCGACTTCGGTCGTGCCGCCGCCAATGTCGACGACCATCGAGCCGGTTGCTTCCGACACCGGCAGACCGGCGCCGATGGCGGCCGCCATTGGTTCTTCAATGAGGTAGACCTGCGAAGCACCCGCGCCGTGCGCGGCTTCCTTGATCGCGCGGCGTTCGACCTGGGTCGAACCGCACGGCACGCAAATGATGATGCGCGGCGACGGCGAGAACATGCGCGATTCGTGAGCAGTTTTGATGAACTGCTTGATCATTTGCTCGGTGACGGTGAAGTCGGCGATCACGCCGTCTTTCATGGGGCGGATCGCCTCGATGTTGCCCGGCACCTTGCCGAGCATCTGCTTGGCTTCCTTGCCGACTGCCTGGATGGTTTTCTTGCCGTTGGGACCGCCTTCCTGGCGGATCGAGACCACCGACGGTTCATCAAGAACGATGCCCTTGCCACGCATGTAGATGAGCGTGTTGGCCGTGCCGAGGTCAATGGCCAGATCGTTGGAGAAGTAGCTGCGCAAAAAACCGAACATTCAAAATCCTGTCTCGCTTGGGGCCGGGCCTCGCAACGTATGCGCAGGGCGGCAGCGGAAAAAATAACAGCTTCAACCGGGCGGAAGCGGCGCCACAGGAACTTGAAGCTGCGAGGGAGTCTACCGGAGGCCGGTGCAAAGCCAGGCCAGAAAAATCCGAACGATCTTTGGGAATAGTTCAGAAAGGCCTTGGTAAGTCGGTCCGGGTTTGGGTCGAACGCGTAATGATACCTTATAATTTTGCATGATTTGAAGGAAACGGACGGCACTTTTTGCCGCCGCTGGCCCCTTTTTCGAGGGCCTCCTCCAGCGTCGTAACCCGCTGTCGCAGCGTTGTTTTTTGCATGCTGCGGCGGTCCACCACATTTTCCGGTGACTGCATGGCTCTGACCCTGACCGATGTAAAACGCATCGCGCATCTTGCGCGGCTCGAACTGGCCGATGCCGAAGCTGAGCACACGCTTGTCCAGCTCAACGATTTTTTCGGCCTCGTCGAGCAGATGCAGGCGGTCGATACCACCGGCATCGCCCCGCTTGCCCACCCGATCGAGCAGATCGAAGACGTCGCGCTGCGTCTGCGCGACGACACGGTGACCGAAACGGTCGAACGCGAAGCTTTCCAGCGCCCGGCGCCGGCCGTGCAGGACGGTCTGTACCTGGTGCCGAAGGTGATCGAGTAAAACCCCGCGCATCGGGCCCGGCGCGGAGTGCGGGGCAGCTTTCCTTCGACGTGCCGCCGTGCGGCATATCGACTCGTGGCCCCGGCGCTCGCGTGACCGTCGTCTCCGGCTTTCTCGGCTCGGCTTGCCGGCGGGCAGCCGAATGCCTCCACGGCAGCGTGACTGCGCTGCCGCGCTCTTCAGGATAAAACGCAATGCATGAAAAAAGTTTGACCGAACTGCGCGCCGCATTGACGGCCAAGGAATGCTCCGCAGTCGAACTGGCGCAGCTCTATCTGAAGCGGATCGAAGCGGCCAACAGCCTGAACGCATTCATCCAGGTCGACCCCGATCTGACGCTCGCGCAGGCAAGAGCCGCGGACGCGCTGCTCCATACCGGCCACGCCGGCCCCCTGGTCGGCCTGCCGATCGCGCACAAAGACGTGTTCGTCACCAAGGGCTGGCGCTCCACGGCCGGCTCGAAAATGCTGTCGAACTACGAGAGCCCGTTCGACGCGACCGTGGTCGCGCGTCTGCAGAACGCCGGCATGGTGTGCGTGGGCAAGACCAATATGGACGAGTTCGCGATGGGCTCGTCCAACGAGAATTCGTACTTTGGTCCCGTGCAGAATCCGTGGGACGTCAAGGCCGTGCCGGGCGGCTCGTCGGGCGGTTCGGCGGCGGCCGTGGCCGCGCGCCTCGCGCCCGCTGCAACCGGCACGGATACCGGCGGCTCGATCCGTCAGCCGGCGTCGTTTTCCGGCATCACCGGCATCAAGCCGACGTACGGCCGCGTGTCGCGTTACGGCATGATCGCGTTCGCCTCGTCGCTGGATCAGGGCGGCCCGATGGCGCGAAGCGCCGCGGATTGCGCCATGCTGCTCGAAGCAATGGCCGGTTTCGACGAGCGCGATTCGACCAGCCTCGTGCGTGACGACGAGGACTACACGCGCTACCTCGGCCAGCCGTGGAAAGAAGACGGCGCCGGCAAACCGCTCGCCGGCCTGCGCATTGGCCTGCCGAAAGAGTATTTCGGCGCCGGTCTCGCCGACGACGTGCGCGCCTCCATCGACGCCGCGCTCAAGCAATACGAGGTGCTCGGCGCCACGCTGGTCGACGTTTCGCTGCCGAAAACCGAGTTGTCGATCCCGGTCTACTACGTGATCGCGCCGGCGGAGGCTTCGTCGAACCTGTCGCGTTTCGACGGCGTGCGCTTCGGCCATCGCGCGGCGGAGTATCGCGATCTGCTCGACATGTACAAGAAGTCGCGCGCCGAAGGTTTCGGCCCGGAAGTGAAGCGCCGCATTCTGGTGGGCGCCTACGTGCTGTCGCACGGCTATTACGACGCGTACTACCTGCAGGCGCAGAAGATCCGCCGCATCATCGCGCAGGACTTTCAGGAAGCGTTCAAACAGTGCGACGTGATCATGGGTCCGGTCGCGCCAACGGTAGCGTGGGATCTGGGCGCAAAGGGCGACGATCCGGTGCAGATGTATCTGGCCGACATCTACACGCTGTCGGTGAGCCTCGCCGGTTTGCCGGGCATGAGCGTGCCGTGCGGCTTCGGCGCGGGCGCGAATGCGCAGCGTCCGGTAGGTTTGCAGATCATCGGCAACTATTTCAATGAAGCCCGGATGCTGCAGGTGGCCGACGCGTTCCAGCGCGCGACCGACTGGCACCGCAAAGCACCGGCAGGAGTGTGAGCACCATGACCAAGCAATGGGAAGTCGTGATCGGTCTGGAGACCCACGCGCAACTGTCGACCCACTCGAAGATTTTTTCGGGCGCCTCGACGCAATTCGGTGCCGCGCCGAACACGCAAGCGTGTCCTGTCGATCTGGCCTTGCCGGGCACGTTGCCGGTAATGAACCGCGGTGCCGTGGAGCGCGCGATCCAGTTCGGCCTCGCGATTGGCGCGACGGTGGCGTCGCGCAGTATTTTCGCGCGCAAGAATTATTTCTACCCCGATCTGCCGAAGGGCTACCAGATCAGCCAGTACGAAATTCCCGTCGTGCAGGGCGGTCAGGTGACGATTCAGGTGCCGGCCAATGAAAAGGCGGGCAGTCCGGCGTACGAGAAGGTCGTCAACCTCACGCGCGCCCACCTCGAAGAAGACGCGGGCAAGTCGCTGCACGAAGACTTCGCGGGCATGACCGGCATCGACCTGAATCGCGCCGGCACGCCGCTGCTCGAAATCGTCACCGAGCCGGAAATGCGCAGTGCGGCGGAAGCGGTTGCGTACGCGAAGACGCTGCATACGCTCGTCACGTGGCTCGGCATCTGCGACGGCAACATGCAGGAAGGTTCGTTCCGTTGCGACGCCAACGTATCGGTGCGTCCAGTCGGTCAGGCGGAATTCGGCACGCGCGCCGAGATCAAGAACCTGAACTCGTTCCGCTTCCTCGAAGAAGCGATCCAGTACGAAGTGCGCCGTCAGGTCGAACTGATCGAAGACGGCGGCACGGTGGTGCAGGAAACGCGTCTGTACGATCCGGACAAGCGCGAAACGCGTTCCATGCGCAGCAAGGAAGACGCGCACGACTACCGCTATTTCCCCGATCCCGATCTGATGCCGCTCGTGATCGACGCGGCGTGGGTCGAGCGCGTCAAAAGCGAAATGCCGGAACTGCCGGAAGCGATTCAACAGCGCTTCGTCACGCAATACGGTTTGACGCCGTACGACGCCAACGTGCTGACATCGAGCAAGGCAATGGCGGCGTACTACGAAGCGGTGGTGAGCAAGCTCGGCCCGGCCAACGCCAAGGCCGCGGCGAACTGGCTGATGGGCGAAGTGTCGTCGCAACTGAATCGTGAAGGTCTCGATATCGCTGCAAGCCCGGTATCGTCCGCGCAACTCGCGCTGTTGCTGCAGCGTATCGCGGACGGCACGATCTCCAACAAGATCGCCAAGGAAATTTTCCTCTCGATCTGGGAAGAGAAAGCCACGGACGAAGCCGCCGCCGATCGCATCATCGAAGCGAAGGGTTTGAAGCAGATTTCGGATACCGGCGCGCTGGAAGCGA
Source organism: Paraburkholderia dioscoreae (assembly GCF_902459535.1). Classification (NCBI taxonomy): domain Bacteria; kingdom Pseudomonadati; phylum Pseudomonadota; class Betaproteobacteria; order Burkholderiales; family Burkholderiaceae; genus Paraburkholderia; species Paraburkholderia dioscoreae. The sequence goes on from NZ_LR699553.1 coordinate 122,029, forward strand.
TCATCGACGAAGTGCTCGCCGCGAATCAGAAGTCGGTCGAGGAATTCCGCGCCGGCAAGGAAAAGGCGTTCAACGCGCTGATCGGTCAGGCCATGAAGGCGACCAAGGGCAAGGCCAATCCCGCGCAGGTCAACGACCTGCTCAAGAAGAAGCTGTCCTGAGTTGAAGCAGAGTTGGAAAGCACGGCCGAAGCGTTCGCGCTTTGGCCACCGCGGGCTGTTGCCGGAAACGAAAGTGGGGCAGCGGCCCGTTTCGTTTGCGGGCCCGTTTAAACGCAGATCACGGAGTGTGTGGATGGCCAGGCAACCCGAACTCGACGACTTCCGCGTGCCGTATTTCGGCGACGGCAAGAAGAAAAACAAATTCTCGCTCGACGGTTTCGATCCGGCTGCAAAACCATTTTCGGCCGGTTCGAAAGACGCCGACAAAGCCCGGTTATCGGAAATCGGCGCGAAGCTCGACATTCAGCAGGAGCGTCTGCATGCGCAGCAGCAGCGCCGTGTCCTGCTGGTGCTGCAGGGCATGGACACGAGCGGCAAGGATGGCACGATCCGCGCGGTGTTTCACGACGTCGATCCGCTCGGTTTGCGCATCGTGCCGTTCAAGGCGCCGACGCCCGTCGAAATTGCGCACGACTTTCTCTGGCGCGTGCATTCGCAAGCGCCCGCCGCGGGCGAACTGACGATCTTCAACCGCAGTCACTACGAAGATCTGCTGGTGCCCACCGTGCTCGGCAACCTGGACGCACAAGCCTTCGAGCAGCGCTGCCATCATATCCGCCAGTTCGAAGAGTTGCTGGCCTATAGCGGTACGACCATCATCAAGTGCATGCTGCACATTTCGAAAGACGAGCAGCGGGTGCGTTTGCAGGCGCGCATCGACGATTCGACCAAGCATTGGAAATTCGACGTCGCCGATCTCGACGCGCGCAAACAGTGGGACAAGTATCAGGTGGCGTATGGCGAGACGCTGGCCGCGACATCGACCGAATACGCGCCGTGGTACGTGATTCCAGCCAACTCGAAGACGCATCGCAATGTGATGGTGGCGGAGTTGCTGTTGCGCACGTTCGAGGCGCTGAAGCTCGAATATCCGCCTGCCAAAGAATCGCTGAAGGGCATCAAGATCGTGTGACCTTGCCCCTTTGCTCCAGAAACGAATCGACCAAACAAGGAACGACATGTTGCGTGTGATTACCGCCAACCTGAACGGCATCCGCTCAGCGGCGAAGAAGGGCTTTTTCGACTGGTTCGGAGAACAGAAGGCCGACGTGCTGTGCGTGCAGGAAATCAAATGCTCGCAAGACGACATGACGCCGGAATTCATGGCGCCGCACAATTTCACCGGCTATTTTCAGCACGCCGTGAAGAAAGGCTATAGCGGCGCGGGCGTGTACACACGTCACGAACCGGACGAAGTGGTGATCGGCTTCGGCAGCGAGGAATTCGACCCGGAAGGGCGCTACGTCGAACTGCGTTTCGGCAAGCTGTCGGTGATTTCGGTGTACGTGCCGTCGGGTTCGAGCGGCGACGAGCGCCAGCAGGCCAAATACCGTTTCATGGACGAGTTCATGCCGCATCTCGCGGAACTGGCTCAGGAGCGCGAAGTGATCGTGTGCGGCGACGTCAACATCGTCCACAAGGAAATCGACATCAAGAACTGGAAGAGCAACCAGAAGAATTCGGGCTGCCTGCCGGAAGAGCGCGCATGGCTCACCAAACTGTTCGATGAAGTGGGTTACGTCGACGTGTTCCGCACGCTCGACCAGCGGCCGGAACAGTACACGTGGTGGAGCAATCGCGGCCAGGCGTATGCGAAGAACGTCGGGTGGCGGATCGACTATCAGATCGCGACGCCGGATATCGCTAGCAAGGCGAAACGTACCGACGTGTTCCGCGATATCAAGTTCAGCGACCATGCGCCGCTGACGGTCGATTACGACCACAAGCTCAAGAAGTAAGCGGAGTCCGCGTCCCGGCAGCAGACGCAGTTGAAGTCAGCCCCGAGGGGGACGCCATATGTCAGGCAACGGCCGGGAGCGCGCGCGGCCCGCGCGACTCAGTTGTGAGACGGTTTGCTGCGCGGACGGCCCATGCCGCCGTAGTCCGGCAGCGCATCCACCGTTTTGCCGATTGCTTTCGCGTACAGCGGCAACATGTCGGGCAAGCGCTTGATGATGTCCTGGCGGCGCGCCGACGTGTAGGGATGCACGTAGATGAAGCCCTGATCGCGGTTGCCGCGCGTGGCCTGCGCGAGCTTGTCCCAGAGTGTGACCGCCGCGCGCGGATCGAAGCCGGCGCGCGACGCGATATCGCTGCCGATCACGTCGGCTTCGGTCTCGTCGGTATTCTCGTACTTCATTTCCAGCAGGCGCGAGCCGATGCCGAGCGGCGCCGCGCCGAGATCGGCGAGCCCGAATAGCTGCGGGATCGTGCCGGACGAGTCGAGCTGGCTCGCCTGCAACTGGCCGAGCCGCTCGCGTGCATGTTCGCGCAGCGCGTGCGCAATCTCGTGCCCAATCAGCATACCGAGTTCGTTGTCGTTCAGACGCGCGCGGTCGAGCAGGCCGCCATACACGACGATCTTGCCGCCCGGCAGACAGTACATGCGGATATCGGGCGAGCGCACCACCGCCACATCCCACTTCCAGTTTTTGGCCCGCTCGTTCCATTTCAACGAGTACGGGATCAGCTTGTCGACGATCGAGCGCACGCGCGTGACATGCGCATCGGTGTCGCCGTACAGGCGATTGGCGTGCTCGGCGCCGTACGCGATCTGGTTGAACTCTTCGGCGGCTTGCGCCTCGAGCATCGGCGATGGGATCAGGTTGCGGAACACCAGATAGCCGCCATAGCGCAACTGCGTGTTCGTCGGGCTGTACGGTGCGGATGCGACGGGCATCGACGGGGCGGCGGGCGCTTTGGCGGCCGCGGACGGCGCCGACGTCGCAGCGGGCGTCCTTGCCGTGACTGGAGTCGGCGGCGTCGTCGATGGGGCCGACGACGGCGGCGTGGCCGCTGCGGGAGCACTACCGGCGCTGCTCGCACCTTGCGCCGCCGATGTCGCGCTTTCCGGGCTTGCCGCGCCGGCTGCGGGTCTGGCCGTTGGTGCCGCCGATGTGGCCGGCGCCGGCGTCGCTGCGGGGGCGCTGGTCGCGGCCGCCGGCATGGCTGTCGCGTGTGCGTTCAACGGCGCGGCCAACGTCAGGCTCACACCACCGAGCGCCCACACCGCCCGCAGCGCCACGCGCCTGACCTTGCGCGCGGGACGCCGGGACGGAGCCGAGCGCAACACGCCCTTCGGGAGACGCGCCTTCACGACTGCGTCCTCCACGGCGCGATGCGCAGCAGAAGCACCATGCCGGGCACCGCCAGCGCGGTGCAGACGATGAAGTAGTCGAACCAGCCGATCTGCGCGACCACGTAGCCGCTCGCCGCTGAAGCCAGCGTGCGCGGCACCGAAGCGAGGCTCGTGAAGAGCGCGAACTGGGTGGCCGTGTAGCGCGGATCGGTGGTGCTGGCGATATAGGCGGTGAAAGCCGCCATCGTCAAACCGGTGGCGAAGGTTTCGAAGCCGTACACGAGCGCCAGCGCAACCGAACGCGGCTCGAGCTGCACGGCCCAGTCGATGCCCACCAGCGCCAGCAGCTTCGTCGTGCCTTGGCTCAGCCAGACGGCGATGTCGTAGATCGCCGCGAGACCGGGCGAAGCCGGTCCGAGATGAGCAAGCCACGCGAAGCCGAGCGTCGACACCATTTGCAGGATGCCGAAGATCCACAAGCCCCGGCCAATGCCGATTTTCATCAGCCAGATTCCGCCGACGATCCCGCCCGCCAGACTCGCGCCGAATGCGGTGGTCTTCGCGATCACGCCGATCTGCGTGCGCGAAAAGCCGATGTCGAGAAAGAACGACGTGGACAGCGTGGTCGCCATCGTGTCGCCGAGCTTGTACAGAAAGATGAAACCGAGCACGAACAGTGCGCCACGCCAGCCGTCGCGCTGAATGAATTCCTTGAACGGCTGCACGATCGCTTCGCGCAGGTTCCTGGGCGGCGTACCGTGTACCGCGGGCTCGCGCACCACCAGCGTCATGACCATGCCGGGCAGCATGAACGCGGCCGTCACGATGAAAACGGTGCTCCACGGCAAATGGTCGGACAGGATCAATGCGAGCGAACCGGGCACCAGCGCCGCGATCTTGTAAGCGTTCACGTGCACCGCGTTGCCGAGCCCCTGCTGCGTGTCGCTCAGCAATTCACGCCGGTAGGCGTCGATCACGATGTCCTGACTTGCTCCAAAAAACGCGACCAGCGCCGTCAGAGCCGCCACGGTCCAGATCGACTCTTTGGGCGACACGAACCCTAACGTGCCGATGGCGCCGGCCACCAGAATCTGCGTGACCAGCATCCAGCCGCGCCGTCTGCCCGGACGCCAGCCGGGGAAACGCGGCACGTAGCGGTCCATCAGCGGCGCCCAGATGAATTTCCAGGTGTACGGGAACTGGATCAGCGCGAACAGGCCGATTTCCTTCAGATTGACGCCTTCGGAGCGTAGCCACGCCTGCACCAGATAGACGAGCGTGAACAGCGGCAATCCCGACGTAAAGCCGAGAAAGACGCAGATCAGCATGCGCGTATTCAGGAACGCGCGCCAGCCGGGATGTTCTTCGTGAGCGGTAAGTGCAGGCGCCTCGTGCGGCGGGTTCGACATGTGGATAACTTGCGTTAGCTTTTCTTGACGCGATAGACCGCAAGACTACCACGCCAGTTCACCCCCCACCGCACCACCTGACCCTCGTGGAGCACCACGCGGTCGAGAATTTCGATGCCGACTTCCGGCGCGAGCGCCTCGAAATCCTTGATGGTCAGCACCCGAACGTTCGGCGTGTTGTGCCACTGATAAGGCAGCGACTTCGACACCGGCATGCGGCCCCGGAGCACCGAGAGTCGATGTGCCCAGTAGCCGAAGTTCGGGAACGACACAATGCATTCCTTGCCGACCCGCACGGTCTCGCGCAGGATCGCGGCCGTCTGGTGAATGGTTTGCAGCGTCTGCGACAGAATCGCGAAATCGAAGCTGCCGTCTTCGAACAGGCGCAGGCCGTCTTCCAGATTCTGCTGGATCACGTTGACGCCGTTCTGCGTCGACGCCAGCACGCCCGCGTCGTTGATCTCGATGCCGTAGCCCAGCACGTCCAGTTCTTCGGTCAGGAGCGAGAGCAGCGAGCCGTCGCCGCAACCCAGATCCAGCACGGTGGCGCGCGGTTCGACCCAGCGGGCGATCGCGCGGAAGTCCGGGCGCAGCGCCAGATAGTCCAGTGCTCGCTGGTTCATGCGTTCACCTCGTTCGCAATACGTTCGTAGTAGGCGCGCATCAGGTTGTGATAGCGCGCGTCGTCGAGCAGGAAGGCGTCGTGGCCGTGCGGTGCGTCGATTTCCGCGTAAGTGACCGTGCGCTTGTGATCGAGCAGCGCCTTCACGAGTTCGCGCGAGCGGGCGGGCGCGAAACGCCAGTCGGTCGTGAAGCTGGCGATCAGATATTTCGCCGTGGTGTGCGCGACCGCCGCCGTCAGATCGCCGTCGAACGCCTTGGCCGGATCGAAGTAGTCGAGTGCCCGGGTGATCAGCAGGTACGTGTTCGCATCGAAATAGTCGGCGAACTTGTCGCCCTGGTAGCGCAGGTACGACTCCACCTCGAATTCGACGTCGAAGTTGAAGTTGTACGCGTCCAGCGCGCCTTCCGCGCGCCGCAGCGAGCGGCCGAATTTCTCGGCCATGTCGTCGTCCGACAGATACGTGATGTGGCCGATCATGCGCGCGACGCGCAGGCCGCGCTTCGGCTTCACGTTGTGTGCATAGTAGTTGCCGCCGTGAAAGTCCGGGTCCGAGAGGATCGCCGAGCGCGCGACCTCGTTGAACGCGATGTTCTGTGCCGACAGCTTGGGTGTGGACGCGACCACGATGCAGTGCGCGACGCGTTCCGGATACATCATGCTCCACGCGAGCGCCTGCATGCCGCCGAGGCTGCCGCCCATCACCGCGGCGAAACGCGTGATGCCGAATTGGTCCGCGACGCGCGCCTGGGCGTTGACCCAGTCTTCCACCGTCACGACGGGAAACGCCGCGCCGTACGGATTGCCGGTAGACCGATCGATACTCATCGGCCCGGTCGAGCCGAAGCACGAGCCCAGATTGTTCACGCCGATCACGAAGAATTTGTCGGTGTCGAGCGGTTTGCCCGGGCCGACCATGTTGTCCCACCAGCCGATGTCGTTGGGGTTGTCGGCATAGATGCCCGCCACGTGGTGCGACGCGTTGAGCGCGTGGCACACCAGCACCGCATTGCTACGCGCGGCATTGAGCGTGCCGTAGGTCTCGACCATCAGGTCGTAACCGGCGAGCGAGCTGCCGTTCTGCAACTGCAGCGGCTCGGTGAAATGCATTTTTTGGGGAGCGACGATACCGATCGATTCCATTCATTCCGCCATTTAACAAAACAGGGCGGCTAGATGGCGTCGGCGAAGCACGGAGGAGAATGACTGTGTGCGCGGCTGACGACCTCTTTAGCCGCATTTATAGTGAACCGCGGGAAACATTCCCGGCAGTTCGCGCGCCCGCAATCGAGTCAGCAAATCGGCGCGTACAAGGTTATTGATGCAGGTGTTCAGGGTGCTGCGGATAGCGGCTCCAGATGCATTGGGGTGCCGCAGTCAGGCGCAAAGTATAGCGGAAATTTTCGTGCGGCAACGTCGCGGGCGCAGTCACGGCGCGGTGCATGCGGCGCGGACTACTGAAGAATCAGCAGCAGTTGCGCGTCGGCGTGTTCGGCGGGCGGTCGCGCGAAGCCGCTGCGCACATAGCGGTGCCAGCGGCCGATGATGTAGCTCAGCAGCAGACTCGCGCGAATAGCCGGATCGTAGCCGGCGGGCAGCGGGACGGTGTCGTGCTGCGCGCTGGCGTCGTCAGTCGGACTCGCGCTGGCGTTCGCCTCCATTTGCGCGAGGCGCAGACATTGTTTTAGCGACGCTTCGACGCGCTCCAGCATCTGATTGACGCGCTCGGTCAGCCGCTCATGCTCGCCGACCAGCGCCTCGCAGGTCAGCACGCGCGTCATGCCGGGGTTCTTCGCGGGAAAGTTGAGCAGCATCAACGCGATCGCGCGGGCCTGCAGCACACCGTTGCTTTCCTTGTCGGCGATCTGGTTGATCAACCCGAAGATGGTTTGCTCGATGAACTCGATGAGCCCTTCGAACATTTGCGCCTTGCTGGCGAAATGCCGGTACAGCGCGGCTTCCGATACGCCTAACCGGGCGGCCAGCGCCGCGGTGGTGATCTTTTCGCTCTTCGGTGCCTCCAGCATCGCGGCGAGCGTCTGGAGGATATGCACGCGGCGCTCGCCCGGCTTCAGGCGTTGCGCGCGCGGGGCGGCGAGCGTGGTGGTCGGTTCGTGTTCGGCTAAGACTTCGTCAGGCTTGTCGATCGGCTGCATGGCTGTCGTCCCGTCTGCTGTCCCTTCAATCGAACCGAGCGGGTGCCCAGTCGTAGCGATTTTAACGAACGAATGCTCCGGTCGACATAGTGCGGCCGGCCGGTGCCCGGCAGGCGCTTCGGCACGCCGTCCGCGTGCGGCTTGCGCGGCAGGTGGCCGGTGATCCACACCGTGCGGATGCCGAGGCGCCGGTAGTTCTTCAGATGCGAGCGCGTGTCTTCGACAAGGATCACGTCCTTGAGCGAAACATGGGCGTCGCGCATGGCTTTGCGCAGCATTGCGTGATCGGGTTTGGCGCGCCAGAGGCGGCGATCGCGCATGTGTTCGATGGCGATCACCTGTTCGAACAGACGCTCGATGCGCAGTTCGGCGAGCACTGCGCGCGCATAGGCTTCGGGCGCATTGGTCAGCACGATCTTGCGGCCCGGCAGCGCAGCCACGAGGCGCGCGACGCCGCGTTCGTGGCGGATCATCGAGCCGAGATCGGGGAACGTGTGCACGACCTTCAGGAAGTCGTTCGCATCGAGCGGATGGTGGCGCGTAAGGCCGAGCAGCGCCGCGCCATAGCGCTGCGTGTAGCCGGTGCGCAGACGGTTCGCTTCGTCGATGTCCACTTGCAAGGCGTCGATGATGTACTGCGTCATCCCGTGATTGATTGCAGGAAAGATCGCGTGCGACGCGTGGTGCAGCGTGTTGTCGAGATCGAACAGCCAGACCGGACGGCCACCTGCGATATGCGGACGACGGCGTCGGGAAGTGGGAGTGCGCATGATGGAGAGCGCCGGTCAGGCGCGAACAGTCGCTTCACGCGGCGAACGCGAGCGGTTCACGGTGCGGGCGGCGAAAAAAGAAGGGAGAGCGGGGCGGTGCGCCGAGGCGGCACGTTGCCGGCCGCCGTAGACACTATGCGCGCCGACGAACGACCGGGCAGCGCAACTGCACGGCGCACATGACACGTCATGCTGATGTGCCGTGTGCGCCGGATTCGAGGCAGGAATCAATGCGAACGGATCATCGTGCCGAACGGCTGTTCGGTGAGAATTTCCAGCAGTACCGAGTGCTCGATGCGGCCGTCGATGATGTGCACCGAACGCACACCGCTCTTGGCCGCGTCCAGCGCCGACGAGATTTTCGGCAGCATGCCGCCGGAGATCGTGCCGTCCGCGAACAGGCCGTCGATTTCGCGCGCCGACAGATCGGTGAGCAGATTGCCTTCTTTATCCATCACACCGGGGATGTTGGTCATCATGACCAGCTTTTCGGCGTTCAGCACCACCGCCAGCTTGCCCGCGACCAGGTCCGCGTTGATGTTGTAAGACAGACCGTCTTCGCCGAAACCGATCGGCGAGATGACGGGGATGAACGCGTCGTCCTGCAGCGCTTTCACGACCGCCGGGTTGATCGCCTCGACTTCGCCCACCTGGCCGATATCGACATACTGGCCCGGATTGTCGCGATCCGGCATCAGCATCTTGCGGGCGTGGATCAGGCCGCCGTCTTTGCCCGTCAAGCCGACCGCGTGACCGCCGAAGTGGTTGATCAGCGTGACGATGTCCTGCTGCACTTCGCCGCCGAGCACCCACTCGACGACTTCCATCGTCTCTTCGTCGGTGACGCGCATGCCCTGGATGAACGTGCCCTGTTTGCCGATCTTCTTCAGCGCCTGGTCGATTTGCGGACCGCCGCCGTGCACGATGACCGGATTGATACCGACCAGCTTCAGCAGGATCACGTCGCGCGCGAAGCCCTGCTTCAGGCGCTCTTCGGTCATGGCGTTGCCGCCGTATTTGATGACCACGGTCTTGCCGTGATACTGGCGAATGTAGGGCAGCGCCTCGGCCAGGATTTCAGCCTTCAGGGTGGGCGCGATCTGCGAAAGGTCGGGAAGCTCGGACATGGCGGCAGGCTCAGGCACGGAACAGTTGAATCAGGGCGAATTGTACAGGACTGGCGCGCTGCAACAGGGTTTTCGATAGCTGCGCAAGCGGTGGGCGCCACGGGCTTTGCGCACCGCGCAATCACAGCTCGCAGGCGCCAGCCCACGATCAAGCGTAGCGCGGTTTCGGCAGCCCTGTGAATTAGCCGAACGGACGACTCACGGTGGTCAGTCAGACGTGGCATCATTTCCTGATTCAGGCTGAAGCGAGACCATCCGGCCCGTCATGAAACCGTCCGTCTCCCGCTCACAAAGCAGCGCGCGCTGCCCGCGCTGCGGCAACGCGTTCGATTGCGCCATGCATGGGCAGCCGTTCGACTGCTGGTGCCGCAAAATGCCGCCGTTGCCGGGGCACAGGCTCGATCCGGCCGGACGCTGCCTGTGCCCCGAGTGTCTCGCCGCGGAGATTGCGCGGGCGACTCAGGCGCCGCCCGGCGTGTGATCGACGCACGTGAGCGACGATCAGACCGCCGCGAGAGCCGCTGTTTGAGCGAAGCGGGAGCGGCTTACGCCGCGCGGTGCTGGAGCGCCAACGCCCGCAGATCGCGCGCGAGGGATTCCAGCGCCGGCTCCCATTCACCGAACCGCGGCTGCCGATACAGCGTGGCGTCTGGATACCATGGGCTGTCGCGACGGTCGAGCAGCCAGACCCAGTGCGGGTTGACGTCGAGCAGCACCCAGGTGCGCTGGCCGAGCGCGCCGCTCAGATGCGCCACCGACGTGCAAACGGTGACGACGAGATCAAGCGCGCCCACGAACGCCGCAGTGTCGTCGAAGGTCGTGAATTCGGCGGTGTAATCGGTCATTGACAGGCCGGCCCCTCGCGCCGCCGCGACGTCGGCGGTTGCGCCCGGTTGCAACGAATAAAACGCCACGTCATGCATACCGCCGAAATGTGCCGCATAGCGTTCCCAACCCACCCGGCGGAATGGATTGCGCTGATGGCCGTGGCTGCCGGTCCATGTCAGCCCGACCTTGAGCCTTGATTCGGCCGCCAGCCTTTCTTGCCACGACCGGATCGCAGCCGGGTCCGCATGCAGATAGGGTGCCGTGGCCGGAATCGTATCCCCTCGGGTATCGAATATCAGCGGCAGGCTGAGCAACGGGATCTCGTAGTCGAACGCCGGTAGCGATTCGACGCCGCCGCCAGCTGAGAACTCGTCCGCGTGACTGCCCAGGCTGCGCGCGAGCAGTGCGCCCATTTGCGGAAACGTGTTCCAGCTCAGACGGCCGCCTTCGCGATGCACTCGCTCGGCTAGCATCGGGATATACCGGCAGAACTGCAAGACGTCGCCCATGCCTTGCTCGCCCCATACGAGCAGCGTCTTGCCGGCCAAAGGTTCACCACGCCAGAGCGGTGCCGGCATGACCGGACGGTTGCCGCCCAACTCCGCGGAGCCGTCCCAGCGCGCCTCGTGCGATGCCCAGCCGTGCGCGTAATCGGCACGAATGAGTTGCAACATGGACAGATTCGAGCGGAAGGAGGCGTCGTGGGGGCCCAATGCGCAAGCGGTCTGGGCGGCTTGCTCCGCATCGCTCCAGCGTTGTGCCTCGCGCAGCGTCAGCGCATAGTTGTTGTGCGCCAGTGGGCTATGCGGTGCGCATTGCACGGCTTTTGCGCCAGCTTCCAGCGCTTGCGGCAAATCCCTATTCATGCGGTACGCGTTCGTCAGATTGGTCCAGCCGTCACCCTCGCCGGGCTCGTCGCGGACCGCGCGTTCCAGCAGATCGATCTGTTCGTTCAGGTCGCCGCCGGCGTGCGCCAGTGCGCCGGCGAGATTGCTGCGCAGGCATGGCAATCGCGGATCTATAGCGAGTGCACGGCGATACGGTGCAATGGCCTCACCATGCCGGTTCGCTACCTGCAGCGCGTAGCCGTGACGAAAGTGCGCAAGAGCGCGGTGCGGATCGAGTTGGGCAATAATGGCGGCGAGTTCGATCGCGTCGCCGAGACGGTGTTGATCGAGCAACGTAGCCGTAAGCGATGCGAGTGATGCGTCGTCCAGTGGATGGATTCGCGCCGCGGCGTCGAGACAGCCGGCCTCGGCTTGCGCCGTGCCGTTGTGCCGGGCCGCTGCGGCTTGTCGCAAAACAGTCAGGAAAGCTGATGAGGCATCGGCCTCGCAGGGGGAAGTAGGTAGCATGGATAGGCTGCGCGACGGAGGAACCGATAACGAGGGATCGGTCCGTGCGACGCGGTCGCAAAAATTCCCATGTTACCGGCGCAAGGTCGCAAGGTAAGTCGGACGAGTCCGAACAGGTAAACTAACGTCATGCATCGTATAACCAACACCGGCCGCGTCAATCTCGGGCATCTGTTCTGGCTGCGCAGTCTCGCGATCATTGGCCAGTTGATGACGATTGCGTTCGTGCAGACCTTCATCGGCGTGCATCTGCCGTTGCCCGCCATGCTGCTCGTGATCGCGCTCGAAGTGATCTTCAACGGACTCACGTGGTGGCGCGTTTCGCAGCAGCGGCCCGAATCCAACATGGAGCTGTTCGGCCAGATCTGGGTCGATCTGGGCGCGTTGTCCGCTCTGCTGTTTCTCTCGGGCGGCACCACCAATCCATTCGTTTCGCTCTACCTGCCCTCTCTCGCCATTGCCGCGGCTGTGCTGCCGTGGCATCTGATGGCGTGGCTCGCGGCGTTCGCAGTTGCTTGCTACGCGGTGCTGGGTTTCGATTCGGTGCCGCTGAATCTCGACAATCCCGCGAACCTGTTCGACTACTATCGCGCGGGCATGTGGGTGAACTTCATGGTCAGCGTCGGCCTCATTGCATGGTTCGTTGCGCGCATGTCGGGAGCGCTGCGGCTACGTGACGCAGCCCTTGGAGACGCGCAGCAGCGCTTGCTTCACGATGAACGCGCGGTCGCGTTGGGCGTGCAGGCTGCCACTGTCGCTCACGAAATCGGCACGCCTCTGTCTACAATTGCAATGTTGTCCGAAGAATTGCGCGACGCCGCACGCTCCGACAAGGGCCTCGCGCCATACACAGCCGATCTCGAACTGCTCGAACAGCAGATGACGCTGTGTACTTCGGCGCTTGCCCGGCTGCGCAGTCGGGCTTCGACGAGCGCCAGCCGACAACCGGTCGGCGAGTGGCTGGAATCGTTCGGCGAGCAGTGGCGCTTGCGTCATCCGCATGTGAAATTCGAGCGGCTCGGCGTGCCTCCCGCGGATGTCAGTCTTGACGATACCGTGGCTGTCAGTCAGATTCTCACGATTCTGCTCGACAACGCCGCGCGAGCAAGTCGCGATCACGTCACGCTGTCCTGCTCGCTTGCGGCGCGTGGAGATCAGATCGTATTCGAAGTCTGCGACGCGGGCCCCGGCATTCCGGCCGCGTTGCGCGGTTCGCTGGGTGCGATGCCGGTCGAGAGTACGCAAGGCGGGCACGGCGTGGGCCTCTATCTCGCATTTTCGGCGGCGGCGCGTCTGAAGGGATCGATCGAGCTGACCGATGTCAGCACGATCAGGCCGCGCGGTACGCGTGCGGTCCTGAAACTGCCGCTCGCCGCGCGCAAATTTTTTGGCTCGGGCCGTCACGGTGCCGAGCCATCCAACACGGAGAAACAAGTATGAGTGAAATGAATTTTCTGGTGATCGACGACGACGAGGTGTTCTCCGGCATCCTCGCCCGTGGTCTCACCCGGCGCGGCTACACGGTGAGCGAAGCGCACAACGCGGATGAGGCCATCAAGCTGGCGAATCAGCAGAAGTTCAGCCAGATCACGGTGGATCTGCATCTCGGCAATGACTCCGGTCTTACGCTCGTCGCGCCCTTGCGCGATCTGCAACCCGACGCGCGCATGCTGGTGCTGACCGGCTATGCGAGCATCGCCACGGCGGTGCAGGCGGTGAAAGACGGCGCCGATAACTATCTGGCCAAGCCCGCCAACGTGGAGACGATCTTGTCGGCGCTGCAAAGTGAGGCGAGCGCGCTGCAGGCAGAAGAGGCGATCGAGCATCCCACGCCGCTCTCGGTGGCGCGTCTGGAGTGGGAGCATATTCAACGCGTGCTCGCCGAACACGGCGGGAATATCTCGGCTACGGCGCGCGCGTTGAACATGCATCGGCGAACGCTGCAACGCAAGCTCGCGAAGCGGCCGGTCAAGCAGTAAGCGCGGCGTCGCGGCTGCGCTTGCCGTAAGCAAATGAAAACGGGCTGCCTTGGCGAAGGCAGCCCGTTTTTTATGCGGCTCACATCAGATCAGCTCGGTCTCAAGCGGTGATGAACACATCACCGCTTGAGATATTCGCCACGTCGAAATCACAGCACGTAGCGCGACAGATCCTCGTCTTCGGCCACTTCGTTCAGTGCGCGATCGACATAGGCCGCGTCGATCTGCACCGTGCGGCCCGAGTGGTTGCCGGCCGCGAACGAGACTTCCTCGAGCAGCTTTTCGATCACCGTGTACAGGCGGCGCGCGCCGATGTTCTCGGTTTTCTCGTTGACCGCGTACGCGATTTCGGCGAGACGGCGGATGCCGTCGTCGGCGAATTCGAGGTGCACGTCTTCGGTGGCGAGCAATGCCTGGTATTGCTTGACGAGGCTCGCGTCCGTGGACACCAGGATCGATTCGAAGTCGTTCACCGACAGCGAATCCAGTTCGACGCGAATCGGAAAGCGGCCTTGCAGTTCCGGAATCAGATCGCTCGGCTTGGCAAGGTGGAATGCACCGCTGGCGATGAACAGAATGTGATCGGTCTTCACCATGCCGTACTTGGTGTTGATCGTGGTGCCTTCGACTAGCGGCAACAGATCGCGCTGCACACCCTGACGGGAGACTTCGCCGCCGCCGGCTTCGTTGCGCGACGCGATCTTGTCGATTTCGTCGAGAAACACGATGCCGTTCTGCTCGACGTTCTGCACCGCCTTGGTTTTCACCTCTTCGTCGTTCAGCATCTTGGCGGCTTCTTCGTCGGTGAGCGCCTTCAGCGCTTCCTTCACCTTCATCTTGCGGCGCGTTTTCTTGCCGCCGCCGATGTTCGCGAACATCGAACGGATCTGCTCGGTCATGTCCTCCATGCCCGGCGGCCCCATGATGTCCATGCCGACTTGCGGCTGCTCCACGTCGAGTTCGACTTCCTTGTCGTCGAGCAGGCCTTCGCGCAGACGCTTGCGGAAGGTCTGGCGCGTGGTGCTGCCTTCGTCCACGGTATCGGCGGCGCTCGAACTCGCGCCGAAGCCGACCGGGCGCGCACTCGGCAGCAGAATGTCGAGGATACGGTCTTCGGCCTGATCTTCGGCCTTGGTCCGCACCTTGCGCATTTCCGTTTCACGCGTCTGCTTGACCGAGATTTCGATCAGGTCGCGCACGATGCTGTCCACATCGCGGCCCACGTAGCCGACTTCGGTGAACTTGGTGGCTTCGATCTTGATGAACGGCGCGTCGGCCAGTTTTGCCAGACGCCGCGCGATTTCGGTCTTGCCGACACCAGTCGGTCCGATCATCAGAATGTTCTTCGGCGTGATTTCCTGACGCAGCGGTTCTTCAACCTGCTGGCGACGCCAGCGGTTGCGCAACGCGACGGCCACCGCTTTCTTCGCGCGGCCTTGGCCGATGATGTGTTTGTCGAGTTCCGAGACGATCTCGGCAGGGGTCATGGTGCTCATTGTGGATCCTTACTCGATCGTCTCGATAACGCGGTTATGGTTCGTGTAGATGCACATGTCGCCGGCAATCTCCAGCGACTTTTCCACGATTTCGCGCGGCGACAACTCGGTGTTGTCAGCGAGCGCTTTCGCTGCGGCTTGCGCATAAGCGCCGCCCGAACCGATCGCGCAGATGCCGCCTTCCGGATCGAGCACGTCGCCGTTGCCGGTGATGACGAGCGTGGTGGTGGCGTCCGCGGCGATCAGCATGGCTTCGAGCCGGCGCAGCATGCGGTCGGTGCGCCAGTCTTTGGCGAGTTCGACGGCGGCGCGCGTGAGGTTGCCCTGATGTTTTTCCAGCTTCGCTTCGAAGCGGTCGAGCAGCGAAAAGGCGTCGGCCGTGCCGCCGGCAAAGCCGACCATCACCTTGCCGTTATAGATGCGCCGGACTTTCTTCGCGCCGCCCTTCATGACGATATTGCCCAGCGTCACCTGGCCGTCGCCGCCGAGCGCGACCTTGTCGCCGCGGCGCACGGAGACGATCGTCGTGCCGTGAAATTGCTCCATATGCGTTCCTCTTTGCAAAACGGGTAGGACGCGGCGGCGCAATGCGCTACCGCATGAATCCTGAAAGCGGACGGCGCGCGGCGCTAGAACAGAACCGGCCGGCGCGCGCTCGTGCAGCGCATGTCGGGTTTATTTTAGGGCGTGCGCGGTCATATCAAGAGCCGGCAAATGGCATAAGACAAAAAACACGCGATTCGGTGCGGGGGGCGGGGTGTGATGCGGAGGGGGCGTGTGCTAGTGGGCGCCGCGCGGTCGCGGAAGAGAGGCACAGGAGGTGTAAAAGGCGTAAGAGGCGCCGCATCGCATGTCCGCCGGGCGGTCGCGCAAAGCCATCACTTACGGCAACGCCCAAAAGAGCGCCGCACAAAAGAAAAAGGCGCACGGATCACCGTGCGCCCTCTCGACGAAGCAGCGTTTCGGGGCGCGGAGCCGAAGCCGCGCCGCAAGCGTTCAGTCGCCGAACAGCTTCTGGCGCAGTTCGCGGCGTTCCTGTGCTTCGAGCGACAGGGTGGCCGTGGGCCGTGCGAGCAGACGCGGAATGCCGATCGGCTCACCGGTTTCTTCGCACCAGCCGTATTCGCCCGAATCGATGCGCGCGATCGATTGCTGCACCTTCTTCAGCAGCTTGCGTTCGCGGTCGCGCGTGCGCAGTTCGAGCGCATGCTCTTCCTCGATCGTTGCGCGGTCGGCCGGGTCCGGCACGATGACCGTCTCGCGCAAATTCTCGGTCGTCTGGCCGGCATTACGGAGAATGTCCGCTTGCAGCTGTTCGAGCTTGTTCTTGAAGAAGGCGAGCTGATCCTCATTCATGTAATCCTTGTCGCTCATCTTCAGGATTTCGGCTTCGGTCAAGAGTCGTTTCGTCGTCATCTGGCTAACTTCTTCAATGTGAGGCAAAACTCTTACGTAGTGCCCGCACTTTCGTATTGCCCGCAAAGGCACCTTGAGGACGCGGAGCGCCAGGGCGGGCACGGACGGTGGACTGTCGTGACGCCGAAGCGCCTCGTGCCCACACGCCGGGCGTCGCAACGCCAATGCGGGGCCGAACTCCTCTGGAAACCGATTCTCAGATGCTCCTGAGGCATTGCTTGCCGGCAGCGCGTCTTTTCTGACTGTGCCAGCCGGCATTGTCGGCGTATTGTCCGGATAAGATTTTCCGGCGCCGTTCAGGCCCGGCGCAGGATACGCGCTGACCGGGCAATTCGTTCTCATTCTCCAGTGGGCACGTATTGTAACTGAATCACAATCTGGCACCGCAACTGGTGAAAATCCCCCTGCGGCGCGCCGATATCCCGAAAATATAACGCGCGCACGACCAAAAAGCGATGGTCGTGCACGCTTTAATACAGCAGGGTTTTCACGCGTTTTTCACACGCGCGCCTTTTCAACGAGCTTTCGGCCGTCGCCGGCAATATTCAGCAGACGATTATCTCGGACACGCATTTCGCCGATGCACGCGCTCGGGGGCCGTCAGCACGATGCGTGCCGCGCCGAACGCGCCAGTGCAACGCTGACCGGGCCCGCCCGCCACGCTCAGACGAGACAGGCGTCCAGACCGTCGGTGATCAGATCTTGCGGCAGTTCGATACCGATAAACACCATCTTGTTGGTCTTTTTCTCGATCGGTTGCCATTTCGCGGCCAGATCGCTGCCCATCATCTGATGCACGCCCTGAAACACGACTTTGCGGTCGACGCCCTTCATATACAGCACGCCCTTGTAACGCAGTAGCCGTTCGCCGTAAATCTGCAGAATGCCGCCGAGGAAGTCTTCGAGCTTGTTGGGATCGAACGGACGGTCGTTGCGGTAGACGAACGACTTGATCTTGTCGTCATGGTGCGCATGGTGGTGGTGATGCCCATGATCGTGGCCTTCGTGATCGCAATGGCCGTGATCGTGATCGCAGTTCGCGTGATCGTCGTGGGTATGGCCGTGCTCGTCATGCGCGTGAGCGTGGCTGTGCGCGTGCTCGTCTTCTACAAGGAAATCCGGATCGATCTCGAGCTTCGAATTCAGGTTGAAGCCGCGCAGGTCGAAGATTTCCTTGATGTCCGCTTCGCCGAAATTGACGACCTTGATCGCCGCGCGCGGGTTCATGTGCAGCAGACGGTGGCGCAGATCGGCAAGGTGCTTTTCATCGACCAGATCGGACTTGGTGATGAACAGGCGATCGGCGAAACCGACCTGGCGTTGCACCACTTCGTGCTCGTCCAACTGGTGGTTCGCGTGCTTGGCGTCGACCAGGGTGATGATCGCGTCCAGCAGGAATTCGTTGGCGATCTGGTCGTCCATGAAGAACGTCTGCGCGACCGGGCCCGGGTTGGCGAGGCCCGTGGTTTCGATCACCACGCGGTCGAAATCCAGTGTGCCGGCCTGCTTCTGCGCCGCCAGATCGCCCAGCACACGCGAAAGGTCACCGCGGATCGTGCAGCAGATGCAGCCGTTGCTCATCTGGATGATCTGCTCGCCCGTATCCTGCACGAGGATTTCGTTGTCGATGTTTTCTTCGCCGAACTCGTTCTCGATCACGGCGATCTTCATGCCGTGCTTTTCATTCAGGATGCGCTTGAGCAGGGTGGTTTTGCCGCTGCCGAGAAAGCCGGTCAGGATGGTGACTGGAATCATGTTGGTCGCCTGTATTGTCGTGAAACGGTGCGTAGTCGAAGCCTGGGCGGGCGCGGCAGCCTGATGGCGCGCAGCCCTGTCCAGCGGGTTATTGAAACATATTCGCCGGGCCGGCGCTGGCGCGCGGATACGGGCCCTGCTTTCGCCCGAGCCGGCGGCGCCGGGAAATACCCCTCAAATTATGGGCGATCAGGCGATTTGCAACAGCAGGCCCTTCAGATACTCGCCTTCCGGGAATGCCGTCAGCAAGGGATGATCCATCCCGGCGCCAAGCCGCTTGAGGATCCGGGCATCCACGCGCGCGTCGGCGGCCGCGCCCGAAACGATCTTCTGGAACAGTTCGGAGTCGATCGCGCCGGAGCACGAATAGGTGAACAGCAGGCCGCCCGGCCGCAGCAATTTCAGGCCGGTCAGATTGATGTCCTTGTAAGCGCGCGATGCACGGTCCACATGTTCACGCGACGGCGCGAATTTCGGCGGATCGAGCACGACCAGGTCGAAGCGCTCGCCGTCGTCGTAAAGACGGCGCAGCGTTTTGAAAGCGTCGGCGTCGAGCCACGTGGCGCGCTCGGCGTCGAAGCCGTTGGCCGCCACGTTCTGCTGCGCGATCGCCAGCGCGTCGCCCGACGAATCGATCGAGACGACCCGTTTGGCGCCGCCTTTCAGCGCAGCCAGTGAGAAGCCGCCCGTGTAGCAGAAGCAGTTCAGTACGTCGCGATCCTGCGCGAGCTGCTGCACCAGCAGGCGGTTGTCGCGCTGATCGACGTAAAAGCCGGTTTTGTGGCCGTTGCGCACGTCGACGTGATACCGCACGCCGTTTTCGCTGACGATCAGCGCTTCCGACGGCGGTTCGCCCGCCAGCACGCCGGTGATCTGCTCGAGTCCTTCCTTCTGGCGAATCGACACGTCCGAGCGTTCGTACACATTTGGGCAGTCGGTCGCGCCCGTCAGTGCCGCGACGATCGCTTCCTTCCACGCCTCGACGCCCGCGGCCATGAACTGGCAGACCAGCTGGCTGCGCTGGCCTTCGTCCTCGGCCATGTAATGATCGACGATCAGGCCGGGCAAGCCGTCCGCTTCGCCGAAAATCAGCCGCACCGCGCCGGTGTCGTGAACCATCGTCTGACGGTGCGCGAGCGCGCGCTGCACGCGGCGCTTGAAGAACGCGTGGTCGATCGGCTCGGTTTCGTCGAAGCTCCACACGCGGGCGCGGATCTGCGAATGCGGGCTGTAGGCCGCGCGCGCGAGGAAGCGGCCGTCGTGCGCGCGTACCAGCACGGTGGCGCCGGGTGCGGGATTGCCGTCGATCCGGTCGATCGCGTTGGCGTAGACCCACGGATGGCGGCGCAGCAGCGATTTTTCTTTCGACGGTTTGAGCGTAACGGTATTCATCGGGGTGTCAGAGTGAGCAATGGGCCGCGCGGCTCAGCGCACGCGGCAGATAAAGCGAAGGCGGAGACCGTACGCCGCGAATCGGGTCGCGGCGTCAGTCGCGTTTTTTGGCGCGTGGATGCGCCTGATCGTAGACGTGCGCGAGATGCTGGAAATCGAGCGCGGTGTAGACCTGCGTGGCGGTGATGCTGGCGTGGCCGAGCAGTTCCTGCACCGCACGCAGATCGCCGCTCGACTGCAGCACGTGCGTGGCGAACGAATGCCGCAGCACGTGCGGATGCACGTTGGCGGGAATGCCGGCGACCAGCGCCGCGCGCTTTACGCGCTCACGCACTACGTTCGGTGACAGCCGATTGCCGCGCGCCGACAGGAACAGCGGATGCGGATCGTGCTTCACCATCTGGTCGCGCACGGCGAGCCAGGCGCCCAAGGCTTCCAGCGCCTTGCTGCCGACCGGCACGACGCGGCGCCGGTTGCCTTTGCCGAGCACTTCGACTTCGGCCGAGTCGAGCTTGAGCCAGCCGGCGGAGCGGTAGCCGTCGGCATCGGCGAAACGGGCGTCGAGGCCGACCAGTTCCGCGAGACGCAAGCCCGACGAGTAGAACAGTTCGAGCATGGCGTGATCGCGCAAACCTTCGGGCGATGCAGCGGGAGGACTCTCCATCAGACGCGTGGCGTCGTCGACGGAAAGTGCTTTGGGCAGCGTTTTGGCCTGCTTTGGCGCGCGCACGGTCGCGACCGGATTGGCCGGCAGATCGACGCGGCCGGCGAGCCAGCGGTAAAACGCGCGCCATGCCGAGAGGCGGTGGCTGATCGAGCGCGCCGTCAGGCCGCCTGCGTGCGCCCGCGAAACGGCGCCGCGAATGTCCACGGCGGTGAGGCTTTCGAGCGGCCGGCCCTTGGCCAGCAGCTTGAGTTCTTCCAGTTCGTGTGTGTAGCCGCGCAGCGTATGCGCCGAGAGCCGCCGCTCGTGTTCGAGATTCGACAGATAGGCGGCGATCGGGTCGGCGGCGGTCACGGTGGGCTTTTTTGAGCGGCTCTGGCGCTGGGCGGAAGCCGCTTAGCGCGGCAGCAGACGGCTCAGCGCGGCGCTTGCCAGCGCCCCGATCTGCGTGAGGAAATCCGTTGCCATGCCGTCGTGAAAGCGGCGCGCGTCGGGCGAACCCATCACCAGCAGGCCGAAGGTCGGTGCTTCTTCGTTGCCTTCGGGGTCGCGCAGCGCGAGCAAGGCGATCGATTCGGTGGTGTGCGCCGACTCGGACGCCGCGTGGCCGGCCGCGCTCTCGTCGCTAACGGATGCGACGGACGGCGCTAGCCACTGCGCCGCTTCGAAGCCGGTATTCGCGCCGCAATACGGGGTGGTCAGGCTACCTGCGAAGATGCGCACTTCCTCGCCGACATGGCGCGCGAAGTCGGCCTGCGCATAAGACTCGGCGACATCCCACACGCGCAGCGCCGCTTGCGGCACGTCGAAAATATCGTGCAAGCCGGTGGCGATCGTGCGCGGCAGAGCATACGGATCGCGTTCGGCGATCACGCGGATGGTCCAGCGGTTGAATTTGGACGCGATGCTGTCGTTCTCGTGGCCGTACCGCAGGAGTTCGGCGAGGCGGCGTTCGAGATGCTTGTTCTTGTCGCGCAGCATTTCCATCTGCCGTTCCTGCAGCGACACCGCGGCTTTGCCGTGCGGATTCGCGAGCCGGATCGTCGCGAGCATCTCCGCATGTTCGGCGAAGAATTCGGGGTTGGCGAGCAGGTATTCGGCGACTTCGCGATCGTTCATGGTTTCGGCTAAAAGACTACGGGGCGACGCCTCGGGGCGGCGCGTCGGTCAATGAGTTCAGGCGGCCTGTGAAGCCGCTAATGAGTCGGGCAGCTCGATCTCGCCTTCGAAAACGGTTACAGCCGGTCCGGCCATCAGCAGCGGTTCACCTTCTCGCGTGTTGTCCCACGAGATGGTCAGATTGCCGCCGTGCGTGTGCACGAGCACGGGTGAATCGAGCCGCCCGCGCCGGATTCCGGCCGCGACCGCCGCGCATGCGCCCGTGCCGCACGCCAGCGTTTCACCCGCGCCGCGCTCGTACACGCGCAGCCTGATTTCACTGCGGCCGACGATCTGCATGAAGCCCGCGTTCACCCGCTGCGGAAAACGCGCATGACGCTCGATCACCGGACCTTCGACCAGCACCGGGAACGCTTCGACGTCGTCGACGACCTGCACGGCGTGCGGATTGCCCATCGACACCGCCGAAATCCAGCGTGTCGTGCCGCTCACGTCGAGCGGCCAGAGCGTGTCCGCACCTTCGCGGCGGCCTTCGAGGCCTTTGGTGGCGAACGGCACGCGTTCCGGGTCGAACACGGGCGTGCCCATGTCGACCAGCACTTCGCCGTTTTCCTGCATGGTCAGCGTGACGGTGCCCTTCTGTACCTGCACGCGCACGCTGCGTTGATCGGTGAGGCCGCGCTCGCGCACGAACTTGACGAAGCAGCGCGCGCCGTTGCCGCAATGCTCGACTTCGCCGCCGTCGCAATTGAAGATGCGATATCTGAAATCGACACCGGCCACCGTGGGCTTTTCGACCAGCAGCAGCTGGTCGGCGCCGACGCCGAAATGCCGGTCCGCGAGCGCGCGCACCTGCGCCGGCGTCAGGTTGACCGGTTGGGTGTAGCCGTCGAGCACGACGAAGTCGTTGCCCGCGCCGTGCATTTTGGTGAATTTCAGTTTCATCACGCTATTGTAAGTGACGCGCCCGCAGGTGAGCCGAACGCCATATTTTTTCCGCGTCGGGTTGCGTTCCGCACAGGCCGCGTGGGCGGCCGTTCGGGTTCAATACACGCTCGGGTCGCCGGGCGGCCGGGTCTTGAAGCGCTTGTGCACCCAGTAGTACTGCTCGGGCATCAACGGAATCTGCTCTTCGAGAAAGGCGTTCATGCGGCGGGCGTCCGCGTCGTCGTCGCCGGTCGGGTAGTTCTCCCACGGCTTGAATACCTTGAGCCGGTAGCCTTTGTAGTTCGGCAGCACTTCGCCGATGAACGGCACGACCTGCGCGTGCCCGACCTTGGCCAGACGCCCCACCGCGGTCAGCGTGCAGGTCGGCACGCCGAAGAACGGCACGAAGGTGGAATTGCGCGCGCCGTAGTCCATATCGGCGCCGAGCATGACCGGTTTGCGCTCGCGCAGCCAGCGCAGCACGATGCGCGCGCTGTCGGCGCGGCTCGCCATGTCCGCGCCGAAACGCGCGCGCGCCGCTTTGGCGACTGCCTCGAGCTCCGGATTCGACATGGGCTGATAGAGCGAGCCGCATTGACGCCTGAGCGAATAGTTCAGGAAGATCGAGCCGGCCTCGATACCGACGAAGTGAAAGCCAAGAAACAGCGTGGGCGGCAGATTCGGGTCGGTCAGATCGATCGCGCTGTCGAGCTGGATCAATTTTTCGAGCTTCTTCGCCGAGCCGAACCACTGCACGCTGCGTTCGAGATAGCTGCGGATCGCGTGGCGGAAATGCTTCTGCGCGACGTCTTCGCGGCGCTCGTCGCTCCATTCGGGGAAGCACAGCTTCAGATTGATATGGACGATGCGTTTGCGCCGGCTCGGGATCTGATACAGCAACCAGCCGAGGCCGTCGCCGAGACGGGCGATCAGGCCATAAGGCAACAGCGCAAACAGTTTCAGCAACCCGATCGCGAGTTTTGCGCCATAGCGGCTCAGCATGCCGCCTCCTGAAAAGAGGCGTTGCGCGTGACGGGCTTCAGCAAAGCGGAGAAGTTGACGTAATACCGCACTCGTAGACACTCTGTGACAATCTGAGGAAGTCGCTATAATAAATGCTTCGCCGAGTTAATAGACAACTTGCGGGGCGAAGCCGGCGGCTGCAAACCATGTGATTTGCGCCTCCTGGTAAGGTAATCCGCTAAAGCGTCGCCGCTTCAAGGCTCCCGAAGCTGGCTACGTGAAACTCAACCGTAACCACAAAACAGGAGTCTGCAACGTGGCAAACGACTATCTCTTCACTTCCGAATCCGTCTCCGAAGGCCATCCCGACAAGGTCGCGGATCAGATTTCCGACGCCATTCTCGACGCCATCCTGGCTCAGGACAAATACTCGCGTGTGGCTGCGGAAACGCTGTGCAACACGGGTCTCGTCGTGCTGGCCGGTGAAATCACCACGACCGCCAACGTCGATTACATCCAGGTCGCACGCAACACGATCAAGCGCATCGGTTACGACAACACCGACTACGGCATCGACTATCGCGGCTGCGCCGTGCTCGTCGCGTACGACAAGCAATCGCCGGACATCGCCCAGGGCGTGGACCGCGCGCACGACAACAACCTCGATCAAGGCGCCGGCGATCAGGGCCTGATGTTCGGTTACGCGTGCGAAGAAACACCGGAATTGATGCCGCTGCCGATCCACCTGTCGCACCGTCTGGTGGAGCGTCAGGCGAATCTGCGCCGTGACGGCCGTCTGTCCTGGCTGCGTCCGGACGCGAAGTCGCAGGTCACCGTGCGTTATGTCGACGGCAAGCCGCATTCCATCGACACCGTGGTGCTGTCCACGCAGCATTCGCCGGACATCGATCTGGACACGCTGCGCGAAGCCGTGATCGAAGAAGTGATCAAGCCGACGCTGCCGGCCGACCTCATCAAGGGCGACATCAAGTTCCTCGTGAACCCGACCGGTCGTTTCGTGATCGGCGGTCCGCAAGGCGATTGCGGTTTGACCGGCCGCAAGATCATCGTCGATACGTACGGCGGTGCCGCACCGCACGGTGGCGGCGCGTTCTCGGGCAAGGATCCGTCGAAGGTCGACCGTTCGGCGGCCTACGCCGGCCGTTATGTCGCGAAGAACATCGTGGCCGCGGGCCTGGCTTCGCGCTGCCTGATCCAGGTTTCGTACGCGATCGGCGTCGCCCAGCCGACTTCGGTGATGGTCAACACGTTCGGCACCGGCCGCGTGTCGGATGCGGTCATCACGCGTCTGGTGCAGGAGCATTTCGACCTGCGTCCGAAGGGCATCATCCAGATGCTCGACCTGCTGCGCCCGATCTACGAGAAGAGCGCCGCCTATGGTCACTTCGGCCGCGAAGAGCCGGAATTCACGTGGGAATCCACGGACAAGGCGTTGGCGCTCGCCGAAGCCGCCGGCACGGAACCGGTTGCCGCGCTCGCAGAGTAAGCGCAAGCCGTCCTTCGTTAAGCAAAAAACCCCGCCCGGCGCATTGAGCCGGGCGGGGTTTTTTATCGCCTTCGCCAGTCCATGAACTGAATGGCCACGCTATCGACCGCGGGCTTCACCAGCCGCGAAGTCATGTCGCGTCCTCAGTCAGTACGGCACTTGAGCCGCGCCAGGTCCGGCAGCGCGTTCTGTACTCGGGCGCCTTAACGGCTCGCAAACGCGAACGCGAACCAGCCGGTGCTGCCATTCGTCGACATACGACGCGGACGGCGACTCGAGTTCTGCGGCACGGCAACCGCTGCGCGCGGCGCGGCGAGGCGCAGCGGCGTGGGTTTGCGCAGCAGTGTGCGCAGCGAAAAGCGGCGCGAACTGCCTTGCAGGCGCAGCGCGGAGAAGAACGTATTGAACCAGGTGCGAATGCCGTCGACGGCTTTGGCATCGCGCCACTGTTCGCCCAACGCGCGCGCGCGTGTGGCATGGTGACGCAGCGCGCGCACGACATGGCGACGCGCCGGACGCGCCGCTTTCAGTGCGGCGCGGGTAAGACGGGTGCTCAGGAGAGTATGCATGGCTTCACTGGTAGGCAACGTGTCGCGCGACGGAGTGTGCGCCATGAAGAGCACCAAATGTGCCAATGGCGATGTCGCAATGAACGGCGCGAAAGCCTCGAATTCGATGGAAAAGTGCACGGAATACAGCGGAGTCGGCCTTGTCGGCCTCGACGCGGCGCAAAAGTGCGGGAATGGCGATCAACATGCAGCGCAGGTTACACGCGATTCGTGACGTCAGAAAGTCGGTTTTTACCCTGCGAATGCGGGTTTTTCCGAGGGAAATCGTGGATCGCGGCGGCGGGTCGTGCCCTTTTGGGGCGATTATCGTGCGCGCTTGCCCATTCGAAGTGCCGCGAAATTGAGCGGCGCGCCTGAAAGTAGTGCGAAAGGCTGCGCTTTCAGATCGTGAAACAGCACACTCGGCGATCGCGCCCGTTTTACAATCGAGCATCGGCTAGTCGACAGTAACGGAACGCCATGTCACTTCATTCCAAGAAAGAGCAGATTCAAACGTTGCGGGAGCAGGGTTTTGTCGTGGTGCCCGGATTGGTGTCGGCCGAGCGCTGCGAAGAACTGAAACAGATCGCGCAGCGCCAACTGGAAGAGGCAGCCGCGCCGATCGAGTTCGAAGCGGATCTGCAATATCCCGGCGCGCCGGTGTCCAGGCAGGCAGCGGGCGGCCATACGGTGCGGCGGCTGCTGGATGCGTACGCACGTCATCCGAGTTTTGCGCGCTGGGCGACCGCGCCGGAAATTCGCGGCTGGATGGAGTTGTATTTCGGTGAAGAGCCGCGCCTGTCGCGCGCGCACCATAACTGCATGATGACCAAGCATCCTGCGTACGGCAGTTTGACCGGCTGGCATCGCGACGTGCGGTATTGGTCGTTCGAGCGCGACGATCTGGTTTCGGTGTGGCTCGCGCTCGGTTCGGAGACGGTGGATAACGGCGCGCTGTGGATGGTGCCGAAGTCGCACAGCGCCGCGTTTACGTCCGACCGGTTCGATCAGGCCAAATTCTTCCGCTCCGATCTGGAAGAGAATCAGGGATGGATTCGCACTGCGGTGTCACCTGAGCTCAAGGCCGGCGACGTGGTGTTCTTCCATTGCAATACGCTGCATTCAGCCGGCAAGAACATCACCGATCAGGTGAAGTTTTCGCTGGTGTACACCTATCACGGCGCGAGCAACGTGCCGCTGCCGGGAACCCGCTCGGCTGCGAAGCCCGAGGTGGCGTTCTAGATTTTTTTCGGTTCCAGGTTTTTCGGTTTTTCGCGGCGGCGCTTGCGGTCCCTGTACCCCGATATCGCAAGCGCCGCGTAGCCGCACACGCTGTTATCGCTTGCGTCCCGACAAAGCCATGCCCGTCAGGCCGGCGATCGTCGCCACCACGCCGCCCACGATCAGCAGGATCGCCTTGTTGGTCGGCGAGCCGGTAAAGACGCGCGAGACGTCGCTGCTCACCGAATTGAACGCCTGCCCGCCGAAATACAGCAGCACGATACCGCCGACAATCAATGCGATGGAAATCGCCTTCGTCATCTATCTCTCCCGTCAGCCTGAATCGGGCAAAGTGTAGGGGAGCCGCAAGCAATCGTCCATCCCGCATACTGGGCGTCTGCATGCACCACGTCGATTCGCTACCATAGCGGTCTGGCCGCATCCCTAGCTACAAAAATAAAGCGGCACGCCTCCCGCAGCATGCAATTGCCCATGCCCGCACCGGTCGGGCGCCTTCAACATCAAGGACACTAGCAATGGCTTACGAAGCAGCTTCAGAACGCTATTCAGATATGCAGTACCGCGTCTGCGGCAAGTCGGGTCTCAAACTGCCGGCGCTGTCGCTCGGTCTGTGGCACAACTTCGGCGACACCACGCCGATCTCCACGCAGCGCGACATCCTGCGCACGGCTTTCGACCTGGGTATCACGCACTTCGACCTCGCCAACAATTATGGGCCGCCGTACGGCAGCGCCGAAACCAACTTCGGCCGCCTCTTCAAGGACGACTTCAAGCCGTATCGCGATGAACTGCTGATTTCGTCGAAGGCCGGTTGGGACATGTGGCCGGGTCCGTACGGTCAAGGCGGCGGCTCGCGCAAATACGTGCTCGCGAGTCTCGATCAGAGCCTGCAACGTATGGGCCTCGACTACGTCGATATTTTCTATTCGCATCGTTTCGATGCCGATACGCCGCTCGAAGAAACCGCGGGTGCATTGGCGAGCGCCGTGCAGCAGGGCAAGGCGCTGTACATCGGTATTTCGTCGTACTCGGCAAGCAAGACGCTCGAGATGACGAAACTGCTCGCCGAATACAAGGTGCCGCTGCTGATTCATCAGCC
Source organism: Paraburkholderia dioscoreae (assembly GCF_902459535.1). NCBI lineage: Bacteria > Pseudomonadati > Pseudomonadota > Betaproteobacteria > Burkholderiales > Burkholderiaceae > Paraburkholderia > Paraburkholderia dioscoreae. Next base: position 149,703 of record NZ_LR699553.1, read on the forward strand.
TTCGTACAACATGCTCAATCGCTGGATCGAGCACGAGTTGCTGGACGCGCTGGCGAAGGCCGGCGCGGGCGCCATCGCGTTTACGCCGCTGGCTCAGGGTCTGCTCACGGGCAAATATCTGAACGGCGTGCCGGAAGACGCGCGCGTCAACAAGCCGGGTGGCGGTTCGTTGAAGCAGGAGCATCTGAGCCCGCAGAACATCGAGCACGTGCGTAAGCTCAACGACATCGCGCAACGTCGCGGGCAGAGCCTCGCGCAGATGGCGCTCGCGTGGGCGCTGCGCGATCCGCGCGTGACGTCCGTGCTGATCGGCGCAAGCCGCGCGGAGCAGGTGCGTGAAAACGTCGGCGCGCTGAAGAACCTTGCGTTCTCGAAGGACGAACTGGCCGAGATCGACCGCTACGCGACCGAAGGCGGAATCAACCTGTGGGAAAAGCCGTCGACGGATCAGGCGATCTGATTCCCGCGTCGTCGTCTTTCACGCCATAGAAGCAGCAAAGCCGCCCACGGGCGGCTTTTTTCATCTAGACGAGCGCCGGCAAACCTTCCACCAGCACCACCGCGAACACCACGCCGATCAGCGCACCCAGCACGCGCAGCGCGTTGTGCCGGAATTCCGTCTTGCAGGGAAGCGCACCGACAAACAAAGCCCCGGCCAACGCCATCGGAATGACCAGGATGAAATCGCCGATCGTGAAGTAGGTCGTCATTCTCGTCTCCTTTATATTTCCGGCGAAGGCGGCGGCTCGATTTATGGAGTCATGCACCGCCCACGCTCGATTTGAGTATAGGAGACAGTCCGGTCGATATAACGACGCCTTGCGGCGTTGCAGCGGCTATTCGCAAGCCGCTGAACCCGGCAGCGCATGGGCCGCCGCGATTGCCGCGGCGCAGCAAATACGTCGAAAAAGATGAAGCGTTTGCTTACGCGGGCCTTACTTTCAGGCGTCATTCAATGCGCGTTGGGTCATCGAGCGATCATGCGCGAGGCTGCTCACGTCTGCGCAGACGCGCCGCCGCAACCAGGCCGATGACGAGCAACGCGCCGACCAGTCCGGCGACGCCGTTCCATCCGTAGCTCGTCCACATGTGGCCGCCATACGAGCCCACCACGCTCGAGCCGATGTAATACGCGAGCAGATAGAGCGCCGCGGCCTGACCTTTGGCATCTTTGGCGAGACGTCCGACCCAGCCGCTTGCCACCGAGTGTCCGGCGAAGAAGCCGAATGTCACGCACGCAATGCCGGCCGCAATCGCCGTCAGCGGATGCAGCATGGTGAGCGCGAGACCGAACGCCATCAACAGCAGGCTGGCGGTGAGCACGCGTGCGCGGCCGAAAGTATCGGCCATGCGTCCCGACCACGGCGAGGCCACCACACCCGTCAGATACACGACGAAGATCGCGCCGATTTCCGTCTGATCCAACCGGTACGGCGGCGCCAGCAACCGGTAGCCGATGTAGTTGTACAGCGTGACGAAGCTGCCCATCAGCACGAAGCCGAGCAGGAACAGCAGAGGCAGGCCGGGTCGAGTGAACTGCTTGAGCAGCGCGGTACGGTGATGCATGAAGCCGAGTCCACGCCGCGGCACGAAATGACGCGACGGCGGCAACAGCGCGCGAAACGCGAGCATGGACAGAAGGCCGAGCACGCCGATCGTCCCGATCGCCACGCGCCACGAAAACAGATCCGCGACGACGCCGGTAATCACGCGCCCGGCCATCCCTCCGATCGCCGTGCCGCCGACATAGAGTCCCATCGCGAGGCCAAGGCCGTCGGGGTGCACTTCTTCCGCGAGATAGGCCATCGCGACGGCGGGCACGCCACCGAGCGCGAGACCTTCGAGTGTGCGCAGCACGAGCAGTTGATGCCATTGCGGAGCGATCGACACGCCGATGGTTGCCAGCGCGGAAATGGTGAGCGACAGCGTCATCAGCTTGTGACGGCTCCAGCCTTCGGAGATGAAGCCGGCAACGAACACGGCAAGCGCGAGCGCGGCCGTGGTCAATGAGAGCGACAGGCTGCTTTGGGCCGGCGTCACGTTGAACGCTGTGGAAAACGACGGCAGCAGCGGCTGTACGCAATAAAGGAGCGAGAACGTGGCGTAGCCGGCGAACAGCAGCGCGATGCTGGCGCGCCAGTACGCGCGCGTGCCGCGTTCGAGGTAGGGGATGTCGGGCACGGCGGAAGCGGGTTGCAAAGGAGAAAAAGGGAGTTAAGGATACGCTGAAAAGAGGCGGAGCGGGTCGCTGGAGCGCGCTGCGAGCCGCGACCACGCCGGGACCACGGCGCCACCCCGACGCAACCACGACGCCACCACGACGCCACCAGGCGCCGTGCCCGGCGCCCTTTCGCTGCATCGACAACCCCCCCGGCTACCCACGCGCCGCGGCATCGCTCGCGGGTGTGGACGGATGCACGATCTGTTCATCCGTCGGCAGCGCGGACTCGTTCCAGCCGCCGCCCAGCGCCTTGATCAACGCCACGCTCGCGGCCATGCGACGTCGCGCGATCGACACGGCGTCGCGTTCGTTGGTGAGCGCGGTGGTTTGCGCGACCACCACGTCGAGATAGGTGATCGCGCCGTTCCTATAGCGGTCCGATACGACCGCCAGCGCACGTTGCGCGGCTCTCACCGCGTCGTCCTGGGCGCTCGCTTCCTGCTCGAGCACGCGCAGGGCGGCGAGATTGTCCTCGACCTGGCCGAAGGCGGTCAGCACGGTCTGCCGGTATTGCGCGACGCTTTCGTCGTAGTGCGCGCGGGCCTGTTCTTTGACGGAGGCGCGTCCGCCGAAGTCGAGCAGCGTTCCGGCCAACGTCGGCCCGAGCGACCACAGCCGGCTCGGCGCCAGCAACCATTGACTGTAGTTGGTCGCTTCGAGGCCACCCGTCACGGACAAAACGAGGTTCGGAAAAAACGCCGCCGTCGCCACGCCGATCTGCGCGTTCATCTCGGCGACGCGCCGTTCCGCCGCCGCAATGTCGGGGCGCCGTTCGAGCAACTCAGACGGCACGCCCGCCGCCGCGACGACCGGCACCGCCGCGAGCGGCGCAACCGGCAGCGCAAACGTGGAAGGCGGCTGGCCGATCAGAATCGCGATCGCGTGTTCGAGCTGCGCGCGCTGCACGCCGAGGTCGAGCGCTTGCGCCTGGGTGGTTTTCAACTGCGTCTGCGCCTGCGCGACATCGGCGTCCGTGGCGATGCCGCCGGCGTAGCGGTGCTGCGTCAGCTCCAGCGCTTGCCTGTAGGCCTCGATCGTGTCGTCGAGCAGTCGGCGCTCCTGATCGAGTCCGCGCAGCTCGAAGTAGTCGGTGGCGAGTTCGGCCTGCATCGACAGCAGCGCGGCTTGTGTGTCGGCGTCGCTTGCCTGCGCTTCGGCTTTCGCGCCTTCGACACTACGTGACACGCGGCCCCACAGGTCGGGTTCCCACGACGCGTCGGCTTGCACGAGGTAGTCGTTCAGCGTGAGACCCGCGGTCGATTTGTGCAGTACGTTCTCCGATGAACGGGCGCGCGAATAGGCACCGGTCGCGCTGACGAGCGGGAAGAAACTCGAACGATATTGCGCGACGGTGGCACGGGCGGCGCGAAAGCGCGCTTCGGCAGCCTGCACGTTCTGATTCGCGCTCGCGACCTGCTGTTCGAGAGCGTCGAGCGACGGGTCCGCGTAGACGCTCCACCACGCGCCGCGTGTGAACGTGTCGGCGGGTTGCGCGGGTTTCCAGCCGGTGCCGTCGAGTTCCTTGTAGGTTGCGGCGGTGGTCGCGGTCGGCTTCACGTAGTCGGGGCCGACGGTGCACGCGGTGAGTGCGCACGCGCCTGCGAGTGTCAAGGCGCACGCATGCAGCGAGACGCGCCGCAGCGGCCGCACGACGAAACGGCGACGGGATGCCGGCGCGTTCATGATGATGCCTTTACGGACAGCGACGCGGCGACATGCGTGGTTGGCGTGTCTGCCGCAACAGCGTTCGAGCCGCCCGCCACCCGATCATTGCCCGCGGCTGCGCCGCTGGCGCTTGCGGCACCGTCGCGGCTCGCCGCTGCGCCGGACGCGCCTGCCGCGCCCTCACCACCCGCCGCCGCGCCGGAAGCACCGGTCGCTCCTGACGCGCCCGTGGCAGTTCCCGCTTTCGCAGCCACGATCCGCACCGGCGCGCCGTCGATGATCGAGTCCTGCGGATTCAGGATCACCCGCTCATCGCCCTGCAGGCCGGATGCAATCGCGACACGCGTGCCGAAGTCCGTTCCCAGCGACACCGCGATCAGCTTTACCTTGTGCTGCGCGTCGACGGTCGCGACTTTCACGCCATCCGGGCGGAACAGCAGCGCGTTGCCAGGCAGCGTGAATGGCGCCGCGCCCGTGCCCAACTCGAAGTGCACTTGAGCATACGCGCCCGGCAGCAAATCGCCGTTACGGTTGTCGACGTCGACTTCCACCAGCATCGTGCGCTGTTGCGGATCGACGGCGCCCGCGGTGCGCGCCACGGTGCCCGGATAATGTCGGGACGGCGTCTCGGTCAGCGTCAGGAACGCGGCTTGCCGCGCGCGAACCTGCTGCGCGTAGGCCTGCGGTACGTTCACATAGACGCGCAGCCGATCCGCCTGCGCGACGTGAAACAGCTCCTTCGCAGGGCCGCCCGAACTGCCCGCGTCGATCAGCGCGCCGACATCGACATTGCGCGCGGTCACGATGCCGTCGAACGGCGCATACACTTTCTGGAACGACTGCGTTTTCTCGAGTCGCGCCACGTTGAAGCGTGCAGCGTCGAGCGTGGCTTTCTTTGCGAGCATGTCGCCGACCTTTTCGTCGGTTTCCTGCTTCGAGACCGATTTGCTTTTCAGCATGTCGGTCCAGCGCCCGGCGGTGCTCTTCGCAAGCGCATAGTTGGCGTCGGCGTTTGCGAGTTCGGCGCGGGCCGCGCGCAGTTGATCGTCCACTTCCGGCGTGTCGATCTCCGCCAGCAACTGGCCGTTTTTCACCCGCGCGCCGATGTCCGCGTACCACTTCTTCAGATAGCCGTTGGTGCGCGCGTAAATCGGCGTGTCGAGAAACGCCTGCACGTTGCCGGGCAGCACGAGATCGAGCCCGGCCGTCGATTTCTGCGGCCGCACGACTTCGACGCTGGTCTGGCTGGTGTGCTCGGCATCGCGTTCGAGCGCCGCGTGCGCGTCGTGACGCGACCAGATACCTTGTGCCGCAAGCGCGATGACCACCACGGCGACCGCGACGGCGATCCAGCGTGCGCGCTTTGCCTTCGCCGGATCGCGCGTGGTGCCGGAACTGTCTGGACGTTGTCCTTCCATCAAACTTCCCGTGCAAAAATGGTTGCTGTGAAGATGCTCGGGCAGTCGAAGCTGCCTCTCGTGCTGCCTGCTATTGCCGCTGTTGCCGACACGATCGCCGCGGCGCTGCACATCATGGCTTCTGCACCACGTGCTCGGCTGCACGCAGGCGTCGTGCCGCGAGTCGCCGGTAGATCATCGAAAACACCACCGGCACGAAGATCAGCGTTGCCAGCGTGCCGATCGTCAGACCGCCGATCACCGCGCGCCCGAGCGGCGCATTCTGCTCGCCGCCTTCGCCGAGACCGATCGCCATCGGCACCATGCCGATCACCATCGCGAGCGCTGTCATCAATACCGGACGAAAGCGCGTGAAGCCCGCTTCGATCGCCGCGCGGGCCGCGTCGCCGTGTTCGAGCAACTGCTCGCGCGCAAAGCTGATCACGAGAATCGAGTTGGCGGTGGCAATGCCTATACACATGATCGCACCCGTGAGCGCAGGAATCGACAGCGTGGTGTGCGTGAGAAACAGCATCCATACGATACCGGCGAGCGCGCCCGGCAGCGCGGTGATGATGATGAACGGATCGAGCCACGACTGGAAATTCACCACGATCAGCAGATACACCAACAGAATCGCGAACACCAGACCGGCGAACAGGCCGGAGAACGAATCGTTCATGGTCTGCACCTGGCCGCGCACTTCGATAGTCGAGCTTTTGGGCAGATCGGCCTTGGCGTCGTCGATGATCTTGCGGATGTCGTCGGACACGCCGCCGAGATCGCGGCCGTCGGCGGTGCCGAAAATATCGATGGTGGTCTGCGCGTTGTAGTGGGTGAGCGTGGCGTTGCCTGCTTCGCGCTTCATGATGGCGAGCGAACCGAGAATATTGCTGCGGCCGTTCGCGTTCAGCGGAATGTTCGCGAGCGATTGCAGTGAATCGATCGTGTATTGCGGGGCTTCCGTGATCACGTTGTAGCTCACGCCGTTGCGCGGATTGAGCCAGAACGTCGGCGTGGTTTGCTGGCTGCCCGATAGCGTGATCAGCAGATTGCTCGCAATGTCGCGTTGCGAGAAGCCGGCTTGCTGCGCACGCGTGCGGTCCACGTCGATAAAGATACGCGGCAGATCGGCGGGCTGCTGGATGCGTGCGTCGACGAGACCGGGCACCGTGCGCAGACGGTTCAGCAACTTCGCGGCGAATGCGCGATTGCCGGCCACTTCACGGCCCACGATCTGAATGTCGATCGGCGACGGCATGCCGAAGTTGAGCGTTTGACTGACGATATCCGCGGGCAGGAAGGCGAACTGCACGCCGGGGAATTCGTCGGTGAGCGTACGCCGCAGCGTGCGCACGTAGTCCGCGCTCGGATGATGGTCGGGATTGAGCGTGATCAGCACGTCGGCGTCCGAGGTGCCGATCGTGCCGGTGTTGCTGTACGAGAGGTTGATACCCGAGACCGGCAAGCCGATGTTGTCGATGATCGAATGCAGCTCGCCCGCCGGTATCAACTGACGGATACGTGTGTCGACGCGATCGGTGACGACCGCGGTCTCCTCCACCCGCATGCCGGTTTTCGCGCGCAGATGCAGCGCGATCGTGCCGGCGTCCACAGCCGGGAAAAAGTCGCGGCCGAGAAACGGCATCAGCAACATCGAGGCGCCGCAGCAAACAAGAAACAGCGTCACGAACAGGCCCGGCCGCGCGACGCGCGCTTCGAGAAACACGCGATAGCGCTCGCGCAAACGCGCGAAGCCGCCTTCGAATGCGTAGTGCGCGCGCATGAACGGATTGCGCGTTTGCGCCGGGGTGTGATGCAGGTCCGCGGGTTTATGGTGATAGCGCAGCAGGTATTTCGCGAGCGTCGGCACGAGCGTGCGCGAGAAGAAATACGACGCCAGCATGGCGAACACCACCGCCTCGGCCAGCGGAATGAACAGATAGTGCGCGACGCCCGTGAGCAGAAACATCGGCACGAAGACGATGCAGATGGACAAGGTCGACACCAGCGTCGGAATCGCAATCTGATGCGCGCCGTCGAGAATCGCCTGTTCGAGCGTCTTGCCCTGTTCGAGTTGATGGCTGATGTTTTCGATCGCCACCGTCGCATCGTCCACCAGAATGCCGACCGCGAGCGCAAGCCCGCCGAGTGTCATGATGTTGATGGTTTCGCCGAGCAGGGAGAGCGCGATGATCGAGGTGATCATCGACAGCGGAATCGACACGGCGATGATCAGCGTGGCGCGCCAGTTGCCGAGGAACAGCAGAATCATCAGGCCGGTCAGGCAGGCAGCGATCAGCGCCTCGCGCAGCACGCCTTGCACGGAAGCGCGCACGAACAGCGACTGGTCGGCAACGGGGTCGATATTCAGAGAGGCGGGCACGAGATTGCGCAACGTCGGCATCAACGTCTTGATGCGATCGACGATTTCGAGCGTGGACGTATTGCCGCTCTTGTTGATGGTCAGGAGCGCCGCGCGCTGGCCGTTCACGCGCACGATATTGGTTTGCGGCTGGAAACCGTCGCGTACATGAGCGACGTCGCGAATATAAACGGTGCCGTTAGCCGTGGATCGGATCGGAATATTGTTCAGGCCTGCCAGCGAATCCGGGCTGCCGTTCATTTCCACCGAGTATTCCGTTGAACCGATTTTGGCGGTACCGGAAGGCAGGATCAGATTCTGTGCGGTGACCGCGTTGACCACGTCCAGCGGCGAAAGATTGCGCTCCTGCAATTTGCGCGAATCGATATCGACCATGATCTGCCGTTGTTTGCCGCCGTACGGCAGCGGCGCGGAAGCGCCCGGCACGGTGGCGAGCTGGGTCTTCAGGAAGTTGTTGCCGAAGTCGTATAGCTCCTGCTCGGTGAGCGACGCGGACGACAGCGCGAGCCGCAGAATCGGCACCGTCGAAGCGTTGTAGCGCAGGATATTCGGCGGCGTGATGCCGGGCGGCAGCGAGCGCAATTGCGTTTGTGACAGCGCGGTGACTTCGGCGAGCGCCTCGTCGATATTCGCGTGCGGCTGGAAAAAGATCTTGATCACCGCGATGCCGTTCAGCGAGGTCGACTCGGTGTGCTCGATATCGTTGACTGCCACCGAGAGCCCGCGCTCGTAATTCAGCACGATGCGTTTTTCCATCTCGTCGGCGGGCAGGCCGTTGTACGACCAGATCACCGAGAGCACTGGAATGTCGATATTGGGGAAGATGTCGGTCGGCGTGCGCAGGATCGTCAAAGGTCCGACGATCAGCAATAGCAGCGCCAGGACGACGAACGTATACGGGCGCCGTAGCGCAAGACGAACGATCCACATGACTAGTTCAACCGCTCAAAGCCGTGCGAAGAGATGTCGCGCGCGTGCCACGCATGCCGGACACAATGCGCGTAACGGCCGCCGCAGCGGCGCGAGCAGGCCGGCCCAGCGGTCGGATCGAGCAAATGGTCTGGTTGGTGCACGTTTTTGATATCTCACCCCGGCAGGGTTTATGATGACCTTATTGCGACGCGTTACGCTCCGAATCATCGGTCCGCCGCGCCGTAATGGGAATAGGGCGAAACGACGGGTAAAGAATGTTGAGTCTGCAGCCTCGAGTTCGCGCTTTCCCCGGCCCCGCAAAACGGGAACAGTGACTCGAACCTCTCACGCGTATCACGCGCAGCAGATTGGGTGCGTACGCAACGTTATCGGCGGAGCGACGCTTTTATCATCACCTTGACCGGCAAGGAAATCATAAAGCCGGCTATGGGAGAAACGGGGAAACATCATGCAAATCGGTTCCATTGTCCGATCGGTGCATATCGCCGTGCCGCAAGGCGCGCGCGGGATCGTCATGCGCATTCTCGGCGACATGGCAATGGTGGCGTGGTATGCCGGCGAGCCCGGCGCTTCGCTGCAACTGAACACTGAACCCTTTTTCCTTGAAGACCTGATCGATACGGGCGAGTTGGTGCGACCGTCGAGCGCGCAGATGCATTGAAGGCCGTTCGAGTGCAAGCCGTGTGCGAGTTGTAAGCCGCGGGTTGCGCCGCGTTGTGCGTTGTCGCCCTCGTCTTTGACGCCGGCGCGGCGCACAATGCGGGCATGAACGACGACATCCTCGATCCACAGGACCGCGCGGACAGCGCTGTGCCTTTCGCCCGGCTCAAGCCGGAAATCGTGCTCGACGCGCTCGACGGCGTGCTCGGCACAGTCGGCGTGCGCACCGACGGCCGCATGCTGCCGCTCAACAGCTACGAGAACCGCGTGTACCAGGTCGGCGTGGAAGATGGTCCGCCGGTGGTCGCGAAGTTCTATCGACCCGAGCGCTGGAGCGACGCCGCGATTCTCGAAGAACATGCTTTCGTTGCCGATCTCGCTTCCCGCGAAATTCCAGCGGTGCCTGCGCTCACTTTCGAAGGCCGCACGCTGCATAGCTTCGACGGCTTTCGCTTCTCGATCTTCGAGCGTCGCGGCGGCCGCGCGCCGGATCTCGACCGGCCCGACACGCTGGAATGGCTCGGGCGTTTCATCGGCCGCATCCATGCGGTTGGTCAGACGCAGAATTACGTCGAACGTCCTACTCTGGATATTCATACCTTCGGCTACGAGCCGCGCGACTTCCTGCTCTCTCACCGTTTTGTGCCGGACGACGTGCGCACCGCATGGGAAACCGTGGTCAATCTCGCGCTCGAAGGCGTGGAACGTGCGTACGAGCGGGCCGGCGATATCCGCATGTTGCGAATGCATGGCGACTGTCATCCGAGCAACGTGTTGTGGACAGACGCAGGGCCGCATTTCGTCGACTTCGACGACAGCCGCATGGGACCGGCGGTGCAGGATTTGTGGCTGTTGCTGCCGGGCGAGCGCGTAGAAGCGTCACGCGCGCTGGCGGATCTGCTCGCCGGTTACGAAGACTTCTGCGACTTCGAGCCGCGCGAACTTTATCTGGTCGAAGCATTGCGCACGCTGCGGCTGATTCACTATCAGGCGTGGCTCGCGCGTCGCTGGGACGACCCGGCGTTTCCCGCAGCGTTTCCGTGGTTCAACACGCAGCGTTACTGGGAAGACCGCATCCTCGAATTACGCGAGCAGATCGGCGCGATGCAGGAAGGGCCGCTCTGGCCCGTTTGAGCGCATCCCCGGCGAAGGCATGCGCTTTCGCCGGCGCTCACGGCGCCTGCGAAGCAACACTCGATGACTCCACTAGCGTCGATCTGACAATCACTTCCGCACGCACGTCGCGCCCGATGGCTTCGATCGCGGGGCGCATCTGCTCGAAGTCGTCGGGTGTGCAGACGTCGCTATCGAAATGCGTGGCGCCGTCGCGCGTCATCGTGACCACGTTGCTGTGCGGATCGAACGTGTACTGCGACTGGAAATCGACAAGGCGGTCCTGGGTCCGCTTCGCCTCCGGCATGTCGAGCACGCGAAAATTGGCGGGCAACTCGATGCGCGCGCGTTCATGCAGCGCCTGGTTGCGACAGATGAACGGCTGCGTGCGCTGTCGCTCGCCAAGCCAGTAACGCGTATCCGCCTCGAAGCCGCCGGCCAGACTCGTCAGCGCCGGAATCGACGCCGCCGCGCCGGGCACCACGAGACTTTCCAGCGTGCCTTTCATCGTGATGGTGAGCGGGCCGTCGGCCACGGTGAGGTCATTCGTGGTGAGCGTAGCGGTGCCGCGCAGGTTGGCGCCGCGCAATTCCGCCTGAATCGAATCCTCGCGCTGTGCGGGTGTTTGCGTGCGTAACATGGCGCGCGTCTGTTCGGCGGAAGCGCCGGCCGCCTCCAGCCGATACGTGAAGCTTGCCGAGCCATCCGGTTCGACCTTGATCGACAGGTCGGTGCTGCGCGTCAGGAGCGCGGTGGCGGGCGTGCGCGAGAGCATACCCTCGCCGACGAGCACGGTCGGCCGGTTCATGTCGGAGGGCGGCAGAAAACCGAATTCGACATTCGATGCGGTCGAATCGGCGTATTGCTGCAAATCCGGCAGCCACGTGATGATGTGATTGATGACGCCGTAACCCGGCACGCTCGGCAGCGTGTAGATCGTGCCGCTGCTGATCAAGGCCGGCTCGTTGCGCACGCCGGCCGCGTCGAGCAACGCGCCGTAAAGCGCGACGTGATCCTTGCAATCGCCGTAGCGGTTCGCGAGGACTGCGCTCGCGCTGTGCGGCACCACCGCGCCGCGTCCGACGTTGATAGCCACGTAGCGCACATTGCGGCGTACCCAGTCGTACAGCGTTTTGGCTTTGTCGCGCGGCGTGTGGTCGCGCGCGGTGAGCTGTTGCGCGAGACGCGTGACGGCGGCATCGTGCGCGCTCGGGTCCGCTGCGGATTCCCGGTAGGTCGCGGCGAACGCGGCATAGTCCGGGAAGGTCGAGACCATCAGCCGGTCGCCATACGACACGTACGCAACCGAGCCGCGCTCCAGGCGGCTGAAATGCGCCTTGTCGTAGCGATATTCGTAGCGCGTGCGGCCGTCGCGCGTTATGGGCTGCGCGACGGTGAAGCCGCGCGCATCGGCATAAAGCGGCTTACCGGCGGGCAGATCGTAGATCAGGCAGAAGTTGTGCGTGGGCGCGAGATCGGGCGGCGTGAAGTCGCTGAATTCGCCCGGCACGATCGGCTGCTTCTGCGTCTTGCGATAGGTGAGATGCACGCGCGCGCCCGGCTCCACGGCGGGAAACACGATCACCTTTTCCTGAATGTCCTGAAACATCGGCGCGTCGAACGAGCGGGCTTCCTGGACGTCGCGGATCTGCTCGGGCTGCACGTCGTGACGTACGCCGTCGGCAGTGATCGTGTAGGCCTCGATGATCTGCACGTCCGCCATGTTGCGGTTGAACCAGACATATTGCTGCGCGACCCGCGCGACGCCTGCTTCGTTGTTCACAAGCAGTGTCATCGAATCGAGCTTCGAATAGGAGCCGTCCGCGTTGACGGTGAAGGTCTGCGTCTCGCCTTCGTTGGTATAGGGATCGTCCAGTCTGGCCGCGACGCCCGCCCCCGCGCCGTGGATGCCGGCAAGCCAGCCGAAGGAGGCAAGACAGACCAGGGAAGAAAGGCGCATGGCAGGCTGGTGTCCGAACTGAACGTTGGCGGGATCGCCAGCTAGAGTCGGGGCGCGCCGCGCCGATGTCAAGCGGATGCCGCGCGTTGTGATTGAGTAAATCGCTTAATTATGTAATGATATCCATTCTCAATTGAAAGGCGTCGCCAGCTTTCTGTCACATTCTCCTCCTCTGTGACCGCCAGCCAGCCTCTCAGCCGGACGGCCCGGACCGCAAGCCGGGTTGTCCGGCACTCCCTTTTCGATACTTCCCTCGACCACTGCCGGGTGAGCATGCGCTTTGTCGCCGCGTGACGGCGATGGATCGACTTGCTGCGCCTGGAGCCCGGATTTGAATGCGCCTGACTCGATCGACATCGACATGAAACCCGCCGCCGGTCACGGCACGCAATACACGGCTCACACGCCGGAACGCGGCCAAAATCTGATGGACGACGCCGAACAGGCGGCGCGGCGTCAGCGCTCGCGGCGCGCGAATTTCATCAAGTGGCTGCGCAAGGTGCACGGCTGGGTCGGCCTGTGGGGCGCGGTGCTGGGCTTGCTGTTCGGTGTGACCGGGTTTCTGCTGAACCACCGCGGCGGCCCGCTGAAGGTCTCGTCGGGCGAGCCGCAAGTCGAGCAAATGCAGATTCCCGTTCCGCAACAGCCGCTGCGTTCGCCGATGGAGATGGCGAAGTGGCTCAAAGCCGAGTTGAAAATAGACGGCAAGCCGGGCAGGACGAAGCGCGAGCCGGCACATCCGGTGGCGTGGGGCGATCGCAGCACGATGCAGCCGGAATTCTGGCAGGTCGGCATCATGGGACCGTCGCAGAGCGTGCAGGCCGAATACTGGGTGGGCAACGGCTTCGTCGCGGTGAAACGCACGCAGAACTCGTTTCTTTCGACGATGAACAACCTGCACAAAGGCGTGGGACTGAGCGTCGGCTGGGTGTTGCTGATCGATACGATCGCCGGCAGCATGATTCTGCTTTCGCTGACCGGCGTTCTGCTGTGGACCGAGTTGAACAGGCGCCGCGTGGTGGGCGTCGTGCTGGTGGGCGGGTCGGTGATCGCTGCCGTGGTTTGCGGCTTGATGTGAGCGGATTGTTGCGCCGCGCTGAGTTGCTCTGACTCTGCGGTGCTCTGCGTCGCGGCGGCTGAGAACAGCGCGCCGCGCGCAGGCAGATTTCCGTTAAACGCTACACGCCGTTCCGCCCGAAGCGGCAATTTCCCGCGCAGCCTTGGCGCCTTCGACCTGAAGCAAGGTCGGCAGGGACACACCGTTCTTGGCCGCCGTCACTTCGGCAAGAATCGAAACCGCGATCTCCGGCGGCGTTCTGCTGCCGATATAAATGCCGACCGGTCCGTGCAGGCGGCCCAACTCCGTATCGTTCAGATCGAACTCCTTGAGGCGCTCGCGCCGCGCCTGATTGTTTCGTCGCGAACCCAACGCGCCGACGTAAAACGCGGGCGTTTTCAACGCTTCCATCAGCGCGAGATCGTCGAGCTTCGGGTCGTGCGTCAGGGCGATCACCGCGCAGCGCTCGTCGAGCTTCATCTCGATCACCGTGTCGTCGGGCATGGTGCGCACGATCTTCGTGCCGGGAATGTTCCACTCCTCGGTGTATTCCTCGCGCGGATCGCACACAGTGACCTGATAGTCGAGCCCAACCGCGATATGGCACAGATAGCGCGACAACTGCCCCGCGCCGATCACCAGCATGCGGTAGCGCGGGCCGTGAATCGTCAGCAGACGAGCGCCGTCGAAATGCACGCCGTCCGTTGCCTGCGCGCTTTCCAGCCGCGCCGCGCCGGTTGCCATATTCACTTCGCGGGCCACGAGGCGCCCGTTCTCCACCGCGCCGCACAGGTCGGCGATGCCGCTGTGCAGCGTCAGCGGTTCCAGCACCAGCTGGATCGTGCCGCCGCACGGCAGGCCGAAGCGATGCGCTTCTTCCGCGGTGATGCCGTATTTGACCGCTTCGGGCAGCGTCTGCTCGATACCCCGTTGCCGCACGCGGTCGATCAGATCGTCTTCGATGCAGCCGCCCGACACCGAGCCCACCACGAGCCCATCGTCGCGCACTGCGAGCATTGCGCCCTCGGGACGCGGCGACGAGCCCCATGTCTTCACCACCGTTACCAGTAGCGCGCGATGTCCCTCTTCCAGCCAACGTGCGCTGGACTTCAGGACTTCGAGATCCACGCTGTCCATGATTTCTTCCTTTTCGTTGCGTCGCCGCCGGATTCACCGTCCGCAGCGTCAGTCGATGCTGTATTGTGCGGCACCGTTTGATCGGCTGCATTTTCCTTGGCGTCCGGGGCCGCCGCGCCATCACCGTTACCGTCACCCGAGCCGCCCAGCCGGGCGCCGAAGCGCTTGAAGAATTCGCCTGCGATTTTACGCGCCGCGCCGTCAACGAGCCGCGAGCCGATCTGCGCGAGCTTGCCGCCGACCTGCGCATGCGCCGTATAGCTGAGCTTCGTGGCGGCCTCGCCATCGGCTTCGAGCGAAACGTGCGCGTTGCCCTTGGCGAACCCTGCCGCGCCGCCCTGGCCTTCGAACACGATGCTGTACGAGTTGGGCGCCTCGATGTCGATGAGTTGCATGCGTCCCTTGAAACGCGCCTTGACCGGGCCGACCGCGGCGCTCAGTGCCACCAGATAGGCGTTCTCGCCGTCCGGATCGATGCTTTCGCAGCCGGGAATGCAGGCGCGCAGCATTTCCGTGTCGTTCAGCGCGTCCCACGCGGTTTGCTGCGAAACGGGTAGCACATGGGTTTCGGTCAATTCCATGAAGTCGCTCCTACGGCCCTCGCGCCGACGCTGCGAAGAGGCGCGCGCGTGAGTTGCGCGAGGTCGCGGCCGAACGCCGTCAGGCTGTCCAGATTATGAACCGGCCGATGCGCATCGACATACGGCAGGATGGCCTGCACGCCGCGCGCCTTCGGAGAAAAACCGCTGAAACGCAGCAGCGGATTGAGCCACACGATACGGTGAGCGAAGCGGTGCAGACGAGCCATCTCGGCGTCGAGCACGTCGATCGCTTCGTGATCGAGGCCATCAGTGACGAGCAGCACCGTGGCACGTCCGGTGAGCACCCGCCGTGCCCAGCGGCGGTTGAATTCGGCGAGCGCCGCGCCGATCCGCGTGCCGCCGGACCAGTCGACCACCTGCTCGGTGAGCGTCGCAATCGCCACGTCGGGATCGCGCTCGCGCAGCGCGCGTGTCGCGTTGGTGAGGCGCGTGCCGAACAGAAACACCTGCAGGCGTTCGCGCGACTGCAGCAGCGCATGGCAGAAATACAGCACCGCGCGCGAATAGCTGCTCATCGAGCCGGAAATGTCGAGCAGCAGCACGAGCGGCGGTTTGCGTTCGACCACCGCGCGATACTTCCACACTGTCCAGTCGCCGCCCGCACGCACGGCGTGGCGGGCACTCGCGCGCAGGTCCGCATGCGTGCCGTGGGAAGCGGCTTTCAGGCGGCGCGTCGGCTCGGTTGCGAGCGGCAGACGCTGGCCGCGAATCAGATGACGCAAGGTGCGCCACTCATCGGCGGAAAGGGTATCGAAATCGCGATGACGCAGGCGTTCTTCCGCGCTGAAGGTGACGTGCGCATGCAGTTCGTGCTGCTCGGTTTCCTGCGGCGCCCTGTTATGCGCTGACCGCGGCGCGCGCACGGCCAGCGCGTCGGCGAGACGGTTGTTGCGTTTGGGCGGCGGCAGGCCGTCGCGAACCTTCGGTAGAAGCAGCGCGCGCAGCTTGCCTTCCCAATTGGGATCGCGCCAGAACAGGTCGAATGCGGCGTTGAACAGATCGCGCTCGTTGGGCGCTGAAACCAGCGACGCCGCGAGCGCGGCGCGCACGTCGTCGCGGCGGCCCAGATCGATCCAGTGCAGCGCGGCGAGCGCATCGACGGCTTGCGCGGGCGACATCGGCAAGCCGGCGCCGCGCAGCAGGCGGACAAAATGGATCACGTTGCGGGCGAGCGTTGGCGTGCCGTCGAGCGAGGTGGCTGCGGTTTTGCCCGATGAGGACGACGCCACGACTCGTTGGCCAGGCTGACCAATGTGTGAGCGGTCGCCAGGAGTGTCGCTATTGCCGGCGTCGAGCCGTGAGCTCTGGCCCGAGGCGCCGTCGTTGCCGGCGTGAATGGAGTTCGTCATGCTGGCTATCCAGGCGCCGCAAGACAGTGCGCGATCTGCGCGGCGTCGACACGCGCCAGATCGTCCTGATATTTGAGCAGCACGCCGAGCGTGTTGTGCACGGATTGCGGGTCGAGCTCCGTCACCGACAAGGCTTCCAGCGCGCGGCACCAGTCGATCGTTTCGGCAATGCCGGGCGCCTTGAACAGATCCATGCCGCGCAGCCGGTGGACGAAATCCACCGCGCGCCGCTGCAATTCCGCCGACGTTTGCGGCGCGCGAGCGGCAACGATCTCCAGCTCGCGATCACGTTCCGGATAGCCAATCCATTGATACAGGCAACGGCGCTTCAACGCGTCGTGCACTTCGCGCGTGCGGTTCGAAGTCATCACGACGAGCGGCGGTTGCTCCGCGCGGACCGTGCCATATTCGGGAATCGATACCTGGAAGTCCGAAAGCAGTTCCAGCAGAAAGGCTTCGAACGGTTCGTCGGCGCGATCTATCTCGTCGATCAGCAACACGCGCCGTGCGCCGGGATGATTTTCATCCGGCATCAGCGCTTGCAGCAGCGGGCGCTTCAGCAGGAATTCGCCGCGATACAAGGTGTCGTTGTCGGGATGCTCGCCGGCGGCTTCGGCAAGACGCAGCGCCATGATCTGGCGCGGATAGTCCCATTCGTAGAGCGCGCTCGCCGTGTCGAGGCCTTCGTAACATTGCAGCCGCAACATCGAGGTGCCGAGCATGCCCGCCGCTGCCTTGGCCAGCTCGGTCTTGCCGACACCCGGCTCGCCTTCGACGAACAGCGGCCGTTCCATGCGCAGCGCGAGATAGAGTGCGGTTGCCAGCTCACGGCTAGCGAAATAGCGCTGGGCGGCGAGTTGGGCGAGGGTGTCGTCGATTGAAGCGGGCTGCATGGTGGTCCTGAATCTGCGCAATGAAGCGAAGCCAATGAGGCGACGCGTCAGTGGCGCCCGTGAGCGAATGCGGCTGAAGTGCCCGCGCGAGCACGGGCACTTCAGCCGCGAACAGCGGGGAAAGCTAAGCGTTCGCCTTCGTCACCGCGCGCGCGGCCAGTACCGGAATCAGATGCGCGCGATATTCGGCGCTCGCGTGCATGTCGGTGTTCAGGTCGGCGGCCGACACCGTCACCGCGCGTGCGGCTTCGGGCGTGAAGTTCGCCGACAACGCGCTTTCCAGTTCCGGCACACGAAACACCGACGCCGCCGCGCCCGTCACCGCGACGCGCACGCCACTCGCAAACTTCGCGACGAACACGCCGACCAACGCGAAGTGCGAAGCGGGATTGCGGAATTTCTCGTACGCCGCGCGCTCGGGCACCGGAAACTCCACGGCGACGATCAACTCGTCGGGCGCCAACGCCGTCTCATACATGCCGACGAAGAAGTCGCTCGACGTAATGCGCCGCCGGTCGGTCACGATAGTCGCGTCCAGCGCCATCGCCGCGGCCGGATAACAGGCGGCCGGGTCGTTGTTGGCAAGCGAGCCGCCGATCGTGCCGAGCGCGCGCACCTGGCGATCGCCGATATGCGCGGCGAGATCCGCGAGCGCTGGCGATACGCGCCGCAGTTCCGCGTGATCCGCGACGTCCGCATGACACACGGCGGCGCCAATCGTCACCGTTTTTCCGTCGACGGTGATCGACTTGAGCGCGGGAATGCGCGTTACGTCGATCAGTTGCGACGGCTGCGCGAGACGCAGCCGCATGGTGGGCAGCAGGCTTTGGCCGCCCGCCAGAAACTTCGCGTCGCTGTCGGTGGTGAGAAGGGCGGCGGCCGCTTTGGGATCCGTCGCGCGTTGATACTCGAATGAATACATGTCGAATGCTCCGCTCAGGATCTCAATGGGCTTGCTTGGCGGCGTGGATCGCGGACCACACGCGATGCGGCGTCGCCGGCATTTGCAGGTCGGTCACGCCGAGCGGCACGAGCGCGTCGAGGATCGCGTTGATCACCGCCGGCGGCGAGCCGATCGCGCCCGCTTCGCCGCAGCCTTTCACACCGAGCGGATTGTGCGTGCACGGCGTGCCCTTCGCGGTTTCGACGGTGAAGTCCGGCAAGTCGGACGCATGCGGCATCGCGTAATCCATATACGAGCCGGACAGCAACTGGCCGCTCTCGTTGTCGTACACGCAGCGCTCCAGCATCGCCTGGCCGATGCCCTGAGCGAGCCCGCCATGCACCTGGCCTTCGACGATCATCGGATTGATCACGTTGCCGAAATCGTCGACCGCGGTGAACTGCTGGATCCGGCACACGCCCGTTTCCGGATCGACTTCGATCTCGCAGATGTACGCGCCGGAAGGATAGGTGAAGTTGGTCGGATCGTAGAACGCGCTTTCTTCGAGGCCGGGTTCGAGCACGTCGAGCGGATAGTTGTGCGGCACGTATGCAGCGAGCGAAATCTCGGCAAACGCCTTGGTGCGATCGGTGCCCGCGACGCGGAATACGCCGTCCTTGAACTCGATGTCTTCCGCCGCGGCTTCGAGCAGGTGGGCGGCGATCTTCTTCGCCTTGGTTTCGATCTTGTCGAGCGCTTTCATGATCGCCGAGCCGCCGACCGCGATCGAGCGCGAGCCATACGTGCCCATGCCGAATGGAATGCGGCCGGTGTCGCCGTGGACGATCTCGACGCTTTCCAGTGAGATGCCGAGCCGGTCGGCCACCACTTGCGCAAAGGTCGTTTCGTGTCCCTGGCCGTGACTATGCGAGCCCGTGAACACGGTGACCGAGCCGGTGGGATGCACGCGAATCTGACCGACTTCGAACAGGCCGGCCCGCGCGCCCAGCGCGCCCGCGATATTCGAAGGTGCGAGACCGCAGGCTTCGATGTAGCACGAATAGCCAAGGCCGCGCAGTTTGCCGTTCTTTTCGGATTCCTGTTTGCGCGCCGCGAAGCCTTTGACGTCCGCGAGTTCGAGCGAGCGGGCGAGGAGGGTATCGTAATCGCCGGTGTCGTAGGTGAGGCCGACCGGCGTCGCGTACGGAAACTCGTGGATGAAATTGCGGCGGCGAATCTCTGCCGGGTCGAGCTTCATCTCACGCGCGGCGGTTTCCACCAGCCGCTCCACCACGTACGTCGCTTCGGGGCGGCCCGCGCCGCGATAGGCATCGACGGGAACGGTGTTGGTGAAGACCGCTTTCACTTCCGCGTAGATCGCGGGCGTGGCGTACTGGCCGGCGAGCAGCGTGGCATACAGAATGGTCGGCACGCTCGACGCGAACGTGGACAGATACGCGCCCATGTTGGCGGTCGTGTGGATGCGCATGCCGAGGAATTTGCCGTCCGCGTCCATGGCCAGTTCGGCCTTGGTCACGTGATCGCGGCCATGCGCGTCCGAGACGAACGCTTCCGAGCGCTCGGCCGTCCACTTGACCGGACGGCGGATTTTCTTCGACGCCCAGGTCAGCGCGACGTCTTCGGCGTACAGGAAAATCTTCGATCCGAAGCCGCCGCCGACGTCCGGCGCGATCACGCGCAGTTTCGATTCTGGCAGCGACAGCACGAATGCCGCCATCAGCAGGCGCTCCACATGCGGATTCTGGTTCGCGACGTAGAGCGTGTAGCTGTCGTCCTGCACCGAATAGCTCGCGTTGACCGCGCGCGGTTCGATCGCATTCGGAATCAGCCGGTTGTTGACGATGTCGAGCGTGGTGACGTGCGCGGCTTTGGCGAAGGCGGCGTCGGTGGCGGCTTTGTCGCCGTGGCCCCAGTTGTAGCAGATGTTGTCGGGCACTTCGTCGTGCACGGCGGGCTGGCCGGCGTCGGCTGCATGCGCGGTGTCCACGACGGCCGGCAGCACGTCGTAGTCGACTTCGATCAATTCGGCGGCGTCTTTGGCGGCCTTGATCGAATCGGCGATCACGAGCGCGACCTGGTCGCCGACGTGACGCACTTTCGTATGCGCGATGACCGGATGCGGCGGCTCGTTCATCGGCTTACCGTCCGTGCTGTGGATCAGCCAGCCGCACGGCAGGCCGCCGACGTTGTCAGCGGCCATGTCCGTGCCGGTGAAGATCGCCACTACGCCGGGCGACTGCTTGGCCGCGGCAGTGTCGATGCTGTTGATCTTCGCGTGCGCGTACGGCGAGCGCAGAAATACCGCGTAGGTTTGCTGGGGCAGGACGATGTCGTCGGTGTACTGGCCATTGCCGGTCAGGAACCGATAGTCTTCCTTACGTTCGACGGAGGCGCCGATCAGGTGAGTTTCGGGTGCGTTCATCGTCGGCTCCTCAGGCGGTGGCCGGTGCGGTGGCCTGCGCGGTGGCATTGTCGGCGGCGTTGGCGGCGGCGGACTTCATGCTTTCGGCGCCTTCGAGCACTGCTTTGACGATGTTGTGATAGCCCGTACAGCGGCACAGATTGCCGTCGAGCTGGGCGCGTACGTCATCGCCGGTGAGATCCGGCTGGCGCTGGACGAGCGAGACCGCGCTCATCACCATGCCGGGCGTACAGAAGCCGCATTGCAGGCCGTGGCAATGTTTGAAGGCTGCCTGCATGGGATGCAGTGTGCCGTCTTTGGCGAGCCCTTCGATGGTGGTGATTTTCGCGCCGTCCGCCTGCACCGCGAGGATGTTGCAGGATTTGATCGCGCGTCCGTTCAGATGGACCGTGCACGCGCCGCATTGGGCCGTATCGCAGCCGATGTGTGTGCCGGTGAGACGCAACTGATCCCGAAGGAACTGGACTAGCAGGGTGCCAGGATCGATTGAGGCGCTGATGGGCGCGCCGTTCACCGTCAGACTGATGCTGATCGCCATGAAGTTGTCTCCTTATGGGGTGAGACCGGACCTTTTGCGGTTGGTGTTTGCCTTCGGCTGCCTGTTTTTTTGCGGTCCGATTGGGGTGTTGCGGGTTTTCTTATAGGGCTGCCGAAAAGTAAAGCACAAATTGGGCTGGGGCGCTATGAGGGGTTTTTTTTTGACTGCTGGGTGGTTGGGTTGTTGGCCTTTCCTTGGGAGTGTCTGAATTTTTGTGTGCAAGGCAGATAAAAGCCTGCCGTCTGGCAGGTCGTCAATTGCATTCTACAAATGAATCCTGGTGAAGCGATCCTCGTAGAGGATCGCGAACTGGTTCATCGCGGCCTTCCAGTCGTGAGCCGCCCGGCTCCAGTCAGCCGTGATATTACGTAACGCCAGCCACAGCAATTTGGTCGCGGCCTCGTCCGTCGGGAAGTGGCCACGTGTCTTGACGATCTTGCGTAGCTGGGCATTTACACTTTCAATGGCATTCGTAACCGGCATGATATAGCCGGTGCCTCACGGTCCCGCGCCGTGCATTTCTGGCGTATGGTGTGACCATCCGGGACAAGGGGCACCGGGGAGCACTTCGGGTGGGCAGGCCGTTGTTATACGATGAGCCGCGAGCTCGTGTTAGTAGTTGGCCGCCCCTGCGACCCGCCCGGTTGCGCTGCGAGCGCGAATCCGTAGTTGTCGTGCTGTCCCACCGGCTCCCAACATTCATCTGAATGGGAGAACGGTTATGCGAATCGTAGGACTGGATGTTTCGCGCTCCGTGGCCGAGATCGCGTATCTGGAGGACGGCGTGCTGCATGCTGGTGGCCGTGCCGGGCTCAGACGCGACGAACTGGAGCGCTTTGCCGCAAGCCTGCGCAGCACCGATCATGTGGTGCTCGAAGCGACGGGCAATACCGCCGCCATCGTCAACGTACTGCGCCCTCGCGTCGCGCGTGTCGCAATTGCGAATCCACTGCTGGTACGGCTCATCGCCGAGGCACGCGTCAAGACGGACAGGATTGATGCGGCAGTGCTGGCCCAACTGTACGCAAGCCATTTCCTGCCGGAAGTCTGGATGCCCGACGAGAGCACCCTGGCGCTACGCCGACAGGTCTCGCGCCGGTCACAACTCGTGCGGCAACGCACGAGGCTGAAGAACGAAGTTCATGCGGTGCTGGCTGCGCATCTGATCGAGCGGTGCCCCGCTACTGATCTGTTCGGCAGGAAGGGACGCGTATGGCTCACGGCCCAACCGCTGCCGATGGACGAGCGTCTGGGCGTCGAGCAACGCTTGCGGGAGCTGGACCGTCTTGGGGAGGATCTGCACGAGGTCGACAAGGCCCTGGCGCAAGCCAGTATCGGCGACGAGCGGTTGCGCAGGCTGCTGACCATCACCGGCGTCAATGCCACTGTGGCAATCGGCCTGCTGTCGGCAATCGGCGCCGTTGAACGGTTTCCCAATCCGGAGAAGCTGGTGAGCTACTTCGGGCTGAACCCGTCGGTCTATCAGTCGGGCCCAACGCCCGCCAGGCACGGTCACATCACCAAGCGGGGACGTTCGTACGCGCGAGGATTGCTCGTCGAGGCAGCCTGGGGCGCAGCACAGGCGCCCGGCCCTCTGCGCGCTTTCTTCCTGCGCGTACGCGACCGTCGCGGCCAGCAGGTCGCCATTGTCGCGACGGCACGCAAACTGGCGGTCATCGTGTGGTACGTGCTCACGCGCAATGAGCCGTTCGCCTGGGATCGTCCAGCCCTGACCGCACACAAGCTGCGCGCCCTGGAGTTGCAGTCCGGCATGCCGGCACAACATGGCTCGCGCAAAGGATCGGCTGCCGCTTACAGCCTGAAGAGCGTACGCGACCAGGAACGGGCCATAGCCGAGCAGGCCGAGCGCACCTATCAACGCCTGTTCTCACGATGGAAGCAGACGCGTCCCAACAAACGCGAGGTACCACTGGTGTGGCCGGGAACGCCGACCTCATATAAATATCAAGCAGGGGCTTGTCGATTTCATCCGTGGTGTAAATCACTTTGCGTACCGCAGGGGGAAACGCGAAGAACGGGATGACGCGATCCCAGGCGCGGCGCCAGGCCCCCACCACCGTCGGGAATCGCTTGCCCCACTCGCCCTGCTCGAACGCGTCCAGTTCGGCCTGGGCAGCCTCAGCGCTGGCCGCCGTATAAATCGGTTTGATGGCCGCAGCCAGCCCCCTTCGATCCTTCCAGCTCGCGTAGTCCAGCGAGTTGCGGATCAGGTGCACGATGCAAGTCTGCAGGGTGGTGGCCGGAAACACCGCACCCAGCGCCTCAGGCATACCCTTCAGTCCATCGGTGACCGCGATCAGGATGTCCTGCACGCCACGCACCTTCAGGTCGCTGAACACCTTCATCCAGAATTTCGCGCCTTCCGTGTTCTCGATCCACAGTCCCAGGATGTCCCGCGTGCCGTCCGGCAGGATGCCCAGCGCCAGATAGATCGCCTTGTTGCGTACCAGTCCTTCCTCGCGGATCTTGACCCGCAGCGCGTCGAAGAACACCACTGGATACATCGGCTCGAGCGGGCGTGCCTGCCAGGCCATCACCTCGTCCATCACGGCGTCAGTTACCGAGCTGATGAACTCCGGCGACACCTCGGTGCCGTACTGCTCGGCCAGAAACCCCTGGATCTCGCGCACCGTCATGCCGCGGGCGTACATCGCGATGATCTTGTCGTCAAAGCCCGTGAAGCGCCGCTCGTGCTTCGGAATCAGGATCGGAGCAAAGCTACCGTCGCGGTCGCGCGGAATCTCCAGCCGTAGCGGGCCGTCGTCGGTCAGCACCGTCTTGCCGCTCTTGCCGTTGCGCTGGTTGGTCGCGTCTTCGGGTCGCACGGCGCCTGCCGGATACCCCAGATGATGACCGAGCTCGGCACCCAGTGCCCGCTCGATCAATGCCTTCTTGAACGCGGCTGATGCGGCGTGCACCGCCTCGGCCGTCATTGGACCCTTCACGAACTGGTCAATCAGTTCCTTCGGAATGGACGGCAACGCCGTCTGGGCCTCCGTGGCCGTCTTGGGTTTGCGTGGCATACATGCTCCTTAAGCTACATGTTATGCCTTCACACAAAATCTATGACAGGCCCTTGAATTCAAGGAAAGGCCAACAACCCAACACAACAACCCACCCACAAACGCCAAGCAGACAAACCCCCATCACTTGCTCAACTTGGAATGCCTCCGCGAATACCCAAAATAAATAACCATCCCAACGAGCAACCAAACCACAAACGCCACCCACGTAACAGCCTGAAGATTAATCATCAGGAAAAGGCAAGAACCGACCGCCAACACCGGCACAACCGGCACTCCAGGACACCGAAACGCCCGCGGCAACTCGGGATGCGTCTTCCGCAAAACGAGAACCGCAATCGACACCATCGAAAACGCGGCCAACGTGCCGATATTGATCAGCTCAGCCAACACATTCAACGGCACCAGCGCCCCGATCAACCCAAAGAAAATCCCCACGAGCCACGTAGTAAAAAACGGCGTAGCAAACCGCGGATGCACCCGCGAAAGCCGCGCCGGCAACAACCCATCGCGCGACATGGCGAAAATCACCCGAGTCTGGCCATAAGCCATCACCAGAATCACCGTCAACATACCCAGCACGGCGCCGAGGTCGATAAAACCCGCAACCCACTTTTGACCCGCAACCTGCAACGCATACGACACCGGGTGCGAAATATTCGCAAACTGCGCCGACGGCACGATGCCGGTGACGACGGCGGCCACCGCCACGTACAACACCGCGCAAACGCCCAGCGACGCAATGATCCCGATCGGCAGATCGCGCTTCGGATCCTTCACCTCTTCCGCTGCGGACGACACGGAGTCGAAACCGATGAACGCGAAGAACATCACCGCCGCCGCGCCGAACACGCCGTTCCAGCCGTTCGGCATGAACGGATGCCAGTTGGCCGGCGTCACGTGAAAGACGCCCACGCCGATGACCAGCAACACCACGACCACCTTGATCGCGACCATGATGTTGTTGATCCGCGCCGACTCGCGCACGCCGAACGACAACAGCGCGGTGATCGCCATCATCACGAGGAACGCGGGCAGGTTGAAGAGCGTGTCGTGGCCAGGCAACGCGCCCGGCGCCGCCGTCAACGCAACCGGCAAGGACACGCCGAAGCCCGATAGCAACGATTGCAGATAGCCCGACCAGCCCACCGAGACAGCGGAGGTAGCGAGTCCGTATTCGAGCATCAAGTCCCAGCCGATAATCCAGGCGGCGAGTTCGCCGAGCGTCGCATACGAATACGTGTAGATCGATCCCGCCACCGGAATCGTCGAGGCAAATTCTGCGTAGGCGAGCGCGGCGAAGCCGCAGGCGATCGCCGCGATCAGGAACGAGATCATCAGCGCCGGCCCGGCCTGCACGGCGCCCGTGCCGGTCAGCACGAAAATGCCGGTGCCGATAATGGCGCCGACCCCGAGGAAGGTCAGATCGAGCGCGCCGAGCGCCTTCTTCAAACCGGCGTTCTGAGCACTTGCGGCGATCATGTGCTCGACGCTCTTCTTGCGAAACAGGGACATTGGCGGGGGTCTCCAGTAGTGCACGCGTGTTGCGCGCCGAATGTCGGGGAAACCCACGATTTTAGCGGATCGGTACTCTGCACCGTTCTGGAGCGTGCTTTTTACGGCATAGGCGCGGGGCTGAAAATCCCGGCGGATGAGATTCGGAGGGGAGGTTCGTCCGCTGCGCGGCCAATCGCAGCAAGGGTTTCGCGCGACGCGCAGGCGCTCGGGAGGGAATCGCTCTCTTGCAAGCTGGCTATGCCGGATGCGAGTTTTTCAGCACACACAGAGCAGCGCCAGCGGTGAGAGCGGTCAGCCCGCCATCGCGGGATTCAGATCGACGAGCCGATTGCTCATCACGTAGAACGTCAGTTCGGCGTTGTTGCGCAGCTTCATCTTCTCGAGCAGACGGGTGCGGTACACGCTGACCGTTTTCACCGACAGTGAGAGCGCTACGGCGATATCCGTCAGCCGCTTGCCCGACGCGAGCATGCACAGCGTCTGATATTCGCGGTCGGAGAGCTTTTCGTGCGGCATCTGCTCGCCGTCGAAGGATACGTAGTCCGCGAGCGCCTCGGCCATCGCCGGGCTCACGTATTTGCGGCCTGCCGCGACCTGCTGGATCGCGCCGATCATCTGCGCGGTGTCGACGGTTTTCGACAGATAGCCGGCGGCGCCCGCTTTCAGCGCGCGCACGGCGTACTGGTCCTCGCGGTACATCGAAAACATCAGCACGGCTACGCGCGGCGCCTTGCGCTTCAGACGCTTGAGAACTTCGACACCGTTCATGTCGGGCAGCGAAATGTCCAGCAGCACCACGTCATAGCTGAACCGGGCGACGGCGTCGAGCGCTTCGGCGCCGCTTTGCGCTTCGGTCACTTCGCGCGCCACGCCGCGGTCGAGCAGCAACTGACGGACGCCCTGGCGAACCACCGCGTGATCGTCGACGAGCAGAATGCGCAGGCTCATGAAGTCGTGCTCACGATTGCAGGGCGTGCCGGCGGGCGCGCGGCGCGTGCGCCAGCATGGCGTCCCACGCAAAGCGCGCCCGGACGATAGTTCCACGCGACTGCGTGCCGCTGCCGCCGCGCTCCGCATCGGCGCGGCGGGCGCTGACGCGCAGCGTGCCGTCGAAGGCCGCGCAGCGCGCCTGCATGCCGCTCAGGCCGAAATGGCCGCGTCGGCTGCCGGTGTCGCGCGTCACGCCGATGCCGTCGTCGGTCACGATCAGTGTGAGGTGACGGCGGCTGGTTTCGATGCGCACGTCGGCGGATTCGGCGCGCGCGTGTTTGGCAATATTGTTCAGCGCTTCCTGCGCGACGCGGAATACGGCCAGCGCGGCGTCGGCGGGCAGGCGCGTGAGGCGCACGTCGGCGGCGCAGACGAAACTCGTGCGCAATTGCGTGCGCGCGGCGAAGTCGCCGGTCCAGTGGGCCAATGCGCCGACAATGCCTGCATCGAGCGACGGCGCATGCAGTTCCGCGACAGCCTGGCGGCTGGCTTCGCACACGGCATCGAGCGAGCGGTTCGCCACGGCGAGCGCGGCGGCGCACTGCGGCGGGGCATCGGCGGGCAGCCAGGTTTCGACGCCGGCAAGCGCGAAGCGGGTGGCGGTCAGCTCGGCGCCTACGCCGTCGTGCAACTCGCGCGCCACATGGCGGCAAGCGGCTTCCTGCGCCTGGACGAGTTCGGCCGAGAGTTCGCGCACCCGGGCGCGCAACCGTTCGATTTCCTGTTGGGTCGACGAAGACGGCGCAGCGGACGCGTCGGATCCTTCACGTGCCGATGACGTGGGAAGATGGGCGGCGAACGGGACGACAGTCGACGTATCCATGACCTTCCTTCTCAGAATGCAATGCGGACGGCGAAGCGGGTACGCCCT
Organism: Paraburkholderia dioscoreae; assembly: GCF_902459535.1. Classification (NCBI taxonomy): domain Bacteria; kingdom Pseudomonadati; phylum Pseudomonadota; class Betaproteobacteria; order Burkholderiales; family Burkholderiaceae; genus Paraburkholderia; species Paraburkholderia dioscoreae. Next base: position 177,363 of record NZ_LR699553.1, read on the forward strand.
GGCGGCGTGAAGACGAAAGAACGCATACAGGTCTCAGGCCTCCAGGTGCAAGCCGTTGCGCTTAGGGCGCAACCGGTGAATCGCTACAGTATGGCGTAACGAAATTTACATTCAGTAACATGGCGGGCGGGCCATGGCAGGCGTGTCAATTTGACTGACGATGCGCCGCGATGATATCTCATAAATAGAAAAAATGCAGTCGCACCAAGGGTTAGCGCCTTGATTTCACGCAATCCATGATGATTTGTCATGCGATTCCTGTAGGAAGAATGCTGACGCCGAATGTCGTGCTGGAGACGCTGATTTGTAACCGGCAACAAAAAAGGAGCCCGAAGGCTCCTTTCGCTGATTCCGCGGCCAGAGCCGCAAAAATCCAACCGTGGCTTCAGCCAACGAAGGCTTTTTCGACCACGTAGTGACCCGGCGCGTTGTTGCTGCCTTCCTGAAAGCCCAGGTCGTCGAGCAGCTTGCGCGTGTCGCGCAGCATATGCGGGCTGCCGCACAGCATGACGCGATCGTTTTCGAGCGAGAAGCCCGGCACGCCGAGGTCGGCGAACAGCTTTTCGGTTTCGATCAGCTCGGTGATGCGGCCGCGGTTCTGGAACGCTTCGCGCGTGACGGTGGGGTAGTACAGCAGTTTTTCCTGCACCAGCTCGCCCAGATGCTCGTGCGCCGGCAGATGATCCGTGATGTATTCCTTGTACGCCAGCTCGTCGACAAAACGGCAGGTGTGCGTGAGCACGACGCGCTCGTAACGGTCGTAAATGTCCGGATCCTTGATGATCGACATGAACGGCGCGAGGCCGGTGCCGGTGGACAGCAGCCACAGCGTCTTGCCCGGCAGCAGGTTGTCGGCCATCAGCGTGCCGACCGGCTTCTTGCCGATCAGGACTTCGTCGCCGACCTTCAGATGCTGCAAACGCGACGTGAGCGGCCCGTCCTGCACCTTGATGCTCAGGAATTCGAGGTGTTCTTCGTAGTTCGCACTCGCGAGGCTGTATGCGCGGATCAGCGGCTTGCCGTCGACTTCAAGGCCCACCATCGTGAACTGGCCGTTTTCGAAACGGAACGACGGATCGCGCGTGCAGGTGAAGCTGAAAAGCGTATCGGTCCAGTGATGGACGCTCAGGACGGTTTGTGAATTCAGGTTGCTCATGGCTTCTTGGATAGTGCGAAAACAAAGGCGGCCAGTCGTCTTGAGCCGGCCGGCACGGCAAGGGCGATGCTGCGTTAACCCATATGGGAATCAAGCGCAATCCGCTATTTTACCGCGCCTGCTGCCTGTAGCGCCGGCGCGACGGTTGAGCGTGGTCAAGCGGGTGACCGGACCCGGAAGCGTCGGCGCCGGCAGTCGGTAAAACCGGGCGCCGCGAAGTACGTTGGCATGGATGCGGCCGCGCTTCGGAAGGTACGGCGATGAGCGAAAGCCGCGCAGGGCGGCCGCCATCGGCTGTCCGGCATGCGCCGGATAGGCGCGCCGCGCGGGCAGCATTTTCAGGATGATACCGAAACCCGCCATGCGCTGCAGCATTGACCCTGCTGATAAAACTGGCAAGAGTCGCACGAACGGTGAGGAAATGGACGGTGGCGGGATGCCTGGCGTACGCGTGACGGTGTTTTCATCCGGCCCGCGCGGGTGTCGCGGGGTTGGTACACAAAGGTGGGTCAATCGTCGTTAGGCACGCCTGAGTTCCAATTGAAATAAGGCTTTCTGCAATTATCGTTTCGATTACTCCGAAGCGTGCAAGTCGGTGCCAGCGGCGATGAACCTGAACCGCCGCGCCGCCGTGCCGCACAGATCGACAAGGCCGCGTGAATGCGCCGCTCACGCCGGAGCCGCTACCCGCTTTTTCCCGCGCTGTTTCAGCACCCGGGCCTGCAACACGATCACGAGCAGCAGGAACACGCCGCGAATCACCGATTGCCAATACGCCGACAAGCTGATAAATCCCAGCCCGTTTTCGAAGTTCAACAGGTTGAACACTAGCCCCAGCAGCAATACGCCGGCAATCGTCATCCCGATCGAGCCTTCCCCGCCCGTGAGCAACGTGCCGCCGAGCACGACCGCCGAGATGGCGAACAGCTCCCAGCCGACGCCTTCGTTGGGTTGTCCCGCGCCGAACTGCGCGGCGAGGATCACGCCCGCCATGCCGGCGAGCAGGCCGCTCACCGCATAGGCCATCACGAGAGTGCGGTCGACGTTCAGGCCCATCAGCCGCGCGGCTTCCTCGCTGCCGCCGATCGCCAGCGAATGCCGCCCGAAGCGCGTACTGCGCAGCGCGAGCCAGCCGGCCAAGGCCGCCAACACTGCAACGATGCCGGGAATCGGCAGCCCGAACAGATCGCCCTGACCGAAGTTGCCGAAGTTCGATTCGGCGGAAATCGACACCGCATCGTTCTTGCCGAGCAGCAGCGCGACGCCGTGCGCGCCGAGGCTTGTCGCGAGCGTGACGATAAACGGCAGGATCTTCAGACGCGTGATAATCAGTCCGTTCAGCACGCCGACCGCGAGTCCCGCAGCGCATCCTGCCAGCACGGCGACCCAGCCGCCGTACACGCTGGTCAGCGCGGCGACGACGCTCGCCAGCGCGGCCACCGTGCCCACCGACAGATCGATGCCGCCCGTGATGATGACAAACGCCATGCCCACCGAGATGAGCGCGAACATCGAGTTGTAACGCCAGAACGACGTAATGTTGTACGCCGAGCCGAAATGCTCGTAGCGCACGAGGCCGAACACGACGAGGGCGGCCAGCGCGAGCAGGATAGGAAGATTCTTTTTCATCGCATCGAGTCCGGGAATGTCCTTGCCGCGTCAGCGCGAGCGCCGCTGCACATAAACGGCGGCGACGATAATGCCGGCCTTCACCACCAGCGCCGCCGCGTCGGGAATGCCGTGCGCAAGCAGCGTGTAGCGCAGCAACTGGATGATCAGCGCGCCGATCAGCGTGCCGCCGATATACGCTTTGCCGCCGGTGAGCGCCGTACCGCCGACGGCGACCGCCGCGATTGCATCGAGTTCGACGCCGAGCCCGACCACGTTCGCATCCGAGGACGAATTCACCGAGATCGAGATCAGTCCCGCCAGTCCCGCGAGCGCAGCGCACAGCGTGTAGGCGATCAGCTTCACGGTGGCCGTCGGCACGCCGCACAGATAGGCGGCCTTTTCGTTGCCGCCGGTGATCAGCAGATATTGACCGAACAGCGTCTTGCGCACGACCCACACGAACACGGCGACGAGCGCGAGCATCAGCAGCACCTGGAACGGCACGCCCACGACCTTGCCGAGCGCGATCCACTGGAAGGCGGGCGTGTTGAACGCCTGCAGGCTGCCGTCGGTGACGACCTGCGCGATGCCGCGGCCGGCGATGAACAGCACCAGCGTCGCGACAATCGGCTGCACGGATAACTTCGTCACCAGCAAGCCGTTGAAGACGCCGCACAACGCGGCGGCCAGTACCGGCAACACGAACGCGAGCGTAATGCCGGCGGGACCGGCAATGTTCAGGAACAGCATCGGCGCGAGCGCACCGGAGATCGCCATCGACGCGCCCACCGACAGATCGATGCCGCCCGTCGCCACCACCAGCGTCATGCCGATGCCGACGATCACGATCGTCACCACCTGCGTCATGTTGACGTTGAAGGTTTGCAGCGACCAGAAGTGCGGCGTGAAGAACAGATTGAAGAGCACCATCGCGAGCAGGACGATCACTTCGCGCTGCATGGCGAGATGGCGCCATTTGCGCACGGTCGTTGCCGGTGCGGCGCGCGGCGCGGCCGTCATCTGCTGGGCGGTCTCGCCGAGCCGTGGCTCGGTATGCAACGTTTCGGTGGGCAACTTAAGCGCCATGACGGTCGCCCTCCAGCGCGTCTGCGATGTGTGCGGCGTTTGCCGTTTGCGCGGCATCGGCCAGTTGCGAATGGCCGTCGCCGCCGTAGGCAATGGCATCCATGATCGCGGTCTCGCTCATGTCGACGCCGTTCAGTTCGGCGACCGTGCGGCCGTCGCGGATCACCACGGCGCGATCGGCCACCGCCGTCAACTCTTCCAGCTCGGAGGCGGACAGCAGCACGGCGAGGCCCGCGTCGCGCAGTTCACGCACGATCTTCGCCACGTCCGCTTTGGCGCCGACATCGATGCCGCGCGTCGGTTCGTCGAGCAGCAACAGCGATGGCTCGGCCGCCAGCCAGCGCGCCAGCAGAACCTTCTGCTGATTGCCGCCGGACAGTTCGCGGATAGGCTGATCCGGCGAGCGCAGCTTGATGCCGAGCGACGCAATGAAGCGATCGACAATCGCCTGCTGCTTCTTCACGTCGACCACGCCGTTCTTCGCCAGCGTGCGCAGACAGACGAGCGTGAGGTTGTCGCGCACCGAAAGTTCGGGGACGATGCCTTCGGCCTTGCGGTCTTCGGTGAGATAGGCGAGGCCACGCGCGATCGCGTCTTGCGGCGACTTCAGCGCGACGGTTTCACCGCCGATCGTGAGCGAGCCTCGCTCCAGCGGATCGGCGCCGAACATCAGCCGCATGGTTTCCGTGCGACCCGAGCCGAGCAGGCCGGCGAGACCCACGGCTTCGCCGGCATGTACTTCGAGCGAGACGTCGCTCACTTTCGGATGCGCGCTCAGATGTGTTGTCGCGATCATCTGCTTGCCGCGCCGCGCGAGGTTCGTTTCGCGGGCCGCGGTGTCGTCCTGGACGACGGCGGCGAGCGTGCGGCCGAGCATCGTCGTGACGAGCTGCAGTTTGTCCATCTCCGCCATCGTGCTTTGCGCGACCGTCTGGCCGTCGCGCATCACCGTCACGCGGTCGCACAACGCGTACAGTTCGTCGAGCCGGTGCGACACGAAGATCACCGCGCGGCCGTCGTCGCGCAGCTTGCGCACCACCGTGAAAAGCAGTTCCACTTCGCGTTCGTCGAGCGACGAGGTGGACTCGTCCATGATGACCATCTTCGCGTCGGACGACACCGCGCGCGCGAGCGCCACCATCTGCTGGATCGCGGTCGAATAGCGGCCGACCGGTTTCTTCACATCGATCTGCAAGCCGAACGATTCGAGCAGCGCGGCGGCGCGTTGCTGCACCGCGCGCCAATCGATCAGCCCGAAGCGGCGCGGCTCGCGGCCGAGGAAAATGTTCTCCGCCACCGAGCGGAACGGCACCAGATTGATCTCCTGATAGATCGTGCTGATGCCGGCTTCGCGCGCCTGCTTGGGCGTGCGGAAATCGACCTCGCGGCCTTCGAAGCGCACGCTGCCCGAGCCGCGCCGATAGGCGCCGGTCAGGATCTTGATCAGGGTCGATTTGCCCGCGCCGTTCTGGCCGATCAGCGCATGCACTTCGCCGGCGGCGACGCTCAGATTGGCGCCGCGCAGCGCGGGCACGCCGCCGAAGCTGATGCCGATGTCCTGCATGTCGAGCAGCGGCGAACGGGTAAGGGGAGAGTGTGGCGTCTCTTTGCCGGATTCCGTCACGGGTGTCCTCCTGATGCATGTGCTGCTTTATTTGCCGCGTGCGCGCCAGCTATGCATTGCGCGTGCGAGCCGGTGCGGCCCTTCGTTCGGGGCTCTTATGCGGGCGATGTCGCTCAATCATGGTACGCCGCATAAAAGCGAAGCGACGGTTCGTGCTGCCACGAACGCGTCGCTCCGAACCCTTCCCGTCGCCCGCCCCCCGAGGAGACCGATTCGAGGCGGGGACGTCCTGCGAGGCAGTCCCCGATCCCTATGCCTCAAACAGCGCGTGCTTCAGGGCGGGAGACTTCCTTCGGGCGCCGCCGGAGCACGCGGACGCTCCGCTACAGCATGGCGCTCAAACTTCAAGACTGCGCAGACAGCGGCGCCTCGCGATCAATAGCCGTACTGCATGTTCTGCTGCACGTTGCTCTTGTCGTAGAACTTGTCGGACACTTTGACCCACGTCGGGATTTTTTCGCCCTTCGCGTAACGCTGTGCGACGTCGCAGGCGAGCGGGCCGAAGAACGGGCTCGACTGCACGCTCGCGCCTAGTTCGCCCGCCGCGATCGCGTCCATGCCGCCCTTGGTGCCGTCGATCGTGACGATCTGGATGTCCTTGCCCGGCTGCTTGCCGGCGGCCTTGATCGCGGCAATCGCGCCGAGCGCCATTTCGTCGTTATGCGCGTAGACAGCGGTGACGTCCGGATGCGCCTGCAACAGCGTTTCCATGACCTGGCGGCCCTTGTCGCGCGCGAAGTCGCCGCTTTGCGACGCGATGATCGTCATGCCCGGATTCTTCGCGATGACTTCGTCGAAACCCTTCTTGCGATCGTTCGCGGCGGACGCGCCGGTGGTGCCTTCGAGTTCGATGATTTTCGCCTTGCCGCCCGTCGCCTTGACGAGCCAGTCAGCTGCGCGATGGCCCTGATCGATGAAGTCCGAGCCGATGAACGTGATGTAGTCGCGGCCCGCCTTGGCGACCGATTGATCGACGTCGCGGTCGACGAGAATCACCGGAATGCCGGCCTTTTTAGCTTGCAGCACGATCGGTGCAAGCGGCTTTTCTTCGCGTGGCGGGAACACCAGCAGATCGACGTGCTGCGCGATCATGTTCTGGATGTCCGACACCTGCTTGGAGTTCGAACTGTTGGCGTCGGTCATGACCAACTGCCAGCCGCATTTCGCGGCGACGTCCTTGAAGCTCTTGGTTTCCGCGAGACGCCACGGGTTGTTGCTTTCGGTCTGCGCGAAGCCGACCTTCAGCGGAGTCTTGGTGGGCAGCTTCGGCAATGCGTCGTCGGCGTGCGCGGTGGCGACGCCGAAACCGATTGCCAGAGCCAGCAGCGAACCCGCCAGCGGACGAATCTGCTGCTTGCGCGCGTGACTGCGCGACTGCGTGTTGAGCGACGCCATGTCTTCCTCCAGTACCTGGTGAGGTAGGTGTATTTGCTTTTAGTGTTGCTCCTGCCGGCCGGCGGTGTTTGCCTGACCCGACGTGCCGATTATTTCACCTGGAATTATTATCAGTCAATCACTAATAATATTAGTTATTGGCTTTTTTGCCTCGGTAATTACCCTGACCGAAGCACGTTCGACGAGCGGACCGTCGAGCTTGACCATGCGATGCCGGACCGGCGCACCGGCTGCCCGATTGTGTTCTTCCTGTAGCAGGGTTTCGACGGCCCAGCGCCCCAGTTCGTAGTTCGGCAGCACGACGGTCGAGAGCGGCGGATGCGTATGGCGGGCGATTTCCTGGTCGTCGTAGCCCAGCACCGAGACGTCTTCGGGCACGCGCAGGCCGAGTTGTTTCAGGGCTTCGATGGCGCCGATGGCGGTCAGGTCGTTGGCGCAGAAAATCGCGGTCGGCGGATTGGGCTCGCGCATCAGCGAGAGCGTCAGTTCAAAGCCGAGACCCGAACTCCAGTCGCCGTCGCGCACCATTTCCGGCGCGAAAGGCAGGTCGGCGGTGGCAAGCGCGGTGCGGTAGCCTTTCAGACGGTCTTTCGATGCATCCTGCCAGGGCTCGCCGTTGATATAGCCGATCCGCCGGTGTCCGGCCTGCAGCAGATAGTCGGTTGCCAGATGGCCGCCGGCCACTTCCGCGGGCACCACCGACGAAAACCCGCCTTCGCCCGTATAGCAATTCAGCAGCACGGTCGGCACCTGCGAGAGCGCCGCCGGCGGCGTCACCTTGCGCGTATAGACGGTCGCGTAAATCACGCCGAACACATGCGGATTCGACAGCGTGGCGTCGAGCACCTGCTTTTCGATGTCGGCGTTGCCGTGCGTCGAATAGACCGCCAGCATCTTGCCGCTCGCATAGGCCGCATCGCGCGCGCCGTCGACGTTGACGACCGGATGCGGACTGGTGGAAATCTCGTCGGCGAGGTAGACGATCAGATTGCGCTCGTCGCTCGAAGCCGATACCGGCTCTCGCAGCGACAGCCGGTAGCCGAGGTCGTGCGCGGCTTTCAGCACCTTGTTGCGGGTGGCCTCGGAGAACTTCGCGCCAGTCGCGTTGTTCAGCACGAGCGAGACTGTCGATTGCGACACGCCGGTGAGCTTGGCGATGTCGGTCATGGTCGGACGGCGTTGGGTCGATTTTTTCATTGTGCGGGCCGCGCTGCAGCGGCGCTGGAACTGGGGTATGCCGTGGGCATCGTGGTGCTGACGGTACCACTAATAATATGCGCGCGGCAACGCGCGCTAACCCGCCATTTGGGAGGTGTCTATCGACCTTCGTGCAGGGTCGGTTCGACAAATTTATTACTAATAATATTGACGGGTGCGCTTTGGCGTGCGATTCTCGGTCGCGCGGACCCAGACAGTCCGCCGGTCGTGCGCTGTGCGCGGCACGCAACAGGAGACACCGATCGATGGAGACACCGCGACGCGTTCATGCCGCCATCCGCCCGAGCTCCCGTCTTTTCTGACCATGCGCGACGTTTCCTTGAATTCGATCCGGCCGCCCGCGACCGGACTCATGTGGCTCGACGATCCCGCGATCGTCGCCACGGTCGTCACGCTTTCGGCTGGCGCGCTGCGTGTCGTGATCGCGCCCGAAGTGGGCGGCGCGCTGGCAGCTTTCTACGAAACGACGCCCGACGGTCCCTTGCACTGGCTGCGACCGGCGGCGCCGGCCGCTTTCGCCGAACGCGACCCGCTGCGCATGGCGAGTTTTCCGCTCCTTCCGTACTGCAACCGGATTCGCGACGCGCGTTTCGAATTCGACGGCGGCACCATCGACCTTGCCGGCAACGACGCGCGTTTCGCCCACGCGCTGCACGGCAATGCGTGGCGGCATCCGTGGCAAGTGGGAGCGCGCACGGAAAGCTCGGTGGAACTGCACTTCGAACACGAACCGGATTCGCGCTTGCGCGGCGACTGGCCGTTCCGTTATCGCGCTCAGCAGAGAATCGAGTTGAGCGGCGGCGCGCTCCACATCACGCTGTCCGCGCAAAACCTCGCCGCGCGGCCGATGCCGTTCGGTATGGGCCATCACCCGTACTATCCGCGCACCGCGCAAACCCGCGTGTACGCCGAAGTGGGAGCCATGTGGCATGCCGACGCCGACGTGCTGCCCACGCATCTCGGCCCGCATCCGGCGGTGGATGCGTTGCGCGAAGGCATGTCCGCCGACGCCTTCGATCTCGACAACAACTTTGCGAACTGGTCGCGCGAGGCGACCATTGCGTGGCCCGACGAACACCGTCGCCTGACGATGACCGCCGACGCGCCATTCGATCACATGGTGGTGTTCGCGCCGGCCAACGATGCGCAACTGTGCGTGGAACCGGTGACGAACACCACCGATTGCTTCAACGCGGTCGGCATGCGTGAGCATGTAGGCGGCTGCGTGTTGCAGCCGGGCGAGAAGATTGCCGCGACGGTGAAATGGACGCCGCACAAAAACTAGCGTGCAGCGCCTGTGCTTGCGTTTGCCTGCCTTTGCCTATTCGAGCCGCAAGCGGGCCATATACGGCAAGTGATCCGAGAGCCACGCGGTTTCCTGCGTCGGCTGGATCCATTCGACCGGCTGCATGCCGCGCACGAACATCTTGTCGAGCGCAAGTGCCGGTGAGAAAGCCGGAAAGGTGCGGCCCGATTCGCCAAGCAGCGTGGCCACTTCCTGCAGACCATGCTCACGGAAGAGCGGCACTGAATCGTTGCGCCAGTCGTTGAAGTCGCCGGCCAGCACGAGTGGACCTTGCGGTGCTTCCTTCGCGATCCAGTGCGCGATCCAGTTCATCTGACGCAAGCGTGCCGAGCGGGTGAGCGCAAGATGCGCGCACAGCAGCGTGACCGAGTGACCGCCAAAGGTGGCGCGCGCCACCAGTAACCCACGCTTTTCGAAGCGATGCGCGGAGATGTCCCAGCGCCCGCCGAGATCGAGCGGATGCGGCGACAGGATCGCATTGCCATGCCGCCACGACGGTTTGAAAACGTTCGGTCCGAGCGCGATTTCGAGCTCCAGCGCACGTGCGATTTCAGTGGCCTGGCAATGCCAGACATCGTTCAACGGATCGGCTAGCGGCGCGCCGAAACTGCTCGCCAGCACCGGCGCCGGCATGCGCCGCGCCATCGCTTCCTGTAAGAAATAGGCGTCCGCGTGGGTGGATTGCACCCACTGCTGCATGGCCTGCCAGGCCTGAAAGCCGAGCGGCGTGCGGCCCTTATGCAGGTTCCAGCTCACCGCAATGAAATCCTTGGGCGCTACGCTCTCGCGGATCAGTTCTTCGGGGTTTCGCATGCCGCGTTGTCCACGTGTTCTGTTTGGGGGCGTCGGTTAGTCGCGCGCTGTTGGTGTGTTCTCGTGCGTGTTCTTTGCATCGGTTCGATCAGTTTGCCGTGTTTGCACTGTCCGCGAGATTTGCGCGCACGCGGTATACCAGGTTCGGGTCTTTATCGACGATGGTCCAACTGGCCCATTGCCCCGGCGCCACCTTCAGGCCGGGATGGCTCGCGCTCACCTGGCGCGGTTGCGGCGGCAGCTTGCAGCCGGTGCCGGTTTGCCGGGCCGCGTCTTCCTCGAACGTTTCCTGTGCTTCGATCGACAACGTGACTCCGCTCGCGTCCGCCTGCAGTGGCGAGACGGTCAGCGTGCGCGCCAGATCGATGCTGCCGCCGGGCTGATCCTTGCAGCCGACGTTATGCTGCACGACCTTGTGATGCGTGTCCGTGCGCGCCTGACCAACCGTGGTGGTGCCGTCGAACGCGTCGATCTGCTGGCCGTCGCGCATGACCTGCAACTGCCATTGCACGACCTGCTGTGCCGGCCGTGGCGGTGTATTTTGTTGTGTGCCTTGTGCGCTTTGTTGTGCATTCGCAAGCAACGAAGTGCCGAGCAGCACGGCCAAGATACTGGTTTTCCACATAGAAGAAAGTCTCCGGTCACCGGATCCGGCGCCATAGTCAGAGGGCCATCTTACGCCTGATGCGCGCAACGCCTTTCTGACACTTCAAACGGGGCCGGGTTCAGCAACAATCCATTTCAGATAAGGCCCGCAATCCGCAAAAACAACCCGCTGTTAGCAGCAGAGCAGCACGACTGCTGGCTTGCACGCGAATATGTCCTCGCTACACTGGACCTGAAACGGCGCCCATCAGGTGCCTCAGCAGCAGGACTAGCCAGACGGGGTGAGCGATGACAACAGCAATGGTCAAACAGGAAATCGCCGTGGCATCTTTCAGTCGGGTGTACGACCTCGATCAGGTCGAGACCGCGCTGAACGATCTCGGTGAAGGTGCGAACGAGGCACTGCGCGCGACATACGAAAAGATGCTGAAAACCGGCAATCTGCGCTTTTGCGTGAAGCCGAACCGCATGCCGTCGATCGACGATCTGATCGACGCGCTGCCCAACTTTTCAGCGCCGCTCGACGACATCCGCAAACAGGTCGCCTTGTGTCTCGAAACAGAAGACCGCCTGGAACTGATGCCGATTCTGCTGCTCGGCGATCCCGGCATCGGCAAGACTCACTTCGCCAAGCAGTTGGCGCGCCTGCTCGGCACCGCGTATCAATATGTGGCGATGAGTTCGCTGACGGCGGGGTGGATTCTGTCGGGCGCTTCGTCGCAATGGAAAAATGCGAAGCCAGGCAAGGTGTTCGATGCGCTGGTGAACGGCAGCTATGCGAATCCGGTGATTGCCGTCGACGAAATCGACAAGGCGACGGGCGATTCGCAATACGATCCGCTCGGCGCGTTGTATGCGCTGCTCGAGCACGACACGGCGCAGACGTTCATCGACGAATTCGCCGAGATTCCGATCAATGCCGGGCACGTGATCTGGATTGCGACGGCGAACGACGAGCGCTCGATTCCCGAGCCGATCCTGAACCGGATGAACGTGTACGAGATCCCTGCGCCGGACCGCGAGGGCGCACGCCGGATCGCCCAGGCGATCTACGACGAGATCCGCTCGGCGCATAACTGGGGGCTGCGCTTTCCCGAGGTGCTCGGCGACGCCGCGCTCGATGCGTTGATGCGGGCATCTCCGCGTGAAATGCGGCGGGCGATTCTCAATGGCTTCGGCGCGGCGCGCATCGACGGGCGTGACCGGATCGAGGCCGGCGACATTCGCCTCGATTACGGAAATCGGCGAAAACCCATCGGTTTTTGAGTATTTTTGCCACTTTTTCGTAAAAAGCCGCCTCCAGGCGGTATTTCGCGAGCCAAATCGGGAATCCGTGCCGGGAACGGAGTGAATGCTACGGCAATTATTGCTGCGATTGAGTTGCCAGGAACCAAGCACTGTCACCTTCGACGGCGTACACTGATTCGGTCCGGCCGATACGTTTGAGACCTGCACAAGACCGAGTGCCCGCAGTGGTTGCCGACTGCGGGCATTTCTGTCTGTACGGCGTCATACAATTTTGCGTAGCGGTTGCGAATGGACGGGAGCGTTGGACAGCGAGCGGTGTACGGCACGCGTCAGCCGCATCCTGTCTTCATCTTGATCGGGCGAACGAGGCAGCGCGCGGCGAAGTTGGCCGCGTCAAGGGACATGGACCAAATCGAATGTGTAGTGATCGGCGCTGGCGTGGTCGGTCTCGCGGTGGCGCGCGCACTGGCGGCGCGCGGGCGCGAAGTGATCGTGCTGGAAGCGGCGGAGGCGATCGGCGTGGGCACCAGCTCGCGCAACAGCGAGGTGATTCACGCGGGCATCTACTATCCGCGCGGCTCGCTCAAAGCGGCGCTTTGCGTGCGCGGCCGCGAGATGCTCTACGAGTACTGCGTCGAGCATAAGGTGCCGCATTCGCGGTGCGGCAAACTACTGGTCGCCACCTCGCGCAACCAGATTCCTCAGCTTGAAAACATCATGGCAAAAGGCCGTGACAACGGGGTGCTCGACCTGATGCGAATCACCGGCGACCAGGCGCAAGCCCTCGAACCCGCGCTCGAGTGTGTCGAAGCGGTGTTCTCGCCGCAGACGGGCATTGTCGATAGTCATCAGTTCATGCTGGCGCTGCAGGGTGACGCCGAACGCGACGGCGCGGTGTGCGCGTTTCATGCGCCGGTGCAGGGGATCGAAGCGAGCAATGGCCGCTTCAACATCAAGGTGGGCGGTGACGCGCCGACCACGATCAGCGCCGCCTGCGTGATCAACAGCGCCGGCTTGCAGGCGAATGCACTGGCCCGCAAGATCCGCGGACTCGACGCGCGGCATGTGCCGCCGCTCTATCTCGCGCGCGGCAATTACTTCGGCATCTCCGGGCGCGCGCCATTCAGCCGCCTGATTTACCCGATGCCGAACGAAGCCGGTCTCGGCGTGCATCTGACCATCGATCTGGGCGGGCAGGCGCGTTTCGGTCCCGATGTCGAATGGGTCGATGCGATCAATTACGATGTCGATCCGCGTCGCGCGGAATCGTTTTACGCGGCGATTCGCGCCTATTGGCCCGCGCTGCCGGACAACGCATTGCAGCCCGCTTACGCGGGGATTCGTCCGAAGCTTTCCGGTCCCGGCGAACCTGCCGCCGACTTCGTGATTCAAGGTCCGGCCGCGCACGGCGTACGTGGGCTGGTGAATCTGTTCGGTATCGAGTCGCCGGGATTGACGGCGTCGCTCGCCATCGCGCAGCGCGTGTGCGAGCTGAGCGGCCGCGCGTAGTTCGCACGCGTTCACGCAGTTCCGGTAGCACTGCGAGGTCACCGCAAGTGCTCGGCTCGCGCGTAATCGATTCGCATTGCGCGCGACCTTCAGACGCGGCGCAGTACTAATTCGCTTATCTCTATCATTTGAGGCGGCACGCGCGACGGCTTCATTGATATCCTTGGGGACCGCTGTCATCAGAACGGCGATCAGTTCAATAAAACGGAGTGAGTCCCCATGAAATCATCACGTCGTACGTTTTTGATCACCAGCATTGGTGTGGCTTCCACCTTTGCTCTGTCGCGCCAGGCATTTGCCGATGCGCCGAAAGTCTCCGAATCCGATCCGACCGCGCAAGCACTCGGCTACAAGGAGGACGCGAGCAAAGTCGACAAAGCGAAATTCGCCAAGTACGCGGCAGGCCAGGACTGCGGCAACTGCAGCTTCTTCCAGGGCAAGCCGACCGACGCCTACGCTCCTTGCCCGATGTTCGCCGGCAAGCAGGTCGCGGCGAAGGGTTGGTGCAGCGCATATAACAAGAAGGCCTGATTACCCGCCAGCCGCGCGCGCAAACGGTGTTGCGCGAAACGCGCCGCAACATGGCGGTGTGCAGTCGAGAGCCCATCATGCAGGCGTCTGCCGCCCCGCGCGGCAGACGCCTTTTTGCTGCTTGAAAACCGCTTGTGCGCTCTTTACACTCCAATGCGACCTTAGCTGCCGGCGTTCTTTTTCTCACTCGCGCCGATGCGCCATTGCACCGAAACGACGCACCACAGGATACTTTTCGCAGGCTGGAGATTCGAATGACACCAGCGTCAAGGAGCCTTCATACGCGGGCGGTCGTCGCGGCTGTGATCGGCAATGCGCTCGAGTGGTACGACTTCACCGTGTTCGGCTTTCTGACGGTGGTGATCGCGCAATTGTTCTTCCCGGCCGGCAACGACTATGCGTCGCTGCTCCTCACCACCGCAACGTTCGGCGTCGCTTTCGTCATGCGGCCGATCGGCGGCATCGTATTCGGACTCTACGCGGATCGCGCGGGACGCAAAGCGGCGTTGTCGCTCGTCCTCGCGCTGATGACGCTCGGCATTCTCATGCTCGCGATCGCCCCGCCGTATTCGGCGATCGGCATCGGCGCGCCGTTGATGATCGTAGTCGGACGCCTGCTGCAGGGTTTTTCCGCCGGCGGTGAATTCGGCAGTTCGACGGCGTTGCTGATCGAAGCGGCGCCGTTCTCGAAGCGCGGCTTTTACGGCAGTTGGCAGATGGCGAGCCAGGCGGCGGCGCTGCTGCTCGGCGCGCTGGTGGGCGCATTGATTACGCGCGGCCTGTCGCCCGAAGCGCTGAAATCCTGGGGCTGGCGCGTGCCCTTCATCCTGGGTTTGATCATTGGACCGATCGGCTTTTATATCCGCCGGAATCTCGCCGACTCGGAAGCATTCCTGCTCGCGCAAAAAACCGCGCGGCGGGCGACGCTCGGCGAAGTTTTCAGAAGCCACAGTCGCGACGTGCTCTGCGGACTCGGTTCGGTGGTCGCACTCACGGTGACGATCTACGTGCTGATCAGCTATCTGCCGACTTTCGCGGTCCATCAACTGAAACTGCCTTACGCACAATCCTTTTACGCGGTGGTCGTCGGCAATCTGCTGTTGACGGTGCTTTCGCCGTTGACCGGCGCATGGTCGGACCGGATCGGGCGCAAGTGGCTGTCGCTGTGGTCGCTGGTGATCACGCTCGTGATTATCTATCCGCTGTTCATGTGGCTCGCGGCGGAGCCGAGCGTGTCGAAACTGATTCTCGTGCAGGCGCTGCTGTCGATCACGCTGTCCGGCTATTACGGCCCGTTCGGCGCGCTGATCGCGGAGCTGTTTCCGGCGAATGTGCGCTCGATTGGTTTATCGCTCGCGTACAACATCGCGGTGATGGTGTTCGGCGGTTTTGGGCCATTCATCGTGACGTGGCTCATCGACACTACCGGTTCGACGCTTGCGCCGATTTACTACGTGATGGGTGGACTGGCGCTGTCGATCCTCGCGGTGGCCTGCATTCCGGGCAAGCGCCACGCGGATCTCGACGCGCAGCGCAAACCGGCTTGAATGACGGCCGGATTGAGTTGCGCGTTGATGTTTGCCGCAGAACTTCGCCGCCGCTTCGCATCGCCGCCTTCATCGCCTTCGCCGTATTTGCTGCCTTCTGCGCCACGCGCAGCGTCTTCGTTCAGTTGCGTGCCTGCATCAACGGCGGCCGCTTGTCGAACCACGGCCGAGCCGTTTCGAGTTGCGCGGCCAGACGCAGAAGCGTGGCCTCGCCGCCCTCGCGCGCGGCAAACTGCACGCCGACCGGCAGCCCGCGCGCAGTCCAGTAAAGCGGTACCGACATCGCCGGCTGACCGCTCAGATTGAACAGTTCTGTGCAACCGGCCCACGTGAATGCCTTGTTCGACGCTTCCGCCAGTACCTTCTTCATCAGCGCTTCGAGCGGCATGGCGGTGACGGCGCGCATCTGCATGCGTTCCGCGGAGGTGGGCTGCATCTCGCCGATCTTGATTGGCGGCGCGGCCAGCGTGGCGCACAGAATCACGTCGTAGCGATTCAGCAGGTCGGTGAGTCGTGCGGTGATGCGGCGCTGTTCTTCGAGCGCGGCGGGCAGGCCACGCTCGCCGAGTTTGCGGCCCACGTGCGCCATCGCCCACGTCGAAATCTCGAATTCGGCGCGCAGCGGTTTGCGGCCGCTGATGCGTTCGGCGTTGAGCACGAGATCTTCCGCTGTCACCGACCAGAGTGTGAGAAACGCATGCCGAACCGCCGCGTAGTCGATGCCTAGCGACACCGGCTCGATGTTATGGCCGAGCGAATTGGCGAGTTGCGCGGCATCTTCGAGCGCGGCGCGCGAGTCGGCGGAAAGCGACGGCGCCAGCATCGGCTCGGTGACGTAGGCGATGTTCAGCGGCTTGCACGGCTCGCGGCTCGCGCTCAGAAACGTGCCCGGCGCGCCGAGCGGTCTGTCCGCATTGCCCGCAAGCAGATCGAGCAGCAACGCACTGTCGCGCACGCTGCGCGACACCGCGTGATCGACGCCGAGTTCACCGGCAGCCGCCGCCGCTGTCGCGCGCGGCACACGTCCACGTGAAGGTTTGAGGCCGAAGAGTCCGCAGCATGAGGCCGGAATGCGGATCGAGCCGCCGCCGTCCGACGCATGAGCGAGCGGCACGATGCCCGCGGCCACCGCCGCCGCCGCGCCACCGCTCGAACCGCCTGGCGTATGGTCGAGATTCCACGGGTTGCGGCACGCACCGAACAGTTCGGGCTCCGTATAAGGCATCTGGCCGAGCTCGGACGTGCTGGTCTTCGCGAAGATGTTGAGGCCCGCCGCTTTCGCAAGCGTGACCACGGGCGCGTCCTGAGCAGGAATGAAATGGCGGTAGTGGCGGCTACCCATTGCCATGCGCAGGCCGGCGACCGGCGCGCCGAGATCCTTGATCAGATAGGGCACGCCCGCCAGCGCGGTTTGCGCGCTTTCGCCATTCGCATTGTTTGCGCCGTTCGCCGCGCGGTTTGCGTCGTCGCGCGAAGCGCGCTGACGGGCTGCATCGTAGTCCTTCAGGACAATCGCATTGATCGCGGGATTGACGGCTTCGGTGCGTGAGATCGCGATGTCGAGCAACTCGCGCGCGCTCGCCTCGCGCTTGCGTATCAGGTCGGCGAGGCCGGTGGCGTCATGGGCGAGATAGTCTGAATGCACGACGGATGGGCCCTCGCTATCGAATGTTGGATCGGCTGATTGTCCATGCGCGCGATGAACCGTTCTGCCGGACGTCACGTCGCCCGGGCTGATCGCCACACAGGGAAGAAGACGGCGTGCCGCTGACACGCCGTCTTTGAGAGAGTAACTGAGTTATGCGCGCGAGTTACTGACGCAAGTAAAGAGCGCCGATAAAAATGCGCAATCGACGCGCGCGATCGGGCGGCGCGAATGGCCGCACAAACAGCGCGCCAATCAGAGGCGCGCGTTACAGACGCTCGCCGAGGAAGGTCAACGT
Organism: Paraburkholderia dioscoreae; assembly: GCF_902459535.1. Taxonomy (NCBI): domain Bacteria; kingdom Pseudomonadati; phylum Pseudomonadota; class Betaproteobacteria; order Burkholderiales; family Burkholderiaceae; genus Paraburkholderia; species Paraburkholderia dioscoreae. Next base: position 194,956 of record NZ_LR699553.1, read on the forward strand.
GCGGCCATGCGCCAGCGCGGCGGCGCGCTGGTTATACGACGCGCGGTCCGAGCAGTTGAAGCCGTGATCGGCGTTCGGATAGATGTTGAACTCGGCGTCGGTGCGGCCGGCGAAGCGCTCCTGAATCTGTCCGACAGCCGACACCGGAATATGCGCGTCGAGTTCGCCGTAGTGGAATTGCATCGGCACCTTGATTTTCGCGGCTTCGTCGAGCTGGTTCTGGATGCCGCCGCCGTAGTAGGCCACCGCTGCGTCGAGCGTGCCTTGCGCCGCGGCCAGATAGGCGAGCCGGCCGCCGAAGCAGTAGCCGATCGCCGCGACCTTGCCGGTCACTTCCGGCATGGCACGCAACGCGGCGGCGGCTGCGCCGATGTCGGCCACGGCTTGATCGACGTTGGTCTTCTGCATCAACTCGATGCCCTTCTCGCGATCCGCGCCTTCATACGTCAATTCCACGCGCGGTTGCACACGCCAGAACACGTCCGGTGCGAGCGCGATGTAGCCGTCCTGGGCGTACTGATCCGCGACCGAGCGGATATGGCTGTTCACGCCGAAGATTTCCTGAATGATGATGACGGCCGGTCCCTTGCCGCCTTTGGGCAGCGCAAGGTAGCCGCCGAAACTGTCTTTACCGGCGGGAATGTCGATCCAGCGGGAAGTGGTGCTCATGTTGCTCTCCATTGACTCGCGCGCGGCTGCGCGAGGTCGGTCTGAATGAATGCCCGAGGCCTGAATACCTGAAGCGGGGCGGTCAGTTTGCCATCAAAAGAAACGCCTTGCAGAGCGGTCCCAAACGGGGGAAATCTCGTAAGACGATTGAAACATTCTCGATAATTCATTTCTCTGGCGCTGACTGCCTCGGTACAGTCTTGGGTATCGGCTCGTCCGTGCGACGAGCGCCTTGGCGGAAAAGGAATCCATCATGAGTGAAGTCAATTTTGTGACGCCGTTTGCCGAACGTTTCGCGCTGCGCGTGCCGGTCGTGCAGGCGCCGATGGCGGGCGGCGCGACAACGCCGGCTATGGTCGCCGCGGTATCGAACGCCGGCGGCCTCGGTTTTCTGGCGGGCGCGGCGCTCTCACCCGAGAAGATCGCGAGTGAAGTCGCGGCGATCCGCATGCTGACGGATCGTCCGTTCGGCGTGAATCTGTTCGTGCTCGAACCGGCCGCGCCGGACGACGCCACCGTGCGTACCGCGCTCGAAGCCATCGACCCGCTGCGCCGCGATCTCGGTTTGCCGCCGGGTGGGCCGCTCGCGCGCTACGCGCCGGATTTCCGCGCGCAACTGGACATGCTGATCGAACTGCGCGTACCGCTGGCCAGCTTCACGTTCGGACTGCTCCCGGCCGACGATGTCGCCCGGCTGCATGCCAACGGTCTATATGTAATAGGCACCGCCACGCACGTTGCCGAAGCTGTAGCCTGGCGCGACGTGGGCGCCGATGCGATAGCGGCGCAGGGCGCGGAGGCGGGAGCGCATCGCGGCACGTTTATCGGCGCATTCGAAGAGGCGCTGGTCGGTACGATCGCGCTCGTGCCGCAAGTCGTCGACGCGACCGGGCTGCCGGTGCTCGCCGCCGGCGGCATCATGGATGGACGCGGCATCGTCGCGGCTCTCGCGCTCGGTGCGCAAGCCGCGGTGATGGGCACCGCGTTTCTCACCTGCCAGGAGAGCGCGATACCGCAGGCATGGAAAACCCGCGTACGGTCCATGTCCGACACCTCGACCTCGGTCACGCGCGCGATCACCGGCCGCCATGCGCGCGGCATACGCAATCCGTTGATGCAGCGTTTAAGCGAGGCGCCACAGAAGATCGCGCCGTATCCCGTGCAAAATGCGTTGACGCAGGAGTTGCGGCAAACCGCGAGCCGCGCGGAAAACGGCGACTATCTTTCGCTGTGGTCAGGCCAGGGCGCGCCATTGGGCCGTGCGCGCCGCGAAGGTCTCGGTGCCGCCGAACTGATGGGCCAACTCGAACGTGAATGGCGCGAGGCAACGGCGCGCATCGCTGCGCGCGAACGCTGAGTCAGCAAGGTCCGGACGTCATCCGGACATGGTCCGGGCGCGTCTCGCGGCACCTTCGGCGCGCTTCCTTTTCAGGCACAAAGCCTATTCGGATGATTAACGGTTTAAGGCGCTAAAACCTTTAGGCCGTGCTGTTAGACGCAGGCTTCACATAGCGGAAACCCGCATGGGCTGGTGCTTTCGGGGCAATCTGTCCAGCCGCGATCGGCTCCTGTTGGATAAACGCTATTAGTGTTGATCCCACTTCCTCAAAAAAGTCCCACAAATTAATTTGATGGCCTACACTTGCGCGCAAGTACGGTTTGCCGCCTGCCACAAACAGTCCGGCGAGCGTGCTGGCCAAGTGCATGAACGATGCAACCGGCGTGGTCGTCCACGGGACTGAGCGACACGTGTTGGGGAAGCGGGGGCACAGGGCGATTACGTTGTTTTTGGGACCGAAACTGGAGACTTACATGAACATCAAGATTCAAAAGCTGTTGCCGATCAGCGCTGCGGCGATGCTGTTCGCGACGTTGGCAACAACGGCCGCAGCCGACACGGTCGTCAAGATCGGTCACGTTGCGCCGCTGACTGGCGGTATCGCTCACCTGGGTAAAGACAACGAAAACGGCGCGCGCCTGGCAGTTGAAGAAATCAACGCCAAGGGCCTGACGATCGGTGGCCAGAAGGTCACACTGCAACTGGACGCACAAGACGACGCGGCCGACCCGCGCACCGCAACGCAAGTCGCGCAGAAGCTGGTCGACGACAAGGTCGTCGCCGTGGTCGGCCACTTGAACTCGGGTACGTCGATCCCGGCTTCGAAGATCTATAGCGATGCCGGCATCGTGCAGATCTCGCCGTCGGCAACGAACCCGGCCTATACGCAGCAAGGTTTCAAGACGACGTACCGCGTCGTCGCGACCGACGCTCAACAAGGTCCGGCACTGGCTAACTACGCAGCGAAGGGTCTGAAAGTGAAGAGCGTCGCAATCGTCGACGACTCGACCGCTTACGGTCAGGGTCTGGCAAACGAATTCGAAAAGACGGCGAAATCGCTGGGCCTGAACGTGATGTCGCATGACGCGACGAACGACAAGGCTGTCGACTTCCGCGCGATTCTGACGAAGATCAAGGGCGAAAACCCGGACGCGATCATGTACGGCGGCATGGACGCCACCGGCGGCCCGTTCGCCAAGCAAGCCAAGCAGCTCGGCCTGCGCGCGAAGGTGCTGGCAGGCGACGGCGTATGTACCGACAAGCTGTCGGACCTGGCCGGCGACGCAACCGACAACATCGTCTGCTCGGAAGCCGGTATGGCGCTCGAAAAGATGGCTGGCGGCCCGGCGTTCCTCGCCAAGTATCAGAAGCGTTTCGGTCAGCCGATCCAGATCTACGCTCCGTTCACGTATGACGCTGTGTACATCATCGTCGACGCTATGAAGCGTGCTAACTCGACCGATCCGGCCAAGATCCTGGCAGCAATGCCGAGCACCGACTACAAGGGTGTGATCGGTGAAACCACGTTCGACTCGAAGGGCGACCTTCAGCACGGCGTGATCTCGCTGTACAACTACAAGGCAGGCAAGAAGACGCTGCTCGACGTAGTGAAGATGTAAAAATCGCGTGACCTGGGGCAGCGTTGGTCTGTCTTCGGTCGCATGGTTAAGAAGGCACGCGCGCCGCGAGGTTCGCGTGCCTTTTCTTTTGCCGATCTTTTTGCCGATCCGTATGTTCGGAGAGAATGCCGTGACCACTGTGACCCGTTCGTTCGACGACGCGTGGCGCCGCTGGATTGCCGAGAATCTGCTGCTCGACGCACCGCCATCCGCACTGCATCGCGCGCTGGTGGGCCACGGTTTCGATGCGGCCGATGTCAAACGGGAAATCGAAGCGGTGCTCGCGAGTCCTTATTTTCACGGTGCAGCGCGCTTGCGCAATCGTTTGCGTAAGCGCGAGTGGATTTTGTCGGTGTATGGCGAACTGAATCGCATGCGCGCGGCGAGCGGTGTGATCGAACGGCGCGAACGTTTATCGCGCGACGTGTTCTTTGAGCAGTACTACTTTCAGAACCGGCCGGTCATTATCACCGGCGCATTCGACTTCTGGCCTGCGCGTTCGCGATGGAATTGGGACTATCTTCGTGAACAATGCGGCGATTGCGAAGTGGAAGTACAGTTCGGACGCGAGTCGGATGCGAATTACGAAATCAATCAGCCCAAGCTCCGGCGCATGATGCGCTTTGCCGATTATGTCGATCTCGTCGAGCAGCGCGGCCCGACAAACGATTTTTATATGACCGCCAATAACACCTCGCGCAATCGCGCGGCGCTCGCGGCGTTATGGTCCGATGTGCCGCCAATCGACGAATATCTGGATGCCGTATCGCCCGACACTGGTTTCTTCTGGATGGGACCGGCTGGAACAAAGACGCCGTTTCATCATGACCTGACCAACAATTTCATGGCACAGGTGATCGGCCGCAAACAGATCAAGCTTGTGCCGCTGTGCGACACGCCGCATATGGCGAACCATCTGCATTGCTATTCGCGAGTGGATGGCGGTGCGATCGACTACGACAGTTTCCCGTCGATGCGGCAAGCGCAATTGATCGAATGCACGCTCGCGCCAGGCGAATTGCTGTTTCTGCCGATCGGCTGGTGGCATTACGTGGAAGGGCTCGACGCATCGGTGACGATGACGTTTACCAATTTTCTCCGCAGTAACGATTTCTCGTGTCGCTACGATACGTATCACGGACTGTGACGCGCGGGTGAATGGAGCGCTGTTTTGAAGCGTCGCGGTCGGATGCGATGCTGGTGTGAGAAGCGTCGCGAATCGGCCAGAATCGGCGCAAAGCGGAGAAAAGCGCGGAGAGAAACGAAAGAAACGCGGAGAAAAGCGCGGATAAAAAATCAACGAGCCGGTTGCCCGGCTCGCCGCCCCCTTCGACGCTTGTTTGTTCGCGCCGTTATTTGCTGTCGTTGTCTTTGTTCGTCACTTCTTTGTTGCCAGAGCACCGAGACCGCCGAGCAGGCCGCCGCCGGTCGTGCCGCCTGTTGAAGTCGCCGCACCGCTCAAGGCGCCGGTGACAGTGGTCAGCAGACCGGTGATCGGCGCAAGCGGATTGCTGCTGCCGCTACCCGATCCTGTGGCCGAGCCCAGCGCGCCCGTCAGCGACGACACGGCCGAGGTCACGGGCGCAAGCGGATTGCCGCTGCTGTTCGTCGCGCCGCTCAAGGCACCAGTGACCGAACTCACGACGCCGCTAAGCGGAGCAAGCGGACTACCCGAGCCCGTGCCCCCAAGGCCGCCGAGGCCGCCGGTCAAGCTGCTGACGACATTGGTCAACGGTGCGAGCGGGCCGCCGGCACCGCTTCCGCCCGCCAGGCCACCGCTCAAGGTACCGGGCAGCGCGGTGAGGATGCTGGTCAACGGTGCAAGCGGTGAGCCCGTGCCTGCACCGCTGCCCGGATTCAGAATGCCTGTGATGCCGCCGAGCGGATTGCCGCTGCTCGTGGCGCCCGCCGTCAACAGACCGCCTGCGGACGTAACCGTGTCGCCGAGCTTGGTGACGACGTTGCCGAGGTTCTGGCCGATCGGATTACCGGTCGCGCCGCTGAGCTTGCCGCCGGCGCTGTCGAGACCGTGACCAATCGTCGAAAGCAGACCGTTCAGCGGTGCGCCGAGACCCGTCGTGTCGCCGACGGTTTGGGTCGTCTGCGCGAGCGTGCTCGTGATCGGCGTGATCGCGGTGGCGACCGTCTGCGTGACTTGCTGGATCGGGCCGTTCGTCAACTGCGAACCGAGTTGGGTGCCCAGGCCGCTGACCGCGTTGCCGACCGTCGAGACCGTGCTGCCGAGCGGCGTGGTCAATGGGCTCAGCGGTGCGGTGGGCCCGCTGCCGAGGCTCGTCACCAGTTGACCGGCGCTGTTGACGGCCTGGCCCGCGTCGTAGACCAGGTTGCCACTGCTGCCGAGCGTCGTGCCGAGTGGATCGGTGGAATTGCCAAGCTGGCCGAGCCCGTTCGCCACGCCTGTGCCGACGGCGGTCACGCCGTTGCCGAGATTCGACACCACGTTGCCGAGCGCCGTGGTGGTCGCGGGATTCGCGCCCGGAATCGGCGTGAGTCCGATCTGGCTGCCGACGGCGGACACGGTTTGGCCGGTGGCGGTGACCACGTTGCCAGTGTTTTGCACGACGACGCCGATGGGGTTGGCGCTGGTGGGTGTCGGCGTCGGAGTGGGTGTTGGCGTCGGAGTGGGCGTCGGTGTCGGTGTCGGAGTGGGCGTCGGCGTCGGTGTTGGAGTGGGCGTCGGCGTGCCGCCGCCCGAACCGCCTCCCGAACCTGCACCCGCACCGCTTCCCGTGCCCGGCCTGGTCAGCGTGCTCCCGCAGCCTGTCAGGATGATCATCGACGTGACGCACATGGCGATCGCCGTCAGCTTGAATTTGCGATTCATGGTCCGCTCCCCCGTAGTTTTGGAAATCACTTGCTTGGGGAGCTAACTGCAAGGCCTATGCCATTTTTATCCGTACGCCGGTTGCATGGAATAAGCGTATATAAATCATAGTGTTGTCAACGCGAGCGCGAAAGCTGGCGAAACTCGTTTGAACCGACGTGTCGCGGAACACAACAGTGCGCGGCCCGCACGTAACGTAACGTCAGGCGCGGACGCTTCGCACGGACCTCGCGTGCTTCGACGCAGCAGCGGCGCGCTTGCGCGTCAGATCTTCAAACGCCGCAGCACCTTCGGGCCCGCGAGCGCGATCAACGCGGAACAGATGGCGACCACTGACAACCCGATCGGCAAACTGCTCACCTGCGTCACCGCGCCAATGATCACCGGCCCGAGCAGCAGCCCGAAGTACGCCAGGCCGGCAACGTGCGCCAGTCCTTCCGCCGCGTGAATCCCTTTGACGCTCGCCGCCGCCGCGAACAGCACCGGCATCATGTTCGCCAGACCGAGGCCCATCATCGTGAAACCGATCAGCGCCGCGACCGGATTCGGCAGCAACAGCGCGCCGACCATCCCGACGCAGGCGAGCGTGGCGCTTGCCATCACCAGTTGCGGAGCGCCGAAGCGGGCGCGCACCGCGTCGCCGGCGAAGCGCGCGGCCGCCATGCCGCCCGAGAACGCCGCGTAGGCGGCGCTCGCCAGCGCGGGCGAGGCCAGCACGACGTCACGCATATAGACAGTGGCCCAGTCGTACATCGCGCCTTCCGCGATCAGCGCGACCAGCGCCATCGCACCGAGCGCCCACAACGCCGGCGAGCGCCAGCGGTTGGCGCGCGGCGTGGCGGAGTCGGGATGATCGGCGTGCGGCACGTGCGGCAGCACGGAAGGACAGGCGGCCAGCAGAACGAGCGCGCTGACCGCTGCGGCCAGCGCGAGGTGGACCGCCGGTGCCATGCCGCGCGACAGCAGCGCGCCGCCAACCGCCGCGCCCGCCATCCCGCCGACGCTGAACATGCCGTGCAACGACGACATGATCGGCTTGCCGAGCGCTTTTTCGACGGCGCTGGCCTCGGCGTTCATCGCGACATCCAGCGTGGCCATGCCCGCGCCGAAGGTGGCCAGCACGACCAGCAGCAGCCAGTACGTCGGCACGACCAGGATCAGCGCCGCGCATACCGCCATCACGAGGCCGCCGGTCAGGCAGGCGCGGCGCGTGCCGACCCGCGCGATCCATGAAGCATTGGCCGCCATCGCGCCGATCGAGCCACCGGCTACGGCCAGCAGCGCAAAGGAGAGCATCGCCGCGTTCAGGTGGAAACGGTCGCGCACCGTCGGCACATGCACCCCCCACGACGCGTACATCATGCCGGCGATGAAGAACACCGCCATCGTGGCGATACGGGCGCGCTGCCGCGCAGTGTCGGACAGGTCGCGGTGAGCGGCGGGGAGGGCGGCGTATTCGGAAGAGCGGTCTGACACGGAGATCTCGGAGGGGACGCGGGAGAAAGCGCGTTGAAAGCGAAATTCCGATTCTAACGAAGCATGCTGTTTTATGCTGGAAGGCGGAATTCGCATATTTGCGGTTGTTCGGCTCAGCTCAGCTTGACCGGTCCGGACTCGGGCGCATCTGCCTCGGGCAGTGCGCTTGCCGCTTTTCTGTGATTCGCCGCTGATCTGTCAAGGAACACACACTTGAACATTCCCGCTCACGCCCCGCTGCATCTGTTGCACACCGCCGCCGTCGGCACGCTCGCCACTCACGCGCGGCAGCCGGAAGGCTTTCCTTATCCGTCCGTGCTGCCGTTCGCACCGGATCCGCAACATCGTCCGACGATCCTGGTGAGCCGACTGGCCGAGCATACCCATAACCTGCACGCCGACCCGCGCGCCGGTTTTCTGGCAGTCGACGCCCCCGACGGCGACGTGCTGAGCGGCCAGCGCGTCACGCTGCTCGGCACCTTCGAACCGGTCGACTCGACGCCCGAGGTCGTGCAACGCTATCTGCGCTACCACCCGGACGCGGAGCGCTATCTGGTACTCGGCGACTTCACGTTCTGGGCAATGCGGCTCGAACGGCTGCGCTATATCGGCGGTTTCGGAGCAATGGGATGGCTGGGTGGCGCAGAACTCGATCCATTGCCGCCACTCGATTTCGATGAAGAGAACGCGCTAATCGCCCAATTCACCGGCCATGCCGAAGGAATTCAGCTACTCGGAGTCGACCGATATGGCGCGGATCTGAAAGTGAACGGAATGCGAAGGCGTTTTGTCTTCGACGACGCGAAACTCAATACCGGGAACCTGCGCGCGGCGCTCGAAGATTGCATGCAGCGCTACGCTAATTAGCGCTTTTAGCGCTGTTTTGGGGAAAACACTCATGCGTAATTACGCGACAAACGGCCGTAGCGATATGTTATGGCCGTTCGTGTACAAGCTTTCATGGCATGAGATGTTGACGGCAAATGGCACCTTCAATTTTCATATTTTGAGAGATAATCTCGTAATTATTGATGCCGACTGTGTTTTTCAGCAAAATCTGAAATCAGCTATTTGAAAGGGAGCCGCGCGATACGGAGGCGGCCGGAAATTTTTTGAAACGAATTCAGATTAATTTAACATCTGCGCTTTTGTAGTTTTTCTATTTTGTGTTAATCTCGCTATCAAATTCCGAGGCATGATCACCTTCAAAGGGCAAGCTGGCTTCAGACTGGCAGTCATTTATCCAAACCACAAGGGAACCTATGTCTTCCTACAAGGAACTACTCGCACAGCGCGAGAAGCTCGAAAAGCAGATCGAAGAAGCAAAGTCGCGCGAATACGCGGAAGTGTTGAATGAGATCAAGCAGAAAATGGCCGACTACGGCATTTCACTGACCGAACTCGGCGGCGGCCGTGCCGCCAAGGGCGCTAAAGCCGCTCGTCCGCGCGCAGGTGTCGCACCGAAGTACCGCGACCCGGATAGCGGCAGCACATGGTCTGGCCGCGGTAAGCCGCCGCGCTGGATCGCAGGTCTGGATCGCGAGAAGTTTCTGATCCAGAAGTAAATGCGTTGAGCAGAGGGTAATGCTTCTGCCCATCAGTTAATACGAATAGCTTCAATCAGATGCACTTTTCTTATCGCGTCTGTCATTGCAACAGAGAACCGCGTACCGTTGAGGGCGCGGTTTTTTATTGCCGCGGCAAAACGCCACGATTTTGTCGCGCATACTCCACGAAAGTGGAACGCGAATGCTTTTCGTTTAGATAAGCAGCTGATTTAAAAAGGAATTTTTGATGTGCCCCGGGCGCGTGCCGGGATGCGCCGGGTAGAATGCACGCATTGAACTTTTCAGTCCGCTTCTAACATGCCTGCCGCCGCTGCCCAGTCCGCCGAAAAACATCGCATTGCGCGTAAAACGACTTTTGTCAGTATCGCGCTCAATGCCGTGTTGATGACGCTGCAAATCGTTATCGGCGTGTTTGCCCACTCCCAGGCATTGGTCGCCGACGGCGTCCATTCCCTCGCTGATCTCATTTCCGATTTTGTCGTGCTGATCGCCAATCGACACAGCGGGGCGAAGCCCGACGCGGATCACAATTACGGGCATAGTCGCTATGAAACCGTGGCGTCGTTATTTCTGGGTGCGCTTCTGATCTCGGTGGGCGTCGGTATGTTGTGGCGGGCCGGAACGCGCCTCGCCGATCTGCAAAACATTCCGGCCGTGCATATGAGTGCGCTCGCGGTTGCGGTGCTGGTTCTGATTTCCAAAGAGAGTCTGTTCCGCTACATGCTGCGCGAAGCGCAACGTGCGCGTTCGGCCATGTTAATCGCCAATGCCTGGCATGCGCGCTCGGACGCGGCGTCGTCGCTGGTGGTCGCAATCGGTATTGTCGGCAGCCTCGCCGGCGTGCGCCTGCTCGATCCGATTGCCGCGGCCATCGTCGGCTTCATGGTGGCGCGCATGGGATGGATGTTTGGTTGGGACGCGCTGCAAGACCTTTCCGACCGCGCGCTCGACGACGCCACCACCGCGAATATGCGCGCGTTGCTGCTCTCCACGCCCGGCGTGCGCGACGTGCATGAAGTGCGTACACGCAAGATGGGCGATTTCGCGCTCCTCGACGCGCACATTCTGGTCGATCCGCTGATTTCCGTATCGGAGGGACACTACATCGCCGAGTCTGCGCGTCTGCGCGTGCTGACGGATAGCCGCGTGCTCGATGCGTTGATTCATGTCGATCCCGAGAACGACGCGGTTGCGCACCCGCCCGTCGATTTGCCGACTCGCGAGCGAGTGACCGCGGAGGTGAACGCCGCATTGGCGCCTCACGGCATGAAGTTGGCGGCGGTCAACATCCACTACCTGAGCACGGGGTTGGATGTCGAGGTGGTGCTGCCGGATATGTCGTCGCGGGTATCGGAAAGGGACGTGCAACGGCTTGGGCGAATTGACCTGGCCGCGCTCAGGGCGCGTCTGAGGGCTCGCAGACTGGACGTGTTGCAGGAATTGGGCACGTCGTCAGCCGAAACCGCTTCGGCAATCGAGCCAAAGACCAGCATGGCTGTTGACTACACGAAGGCTACGGAACCTCACAGCGCCACCTGACGGCAGCGTCGCGCGCGCATGCTGCTGCACGGCGCGCGACAAACGACAAACGTCAGCGATCAGCGCGTCACAACGGCAACTGCGTATCGAATTTGATTTCGCGCAGCACGACGCTAGTACGAACCTGCGCGACGGCAGGAATCTTGAAGATGCGTTCGTGCAGGAAGGTGTCGTAGGCCTTGATGTCCGGCGCGACGATCTTCAGGATGTAGTCGGACTCCCCGGTCGTGCTGTAGCACTCGGTGACTTCCGGGCAGGTGGCGATTTCCCGCTCGAACTGTTCCACGCCGCCTTCGGTGTGTCGCGTCAGGTGAATATGCGCGAGGGCGCATACGTGCAGCCCGAGCTTTTCCCGATCCAGCAGCGCCGTATAGCGCTGGATCACCCCCGATTGCTCCATGTCCTTGATGCGCCGCCAGCATGGGGTACTCGACAGGCCGACCTGGTCGGAAATCTCTTGCACCGAGCGGCGTGCGTCGAGCTGCAGCAGGCGCAGGATTTTTTGAGAGAACGTATCGAGTGTCAACTGCGCCTCCGTTTGCGTCGCCGTATCAACGCATGGTAGAGGGGGCGAAAACGAAACGCAATGTAAAACGGCCTCGACGAGGGAGATTACCTAATTTGCCGGTTCCTCAGCGGGGTTTTGTCCTGTGCCGTCCCCATCTTTACCGGCCGCGAGTGTGATCGCCTGACTGGCGCGTAGATCCTTCAACATATTGCAGAAAAGCGCGCCCTGTTCGATCGCGTCATCCAGCGCGACATGCGTATGCGGATGCTCGTCGAACCAGTGTTTCGGAAAGCGCGGCTTGATGTTCTTGCGGTACGGCAGCCCGGTCATGGCGAAGGCCAGCGTCTTGATGTCGAGCGCCGACCACGAAAACGGACAGCGGCCGACAAACCGCATCATGTACCAGAACATGTATGTGAAGTCGAAGCCCGCCGGCATCGCCACGAACACCGGCTTGCCCGGCAACGCTTCGATCCAGTCGACGTACGCCGTCAACGCGGTCACGGGCGTCTGCAAATCCTTGCGGCAGGCTTCCCATGCTTCGGGCTGGGTCTTCCACCACGCTTCCTGCACGGGATGCGGCCTCGCTCCCTCGAGCAGTTCGAGATTCGCCGAGAAGGTTGCGATCAACCGCTTGTCTTCGGTGTAGGCCGCGGAGGCGAAACTGAGCATGGAATGCGGACCGGGAATCGGGCCGTCCGCTTCGACATCGGTGCTCACGTAGATTTCGCTACTCATGCCTCGACTCCATCGGCGACATACGGATTGGTGCGGCGTTCGGCGCCGAACGTGGAAGTTGGGCCGTGGCCCGGGACGAAAGTGACGTCGTCGCCGAGCGGCCAAAGTTTTTCGCGGATCGAGCGCACCAGATCCGCATGATTGCCGCGCGGAAAATCCGTGCGCCCAATCGAGCCGGCGAACAGCACGTCGCCCACCAGCGCTAGCCGATGCGCGCGGCTGAAGAACACCACATGGCCCGGCGTGTGGCCCGGACAGTGATAGACCTCGAGGATTTCGTCGCCGAAGTGCACGGCTTCGCCGTTCTGCAACCAACGGTCCGGTTCGAACGCTTCGGCGGCGGGAAAGCCGAAGCGCGTGCTTTGATCGGGCAGCTTGTCGAGCCAGAAGCGTTCGTCGGGATGCGGACCTTCGATCGGCACGCCATAGTGCGAGGCCAGCGTCTTCGCGCCGGCGCAGTGGTCGATGTGCCCGTGCGTCAGGAAAACTTTTTCGACGCTCACGTTCTGCCTCGAGATTTCGCCCTGGATGATGTCGAGATCGCCGCCCGGGTCGACGACGGCCGCGCGCCCGGTTGCCTCGCAAACGAGCAGCGAGCTGTTCTGCTGGAACGGCGTGACGGGGATCAAGGTGACTTTCATGGATGAGCGCGCCGCTGGAAAAACGTTGATTGTACCGGCCTCTCGTCCATACCCGCCGAGCTGCTGTAGCCTCGTCGCAGCGGGCTTTCCTCTGCCCATTTTTGCAGCAGGAGTGAAAATTCATCAAGGTTTTCAGTCGGTTGTCATCCCGAAATTCTGTTTTAGGTATAATGCTCTCCATGCACAGGGAACTGTGCTGCCACAAGGCGATGCGTCCCCATCAAAAATGGGCACGCGGATCGCCACTCAAGTATGGGCTGTCGCACTTATGGACAGCCATCAGGTATCGATGCATTCGATGCACACGTCTTGCCCAGCCAGGCGCCACGCGCCTGCTACGGATTAAATGCCGTGACGCTGGGTGGGGCCTACGCCGCCGTTCCTGCACGCTGAGTTTCGCGCGCAAGAACGTGTTTGCCACGTTCGATGGCGGCATGTGGGGTCTGGTCAGGCTGCCGGGGACAGGTTGCGCCAGACGTGAAAATTAACCGTGCGGTAGCGGCTAAGTGAGCCGCATCCGGGCTTTGACGTACTGCGCTCATCTGCGTGGCGCGTTGTCGTCCATTGCCGCCGGAGTCGCAGGCAACACGCTCAACTTTCGCGTGATGCGGCTCGACAATGTGATTGCACGTCTTATGAAAACTCGGTTATCCCGTGGTCTGGGGACTCTTTTTGCCTTTTTTGTGCTGGCGGGTTGCGCAACGCCTCCGGGCGCCGGCAACACGTCGGACAGCGGCGTGCCGCAGAGCACAAAAAATACGCAGGCGGGCTCCTTCGGACCGCAAGCTTTCGGTAGCGCGCCGGCCTCCGACGTGACCACCCAAGGCTCTGCGTTGGCCGATGCAAAGCCTCTCACGGATGAGGGTTCCGGCGTTTCGGACTTTCATCAGACGGGGCGCGCTTCGTGGTACGGCCGCGGCTTTCATGGCCGCCGTACCGCCAACGGCGAACGCTACGACATGCACGCGCTGACTGCGGCACATCGTACGTTGCCGCTCGGCTCCTATGTGCGCGTGACGAATCCGGCCACGTCGCGCTCGGTAGTCGTGCGCATCAACGACCGCGGCCCGTATGCGCGCGGCCGGGTGATCGATCTGTCGATGGCCGCCGCCGCCGTGCTCGACATGCGTCACGCCGGTACGGCGCGGGTCCAGATCGAAGGTCTGACGCAGCAGGAAGCACGTGCTGCTCGTGACGAAATGCTGGCATCGAACTCGGATTCGAGCGCCGAGAAGTGATGTAGCGGCGGCGGGCGCGCTTCACGTGTGCGCTTCGCGGTGCCGTGGAGGATGGTGGGCGCTCGCATCGTGTCCGCAGAAAACGCAGGGCCGCATCGCGCGGCCCTTGTTGTTTGCCTGTCAGCTTTATTCTTCGTCTTTCTTCAGCGCCAGCGCGCGTGCGTACAGCGCGTTGCGCGACGCTCCGGTGATAGCCGCCGCTACTTTGGCCGCGCTGCTCACCGTCAACTCTTCCAGCAGAATCCCCAGTAGCGCGTCGTGATCGTGTTCGCCGGCGGTTTCCGGTTGCGCGCCTTCCACTACCAGCACGAATTCGCCGCGCTGCCGGTTCGGATCGGCAGCGAGCCATGCTGGCCCTTCGGCCAGGGTGCCGCGATGCAGCGCTTCGTGTAACTTCGTCAATTCCCGTGCGACGAGCAGCTTGCGCTCGCCGCCGAATGCGTCCGCCAGCGCCTGCACCGTTTCGACGATCCGGTGCGGCGCTTCGTAGAACACCATTGCGTGAGGGTGGTTCGCGAGCGACTGCAGCGTCGCGGCGCGCGCCTTTGCTCTCGGCGGCAGGAAGCCGAGGAACGAGAACGTCGCGACCCAGTCGCCGGCCGCACTCAACGCGGTCGCGAGGGCGCTTGCGCCGGGCAACGGAATGACGGGAAAGCCGGCTTCACGGACCGCGTCGACGAGCTTCGCGCCGGGGTCCGAGATGCCGGGTGTGCCCGCATCGGAGACGTAGGCCACACGCTCGCCCGCTTGCAGATGCTCGATCAGGCGTAGCGCCGCAGCCCGCTCGTTGTGCTGATGCACCGCGACGAGCGGCTTCGAGATGCCGTAGCGCGCGAGCAGTTGGCCCGTGTTGCGGGTGTCTTCAGCTGCGATGCGGTCCACCAGTCCGAGCACATGCAGCGCGCGCAGCGTGACGTCGGCAATGTTGCCGATCGGCGTGGCCACCACATATAGCGCGGCGGTCGGATATTGCTGCCCTTGCGCGAGTTCGGAGAGAGGTGTCATGAGGCAGAAGACGCAAACAGACGGAACGAGGCCGCCATTGTGCCACGCGGTGCCGGGCGACCCAGGCGACCTTGGCGACCGGCAGACGGTGCGCGCGGTAGCGTCGATCGGCGCATTCGGCACGCCGCACAACTTTTCGGCGCCCGTTGGGTCCAAACTCGTCGGCGCGGCCTTCGAGGCGCGCGCGCAGGAATTTTTGCAGCGGCAGCGTTTGCGGTTCGTCGCGCGCAATGTGGCGTGCCGCGGCGGCGAGATCGATCTCGTGATGCGCGAGCGTGACGGCGCGCTGGTGTTCGTCGAAGTGCGGGCGCGCGCGCAGCGCCGGTACGGCGGCGCGGCGGCGAGTATCGGTTGGCGGAAGAAACAGCGCATCGTGCGTGCCGCGCAGCATTATCTGGCGACCCGTAGCTCGCAGTCGCGCGATCAGCCCGCTTGCCGGTTCGACGTGATCGCGTTCGAAGCCGGGCGGCTCGTGTGGTTGCGCGATGCGTTTCGTGCCGACGAAGTCTGACGCCATGCGCGGAGAACGCGCGTGAGTGCGATAAACTTGCGCTCGCGTGCAGGCCACGGGATAACGTCGACAACGCAGGAAGCGGCGCAATTCGTGATGGTTTTGCGCACATGCACTGCGTTGCCGGTCAGCTTCAACGGAGCGGCACGAGTTCGCAATACGACTTCACAACACGGCCGCGCATTGCGGTCCACTCGCGGTAGAAGATAGAGACTCGATGTCAGTCGAACGCATTCAACAACACTTCCGCGACAGCGCGGCAGTCAAACTCGAAGCACTCGAAACCCTGTCGATGCCGATCGCCGCTGCGATCGACACGATGTTCGCCGCGCTGGCCAACGGCAATCGCATTCTTGCGTGCGGCAACGGCGGATCGGCGGCCGACGCGCAACACTTCGCGGCCGAACTGATCGGCCGCTTCGAGCGCGAGCGGCCGGGCTTGCCGGCGATTGCGCTGAGCACCGACACGTCGGTATTGACCGCCATCGCCAACGACTATTCGTTCGAACAGATTTTTTCGAAGCAGGTCTGGGCACTCGGCCAGCCGGGTGACGTGCTGCTGGCGATCACCACGTCCGGCAATTCCGCCAACGTGCTCGCCGCGATCGAGGCCGCGCACGAGCGCGAAATGATCGCGGTCGCGCTGACCGGCAAGGGCGGCGGACGCATGCAGGACGTATTGAGCGATACCGATATTCACGTGTGCGTGCCGTCGGATCGCACCGCGCGTATCCAGGAAGTGCATTTGCTGACTATCCATTGTCTGTGCGACGGCATCGATGCCATGTTGCTGGGCGAAGACTGAGACCGATTCCGAAGGAGAGCTAGTTGATGAGCGTATTCCGCGTCAAGAAGACACTGGTGAGAACCGTGCTGGTGGTTGGGTTCGCGGCGGGGCTGTCCGCAACATTGCAGGGCTGCTTTCTCGCCGTTGCCGGCGCGGCGGGCGGCGGCGCGCTGGTGGCGACCGACCGGCGCACGCTCGGCGCGCAGACCGAAGATCGTGAGTTGCAGGTGAAGGCGCTTTCGCAGATCAGCCAGAACCTGCCCGACAACGCGCACGTGAACGTGACGGTGTTCAATCGCCGCGTACTGCTGACGGGCGAAGTAGCGGGGGATGTGTCGAAGCAGCGCGCGGAGACCATCGTGCGTGGTTTGAACAACGTCAGCACGATCGTCAACGAACTGGCGATCATGCCGGCGAGCTCGTTTTCGTCGCGCACGAATGACACTTACCTCGAGACGCGTGTGAAGACCGCATTGATCGCCGAGAAGAACATTTCGGCGAACAACTTCAAGGTCGTGGCCGAGCGGGGCTCGGTGTATCTGATGGGCCTCGTAACGATGGACGAAGGCAATCGCGGCGCGGATGTCGCGAGCCGCGTGCCGGGCGTGGTGCAGGTGGTGAAGGTGTTCCAGTACATCCAGCCGCAGGAAGCCGTGGCAGCCGCCGCTGCGGCGGGGACGGCGCCCATAGCGGCATCGCAACCGGACGCGAGCGCGGCGACTGTCGGCGCTATTCCTGATTCGTCGGTGAGTTCGCGGCCGCTGGAGCAGCAGGCGCCGGCGCCGGTCAGCAATTCGAATTCGGTACATCCGGGTAATCCGAAGGCGACGACGCCATGATGCGCGAAGTTGCTGTTGCGGTGAGCGTGCTGATGGGTGGTGTGCTGACGGGTTTGGGCGTATCGGCTGCGCGAGCTGCGGATACGCCGCGCGGGCAACTGGTCGCCAACGCGAACGCGTGCATGGGATGTCATGCGGTGGACCGCAAGCTGGTCGGTCCGTCGTTCCAGCAGATCGCCGCGAAGTACAAGGGTGACGCGCAAGCGCAGGCGAAGTTGGCGCGCAAGGTGAAAGAGGGCGGCTCCGGCGTGTGGGGCATGATTCCAATGCCGGCGCATCAGACGATGAGCGATGCGGATATCCGCACGGTGGTGGATTGGGTGCTTGCGGGTGGGGCGTCGAGGTGAGGTTTGGTGCCGCTTTTTGCTGCCTTTTGGGGCTTGGCAAAATGGAAAATGCCTGTGCTAGAATTGCTTGGATGTTGGGGGGGTAGCTCAGCTGGGAGAGCGTCGCGTTCGCAATGCGAAGGTCGGGAGTTCGATCCTCCTCCTCTCCACCACGATCACATCCGAAGTCGTCCGAGATTGTCCGAAAATCCCGCAGCCGAAAGGCTCGCGGGGTTTTTTACGTCCGGCGAAGTCTGGCTACATTCATTGACGTCTCGGGGCATGAGGGGGCACATTCGGGGGCACGTTAGATGCCCCATAGGCTGATGCCCCCACGAAGTTTTGAATGCCCCTCACTGATGTCGAGGTTCGCAGCGCGCGCCCGCGCGAAAAGGCCTACCGTCTTACTGACGGCTCGGGCATGTACTTGGAGTCTCTCCGGCAGGCGGAAAGTACTGGCGGTTCTAATACCGATTTGCAGGCAAGGAAAAGCGGCTGGCGCTGGGCGTCTATCCAGATGTGAACATGAAAGAAGCGCGTGCATGTCGCGATGAGGCTCGTAGGCTGTTGGCCAATGGCGTCGATCCGGGCATTGAGCGCAAGGTGCAGAAAGCAGCAACGGTGGAGCGCGCCGCAAACAGCTTCGAAGCCGTTGCCCGTGAGTGGTTTGCGAGGCATGCGCCGGGATGGGCAAAGACCCGCGCCGACAAGATCATTGCCCGCCTCAGAAGGACGTGTTCCCTTGGCTGGGTGGCCGGGCAATCGCGGAGATTAAAGCCCCTGAAGTATTGGCGGTACTGCACCGGGTCGAAACTCGGCGCGCGCTCGATACCGCCCATCGAGTCCACCAAAACTGCGGTCAGGTCTTTCGCTATTCCGTGGTTGCCGCGATGCGTCGGGACTACTTATCTGTTGTCTCGATATTTTTGCAAAGCACGCACTGTCGAGCGATCGGCGATTGCTTCGCCATGTCGGCTCGCCGCTCATAGAGGTGGGTGTGGCTGGTCGGATCGGAACTCGTACAGGCAGAGCCTGTGACCAGATCCTCTACCAGGGCGACCGCCTGTCACTCCTTCCAAAATGAACCATGCGCGCCCGAGCGTCATTGACTGTGTGCACCGGGGCGGATATGCACGCTGCATAATTCTCAATGCGGGGATTGGCGCGAGCGGCAGGCATCATTGGATCGCTATATCCCGATGCTGTTTAACAAATGTGTGGTTTGGTACGCGTCAAGACGCGCTATCGCCAATGCACCTGATCGGCCAGCCTGGACATGCGAGTTGCACCTCCTGCCTGTATGCTGAAAAGCCGTGGCCAGATAAGAACGGCGCACACTTCCACCCATGCGGCAATCCGCAACGACGGAGCACACATGACTCACTCTTCACGCCCGAGCATCACTCGCCTGCGCAAGACGCCGAGCCAGGCGCGCGCCGAGGAAACAGTGGAATCGATCATCGAGGCGGCTGCTCAGGTTCTGGAAGCCGAGGGGCTCGAAGGGTTCAATACGAACGCGATAGCCCGGCGCGCGGGCGTCAGCATCGGCTCGCTATACCAATACTTTCCTGGCAAGGATGCGCTGACGGTCGCGCTTATCCAGCGAGAAACCAGGCGGTTCTACGACGATGCAGCAGCCGCGCTGACTCAACGGAGCGGTAAAGCCGCGCTCGAGTATCTGATTGGCGCATCGGTGCGCCAGCAGCTACAACGACCTATGCTGGCGAAGCTACTCGACGTGCAGGAGAGCAGCCCTGCATTGCGTGGCGAGGTCGAGAAAGTGGAGTTCGACGCGTTGGTCGTGGCGATCGTCAGGCGTGTGGCACCGCGATTCGAGCATCCTGAAGTGGCCGCAGCCGATCTGCTCGCGATCGTCCAGGGCCTGACGGACGCAGCAGGCGAGCGCGGGGAGCGCGACCTTGAAAGCCTGGAACATCGCGTGCGCGCGGCCGCTTTCGGCTATCTGTCGAGGGTCGCGAGGCGCGGCAAGCATTCGGCGCGAGCGGGCGGAATGTGAGCAATCGGCGCGGCACGATCGTGCCTCCCGGCCCGTCTCGCACACCACACGGGGAACTCGCGGCGCACGATCAGGCGATCGCAATGCGAGTTGTTGAATGCGAGCTTTTACTTATATTCTGACGTCGTCGGGCAGAGGTGCCCACAGTTATTTGAAGAGAGACCGACGATGAATGATCTGATCAGCAACATGAAGCTCAACCACCTGAGCTTTCCCTCGGCAGACACGGCTGCTACCGCGCAGTTCTTTGAACAATACCTCGGCTTCACCGTGTCGGGCGTCTGGGAGAAGTCCTACATACTTAAGCGCCCCGGTTTCGACGTGGTGATCGACCATGCCAGTAACGATGTTCCGGCTTGGCCCCGGGCGTTCCATGCTGGGTTCGAACTCCCGAGCCTGAAAGCCGTGCGGGAATTATATGAACGCTTCAAGGCGGATGGCGTAGAAATGGAGACGGAAGTTTTCAACAATGGCCGCGGTTCACGCTTTTTCTGTCGGGCACCGGGTGGTGTGATGTTCGAACTGAACACGCGTGCAGACGCCGCGCCCGAGTATCGCGATTCTTTCCAGAACGGCTGACAGGGTTGCAGAACTGACTAACGCTACCGTGAATAACGCTAGCTCAACTGTCAACGCCAACACATGCTGTAGCTAACGATGTGTTGGCGTTACCTATTCGCCGAAGAGCAACTTCACCATCAATTCCGCAATGGCGTCCATATCTCTCAGGTCACCAATCCGATGGTTGATAACAAAGCCGTCGAACGCCATCCAGACAACGTGGGCGAGGAGATCGTCACGCACGATAGTTTGCCTTTCCTCCGGCAACGTCTCACGGATCAATGCAGAAATGACTGCTTCCACCCGGGCAAGAAGTGAATTCGGTTTCCCCATTTTCTCGGGCGCGCTCGCGAGCGCTTCGATCAGCGAGTTTGCGAACGAATGGTCCGCGGCCGGGATGTCATTCCAGATTCCAGTGAAGATTCGGCGCAACTTCGTGCGTGGGGTTCGCGCCATCTTCACCGCGTGTTTGAGCTTTTCGAGTTCGCGCATGAGCCAGGGCTCGTAGATCTCGTAAAGGATCAGCAGCTTTGAATCGAAATAGACGTAGAGATTAGCGACCGTCGTTCCAGAAGAACGGGCAATCTCGGTCATGGTCGTCGTCGTGTAGCCCTTGCGGCAGAACAGATCGAACGCGCCGGCTACGATCGCGTTGCGCATCTCGGGTTTTTTGACTTGAGGCACGGTGTTTTAGCTAACGGTATTTGCTATTGAAAGGTACGTCATCATACCGTGGCGCGACCGTCCCGCCAACGACAACGCCAGACAGAGCGGATTTGAACCTTCCGCGGCGCGCCGTGGCGCACGTTTCCGCGTAATTTCCCAACATTCTCGTCATCTTTGGCTGAAACGCCCGCCGTACCTAAGGCAGGGGCCATTCCGTTTTCATCGGCAATCAAAATCTGTTGACACAGCTATTTTTTTAAAAAAGAATGACATTCAGTATTTAAACGATGAGCGCGGATGCTGCGCGTCGCTGAACGAGGCCTGCATCAGGCCCCGCAACGGAGAGAATGAAGATGGAAGGCATGAACCCCGGCGAGGGCCTGACCGCCCGCTATCCCGAGATGGGCACCGGTCCGATTCCAGTCGAGCCCTACGTATCCCCTGAATATTTCGCACGCGAAAAAGAGGCGATCTTCAAGAAAACGTGGATCCACGTGGGGCGTGTTGAGGAAATTCCGAAACCGGGCGATTACTTCGTGAAGGAACTCGCCGCCTGCGATACCTCGATAATCGTCGTGCGTAACAGGCAAGGCGAGATCCGAGCGATGCACAACGTGTGCTCGCATCGATTGAACGAGATCGCGTATGAAAGCTGTGGCAGCGCGCGCAAGTTTTTCTGCAAGTTTCACGGCTGGGCCTACGATCTCGACGGCAATCTCACAGGGGTGCCCGAGGAGCAGTGCTTCTTCGATCTCGACAAGTCGCAGCACGGTCTCACCCGCGTGGCTTGCGACGTCTGGCAAGGCTTCATCTTCGTCAATATGGACCCCAACCCGGCGCTGTCGCTGGCTGGTTTCATGAAGCCGATGTTCGGCAGTATCGAAGGCTATCCATTCGACAAACTGACAGTCGGCTTCGAATGGAGCACGGTCGTCAACTGCAACTGGAAGCTCGCGCTCGATGCGTTCCAGGAGGCGTATCACGTGGCGTACGTGCATGGCCATTCGATTGCTGACGCGATCGACAAGAGCGACGGCGGCAGCATGCCGCCGCTCGACGCGCTGTGCGGCGAGTTTCATCGGCGTCTGTCGCTCGCGGGAAACCAGAAGTCGGTGTATGGCAATCCGAAGGCGCTGACTTCGGGCGGCGACGCGGCGAAAGCCGCGTTGACCGCGACCACGCGGCCCATTGCGGCCGCGGCGCTGCGCAACGGCATGGGCAACACGAAGCACGCGTTTCCCCTCGACGCCTTGCCGGCAGGCGTCAACTGGACCGGAAGCCCGAACTGGCTGTTCGACATCAACGTAGTTTTTCCGGACTTCTATTTATCGTTGCGGCCGAACTATTGCCAGGCCTACAACTTTCGCCCGATCTCGCATAACAGGACGTTTTTCGAGGCGCGAGTCTATTACCCGGAAATGAATGGCGCGGGCGGCCGCTTCTTCCTCGAATACATGAAGGTCGCGCTGCGCGACGTGCTGCTCGAAGACCTGAGTACGCTCGAGCGCACGCAGCGCGCCGCCGAGACCGGCGCCAAATCGCACATGGTGCTGCAGGACAACGAACTGCTGGTGCGCCACAACTATCACGTCGTCGAGCGGATCGTCGCCGCGGCCAACTGATTTCATCCAGGAAGCGAATCATGCAGACCCAGGTCATCGCCATGCCCATTTCGCGCAGCTCGCGCGCCGACGCGGCGCCGACGAGCTTGCCCACGCTGCCGGACGTATTCGCCGATCTCGCGCCGTTCGCGCCGGTGTGGGCGCTCGACACGGAGACGAAGCGCAACATGCAGCGCCATGCTGCGTCGATGGACGAGATCAAGGCGTTCGGCGACGCGATCCTGCCGCGCGTCGACGACATCGTTGCATATCTGAACGGTTTCGCGCTCGACGCGCTTCCGCCCGACTGCGCAGTGCTGATGCAGATGCTGCTGTCGCTTGCCGAAATCGCGCCGGCGCTCGAATTCTATGGGCAACAGGCGGTGATCGACGGATACGATCCACGCCGCTTCGTCGCGAGCGAAACCTTCGTGATGCGCCCGCCGCTGTGATGACAAGGAGAACGACGATGCCCCGATGCCAGGTTTTCACCATCGACGACGCGCTCACCGAAGTCGTGCAAGACGGCCTCTATATGAAGTCGCTGGCAGGCGAGTCGATGAGTGTCGCAGTCGTCAAATTCGTCGAGAAGGCGGGCAGCGAATTGCCGGCCAAGGCGCATAGCCACGGCGAGGAGGCCTCGCTGCAACTGCTCGGCAGCTGCACGATCTACACCGACGATCCGGCGCAGCCGGGCGCCGACGTGCGCATGGACGCGGGTGATGCGGTCGTGATTCCGGCCGGCTTGAGCCACTACGGCAGGAACCGTTTCGGCAGCGAAGGCGTCAGCATGCGGTTGAACGTCGTGAGTCCGCCGCGCCGGGAATACGGCAAGTCAGGCACCCAGGCGTATTACCCGCTCGCCGGTCGCGACGGCGATGGAGCGAAGTCGTGAGCGCCGGGTTCCAGCGTCTGCCCGCGGCCGAACGTCTGAATGGGATGACGGGGCGCACGCTCGACGTGAGCGTGCACGAACTGCGCGACGCAGCGGCACTCGCGTTTGAAGCACCCGGTCCCGGCGAGGAGATCGGCGCGGTGCTGGCAGGCCGGCTCGACGTCGAAGCCGACGACGAACGCTACACGCTCGAAGCGGGTCAGGTGATCGTGATACCGGCCGGCATGGCGCGCCGCTATGTCGCCCGCACGCCGCGCGCGACGCTGTATCGCGTGGTCGTCGCGAAAGTGCGGGAGGACGCGCAATGAGCGACGCCTCACTCGGCGCGCCGCGCGACGCGCGCATTGCGATCGTGGGTGCGGGACATGCGGGCGGGCGCGTCGCACAGCATCTGCGTGCGCTCGGCCATCGCGGCGAGATTGCGTTGATCGGCGACGAAGCGCATGCGCCGTACGAACGGCCCGCGCTGTCGAAAGAATTGCTGCTCGGCGAAAAGACGCCCGCTGATCTGACGCTCGCGCCCGCCGGGTTCTGGGAGGACAACACGCAAACGTCGGCGTGCGCGACGCCGACGCGCCGTTATCGTGCCCGTGCGCGCCGGGTATTCGCCGATCCGCTCGGTGAGCATCGTGCCATCGAACTCGACGACGCCAATTCGACGCGTGTGGACTTTGACACACTGGTGGTGGCGACGGGCGGTAAAGCGCGCATGCCGCGCATCGACGGTATCGATCAGCCGGGCGTGCACAGTCTGCGCACAATTGATGATTGCCTCGCGCTGCGCGAGGCGCTCGCCGGGGCGCGCGACATCGTGATCATCGGCGCCGGCGTGATCGGCATGGAGGTGGCAGCGGCCGCCGCGAAACTCGGCAAGCACGCGACGGTGCTCGAAACGGCCGCGCGGCCGATGGCGCGCATCCTGCCGCCGCCCGTGAGCGACTGGCTCGCCGGCGTGCATCGCGCGCACGGTGTGACGATCGAAACGGGGGTCGCCGTAACGCACATCGAGCGCACCGCCGCGCGCCGTTTTGCCGTGCACGTAGATGGCGTGAGCGGCGCGCATACCTGCGATCTCGTGCTGGTTGCGGCGGGCATCGAGTGTTCGGTGGATTTTCTCGAAGGCACGTCGATCGCGAGTGTCGACGGCATCGTGGTCGATGCGTGCTGCCGCAGTCCGGTCGCGCCGTGGTGCTATGCGGCCGGCGACATCGCGGTTGCATACAATGGCCGTTTCGGACGGATGCTGCGTCAGGAGACGTGGCGCAATGCCGAAAACCAGGCGCGCGCGGTCGCCGGATTCATCTGCGGCCGTGTCGAGCCGTTCAACGAAACGCCGTGGATGTGGACCGATCAGTTCGGTTTCAACATTCAGGTGATCGGCCGTCCCGAAGCGAACCACAGATTCGTTACGCGCGGCGATATCGGCGCGGGACCGGCGACGCTCGTCGCGCTCGACGGCGATTACGTGAGCGGCGCGGTGCTGATCGATTGCGGCCGCAACCGGCGCGCGCTCGAAGCGCTGATCGAAGCGAAAACGCCGGTCGATCGCGCGCGTCTCGCCGATGCCGCCGTCCCGCTCAAGGAGGTGGCGCGATGAACGCGTTGCTGGAACAACGCGTCGCGCGGCTCGAAGCGATCGACGCGATCCGCCGGCTGAAAGCACAGTATGCCGCGCTGGCCGACCAGAAATACACGCGCTGCTATGCGCTCCAGCCCGACCCGGTGATGCATGACGTTGCGCGGCAACAGGCCGAATGCTTCACCGAGGACGCCGTGTGGCAAGGCGGCGACGGTTTCGGTTCGGACCTGGTCGGCCGCGCGGCGATCGAGCAGTGGTTCCGCCGCTCGCCGTGGCGGTTTGCCTTGCATTACTACACGGGCGAGCGAATCGACGTGATCGATGCGGATCGCGCCGAAGCGACATGGCGCCTGTGGCAGATCGCGCTGCTCGACGACAGCGGCCGTGGCGTGCTGCTCGCGGCGATCACCGCCGAACAGTACGCGCGCGGCAGTGACGGCGCGTGGCGCATCAGTCATATGTGCTTCGAACAGTTGCACATGGTCGAGACGGGCGTGCAGCCGCTGCCGTTCGCCGCCGACTTCGCTGGCCTCGATGCGATTCGTGGCCGCACTCATCTCCTGGAGTCCGAATGAAAGAAGTCGAATCGTCGCTCGCGTTGAGCGATCCTGCGCAATGCCGCGATGACGAGGCCGGCTGCGTGCCCGCATGCGCAGCGGAGCGTGAGCTCGCGTTTCCAGTCGCGCAGAATGCGTGCCGCGTAGTCAGCAATCGCTGGGTGAACGCCGAGTACCGGCATCTGATCGTCGAGGCATCGCCCACCGCGCTCGCTGCGCGGCCGGGGCAGTTTTTTCATCTGCATTGTCCGGCCGCGCATGGCGCGATGCCATTCCTGCGGCGTCCGATGAGTGTGTACCGTGTCGATCGCGACCACGCATGTGTGGAGTTTCTATACAAGGTGCAGGGCGCGGGCACGCGCGGACTCGCGATGCTCGAACCCGGCGATACGCTCGACGCGGTGGGCCCGGTCGGCCGCGGCTTCGATGTGCCGGACGGTGCACGCCACGTGCTCCTGCTCGCGCGCGGCGTTGGACTTGCGACGCTCGCGCCGCTCGCGCGCTTCGCGGTTACGCGCGGCGCAAAAGTGACGGCGGTGCTGAGCGCGCGCGATCCGTCGCTGGTGATGTCGGCGGATTATCTGCGCGACGCGGGCGCGGACGTGATCGCCGTGACAGACGCGGAGAACACCAGCAATGTGACTCACGTCGACATGCTGCTCGAACGCATCCATGCGGAGACGCCGTTCGATTTCGTTACGACCTGCGGCTCGAACCGGTTGCTGATGCTGCTGCAGCGTTTCGCCAACACGCACGGCATAGCCGGCCAGATCGCGCTCGAACAGCACATGGGTTGCGCGCTCGGCGCGTGCTATGCGTGCGTGCGACCGTTCCGTAAAACCGACACGTCGGACGAACTGACCTATCGCCGCGTCTGTTGGGATGGACCCGTGTTTGGATTGAAGGAGACCGTGTCATGGTAGATCTCAGCGTGACGATTGGCAGCGTGACGCTCGCCAATCCCGTGATGCCGGGTTCGGGTACTTTCGCCGACGGCTTTGCGCGCGTGTTCGACCTGAATCGCCTCGGCGCGATCGTCACCAAGACGATCACGGACGACGTGCGAGAAGGCAATCCGCCGCCGCGCGTCGCCGAGTTTCGCGACGCAACGCTTTTTTCGATCGGCATTCCGAGCCGGGGCAGCGACTACTATTTGCGGGAAACCGTGCCGTTTTACAGCCGGTATCTGCCGCCGCTCATCGCCAGCATTTCTGCCGATAGCGTCGACGACTTCGGCGCGCTCGCAGCAAAACTCGCCGTGCCGGAAATCGCGGCAATCGAAGCGAACGTGTCGTGCCCGAATCTGAAGGCCGACGGCAAGGCGTTCGGCATGGACGCGCAGGCGACGCACGATGTGGTGCGCGCGATGCGCGAGCGCAGCGGGCTGCCGGTATGGGCAAAGATGACGCCGAATGCGGGCAATGTCGTCGAAGTCGCAAAGGCGGCCGAAGAGGCAGGCGCCGAAGCCATCGTCATGGGTAATGCGATGCTGGCAATGGCGATCGACACGGAAACGTTCCGCCCGAAAGTCGCGAATCTGATGGGTGGTATCACCGGGCGCGCGACGAAGCCTGTGCTTTTGCGCATGGCTTACCAGTGCGCACAGGCCGTGAAGATTCCAGTGATCGGCTGCGGCGGGATCGCCAGCGCGTCGGATGCCATCGAATATCTGCTGGCCGGCTGTACCGCGGTCCAGGTCGGCACGGAGAATTTCGTGAATCCCGGCGTGATGCCCGCGATCATCGACGAGTTGAACGGCTTCTGCGTGCGGCGTGGCATCACGCGCGTTCAGGATCTGACCGGCGCGATGCAGGCGCACGAGCCGATGTCGATGGTATGGAGGGCGTCGCTATGAGCGCGGTGATGCAGGCGGCGGACGACATGCCCCCGTGGCATGAAGTCGGTGCGCTCGAGGCGCTGTTCGCCGAACGCGCGTGTCATGGCGTGACGATAGACGGACGGCGGATCGGCCTTTTTCTCGTGGATGGCGCGGTGCATGCGATCGACGATATGTGCACGCACGGCAACGCGCTGCTGTCCGACGGCGAACTCGAAGGACACGAGATCGAATGTCCGCTGCACGCGGGGCTCTTTGACGTGCGCAACGGACGCGCGATGTGCGCGCCGCTCACGCGCGACGCAGCGGCGCACGACGTGCGCGTCGAGACGGGCAAGGTGTTCGTGCGTGTCGGGAGCGGCGCATGAGCGGCCCGGCGGATTGCGCGCGCCCGAAAATCGCGGTGATCGGCACGGGCGGTACGTTTGCGATGCACGCGCGTGGACCGTTCGACTGGATCGAGTATTCGGAAAGCGGCATCGTGCTGCCGGTCGAGGATCTGCTCGCCAGAATGGGCGATTTAGCGCCGCATCTCGCGTGTGAAGCGGCGAGTTTCCGCCGTCTTGGCAGCACGTCGATCGGACCGCGCGACTGGGTCGAACTCGCGCGGCTGATCGAAACCACGCTTGCCGGCGATCCGCAGATTCGCGGCGTGGTCGTGACTCACGGCACGGCGACGCTGGAAGAGACGGCCTGGTTTCTCGACCTGACGCTCGCCACCGATGTGCCGGTCGTTATTACGGGCGCACAGCGGCCTTTCAACACCACCGGCAGCGACGCGGCGGCGAATCTGCGGGCGGCGCTCGCGGTGGCGTCGTCGGAAGGCGCACGCGGGCTCGGCGCGCTGGTTGCGATGGACGGTCTGGTGTTCGCGGCGCGCGACGCGACCAAGGTCGCGAGTTTCGAACTCGCCGCTTTCGAAGCACCGGGCTTCGGTCCGCTCGCACGCGTCGAAGCGGACGCAAGCGTGAGCTGGCGGCGCAAACCCGTGCTGCGCAACGGCCGGCTCGGTAGGGTGCTTGCCTATGCCGAGCAGCACGGCTGGATGCTGCCGCGCGTCGACATCGCAATGTCGTATGCGGGCGCGGACGGTGCGGCGATCGACGCTTTCGTGGCAGCGGGCGCACGCGCGATCGTCAGTGCGGGCTTGCCGCCGGGACGCCCCGCCGAGCAGGAGGCGCACGCGCTGCAACGGGCGCGGGAAGCGGGCGTCCTGATCGTCCAGTCGACGCGCGCGCTGCGCGGCATGGTGCCGGAGCAGGCCTTTCTGCAGCGCGATGGCTTTCTGGCGGGCAGTGATCTGACGCCGCTGAAGCTGCGTATCCTGCTAATGGCCGCGCTGACGCAGACCGCCGACGCGCGCGAACTGCAAAGCATCGTATTCGCGCATTGATACGCCGATGCCGGTTCGATGCACGGCAGATGAAGCGTTTTTTGGCCGGCGAAAATCACGATCGGCAGGAACACACCACCATGCGGGCGCGGCGCGCGCCGTGAGCCGCACAGCAGCAGGCCCGGAAACGGCGCAGGAGCGGAATATGGAACTGGTAGGCGAGCAACTCATCAACGCGCCGCGCCCGCAGGTGTGGGCGGCGATCAACGATCCGGACATCCTGTCGCGATGCATTCCGGGTTGCGAGGAAGTCAACGCATTGTCGCCGACTGAGCGCGACGCGCGTGTGTTGCTGAAAATCGGACCGGTGCGCGCGCGTTTTAGCGGACGCATTTTGATGTCGGACATCGTCGAGCCGTCGGGCTGCAAGCTCAGCTTTGAAGGTACGGGTGGCGCGGCCGGCTTTGCGAAAGGGCACTCGGAAGTCGCGCTGACTGACGAGGGCGCGCAGACGCGGTTGCGCTACACCGTATCCGCTTCGGTGGGCGGCAAGCTCGGACAGATTGGCGGCCGGTTGATCGACGCGTCCGCACGGAAAGTCGCGGACGAGTTTTTCACCGCGCTCGACGCGGCCTTGACCTCGAGCGCAAGCGAAGGCGCAGCGCCGGGCGTGGAGTCGGCCAACGGCATGGCGCCTTTGCATCCGGCGCCGCCAGACACGCTGACCCGCACACCGGCGAGTACGCCGGCAGGCACGTTCGCCGCGAATCGCAGGCGCTATGCGGAACCCGCTTCTGCGCCCGCGCCGCGTCCGTGGACCGCGGCACTCGGCGGCGAAGCGTCGCGAGCGTTCTGGTTCTGTCTTGGCGTCGGCACGACGCTGCTCGTCCAGTATCTCGCGCGTTGACGCCGTCGCCATGAAAGCCCCAGCCTTTCGCTACGCGCGGCCCGCGACGCTCGACGAAACTTTCGCGCTGCTCGCCGAACACCGGGACGACGCGCGTCTGATCGCGGGAGGACAGACGCTGCTCGCAACACTCAACATGCGCCTTTCCGAGCCGCACATCCTCGTCGATCTGCGCGATGTGCGCGGTCTGCGCGGCATTTCGCTGCAGCGTGATCATGTGCGCATCGGTGCGCTGACCCGGCACAGCGAGATCGAGGATTCGGCGTTGATCGCGCGGCATCTGCCCTTGCTTGCGCTCGCCGCGCCGCACGTGGCGCATCGTGCGATCCGCAATCGCGGCACGATCGGCGGTTCGCTCGCGTACGCCGATCCTGCCGCCGAATGGCCGGCGTGTGCGCTTGCGCTCGGCGCGCGTTTCGTGTTGCGGAGCGCGCGCGGCGAGCGTCGCGTGGATGCGGCCGATTTTTTTGTCGATCTTTATACGACCGCGCTGCAATCCGCAGAAATCCTCACGGCATGCGAGTTCCCGCTCACGCTGGCGAGCACGCGTGTCTACTTCGACGAACTGGTGCGGCGTCACGGCGACTACGCGATCGTCGGCGTGGCCGCGTATGCGGAGATCGACGGCAATATGCTGGTGCGGCCGCGCTTCGCATTCATGGGGGCGAGCACGGTGCCAGTGCTCGCGCGCGACACGGCGGCGGCGCTCGACGGCGTGCGCGTCGACACTCCCTCTAATCTGCGCGCCGCACTCGATGCGGCCTCGGCAGCGCTCGACCGCGAGCTCGAACCGATCGCCGATCTGTACAACAGCGCGGAAACGAAGCGCCATCTCGCACGCGTGCTGCTCAAGCGCGCGTTAACGGCGCTAGCACAACCGGCGCAGCCAGGAGTCCAGAATGAACGAGTCGCATGAAGCCCACGCGGCCTGCTGGGTCACGATCGAAGTGAACGGCGTCGAGCATAAAAAATCGGTGCAGCCGCGCGTGCATCTGGTCGATTTTCTGCGCGAAAACCTCGACATGCGCACGGTGCGGGCCGGTTGTGAACATGGCGTATGCGGCTCGTGCACCGTGCGGCTCGACGGCGACATCGTGCGCGGTTGCCTCGTTCTTGCCGTGCAGGCAGATGGAGGCACCGTCGAGACGATCGATGCGGCGAGCGACCGTGGCGATCTGCTCGAACTGCAACACGCGTTTCATGCGCACAACGCCCTGCAATGCGGCTTCTGCACATCGGGAATGCTGTTCACGGCGGCGGCGCTGATCGAAGAGAAGCCGGACGCTACGCGCGCCGATGTGCGCGAATACATGTCTGGCAATTACTGCCGTTGCACTGGCTATCACGCCATCATCGACGCGATCTGTTCGGTACTCGAAGCACGCCGGCAACGCAGGGCCGAAGGATCATGCGGTCACGCGGCGCCCGTCGTCGCGGGGAGCGATGAGATCTTGCCGCACGAGGAGACGATCGATGGATCGGCATGACGACGGTTCGCTCCAACCCGGTTCGACGCAGGTCGAAGGCACGCGCGCGCGCTATATCGGCACGACGGTCAAGCGCCCGACGGCGCGCCGCCTGTTGCAGGGCCGCGGCACCTATCTCGACGATGTCGTGCTGCCGCGTATTGCGCATGTCGTCTATCTGCGCAGTCCGATGGCGCACGCACGCGTCGGCGTGATTGATACGGAAGCCGCCCGGCGCATGCCCGGCGTGATCGCGATCGTCGGCGGCGAGGAAGTTGCGGCGATCTGCAAACCGTGGGTCGCGACGCTGAAAACACTGGTCGGCATGAAGTCGGCGCCGCAATATCCGCTCGCGCGAGGCACCGTGCACTGGCAAGGCGAACCGGTACTCGCGGTGGTTGCCGAAAGCCGCCGCGAAGCGGAGGACGCGCTCGAGGCCATTTCCGTCGAGTGGCACGAACTGCCCGCGGTGACGAACGCGGAAACCGCGCTCGATCCGCAAACGCCGGTGATCCACCCCTCGCTCGGCGACAACCTGTGTTTCGAGCGCACGATCGACAACGGCGCGGTGGACGACGCATTCGCGCGCGCGGCCGTGACCGTCGAGCAGACGTTTCGCTTCAATCGCCACACCGGCATGCCGCTGGAAACGCGCGCGATTCTCGCCGATTTCGATCCCGCCGATCAGCGGCTGACGGTGCATCAGTCGCATCAGGCGCCGCACAATCTGCAGGATCTGTACGCGCATCATTTCGGCATTGACGAGAATCGCGTGCGGGTAATCTGCAAGGATGTTGGCGGCGCGTTCGGCATCAAGCTGCACACCTATCCCGACGACTTCGCGACGGTCGCGCTGTCCATTCTGCTGCGCCGTCCGGTGAAGTACGTTGCCGACCGGCTCGAATCGTTCGTCAGCGACATTCATGCGCGCGAACACGTGGTGCATGGACGCATCGCGGTGGACGCGCAAGGCCGCATTCTCGCCTTCGATATCGACGACCTTGCCGGCATCGGGCCGTATTCGGTGTATCCGCGCACCAGCGTGACAGAAGGCAATCAGGTCATCAGCGTAATCGGCGGCCCATACCGGCACGAGGCATATCGCGCGCGGCTGCGCGTGGTGTTCCAGAACAAGGTGCCGACCAGCCAGTATCGCGGCGTCGGTCTGCCGATCGCGTGCGCGGTGACCGAAGGTCTCGTCGACGAAGCGGCGCGGCGCCTCGGCATCGATACCTTCGAGATGCGCAGGCGCAACGTATTCGCCGACGTCGCGTATCCGGTGGTCGGCGCCGCGGGCATCCGCATGGAGGGCCTGTCGCATCAGCAATGTCTCGACCGGCTGGAGGCGCTGATGGATTACGGCGCGTTGCGCGCGGAACAGGCGGCGCTGCGCGAGAAGGGCGTTTTTCGCGGAATCGGCATCGCGATGCTGATCGAGATGACGAATCCGGGCGCGGCGTTCTACGGCATGGGAGGTGCACGCATTTCCGGCCAGGACGGTGCGACCGTCCGGCTCGAATCGGGCGGCGGCGTAACCTGCATGGCGGGCGTCGGCGAACAGGGGCAAGGCACCGAAACGATTCTCTCGCAGATCGTTGCGGATGCGGTCGGCGTGCCGATCGACTGTGTGCGGATCGTCACCGGCGATACCGCGGTGACACCTTATGGCGCGGGCACGTGGGCATCGCGCGGCGCCGGCATCGGCGGTGAAGCGGTGTTGCAGGCGGGGCTCGCGTTGCGCGCGAATATCCGTGCGTTTGCGGCGTCTGTTCTGGCGCGCGAGATCGACGAACTGGAAGTGGACGATGGCGCCGTGATCGACGTGCATACGCGCGAAGTGCTCAAAACGCTCGCCGATCTTGCGACAATTGCGTATTTTCGTCCTGACACGTTGCCGCTCAACACGCTGCCCGAACTGACGGTGACGCGTCAGTACACGCAGAACGGCCAGCCGTTCCTGTTCACCAACGGCGTGCAGGCTTCGTATGTCGAAGTCGATATCGAAACCGGCATGGTGAAGCTGCTCAGGCACTGGGCGGTGGCCGACTGTGGCCGCGTGATCAATCCGATGCTCGTCGACGAGCAGATGCGCGGCGGCATCGTGCAGGGGATCGGCGGCGCGATGTTCGAAGAGTGTCTGTACGACGAAGCGGGACTGCTTACCAACGGCAGTTTCGCCGACTATCTCGTACCGATGGCGGCGGAGATGCCCGACATCTTCCTTGCGCATGTCGAAACACCCACCACGACCTCGCAACTCGGCGCGAAGGGCACAGGCGAAGCGGGCACGGCCGGCGCGCCGGGCGCCGTCATGAATGCCATCAACGACGCGCTCGCGCCGCTCGGCGCCAGCGTCACATCACAGCCCGTCACGCCGCAGAAGGTGCTGCGCGCGTTGGGCATCGCCTAATACGTCTATTAAATACTGAAGTTCGTTTTTGGTGCGTGTGACATCCACCCGGATGTCGCGCGCATCGTTGCGTTCATGCGCGCTCCGACATTGTGCGGTTCGTGATTTCATTCCAATAAACTCGCATAAAAAAAGCCACATAAAGAGGCGAACCCATGCTGTACAAACCTCGATGTTGTCGTGCGAAAACACAGGTCAATTTTTATTTCTTGACATGTAAAATCTTCGAAACAAGAATGACAT
Source organism: Paraburkholderia dioscoreae (assembly GCF_902459535.1). Taxonomy (NCBI): domain Bacteria; kingdom Pseudomonadati; phylum Pseudomonadota; class Betaproteobacteria; order Burkholderiales; family Burkholderiaceae; genus Paraburkholderia; species Paraburkholderia dioscoreae. The sequence continues at coordinate 228,676 of NZ_LR699553.1, forward strand.
TCGGTTTTATAAGAAATGACGAGAGGTCTGGATGGCACTGGCGGTCTGCGCTCTTCAGACAGGCGAACGAACGCTCAACGATAACTTTCTGGGGAATGACGTATGAAACGCATCATCAAGACGACGCTTGCGACGATGGTCTCGCTGGCGATTCCCGCGCTCGCTCATGCGCAGTCGTCCGTGACGCTGTACGGCGTGATCGACGAGGGCATCACGTACGTGTCGAACGCGGGCGGCAGTCATCTCGTGAAGATGGACGACAGTTCGTTGCTAGCCGATCGCTGGGGTTTGAAGGGGCGTGAGGATCTCGGCGGCGGCCTCGCGGCGATCTTCGCTCTGGAATCGGGCTTCTCGGTGAATAACGGCGCGCTGTACGGCAGCGAGTTCGGCCGTCAGGCGTGGGTGGGTCTCGACAGCCGCTACGGTAAGTTGACGATGGGCCGCCAGTACGATTTTTCACGCGACTACATGTCGCCGTACGGTACTGACGGCTGGTGGCTTTCCGGTTACGGTGTGCACCAGGGCGCGCTCGATCGCGAGGTGTTCGGCCGCTTCAACAATTCAGTGCGCTATGAGAGCAACGACATCCGCGGTTTCCAGTTCGGCGGCATGTATTCGTTCAGCAACGCGGCCGGCAACTTCCACGACGGCAGCGGCTGGAGCGTCGGCGCGAGGTACGCGAACAGCCCGTTCTCCGCAGCGGTCACGTACACGTACCAGGCCAAACCGACAATCGATCCGTATGAACTGCTCGGCGTGAAAACGCTGATGGGTCAGACGACCGTCACGTATGCCGGCGACGCCACCACCGATCCTTACACCGGCAGCACCTTCGATCTGCAGTCGATCGGCACATTCGGTGTGGGTGCGCAGTACAAGTTTGGTCCCGCCACGGTGATCGGCAATTTCACCGATACGGTGCTGAAGGGCATTGGCGCGACGGCGGGACATTCGCCTTCACTGCTCGTGTACGAGATCGGCGCGCTGTACAGGCTCACGCCGTTCTGGACGATCGGCGCGAGCTATCAGCACAGCAAGCTCGAAGCGAACGCGTGGAACGAATACGCGGCCGCAGTCGACTTCACGATCTCCAAGCGAACCTGGATGTATCTGACCGCTGACTATCTGCGCGCGTCCGGCGGCGTCGATCCGGTGATCGGCGCGAGTTTTACGCCTTCGCGCAGCAGCAGCCAGTTGCTTACGCGGCTTGCGCTGGTGCATGAGTTCTGAGCGGTGCGTCGCCATCCGGCAGCACCGTTTCCATTCGTCCCCACGCCGGATCGGCGCCACACTCGGCGCGATCCGGTTCTCAAGAAGGTGCATTGTGAAAACACTGGCGAATCATGAATTACATATTCCGGCGCGCACCACGGGGATCGTGCTGCTGCTGTGCTGGCTCGCGATCCTCTCGGAAGGCTACGACCTTGGCGTGATGGGCACCATCATTCCGGCGCTGCTGAAAGATCCGGTCTGGCATCTGTCGCCGCTCGAAATCGGCACGATGGGCAGTGCGGCGTTGCTCGGAACGCTGATCGGCGCATACGCGTTCGGCGTGCTGAGCGATCTGGTCGGGCGCAAACGCGTGCTGATCGCATGTGTCGCACTGTTTTCGCTGTCGATGCTTGCTGCCGCCAACGCGAGCACTCCGGCGATGTTTTCGTTCGTGCGGCTGATCGGAGGTCTGGGTCTTGGCGGCGTGATTTCGGCGGCGGCGACGCTAACGGTCGAATATTCGGCGGCGAAGTCGAAGAACCTGAATTTCGCGCTGATGTATTCGGGCTATTCGCTCGGCGCGCTGGTGTCAGCTCTCGTGGGCATGGCGTTTATGGCCGCACACGGCTGGCGCGCGATCGTCGCGGTCGGCTTTCTGCCGATCGTATTCGTGCCGTTCATGATGTGGCTGTTGCCGGAATCGCTCGATTATCTCGTGGCGACCAACCGGCTCGATCAGGCTGGCAAGCTTGCGAAGCGGCTCGGCATTTCGCTCGAAGCGGTGGTTGGAAAACGGAACGGTGTCGATCATTCGCTCGCGCTGCGTGATGTGGTCGAAGCGCTCTTCAATCGCGAAACGTTCGTTACGACGATGCTTGTGTGGATCACCGAATTCATGGCGATCCTCGTGATTTACGGACTTGGCGTGTGGTTGCCGCAGATCATGCGCAAATCCGGTTACGACCTCGGATCGAGCCTGCTGTTTCTCGTGGTATTCAGCCTTGCATCGGCAATCGGCGGCGTGCTGCTCGGCCGAATCTCCGATCGCTTCGGTGCGCAAAAGACGATCGGCCTATGGTTTTTCATCGGTGCGCTCGCGATCGCCGGACTGTCGATAAAAAGCTCGTTGCTGGTCAACTACGTACTGGTTTCGCTCGCGGGATTCGGCACAGTGTCAGCGGGGTTGATCTATCTCGGCTTCATTCCGACTTTGTACCCGCTGCACGCACGCACCACGGCGACAGGCTGGGCCGTTGGGTTCGGGCGGTTTGGCGCGATGACCGGGCCATTGGTCGGCGGTGTGATCACGGGTATGAATGTCGGCGTAACCTGGGCGTTCATGATCTTCGCTGGCGCTGCCTTGATCTCGTGCCTCGCGATTCTCTGCATTCCGCGTAAGGCGCCCGCGGTGCAGCAGAGAGCATCCATCGGAGCAACGCTGAATTCGCATTAGATCGTCGCGCGCTGCGCGCATAGAGCAGATGGAGCGCCTCTTGAAACGCGGCGCCGCGACTGAATCGACTGGCAGGCGGGCACGAACCAGTTTGCTATCCTGATTGGTGATTGATTCACGCGGGCGCGCGGAAGATTATTTTATCAACCGCGTCGCCCACCAGAATGCGGACGGGCCCGTCCATACGCTCGGCGCTCGATCAGAGAAGAACGCTCAAAACCGATCCCAGCCGTCGTCCGCACCGGCCGCTACCGCCGCTACAGCCGCCGTCGCCAGCGTGGCAGCCGGCGTCGCAACAGTCGCGGAGGTTGCACGCATGACGCGCCGCACCGGCGCAACAACAGCCGGTTCGCGTCGCGGCCTCTCCTTCTGCAAAGGAGCAACAGAAGCACACGCCCCCGCCGCATCGCCATTCAGAATCTGAAAGAATGCCACGGCTTCATTCAACTGCTCGCCCTGATCTTCCATCGACCGCGAAGCCGCCGCCGCTTCTTCTACCAAAGCGGCATTCTGTTGCGTGACGTTGTCCATCTGCGTGATCGCAAGATTGACCTGCTCGATGCCGCGGCTTTGTTCACTCGACGCCGCCGCGATCTCCGACATGATGTCCGTCACCCGCGCCACCGCCTGGGTGACTTCGGCCATCGTCTTGCCTGCCTCGCCGGCGAGCGTCGAGCCGTCGCGAATCTTGTCCACGGAGGTGGCAATCAGATCCTTGATCTCCTTGGCCGCGCTCGACGAGCGCTGCGCCAGGCTTCTGACTTCGCTCGCGACCACCGCGAATCCGCGGCCCTGTTCGCCTGCGCGTGCGGCTTCGACCGCCGCGTTGAGCGCGAGAATGTTCGTCTGGAATGCAATGCCTTCGATAATGCCCGTGATGTCCGCGATCTTCGTCGAGCTCTCGCTGATATCGTGCATCGTATTCACGACCTGGCCGACCACCTCGCTGCCTTTCCGCGCGACCGACGAAGCATTCGTGGCGAGCATGCTGCCTTGCTGCGCATTGTCGGCGTTCTGCCTCACTGTGGAAGTGAGTTCTTCCATACTCGACGCCGTTTCCTGCAACGACGCTGCCTGCTGTTCGGTGCGCTGGCTCAGATCCATGTTGCCCGCGGCGATCTGGCGTGCCGCGCCGGCAATGCTCGTGCTGCTGTCGCGCACGCGTGCGACGATCGTGGTCAGCCGTTCGTTCATCTCGCGCAGCGCGCTCAGTAGCCGGCTGGTTTCGTCGCTGCCATTCACGCTGATGCGCGTGCGCAGGTCGCCTTCGGACACTGTGCGGGCTACGTCGATTGCCTGGCGCAGCGGTCTGGTGACCGCGCGCGTGATCAGCGCGCAAGCGCCGATTGCGAGTGCCACCGCAATCAGGCTGATTGCGATCAGCAGATTGCGCTGGTTCTCGTAATGTGCCGCGTATTCGTTGATCAACTGTTCCTGGCGGTTACGCGCGTAGTCGGCATATGCGTTGGTCGCGCGAATCAGCGCGGCGAGTAATGGCCGGCATTGATCGTCCATCTTGACGATCGCCTCGTCGTGCTTGCCGGTCAGCGCGAGATTGACGATGTCGGTGGCGACCGGCCCGTACAAAGCCTCCACCCGATTGATTTCGGCGACGAGGCGGCGCCCTTTCTCCGTCGCGTCGGTTGAGGTCGCAATCATGTCGTTGAGCTTCTTCAGATCGGCTTGCACATCTTCATGCGCGCGCAGCACATCGGCTTTCTCTATTTCGAGATCCTGAGGTTTGCTGACGAGCACGAGGTTACGCGCGGCGATGGCCCGCCGATCGACAGCGGTTCGTACTTGCATGACCATGTCCGCGCGTGCGTTGATGCCATGCACGAAGCTGGAAAATCCATCGGTTGAGTCGCTGAGTGCCTTTAGCGCAAGCATGGAAACCGCAACGACGATAAGAGACAGAATGCCGAAGCCGGCAATGAGTTTGGCTTTGATGGTGAGGTGCTTCGATGTCACGATTTTTTCTCCAATAACGAAACGTGAATGCGTTCGCAATGGACTCTCAGGTCCGGGTATGGGAGCGTCTAGGTGGCCGCCGTGCATTGCGGCGGGCCTGCGCGATCTACTCAATCTGGGTCCAACGTCGAACGTGGACACAAATAGGTATCCCATTTACGGAATATCGGATCGAGCCTCCCAAATACTGAGGGTGGCTCGGGTATGTCTCTATAAAGTTTGCGAAAGATGACCGGAGAATGCGTAATTTTGTGCTGAATGAATATATTTGGTCATATGGAGAAAACATCCGATTACGTTTTCATTTCATATTTCTTGGGCTGTCATATCGCGACGCGAAAGCGCACAAAAACGCTTGAACCAAAGCATTGTCAGCGTATATGATTGAGCAATCACTCATTTATGATTCGTCGTCGAACTGAACCCGCATGGCCCGCCCCAAGAGCGAAGACAAACGTAATGCCATTCTCGCTGCCGCAGCGCAGGTCATCGCCGAGCAGGGGCTGGGCGCGCCCACCTCGCGCATCGCCAAGGTGGCGGGTGTGGCGGAGGGAACGCTGTTCACATACTTCGACAACAAAGACGACTTGCTGAATGTCTTGTATCTCGACATCAAGCGCGAACTGCGCGAGGTAATGATGACGGCCTATCCGAAGCACGCCAGCGTGCGCGAGCGCGCGCAGCATGTGTGGAACCGCTTTGTCGACTGGGGCGTCGCGCAACCGCACAAGCGCCGCGCAATGGCTCAACTCGCCGTGTCGGAGCGGTTGACCGACCATACGCGCTCGACAGGCATGCAGTCGTTCGCCGACATCAACGAGATGATTCAGGCGAGCGTCGCGAGCGGAGCGTTGCGGGATCACCCGCCGGCGTTTCTGTCGGCGATCATGGGCGCACTGGCGGAAACGACCATGGACTTCATCGCTCGGGAACCGGCTAACGCCGAGCGCTACCGCCAGGCTGGTTTCGATGCGTTCTGGAATGCGATCGCGCGCCATTGAATTTTTTTGTCACGTTAATGAGTGATTACTTGCTCAACTAAACTGAAGGAGTAAACGATGGCTAAGGTCTGGTTGGTTACCGGCAGCGCCCGCGGTCTCGGGCGGGAAATTGTCGAGGCAGCGTTGCAGGCGGGCGAGCAGGTCATCGCGACGGCGCGCGATCCGCGTCAGCTGGCGGATCTCTCGGCGCGTCATGGCGAACGGGTTCGCCCGGTCGCGCTCGACGTCACCGATCCGCAGGCGGCGCGGCAAGCCGTGCAAGCGGCGCTTGACGCGTTCGGCCGGCTGGACGTGGTGGTCAACAATGCGGGCTTTGGCCACCTGGTACCGTTCGAGCAAACTTCCGAGGACGACTTCCGCTCGCAGATCGACACCAACTTCCATGGCGTCGTCAACGTGACGCGCGCGGCGCTGCCGGTGCTGCGCCAGCAGCGGGCCGGGCACATCATTCAGATTTCGTCGGTGGGCGGACGCGTCGGAATAGCGGGCTTGAGCGCGTACCAGGCGGCGAAGTGGGCAGTGGGCGGCTTCACCGAGGTGCTCCGCCAGGAGCTTGCGCCCTTCGGCGTTCATGTCACTGCGCTCGAACCGGGCGGCATGAAAACTGGCTGGGGCGATCGGGCGGCCGGCGCCACGCCGGAATTGCTGGCGGATTATGTGCCCTCGGTCGGCGCCGTGGCGGATATGCTCTCGCAGTACATCGGCCACGAAGCCAGCGATCCGGCAAGGGTCGCGCAAGTGGTGCTCAAGCTCGCGTATCACGATTCCTTGCCGGCGCATCTTTTGCTCGGCAGTGACGCATTGCACTACTGTGGCGAAGGCGACAAGGCGCGCGCGGCCGACGCGCAAGCGTGGCAGGCCGTCAGCATGTCGACGGATTTCTCCGCGCCGGCGGCGCTGCCGCCATTTCCGGCCGCCTCGGCGAAAGCTTGAGCGCGCTGTCGGGCAGCCGGGCCAGCGCCACCTTATCCAATGCAATCTAAGGAGCAACGATATGGCGAATTGGACCACGGCGGACATTCCGCGGCAGACCGGCCGCCTCGCGGTGATCACCGGCGCGACCGGCGGGCTGGGTTTCGAGACGGCGCTCGCGCTGGCCGGCGCGGGTGCAAACGTCGTGCTTACCGGGCGCAACGAGCAGAAAGCGCAAGCCGCGCTCGCGGCGATTCGCGGGCGATATCCCGCCGCGCAGATTAGCTACGCGCATCTCGATCTGGCGAGCCTCGCTTCGGTGCGCGGTTTCGCCGAGCAATTCGCCGAGGGGCACGCGGCACTCGATCTGCTGATCAACAATGCCGGCGTGATGATGCCGCCCACGCGGCAAACCACCGCGGACGGTTTCGAACTGCAATTCGGCACCAACTATCTCGGGCATTTCGCGCTGACCGAACGGCTGCTGCCACTCTTGCGCGCGGGGCGCGAGCCGCGCGTGGTCAATCTGAGCAGCCTCGCGCACAAGACCCGCGCGGCGATTCATTTCGACGACCTGCAGTGGCAGCGCAGCTACAAGCCGTGGCCCGCCTACGCACAATCGAAGTTGGCCATGCTGATGTTCGCGCTCGAACTGCAACGCCGCAGCGACGCAAACGGCTGGGGTCTGCTGAGCAACGCCGCGCATCCCGGTTATGCGCGGACCGACCTGATCGCCAATGGCCCGGGTGCCGACACGGTCCTGCAAATGCTCAACCGCGTGACGTTCGAACCACTGGCGAGCCAGTCGGCTGCGGACGGCGCGTTGCCCACGCTGTTTGCCGCAACCGCGCCCGAGGCCAGGCCTGCCGGCTATTACGGTCCGAGCGGTTTCTTCGAGTTGAAAGGCCCGCCGGGCGACGCGCAGATCGCCCCCCATGCGCAGGACAAGGCGGTCGCTGCCCGTTTGTGGGCGGTATCCGAAGCACTGACTAACGCGCGCTGGCCGGGCGCGATCGTGGAGCATGCTACATCATGAAGGTTCTTATATTCGGCGCGACCGGCATGGTCGGACAGGGCGTATTGCGCGAATGCCTGCGCGCGCCCGATGTCGAGGCGGTCCAGACCGTCGGCCGCACTCGCAGCGGGCAGCTCGACCCACGGCTCATCGAAGTGATTCAGCAGGACCTGACCGACATTCGCGCGATCGAACCATCGCTGAATGGTTTCGATGCGTGCTTCCTCTGCCTGGGTGTATCGTCGGCGGGCATGCAGGAGGCGGAGTATTCGCGCCTGACCTACGACCTGACGATGGCCGTGGCGCAGACGCTCGCCCGCCTCAATCCGCAGATGACCTTCGTCTATGTGTCCGGCTCGGGCACCGACGGCACGGAGCATGGTCGCAGCATGTGGGCACGCGTCAAGGGCCGCACCGAAAATGCATTGCGGCGGTTGCCGTTCAAGGGCGTCTATCTGTTCCGTCCGGGCGTGATCGAACCGCTGAACGGCGCGCGCTCGAAGACCCGTTCGTACCGGCTGTTCTACACGCTGGCGAAACCCTTCCTGCCGACGCTGCGTGCGCTCCTGCCGAACCAGATTCTGAGCACGGAAGACATCGGTCTCGCGATGCTGGCAGTCGCGCGCCAGGGCGCCGACAAAGCGGTGCTGGAGACCGCCGATATTCGCGCATTGAGCCGCTCTGCATCCAGACCCGTCCTCGGTCTGCACGCAGGCTGAAAGCGGGCGAAGCCATAAAAGTTTGCCCGCTGGGCAAGGCTGCGCCTCGTCGATAATTCTGTGCATCACAGCGTCTGGTAGGCTACAGGTTCACGGTACGCGCCGACCTGGATGCGGCCCTCCTGTTCACGCGCGTTGGTCCGCGCATGCCCGAACGAAAATCCATGGTGACGCGCCGACCGAACATCGTGATTGCGATCAGTATCGTGCTAGCCAGCGCGATTCTCGCGATCGCCGTGTGGGTGCTGGCGCAGATGCGCGACGACGCATTGCGGCGTGCCCAGGACTCCGTATTCAACGTGTCGCTGCTGGTCGAACGCGACGTTTCACGTAATCTGGAAATCTACGACCTTTCGCTGCGTGCGGTGCTCGACGGGCTGAAGCAGCCGGGCGTGCTCGACCTGAAGCCGGCTATGCGCCAGATGGTGCTGTTCGACGGCTCGGCAAGCGCGAAAGACATGGGTTCGATCCTCGTGACCGACGAGGCCGGCAACATCAGGTTCGACTCACAGGCCACCCCGCCGCGCCAGGTGAATCTCGCCGACCGCGATTACTTCAAGGTTCAACGGGACTCGCCCAACGTCGGCCTGTTCATCAGCCACCCGTTCATGCCGAAGGTGGCCGGCAAAGACGTCAGCATCGCGCTGAGCCGGCGGATCACGCGGCCGGACGGCCGTTTCGGCGGCGTGGTGGTCGGCACCATGCGTCTTACCTATTTCCGCAGGCTGTTCGCCGGCATGCATCTCGGCGCCGGCGGCTCGATGGCGCTGATGCTGAGCGACGGCACGATGCTGATGCGGCGTCCGTACGATCCGAAAATTATCGGTATCAATCTGACCGGCACCGTCAATTACTCGCGCTTCACCCAGCAGCCGAGCGGCGACTTCTTCGGCACGGCGGCGATCGACGGCGTCGAGCGCTGGTATGCGTTCCGCCATATCGACATGTATCCGCTGATTCTCGACGTCGCGCTGTCCACGCGTGACATCTACGCGCAATGGCGGCATCGTGCATGGATCATCGGCTCGCTGATCGCCGCGCTCGACGCGACGATCATCGCGCTGGCCGTCCTGTTCTCGCAGCAACTGCGGCATCGCCGCGCGGCTGAAGAAGAATTGCGCGTGCTGGCGCGCACCGACGGGCTGACCGGACTCTTCAACCGCCGGACTTACGAGGAGCAGGCGGAAGAAGAGTGGCGCCGCGCGCGGCGCAACGCGTGGCCGCTATCCATACTGCTGATCGACGTGGACAGTTTCAAGGGTTTCAACGACCTGTACGGTCACTCGGCGGGCGACGAAGCGCTGATCGGCGTGGCGCGCTGCATTTCGCAGAGCGTGCGGCGCCCCGGCGACACGGCGGCGCGCTATGGCGGCGAAGAGTTTGCCGTGCTGCTGCCGGATACCGACGAAGCCGGCGCAACCCGCATCGCCGGGAAGATTTGCGCCGCGGTTGAGGCTCTGCAGCTTCGCCACGTGGCGAGTTCGCATCGCGTACTGACCGTGAGCATCGGAGTTGCAACCACGCGAGGCCAGGCATTCGCCACGAGCCGCGCGCTCGTGGATGCCGCCGACGAGGCCCTCTACGAAGCCAAAGATGCCGGCCGCAATTGCGTGCTGTGCTTCAGCGCGACGACCCGCGCAACCCGTGTGATGCGTGCGACGCTGGGCGCCGCAGCCGGGCCGGGCGCTAAAGCGAACAACCCGATCTGACGCATTGAGCGGAAGTCATGTCCGCGCGCATGCAGGTATCCGCGTTTGCATGAACAACGGATCGTGCGGACGAAAAAAAACCGCTCACGCAGGGGGAGCGTGAGCGGAAAAGTCGGAGAGTTACAACATCGCATGCGCTTGCTCATGGGGATCAACGCAGCAAGCCAAGTTTAGGCTCTTGCCCCCGCTCGACATATCAGACGATTCCCAAAAAATTGGTGCGCGACTTGCGGTCCCATCGCTCTTCTGCGATCCGGCTTCACGCACTACGCGTGACTTACAACATCCTGTCCCGGTTTTTCCGAACATTTCGCGCATCAAGTCCCTGTGAAGGCCGCCGTGAATGGGGTGGGAGCGTCGCTGCGCAGCGGCAAGATCGCGAAATGTTTCGCGATGGCGCGGCGGCACGTGCGTCCCGGAGCGACTCGTGAAGGATGGTGAAATGAAGTGGTTCGACCGTATGCCTGTGTTCAGGAAACTGCAGCTCGCGTTTTTTGTCGTGATCGGTTTTTGCGGCGTGACTGCGCTGGGTATGCTGTCGTCGATGCACGACATTACCGACGCCATCTGCAATAAGCACATGAACGGCCTCTACTGGATGGAAGAGGCGAATCGCCACAAGATCGATTCCGATCCGGCCGTCGCGAATCTCGGCTACGCCGCCGACGACGCCGGCCGTCAAATTTGAAGGACAACATTGTCGGCTCGCTCAAGGAAATGCACGACGCCTACGACCCGTATCGCGCGACGATCGGGACGGGCAAGGGGCAGGAGATGTTCGCCGACGTGCTGCGCAAGTCGGCGGTATGGGAAAGCATCCGTGCATCAGCAGATCGGTCTCGAACCGATTCCAGCCGGCATCGACAACCATGAACTGGTGCGCCGCGCGATTGCGTCGAGCGAGGCGCTGCGCGATCGCATCACGACGCTGACCGACTGTCGCCGCGCACCCACGCCGCGCATTTCCCCGAACTTGCCAGGCCCAATGGCACTCCGTACACTCGCGCGTAATTCATGGGCGGCGCCTGTTCCGGCGCGGTCCACCACCATAAATAACGCCGAACACAGGAGAACCCCCGCCATGGCCGATTCCTATTTTCCCCGCTGGCGCGCGCAGCCCGCGGCTGCCGAGGGCCGCATCGTCGGCACCGACGAGCGGCTCGCGTGGCCGCAGATGTTCGCGATGGGCGTGCAACACGTCGTCGCGATGTTCGGCTCGACGGTGCTCGCGCCGTTGCTGATGGGCTTCGATCCGAACCTGTGCATCTTCATGTCGGGCATCGGCACACTGCTGTTCTTCGTGCTGGTGGGCGGGCGCGTGCCGAGCTATCTCGGTTCGAGCTTCGCGTTCATCGGTCTCGTGATCGCGGTGACGGGATACGGCGGCCACGGTCCGAACCTCAACATTCCGGTGGCGCTGGGCGGGATCATCGCGTGCGGCGTGGTGTATGCGCTCATCGGCCTGATCGTGTCGGCGGTCGGCACGCAATGGATCGAAACGCTGATGCCGCCGGTCGTGACAGGCGCGATTGTCTGCGTGATCGGTTTGAATCTGGCGCCTATTGCCGTGCATGGCGTGAGCGGCAGCAACTTCGATTCGTGGATGGCGCTCGTCACCGTGCTGTGCGTTGGCGCAGTGGCGGTGTTCGCGCGCGGCATGCTGCAGCGTCTCCTGATTCTGGTCGGCCTGCTGATGGCATATGTGATCTACGCGATCGTCACGAACGGTCTCGGCATGGGTAAGCCGATCGATTTCGCGATCGTCGCGAACGCGGCCTGGTTCGGTATGCCGCACTTCACGGCACCGGTTTTCAACATGCAGGCCATGACCCTGCTCGCGCCGATCGCGGTGATTCTGGTGGCGGAAAACCTCGGTCACATCAAGGCGGTGAGCGCGATGACGGGCCAGAACCTGGACCGCTACGTCGGCCGCGCATTTCTCGGCGACGGATTCGCGACGATCGTTTCCGGCTTCGCCGGCGGCACCGGTGTTACGACGTATGCCGAGAACATCGGCGTGATGGCCGTCACCAAGATTTATTCGACGCTGGTTTTCGTGATCGCCGCACTGATCGCGCTGGTGCTGGGCTTTTCGCCGAAGTTCGGCGCGGTGATTCAGACCATTCCGGGACCGGTGCTGGGCGGCGTGTCGATCGTCGTGTTCGGGCTGATCGCCGTGACCGGCGCGCGGATCTGGGTCGTCAACAAGGTGGACTTCTCCGATAACCGGAATCTGATCGTGGCCGCGGTCACGCTCGTGCTCGGCGCCGGTGATTTTTCGCTGAAGCTCGGCGGCTTCGGTCTGGGCGGCATCGGCACCGCGACGTTCGGCGCGATCATTCTCTATGCGCTTCTGAGAAGGAAGCCGGTGCAAGGTCCGGTGGCCTGATTTTTTCTCTCCGGTATCAAGCGGTATCGGCGGGTTCGCCGGCGGCATGGGCTTCTTCTTCGTGATGTCTCATTCGAAGCGAGCACCGGCCGCCGGGACTGCAACCCGCCAGCGCGTCATTTCCTTCGCGCCGTCAGCGCAGTCTCCGACAGATCCACTTCGCGCATGAGCTTGTTCAACGTCTCGTCGTTGATCGCCTGGCTGCTGCGCAGCGCCAGCAGCGTCTTGCGCTCGGCTCGCATGGCCGCGAGCTTCATCCTGAACTCCAGCGCGTCGGCGCGGCGTGCCAGTTCGCGGGGTTCCTGCTCTTCGTCGAGCGTGGCAAGGCGGCGCCGATAGAGATCCATCACGCGCGCGGTGACATCGGCCGCGTACGCCGAGGCGGACTCGTCCAGATCCGCGCACTCGGTGTCGTGCACCTCGTCGACGGCGCGAATCGCGGCTTGCGCGGCCATCGTACGCGCGAGCAACTCCTCGGCGGCATGCGGATCCTTGACGCGCCGCCAGCCGCTCAGCAACAGCGGCAACGCCACCACCGCCACCAGCAGCGAGAGCAGAATCACACCGGACGCAATGAAGATCGCCAGATCGCGGCCCGGCAACGGGACGCCGTCCGGCAACACCTCCGGCAACGAGAGCACGCCCGCGAGCGTCACGGCTCCGCGAACGCCGGCCACCGTCGTCACCGCGACCGTGCGCAAGCCCGGCACCGCATTCGCCATGCCCCGCTTGGTGGCGCCGCGGCTCGCGAACCAGCGCAGCAGCCACACCCACACGAAGCGCATCGCATAGAGGGCAGCAGCCACTGCCGCGATATAACCGATCAGCAGCCCGACCTGCGCGTTGCTCGTCTCGTGCGCGTCGAGCAACGCGCGGCCGAGAATGTGCGGAAACTGCAGCCCCAGCAGAATGAACACCATGCCGTTGAAGACGAACTCGATCATCGTCCACGTGCTGTTGGCGCGCACGCGCGACGACACCGGCCCGGCGTTCGCGAGGGTCGCGTAGTTCATCGTCATGCCGGCGGCGACCGCGGCCAGAATGCCCGACAACTCGAAGCGCTCGGCGATCAGATAGGCGGCGAACGGAATCAGCAGCGTCATCACGACACCGGGCGCCGGATCGCCGTCTTCAGTGAGATTCAGGAAGCGCGCCGACACGAAGCTGAACAGCCAGCTCACTGCCGCGCCTGTCGCGAGGCCGCCCACGGCGATGATCACGAAACTGATCGACGCGTCGCGCAACGAAAACACGCCGGTCAGCGCCGCGGCAATGGCGAACTTCAGCGCGACCAGTCCCGACGCGTCGTTCATCAACGCCTCGCCTTCCAGTATGTGCATGAGCCGCCCGGGAATCTTGCCCTTGCCGACTATGCCGGACAGCGCCACCGCATCGGTCGGCGACAGCACCGCGGCCAGCGCGAACGCCACCGGCAGCGAGATCGACGGCACCAGCGCATGCACGAAGTAGCCGACCACCAGCACCGTCACGAAAACCAGCCCGAGCGCGAGCATCAGGATCGAGCGGCGCGCCATGAAGAACTCGCGCTTGGGAATACGCCACCCGTCCGCGAACAGCAAAGGCGGAATGAACAGCACCATGAAAATTTCCGGATCGAAGGTGACATGCAGCCCGAGCTTCGGCCATGCGAGCAGCGCACCGATCGCGATCTGCACGAGCGGCAGCGGCAACGCGATGGGCAGGATGCGGGTGACGACGCCCGATGCGGCGACGGCGAGCAAAAGAATCAGTACGGTAAAGACAATATCCATCGGTCTATTTCTGGCGATATAACGACTTTGCTTCGGCGGGCTTCAGTGAGTTTCGACGATGCGCCCGCGCGGCGCTGACGAAGTGTAAGGCAGAAGTTTAGCCCGACGACGCGTCGCGCCATCGCCGGCCCGGCATGTGGCGCCGATCCGTGGCGCATGACTGCCTCGAACGGACCGGCGCACCTTAACGGTGCGTGTCACGCCCACAGGCGGCGCATGCTCCCGTCCGCGGGCGCAGTCTTTCGTCTAAATTTCATTGGAATGTGTGTCAGCGTGCGCATGGAGCTTGCTTAAGGTATATCGATGACGCACATTTGAGAGACGGCGCCGAGGTTGTTCGCCTCCGCGTTCGGACCGGCCCGGCTCTCGCGTGAGAGGACTGCATGACGATTGCGCAACAGGAAAGGACGGCCGGCGCGCCGCATGGCTTCGATGTCGAGATGACGTCGGGGCTCGAACGTTTTACGGTGAAGCATGGCGAGCTCACGCTCAGTAGCGTGTTCCAGCCGATTTTCAGCCTCTCGCATATGCGGGCGGTCGGCTACGAGGGCTTGCTGCGCGCGCATGACGCGCTCGATCGGCCCGTGTCGCCGCTCGACGTATTCGGCGAGGCCGCGCGCCTCGGCGAAGTGCTACAGGTGGACAGGCTCGCGCAGACTTTGCATCTGGAGAATTTCAAGGTGCTCGGCGCCGAGCGCGAATGGTTGTTCCTGAACGTGCACCCGGCGGCGCTCACCGATCCGTATCTGGCGGCCGCGTTGCTGGCCACGCTGAAGCGGCTCGACCTGTCGCCGCGGCGCATCGTGCTCGAGGTGCTGGAGCATCGCGCGGAAGATCTGGAGCGTCTCGCCGACGCTGTGCGCCAGTTTCGCGAGCGCGGCTTCCTGATCGCGCTCGACGACTTCGGCGCGGGACACTCGAACGTCGAGCGGATCTGGCAATTGAATCCCGATATCGTGAAACTCGACCGCATCATGCTGTCGCACGCGGCGCACCGCGCAGACATGGCGACGATTCTGCCCGGCCTCGTCGCGCTGCTGCACGAAGCAGGCAAGCTCGTGCTGATCGAAGGCGTGGAAACGGAGCATGAAGCGCAGATGGCGCTCGCCTGCAACGCGGACTTCGTGCAAGGCTTTTTCTTCGGCCGCCCGAATCCGGGGGCGGCCGACGCGTTGCACGCGACCACCTGCATCAGCGAACTGACCGAGCGTTACCGCGACCAGACCGAAGCACGCGAGCGCCGCAATGCCAGCCGGCTCGCGCCGTACTTGCGGGCTTTCGAGCGGGCGGCGGAACGCCTCGCGGCCGGCGAACCGCTCGAAGAGGTGTGCTGGAATTTTCTCGCCCTCGACCATGCCGCACGCTGCTTCCTGCTCGATGCGAAGGGCAAGCAGGCGGGCCGCAACGTCGTGTTGCGCGCCGATCGTGCGGCGCATGAAACGCGCTTTCTGCCGTTGGCCGACGCGCAAGGAGCGAACTGGCTGCGTCGCCCATATTTTCGCGATGCGATCAATGCGCCGGAGCGTGTCCATGTGACGCGCCCTTATCTGTCCATCAACGAGGCTTTGCCGTGCGTCACGCTTTCGGTGGCGACGCGGGTCGGCGAGCAGACCTGCGTGCTGTGCGGCGATATCGACTGGGTGGACGAAGAGCGTTATTGAGTGTGCCGCCTGACTGTCGCTCTGCGACAGTCCCTTCGGGGTGACAAAAATACCTGGGGCGGTCCGGCGTATTTTTGGGGGATCATGTCGGTTTCAACGATCTTCAGCCGTGCTTATGTCCGTTCTTCTGGAAGTCATTGCCACGACCGTTGCCGACGTGCGCCTCGCCGCGCAAGCGGGCGCCAACCGTCTCGAACTCGTCACCGCGACGGGCGAGGGCGGCCTTACGCCAAGCCTCGGCCTGATCGAGGCGGCAGTGGCGGCGGTTGAAATTCCCGTGAACGTGATCGTGCGGCCGCATAGCCGCTCGTTCGTGTACGACGCCGACGACTACGCGGTGATGTTGCGGGACGTGCGGGCGGTCAAGGCAGCGGGCGCGAACGGTGTCGTGATCGGCATGCTGGACGCTGAAGGCGGAATCGACCGCGAAGGTCTCGCCCGCGCGATCGATGCGGCTGACGGACTGGCCGTCACCTTCCATCGCGCGTTCGACGAAGCGCGTGATCTGCGCGAATCGCTCGACGTGCTGCTCGGTTTCGACGCCGTGACGAACGTGTTGACCTCGGGTGGGCGACCGTCGGCACTGCACGCGAAAGCCACGATCCGTGAACTGGTGCGGCAAGCCTCCGGTTCGCATTTGACGGTGCTGGCCGGCGCCGGTTTGACGGTCGAGGCGATCACTGGTTTTGTGAGCAGCACGCAAGTCGAAGCGGTGCATTTCGGTTCGGGCGTTCGGGTGGACGATAACGGTCTCGCGCCGGTAGACGCCGACAAGGTCGCGAGGGTCAGAGCGCTGCTGGACGCGCAGGCGTGAGCGTCCCGACGCATCGCGCGGATAAATCATCGGGCAAAGAAAATGCCGCTTCGGGAGCGATCCCGAAGCGGCATGTATGCACGCATGTCCGCGTGCGACTAACCGCGCGGCTAGTCTTGCGATAACACTACTTCGCGACGACCACCGGAATCCCGCGCAACTGTCCCGCGCCTTTCACCTCTTCCAGCGATTTGCGCACCGACTCACCCGTCGCCGCTTCGATCTGCAAGCGTGCGGCGAGATCGCGCTCGCCACGCTTCACACCCGCCAGATTCGCGAGCTTCACATGACCATAGCCGCGCACGCGGGCGTGCAGGTCCGCCAGCTTCGCCACTTCTTCGAGGTTGTCGGCATCGAGCTTCGCGAGCGCACGCTGCAACGTGGTTTCGTAATCGCCGGCGAGTTCGCGCTCCATCTTGCGCTCCAGCGTGCGGCCGAACGGATCGAGCAGCGTGCCGCGCAGACCGCGGAATTTCGCCAGCGTGCCGAGCACCGGCCACATCCATTGACCGAAGGTTTTCTTGGCCGGATTCTTGCCGGGTTCCGGGCGCGTGAGCGTGGGCGGCGCGAGATTGAACTTGATGCCGAAGTCCTTGCCGGCCACGCCTTCGAATTGCGCTTCCAGTGCTTCACGGAACGCGGCATCGGTATGCAGGCGCGCCACTTCGTATTCGTCCTTCACCGCGAGCAGGCGATAGAACGTGGTCGCCACCGCGCGCGTCACGCGCTCGCTGTTCGCATCCACGGCGGTTTCCGCGCGGCGTGCCGCATCGACCAACGCGCGATAGCGCTTCTGGTAGCTCGCGCCGCCGTAAATCTGGAGACGCCCTTCGCGATGCGCGATCAGTTCGTCGAGCGTATCGACGCGCACAGTCTGCTTCGCCTGATGCCGTGCTTGCCACAGCGATTCGAGCGCGGCCGGATCTTCGGCGGCGAGGCGGCCGATCGAAAACGCCAACTGGTTCATCGGCACCGCGACGTTGTTCAACTCGATCGCGCGCATCATCGCGCCGAACGATACCGGCACCAGACCGAGTTGCCAGGCATAACCGAGCATCAGAATGTTCGCACCGATGGTGTCGCCGAGAAAGCGCGTGGCGAGCGCCTGCGCGTCGCACGTCGACATGCGCTCCGCGCCGGCCGCGTGACGCATCTTGTCGAGCAGCGCGTCGGCGTGCAGCGTTGCGTCCGGATTCGTCACGAACGTCGCGTTCGGAATCGCGTGCGTGTTCACGACAATGCGCGTGCGGCCATGACGCACCGTTTGCAGCGCATCGGCGCTTGCGCCGACCACCATGTCGCAGGCGAGCAGCACGTCGGCCTGTTGCGTGTCGATGCGCACCTGGTTGAGCCACTCGTCGCGCGCGGCAAAACGCACGAACGAGAGCACCGAGCCGCCCTTTTGCGCGAAGCCCATGAAGTCGAGCACCGACGCGCTCTTGCCTTCCAGATGTGCCGCCATGCTGATCAACGCGCCGACCGTCACGACGCCCGTACCGCCAACGCCCGTCACCAGAATGTCGTACGGCGCGGCGTCGAGATGCGTGGCGGGAATCGGCAGCGCATCGACGCGCGCGGCAAGTGCGGCCGGATCGAACGCGGCGCCCGCCGCTTTCTTCAGCTTGCCGCCTTCCACCGTGACGAAGCTCGGGCAGAAGCCGTTCACGCACGAGTAGTCTTTGTTGCACGACGATTGATCGATGCGGCGCTTGCGGCCCAATGCGGTTTCGACCGGTTCCACCGAGAGGCAATTCGACTGCACGCCGCAATCGCCGCAGCCTTCGCAAACCTCTTCGTTGATGAAAAGACGCTTGTCCGGATCGGGGAATTCGCCTTTTTTCCGGCGCCGGCGTTTTTCCGCCGCGCAGGTTTGGTCGTAGATCAGCACGGTCACGCCGTCGGTGTCGCGCAATTGGCGCTGCACGGCATCCATTTCACTGCGATGGTGAAACGTGGTGCCCTTCGGAAAGAGGTCGTGATGGCCGTCGTACTTTTCCGGCTCGTCGCTGACCACGACGAAGCGCGACACCCCTTCGGCTTCCACCTGACGCGCGATCTGCGGCACCGAGATGCTGCCGTCCACCGGCTGGCCGCCCGTCATCGCGACGGCGTCGTTATAGAGAATCTTGTACGTGATGGTGGCTTTCGCGGCGACCGCCTGGCGGATCGCCAGAATGCCGGAATGGAAGTACGTGCCGTCGCCGAGATTCTGGAACACGTGGCGCGTTTTCGTGAACATGGAATGCGACGCCCAGTCCACGCCTTCACCGCCCATCTGGATGAGACCGGTCGTGTCGCGCTCCATCCACGACGCCATGAAGTGACAGCCGATCCCCGCATGCGCGATCGACCCTTCCGGCACTTTGGTGGACGTATTGTGCGGACAACCCGAGCAGAAGTACGGCGTGCGCTTCACGCTGTCCGCCGCGTTGGAGAGAATTTGCGGCGCGACCAGATCGACCACGCGTTCGCGGCGATCGAGCGCGGGCTTGTGCTTCGCGAGCCAGTTGGCGAACACCGGCAGAATGCGCGACGGCCGCAATTCACCGAGCGAGGACAGCAGTAGCGTGCCGTCTTCGGCATTCTTACCGACGACGATCGGCCGCGTGCCTTGCGTGCGGTTGTACAGATAGTCCTTGATCTGCTGTTCGATGACCGGGCCTTTCTCCTCGATCACCAGCACTTCGGACAGGCCGGAGACGAACGCGTCGATACGCGTCATTTCCAGCGGAAACGACAGGCCGACCTTGTAGATGCGCACACCGGCCGCCTCCAGATCGGCGACCGTCAGATCGAGGCGGCGCAGCGTTTCCATCAGGTCCAGATGCGCCTTGCCGCAGGTCACGATCCCCACGTTCGCATGCGGGCTCGGCGCGATCCATTTGTCGATGCTGTTCACGCGCGCGAAGTGGCGCACCGCGTCGAGCTTGGCATGCATGCGCGACTCGATCGTCAGGCTCGGCAGATCCGGCCAGCGATTGTGCAGGCCGCCGGCCGGCGCTTCGAAATCCTGCGGCGCGGCCCAGTCGGTGCGCAGCGCGTCGAGATCGACGGTCGAGCCCGACTCGACCGTTTCGGAGATCGCCTTGTAGCCGACCCACGCGCCGGAGAAGCGCGACAGCGCCCAGCCGTACAAACCGAATTCGAGCATGTCGGCGATGTTCGATGGATTGACGACCGGCATATGCCAGGCCATCAACGCGAAGTCGCTCTGATGCGGCATGGACGACGACACGCAGCCGTGGTCGTCGCCCGCCACCACCAGCACGCCGCCATGCGGCGACGAGCCGTAGGCGTTGCCGTGCTTGAGCGCGTCGCCGGCGCGGTCCACGCCCGGGCCTTTGCCGTACCACATCGCGAACACGCCTTCGACGGTGCGCTCCGGGTCCGATTCCACGCGCTGCGTGCCGAGTACGGCGGTGCCGCCGAGTTCTTCGTTGATGGCGGGCAAGAAGCGGATATCACTCGCCGTGAGCAGTTTCTTCGCCTTCCACAATTGCTGATCGACCATGCCGAGCGGCGAGCCGCGATAACCGCTGATGAAACCGGCGGTGTTCATTCCGCGTGCCTTATCGGCGGCGCGCTGCATGAGCACGAGGCGCACCAGCGCCTGCGTGCCGGTCAGGAAGATGCGGCCGCGCGTCGCGGTGAGGTTGTCGGACAGCTTGTAATCGGCGAGTGCGGGCGTGCCGTCGATGGGCAGGCGAGCGGTCATGGGTGAGTCTCCAATATTTGCATCCGCGCGCGGTGGTGGGGACTACAAACGTCACGCAGCGAAAGAGACTCTATTTTTTAGCGCCGATTGGAGTGGATTTTTTCTACTTCGACCCGCCGTTCACGAATAGGCGAGAAGAGCCGCACGTTTTAACGGAGTTTTGAGATAGATCTGCCGCGCCGTGGCCGTGTTGGGGTATGCCCTGGTGCGTTTCGAGCGCGTCTCGAACGTCTTATTGCGCCGGGGCCGTTGCTCTCGCTGCGGCGATCGGCGCCTCGTCGAGCGGCACGATCTCGTCGAAATGCGAGTAGTCGATATGGCTCACGCCGTCCTGCTCGCTCATGATGTCGACGAAACGGTAATGCCAGCGGATCTGATCGCACGACCACAAGTGGCGCGCCTGCATGGTTTGCGCGGTCGACTCGTCGACGCCTTCCAGCGTGAGAATCAGCGAAGTGTCGCGTTGCTTGAGCGTTTCGGCGGTTTCGCCGAACAGCGGGCTGCTTTCGTCGACGATATGCATGACCGTCCAGCCCAGCTTGAACACCGGGTGCTGATCGCGCACCAGCGTCAGATCATAGAGTTTGCGCAGCGTATAACCTTCGGCCGTGGTTTCCTGGCGCAGAAGGCGCAGCCTTGCGTGGGCTTCAGCGATCACGTTCTGACGCGCGTTGGCCGAGCGCACCATGAGCGTCATGCGGCCGTCGAGCGGCCGGATCACCGCGTGGCGGGCGAACATGATCTTGGCGTGCGGGCGGGAAAAGCGCGCGAAGATCAGGCCGGTCGCCAACGCAATGCCGGACATGCCGACGAAAATTTCCAGCGTGGCGATCCAGTGCGCGTAGACGGTTTGCGGATGCATGTCGCCGTATCCGACCGTCGCGAGCGTTTCGACGCTAAAGAAAAATGCGCCGCCGAAACCGGCGGGAAACTGATTGGCGATCGGCGCGTTGCCCAGCATGTAGAGTGCGGCGAAGGTGGTGTTGAGCAGCAGGAACAGAACCGCGAGCGAGACGAAAAACGTCGGCCAGCGAACCGCGAGCGCGCGGTGATAGAGATCCTGCCAGAGCGGTGTCGGCATGCCGTGGGCGATGATCACGCGATCGTCCAGGCGCAGTTCACGGCTGCCGCGCGGGCGGCGCGTCGGCGCGCGTGCTTCGCCGTTGCCGAAGGCGGAAGGACGGTCCGTTGGTTCTGTAGCCATCGCTGGTTCGTGGAAATGAAAACGGCCAAAGCGTAGCATGCCGCCTGGTTTGCGAAAGGTGATTTTCGGCGGGTGCGCGGGCGCATCGCGGATGTGGCTGGAAGCGCTGCTGCGGTGTGCTGTCGTGCTCACCTCCGGCCTTCTAACACCGTGTGCGCGGATCGCCGGCGCACCGACTGTGCCCGCCACGAACGGCGCTTCGTTCAGGCATGCCGACACGGCGTCATCGCGCTCGGCACCGTGCGCTCACGCAACCACGCCACGGCATACGCGCGCTTCGGCTTTACGGAAAGGCGCGCGGCCTGGGAATACCCGCACCGTGTTCGATATCGTCGACGGCCTGCTGGTGGGCCGCCGCGACCGCTTCGGTCTCGGCACCGTAGCCGTTGTCGCCGCCTACCGTCGTCCACGGTTTGACGGCCTTTTCGCGATGGCGGATTTCGTATTCCGCATCCCAGCGTGCGCCGTTGAGTTCGAGCGGGCGGACGTGAATCGAATACACGCCGTAGAGGAAGAGTTGTTCAGCCATGACCGCCTCCGGCCAGTAGATCCAGGGTGGCGCAACGCGAACGCACATGCAAACACGAAGGGCGCGGCGCCGGTCTGCCTAGAGTTCGATTTCCCCGAGGATGCGATGAGCGAGCGCCTTGGCTTCTTCGAGGGCTTCCTCCGGCGTCGACGAAGTGGCTTCGACTTCGTAGACCGTGGTTTCCTGATCGGCGGTTTCGTCGCCTTCGTCGCGCGAGAGGGTGACCACGCCCTGCCAGGTGTCTTCTTCTATTTCTCTTGTCGAGGCAATGGCCGTGTAGATGCCTTTGGTGTAGGTGATGTCGTCCATGGCGTCTCTCCGTCTTCCAAAGGTTTCGGTTTTTTCATCCTAGCACGATGATGAAGGTTCGGTTCTCCGCGCTGGCGGCGCTCCCTGCCGGTGACAATGCGCGCCGCGCAAGGCAACAGGATTACAGCAACGCGACGACTTCATCGAGCGACGGCGCGTGCGCGCCGGCATGGCGGCACGCGGCCGCACCGGCGGCCAGCGCGAACGCGAGGTGTTCGGGCCACGCCCGTTGCGGGGCGGTCATCAGGCTGAACAGCAGGCCGCCGATCGACGCGTCGCCCGCGCCGACCGTGTCGACGACCTCGACGCGCGGCGGCCGGGCCTCGATCACCATGGCGCCGTCGATCAACACGGCGGTCTCCGGTCCGCGTGTCACCAGCACGGTAGCGGCAGGATTCATGGCCCGCAGTTGTGCAAGGGCGTGGGCTTCGTCGTCGGTCTTGAAGAGCAGGCGCAGGTCTTCGTCCGATACCTTGATCAGATCCGCGAGCGCGGCCATTTTCCGCAACGTGGGTTCGTAGCCGTGCTCCATCAGGTTCCGGTAGTTCGGATCGAAACTGATTTTCACGCCTTGTGAGCGCAACTGGGCCGCGAGCGCTGCGAGCGTGTTGCCGAGCGGTTGCCGCACGAGGCTGATGCAGCCGAAGTGCGCCCACTTTACGTGGTTCGCCCAGCCCCCCGGCAGGCGCGCCGGATCGAAGGCCAGATCGGCGCTGTTTTCGCCCATGAAGAAATACGCGGGCGGATGGGTCTGATGCACGATCGCGAGCAAGGGCGGGCGTTCCACGCGCTGCATGAAGCGCATGTCGAGCCCTGCGGCGACGCTGGCGTTCCACAGTTCATCGGAGAAATTGTCGACGCCCAGCGAGCCGGCGCACGCCGTGGGCAGGCCGAGCCGCGCCACGCAGCGCGCCACGTTCCAGCCGGCGCCGCCGGGACGCGAGAGCCATTGCGAAGGGCCGGTGCGTACGAGATCGGTGAGGATGTCGCCGGCTGAGACGAAGAAAGGGAATTCGCTGTTCGCGCTGGGGTTGCTCATTTTGTCTGCTCCGCGGATTCGGATGCGGCGGCCGCGCCATCGGGCAGCGCGTGGGCCAGAACCTCGTAGCACGCGCCCATGGTGTGATAGTCGGTCTTGCCGGCCGGACTTTTTTCGTCGCTGTACTTGCGGTTGTCGCACGTGAGTATGCGATACCACGCGCCATACTTGTGATCGACGAAATGCGCCCAGCTATAGCGCCAGATCTCGTCGTACCAGTCCCAGAAGCGTTCGTTGCCGGTGCGCTTGCCGAGCAGCGCGGCCGTCGCGAAGGTCTCCGCCTGGACCCAGAAATACTTGTCGTGATCGCACACGGTGCCGTCGGGGCCGAAGCCGTAATAGAGGCCGCCGTGGTCTTCGTCCCACGCGTGCGTCATGGCGGCGTCGAACAGTTCGATGGCGCGCGGCAACAGCCACGGCAACGGACGGTAGCGCTCCAGGATCAGCAGCAGTTTCGCCCATTCGGTCTGATGCCCCGGCTGGAAACCCCACGGGCGGAAAATGTTCGAACTGTCTTCCTCGTTGTAGTGCCAGTCGACCGACCAGTCTGAATGAAAGTGCTCCCACACCAGACCCTGCGACAACTTCGCCTGACGCAGTGTGATATTCGACGCCACCCGTTCGGCGCGATCCAGATAAACGAGATGGCCAGTCGCTTCATGCGCGGCGAGCAGCGCCTCGGTGGTGTGCATGTTCGCGTTCTGCCCGCGGTACGAACTGACTCGCCATTCGGGCGATGCTTCGTCGGCATAGAGGCCCGCGGCGGCGTCCCAGAAGCGGTGCTCCATCAGTTCGAAGGTCGCGCCGATCATGGGCTTCGCTTCCTCGATGCCGGCCATCGCCGCATGCGAATAGGCGAGCAGGACGAACGCGAGGCCGTAGCAGTGGCGCGTCGCATCGAGCGTGCGCTTTTTGCCGTCATGCCATTCGAGTTCCCAGTCATAGCCTTCGTGCTGGGCGTCCCAATGCGCGTCGCGCAGGAACCGCAAACCGTGGCGCGCGTATTCGAGATGCTGCGGGTCGCCGAACTGGCGGTACGCCATCGCGTAGTTGAAGACGTAGCGGCAACTGCTCACCAGATGCCGCGTGGTCTTGTCGTAGACCGAACCGTCGTCGCGGAAGAAATGGAAAAAGCCGCCGCTCGGATCGAGCACGGTCGGCGCGTAAAAGCGCAGCGTGTCCTGCACATGCGAGAGCAGAAAGCCGCGTTCGCGAAAGCTTTCGACGGGCGGCACCGCGGCGGTGCCGTTAGTGGGGTGAAGCGGATCGGATTGCGTCATGGCGTTTTCACCAAAGTACTGGCACGGGCAATGAGATGGACGGGCAGGCGGACTTCCAGTTCGGCGGGTGCGTCTTCGAGCAGGAGCTCGACGCCGCGCCGGCCGAGCGCTTCCTTGTCCACCGAGATGGTGGACAGCGGCGGCGTGGCATGCGCGGCGGCGGGAATGTCGTCGAAACCGATGATGGCGATGTCCTCGGGCACGCGCAGACCACGCGCGAGGCACGCGCGCAGCGCGGCGAGCGCGGCGGCGTCGTTGTAGGCAAACACGGCGTCGGGGCGCGGGCCCGGCGCGTCGAGCAGTTGATGCATCGCGCGCGCGGCGCCGCTGTCGGGGTCGAGGCCTGCGTCGATGGTCACTTCCAGCGACGGGTCGAACAGCAGCCCGGCTTCGAAAAACGCGCGGCGGTAGCCGAGCGCCCGCTGCGCAATGCTGAAGTGCGCAAGCGAGCCGCCGATGAACGCGACGCGCTTGCGCTGCTGTTCGAACAGATGCCGCATGGCGAGCGTGGCGCCCGCGGCGTTGTCGAGATTCACCGAGCGCAGGCCGGGCGCCCACAGGTCGATCAGCACGAGCGGGCGCTGCATTGCTGCCAGCGTGGCCAGCGTTTCCGGTTCGACGAAACCGGCAATCGCCACCGCATCCGGCGCATGCAGGCGCATCTGCTGGATCACGTCCTCGGTCGGGCCGGCGGTCAGCACGGACGGTACGATGCCGCGCTCGCGGCAGGCGTCTTCCACGCCGTGCAGCACGTGCGAAAAGAACGGGCTCACAGCGAAATTGTTGTGCTGACGGTGCAGCAGAAAGGTGAGACGGCGGATGCGCGGGCGCAATTGCGCGGCGTCATAGCCGAGCTTGCGCGCCGCCTCGACGACGCGCTCGCGGGTGGCCTCGGAGAGGCCCGGCTGGTTCTTCAATGCGCGTGAGACGGTGCCGATCGACACGCTGGCCGCGCGGGCGACGTCGCGGATAGTTGTGGCCATCGAATCAGGCGGACGCGCATGGGCGACCGCACGGTGTTTGGGTTCGGGCGATTGTATAGTAAAACTGTGCTAAAACAGCCCGAACAACCGTCGATCGATACCCGTAAATACCCGTAAGATATGGTCTTGGCCCGAAATTTTATGTTTAGTAAAATAAGCTAAACAACCTCCTGAACCGCCTCCGTGAGCCGCATGGTTACTCTAGCGAGGCATGAGCGGCTTCGGCTTGTCCGCGCAGTAACGCCACGCTCTCGTCCGCGTCGATCAGCACGAAACCGCTCGCCTCGTGTTTCGCGCGCCGCTTGGCCAGTGCCGCAACGGAGGCGATTTCCTCGCTGGTATAGAGCGACGGTCCCTCGCCGGGCTCGACGTGCACGCAGCCGATCGCCATCGTCACGAAACCGAAGAAGGTCGGATTGCCGCGCCGGTCCTCGCCGTGAATGCCGCCGGCGAGCCGGTCGGTCGGCGCGTAAAAGCGCTGTGCGCCCTCGTTGAACACGTGGATCGCGCGCAGCACGCGTTCGCGCCAGTCCTCGCTCTGGAACAGAATCAGGAAGTCGTCGCCGCCCACGTGCCCAAGGAAGTCGCGGGTTGGGTCGCACACGTCGGCGAGCACGAGGGCGGCGAATTTCAATACCTCGTCGCCTTGCCAGTAGCCGTATTGATCGTTGAACGGCTTGAAGTGATTCAGGTCCACGTAGCACGCGTAGAAGCCGGCGTCGTTGCCGAGCAGGCGGGCAATGTGCGAACTGATCGGAATATTGCCCGGCAGGAAAGTCAGCGGATTCGCGTAGCGCGCCGCTTCGATGCGCACCTCGGTCACCGCGCGCACGAGGTTCTCGCCGGTGCCGAGGCCGGCGTATTTGCCGTTGTCGGTAATGACGAAGCCGTCGGCAAGATAGCGCTGGTCGTCGCTCGCGAGAAGCTTGGCCATTTGCTCGACTGTCATGGATTTTTCGATGACGACCGGCGACGCATTGGCGAACAGCAGGCAAGGACGCTTGCCGAACAGTTCCCGGTGATACGGCAGCGCGTAGCGGTCCATGAAGCTGCGGCGGTTGATCAGCGCGACCGGCTCGTCGTGCTCGACCACCGCGACCGCGTGCAGGTCGGGCAGACGGTTGAACAGTTCGAGCACGTCGTTGTTGGTGGCCTGGCGCGGCAACGCGGGCGCGTGCACCAGCATTTTCGCGGACGCCATACCGCCCGAAGGCGACGCGCTGCTCACCGTGCGCGTGGTTTCGGGAAACACGGCGATGTGGCCGGCGCGCAGCGCGTCGCGGGCGTCGTCGGTCACCTTGCGGGCCGGCTGCGCGTGCGGACGGCCGAAGAAAAACCCCTGCCCGCAGCCGATCCCCATGTCGCGCACCACGATCAGGTCCGCTTCGTTTTCGATGCCTTCGGCCACGAGCCGCGCACCGCTCGCGCTCGCGAAGTGCTGCATGGCGCGCACCGCTTCGAACTTGAGCGGGTCGCAGGCAATGTCGTGAATGAAGAAGCGGTCGATCTTCACGACGTCCGGTTGCAGCCGCACCCACAAGTTCATGCTGGCGTTCGCGGTGCCGTAATCGTCGAGCGCGAATTGTGCGCCGTCACTGCGCAGCGCCGCGATCACGGGCAGGAAACTGCTCACATCCGGAATCGTGCTTTGCTCCGTCAGTTCGATAACGAGCCGCTGCGGATCGACGCCGTGATGACGCAGGAGAGCATGCGTTTCGTCGCGCGCCTCGGCCAGTTGGCGGAGCGCGCCCGCGCTGAAATTCAGGAACAGCTTGCCGTCGAACTCGAGCCGCGCGAACGCTTCGATGCAGGTGCGCGCGGCGGCGCGTTCGAGTGCGATGCCGCAGCCTTCGGCGAGCGCTTGCGAAAACAGGGCGAACGGCGCCTCGAGCGGCGTGCCGGCCGGCCCGCGAATCAGACCTTCGTAGCCGAGGATCGCGCCGTCTTCGAAATCGATGATCGGCTGGAAAACGGCGGACAGATCGCGCCGGGCTATCAGTTCCTCGATGCGCGGCGCGGCGGATCGGGAGGGCGGGCTAGGTTGCATGGCAGGTGGGGTAGCGATCGACCTTTGGCTTATCGGCCGGACCCGCAGGTAATTAAGTGAACTTTTAGTGACTCGCCGCACCGGGACGGTGCGGTTGGATTTGCGTTTGTGCCGGCGGCCTTCCGTTCGCTGGATTCGCGTTGCCAGGAATTTGCCTATGCCATCCAGCCGAGGCGACAGCGGCGCCGTTTGCGCGTGAAATAACAAAAAAGCCGCGCGAGGCGGCTTTCTTCAAATGACGCTCAGGGAGGGCGCTTATGAATGTCCTGTTTGCATTGCGCGCATATTCAATGGCGCGCGACGGCGGCGGCGGGCCGCTCGCGCGAGGCGGCGTGGGTCTCGCCGCTGGTGTCGCGCGCGCCCCAGCGCTGCGCGAGCGCGGCGCACACCATCAGCTGGATCTGGTGGAACAGCATGAGCGGCAAGACCACCGCGCCCACTGCGTGCGAGGCGAAAATCACCTTGGCCATCGGCACGCCGGCCGCGAGGCTCTTTTTCGAACCGCAGAAGATGATAGTGATCTGGTCCGCACGGCTAAAGCCGAGCCGCTTGCTGACGAACATCGTCACCGCCAGAGCGAGAGCAAGCAGCACGACGCACACCACCAGCAGGCCGCCGAGCGCGGAGAGCGGAATCTGATGCCACAGGCCTTCAGTAACGGCCTCGCTGAACGCGCCGTACACCACCAGCAGGATCGAGCCCTGGTCGACGAATTTCAGCACGCCGCGATTGCGCTCGATCCACTTGCCGATCAACGGGCGCAGCAACTGCCCGGCCACGAACGGCACCAGAAGCTGCAGCACGATATTGCCCACCGTGTGCCACGGCGAAGCGCCGCCGCCGGCCGCCTGATTGGTAATGACGACACTGACGAGCGCGGGCGTGATGAAGATGCCGAGCAGGCTCGAGGCCGACGCGCTGCATACGGCAGCCGGCACGTTGCCTTTGGCAATGGACGTGAACGCGATCGACGACTGAACCGTAGACGGCAGCGTGCAGAGGAAGAGGATCCCCGCATAGAGCGCCGGCGTGACAAGTGGCGAAAGGAGCGGTTTAAGCGCGAGGCCGAGCAGCGGAAAGAGCGCGAACGTGCTGAGCAGCACTACCGCGTGCAAACGCCAGTGCGTCGCGCCCGCAACGATCGCTTCGCGTGAGAGTTTGGCGCCGTGCAGGAAAAACAGCAGGCCGACCGCCACGTTCGTCACCCAGTTGAACCCGACGGCGGCCTGGCCGTGAACCGGCAGGAAGCTGGCCAGGATCACGGTGCTGACGAGGCACAAGGTGAAGTTGTCAGGAAGCAGTTTCGGGCGAGCCATATCGGAATCTCGATTCAGTGACGCGGAAAAGCACGCGGGCCGCGTGTAGTACGTAGGCGCCGCTCCAGCTTATGGGAAACACCTATTGTTGTTGATTTCTGATTGAAAATGCAAATTCATTTACCGAATCGATTAATGAGGATTGTGCATTGTAGAGACACTTTCCGGAAAACTTGCACGGCGTTGCCGGCTGTTTTCAGTATTGGCGACGTCATCTGTTTGGTCCATGCACTTTTAACAATCCAGGTGAAAACGGGACGGTGATTCGTCATACGCAAAGCCTCGTCCGTTATCTCGCTAAGGTCTTGAAAGCAAGCGTTTTCAGGACGTTCGCGCAAGTCCTCTGTCGCAGAAAAACGTCGCAGTAACAAGGTGTTACATCCACGGGCGAGGCCTAACACTTTTTGGCTCGACACCCTTTGCCCGCACCCATAAATTACGGTTCAAAGGCCGTCGGGATGCCTCGCGTTGCGATATCGTCGCAGCGCTCATGCCAGTCCCACAACAAGTCCATCGCAGCTCGAACGGTGGGCTTCAGGCAAGTCTTCGGGCATGAGAGTCACTGGGTGGACGGGTTGTCGAGAACGAGGCACTGGGCGTTGGGCGCGGTTATCGCCGCGCTGTGCTCGTTCGCCTATGCGAAAGTGCCAGGCATGCCACACGGCAGCGGTGGCGGCTATGCGCATGGCCCCACGAATCACGCCGTACGCGGCGACATGCATCACGGTGGCCGCTACAACGGTGCAACTGCGGGATCAGCGCACACCACCATGGTGGATCGCAACGCGCGTCTGCCGCGCGGTGGAGCGAATGTCGCGGGTGGCAATTACGGCAACGGCTTCGGGATCTACAACCCGGGCATGCGCCGCGTCGCCGGACCCGCCGGTTACGCCGGCGACGGCCGCGGCGGCGTGCAGTACGCCGGCGCCATCACGCCGGTGAGTGCCGAGTCGCGTGCCGTACCGCGGCCGCCGGTCAATGCGCCGGTTCGTGCCGGCTCGATCCGGGCAGACGTCGCGCGGTATAACGAAGAACGCGGTTCGACGCGCGCCATGCAGCGCCAGGCGGACGACCCACGCCAGCCGGAAGGCTCGCCGTACCGGAATTAGGCGTGGCGCGGACATCGCGTCCGCCACGCCCGCCGAACCACTTCTCCTCGTCTCCCCGATCGCCCGACAGCGGCGCTGCGCTTCGTCGCGGCTCAAGTCTGCCCGCCAGGTGACGTTTCGACGCCACACTTTTTTGAAAACACTCGGCAGCACAGCCCCTCCCGTCGTCAAATCAGGTCGTTTCTGCGGCGGTGCGTCATTCGCTTGTCATCTTGGGCGTGATCGCACCGCCCGGCGCAGTGTCAGCAATGCTTTGCGCGGTGCGGCAGAGTTTGCGGCGACACCGCGAGCGCACTGCCGGCCGGGGCTTTTATCAGGCCGATAAACAACAAAACTAATCAGAGCGATATACCGGCAATAACCAGCGATATTTTTGTTCATAAAAATGGTCCGCAAAGATGGTCCCGCCCAGATCGGCTCGATGATCGAACGGACAACAACAATGGTTCGCGTGAGCGCCCCTTTCGCACAGCCACACCCCTTTTGACAAAGACAGGAGAACCCATGAAAACAAGCATCAGCAGTGCGCTGAAGACCACCCTCAAGGCAACCGCGTGTGCCGCTCTGCTGGCCAGTGCATCGTCTGCTTTTGCGCAATCGAGCGTGCAGCTTTACGGTCAGGTCGACGAATGGGTCGGCGCGCAGAAATTCCCGGGCGGCAAGACTTCGGTGCAAGTCTCCGGCGGCGGCATGTCGACCTCGTACTGGGGCCTGAAGGGGGCGGAGGATCTGGGCAACGGCTACAAGGCGATCTTCGCGCTGGAAGGCTTCTTCCTCGCGCAGAACGGCCAGTACGGCCGCTTCACGGGCGACACGATGTTCTCGCGTAACGCGTACGTCGGTATCGAATCGCCCTACGGCACGGTGACCGCGGGCCGTCTGACGACGCCGCTGTTCGTGTCGACGATTCTGTTCAACCCGTTCATCGACTCGTACGTTTTCTCGCCGATGGTCTATCACACGTACCTCGGCCTCGGCACGTTCCCGACCTACTCGACGGACCAGGGCGTGACGGGCGACTCCGGCTGGAGCAACGCGGTGTCGTACTCCTCGCCGAACTTCAACGGGCTGTCGGCGACGGCCATGTATGCGCTCGGCAACACGACCGAGAATGGCGCGAAGAAGTGGAGCGGCCAGGTGCTGTACTTCCACGGCCCGTTCGCGGCAACGGCTGTCTATCAGTACGTGAACTTCAACAACGTGCCGAGCGACCTCGGCAGCTTCAGCACGTCGGGCGTTCCCGGCCTGAAGAGCCAGAGCGTCGCGCAGCTCGGCCTGTCCTACGACCTGAAGTTCGTGAAGTTCTTCGGCCAGTACATGTACACGTACAACGACCAGCAGGTGACGAGCTGGCATGTGAACACGGCGCAGGGCGGCGCGTCGGTGCCGTTCGGTCCGGGCACGGTGATGGCGTCGTACGCCTATTCGCGCGACGGCGGCGGCTTCGACCAGACCCGCCAGACGGCTGCGATCGGCTACGACTATCCGCTGTCCAAGCGCACGGACATCTACGCGGCTTATCTGTACGACCACATCAGCAATCAGTCGAGCGGCAACACCTACGGCGTCGGCCTGCGCGCCAAGTTCTAAGCGTCACGGCCGCGCCGCGCGGCGCCTGTTCGCGGGCGTCGCGCACTGGCCGCATCAGCTTGATCTCCCAAGCCCGTCTTCTTCCGAAGGCGGGTTTTTTTGCTTTCTGGGCGCTGGGATTTATTCCTTCGACGCGCGTTTTGCTGACCAGCTTTTGATAAACCCGGCAAAATGCCGTCGATTGATTCCTGAAGCGAGCGATTGAGATGGATACCCTCGTCAGCATGAAAGTGTTCCGGCATGTGGTCGAAGTCGGCAGCTTCGTCGGCGCGGCCGAACGGATGGAGATGTCGGCGGCGATGGCGAGCAAGCACGTGATGCATCTCGAACAGCAGCTCGGCGCGCGGCTCCTGAACCGCACCACGCGGCGGGTCGCGCCCACCGAGGCGGGCCGCGAATACTACGAGCGTCTGAGCCAGGTGCTCGCCGAACTCGAAGAGGCCGAGCAGGTGGTCGGTGCGGCGAGCGTCGTGCCGCAGGGGCGCTTGCGGGTGTCGTCGCTGTCGGCGTTCGGTTTGAGCCATGTGATGGCCGCGGTGGCGGACTACGCCGCGCAGTATCCGCAGGTCACCGTCGATATGACACTCTCCGACCGGGTGGTCGAACTGATCGACGAAGGTTTCGATGTCGCGATCCGGGCTTCGCCGAGCGGGCTCAAGTCTTCTTCATTGATCGCGCGGCAGATCGCGACCGCGCATCTCGTGCTGTGCGCGTCGCCTGCCTATCTGAAACGGCACGGCACGCCGAAGACCGTGGCCGACCTCGCGCGTCACAACTATCTCCAGTACGCAGGCGTGTCGGCGCTCGAAATCGCGCCGGCAACCGGCGATGCCTCTTCGCGCGTGCGCCTGACGGGCAACCTGATCGTCAATCATCTCGAAGCGCAGCGTGTGATCGTGCTGCAGGGCGCGGGCATCGCGATGCTCGGCACCGAAGTGATCGGCGACGATCTGGCCGCGGGGCGCCTCGTGCCGCTGCTGGTGGACGACGTGCCGCCGCGCGAGCTGCCGATTCATGTGGTCTACGCGAGCCGCCGGCATCTGTCGGCCAAGGTGCGCTCGTTTGTCGACTTCCTCGCCGAGCGGTTCGCCAACGAGTCGCTGTGGCCGTCGCTCGAACAGATCAGGGCGTTGGCCGTGCGGTAGGCGCGGAGGACGGTCAAGCGCCGCGAACCGTTTCGCTATACTGGTTGCCAGCACCCATACGCGTAACGATCTGGGGGAGACATGACCGATCTGTCCACGCCGCAGCGCGCGGGCAGCCACAAGCTGCCCGCGGGCCGGCGACTGCGCTTTGTTACCGCGGCTGCGTTGTTCGACGGCCACGATGCGTCGATCAATATCATGCGGCGCATTCTTCAGGCAAGCGGCGTCGAGGTGATTCATCTCGGCCACAACCGCTCCGTCGATGAAGTCGCCACCGCCGCGCTGCACGAGGATGCCGACGGCGTCGCCGTGTCGAGCTACCAGGGCGGTCACAACGAATACTTCCGCTATCTGGTCGACTTGCTGCGCGCACGCGGCGGCGAGCGCATCAAGGTGTTCGGCGGCGGCGGCGGGGTGATCGTCCCTGAAGAGATTGTCGGGCTCGAACGCTATGGCGTCGAGAAGATCTATTCGCCGCAGGACGGCCAGCGGCTTGGTCTGCAAGGCATGATCGACGATATGATCGCGCGCTGCGCCGAAGGTGCGCGCGCGGCGGCGGCCACAGGGGAGAGTCCGGTCGGCGCGTGGGCGGCGGAGTTTTCGGAGCATCGTCTGCCGCGTTTTGATTCGCGCGACGATGCGGGTGTTGACGGTCAGGAGGCCGTAGCGCGCAATCCGTCGAGCGAGGCGAGTCGCGTGGCCGCGGCGGGGCGCGGCGATCATTTGGACAGAGGCGTCCGCGCGGCCAGCACGGCCAACACCGGCGGCGTAGCGGACGCAGCCAGCACAGCCAGCACAGCCAGCACAGCCAGCACAGCCGGCAGCCCCGACCCGGCATCCTTGGTTTTCCGCCGACTCGCGCAACTCATCAGCGCATTCGAAACGGCCGCCATCGACGTCAACACGCGGGACAAGCTGTCCGCTCTAGCAGAAGCAACCGCGATCCCTGTGCTCGGCATTACCGGAACCGGCGGCGCCGGCAAATCGTCGCTCACCGACGAGTTGATCCGTCGCTTTCGCCTCGACTACGGCGACGCCCTCACCATCGCCGTGCTCGCCATCGACCCGTCGCGCCGCAAGTCCGGCGGCGCGCTGCTGGGCGACCGCATCCGCATGAACGCGATCGGCGACTGGGGCGGCGGCGCGCGCGTGTACATGCGTTCGATGGCGACGCGCGAAGCATCGAGCGAAATCTCCGACTCGCTGCCCGACGCGTTGATGCTCTGCAAGGCGGCCGGCTTCGATCTGATCGTCGTCGAAACGTCCGGCATCGGCCAGGGCGACGCGGCGATCGTGCCGTTCGTCGACGAATCGCTGTATGTCATGACGCCGGAATTCGGCGCGGCCAGCCAGTTGGAGAAGATCGACATGCTCGACTTTGCCAGCTTCGTCGCGATCAACAAGTTCGATCGCAAAGGCGCGCCGGACGCGTTGCGCGATGTCGCCAAGCAGGTGCAGCGCAATCGCTCCGACTTCACGAAGTCGCCGGAAGCGATGCCGGTGTTCGGAACGATCGCCTCGCGCTTTAACGATGACGGCGTGACCGCGCTGTACCGGCACGTTGCCGAAGCGCTGCGCAAGCACGGTTTGCGTTCGGGCGGCGGCCGTCTTGCCGCGCCCGAAGGTCTGCGTTTTTCGAGCGGGCGCAACGCCATCGTGCCGCCCGCGCGCGTGCGCTATCTGGCGGATATTGCGCAGACGGTTCACGCTTATCGCGAGCGAGCCGACGCGCAAGCGCGCGTCGCGCGCGAGCGCTGGCAACTGATCGAGGCGCGCAGGATGCTCGTTGAGACGGGCGAGGCTGTCGGCGCAGACTCCGTTGTTGCCGCAAGTGCAAGCTCAGGAGCAAGCGCAAGCTCGAAGGCAGGCGCAAGCCCAGCAGCAAACACAACCGCGAACTCAAACGCTTCCGCAACCAGCGGCACTGCCACCCCAACCGACGCGCTCAACCCAACCCTCTCGCAACTCGACACGCTAATCACCCAACGCACCGCCTCGCTCGGCGAACGCGAGCGCATCCTCCTCGACACCTGGCCGCAAACCGTCGCCGCTTACTCGGGCACGGAACACGTTGTGCGCATCCGCGACCGTGAAATCCGCACCGCGCTGACCGTCACGACGCTTTCCGGCTCCGAAGTCCGCAAAGTCTCCCTGCCGAAATTCGTCGATCACGGCGAGATCTTGCGCTGGCTGATGCTCGACAATCTGCCCGGCTACTTCCCCTTCACCGCCGGCGTATTCCCGTTCCGCCGCGAAAACGAAGACCCGACCCGCATGTTCGCCGGCGAAGGCGATCCGCAACGCACCAATCGCCGCTTCAAACTGCTTTCGGAAGGCATGCCGGCCAAACGTCTGTCGACCGCGTTCGACTCGGTTACGCTCTACGGCGAAGAACCGCACGAGCGTCCCGACATCTACGGCAAAGTGGGCAATTCCGGCGTCTCCGTCGCGACGCTCGACGACATGAAGACGCTCTACGATGGCTTCGACCTCTGTGCGCCGGAAACCTCGGTCTCGATGACGATCAACGGCCCCGCGCCGACCATTCTTGCGATGTTCTTCAACGTCGCGATCGATCAGCAGATCGCGCGCACGACACAGCAGCAAGGCCGCCCGCTCACCGAAGACGAACTCGCCGCGACGCGCCGCACCGCGCTGGAAAACGTGCGCGGCACCGTGCAGGCCGATATCCTGAAGGAAGACCAAGGCCAGAACACCTGCATTTTCTCGACCGAATTCAGCCTGAAGGTGATGGGCGATATTCAGGCGTACTTCGTCGGGCATGGCGTGCGCAATTTCTATTCGGTGTCGATTTCCGGCTATCACATCGCCGAAGCCGGCGCGAACCCGATCTCTCAACTCGCGTACACGCTCGCGAACGGCTTCACCTATGTCGAGGCCTATCTCGCCCGCGGCATGTCGATCGACGGCTTCGCGCCGAATCTGTCGTTCTTCTTTTCGAACGGCATGGATCCGGAGTACACGGTGCTGGGCCGCGTCGCGCGACGCATCTGGGCCGTTGCCATGCGCGAGCGCTACGGCGCGAACGAACGCAGCCAGAAGCTCAAGTATCACGTGCAGACGTCGGGTCGCAGCCTGCACGCGCAGGAGATCGACTTCAACGATATCCGCACCACGCTGCAGGCGCTGATCGCGATCTACGACAATTGCAACTCGCTCCACACAAATGCCTTCGACGAAGCGATCACCACGCCCACCGAGGAGTCCGTGCGCCGCGCGGTGGCGATCCAGTTGATCATCAACCGTGAGTGGGGGCTCGCGAAGAATCAGAATCCGAATCAGGGCAGCTTCGTGATCGAGGAGCTGACCGACCTGGTGGAAGAGGCGGTACTGGCCGAATTCGACCGGCTGACCGAGCGAGGCGGCGTGCTCGGCGCGATGGAAACCGGCTATCAGCGCGGGCGGATTCAGGACGAGTCGATGCTCTATGAGCATCGCAAGCATGACGGGTCTTATCCGATCGTCGGCGTGAACACGTTCTTGAGCGCGCATCCGCACGAAGCGCCGCAGCCGATCGCGCTAGCCCGTTCCACCGACGATGAGAAACAAAGCCAGTTGCAACGCCTGCGCGCTTTTCAGGCGCAGCATCGCGACGCGGCGCCCGCCGCGCTCGAACGCCTGAAGCGCGCGGTGATCGACGATGAAAACGTGTTCGCGGTGCTGATGGATGTTGTGCGTGTCTGCTCGCTTGGGCAGATCACGCACGCGCTGTTTGAAGTGGGCGGGCAGTACCGCCGTAATATGTAAGCGCGGCTGCGTGGTGGTTGCTGCGGCTCTGCGTGAAGCCGGGCCGCAGTCCAAGACCGTCCAGATCAAGCGTCTCAGCTCAAGAGCCCCGAACGAGGCGCCTGCGCCGACGCGCTCCAGGCAAACGCGTAACCCCGACCGCGTCATGCCTTGGCGCACCATCTCAGCGCGCAATCCCCAGCCGCGCCTTCGCGTCGTCATATTCCTTCGACAAACGCTGCACCAGTTCGCTCACGCTCGGCACGTCGTCCATCAGGCCGACGCCCTGGCCTGCGCCCCAGATGTCTTTCCACGCCTTCGCCTTGTCGCTGCCGAAGTTCATCTTGGTCTTGTCCGATTCCGGCAGCGCGTCCGGGTCCAGCCCCGCGTTGACGATGCTTTCGCGGATGTAATTGCCGTGCACGCCGGTGAACAGGTTGGTGTAAATGATGTCCGACGCGGTGGAATTGACAATGGCCTGCTTGTAGCTGTCCACCGCATGAGCTTCTTTGGTCGCGATAAAGCGCGTGCCCATGTAGGCGAGGTCAGCGCCCATTGCCTGCGCGGCGAGAATCGAGCCGCCGTTGGCGATCGAGCCCGACAGCACGATCGGGCCGTCGAACATGCGCCGCACTTCGCCGACCAGCGCGAACGGCGAGGTCGTGCCCGCGTGGCCGCCCGCGCCGGATGCCACCAGGATCAGACCGTCGACGCCCGCTGCCAGCGCCTTTTGCGCATGGCGCAGATTGATCACGTCGTGCAGCACGATGCCGCCGTAGCTATGCACGGCGTCGACGATTTCCCGTGCCGGCGCCCGCAGGCTCGTGATGAAAATCGGCACCTTGTGTTCGACGCACACACGCACGTCGTGTTCGAGCCGCGTATTCGACTGATGGACGATCTGGTTGACCGCGATCGGCCCGATGATCGCGTCCGGGTTGGCCGCCTTGTGCTCGGCGAGCTGCGTCTGAATCTGCGTGAGCCATTCGTCGAGCAACTCGGCCGGGCGTGCATTCAGCGCGGGGAACGAGCCGACGATCCCGGCCTTACACTGAGCCAGCACGAGTTCGGGATAGCTGACGATGAACATCGGCGAGGCGACGACCGGCAGCGCAAGTTTTTGCAGAACGGCGGGCAATGCCATAGTGCGAGTCTCCTGATTTGAGCGAACCGGTGCGAGTTTGAGCGCCCGGCGATGACTGATTTTAGCGGCACATGGTTTGCAGCGCTTTCGCTGGCCGCAGCCACCCGATAATTTAAGAACGGTCGTTCGATTATAGGCGAAGCACGGCGCTCGCGTTCGGCCGCTGCGTTTGGAACAGTTGGAAGGAGTGTTCAGGTTCTATGCTTGCGTGGGCTGTCCCACCTCGCGCGGACACATTGGCCTCCTACAATGCAGTGACTCCAAATCACAAGAGAGACGTCATGGCCTTCGAGAATTTCACGCCCTTTCGCGTCGCCGTGGGCGATGTCGATATTTTCGGAGTGAAGGGCGGAGCGGGCCCGCCTCTTCTGTTGCTGCACGGTCATCCGCAGTCGCATCTGATCTGGCAGAAGTGCGCCGCGCAACTGGCCGAACATTTCACCGTCATCGCGACCGATCTGCGCGGCTACGGCGCATCGGGCAAGCCGCCGAGCGACGCCGACCATACACCGTATTCCAAACGCGTGATGGCGGCCGATCAGGTCGCCGTGATGCGTCATTTCGGTTTCGAACGTTTTCTCGTGTGCGCACACGACCGCGGCGCACGCGTGGCGCATCGAATGGCGCTCGATCATCCCGACGCCGTCGAGCGTCTGATGCTGCTCGATATCGCACCGACGCTCGCAATGTACGAGGCCACCGACCGCACCTTCGCGACGCACTACTTCCACTGGTTCTTCCTGATCCAGCCGGAGCCGCTGCCCGAGACGCTGATCGGCGCGAACCCGGCGGCCTATGTCGATGCGG
Source organism: Paraburkholderia dioscoreae (assembly GCF_902459535.1). Taxonomy (NCBI): domain Bacteria; kingdom Pseudomonadati; phylum Pseudomonadota; class Betaproteobacteria; order Burkholderiales; family Burkholderiaceae; genus Paraburkholderia; species Paraburkholderia dioscoreae. Next base: position 267,268 of record NZ_LR699553.1, read on the forward strand.
TGATGGGTGGCCGTCACGCGGGTCTGGCGCCGTTCGATCCCGCCGCGCTCGAAGCCTACCGCGCGGCGCTCGCCCAACCAGGCGCCGTGCACGCGATGTGCGAGGATTACCGCGCGTCGGCGAGCATCGACCTGGAGCACGATCGTGCCGATATCGAGCGCGGTCACAAGATCGGCTGCCCGCTGCGCGTGTTGTGGGGCGACAAGGGCGTGATCGAGAAGTGCTTCGACGCGCTGGCCGAATGGCGTCATGTGGCGCGCGACGTGAGTGGCCGCGCGCTGCCTTGCGGGCATTACATACCCGAAGAAGCGTCGGACGAACTGGTCGCCGAAATGCTGTCTTTTTTCGAAGCGGCCGAGCAGTAAGTCCCGTTCGCCTGCGCCGATCATGCGCGAAGCCGCGCCCGCCGTCGTTTAGCCGAGCGGCGGCAAACGGCGCGCCACCGGCGTTGACTTGACGATGGCGGAACTGGTCTCCGCACGCTCGGCGACCTTCGTCAGAATCTCGTCAAGCTGCTCGATCGAGTGGAGGTACAGGCGGCAGATGAAACAGTCGTCGCCTGTCACCTTGTCGCATTCGACGAACTCCGGAATCCGCCGGATCACCTCTTCGACCAGATGCAACTGGCCGGGCAACGGCTTCACGCGCACGATGGCCTGCAGCGTATAGCCGAGCGCGCGTGGATCGACTTGCACCGTAAAGCGCTCGATCACGCCTTGCGCTTCGAGTCGGCGCACACGCTCCGCCGTACTCGGCGCTGACAGTCCGACCAGCCGCGCCAGTTCGCTGACCGGCTGACGGGCGTCTTCCGCGAGCGCGGCGAGTAGCGCCCGGTCCGTGTCGTCGAGCGGGGAGGGCGTTGAGGGAACAAGGCGTTTGGTCATGACGGCCTTCGATTATTAGGTTGCGTCGCGGGAATGCTTAAGTTTAGCCATGTATTCGGACCATCGGATTAATTACACTGCTCGGCATGCAGGAATCAATTCGAGGATCGAATCATGGCGTCAAATGAAATTCGCCGCGGAGCCGCGGAAATGACCCTGGCGATGCTGATGTCCGGCACCATCGGCTGGCTCGTGGTGTCGTCGCAGCAAAGCCCGTTCAATGTCGTGTTTTTCCGCTGCATTTTCGGCGGCGCGACGCTGGCGCTCGTCTGCGCGGTGCTGGGACTGTTCCGGCGCCGCCTCTTCTCGTGGAAGATGCTCGGCCTCGCCCTGCTCGGCGGGGCGGCGATCGTCATCAACTGGGTGTTGCTGTTCGCCGCGTATTCGCGTGCGTCGATCTCGATGGCCACCGCCGTCTACAACACGCAGCCGTTCATGCTGGTGGCGCTCGGCGCATTGGTGTTTCGCGAGCGCATCAGCCCGTCGGCCGTGGCCTGGCTGGTGGTCGCGTTCATCGGACTCGTGTTCGTCGTGAAGGTCGAGCCGGCGGTGCTGGCGGTGCCGGGGCAATACCTGGTCGGCGTCGCATACGCAGTGGGCGCGGCGGCGATGTATGCCGTGTCGTCGATCATTACCAAGCGGCTCAAGGGCACGCCGCCGCATCTGATCGCGTTGATCCAGGTGTCGCTCGGCGTGCTGATGCTCGCGCCGTTCGTGCGCTTCGACGCGCTGCCCACGAGCGGCGTGCAGTGGCTCGAACTGATCGTGCTAGGCGTCGTCAATACGGGTCTCATGTACGTGCTGCTATACGGGGCGATCCAGAAGTTGCCGACTTCGATGACGGGGGCACTCTCGTTCATCTATCCGGTGGTGGCGATCGTCGTCGATCGGGTTGCGTTCGGGCAAACGCTGGCATGGATTCAGGTGCTCGGCGCGGTGCTGATTCTGCTGGCCGCCGCCGGTGTCAATCTCGGCTGGCGGATCGTGCCGCAAAAGCGCCTGTCGTCGACCTGACGGGTGTTGCGCCGCTGCGGCGTGTCGCAATGCTACGGATTCCAGAGTAACTGGGTGCCCGGATTGTTCGTCAAGGCGGTCTAATACGTTGAAAGCTGTGCGACTACAGGGCTTCGTGGTGTGACGTGTATGCAGCTTTAAAAGCTGGCGTCAAACTTCTGTAGGGAAATTACCGATGCGGCCAAAAAAAACGGCACGCGTATCATGCATCTTGACGCTGATCACGTCCGACAGAATTTCCGCCGCTCGCCTGTAATGGTCGAGCGGCTTTCTTTTTGTGGCGACGGTTCGCGTATTTCAGGTGGTTCGAGTCAGCGGCGGCGCGTCACGCCGCGCGCGCGACAATGCGCTCGCCATCCACTTCCAGCGGCCCATTCCTCGCGGCCAATTCCTCGACGATGTCTTTAACCAGCGCGGGCCACTCGCCGCGCGGCTTGAGCATCGTCGCGGCGGCGCGCATCACGGCGGCGGCGTCGAGCATTTGCAGCAATGTGTCGAAGCGCATCGCGCGGACTTCGAGCAGCTTGAACACGATCAGTACCTTCAGCGCGTTCTTTGCGTTGCGGGCCGGATCGGCACGCAGCCAGGCAACTCGCGAAAACGCGCGCTCCAGCGCCTGTTCGACATTTGTGAAGGGTGCGCCGTGGCCGGGAATCACGAGGCGCACGTCGAGCTTCGCAATGGCTTCGAGCACCGCCTGTTCCTCGGCGAAACCGCTTTCGCCTTCCAGTTCCGGAAAGATCACGCCGAAGCCGTTTTCCCAGAGCGCGTCCGCGCTGATCAGGATGCGTTCGCCCGCGCAATACAGCATCAGCGAGTGTGGATCGTGGCCGGGTGCGCCGAGCACTTCCCAGTCGAGCGCGCCGAGCCGCAACTGCGCGCCGGGCGCGATCGTGCCGGTGAAGGTGAAGCGCTCGCAGGTCTGGCCGGTCGCACGAAACGTGAGGCGTGTCTCGTCCCAGTCGCGCACCGCATCGGCTTCCGAGGCGGGAATCACGGTGCGGCACGGCCACGTGGCCTGCAGCAGCGCGTTGCCGCCGCAGTGGTCCGAATGCAGATGCGTGTTGACGATCAGGTCGAGCGGCCGCGCGCCGAGCGCTTGCCGCACGAGGGCAAGCGTTTGCGGCGCATGCGTGGCGTACCCGGTATCCACAAGCGCGGCGCATGCATCGTCCAGCAGCAGCACGTTGTTCGACGAAAGCCAGCCGCGTTCGAAAACCCGAATCGATTCCGGTAGCGTGATCATGGCGAGTTGGGCGCCGCGTTTGCGTGTGTGTTCTCGGCGGCTTCAGATTTCGGCATGACGAGAATGGTCGACGAACCGGTCAACATGGTGTCGCCGCGCTGATTCACGACCGTGCCTTCAAGATGGGTCAGATCGCCGTTCAGGCTCGGCTTCCAGTAAGCGTCCTTCACACGCCAGGTGATGGTGAGCGTGTCGTTCGCGTGGACCGCTTTCTTCAGCTTGATATCGAATTCGAGACCGAGGGGTTGCGCGTAGGTCGAAAAATGCGTGGCCAGCAGCGCCATGAAATGCGCGGTCGGCTGCGTACCTGATGCGATCAGTCCGCCGAAGCGGCTTTGTGCCGCATACGCTTCGTCGTGATGCAGCGGGTTGTGGTCGTTGACCAGCGAGGCGAACGATTTCACCGATTCCGCCGACAGCTCCAGCGTCGAACTGAACGTCTCGCCGATCGTGACGATGCGCGGCGCGGCGTTCATCGCTGCACCTTCGGCGGGTTCGCGACGAGTTCCGCGTGACGTACCTCGATCGCGTCCCAGACCGCGCGCTTCGCGTCGCCGTCGAGCAGCGACCAGCCGGCGATTTCGTCGATGGTGCGCAGGCATCCTTCGCACCAGCCTGTCGACGCATCCATCCTGCACACGCTGATGCAAGGCGAGGGCACGGCGTGGTCGTCTTCGTTATCGAGGCCCGCTGTCATCGTCGTCATCGTCATCGCGTCATGCCGTCTCGCGCAGCGCCACGTCGATCACCGGCGCGCCCGTCAGCGCGATCAGCTCCTGCGCCGTCAGGTTGAACACCGCATGCGGGTGGCCCGCGGCGGCCCACAGGCTGTCGAGTTCGAGCAGATCCGCGTCGATCAGCGTGACCGGCTCGGTGGCGTGACCGATCGGACAGACACCGCCGATCGCATAGCCGGTTTTTTCGCGGACGAACTTCGCGTCCGCACGGCCGATTTCGCCGACCTGCGCGGCAACTTTCTTTTCGTCGACGCGATTCGCACCGCTCGCGACCACCAGCACCGGCGCGTCGTCTTCACGGCGGCGAAACAGGATCGACTTGGCGATTTGCGCGACAGAGCAGCCGAGTCCCGCCGCGGCTTCGGCGGAGGTTTTGCCGGTTTCCGGCAGCATCACGATCCGGCCCGCGTGACCGCGTTCGCGCAACAGCAGCGCGACGCGGCGTGCCGAGTCCGGCAGCGCGGTGAGATCGTCGGTTTCGGGAGAAGCGTGGTCCGTCATCGTTTCAGATCCTGAGTGTTGGCGTGAGTGCCGAGTGCATGCGTCGAGCCGGCGTCAGACGCAGTTCGCCGCTTCGCTGCGCGCTTTGGCGAGCAGCGCTTTACCGGCGCGCGAAACATTGGGCCGGCCGATCGAGGTCGAGATGAAATCGCCGATCGCGACGACTTGCGCGAGATCGATGCCGGTCTCGATGCCGAGGCCGTTCATCAGATACAGCACGTCTTCGGTCGCGACGTTGCCGGTCGCGCCCTTCGCATACGGACAGCCGCCGAGGCCCGCCACCGAAGCGTGATAGATCTCGATGCCTTCCAGCAGTGCCGCGTAGATATTGGCGAGTGCCTGACCATAGGTGTCGTGGAAGTGGCCCGACAGACGTTTGCGCGGAAACACCCGGGTGACCGCCTCGAACACTTCACGCGTGCGCTTGGGCGTGCCCACGCCGATCGTGTCGGCGATATCGATTTCGTCGCAGCCGAGCGCCGCGAAGCGCTCGACGACATCCGCCACCGACGCCACCGGCACTTCACCCTGATACGGACAGCCCAGCGCGCACGACACGCTGCCGCGAATCCGCACGCCGTGCTCCTTGGCCGCCTGCGCGACGGGCGCGAACCGGTCGATGCTTTCCGCGATGCTGCAGTTGATGTTCTTCTGCGAGAACGCTTCGCTGGCGGCGCCGAAAATCACGATTTCGTCGGCACGCGCGGCGAGCGCGCCTTCGAAGCCGCGCAGGTTGGGCGTCAGCACCGAGTAGATCGTGCCGGGGCGCCGTTCGATACCGGCCATCACGTCGGCGCCGTCCGCCATTTGCGGCACCCATTTCGGCGACACGAACGAAGCGGCCTCGACGTTACGGAAGCCCGCCGCCGACAACCGGTTGATCAACTCGATCTTGGTCGCGGTGGGCACGAATTCTTTTTCGTTCTGCAGTCCGTCACGCGGACCGACTTCGACGATTTTCACTTGCTGAGGTAGGGCCATGATCTGTCTCCATGCAACTTGTTGACGCCGCGCGTGGCGGCGCTTCTTCAATGGGATTGGCTGTGTTCAGTATCCGCGTTCCATATTCACCACTCCGCCAACTGTATCGCCCCGTGCGAGCGCGGTGATTTTCTGCGCGACCTGGGCGACACTTTCCGCGCGCAGCGTCAGCGCTGAGACGTGCGGCGTGATCGTGATGCGCGGCTCGCGCCAGAACGGGTGATCCGGCGGCAGCGGTTCTTCGCGGAACACGTCGAGCGTGGCGGCGGTGAGCTGGCCGCTCGCGAGCGCGTCGAGCAGATCCTGCTCGACCAGATGCCCGCCGCGCGCCACGTTGATCAGATACGCGCCGCGTGCGAGCCTGGCGAAGGTGCGTGCGTTCAGCACGTCGCCGGTATCCGGCGTATGCGGCAGCAGATTCACCAGCACTTTCACGCCGTCGAGAAATGCGTCGAATTGTGCTTCACCGGCGAACGTCTGAATGCCGTCGATCTGCCGCGGGCTGCGGCTGTAGCCGCGCACCGGCACGCCGAATGCCGCTACCGCCTGGGCGACATGCGTGCCGAGCACGCCAAGTCCCAGTACGCCGACGGTGAAGGTTTCACGCGGATGCGGCTCGAGCACTTGCCAGCGGCGCTCGTTTTGCAGCGTCTGATACTCGTCGAAACGGCGCAGATAGCGCAGCACCGCATGCGCGACGTACTCGGCCATTTGCGGCGCCATGCCGGTGTCTTCGAGGCGGATCAACTGCGCGTTGCGCGGCAACGTGCCGGGTTGCGCGTGTTCCAGCGCCAGGATCGCGTCGACGCCCGCGCCCAGATTGAAGATTGCGCGCAGATCGTCGCGTCCGGCCAGCATCTCGCGCGGCGGACGCCATACCACCGCGAAATCGGCCGGCGCGGTGTCGCCCGGCTGCCATTCACGCAGATCGGCCTCCGGCAGCGCGCGGGCGAAGTCGTTCAGCCACGCGGCGGCGTCGGCATGCGGCATGTAAAAGAGGATTTTCATACGGTCCGGAAGGCGCCTGCGAGATCGGGGCGAGTGACGGAGAAGCCACGGCGTGACCGGTGCGACAACTGCAACGCTGCGGACGACACTTGCTGCATGAGGCCTCCTCCTTTTATGGATAGGCTTCATTCTACTTTTTCGACGCGCATCGCGCGCGTTTGCGCACGGGCGTGCGGTTCCGGCGATGGATTTCCCTCCACAGGCCCATATCTGGCGGGGCTTTGCACGCGCATTGGGACGTGTATTTGGCCACGCATCGGGCCGCGTTTTTTATCCCCGGGTTTGCCCGCGTATTTTGTCCGCGCGTTTTGCCCGATAACCAAAGCACAAAAACTTGGTTCGCCCACACGGCGCCCGGCGGGACAATCATTACCCGGATTTCCGCAGCGAGGCACCCACATGCTTTCATGCACCAAATCGACATGGCCGCCACGGCTCGTCACGGTTCCCGGCCTGCACGGCAGCGAGGGCACGCACTGGCAGACCTGGCTGGAGCGGCAGTTCGCGCGCTCGCTGCGCGTCGAGCAAGCCGACTGGGACGCACCGGACCTCGCGCTGTGGTCCAGATCGTTGCGCGATCTGCTGGCGCGCGAGCGCGGGCCGTTCGTGCTGGCCGCGCATAGCTTCGGTTGCCTTGCGACCGCGTATGCATTGCAGCAGGCGTCGTATGCGAACGATGTGGTCGGTGTGCTGTTCGTGGCGCCCGCGAGTCCGCAGAAATTCGCCTTCGCCGGACCGTTCGACGCCCGGCGTCTCGGCGTGCCGTCGATCCTGATCGGCAGCGAAACCGATCCGTGGATGTCGCTCGCCGGGGCGCGCGATCTCGCGCAGCGCTTCGGCAGCGCGTTTGTGAATCTCGGCGACGCGGGGCATATCAACACCGCGGCCGGCTTCGGACCCTGGCCGCGCGCGAAGTATTTCGTCGACACCCTGGTGCATTGCGCGGCGCCGCTGCGTTTTCGCGAAGAGTCGATCGAGGCCGCACAGCACGCATTTATCTGAATGGTCGGGCCGGCGTTCGGGCAGGTGAGGCGCGCGAACGCGGCACAGACCGAGTAAGCGATCCGTTAGAATCCTGCTTCACGCTGCACGTTCGTGCGGCCACTGGTTTTCATCAACGAGAGGCGGGGACAGGATGGCAGGCAAGACGGGGACTTCGCGCTGGCTGGCAGCCGGCATGACGGCAATTACGCTCGCGCTGGCGGGCGTGTCGGCAGCGCACGCAGAGACGTCGCTGCTCAACGTGTCGTACGACGTGACGCGTGAGCTGTACAAGGACATCAACGCCGGCTTCATTGCCGCGTACAGGCAGAAGAGCGGCGAGACCGTGTCGATCCGCCAGTCGCATGGCGCGTCGAGCGCGCAGGCGCTGTCGGTGCTGCAAGGCTTGCAGGCCGACGTGGTGACGATGAACCAGCCGAACGATATCGACCTGCTCGCCGAGAAAGGTCAACTGCTGCCGGCCAACTGGCGCACGCGTCTGCCGAACGACAGCGTGCCCTACACCACGACGATGGTGTTCCTCGTGCGCAAGGGCAACCCGAAGCACATCAAGGACTGGGACGATCTCGCCAAGCCCGGCGTGCAGGTGATCATCGCCAATCCGAAGACATCGGGTAACGGGCGCTATACGTATCTGGCCGCGTGGGGTTATCGCAAGCAGCACGGCGGGACTGACGCGCAGGCACTCGACTTCGAAAAGGCGATCTTCAAAAACGTGCCGGTGCTCGACACGGGCGGCCGCGGCGCGACGACCACGTTTACGCAACGCGGTATCGGCGACGTGCTGGTGACGTTCGAAAACGAAGTGGCGCTGATGGACACGGGCGTGGGCGGGGGCAACTTCGAGGCGGTGTATCCGTCGGTGAGTTTGCTGGCGGCGCCGCCGGTTTCGATCGTCGACAAGGTGGTCGACAAGCGCGGCACGCGCAAGGAAGCGCAGGCCTACCTCGAGTACCTGTGGTCGCCGGCCGCGCAGGAGATCATCGCGCAGCACCATCTGCGTCCGCAGGACAAGGCCGTGCTTGCGAAGCATGCTGCGGAGTTCAAGGCGATCAAAACATTCACCGTCGAAGACATGTTCGGTGGCTGGCAGAAAGCACAGCAAACGCATTTCTCCGATGGCGGCACATTCGATCAGATCATCGTCGACAAGAAGTAATTTCCGGCTTCACAAGTAAAAAGGCTGCCTCGTTTTCCACGAGGCAGCCTTTTTTATTGCACGTGTTCTAGTGCGCGCGACGCTGACGCTCAGTTCGGCGCAGCGTGTTTATCACAGCCGTGCTCGCAGCCGCTTTGATCGAGCGGCATCTGTTGCGCGGCCTCGGCGCGAATGCCGAGACGTTCGAGCAGTTTGCGGTCGGCCTCGGCTTGCGGGTTGCTCGTGGTCAGCAATTGATCGCCGTAGAAAATCGAGTTCGCGCCAGCGAGGAAACACATGGCCTGCAAGGCTTCGTTCATCTGCTCGCGGCCGGCGGACAGACGCACCATTGCGCGCGGCATGGTGATACGCGCAATCGCGATCGTGCGCACGAATTCGAAAGGGTCGATCGCTTCGGTGCCGGTCAGCGGCGTGCCTTCCACCTGAACCAGATTGTTGATGGGCACCGATTCCGGATACGGATCCATGTTCGCCAGTTGCGCGATCAGACCCGCGCGCTCACGGCGCGACTCGCCCAGGCCAACAATCCCGCCGCAGCACACGTTGATGCCCGCGTCGCGCACGCGTTCGAGCGTGTCGAGGCGGTCCTGATACGTGCGCGTCGAAATGATCTGACCGTAGAACTCCGGCGACGTATCGAGATTGTGGTTGTAGTAGTCGAGGCCCGCTTCGCGCAACCCTTGCGCCTGATGCGTTTCGAGCATGCCGAGCGTCACGCAGGTTTCGAGGCCCATTGCCTTCACGCCGCGGATCATGTCCTTGATCGGTTCCAGGTGACGGTCTTTCGGATTGCGCCACGCGGCGCCCATGCAGAAACGCGTCGCGCCGTTTTCCTTGGCGACCTTCGCGGCAGCGAGCACTTCGTCGACCGGCATCAGCTTGTCGGCTTGCAGGCCCGTGTCGTGATGCACCGACTGCGGACAGTACGCGCAATCTTCCTCGCAGCCGCCGGTCTTGATCGACAGCAGCGTGGACAGTTGCACGGTGTTCGCGTCGAAATGCTCGCGATGGGTTTGCTGCGCCTGGAACATCAGGTCGTTGAACGGCAGTTCGTACAACGCGACGATGTCCGCCACGCGCCAGCGCGCGAGCTGTTTCGTGCCGGCTGCGGCGTTGTTGTTGGCGGCGGCCGTGTCGGCGGACGCCGGAGCGATGTTCAGTTGCGTCATGTCGTCAATCCTCATGGATGGATGTGATGGTGGTTCAGCGCTGCGCGTGCGTATGGCGCAGCGTCTGCAGAAGCCGGTTGATGTCGAGTTGCTCCGCCGCGAGCTCGGGCGAAGCCGGGCTCAGATGCGGCACGATGCCGAGCAGCGGTGCGTCGTATTCGCGGGCGAGATGCTCGCGGATCGACGCGATGTTTTCGTCGGGGAAGGTCATGTCCGGATCGATACGGTTGGCGACCCAGCCGGCGAGCGTGAGCCCGCGCGCGGCGATTGCTTCGGCGGTGAGCAGCGCATGGCTGATGCAGCCGAGCCGCATGCCGACCACCAGCACGACCGGCAGCTTCAGCGCGACGGCGAGATCGGCGGTGTCCTGGGTAGCGGTCAACGGCACGCGAAAACCGCCGACGCCTTCCACCACGACGATCTCCGCGCGCTTGAGAGCCTGCGCGTGACAGTCGACGATACGGTCGAGATCCAGCGTGACGTTTTCCAGCGCGGCTGCGATATGCGGCGCGGCCGGTTCCTTCAGCAGATACGGCGTGCGCATCTCGGGCGGCAGCAGGACGTTCGAGGCGGCGTCGAGTTGATCCGCGTCTTCGTTGTGCGGCACGCCGTTCAGTTCGAACGCGCCGGCGGCGATCGGCTTCATCGCGGCGGCTTGCAGGCCTTCGCGGACGAAGCCGCGCAACAGCGCCGCTGAGACGAACGTCTTGCCGATTTCCGTATCGGTGCCGGTGACGAATAAGGACAGTGCGTTTTGACTCGCGCTACTCATGCCGCCTTTGCTCCGAGTTGCTGCAAGCCCGCTTCAAGACGATCCAGGTCTGCCTGCAAGTGCGCGGCCGACAGCGAAATGCGCAAACGCGACGTGCCGGCGGGCACGGTGGGCGGACGGATCGCCGGCACCCACAGACCCGCGCGATCGAGCGTGGCCGCGATATCGAGCGTGGCATCGTTCGCGCCGATGATGAGCGGCTGCACGGCCGTATGCGAATCGACCGGTAGCCACGGCGTTGCCTTGAGCATGGCGCGCGTGCGCTCGATCAATTGCTGAAGATGCGCGCGCCGCGCATCGCCTTCCTCGCCGCCGATGATGCGCAGGCTCGCCGACACCGCATGCGCCGCGGCCGGCACCGACGCCGTGGTGAAAATGTACGGGCGCGCGCGCTGCACGAGCCATTCGATCACCGTCTCATGCGCTGCGACGAACGCGCCGGAGACGCCTGCTGCTTTGCCGAGCGTGCCGATCGAAATGAGGTTCGGCGACCGCAGCGCGGCTTGCGCGATCGCGCCGCGGCCTTGCGGGCCGAGCACGCCGAAACCGTGCGCGTCGTCGACGATCAGCCACGCGCCGTGTTGTTCCGCGAGTTCGAGCAGACGCGGCAGGGGCGCGATGTCGCCGTCCATGCTGAAGACGGTATCGGAGACGATCGCCTTGACGTCGGCGTCCGAGGCTTCGAGCATCGCGCTCAGCGCTTCCGTATCGCAGTGCGGGTAGATCTGCACGTCGGCGCGGGACAAACGCGCGCCGTCGATCAGCGACGCGTGATTCAGCGCGTCGGAGAAGAGCGTCGTGCCGCGGCCCGCGAGCGCGGTGAGCGTGGCGAGATTCGCCATGTAGCCTGTGCTGAAGTAGAGCGCGCGCGCATTCTCGACGAAGCCGCCGACGAATTCGGCGAGATCGTCTTCGAGTTGCGCATGCGCGCGCGAGTGGCCGCCGAGCAGATGCGAGCCGCCGCTGCCCGCGCCATAGCGCTGCGCGCCTTCAGCAATGGCCGCGATGAGTTGCGGATGCGCGGCGAGGCCGAGATAGTCGTTGCTGGCGAAGCCGATGATCGCGCGGCCGTCGACGGTCATGTGCGCCGCGCACGGCGTGTCGGCCGTGCGGCGGCGACGGCGCAGGCCGCGTGCGTCGATGTCCTTCAGCCCTTCGGCGAGTGTGTCGAGCAGATGCATTAGCGGGTCTCCGCGAGCGTGGCTTCGAAGGTCTCGCGCGTGCGCGAGGCGAGCAGCGCGAGTTCTTCGTCGTCGAGGATGTAAGGGGGCATCAGATACACCGTCGTGCCGATTGGGCGCAGCAGCAGTTCGCGCTGCAACGCGTTTTCGAAGAAGCGGCGCGAGAATGTTCTGGCTTGCTGAGCATCGTCGATCACGGCGTCGAACGCGAAGATCGTGCCGCACTGACGCAGATTGCGGACTTGTTCGTGCCCGGCGAGCGGTGCGAGCGCGGCTTTCAGCTTCGCGGACTTCTGCGCGTTGGCGGCGAGCACGTTGTCGGTTGCGAACAGATCGAGCGTGGCGAGTGCCGCGCGACAGGCGAGCGGATTGCCGGTGTACGAGTGCGAGTGCAGGAAGCCGCGCGCGGTGTCGTCGTGATAGAACGCTTCGAAAATTTCGTCGCGCGACAGCACGATCGAGAGCGGCAGATAGCCGCCGCTGATGCCTTTGGACAGACAGATGAAGTCCGGCCAGATGCCGGCTTGTTCGCACGCGAAGAAAGTGCCGGTGCGGCCGCAGCCCACGGCGATTTCATCGGCGATCAGATGCACGCCGTACTGATCGCACAATGCGCGCAATCCGGCGATATACGACGCGTCGTGCATGGCCATGCCGGCGGCGCACTGCACGAGCGGCTCGACGATCAGCGCGGCGATTTTCGTGGCGCGTGCTTCGAATAGCGAGCGAACGTGATCGAGCGCGTGGCGAGCGACATCGGCGGCGGTTTCGCCGGCCTCCGCGAGGCGCGCGTCCGGCGATGCCGCGACGTGCGCGTGGCGGATCAACGGGTCGTAGGCATCTTTGAAGAGCGCGACATCCGTGACGCCGAGTGCGCCGATGGTTTCGCCGTGATAGCTGTTGGCGATGCAGACGAATTCCTGCTTGTCGGCGAAACCGCGATTGCGCCACGAATGGAAGCTCATTTTCAGGGCGATTTCGACGGCGGACGCGCCGTCCGATGCGAAGAATGCGTGGCCGAGCGTGTTGCCGGTGAGCGCGCTGAGGCGCTCCGCGAGTTCGATGGCCGGTTCGTGCGTGCAGCCGGCGAGCATGGCGTGTTCGAGCGTGTCGAGCTGGTCTTTCAGTGCCGCGTTGATGCGCGAATTGGCGTGACCGAACAGGTTGACCCACCAGGAGCTGATGGCATCCAGATAGCGATGGCCGGCGCGATCGTAGAGCCACGCGCCTTGACCGCGTGCGACGGGGACGAGCGGCAGGCGTTCGTGGTGCTTCATCTGGGTGCAGGGGTGCCAGACGGCGCGCAGGCTGCGGGCGATCCAGTCTTCGGGGGCTGCTGATGGTGCTGCTGACTTTTCCAAAGGGGTACTCCAGGGTGCTTTTTTTGCCGCTGCGCGGCGTGGCTTTTTTAGGGCCATTTTTGGGCGTGCTGCGCGTCTTTTTTTGCGCTGCGCGCGGCCCTTGGCGGGCGTGCGGGGTTGAGATTAGCGGTTTATTTCGTGATGTGCACTAGGGGGCGATGTGCGTTTTTTGCCTGCGGCGCTGGGGTTGGTTGGTGTTCGATGCAGGTGGTTTCTGTTCTCGACGGAAGGTTGCTGATCGATGCAGTTGGCGACGGCAAAGTAGTTGGGTTTTACTGGCGGGAATTTGGGGGAGGGTTGGTTGTTTGCCTGTGCAGGGCTTTGTGTCTGTGTTCCTGGGGTGTTGGCCTTTCCTTGCGTTCACGGTGGTCTATTAGCGTTGCCCCTGTGCGGGGCGGCACCTACTTTCTTTGCCGCGGCAAAGAAAGTAGGCAAAGAAAGCCGCTTTACACCGCCAGTTCTTAAGCGAATCCCCTGGCTTGGAGGAGGCAGTGGTGCATCTGGAATCCGTGTTCTCGCGCATTCCGCCCCAGTGACAAGGCAGTCATACCTCCCGCCTCGCACTGCGTGCTCGCCGGAACGGTCCGCTTAAAACACCAGTGGTTCTGCGTGTGTGGTGGGGGCCGTCGGCTTCGCCTCGGCGTGGCGCCGAAAATGCCGTCGCAAGGCGACTAGTGGCTTTAAAACTGGGGATGACGCAAGGCGACTAGCGGCTTGGGAACTGTGGCCGACGCAAGAGGTGACTGGAAGTTGGAGAACTACGACCGGCGTCAGAGGGTCTGCGATTTGAGAAGCCCACTGGCGTTAGAAACGACCAATTGGTTTTAACGAACTACCGCGACGGCGCGCGGAGCGCCGCCGGAAGAATGACGGCCTTGTCACTGGGGCGGAATGTACGAGAACACAGATTCCAGATGCACCACTGGCCCCTCCCAGCCAGGGGGCCCGCTTATGAGCTGGCGGTGTGAAGCCGCTTTCTTTGCTTACTTTCTTTGCGGCATGCAAAGAAAGTAAGTGCCGCCCCGCACAGGGGCAACGCTAATAGACCACCATGAATGCAAGTAAAGGCCAACACCCAAGGAACACAAACACACAAACACACAAACGCCGAGCAGGCCCAAAAACCTTACCCCTCACTCCCGACTGGCAACATCCCGCCGCCCATCGGCGCCACCCGAATTCCCCGCTCCATCATCAGCCGTCTGCGAAGACTGCTCCCCCCAAACAACCGCATTATTCACCGCATACAACCGGCAAGGCGCCGAACTCTGCTTCTGACAATTCGCCACGGCCACCGACATCGGATCATCGCCACCTTCAGCCCAGGACCAGGCCCCCGTGTCAGACACGGCAAACGCCCGGCTAGGATACTGATGCAGGAAATTCCGATACCCATTACGCCCAGCTTCATCGACGAACGGCACGGAGTCGACCGCATCGACGGCGGCAAACCCGCTCGCCTTCGGCGTGGAAGGATCCGCCACGCGATACTGCACGCCAGTCGGCATGCCCACACGCGCAAGGAAAGCCTCGACAGCCGGCCACCACACGTGCACGCCGTCACGGTCGCCGACCAGCCGGTGCGCGTCGTTCTTGTAGTTACCGAAATCCACCATCTTCGTGCTCGCGCCATGCGCCCCATACGCGGCGTACATGCCCGCCACCAGCGGCGCGTTCCAAACCGAATCGTTATCGCCATACATCCACAGCGACGGCACCCTGGTCTTCTCGCCGTATGCGCCGAATGCGCGCGTCAGGTTGCCCTGCCAGTCGCTGCAGGCATCCTGCCGCAAACCGCCCGAGAAATTGATCAGCGCCCTCACGCCCGGCGCGGCTTCCGTGCCGTACGCCATCGTCGCCAGGCCGCCGTGTGAGGTGCCGGCCACCACGATGTGGGTAGCGTCCACGTAAGGCTGCTTCGACATGAAGTCGATCGTTGCGGCAACGTCGCCGGCCTGGCCGATGCCGTTCTTTTCAACGTCGCAACCGTCCTGCTGATAGACGCCGTCCGAGTGGCCGAAACCCTGGCGGTTCGGCGCAACCACCACGTAACCGCGGCGCACGAACTCGCGTGCGAACGGCAGCGGGTCGCTGCGTTCCTGAGTACGCGGGTCGCCGGGAATCTTGCCGTGGTTGAAAACGATCATCGGAAACGGGCCTGCGCCGTCCGGCTTGTAGATCGTCGTTTCGAGGGTGACCGTGCCGGCTGCGTCGACCGGCACGCGGATGATCTGTTCGTTAAGACCTGCGGTGGGCAGATAGACGTCGTCGTCGAGCGCAATGCGCGGCACGCGCGCGCGGGTCAACGGTCCCGCCTGGGTGTCGGCGAGCGGGTCGGCGTGCGCGAGCGCAACCGTGCAGGTAGCCGCTGCACAGATCACCGCACACTTCGTCAGAATCTTGCTGAACACCATTGACCCACCCGCCTCAAAAACTTGCCCTGAACACCGTCATGCCTGTTTGTCGAAAGTCATTTCTGACATTTGCCTTTCGGTCGGGTTTCGACAAACAAAAGCACACTCGCGCACGGAGTGCGCCAAAGGCGCACGCACGCTAATCGAGATCGCACGGGATAAACCCAAACGGCCGACGCGACCCCACGCGCCGATGATGAGCGTCACGCCTGCTGCCTGAAGCCGCCGCCGGACCCACACACTGTCTGGTGCCCGGCAGGGCGCCCTGCGCAATTTGCGGAGTCGGTATGAATCGGCTCTCGCAACGTGACGTCATGAAGCTACGGCCTCATCCTGGCACGACAATTTTGTTTTGTGCAATCAAGGAGAACCCGCGACGCAAAATTTGCCGCGCGCCGATTTGCCGCCTCCGGCCGTTCAATGCGGGGCTCGCGGGTGTTTGGCGCAACGAAGCAATCAGGCGCAGCGCGGGCGTTGTGGCATTGAGCCAACACGAAAAAATGGCCCCGCTATCAGGGCCATATGTGAGCGCGGCGTAGGGACGCGCGTCGTCGCGTAAGGGGCGGGAAGGCTTATTCGCTGACGTCGCCGTCCACGTAGCGCCAGCGGCCGTCTTCGCCGCGCACGAAGCGGCTCAGCTCGTGCAGCCGGTGCGCGCGGCCGCCCACCTTGTAACGCGCGACGAATTCGACCGTCGCGTGATGAGCATCGGTTTCGGTGAACGCCTTGATCTGCAGTCCGAGCCAACGCGGCGCATCGGAGGCTGCCGGGTCCACGTCGAGGTCGGCGGGACAGGTGTGAGCTGCCCAGGTGGCGCGCAGATAATCCGTTGCACCCACAACATACGCGCTATAGCGCGAACGCATCAGTTCAAGGGCTCGTGGCGCCGCTTCGCCGCCGTCGATATAGCGGCCGCAGCATTGCGCGAAGCGGGGCGCCCTGGCGCCGCTGCGCTGATCGGGCGCGGCGCCGCCGCAGGGACAATCGGAAGGTCGTTGTAACGGCAACAGTTGCTTATTCATCAGTCTTTCAGCCAAGACCGCGCGCGATCAGGATTTTCTGGATGTCGCTGGTGCCTTCATAGATCTGGCAGACGCGCACGTCGCGGTAGATCCGCTCGACCGGGAAGTCGCTCAGATAGCCATAGCCGCCATGAATCTGTAAGGCAGCCGAACAGATGCGCTCGGCGGCTTCGGAGGCGAACAGCTTGGCCATCGCGGCTTCGGTGAGGCAGGGTTGGCCGGCGTCTTTCAACGAGGCGGCATGCCAGATCAACTGGCGTGCAGCCTCGAGTTGCGTCGCCATGTCGGCGAGGCGGAATTGTACGGCCTGGTGCGAAAAGAGCGGAACGCCGAAGCTCTCGCGCTCCTTCGCATAGCTCAGCGCGGCTTCGAACGCGGCGCGCGCCATGCCGACGCTTTGCGCAGCGATACCGATGCGGCCGCCTTCGAGCCCCGACAGCGCGATCCGGTAGCCTTCGCCTTGCGCGCCGATCAGGTTGGCGGCCGGCACGCGGCAATCCTCGAAAATGATCTGCGCGGTATCCGACGAATGCTGGCCGAGCTTGTCTTCAACTCGCGCGACGACATAACCCTGCGTATCGGTGGGCACGATAAACGCGCTGATGCCGCGCTTGCCCGCGGCTTTGTCGGTCACGGCCATGACGATCGCGACATGGCCGTTCTTGCCGCTCGTGATGAACTGTTTGACGCCGTTCAGCACGTACGTGTCGCCCTTGCGTGTCGCGGTGGTGCGCAGCGCGGAGGCGTCGGAACCGGCTTGCGGTTCGGTGAGGCAAAAGGCGCCGAGCATTTCGCCGCGCGCCAGCGGCGTCAGCCAGTCGCGTTTCTGCGCGTCGTTGCCGTAGGTCAGCAGGATGCTGCACACCGGGCAGTTGTTGACGGAGATGGCCGTCGACGTGCCGCCGTCGCCGGCTGCGATTTCTTCGAGAATCAGCGCGAGCGCCAGCGCGTCCATGCCGGCGCCGCCGTATGTTTCGGGCACCAGCACGCCATACGCGCCGAGTTCCGCGAGCTGGCGGTGCACGTCTTTCGGAAACGTGCGTTCGCGGTCCCATGTCGCCGCATGCGGCGTGATTGCTTCACGGACGAACGTGCGCAGTGCATCGCGCACCATCAGGTGATCCTGATCAAGCACCATACGTGTGTCTCCTGTCGACCAGAGTTAGCGCTTCAGCGCTTACTCTGGTCCCATGCACTCGTTGCAGTCGACCGGAGCCGGCGCTTTACCACCAACTCCGGCCCCATACAAGCCTCTACTCACCAGTCGAGTAACGTACCGTCGTACTGATAGAAACGCCCGTTGAATGCTTCATGCGCGGCCGCCGCCTGCGCGAGCACTTCGCGCATGCCGGTAACGCTGCGCGCCGGATCGATCGCAGCCTGCGTGCCGCCCATGTCGGTGCGAACCCACCCTGGATGCAACGAAATGCACACGGCGCGCTTTGCCTCCAGCGACGCGACTTTCAGCGCATCGTTCAGCGCCGCCTTGCTCGCGCGATACAGCCAGCCGGTCGCGCCGCTCGCGTCGCCGATGCTGCCCATCTTGCTCGAAATCACCGCGAATACGCCGCCGGACTCTTCGACGAGCGGCAGCAGGATCGGCATCAACTGCATCGGTCCGCGCACATTGGTGTGCATGACGTGGTCGAAGTCTTCGGCGGTGATCGTCTCGATGCCTTCGGTGCGCGGGCCGTAGACGCCGGACACCAGGATCGCCGCATCGAGCCGCTCACCGTCGAGCTTCCAGCCGAGCGCGGCGATTTCCTCGGGCATGCTCACGTCGAGTGCGAACGTTTCCGCGCCGAGTTCGTTCAACGCGTCGAGCGCGGCGCCGTCGCGGGCGGTGGCGAGCACGCGCCAGCCGCTCTTTTTGTACTGCCGCACAAACTCCTGGCCGATGCCACGCGACGCACCGACGATCAACACAGTCTTCATCGAACACCTCAAGCCATCAAAACAGAGCGCCGCGAAAACGCGCGTTACACCAGTTCGATACCCATTGCCGTTGCTTCGCCGCCGCCGATGCACAGCGTCGCGACGCCGCGCTTGCCGCCGCGTTTCTTCAGCGCACCGATCAGCGTGACGAGAATGCGCGCGCCCGACGCGCCGATCGGGTGGCCGAGCGCACAGGCGCCGCCGTTCACGTTGACCTTCTCGTGCGGCAGATGGTGCTCCTTCATGGCCGCCATCGTCACGACGGCAAAGGCTTCGTTGACTTCATACAGATCGACTTCGTCGGCGCGCCAGCCGTTCTTCTCGAACAGCTTGCGAATCGCCCCGACCGGCGCGGTGGTGAACTTCGCCGGTTCCTGCGCGAAGGTCGAGTGGCCGACCACGCGCGCAATCGGCTGGACGCCCAGGCGCTTCGCCGTCGACTCACGCATCATGACGAGCGCGGCCGCGCCGTCGGAAATCGACGACGAGTTCGCCGCCGTCACCGTGCCGGTTTTGCTGAACGCGGGCTTGAGCGTCGGAATCTTCTCGATGTTCGCTTTGAACGGCTGTTCGTCGCGATCGATGGTGACTTCGCCCTTGCGGCTCTCCACCTTCACCGGCGCGATTTCCCAGCCGAACGAACCGTCCTCGTTCGCGCGCTTCGCACGAGCGAGCGACTCGACGGCGAACGCGTCCTGCGCTTCGCGCGTGAAGTCGAACGAAGCCGCGCATTCCTCGGCGAAGGAGCCCATCAGACGGCCTTTTTCGTAGGCGTCTTCGAGACCGTCGTAGAACATGTGGTCGATCACCTGGCCGTGGCCCATGCGCATGCCCGCCCGCGCTTTGGGCAGCAGATACGGCGCGTTCGTCATGCTTTCCATGCCGCCCGCAACGATCACGTCGACGGAACCCGCAGCGAGCATGTCGTGCGCGAACATTGCCGCGCGCATGCCGGAGCCGCACATCTTGTTCACCGTGGTGCTGCCGGTGGCGAGCGGTAAGCCGGCGCCGAGCGCGGCCTGACGCGCGGGCGCCTGGCCGAGGCCGGCGGGCAGCACGCAACCCATCACCACTTCGTCGATCTGTTCGGGCTTCAGGCCGGCGCGCTGCACGGCCGCCTGGATTGCCACCGAACCCAATTGCGGCGCGCTCAGCGTGGCGAAGTCGCCCTGGAATGCTGCCATTGGCGTGCGGGCCACGCCCACGATGACGATCGGATCAGCTTTTGTCCCGCTCATGTTTGTCTCACTCATGTTTAAGCTCCTTGATGACGCCTTCGACAATGGCCGGCACGTCGCCGAGCTGCGCCGCGTCGGCGGCCACCACGTCGTTGTCCGCGTTGTGTGCGCCGCCGGCCGACACTGCCCCCACGCACTTCTGATAGGTTGCATCGAGCGCGCCCGGCTCGCGGATCGTCATGCCGAGATTGCGCACCTTGCCGTCATGCACGCCATACGCCCAGCCGTGTACGGTCAACTCCTGGCCGCGGGCCCACGCATCGTTGACGATGGTGGTGCGGCATACGTTCATCACCTGTTCGATCGCGTTCAGTTCGACCAGACGCCGGTGACGCGCCTCGCCGAGCGGCCATTCCTCGATCAGCGCCGCATGCTTGGTACGCACGTCCTGCACGTGATGCAGCCAGTTGTCCGCGAGACCCACGCGGCGGCCGTGCAGCGCCGCGCCGACGCCCGAGCAGCCGTAGTGGCCGACCACCATGATGTGCTTGACCTTCAGCAGATCGACGGCGAACTGGATGACCGACAGACAGTTCAGATCGGTATGCACCACCACGTTGGCGATGTTTCTGTGCACGAACACTTCGCCCGGCGGCAGGCCGATGATCTGGTTCGCCGGCACGCGCGAATCGGAGCAGCCGATCCACAGATACTCGGGCGTCTGCTGATGAGCGAGACGCGAAAAATACTCAGGGTCTTCGGACAGCTTGCGGGCCACCCACGCTTCGTTGTTGTCGAACAGATGCGAGAGCGGATTGTCAGGAGGCGAAGCGTTAGTGTTCATGGTGCGTCTGAGTGGTTGCTCGACCGCTTGACCGGTCGATGTCGTTACATAAGATTAGGACGAGGCATTCAACGCTGCGAGCAGCGTATGAGTCTCATGCCGCCCGCACGCTGCGCCCGGCATCCGGCGCGGTCGATGCAGCGCCGGCGGCGTCGGCAAAGCGCTCCGGATAGCGCATGCAGAAGCGCACGCTGCCGTCGTACGGGAAAAAGTCGGCCAGTTCGCCTTTCAATAGATGATCCTTGTGCCGTTGCCATAGCGCAGGATCGAAGAAGTCCGCGTGATGCCGCATGAAGGAACGGCGCACGCGTGGGTCGCCGAGCAGAAACGTGCCGTACGTCTCCGGGAAAATGTCGTGCGGGCCGACCGAGTACCACGGCTCGCCGGACATTTCGTCTTCCTCGTTGCGTGGCGCCGGCACCGCGCGCACGTTGCAGTCGGTCAGATATTCGATTTCATCGTAGTCGTAGAACACCACGCGGCCGTGACGCGTGACGCCGAAGTTCTTGTACAGCATGTCGCCCGGAAAGATGTTCGCCTGCATCAATTCCTTGATGGCATTGCCGTATTCCTTGATGCCGTGTTCGACGTCCTCGTCGTTGCCGTTCTGCAGGAACAGATTCAGCGGCACCATGCGGCGCTCAATGTACATATGGCGAATCACCAGGCTGTCGCCGTCGTGTTCGATCAGCGACGGCACTTCTTTTTCGAGTTCACGCACCAGCGCTTCGTCGAGCCGCGAGACCGGCAACGCGACGCTCGAATATTCGAGCGTGTCGGCCATGCGGCCCAGGCGGTCGTGCCGTTTGACGAGCTGATACTTTTCCTTGATCTGCGCGCGCGTGGTTTCCTTCGGCGGCGGGAAGCTGTCTTTGATCAGCTTGAACACGTACGGAAACGACGGCAGCGTGAACACCAGCATCACGAGCCCCTTGATGCCGGGCGCAATGATGAACTGATCGCTCGAATGCGACAGGTGATGCAGCAGGTCGCGATAGAACAGATTCTTGCCCTGCTTCTGCAAGCCCACCGACGTGTAGATTTCCGCTTTCGGTTTGCCCTGCATGATGGTGCCGAGAAATTCGACGTAAGCGGACGGCACTTCCATATCCACCAGGAAGTACGAATGCGAGAAGCTGAAAATGATCAGCAACTGGTCGCGCTTGAGCAGCACCGTGTCGAGCGCGAGCACGCCCGGCTTCACATGACGCAGCGGCACCGCGAACGGCATCAGCAGATCGCCGTTGATGATCCGCCCAATGATATACGCCGACTTGTTCCGGTAGAACAGCGACGAGAGCACGTGAATCTGGAAGTTGGGCGCTTCGTCGAATACGCCGAACGCGTCCTGAATTGCCTGCATCACGCAGCCGACGTCGCGTGTCAGGTCTTCAAACGGCGGCTCCAGCTGGAAGTTCGTGACAATGCGTTCGAGCGTTGCCGCGAGCCCATCCTTGCCGGGATAGTACGCACGGTAGGTCGGCTTCGCGGCCGGTTCGTCGTTCTCGATGTACTCGGTCGAGATGGCCGGGCGCACGAAAATGAAATCGTTGTTGAAGTACGAGCGGTGCAGGATCTTGCAGCACACCGAATTGAAAAACGTCTCCGCGCATTCGGGCTGGCGGTGCGTGGTCAAAAGGCCGATGTAGTGCAGCTTGATCTGCTGCCACACTTCGTCGTCGATATTTTCCGCGTCGTATTCGTCTTCGAGCAGTTCGACGCATTCCTCGACGCGCTCGTCGTACGAGGTAATGCGATCGCGCGCGAGTTTTTGCAGACCGTGCCAGTCGGACTGCTCAAAGAGCGTCTTGGCGTGGATCGCGGCGTCGCGAAAAATCCGGTAATGCCGGTCGAATCCTTCGAGCATCGTCTGTGCGACGTCAAAGCCGATTTGCGACGACAGCAGTTTGGGGAAGTGATTCATGTCGACCGTGCATTCGTCTCATGTCGTGAAGACACCCGTGATTGTATCGCCCGGGTGGGCCCGCGACGCGTCGCGCCGCCAATGTTCATGCCGGCCTGGCTTCGCGTGTGCCGGTCTCCAGCAGCGCGCGCGCCTGGGTTTCGTATTGCGCGAGGTCTTCGAGTGTCGCGTTCAGGTCTTCCAGTTGACGCTCCAGCACTTCGCGATGACGCGCCACCGTGGCGAGGAATGCGTGCAATTGCGGCACCGTGTCCGTCGGCGACTCGTACACGTCCAGCAGATCGCGAATCTCCGACAGCGTGAAGCCGAGCCGCTTGCCGCGCAACGTGAGCTTCAGGCGCGTTCGGTCGCGGCCCGAATAGACGCGCCGCAAGCCGCTCGATCCTTCACGGCTCGGTGAGAGTAAACCCTGATCTTCGTAGAAGCGGATCGCGCGCGGCGTGACGTCGAATTCCCGCGCGAGCTCGGTGATCGTGTATTGCGTGTTCATCGGGGTATTCCGTGGCCAGGCAGAAAATCGGATTGAACGATAGAATCAACGTTTACGTTATCGTCAACTTGAGTTGAACGCAACCAGGCGCGGTACGGCCGCAGTACGGCACCGGCACGCGGCAACCACGCCGCAATCACGCCGCAATCACGCCAACCGGCATCGCACACCTCGCCATGCCGGACGGCCGACGGAGGAAGACACCCACAATGAATGCACTCGAACACCAACTCGACTACCCGTTCAACGACGCCTTGCCGGACCCGGGTCACGCAATGGAAGTCGCGCCAGGCGTGTTCTGGCTGCGCATGCCGCTGCCGTTCGCGCTGGATCACATCAACCTCTGGCTGCTGCGCGACGAAATCGACGGCCAGCAGGGCTGGACAGTGGTGGACTGCGGCATTGCTTCGGACACGATCAGGGAGAACTGGGAGAAGGTGTTCGACTCGGCGCTCGACGGCCTGCCGGTGCTGCGCGTGATCGTCACGCATTGCCATCCCGATCACATCGGACTTGCGCACTGGATCTGCACGGGCGGCGACAAAAAGCGCTGGGACGTGCGGCTGTGGACAACGCTCGGCGAATACATGCAGGCCCGCGTGATGGCGGCCGGCGAAGGCTCGAATGCGGGCGGCGAGGGCGCTGCGCGGCACTTCGCGCGGCATGGTGTGACGGACGAGGAATCGCTCGAAAAACTGCGCAGTCGCAAGAGCTATTACTCGAGTCTCGTGCCGGAGATTCCGGGCCAGTATCGCCGCCTGCGGGAAGCGGACGGTGTGAAGATCGGCGGCAAGACGTGGCGCGTGGTGACCGGTTTCGGCCATTCGCCGGAACACTGCGCGTTGTTCTGCGAAGAGACCGGCGTGCTGATCTCCGGCGACATGGTGCTGCCGCGCATTTCGACCAATGTGTCGGTGTTCGATATGGAACCGGAGGGCTCACCGCTCGCGCTGTATCTGGAGTCACTCGGCCGCTACGAGACGATGCCGGAAGATACGCTCGTGCTGCCGTCGCATGGCAAGCCGTTTCGCGGCGTGCGCACGCGTATCCGGCAATTGCGCGAGCATCACGACGCGCGTCTGGCGGAAGTGCGCGAAGCGTGCGCGGAGAAACCGCAGAGCGCGGCGGATATCGTGCCGCTCATGTTCAAGCGCCAGCTCGACATTCATCAGATGACGTTCGCTATGGGCGAAGCTTTGGCGCACCTGCATTTGCTGTGGCTTGCGGGCGAGTTGAAGCGTAAGCAGGATGCGGATGGCGTGATACGGTTTTGGCCTGCGTGATCGCGGGTGGTGCGCAGATAAAAAGCCCGGTGCTGACGCAACCGGGCTTTTTCTTGCACGTTCAAACGCAGAAACGATTACTGCACCGATACCGTCCCGAAGTTCTGCCGTCCAAACGGACTCACGTGATAGCCGCTCACGTTCGTTCGCGTGATCGCAGCCGCAGTCGGATATCCCAGCGGAATCCACAACGCCTGATCGTGAATGACCTGCTGCGCCTGTTCATACGCTTTCGCGCGCTTTGACTGATCCGGCGTCGCCTTGCCGTCCGCAATCAGCTTGTCGAGATCCTGATCGCAGAAACGCGCGAAGTTAATGCCCGACTTGACCGCGTTGCAGCTGAACAGCGGCGAGAGGTAGTTGTCGGGGTCGCCGTTGTCGCCCGCCCAGCCCATGAATAGCGAGTCATGCTGGCCTTGCTTGGCCTCCTTGATCAACTCGCCCCACTCGATCACCTTCACCTCGGCCTTCACGCCGATCTTCGCGAAGTCGGCTTGCAGCAGTTCCGCGCCGGCCTTCGGATTCGGATTCAGCACGCTGCCGTTCGGGCGCACCCAGATGGTCGTTTCGAAGCCGTTCGGATAGCCCGCGTCGGCGAGTAGTTTCTTCGCCTTTGCCGGGTCGTACGGCCACGCCTTCACGGACTTGTTGTAGCTCCACGTGTTCGGCGGATACGGGTTCACGGCCGGCGTCGCCGTGTTGTCGAACACGGTCTTCAGATACGTGGTGCGGTCGAACGCCATGTTCAGTGCCGCGCGCACCTTCTGGTTGTCGAGCGGCTTCTTCTGCGTGTTCAACGCGACGAACGCCGTCATGAAGGCGGGCGTCTGCACAATGGCGAGCGACTTGTCGCTTTTCGCTTCGGCAAGATCCTGCGGCTTCGGCGACAAGGCGATCTGGCATTCGCCTGCTTTCACCTTTTGCGCCCGCACCGTGGCGTCCGGCGTGATCGCATAGATCAGGCGGTCGATCTTCGGCTTTGGACCCCAGTAG
Source organism: Paraburkholderia dioscoreae (assembly GCF_902459535.1). NCBI lineage: Bacteria > Pseudomonadati > Pseudomonadota > Betaproteobacteria > Burkholderiales > Burkholderiaceae > Paraburkholderia > Paraburkholderia dioscoreae. Next base: position 292,366 of record NZ_LR699553.1, read on the forward strand.
GTCGGGTTCACGTCGTAGCGGATTACGGCGTCTTTCGTATAGCTCTTCAGTTCGAACGGACCCGTGCCGATCGGCTTCGAATTCAGGTCGGCCTGCTTGCCGGCCTTGAGCAACTGGTCGGCGTATTCAGCCGAATAGATCGAGGCGAAACCCATTGTGAGGATCGACACGAAGGTTGCGTCCGGCGCGTTCAGTTCGAACTTGACGGTGTTGTCGTCGACCTTGCTGATGGATTTGATGAGCTTCGGCAGGCCCATCGACTGCGCATGCGGGAAGCCGCTCGCGCCCGCCACCTTGTGCCACGGATTGCTGTCGTCGAGCATGCGCTCGAACGTGAAGACGACGTCGTCGGCGGTAAGCGGGCGGGTGGGCTTGAAGTAGTCCGTGCTCTGGAACTGCACGTTGGGGCGCAGGTGGAACGTGTATGTGAGGCCGTCGGCACTCACGTCCCACTTGTCGGCCAGCGCCGGCACCACTTTCTTCGCGGCCTCGTCGTACGAGACCAGCGAGTTGAAGATCACGTCGGCCGATGCATTGGTCGTGACGAGCGAATTGAACTGCACGACATCGAAGCCGTCAGGGCTCGACTCGGTACAGACGGTCAGCGGTTTGGCGAGCACGAGCGCGGGCGCCGTGAACAGTACGGCGGCTGCGAGCAGTTTGAAGCGCATAGGATCTCCCATAACGAGCGCAGTCAGGCAGTGCGTCTGGTTGTGTGGTTATGTTCCGTTGACGAGAAATGGGCGGCTGTCCGGCGTAGCCGCCTTCTTTATTGTGATACGTTTCCGGCGCTGGCGCAGGGTTGAGGGAACCGCCTACGCGCGCGTCGGCCTTCGCGAAAGCTTATCGAAGGGTGGTTGCGCCGACAACAACATAATCCGCATATTCATATGGAAGGGTTGGCCGGCCTCGCGGCGCGGAGCCTGCGTTCATGCCGCCGCGGCGCGCCGCAGCAGGTACGCGATGCCTTCGATCGCACGCACGCCGTACCACGACACCATTTCCCCATCGATCAACTCGATGCGCTTGCCGGCCAGCCGCGCATCGCGTTTCAGTGTGTCGCAATGGGTCTGCGTAAAGCGATACGGCTCGCTGGAGAGCAGGACGCGCTCGACATGGGCGAGCCACGGCGCGCTGTCGAAGTCGAGCGTCGGGTAACGTCCGGCGCCTGCCGCACCGCCTTGCACGTCAGGCAGCGTGTGCCAGTTGACGAGCCGCAGCATCGCGGAGATATAAGTATCGCGCGCCACGGTCATCCAGGGCTCGCGCCAGATCAGATACAGCACGTTTTGCGGCGTGAACGCATGCGCGGCCGCCTCGTGCAGACGGGCTTCGAGCGCTTCGCTCAGACGCTCCGCTTCCCGCGCGCGATCGAAGATCGCGCCCAGCAGCGTGTAGAGCGCCAGATTGTCCCGTGGTGTCTGCGGATGAGTCACGACGATATGCGGCACGAACCCGCGCAATTGCTCGCCGGTATCACGCTCGTTTTCGTCGATATTGACGATCAGATGGGTGGGGCGCAACGCACGAATAGCATCGAGATGCACGGCCTTGGTGCCGCCGACCTTGCGGACTTGAGGCACCTTGTCATGGGGATGCACGCAGAAACCCGTGCGGCCGACAATCTGCCGGTCCAGACCGAGCGCGAACAGCAGTTCGGTGATGCTCGGCACCAGCGAGACGATACGTGCTGCGGATCCTGCGGGTTCGTGCGCGACGCCGGCTGCATCGACCGCACCCGGTTGCATGGCTTACTCGGCCTCGGCGGCGGTGCGCGGCTTGCGCGGCGCGCGCTCGAACGCACGGTCATAGAGCCAGCGCGGCAGCACATGCAGCAGCATGGCCACGATGCGCATCTGCCAGGGGAACACCGCGAAGGCCGTTTGACGCTCGATTGCCTGCGCCACCTTCACGGCGAAACGGTCGGCATCCATCAGGAACGGCATGGTGTACGGGTTGTGCTCGGTCATGGGCGTGCGGATATAGCCGGGCGCAATGGTGACCACGCCGACGCCGTGCGGCCGCATTTCAACGCGCAACGCTTCCAGATACTTGAGCGCCGCCGATTTCGACGCGCTGTACGCGCCGGAGCCCGGCAAGCCGCGCACGCCGGCGACGCTGGCGATCCCCACCAGCGTCCCGTGTCTCGCGGCGCTCATGGCGGCGGCGAACGGCTCGAACGTGGCGACCATGCCGAAGTAATTGATATCCATCACTTCGCGGAAGGTGCGCAGATCGCCGTGGCCGGTGACCGCACCGCGGCTGATGCCGGCGTTGGCGATCACGACGTCCGGCAGGCCGTGCTGCGCGATGAATTGCGCGGCCGCCTCGGCGAGCGCTTCGGCGTCGCGAACGTCGACGGAATAGATCGAGACGGTATTCTGCGGATGGGACTGCTGGAAGGCGGCGAGGGCTTCGCCACGGCGGGCAACGAGGCCGAGAATCGCGCCGCGCCGCGCATATTCGGCGGCGAGCGCGAGGCCAATGCCGCTCGAGGCGCCGGTAATGAAAACCTTCAGCGGTGAACTCATTCCGGCGCTCGGGCTTTACATCTTCTTGGCGCGGACTTGCGCGACCAGGTAATCCAGCACCTGGATCGTGCCCGGCAGGCTGTTGGTGGCGGCGGGGCCGGTTTCATACTTGCCTTGGACTGCCAGCGTCGGCACGCCGTCGATCTTGTAGTCTTCCAGCAGTTTCTTGTCTTTCTGCAGCGCGCTTTGCGTGGAGAACGAGTTGTACGCGTCCATGTACTTCTTCGGATCGACGCCGTTCTTCGCGAGGAATTTGGCCTGATCTTCCGGCGTCAGCAGGTAGTTCTTGTTGACGTGGATTTCATTGAAGACCTTCGGCGTGAGTTGCGTGGCGAGGCCGAGCGCGTCGAGCGCGTGGTACATCCTGGAATGCGGAATGAAGTCGTCGCGGAAGGCGACCGGCACGCGCTTGAACACCACGTCCGGAGCCTGCTTCTTCACCCACGCTTCGAGGTACGGGTTGAATTCGTTGCAGTGCGGGCAGCCGTACCAGAAGAATTCGGTGACTTCGATCTTGCCGGCGGGCACGTCGGTCGGCTGCGCCGTGGGCAGCACGGTGTAGTCCTTGCCCGACACCGGCGCGGCGGGCGAAGCGTGCGCCGTGGCGGCAACGAGCCCTAGCGAGAGGAACAGAATGCTCAGCAGTTTTTTCATGTTGTGTTGACCCAGGTAGGCGTAAAGCAGTGGCGCCACGCAAATGCCCGCCACCGTCTTCAAGATTCGGCGTTGGACGGTTTCAGCCGTCCGTCGTGCTTGTGACACGCGCCGCGCGCCGATAGTTCGGCGGCGGCGCGTCCCGGCAAATCACCGTTTGTTTCTTTTTGCTTATTGTTTCGTGAAGCGGATCACCGCGGTATCCACGCCCGCGTCGGACAGACGCTGGCGGCTCGAATTCATGTCTTCGAACTTCGAGAACGGCCCGATACGCACGCGGTAGTACGTGACGCCGCCGGCATCGCGCTGCGTGACCTTCGATTCGAAGCCCTGGAAGGCGAGACGCGCGCGCTGCTGTTCGGCGTCTGCCGCGGTCTTGTACGCGCCGACTTGCAGGAAGTAGCCGGTGTTCGCGTCGCCCGCTGCCGGCGCCGCACCCGAACCGGGCCTGGCGTTGGCGGCGGTGGACGAACCACCCTTAGGCGCCGCGCCCGCCGCGGTGGCGGCCGGTGCGCTTGCGGCTTGTGGCTTCTTCACCGGTGCGGCGGCCGTGCCGTTGCCGTTGTCCTGCGCGGGCTTCGGCGCGACCGCCGTGCCGTTCGCGTTGCCGGCGTTGCCGTTGGCGGGCGGCACTTCGACGATCTGGGGCTCTTCCAGCATGCCCGACTGCGTTTGCGCGTTGGTCTGGCCCGGCGCGGTGTTCGGCGGCGCCGGCTGCGCGGCTTGCGGCACCGGCTGACCCGGCGTCTTGCCTTGCAGCGGACGGTTCGGGTCGTACTGCGGCTGGCTCGCGCCGGAATCGGACGCCGCGGGCGGCGCCACCTTCGAGACGAATGGCGTGGGCGCACGGGTGATATACAGCGCCACCACTACCGCGATCGCAAGGCCGACGATCAGGCCCAGCACGATGCCGAGAAAAGTCCCCCCGGTTTGTTTCGATTGCTTTGTTGTGCGGCGTGGTTTTGCCATCGTATGAATCACCTGCAAAAAGAATCCTGGAACGGCCGTCGATTATAACGACGGCCGCATGCATGTTGCGCCGGAGGACTTACATCTTGACGGGAGCGGAGACGCCGATCGTCGCGAGGCCGTTGGCCAGCACCTGACGCGTGGCCGCGAGCAGCGCCACGCGTGCATTGCGCTCGGCCGCATCGTCGACCAGCACGCGCTCGGCTTTGTCATTGTAGAACGAGTGGAATTCCCCGGCGAGGTCGCGCAGATAGAATGCGACCGCGTGCGGCGCGAGTTCGTCGGCGGCATGTTGCAGCATGTCCGGGAATTCGGCGAGCTTGTTCAGCAGGGCCATCGCGCGTTCGCTGGTGAGCGGCGTGACGTCCACGTCCGCCAGCGTGCTTTCGTCCGTGTTGTAGCGCGCCTTGCACTCGGCGATCACCGAGCAGATTCGCGCGTGCGCGTACTGCACGTAATGCACCGGATTCTCGTCGTTCTGTTTCAGCGCGAGGTCGATGTCGAACACGAACTCCGTGTCCGCCTTGCGCGAGGTCAGGAAAAAGCGCACGGCGTCGCGGCCGCGGCGAATCGTTTCCTCGTCGATCAGATCGACATCGACTTCCGAGCCCGGCGTCGCGCCGCCCGACCATTCGATCAGGTCGCGCACCGTCACGTAGCTGCCGGCGCGCTTGGAGATTTTCACCTCTTCGCCGTTGCGCATGACCGTGACCATTTTGTGAAGAATGTAGTCGGGATAGCCCTTCGGAATGCCGATGCCGAGACCTTGCAGGCCGGCGCGCACCCGCGCGATCGTGCCGTGGTGGTCCGAACCCTGAATGTTGATGACCTTGGTGAAGCCGCGCTCCCACTTGGCGACGTGATAGGCGACGTCCGGCACGAAGTACGTATAGGTGCCGTCGGTCTTGCGCATCACGCGGTCCTTGTCGTCGCCGTCGTCGGTGGTGCGCAGCCACAGCGCGCCTTCCTGCTCGTAGGTCTTGCCGGCGGCGATCAGCGCCGCGACAGTCTTCTCGACACGGCCTTCCTTGTACAGCGACGATTCCAGGTAGTACTGGTCGAACTTCACGCCGAACGCCTGCAAGTCCATGTCCTGCTCGCGGCGCAGATACGCCACGGCGAAACGGCGGATCGCTTCGAGATCTTCGACGTCGCGCGCGCCGGTGACCGGCTCGCCGTCGCTCGCCGCCACGGTGACGCCGTTCAGATAGTCTTTCGCGATGTCGGCGATGTACTCGCCGTTGTACGCCGAAGCCGGCCAGCCTTCGTCGCCGGGGGCGAGGCCGCGGGCGCGCGCCTGAGTGGACAGGGCGAGCGTCTGGATCTGCACGCCGGCGTCGTTGTAGTAGAACTCGCGGTGCACGTCCCAGCCCTGGCTGGCCAGCACATTCGAGAGCGCGTCGCCGAGCGCGGCCTGGCGGCCGTGGCCGACGTGCAGCGGGCCGGTTGGGTTGGCCGAGACGAACTCGATCAGCACATGCTTGCCGGCGTCGCGTTGCGAGCGGCCGAAGCGCTCTTTTTCAGCGAACACGGCGGCGATCACCGCCTGCTTGGCAGCGGCGGTGAGGCGCAGGTTGATGAAGCCGGGGCCGGCCACTTCGGCGGCTTCGACGAGGTCCCGGGCTCCCGGTTGCGCGAGCAGCGCGTCGACGATCTGTTGCGCCAGCTGGCGCGGATTGGCGCGCAGCGGTTTGGCGAGTTGCATCGCCACATTGCATGCGACGTCGCCGTGCGCGGCGACCTTCGGGCGCTCCAGCGTGATGGTGGGCGAGACGAACGCGGCTTCGGTCGCGCCTTGCGAAGCAAGCGCGACCTGCTTCACCGTGTCGGCGAGCAGTGTTTCGAGGGTATGTTTATGTGCAGGCAGCATGCTTGTTGCGAGTCCAGTGAGGCAATCCGGTGATGCGGAAGAGGCGCCGGCCGCGCGAGGCCGACCGGTTCGTCAGAAGCGTGGAAAGCGGCACGCAACCGCTACGGCGTATCCGGCGCGCCGGTTGCGCTGAGTGCGACAGCAGGCACGTTGTCTGCGGCACGCCAGACGCAGTGCGCGGCGCCCTGCCGTGGCGTTCATTGCCGCGGCTGACAGCGGTATGACGCGGGGCGCGGCCAACCGGCCCAGCCATGCTACTTGTGCTTCGCCGCGTGCGGCGCATTGCGGCACGCTTTTCCGTCCAGATGGATTTTAGCAGGTGCTAATATGTTCAATGAGATGCCCAGCAAGGGCCGTGGCCGCCACGCCTGATCGGCGAGCCAACGTAACGCGCGCTGGCGGCTGTCTTTGAGCCGCTCGCGCGCCAGTCCAACATAACGAAAAAGGGAACAGTCATGCTGATTACTTTCAAATGCCGCGCCTGCCCGGACGTGATGATGCTGGAAAATCTTGCGCAGTTTCTGGTCGGCATCGTCGGCAAGCGGCTGGGTGAACGCGGTGTCATCACTCACGACGAACTGAGCCCGGCCATCGAGAAACTCGAAGCAGCAATTTCCGTCGACAAACAGGAACGTGCCGAACACGACGGCCATTTCCACGAAGGAGAAGACGGCCACGAGCATCATGAGATTCCGCCGGGCCTCGCGCAGCGCGCGTATCCGTTCCTCGACATGTTGCGCGCGGCGCAGAAGGAAAACGCGGATATCGTCTGGGGTCTCTGATTCCGGGTTGGCCTGCCGGTGGCGCCCGGCGGTCCGAACCTTGACACACCAATGACAAAGAGCCCGCTCGTGCGGGCTCTTTGTCGTTCAGAGATTCGAACCGGCTGGCGTTGCCGTGCTGCTTACTGGCTGGCGGCGTCCGCCGGAGCGGCTGCGGGAGCCGACGCACCTTTCTTCACTTTCTTCTTCTTCGGCTTCTTGACGTGTTTCACCGTGGGCGGCGAATACGAGCTGACCGAACTGGAGCCGCCAGGGGCGGCGGTCTGGGCCAGCGCCACCGAGGCGCCCAAGGCAAGCGAAACAGCGGTCAACAACAGCGTCAGCTTCTTCATACGATTTTCTCCGTTGACGATTGCAATTAATGAGCCGACGCGTTTTGGCCGCGTCTGGCGGGGTCAAGCCGCCTCAGTCTACAAAGACGAAAATTACGTTGCCGCAAATATTCAGTCTTTCTGGCCCGATATAGTGGGTTTCCCGCCACGCCTCGCCGCCCGGTGCTTACAGCAAAGGCGCCAGGGCCCGCTCCGCGTCCGTTTTCGACAGTGACATGCGCCTCGCGTAGTCTTCCAGCTGGTCCTGGCCGATCTTGCCGACCGAGAAATAGGTGCTGTCCGGATGCGCCAGATAGAAGCCGGAGACGCTCGCTGCCGGCAGCATGGCCAGCGATTCGGTCACGCTCATGCCGATTTCGGTGGCATGCAGCACGTTGAACATATCGCGCTTCACCAGGTGATCCGGGCAGGCCGGATAGCCGGGCGCCGGGCGGATGCCGCGGTACTTTTCCGCGATCAGTTCTTCGTTGGAGAGCGTTTCGGTATTTGCATAACCCCACAGGTCGCGCCGCACGCGCGCGTGCAGTGCTTCGGCGAAGGCTTCGGCGAAACGGTCGGCGAGCGCCTTCAGCATGATTGCGCTGTAGTCGTCGTGGTCCTTTTCGAACTGCTTTTCCTTCACGTCGACGCCGAGTCCCGCCGTCACCGCGAACATGCCGATGTAGTCGGCCACGCCCGAGTCTTTCGGCGCGATGAAGTCGGCGAGCGACCGGTTCGGCCGCATCACGCCGTCCACCACCGGACGCACGCTTTGCTGGCGCAGATTGCGCCAGGTGAGCGCCACTTCCGAACGCGATTCGTCCGTGTAGATTTCGATGTCGTCGTCGTTCACCGTGTTGGCCGGCAGCAGCGCGATCACGCCGTTCGCCTGCAGCCAGCGGCCCTGGATCAGGCGCGCGAGCATCGACTTGCCGTCCGAGAACACGCGCCGCGCCGATTCGCCGACAATCTCGTCGTTCAGAATGGCCGGATAGGGGCCTGCCAGATCCCACGTCTGGAAGAACGGACCCCAGTCGATATAGGTCGCCAGCTCGGCCAGATCGAAGTTCCTGAACACGCGGCGGCCGATGAACTTCGGCTTGACCGGCTGATAGCTCGCCCAATCGACCTTGGTCTTGTTGGCGCGGGCTTCGGCCAGTGTGACCATAGGCAGCGCTTTCTTGTTGGCGTGCTGGTCGCGGATCCGGTCGTAATCCGACTTGAGTTCGTCGAGGTACTTCGCCGCGCCCTCGTCGGACAGCAGGCTCGAAGCGACGGAAACCGAACGCGACGCGTCCGGCACGTAGACCACCGGCCCTTCGTAATGCGGCGCGATCTTCACTGCGGTGTGCACGCGCGAGGTGGTGGCGCCGCCGATCAGCAGCGGAATCTTCTTGATGCGGAAGTAATCGTCGCGCTGCATTTCCGACGCGACGTACGCCATCTCTTCGAGGCTCGGCGTGATCAACCCGGAGAGCCCGATGATGTCCGCGCCTTCGACCTTCGCCTTCGCGAGAATGTCGTTGCAGGAGACCATCACGCCCATGTTGACCACTTCGAAGTTATTGCACTGAAGCACCACCGAAACAATGTTCTTGCCGATATCGTGCACGTCGCCCTTCACCGTGGCGATGACGATCTTGCCCTTCGCGCGCACGTCGGCGCCGGCTTCGGCGAGCTGCTTTTTCTCTTCCTCGATGTACGGAATCAGATGCGCGACGGCCTGCTTCATGACGCGCGCCGACTTCACCACTTGCGGCAGGAACATCTTGCCCTGACCGAACAGGTCGCCGACGATGTTCATGCCGTCCATCAACGGGCCTTCGATCACATTGATCGGACGGCCGCCTTCGGCGGCGATCTTCGCACGCACTTCCTCGGTGTCTTCGACGATGAAGTTGGTGATGCCATGCACGAGCGCATGCGACAAGCGTTTCTCGACCGGCTGGTTGCGCCACTCCAGATTCTCTTCCTTCTTCGCGGCGCCGGTCTTGAACTTGTCGGCGATTTCGAGCAGCCGGTCGGTGCCGTCTTCACGGCGGTTCAGCACGACGTCTTCCACGCGTTCGCGCAACTCCGGATCGAGGTCGGCATACACGCCGAGCTGGCCCGCGTTGACGATGCCCATGTCCATGCCCGCCTGGATCGCGTGGTAGAGGAACACGGTGTGGATCGCTTCGCGCACCGGATCATTGCCGCGGAACGAGAACGACACGTTCGACACGCCGCCGCTCACCTTCGCGTACGGCAGGTTCTGCTTGATCCAGCGCGTGGCGTTGATGAAGTCGACCGCGTAATTGTTGTGCTCCTCGATGCCGGTCGCGATCGCGAAGATGTTCGGATCGAAGATGATGTCTTCCGGCGGGAAGCCGACTTCGTTGACGAGGAAGTCATACGAGCGCTTGCAGATCTGCGTCTTGCGTTCGAACGTGTCGGCCTGGCCCTGTTCGTCGAAGGCCATCACCACGGCGGCCGCGCCGTAGCGGCGAATCAGGTTGGCGTGGTGGCGGAACGCTTCTTCGCCTTCCTTCAGCGAGATCGAGTTGACGATCGCCTTGCCTTGCACGCACTTCAGACCCGCTTCGATCACTTCCCATTTCGACGAGTCGATCATGATCGGCACGCGCGCGATATCCGGTTCCGATGCGATCAGATTCATGAAGCGCACCATCGCCGCTTTTGAATCGAGCATCGCCTCGTCCATGTTGACGTCGATGATCTGCGCGCCGTTTTCGACCTGCTGGCGCGCGACCGCGATCGCTTCGTCGAACTGGTCGTTCAGGATCATTCGCGCAAACGCCTTCGAACCGGTCACGTTGGTGCGCTCACCCACGTTGATGAAGAGCGTCCCGGACGTGACGTTGAACGGTTCGAGGCCGGAAAGGCGCAAGGTGTGATCGGTCATGGCGTATGTGCTCGATTGCTGCGATTAAGTGCGTCGTGTTCGATAGCGGACATGCGGCGGCGGCTCAGAGGCGCTGCTGGGCTCAGGCTGCGGCGCGGTATTGCGTCGGCCATTGGCGCGGCTTGACTTCGGCCAGCGCCTGCGCAATCGCCGCAATATGCTCAGGCGTCGTGCCACAGCAGCCGCCGGCTATATTCACAAGACCGGCCTGTGCGAATTCCTTCAGCAAACCAGAGGTATCCGCAGGCAGTTCGTCAAAGCCCGTATCGCTCATAGGATTCGGCAAGCCGGCGTTCGGGTAGCACGACACATACGTGTCGCAGAGCTTGGCCAGTTCGGCGATATATGGGCGCATCAAAGCCGCCCCCAGCGCGCAGTTCAAACCGAACGTGAGCGGCTTGGCGTGCCGCAGCGAGTTCCAGAAGGCTTCGACTGTCTGGCCCGACAGAATGCGGCCCGAAGCGTCGGTGACGGTGCCTGAGATCATGATCGGCAGACGCTCGCCGGTGTCTTCGAACAGTTCGTCAACTGCAAACAGCGCCGCCTTCGCATTGAGCGTGTCGAAAATCGTCTCCACGAGGAACAGATCGACGCCGCCGTCGAGCAACGCCTTGGCCTGCTCGTAGTAGGCCGCGCGCAGTTCGTCGAATGTCACGTTGCGCGCGCCCGGATCGTTCACGTCGGGGGAAATGCTCGCGGTCTTCGGCGTCGGTCCGATCGCGCCGGCGACGAAGCGCGGCTTGTCGGGCGTCGAATACTTGTCGCACGCGGCGCGCGCCAGTTTCGCCGACTCGAGATTCATCTCGACGGCGAGCGCTTCCATGCCGTAGTCCGCCTGGGCGACCGTGGTCGCGCCGAACGTGTTGGTTTCGATGATGTCCGCGCCCGCCGCCAGATACTGCTCGTGGATCTCGCTGATGATCTGCGGCTGCGTGATGGACAGCAACTCGTTGTTGCCTTTGATGTCGCGCTCGTAGTCCTTGAAGCGCTCACCTCGATAGCGGGCTTCGTCGAGCTTGTAGCGCTGGATCATCGTGCCCATTGCGCCGTCCAGGATCAGGATGCGCGACTTGAGCAGCGCGGGCAGCGCCGCGCCGCGCGTGTAGGCGGCGTCGGGACGGACTGGCGTGGCGGTTTGGGCGGGCTGGTTCATGGCGGACGAGGGCTTGCGCCGGCTTTTTCGGGAAACCTGTCATTGTAGCCGCTGCCGGACGAAACCGCCCGGCGCGCGGGCCGGGCGACTGTCCTGGATGTGCGGGCGCGCTGCATGGGAAAGGACGGGAAAATAGCGAAGCGGCGTCACAAAGAAAACGGCCCAGCGAGGCAAAAGCCTGCTGGGCCGCTTCACAATTGCCGACCGACTTGTAAAAGCCGCCGGGTTGCCCGCTAACGGGGCCTGACGGCGCGGCCGATTTATGTCGCCAAAAACGTTAAGTCAAACCCTTCGCTTAGTGAAGAATCACAGGTTGATGCATCAGGCTGTCGAACTGACCGAGGAATTCGTCCACTTCGTCCAACGACGGTTCCTCTTCGATCAGCTTCTGCACGTGCTCGCGAAAACGCGCCGCCATTGCTCCGTCGATATAGATCTCGCGTTGCATGTTCTTGTCGACGATCTCATAACCCCCTGACTTCATGGCCAGAGGACCTTCCTGCGGCGGAAACTCGACGACACAATAATTGGGGCTGTTGTAGATCATTTGCATGGCGACACTCCTTATTTCCGTTGGCTCCTGGCCAGTCCTGCACCGTAGGTGGAGCGTATGGTTTGGAATTCAAGGGGTGGGTCCGGATTGATGCTTGTAAAAGTTCCGAACCTACCGGTTAGACCGGCCTTTCAAGAAACGTTTCAAGCAGTGCAGCAAAACGGTGAGATTGCTCGACGGGGGCGAGATGAGCGGCATCCAGCAGTTCGAAACGTGCGCCTTCGATGGCGTCTGCGATCGCCTGCGTAGCAGCAGGCGGCGTGCCCGTGTCGTGGCGGCCCGCCACGGTCAATGCTGGGCATCGGATTGTTGCCAGCTTACTGCGTACGTCGAAATCGCGCAGGGCTTCGCACGCTTTGGCGTAGCCTTCTGACAACGTCTGCATCAATACGTCGCGGATTGGCTCGACGGCTTCGGGGTGCGCGGTCTGAAAGTCGGGCGTCAGCCAGCGGTTCAATGTCGCGGGCACGAGCGGCGCCATACCGTCGCGGCGGGCCGCCGCGGCACGCTGATCCCAGGTGGCGCGGGCTTCAGGCAGCGTGACGGCGCTGCTGTCGGCGATCGTCAAGGTGTCGACGCGCGTGGGGTGATCGAGCGCGAATTGCTGCGCGACCATGCCGCCCATCGACATGCCGACCAGGTGCGTACGGGGTGCATCGAGCGCGTCGAGCAGCGCGGCGAGATCGTGCGACAGATCGGCGACGCTGAAGGACTCGCCGGATATCGCGGTCTTGCCGTGGCCGCGCAGGTCGTAGCGCAATACGGTGTAGTCGTCGCGGAAATAGCCGGCGAGCTGGTCCCAAACGGACAGATCGCCACCAAGCTGGTGGACGAATGTCAGCCACGGGCCGCCGCCCTCGTTGCTCAGCACATAGCGCGTCTCGATACCGTTGATGTTCACTTGCATGCGGGCTCCTTTGAAGAGGAACGCAGTGGAAGGGACCATTCGCGCACGCCGTGACCCTGCCGGACTGCACGGCTGATCGTATATACGCAGCGCCGACGCGAACGGTTGCAGTAATGTGTTGCGAGTGCGCGTTGGCGCGGAAGTTTCGCCGATCTGATCGAGACCCCGCCCGGAGTGTGGCTTTCAGGGCTTGATGATGCCAGGCGTATCGGCGGGGCTGGTCGAATCGACTGGTGAAGAGGGCGCGGCACCGGGCGTAACTGCCGGTGAGGCCGAAGGAGACGATCCGCTCGAATTGTCAGGGGACGCCGCGCCGGCATCGCCGTTACTGTCCGGCGGGCTGCCGGCGTTCCCGGCATTGAGCTTGCCACGCCACACCAGTTCGAATTGCGTGCCGTTCGGTTCCGTCTGAACGATGCGCGCGGGCAGCCAGCCGAGCGACGGCGCGAGCCACACGTCGATGCGGCGCAAGTCGCCGTCACGGCGGGGCAGGCGCTTGAAATGGCGCGTATCGAGGAAACCCCGGTCCGTGCGGATGGTTTCGTCGCCGATCGTCTCGACCGGCCAGTTTTCGCCGCTATCGTTATCGACCACGAAGAACTGCCGCGTCACGCCGGGCTTGTAGGCGGCCGGGTCGCCGCGCACGAGGCTGGCCAACTGCATCACCATGCTGAAGCGGTCCTGCGCGCCGTCGGGCAACGGCAGTGCGGCCGGGGTGCGCGTAAAGGCGATTTTCCTGTCGGTGCGATTGAAGATCGCGATGTCTTCCGCGCGGCGGCCGCGCTTTTCGATGTACTGGTCCGGCGCGAGGCCGAATGCGTCGATACGGCCGTGGCTCGAATATACGAATGTGCCGACAAAAGGCAGCGGCACCGAGACGACCATCTCATAGCTTTGCGCGCTGCTGGTCCAGTGGATCGTGCCGGGTTGATTGCGCACGCCGTTGTAGAACGTGTCGTATTGCAGTTCGCCGGATGGCGGGATGGAGAACTTCACGCCGGGCGACGCCTGCGGCGCACTTGCGGCCGTGGGCGCGCCAGCCGTGCTCGCGGCGGCGTTGGGAGCCGCATTGGGGCTCGCTGCGTCCGGCGCGCTCGCCACGGCGTCCGATGCTGCGGCAGGCGCCGCCGGCGCGGCTTGCCTGGCCGGTTGCAGCGCCGTCAACACATGTTCGCGCGGCTTGCGCGCCACGGCCCGGCGCGCGGGCGCCGGTTCCGGCGTGGGTGACGCGGCGGCGGCCGGTTTGCGTTCGACACGTTCCGGCGTCAGCAATGCGACCTGCACGGGCACACGCTCGTCGTCCGAGGGATTGAGCGTTGCGCGATTGCGCTCGACCCATTGCGCGGCAATCCAGTGCAACACGGCCACGATCAGCAGCACCGCGATCCAGCGCCCCGCGCGCAAACCGGTGCGCCGCCCGCCGGGCGGCGTGCGATCGGAACGGCGGGCGGCGGGAGCGGAGGACATCGGCAAATGAATGTGTGGGCAAGGACAGCGTCGGGTTTGAATGCCAGCGGATGTGGGCTGCGGCGATTGGCAAAGAGGCGCGAGGCTTGATCTGCGAGGCCGGTTGCGAACCGGTTCGACCGTACTGTCGCAAGCGATGTTCCGCGTCGATGAAAAGAGAAAGAGAAAGGCCGCACGCGCGATGCGCCGCCGCGCCACGCCTTCGATGCTTTCCACCCGGCTCGTCAGCCTTTCGCGTCAGAGCCGGCGACCGCACCGCGCCCACCGTGCGCTATCACACCTGTTCGTCACGTGGCGCCGCACTATACCCCAGCTCGTACGAGAGCTTTTGCGCGCATTCGCGCAACGCCGTATCGATCTCGCCACCCCAGCGAATATCGAACGCGCCTTCATGACCGAGCGCGACGAGGCCGAGCGCCAGTTCGCCGGTCGAGTCGAACACCGGCATGGAGAACGCGTGTATGGTCGGCAGCAACATGCCTTCCACGCGCGCCGCCTGGTGCTCGCGCACTTGCGCGAGCACCCGTTCGACTTCGTCCCGCGTGCGTGGGGCGCCCGTCTGCGACGAGCGGCGCGAATCGGCCAGTTCGCGTTCGAGCATGGCGGCGGTCTTGCTCCGCGGCAGATACGCGGCGAACAGCAGGCCGGTGGCGGAACTGAGCAGGGGCATTACATCGCCGAGTTTCAGCGACGCTTTTGCCGGATAGCTCGATTCCATCCAGTGCACCATGGTCGGCCCCTGGTTGCCCCATACCGCGATGCCCACCGTGAGATCGAGCCGGTCGCGCAACTCGGACAGCGCGATGCGCGCGAGCTTGACGCCGTCCACGCGAGCAAGCCGCGCAAGTCCCAGTTGCAGGGCAAAACCGCCCAGTTCGTAGCGGCCCGACAGGGCGTCTTGCGAGACCACGCCGAGACGCAGAAAACTCACCAGATAACGGTGCGCTTTTGCCGGGCTCATGCCGGCGCGCTGGGCGAGATCGCGCAGCATCATGGCGCGCGGTTCGCGGGTCAGGACGTCGAGCAATCTGAAGCCGACTTCGATGGACTGGATGCCCGAACGCAGCTTTTCCTCGCCGGTCTCGACGCTTTCGTCGTCGGATTCGGGCGTGTCGAGCGGTTCAGTGGCGTCGGCGTCGGTGCGGATCGCGCCGGAGCGGGCAATTGGAGGCATGAGCAAGGCGCATGGAGCGCATTCAAAGGTGACGCATTTAAAGGTGATACCTGGATGAGGCAGGCGCGGGCACTTGGGCCGTGTCGATTCACCATCGTAGAATAGATTCCCTCTATCGTCACTAACACGGTTCGCTCATCTATGAAACTTGCCACGCTGAAGGACGGCACGCGCGACGGTCAGCTGATCGTCGTGTCCCGCGACCTGCACACCGCGGCCATCGCCGACGCGATCGCGCCCACGTTGCAGCGCGTGCTCGACGACTGGGCCTTCTACGCGCCGCAACTGCACGACCTGTACGACGCGCTCAATCAGGGCCGCGCGCGCAACACCTTCGCTTTCGACGCCAGGGAGTGCATGGCGCCGCTGCCGCGCGCGTTCCAGTGGGCCGACGGCTCGTCGTATGTGAACCATGTCGAACTGGTGCGGCGCGCGCGCGGCGCGGAAATGCCGCCGGAGTTCTGGACCGATCCGTTGATGTATCAAGGCGGCAGCGACGACTTCATCGGACCGAAGGACGACGTGCTGTGCGCGTCCGAAGCATTCGGCATCGACTTCGAAGCGGAAGTCGCGGTGATCACCACCGACGTGCCGATGGGCGTCACGCCCGACCAGGCGCTCAGGAGCGTGCGTCTGATCACGCTGGTCAACGACGTCTCGCTGCGCAATCTGATCCCGGCCGAACTCGCGAAAGGCTTCGGCTTTTTCCAGAGCAAGCCGGCCACGTCGTTCGCGCCGGTCGCGGTGACGCCCGACGAACTCGGCGAACACTGGCGCGACGGCCGCGTGCACCGGCCGATGATCGTCCACTGGAACAATAAGAAAGTCGGCCAGCCGGACGCCGGCACCGACATGGTGTTCCACTTCGGCCAGTTGATCGCGCACGCGGCGAAGACGCGCAACCTGCGCGCGGGCGCGATCGTGGGTTCGGGCACGGTGTCGAACAAGGACGCCAAGCGCGGCTATTGCTGTATCGCCGAGAAGCGCTGCCTCGAAACCATCGAGCACGGCGCGCCGCAAACCGAGTTCATGAAGTACGGCGACACGGTGAAGATCGAAATGTTCGACGAGGCGGGCAAGTCGATTTTCGGTTCGATCGACCAGGGCATCGCACCGCTGGACTGACGCACCGCGATCGCGCCGAACGCGGCGCCCCGGGTCGAACCCAGCGCGTGCCGGATTCGAAAGGGTTTCGCCCGATACCGCGACGAGTGCGCGCGGCTACACTGACTGCCGCGGCGGCATACCCCGGGGCTGGCTGCGGGTTCATCGCAGGAGTGCCGCGAAGCAGCGTATGAATGGCACGTGAGCCGCGCACGAGCGAGTCCATCGGCAACACATCAAAAACGAAAACCGACGTGAGGAGACAGCATGCTGCAAATCGAATCCCTTAAGCCTGGAACCGGGCGCGCCCGCGCGTCGAATCTGCGTGTGAATCATTCACGTGACCGGATCGCGCGTCGGGCCGTGGCGTTATGCGCGGCGCTCGCCAGCCTATTGCCCGGCATTGCGCTGGCGCAGGTGAAAATCGGCCTCGTGCTGTCGCTGACCGGGCCGGCCGCGTCGCTCGGCATTCCCGCGCGCGACACGGTCGCGCTGCTGCCAGGCAGATCGGTGGGCAGAGCGTCGAATACATCGTGCTCGACGACGCGTCCGATACCACGCAGGCCGTGCAGGACACCAAGAAGCTGATCTCCGAGAATCACGTCGACGCGATCATCGGTTCGTCGATCACGCCGAATTCGCTGGCGATGATCGACGTGGTCGCCGAAGGTGAAACGCCGATGATCTCGCTGGCATCGTCGGCAAAGATCATCGAGCCCGTGGATGCGAAACGCCGCTGGGTCTTCAAGACGCCACAAACCGACGCGATGATGGCGTCGGCGATCGCCGAACACGCCAGCTTGCACGGCGTCAAAACCATCGCGTTCATCGGCCAGGCCGACGCGCTCGGCGAAACCTTCTACACCGAGGTCGCGAAGTTCGCGCAACTGCATCACATCAATATGGTGGCGAGCGAGCGCTTTAATCGCACCGATCCGAGCGTAACCGGCCAGGTTCTCAAGATTCTGGCGACGCATCCCGACGCGGTGGTGGTCGGCGCGGCCGGCACGCCCGCCGCACTGCCGCCGAAGACGCTCCGGGAACGCGGCTACAAAGGGCTGATCTATCACAATCACGGGGTCGGCAATAACGACTTTCTGCGCGTGTGCGGCGCCGATTGCAACGGCACCTTCCTGCCGGCGAGTCCGGTGCTGGTCGCCGCGCAATTGCCGGCGGATCATCCGGCCAAGCGCCTCGCGCTCGATTACATCGCGCGCTTCGAAGCGGTGCGCGGCGCGGGCAGCGTCTCGGCGTTCGGCTCGTACACGTGGGACGCGGGCATGCTACTCGGCCATGCCGTGCCGGTCGCGCTGAAGGCGGCTGCGCCGGGCACGCCGGAGTTTCGCCGCGCATTGCGCGACGCGCTCGAGTCGACGCGAGGTCTTGCCGATACCAACGGCGTCGTCAACATGAGTGCCACGGATCATCTCGGGCTCGATCAACGGGCGCGTGTGATGGTCGAAATCAGGAATGCGAAGTGGGTTTATCAGCCGCGCTGAATGAAAGGGCGCATGCGCTTCTCGGGAAAACGCCGGGCTGTTTCAGGTTTTCTCGCTCCGCAGAAAGCCCTTTGGGGGCTTAGCGAAGCTCCGGGTCTGCAGGCGCTCCCGATGAACGCAGCCCGGTCCAACAGACACACCGACACCGACATACGGATTGCTGATCATGTCTCAGACACCACACGGTAACAACGCGTTTTACGCGCACTATCAATCGCTCCAGTTGCATCGCCATCCGCACGGCGTGCTCGAAGTCGTGATGAACGGCGAGGGCGCCAACAAAAGCGGACTCGCCACGGCCAACGCGCGCATGCACTTCGAGCTCGCCGAAATCTGGCGCGACATCGACCGCGATCCCGACACGCGTGTCGCGATCATTCGCGGTGAAGGCAAAGGATTTTCGGCCGGCGGCGACCTGCAACTCGTCGAAGACATGGCGACCGATTTCGACGTGCGCGCGCGCGTCTGGCGCGAGGCGCGCGATCTGGTCTACAACGTGATCAATTGCAGCAAGCCGATCGTATCGGCCATGCACGGGCCGGCGGTGGGCGCGGGGCTCGTCGCGGGCCTGCTCGCCGACATCTCGATCGCGGCGAAGACGGCGCGCATTATCGACGGTCATACGCGTCTGGGCGTGGCCGCGGGCGATCACGCGGCGATCGTCTGGCCGCTCCTGTGCGGCATGGCGAAGGCCAAGTATTACCTGATGCTGTGCGAGCCGGTGAGCGGCGAAGAGGCGGAGCGCATTGGGCTCGTGTCGCTGGCCGTCGACGAAAACGATCTGCTGCCCAAGGCTTTCGAGGTCGCGCAGAAGCTGGCCAGCGGCTCGCAAACGGCGATTCGCTGGACCAAATACGCGTTGAACAACTGGCTGCGTTCGGCGGGGCCGGCGTTCGACACGTCGCTCGCACTGGAATTCATGGGTTTTGCCGGGCCGGATGTACGCGAAGGCGTGAACTCGCTGCGCGAGCGCCGCGCGCCGGATTTCGGCGGCGCCGACCCGTGGCGCGGGCAGCCGTCCGGCGGCGGCGCAGCGGGCGGCGAGCCCTCGTGATGCTACCTCCCGCGCGGTATGATCGAATCAGACGCGCGCACAACGGCGCCCCTTTCTCACCTTATGCAGCGAGGCGACAAGCATGACTACTCCTGACACCACGCCGCCTTTCCCCGGGTTTCCCGGTTTTCCGCCCGCCGAAATGCTCGAGCGCATGTGGGGCATGATGCGCATGTCGCCGTTCGGCTCGGCTTTCTCCGGCGCGCAACCGAGCGGCGGCCTCGGACCCTCGCTCTCGATGATGTCCGACATGATGGCGCCGCTCACGAATGTCGAAGAACTCGACAAGCGCATTACCGACATGCGCGCGGTCGAACAATGGCTCAAGCTGAATCTGAGCATGTTGCAGTCCGCGATTCAGGCGCTCGAAGTGCAACGCGCGACCCTCGCGACATTGCGGGCGTTCGGCGCCTTCGCACAGTCGTCGATGGCGCAGCCCACGGCGGCATCCGCAGCGCCGAGTCCCGCGCCGGCGACGGGCTGGCCGCATCCGGCGGCGCCGACACCGGCGGCGGCCGCTTCGGCGAGCGCCGGATCATCGGCCGAAGAGCCATCCGGCGACGAAGAGCAAGCGCCCGCAACGCCGCCATTCGACGCGTCCGCGTGGTGGAATCTGCTGCAATCCCAGTTCAACCAGATCGCCCAGTTTGCGATGACGCAGCCGGCGGCTGCGGCGGGCAGCCCGGCAACGGATTCCACGCCAGGTGACGAGGCGGCTTCGGCATCCGCCGGCGAGCCGACGGGCGATGCGCGGCGGGCGCCCGCGCAAGGCTCAGAGCACACAGCCACGCGGCCGGCAGCGAAACGGGCATCGACTTCGGCGAAGCGTGCGAGCGGCACAACCAGCACGAGCAGCACGAGCAGCACGAGCGCCAGCCCGAAAGCCACGAAAAAACCTGTCTGAAGCGAGC
This sequence comes from Paraburkholderia dioscoreae, assembly GCF_902459535.1. Lineage (NCBI taxonomy): Bacteria > Pseudomonadati > Pseudomonadota > Betaproteobacteria > Burkholderiales > Burkholderiaceae > Paraburkholderia > Paraburkholderia dioscoreae. The sequence continues at coordinate 312,210 of NZ_LR699553.1, forward strand.
AATGAAACACGGCGGCGCGACCCGCCGCCCTGGCGCCGGATGCCAGGACGAATTCGCGTCTGTCATGGTTTTGACCCCGATCTTCGACACACTCCGCGAATCTCGCGTTTTCTTGCGGAAGGTCAGGCAGGCACCGGAATTGCGCCTCCTACGGTGCGGGTTCCGTCAGGGCAGCGTGCTATCATTGTGTAAGCTTTATTTGGCTTTTGGGCGTGCGTTGAAAACAATCAATCCAACCGCCCTTGCTCCATTCACCGCCGGCACGACCGGCGCAGGGCTGGACGGTGCGGTTTTCATCGCAAACTGGCTCGACCTCAGGCACGGGTATCCCTCACCCACGGTTGGCCGCGCAGCGCGTAACAAACGGCTGGGCGCATGCGCAAAACGCCAGGACTTCTTTGCCGCCACGTGCATCTGGGCGGCCGATTACCGCGTAAAATTGAATGCTTGGCCGGCAAAATGGCGCGCACCTGGTGCGATCCGTTCGTCGTGAGCAAAACGTACTACATGTAGTAGTAACAGACACAGACAGTATGCGCAGAACAGGGGTGGGACTATGAACACCATGCTTTATCCGGAACTTTATAAATCGCTCGAATCCGTTCGATGGGACATGGAGAAAGACATTCCCTGGGACAAGTTCGATGCATCGCTATTGACCGACGAGCAGGCAGCGACGATCAAGATGAACGCGATCACCGAATGGTCGGCGTTGCCCGCCACGGAAATGTTTCTGCGTGACAACCACCACGACAGCGATTTTTCCGCGTTCATGAGCGTGTGGTTCTTCGAAGAACAGAAGCATTCGCTGGTGCTGATGGAATATCTGCGCCGCTTCAAACCGGAAATGTGTCCGACCGAAGAAGAACTGCACGCTGTGCGCTTCGAATTCGATCCGGCGCCGCCGCTCGAAACGCTAATGCTGCACTTCTGCGGCGAAATCCGCCTGAATCACTGGTATCGCCGTGCTGCCGAATGGCACACCGAGCCGGTCATCAAGCACATCTACGAAACCATCTCGCGCGACGAAGCCCGTCACGGCGGCGCATATCTGCGCTACATGAAGAAGGCGATGGCGCAAACCGGCGACATCGCGCGTGCCGCGTTTGCGAAGATCGGCGTGCTGATGGCATCGGCTCGCCGCACGGAAAAGCCGTTGCACCCCACCAACCTGCACGTGAACCAGGCGCTGTTCCCGCGCGACACGATTCAATCGCGTCTGCCGGATCCGGAATGGCTCGAGCGCTGGCTCGACGAACAGATCCGTTTCGACGACGGCTGGGAAAAGAAGGTGGTCGAGCGCATTCTGCACAACCTGTCGATTCTTTTCGAGCGCACGTTCAATACGGCGCAGGAACTGAACCGCTACCGCAAGGAAGTGGTTGCGCGTCTGCAGGCTGAGCAGAAGTCGGCTGAACAGCCGGCTTGATGGCCGCGAGCGCCTGACTCCGGTTCGCGGCGCTCGCCGCGAGCGGATGTAAGAGTTTGAAGAAAGGTCCGGCACGCGCGAGCTTGTCGGGCTTTTTTGCTTCATGCCGTGTATCGTGACGGCACTTCCCTGTTTCTTTCCGACTCCGTCATGGCTGCTACTTTTGAACGCAAGATCCTTACGCGCGATGCACTCGTGACGCTGCGTCCTTCGCTGAGCACGCCGGTGGTGTTTACCAACGGCGTGTTCGATATCCTGCATCGCGGGCATGTCACGTATCTCGCGGATGCCAAGGCGTTGGGCGCGTGTCTGATTGTCGGCGTGAATAGCGATGCATCGGTTCGCATGCTCGGGAAAGGCGACGACCGGCCGATCAATAACGAGGCTGACCGGATGGCCTTGCTGGCGGCACTAGAGAGCGTCGACTACGTGGTGTGCTTCGGCGAGAAAACGCCCGTCGAGTTGATTTCGGCGCTTCGGCCGGATGTGCTCGTCAAGGGCGGCGACTACGACATGGACGCGTTGCCCGAGTCGGCCATTGTGCGAAGCTGGGGCGGCAAGGCGCTGGCGATCCCCTTCGAGCATGACCGCTCGACCACGGCATTGCTGAACAAAGTCCGTACACAAGGCTAACGGCTGAATGTCGTATCAATGGCGCCACGCTTAAGGTGACGCATCGAGCCGGCTTCTAGAATCTCTCCTGCTTGCTGTGCGACGGCCGGCGTTACTGCGCCAGCGAAGATGCCGCGATCGGCGCTACCGGTGCCGGGCCGCCCACCACTGCCTGATCGGCGGCCTCGGCTGCCGTGACCGGTTGCACCTTCAACCATTCCGGATGAACCTGGCGGTTCAGATGGTTGGGCTCGCGTCCGCCGGCTGTGGGCGTCGGGCCGAATACGCCGCGCACCGCGACGAATGCCAGCATGTTGGCAAGAAACAATATGGCGATCAGCCAGCGCAGCATTGTTGGTTTTCCCCGTCCAGAAGTTGAGCCGCCGTTGTCCCGTGGTTATTCCGCCGCTATCCATGTGGTCGCGATTCAGGTTCCACGTTCCACCGCGCGCCCGGCAGCAATCAGCGCAAGACCGGACAGCACGAGCGAATCGTGGCGAGTATGCGGCACTTTCAGTGCGCTCGCCACTTCGTCTACCGCGCCGCCGCTGACCACGAGCCGCACCGGCACCTGCCACTCGTCCTGCAGATCGCGCCACATGCGCTCGACCAGGCCCGCTTGCGCCAACGTGCAACCGGCGGACAATGAGCGCGGCGTATCGGTTGCAAAGAACGGGCCGCGGCGTGCCGCGTCACGCGTACTGCCGCCGAGCAGGCCGCGGGCCGCGCTGGCGTCGAGCGTTGGCAGTTGTGCCGTGTGCTCGCCCAGCGAGCGCATCATCAAAGTCCAGCCAGGCGCGATCAGACCGCCGACAAAGCAGCCGTCCGCGCACAATGCCTCGAGCGTGGTTGCCGTGCCGAACGTCGCGATCAGGAGATGTTCGCCCGGAAACGCCGCGTGCGCGCCGATCAGGCCGGCCCAGCGGTCGCTGCCGAGCGTATGCGGCGCAGCGTAGCTGTTGGTCACGCCGCATTGCTGCGCGCAGGCGCGGATCGTCGTGAGCGGCAACTGTGGCCAGCGCGCTTCGAGCAACGCGGCAATCCGCTTCGCGACGCTTTCGCCCGCCACGTTCGACAACCATGCACCGCCCGGCGTGGGCAGGTTCAGCCAGTCCGGCTGATGCTCGCCGCCGTGCGTCAGCGCGCCGCTCGCGATCTGCGAACCGCCTGCCTGCACCAGTGCCCACTTGATGCGGCTATTGCCCGCGTCGATCAGCAAACAGGGCGCGCCGCTCGTCATGCAGCACCGTCGGCGAGACGCAGGGAGACGTCGCCGGTCGCCACAGTCTGCCGACCGCTTGGGGTATCGAGCAGCAACTGACCCTGCTCGTCGACGCCCGCTGCCACGCCGCGCATCTGCTCTTCGCCTTGTTCCAGCAATACGACTTCGCGGCCCGCGTACGCGTGCACCGCGTTCCAGCGCGCCTGGAACGGCGCGAAGCCTTCAGCGCCGAAGCGCTGCAAGGCTGGTTCGAGCGCGTTCAGCTCGGCGGCGAGTGTGTCGGTGAGATTGGCGTTGGGCAGCGCGCGCTGCAGGGCGGTCGGCATGGTGCCGCGCGCTTGCGGCGGCGTAGCGGCGTTCAGCGCGCCCACTTTGGCGGCGAGTTCGTCCGCGCCCTTGACGTTGGTGCCGATGCCGATCACCACCGCGCTGGCGTTTTCCGTGCTCCACGCCGTTTCGATCAGGATGCCGGCCAGCTTGTCGCCTTCGAGCAGGACGTCGTTCGGCCACTTCAGCGCGATCTGGCCGGGGCCGGCGACCGGCAGCGAGCGCAGCCCGTCGACCAGCGCGACGCCCACCGCGAGGCTCAGACCCGCGAGTCCTTCGAGCGGACGCGGCAGCACGCACGCCACGGAAAACAGCAGCGCATTGCCCGGCTCCGCATACCACGGACGGCCACGGCGGCCGCGCCCGGCAGTCTGCAGATACGCGACCCGCACGATCGGCCGCGGCAGCGCGCCGGCCTTGCGTGGCAGCGCCTTGACGCGGGCCATCAGGTCGGCATTGGTCGAGCCGGTTTCCTCGACGATTTCGATCGGCCAATCGTGCGCGTGCGGGCCGAACAGGGCGACGGCGCGCTCACGGTCGATGCGCCAATCGGCTTGGGTCGCAGCTACGGCAGCGGCCGGCGGGGGAGTTCTGGAAGCGTTCATGGCTCATATTGTAGCGACAGCGAAGCCGGTGAGCCCACGTGGACGGTTCATCGGCCGCGCCTTCGTTACAATGGCCCCTAATCCGATAACCAGATTCAGCGATCCTTGAACTACGACACTCCGCCCGGCCTCGAAGTCGCGGCAGGCAGCCAAGGCAAGATCGTCCGGCTCTCGGGCCAGTGGACGGCGCTAGCGCTCGCGCGCGATCGGGCTACCGGGCACGTGATTCCCCTGTTGCTGTCACTGGTCGGCGCCGAAGGCATCGGCGGGTGGGATCTCTCGCGCATCGACCGGATGGACCACGTGGGCGGCCAGGCGCTGTGGCGCGTGTGGGGCCACAAGATGCCGGCGGACACCACGCTCACCGATACGCAACGCGACATTTTCGAGCGCATCGCCCTGCTCGACACCGTGCGCGAGACGGCCGAGCCGGTGATCAAACTCGATCCGTTCACGCGGCTGGGGCTCGCGATCTTCTCGTTCTTCGAGCATCTGTACGGCGGCGTGGCCATGCTCGGGCGCGTCGTGCTCGATCTGCTGGCGATCGCGCGCAAGCCGAAGATCACGCCGTGGACCGAGATTTCCGCGAACGTCTACAACGCCGGCACGCAGGCCTTGCCGATCACGGCGCTGGTCGCGTTCCTGATCGGCATCGTGCTGAGCTATCTGTCGGCGCAGCAACTGCGGCTTTTTGGCGCAAACCAGTACATCGTCAATATTCTCGGCCTCTCGGTGATCCGCGAACTCGGACCGGTGCTCTCGGCGATTCTGGTGGCGGGCCGCTCGGGTTCGGCGATCACCGCGCAGATCGGCGTGATGCGCGTGACCGAAGAACTCGACGCCATGCGCGTAATGGGCATTCCGCATGGCCTGCGGCTGATCCTGCCGCGCGTGCTTGCGCTCGGCGTGGCGATGCCGCTGCTCGTCATGTGGACCAACATCATCGCGCTGACCGGCGGCGCGCTGGCCGCCAAGATCGTGCTCGGCATCGACATGAGCTACTTCGCGCGGGCTTTGCCGGGCGTGGTGCCGGTGGCGAATCTGTGGATCGGGCTCGGCAAGGGCGTCGTCTTCGGCATGCTGATCGCGATCGTCGGCTGTCACTTCGGTTTCCGTATCAAGGCCAATTCGCAGAGTCTCGGCGAAGGCACGACGACCTCGGTGGTCACCTCGATTACGATCGTGATTCTCGCGGACGCCGTGTTCGCGATCCTCTTTCAGAACGTGGGGCTTGGATGATCGCGCCACTTACTCAGGCCGTGCGCGGCCAGCCCGTGCCCTCGATCGCCGAACCGGTGATCGAAGTGATCGACGTGACCAAGCGCTATGGCCGCAACATCGTGCATCAGCATCTGAATCTGGAAGTGCGGCGCGGCGAGATCATGGCGATCGTCGGCGGCTCGGGTTCCGGCAAGACAACGCTGGTGCGGCAGATTCTCGGTCTCGAGCAGCCTTCGTCCGGCACCATCAAGCTGTTCGGCGAGGATCTCGCGACCATTTCGCCGGAGACCGCGCTGCTGATGCGCAGCCGCTCCGGCATGCTGTTTCAGCGCGGCGCGCTGTTCTCGTCGCTCTCGGTGTTCGACAACATCGCACAGCCGGTGCGCGAACTCGGCAAGGTGCCCGAAGACCTGTTGCGCGATATCGTGATGCTCAAGCTCGAAATGGTCGGCCTGCCGTGCAAGCATGCGTCGAAAATGCCGTCGGCGCTGTCGGGCGGCATGATCAAACGCGTGGGCATTGCCCGCGCGATCGCGCTCGAACCGGAGCTTCTCTTTCTCGACGAGCCGACCGCCGGGCTCGATCCGCAGGCGTCCGATGAATTCGTCGAGCTGATCTCCGCGCTGCACCGCGCGCTCGGCCTGACGGTGGTGATGGTCACGCACGATCTCGACACGATGATCGCGCTGTCCACCCGCGTCGCGGTGCTGGCCGATCGCAAGGTGCTGGTCGCCGCGCCGGTCGAAGAAGCGGCGGCGGTCGATCATCCTTTCATCCGCGAATATTTCCTCGGCTTGCGTGGGCGGCGCGCATTGCAGGCGTTGCCGCCGGAGCGCCGTGCGAAGCTGCCGCGCGCGGCGCTCGAGCCGGCGTCGTCCGAATTGCCGCTGTGAACCAGGGAACCTGACAATGGAAAACAAATCACATGCCTTCTGGGCGGGGCTCTTCACGATCGTTCTGCTGGCGGCAATCGCGGTGGCGGCTTTTTTGTTCAACGTCGACCGTTCCGTGCGGGTGCCGTACGATCTGATTGCGCGCACCAACGTCACGGGCCTGTATACCGACGCCGCGGTGCGCTACCGAGGGCTCGACGTCGGCAAGGTGCAGTCGATCAAATTCGATCCGGATCATCCGGGGCAGATTCTGATCCGTATCCTCGTCGACACGCACGCGCCGATTACCCATTCGACATTCGGCAGCCTGGGTTTCCAGGGCGTGACGGGCATTGCCTTCATCCAGCTGGACGACAATGGGCGCGACACGTCGCCGCTGCCGTCGTCCGCCAAACAGGTGGCGCAGTTGCCCATGCGCCCTGGCTTGCTCGATCAACTGCAGCAACGCGGCGACGTGCTGCTGCGTAAACTCGAAAAAGTCGCAAGCGACGTCGACAATCTGTTGTCGCCGGAAATGGCTGCGCAGTTGCAAGGCACGGCGGCGAGCCTTCAGAAAGCCGCGGACGGCGTCGCCACGTTGACCCAGCAATTCGCGCCGGCTGCTGGCAAGTTGCCAGGCACGATCGACCAGCTGGATCGCACGCTCGCGTCGACCAATCAGCTGATCACCGGTCTGAACCGTCCGGACGGCCCGTTCGAGACCAACCTGAACAAGGTCGGCACGGCGGCGCAGCAGGCCGGTGACGCGCTGACTTCGATGAACGGCTCGTTGCAGGAACTGTCGGCGCGGGTCGGCTACGACACCTTGCCACGCGTCAATTCGCTCGCTGAAGACGTGCGCTCCGCGGTGCGCTCGGTGGACCGCGCAGCCGATACGTTCAGCACCAGCCCGCGCAGCGTGCTGTTCGGCGCTCCGGCTGCGGCGCCCGGCCCTGGCGAAGCAGGGTTCACGTGGCCCGCCGCTCGCGCCGCCAGATGATTTCGAAGGTTTGAAGAAAGGAAGATTGTCATGTCACGCTCGATTCACCGATTGTTGTCCTCGAGCGCCGCGCTAGCGGTGCTGCTCGCATTCGGCGTGCTGGCCACGGGCTGCGCCGGCACGCCCGCGGCCATTTCGGACGTCCGCTACGATTTCGGGCCGCCGGCTCCGGCGGCGTCCGCGGGCACGTCGCCGGCCGTGAAGGTGCTGGATGTGACCGCGCCGGACGTGCTCGAGTCCGACAAGCTGATGTACCGCCTCAGCTACGCGGATGCACAGCAGACCGCGTCCTACGCGAACAGCCACTGGACCATGATGCCTTCGCAGTTGCTGACCCAGCGTCTGCGTGGCGCGCTCAGCTCGCGCGGCACGGTGCTGACGGGTGCCGACGGCGTGTCCGCGCCGGTGCTGAAGGTCGAGCTGAGCGAGTTCGAACAGGTCTTCGACAGCCGGTCCGAAAGTCATGCCGCAGTCACCGCGCGCGCCACGCTCACGCAGGGCAGCAGGGTGATCGGCCAGCGCACCTTCATCGCGCGCGCGCCGTCCAGTTCGGGGGACGCCGCCGGTGGCGCCCAGGCACTCGCCACCGCCAGCGACGATCTGGTCGCGCAGATCGGCGCGTGGCTCGGCGTGCAGGCGCTGGTCGCCGCGCAATGACCAGCTCGCAGCGCACGCAACGGAGCGCTGCATGAGCGAACGACCCTGGCTGCGCCGCCCGTCGGTGCTTGCCCGGCAGGCGCTGGTGCTCTATACCGCGCTGATCGTCTATGGTTCGTGGTATCCGTTTTCGGGCTGGCGCTCGCTCGGTCTCGGTCCGTTTGCCTATCTGTCCGATCCCATGCCGCAGTACCTGACGGCGTTCGACGTCGTCACCAACGTGCTCGGCTATATGCCGTTCGGTGCGTTGGTGGTGCTCGCGGTCTACCCGCGCTGGCGCGGCACGCTGGCGGTCGCGCTTGCCTTCGTGCTCGGCGGCCTGCTGTCCGGCGTGATGGAAGCCGTGCAAACCTATCTGCCGACGCGCGTCGCCTCAAACCTCGATCTCGCGGCCAATGCGCTCGGCGCGCTGCTCGGTGCCGCGATCATGTCGCCGGCAACGGGTGCGCTGCTCGATCGCGGTTTGTTGCGGCGCGCGCGGCTCGTGTGGTTCGAGCGTGATCGCGCCGCGCTCGCATGCCTGGTCGCAGCATGGCCGTTCGCGACGATGTATCCGGCGCCGCGCCTGTTCGGTCTCGGCAACTGGCCGCGCGCGCTATGGCTGCGTTTCGATTCGACGACGCAAGACGCCTTGCTCGCGTGGACGCCGCCGGGCTGGCACGTCGGCACCTGGCCGGCTCTCGCCGCCGCCTGGATGCCCGACGACGTTTGGGAGGCCGTGCTCACCACGCTCAACCTGTTCGCCGCGCTCGCACTGGCGTCGTTGCCGGTGCGCCGGCATGCGCCGCGCGTGCGTCTGTTGCTCCTGTTTATCTTCGTGACCTTGTGCGTGAAGGTCGGCGCGACGTTTCTGCAGTCGCAGTCCGGTCTCGCGTTCGACTGGGCCACGCCCGGCGCGCTCGCGGGGCTCGTGTGCGGCACCGCGGCCGCGCTGTTTGCGCTGCGTCTGCGGCGCCGGTCGCGCGCGGCACTGGCAGGCGGCGCGCTGACGGTCGCGCTGGTGTTCGTCAATCTGTTGCCCGTGAATCCATATTTCGACGCCGTGCTCGCCGACTGGCGGCAAGGGCGTTATCTGCACTTCAACGGTCTGGCGCACTGGCTCGCCTGGGTCTGGCCATATGCGGCTTTGGTATGGCTGGCATATGTCGTCGAGCAGGCGTGGCTCAAGCGGCGCATGGCGCGCGCGTGAAGCTGGTGTGAAGCGGGCGGGACGCGCACGTAATACGCACGCGAAACGCACGCGAGGCGCAGCCGCCATCAGCGACCACCAGTCCTGCTCGTTATAATCGTTCGCACAACAGGCGCGCCGCTGTGCATGCAGCGCCATTCTCACCCTGGCAGTTTCGGCCCCCGGACATCATGGATTCCTTCTACAAGTACCACGTCTTCTTCTGTCTCAATCAGCGCGAGCCCGGCGCCGAGCGCCCGAGCTGCGCGAACTGCAATGCGCAGGAGATGCAGGAGCATGCGAAAAAACGCGTGAAGAAACTCGGTCTCGCAGGTCCGGGCCAGGTGCGCATCAACAAGGCCGGTTGCCTCGACCGCTGCGAGCTCGGGCCGACGCTCGTCGTGTATCCGGAAGGCGTCTGGTACACGTACGTCGACGAGAGCGACATCGACGAAATCGTCGACTCGCATCTCGTGAACGGCAAGATTGTCGAGCGTCTGAAAATCGATCAATAAGCCTCGCCATGAACGCATATACGAAGAAATATCTGATCGACGGCCCGATCGGCAAGATCGAGGTCGCAGTGGATCTGCCCGACGAGACGCGCGAAAGCGGCGCCGCGCCGCGTGGCATTGCGCTGGTCGCGCATCCGCATCCGCTGTTCGGCGGCACGATGGACAACAAGGTCGCGCAGACGCTCGCGCGCACGCTCGTGCAGTTGAACTACGCGACCTATCGCTCGAATTTTCGCGGTGTCGGCGAGACGCAGGGGGAGCATGACGCGGGCATCGGCGAGCGCGACGATCTGCGCGCCGTGCTCGATCACATGCGGGCCGAACCGGGTCAGGCCGATCTGCCCCTCGTGCTGGCGGGCTTTTCGTTCGGCACGTTCGTGCTGTCGCACGTGGCCGCGAAACTGCGTGAAGAAGGTCAGGAGATCGAGCGAATGGTGTTCGTCGGCACCGCAGCGAGCCGCTGGGACGTGGCCCCCGTACCGGAGAACACGCTCGTGATTCACGGTGAAACCGACGAGACGGTTCCCATTCAATCCGTTTACGACTGGGCACGACCGCAGGAGTTGCCGGTTGTCGTGATTCCGGGGGCGGAGCATTTTCTGCATCGCAAGCTGCACGTTCTGAAGCGGATCATCGTCGACGCGTGGCGGTGAGTGGCGCGCGGCATGCGTTTTCCGAGGTACAGGTACGCACAAACGCAAATTTATCGCCGCCTCTCGCGCAAAGTTGCCGGGAGAGCACGCGTATAATGGCGACTCTTTTTTGGGCGCAGCGCCGCCCATCCGGCAGTTCGCGCGACGCGTAGTATCTTTTCGCCGCAGCGGTGCCGGATGCAGGGCGTGCTGCGCGAACCGATCGCGTGGCCGGAAGTCCAATGGGCGCCGTGCCGTTTTTACGGCCGGACGCTCGCCGACCGGCTCTTCCAAACAATGCGCCCTGCGCGCGATGTATTTTTCTGCACGAATCGACCCTATGCGTTTCTCCACCTCCGGCCGCACGTCATTCCCTTCTTCTGTTGCTTCCTTCGTTTCCCCTACGCTTGCGCGTGCCGTCACTCTCGGCATTGTGTTGCCGGCTACGCTCGCCGCCAGCACGGCGTTCGCGCAAGTGCCGCCGCCGGCGGTGAACGCGCGCTCGTGGGTGCTCGTCGACGCCACCAGCAACCAGGTGCTCGCCTCGGGCAATGCCGACGAGCGCGTGGAACCCGCATCGCTTACCAAGCTGATGACGGCGTACCTCGTCTTCGAAGCACTGCAGACGAAAAAAATCAATATGGACCAGACGGTCATGCCGAGCGAAGCCGTGCGCCGCGTGCGGACCGACGAATCGCGCATGTTCATCGAAGCGAACAAGCCGGTGACCGTGCACGATCTGGTGTACGGCATGATCGTCCAGTCGGGTAACGACGCCGCGATCGCATTGGCCGAACTGGTCGGCGGCAGCGAGTCGCAGTTCGTCAACATGATGAACACGGAAGCGCAGCGCCTCGGCATGAAGCACACGCATTTCGCCGACGTGAACGGCATGCCCGACCCGCAGCACTACACGACCGCGGGCGACCTCGCGATCCTGTCGGCGCGTCTGATTCGCGACTTCCCTGACTACTACAACATCTTCTCGGTCAAGGAATTCACGTACAACAAGATCAAGCAGCCGAACCGCAACCGCCTGCTGTGGATCGACCCGACGGTAGATGGTCTGAAGACCGGCCACACGCAAGCCGCCGGCTACTGCCTGATCGCGAGCGCGAAGCGTTCGCTGCCGGGCACGACCGACGCGTCGCGCCGCCTCGTCTCGGTCATGATGGGCGAGACCAAGGAACACGACCGCGTGCAGGACAGCCTGAAGATGCTGAACTACGGCTACAGCGCGTACGACACGGTGCGTCTGTACAAGGCGAATCAGGTGGTGGGCACGCCGCGCGTCTACAAGGGTGCGCAGGACACCGTGCAGATCGGCGTGAAGAGCGATCAGTACATCACGGTGCCGAAGGGCATGGGCGACAAGGTGAAGCCGCAGATCGAGCAGATCGATCCGCTGATCGCGCCGCTCGCGAACGGTCAGCAGGTCGGCACGGTCAAGCTGGTCGCCGACGGCAAGGTGCTGGCGCAGTTCCCGGTGGTGGCCTTGCAGGCCGTGCCGCAAGCCGGGGTGGTCGGCCGCGTGTGGGATTCGCTGATGCTCATGTTCAACAAGAAGAAGTAAGAGCCTGATTGCGATGACCGCTGTTTCCGATGTTTCGTCCGATCCGATTGTCTATCTGAACGGCGAGTTGGTGCCGTTGTCCGAAGCGCGTGTGCCGGTTCTTGACCGCGGCTTTATTTTCGGCGACGGTATTTATGAAGTCGCGCCGCTGTACGCGCACCCCGCGCATGCGGGCGGCCGTACGCCGTTCCGTTTCCAGCAGCATCTGGCGCGGCTCGCGCGCTCCGTCGACAGGATCGGCATTGTCAATCCGTTCGACGACGCCGGCTGGCGCGCGCTGATCGCGCAGGTGGTCGCGGCGAACGAGGCGGACGGCGGTTTGCGCGCCGATCAGGACGCGATTGCCTATATTCAGGTCACGCGCGGTGTCGCGAAACGCGGCCATGCGTTTCCGGCCGGCATCCAGCCGACCGTGTTCGTGATGGTCACGCCGCTGAACCTGCCGGACGCGGCGCAGCGCGCGCAAGGCGTGCGTTGCGTCACCGCTGAAGACCGCCGCTGGCTCAATTGCGACATCAAGTCGGTGTCGCTGCTGGGCAACGTGCTGATGGCGCAATACGCTGCGGAGAACGACGCGTTCGAAACGATCCAGTTTCGCGACGGCATGCTGACCGAAGGGTCGTCGTCGAACGTGTGGGTGGCGAAGAGCGGCGTGTTGTCCGCGCCGCCGCGCAGCCACAAGATTCTCGAAGGGATTCGCTACGGTCTGATCGAGGAACTGGCGGGCGAATGCGGTATCCGTTTCGAAGCGCGCGAGATTAGCGAAGCCGAACTGCGCGCGGCGGACGAGATCATTGTCAGTTCGGCAACCAAGGAAGTGCTGCCGGTCACACGGCTCGATAGCCAGCCGGTCGGCGAGGGCAAGCCGGGTGCGGTCTTTGCAGCGCTGTACGCGGCTTATCAGCGAGCCAAGGCCCAGGAAGCGCGCGAGGCGCAGCAAGGAGTAGAGAATGAGTCCCGTGAACGAATCACTGTTTGAGTTTCCTTGCGATTTCCCGATCAAGATCATGGGCAAATCGCATCCCGAGTTCGCCGAGACGATCGTCACGGTGGTCCAGCAGTTCGACAATGAAGTCGACGTTTCGCGAGTCGAGATGCGGCCTTCCAGCGGCGGCAACTACACGGGCCTGACGGTCACGGTACGCGCCACGAGCCGCGAGCAGCTCGATGACATCTACCGCGCGCTCACCGGCCACCCAATGGTGAAGGTGGTGCTGTAAAGCCTGGCCCGGCGCCTTGTTTCACGGCGTGGCGCGCAATGCGTCCGCCGCCATATCGGCGCTTGCGGCTGGCCCCACCTCGCAAGCCCGGTCGAAAAGCTGCCTGAAGCGTCCCACCTCCTCGAACACCCAGTCGCGGAATGCCCTGACACGGGCGGTTTCGAGCATCTGCGGCGGACAGATGAAGTAGTACTGCCACGGGCTCGGCCCATCCACGTCGAACAAGCGCACGAGGCGGCCTGCCGCGATTTCGTGCATGGCCAGCGAGCGGCGCGTGAGCGCGACGCCCTGGCCGTCGATGGCCGCCTGCAGCAGATTCGACGAATCCTGGTAGAGCACGCCGCGCTTCGGTTCGGGCCAGTCGGTGAGGCCTGCGGCGTCGAACCAGGGGCGCCAGAGTTCGTCGTCGGAACGCAATAGCGGAACCTTGGCCAGATCAGCGGGCGTTTTCGGCAGCTTGCCGCCATTGAAGTCCGGCGCGCAGGCGGGAAAGAAGATCTCCTCCAGCAACAACTCCGAATGTAGCCCCGAATATTTGCCGAAGCCGAAACGGATCGCCACGTCGACGTCGTCGCGCGCGAAATCGGTTAGCGCGTTGGTGGACAAGAGTTCGAGATCCCACTGCGGATGCGCCTCGATAAAGCTGCCGACGCGTGGCGTCACCCAGCGCGCCGCAAACGACGACAACATGGACACCACGAGCCGCCGCTCGCGGTCGCCCGCGCGGATCTGGCGGGTGGCGTCGGCGAGCGCCATCAGCGCGGCGCGCACATGTGTGGCGTAGCGCCGGCCGGTCTCGGTGAGCCGCACGCGCTTGCCGTCGCGCGCGAACAGCGAGACGCCGAGTTCAGCCTCCAGCGCGCGGATCTGGTGGCTGACGGCGCCGTGGGTGACGAAGAGTTCGTCGGCGGCGCGCGAGAAGCTCTCGTGACGGGCGGCGGCCTCGAATGCCTTGATCGCGTTCAGCGCGGGTAGTTGCCGAAGGTCCATGACAAAATTTCTCACATAGAGATGAAAATAGATCGTTTTGCTTAAACCCTTGCTACGCCTAGGATTGTAGTCACGAAACGATTTTTGGCGAGGGCATCATGCAAGAAATTTCCTCTAGCATCGCGTTTGAAATCCGCAGCGGCGACACGGTTCCCCTGAAGGTGGCGCGCAGCACGAGACTGGTCGTTCGCGGCGGTGCGGTATGGGTTACGCGCAGCGACGATATCGAGGACTACTGGCTGCAACCCGGTCATACGCTGCGGCTTCGGCGCGGCGAACGGCTGTGGCTGAGCGCTGAAGGCAACACGCAGGCAAGAGTGGCGTTTTCAGTGCCCACGCGTTGCGACGAGCGCGCGCTGAACTGGTTCGCCCGCATCGGCGAACGGCTGGTGGCACGTGTGCGAGGCGGTTGGCGTACCGTTTGACTGGCGCCGCCAGCGCGTTGGTTTGGCCGAATGGCGCTGCACCAAGGTCTGGCCGCGCCGCTGGCGCCACGGCGCGGCGGCGTTTGGCATTGCCGGCGCCGCCGCCGCGCCACGGCGATTTGCCCTTCCAGGCGCGGCAATGCGGCACCGACGCGATGCTTCCACGCGCCGACTCCCGGCGGGGATTCCCAGATTTCGGTAAACTGACGGGATCATGTGTGCCGCCCCGGTTTCTCCGACCCTCTTACCCGCTACGGCGCCGCTCACGCTGCGCTGGCGCGGCACCGAACCCTACGAAGCCAGTTTCGAAGCCATGCGCGCGTTCACCGACGCGCGCACCGTCGACACCCCCGACGAAATCTGGCTGGTCGAACATCCCCCCGTTTTCACGCTGGGCCAGGCGGGCAATCCCGCCCACCTGCTGGCCGCTGACAGCGGTATTCCTCTGGTCAAAGTCGACCGGGGCGGGCAGATCACGTATCACGGCCCCGGCCAGGTGGTTGCCTACCTGCTGCTCGATTTGCGCCGTCGCAAATTGATGGTGCGGGAACTGGTCACGCGGATCGAGCAAGCCGTGATCGACACGCTTGCGGCGTATAATCTCGCCGGAGAACGAAAGGCGGGTGCCCCCGGTATCTATGTGGCGCCCGGGCCGGCCGCCGGGTCGCACGCAGGCGCCAAGATCGCGGCGCTGGGTTTGAAAATCCGCAACGGCTGCAGCTATCACGGCGTGAGTCTGAACGTGAACATGGATTTGCGACCGTTTCTCGCCATCAATCCATGCGGCTACGCGGGGCTCGAAACAGTCGATATGGCAACGCTCGGCGTAACCGCCGGCTGGGACGACGTGGCCCGTACCTTTGCATCATGTCTCACCGCAAACCTCGACGGCAGTCCCGCGGCCGTCGCCCAACCACAGGCCGGTGCACTTACCGCCTGACTGGACCGAACGAATGACTGACGTTACCGCGAACCTCGCAGCTTCTCCCTCCCCTGATGCCGTGCCGGCTCCCGCTGCCTACGACGCCACCGCGAAGCAGAAGGCGCAAGCCAAGACCGCCCGTATTCCCATCAAGGTCATCCCGATCGAAAAGCTGAAGAAGCCGGACTGGATTCGCGTGAAAGCGGCCACCGGCAACTCGCGCTTCTACGAAATCAAGCAGATTCTGCGCGAGCACAATCTTCATACGGTATGTGAAGAGGCGAGTTGCCCGAACATTGGCGAATGCTTCGGCAAGGGCACCGCAACCTTCATGATCATGGGGGACAAGTGCACGCGCCGCTGCCCGTTCTGCGATGTCGGCCACGGTCGCCCGGATCCGCTCGACGCCGATGAACCGGGCAATCTCGCGCGCACAATCGCCGCGCTGAAGCTGAAGTACGTGGTGATCACCAGCGTTGACCGCGACGATCTGCGTGACGGCGGCGCGGCCCACTTCGTGGAATGTATCCGTCAGACGCGCGAGTTTTCACCGGAGACGCGCATCGAAATTCTGACGCCGGACTTCCGCGGCCGTCTGGATCGCGCGCTCGGCATTCTGAATGCCGCACCGCCCGATGTGATGAACCACAACCTCGAAACGGTGCCGCGCCTCTACAAGGAAGCGCGTCCGGGTTCGGACTATGCGCATTCGCTGAAACTGCTGAAGGACTTCAAGGCACTGCATCCTGACGTGGCCACCAAGTCCGGTCTGATGGTCGGCCTCGGCGAAACCGAAGAAGAGATTCTGCAAGTGATGCGCGATCTGCGCGAACACGACGTGGATATGCTGACGATCGGCCAGTACCTGCAGCCGTCGGAACACCATCTGCCGGTGCGCTCGTACGTGCACCCGGACACGTTCAGGATGTACGAGGAAGAAGCTTACAAGATGGGTTTCACGCACGCAGCCGTGGGCGCGATGGTTCGTTCGAGCTACCACGCCGACTTGCAGGCGCATGGAGCCGGCGTGGTCTGAGTATCTTCGCTAGCTAGCTGTCTGTCAGATTGGGAAAAGCCTGCATGTGTTGCAGGCTTTTCTCTTTTGGGCGGTCAAACATTGAGTGTTGGAATCACACGCGGTTGATCCGCACCTGCGAGTCACCGGTAATACCGTGCGAGCAGCATGCAGATCGAGGACATCGTTCCGCCGATGATGGAAAAAGGAATGGCGAGTTCGATGATGCGATAACGCAGCTCACGATTCTCCATGATGTGGTCGATCAGATTGGGCATTTGAGTTCTCCCTGTTAGACGGGCTTAAAAGTATAGCTCAGACATTTTTAAATTAGTTAGGTTAACGAATAATGAGATAGAGCGAAAGTGGCACCTATCGTTGCGGTCATGATCACTGATGTCCACATCAATCTCCGCTCCGTCCTCGACCGTGCGTATCGCAATCCCCTTCGACGACTGCCTGTAAAAGCGCGAAAAGCTCAACAGGGGAAGCAGCGCAAAAGGCGCACACACCGGCACGCCGACGTTGAAAAACAACCAGCTAAGCCGGCTAAAAAATTCGATCATAGGAATGCGAAGTTTTGCAACGCAAAGATGATCCTGCCTCGGTCGGCTAGAGTCAATTTGCCGAATGGCCAGCTTGCGCACGGGCGCCGCGAGCCGCATCATTCGCTGGAACCGTTCGACTGCCCGCAGCAACAGTCGCCGCTAACCAACCCAGCGTGAAAAGCAATGCTAAAACAGCGTGATTAGCAATCGCGGATTAATTAGAACCGGCCGCGAACAAACTGCCTATAGTCGAAAGCCTCCCGAACCTTACCTACTCAAGAGGCTTTCCGATGAACCGCTTCCGCCGTTCGCTTGCCGCGTTTGCTACGCTGCTCGCACTGTCCGCGCCGTTTGCTTCCGCGGCGCGCGCCGACACCAAAGAAGTCGTGATCGCGTATCAGGACATGGTGGTGCCGTGGCGCTACGCACAGGCCACCGGCGAAGTGGAGAAAGCCACCGGCTACAAGGTCACCTACCGCAAGCTCGGCAGCGGTGCCGACGTGATCCGCGCGCTCGCCTCCGGCTCGGTGCAACTCGGCGAAGCCGGCTCGAGCCCGATCGCGGCAGGACTGTCGCAGGGCGTCGATATTTCGCTGTTCTGGATTCTCGATAATATCAACGACGCCGAAGCGCTGGTCGCTCGCGACGGCTCCAATGTCACGAGCGTCGCCGGTCTCAAAGGCAAGAAGATCGGCGTGCCGTTCGTGTCCACCTCGCACTTTCATACGCTGGTCGCGTTGCAGAGCGCCGGTGTGAATCCGTCCGACGTCAAGATCGTCAACCTGCGCCCGCCTGAAATCGCGGCGGCGTGGGAGCGCGGCGATATCGACGCAACGTACATCTGGGATCCCGTGCTGGCCAAGGTCAAGAAGAACGGCAAGGTGCTCATCACGTCAGGGCAGGTCGCGCAGCAGACCGGCAAGGCGACCTTCGACGGATTCGTGGTTGATCGCAAGTTCGCGAGTCAGAACCCCGAGTTCGTCGCGCGTTTCGTGAAGGTGCTCGCCGCGACCGACGCGAATTATCGCGACCACACCTCCGCATGGACGGCCACGTCGCCGCAGGTCGAGGCGGTCGCCAAAGAGTCCGGCGCCAACGCGCAGGAAGTGCCGGCGAGCCTCGCGTTGTATGCGTTCCCGACGCTGGCCCAGCAGGCTTCGAACGCATGGCTTGGCGGCGGCGCGCAATCGGGCGCGGCGAAGTCGCTGGCTGCCACCGCGGCGTTTCTGAAGACGCAAGGCACGATCCAGAATGTGCTGGCCGATTACTCGACCGGCGTCGATCCGCAGTTCGTACAACGCGCGGCGCACTGAGCGTCGCGCGCTGTCTCCAGTCAGCATCACGAGGTCCGGCGATGAGCGGTCTTGAAATACGGCAATTGCAAGTCGCCTATGAAGGCACGCGCGGCGCGGCGCCGCATGTCGCGCTGGCCGATGTCGATCTGCGCATCGAGCCCGGCGAGTTTGTGGTTGCGCTGGGTGCGTCGGGTTGCGGCAAGACGACCTTGCTCAACTGCATCGCGGGCTTCATCCAGCCGACTGAAGGCGAGGTGCGGCTGAACGGCGAGCCTGTTCTCGGGCCGGGCGCGGACCGCGGTGTGGTGTTCCAGAAATATGCGTTGATGCCGTGGCTCGACGTGCTCGACAACGTCGCGCTCGGCTTGCGTTTTCAGCGCGTATCCAGGGGGGAGCGCGAGCGCATTGCGCTCGAGATGCTGAAGCTCGTCGGACTCGAGAGGCATGCGCGCTCGCGGGTCTATGCGCTGTCGGGCGGCATGCAGCAGCGCGTGGGGATCGCCCGCGCGCTGGCAAGCGATCCGCAAGTGCTGCTGATGGACGAACCGATGGGCGCGCTCGATGCCATGACACGCGAGTCGATGCAGGAACTCGTACTCGACGTCTGGGGGCGCACGCGCAAGACGGTGTTCTTCATTACGCACAGCGTCGAAGAGGCACTCTTTCTCGCGACGCGCCTCGTCGTCATGACGCCGGGTCCGGGCCGCATCGCCGATAGCTACGACTTGCCGTTCGCGCAGCGTTTTCTGCAGACGCGCGATGCGCGCGCGGTCAAGTCGTCGGCGGATTTCATCGAATGGCGCGAGCGGCTGGTGCGCCGCCTGCATGAGCGCAATCAGGAAGAGGTGGTGTCGTGACGGCTTCGCGTGAATCATTAGGCAATGTGGCGCTCGCCGAGAGGGGCAAGCGGCCACCGCGGACCGTGCGCCCCGTACGCGGCTGGCGTTTGCCCGGCGAAGGGCCGACCGCGGCACTCAGTGCGGTCTCGGTCACGACGCTCGCGGCGTTGTGGTGGCTTGCCACTCATCTGCGCTGGTTGCCGCCGCTATTTCTGCCGACGCCCGAAGCCGTATGGGCCGCGTTCATCGATGCGTGGCATGGCCGCATTCAAGGTGGCTTGCCGCTCTCCGAGCATCTCGCCTGGAGTGCGTTGCGTGTGTTCGGTGCGTTTGCGCTCGCTGCGGTCACGGCCGTGCCGGTCGGTATCCTGATGGGAGTGAGCCGGGTCGCGCGCGGCCTGCTCGATCCGCCTTTGGAGTTCTACCGGCCACTGCCGCCGCTCGCTTATCTGCCGCTGGTGGTGATCTGGTTCGGCATCGACGAAACGGCGAAGATCGTCGTGATCTATCTCGCCTGCTTTGCGCCGATTGCGATGGCCGCGCGTGCCGGCGTGCGCAGCGCGACCATCGAGCAGATTCATGCGGCGTATTCACTGGGCGGCAGTTTCTCGCAGATCGTGCGGCATGTGGTCTTGCCGGCGGCGTTGCCGGAGATTCTGACCGGCCTGCGTATCGCTATCGGTTTCGGCTGGACCACGCTGGTTGCCGCCGAAATGGTCGCGGCCACCGCGGGGCTGGGTCAGATGGTGCTGAACGCCTCGAGTTTTCTGCGCACCGACGTGGTGGTGATGGGCATCGTGCTGATCGGGCTGATCGCGTGGTTCTTCGATCTGGGCATGCGTGCGCTGGAGCGGCGGCTCGTGCCGTGGAAGGGGCGGGTGTAGCGCGGCGGCTGCCGCTCAGCTTCAGGCTCAAACGCAAGCCCGAGCCCGAGCCCAAGCAAGCTTAGGCAAACAGCTCGATCACCGGCCAGCCGCGTTCCGTGGCGACGGCGCGTAAGCGCGGATCGGGATTGGTCGCGACCGGATGGGTGACGCGCTCCAGCAAGGGGACGTCGTTGATCGAATCGCTATAGAACCAGCTCTCGTGGAAATCCTGCAGCCGATGCCCGAGCGAAGCCAGCCAACTCTCGGTGCGCGCGATCTTGCCTTCGCGGAAGGTGGGGGTGCCGACAGCAGTTCCAGTGAAGCGCGCCGATGGATCGCCGCCTTCGGTGCCGAGCTCGATTCCCAGCAGATGCTCGAAACCGAGCGCCTTGCCGATCGGCTCCGTGATGAACACGTTGGTGGCGGTGACGATGCAGCAAAGATCGTCTGCGTCCAGATGGCGTTGCACGAGTTCACGCGCGGCGGGCAGGATGGCCGGTGCAATCACCTGCTGCATGAACTGCGCGTGCCACGCGTCGAGTTGCTCGCGCGAGTGGCGGGCGAGCGGTGCCAGCGTGTAGTTCAGATAGGCAGCCATATCGAGCGTGCCGGCCACATACTGCCGGTAGTAATCGTCGATTTCCTGCGCGTGCCGCACGGCGCCTTCCACACCCAGTCCAGCAATGAAGTGGGCCCACGCCTGATCGCTGTCGAGCGGCAGCAACGTGTGATCCAGGTCGAACAGCGCAAGGTTGCGGCTCATCCAGAGTCCTTGTGTTTAAGTGGTCGTGTGGTCGAACTCCATGCATGACTGACCATGAGCCGGCACACAGCAATCCACAGCTTTGCACGAGCGTATATTTAAACGCACAAAATTACAATATGGCAAAAATGTGCAACACTACTGTCATATACGCCCCGGTGCCGGTTCGCGCGGCACGCGGTTCGGGTCATGGCAGCAGGAACGGATGCGCAGTGCCTTATGTTGATTCTCCTAAACCTTCTGGCTGGTGTGGCGCTCCTCGTGTGGGGTTCACACATTGTGCGCACCGGCATCCTGCGGGTTCTCGGCGCCGATCTGCGCAGCGTGCTGGGGCGCAGCACCAGTAGCCGCTGGCGGGCGTTCCTCTCGGGCGTCGGCGTCACGAGTCTCGTACAGAGCAGCAATGCCACCGCGGTAATCGTCACGTCGTTCGCGGCGCAAGGACTTTTACCGCTCACCAGCGGTCTCGCGATCATGCTCGGCGCAGACGTCGGCACCGCATTGATGGCGCGGGTTCTCACACTCGATCTATCCTGGTTGTCGCCGATCCTGATTCTGCTCGGCGTGCCGCTCTTTCTGTCGCGCAAGCAGACCCGTCTCGGCCAGGCCGGCCGCACGCTGATCGGCCTCGGGCTGATCCTGCTGGCGCTGCGTCTGATCGTCGAAGCCGCCCAGCCCATGATGCAAGGCGCCGGCGTGCGCGTAATGTTCGGTGCACTGACCGGCGACACCATGCTCGACGCGCTGGTCGGCGCCGCGTTTGCCATGCTGTCCTATTCGAGCCTTGCCGCCGTGCTGCTGACCGCGACGCTTGCCTCATCCGGTGTGATTTCTTTGAAGGTGGCGCTGTGCCTCGTGATCGGCGCGAATCTCGGCAGCGGCCTGCTCGCGCTCCTCGGCACCGTCGCACAGAACGCGGCGGCGCGGCGGCTCGCGTTGGGCAGTTTTGCGTTCAAACTGGCCGGCGCATTGCTGATCCTCCCGTTCGCCTCGCTGCTCGCGCGCGGATTGCCGGTGTTGATCGCGAATCCGCGTGAAGCAACCGTCGGATTTCACCTGATCTATAACGCGCTGCGTTG
The DNA here is from genome assembly GCF_902459535.1 of Paraburkholderia dioscoreae. Lineage (NCBI taxonomy): Bacteria > Pseudomonadati > Pseudomonadota > Betaproteobacteria > Burkholderiales > Burkholderiaceae > Paraburkholderia > Paraburkholderia dioscoreae. The sequence continues at coordinate 334,005 of NZ_LR699553.1, forward strand.
CTGCGCGTGCCTGTCGCTGATCGATCCGGTGGCGCGCATCTGTGTGCGTGCCTTGCCCGACCGGCCGGTGCCGAACGGCGAGCTACGGCCGCTCCACCTGGATACCGCCGCGCTGTCCACGCCTACGCTCGCGCTCGCGCACGCCGCGCGCGAGGTGCTGCGGATCGGCGACATCGTGCGCACCATGCTCGACAATGTCGCGGACCTGATCCATCACAACAATCTGGACAAGGCGCGAGAAACGGTCCGCATGGACGACGACGTCGACGAGCTTTACGCCGCGGTCAAAACCTATCTGACGCTGATCTCGCGCGAGCAGCTCGACGAAGCCGATAGCCGCCGCTGGACCGACATCATTTCGTTGACGATCAACCTGGAGCATGCGGGCGACATCATCGAGCGGATCGTGGGCGACATCGAGGAAAAGAAGATCGCTCACCGGCTGTCGTTTTCGGAGGAAGGGCTGGGTGAACTGGACGACTTGCAGGCACGCCTCGTCAGCAACCTGCAGCTCGGCCTGTCGGTGTTTCTGAACAACGACTTGCGGTGTGCCGAGCGGCTGCTGGCGGAGAAGGAGCGCTTTCGCGATCTGGAGCGCGCCTATTCATACCGCCATCTGGACCGGCTCGCCGGGCAAACCTTGCGAAGCATCGAGACCAGCGCACTGCATCTCGATCTGATCAGCGACATGAAGCGGCTCAACTCACTATTCTGCTCGACCGCCTATCCGGTGCTCGACGCAGCCGGCGCGTTGCACGACACGCGCCTGCGCAAGCGCGTGCTCGATACCATGCACGTGAAGGAATAGATCTCACGCCTCGCATCGAGGCCCGAGTACAGGCCCGAGCCCTAAGCGAGAACGATCTCTTCGAGCTTCTTTTTCAGTGACGCAAAATCGGCGGCTTCGGCCGCCTTTTTGTTGGTGACGAGCACGTCGATCCGATCGACCGGGCAGTAGGAGATACGGCTGCGCTGGCCGATCTTGCTGTAATCGGCGAGGATCACCACGCGGTCAGCGTTGGCGACCATGGCGCGCGCCACTTCGGTTTCGGCATGGTCGTAGTTGGTCGCGCCATGCCGGTGATCGACACCGACAGGCGACAGCAGCGCGAGGTCTGCGCGATAGCGCTGGATGTCGAGCACGGTGGTGGCGCCGGTGGTCGCCATGGCGCGGTCGCTGATCGAGCCGCCGAGCAGGATGACTTCGTTGGCGGCTTCGGTTTGATCGACCGCGCCGCGCATCTTCAGCGCGACGTCGATCGAATTGGTGACGACGGTGAGGTTCGCGAGTTTCGCCAGTTCTTCGGCCAGCGCGGCGGTGGTGGTGCCGGCGTCGATGAAAAGTGTCTGGCCGCTCGCGATCAACCCTGTAGCCGCTTTGGCGATGGCGGTTTTGGATTTGACGCGCATGTGCACGCGCTCGGCGATCGGCGCTTCGTCGGCGGGCTTGATCGCGCCGCCGTGCACGCGGCGCAGTTCACCGAGCGCTTCGAGGTCGAGCAGATCGCGCCGCACGGTTTCGCGCGACACCCCGAGGTCCGCCATGATCCGTTCCGTGGACACGCGTTGAAGCGTGGACAGTAACGCTCGAATTCTCTGATGACGGTCTTCCTGCCACATGCATGTTTCCTTGGATGCGTACGCGTTTATTTAGCTTGTTGTTAACTGCGACATCGTGGTCACGAATGTGTGTCCGGACGATGTCAAGCGTACTACTTTAGTCGAATTGTGTTGTATTTTTTTGGCAGCTTGCAAGTTTGTGTATTTAACTTTAGCCTTCGCAGATCGAAGCGCCACGCCTGTTTCGAACATCAAATGTTCGAAAAGGAATTGAAATGTCCGATTTCGAGCATTTTGCGGCGTTTTTTGGCAATCTGACCAGACGGTGTCGTCGCCATAATGGATCCTGGGGTCCGCTATTTGCGTGATGCCCGCGTGGTGTCGCGCTGCTCGATGACGGCACGCTTCGTCATCCTGACAATGGTGTTGCGATGTCGGGCGCGGCGGAAACACGAAGCGTATGTCCGGCTATCGCAGCGCGTACCTTAGCGCGATACTACGCGCCGGGCTCGCGCGTGAAGGGACAACCTGAGGCATGCGTGCTTCATTGACGGCCAGGGCAGCAGTAGCGGCAGGGAACGTGTCGAGAGCATAGTCAACCGCTCTATCTGAAAGGTAACGAGACGTGGGAAACGGGATTAATCGCGCTTCATCCGCAGACTGGCCTTATCCGCGACTGGCCGCGCATCGCTGCGGCGGCTCGCTGGCGCCGGAGAACACGCTCGCCGGTTTCGACGCCTGCGTGCGCTACGGCTACCGTATGGTCGAGTTCGACGCGAAGCTTTCCGCCGACAACCAACTCTTTCTGCTGCACGACGACACCCTTGAGCGCACCACTAACGGCCACGGCGCCGCCGCGGAACACACGTGGCAGCAACTGGCCGCGCTCGACGCCGGTGCATGGTACGGGCCGCAATTCGCCGGCACGCGTCTGCCGACGCTCGCCGAGGCGGCCGGGCGCTGCGCGCGCGACGGCATTGCCGCCAACATCGAGATCAAACCGTGTCCGGGCCGCGACGAGATCACCGGGACTCTGGTGGCAAGCGGCGCGCTGACGTTATGGCAAGGCCAGACACCGCCATTGCTGTCGTCGTTTTCGTTCGAGGCACTGGTCGCCGCGCGTGACGCGGCGCCGTCGTTGCAACGCGGCATGCTGTTCGACGAGGTGCCGGCGGACTGGCTGCGCGTCGTGCGTGAACTCGACTGCGTGTCGTTTCACGCGAACCATCGGTATCTGACCGAGCCGCTGATCGCCGAGATTCATGCCGCCGGCCTGCGCGTGCTCGCCTACACGGTCAACGACCCGGCGCGTGCGCAACTGCTCGCGCAATGGGGCGTCGACATGATTTGTACAGATCGCATCGATACACTGCGACACGACATGTTCTCCGCGCCGGCCAATCCGGCCTGAACATGGCGAGGGCGTGCCGGTGCAGGGGTGCACAGGCGCGCGTCCTGAAGCTCGAACTAGAAATTTTCCAAACGTAGCAATTTCGGCAGAGGATGGGGAAGACTATGAACCGCACCGTGTTAGCTCGCATACTTTCGATGTCGGCCGTTGCGGGTGTCACCGCCGCCGGCGTCAGCAGCAGCGCTTCGGCCGCGCCGCTCGATGCGCTGATTGCCGCCGCGAAGCAGGAAGGCCAACTTACCGTGATCGCGTTGCCGCACGACTGGTGCAACTACGGAGAACTGGTCGCGGGCTTTCAGAAGAAGTACGGCATCAAGGTCAATGAGCTGAATCCGGATGCGGGTTCGGGCGACGAAGTCGAAGCCATCAAGGCGAACAAGGGCAACAAGGGCCCGCAGGCCCCCGACGTGATCGACGTGGGCCTCTCGTTCGGTCCGTCCGCGAAGGCAGCAGGGCTGCTGCAGCCGTATAAGGTCGCCACGTGGAACTCGATTCCGAAAGAGTCGAAAGACGCCGACGGCTATTGGTATGGCGATTACTACGGCGTGCTCTCGTTTGAAGTCAACGCCGACATGATCGACAAGGCGCCGGCTGACTGGAGCGATCTGCTCAAGCCGGATTACAAGAATGCCGTCTCGCTGGCCGGCGATCCGCGCTCGGCCAATCAGGCGATCCAGGCCGTGTATGCCGCGGGCCTCTCGCAGAGCAAGGGCGATGCGAGCAAGGCCGGGCAGGCCGGGCTCACTTATTTCGCTAACCTGAACAAGAACGGCAACTTCGTGCCGGTGATCGGCAAGGCCGCATCGCTCGCGCAAGGCACCACGCCGATCGTCGTGCGCTGGGATTACAACGCGCTGGCTGACCGCGACACGCTGAAGGGCAATCCGAAGGTGCAGGTGGTGATTCCGAAGACGGGCGTGGTCGCCGGTGTGTACGTTCAGGCGATCAGCGCTTATGCGCCGCATCCGAACGCAGCCAAGCTGTGGATGGAATATCTGTACTCGGATGAAGGTCAGATCGGCTGGCTGAAGGGCTACTGTCACCCGATGCGCTATACCGAACTGGTGAACGGCAAGAAGGTGCCGCAAGCGTTGCTCGACAAGCTGCCGCCGCCTTCGTCGTACAAGAACGTCGTATTCCCGACGCTGTCGCAACAGGACGCGTACAAGGACACCATCACGAAGCATTGGGACGAAGCGGTCGGCGCGAACGTCAAGTAAGGCGTAACGCACAGGTCGCGGCGGCAGCGGAGCAGGCGCGCCGCGACACGAAAAACCGTCGCGTGAAGTTTTGCCGCACCGGCGCGCCGCTGCTCGTGACGAGCGCGGCGCGCCGGGTGCGTTTGCCAGATTGCCTAAGGGTGAGCTATGAGCGCTTCATCGGATGCCGGGACGGCGCAGCCGGAATTGCTGGTTCCGCCTGTACCCAGCCCAACGCCTCGCGTCGACGGTCCAGGGCGCGCGTCGCAGTTCCTCGCGTGGATCGGCGTGGTGCCGTTCTTTACCTTCGCGCTGCTGTTCCTGATTCTGCCGACCGGCTTCCTGATGGTCGGCGCATTCCAGGATTCGCAAGGCCACTTCACGCTCGCCAATTTCCGCGACCTGCTCCAGCCGACCGTGATGGACGCGTACTGGATCAGTTTCAAGGTGAGCGCAGCCTCCTCGCTCGGCGGTGCGGTGATCGGTTCGCTGCTCGCCTGGGCGGCGGTGCAGGGCAAACTGCCGGGCTGGATTCGTCCGACCTTGATGACGTTTTCCGGCGTCGCGTCGAACTTTGCCGGCGTGCCGCTCGCGTTCGCTTTCATCTGCACACTGGGCCGCGTCGGGCTCGTCACCGTGTTGCTGAAGAAATACCTCGGCTTCAATCTGTACTCGACGGGCTTCAGCATCCTGAGCTTTTCCGGTCTGACGCTGACCTATCTGTATTTCCAGATTCCCTTGATGGTGCTGATCGTCACACCCGCGCTCGACGGTCTGAAGCGCGAATGGCGCGAGGCCTGCGATTGCCTCGGCGGCACCGCGTATCAATACTGGCGCTACGTCGCGCTGCCGGTACTGTGGCCTAGCGTGCTCGGCGCCGCGCTACTGCTGTTCGCCAATTCGTTCGGTGCGGTCGCGACGGCTTATGCGCTGACCGGCAGTTCGCTGAACATCGTCACGATCCTGCTGTATGCGCAGATTCGCGGCGACGTGATGCACAACCAGAATCTCGGCTACGCGCTCGCGCTCGGCATGGTGCTCGTTACCGGCCTCTCGAACGGCGGCTACATCTGGCTGCGCTCGCGCGCTGAAAGGGGACGTCGATGAAAAGCCAATCGCGCGTGGGTGCGTGGACTGCGATGATCGTCGGTTCGCTGTACTTTCTGATTCCGCTGATCGCGACGTTCGAGTTCAGCCTGCGCATGAAACGCGGCGCGTACAGCTTCGAAGCGTATAGCGTCGTGCTCGGCGATCCGCGCTTTCAGGCCTCCTTCGGCTATTCGATCCTGATGGCGCTGCTGACGATCGTGGTCGGCGTGCTGCTGGTGGTGCCGACCGCTTACTGGGTGCAGTTGCGTTTGCCGAAGCTGCGGCCGGTGGTCGAGTTCATCACGCTGTTGCCGCTGGTGGTGCCGGCCATCGTGATCGTGTTTGGCTATCTGCGCATCTATAACAGCAGTTCGATTCTGCCGCTCACCGGCAACGAGCGCGCCACGGATCTATTGCTGGTGTTCGGCTACGTGACGCTCTCGCTGCCGTACATGTACCGCGCCGTCGATGCCGGCCTGCGCGCGGTCGACGTGCGTTCGCTCACCGAAGCGGCCGAATGTCTCGGCGCGAGCTGGCCGACCATTCTCTTCAAGGTGATCTTTCCGAATATCCGCTCGGGCATTCTGTCCGGCGCGTTTCTCACCTTTGCGGTGGTGATCGGCGAATTCACACTGGCGAGCCTGCTCGACCGTCCCGCGTTCGGTCCGTATCTGCAATTGATCGGCGCGAACCGCGCGTACGAACCGTCGGCGCTTGCGATCATCGCGTTCGTGATCACGTGGGCGTCGATGGGTTTGATCCAGGTATTCGGCTCGGCCCGCGCCATGAGCGGCCAGAAAGTGTGACCAATGAGCTTGACCGACAGGTTTGATCCAATGAGTTTGACGGACTGGGGCAGCGAAACATGGCATTCCTAGAGATCGAAAATCTGCATAAGTCCTTCGGGGCGAACACCGCGCTGCATCACTTCGACATGAAGATCGAGCGCGGCGAGTTCATTACTTTCCTCGGGCCGTCCGGCTGCGGCAAGACCACGGTGCTACGCATGATCGCCGGCTTCGAAACGCCGACGCGCGGCATCATCCGGCTGGATAACAAGGACGTTACCCACCTTCGCACGCGGCAGCGCAAGGTCGGCATGGTGTTCCAGTCGTATGCGCTGTTTCCGAACATGACGGTGGCCGAGAACATCGGCTTTGGCCTGAAGATCACGCATCGGCCGCAGGCGGAGATCAACAGCCGCGTCGAGGAGATGCTGCAGCTGATCAAGCTGCCGCAACTGGGCGGGCGTTATCCGTGGCAATTGTCGGGCGGCCAGCAGCAGCGCGTGGCGCTCGCACGGGCGCTCGCCGGCAAGCCGCAGGTGTTGCTGCTCGACGAACCGCTTTCCGCGCTCGACGCCAAGATCCGCATTTCGTTGCGTCAGGACATTCGCGCGTTGCAGCGCGAACTCGGTATCACGTCGATTTTCGTCACGCACGATCAGGAAGAGGCGCTGTCGATTTCCGACCGCATCGTCGTGATGAACGAGGGCCGTGTCGAGCAGATCGGCTCGCCCTCCGAGATCTATAACTATCCGCGCACCCGGTTCGTCGCGTCGTTCGTCGGCACGCTGAATATTCTGGCCGGACATGTGGTCGATCCGGCAACCGGCAGGATGGTGGTGGACGGTCAGGAGTTGACCACCACGCAGGAGTTGCCGTCGAACGATGCGGGCAAGAAACGCCTGCTCGCGCTGCGGCCCGAAGCGATCGTGCTGGAGCCGGCCGCGCCCGGTCGCAACACGCTGAACGCGACCGTTGAAGAAGTGAATTTCCTCGGCGCCGTGGTGCGCATCAGAACACGCGTGAAAGACGCGGTGATTTCGCTCGACGTGTTCAACGACCCGAACCGCGGTTTGCCCGAACGCGGGCAGCCGGTGTCGCTGGGTTTCTCGCACGAGAATCTGCTGGTGCTGGAAGAAGGCGGCGTTTAGAGGTTGCAGATCACGAGTCGCACTTGCTTCCGGGCAAAGGCACGCCGTAGAAAGCCCTACGGGTTATCCCGGGGCTGCAGTCGCAATGGATTCCGGATTCCCCGACGCCCCTTGTCTGGATTTCCGGAATCCCGGACGACATACGCCGTGAAGCGCTAGAAAGCCTATAAGAATCAACGCGCCGAGCCCGGCATCGAGCTGGCATCGACCTTGCAAAATAGATATCGCGGCCGCAACGGTCCGACAACTAAAGCAAGGAGACAACGATGTCCGATTTCCCTTCCCGGTATTTCTGAATTCGTCGTCTTGTCGCGGCCTAATGCCGTGCACAGGCGTGACGATTATTCGTTCGCATGATGCGCAGCGTGGCAGGCCATTGAGCTCATCCACATCGCAGGAAACATCGTGAAGAAACCTATCCACAAAGTGCTGTACGTCCAGGTGATCGCGGCGATCATCGTCGGTATCGCGCTCGGGCATTTCTACCCCGATCTCGCCGTCGACATGAAGCCGCTCGGCGACGGCTTCATCAAGCTGATCAAGATGGTGATCGGGCCGATCATCTTCTGTACGGTGGTGACAGGTATTGCCGGCATGGAGGACATGAAGAAAGTCGGCCGGGTGGGCGGCAAGGCGCTGCTGTATTTCGAAATCGTCTCGACCTTCGCACTGGTGCTCGGCCTGATCGCCACACACGTGCTGAAGCCGGGCGTCGGCTTCAACATCGATCCGGCCACGCTCGACGGCAAGGCCGTCGCCTCGTACGCTGCCAAAGCACACGGGCAGTCGAGCGTCGAGTTCCTGATGCACATCATTCCGGACACGCTCGTGTCGGCGTTCGCGCAGGGCGAGATCCTGCAGATCCTGCTGATCGCGCTGCTGTTCGGCGCGGTGCTCGCAACGGCCGGTGAGAAGGGCAAAGTCGTGACGAGCTTTATCGACGGGCTCTCGCATGTGCTGTTCGGCATCGTGCGCATCATCACGAAGCTGGCGCCGATCGGCGCGTTCGGCGCGATGGCCTTCACGATCGGCAAGTACGGTATCGGCTCGCTTCTGCCAATGCTCAAGCTGATCGGCACGTTCTATCTGACCTCGGTCGTGTTCGTGGTGGTCGTGCTCGGCATCATCGCGCGTGCGGTGGGCTTCAACATCCTGCGCTTTGTCGCGTACATCAAGGAAGAGATGCTGATCGTGCTCGGCACGAGCTCGTCCGAAGCGGCGCTCCCGCAACTGATGCTGAAACTCGAAAGGCTCGGCTGCTCGCGCTCGGTGGTGGGCCTCGTGGTGCCGACCGGTTATTCGTTCAATCTCGACGGCACCAACATCTACATGACGATGGCCGTGCTGTTCATCGCGCAGGCGACCAACACCGACCTGACGTGGACGCAGCAGCTCACGCTGCTGGCGGTCACCATGCTGACCTCGAAGGGCGCGAGCGGCGTGACGGGCGCGGGCTTCATCACGCTGGCTGCGACGCTTGCCGTGGTGCCGACCATTCCGCTGTCGGGCATGGTGCTGATTCTCGGTATCGACCGCTTCATGAGCGAATGCCGCGCGCTGACCAACATTGTCGGCAACGGCGTGGCGACGGTGGTGGTCTCGGCGTGGGAAAAGGAACTGGACCGCAGCAAGCTGAACGCCGCCTTGCGTGGCGACGTGGCGATCAAAGAGCCGGCCGGCGTTTAAGCCGCGCATCGGCAACCCGCTCCAGCGCAACCCTGACGGCCGCGGACACCAGCGTATGAAACCGGTGGCCGTGCGCCGAACCCCCGCGCCGTCGGCCGACGAAGCTTGCGCCGACGGCGCGTCGCCTTATGCCACAATAAACGATCCTCACCGATCGGATATTGCCAACGTGACGCGACGCCTGCTGATCCTCTTCGCGCTCGTCGCCGGGCTCGTGGCAGCGTGCGGGCTCACGTACAGCATCGCGTGGCAAAGCGGCATCGACCATTTGCGGCGCAACGCCGCGGTGCGAGTCGACCGTACGACGAGCGCGCTGAAGAGCACGCTCGAACGCTACGAATCGCTGCCTTATCTGCTGGCGGAACACCCTATCGTGCAGGACGTGCTGGTGAATCCCAGCGCAGCCAATGTGGCGCGCGCCAATCTTTATCTCGAAGACCTGAACCGTCACGCGCGCGCCACCGTCACGTACATCATTCCGCTCGACGGTTTTTGCGTTGCGGCGAGCAACTGGCGCGGGCCGGGCAGCTTCATCGGTGCCGGCTATCAATTCCGGCCGTATTTTCTCGATGCGGTCAGAGGCGGCGTGGGCCGCTTCTTCGGCATTGGTACGATTTCGCAGGCGCCGGGCTACTACATCTCGCAGCCGGTGCGGCGCGACGACAAGATTGTCGGCGTGGCGGTCGTCAAACTCGATCTCGAATGGTTTCAGGCCGCGGATGCGTCCGAGCCGCTCGTCGTGACCGACGACCACGGCGTGATTTTTCTGTCGTCGATGCCGGCGTGGAAATACCATACGATCCGGCCGCTGTCGGGGCCGGTCGCCGATTCGATCTACCAGGCGCGTCAATACGCGCAGCAGCCGATCGCGCCGCTGCCGGTGTCGATCGAGCGCACGCTCGAAGGCAACGCGCAGATCGTGCGCATCGGCGGCGGCCGCTATGCGCCGCGCTATCTCGCGTCGCGGCGCGGCATGGGCGAACCGGACTGGCATCTGATCACCATGTCGCCGGTCGATCCGGTCGACGCCGACGCGCGCAAGGCGACCATCGTCACAGGCTTCGGCTACGTATCGCTGGCGTTGCTCGCGTTCTATTGGAGAATGCGCCGTGCCCGCGTGCGCGAGGTGATGCGCAGCCGGGCGCTGCTGCAAAAAGCCTACGCGGAACTGAACCGGCGCGTTGCCGAGCGCACCGCGGATCTCTCTCAGGCGAACGAACAGTTGCAGAAGGAAGTGGCCGAACGCACGCGCGCCGAACAGGAGTTGCGCGCCGCGCATGATGAACTGATCCAGGCGAGCAAGCTCGCCGCGCTCGGTCAGATGGCCGCCGGCATCACGCATGAACTGAATCAGCCGCTCGCCGCGCTGCGTGGCTTCTCGGATAACACACGCGTGCTGCTCGAACGCGGCGACCAGGTGTCGGCGCGCGAAAATCTCGAAGCGATCGCGGCGCTCACTGAGCGCATGGGCAAGATCACCAATCAGCTGAAACTGTTCGTCGGACGCGCGCGGCCGCGCAGTGCGCGTGCGCCGATCGTGCGGGCGTTGCGCAACGTGGTGGCGCTGCTGCAAAAGCGCTTGCAGGGCGTCGAGATCGAATTCGCCTTGCTCGATGCGCAAAGCGGCAGCCGCATGCCGCTGAGTCTCGCCGACGACTATCCCGAACTGATCGCGCATTGCGACGATCTGCGACTGGAGCAGGTGCTGATCAATCTGCTCGGCAACGCGCTCGATGCGACCGCCGACATCGACTCGCCGCGCATTTCGATCGAGATCGAGGTCGCCGACGCGAACCTGTCGTTCGTCGTGAGCGACAACGGCCCCGGCATTGCCGACGATGTCCTGCCGCGCCTGTTCGAGCCGTTCTTCACCACCAAAGAAATGGGCCAGGGGCTGGGACTCGGGCTGGCGATATCGTCTTCGATCGCGCGCGATTGCGGCGGCTCGCTCGTGGCGCGCAACGCGCCGGGCGGCGGCGCATTATTCGTGTTGACGCTGCGCCGCGCGCGCATGCAGACGAGCCACACATCGGACCCGCTGACGGCGGGCTCCTGAATCACACGGAAAACGCCATGCTGAACCACGGCCTGCAAGTGCTGTATATCGAAGACGACGAACTGGTGCGGCGCGCCAGCGTGCAGAGTCTGCAACTGGCGGGCTTCGACGTGATCGGCCATGCGTCGGTGGAGTCCGCGGCGAAGACGATCGGCGCGGACTTCTCTGGCGTGATCGTCAGCGACATTCGCTTGCCGGGCGCAAGCGGCCTCGATCTGCTTGCGCAATGCCATGAGCGCGCGCCCGACGTACCGGTGATCCTTGTAACGGGCCACGGCGACATTTCAATGGCCGTTCAGGCCATGCGCGACGGCGCGTACGACTTCATCGAAAAGCCGTTCGCGTCCGAGCGGCTGATCGAAACCGTGCGGCGTGCGTTGGAGCGCCGCAAGCTGGTGTTGGAAAACCTCGCGTTGCGCCGTGAACTGGCGGAACAGAACTCGGTGGCGCCGCGGATCATCGGCAGGAGCCCGGCGATCGAACAGGTGCGGCGGCTGATCGCCAATATCGCGCCGACCGACGCCTCCGTGCTGATCAACGGCGACACCGGCGCGGGCAAGGAGCTGATCGCGCGCAGTCTGCATGAACTGTCGCCGCGGCGTGACAAGCCGTTTATCGCGGTGAACTGTGGCGCGCTGCCGGAGCCGATGTTCGAATCGGAAATGTTCGGCTACGAGCCGGGCGCTTTCACCGGCGCGGCGAAACGCCGGATCGGCAAGCTCGAGCATGCGTCGGGCGGCACGCTGTTTCTGGACGAGATCGAGAGCATGCCGCTCGCGTTGCAGGTCAAGCTGCTGCGCGTGCTGCAGGACGGCGTGCTGGAGCGGCTCGGTTCGAATCAGCCCATTCGGGTGAATTGCCGCGTGGTCGCCGCCGCCAAGGGCGATATGGCCGAGCACGTCGCGGACGGCTCGTTCCGGCGCGATCTGCTGTACCGGCTGAATGTGGTGACGATCGCGTTGCCGCCGCTGGGCGAGCGTCGCGAGGACATCGTGCCGCTTTTCGAACATTTCCTGCTGGACGCGGCGGTGCGTTATCAACGCCCGGCGCCGATCCTCACCGACCGTCAGCGTGCCGGCCTGATGCAGCGCGACTGGCCGGGCAACGTGCGGGAACTGCGCAATGCCGCCGACCGCTTCGTGCTCGGCGTCGCCGACGACCCCGTCATGTCGTTCGGCGACGACGGCGCGGCCGCACAGCCTTTGAAAGAGCGCGTCGAACAATTCGAGCGGGCGGTGATCGCCGAGGCGTTGGAGCAGACCGGCGGCGTGGTCGCCGTCGCGGCAGACAAGCTGCAACTCGGCAAGGCGACGCTCTACGAGAAGATCAAACGATATGGCCTCGCGGCCAAAGGGGAAGGGGAGCGGTGACGGTATGAAAACGCCGGCGTTGGGACGTGACGCCGGCGTATGCCTGAATCGGTTCGAAGCGGGGCGCAGGCGCGGCCGCGCACCGCTCAGACGGGTTTCAGCGCCTTTTCCAGCAGTTGGTCGAGCTCGGCGAATTGCGGCTCGCCGACATAGCGCTTGAGAATCCTGCCGTCCTTGTCTACCAGGAACGTGGTCGGCGTCAGCTGAACGTTGCCGAACTGCTTGGCGGCCGAGCCGTCGTCCATCGCCACCTTGAACGGCAACTGGCGAGTTTGCGTGTAGTTGGCCACGTACATGGGCGCGTCGTAGTTCATTGCCACTGCGACGAATTCCAGACCCTGGTCCTTGAAGCGGTTATAGGTCTGGACCATCTGCGGCATTTCCTTCATGCACGTATCGCAACTCGTCGCCCAGAAGTTGACGAGGTAGACCTTGCCTTTCAGGTCGGCGGTCGAGACTTTCTGGCCCGACAGCAACGTGAAGGTCGCATCGGGCACGCGCTGCTGGCCTGCAAACGCGAAATAACCGGCAACGGCGATCGCAATGGCCACGGCGGCAATGACGATGTAGCGAAGCGGATTTGCGCGCCGGGCAGCGGTGGACGGAGTGGAGCTCATGAACGGAACCTCGAGAGTCGCGCGGAACGCGCGGGACAGTGCGCCGGTTTGGGCTTTCGGCCCGATGCTGGACTGCGTCGTTATTGTAGCCCCATTCCGGCGGCGCGGCAGGAGGCGGCCCGGGAGCGGATAATAGGGCTTTAGGTTCTCGTCAGCCCGAACTTCTGTCCCCATGCTCCGAACTGTTTTTTGCTTTGATCGCTTTGGTTTCGTGAGTCGCTTCCTCGGCCGGATTCTGTTTCGCCATCCCGTGACAGGCCGGTTTTCTGTCCAGTTTGCGCCCGGCGCCGGTTCCCGGCGGTCGAAGGCGCGTGCAGCAGTGAGCACGCTGGCTTGCGCCCTGGCGTTGAGCGGCGCGCTGAGCGCATGCTCGCCGACCTTCGACTGGCGCACCATCATGAATAACGACAACGGCTATACCGTCGACTTGCCGGCAAAGCCGGGCAACGATCAGCGGGCCGTGCAGATAGACGGCAAGCCGATGCAGATGGCGATGCAGACGGCCGAAGCCGGCGATGCCGTGTTCGCGGTCGGCACGGTGATGCTGCCGGACGACAGCGAAGCCACGCAGCGCGCCGCACTCGACTTCCTGCGCACCGGCCTCGCCCGCAACGTAGGCGCCGCGCCCGATGCCCGCGCGGTGCAGATCCCGCTCGCCGCCGGCGGTCAGGTGCTCGGTCTGGAAATGAAGCTGAGCGGCGAGGCCGGCTCACAACACGAAGCTCGCACCGTCTACGCCCGGCTCGTGGCCCACGGACGGCACGTCTATCAGGCGGCCATCATTTCACCCAAGCCGATGCAGCAGGAACAGGTCGACCAGTTTTTTTCGTCGTTCCAACTGTATTGAGACCGGTATTTTTGGCCGATTCGGCGCGTAACGGGTCGCAGCGATGTTGTCATCCGGAGTGAAAGTTCCTTCGCAGGATCGCACGCTAATTACCGGTTTACGTTGAAGTTTTTCCGTTACTCACAAGACCTGTGGATAACTCTGTTGAGAACTTGGCCGAATCGGCTGGAGATGCCCATTCTATGGGCACTCTGTCAGATTCCGCTCACTCGGTGTGTTAGAAAAAAGCCAGTCAAATCAATGCCTTTTGGATGTGGGCCACCACGTACCTTTCAGATGTTTCAAAATCTGTCTGGAACGTAGGCATGTGCATAAGTCAAGTCTTGACAGCAGATTTTTCACCTCATAGCGAGCCAAAAGCGCGGCGATACTGGATCGCTTCGCCGATCTGCGCGGCACTCGGCATGGGCGTGCCGGCGAGGTCGGCGATAGTGCGCGCCACCTTGAGAACCCGGTAGTACGCGCGCGCCGACCAGCCGAAACGCTCTCCAGCTTCACGCAATAGCATCTCGCCCGCGGCGTCGGGGCGGCACACCTCGTCCACTTCGCGTCCCCCCAATTCACGGTTGGTCTTGCCCTGACGGCTCAATTGACGCTCGCGAGCGCGATTCACACGCACGGCAATGGCCGCGCTCGGCTCCCCAGTGGTTGTCGAACGGGCAGACAGTTCCGCGGGCGCGAGGGCGGGAATCTCGAGTTGGATGTCAATCCGGTCGAGTAGCGGCCCGGAAAGCTTGCGCAGGTAGCGCGCCGCGATCTCTGGTGTGCAGCGGCAGCGGCCTTGGGGATCACCGCGCCAGCCGCATGGACACGGGTTCATGGCGGCGATCAATTGGCACGCAGCCGGGAAATCCGCCTGCAGGGCGGCGCGTGAAATCGTGATGCGACCGGCTTCAAGCGGCTCACGCAGCGTCTCCAGCACATCCCGATCGAATTCGGGCAGCTCGTCGAGAAATAGCACGCCCAGATGCGCGAGCGTAATCTCACCGGGCTGCGGCGGATTGCGTCCGCCCACCAGCGCCGCCGCGCTGGACGAATGATGCGGAGCGCGAAACGGCCGCCGCCGCCACTGCGAGGGCGTGAAACCGGCCCGGCTGGCGGACAGCAAGGCGGCGGAGCTAAGCGCTTCGTCGTCGGTCATGGGTGGCAGGAGGCCGGGCAGGCGGGCGGCGAGCATCGATTTGCCCGCGCCGGGCGGCCCGACCAGCAATACGTGATGGCCGCCCGCCGCAGCGACTTCAAGTGCCCGCCGCGCGCCGCGCTGACCGATCACATCGCCCATATCCGGAACGGCGGCGCTTGCGCCGGCGGCGGGGTCCGGCGCGGCAACCGGATAGAGCCGCCCGTCAGGCGCATCCGCCAGGTGAGCGCACAGTGAGGGAAGATCGGCGGCGCCGTAGACGTCGACGCCGGGCACGAGCGCCGCTTCCGCCGCGCTCGCGGCGGGCAGGTAGAGCTGTGGAGCGGAGTGTGCGGCTGGCTCGCTTGCAGCGAGCTCGCCTGAAATTCCAGAAGATGCGCCGCCGTGAGCGACACCGCTGCGTGCCGTTCCGCAGGCCATGGCGAAAGCGCCGCGCATCGGCCTGAGCGCGCCGGTCAAAGACAGCTCGCCGGCGAATTCGCGATGCAGCAAGGACTCGGCGGGAATCTGGCCGCTCGCCGCGAGAATGCCCAAAGCGATCGGCAGATCGAAGCGGCCGGATTCCTTCGGCAAATCGGCGGGAGCGAGATTGACGGTAATGCGCCGGACGGGGAAGTCGAAATTGCAGTTCTGCAGCGCCGCTCGCACCCGCTCGCGGCTTTCGCGCACTTCCAGATCGGGCAGCCCGACGATCGAAAAAGAGGGTAATCCGTTCGCGAGGTGGACCTCGACGGTTACTTCGGGCGCGCGGCCAGCGGCCGGCGCGCGACTGCGCACCACGGCAAGCGACATGTTTTCTCCCGTCGGACGGCGCGCCGGGGCGCGCACAAGTCCCCTAAAACGCTGATGACGTCACGGCTCGCTTGCCTGTGATGCGCAGCACTGCGCGGCTAATACGCCGCGAGCAGAGGAATTACGGTGTTTGCGTGACCGGCAGCTTCTGTTCGAGCTCGGCGACACGGCGCTCGAGTTCCTCCAGGCGTGCGCGCGTACGCACCAGCACCTGGGTTTGCGTATCGAATTCCTCACGCGTGACCAGGTCGAGCTTTGAAAAGCCCTGCGACAGCATGGCTTTTACGTTGCGTTCGACATCTTTGGCCGGCGAGTTCCTGAACAGCTCGCTCATGCGGGCCTGAAAGTCGTTAAAAACGTCGTTCGGTTGTTTCATGGTGTTCCCTTGTTGCACAAAAAGTGTGCATGTTTCGTTACGTCTGTGCTTTGTCGCGCTGAATGAGCGCTGTTGGTGCATGCGCCGTTGTGTGACGCTGGCGCATGAGCCCCTTTGGTGCGCGCCCGCGCGTTCAAAACCTTCGAACACTCTAGCAACGATCCATACGCCGCGCCAGCGTGCCCCGCCCGCGCTGGCCTTCCGGCCAAGGTCGCTTGCGCCCCTTTTGCGACGCCTGCGGTGCGCAGTCTGACACAACTTGGCATGCGAGTTGCTGTTACTGCCCCGCGCGCACTGCCGGCAGCTTTTCCGGCAGCGGAACGAGACCACGCGAACGGGTTACGGGTACGCAAACGAGAGTTACGCAACGGGTTACGCAAACGGGTTACGCAACTAAGCGAGGGATTTCATGAAACTCATTACCGCAATCATCAAGCCGTTCAAGCTCGATGAGGCGCGCGAAGCCTTGTCGGCCATCGGCGTCTCGGGCATCACGGTGACTGAAGTCAAAGGCTTCGGTCGTCAGAAGGGCCACACGGAGCTGTACCGCGGCGCCGAATACGTCGTCGATTTCCTGCCGAAGGTGAAGATCGAGGCGGCTGTCTCGGACGACATCGTCGACCAGGCGATCGAGGCGCTCGAACGTGCGGCACGCACCGGCAAGATCGGCGACGGCAAGATCTTCGTCACGCCGATCGAGCAGGTGATTCGGATTCGCACCGGGGAGACCGGCGCGGACGCTCTGTAATACCAAAAGATAGCGACACAGATAGCGATAAGAGGAAACGAAAGATGCGCAAATTATTGATGTCCTTGCTGATGGCCGGTTCGCTGCTCGCGGGCGGTATCGGCGCTGCTCTCGCGGACGACGCGTCCGCTCCCGCAGCCGCCTCGGCTCCCGATGCGACGGCGAGCGCCCCGGCACCGGACGCTTCGGCAGCGCCCGCCGCCGCCGCCGCTTCGGCACCGGCCGCCGATGCATCCGCCGCACCGGCTGCCAGCGCGGCCGCCGCCGCACCTGCTGCATCGGACGCCGCGCCGGCCGCTCCGGCCGCGCCGTTCTCCGTTGATTCGTCGAAGATCAATTCCGGCGATACTGCCTGGATGCTGACTTCCACGGCGCTCGTGCTGTTCATGACGATCCCGGGTCTGGCACTGTTCTACGGCGGCATGGTCCGCAAGAAGAACGTGCTCGCGATCCTGATGCAAAGCTTCGCGATCACCTGCGTGGTGACGATCGTCTGGATCGTGATCGGCTACAGCCTCGCCTTCACGCCGGGCAGTTCGTTCATCGGCGGCTTCTCGCGCGTCTTCATGGCGGGCATGAACTACATCAAGGGCGACAAGGCCACGACGTTGACCGTCAGTCATCTGGCCCCGACGATCCCGGAAACGGTCTACTGCGTCTATCAAATGACGTTCGCGATCATCACCCCGGCACTGATCACGGGCGCGTTTGCCGACCGTATGAAGTTCTCGGCGATGCTGGTGTTCATGACGCTGTGGTCGATCATCGTTTACTCGCCGATCGCACACATGGTCTGGGAACCGACCGGCTGGCTGGCTAGCGCGGGCATCCTCGACTTCGCGGGCGGCACGGTGGTGCACATCAACGCCGGTATTGCGGCGCTGGTCTGCGCGCTGGTCCTCGGCAAGCGTATCGGCTACGGCAAGGAGGCGATGGCGCCGCACAACCTGACGCTCACGCTGATCGGTGGCGCCATGCTGTGGGTAGGCTGGTTCGGCTTCAACGCGGGTTCGGCAGTGGCGGCTGACGGCCGTGCCGGTTTCGCGATGTTCGCAACGCAAGTGGCAACTGCCGCAGCCGCACTGGCCTGGATGTTCGCTGAATGGGCCGCCAAGGGCAAGCCGTCGGTGCTCGGTATCGTTTCGGGTGCGGTGGCAGGTCTGGTGGCGATCACGCCGGCTTCGGGCTTCGTCGGTACGCTCGGCTCGCTGGTGATCGGTATCGTGGCAGGCGTGGTCTGCTTCTGGTCGGCAACGTGGCTCAAGCACAAGCTCGGTTACGACGATTCGCTCGACGCGTTCGGCGTGCACTGCATCGGCGGTATCGTGGGCGCGCTCCTGACCGGCGTGTTCGCGGTCAAGGACATTGGCGGCGCGGACGGCAGCGTCATCCTGCAAGCCAAGGGCGTGCTGACGACGCTGATCTACAGCGGCGTGGTGAGCTACATCCTGCTGAAGATCATCGACATGGTGATGGGCATCCGCGTGACGGAAGAACAGGAACGCGAAGGTCTGGACGTAAGCCTGCACGGCGAACACGTCGAATAAGCAACGTACCGCGAGCCCGCGCTCCCGGGCTCGTCGGATCAGAAATAAGCGCAGCGACTTTGGCCCGCCTTCATGGCGGGCTTTTTTCTTGCGCGCTATCTTGTAAACAGCAGTTTTCCCCGCCTATCATGGCGATAGCGAGAATGCATTCGCATCCGCTTGCGAATGGAGAAACCGTCCCCAAATGGACAAAGCATTTGCTCTACAATCTTTTTTCTCCAGTCTGCGAGTGATCAATGGTTCCGCACCTAGTTACGGCGTTAAACGGCCCGCTGCTCGATCTTGAGCGGAAGATCCTCGACGCCACGCCCGCCATCGAACGCTGGTTCCGGCTCGAATGGCAGGAGCACACGCCGCCGTTCTACTGTTCTGTCGATCTGCGCAACGCGGGCTTCAAGCTCGCGCCGGTCGACACCAATCTGTTTCCCGGCGCATTCAACAATCTGCCGCAGGAAGTGTTGCCGCTCGCCGTGCAGGCCGCGATGGCCTCGATCGAGAAGATCTGCCCCGACGCCAAGAACCTGCTGGTGATTCCCGAGCGCCACACGCGCAACGCGTTTTACCTGGAGAATGTCGCCCGTCTGGCCGCGATCATGCGCCAGGCCGGCCTGAACGTGCGGTTCGGCACGCTCGACGAAAACATCAACGGGCCGGTCACGATCGCACTTTCCGACGGCCAGAAACTCGTGCTCGAGCCGCTCGAACGTTCGCCGCGGCGCCTTGGTCTGAAGAATTTCGACCCGTGCTCGATTCTGCTGAACAACGATCTGTCAGCCGGTATCCCGCCCATACTCGAAAATCTGCACGAGCAGTATTTACTGCCGCCGCTGCACGCCGGCTGGGCCGTTCGGCGCAAATCCACGCATTTTTCCTGCTATGACGACGTCGCGAAGAAGTTCGCGAAAATGGTTGAGATCGATCCGTGGATGATCAATCCATACTTCGCGCATGTTGAGGGCGTCGATTTCCAGGAACGCACGGGCGAAGAAGCGCTGGCAGACGCAATCGACGGCGTGCTGAAGAAGATCGCCAAGAAGTATCGCGAGTACGGCATCTCCGAAAAACCGTATGTCGTCATCAAGTCGGATGCGGGCACCTATGGCATGGGTGTGATGACCGTGCACGACGCGTCGGAAGTCGCCGCGCTCACCAAGCGCGAGCGCGCCAAGATGGCGGCGACCAAAGACGGCCTGGAAGTGCACGACGTGATCGTGCAGGAAGGGGTGTACACCTTCGAGCGCATTGGCGAGGAAGTGGCCGAGCCGGTGGTGTACATGATCGACCGTTACGTGGTGGGCGGCTTCTACCGCGTACACGGCAGCCGCGAGCGCGATCAGAATCTGAACGCGCCGGGCATGCACTTCGTGCCGCTCGGCTTCGAGCATACGGCGCTGCCCGACGCGCACGCCAAACCCGGCGCAGCGCCGCCGAACCGCTTCTACATGTACGGCGTGGTGGCGCGGCTCGGGCTGCTGGCCGCATCGGTCGAACTGGAAAAGACCGATCCGGAAGCGATTCAGGTCTAAGCCCCCTGGGTGGCCGATGGCGGCATGCGTGCCGCCATCGCCATTTTCAACGACTATATTTACGATCAATGCCAAGCCCATCAGGGCGCACCGGGACCTTCATGGACATTCTTTTCATCGCCGATCCGCTCACGCAATTCAAGATCTACAAAGACTCGACCTACGCGATGATGGCCGAGGCGGCGCGCCGGGCTCACGTGGTGTACACGTGCGAGCCAAAGCATCTTGCGTGGACGGGCGGCGAGGTCGAGGCGAACGTGCAGCGCGTTGAGATCGTCGGCGACGGTGCCGATCTGCATCGCGACCTCTGGTACAACGCCGAAGCGGCCACACCGCGCTCGCTCAAGAGCTTCAGCGCGGTGGTGATGCGCAAAGACCCGCCGTTCGACATGGAATATGTCACGTCGACATGGCTGCTGGAAATGGCGGAACGCGCCGGCGCGCGCATTTTCAACAAGCCGCAGGCGATTCGCGACCACTCGGAAAAGCTCGCTATTGGCGAATTCGCGCAGTTCGTCACGCCTACGCTCGTCACGCGCGACGCGACCCGCTTGCGCGCCTTTCACGAAGAACACGGCGACGTGATCCTGAAGCCGCTCGATGGCATGGGCGGCATGGGCGTGTTCCGCGTGAAGGCAGACGGCATGAACCTCGGTTCGATCATCGAAATGCTGAGCCACGACGGCGCGCGTTCGGTGATGGCGCAGAAATTCATTCCCGAGATCAAGGAGGGCGACAAACGCATTCTGCTGATCGGCGGCGAAGCCGTGCCGTATTCGCTCGCGCGTATTCCTCAGGGTAATGAAGTGCGCGGCAATCTCGCGGCCGGCGGCCTCGGCGTGGCGCGTCCGCTGACGGAGCATGACCGCAAGATCGCCGGTACGCTGGCGCCGGTACTCGCCGCGCGCGGTTTGCTGCTGGTCGGACTGGACGCGATCGGCGACTGGCTGACCGAAGTGAACGTGACGAGTCCGACATGTTTCCGCGAGATCATGGATCAAACCGGCTTCGACGTCGCCGCCATGTTCATCGACGCGCTGGAGCGCGCGGCGGATTGATGATGCGGGCCGATATGTGCTCTTGAATGGCTGCCGTGATCCCCAAACTATGTATTAAATCCGCATCGGGCAGCACAGCGGCTTTGGCGTGAAAATGAGCCTGATACAATGCCGCTCTCGCGCGCCAAGCCGGATAGGGGACACCTGTCGGGTGTCATGACGAGGGATTGCAGGCTGATCGCGGGCTATGAGGGCGCAGATTTTTGTTTGCGCGGGCACGATCCCCGCGCGCGGCAGATCGCTCGTCGAATCATGCGTTCCGGCCCTCATGGCCTACGGCCGGCCGAGGGTGCTGACGAACCGGGCCTGGTCCCGGTCCGCGGTTGGGGCCGTTCTTTTGCAGTAAGGCTGACATGGCAGGCATTCTGATCATTGCGCACGCTCCGTTCGCCACCGCGTTGCGCGATTGCATTTCGCACATCTATGGTGGCTTGCCGGCTCGCATCGGCGTAATCGACGTTTCGCCGGATTGCGATCCCGCACAGCAGGTTGCGTTCGCGCACGCCGAGATCGAGCGTCTCAAGGAAGAAAACGGCGCGCTCGTGCTCACGGATATGTTTGGCGCCACGCCGGCGAATATCGCCGGCCGGCTCGCTTCGGTGCCGAATGTGCGCGTGCTGTGCGGCGTCAACCTGCCGATGCTGGTGCGCGCGGTCTGTTATCGCGCCACACCGCTCGACACGCTGGTCGACAAGGCGCTCGCCGGCGCTACCAAGGGCGTGCATGCAATCGGACCGGCCACGCCGGCTCCCGTCGCGCCCACGGCGGAGTCCGGCGACTGTCTGCCCGCACTGCCGCCCGACGCGGCGTCTGGCGGCGACTGTTTACCGGCCTTGCCGGCCGATGCCGACCTGACGCAGAAAGCCGACTCAGCCGGTCTGTAAGCAGATCGGCCGGTTGCCCTGGATTTCACACGCATTGCCACAGGTTTGCAGATTCACCTTTCACAACAACACTTACCCGCGCTTCGGACCATCACATGCTGCAACAGGAAACGACTATCGTGAACAAGCTGGGGCTGCACGCGCGCGCGTCGGCCAAGTTGACGCAACTCGCGGGCAACTATCAGGCGGAAATCTGGATGAGCCGTAACGGCCGCCGTATCAATGCCAAGAGCATCATGGGCGTGATGATGCTGGCTGCGGGTATCGGCAGCACGGTGCTGATCGAAACGGAAGGTGCGGACGAAAAAGAAGCGATGGACGCATTGCTGAAACTGATTGCCGATAAATTTGGCGAGGGTCAGTAAGTCAGCGCGTCCGCATTGCGATGAGCGCAAACGCCGCGGCTGTCCGCGGCGTTTTTTTTAGCGCGCGACAATGGGCAGACGAAAGCGGTAGACGAAGCGTGCGAGGGCGCGCGCGTCGACGTTTGCAGGCTGGGTTCGCGTTGCGGCAACGCAAGTCAGATGAAGGCGCGTTGCCTGGCCGCTTACGGTAATTCGTGCTGCGCTGCACACAGCCCCAGCGTACCTGCGAGGGGCGCGGAATTTATAATGGCGCAGAGTGTCTGAGAGCATTGCAGCGGTTTGCCGCGGCATCACACAACTAGAGGAGGTGCGCGTGTCCTTCACGCTGCATGGAATTCCCGTGTCACGCGGTATCGCCATCGGGCGGGCTTATCTGATCGCCCCGGCTGCACTTGACGTAGACCACTATCTGATTGAACCGGCCCAGATCGAAGGCGAGGTCGAGCGCTTTCGCGCGGCCCAGCAACACGTGCATCGCGAGCTCGACGCGTTGCGCGCCGATCTCGCCGCAGACGCACCGAGCGAGATGGGCGCGTTCATCAACGTCCACTCAATGATCCTGAACGACGCGATGCTCGTGCAGGAAACCATCGACCTGATCCGCACGCGCCGCTATAACGTCGAGTGGGCGCTGACCGAACAGCTCGAACGCCTGTCGCGCCATTTCGACGATATCGAAGACGAGTACCTGCGCGAGCGCAAAGCCGACATCGAACAGGTAGTGGAGCGCGTGCTGAAGGCGCTCGCCGGCGCTTCGGTGGCGCTGGCGGATGGCGTGCACGGCGCTTGCGACGAGATGATCGTGGTCGCGCATGACATCGCACCGGCCGACATGATGCAGTTCAAAACGCAAACGTTTCAGGGCTTCGTTACGGACCTCGGCGGCCGCACGTCGCATACGGCGATCGTCGCGCGCAGCCTGGGCATTCCGGCTGCGGTCGGCGTGCAGCACGCGAGCGCGTTGATTCGCCAGGACGACCTGATCATTGTCGACGGCGATCATGGCATTGTGATCGTCGACCCGGCGCCGATCGTGCTGGAGGAGTACTCGTACCGGCAGAGCGAGAAAGCGCTCGAGCAGCGCAAGTTGCAGCGGCTGAAGTTTTCGCCCACTCAAACGCTGTGCGGCACGCGTATCGAGTTGTGCGCGAACATCGAGTTGCCGGAAGACGCGCGCGCGGCGCTCGACGCGGGGGCGATGGGTGTCGGCCTGTTCCGCTCCGAGTTCCTGTTCATGAATCACAAGGACCGTTTGCCGGAAGAGGAGGAGCAGTTCGCCGCCTACCGTCGCGCGGTCGAATTGATGAACGGCCTGCCGGTCACGATCCGCACGATCGACGTGGGCGCCGACAAGCCGCTCGATTCGATGGGCGGGGGCGACGGTTATGAAACCACCGCGAACCCGGCCTTGGGTCTGAGAGCGATTCGCTGGAGTCTCTCCGAGCCGCAGATGTTCCTCACGCAGTTGCGCGCAATACTGCGCGCGTCGGCGTTCGGTACCGTGAAGATTCTGATTCCGATGCTCGCGCATGCGCAGGAGATCGACCAGACGCTCGATCTGATTCGCGAAGCCAAGCGTCAGCTCGACGACGCAGGCATCGCCTACGATCCGAACGTGCAGGTGGGCGCGATGATCGAGATTCCGGCCGCCGCCATTGCATTGCCGTTGTTCCTGAAGCGGCTCGATTTTCTGTCGATCGGCACCAACGATCTGATCCAGTACACGCTTGCGATCGATCGCGCGGACAACGCAGTCGCGCATCTATATGACCCGCTGCATCCCGCGGTGCTGCATCTGATCGCGTTCACGCTGCGCGAAGCGAAACGGGCGGGCGTGCCGGTGTCGGTATGCGGCGAGATGGCCGGGGATCCAGCGTTGACGCGTCTGTTGCTCGGCATGGGTCTCACCGAGTTCTCGATGCATCCGAGCCAACTGCTGCTGGTGAAGCAGGAAGTGCTGCGCGCGCATCTGAAGACGCTGGAAAAGCCGGTGGCCGATGTGTTGGCTTCGTTCGAACCGGAAGAAGTGCAGGCCGCATTGAAGCGAGTGACGCTGGCGTGAGTTGCCGGATTCACGTCTTCGAATGAGAAACGCCGCCTCACGGGCGGCGTTTCTCATTCAGCCTTGTCAGCCTCGATGCGGGAAATCAAACCGGGTGTGTCCGCCCGCACACCGGGCAATCCGGCTGACGTGCGATGCGCATGGTGTTCCATTCCATGCGCAGCGAATCGAGCATCATCAGGCGGCCAAGCAAGGGCGTGCCGATTTGGCCGATCACCTTGAGCGCTTCAGCGGCCTGCATCGAACCCACGATGCCGACTGTCGGTGCGAACACGCCCATGGTCGAACACGCGACTTCCTCGAATGGCTGGTCTTCGGGGAACACGCACGCATAGCAGGGTGACGCATCGTCGCGGAAATCGAAGGTGCTGATCTGGCCGTCGAAGCGCAACGCCGCACCCGATACGAGCGGTACACGATGCTTCACGCACGCGCGGTTGATCGCGTGGCGCGTCGCGAAGTTATCGGTGCAGTCGAGCACGACCGTGGCATGCGGTACTTGCGCGTCGAGCCACGCGTCGTCGACGCGCTCGGCTACCGCGTTCACCACGACCTCGGGATTGATTCGCGCGATCGCCTCGCGCCCGGACTCCACCTTCTTGCGTC
Source organism: Paraburkholderia dioscoreae (assembly GCF_902459535.1). NCBI lineage: Bacteria > Pseudomonadati > Pseudomonadota > Betaproteobacteria > Burkholderiales > Burkholderiaceae > Paraburkholderia > Paraburkholderia dioscoreae. The sequence goes on from NZ_LR699553.1 coordinate 358,881, forward strand.
CGACGGATGCGCTCACGTGCAGGATCTGCCGTTGCAGATTGGTCAGATCGACCGTATCGGCATCGACCAGCGTCAAGCGGCCTACGCCCGCCGCGGCCAGGTACATCGCAGCGGGCGAACCCAGACCGCCTGCGCCGACGATGATCGCGTGAGCGTCGATAAAACGTTGCTGCGCCTCGATGCCGATTTCGTCGACGAGGATGTGGCGGGAATAGCGAAGGAGTTGATCGTCGTTCATGGCGGGGCGCGTGAGTGTGCGCGCGATGAGATGCAGGTCCGATGGGCCTGCCATGCGCAGTTTCGTTATTTTAATCGCGCAGGGAGCCGGTGTTCTTGCTGCTACCGGGTATTGCAGTTGGTACGGCCGCGGCTGTCAGAACGTGCCTTCGCAGCATGTTCCGCTGCGAAGGCACGTTGGGCCCAATACTTATTTGCTCTGCGTAGCAGGCGCCGAGGCCGGACCCGATGCACCGGGCACCGGCTGCGTGGGCTTGACCGCGACCGGCGCGGATGCCGACGCCGGCGGCTTGTTCTGCGCGAGACGACGCTCGGTCAGCGACTTCGACTCCTGCACCGGCTTGCCTTCCAGCTTGTTCAGAGCCTGTTGCAGCATGAAGTCGTCGGCCGAACCGAATTCCACCGGTTTGCGCTCGCGATCCTTCTGACGCTGTTCCGGCGTCTTCTTGTCGTTTTGCTCTTCAAGCTGGCGCAACTGGTCCATGCGTTCCTGTTCGCGCTGTTCCGCTTCCTTCTTCTCGTTCGGATCCTGCGTGTTCGCAAGGTGATTCGAGTAGTCGACTTCGCGGGTGACGAGCGCGTCGTCCGGATCGCCTTCGGCGTATTGATCGACCGCGATGTCAGGACGGATACCCTTGTTCTGGATCGAACGGCCGCTCGGCGTGTAGTAGTACGCCGTGGTCAGACGCAGCGCGGTGTCTGCCGTCATGGGGCGCACGGTCTGCACCGAACCTTTGCCGAAGGTGGTCTTGCCGACGATCAGCGCACGATGCTGATCCTGCAGCGCGCCCGCGACGATTTCCGACGCCGACGCGGAGTACGCGTTGGTCAGCACGATCATCGGCACGGTCTTGAAGATCGGCGCTTCGTCCTTCAGCGGATCGCTGTCGAAGGATTGCAGGCGGTAGTTGTCGTAAGTGTCGCGATAGACCTGCTTCGAATCCGGAATCTGGCCGTTGGTGGACACCACCACCGAATTCGGCGGCAGGAACGCGCCGGCTACGCCGACCGCGCTTTGCAGCAGACCGCCGCCGTTATTGCGCAGGTCGAGCACGAGACCCTTCAGGTTCGGCTGCTGACGCGCGATGTCCTGCAGCTTCGCGGCCAGATCAGGCGTGGTGCGTTCCTGGAAGCTGGTGATGCGCACATACGCGTAACCCGGCGCGAGAATCTTCATCTTGACCGACTGGACCTTGATGATCGCGCGCGTCACGGTGAGCGGGAAGGTGCGGTCGTCGGTCTTGCGGAAGATGGTGAGCGTGACCTTGGTGCCCGGGTCGCCGCGCATCTGCTTGACCGCCTGGTCGAGCGTCATGCCGCGCACGGGTTTGTCGTTGATGCGCGTGATCAGGTCGCCCGGACGGATGCCGGCGCGGAACGCGGGCGTGTCTTCGATCGGCGAAATTACTTTGATCAGGCCGTCTTCCGACGAGATCTCGATGCCGAGACCGGCGAAGCGACCCTTGGTCTGCTCCTGCAGTTCCTCGTAATCGGTCTTGTCGAGATAAGACGAGTGCGGGTCGAGGCTCGACACCATGCCCTTGATGGCAGCGGTGAGAAGCTTTTTGTCGTCGACCGGTTCGACGTATTCATGCTTGATTTGCCCGAACACTTCGGCAAACAGCCGGAGCTGATCCAGCGGCAGCGGTGCAACGGCGCTGGAGGCGGCGCTAGCCGGTTGCTGCGCCGAAGCGGAAAGTTGCAGCGTGGCAAATGCACCGGTAGCAAGGCCCGCGGCAATCAGGCCGATATTTTTCAGGTTCTTTCGCATAGAGTCTGTTGCGGTCGGAAGCGCGTGGCAGCGTCGATAGAGATGGGGACGGACAAGTATAACTGCACACCCGCCAAGTCAGGGTGGAGCGCAGGCAATCGTGATTCGACAGCACGGGCCGGGCCTGGTTCGTGAGATTAGGCCCGCGACGCTGAAGTAATGTGCCGTAACAGCTTGATCGCGGCCGGAAAGAAGGCGCGCGTGAATGACGCGAGCCGCGCCAACCGGTATGTCTTGCCGGTCGGCGCGGCTGTTCGCCGCCATTCGCTTCGTTTCTGACGGCAACATGGCGGCGAGATGGCAAATCAGCCTGCTTTGCCCTGCTTGGCGACTGCGGCTTGCGCCCTGGCGATCGCTTCCTGGTCGCCGAGATAGTAGTGCTTGATTGGTCGCAGGTTTTCGTCGAGTTCATAGACAAGCGGCACGCCGTTCGGAATATTCAGACCGACGATGTCGTTGTCCGAAACATTGTCGAGGTATTTCACGAGGGCGCGGATCGAATTGCCGTGGGCGGCGATCAGAACCTGGCGGCCCGACTTGATGGCCGGCGCAATCGACTCGTTCCACAGGGGCAGAACGCGCGCGACCGTGTCCTTCAGGCATTCGGTGAGCGGCAACTGTTCGCGCGGCACCTTGGCGTAGCGCGGATCGTTGTAGGGCGCGCGCTCGTCCGTCGGCTCGAGAGCGGGCGGCGGCGTGTCGTAGCTGCGGCGCCAGACCAGCACCTGTTCGTCGCCGAATCTGGCGGCCGTTTCAGCCTTGTTCAGGCCCGACAGCGCGCCGTAGTGCCGTTCGTTCAGACGCCACGAATGCACCACCGGCAGGTACATCAGATCCATCTTGTCCTGCACGTGCCACAAGGTGCGGATCGCGCGCTTGAGCACCGACGTGTAGGCGATGTCGAACGTGTAGCCCGAATCCTTCAGCAGCACGCCCGCTTGCTGCGCCTCGTTGTTGCCCTGTTCGGTGAGGTCGACGTCGACCCAGCCCGTGAAGCGGTTTTCCTTGTTCCACGTCGATTCGCCGTGGCGTATGAGAACGAGTTTGTACATGAGATTGCCGGTCGGTAGTGAGGAAGCGGTAAAGCGCTGCGGGGATTCTCCGGGGGAGCGCCGCCATCGCGTCAGACGGTTATTTTATAATGGCTGGATTGCCCTTTTCGATTTCTCTCTTTTTCGGCGGATCTTCCGTGAAGTTTTTCACTGATTACACAAACCTTGTACTGATCGCGATCGTCCTCATCTCCGGTGGGTTGCTGCTGTGGCCGACGATCAGCCGGCGCGGCCGCGGCGGCCTGTCGGCCGCCGAAGCCACTCAACTGATCAACCGGCGCAATGCTGCGGTGATCGACCTGCGTCCGTCCGCCGACTTCGCCAGCGGGCATTTGCCCGCGGCGCGGCACCTTGAATTTGCGGAGTTGCAGGCGAAGGTCGCGCAACTCGTGAAGAACAAGAGCAACCCGGTGCTGCTGGTATGCCAGACCGGCCAGCAGTCGAACAAGGCAGCGCGTATCGTGCAGGATGCAGGGTATGCGGAAGTCCATGTTCTCGAAGGCGGTGTCGACGCCTGGCAGAAAGCCGGCATGCCGGTTGTGAAACAAGGAGCAGTCAAGTGAACAAAGTGATCATGTACAGCACCCAGGTGTGCCCGTATTGCCAGATGGCCGAACGTCTTTTAAAGTCGCGCGGCGTCGAGCACGTTGAAAAGGTACTGATCGACAAAGACCCGGCCCGCCGTGAAGAAATGATGACCCGGACCGGTCGCCGCACGGTGCCGCAAGTGTTCATCGGCGAGACGCATGTCGGCGGGTACGATGACCTTTCTGCGCTCGATCGCGCGGGCGGTCTGATGCCGCTGCTCGAAGCAACCGCCTGAATTCGCACGCCCACGGGCGTGTGACAAGGGCGGCTGAACACCAAGCCGGCGCGGCCTTGCCTCATCAGGGCGGCGGCGTGCCGCAACGATCTGGCGACCCATGCGAGCATGGGCCGCCGCTATGCATATCTATCAGGGAATCACTTCATCATGTCCGACGAGAATAACCAGCCGTTCTTCAACATCCAGCGTATCTATCTGAAGGACATGTCGCTCGAGCAGCCGAACTCGCCGGGCATCTTCCTCGAGCAGGAAATGCCCTCGGTCGAAGTCGAAGTCGACGTGAAGGCCGAGCGCCTCGCCGACACCGTGTTCGAAATCCTCGTCACGGGCACGGTCACCGCCAAGGTGTCGGACAAGGTTGCGTTCCTGATCGAAGCCAAGCAAGCCGGTATTTTCGATATCCGCAACATTCCCGCTGAGCAGATCGACCCGCTGGTCGGCATTGCCTGCCCGACCATTCTGTTCCCGTACCTGCGCTCGAATATCGCCGACGCGATCACCCGCGCCGGTTTCCCGCCGATCCATCTCGCCGAAATCAACTTCCAGGCGCTGTACGAGCAACGCCTCGCGCAGATGGGCGGCCAGGACAGCGCGGCGCAAAACGGCGTCACGCACTAACGTGTCGCGAGCTGTGTCGGCTATGAAGGTTGCAGTCCTTGGCGCCGGCGCATGGGGCACCGCGCTCGCCGGCCATCTGGCCGTACGGCACGACACGGTGTTGTGGGCGCGCCAGCCCGCGCTCATTGCCGATCTCCGCACTTCGCACGAAAACGCCCGCTATCTGGCGGGCGTTGCCTTGCCGCCGGCGCTTCGCTATGAAACGGATCTGAACGCGGCGCTCGACCACGCGCTCGCCGACGACGCGTTATGCGTCGTGGCAACGCCCGTGGCCGGACTGCGCGGCCTGTTTCGGGCCATGCGCGACGCGGGCAAAGTCCCGGCGCATGTGGTATGGCTGTGCAAAGGTTTTGAAGCCGATTCGCAGTTGATGCCGCATCAGGTGGTCGCGGCCGAACTGCCGGAGCACGGCAGCAACGGCGTGCTGTCCGGTCCGAGTTTCGCGCGTGAAGTCGGGCAGGGCTTGCCGGTCGCGTTGACCATTGCCAGTGCTTCGGCCGCGTGCCGCGAGCGCACGGTCGCAGCGTTCCATCACGGCGCCATGCGCATCTACACCGGCGACGACGTCGTCGGCGTGGAAGTGGGCGGCGCGGTGAAAAACGTGCTCGCCATTGCAACGGGTATCGCCGATGGACTCGGGCTCGGTCTGAACGCACGTGCGGCATTGATCACGCGCGGCCTCGCTGAAATGTCGCGTCTCGGCGTGACGCTCGGCGGACGTGCGGAAACGTTCACTGGGCTGACCGGCCTGGGCGATCTGATCCTGACCGCCACCGGCGATCTGTCGCGCAATCGCACAGTCGGCCTGCAACTCGCCGCGGGCCGCACGCTGGACGATATTCTCGGCGGCCTCGGTCACGTGGCCGAAGGCGTGCGTTGCGCGCAGGCGGTCCTTGCGATTGCCCGCGCTCATGCCATCGAGATGCCTATCACGCAGGCGGTCTGTGCCGTTCTATTCGACGGCGTGGCTCCGCGCGACGCCGTCAGCGCCCTGCTGCGGCGCGACTCCAAAGCTGAAAGATAAGCCTTGTCTTTCAGCCGTTTGGCGCGCAAAAGCGCTGAACGGCTGCCCGCTATCGCTGTCCACGTTTTTATCGACGCTACGGATCAGCGAGGTTCCCATGCTCTCGTTTCAATCGTTGCACGCTCGAAGCACGCGTGGTCGACATCACCAAACTTGCCGTGGATGCGATCGTCAATGCCGCGAATACGTCGTTATTGGGCGGAGGCGGCGTGGACGGCGCAATTCATCGCGCGGCCGGCAAGGAGTTGACCCACGAGTGCGAGGCGCTCGGCGGCTGCGCGACCGGCGACGCGAAGCTGACAGGCGGCTACCGCTTGCCGGCCAGACACGTGATTCACGCGGTCGGTCCGCGCTGGCGGGGCGGCGCGCATGGCGAGGCCGATTTACTGGCGTCCTGCTATCAGCGTTCGCTCGAGGTGGCGCGCGAGGCGCAGTGCAGGAGCATTGCGTTCCCCGCGATCAGTTGCGGCATTTACCATTTTCCCGCCGACGAGGCCGTGCGAATTGCGCTCAGTGCGGTGCTCGCCACCTTGCCGCGCACGCCGCAGATCGAACAGGTGGTGTTCGCCTGTTTCGACGATGCCATGCTCACGCGCTACGAGGCTGAATTGAAGCGCCGTCAGGCGCCGCCTTCAAAGCCGGTCTGACGCCAGGCTTCGAACACCACGACAGCGACGGTATTCGATAGGTTCAGGCTGCGGTTGCCTGGACGCATGGGCAGGCGCACGCGCTGTTCGCTGGCGAACTGGTCGAGCACCAGGTCGGGCAGGCCGCGCGTTTCGGCGCCGAACACGAACCAGTCGCCGGATTGAAACGCGCGCTCGTGAAAACGGCCCGAGCCGCGCGTAGTGAAGGCGAACATGCGCGCCGGGTCCGGCGATTCTTTGGCGATGAATGCCGGCCAGTCGGCATGCACGTTCATTTGCGCGTACTCGTGATAGTCGAGGCCGGCGCGGCGCATTCTGGCGTCGTCGAGCGGAAAGCCGAGCGGTTCGATCAGATGCAACCGGGCGCCGGTATTGGCGCACAGGCGGATCACGTTGCCGGTGTTCGGCGGGATTTCCGGTTCTACGAGAACGACATTGAACATGGTGAGCTCAGGTTGAGACTAGTTTTTCGGCGTGCGCAGCGCGACGAAGTTGGTGACCCGCCGCGCACCGGCGGCCTTGAGCGTGCGTGCCAACGCTTCGAGCGTCGCGCCGGTCGTCATCACATCGTCGACAATGCCGACGTGCAGGCCTTGCACGGATCCCGCAACCTTGAAGGCGCGGCCAACGTTCAGACGGCGGGCGTCGAGATCGAGGCGCGACTGCGGCGCGGTGTGAATCACCCGATGCAGCAAGGTGGCGTCGCTGCGCACGTGTAGCGCGCGAGCCAATGGCCTCGCGATCTGCCATGCCTGGTTATAGCCGCGCTCGATGAGGCGTTTTCTGGCAAGCGGCACGGGCGCTATCGCATCGGGCCATTCGGCAAGCTCCAGCCAGGAGTCCTGTGCAAGACGCGCAAGGCGTCGCCCGAACTCGTGCGCCAACATCAGGCGGGCGCGGAATTTCAGGCCGACCGCCAAGGTGTCGAGCGGCGCCCGGTAGTCGGCAAGGGCGAAGGTGGCGTCGAACGGCGGCGGCTCGCTGGCGCAATCTGCGCACCGGTACTGCGTGCGGGCCGCCCATCGCGTGACGGATAACGGCACCGCGCAGACGGTGCATCGCAACCGTCCTTCATTCCAGTAGGCCGCGTCGCAACCGGCGCAAATTGTCGTATGCGACAAATTGCCGCATAACGCGCACAGATTCGGCAGCGCAGCCTGTGCGACGCGCGGCCATGCGGAATGCACGGTGCGCGCAAAACGCGCGAACCGGCTGCCGGAAAACGACGAAATGGACCGGAATGGCATGACTGGACTGTCCGCGAAGGCCTTCCACGCTGAATGGAGGGAAACGAACGAGTATACTTCGGGCTCTACGCCAGTACGACACTCATGTCCCCAACTCCCGCTCAATCAAGCCGTCCGGCCTATGATTCCCAGCGCCTCCGGCGGATCTTCGACCGCCGCGCAGCGACCTTCGGGGACGTCGCGTTCCTGCCGCGCGAAATCGCGCAGCGCATGCGCGAGCGTCTCGACTACATCAAGGTCACGCCGTCGAGCGTGCTCGACGCTGGCTGTGGCATGGGCGAAGACATTCCCGCTTTGCGCGAGCGCTTTCCCGAGGCGCCGGTGTTCGGCTCCGACCTGTCGCACGGCATGCTCGCGCGCGCGCTGCAGCACGATTCCGGCGACACGAGCTGGCGGCGCTTTCTGCCGGCCACGCTCGGCAAGGCGCTCGGCGCTCGCGGACCGCGCTTCGCGCAAGCCGACTTTTCGGCGCTGCCGTTCGCGGCCGGCGCTTTCGAATTCATCTGGTCCAATCTGGCGCTGCACTGGCATTCGCGGCCCGACCTCGTGTTTCCCGAGTGGCAGCGTGTGCTGAAGGTCAACGGCCTGCTAATGTTCAGCACGCTCGGTCCCGACTCGCTCAAGGAGCTGCGCGGCGCCTATGCCGAAGTCGAGGCCGCGCACGGGGTTGCCTCGCGCAAGCATGTGATCGACTTTGTCGACATGCATGACCTCGGCGATATGCTGGTCGAAAGTGGCTTCGAGATACCCGTGATGGACCAGGAAGTCTTGACCATTACCTATAAGTCTCCCGAATCGCTGCTCGCCGACGTGCGCCGCTGGGGCGCCTATCCGTTCGAGCGCGAAGCGTCGTCGGGCGCCGCCGCGCGCAGGCTGCACAAGGCTTTGCTGACGGCCCTCGAAGCCCGCCGGCGTGCCGACGGCACGATCGCGCTGACCTTCGAAGTGATCTACGGACACGCATGGAAAGCCGTGCCGCGCACCACGGCGGAAGGTCACGGGATCGTGCGGATCGAGGACATCGGGCGAGGTTCGGCAAGGAATCGTTGAGGAATCAACGAGGCGGTAAAGACGGCATCTGTTATGTCTGAAATTAGCGCTTCAAAAGACCCGCAAAAGGTGCGTCAAAACCGCGCGGAGGCTTGTCACGCCTGGCTTGTGGGCGAATCGGGGCTTGCTTGTGGATGCTATGGATCGCGCCTATAATGCGTCAGTTTGTCGCCCGGAGTTCCCACATTTGGGGCGGCAGGCCCGAGGCACAGGGCAGCAAGATAAGATGACGCGGCGGTGGTCGCGCGGCCAGAATAGCGGTCGCAAGCAATGACCGCGCGCGGCGATTCGCGGGAGGCAGCGATGGAAGCATCAGATCTGCTGGCGGATTCAGAACCAGTTCTCAAAGACTGGACGATGAAACGCAACTGTTCGATATCGCCGCGGCAGTTCGTATGTTTCTACGTGTCGCTTGCGTTTTTCTCGCTGGCAGTTGCTTTCATGCTGGTTCTGGTCGGCGCCTGGCTGGTGTTGCCGTTCACCGGTATCGAATTGCTGGCGGTAGGCATCGCGTTTGCCATATATGCGCGTCATGCTGTGGATTACGAGCGCATCCGGTTGTTTCAGAACCGGCTTGTCATCGAGCAGGTCAGTGCCGAGCAGCTCACGCAGTTCGAGTTCAATCCGCGCTGGGTGCGGATCGAGGCGGGCGCAACGCCGCGTGACCGGATCAAACTGGTCTCGCGCGGCCAGACGATCATGATCGGGCAACATCTCGCGCAGTATCGGCGCGCGCAGTTCGCAGGCGAATTGCGTATGTGGCTCACACGTTGTTAGACGTGTTGAGAGGCGCGGCGTTCACGGGGAGCGCGAGCAACCTGCCAGCGGGGTCGAGGGTTTGAATGGAAATTTTGGGTAAGGAAGCTATGAAAACAATCAAGCGAGCCCTCATGGGCGTGCTGGCGATGAGCGGACTGCTTTTCGCCGGTGCCGCCCTGGCAGTGGGCGATGTTCCGGGCGGCCCTGCCGTCAACGAGATCAATCTCCAGCCGCCTGCGACGAAAATCGCTGAGGAGCTCTTCAGCCTCCACATGTTGATGCTGGTGCTTTGCACGGTGATTTTCGTCGGCGTGTTCGCCGTGATGTTCTATTCGATCTTTGCCCACCGCAAATCGAAAGGCCATAAGGCTTCGAATTTCCACGAAAGCACTACCGTCGAAATCATCTGGACGATCGTGCCGTTCATCATCGTCGTCCTGATGGCGCTGCCCGCCACCAAGACCGTCGTCGCGATGAAGGACACCACTAATGCCGACGTCACCATCAAGGTCACCGGCTACCAGTGGAAATGGGGCTATGACTACGTGAAGGGCCCGGGCGAAGGCATCAGCTTCCTGTCCACGCTGGCCACGCCGCGTGCGGAAACCGACGGTCGCCAGCCGATCTCCACCACATACCTGCAGGAAGTCGACAATCCGCTTGTTGTCCCGGTCGACAAGAAAATCCGCATCATCACCACCGCGAACGACGTGGTCCACTCCTGGTACGTGCCGGCTTTCGGCGTGAAGCAGGACGCGATCCCGGGTTTCGTGCGCGATACGTGGTTCAAGGCTGAGAAGGTCGGCACGTTCCGCGGCTTCTGTACCGAACTGTGCGGCAAGGAACACGCGTTCATGCCGGTGGTGGTCGAAGTGCTGTCCGCCGACGACTACGCTCAGTGGGTCGACGCGCAGAAGAAGAAAATGGCCGCCGGCCAGGACGATCCGAACAAGACCTACACAATGGCCGAGTTGATGGAACGCGGCGGCAAGGTGTACGCGGCGAACTGCGCGGTCTGCCACCAGCCGACCGGCAAGGGCGCGGGCGCATTTCCGGCGCTCGACGGCAGCAAGATCGCCAACGGCGCGATTGCCGAGCACGTCAGCCTGGTGCTGAAGGGCAAGAACGCGATGCCTTCGTGGGCGCCTACGCTGAACGACGTCGAAATCGCCTCGGTCATCACGTACGAACGTAATTCGTGGGGCAACCACACCGGCGACATTCTCCAGCCGAAGCAGGTTGCGGACGCGCGTAACGGCAAGCTGCCCGAAGGCGGCAACCATCTGGCCGATGCTGGCGCAGCAGCGAGCGGCGCCGGGGCGGCTTCGGGCGCTTCGGGTGCGGAAACGGCAGCGGCCGGTTCGGACAGCGCGGCATCGCTGGCAACGCTTCCGGCCAGCATCTACTTCGACACCGGCAAGAGCACGCTGCCGGCCGACGCGAAAGCGGCAGTCGAGGCGGCTGCGGCCTACGCGAAGGCGCATCCGGACGCGAAATTCACGCTGTCGGGCTTCACCGACGCCAGCGGCTCCGCGGACCTCAACGCGAAACTCGCGAAGAGCCGTGCAGAAGCCGTGCGCGACGCTTTGAAAGCGGCCGGCATTGCCGAAGATCATATTATTTTGAAGAAGCCGGAAACGATCACGGGCGGCAGTGACGCGAAAGAAGCCCGGCGTGTTCAGATCAGCCCGGCTGCCTGACGTGTTCATGGTCAGCACCGCAGTATTCGCTTTAGGAGATTGTCATGTCTAGCATCGGACACGATGTAGTCGCGGGCCACGAGCACGTGCACGGCGACCATGCCCACGAAACGCCGCATGGCTGGCGCCGTTGGCTGTTCGCAACCAATCACAAGGACATCGGTACGCTGTACCTGATCTTCTCGTTCACCATGTTCCTCTCCGGGGGCGTGATGGCGCTGATGATCCGTGCCGAACTGTTCGAGCCGGGCTTGCAGATCATGCGTCCCGAGTTCTTCAACCAGTTGACCACCATGCACGGCCTGATTATGGTGTTCGGCGCGATCATGCCGGCTTTCGTCGGCTTCGCGAACTGGATGGTGCCGCTGCAGATCGGCGCATCGGACATGGCTTTCGCCCGCATGAACAACTTCAGTTTCTGGCTTCTGCCGGTGGCGGCTGTTCTGCTGGTCGGTTCGTTCTTCGCACCGGGCGGCGCGACCGCCGCGGGCTGGACGCTCTACGCGCCGCTGTCCACGCAAATGGGCCCGGGCATGGACTTCGCGATTTTCGCGGTCCACCTGATGGGCGCTTCGTCGATCATGGGCGGGATCAACATCGTCGTGACGATTCTGAACATGCGCGCACCCGGCCTCACGCTGATGAAGATGCCGATGTTCGTCTGGACGTGGCTGATCACCGCGTACCTGCTGATCGCCGTGATGCCGGTTCTGGCAGGCGCGATCACCATGGTGCTGTTCGACCGTCACTTCGGCACGTCGTTCTTCAACGCGGCAGGCGGCGGCGACCCGGTCATGTACCAGCACATCTTCTGGTTCTTCGGGCACCCCGAGGTGTACATCATGATCTTGCCGGCGTTCGGGATCGTCTCGCAGGTGATTCCGGCGTTCGCGCGCAAGCCGCTGTTCGGCTATAGCTCGATGGTGTACGCAACCTCGTCGATCGCGATTCTGTCGTTCATGGTCTGGGCTCACCATATGTTCGCCACCGGCATGCCGGTGACGGGCCAACTGTTCTTCATGTACGCCACCATGCTGATCGCCGTGCCGACGGGCGTGAAGGTGTTCAACTGGGTCGCGACGATGTGGCGCGGTTCGCTGAGCTTCGAAACGCCTATGCTGTTCGCGGTCGGCTTCCTGCTGGTGTTCACGTTCGGCGGCCTGTCCGGTCTGATGCTGGCTATGGCGCCGCTCGACATCCAGTATCACGGTACTTATTTCGTGGTGGCGCACTTCCACTATGTGCTGGTGGCGGGCTCGCTCTTCGCGCTGTTCGCCGGCTGGTATTACTGGGCGCCGAAGTGGACCGGCTGGATGTACAACGAAACGCGCGGCAAGATTCACTTCTGGGCCTCGATGTTCTTCTTCAACCTCGCGTTCCTGCCCATGCACTTCGTTGGCCTCGCAGGTATGCCGCGTCGTTACGCTGACTACCCGGCACAATTCACGGACTGGAACCAGGTCATCACGATCGGCGCATTCGGCTTCGGTCTGGCGCAGGTCTACTTCCTGTTCGCGGTTGCACTGCCGGCCTACCGTGGCGGCGGCGAACTCGAAAAGGCTGGCGACAAGCCGTGGGACGGCGCAACGGGCCTCGAATGGACCGTGCCGAGCCCGGCTCCGTTCCACACGTTCGAAAACCCGCCGACCGTCGAGTAATTGGCGTACGGTGGGGGTGCCGGCTCAGGTGGCGCAGCAGTTCGCCGCCGGAGTCGGCAGCCACGAAAGTGGTGGCGGCACCCGTAGTCACGAAACGTATTCAGAAAGTCGAGCATGGCGCGCAATCCTCAAGAAAGACGTACGCCCGAGCAGATTCGCGCGGGCAACCGGCGGATCGGTTTCGTGATGTTCGTGATCGCCGCGGTCTTTTTCGCGAGCGTCATCATTCATCAGAAGTGGTTCTCCTGACGGGGCGGTTCAAGTCTGTTTGCAGGTTTGTTGAGGATTGAGATGGCGACGCAACCACCGGCTCAGGCCGACCGTTCTTTTAACCGTTCGATGCTGATCAAGCTGTTCATCGTCGCCTTGATGATGTTTGGCTTCGGCTTCGCTCTGGTGCCGATGTACCGCGCGATCTGCCAGATCACGGGCATCAACAACCTTGTGCAGCGTGATGCTACGGCGCGCGAGGCGAAGAACACGCAGGTCGACATGAGCCGCACGATTTCGATCGAATTCGATGCGAACGCGCGCGGCCCGTTGGGGTTCAAGCCGGAGCAGCGCAGTCTCGACGTGCATCCGGGCGAAGTGACGACGGTGATGTACGAGGTGAGCAACGAACAGGCGCGCACGATTCAGGCGCAAGCCATTCCGAGCTACGCGCCGAAGCAGGCAACCGAGTACTTCAGGAAGATCGAGTGTTTTTGCTTTACGCAGCAGACCTTGACGGCGAATCAGACGAAGCGGATGCCGGTGGTGTTCGTGGTGGATCCGAAGCTGCCGAAGGACGTGAAAACGATCACGTTGTCGTACACGTTTTTTGAATTGAATACGCCAGTGGCAGCGACAGCCGGAAGCGCGGCGCCCACGGCAAACACGGCGGCTACCGCCGCCAATCCCGCCTGACGGCTCGCGCCGCCGACGAAGGAAGACGAAACAAGATGAGTGACAACGGCGGCAGCCCGCGCAGAAGCAGTTTTGGCCAGTCCATGCGCGCGGTGTTCTGGTCGTTTTTCGGGGTGCGCAGGCGCCGCGATCTGGAGGCGGACGCCACGCAACTGAACCCGTTGCACGTGATCGCGGCAGCGTTGATCTGCGCGGCAATTTTTATCGTGGTGCTGATTCTGATCGTACGAGCCGTAGTAGGCTGAATCACCTCGCGCACACGTAGAATCGGGCGAAGCAGCGCCCAGGAATTAGAGAGAAGCGGTGCGGTATCGACGCGCCGCCGAAGATACAGCCGGAGATTCCGGAACAACTGGACTGAAGTGGAGAATCAAGAATGAGCGGTCAAAACGAGAGCCCGTACTATTTCGTACCGCATCCGTCGCGGCATCCGATCAGCGCCGCTGCTGGGTTGCTGGTCATGCTCGGATCGCTTGCGGCCTGGATCAACGAACATGACTGGGCGCCGATCGGCGTTGTCGCCGGTTTGTTGTGGCTGCTCTTTACGTTGTGGCACTGGTTCGGCGACGCGATCGCCGAGTCGGAAGGCGGCATGTACGGCAAGAACGTCGACAAGTCGTACCGTTGGAGCATGAGCTGGTTTATCTTCTCCGAAGTGATGTTCTTCGGTGCGTTCTTCGGCGCGCTGTTCTATGCGCGTGAAATCGCGCTGCATCAATTGGGCAGCCTGGATTACAAACTGATCTGGCCGGACTTCTCGGCAGTGTGGCCGAACAACGGTCCGGCAGCGCTGGTCTCGACCTTCAAGTCGATGCAACCGTGGCCGGTGCCGACCATCAACACCGCGCTGCTGCTTTCCTCGGGCGCGACGCTGACGGTATCGCACCACGCGCTGCGTGAGAATCATCGCAAGAAGGCGATCATCTGGTTGGCCGCAACGCTCGTGCTCGGCGTTTGCTTCCTGTTCCTGCAAGGCTTTGAATACTTCCACGCCTATAACGAACTGAATCTGACGCTGTCGTCGGGCGTGTATGGTTCGACGTTCTTCCTGTTGACGGGCTTTCACGGCTTCCACGTGTTCCTCGGCGGCACGATGCTGGCAGTCGTGCTGGTGCGCATGATCCGCGGTCACTTCACGGCGGACCATCACTTCGCATTCGAAGGCGCGGCCTGGTATTGGCACTTTGTGGACGTCGTGTGGCTCGGGCTGTACGTCGTCGTGTACTGGCTGTAACGCAGTCTGGCCTGCGCCGACCGGCAACCCGGAGAATGTGCAGGCCAATCGCGCAACGTCCTTCGGGACGCGGCGCACGAGCAGTATGCAAGACTTATGCAGCGCCGCCCTCGACCCTGTCAGGGCGGCGTTTTGTTTGGCGGCGTGGAGAGGGTTCCGCCGGGCTCAGCGCCCGTAGGGAATACCGGTCGACTGAATCCAGCCCATCCAGTGAGCGAACAGGATGAACAGGAACAGCGAGATCGACAGGCCCACCCGCGTGGCGAGCGACCAGACCATCCGCTTGGTTTTGCCCTTGTCATGCATCATGAAGTACAGCGCCGACACCATGCTGGCGATGATCAGGACGAAGGCGATGGGAACGAGAATGTGCATGGAACCAGCTGTAATCAGGAAGCGCAGAGGCAAGACGTTTATTATCGCACCGCGCGCCGGCGTTTGCCGCACGTCCCCCGTAACGCCACGAGTGGCCCCGGAGCGTGCCCGATGAAGATTCGCCTCGTGCCCGCGCTGTTGATTCTGCTGGTGATCGTCGTGACGGTGCGGCTGGGTTTCTGGCAGCGCGACCGCGCGCATCAGAAGGAAGCGCTCGAAGCGCACATCACGCAGTTCGAGAACGCGCCCGCGCAGCCGGTGAGCGCCGCGCCGGTCGAACTGAAGGACATCGAGTTTCATCGCGTGAAGGCGCGCGGCAGTTTCGTCGCGGATAAAGTCGTCTACCTCGATAATCGCCCGTATAACGACCAGCCGGGCTTTTACGTCGTGATGCCTTTTAAACTGGCCGACGGCGGCTACGTGCTGGTCAATCGCGGCTGGCTGCCGCGCAACATGAACAATCGCGAGACCATCGCGCCGTACACAACGCCGCAAGGCGAAATCGAGATCGAGGGCATTGCACGGGCGGACGCGTCGCGCGCCTTCGAGTTGGGGCAGGGCGGTTCAGCCGAGCATCAACTGATCCGCCAGAATCTGGATACTGCCGCATACGCCTCGGAAACCGGCTTTCCGTTGCAATCTTTCGTGATTCAGCAATTGAGCGACGACGGCGACAAACTGGTGCGCGACTGGCCCGCACCCACCAACGGTGTCGAGCGTAACTATGGCTACATGTTCCAGTGGTGGGGCATGGCGGCCGCGGCGCTGGTCTTCGGCCTGTATGCCGCACGCCGCGCCGCGAAGAAAGAGCACGCGCAGGGCGTATAACGCAGCACATGCGGCTTCGCGGCCAGAGCTGGGCCGCGAAGCCGCGCAATCACTGAAAGAGGTCCAGAAGTGTCGACGCAATCTCCCCGTTCGCCGCAAGCCGGCAAACCCGCAGCACCCAAAGTCATGCCCGGCCAACCCAACGGCAAAGGCTCGTGGGAGCGCGGCCGATGGATTCTGCTGCTGCTCGCGATCATCTGCGCCGCGCCGATCGCCGTGTCGTATTTCACGTACTACGTGATCAAGCCGACAGGCGGTAGCACGAGCTACGGCACCCTGGTCGAACCGCAACGCCCGATTCCCGATTCGCTCGCGGTCACGGGCGAAGACGGCAAGCCCGTCAAGTTCGCCACGCTGCGCGGCCGCTGGCTGTTGATCTCGGTAGACAACAGCACATGCGACAAGGCATGCGTCACCAAGCTCTACTTCATGCGACAAATCCGCGCAGCTCAGGGCCCGGAACGCGAGCGCGTCGTGGAAGTGTGGTTACGCACCGATGCAGGCAACGTGGCAGACGTGATACAAAAGGCCTATCCCGACACCAACATGATGATCGCCGATCCGGCGCAGGTGTCGGCGTGGCTGCCTACGGAGAACGGCACGAAAATCACCGACCACATCTACATGGTCGATCCGAACGGCAATCTGATGATGCGTTTTCCGAAAGATCCGAACCCCAGCAAGATCAAGGGCGACGTGACCAAGCTGCTCAAATGGTCGAGTATCGGCTGATACCGCAACCTAGGTAAGAGAGATGTTCGTACTGCAACTGGCCCTGATCGGCTTGTGTATCGCGTTGTTGCCGTTGTCCTACGTGTGGGTCAAGGCCGACGACAACAAATTCCGCAAGCTGGTCTGGCTCACCACCTTCCTCACGCTCGATCTGGTGATGTTCGGCGGCTTCACGCGGCTCACCGATTCGGGGCTCGGCTGTCCGGACTGGCCAGGCTGTTACGGCACTTCGTCGCCGTTCATCGCGCACGCGGCGATCACGGCCGCGCATCAGGCCATGCCGACCGGACCGGTCAGCATGACGAAGGCCTGGATCGAAATGATCCACCGTTACTTCGCAATGGCGATCGGTGTGCTGATCATCGCGCAGACCGTCATCGCCTGGACGGCGCGCGTGAAGCGGCGTCCACTGCATGTGTCGCCGTGGTGGCCGACCTCGCTGTTGCTGCTGATTCTGGTGCAAGGCGCGTTCGGCGCCTGGACCGTGACGATGAAGTTGCAACCAGTCATCGTGACGACGCACTTGCTGCTCGGCCTCGCGCTGTTGGGCACGCTCGGCTGGCTGGCCGCGCGGCAGACACCGTTGCCTGCATACGAGCCCGAAGCCGCGCGCTGGCGCGCAGCCGCGCTCGCGGGTCTGGTGCTGCTGATCGCGCAAATTGCGCTGGGCGGCTGGGTCAGCACGAACTACGCGGTGCTCGCATGCACCGATTTCCCGACCTGCAATGGCCAATGGATTCCGCCGATGGACTTCGCACACGGCTTCCACCTGTGGCGCGCGCTCGGCATGACCGGCGACGGCGACGTGATCACCCAGGACGCGCTGGTGGCGATTCACTGGACGCACCGCACGTTCGCTATCGTCGTGGTCGCTTATCTGGTGTGGCTGGCGCTGAAGCTGCGCCGCTTCGAGTCGCTGCGGCGGCCGGCCAACGGCGTGCTGCTGGTGGTGCTGATCCAGTTCATCACAGGCCTGTCGAACATCGTTCTGCAATGGCCGTTGCCCATTGCGGTGGCGCATAACGGTGGGGCCGCGATCCTGCTGCTTCTGCTCGTTATGTTAAACTTTCGGATCGCTTATAGCCGTCCCGGCCGCGCCGTGTTCCCTGCGCGCGATGCCGCGCCAGCGTGACTCCACATGGACAGCACAACACTTTCCCAAACGCCCGGTAGCCGGGTCTCCCAGTACATCGCCCTGACGAAGCCGCGCGTCACGCAACTCGCCGTGTTCTGCGCCGTCATCGGCATGTTCCTGTCAACGCCCGGCATGGTGCCTTGGACTCCGCTGATCGGCGGCACGGTCGGCATCTGGTTGCTGGCCGGCGCGGCGTTCGCCATCAATTGCCTCGTCGAACAGAAAATCGACGCGAAGATGCGCCGCACCTCGTGGCGTCCATCCGCGCGCGGCGAAATCACCACCGCACAGATTCTGCTGTTCTCGGCCGTGCTCGGCGGCCTCGGCATGTGGACGCTCTACACGTTCGCCAATCCGCTCACCATGTGGCTCACACTGGCCACGTTCGTCGGCTATGCGGTCATCTATACGCTGCTGCTCAAGCCTGCCACGCCGCAGAACATCGTGATCGGCGGCGCCTCGGGCGCCATGCCGCCGGCGCTCGGCTGGGCGGCGGTCACCGGCCATGTGCCGGGCGACGCCTGGATTCTGGTGCTGATCATCTTCGTGTGGACGCCGCCGCATTTCTGGGCGCTCGCGCTGTATCGCCGCAAAGACTACGAAAACGCCGGCCTGCCGATGCTGCCGAACACGCACGGCGAGAAGTACACGCGCCTGCATATTCTGCTGTACACGGTAATCCTGTTCGCGGTCACCATGATGCCCTTCATCTCCGGCATGAGCGGCGTGGTCTACCTCGCGGCGGCGGTGCTGCTGGGCGCCGTGTTCCTTGCTTATGCGTGGAAGATCTATCGGGAGTACTCGGACGATCTGGCGCGCAAAACTTTCCGCTATTCGATCGTCTATCTCTCGCTGCTGTTTGCGGCGCTGCTGATCGACCACTATGCGCGCGTCCTGATCGGCGCGTAATATCATGCTCAAAAACCGCTTCGCGCGTACGGCGCGTGCTGCTGTGATGGCCTGCGCGCTCGGCGGCGCTTTGCTGGTGGCGGGCTGCGGCAAGCAGCCGCCGGCGTTCCAGAATCTCGACATCACTGGCAATACGCAATTCGCGAGCAACTTCTCGTTGCCCGACACGTCCGGTCACATCCGCACAATGGCGGACTACAAAGGCAAGGTGGTGGTGCTGTTCTTCGGCTACACGCATTGCCCGGATGTTTGTCCGACCACGATGGCCGAGCTCTCACAAGCGTTGCAGCAACTCGGCCCGGAAGACGCGAAGCGCGTGCAGGTGCTGTTCGTCACCGTCGACCCCGAGCGTGATACGCCGGCCTTGCTCGCGCAATACGTACCGGCGTTCAATCCGACGTTCGTCGGTTTGCGTCCGGCCGATCAGGCGCAACTCACCAGGATCACGAAAGACTTCCGCGTCTATTACGCGAAGGTGCCGGGCAAGACACCTGACAGCTACACAATGGACCACACGGCAGCGAGCTACGTGTTCGACACGGACGGCAAGCTGCGTCTTTTCGCACGCGACGGCCAGGGCGCAACGCCGTGGGTCCACGATATCAAGCTGCTGCTCGACTGATGCACCGATCCTTGCGGGCCGTGTCACATCACGCGTCCGCTTTCAACGTCCGTCGCTTTACCACGCTCAAGCCGGAATCGGCAGATTGAATCCCGCCGCAAGCCGCGTCGTCTTGAATTCCGTCACCTCGTAGCGCGCAAGGTTTTGCTGCGCGAACGGATCGCTGGCGAGAATCTCATCCAGCTTATCGCGCTCGACCCGCACTGCCAGAATGATGCCGCCGTCGCGCGGCACTTTCGGTCCTGCGGCGACGAACACGCCTGCTTCAAACTGTCGCGCCAGAAACGCGCGATGCGCTTCCAGTGCGTCGTCGATACGATCGAGCGATGCGGTGTAGATGAGGTCGATGACGTACATGCTGTTCTCTCGAGCAGTGAAATGAGCCGCCAGAACGTGCGGCGGAGCCTTGGATTATCGGTCAGAGCATGATTCATTGCGCATGATTAACCTGCCGCACGCCGCCGGGCCATGCCGACGGTTTCCTTACAACATCTCTCAAGTCGGCCGTCCGTGGTGCCGTTATATCTCTAGCAATCGTTTGCGCGCAACGCGCAACGCGCAACGCGTGCTTGCGACCGCGAACGGAATATGACTCACACGAGAGAGACCATAACAATGAGCAGGATGAGTTTGAATCGCAAACTATGGCTGTCGCTCGCGCTCGTCTGGCTGGGCCTGCTGGGTGTCGGGCTGTGGAGCGCGGTCGAAACGCGCAGCACGATGCTGGCCGAGCGCAAGGCCGGCATGGTGAATCTGGTCGATGCGGCGCAAGGTATCGTGAGCGGCTATTACGCGCTTTCGCAAAGCGGCAGAATGAGCGAGGCCGATGTACAGCGCGAAGCGCTCGCCCGTCTCGCGGCCATGCGTTACGGCGAATCCGGCTATCTGTTCGTGATGGATTCGAAGCCGGTCGTGCTGATGCATCCCACGCTGCCACAAATGACCGGCAAGGCGGTTGGCGACTTCAAGGATCCGGACGGCAAGCTCCTGTACGTGGCGATCGTCGATGCGGCCAAGGCGAGCGGGCGCGGCTTCGCGCAGTATCGCGGACGCCTGCCGCACAGCGAAACGGCAGTGCCGAAACTCAGCTACGTGGTGCACTTCGCGCCGTGGGACTGGAACATCACGAGCGGCGTGTTCATCAAGGACATCGACACCGTCTACTACGAAACGCTGCTTGGGCACCTTGCCGTCGTGCTGGTCATTGGCGCGATCATCTCGCTGGCGATGCTGCTGATCATCCGCAACGTGCGCGCGAGTCTCGGCGGCGAGCCCGGCCAGGCGGCGCGGCTCGCGGCGAGTATTGCGCAAGGCGATCTGACCCAAGTGGTCGACGTTCGTCCGCACGACAAGACCAGCATGATGGCGGCCATGAACGATATGCAGAACCGGCTGCAGCGGACCATCGGTGAGATTCGTCGCTCGGCGGAGTCCATCGCGTCGGCTACGCAGCAGATTGCGGCGGGCAACAGCGATCTGTCACAGCGCACCGAGCAGCAGGCCGCTTCGCTGCAGGAAACGGCGGCGAGCATGGAAGAGCTCACCGCAACGGTCAAGCAGAACGCCGACAACGCGCGGCAGGCGAGCGGACTCGCGCATAACGCGTCCGAAATCGCGACGCGCGGCAACGACGTGGTGAGTCGCGTGATCGGCACGATGGGCGAGATCAATGACAGCTCGCGGCAGATTGCGGAGATCATCGGCGTGATCGAAGGCATTGCTTTTCAGACCAACATTCTTGCGTTGAACGCGGCCGTCGAAGCTGCGCGTGCCGGTGAGCAGGGGCGCGGTTTTGCCGTCGTCGCGGGCGAGGTGCGCAGCCTCGCGCAGCGCTCGGGAACGGCGGCCAAGGAGATCAAGCAGTTGATCAGCGCGTCGGTGGAGCGCGTGCACAACGGCTCGACTCTCGTGCAGCAGGCCGGCACGACGATGGGCGAGATTCTGCAAGCCGTGCAGCGCGTGACCGACATCATGGGCGAGATCGCTGCGGCATCCGAAGAACAAAGCAGCGGCATTTCGCAGGTTGGCCGCGCCGTCACGCAGATGGACGAAGTCACGCAGCAAAACGCAGCACTCGTCGAGCAGGCGGCGGCCGCGGCGGCTTCGTTGCAGGATCAGGCGGGGCGTCTGCGTGAAGCGGTGAACGCGTTTCGCGTGAATGGTGCGGAAGATGCCTCGCGGGGTTCGGCTGTGGTGGCGGCGCGCAGAGTGACGGCGACGGTGACCCAGGCGACGGTGACCCAGGCGACGGTGACTCAGGCGACGGTGACTCAGGCGACGGCAGCGCGCGACATCGGCGCGGGATCGCAATCCGCGCCGGCATTGGCGCGCGCGGAGCCTAAGCTGTCGGCGTCAGCAAGGGCATCCGGCGCGTCGGCTTCGGTCTCTGCGCCGGCCTCGGCCACGCCCGTCGCGAGCGCGAAGCCGGCCGCCGTGCCGCGCGCAGCGGCCGAGGCCGCCAAGGCCACCCAGCCCGACGACGACTGGACCGCGTTCTGACCACTGCGGACCACTGCGGAGGACCACTGCGCACCGCGTACCGCTCCTGCGCGCACGCGGTCCCGCCCGGTTCCACGCGCATAACCATATGCAATCGTCGTATTTCCCATCTCGCCGGGCGTATGAGACCATTTGCGGTCCAGTTGGCGACGCATTGCCAAAAACAATGTTTGCCGCCCACTTCCACCCGAATCTGACATCGATCAGAAATCGATGACTTGTCGATAAAGCCGTCGACAAAGCCTTCGATTAGAAACAGCGAGAATCACATGCAGCGCAGAAACATCCTCAAAGCCCTCTCGGCAGTCATCGCCGGCGCAGCGATCGTCACCAGCTTCGGTGCGCACGCCGACGACAAAGTGATCAAGGTCGGCACCATCGGCGGCCCGGATGCGCAAATCTGGGAAGTCGTCACGAAAGTGGCGAAGCGCGAAGGCCTGAACGTGAAGGTCGTCGAATTCAACGACTACGTGCAGCCGAATGCCGCGCTCGACGCGGGCGATCTCGACGCCAACAGCTTCCAGCATCAGCCGTACCTCGACAGCCAGATCAAGCAGCGCGGCTACAAGATCGTCAACGTCGGCCTCACGTACATTTCGCCGCTCGGCATCTACTCGAAGAAGCTGAAGTCGCTGAAGGATCTGCCGCAAGGCGCGAAGGTCGCGGTGCCGAACGATCCGTCGAACGAAAACCGCGCGCTGCTGTTGCTGCAAACGCAAGGCGTGATCAAGCTGAAGGCCGGCGCCGGCACGAACGGCAACAACGCGACGCCGCTCGACGTCGCCGAGAATCCGAAGAAGATCAAGCTGGTCGAACTCGACGCCGCACAATTGCCGCGCTCGCTGTCGGACGTGGACGCCGCCGCGATCAACACGAACTTCGCGTTGGCCGCCGGCCTGCAGCCGACCAAAGACGCGATCGCGCTCGAAGACGTGCATAGCCCGTACGCGAACCTGATTGCCGTGCGCACGCAGGACAAGGACAAGCCGTGGGTCAGGAAGCTGGTTGCCGCTTATCAGTCGGAAGACGTGCGCCAATTCATCAAGACGCAGTTCAAGGGTTCGGTGGTGCCTTCGTTCTAAGCCGCGACGCTTTTCTACAGATCCAGCTCCCATCGCTCGATCGTCAGGTTCTTGCCGAAACGGCGCTCAGCCGCCGCGCCGGCAAGCCTGAAGCCGGCGCGCTCGCACAGACGCCGCGGTTGTCCCAGCGAGGCAGCCGTGGTTAGCGTGAGCTTCGTGTAGCCCGCGCGCTTCGCGAAGCGCGTGCATTCGCTTAGCAACTGTGTGCCAATGCCCAGACGCTGCACGTCCGGTTCGACCCATAGAAGCCGCACGCCCGCCACCGTCGTCGACACACCGACGACGCACACCGAGCCGACCACCACGCCTTCCTGATCGGCCACCCAGCACATCTCCCGTACCGGATCGTTGCGTTGCGCGTAATCGGCGACGATTCGCGCGAGCAATCCTTCAAACGACTGATCCCAGCCGTATTGCGCGGCGAACCACTGCGCCTGCCGATGCACGAGCCAGCCGCATTCGCCTGCGCGCGGCTGGCGCAGTATCACGAGTTCGTGCGTGGGCCCGGTTCCGAGCAGCCGCTCGATCACCTTCATCGCAGCGATCAGCTGATCCTGGGAGAGGGGCGAGAGGCCGGCGAGCAACATCGACACCTCCTCGATCGCCGCGTTATCGAGCGGCACGTAGGCAGCGTGGCCATTGTCCGTGAGGGCGATCAGCGACTGGCGCGCGTCCGTCTCGGACGGGCGGCGCGTGATCAGATTGCGTCGTTCGAAGCTGGTCAACAGGCGGCTGAGATAACCGCTGTCGAGGCCGAGAGCGCGCCCGAGCACCGAGGCGGTTTGCGCACGCCCCCGGTGGAGTTCGTGCAGCACGCGCACCTCTGTCAGTGAGAACGCGCTCTTTGCCAGAT
This sequence comes from Paraburkholderia dioscoreae, assembly GCF_902459535.1. NCBI lineage: Bacteria > Pseudomonadati > Pseudomonadota > Betaproteobacteria > Burkholderiales > Burkholderiaceae > Paraburkholderia > Paraburkholderia dioscoreae. The sequence continues at coordinate 382,645 of NZ_LR699553.1, forward strand.
GCTCGTGGAGTGCGCCAATGTGCTGGGCGTAGAAGCGGTTGAAATGGCGGACGGCCTGAGCGCGCCGCAGCGCCTCGGAATCGGTCAAATGCTGCTCCCCGGGGGAATTTTTGTGGCTTGCTACCCAGCACTATATTGGAACGCCCTCCTTTGCAAAAGCCGTCCCAGCAAGGGATTGCTTGAACTGGTACTAAAAAGGTATCGATGGCGGCTCTGGTTCTGGCAGGGTGAGGAGCATGTTTGCACCGCCTGGTCGCCTTCCGAGCGACGAGTACGGGTAAATCCTGGGCCCCGAAAACCTCTCTCCAACCCTTGCAAATACCCCTTCGAGCCTTATCCGGCAAGGCTTTGCGCGCTACCGTACCAACATGGAACCAATCGATTGACTGGTATTATGTTGGTTATATAATGGGCTCTCATTTTTCGTAGGCCTACCTTTTCGCGACGGCCGCCGGAGTCCCATGGAAACTCGCTGGTCCGCACTGATGCCTGACGCCCGCAACGTCACGCCGCTCTATTTGCAGCTCGCGCGCAATCTTGCGACAGCGATTCATTGCGGCGTGTGGTCGGCGGGTGAAGCGCTGCCCTCGGAGCGCACGCTTTCGGACGCGATCGGCGTGTCGCGCATCACGGCGCGCAAGGCGATCGAGTTGCTGGTCGAGCAAGGGCTGATCCGGCGCGCGCGTGGCGCGGGCAGTTTCATCACGCCGCGCGTCGAAGACCCGCTCTCGCGGCTCACCGGTTTCACGAAGAAGATGCAGCAGCGCGGTTTCCGGCCGGATTCGGTATGGCTCGAGCGCGATATCCGCGCCGCCAACCGTGACGAACTGGTGCATCTCGGGCTGTCGCCCGGCGCGGCGGTGGCGAGTCTGCGGCGGCTGCGGCGCGCGGACGGCATCGTCATGGCGGTCGAGCATTCGGCGCTGCCGGCGGCGATCGTGCCCGACCCGCAAGCCATCGGCGATTCGCTTTACAGCTATCTCGAACACCGTGGCGCGGCTGTCGTGCGCGCGTTGCAGCACTTTCGCGCGGTCAACGCTTCGAGCGAGATCGCCGCATTGATGGATATCGAACCGCGCTCGGCGCTGCTGGTCATTACCCGTATCGGCTATAGCGCCGATCAGCGCGCAATCGAGTTGACCGACACGTATTGCCGCGACGATTACTACGACTTTGTCGCTGAATTGCGCACCTGATCTGCTCGACGAGGCAGCGCGCGAAGCCGGCAACTCAAGGTGCGCAGCCGCCCTCAGGCGCCATTCAGTCACGCCCCGTATCACGCCTCACCAGAGAGAATCATGCTGACCGGAAACATACTCACCACCGATGGGTGGATTCACGGCACGCTCGAATACGAAAACGGCCGCATCACGGCGCTCGCTGGCGACCGAGCCGATCCGTCGACCAACGACGCGCCGTACATCCTGCCCGGCTTCATCGATTTGCACGTGCATGGCGGCGGCGGTTCCGACGTGATGGAAGGCAACAACGCGATCGAAACCATCACTCGCACGCATGCACGTTACGGCACGACGAGCCTGCTCGCCACCACCATGACCGCGCCGCGCGACGAACTGATGAGCGTCGTTGCGGGCCTCGGCCACAACGCGCGGATCCGCACGCCGGGCGGCGCGCGCGTGCTCGGCGTGCATCTGGAAGGGCCGTATATCAATCCCGGCAAGCTCGGCGCGCAACCGGACGCAGCGGTTTCGGCGGTGATGGACGAAGTGCTGAAGTATCTGTCCATCGCGCCGATTCGCGTGGTCACGCTCGCGCCGGAGATTGCCGGCCACATGGAGATCATCTCCGAGATGGCGGCGCGCGGCGTGCGTGTGCAACTGGGTCATTCGCTCGGCACCTACGACGACGCCGTCGCCGCGCTCAAGCACGGCGCCTGCGGCTTCACGCACCTGTTCAACGCGATGTCGCCGCTGCACCATCGCAATCCCGGTCTCGTCGGCGCGGCGCTCGCGCACGCCGAGTTTGCGGAAATCATTCCCGATCTGCTGCACGTCCATCCGGGTGCGATCCGCGCGGCATTGCGCGCGATTCCGCGTCTCTACGTGGTCACGGACAGCACCTCGGCCACCGGCATGCCCGACGGCGAATACCGCCTCGGCAGCCAGCATGTGACGAAGTGCCTCGGCGGCGTGCGTCTCGCCGACGGCACGCTCGCCGGCAGCACCCTGACGATGGATCAGGCGCTGCGCAATCTTGTATCGATCGGCTTGCCGATCGCCGATGTATCGAACCGTTTGTCGCGCTACGCCGCCGACTACCTGGGCATCGAGGACCGCGGCCGCATCGCGCGCGGCGCATGGGCAGACGTGGTCGTGTTCGATCGTGAACTGGCGTTGAGCGCGACTTACGTCGAAGGAGAAGCAATTGTCGAATATGCTTAAAGAGGCGCTGGCATCCGCTGAAACGGTCGCCGCGCAACTCACGGATACCTCGCGCGTCGAGGCGTTGGCGGCGAAGCTCGCCGAAGAGCCGCGTCATGTCGCGCTGACGGTCGCGCGCGGCAGCTCCGATCACGCCGCGAGTTACTTCGCCAGCCTGACGATGAGCCGCCTCGGCGTGCCGGTCGCCTCGCTGCCGATGTCGGTCGCCACGCTGCAACAGGCGCCGTTGCAGGTGCGCGATCAGCTCGCGCTGGCCTTCTCGCAATCGGGCAAGAGCCCGGACCTCGTCGGCACAATGGAAGCGTTGCGCAAAGCGGGCGCGTTGACCGTCGCCGCCGTGAACGTGTCGGGCTCACCCCTGGCCGACGCGTGTGAATTCGAGTTGCCGCTCGTCGCCGGTCCGGAACTGAGCGTCGCGGCTACGAAGAGCTATATCGCGATGCTGTCGATTTCCGCGCAACTCGTCGCGCATTGGCAGAACGACGCCGAACTGCTCGCGGCGTTGAAGACGCTGCCCGAAGCACTGCGGGCAGCGGGCAAGCTCGACTGGTCGAATGCCGTGGAGGAATTGCGCGGCGTGGAGCGCATGATCGTGATCGGCCGTGGTCTGGGTCTTGCGATCGCGCAGGAAGCCGCGCTGAAACTGAAGGAAACCTCCGGCATTCAGGCCGAAGCGTTTTCGAGCGCGGAAGTGCGCCACGGTCCAATGGAACTGATCGACCGCGACTACCCTCTGCTGGTCTTCGCACCGCGTGGACCCGAGCAAGCCGGCTTGCTGCAACTCGCGCGCGACATGAAGGCACGCGGCGCCCGTGTTCTGCTCGCGGCGCCGGCCGAGGTGCCGGAAGCCACGCTACCACTCGCTACCACCGCTCATGCGGCGCTCGATCCGATCGCCGCCATTCTGTCCTTTTACGTGATGGCCGCCGGCCTTGCCGCCGCGCGCGGGCGCAATCCCGATGCGCCGCGCCATCTCAACAAAGTCACCGAAACTCACTGACGAGAAATCAGATGCGACGTGTCGAGGAGTCCCGCTTGATGAGCCATTCTGAAGGCCATATCGTTTTACTCGCGCCCATGACCGGTCCGGTCGTGCCGCTCGCGAACGTGCCCGACCCTGTATTTTCGGGCGGTATGTTCGGTGACGGCATCGGCATCGATCCGCTCGAGGGACGGCTCGTCGCGCCCTGCGACGGTACCGTCACGCATCTCGCGCGCACCGGTCACGCGGTGACGCTGGCTACTGCCGAAGGCGCCGAGATTCTGCTGCACATCGGTATCGATACAGTCGCCCTGAACGGCAAGGGTTTTGCGCCGATGGTCGCGCAAGGCGCCCATGTGCGCGCCGGTCAGGTGCTGATCGAGTTCGACCAGGATCAGGTCGCGTTGAACGCGCCGAGCCTCGTATCGGTGGTCGCGATCGCCAACTCCGATGCGTTCGAAATCGTCGAGCGCGTGCAAGGCGGCCTGCTGAAGGCGGGTGAAACGCCGCTGCTGGTGCTGCGCGCGCGCGATGGTGCGGCTGCCGAGGCTTCGCGTCAGGCAAGTGCGACGAACGTCGCGGAAGAAGCGCGTCAGCAAGTCACACTGGTTCATGCAGGTGGTCTGCATGCACGTCCGGCGGCGCGTGCCCGTGAAGCGGCGCGTGGTTTCGACGCACGCGTGGAAGTGCGTTACGAAGGGCGCAAGGCGGCGATCGAAAGCGTGGTCGGTTTGCTGGGACTCGGCGCAGGTGAAGGCGCGACGGTCGAATTGCTCGGCGTCGGTCCGCAAGCCAGGGCCGCGATCGAAGCCATTGCTCACGAATTGACGCGTGAAGCACATGGTGAAGCGGAAGAAAAACCCGCGCGTGAAAGTTCGCCGGCGCCGCAGGCCGTGGGGCATGCGGCAGGCGAAGCGCCCGCCCCGAATACGCTTGCCGGCGTCTGCGCCGCGCCGGGCGTCGCGGTCGGCAAGCTGGTGCGCTGGGACGACGCGGACATCGATCCGCCGGAGAAGGCGGCCGGCACGTCGGCTGCGGAGAGCCGGTTGCTCGACAAGGCGATTGCCACCGTCGATGCGGACCTCGGCACGACCGTGCGTGACGCATCGCAACGCGGCGCGGTCGGCGAAGCGGGCATTTTCGCGGTGCACCGCGTGCTGCTCGAAGATCCCACGCTGCTCGACGCCGCGCGCGATCTGATCAGCCTCGGCAAGAGCGCCGGCTTTGCATGGCGTGAAGCGATCCGTGCGCAGATCGCCATCCTTGCGAAAATCGAAGACGCGTTGCTCGCGGAACGTGCCGCCGATCTGCGCGACATCGAAAAGCGCGTGCTGCGCTCGCTCGGTTATACGAACGCCGCGCCGCGCGCGTTGCCGGAAGAAGCGGTGCTTGCAGCGGAAGAGTTCACGCCGTCCGATCTTTCAACGCTGGATCGCTCGCGCGTTACCGCGGTGGTGATGGCGCGTGGCGGCGCGACCTCGCACGCGGCGATTCTCGCGCGTCAGGCGGGCATTCCCGCGCTGGTGGCAGTCGGCGACGCGCTGCATGCAATCCCTGAAGGCACGCAAGTGGTGGTGAACGCCACCAACGGCCGCCTCGAATTCGCACCGACCGAGCTCGACGTCGAACGCGCACGTCTGGAGCGCACGCGTCTTGCCGGTGTGCGCGAAGCCAATCGCCGCACCTCGCAGCAGGCGGCCGTCACGTCCGACGGCCGCGCAATCGAAGTGGCCGCGAACATCGCCACGCTCGACGACGCGAAAACCGCCGTCGAAAACGGCGCCGATTCCGTTGGCCTGCTGCGCACCGAACTGCTGTTCATTCACCGCGCCGCCGCGCCGACCACGGACGAACATCGTCAGAGCTACCAGGCAATCGTCGACGCGTTGAGCGGCCGCACCGCGATCATCCGCACGCTGGATGTCGGCGCGGACAAGGAAGTGGATTATCTGACGCTGCCGCCCGAACCGAATCCCGCGCTCGGCTTGCGCGGCATCCGCCTCGCGCAAGTGCGCCCGGATCTGCTCGACGATCAGTTGCGCGGTCTGCTCGCGGTGCGTCCGCTCGGTGCCGTGCGCATTCTGCTGCCGATGGTGACCGATGTCGGCGAATTGATCCGCATCCGCAAGCGTATCGACGAATTCGCGCGCGAGTCGGGCCGCACGGAGCCGATCGAAGTCGGCGTGATGATCGAAGTGCCATCGGCGGCGCTGCTTGCCGATCAACTGGCGCAACACGCTGATTTCCTCTCGATCGGCACTAACGATCTGACGCAATACACGCTCGCGATGGACCGTTGCCAGGCCGACCTCGCCGCGCAGGCGGACGGTTTGCATCCGGCGGTGCTGCGCCTGATCGCGGCCACGGTGCAAGGTGCCGGCAAGCACGGCAAATGGGTCGGTGTGTGCGGCGCGCTGGCGGGCGATCCGCTCGCCATGCCGCTGCTCGTCGGCCTCGGCGTGACCGAGCTTTCGGTGGATCCGGTCTCGGTGCCGGGCATCAAGGCGAGGGTGCGCAACCTCGATTATCAACTGTGCCGTCAACGCGCCCAGGATGCCCTGGCGCTCGAATCGGCGCAGGCGGTAAGAGCAGTAAGCCGCGAAACCTGGCCTTTGGACTGAACTCCACACGGTCCGCAGCCAGCTTCGCCCGGTCATCAACCGGAGCTACAAGACTCGACAACAACGTTCGATAACGACGTTCGATAACGACGTTCGATAACGACGTTCAACAAAGAGACAAGGATTGGAGGTATCAATGGATGGGAATCCGTTTCTGAAGATTCAGCGGCTGGGACGCGCGCTGATGCTGCCGATCGCGGTGCTGCCGGTTGCCGGCCTGCTGCTGCGACTCGGCCAACCCGATGTTTTCAACATCAAGATGATCGCCGACGCCGGCGGCGCGATCTTCGACAACCTGCCGCTTCTCTTCGCGATCGGCGTGGCAGTCGGCTTCGCGAAAGACAACAACGGCGTGGCGGGTCTCGCGGGCGCGATCGGTTATCTGGTCGAAGTCGCGGTGATGAAGGACATCAACGACAAGCTCAACATGGGCGTGTTGTCCGGGATCGTGGCGGGTATCGTCGCGGGCTTGCTGTACAACAAATACAAGGACATCAAGCTGCCCGACTACCTCGCGTTCTTCGGAGGGAAACGCTTCGTGCCGATTGTCACGGGGGTGGTCTGCCTCGCGCTCGGCATCGTGTTCGGCTATGTGTGGCAACCGGTGCAGGCCGTGATCGATACGGCCGGCCACTGGCTGACCACCGCCGGTGCGCTCGGCGCGTTCGTGTTCGGCGTGCTGAACCGTTTGCTGCTCGTCACGGGTTTGCATCACATCCTCAATTCGCTGACGTGGTTTGTGTTCGGCACGTTCACGCCGCCGGGCGGCGCTGCCGTGACGGGCGACCTGCATCGCTTCTTTGCGGGCGACCCGACTGCGGGCACCTTCATGACAGGCTTCTTCCCGGTCATGATGTTCGGCCTGCCGGCTGCCTGTCTCGCGATGTTCCACGAAGCGCCGAAGGAACGCCGCGCGGTGGTCGGCGGCCTGCTGTTCTCGATGGCGCTGACGTCGTTCCTGACGGGCGTGACCGAGCCGATCGAATTCAGCTTCATGTTCCTCGCACCGGTGCTGTATGTGATCCACGCGTTGTTGACGGGCCTTTCGCTCGCGATCTGTTCCGCGCTCGGCATTCACCTCGGCTTCACATTCTCCGCCGGCGCAATCGACTACGTGCTGAACTATGGCCTGTCGACGAGGGGCTGGTGGGCGATCCCGATCGGTCTCGTCTATATGGTGGTGTACTACGGCCTGTTCCGCTTCTTCATCCGCAAATTCAACATGGCGACGCCGGGCCGCGAACCCGCCGCAGCCGACGAACAGGTCGATTCGTTCACCGCGGGCGGTTTTGTTTCGCCGGTCGCCAGCGCAGCTGTGCCGCGTGCGCAGCGTTATATCGCCGCACTGGGCGGCGCGTCGAATCTGTCGGTGGTGGATGCGTGCACGACGCGTTTGCGTCTGTCGGTGGTCGATTCGAACAAGGTCTCCGAAAGCGAACTGAAGACGATTGGTGCGCGCGGTGTGCTCAAGCGCGGTTCGACCAACGTGCAGGTGATCATCGGGCCGGAGGCGGATATCATCGCGGACGAAATCCGCACGGTGATCGCGCAAGGTGGCGGCGATACAGTGAAGCCGATGGCTGCTGTTCCTGCTGCTGCGGCCGCGCCGGCCGCAGCAGCGGGTGATCAAGCTCAAGACGGTCCGCTCGATCCTGAACCACTGCGCTGGCTTGCCGTATTCGGCGGCGCAGGCAACATCGTGTCGCTGGATGCGGTGGCGGCAACGCGTCTGCGAGTGGTTGTGCGCGATCCGTCGGCGGTCGATCGGCAACGTCTGGCGACGCTCGATACGGCATGGGTCTCGGCGGACACGTTCCATATCGTTGTCGGCGACGCGGCGCAGCGCTACGCTGAAAAGCTGGCGGTGCGTTTGTCGCCGGTTACGGGCGCTGGTGCGGCGCCGCAGCCCGCGTAATCTTTTCGACGCTTCGAGCCGCGCAGACTTTGGTCTACTGAGCGGTTCGCGAGCTGCGAGATTCGAAAGGCCTCCGGGGAAATTCCGGGGGCTTTATTTTCTGCCCACGCCAGATACGAATGCATGGCGGTGCGACGCAGTAGCGCAGAGACAGTCATTTTTCAAAACAATTGGGTAAGCTAACTAATGAGATTCGGATGCCTTGTCATGCCGGCAGGGTGTTTCGTTCGTGCTCAGGAGTGGCTCATGTCAATGCGTTTTGCGATCTGTCTCATCTTTCTTCTACCGGTTGGCTCCGCCTACGCCGGCCAGTTCAGTGTCCAATGCGCGTATTCGCATACGCTGCCGGACGACGCAATCATCTATCCAGGTCAGCCCGGCAGGGCTATGGTGCACGACTTTTTCGGTAACACAGGTGCCGATGCGTACAGTACGTACTACTCCCTGAATGACAATAAGGTCACCACCTGCAACGCAGCGGCGGATCTTTCATCGTACTGGGTTCCCCAGTTAAACCGCGCGTCGGGAATTGTCGTGCCGGGCTATCAGAAGACCTACTATAAGAACGATCAACCGGTGGTTGCACTGCAGACGATTCCAGCGGGGCTGGAAATGCTGGCGGGCGATCACCACTCGTCGTCGCCCAAGCCGCAGATCAACTATCTGTGCCGCGGCGGTTCCTACACGCAAATCGCGCCGACCCGTTGCCCGGTCGTAACGGACAGTAGCGGCACATACGCGCAACTCGATATCTCGGTCCATTTTCCGGATTGTTGGGACGGACGGACCCTGGTGCCGAACATGGCCAGCCACATCATGAATATGGCCTACCGGCAGTCCGACGGGAAATGTCCGGCTGCTTATCCCGTCAAGATTCCGGAATTGCAACTCAACGTTGCGTACGACCTGGGTCAGGATCCTGACCTTTCCACCGCGCAACTGTCGATGGACCCGATTCTCGTGAATGGCACGTGGGTGCCGCAATGGGGAAGCCTATATACCGCGCATGCCGACTTCATCAACGCATGGAAGACCGATTCTCTGCAGTATGCCGTCGACAATTGTTCCAATGCGGATAATGCGTGCAGCAATAACATCCCGACGTACTACTCGAAGGCTAGCGCCGATGCATGGATGGACAGCGGCGGCGTTGCGCACGCGAGCGGCAGCACGATGATTTCGGACGCGGGAAGTATGGTGTTGATTAAATTCCCAACGCCTGCAAACCTGAAGGACTATCCTTATACCAACTCGTATTTACAGACCCTTGCGCAGAATGTCACGGATACGAGTGCGGTGATGCTGGATATCTACGCTGCCTCCACGAACTGGGACGACACCGCGAACCTGCCAACGGCAGCGGCCTGCAACACGCACCAGCGAATCGGCGGCATCTACCTGGACAACGCGCTGCAGCCGCGCAACAACGACATCACACCGTATGTTGCATCGCAAGTCGCTGCGGGATCGTCGCAGATCGGCGTGTGCATTCGCAACGCAACCGGCAGGACCGTGCAGATTTCTTCTCGCGACGGAACACGAACACCTGCGCTGTTCATGAAGTAATTCGGGCGGCGTGAGAGCAGGTGGGCACCGTATCCGGTCGAGTCGTGAGCAAAAAAATCGGCGCCTCGAAATTTCAGAGGCGCCAATTTTTTGCTCACCGGCGCGCGGCCGGTAGAAGGCGCATCAATGCGTCTTATGCTTGCCTGCTTCCTGCGGCCGGCGCGATTCGAACCACATCACGTTGATGATGCCGAACGCCAACGCCACGCCGATTCCGAGAATCCAACTGAAATACCACATCACAAACTCCTGTTAAGCGTATTGCCGGTCAATACATCGAATGGTGATTTTCTTCGAGCGCCGCGGCCGTCACCTTGCCGCGCATCACGCGATACACCCAGCTCGTGTAGATCAGGATGAGCGGCAGGAACACGATCACGGCGATCAGCATGATCTGCAGCGTCATGCGGCTCGAGGTCGAGTCCCACACGGTGAGGCTGCTGCGGCCGTCGAGTGAGGAGGGCATGATGAACGGGAACATCGAGAAGCCCGCCGTGAGGATCACACCGATAATCATCAGCGAGGTCGCCAGAAAGGCGCTCTTCTCGAAACGCGAGCGTGCGAGTAGCGTGGCCAGCACGCCGCCCACCAGACCGGCCACCGGCGCGGCCACCATCCACGGATAGGTCGCGTAGTTGGTCAGCCACAGGCCGGGTGCGCCGATCACGCTCTTCAGCAGCGGATTGGCGACCGTGTCGAGCGGCGCGGCGTCGACCAGCTGATAGCCGCCGATCATCGTGGCGATCAGCGCACCGGCAATCAGGAACAGCACCACGGCCGCGAACGAAGCGATCCGCAGCGCGAGCGAAGCGCGCTCGGCCACAATGTCGTCCGCTTTCATCTTCACGAAGGCGGCGCCATGCGCGGCCAGCATCGACACGCTGACGAGCCCGCACAGCACCGCGAACGGGTTGAGCAGCGCGAAGAAACCGCCGTGATAGGTCACGCGCAGGTCGGTATCGAACGAGAACGGCACGCCTTGCAGCAGGTTGCCGAACGCGACGCCGAACACCAGGGCCGGCACGAAGCCGCCGACGAACAGTGCCCAGTCCCACGCGCTGCGCCAGCGCGGATCTTCACGCTTGCTGCGGTAGTCGAAGCCGACCGGCCGGAAGAACAGCGAGAACAGCACCAGCAGCATGGCGAAATAGAAGCCGGAGAACGACGCCGCGTACACCAGCGGCCACGCGGCGAACATCGCGCCGCCCGCGGTGATGAGCCAGACCTGATTGCCTTCCCAGGTCGCGCCCACCGTGTTGACGACGATGCGCCGCTCGGCGTCCGTCTTGCCGATGAACGGCAGCAGGATCGCCGCGCCCATGTCGAAGCCGTCGGTGAGCGCGAAGCCGATCAGCAGTACGCCGATCAGCACCCACCAGATCAGTTTGAGGGTTGCATAATCCATGATGATCTTTTCCCTTGAATCTCGGTGTCGGCGAATCAGGCGACCGTGCTGGTCGGCAGCGGCCGGTTGCCCAGCGGCCGATCCGGTGACGGTTGTTCGTGGTGATAGCGGCCCGTATGCAGCGACGAGGGACCGAGCCGCGCGTACTTGAACATCAGCATGATTTCGATGATGAACAGCGCCGTGTAGAACACCACGAAGCCGCCGATACTCAGATACAGGTCGCCCGCGGTCAGACTCGAGGCCGACAGGCTGGTGGGCAGAATGCCCGCGATGGTCCACGGCTGGCGGCCCACTTCAGCGACGATCCAGCCGAATTCAGCCGCGAGCCAGGGCAGCGGAATCGCCCACAGCGCCCAGCGCAGGAACCAGCGGCGCTTCTCCAGCAACAGCGAGCGCTGCGCGCAGAACCAGAAGGCGAGCACGAAGGTCGCGAGGAACAGGATGCCGAGGCCCACCATCAGGCGGAACGAGAAGAACACAGGCGCCACGGGCGGGATCGTTTTCTTCGCGGCCTGGGTGATCTGGTCGGGCGTGGCGTCGGTGACGTTCGCGGTGAACTGCTTGAGCATCAGGCCGTAGCCGAGATCCTGCTTGTGCGCGTCGAAGGCGGCTTTGGCTTCGTCGGTGACGTCGCCCTGTTTGAGCTTCTGCAGCGCGGCGTAGGCCAGCATGCCGTTGCGGATGCGCGCCTCGTTGCGCACCATGAGCTCTTTCAGGCCGACCACGGGTTCGTCGAGCGAGCGCGTGGCGATCAGGCCGAGCGCGTAGGGAACCCGGATCGCGTAGTCGGTGCGCTCCTCCTTCTGGTTCGGAATCCCGATGATCGTGAACGGGGCCGGCGCGGGGGCGGTTTCCCATTCGGATTCGATCGCGGCGAGCTTGACCTGCTGGACTTCGCCGGTGCGGTAGCCGGATTCGTCGCCGAGTACGATCACGCACAGCGTGGACGCAAGACCGAAACCGGCGGCAATCGCGAACGAGCGCAGCGCGAATTCGGTGTCGCGGCGCTTGAGCAGATACCACGACGACACGCCGAGCACGAACATCGAGGCCGTTACATAGCCGGCGGAGACGGTGTGCACGAACTTGACCTGCGCGACCGGATTGAGCAGCACGGAGAAGATGCTGTCGAGCTCCATGCGCATGGTCTGGTAGTTGAAGGTCGCGCCGACTGGATTGTTCATCCAGCCGTTGGCTACCAGAATCCACAGGGCCGAGAGGTTCGAGCCGAGCGCGACGAGGAACGTGACGGACACGTGCTGGACCTTCGAGAGACGCTTCCAGCCGAAGAAGAACAGGCCGACGAAGGTCGATTCGAGGAAGAACGCCATCAGGCCTTCGACGGCGAGCGGCACGCCGAAAATGTCGCCCACATAGTGCGAGTAATACGACCAGTTGGTGCCGAACTGGAATTCGAGCGTGAGACCGGTGGTCACGCCCATGGCAAAGTTGATGCCGAAGAGCTTGCCCCAGAACTGGGTCATGTCCTTGTAGATCTGCTTGCCGGTCATCACGTAGACCGATTCCATGATGACGAGCAGCCAGGACAGGCCGAGCGTGAGCGGGACGAACAGGAAGTGATAAAGCGCCGTGATGGCGAACTGGAGGCGCGACAGTTCTACGACTTCGCTAACGGGCATGTTGATCACCTTGGGACGGATGCGGGGCAGGCACGGACAGCAGCGCCTGCGCGACTTGCTCAGGCGGGAGCGACATGTGCTCTGCCTGCGGATGATTGAAGAAGGTGTACTTGAGCACCATCAGCAATGCGAACTTGATGGCGAGGACGATGGCGATATCCCGCGCCAGCGTGGGTCCGCGCACCCAGCCGTCGAACCTTTTACGCAGGCTCGGGCGGCGGATGGTATTGCGATTGAGGGCTAGGGTCATGATCGGTAGAAAGCAGCTTCACACCGGTGAATCCGGCTGGCGCCAGGCCGCTTCAACGGTCTGGCGAGTGCATCCCGATTCTAGGAGCAGAACCTCGCGCGTAACGGTTCGCTACTGCGGCATTGGGTCGCGAGACTTGCCCCGTTTGGCCTGTATTGCCAGGTGGTTTGTGTTACGTCAAGAAACGCGTTGACCGTGCATCCCGGTGTACGAAGGTGTGCGAACGTGCGTGTGCGATCAACGCGCGGCGCGGCGTGGGCGAAAAAAAGCCCCGCCGTCTTTCGAAGGCGAGGCTTGGCGGCGTGGCTACCGCGCGCCGGACAAACCGGCGTGCTGAAACGCTTCAGGCTTTACGCATACTCGGTGAGTGCACCGCGCATCTTCTTCATTGCGCTCGCCTCGATCTGGCGAATACGTTCGGCGGATACACCGAATTCGTCGGCCAGTTCGTGCAGCGTGGAGCCGCCTGAACCGTCGTCTTCCACCTTCAGCCAGCGTGCCTCGATGATACGGCGGCTGCGGGCGTCCAGTGCGTCCAGCGCGCTCGCAATACCGTCGCTTTGCAGCTTGTCGCGCTGACGCGAAGCCAGCACGGCGGTCGGTTCGCTATGCGAGTCGGCCAGATAGGCGATCGGCGCGTACGACTCTTCGCCGTCTTCAACCTGGCCTTCCAGCGCGATGTCGCCGCCCGAGAGGCGCGTTTCCATTTCGGAGACTTCTTCGCGCTTCACATTCAGCTCTTTGGCGAGACCTTCGATCTCGTCCGGCGTGAACGCGCCCAGCCCTTGCTTGTGGCTGCGCAGGTTGAAGAACAGCTTGCGCTGCGCCTTGGTCGTGGCGACTTTCACCATCCGCCAGTTGCGCAGAATGTATTCGTGGATCTCGGCCTTGATCCAGTGCATGGCGTACGACACGAGGCGCACGTTCTGCTCCGGATCGAAGCGCTTCACGGCCTTCATCAGGCCGATATTGCCTTCCTGAATCAGGTCGGCGTGCGGCAGTCCATAGCCCAGATAGTTGCGCGCGATCGACACGACCAGCCGCAGGTGCGACAGGACGAGGCGGCGCGCGGACTCAAGGTTGTCCTGCTCGCGAAATTCGGTGGCGAACTGGCGTTCTTCCGCCGGCGTCAGCATCGGAATCCGATTTACGGCCTGGATGTAGGCGTCGATATTGCCCAGTTGGCCGGGCAGCAGCGAGGAATGCGAGAGCGCCAGTGCACCTGCCGAAGCGGCCTTAGCCGACGACGGGCTCAAAGTACTCGGAAGGGTCATTGCGTGGCTCACGTAGGAAACTCCTTTGGAATCAGACAAAAGCTTGTTCAGGTAACGACTCCAGCGTTGGATGTTAGCACTCTGATTTGCCGAGTGCTAATGCTTAGAGGCCGTAAGGGCATCTAGGTTCCGTAAATCCCTATTGAAATTCACGATTCAATAGCCATGGTACGCCTTCTTGGCTATCTTTGTGCGCGACGTAGAAGTTACCTGACAAATCGCCTTCGTGATGCAAACTGCCCGATTTTTGCCACTTTTGAAGTGACTAATTGCGAAAATTGAGAATCCTTCATACGATCCGCCAAATCGAGATAGACCTTAGAATACGTAGAACTGTTACTAATTGTTCAACGTTCGACGGAACTCGGGTGTTAGATGAACAACAAAAAGAATACTTTGCGTGGCCTGGCGCTAAAAATTACGGCTGGAGCCGTGCTGGCGGGAGCGTCGGGATTGACGTCGGCCGACCAGTTTGGCGTGCAGGTGGCCGGTGGACTGGGTGATCGCCACGTCAAGAAGCTTGATCTCGGCTTCGTCTGGGATCCGGATCTGAACTGGTGGCAGATCGGCGACTGGCATTTCTCGCTGATCGGCGAAGCGCACGTGGCATGGTGGCACACCAATGAAGGCAACGTGCACGACAATATCGGCGAAATCGGCGTGACGCCGATCATCCGCTTCATCAAGGAGTCAGGGCCGATCCGTCCGTATGCCGAACTGGGCGCGGGCATCCGCCTGCTCTCGAGTCCCCGTATCTCTTCGACCTTTACGCTAGGCACCGCGTTCCAGTTCGCCGACATGGCGGGCGTGGGCATGCAGTTCGGCAACCGCCAGCAGTATCAGGCGGGCTATCGCTTCCAGCATATTTCCAACGGCGGTATCAAAGAGCCGAATCCTGGTATAAATTTCCACCAGCTATATCTGCAATATAACTTCTGACGACCGTGGCCACGTTCGGCTCACCGGTGCGAGGGGCTGAGCGATGGCGGCAAAGATAATCGAAGCGATTCGCGGGCTCGAGCGAGAGCGTTTCCGGGCGATGGTCGACGGCGACGGCCCATCGCTCGACACGCTGCTCGCGGAGAACGTGAGTTACGTTCACACGAACGGCAAACGGGAAACGAAGCGGCAGTTCATCGACGGGATTGTTGCGGGTCGCCGCCGCTACCGTCAGATCGAGGTGCAGTCGCAAGACGTGTTGCCGGTTGGGCGGGAGACCTGCGTGGTCACCGGCAGGGCGCTGATCGAAATGGAAGCGAACAACGGGGCGCTGCTGTTTCCGATCGCCTACACGGCGATCCATACGCAGGAAGACGGGCAATGGCGTCTGATTGCCTGGCAGGCCACGCGTTGCGCAATCGAGTGAGCCTTTGGAGGTCACTCCAACCACCCGGTTGCGCGTTGTGGGCATCTGGATGCCACGAGCATGCGGGTTACGCGCTGGTGGTTCGCGTGTGCCTCGCCTAAGCGTTCGCTCATGCGTCACCGCGGCCTGATTCTCAGGCCGCGACGCTCTTCCGATCTATACGAGTTCTACTCGCGACTATCCGCCGCACCGGTTCGGGCCAGACTACTGGCTCCCGCACCGCGCCGTCACACCGGCGTTTTCGCGACGTCCACGATCAGTTCGACCTGCCGTTCAATCGCGCTCGGCACGGGCGCTTCGCCGCGCAGTACAGCGCTGATCCAGGCGGCGGTCGTCGGCGCATCTTTGGCTTCAGGCAAGTCGACTTCCGGCGCATCGGGCGACGAGCGTTCGTGCGGCACACGCGTTTCGCAGATGCCGTCGTGCAGCCAGTCGACCTGCACCTGACGGCGCGTGTCGGCCACCGCTTCGCCTTCGGTGCCGCGCGCGAGCAGGGCGCCGCCGGCGGCCGCGTCCGGATGCGTGTTGAACAACTGCGTCAGACTGTCGCGATACGGTGGGTGCGTGTAATTCACGAGGCGCAAGCCCGCCGGCGCGAACGGTTGCAGAATTTTCACCAGTGTGTGCGTCGAATTACGCACGCCCATGCGCCGACGCAGCCCGAGAAGGCGCGCAAGCTTCGGCGCGAGCACGTCGATCGGCGCAAACGCAAGACGGCGCTCGGCGAGACCGTCCTCGATGTCGGCGTGCGATTGCGCGTGAGGAATCTGCAAATGCGTGAAGATTTCCGCGCTCGTCACGCGGCCCGGATCTTCGGTTACGCCATGCACCAGCACCGGCACGCCTTCGCGCGCCAGCAGCAGGGCGAGCAGCGGCACGAGATTCGGCTGCTTGCGCGCGCCGTTGTAGGTGGGTATCGACACGGGCCGAAACGCGCCGTGCGGCAGATGCACCGGCTCGAACGACGCATGCGCGCCGGCCAGCATTGCCGCGAGTTCGTCGGCGGTTTCGCCCTTCACGCGGTATGCGAGCAGCACCGCACCGAGTTCGAGATCGGCCACGCGGCCGTCGAGCATGGCGGTGTAGAGCGCGCGCGTATCCTCGGCGGTCAGCGCGCGGGCGCCGTTCGGGCCGCGGCCGATTTCCTTGATGAAGCGGGCGCAGGGGAAGGGATTGGCGGTGTCGGCGGAGTCGGTCATCGGGTGCAGAGGGACGTATTGGCACGCCGCCTCAGAGCGGTCAGCCACGGTATTCAAGGGACGCTATCCGGTGTGAGTATCGCATCTATAGCGATCCGGCGAGACACCGCACTCGCGGCGCCAACCTTGCCGGCCCACGTGGAACTGCCGCGCGCGGGGCTTTGCTGCGCGTTACACTCGATGTTTTATCGCCGCGCTGGCGGCACACATCAAGGAACGGAGAACGGGATGAGTTACGTATTTGCACCCGCACCGGTGGTCGCGGTGCCGGTTGTGGGGTCCAGCGAGCAGTTCGCGGTGCGTCGCATCTACTGTGTGGGCCGCAATTACGAGGCGCACGCGCGGGAGATGGGACACGATCCTGATCGCGAACCGCCGTTCTTCTTCACCAAGCCGGCTGACGCGGTGCTGTACGTCGCGCCCGGCGCCACCGGCGAGTTTCCTTATCCGCCGCAGTCGAAGAACGTCCACTTCGAGATGGAAATGGTGGCGGCGATCGGCAAGGGCGGCAAGAACATTCCGGCCGAAAGCGCGCTCGATCACGTCTACGGTTACGCGCTCGGTCTCGATATGACCCGCCGCGATCTGCAGGCTGAAGCGAAAAAGCTCGGCCGCCCGTGGGATACCGCGAAGGGCTTCGATCACTCGGCGCCGCTAGGCCCGATTCATCCGGCAGCGACGGTGGGCCATGTCGACAAGGGTGCGATCTGGTTGTCGGTGAACGGCGAGGAAAAGCAAAGCTCGGACGTGTCGCAACTGATCTGGTCGGTGGCCGAGACGGTTGCGTATCTGTCGACGCTGTTCGAACTGCAACCCGGCGATCTGATTTTCACCGGCACACCGGAGGGCGTCGGCGCGGTGGTGCCGGGCGATCTGATGAAGGGCGGCGTGGACGGGCTCGGCGAGCTCAGCGTGCGCGTCGTCTGACGGCTGGTTTGGGGGAGACAGACAACATGAAGCTCTACAGCTATTTCCGTAGCTCGGCGTCCTATCGCGTGCGCATTGCGCTGAACGTGAAGAATCTGCCGTACGACTACGTGCCGGTGCACCTCGTGCGCGACGGCGGCGAGCAGCTGAAGCCCGAATACCGCAAGGTGAATGCGGACGGCATCGTGCCGACCTTCATCGACGGCAATGAGGTGATGCCGCAGTCGCTCGCGATCATCGAATATCTGGAAGAGACGCATCCTGAGCCGCCGCTTCTGCCCAAAACGCCGGTCGATCGTGCCTATGTGCGGGCGCTGGCGTTGCAGGTGGCGTGCGAGATCCATCCGCTGAACAATCTGCGCGTGCTGAAGTATCTGAAGCACACGCTGGGCGTCGACGACTATGCCAAGGACGCGTGGTACCGGCACTGGGTGGAAGCGGGTTTCGCCACGTTGGAAGCGCATCTGGCCGGCGATTCGCGCACCGGCAAGCTGTGTTTTGGCGATGCGCCGACAATCGCCGATACCTGTCTGATTCCGCAGGTGTTCAACGCGCAGCGCTTCAAGGTCGACACGGCGAAATTTCCGACGATCCAGCGCATCTACGATCACGCAATGCAACTCGACGCGTTTGACCGCGCGGCGCCGGGAGCGCAGCCCGACGCAGAGTAAGCTGGCCTCACTTGCCAGGCAGGATGCAAAAAGGGCACTCCGCGGAGTGCCCTTTTTGCCGCCTGAACCGCAAACGCCGTGGCGTTCAACCGCCCAGTAATGCGTCGGAAAACTCTTCCGCGCTGAACGGCTGCAAGTCCTCGACCTTTTCGCCGACGCCGATGAAGTACACCGGGATCGGACGCTGCCGTGCGATCGCGGCCAGAATGCCGCCTTTCGCCGTGCCGTCGAGCTTGGTCACGATCAGGCCGGTGAGGCCGAGCGCGTCGTCGAAAGCCTTTACTTGCGCGAGCGCGTTCTGGCCGGTGTTGGCGTCGATCACCAGCAGCACCTCGTGCGGCGCGCCTTCTTGCGCCTTGCCGATCACGCGCTTCACCTTGCGCAGTTCTTCCATGAGATGCAGTTGGGTCGGCAGGCGGCCGGCCGTATCCGCCATCATCACGTCGATTTTGCGGGCCCGTGCGGCGCCGACCGCGTCGAAGATCACCGCCGCCGGGTCGCCGCTTTCCTGCGACACCACGGTCACGTTGTTGCGCTGGCCCCAGATGGCCAGTTGCTCGCGCGCGGCGGCGCGGAACGTGTCGCCCGCGGCCAGCAGTACCGACTGATCGAAGCTTTGCAGATGCTTGGCGAGCTTGCCGATACTGGTGGTTTTGCCCGCGCCGTTGACGCCGGCGATCATCATCACGAGCGGCTGGGCGCGGCCCAGCATCAGCGATTTTTCCAGTGGCCTGAGCAGGTCGACGAGCAGTGTGCGCAACGCCGCTTTGACCTGTTGCGGATCGGTGAGGCGCTCGGCGCGCACTTTTTCGCGCAGCGCTTCGAGCAGGTATTCGGTGGCGTCGACCCCCGCGTCCGACATGAGCAGTGCAGTTTCGAGTTCTTCGTACAGGTCTTCGTCGATCTTCGCACCGACAAAGATGCCGGTCAGGCTCGAACTCGTCTTCGACAAGCCGGTTTTCAGGCGCGTCAGCCACGAGCGCTTTGCGCCCACGTCCGGCCGCGGCGGCGGAACGATTTCGACGGTCTCGGGCGCGGATTCTTCCGGCTCGGGCTCGATTGCGGACGGAGCGGGTGTTTCGACGCGAGCCGGAGCAGCCGCGGGGCGCGGGGTGGCCGGCGCGACAGGCGCAGGCGCCTGCACGGCGGCTCCGGGCGTCGAGCCTTCTGGCGCGGTTTGCGACTCTTCGGGCGCGTTATCGGACTCTTTCGAACCCTTGAATCGTTTGAAAAAGCTGAACATGATCTGGCGTGGTGAGAGCGCGCGCCGATGCGCGCAGCCGGCACAAGACCGGCGGGAGCGGCAGGCAGCGTTGCGATGCGGGATGCAAGGCGCTGGAAGCCGCACATTTTATCAGGCGCGCCGCTGCCCGTCGTATCGGCCGAACGGCCAGGCTGGACGCGCGGCGTCGCTGTGGTAACGTTGGCGCTCCGGCCCTCACGTATCGACGTCGCGGGCGCTTTCAAAACGTAATCGAAACTGCATGCCCCGTTCCGCACCTTCGCGCGCCCAAGGCGCTTCATCCAAAGGCGGCAAGCCGCACGCCATCCGCATCATAGGCGGCGACTGGAAACGCACGCCGTTGCCCGTGCTCGATCTCGACGGTTTGCGCCCCACGCCCGATCGCGTCCGCGAGACGCTGTTCAACTGGCTCGGCCAGAATCTGGCGGGCCAGCGCTGTCTCGATCTGTTCGCCGGCAGCGGCGCGCTGGGCTTCGAGGCGGCGTCGCGCGGCGCGGCCCGGGTATTGATGGTGGAGCGCAATGCGCGGGCCGTCGGCCAGTTGCGCGCCAACCAGGAACGCCTGTCGGCGCGCACGATCGAAATTGCTGAAGCCGACGGTTTGCGCCTTGCCGCGAGTCTCGCGCCCGGATCGTTCGACGTGGTGTTTCTCGACCCGCCGTTCGGCGCGGATCTGCTCGGCAAAGCGCTTGCGCTGGCAGTGCCGCTAGTGAGCGCTGACGGATTTCTGTATGTGGAAGCAGGCGAGGCGCTCGAACTCGAGGACAACGAGACGCTCGCCGGCTGGGAAATCGTGCGGCAAGGTAAAGCGGGCGCTGTCCACTTTCATTTGCTGCAGCGCGAAAATAAGGAATAATGCGCGTTCCAAAACAAGCGCCGGGCGGTGTGCCGTCACGCGCGCGGTCGGTGCCAAATGCGTCGCGTGGACGCTTTGACGTGCCCTTTGTCTGAAGAGAGGAGAAATCTCATGGTAGTCGCCGTGTACCCGGGCACGTTCGATCCGCTGACACGCGGTCACGAAGACCTCGTTCGGCGCGCGTCGAGCATTTTCGACACGCTGGTGGTGGGCGTTGCCGACAGCCGCAACAAGAAACCGTTTTTCACGCTGGAAGAGCGCCTCGACATCGCTCATGAAGTACTTGGGCACTATCCGAACGTTCAGGTCATGAGTTTCAAGGGGCTGCTGAAGGATTTCGTACGCAGCAATAACGCGCGGGTGATCGTGCGTGGCCTGCGGGCCGTGTCGGACTTCGAATATGAGTTCCAGATGGCCGGCATGAATCGCTATTTGCTGCCCGACGTCGAAACCATGTTCATGACGCCGTCCGATCAATACCAGTTCATTTCGGGCACGATCGTGCGCGAAATTGCGCAGCTAGGCGGCGACGTCAGCAAGTTCGTGTTCCCGTCGGTCGAGCAATGGCTGAAGGAGAAGGTTGCCGCGCTGGATCCGGCCAACGGTGCTTCGGCGGCGCAACCGTAACCGGCGTAAACTGTCGGTTTGACGGATCAAAGCCGGCTGCGGCCGGCGTGAAGTGAGAGAAGTATGGCCTTGATGATTACCGACGAGTGCATCAATTGCGACGTCTGCGAGCCCGAGTGCCCGAACAACGCGATTTCGATGGGCCCGGAAATCTATGTGATCGACCCGAAGAAGTGTACCGAGTGTGTCGGGCATTTCGACGAACCGCAGTGTATTCAGGTGTGCCCGGTCGAGTGTATTCCGCGCGATCCGGAGCATCTGGAGACACCCGGTGAGTTGATGGCGAAGTACCACGCGCTACAGGCTGCGAAGGGCGAGTGAGGTGCGAAGTCTGGAAAAACGGCGAGACCTTTTGGCCTCGCCGTTTTTTTGCCGCAACGTTTCTGCGCTGCGCTGTTCGTCGTGTTAACCGACGTACGCGCTGAAGATGTCCCGCAGCGCGTCCAGAAGAATGTCGCATTCGGCGTCGGTGCCCACTGAGATCCGCAAATGCTGGTCGATTCGCGGAGCCTTGAAATGGCGCACGAAAATTTCCTTGTCCCTCAACCGCAATGCGAGCGTTGCGGCGTCGTAACCTTCGTGGCGTGCGAACAGCAGATTGGCCGCCGACGGCAGCACCTCGAAGCCCAGCGCCGTCAGTCCCGCGGCCAGTCGTTCACGGCTTGCAACGACCTTGGCGCAGGTGTCGCGAAACCATGTGTCGTCTTCGTACGCCGCCGCGGCGGCGGCCTGCGCGAGGCGGTCCAACGGATAGGAGTTGAAACTGTCCTTCACGCGGTTCAGTGCGCCGATCAGATCCGGATTGCCAAACGCGAAGCCGACGCGCATTCCCGCTAGCGAACGCGACTTCGACACGGTCTGAACGACCAGTAGATTCGGATAGCGATCGATCAAACCGATGGCCGACTGGGCACCGAAATCCACGTACGCTTCGTCGATCACCACCACGGACTCGGGACTGCTCGCCACCAGTCGCTCGATATCGGCAAGCGGCAGCGGACGGCCGGTCGGCGCATTCGGATTCGGGAACAGGATGCCGCCGTTCGGCGACATGTAATCGTCGACGTTGATCGCGAAGCTATCGTCGAGCGGGATGGTCCGGTAGTCGACTTCGAAAAGCCGCGCATACGTCGGATAGAAGCTATAGGTAACGTCCGGAAACAGCAAAGGTTTGTCGTGCTTGAGTAGTGCCTGGAACGTGAGCGCGAGCACTTCATCCGAGCCGTTGCCCGCAAAGACCTGCTCGGCGCGGATGCCGTGGTACGCGGCAACTGTTTCGCGGAGCTTCTGCGCCGTAGGATCGGGGTAGCGGCGCAGCGATTCGGCTGCGTCGCCCAATTCCTGCCGGATCGCTTCGAGCACACGGGGCGACGGCGGATACGGATTCTCGTTGGTATTCAGTTTCACCGGATGCGCAACCACGGGCTGCTCGCCAGGCACATATGGCGTCAGACGGTGAACGATGTCACTCCAATAGCGGCTCAAGCGATTCTCCCCATGCAAGAAAGTTACGGTCGATGGCGGCACAGCAACCCGGTTCCCGCAGCGGGGCGGTCTACGGATTGCGGTGCAGTTGCATCATCGCCCGTTCGAGCTCGCCTTTGATGACTTGCGGCATCACGGCGAGTGCACGTTCGATCGAGGCATCGATCACGTCTTGCTCTTCCCGTCGCGGCGGTTTCAGCACGTAGTTGGCGACGTCCGGCTTGGCGCCGGCGCGCGCGCTCTCGGGAATCAGGTCACGCGGATGGCCGATGCCGATCCGCAACCGCCAGTATTGCTGTGACGACAGATGCGCGGTGATGTCCTTGAGCCCATTGTGGCCGCCGCTGCCACCGCCCAGCTTCAGCTTGACGCTGCCGGGCGGCATGTCGAGTTCGTCGTGCGCGACCAGAATTTCGTCGGGGAGAATCTTGAAGAACTGTGCAACCGCTACGACCGACTGGCCCGAGCGGTTCATGTACGTTTGCGGTTCCAGCAAGTGCACCTCCTCGCCGTGAAGCCGTGCCTTGGCGTAGAAACCGTGGAAACGCCGCTCGTCGCGCAGCGTTGTGCCGGCTTCGCGCGCCAGTTGATCGACCAGCCAGAAGCCGGCGTTGTGGCGCGTCGCGGTGTATTCGGCGCCCGGATTGCCGAGGCCAACGATCAGCTTGATCATGATTGCGTAGGTCCATCTGGCCCGGAAGCGGAACGCGGCCGAGCCGAAAAAAACCAAAAAAAACCCGCCGGGGCGAACCGCGGCGGGTCACATCGACCGTTTCATGGAAACGGATCGAGAGGATACTTGCTCAGTGCCTCGTGGCGCTCAAGCAGCCGGCGTTTCGCCTTCAGCAGCAGCGGCCTCGCCTTCGGCGATCGCACCAGCCGGGATCGTTGCAGCTGCGATCACCGGGTTTTCTGCTTCGACGTGAGCGACCAGCGTCACACCTGCCGGCAGCTTGATGTCCTTGGCGTGAACCGAGTGACCCGCTTCGATGGTCGCCAGATCGACTTCGAGGAATTCCGGCAGTGCCGACGGCAGGCACTCGATTTCGATTTCGTTGATGACGTGCGAGATCACTGCGCTCGCCAGCTTCACTGCCGGGTTCGATTCCTGGTTCAGGAAGTGCAGCGGCACCTTGGTGTGCAGCTTCTTCTTCGCGTCGACACGTTGGAAGTCCACGTGCAGCACGAGCTGACGGAACGGGTGGTATTGCACGTCGCGCAGCAGAACCTGTTGCGACTTGCCTGCCACTTCCAATTCGAGGATCGACGAATGGAAAACTTCTTTCTTCAGCGCGTGCCACAGCGCGTTGTGGTCCAGTTCGACCAATTGCGTTTCAGCACCCGCGCCATATACGATGCCCGGGGTCTTGCCCGAGTTACGCAGGCGGCGGCTCGCACCCGTACCTTGCAAAGAACGCTCGAAAGCGACTACTTTCATGTTGAATCTCCATTGCACTGCCCGCGACCAGGCAGTAAAAACGGGGCCTCCAAGCCAGATGGCTGAGGCCCCAGAGCTGCGGCACGAACCTTCGTTCGTTCATGCCGATTGTGCAAAAGCGCAGTGTGCCGCCTGAAGCGGCGCGCGCCTTCGCAAATACTTAACTTTCAGCGAACAGCGACATCACCGAATCGCCGCGGCGAATCCGCGAGAACGTT
Organism: Paraburkholderia dioscoreae; assembly: GCF_902459535.1. NCBI lineage: Bacteria > Pseudomonadati > Pseudomonadota > Betaproteobacteria > Burkholderiales > Burkholderiaceae > Paraburkholderia > Paraburkholderia dioscoreae. Next base: position 406,733 of record NZ_LR699553.1, read on the forward strand.
TCGGCTAGCAGACCGGCGCTCGTCAACGAACGGATCTTCGCGCACGAGCGGGCTTCTTCGCCGAGCGGGATCGTGTCCGTGACAACGAGTTCGTCGAGTGCGGAAGCCGCGATACGCTCGCCTGCGCCGCCCGACAGAACCGGGTGAGTGGCGTAAGCGAACACCTGCTTCGCGCCGCGTTCCTTCAGAACCTGAGCTGCCTTGCAGAGCGTGCCGGCGGTATCGACCATGTCGTCCATGATCACGCAGGTACGGCCTTCGACTTCACCGATGATGTTCATCACTTCGGCAACGTTGGCCTTCGGGCGGCGTTTGTCGATGATCGCGAGATCGCAATTCAGCTGCTTGGCCAACGCCCGGGCACGCACCACGCCGCCGACGTCCGGCGAAACGACCAGCAGGTTCTCGTAGTTCTGCTTGCGCAGATCGCCGAGCAGCACGGGCGTAGCATAGATGTTGTCGACCGGAATGTCGAAGAAGCCTTGAATCTGGTCGGCGTGCAGATCCATCGTGATGATCCGCTCGACGCCGGCGATTTCCAGCATGTTCGCCACGATCTTCGCCGAGATGGCGACGCGCGCGGAACGCGGGCGGCGATCTTGACGGGCATAACCGAAGTAGGGGATGGCTGCGGTGATCCGGCCGGCGGATGCGCGCTTGAGCGCATCGACCATGATCATCAGTTCCATCAGATTGTCGTTCGCCGGTGCGCACGTGGACTGCAGGACGAAGACATCCTTGCCACGCACGTTTTCCTGAATCTCGACCTGGATTTCACCGTCCGAGAAACGGCTAACCATTGCTTTGCCGAGGGGAATACCGAGGATTTTGACGACTTCCTGTGCAAGCGCGGGATTTGCGTTGCCAGTAAAAACCATCAGGCCGTCATGGCTGCTCATCGTGCACCTACTTCAGGCTGGGGGCGAGGGGAAATGCGAGAAATTTTGGCAGGGGAGAAAGGATTCGAACCTTTGCATGCCGGAATCAAAATCCGGTGCCTTAACCAGCTTGGCGACTCCCCTACACTAACTCTGAGCTCCGCCGAACGTGGAGTTTCGTTCGACGATGCAAAACTTACGACGCGAAAGTAAAGAGTGGATGCTGATCGAGACTTGGGGCCGCTGCGCTGTTCCATTCGGCTGGCAGTTTGGCTTGCACCGCTTCTGCTTCAGCTTTACTACGGAACGCTGCAAAGACACTTGCACCTGATCCAGACATCCGCGCTGGCGCGACATTTTCAAACCATCGCAGCACTTGCGCTACTTCCGCGTACTTTCCTACGACAACCTGCTGCATGTCGTTCCGGCCGAAACTTTCTGGCCATTCAGTGTTGCAGCTAAGTTCTGCAGGAAAGTCCGTAATTGTGAGGGGTTTTGAATCTCTTGTCAACGCTTTTTCAGAGAAAATCGCTGCAGTCGGAACATGAACCCTCGGCGTCACTACCAGGAAATGGCGCGGCGGCAATTGTACAGCGTCTAAAGCCTCTCCGACACCCTGGGCGAACGCATTTTTTCCAAACACAAAAAACGGTACATCCGCACCGAGTTTCAACGCCAGCGCCTGCAATTCGAGGCGAGGCAGGTCGAGCTTCCACAGACGGTTCAGCGCGAGCAGTGTCGTCGCTGCGTCGGAGCTGCCGCCGCCGAGACCGGCGCCCATCGGCAGGCGTTTGTCGATTTCGATATCGACGCCTTCCGGCGAGCCCGTATGCGTTTTGAGCAGCGTCGCGGCGCGCACGGTCAGGTCGTGTTCCGGCGGCACGTCGGCGATCTCGGTGCGGCGCGTGATGAGCCCGTCGTCGCGCCGCGTGAAGTGCAGCGTGTCGCCCCAGTCGAGCAGCTGGAACACCGTTTGCAGCGTGTGATAGCCATCCGGCCGGCGGCCGGTGATGTGCAGGAAGAGGTTGAGTTTCGCGGGCGCGAGGCAATCGCGCAGCGAATCGGTCGTTTCAATCATGAGTCGGGGCTACATGCGCCAGGTGGCGCTGAAGAAGCGGCAAGGTCGCGCGAAAAGGTGCGTGAAGCGGCGCGGGTTACTGATGATCCAGGACGAGCTTGATGTCGAGCGGCGGCTCAGAGCGCGTCAGGTTGACGCGCTTCACGCCGGTGGCCGGTGCCTCGGCATACGCCAGGTAGTCGATCGTCCAGCCGTCTTGCGTGATCTCTTTCAGCCGCGACGGTTGGTCGGGATCCTTCTCGGTCCTGGCGCGCGAAGTGGGTGCCGGCGACGGTTGCAGCCAATAGCGCAGCCCCTCGACCGGCAGTGCGAAGCCGAGCGCATTCTGCATCAGTGTGGAGACGTTATCCGCTGTGAGCGGCTGGCGATTCGGCAACTCCAGCGTGGCCGAAGCCGGCGACGACGTCACCACCGCCAGCGTCTGGCCGAGCGGATTGCGCAACTCCAAGGTCACTGTGTCACCGGTTTCCTGCCAGCTGAAATTGCCGTAGGCGTTGCGCTGCTGGCCGTTCTGATCGTCGTACTGGACCGCGAAACGGCCTTGGTAAGAACGGCTCGTCTGCGCGGTGACGGAGGTTGCGGCATTCGACGTGGACGGCCCCTGCGGTTTCACCGACGCACAACCGGCCAATGCGACAACCACCGCCGCTGCGAATCCGAGCGCCGCGCCACGCGGCGCCCGGGGAAAGGAAATCAGACGGGAAAGACGCATCAAAGATCGTTCACCTGAAGACGTTGGAGCGTTTTGACCAGCGTATCGTTGTCCGGTTCGAGCTTGCGCGCATCGCGGAACGCGGCGCGGGCCTGATCCTGATTGCCCGTTTTCCACAATACCTCGCCGAGGTGCGCGCCGATTTCGGCGTTCGGCTGCATGTCGTAGGCTCTGCGCAGCAGCTTGATCGCATCCGACGTATCGCCCATCCGGTATTTGACCCAGCCGACGCTGTCCATGATGAACGCGTCGTTCGGTGCCAACGAGGATGCCTTCTCGACCAGCTTGTCCGCCTCGGCGAGGCGCTGATTGCGATCGGCCAGCGAGTAGCCGAGCGCGTTATACGCTTGCGGATTGTCGGGCTGCGTCTGGATCAGCTTGCGCAACTGCGCTTCCATCACGTCGTAATGGCCGGTTTTTTCGGCGGACATTGCGTAGTCGTAGGTCAGATCGGGGTCGTCGGGGAACTGCGCCGTGGCTTGCTGCAGGCGCGTTTCGGCCTCGGGGTAACGCCTGGCGTCGAACAGGATCGCCGCGTCCGTGCGCGCGATCAGCGCCTGGTCGCGCGGGTCCGGCGCCGACAGATTGGCGAGCAGCTTGCGCGCGTCGTCGGCCTTGCCCTGCTTGGCGAGCAGTTGCGCGCGCGTGATCTGCGCGGGCACATATTGCTGGCTCGACGGCGAGATTTTGTTCAGCCAGTCGCTCGCGGCCGCGTCGTTCTTCTGTTCGAGCGACAGTTGTGCAAGGTAGATATACGCCTGACCGGGATCCGCGCCCGGCGTTTTTTCGGCTTGCTGTGCGTACTGGGTCAGGTACGTTTGCGCTTCGTTGAAATTCTTCTGCTGGATCTTGATCAGCGCCAGCGCCATGAGCGGCGTGAGATCGTTCGCGTTGTTCCTGTGCATGATCTCGAACTGCTTCTGCGCGTCGTCCAGACGGTCGCTCGCAAGATACATCTGGGCGAGCGCGAGACGGGCGTCATGCGATTTCGGATTCTGCTGCACGTACTTTTCGAGCGAGGCGATGCCTTCCTTGCGCTCTTCCGGGCCCATTTGCGACAGCATCAGCGCGGCCGGCAAATAGTCGGGCTTGAGCGCGAGCGCCTGTTCGAGCGACTTGCGCGCACCCGGCGCGTCGTCCGATACGAGCTGCTGGCGTGCAAGTGCCAGTTGCGCTTCCGGCCGGTTCATGTCGTTCTTGAGCAGATCCTGCAGCACGTGCAGGCCGCCGATCCGGTTTGGGCCGCGCGAGAGCAGCAACTGGAGCGCCAGAATCGCGCTGCCGCGATTGTCGGCGGGCACCCGTGCGAGTTCGCGGGCGAGGATCTGCTCCGCGTCGTCAGGCCGGCCGGACAGCACGAGCAGCGACGCGTCGAGTTGCGCGGCGCGTTCCGAGTTCGGTGCATACTGCTGCCACAATTGCGCGGCGGCCAATGCGTCAGACGGGCTCTGCGCGGCCAGCGCGATTTCGGTGGCGCGTTGCGCCATGCGCGGATCGTGCGTGTCGCGTGCAAGGGCGAGGTAGGTCTGATAGGCCGGCGCCGGCTGGTCGCGCTGCAGTGCGACTTCGGCGGCGAGCACCTGGAATACGATCTGGCTCGTCAGCGGCACACCGGGCAGCGACTTCTGATCTTCCGCCGAGGCCGGGCCGAGCGGGTCCGGCAGGGTGACGGAGGTGTCATCCGAGTCCGGCGATGAATCCTGCGCGTGCGCGGGAACGGCAGCCAGCGCCCAGACGGCGAGTGCCGCCGCGCCGAGCATCCGGCGAGCGGACACGGCGTGCGGTACGCGGAATGCGCTAGCCGGGCGCTTCAAAAACAGCTTCACGAAGGACAAGTTCATGGAAATCCGTTCAATGTTTCGGACGATTGTAACGCGCTCGCTACAATACGCGCACAACCACTCACGCAAGTTGCAGACCAGTTAGACATGCCAGAGTTGCCAGAAGTTGAGGTTACCCGACGGGGAATCGAACCGTATGTGTCCGGGCGCAAGGTTGAACGCGTCGATGTGCGTACGCCCGCGCTGCGCTGGCCGATTCCGGCGGATCTTGCGAAAACCTTGCGCGGCCGCGTGGTGCGCAAGGTCGAGCGGCGCGGCAAGTACCTGTTGTTCGAGATCGACGCGGGCTGGTTCATTGTGCATCTTGGCATGACTGGGACGCTGCGGGTGCTGCGCCATGTACCGCATCCGCCGGCCGCGGCGAAACACGATCACGTCGACTGGATCTTCGACGAGTTCATTTTGCGCTATCGCGATCCGCGGCGCTTCGGCGCAGTGCTGTGGCACCCGCGCGAAGCGGGCGACGTGCTCGAGCATCCGCTGCTCGCGGGCCTCGGCGTCGAACCGTTTTCGCCTGCGTTCTCCGGCGCGCTGATGCACCGGCTCACGCGCGGGCGCAAGGTGTCGGTGAAGCAGGCGCTGCTGGCCGGGGAAATCGTCGTGGGCGTGGGCAATATCTATGCATCGGAAAGCCTCTTTCGCGCCGGCATCCGGCCGACTACCGCGGCAGGGCGCGTTTCGCTCGTGCGCTATGATCTGCTGGCGGACGCCGTGCGCGTGACGCTCGCCGCCGCGATCGAGAAGGGCGGCAGCACGCTGCGCGATTTCGTCGGCAGCAATGGCGAGAGCGGCTACTTCCAGCTCGACTATTTCGTCTATGATCGCGCGGGGCTGCCGTGCCGCGTGTGCGGAACGCCGATCAAACAGATCGTACAGGGGCAGCGTTCAACGTATTTCTGTCCTACCTGCCAGCGCTAAACCGTCAATGCCTTCTCGCTTAACTCCGCGTTCAACCTCGTCCGGCCCACCTGCGGCGGCTGCTTTTCCGGCCATGCCCGATTTTTCCTCGCGTCTGATCGCATGGCAGCGTCAGCATGGCCGCCATGATTTGCCGTGGCAGAACACGCGGGATCCGTACCGCATCTGGCTGTCGGAAATCATGCTGCAGCAGACCCAGGTGTCGACGGTCATTCCCTACTATGCGAAGTTCCTCGCGCGTTTCCCGACCGTCGCCGCGCTCGCCGCCGCGCCGTCTGACGACGTGATGGCGTTGTGGGCCGGCCTTGGCTACTACACGCGCGCGCGCAATCTGCATCGCTGCGCGCAAGTCGTGGTCGAGCAGCATGGCGGCGCGTTTCCGGCATCGGTCGAGGAACTGGCCGAGCTGCCGGGCATCGGTCGTTCGACGGCGGCGGCGATTGCATCGTTCGCATTCGGCGCACGCGCGACGATTCTCGACGGCAATGTAAAGCGCGTGCTGGCGCGCGTGTTCGGCGTCGAAGGTTTCCCCGGCGAAAAGAAAGTCGAAAACGCAATGTGGACGCTGGCGGAGTCGCTGCTTCCGTCGAATGCATCGGATGCCGAAGTCAGCGCGTACACGCAAGGCTTGATGGACCTCGGCGCGACCCTCTGCGTGCGCGGCAAGCCCGACTGCCTGCGTTGCCCGTTCGCCGTCGACTGCGTTGCGAACGTGACGGGACGTCAGCGCCTGCTGCCCACGGCACGTCCGAAAAAGACCGTGCCGACGCGCCGAACATGGATGCTGGTGCTGCGTGACGGCAACGCGGTGATGCTTGAGAAGCGGCCGCCGTCGGGTATCTGGGGCGGCTTGTGGAGCCTGCCCGAAGCCGCCGACGAAACCTCGCTCGCCGAGCGTGCGCGCGCTTTCGGCGGCGACGGTGCGGTCTCGCCACTCGCGCCGCTCACGCATGTGTTCACGCATTTCAAACTGGATATCGAGCCGCGGCTCGCGGAACTGGATCGCGGCGTGGGCGCGCTGGGTGCGTTAGGCGATGCGGACACGGCGTGGGTCGCGCTGAGCGATCTCGATTCGTTCGGTGTGCCCGCGCCGGTGCGCAAACTGCTGGACAGTTTGCAGGGTTCGCTGATCTGAGCAATCCGGCCGGATTGCGGCCGCCGTCAGAGCAATTGATGTTGCTGCATGTAGTGGTGAACGACATCGATCCGCGCGCCGGCGTCCTGCAACTCCATCAACTTCTGGCGAGCGCGCAGCGCAATCGGCAGCACTTCGGCGAGACGGTTCGACACCCACGAGGGATCTTCGAGCCTGAACGGTTCTGCAAACGGCAGACTTTCCGGATCACGTTCGCGGATCGTTGCGATGATCCGTTCGAGCACTTCCGCGCATGCGCCGAATCTGGCCAACTGCTCGTTGCCTTCGAGCGGTCTGTCTTCGCCGAGCGGTTCCGCCATGCCGACCAGCAAGCCGCTCGATTCGACACGGTGCGAAAGCAGGCGAAATCGCCGCGTGCCGCGTGCGCGAATCAGCAGCATGCCGAACGCTTCGACATCGCACTCCTCGATTTCGGCGAGGCAGCCGATTGCTTCGGGCACCGAAGGCTCTTCTTCGCGCGCCACTTCCGCGCCGCTTTTCAGCAGACACACGCCGAACGGAGTTTTTTCACGCAGACAGTCGCGCGCCATGTCGAGGTAGCGCGCTTCGAAAATCTTCAGCGGCAGCAGTCCGCCGGGAAACAGCACCGTATGCAGCGGAAACAGCGGCACATCGGCAAGCACAGTAGAAGAAGACATGGCGCAACGCTTCGAGTTGAGGCCGCGCGGTGCGGCCGGTTAAGCCACTAACTTCGATGATTCGCCGGCTTCGACCGGCGCATCGCGGTGTCGCACAATGACATTCGCCGACGCCGCGAGACGCGCGGCGAGCGTCTCCGCAATGAATACCGAGCGGTGCTGGCCGCCCGTGCAACCGATCGCGACGGTGAGATAGCTGCGGTTGTCTTCGCGGAAATGCGGAAGCCATTTGGCGAGAAATTTCTCGATGTCGTCGATCATTTCATGCACCACCGGCAGCGCATCGAGAAAATCTATCACCGGTTTGTCGAGGCCCGTGAGCGGCCGCAACTCATGATCGTAGTACGGGTTCGGCAAGGTGCGCACGTCGAAGACGAAATCCGCGTCGAGCGGCACGCCGCGCTTGAAGCCGAACGACTCGAACATCAGCACGAGCCCGGAATCCTTCTGCTCGATGAAGCGTTTGACCCAGGCGCGCAGCACGTTCGCGCGCAGATTGCTGGTGTCGATCTGATGGCCGAATTCGGCCAGCCCCGCCACGAGTTCGCGTTCGCGTTCGATCGCCTCGGCAAGCGAGTTGAGCAACCCGACATCCGCGTCGTGCGAGGTGGAACCGGACAGCGGATGGCGGCGGCGTGTTTCGGAAAAGCGTTGAATCAGCGACTGTGTGCTCGCGTTCAGGAACAGCACCCGCACGTCGTGAGCACGCGACAGGTCGCGAATCATGGCAGGCATTTCGTCGAGCGAGGCGCTCGAGCGCGCGTCGATCGCGACGGCAAGGCGATCTTGCCCGTCCTCGGCGAGATAGGAAGCCAGCTGCGGCAGGAAACGCGGCGGCAGGTTGTCGACGCAGTAGTAGCCTGCGTCTTCAAGCGCGTTCAGGGCAACTGATTTGCCGGAGCCGGATATACCGGTGATCAGGATTATGCGCATGGAGTCGTCGAAACCGTAGATTTCATCATAGCATCTGGTCCCCATGCGCGTACCCGCACCCGCCGCTGGCCGCAGTCACGGCATGGTCTTATCGACTCAGATCAGTTTGCCCGGAAACTGGCTGTCGGGGTCTTGCATCGCGAGGCGCTGGCGATCCATGAAGTCGCGCAGCGTGTCGATGCCGCGCAGTTGCAGGATCGTATTGCGCACGGCGGCTTCGACCAGCACGGCGAGGTTTCGGCCGGCAGCCACCTGAATCGTGACTTTGCTGATGGGCAAGCCGAGCACGTCCACAGTCTGGCTCTCCAGCGGCAGCCGCTGGAATTCGCCATCGGGACGGCGGACCAGTTGCACGATCAGCTTGAGCTTCATTTTCCGGCGTACCGCGGTTTCGCCGAAAATCGTCTTGATGTCCAGCAGGCCGAGGCCGCGCACTTCCAGCAGGTTTTGCAGCAGCGGCGGGCAACGCCCTTCGACGAAGTCGGGACCGAGGCGCACGAAGTCCACTGCGTCGTCGGCCACGAGACCGTGGCCGCGGCTGATCAGCTCCAGCCCGAGTTCGCTCTTGCCGAGGCCCGAGTCCCCGGTGAGCAGCACGCCCATGCCGAGGATGTCGAGAAACACGCCGTGCAACGTGGCGCGCGGCGCGAGAATGCGCGACATGTAGAGGCGCAGGCTGTCGATCACCGCGGCGGCGGACATCGGCGTGGTGAATAGCGGCGTGGACGAGCGCGTGCAGCGCAGCACCAGCTCCGGCGGCGCGGCAACGCCGCCCGCCACCACCAGAAACGGCGGTTCCAACGCGATCAGCTCGGCCATGTGGCGCGAGCGGTCTTCGTCGGTTTGGCGCTTGTAGTAGTCGATTTCGGCGTCGCCGAGCACCTGGATCCGGTTCGGGTGGATCAGGTTCAGGTGGCCGACGAGGTCGGCGCTCGACGTGGCATTGGCGACCGATTCCGAGGAAAAGCCGCGCTCCCAGCCTTCATGCCCCGTCAACCAGCTGAGCTTCAGCGTGGCGGCGTTATCGTCGAAAATGCTCTGGGCGTTGATGCTGGACGTATCCATGAGTCAGTGACTCCAGTGTGGGCCGCTTGCCGGGCAACATGACGGCCGCGCTAGCGCGGGCCGTTTGCGTTGCCGGACTGTATCCGCATGCGGGTTGATGACCGGGCGGATAACCGGCGTGCGGATAACCGCCGATGCATCAAGGTTGCCACTGAGTGAGCAGGCGATGCAACGTTTCGCGGTCCTGTTCCGTGTGCAGGCGCTCGCGGGTTTCGCGATCGGACAGCAACTGGGCGATTTCCGAAAGGATTTCGAGGTGTTGCTGAGTGGCCTGTTCAGGCACGAGCAGGAAGATGAGCAGCGAGACCGGCTGACCGTCGGGCGATTCGAAGGGAATGGGTTCGGCAAGGCGGACGAATGCGGCGAGCGGCTGCTTCAAGCCTTTGATCCGGCCATGCGGAATCGCCACGCCTTCGCCAAGGCCCGTCGATCCGAGGCGCTCACGCGCGAACAGATTGTCAGTGACCGTGCTACGGGCGATGCCGTTCTGGTTCTCGAAGATCAGGCCCGCTTGCTCGAACACGCGTTTCTTGCTGGTGACCGATAGACCGACGACGACGTTCTCGAGGGGAAGAAATTTGGCTAAACGATTCATGTTGACAGGCGAAAACGTGGCCTGGGTTCTCCTCGCAGGGGCATTTGAGTGGCGTTCCATTCGTTTGATGCTCACGACGGCGAGCGTGTAAGTCCAAAAACACAGGACTCCGGCCGACCGATTTTCCGCTTGAGCTAACTTTGACCCCGATGGTAACCGGAACATTATAGAACAGGGCAGCCACGGATGGTGCGACGCGCCATCAATGCGCAGTGAGTTCGTTCAGGCATGGGCATATGCTGCGCCGCCGTGGGGGCAACGGCGCCCGGAAACAAAAAACCGCCCGGTTTCGGGCGGTTTCGCTGGCTAAGGGAAAACGAAGATCTGCGGAAGAGAACCTTCTGATTTCCCTTATTGCGGCGGCACGTCGAGTTGCGGCGCCGGTTGATACTTGATCGCCTCATGCGCATGGCCTTGCAGGCGATCCTTGTGGCGAATGACTTGCCGGTCGAGCTTGTCGATCATCAGATCGATCGCAGCGTACAGGTCGCTGTCACAGCTCTCGACAAAGAGATCCTTGCCCTTGAGATGCAGGTTGATTTCAACCTTTTGACGCTTTTCCTTTTCCTTGTGGTTGTTGTCGACCGAGAGGACCACACTGCCGTCGATGACCTGATCGAAATGTCTTAGCACCCTATCCAGTTTGGTGATCACGTATTCGCGCAACGCAGGCGTTACTTCGAGGTGGTGTCCACTGATCTGCAGATTCATAGTGCTTCTCCAAGCTAATGGCCGCTTGTTCCGCACGATGACGAAGGTCCGGTCGATCTGTCGGCTTGCCTGAGTCGCCCCCCGGTGACTGACTTCTGGCAGGTCGCATCGGCCGGCCTGTCCGCCAACTGCGGAGCGGCCGGTAAATGCCCGCCACGGAAGGCGACGGGCTCAAGACAAACGCCGGGCCGCCCCAAGTTGTCTTGCCCCTTGAGGGGCTGGCGCGAAGCAACAGCTTTGGGGGCGCGCTATAAAGACTTGCGCAGGTTGACTGCCGGAATCTTGAGCGCTTCACGATATTTCGCGACGGTACGCCGTGCGACCACGAAGCCCTGTTCCGCCAGCAGTTCGGCTATGCGGCTGTCTGAAAGAGGAGATTTCGGGTTTTCCGCTCCTATCAGTTGCTTGATGAGCGCACGGATCGCCGTTGAAGACGCCGCGCCGCCCGTGTCAGTCGAAACGTGTGATCCGAAGAAGTACTTAAATTCAAGCGTCCCGAATGGGGTCAGCATGTATTTACCGGTTGTCACACGCGAGACAGTTGACTCGTGTAGGCCCAGCGTATCAGCAATTTCCCGCAAAACCAAGGGGCGCATGGCAATTTCGCCGTGCACAAAAAAGCTCTTTTGACGCTCCACAATAGCTTGCGCCACTCTGAGGATCGTCTCGAAACGCTGCTGGATATTTTTGATCAGCCAGCGCGCTTCCTGCAGTTGCTGGCGCAACGAACCGCTGCCCGGGTCGCCCCGGTTATTGCGCAGAATATTCGCGTAAAGATGGTTGATACGCAGCTTCGGCACGACTTCGGGGTTCAGCTCGGCCTGCCAGCCCTGTGCCGTTTTACGCACCATGATGTCCGGCACGACATAGTCCGCTTCGGCCTTGCCGTAGGCGGCGCCGGGGAACGGTTCGAGCGAGCGGATCAGCACGTGTGCGTCGCGCAGATCGTCGTCGTTGGCCTTCAGATGCTTGCGCAGACGCGTGAAGTCGCGCGCCGCGAGCAATTCCAGGTGGTGCGCAACGATTTCGAGCGCGAGCGTGCGGGTAGGTGAGGCATCGAGCCGCAGCAATTGCAGCTTGAGACATTCCGACGCGGAGCGCGCGCCGACCCCGGCCGGGTCGAAGCTATGCAGCAGCGCAAGCGCGGCATTCAGTTCGTCGAGATCCACTTCGAGCTCTTCGGGCAGGTCGGCCAGCACTTCTTCGAGTGTGGCGGCAAGGTAGCCGTCGTCGTCGAGCGATTCGATCAGGAAGGTGACCAGCGCGCGGTCGCGCGGACTCGCCTGGGTGACGCGCAATTGCGCCATCAGGTGATCGCGCAGCGAGGTGCTCGATTCGTGGATTTGCAGCGGCGGCAGGTCGTCGTCGTCCGAGGCGTTGCCCGAGCGGCCGTAGTCGTCGAGATTCCATTGCGACGCGTCGCCGTTACTGTCGCCCGCGAGGCCGTTGTATTCGTCCACGCCCTGCGGCTCGCCGTTCTCGGCGCGCTCGCTGCTGCTGCTGGACGATGACGACGTGCTGCCGCCCATCTGGTCGGGCGGAGCGGAAGAATTGGGCGCCTGGGCGATCAGCGAGCCGTCGGCCGCCACGCGCAGCGGGCTCGCGATCCAATCGTCCTCGTTCTCGAGGAGCGGATTCTGCGAGATCGCCATTGCGACTTCCTGCTGCAATTCGAGCGTAGACAACTGAAGCAGCCGGATGGACTGCTGCAGTTGCGGCGTCAGCGCAAGATGCTGCGATAGGCGGAGTTGGAGGCTGGCTTTCATGGCAAGTTGAGATTCATTGTAGAGAGTTTGCCACGACCGCGATACATTGCGACATTCGCAATTACACGTGCGCCTCTCGCGTGCGCCCTGCATGAGTTCCTTCAGGCGGCGCTGGGCGCGAAGCGGCCCGGGTCAAAACGGGGTGTGCGGTTGCCGCACAAGGAGCCGGCGGGTGCGCGCTCGCACAGCCGGCAATCCTTTGTGCGCTTACATGCGGAAGTGCTCGCCCAGATAGACGCGCCGCACGCTTTCGTTTTCGATGATTTCGCCCGGTGCGCCGGCCGCCAGCACACTGCCGTCGCTGATGATATACGCGTGATCGCAGATGCCGAGCGTTTCGCGCACGTTGTGGTCGGTAATCAGCACGCCGATATTGCGCTGCTTCAGAAACTTGACGATCTTCTGGATTTCCAGCACGGCGATCGGGTCGACGCCGGCGAACGGTTCGTCGAGCAGAATAAAGCTCGGATTGGTGGCCAGTGCCCGGGCAATTTCGACCCGGCGGCGCTCGCCGCCCGAGAGCGACAGCGCCGGATTCGCGCGCAAGTGCGCAATCTGCAATTCGTCGAGCAAGGCTTCCGTGCGGCTCGTGATGGTGTCCTTGCTGAGCCGCTTGCCGTTGTCTTCGTGCTGCAATTCCAGCACCGCGCGAATGTTTTCTTCGACGCTGAGCTTGCGGAACACCGAAGCTTCCTGTGGCAGATACGAGAGCCCAAGCGAAGCGCGCTTGTGGATAGGCAGCAGGCTGATCGACTTACCGTCCAGATCGATTTCACCGGCGTCGAGCGGCACGAGGCCGACGATCATATAGAACGAGGTGGTCTTGCCCGCGCCGTTGGGGCCGAGCAGACCGACCACTTCGCCGCTTTTCACGTCGAGCGACACGTCTTTGACGACCGTGCGCGAACCGTAACGCTTTTTCAGGTTGCGCACCACCAGTGAACTACTGGTGCCGGCGGGCTTGCGATTGGGGAGAGACGCAGAGGTGCTCACTGGTTCGGCGCTCCCTGGATCGTCGTGGACGGCGCGAGCGTGGCCGATGCGCCGTTCAGCGGCGCAGCGCCGCCGTTGCGCGGCGCCAGCATGGCGCGTACTCGACCGGTGGGGTTGCCGGGGCCGGCGACGTCCTTGCCTGCCTTCGCGGTATAGAAGTCGCTCTGGCCGTCATACGTAATGACGCTGCCGTGCACCTGGTCCATCACCGTGGAGAGGCCTTGCAGGCGTTTCACCGTGGCGTTGGTGGTGAGCGTGGTCAGATCCTGCTTGCCGTCGTAGTCGATACGAATGGCCGTGCCTTCGATGTATTCGTCGAGGCCTTCGCGCTTCTGGCGGAAATACGACAGATTGCCGCCGCTCGACGTGCCGGTGGCGTACTGATAGCCCTGCGGGTCTTGCGTCACTTCGACGCGGTCGGCCTTGATCACGATCGTGCCTTTGGTCGCAACCACATGGCCCGTGAAGATGTTGACCTGCTTGAGGTCGTCGTAAGTCATGTTGTCCGCTTCGATGTTCAGCGGCTTGTCCTTGTCGGCGCGGTCCGCGTGCGCGAGCGGCGCGAAGCCGGCGAGAGGCAGCGCGACGATCAGCGCGGCGAGTCCGGCGCGGCACGCGGACAGGGAGCGCGAGCGGCCGGTGTCAAAACGGGGGAACGATTCGTTCATGCAGTCACGCCTGGAATGGATTACCCGGGTTGCTTGGGCGAGCTGCCGCCTGCTTCGGACGGGGCGATCGAGCCTTTTACGTTGCCGAACAGCTGCATCACCCGGGTGACGTTGTTGTAGTTCATGCCGCTGGCAGTCATCACCGACATGCCGCGCTGAAGTTTAACCGGCTTTTCGGTCTCGATCACATCGTCGTTGACCAGCACCCTAAAATGCTGGGAATCCGCCTGCATCTGCGGATCTCCGTAGCCGGGCGCCCGCAGGATGCGCGCGTTGTCGTACAGATCGACGATGGACGCGTCGCCGTTCACCTTGCCGGTGTCGCCGGTTGCGGTGACGATCGGCTTGCCGGGCTGGAACGCGCGCATGGCCGGCTTGACGAGGTCGCTCAGTTCGTCGTCTTCGTAGTGGATCAGCGACTGGGCGGTCAGCCGGTATTGCGTCGAGCCCGACTGGTCGAGTTCGGAAATCGAGAAGTTGTCGGCGAAGTAGTCCGGCGTGTGTTCCTTGGGACGCACCACGCCTTCGTTCTGCCGGGGCAGGGTAGCTTGCAGCAGCCACCACGTGATACCGGCGAGCGCGGCCATCGCGACCAGCGGAATCAGCGAAGTCAGGCGAAACTGGTTCATCCGACGAGGCCCCGCTGTTCGCCGCTACAGGCGGCCGCCAGCAACGCCTCATACTTATGTTGTGCACGCAGCAGCGTGTCGCAGACTTCGCGCGCCGCGCCGTGGCCGCCGCGCGCTTCGCTGACCCAATGGGCCCGCGCGATCACTTCAGGATGCGAGTTGGCCGGCGCCGCCGCAAAGCCGACCTTCAGCATCACGCCGAGATCGACCCAGTCGTCGCCCATATAGCCGCATTCTCCCGCCGTCATGCCGGTTTGCTGCAGCAGGTCCGCGAACGCCTGGGGTTTGTCCTGCACGCCCTGATAGACGTGCGTGATGTTCATTTCCTTCGCCCGTGCCGCCACGATGCCCGACTTGCGCCCGGTGATGATCGCCGTTTCGATGCCGGCCTGGCGCAGCAGCTTCATGCCGTGGCCGTCCATCGAATTGAAGCCCTTCATCGTGTCGCCTTCCGCCGTGAACAGCAGGCCGCCGTCGGTCAGCACGCCGTCGACGTCGAAAATCATCAGCTTGACGCGGCTTGCGCGCTCGGTCGCGGTAGCAGGGGCGAGGGCCATCAGATCACCTTCTTCGAGAACAGGTCGTGCATGTTGAGTGCGCCGATCAGCTTGCCTGCTTCGTCGACGACCAGCATCTGATTGATGCGGTGGCGCTCCATCAGTTCCACGGCTTCGACCGCCAGTTGATCCGGGCCGATGGTGCGCGGGCCGGCGGTCATCACGGAGGAGATCGGCAACTGACGGAAATCGCCGTCGCGTTCGAGCACGCGGCGCAGGTCGCCGTCGGTGAAAATGCCGGCCACGTGGTCGTCGTGATCGACGATCGCGGTCATGCCCATGCGCTTGGCGGTCAACTGGAACAGCGCGTCGCGCACGGTGGCCTCAGGTGTGACCTTCGGCAGATCGTCGCCGGTGCGCATCACGTCGCGTACATAAGTGAGCAGACGCCGGCCGAGCGCGCCGCCCGGATGCGAGCGGGCAAAGTCGTCGCGGCCGAAGCCACGCGCGTCGAGCACCGCGAGCGCGAGCGCGTCGCCGAGCGCGAGCGCGGCGGTCGTGCTGGCGGTGGGCGCGAGGTTCATCGGGCAGGCCTCTTTCGCCACGCCGGAATTCAGGTGCACGTCGGCCAGTTGTGCGAGACTCGAAGACGGACGGCCTGTCATTGCAATCAGCTTCGCGCCGAGCCGCTTGATGAGCGGCAGGATCGCCATCAGTTCTTCGGTTTCACCGGAGTTGGACAGCGCGATGAACACGTCTTCGGCGGTGACCATGCCGAGGTCGCCATGACTGGCTTCTGCGGGGTGCACGAAGAACGCCGGCGTGCCGGTGCTGGCGAGCGTGGCCGCGAGCTTGCGGGCCACGTGGCCGGATTTGCCGATGCCGGAAACGACTACGCGCCCGCGGCAACCCAGGATGAAGTCGACCGCCCCGACGAAGCCGTCGTCGAGTTGATCGCGAAGCGCGCGCACGGCGTCCGCTTCGATGTCGAGCACGTCGCGAGCGAGCGCGAGTGCCCGGTCGCCATTGATTTTCGCTATCATTCGCGAAGTATAGCAAAGGCGCCTGTTCGCCGCGCCGGGCCTGCTGTGCCAAGCCGCTGTCTTTATTGCTGACTTTAACGGCCCCTCAACCTTGTCGCACGGCGTTTGGCGTGCGCGGTTCCGCTGACGAACGAGGACGCTTTACCCATGCGTTTTTGCCGATGATTTCCCCGCTCGAAATGACGCTGTTCCTGCTGCTGGCATCGGTAGCGGGCGTGGTGACCTTTCGCTTTCTGAATCTTCCGCCAATGCTCGGCTATCTGACGGTGGGCATCGTCGTCGGGCCGCATGCGTTCGGTTTGATTCCCGACTCGGCGGGCGCGCAGAACCTGGCGGAATTCGGCGTCGTGTTCCTGATGTTTTCGATCGGGCTGGAGTTCTCGCTCGCCAAGCTGCGTTCCATGCGCCGCCTCGTGTTCGGTCTCGGCCTGCTGCAGGTGCTCGGCACGATCGCGGTGGCGGTCACGCTCGGCTTCGTGCTGGAGCGCTGGGTGCATATCACGTGGCAGGCGAGCGTGGCGCTGGGCGGCGCGCTCGCCATGTCGTCGACGGCGATCGTCAGCAAGATGCTGGCGGAGCGGCTCGAGATCGAGACCGAGCACGGCCGCAATATCTTCGGTGTGCTGCTGTTCCAGGATCTGGCGGTGGTGCCGCTGCTGATCATCATCGCGGCGCTGGGCGGCAGTTCCAGGGATCTCGTGAGCTCGCTCGGCGTGGCGGCCATCAAGATCGTCGTGGCGCTGTCGCTGCTGCTGATCGTCGGGCAGCGCTTCATGACGCGCTGGTTCAACGTGGTGGCACGGCGCCGTTCGCAGGAATTGTTCATTCTGAACCTGTTGCTGGTGACGCTCGGTTGCGCGTTCATCACCGACAAGTTCGGGTTGTCGCTCGCGCTCGGCGCGTTCATCGCCGGCATGTTGATCGCCGAGACGCCTTACCGGCATCAGGTGGAAGAAGATATCAAGCCGTTTCGCGACGTGCTGCTCGGGCTCTTCTTCATCACCACCGGCATGCTGCTCAATCCGCGTGTGATCTGGGAGCATCCGCTGATCGTGCTCGGCTTCCTGGTTGGGCCGATCCTGCTGAAAGCAGTCATGGTGACGGGCCTCTCGCGGCTCTTCGGCGCGTCGCCGGGCGTCGCGATGCGCACCGGCATCGGCCTCGCGCAAGCGGGCGAGTTCGGCTTCGTGCTGCTGAATCTGATTCTCGACAAGCATCTCGTCGACGCCACCCTGCTGCAGGCGATTCTCGCCGCCATGCTGCTGTCCATGCTGGCCGCGCCGTTCCTGATCCAGAACGCGGACCGCATCGTGCTGCGCCTGTCGTCGACTGAATGGATGATGCAGTCGTTGCAGATGACGCGCATCGCCACGCAGAGCCTGAAACAGAGCGGCCACGTGATCATTTGCGGCTATGGCCGGGCCGGGCAGAATCTGGCGCGCATGCTGGAGCACGAAGGGTTGTCGTACGTCGCGCTGGACCTGGATCCCGACCGCGTCGCGGCGGCGGCGGCGGCGGGCGAGTCGGTCGTATTCGGCGACGCCGGGCGCCGCGAGTCGCTGCTCGCCGCCGGTATCCACCGCGCGGCCGCCATTGCGATCACCTACGCGAACACGCCGTCGGCACTGCGCGTGCTGCACAACATTCACGAACTGGAACCCACGCTGCCGGTCATCGTCCGTACCGTCGACGACTCCGATCTGGAAAAGCTGCTGGCCGCGGGAGCGACCGAAGTGATTCCGGAAATCGTCGAAGGCAGTCTGATGCTCGCCTCGCACACGCTCGTGGTGATGGGCGTGCCGATGCGGCGGGTGGTGCGCCGGGTCGAGGAAATGCGCGATGAGCGCTACGCGCTGCTGCGCGGCTATTTCCATGGCGCCGACGACGTGGACGACGACGACGGTCACGAACAGGTGCGGCTACAATCGGTGCCGGTCGACGAAAACTCGGACGCCGTGGGCCGCACGCTCGCGGAACTAGGCCTTTTCGAGGTGGGCGTCGAAGTGACGGCGATTCGCCGGCACGGCATTCGCGGCGTCGAGCCGGATCCGTCCACCAAGCTGCGCTCGAGCGATATCGTGGTGTTGCGCGGTTTGCCCGAACAGCTGGCGGAGGCCGAGGAACGGCTCTCGAAGCATCGGCGCGCGGGCGCCGCCGCCTAGCGCCTGTACCCCGGCGGGGCGCGTTCCTGCCGTGGCGTCCTGGTTTGGTTTTTCATCGGACCTGTCGAGGTCCATCCGGAGACATCATGTCCAACGCGCTTCCGAGCGCGCCGCTCGATGCGGCCGATTACATCAAAAGCCACATTCGCACCGTGCCTGACTGGCCGGAGCCGGGCGTGCAGTTCCGCGATATCACACCGCTCCTGCAGGAGCCGAAGTCGCTGCGCGTGCTGATCGATCTGTTCGTACAGCGCTATATCGAGGCGAAGCTCGACTACATTGCCGGGCTGGATGCGCGCGGTTTCATTATCGGGCCGATTCTCGCGTATGAACTGAACCTCGGCTTCATTCCGATCCGCAAGGCGGGCAAGCTGCCCTACAACCGGCTCGCGCAATCCTATGAGCTCGAATACGGCTGCGCAACCGTCGAGATTCACGAAGACGCCTGCAAGCCGGGCGACCGCGTGGTCATCATCGACGACCTGATCGCCACGGGCGGCACGATGATGGCCGGCAAGATCCTGCTCGAACGGCTCGGCGCGGTCGTGGTGGAAGGCGCGGCGATTATCGATCTGCCCGAACTCGGCGGCTCGAAGCTGCTGCGTGACGGTGGCCTGGCGCTCTATACGGTGACCGGATTCGAAGGGCATTGATCATTGGCGGTCAATCCGCTGTGAACTCGTTCTTTATGCCCACCGAGCAGTGCTCACCCGCCAGGACCGCGAACAGTTTGGAGCTTTACATGACTTTGCCTTGCATCACCGCCGCGCGCCGCTTCGACGTGCAGGCCCACGTGCCGTTCTGGATCGACACCGGACAGGTCGGCTGGATCCGCGCGAGCGACGTGCCGTCACTCGCGCGCTGGCCCGACGTGTTCGACCTGGACAATGCCCGTGTGACGCTGACGCCCACGTTCAATACGGTGGATTTGCGCAGCGCCGCGCTCGGTTCCGTGATCGGCGCGCTCGCCGCCGAAGGCCGCATTCCGGGCTGGCGCAACGAAACCTACGCGATCCGCAATGCGTTCGATGCGCCGCCGCTCGCGTATATCGAACGCGCGGCTTCGCGCTTCTTCGGCACGATGACCTACGCGGTGCATCTGAACGGCGTCGTAGAATACGTAGATGGCGCACCGCAATTGTGGATCGCGCGCCGCAGCGACACCAAGGCGACCGACCCGGGCATGCTCGACAATGTCGTGGCAGGGGGGATTGGCTGGGGCTTTGGTGTCGAGGCGACGATCATCAAGGAGTGCTGGGAAGAAGCCGGCATTCCCGAGGAGATCGCCGCCCGCGCCGTGGCCGGCCGCACCGCGCATGTGCTGCAGTCGTTGCCGGAAGGCACGCAGGCCGAGCAGATTTTCATCTACGACCTCGCGCTGCCGGCGGATTTCGCGCCGCGCAATCAGGACGGCGAAGTGGGCGAGCACCGGCTCGCGCGCATCGACGAAGTGGCGCGCTGGATCGAGGAGGGCGCGATGACGGTCGACGCGAGCCTGGCCACGCTGGATTGCCTGTTGCGCCGCCGCTGGATCGATGAAGACGCATGCGCCGGGATAGAGGTTCTGTTCGTGCCGCCGGTGTTCGCCTGACCGCCGTAAAGGTGCGCATGCAACGAACTTGCCGAAACGCGCTGCATCGAACCATGCACACTGAACAAACCACGCATTGAAGAAGGGAGTCACCCAGGTCATGTCGACCGATCACAGCTTTATCCTCAAACTGTCGTGCGCCGACCGGCCCGGCATCGTTCACGCCGTGTCGGGCTTTCTGTTCGAGCGGGGCAGCAACATTCTCGACTCCGCGCAGTTCGGCGACAGCCGCACGGGCGAGTTCTTCATGCGCGTGCATTTTCAGCAGGTGGGCGGCGATCCGGGTCTGGAGGCGTTGCGCACGTCGTTCGCGACGCTCGCAGAACAGTTCGGCATGCGCTGGGAGTTGCACGACGCGTCGGTCAAGCCGCGCGTGGTGATCATGGTGTCAAAGATCGGCCATTGTCTGAACGATCTGCTGTTCCGTTACCGCACCGGCCAGCTGGGTATCGAGATTGCGGCGATCATCTCGAACCACAAGGAGTTCTATCAACTCGCCGCCAGCTACGACATTCCGTTCCATCACTTCCCGCTGATGGGCGCCACGCCCGACGCGAAAGCCGCACAGGAAGCGCGCGTGCTCGAAGTGATCGACGAGCATCAAGCCGACCTCGTGGTGCTCGCGCGCTACATGCAGATTCTGTCGCCGAAGCTGTGCGAAGCGCTGGCCGGCCGCGCGATCAACATTCATCACTCGTTCCTGCCGAGCTTCAAGGGTGCGAAGCCGTATTACCAGGCGTTCGACCGCGGTGTGAAGCTGATCGGCGCGACGGCCCATTACGTGACGACGGATCTCGACGAAGGTCCGATCATCGAGCAGGAAGTGGAGCGCGTCGACCACAGCATGACGCCGGAGCAATTGACGGCGATCGGCCGCGACGTCGAATGCGTGACGCTCGCGCGCGCGGTGAAGTGGCACGTGGAGCATCGCGTCGTATTGAACGGCAGCAAGACGGTGGTGTTTCGCTAAAGCGGTTGATCGCTTTGCAGTAGAGGGTTGAGGGCAAATGGCGGCGGCCGGATCACTCCGGCGCCGCCATTTTGCCAACTAGGGTCGCGCCGCGGACCGGCCCGCATCCCGCGCGGCACCCGCGTTTTGCGCGGAACGGCGGCGCGCGTTCAGCTTCTTTAGCCAGATCAGCAGTCCGGTCGCGCTCAGCACGGCGACCGCAACGCCGACTGCACTAATCAGAATCCGTCCGCCGAGACCGAGGATACGTCCCGAGTGCAGCGGGAATTGCACCTGCAGGAAGACGTCGCCCGCCGTGCCCTTGCCGGGGATCTGCGCGGCGAGCTGCCTGCCGGTGGCCGCGTCCCAATACATCCACGGATTGCCGAGACCGATGTCGCCGTGGTCATTGCCGGTCGCGTAGAAACCGACGCCATACGCATGCATGAATTCAGCGTAGTAGATGCCGCCCGGCGCGACGCCGAGGTTCCGCGCTTTGCCGGCCTGCTCGGCCAATTGCACGATGCGCTCGCGGCTCAACACCGTGTCGCCGGGTTGCGGCGCGCGGCGGATTTCAGGGTTGTTGACCGGATCCGGCGTGAGCTTCGAGAACAGCGACACGATGGGGCGCACCACCGGCGCTGAAAGATTCATCGATATCGATGTCAGCGCAACGATCATCAGCAGGCCCCAGATCCATACGCCGCCTGAGCGGTGCAGATCGAAAGTGAGCGCATAGCCGCCGCGCCCAAAGCGGAACGCGAACGACTTGCGCCACACCTTGGCGCTCGGAAACGACAGCCACAGCGCGATCACGCTGTCGAACAGCCAGACGATGCCGACGATCCCCATCAGCCACGTACCGATATCGACGCCGCTCGTGAAGGGCAGTTGCAGTGTGTAGTGGAGCTTGTAGATGAACGGGATCAGATTGAGCCGCGCGAGCGAGACGGCGCCCCATTCGCGGCGCCCCTGGATTTCGCCGGTGGCGGGGTCGACGGCGATCTGATTGAAGTCGAGCGGATAGGGTTGCCGCGTGGCCGGGTCGGTACGCGGCAGCACCATCATTTGCAGCGTGTGGCCCGGTTCGGCCGCGAGCGGCAGATAGGTCACCTGCAGACGCGGATCGGCGGCTTCCACGCGGCGCGCCAGTTCCAGGCCCGACAGCGCCGTGCCGGCGGTGCGCGCCTTGAAGAACGACGGGTTCAGCGCCGCATCGAGCTCATGGTCCCACGCGATGACCGCGCCGGTGAGGCCGGCGATGAACAGAAATAGCGCTGTGGCAACACCGAACCAGCGATGCAGGCGGACGAGCTGCCGCCTCATGGGCGAGCCGACGGAGCGGAATTCGAATGGCGTGTCACGACAGAGGCTTGATGTAAATGGGAATTGTTCGCATCTTATGGAATCATGCCACGCGCTGCAAGTTTGTCGTAAGTGCGGCGTAGCGACGCAACACTCCCCAAGCCTTGCGTTTTTCCAGGAGGTCCGGCCAGCAAGGCTTTCCTCACAGATAGGGCAAGCACATGCGACAAAATGTCGCATATCAAAGTTTACAATTCGCATAAATCTTCGGCATCATCGCGGCTCGGTGAATGGGAATTATTCTCATTTGATTGAGGATTCAGGGACTGCGGGGATCAGCGATGAACGTAGAAAACGGCCTGCGAGCGCCGAAGAAAAGAATGACAGTGCGACCATTGCAATGGGCGGCGTGTCTGGCATTTGCCGCGAGTCATGCGGCGTGGGCACAGCAGGCGTCGGGTACGCCGGTGTCGGAGCCGGCCGGCGAAGAAGCGCTGCCGGCCGTCAAGGTCACGGCGGCGCAAGACACCGCGCAGCATCTGAAGGAAGACGTCAGCAGCGGTGCGCTCGGCACGCGTTCCCAACTCGACACGCCGTTCTCGACCACTGTAGTTACGAGTGAAGACCTGCAGGATCGCCAGCCGTCCAAACTCGGCGACGTGTTCGCCACCGACGCTTCCGTCTCCGACAACGGCAACGCCTACAACGCATGGGCCACCTATCTGACGGTGCGCGGCATGCAGCTCGACTGGCAGTCGGGCTTCAAGATCGACGGCATGCCGTTCAACAGTTACGGCATCACGATGCCGTACGAACAGCTCGAGAAAGTGGAACTGCTCAAGGGGCTGACCGGATTCATGTACGGCTTCGGCGCCCCGGGCGGCGTGGTCAACTACGTGACGAAAAAGCCGCCGGTCTCGACGACGCCGGTGCGCAGCGTCGACATCGGCTATTTCACCGACGGCGTGTGGACCGAACATGCGGATCTCGGCGGCCGCGTCGGTCCGGCCGGCATGTTCGGCTACCGTCTGAACGCGACGCACGAAGAAGGCAAGACGTATAACGACGGCAACGTGCGGCGCGACTCGGTGTCGGTCGCGCTCGACGCGCGTATCACCCGCGACCTCACGGCCACATTCGGCGCGCTGTATCAGGAGCGTCATTCGAGCGGCATTACCGGCGCGATCTCGACGGCGCAATATCCGGGCACAGTCCTGCCGCATACGATGAGCGGCGGCACCGGCGACCTCTCCGGTCCCGACCAGCATCTGAACACGAACGTCCAGCTCTATACCGCGGGCTTCCAGTACAACCTGGGCCCGGACTGGACGCTGAATGCGAACTACAGCTACAGCAAAAGCTCACGTGATCGCAACGAGAGCACCTATTACCTTCAGAACAGCGCCGGCGATTACACCGACAGCCGCTTCGCCGGCAAGGAAGGGCATCAGTTGAGCTTGTGGCAAGTGTCGGCGCAAGGCAGCGTGAAGACGGGACCGTTCCAGCACCAGCTCGTGATCGGCGCGGCGTATCAGCGTCAAACGAACGACTACGGCGCGAACAGTTTCTTTGGTGACATCGGTAGCGGCAACCTCTATCAGCCGAACACCAATACCTTCTACAGCGTGCCGAACTACTACACCTATCGCGACAGCGACATCACGCAAAAAGCGCTGTTCGCGAACGATACGATCCAGTTGACGCAACGCTGGTCGGTACTCGGCGGCGTGCGTTACACGAACTACGAGCAGCACGGCTATTCCACCACTGGGGCGACCACGTCGACTTATAGCCAGAACGGCGTCGTGACGCCGACGGTGGCACTGATGTTCAAGCTCGCGCCGACCACGACGCTGTACACGAGCTACGTCGAGTCGCTGGAAGCGGGCACCGTGGTGGGCGACACGTACGCGAACCGCGGTGAACTGCTCAAGCCGTTGCGCAGCAAGCAGTACGAAGTCGGCATCAAGAGCGAGCATGAGCACTGGAGCGCGACGGCCGCGCTATTCCGGATCGAACGCGGCTCGGCTTACGCGAACAGCGCCAACGTCTATACGCAGGACGGCGAGTCGATTTTCCAGGGCGTGGAGCTCGGCGGCGACGTGCGCCTCGGCGCGAGCTGGAACGTCGGCGGCGATCTCATGTGGATCAACACCAGGTACGAGAAGGGCGCGGCCAATAACGGTAACCGTGTGGCCGGCGCGCCGCAGTTCGTGGTGGCGGGTCACGCAACCTACTCGGTGCCGTATGTGCCGGGGCTGCGCATCGGCGCCGACGCGAAGTTCACCGGCAACACCGGCATACGTCCGGCAGGCAATCTGGATGCGCCCGGCTACATGCTCGTCAATCTCGGTGCGAGCTACGCCACGCGTATAGGCGGCTACGATGTGACGTTCCGCGCGGCGATCGACAACCTGCTCAATCGCCGCTATTGGGAGTATCAATACGCGGATTATGTGACGCCGGGCGATCCGCGCACGTTGTCGCTGAATGCGCGCATCGACTTCTGAGCATGAAAAAAGCGGCACCGAAGTGCCGCTCTGGTTCGCCTGGCCGCTCCGCCTGCCGGCTCAAACCAGCCGCAAGTAGATCAATTCCCGCTTGATGTACGCATAGAAGATCGGCGCCGCGACCACGCCGGGAATGCCGAACGCCGCTTCCATGATGAGCATGGCGATCAGCAGTTCCCAGGCGCGCGCCTCGATCTGTCCGCCGACAATGCGCGCGTTCAGGAAGTATTCGAGCTTGTGAATCAGGATCAGGAACACGAGCGACATGACCGCCGCCGGAAAGCTCACCGAGAGCGCCACCGCGACGATGATCGTGTTCGAGATCAGATTGCCGACCACCGGCAGCAGGCCGACGATGAACGTGACCAGCACCAGTGTCTTCGACAACGGCAGCGTGTCGTGGAAGATCGGCAGGATCACCAGCAGGAAGATGCCCGTGAAGACCGCATTGATCGCGGAAATCTTCACCTGGGCGAACACGATACGGCGGAATGCATCGGCGAAACGTGTCACGCGCGTGACGAAGGCCGTGGACAGCGGCAGCCGCTGCATATGCTTTTGCGCGCCGACCGCAATGATCGCGCCGATGATCATGCCGATCAGGATATGCGTGAACGCGCGCGCCGCGGTCTTGCCGCTTTGCTGCAGCATGTTGGCGTGCGTCTGCATCAGCTCCGCCGCCTTGGCCTTCATCTGCTCGGTATCGACTGGCAGATAGTTGGCGACGAATTGCGGAATCCGGCCGCGCGCCTGGTCGATCAGCTGCATGGCCTGATCGAGCAGCTTCTGCACGCTCGGCACGTCGTTCTCGAAATGCTCGATGATGCCGAGCGTGAGCCCCGTCAGCGCGCCCACGATCACCGTGGCGAGAATGACCACTGCGAGCCAGCGTGCCCGCCTGCTCGACATGTGACGCTCGATGCGCGGCGCGATGGTGTGGACCAGCTGGAACACCAGCAGCCCGGCGAGCAACGCGCCGAGCAGTTTGAGTTCGATGACCGCCCACATGCCGAACAACATCACGACGTAACTGCCGATTTCGACTGCCGACAACCTCGGCAGGCTCATGTCGCTAGTCAGCCTGACCGGGCGTGGGCGCAGATCCTGCACTTGCCCGTCTTCGCTCGCCTGATTCCGCTTGGTCATGGCTTATTCCGTCCCCAACCCGAGTTGTGCCGCGTTACTTTTTGCTGGCCGCGCGTTTCAGCAGAGGCGCCAGGTATTTACCGGTAAAACTTGCTTTCGACTTCGCCACCTGTTCCGGCGTGCCTTGGGCAATGATCTGTCCGCCGCCCGCTCCGCCTTCCGGTCCGAGGTCGATGATCCAGTCCGCGGTTTTTATTACATCGAGATTATGCTCGATGATCACGACGGTATTACCCTGGTCCCGCAACCTGTGAATCACTTCGAGCAGCAGCGCGATGTCGTGAAAGTGCAGGCCGGTAGTCGGTTCGTCAAGTATGTATAGAGTGCGACCGGTATCACGCTTGCTCAGTTCCAACGATAGTTTGACGCGCTGCGCTTCGCCGCCGGAGAGCGTGGTGGCCGACTGGCCCAGCCGGATATAGCCCAGACCGACGTCCAGCAACGTTTTCAGCTTGCGCGCGACGACCGGCACCGGCTTGAAGAACTCATAGGCGTTCTCCACCGTCATGTCGAGCACTTCGCTGATGTTCTTGCCTTTGTACTGAACGTCCAGCGTTTCGCGGTTGTAGCGCTTGCCGTGACAGACGTCGCACGGCACGTACACGTCCGGCAGGAAGTGCATCTCGACCTTCAGCACGCCGTCGCCCTGGCAGGATTCGCAGCGGCCGCCCTTCACGTTGAACGAGAAGCGGCCGGCTTCGTAGCCGCGCTCCTTCGCCGCCGGCACACCCGCGAACAGTTCGCGGATCGGCGTGAAGAGTCCGGTGTAGGTGGCCGGATTCGAGCGCGGCGTGCGGCCGATCGGCGACTGGTCGACGTTGATCACCTTGTCGAAGTGCTCGAGACCCTCGATCGACTCGTACGGTGCCGGCTCCGTGGCCGAACCGTACAGGTGATGCGCGACCGCGTGATACAGCGTGTCGTTGATGAGCGTGGACTTGCCCGAACCGGACACGCCGGTCACGCAGGTCAGCAAGCCGACCGGCAGATCCAGCGACACATGCTTCAGATTGTTGCCATATGCCTCGACGATACGCAGACGCCGCTCGTCCGGCGCCTTGCGTTCGTCCGGGAACTCGATGTTGCGCGCGCCGGACATGTACTGCCCGGTCATCGACGCTGCGTTCGCCTGCACCTGTTTGGGCGTGCCTTCGGCGATCACCATGCCGCCGTGTTCGCCCGCGCCCGGTCCCATGTCGACCACGTAGTCGGCCATGCGGATCATGTCTTCGTCGTGTTCGACGACGATCACCGAATTGCCCAGGTCGCGCAGATGCTTGAGCGTGGCGATCAGCCGGTCGTTATCGCGCTGATGCAAGCCGATGGACGGTTCGTCCAGCACGTACATCACGCCGGTCAGGCCCGAGCCGATCTGCGAGGCGAGGCGAATCCGCTGCGCCTCGCCGCCCGACAGCGTTTCCGCGCTGCGCTCCAGCGACAGATAGTCCAGCCCGACATTGTTCAGGAACATTAGCCGCGCGACGATTTCCTTGACCACCTTGTCGGCGATCTCGCGCTTCGAGCCTTCCAGACGCAGCGTCTGGAAATAGCCGAGCGCGTCGCGCAACGGCCAGCCGCTGATTTCGAAGATGCCGCGCGCGTCGCCGTCCGTGCCGATCCGCACGAAGCGCGCTTCGCGGCGCAGCCGCGTGCCGGCGCAGGCCGGGCAGGGCTGGTTGTTCTGATACTTGGCGAGCTCTTCGCGCACCGCGACCGAATCGGTCTCGCGATAACGCCGCTCCAGATTCGGGATGATCCCTTCGAATACATGCTCGCGCACCGAAGTGCGGCCGCGTTCGTTGATATACGAGAACGGGATCTCCTGCTTGCCCGAGCCGAACAGCAGGATCTTGCGGACCTTCTCCGGCAGGTCTTCGACGGCGGTGTCGATATCGAACTCGTAAAACGCCGCGAGACTTTGCAGCATCTGGAAGTAGAACTGGTTGCGCCGGTCCCAGCCTTTCACCGCGCCCGCCGCGAGCGACAGCGACGGATGCGCGACCACCCGCTTCGGATCGAAGAAGGTGATCTGGCCGAGGCCGTCGCATTCCGGGCACGCGCCCATCGGATTGTTGAACGAGAAGAGGCGCGGCTCCAGTTCCTGCAGCGAGTACGAGCAGATCGGGCAGGCGAACTTCGAGCTGAACAGATGCTCCTTGTCCGTATCCATTTCGAGCGCGATCGCGCGGCCGTCGGCGAGACGCAGTGCGGTTTCGAACGATTCGGCGAGGCGCTGCTTCATGTCGGGGCGCACTTTCAGGCGGTCCACGACCACGTCGATGGTGTGCTTGTCGTTCTTCTTCAGCTTGGGCAGCGAGTCGACTTCATAGATTTTCGCGACGCCTTCATTGGCGGTGCCACCGCCCGAGCGCACACGGAAACGGATAAAGCCTTGCGCCTGCATTTCCTCGAACAGTTCGACGTGCTCGCCTTTGCGGTTCGCCACCACTGGCGCGAGGATCATCAGCTTCGTTTCATCCGGCAGGGCGAGCGCCGCGTCGACCATTTGCGAGACGCTTTGCGCTTCCAGCGGAATTTCGTGGTCCGGACAGTAGGGCGTGCCGACCCGTGCGAACAGCAGACGCAGATAGTCGTGAATTTCGGTGACGGTGCCGACCGTGGAACGCGGATTGTGCGAGGTCGCTTTCTGTTCGATCGAGATGGCCGGCGACAGGCCTTCGATCAGATCGACGTCCGGCTTCTCCATCAATTGCAGGAACTGGCGCGCATAGGCGGAGAGACTTTCGACGTAGCGCCGTTGTCCTTCCGCATAGAGCGTGTCGAACGCCAGCGACGATTTGCCCGAGCCTGAAAGGCCCGTGATGACGACGAGCTTGTGACGGGGTAGGTCGAGGTTGACGTTCTTCAGGTTGTGGGTGCGAGCCCCACGAATACGGATTTGTTCCACGGATTTATTCCATGAACTGGCGGAAAGAGGAAGAGGCTAAACCTGCTACTATAACGACTTTTCAAGACCGCCGTTACGGCTTCCTGACAGCCTGAAGAGGCGTCGAAGCGAGCTGTAAGGCAGCGATCCAGCGTCGCGGGCAAGGGGTCTAACTGGGGCCGTTTTCCGCGAGTACAAGGCACCGTGAGGCGTCAGCGGGAATGCCGGTCCGCCCGCCCAACGCCGCGCCGCATGCTGGCCCGCCGTCCTGCGGCAAGCCGCGCGGTCGTGGCCGCCTTGCCGCTGTGCCCGCCCGCGGTGTGCCGCCCAGCTCATTCAAAGAACGCTCCCGATGTCCAATCCGTCCGCCACTTCCTCACGCATGAGCGCGCCTGAACTGCGCGCGACCGTGTCGCTTGCCGCGATCTTCGCGCTGCGCATGCTGGGTCTGTTCATGATCATGCCGGTGTTCTCGATCTACGCGAAGACCATTCCCGGCGGCGACAACGTGCTGCTGGTGGGTATCGCGCTGGGCGCGTACGGCGTGACGCAGTCCATGCTGTACATCTTCTACGGCTGGGTCTCCGACAAGGTCGGCCGCAAACCGGTCATTGCGACCGGCCTCCTGATCTTCGCGCTCGGCAGCTTCGTGGCGGCGGGCGCGCACGATATGACGTGGATCATCGTCGGCCGGGTGATTCAGGGCATGGGTGCGGTGTCTTCCGCGGTGATCGCATTTATCGCCGACCTGACCGCCGAAGAAAATCGCACCAAGGCGATGGCGATGGTGGGCGGCAGTATCGGCGTGTCGTTCGCGGTGGCGATTGTCGGCGCGCCGATCGTGTTCCAGTGGGTCGGCATGAGCGGCCTGTTCACGCTGGTCGGCATCTTCTCGATTCTGGCCGTCGGCGTGGTGCTGTGGATCGTGCCCGATGCGCCGAAACCGGTGCACGTGCGCGCGCCGTTCGCCGAAGTGCTTCACAACGTCGAGTTGCTGCGTCTGAATTTTGGCGTGCTCGTGCTGCACGCGACGCAAACCGCATTGTTCCTCGTCGTGCCGCGCATTCTCGAAGCCGGCGGCCTGCCGGTAGCATCGCACTGGAAAGTGTATTTGCCGGTGATGGGCCTCTCGTTCGTGATGATGGTGCCAGCGATCATCGCCGCGGAAAAGCGCGGCAAAATGAAAATCGTGCTGCTGTCGGCGATCGCTCTTATCCTGATCGGACAGTTGTTATTGGGCGTCGCTCCGCATACGATTCTGAGTGTGGCGGCGATCCTTTTTGTGTACTTTCTCGGCTTCAATATTCTCGAGGCTTCGCAGCCTTCGCTGGTGTCGAAGCTGGCGCCCGGAACCCGCAAGGGCGCGGCCGCCGGTGTGTACAACACCACGCAGTCGATCGGTCTTGCGCTGGGCGGGGTGGTCGGCGGCTGGTTGCTGAAAGCGGACGGTCAGAGCGCCGTGTTCTTCACTTGTTCGGGGCTCGTCTTTTGCTGGCTTATAATCGCCGCAAAGATGAAACAGCCGCCGCGCAAAGCGTAATACGGCGCATCCCGAACTCATCCAGAACTCACCCGGCGGCGGGCAGAGGCGCAGTTCCGGTCTCGGGCCCGCCGGCCCTGAAACGCGAACCGTGTATTGCCGCGCCGCCCGTAACGGAATCAACAGGAGAAACTCATGGCATCCGTGAACAAGGTCATTCTCGTCGGCAATCTCGGAGCCGATCCGGAAGTCCGTTATCTTCCGAGCGGCGACGCAGTGGCGAACATCCGCCTTGCAACGACGGATCGGTACAAGGACAAGGCGTCCGGCGAAATGAAGGAAGCGACTGAATGGCACCGTGTGTCGTTCTTCGGTCGCCTCGCGGAAATCGTGTCCGAATATCTGAAGAAGGGCTCGTCGGTGTACCTGGAAGGGCGCATCCGTACCCGCAAGTGGCAGGCGCAAGACGGCACCGACCGTTATTCGACCGAAATCGTCGCTGAGCAGATGCAAATGCTGGGTGGCCGCGGCGGCTCGATGGGCGGTGGCGGCGACGAAGGCGGTTACAGCCGGGGTGAGCCGTCGGAGCGTAGCGGCGGTGGTGGTGGCGGTCGCGCGGCGTCGGGCGGTGGCTCGCGTGGCGGCAGCGGTGGTGGTGCCGGCGGCGGCGCGAGCCGTCCGAGCGCGCCGGCTGGCGGCGGGTTTGATGAGATGGATGACGATATTCCGTTCTAAGCCTTTGCAGCCGAAGAACGTGAACATCAACCCCGCCTTCGTGCGGGGTTTTTTTTCTATCCGCTCAACACTCGCGGCAAGCGGGCTCGAACACCCCATCCAGCCATCGAACGCGTCGTCCTAACCGGTGTGCCTTCAATAAGCGTCCATCGGCGCCGCAAAACCACCCGCTTCTTCCGTCTCCGCCTCAGGCTCGCCGAGATAAGGACGGTCAGGGCGAATCCAGTGCGCGGCAATCGGTCCGAGCACGAGAAAGAACATCGACAGCGCAAACACCGGCTCCCATGAATGCATCGTATCGACCAGCCAGCCGACGAGCGGCGGCGAAACCGATGCCGCAATCCCAAGCCCGGTGTTCATGATGCTGCTCGACGTTGCCGCGTGATTGGGTGCGAGGTCCATCGCGACGGCCCACAGCGGCGCGGTCACGAGTTCGGAGAGAAACAGCGCGGCAGCCAGCGAGAACGCAGCGAGCGTCGACGACGGGTGCAGGAACATCGGCACGAAGAACACGATCGGTGCGAGAAACCCGATGGTGATCAGCGTCTGGCGCGATCGGCGGATGTTGCCGGTCTTCCTGAACATCAGATCGCTGAGCCAGCCACCCAGCGTGGTGCCGACAACGCCGCTCAGGAAAATTCCCGAACTGAAGACGGCCGAATGCCGGATATCCAGGTGATACGCCTGCGCAAAGAACGACGGCATCCAGTTCAGAAAGAACCACAGAATCCAGCCGTGACAGAAGCTCACCACAGTAGCCGGCCAAAGCGCGCGCAATAGCGGCGCCCAACGCATCGGCACGCGCGTCTTGCCGACCTTCGCGGGCAGCCGCGCAATATCTTCGGGCGTGATACCCGGATGATCGGCGGGATTGTCGCGGTAATACCAGACCCATAGGACGACCCACGCAAGACTCGCCGCACCGAGCAGGATGAACGCGATGTGCCACGAAAACGCGGTGATCAGGCCGGCGACGAGAATCGGCGTGGATGCGTTGCCGAGCCGGGCGCACGCATGCGTGATGCCTTGCGAAAATCCACGGCGCTCGGGCTCCATCCACGCGGTCAGCGCGCGGGCCGATGCCGGCACGATCGGGCTTTCACCCAGCCCGACGACGAAGCGCGCGAGCAGCAGCGTCGCCAGGCCGCCGGCGAAGCCGGTCAGGAGCGTGCCCAGACCCCACAGCACGCCGCACACCGCAAGCATCTTGCGGGCGCCGAGGCGATCGCCGATAAAGCCGCCCGGAATCATCGCGAGCGCGTAGGTCAGTGCAAAAGCGGAAAACACGACGCCAAGCTGCGAGTTGCTCAGATGCAGATCGCGACGGATCGCGAGTGCGGCAGTAGAGATATTCGTACGGTCCACGTACATCAGGAACGACATGATGCACAGGACAACCAGTACGCCTGTGGTCGCGGAAAAGCGGCTGCGCCGGCGGATCGATTCCATCGTGTCTCCTTCTTGCGACTACGCAACGACACGTGCCGTTGCGTCTTGTGTCGCGGCGTCGCGGGAATGGCGTCCGCGCCGCCGTACGTCGAACAGCTCGCTATGAATTGGTTTAATGCGAGCCGGAACGTCTTACTCGAGTACTTCGCCGTGCACGCCGGCCGCGAGCGTCTTCTTTTCCCAGCGCTGCATCGGCACGACTTCGGCAACCGGGCCGTTCGGCGAGCGGAACTTGACCGGCAGATGACCCGGCGCCGTGAGGATCTCGCCGCCGTTTTCCTTGATCTGCTCGATGAACGCGTCGAGGTCTTCCACTTCCATGCCGATGTGATGAATGCACGGCGCCGGACCGGCGAAATCGGCTTCATCGGAATCCGACGACTCATAGTGAATCAGCGTCAGATCCATATAGCCGTCGGTCAGGTGATGCGAAATGTGATCGCCGCTCTTGCCCTTGCGGCGCACCGTATTCACATGCTTGTAGCCAAATACGTTCTCATAAAACGCGCGTTCTTTCTCGACGTCTTCGACCTTGAATGCGATGTGCTTGATGAAATTCGGCATGGTCCATCTCCTTTGATGTAAGCGCGAGCCTGCGCGATGAAGATCAGTCTAGGACGACCCGCGTTTTCAGTCAATCGAATCATTCGAATGATTCGAATTAATGGATAGGTTCGGGTTGATCCCGATTGATTCCGATTGCCGCCGGGCGCCGCTTCCGATGGCGTCCCGGCACGGTCGCGGTGACGCATATAGGTGTCGATCCTGTATCCTTCGGAGAATTCGCCGTGGGGCTGCGAATCGGGGCGGGGCGGCGCATGTCGTACGTGCGCTCGCGGCCATTTCATCGCGGTTCGAGCGGCTCGTTCCGACTTCTTTCTCTTCACTCTGACACTGACCTGAATGCCAGGATTTCGTACTCCGGGAGAGCAACCGCTCTATGAAATCGTCCGCGCCCGTATTCTCGAGCGCCTGCGTACCGGCCAATGGACGGCCGGCGACAAGATCCCCGCGGAGCCGCAACTGGCCGAAGAATTCGGCGTGGGCATCGGCACGATCCGCCGCGCCGTCGAAGAACTGGTGGCCGAGCGCCTGCTGATTCGCCGCGCGGGGCGCGGCACGATCGTCGCGAAGTTCGCCGACGAACACGCGTTCGACCAATACTTCAGCTTTGTCGATACGACCGGCGAGTTGATGAAGGTGACCGCGCGCCTGCTGCGCTTCGGCAAGGAGCGCGCGAGCCCGGCGCTCGCCTCGACGCTCAGGCTCGAGCGCGGCGCACGGCTTGCCACTGCGGATAATCTTCGGCTGCATGACGACGTTCCGGTCATGCTCGATCGCTTGTGGATGCCGCTCGACGTGTTTCCGGACCTCGACGCAGGAAAGTTCGAAGCGCGGCGCGGCTCCATCTACGGTTTTTACCAGGAGCACTTCGGGATTTCAGTCGTGCGCGTGGTGGAAGACCTGGGCGGCGCGGCCGCCGACGAAGAAGCGGCGCGCGCGCTCAACATCGAAGTGGGCGCGCCGGTGCTGCGCATCGAGCGCACGGCTTACACGTTCAAGGACCAGCCGGTCGAATTTCGCGTGCGCCTTGCCGATTCGAGCCGCTGTTCTTATCGGAACGTGCGCGGCTTGCAGGACTGATCGCATACGCGGCCCAGCCGCGTCGCGCGCATACAGGAACCGTCGCGCCTGGCAATCCGCGCGCGTCTCCACGCGCCTACTTCAGCGCGTCCGCGCCCGCCTTGCAGATATCCGCATCCTGATCGCCGCTGCCGCCGCTGCATCCGATCGCGCCGACGATCTTGCCGCCGATCATGAGCGGATAGCCGCCGGGCGAGGCGACCACCGAAGGATCGAGCGTCGCCGAATAGGTGTGGCCGGCTTCGAAGCCGTTATAGAACGTGCGCGTGTCGCGGCGGAAACGCGCGGCGGTCGCGGCCTTGCGCAGCGCGATGTTCGGCGACGAGTTCTGCGTGTCGTCCATCTTCGCGAACGCGACGAGCTCTCCACTCGGATCGGTCACCGCGATGGCTTCGGGCCAGCCGTGCCGGGCGGCTTCGGCTTCAGCGGCCTGGAGCGCCTGATTGGCGTTTTGCAGGCTGATCGGCATGCCGTATGGAATGTCGAACGGCGAGCGCGCCGGCAGGCCGCCGGCCGAAGGCTGGGAGGCGGGCGTCTGCGCGTTGGCGTCGCCCAGTGCCCCGCCCAGTGCGGCGCCGAGCGAGAACAGCGCGAGCAGCGAGGCTTTGATCATTCGCTTGTTGGTCATATTGGGTTTTCCGTGTTGTGGCCGGTCAGGTGTCGAGCGCGTTCAGCAAGACGGCTGGTGAAAACTTCGCCCGCCGTGTCCGGCACACCGGGCGAAGCGCGTCGCTCAGTCGAGCGAAGTCCAGCGCGTGCCCAGCGCGTCGGTAATGGCGGAGGCGTCGAAACGATACGCCATCAGCGCGGCAAAGCCACGCCGTCCGTCGATCGACGCGGCCGCGCTCGTGAACCCGTGCTTCGCGATCATCGCGGCTTCGAGCGCGTCCGCTGCGGCCTTGCCGATCTCGATCGCCTCCATCGCGTGGTCCGCATTGTGCGCGAGTCCCGCTGCCTGGGTTGCCGCGATGCCGAGCGCGTGACGCGTATGCGCTTCGTCGAGTCGCAGCAGGCGCGATACCGCCAGCACCGCACCCAGCAAGCCCACCGACGACGCCACGTTCCAGCGCGCGCGGAACTCGTCGCTATCGACCGCGGCGAGAATGCGCGTGGCGGCTTCGGTACCGATCGCGACGGCGGCGATCGCATCGCTTTCGGACGAACCGAGCTTGTCGCCGGTGGCGATCACGGCGGCGAGCACCGGCATTACCGGCGACGCGGCGGCCTGCGTCGCGAGCGATGTGCCGAGAATCCATGCGCGGGTGCGCGAGTCGGTCGCCGCGCTGCCCTGCGATTGCAGCAGCGCGGTGATCTGCGCGGTGGAGCGCGTCGCCGGATCGGTGAGCAGGCGGGCGTGCGTGAGCGCGTCGCGCGCGGCGCCGAGTGCAGACTCGGCCGAAGCGGGCAGCGCGGCGACGGCGAAGCCGGCGAGCGCGTCGGAGACGACGGAATGTTGAGCGGCGTTATGCATGATCAGTTTCCATTGCGAGAGCGTGTCGGCGCGCACAGGGCAAAGAGCGTGTCGAGATTGGCGGCGGTGTCCAGCGTCGCCACGGCGGCGGCAAGCTGCGCGGCGGTGCCGTCGCCCAATTGCGAATCCACCAGCAGACGGACCTTGTGCATCAGTTCGTCGTTGGTCAACGGGCGCGCAAGGCTGCCGCGCGCATGTTCGACGTGATGTTCGACGACCGTGCCGTCTTTCAGCGTCGCCGTGATAAAGACTTCGTCGCGGTTGACCGCTACGTCGGGCGCCAGCTTCGTCAGCGCGCGCACTGCGGTGACGTCGTCCCGCACCACGCGCGCGTCTTCGTATTGCGCGAGACCCACCTGGCCGTCGCACAGCGCGGCCGCCACGCCGTGAATCGCGCTGAAGCGCGCCTGCAGCCCGTCTTTCGGCTGCGGGTTGCCCATCAGCTCGGGCACGAGCGGATGGCAGCGCAGCGTGATCGACTGGATCGACTGCGCGTCGGCGATCCGCGGCGCGAGCGCGAGGCCCGCATCGATCGCCGGATGCGCGACGATCCCGCACGGATACGGCTTGTACGTGTTGAAAAGCAGTTCCCAGCGCTCACCGAACGCGCCGTTCATCAGATCGAAATCGACCTTGGTCGACAGCGAATGCGAATAGCCGCCGGCGGCTTCGAAAATGTCGGCGGCGGCGCGCTGGCCCTGCTGTGCGAGACGCGCGGCCGCAATGCCGTTCGCCGCCGCCTTGCCGGGGTGATAGGGCTTGGTCATCGTGCCGAACGCTTCGCGCTGGCCGACGAACATCGAGGCGGCGATCGACACCGCTTGCGCCAACTCCGCTTCGTCGAGACCGAGCAGCAGCGCGGCCGTCACCGAGCAACCGATCACGCCGCACGTGCCGGTGATGTGCCAGCCACGGTCGTAGTGTTCCGGCGAGATCGATACGCCGACCCGCAACTGCGCTTCGCAGCCGAGCGTGAACGCCGTCAACGCGGCCGCGCCGGTGGGCCGTGTTGACGGCGCGAGAGCAGTCAGCACGGCGAGCACCGAGGCGGCCGGATGGATGACGGTCGCGAGATGCGTGTCGTCGAAATCGTCGAGGTGGCCGGCAAAGCCGGTCGCGAGTGCCGAAAAATGCAGGTCGACCTTTTCGCTGCGGCCCGGCACCGGCGCGACCGGGGCC
The DNA here is from genome assembly GCF_902459535.1 of Paraburkholderia dioscoreae. NCBI lineage: Bacteria > Pseudomonadati > Pseudomonadota > Betaproteobacteria > Burkholderiales > Burkholderiaceae > Paraburkholderia > Paraburkholderia dioscoreae. The sequence continues at coordinate 443,362 of NZ_LR699553.1, forward strand.
ACGCCCAGTTCCGCGGCTGCGGCGAGGATCGCGTCGACCCCCGGATGCCGCGACGCACCGATCGAGGTGCCGATGACATTGATCAGCGAACGCCTGGCTTCCTCTGCGACCGGAACCGGCAGCGGACGCTGCGCCAGTGCGAAAAGGCCGTGCGCGAATGCGGCGGCGATGGAACTCATTGAGACAACTCCTCCAGACGAATGCCGTTGGTCTTCGGCCCTAGCAGCCCGACCATCACGACGATCACGAACATGGCTGACGAAATCAGCACGAACACGGCGGGCACGCCCGAATGCTTGAGCAATGCCGCCACCCAGAAACCGACGAAGATCGAACTCAGACGGCTCCAGCTAAACACGAAACCGACGGCGCGAGCGCGAATCCGGGTCGGATACAGCTCGGCCTGATAGGTGTGAAAGATGCCGATCAGCCAGTTGTTCGCGATGGTCACGGCGCTGCCGAACAGCAGGATCAACACCGGCTCGCGCACCATGCCGAACAGTACGCCGGCCACCGCCACGACGATCGCGCAGCCGACCAGTTGCCACTTGCGCTGGATGCGCTCGGCGCACGCCATCGCGCCGAGCGCGCCAAGCGGTGTCGCGAACGCGATCACCATCGTGTAGAGCAGCGAATGCGTGATCGTGATGCCCTTCGTGTACAGCAGCACCGGCACCCACGCGCCGAAGCCGTACACGCCGAAGGTCTGGAAGAAGTTGAAGAACGACAACATGATCGTGCGGCTCAGATAGCGGCCTTTCCACATCTCCGACCAGGAACCGCCGTGCTCTCCGGCCGGCGGTTGCGGCGCACGTTGCGCCGGGGCCTGTAACGCGCGGCCGGTTTCCGCGACCACGCGGGCTTCGATCGCATCGACGATCGAGCGCGCTTCGTCGAGCCGGCCTTTGCTTTCGAGCCAGCGCGGCGACTCCGGCAGGCCGCGCCGCATGAACCAGATCAGCACGGCGCCCGCCGAGCCGATGATCATCACCCAGCGCCAACCCTCGAGCCCGAGGATGGTGTGCGGCACGAGCAGAAACGACAGCACGGCGACGGTCGGCACGGAAGTCAGGATCACGAGGATGCTGAACGCGCTATATCGGCCGCGGGTGTGATGCGGCGTGAGCTCGGAAATATAAGTGTCGACAGTAATGAGCTGCACGCCGATGCCGAGGCCCGCGACGAAGCGCCAGAGATCCATCGCTTGAGGCGAATGCTGGAACGCGGCGGCGAAGGTCGCGACCGAATAGATCAGCATCGCGCAGGTGAACACGGCGCGGCGTCCGAGGCGGTCGGTGAAGCCGCCGAGCGCCACCGTGCCCACGAACATCCCCGCAAAAAACGAGCCGAGAAAACTGGCGAACCCGTCGACGTCGAACAGGCCGGCCGTGGTGGCGCGATACAGGCCGCTGCTGATGAGTCCCAGTGAGATATAGGCCGCCATGAACATTTCATAAAACTCGAACCAGCCGCCGATCGCAATGCGTGCGACGAGGCCGCTGAAATAGCGCGTCGGGGGCAGGCGGTCGAGCCGCGCCGAAACGCTCGCTTCCACGCCGGCGGTGCCGGCGATCTCCTTTTCCATATACATGCCGTCTCCTGGCTGGACTGATGTCCTATATTTATAGTGTCGACACTTTATGTAAGTGTAGGGCGAATGATCGATATATTTCAAGAGAAATTCAATTAACTGTACACACTTAGTGGAATTGAGCGGGGAGCTGGACGGATCTGGCTGGGCGGCGGTTTGCTAGAATCCGTCCACGCAGCGAGGCGGCACGCCAACGGATATCGAGGAATAACGGGATGGACGAAACTGTCGACACACGCGACGACGAGGAGCAGGGCGACGCATCGCCGGTCGGGGAGATCGTCGACTGGGTGGCGCGCGGCATTATCGAAGGCCGGCTGCAGCCGGGCGACGACCTGAATTCGGTCGATCTGGCAAAACGCTTCAACGTCAGCCGCACGCCGGTACGCGAAGCGCTGTTCGTGCTGAACCGCGAACGTCTGGTCGACTGGTCGCCGCGACGGCGACCGCGCGTGTCGTCCATGAGCCTCACGGAAGTGCGCGAGATCTATCAGCTGCGTGTCCTGCTATACGGCCAGGTGTCGCTTGCGATCGCCGAGCATGCCACCGCCGAGGACATCGATTCGTTATGGCGCGCTCACGCGCGTCTCGCCGACGCGGCCGCGCGCGCTGACGTGGACGGCTATTTCTGGGCCAACGTCGCATTTCGCGATGAAGAGCTGCGAGTAAGCCGCAACGGCATCTTCAAGGAAGTGCTCGATTCGATGCGCATGCGCACCAACCGGCTGCGGCACCTCAGCACGTCGCTGCCCGGCCGGATGCAGCGCTCGTGCTCCGATCATCAACGGCTGTGCGAAGCGTATGCGGAGCGCGACGGCACGCTCGCGGCGGCGCTGAACCGCTCGATCGTGCTGACTGCGTTACAGGCGATCGAGCAGGTGTGGGAGTCGGAATCCGGCAACGGTTGATGCACTTGCGGCGGCGCCGCGCGCATCGCTTCTTCTGCACCCGAAACGTCTGCCAGGGATAAACCTGGTCATCAGTCCTGGCGTGCCTCAGCGGCACGTTTGACCGCCCTCACCAATCGGTTCGACGAATGTCGTCTTGACATTCGTCCGCTCGCCGACAATACTCGCATCACAGTTTGTACGGACAAAGTAACAAATAGAGATAAAGTTGGTCGATACAGGAGACAGGCATGGAATCTGACGTCGCAGTCAAAACCCGCATTCGCGCCAGTTACGGGCGCTATCTCGAAGATTTCCAGGTGGGCGATATCTACGAACACCGCCCCGGGCGCACTATTACCGAAGCCGACAACATCCACTTCTCGCTGCTCACGATGAATTTCCATCCGATGCATTGCGATGCCGCCTACGCCGCCAAAAGCGAGTTCGGCCGTCTGCTCGTGAATAGCGGTCTGACGGTTGCCGTGGTGCTCGGACTCTCGGTGAACGACGTCAGCGGCAAGGCGATCGCCAACCTCGGCTGGAAAGAAATCCGCCTGACCGGCCCGGTGTTCTGCGGCGACACGATCTATGCGGAGTCCGAAGTACTCGACAAGCGCGAATCGAAGTCGCGTCCGGGGCAGGGCATCGTCACCGTGCAGACCCGCGCGTTCAAGCAGGACGGCACGCCGATCATGGACTTCGTGCGTAGCGCGCTGGTGCCGGCACGCGGGCATGGCGTCGGCGATTGATTGAAGCCTGGACGCTGCATCGTGCCGATCGCCGCATGAGCGGGCTGAGCGCTCGGGCAGTGTGAAAACGACAAGCAGCACATAGCGCGCAGCTGCCGGCAAGAGCAGTCCGCGCGCGGATTCCGGCGGCGCCCGAACAGGCGCCGCGATGCGGCAAGCGCCTACGCGCACCGCATGCACACCAAGGAGACAAAGGTGGCTATCGGTATCGTCAACTCGGGCGCGCGACTCGATCGCCTGCCCATCGCGTCCTTTCACTGGAAGATTCTCGGGCTCATCAGCGCGGGCGCCTTTCTCGACGCCTTCGACATCTATCTCGCGGCCGGCGCGCTCGGCGCGATGGTGAAAGCGGGCTTTTCGGATCTGAAGCTGAACGCGCTGTTCATCTCGGTGACGTTTCTCGGCATGCTGATCGGCGCAGGCCTTGCCGGTTATCTCGGCGACCGCTTCGGCCGCCGCTCGTCGTACCAGACCAATCTGCTGATCTTCGGTATTGCGTCGATTGCCGCGTGCTTCGTGCCGAACATGATGTGGCTGATCGTGCTGCGGCTGATCATGGGCGTCGGCCTCGGCGCCGAACTGGTGGTCGCGGCCGGCACCTTGTGCGAATTCATCCCGCCCGCATCGCGCGGACGCTGGACGGCCTTGCTCGCGCTCATCATCAATTCCGGCCTGCTGGTGTCGACGGCGGTGGGTTACGTGGTGATTCCGCATCTGGGCTGGCGCTATATGTTCGCGATTGCCGGCATCGGCGCGATTATCGTGTGGGTGCTGCGGCACCGTATGCCGGAGTCGCCGCGCTGGCTCGAATCGGTCGGGCGCAGCGACGAAGCCGAGGCCACCGTTTCCACCATCGAGCATGAGGTGCAGCGACAGAAAGGTCCGTTGCCGCCGGTCGAGCGCATCGAAAATCTGGAAGTGCCGAAAGCGCCGTTCTCCGCATTGTTTTCTCACGCCATGCTCGGCCGCACGCTGGTCGCCATTCTCACGGCGGTTGCCGTGAATATTTCGGTGTACGGCTTTGTTGCATGGCTGCCCACCTTCTTCGTCAAGGAAGGTCTCACCATCGTGCAATCGCTCGGCTTTACGACGCTGATGGCGTTCGGCGCACCGGGCGGCGCGTTGATCGGCTTTCTCTGCGCGGATCGTGTGGGCCGTGCGCGTGGTCTGGTGATCTTCGCGATCGCCACGATCGTGGTCGGCTTCATCTATCCGAACATGCATGCGGGTTGGGCGATCAGCAGTGTCGGCTTCGTGCTCGTCACCTGCATCTATACGGTCACTACGCTCGGCCTGTTCGCCTACATCCCCGAGCTCTTTCCGACCGAACTGCGCCTGCGCGGCACGGGCACGGCGGGCGTATGCGGCCGCGCTGCCTCGATGACCACGCCGTATCTCGCGGTGGTGCTCTACAACTCGTTCGGTGTATCCGGTGTGCTGGCGATGGTGAGCGGTGTTCTCGCGCTGCTGGTGCTCGGCATTCTGCTGCTGCGCGTGGAAACCAATCAGCACGCGCTCGAACGGATCTCGCCGAGCCTCGACACCGATTCCGATCCGATGCCCGCTACCCAGCAAGGTTAAATCACCATGACTTCACTCGACTCCTCCGTCACGCTGTCCGGTCAGTACGCGCGCTTCGGCGTCGGCCTGCAATTGCGCGACGTTCCGCATGCGGTGCAGACGCGCGCCAAGCATCTGATTCTCGACGCCGTAGGCATTGCGCTCGCGTCGCGTGGCTATCCGTATGCGGATGTCTCGTTCGCCGCATTCTCCGAGTTCGGCAACGGCAGCTCGCCGGTGATCGGCTACGGCCGGCGGCTCGGCCTGCGCGATGCCGCGATGATGAACGGCGTGCTGATTCACGGTCTCGACTTCGACGACACACATTCGCGCGGTGTCATCCATTCGACCTCCAGCGCCTTGTCGTGCGTGCTCGCGCTCGCCGATCGCGACGCCGTGAGCGGCGCGGATCTGCTGGCCGCGTACATCGTCGCAATGGAAGTGTCGACGCGCGTGGCGTCGGCGGCCAGGGGCGGATTCCACGACGCCGGTTTTCATCCTACAGGCCTAGTCGGCGCGTTCGGCTGCGCGGTTGCCGCGGCGCGTCTGTTGCAACTGGACGAGGCGCGGGTCGCGCACGCGCAAGGCATCGTGTTGTCGATGGCGGCCGGCAGCCTCGAATTCCTCGAAGACGGCGCGTGGACCAAACGCGCCCATCCGGGTTTCGCGGCCGCCTCGGCCATCACCGCAGCGACGCTCGCGAAGCACGGCTTCACCGGCCCGCGTCTGGCCTATGAAGGACGCTTCGGGCTTTACGCAAGCCACCTCGGCAAGCCGCTCGACGCGGCCGATCGCGAGATCGCCAGCGAAGGCCTCGGCAGCTCATGGCAGATCGATGAAGTGGCGATCAAACCGCTGCCTGCCTGCCACTTCACGCATGCGGTGGCCGATGCGGCGATGGCGCTGCATCGCGAGCATCGTTTTTCCGCCGAATCGCTCGACTCGATCCGGCGCATGGTCGCCAGGGTGCCGCGCGGTACGGTCGAGATCGTGTGCGAACCGGTCGATGCGAAGCGCAAACCGGTTACCGCCTACGACGCGCAATTCAGCGTGCCGTACATCGTCGCCACCGCATTGCTCAAAGGCCGCTTCACGCTCGACGAACTCGAGCCGGCCGCGCTCGCCGACCCCGCGGTGCTGGCGCTCGCTGCACGGGTCGATTACGAAATCGACCCCGACACGACCTTCCCGCGCCACTACACCGGCGAAGTCGTGGTGGAGCACAGCGACGGTTCGCGCGTCGCGCATCGCGAGGCGATCAATCGCGGTTGCGCGGACCGGCCCGTCAGTAACGACGACATCGTCGCCAAGTTTTACGCGAACGCGCAACGCAGTGTTTCGCGCAGCGCCGCCGAACAGATCGCCCGTGCCGTATTGCAACTCGACGAACGGCCGGCCCGCACGCTTGCCGACACGCTCGCCGGACACACCGCATCCTAAGGACGTCATCATGACCGCAACTGAACTCGACACGCTGGAAAACGATCAACTGATTCTCGACATGCTGGACCGCTTCCTCGAAACCGAGGTGCGCCCATACGTCCACAAGTTCGATCACGACGATATCTACCCGGCGGAGATCGTCGAGAAGATGAAGGAGATGGGCCTGTTCGGCTGCATTATCGATCCCGAGTATGGCGGGCTGGGTCTGTCGACGCGGACCTACGCGCAGATCATCGTGCGCATCTCGCGGGTCTGGATGTCGGTGAGCGGCATCATCAATTCGCATCTGATTCTCGCGATGCTGGTGCAACGCAACGGCACGCCGGAGCAGAAAAGCAAATATCTGCCGAAGTTCGCCACAGGCGAGTGGCGCGGCGGCATCGGCCTCACCGAGCCCGATTGCGGCACCGATCTGCAGGCGATTCGCACCACCGCGAAACGCGTGGGCGACGAATACGTGGTGAACGGCAACAAGACGTGGATCACCAACAGCAAGCATGGCAACACTCTGGCGCTGCTGGTGAAGACGGATACGACGGCGCAGCCGCGGCATCGCGGAATGAGCTTGTTGCTGGTGCAGAAAGGGCCGGGATTCGAGGTCAGCCGTCAGTTGGAGAAGCTCGGCTATAAGGGTATCGATACCTGCGAGTTGTCGTTCAACGATTACCACGTATCGACCGACGCGTTGATCGGCGGCGTGGAAGGCCGTGGCCTGCAGCAGATACTCGGCGGCCTCGAACTCGGCCGGATCAATGTCGCGGCGCGCGGCGTCGGCGTTGCGCAAGCCGCGCTCGACGAATCCGTCAGTTATTCGCAGCAGCGCAAAACCTTCGGCAAACCGATCTGCGAGCACCAGGCTATCCAGCTGAAGCTCGGCGAGATGGCGACGCGCGTCGAAGCGGGCCGCCTGCTGGTCGATGCCGCCGCGCAGAAATACGACCGCGGCGAGCGCTGCGATATGGAAGCGGGCATGGCGAAATACTTCGCGACCGAAGCCGCGCTGGAAAACAGCATCGAGGCCATGCGCATTCATGGCGCGTACGGCTATTCGAAGGAGTACAACGTCGAGCGCCTGTATCGCGATGCGCCGCTCCTCACCATCGGCGAAGGTACCAACGAGATGCAGCGCATCATCATCGCGAAGCAACTGATCGAACGGAGTCCGGTATGAGTTTGCCTCTTTCGGGGGTGCGGGTGCTCGCCATCGAACAATATGGCGCAGGGCCGTTCGCTACCCAGCATCTCGCAGACCTCGGCGCGGAGATCATCAAGATCGAGCATCCGACCACTGGCGGCGATGTCGGCCGCGCAGTCGGCCCGTACTTTTTCGGCGACGGCGATAGCCACTTTTTCGAAGCGTTCAATCGCAACAAGTGCAGTCTCACGCTCGACCTGAAGAAGCCCGAAGCGCGCGCGGTACTGCTCGACCTCGTCGCGAAGAGCGACGCGGTGTTCAACAATCTGCGCGGCGATCTGCCGGCGAAACTCGGGCTCACGTACGAGCAACTGTGCGAAGCGAATCCGAAGATCGTGTGCGGGCATCTGTCTGCCTACGGACGCACCGGCAGCCGCGCGGCATGGCCTGGCTACGACTATCTGATGCAAGCCGAGGCCGGCTATCTGTCGGTCACGGGCGAACCCGACAGCCCGCCGGCGCGCTTCGGCCTGTCGATCATCGATCTGATGACCGGCACGACCGCGGCGATGGCGCTGCTCGCCGGACTCGTCGATGCGAAGACCTCGGGCAAGGGACGCGACATCGACGTGAGTCTCTTCGACGTCGCGCTGCATAACCTCGCGTATGTCGCGACGTGGTATCTGAACGGCGGTGTGGTGACGGGGCGCGAGAACCGCTCGTCGCATCCGTCGCTCACGCCGAGCCAGTTGTACAAGACGCAGGACGGCTGGATTTTCCTGATGTGCAACAAGGAAAAATTCTGGGGCGTGCTTGCCGAAGTGCTCGACAAACCGTCGTGGGTGACCGACCCGCGCTTTTGCAACTTCCAGGCGCGTCTCGCGAATCGCGAGCTGGTGCAGACCGAACTCGACGCGGTGCTCTCCGGCGCCACCACGGCGCAATGGCTCGAACGCTTCGGCGGCCGCGTACCGGCGGCGCCGGTGTTCAACGTGAAGGAGGCGCTGGAGAATCCCTTCGTGGTCGAGCGCGAATGCGTGGTGAACGCCGAACATCCGCGTTTCGGCACGGTACGCGGCGTGGCCGCGCCGGTGCGGATCGACGAGCCCTTGCCGACGCGCGCCGCGCCGGATCTCGGGCAGGACACGCAGCGTCTGCTCGACGAGCTGGGCTACGGTGCGGAAAGGATCGCTTTGCTGAGAGAGGCGGGTGTGGTGCAATAAGGCCGGGCGGGCAACCGTCCGCTCTTCCACTTTTTTGCACACCAAGATGGCCACGACAGTCCTCGGGCAACAGCCGCGCTACATGCAACTGGCACAGACGCTCCTCAACGAGATTCAGGGTGGGCAGTTTCCCATCGGCACGTTGCTGCCGACCGAGTTCGAGCTATGCGAGCAGTTCGGCGCGAGCCGCTTCACCGTGCGTCAGGCGATCAAGCAACTGGAGCAGCGCGGTCTGGTGGACCGGCGGCCCGGCATCGGCACCCGCGTGAAGGCCACGCAGAGCGAGACCGCGTACCGTCAGGTGATGGAGCGCCTGAGCGATCTGCACCGCTATACGTCCGACACGGAGCTGGAAATCGCATCGACGCAGACCGTCGAGATCGATGACCCGGATCTGATCGGGCGGCTCGGCGCAAAGCCTGGCGAAACCTGGCTGCTGGCCGAGGGCATTCGTCTCTCACCGGGGAGTGTCGAACCGATCTGCCATACCGAAGTGTATATCCACCCGGCGTTCCGTTCGTTGACGGGTTTGAGCGGCCGGACGCACGTGCCGATCTACACGCTGATCGAAAAGCAGTTCGGCGAGCAGATCGCCGAAGTGCAGCAGGAAATCCGCGCGGTCGCGCTGCCGGCGGCGTTGGCGCAGCGTTTGAACGCAAAGCCGCGTTCGCCCGCGCTGTGGTTGTGCCGCCGTTATCTGAACCGGCGGGGGCAGGTGGTCGAACTGACGATCAGCGTGCATCCGGCGGATCGCTACAGTTATTCCGAAACGTTTCAACGCGACTGGCACGCGAACTAGCAATATCGCGCCGCGTGCCGTTCAGGAGAACAACATGGACGCACGCAGTTATCTGTTCGTGCCGGGCGACCGCCCCGAGCGCTTTGCCAAGGCGCTCGACACTGGCGCCGACGCGGTGGTGATCGATCTCGAAGACGCGGTTGTGCCGGCGGCGAAGCTTGCCGCGCGCGACGCCCTGCAGCGCTGGCTGCCAAAGGTGGGTCCGGCGCGGCTGATCGTGCGCGTGAACGCGGTCGGCACACCTTGGCATCTCGGCGATATGGAGATGGTGCGGGCTTCGGGCGTCTCCGTGATGATGCTGCCGAAGTCGGACAGCGCGCGGCAACTCGCCGAGGTCGCCGCGCGGCTGCCATCAGCGGTCCGGATCGTGGCGCTCATCGAAACCGTAGCGGGCGTGGTGGCGATGCGGGAAATTGCCGGCGTGCCGTCGGTTGCGCGGTTTGCCTTCGGCACGGTGGATTTTTGCGGCGACGCCGGCATTGAAGGGCTCGGCGTGGAACTGAATTATGTGCGTTCGCAGATGGTGATCGAATCGCGCTATGCGGGCCTCGCCGCGCCGATCGACGGTGTGACGCTGGAGCTCGACCATCTGGAGCGCCTGACGGAGCATGTGGCCGGCGCGCGGCGTTTCGGCTTCGGCGGCAAGCTGTGCATTCACCCGCGGCAGGTGGATCCGGTCAACCGCGGTTTCGCGCCCAGCGAGGACGAACGCCGGTGGGCGGCGCGGGTTCTCGCTGCTTGTAGCGAGCATCCGGAAGGCGCGTTCGCGGTAGACGGCAAGCTGGTCGACCGGCCGGTTATCGAGCGGGCGAAGAAGATCGCGGAATTCGACACGCTCATCCACTGACAATGTGGGGCGTTTGGGCCGGCGGCAAGGCGAGCCATGCGGTGCTCACCGGCTTAAGTGGTCCAGCGCATCTCTCATGGGCGAACTGGAGATTACTAGCGGCCCGGTAAACGGCGTATCCAGATCGACGATCACATAGATCGCCGAAGCAATCGACACCGCGCCCAGCGAAATGGTGACCAACGCCAGCGCGTTGCGCGGCGCGATCAGGCCGAAACTCAGAAAAATCACGCCCAGCCAGAATGTCAATGTCTTGAGGAACGGCTGGGAAATCGAGCTGTGCGCTTCCTCGATGAGCTTCCACCGCGCGTCCACCACGCGCCGGTATTGCGCCAATCCGTCGTTGAGCGCGCGCTGTTGCAGCGGGTCATGCGCCCGTAGTTGCCGCAACTCCCTGCCCACGGCGGTCAGCATGTCGCCGAGCCGCGTGTTCTCCAGTTTCTGCGAGTTGCCCTGCGATGGTCCGATGTCTTTCGGATACTCGCCAGTGGGCGGCGTTTCGGTGGGCCACGTCGAGGCAATCGCCGCCGCGGTGTACTGGCGCAACAGGCGCCGGGCCGGATCGGTATCCGTGCCGTATTCGCGCAAGGTCGTGTCGAATTCGATCAGATCGGCCGCGTAGCTGCGCAGATCATTCGATGCCGTGTCGAAGCTGGACTTCGCGGACGCCGTCATCAAGCCGAGTACCAGCGCGGCAAACGTCACCAGCATGCCGATCACCAGCTGGATCAACTGCACGGTTTCATGCGCCTTGTGCTCTTCGGGCAACAGCGGCCGCACCCACACGCCGACACCGGTCGCGGCGAGCAATAGAACGAAAACCACCAGGGTCGAGCCGACTTCAGACATATGAATGCTCCGCAGACGAACCCCCGTCACTTTCCATCAACCGCCTGCCGCTGAAAACCGGGGTAGTCCCGCCACGCCCGGCGCGGGTCGCCGTTCATGTTGGCTCGTATGTTGATGTATCACAAGCGTCGGCGTTATCGACCATCAAGTTTTCGATTATCGCGCCGTAGTCCTTACATGTGGCATTCACTTACATTCGGACAATAGTTGCGGACCTGGTCGATTCGGCTTGGGCGCAGCACGCGTGGCCGAGGCTTTTATCGAGCGTTCGGTCAGGCAGCCCAACGGAGACAAGCCGATGTTGAAAAATCTGTCGATTCGCACCTGTCTGACCATGCTGATCGTGTTCTTCGGTCTCGCGCTGCTGGTCGGCGCCGCCGCTGGCCTGCTGTCGCTGCGTTCGAGCAACGCCTCGCTGCAGCAGATGTACACCGTCGACACACCCGCTGTTGCCGACCTCGAAGGCAGCGCCGGGCAGTTGTTGCGCCTGCGTCTCGCGCTGGCGACATATGCTTCGCTCGTCGACCTGAACGATCAGGACGGCGCGAACGCCGTGCTCAAGCGTTTCGATCAGTACCAGCAAGCCTCCAACGACCGCCTTGCCCACTTTGTGAGCCGCGCGGGCACGGACGCCGACGAACAGCGTCTCATCAAGGACATGCAGGACAAGCGCGATGCCTTTCTGCATGAGGGCGTCGATCCGGCTCTTGCCGCGCTCAGGTCGAACGACAGGACGGCCTTCCAGCAATTGCAGGCGCACAAGCTGCCGTCGCTCTATAGCGGGTACGAAAAGGCCATGCTCGCGCTCGAACAGTTGCAACTCGATCACGGCGCGCAACGCTATCAGGCTGCGCAGGATCTGTTCTACGTGATCTGTGTCGTGGTGGCGGTCGGCATGGTCGTATCGCTGCTCGGCTCGTTGATCGGCCGCGCGGTGCTGGTGCGCGCGATCGTCAGTCCGGTCGACGCCACCATCGCGCAGTTCCAGCGCATGTCCAATGGCGACCTGACGGGCCAGATCGTCGTGAGCAGCAATAACGAAATGGGCCGTCTCGCGGCCGCGTTGCAAAAGATGCAGGAATCGCTGATCGCGACGGTGAACTCGGTGCGTCAAGGCACGGAATCCATCGACACCGGCGTGAGCGAGATTGCCGCGGGCAATACCGATCTGTCGCAACGTACCGAGGAACAGGCCGCGTCGCTCGAAGAGACGGCGGCAAGCATCGAACAGCTCACGTCGACGGTCAAGCAGACGGCGGATAACGCGAAGCAGGCCAGCTCGCTCGCGCAGGGCGCATCCAGTCTGGCCGCGCAAGGCGGCGATCTCACCGGGCAGGTGGTGGGCACGATGCATGGCATCGTCGACGACTCGCGGCGGATTGCCGACATTGTCGGCGTGATCGAAGGGATCGCGTTCCAGACCAATATTCTGGCGCTGAACGCCGCAGTGGAAGCCGCGCGCGCCGGTGAGCAGGGACGCGGCTTCGCGGTGGTGGCGAGCGAAGTGCGCTCGCTCGCGCAGCGTAGCGCAGCGGCGGCGAAGGAGATCAAGGGTTTGATCGACGAATCGACGGCGCGCGTGCAGGCCGGCTCGCAACTGGTTGAACGCTCGGGCTCGACGATGACCGAGATCGTCGACGCGATTGCACGCGTGAGTTCGATCATGGGTGAAATTGCGGCGGCGGCCATCGAGCAGAGCACCGGCATCGATCAGGTCAATCTCGCGGTCGCGCAGATGGACGAGGTGACTCAGCAAAATGCCGCACTGGTGGAGCAGGCCGCGGCGGCGGCGAGTTCGCTGGAGGAGCAGGCACGGCGGTTGACTGCCGCCGTCTCGGTGTTCCAGACGGGGAGCGGCGCGGTGTCGTCTTCTGGGTCTGCCGGGCGGCGTAGCGGCTCGGCGGCCACGCCGAAGACGGCCGATACGGGTGAGTTCGCTACGGCCTGATATGGATGGATGTTCGGCGTTGCGACGCATTTCGTGTCTGGAACATGCGCCGCAGCGCGGCCGATACATCCGTTACTGCATGGCCGCGTAGTACCTGGCCAGGCTGTCGATCTCGGCGGGCGTCATCTGCCGCGCGACGTTGCGCATCTGTTCGTTGATATCGTTGTGTCGTGCGCCGGAAGCAAAGGCGCGCATCTGCGCCGCCAGATAGACCGACGACTGTCCGCCCAGCCACGGCGCCGCACCCTTGCGATCCAGTTGCCCGTGGCATGCGGCGCAAGGCGCGATATTGCGCTGCGGATCGCCCTGCATGGCAAGCTTCACGGCGTTCGCATCCGGTTCCGTGCCGGTGGCCGGCACCTCCGCCGCGGGCGCTCTTGGCAGGGACGCATAGTAAGCGGCCAGATCGTGCAGATCCTGGTCGCTGCGCGCCGCGATGATCGGTTGCATGATCGCGTTCTGGCGCACACCGTTCTGGTAATCGCGCAATTCTTTGTAGACCACGTCGGCATACTGCCCGGCGAGTGCGGGCGCCGTCACCTGCACCGTGCCCAGCACGCCGTGACACATCGAGCAATTTTGCGTGGCAATGGTCGCGCCGCGGCCGATTGAAATCGCGTCGGCGCGCACGCGCCGCAAAGGCGGCAGGACCACCACTTCGCTCGGCGCGGGGCCCGTGAGATTGGTGCCCCCATACCAGCTCGACGGCGCGCCCGCGGCGCTGCAGATCGTCGCCCACAGGCCGCGGTCGCCGAATGCGTTGCTCGCCGAAGGCAGCCAGATGAAGCCGATCAATATCGACACGACGGCAATCGCAATCGTGCCGCCCACGCTCAACGTGAACCACGGGTTGCGCAAGCTGAAGACGCGTTCCTGATTCATCGCTGCGCTCCGACGACGACTGCCGGCACGGAGGTCTGCGGCAATCTGAGCAACTGCACGATCGGCACACTGTAGTTGACGACCGTGAGGCCGATCATCAGCGCCACCCATAAACCGAAGCTGTTGAGCGCGGCCGGCACGCGCTCCACCGGCTGCGTCGCGCTGGCAAAGCGGAAGCTTTGCTGCTGCACCACCGGGCCGAATTGCGACCTGGCGAGGATGTAGACGAACAGCACGCCGGACACCACGAGGATCAATCCGCCCACCGCCGACATGCCGACCCAGAACGCCTGGGATTGCATGCCCGGCGTGTTGTAATCGTAATAGGCCATGCGGCGTGGTGCGCCAAGCAGCCCGACGTAGTGCCACGGCAGTGTCACCACCAGCATGCCGATGAACCACAGCCACAGTTGCGTGCGCACCAGCTTCACTGAAGCGAGCGCGCGGCCTGTCAGTTGCGGCCACAATTCGTAGGCGATCGCGAAGTACATGATCACGATCGCGCCGCCGAAGATCAGATGGAAGTGCCCGGTCACCCACTGCGTGTTGTGCACGGTCGAGTTCAACTGATAGCTCATGTTGATCAACCCGCCCGCGCCGCCCAGACCGAGCATCACGAACGAGAACGCGAGCACGAGCATCATCGGGTTCTGCCAGGGCAGCGCGGTGAGCCAGCCGAACGCGCCTTTGCCGCCGCGCAGCCTGCCGGCGATTTCAACCGACGCGCAGATCGTGAACACCGTGAGCAGCGTCGGCACCGACACCATGCCGGTGAACACCGCATGCAGGAACTTGAAGCCGGAGCCGACCTGCGGATCCGCGAACAGATGGTGGATGCCGATCGGCATCGCGAAGACGAGGAACAGGATGAACGACACCCGCGCCATCGAATCGCTATAGAGCCGTCCGCCGATCGCGCGCGGCACCAGCGTGTAGTACGCGATATACGCGGGAATCAGCCAGAAGTAGACGATCGCGTGCAGCGTCCAGGAGAACAGGATGCGCGACAGGCCGGCGTCGATCGTGTTGGTGAGGCCGAACGCGACCGGCAGGATCTGGAACAGGATTTCCAGCGCAGCGCCGATGGCGGTCCATGCCCACAGATACGCGCCCGCCACGTTGGCGAACATCGCGAGCGGCACCGGCTTGCCGGGGTTGGCGCGTTTCCAGATGCGCAGATTCACATGCATCAGCGCGACCCAGATCCACGAGCCGACCACCACCAGCACCACGCCGAGGTAATAGAAGGGACTGCCGATCATCGGCGGATAGAAGGTGTAGAGCACCGAGGCCTGGCCGAGCGCCACCGGCACCATTGCCATCACCGCGCCGACCGCCAGCATGATGAAAGCGGCCCATGCCCATTTGAGACCCACGAGGCGCTGCGCGAGCGCGAGTTCGACGATTGCGTAGCCGAAGCCCATCGACACCAGAGTGGGCAACACATAAGCCATCACCGTGCCGTGCGCGGTCACCGAACGATAGTAGAGCTCGGGGTCGCCGACCCACGGCAGCAGCGGGCTGCGCACCAGCATCTGCCAGGCGCCGAGCAGCAGCGCAATCAGAAACGCAATGAAGGCGAGCCAGAAATGCGCGAGAACGAGTCGCTTAGCGTGAAACACAGCTCAGCCTCCGTGATTGTCGGGCTTGCTCGAAGAAGGTGGCTTTGTCGATGACTTTCACGTGTGCCCACATGGTCTGATGTCCGAAGCCGCAGAACTCGTGGCACGGCATGGTGTGATCGGCGGGCGCGTCGAAGCGCGTGTTCAGCGTGGCGACGTAGCCCGGCACGACCATCGTGTTGATGTTGGTGTCGGTGACGAGCAGGCCGTGCACGACATCCGCGCTGGTGGTGCGGATCGTGATCGGCGTGTCGGCCGGCACCAGCAGGCATTGCGGCGTGAACGAGTATTGCTGTGCGATGAAGCGCACCACGACCGAACCGTCCGGCTCGACCGCGCTGCCCAGGTTGTCTTCGACGAATTCGCCGGACAGTTGCAGGCGCGACGGGTCGATCGTTTCGACGCGCGAGGGCGGCATCATCGCCCAATGAAGCCCGGAGTACACGATCACGGCCAGCATCAGCACGATCAGCGCGACGGCGAAAATGGCCCAGCGGCGCTCGGCGCGTAAGGCGACTGCGTGGCCGCCGCCCGATTGATGATTGGAATCAGTCGACATGATCAGTGAACGACGCCGCGTGGCAGAAACACGAGAAAGTAGAAGCCGAACCAGATCGCCATGACGATCAGCGTGGCGACGCCGGCCACGGCGATCGCGCCATGCGGGCCGGCCGCGACGACGCGTTCCACTTCGTCGTCCGTGGGTGGGGCCGCGCTACCGGTATCGTTTGCTTCCATCTAAAGGTTCTCCAGTGCGGCGGCTCAATGCAGCGGTGCGTTGCGCAACTCGTTGACCTCGCGGGGCGTCACGGGCTGGCCGTGATTGCCCCACGCGGTGCGGATATAGGTGACCACGGCGGCGGCGTCGGTGTCGTTCAGTTCCTGGCCGAAGGGCGGCATGCCGTACGGTTCCGGATTGCGCATCGTGCCCGGCGGAAACCCGCCGTTCAGCACGATGCGAATCGGGTTGACCGAGGAGTCCATTTCGATTGACTGATTGCCGGCGAGCGGCGGGTAGTGCTGCAACTTTCCTTCGCCCTTTGCGCCGTGGCAGAGCGCGCATTTGTCGGCGTAGATTTTTTCGCCCAGCGCGAACACGTTGGTGTTGGTCGGCGCCGACGGCCCCGACTTACGGCCGCTCTTGTCCGGCAAGGTCTTCAGATAAACGGCCATCGATTTGACGTCCTCTTCCGTCATGTACTGAAGGCTGTGGTACGTGACTTCGGCCATTGGGCCGTACACGGCGCCGCGATCGGAAATGCCCGCTTGCAGCAGATCGACGATGTCCTTGATGCTCCAGTCGCCGAGGCCGCCGTCCTTGTCCGAAGTCAGCGACGGCGCGTACCAGTTCTGCACAGGGATCAGGCCGCCGGCAAACTGTTCGCTTTGCGACGAACCGCCGAGCATGTTGATCTTGGTGTGGCACATCGTGCAGTGACCGAGCCCTTCGACCAGATACGCACCACGGTTCCATTCGACCGATTTGGTCGGATCGGGCTGGAATTCGCCTTCGCGGAAATACAGCGTGCGCCAGCCGTACAGCAGGTTGCGCTGATTGAACGGGAAACGCAGCGTGTGCTTGCGGTTCGGCTCGCGCACCGGCGCGACGGTTTGCAGATAGGCGAAGATCGCGTCCGAGTCCTGGCGCGTGACCTTGGTGTACTGAGCGATCGGCATGGCCGGATAGATGAGCGTGCCGTCCGGCGTGCGGCCGGTGCGCATCATCTTGAAGAATGCGTCCTGACTCCAGGTGCCGATGCCGTACTGCGCGTCCGGGGTGATGTTCGGTGAATACAGCGTGCCGAACGGCGTTTCCATGGCGAGGCCGCCCGCGAACAGTTTGCCGCGCGGCGCCGTATGGCAGGCAACGCAGTCGCCGGCGCGCGCCAGATACTCGCCGCGTTTGACGATGTCGGAGCGCGTGTCGGCGCTGGCGCCCGGCGCGGATGCTGCGGTGTCGGCGGCGCGTGCTTCGGCGATCAACGGTGTATGCGATGCGCGCAGAAGCGCGGCGCTGCCGGCCACGATCACGCCGGCTATCAGCAGGCCGGACACGAACGGTGCTCGCGTGCGTCGGCTCTTCGTCGTGGCGAGCCAGGTGTTGAGCAAAGTGGTGCGCAGCGCGCGCAAAGAACCCGGAGAGCGAAGTGTCGGCTTCATTGCGGTTGGCTCCCGCATGCGAGAGGCAGCCGCTCTCCGGAGGCCGGCGCGGGCCGAGGATCAGCCGGACGCGGCTGACGCGCGAGCCAGCTCGATACGGCGGTGATGTCCTTGTCGGAGAGCTTGACCGCGATCGAATGCATGCAGTCCGGCGCGAGCGCGTGCCGCGTGCCCGAGCGCCAGGTGCCCATCTGCCCGGCGATATAGCTCGCGTGCAGACCCAGCAGGCCGGGGATGCCCGGCTGCGTGCCGGTCATGCGCGCGCCGTGGCACGCAATGCACGCCGGTATCTTGCGGGCCGGGTCGCCTTGCGTGACGAGGCGCTGCCCGGCGGCGAGCACCGCAGGCGCGACGTTGCTTTGATCGGCGTTGGGGTAAGGCGGTTGCAGATCGGCGAAATACTGGCTGATCTTGCGCAGATAGTCGTCGGGCAGGAAGGCGAGCAGATAGCCCATCGGCGGATAGGTACGGCCGCCGTCGCGGAACGCGGTTAACTGATTGAACAGATACTCGGCCGGTTTGCCGGCAATGCGTGGAAAGTAGTCGTTGTTCAGGCCTTGGCCCTGCACGCCGTGACATGAGGTGCAGGCACGCACGCGTTCGTCCATTGCCGAAGGCATGGCACTGGACGCGTCGGTGGCGGCAAGCGCCACGCCGCTCCACAGGACGTAAAACACTAACAGAACCGACGATCCGATAGTTCTACGATGCACGCCAGGCCTCTATTGGGAACGTTCTTTCTTTTCGATTATTTCTCGCGCATTCGCTCGTGGATTTGCTCCTGAATCCGCGTGCGGCGCGTGGCAACTCCGCCAGTTTTTTTCTCGTATAACAACTGCAAAAAGAGCAAATCGAAAACGGACTTATTCTTGAATGGCGAGTGTTGATTTGCTGCGGCGATGCGATTGCTTTCTAGAACGATGATCTGCCTGAATGCACCAGTGGTGGCGGCTTTCGGGCTGCGGGATTAACGCTTGAAACGTTGAGCAGCGTGTGTGAGGTTGCAGGAATTCATTCGGCGCGTCAACAACAAACCAAAGCTTGCTTGACCTAACTCATGTTCATGATAGGCGTCGGCCGGAGGGCTTTCAACGTTTCATTGCAGATCGTCTTGCCCGCCGGCGGTATCTTGCGAATGTGATTGTTTGATGATGGATCACGGGCCTCGGCGAAACTGCGTGGGCCTTGTCGTCCGCGCGGTCGATCGCCGTCAACTGAAGAGCCGCATCAAAGCCGTGCGAGCATTGCTCACACGTTCGCTTTCGCCGATCCGTCCAGGCAACAGATGAAACTCCACGGCGGGTAACGTGGGCAAACCCTCGCTTGCTGGACAGGCCACGACACCGCCGCCGATCGACGAGTCGTTCAGACAGGAAATGCCGAGCCCGGCTTTCAGCGCGAGTTGCAAGCCGGCGACGCCGGAAGCTGAATGCGACACCACATACGGCACTTTGTGCTCGTCCAGCAACTTCACGACGAAACGCTGCAACTGGCAGCTCGACGGCAGCAACACAAGCGGATAAGGCGTAGCGGGCCGCGGAGCTAAATCGGCTGCACTGACCCACAGCAGTTTTTCGCGCCGTACCACAGTACCCGGCGCACCGGTGCGCCGGCCGGCGGCGCGTGTGTTGTGCGTGACGAGGCGCAGCGAGAGACCGATGTCGAACGACGCATCGTCGCCCGCACTGCTGTCGATCACCGCGCTCGGCAACACGGTGACGTGCAGCTTCAGGCGCGGGTGCTGTTCCGAGAACGTTTTGAGAATGCGCGCGATGTCGTGCGGACGGTAGTAGTCCGTAATGGCGATGCGCAACTCGCCGTCGAGCGAGCGGCCTTGCAGGTCTTCGAACGCGGCTTCGCTCATCGCGATGATGCGCCGTGCATGGTCGAGCAGGCGGGTGCCGGCGGGTGTGGCGCTGACGCCCTGCTTGCTGCGTATGAAGAGCGGCTGGCCAGCGCGCTCCTCGAGTTTCTTCAACTGCTCGCTGACGGAAGACTGCGACAGGAACACGCGCTCCGCGCCCGCCGAGACGCTGCCCGATTCGGCGACCGCGACGAAGGTCCGCAACTGCGTCAGATCGAATCCGCGTTGGCTCATGATTCGGTATATCCGATGGACGTCATCTGGATTTCCGGCTTTTCCGATAGAAGGCCCAGCCGTAGGATACCTCCAGATTCTTTGCGGAGGGTGAGATGGGAAACGAATCAATGGCGGCCGTAGGGTTATCCGGCGGGCGTACGGCAAGGCATCGGTGGAAAGTGCTCGGAGTCGGTTTCGCTGCTAACGCGAGCTTTTCGGCGGCATTTTCGGGAATTCCGACTACGGCGGTTTTCCTGCGCTCGGGCTATCACCTGGGCAACGACGGGTTGGGTCTCGTGCTCGGCATGCTCGGCCTCGGCATCGCGGTCAGCGAATTGCCGTGGGGACTGCTGACCGACCGCTGGGGCGATCGGCGCGTGCTGCTGCTCGGACTGCTTTCGACCGCCGCCGCGCTGGCCGGGCTGGCGCTGTTCGTCGTGCCGTCCGCTACGCATGTGCCGGGCGTGACCACGCTCGCGCTCGGCCTGTTGCTGGTTGGATTGCTCGGCGGCAGCGTCAACGGTTCGAGCGGCCGCGCGGTGATGGCCTGGTTTCGCGAAGGTGAGCGTGGGCTCGCCATGAGTATCCGGCAGACCGCAGTGCCTGCGGGCGGCGGTCTCGGTGCGTTGCTGCTGCCGGTGCTCGCGTCGCACTTCGGTTTCGCGAGCGCTTATGCCGTGCTCGCGCTCGCATGCGCGATGACCGCGGCATTCGCGTGGCGCTGGCTGCACGAACCTTCTCATACGGACGCGGACGGCGCGCGTGAAATCCACGACACGGCAGCGGCGAGCGGCGGGCGTACGAGGGTCTCGCCGTTGCGTGACATCGGCATCTGGCGTGTGGCGCTCGGCGCCGGAGCGTTGTGCGTGCCGCAACTTGCGGTGGTGACGTTTGGAACGGTGTTTCTTCACGACTTCAGCCGCGCCGGGGTGCTGGCGATCAGCGTGACGATGGCTGCGGTGCAAGCAGGCGCCGCGATTGCGCGGGTGTGGAGCGGCGGTTGGACCGACCGCCGCGGCAACCGGCGCGCTTACATGCGCGCCTGTAGCTTGCTGACGGCGGTGCTGTTCGCCTCGCTCGCGCTGCTAACGGGTCTCGCCAGCATGCATCGCGCGGCACTGACCGCGGTGTTTGCGCTGACGGTCGTGCTGGGCGGCGTGAGCGCGTCGGCATGGCACGGCGTCGCCTTTACGGAACTCGCCACGCTGGCGGGGACGAACCGCGCGGGTACGGCGCTGGCGATCGGCAACACCTGTGTCTTTCTCACGCTGTTCGTGACGCCGCTGGCGATTCCGCCGCTGTTGACCGCAGGTTCGTGGCCGATGGTGTGGGCCGTGGCCAGCGTGTGCGCATTGATCGCGTTACCGGTGTTTCCGCGTGCAGCGCGTGAACGCAAGCTGAGCGCGGCGCGCATTGGCGATGCAACCCGATGAAATCACGGCGCCGCCTGGCGATATGGCGTGCGGCGCGCTTTTCTCACGCGAGGGGCGCTGCATCGAACTTCGGCGATGAGTGCTGAGCCGTCGAACTTAGGACGGAAATGGGTCGTTTGAAAAACAAAAAAATATCCATTTTGCGTATTTATTCACTGGTTCCTTGATAAATCCGCAATGGGCAATTGGTTTTCTACCGGATTCGGAACGTTCCGATTTTCGTGAAGTTGTGGTGATGGTTTTATGGCCGCCTTGGCACGCCACGCCTCGTCAAGGGGCCGTCGAAGAATGCGTAAAGGGTGTCAGATTTTTTCCGCGCATTTGAAAATAATCCTACAACAAACGAGAGAAAATCCCGGTGAAACTTCGAATTATCCTGGCGGACGATCATCCATTCGTTCTGCTTGGCATTCGCGCGACGCTAAAAATGCATGCCGGCGTCACCATTGTCGATGAGGCGACGAGTCCCGATTCGCTGCTCGAACGCTTGCAGAACACGCCCTGCGATGTACTCGTCACCGACCTCGCCATGCCGGAGCACACGGGCGCGATCGAGGACGGCCTTGATCTTGTCCGGCGAATCCGCTGCGACTGGCCGCAGTTGCGCATCGTGGTGATGACGACGCAGACCAACGCCGCGATTCTTCGCGCCATTGTGTCGGACGGCGCCGTGAGCATGCTCGGCAAGGCTGAATCGATGGACGAGCTTTGGCAGGCGATCGCCGCGGCCCGGCACGGGGAAGCCTACCTCGGACGTTCCATCATCGAAGCGCTGGCGCGCCCGCAGGACCGCGCGTGCGAACGACCGTCAGCGCCGCGTTTATCGGGCATTCATGCCGAAGTCGTCAGGTTGCTTGTAGACGGCCAGTCGATTGCTGAAATCGCAGCGGCGCTCGGCTGCCATCGTCGCACGGTCAGCCGGAAAAAACGCGAAGCAATGGCCCGACTCGGTGTCACCAACGACCCCGGTCTTTTCTCTTACGTTCGTGCATATGGAATTCTTAGTTTTGAATCGTATATCTAAGCAATTTACTTTTTGAATGGAATGAGGTTGTTTCGGACCGATCTTATGTCCATTTTCTGAAAAATGTTTAATGATCGGCACAAGAGCTGGTTTCACTGAAAAGGGCGGCAGCAATCAAGGTATGGAGGAAAAATAGAAGATGCGCGACACCGCAGAGGTAAGCACGCCCGTCCGAGCCATCATCGCGGACGATCATCCCCTGGTGTTACTGGCGATCGAAAATCTGATGGGCGGTTATCCGAATATGCAGATTGTCGGCCGCGCAGCCGACGCCACCGAACTCTTCACGGAAGTCGACCGCAGTTCATGCGATCTGGTGCTCATGGATCTCTACATGCCGGGCGGTTCCGACGGCAGCGGACTGGAAGTCGTCAGGCAGTTCAAGATGCGCTACCCCGGCATTGCGCTCGTCGTGCTGACCATGGAAACCGTGGCGGCCGAACTTCAGAAGGTGATTTCGCTCGGCGCCGACGCCCTGGTGAGCAAGCGCGACCGGATCGATCTGATTCACGTAGCCGTTGTCACGGCGCTGGCACGCGAGTGCTATGTCGGGCCGGCAGTGCGTGCATTGATCGCTGACGCAACGGTGACCCAGCGGCTCGATTTTGTCCGGCAGATGCTGTCGCGCCGCGAACTCGAGGTGTTCACCCAGTATGCATCAGGGTACGGGGTGACCGAGATCGCCGCGCGCCTGGGGCGCAGTGTCAAAACCATCAGCGCGCAGAAATGCACCGCAATGCGCAAGCTTGCCCTGCACAGCGACGCGGAGCTGTTCCGCTTCGCCGTCGAGTACGGTGTGGTTCCAGAGGAGCGCGTGCAGAACCGGTGATGAGCCGGCGGCGTGTCGCGCCGTGGCGCGACGAATATAAGATGCATTGGCACCGCCTGGGGACGCACATCTCGTGCAGGGCATGCCAATCGATAAGACAACAAAAATGAGACAAAAGATTCGCGTCATCGTGGCGGACGATCACGACTGCGTTCGTGTCGGCGTCAAGCAAATGCTGCAATCCGTGCCGCACATCGAATTCATCGGCGAGGCGGCCGACACCCACGGCCTCGCTGAATTGCTCGACGCCTGTGCGTGCGACGTGGTCATTTCGGATATCAACATGCCGGGCATTCACGGCGGCAGTAACGCGGTGCCGTTTCTGCGTCGCCTGTTGCGGGGCCGGCCGCACCCTTGCGTCGTGGTCCTCACCATGATCTGTCATGCGCACATGCTCTCCGGTCTCTTGCATATCGGCGTGGGCGGCATCGTCGATAAACGCGAGACCGTCACCGCGTTGATCGACGCGATCGAGGCAGCCTTTAGCGGCCGCGTCTATTTGTCGGAGTACGCGCGTGCCGCGATCGAGACGGCGGACGCGCCGCCGCAGCTTCGCGCCGGCATGTTGAGCGCGCGCGAGTGGGAGATCTTCCAGCTTTATGTGCAAGGTCTCGCCGTTCACCAGATCGCGGCGCGTTTGCAGCGCAGCGGCAAGACCATCAGCACACAGAAACGTAGCGCGATGCGCAAGCTCGGGCTCGAAACGGAAGCTGACCTGATCGACTATGCACGGCAGATCGGACTGACCTGAAAACACGTGAGCGTATTGCATCGCGCCGCCGAAAAAAAAGGTTTCGGAGAGCGGCGAATTTAAGAGTCTTCCGATTGGTTGCGAGACGTTGCCGTCTCATAGTTCTGAGTTCACTGCGGCTTTATTCCATGCTCCTGTGACGAACGCAGACATTTCGTCGCACTGAGCAATGCCCGAGCCGAGAGAATTCAGGCAGATGTCTTATGGCAGCCATGCAATGCCGTCTGCCCCGTAGACAGAAACAGGAGGCGGGATGGTCGCGTTAGGTAAACGGTTGTTGGTCGAGAGTGCGGGCACGGCGTGGCTGGTCTTCATCGGTTGCGGGAGCATTGTGTTGAACGTCGGTGTGATCCCGCAGGCGGGCGGCGTGCTGGAAGCGGCGTTGGCGTTCGGCCTTGCACTCGCCACGGCCAGCTACTGCGGCGGCAGTCTGTCCGGCGGTCACTTCAATCCCGCCGTCACTGTGGGCTTTACCGTCGCGCAACGTTTTCCGGTCAGGGATCTGCTCCCCTACATTGCCTCGCAGATTCTGGGCGCGATCGTTGCCGCAGCGCTACTCCTATATGTGGCGGGCGGCCGTCCCGGTTTTGACCTGCACGCGACCGAGTTCGCGGCGAATGGCTTCGGCGACCATTCTCCGGCTGACTATCAACTGCATTCGGCGCTGGCAATCGAGTTCGTGCTGTCCTTCTGCTTTGTAATGGCGATCCTCAGGATTTCCCGTCGGCCCGACATGGAGCCGATTGCGCCGCTGGTAGTCGGCGCCTGCATGGCGCTCGTCTATCTGGTGTCGATCCCGGTCACCAACGGCTCCGTCAATCCCGCCCGCTCCACCGCCCAGGCGCTGTTCGTCGGAGATTGGGCGCTGGATCAACTCTGGCTGTTCTGGGCTGCGCCTCTATCGGGTGGCGTTGCTGCCGGCGCTCTGTTTTCGTTTCTGCACGATAAGCCCGACCACAATACCGCCGCGCTCGCAGACGGGCGAGGCGAAGTTGTCTGAGTGTTGCCGGGTGTCATTGTCATGTCTTCCGTCAATTTGCCGCCGGGCGTTGCGATGAGGCGCGCGCTTGAACGCGTGCGGCTCTGTCTGCTCGCATGGTTCCTGTTTGCCGCCGCCCAGACGGCAACGGCAGTCCAACTTTTCGACAATCGTTCGAACAGCCAGGCTGTTGCGGCTTTTCCCGCGAAACTGACTGTCGGCATTCTCGCCGGCGGCTGGATGCCGCTCGACGCACTGCAAGACGGCCGTCTCACCGGTATGAGTGTCGACTATTTGCGCGCACTCGTCGGGCCGAATGTCGTCATCGAAGCCAGGGCGTTTCCAGACGTGTCGCAATTGCTCGCCGCCGCATGCGCCGGAAACGTCGATCTGTTGACGAGCGTTGCGCGCACACCGGAGCGTGAGCGGTGCCTGAGTTTTACCGCACCGTATTTCCGCTCTTCGTCGTCGGCCGTAGTTCGCCGGGACGGCGACAGTTACGCGAGTCCCGCTCTGGTCGCCGGAGCTCGCATTGCGGTAGAAAAGGGCTTTGCGCTCGAGCGCGTGGTACGCGAGCGTTTTCCGCATGCACAGATCAGCGCGTTCGCCACGACGCACGCGGCACTCTCCGCCGTGGTCCGAGGCGACGCCGACGTCTATCTCGGCTTCACCCCGGCTGTGCAATACGCGTTGGCCACCGAGGAGTTTCGCGGCCTGCACGTCGCCTTCGAAGAGAGCAGCCGGGCCGCCAACCTGCGCTTTGCGGTGCCACGCGGTCACGCCGCATTGCGGGACCAGCTCGACGAGGCGCTCGCGTCGATGAACCCGGCCGACGACGCGGCGATTCGTGTGCGCTGGCTATCCGGCAACTTCGACGCGAAGCCCGTGCCCACCGCGCCGCGTCTCGTGCTGACGCCGCAAGAGCAGGCCTGGCTGCGTTCATTGCCGCCGTTGCAGATCGGTTTCGACAACGGCTGGTCGCCGTTCAGCTACGTCGACAGCTCCGGTCGGCCTGCCGGCATTGCCGCCGACTATCTGGCGTATCTGAGCCGCACACTCGGCGTCGTATTCAACCGCGCCCGCACGGCCGACTGGCCCGCCGCTATCGAAGCATTTCAGCGCGGCGAACTGGCCATTCTCGCCACGGCATCGATTCACGATCCACGACTCAAGGGGGCGCGGCATACCGTCGCCTACGAAAGCTATCCGCTGGTGATCGTCGGGCGTGAGGACGAGCCGGCGGCCAGATCGCTGAGCGATTTCGCGTCACGCCGCGTCGTCGTTTCTTCGCACGTCGCCGGTTCGATTCCGCTCGCGTTCGAACGAATTCCGGCAGACCACATTGTTGTCGCGCCCAGTCTCGATGACGCGTTCGAGATGGTCGCGGCCGGCGAGGCGGACGTTCTGGTGGGCAACGTGGCCGCTATCGACGTTCTGCTCAAGCAACGGTACGACGGCGTCCTGAAAATCCTCGGCACGGTTGGCGAATCCGACGCGCTCGACTTTGCCGTGCGCGCGGACCTGATGCCGCTTGCCGGGCTGATCGACCGCGCGTTGCTGGCCATGCCGCCCGCGGAAAAGCAGCGCATCCGGCAGAAGTGGGTCACCGGCAGTGCGCCGGAGTCCGGCATATGGAGCGTTACCGCGGTGCGTCTGCTGCCTTTGCTTATCGGTATCGGCGTCGCGCTGCTGATCACCCTGCGTGCCTATCTGCTGCTGCAACGGGAAGTCAGACTGCGCAAGAAAACCGAACTCGAACTCGAATTGCAACTGAATTTCCAGGAAACCATGATGAAGATGGTGCCGTATCCGCTTGTCGCCATGGACCTCGACGGCCGCTATATCGCCGTCAACGAGGCCTATGAGCAAGCCTGCGGAATGAGTCGCGAGGCGGTGATCGGACGAAACACCATGGACGTTCAGACATGGGGCGAGGCCAACAGCCGGATCCTGACCGACATGACTCGCGAGATGCTGAACGGCCGGGAGACCGCGCAACTGGAGTTGCAGTTCGAGCGCGGTGCGGGCAACGTGCGGCATGGCCTTTTCTGGGCCAGTGTCTGCCGCGGCAGCGACGGTCAACCGGTGTGCGTGCTCGGCACAGTGGTCGATATCACGGATATCCGGCGCGCCGAGATGCGCGCGCGCGAAACCGAACGGCGCCTCTTCGACGTGACGCGCTCGCTGCCGGCGGTGGTGTTTCAACTGCGCCGCACTTCGGACGGCGCGTATTCGTTTCCGTATATCGGCGGTGATACGCGCCATCTGCTCGGCGGGAAAGACGGCTCGTTGAGCAGCAGCGACCACGTCGATTTCCAGCGCGTGTGCGAGGAAGACAGGGCGTTCGTGCTGGCGGAGCTCGAACGCTCGGCTCTTTGCGAGACACCGGTGAACATGGAGTTCCGTTTCGAAGGCGACCAGGAGATCAAGTGGGCGCGCGCGGAACTGGTGCCGCGTCGGGAACCGGATGGCAGCGTCGTTTGGAGCGGCTACTGGGTGGACGCCAGCGTTGAGCACGCCCGCTCCGACGAGCTTGCGCGAGCCCGCGACCTCGCTGAGGCCGCAGCGCGTGCCAAAGACGACTTCTTCGCGATGATGAGCCATGAAATCCGCACGCCGATGAACGGAGTGCTCGGTCTCGTGGAGGTGCTGGAGCGCACGCCGCTCAACACGGACCAGGGTGAAATGCTCGGCATGATCCACGAATCGGCGGGCGCTTTGCTGCAGATCCTCGACGACTTGCTCGACTATTCGAAAATCGAAGCGGGTCGGTTGACGATCGAGGCCGAATCCATCGACATACGTGAGCTGGTGGACAACGCTGTTGGCCTGCTGGCTGGCCGGGCCCACGAGAAGGGTCTGAAAGTGCGCGTGGATATTGCGCCGGATGTTGCAGCCGCCCTGCGGGGCGATAGCGTCCGGTTGCGGCAGATTCTCTTCAATCTGCTTGGCAATGCCATCAAGTTTACGCCGCAAGGCGAGGTCGACGTGCGCGTGTCGGTGTTCGCAGAGGCCGATGACGTCCAGACGCTCGAAATGACTGTCGAGGACACCGGCATCGGTATCGCGCCGGAGGTGCAGAACAGGCTGTTCGAGCCGTTCGTGCAGGCGGAGTCGTCCACCACGCGCCGGTTCGGCGGTACGGGCCTTGGCTTGACGATCTGCCGCAAACTGATCGACCTCATGGGCGGTTCGCTGGCGTTGCACAGCGAACCGGGCCGCGGCACGCGCATGATCGTGCAACTGAGCATGGCTGTCGAGACTCAGCGTTATTCTGTCAACGGTTTGCGTGGCAAGCGCGGGCTCGTGGCAACCGGCGACGCACGCATTGCTCAGGCTCTGATGCACTTCGGCGAGGCGCTTGGACTCACGTTGCGCCGCGTGTCGCCCGACGCGCCCGAACTGCGCGATCGCGTCGCGTTGGCGGATCTGGATTTGCTGTTCGTGAACGAGGACGTGACGTTACCTGCGGGCGTGCGCCCGCGCACACGCGTTATCTGCCTGACCGAGAAGCCGAAGCCGACGGGCTACCGCATTCTCGACGACAACGTGCGCGTCAGCATCAACCCCATTTCATGGCGCGGCCTCGGTGCCGCGTGCGCCGCCGCGATGACAGGGCTGCCTTCGGTGCCGCGCTCGGCGGCCACGCCACGTGCGCCCGAGGGCGGCGCTCCGCCGCCGGACCGCGAGCGGGCAATCGCGAGTGGCCGGCTGATCCTTGTGGCGGAAGATCATCCGGTCAATCAGGAGTTGATCCGGCACCAGCTCGCGTTGCTGGGTTTCGCCTGCGACGTGACGAACGACGGAGCGGAAGCGCTGGCTGCATTGCAGCGCACGAGCTACGGTTGTCTGATCACGGACTGTCACATGCCGAACGTGTCGGGCTATGAACTCACGCGGCGTATCCGTGAAGGTGAAGAGGGGGGCGCGCATCGGCTACCCATTCTGGGTATCACGGCGAATACCGCACCCGAAGACCTGAATCTGTGTCGCGACGCCGGCATGGACGACAGCCTCGTGAAACCAACCCGGCTGGCCACGCTGCGCGACTATCTGAGCCGTTGGTTCGGCTCCGACAGCGCGGGGCACGCCGCGCCTTCGGAGGTCGCCGGAGCGCCGGTGCTTGCCACACCGGATGTTCAAGGTGGCGCCGACCCGTTCGTCCCGGTCGACCTGGGGCACATGACTCAACTGTGGGGTA
Organism: Paraburkholderia dioscoreae; assembly: GCF_902459535.1. Classification (NCBI taxonomy): domain Bacteria; kingdom Pseudomonadati; phylum Pseudomonadota; class Betaproteobacteria; order Burkholderiales; family Burkholderiaceae; genus Paraburkholderia; species Paraburkholderia dioscoreae. The sequence goes on from NZ_LR699553.1 coordinate 472,357, forward strand.
GTGAATCGACCGTCAAGGCGTTGCTCGACTCGTTTGTGTCGTCGGTGCGCGAAGACGTGCAGTCCTTGTCGCCGTTGCTCGAGCGCGTCGGCTCCGAGCGCACGGAACTGGAGCGCGTGCGCGAGTGGCTTCATCGCGTGGCGGGGGCGGCGAGCGTCCTGCAATATCCGCCGCTGCTCATGGCGCTTGAAGATTACCGTCGCGAAATCAATGTCAAGCCGCCGGAACGTGTGCGCAATGACGGGATAGTTTTAATCAACAAGTGCAACGCCATGCTGGACGGAATCGAACAGCAGGCCGCATTGCTCGTATAACGGTTCGCCGTTCGTCGACTGTTCGAAAGACGAGCCGCATCTATTCCGCATAAATATGACCGCTTCGCAGCGGAGCGGTCCAATGTGGACGCGAACGAGAGGTTCAAACGAAAAAAAACGCGGCCGAAGCCGCGTTAAAGATTTGGAGACATCCTTCGATGAAGGAGTCACTTCTCGCAGTCGGAAGCATAACCGGGATAGTGCGATTGATTCATTACGAAATCCACAATTAACTGTTTGAGAAAATCGCTTAAAACGCCTCCGACGTATCACGTCGGTGTCACGTTTTCATGGGCACTCGTCAGTAGCGACTTCCCGCTGCGGCACTTTCCGAGCGATATCGTGAACGTTTTCTGCTCGTCGGCAGCCTCCAGAGTCACTATGGACAACTACGAAGTCGCCGCGTTTCATTGCCCGAAGGTAGCGCAACCGCACCGCAAGTGGTTCCACGGGCCGAAGCGCGGAGCGTCCGCGCTGGCCATGCATGGTCCCTGCTCACCCCGCTACAAACAGGCTCAACGGATTTGAACTAGTATGTGGTGGCTCCGCGCGACCGAAGTGTCGGTACGGTGGGGCATCAAGTCCGGAGAAGACCATGATTGCGCTTCGAAAAATGAATCTCGCGGTGGTGCTGTGGACATTGGCATCGGGCGTCGCTTTCGCGGATACGGTGGCCTTGAAGGCGGATCTCGAACCGTCGAGCGAAGTACCTCCACGCGTGAGCCACGGACACGGCATGCTGAACGCCACTTTCGATACATCGACCAAATCCCTGCAATGGACGGTCACCTATGAAGGCTTGAGCGGCCCGGCAACCGCCGCGCATTTCCACGGGCCGGCGCCGGTAGGCCAGAACGCGAAGGTTCAGGTGCCGATCGACAAGGGGGCGCTTGCCAGCCCGATCAAAGGATCGGCGGCGCTCACCGAGCAGCAGGTGACGGATCTGATGGCGGGGCAGTGGTACTTCAACGTGCATACCGCACAGAACCCGATGGGTGAAATTCGTGGGCAGGTTTTGCCGGCGAACTAGCGCGGAAAGTCTTACCGGGGCGGCGCCAACCTTTTTGAGATCTTTTTGAGATTAGAAGCCGACGTCCACCGGCGCTGCCGCGAACGCACGTAACATGACAGGACACATTCGAAGGAGCGTGTCCTGATGAGCTGGCAAAGCGCACTCGCGTGCTGGTATCTGCGTAGGCAGTTTCGACCCGAGACCCTCAAGCCGGGCATTAATGTAGAAAGAGCGCGCGCGTTGACCTCCAAACGCGTCTGGTCGCCGCGCGTACCTCGCGGCTGGCATCTGCGTGAGCTGTATGGCCCTGACGATGCGCCGTTACGCGGCGAATGGATCGAGCGCGCGGACGGCGCGCCAGTCGCGGGCACCGGTCCGACCGTGTTGTACTGCCACGGCGGCGGCTACTACTTCTGTTCACCTCGCACGCATCGCTCGCTCGTGTTCGGTCTGGCGACGCGCGCCAACGCGGCAATCTTTTCGCTCGATTACCGCCTCGCGCCCGAGCACCGCTTCCCGGCTGCGTTGAACGATACGACCGCGGCCTATCGTCGGTTGATCGGCGGAGGGATCGCGCCGGAGTCGATCGTGATAGCGGGCGATTCGGCTGGCGGCGGCCTTGCGCTTGCCACGCTCGTCGCACTGCGCGACGCCGGCGACCCCTTGCCGGCCGGCGGCCTGCTGTTCTCGCCGTGGACCGATCTGGCCGCGACCGGCGCCAGCATCCGCACCAACGACGGTTTCGATCCGATGTTCAGCGGCCCCGCGATCGCGCTGGCGGGAAAAATCTATCTAGGTGACACGCCGGCCACGCATCCCTACGCCTCGCCCGTTTATGCCGACCTTCACGGCTTGCCGCCGCTCTTCATCATGGCCGGCAGCACGGAGGTGTTGCTCGACGACTCGCAGCGCGTGGCCGACAACGCGCGCGCGGCAGGCGTCGACTGCGAACTGGAAGTGTGGAAGAAAATGCCGCACGTCTGGCCGATCTTCGCGCCGTTCATCCCGGAAGGAAACCGCGCGCTCGGCCGTGCCGCCGGCTTCGTGCGGCGTGCGACGAGCCGCGCGGCTCAGCCGTCGAGCGCGATGTCGATGGTCTGATACGCGGCCTCGACCGTTTGCTGGCCGTATTGCCGCTCCAACCGCCGCACGGTGAAGTGCGCGTGCGCGACCTGCTGGAAGTGGTCGATGAAAACGGTATTGACCATCGCGCCGAGCACTGCGCCGATCGCCGGAATCGACTTGGCGGCGATCTGCTCGCTCACCTGCACCGAAAAGCGCGCCGCGATCGTGTTGACGAGGCGCAGCAAGGCCGCGGAGCCGTGTGTGGTGAAACCTTTGGTGGCGATCTCGGACGACGCTTTCGACACCGCCTGCGCCAGCGCGCCGCGCATGATGAAGTAGCCGAAGTCGGCGTCGTCGTCGGCGCTCGACGTGCTGCCCATGCCGAGCACCGTCAGACATTGCAGTTGCGTGTCGATCGAGCTCAGATCCTCACCCTCGCTGCGCGCGATGTCGCAGATCGAGCGGAACATCAGCGTGGTCGTGACCGGCAGTTCGACGGGCAGCGCGAACAGTCCGAATGCGCCGCCGGCCGCGCCGGTGGTCGCCACGGCGAACTTGTGCAGCAGGTTGCTCGGCCTCTCGGGCGCCACGAGCGGAAGCGCGCTGTCCCTTCGCCCCAGCGTGCGCAGCGCGATCGCCAGGCATTTGCGCAATGCCAGCTCGGTCGCGTCCGCGACTTTTTCGTTGGCGAACGCCGGCATGCGCGAAAGCAGCTTTTCCAGCGGCGCGCCGACGATGCTGGCCAGTTTCATCGCCAGCGCGGGGCTCTCCAGTTCATGTTTCGCGCGCCGCAGCGCCTTCAGGTCGTCGTCCGATAACGATTGTGCTGCGAGCGAACTCGGCTCCATGTGCCTCCCTGGCGTCATGTGATGTGTGTTCTTCAGTTGTTGCCGCGACGGCGTACCACAGCGGTATGTGCCGATTAGAGCGTCTCGCCGTGGTATGATTCCCGATCGTTTGACGAGTCAACAGTTGCACTATCAAAAATGGCTGTCCATACCGCGGCCCATCACTCGAGTGGGCAAGTTTTACCTTTCCGTGAATCGCTGCTGGCGATGCTCGGCATCTCCTTCGTCACGATGCTGGTCGCGCTCGACCAGACCGTGGTCGGCACCGCGTTGCCCACCATCGTCGCCGAACTCAAGGGTTTCGAGCTGTACGCGTGGGTCGCCACGTCATATTTGCTGACCTCGGTGATTACCGTGCCGATTTTCGGCCGGCTTGGCGATTATTACGGGCGTAAGCCGTTCGTGATCGCATCGATTATCGTGTTCACGGGCGCCTCGGTGCTGTGCGGCGCGGCCAACAACATGCTGTTCCTCGTGCTCGCGCGCGGCCTGCAGGGCATTGGCGGTGGCATGCTGGTCGGCACGGCGTTCGCGTGCATTCCCGATCTGTTTCCCGACTCGGTCGTGCGTTTGCGCTGGCAGGTGTTGATGAGTTCGGCGTTCGGTATCGCGAACGCGGTGGGGCCGTCGCTCGGCGGTTTCCTCACGCAGTACTACGGCTGGCGCTCGGTTTTCTATGTGAATCTGCCGGTCGGTCTGCTGTCGCTGTTTTTTGTCTGGCGCTTTCTGCCGCATCTGCGCCATGTCGAACACGAAGGCAAGATGCGGCTCGACTGGCCCGGCGCCGTGCTGATCGCCGTGGCACTCGGCTCGCTGCAATTGTTCGTCGAGTTGCTGCCCAAGCATGGCGTGACCTTGAGCGTGGCTGCGCTGCTCGCGTTGAGCGCCGCGTCGGCTTACGCGCTGTGGCAGTGGGAAAAGCGCTGTCCGACGGCGATCCTGCCGGTCGACATGTTCCGCAATCGCAGTCTCGCCGCGCTCTTCACGCTGGCCGTGCTGGGCGGCTTCACGATGTTCTCGCTGCTGTTCTACGCGCCGCTGCTGTTCCAGGGCGGCTTCGGCATGTCGCCGAAAGAGGCGGGGCTCGTCATCACGCCGCTGGTCGTATTCATTACGATCGGCAGTATCGCCAATGGGCGCATCGTCTCGCGCGTGCGCAATCCGAATCTGATGCTGTACGTGGGCTTTACGCTGCTCGCGCTGGCGTGTCTGGGCGTGGTCGTCGCGACGCGCGCCATGCCGCAATGGCTGTTGATGTCGTTCATGGTCGTCGGCGGATTGGGACTCGGTTTCGTCATGCCGAACCTGACGATCTTCGCGCAGCAAACGGCCGGCCGCGAGCACCTCGGCATTGCGACGGCGTTGCTGCAGTCGCTGCGGATGATCGGCGGCATGCTCGGCACGGCGCTGACCGGCACGCTGGTCAGCCACATGTACGCGAGCGGCGTGCGCAGCGCGCTCGAAAACGATCACGCGTCGCACTGGTTCGCGGATCTCGGCGACCCGCAAATCCTCATCAATCGCGACGCGCAGACCACCTTGCTTGGCCAGTTGGCGCACGCGGGCCATAACGGCGCGATGCTGCTCGAAAGCGCGCGCGAAGCGCTCGTGTCGGCGATTCATCTGGGACTCGCTATGGCGGCGATCATCGCCGTAGTATCGGTCTGGCAAAGCCGCCGTGTGCCGCCGATCAAGCTCCAGCGCAAGCTCGAACCCGTGATTCACGCGGACTGATTCTTGGACTTATCGTTTTACTGACAGATCATGGAAGAACAGGATCGCGTCGCCGTCATGCAGCAATTCGGCCGCACTTATCGGACGTTCATGTCGGCCTTCGAGGCGCACGTCGGCCACCCGCTGCCGCGCTGGCGCATTCTGCTCGCGTTGCACGAGCAGGGCGGCGAGTCGTCGCAGAAGCGGCTGGTGGAGCGCTTGCGTGTCGACCCGGGCGCGCTGACGCGGCAACTGAAAACGCTGGAAGGTATGGGCTGGATCGCTCGCAGCATGGACACGCGCGACAACCGCGTGACCAACGTGCGGCTGACCGAAGCGGGGCAGTCGGCGACCGAGGCCAGTTTGCCGCGTCGCAATGCGTTTCTGCACGACACGATGGCAGGGTTGCCGGACGAGGCGTTGGGCGCGCTGTCGGAGGCGTTGACGTTGCTTGAGGTGAGAATTGGCGAAGTGGCGGCGATGGCTGGCGCCGCCGGAGCAGGCTCCGCTGATATTCCGCCGCTACCCGGGGCGATGGCGGCCGAAGCACCGCGCCAGCCTTGACTTGCTGCTGGATGCAGATGAACACGGGCGGTTCTTTGGGACCGCTGCGCGATCATTCGCTCCGCGCGTGACGCCACGAAATGCCACAAAATGCCACGAAAGGCGCGCCCCGCTCCCTCAGAGCGTACCCTTCGCAAGAACAATCAGAAAAACGTTTCGATCACTTCCGTGACCCGATACGCCGGATCGACCACCAACACCTGACGCCACTTGTCGAACGTCAGACACGGATGCGAGATGTCGAACGCGATCATGTCGCCCACTTTCAGATCAGCGCCCGCGGGAATCCGCAGATATGCATGCTGATCCATCAAGCCGAAAATCTCCCAGCCTTCGCTCGCCGCGATATCGCGCGGTGCTTCGTTACCCGGACGATAGTGGCGTGCCGGCTCCGGCATGCCCGCATCAAACGCGGAATCGCGCTTGCCCAGACCGATGATCGCGCGATCCGGTTCGGGAATCGACTGCACATACGCCCACAATTGCAGCGCGGGAAGCAGCCCTTCGCCCATTTTCTTCGCGACCGGATTGCGCGCGAAGATGTCCGTCTGCGCCTTGCGATAGATACCGACGTCGTGTGTCAGATAGCAGCCTGGACGCAGCACGACCTCGACCTTGCCGGTCTCCGAGCCCTTCACGAATTCCTCCGCAACCACGTCGTACCAGGCCGACCCCGCGCCTGACAGCACGGCCGGTGTACGCGCAAAGCGCCCTTGCTCGACGAGTTCGCGCGTAACCGCGACCGCGCTTTGCAGGAACTCGCGCACCTCGTGCTCTTCCTTGAGCACGCCTTCATACAACTCGACGCCGGCGAGCTTCAGCGTATCCGGATAGCGTGCAATCTCCTCTAGCACGGCATTGCGTTGCGCGGCGTCGCGCACACCCGTGCGGCCGCCCGGCACGCCGAGTTCGAGCAGCACCTGCAACTGCTTGTTCACCGACTTGAAAAACTCGCCCAACTGCTCGACGCCTTCGACCGAATCGACGAGACAGAAGAATTCGAATTCCGGATCGCTCAGCAACTCGGCGACCATCATCATGTTGCGGCGGCCGACCAGCTGATTGGCCATCAGCACGCGCGAGACGCCGCCGTGATAAGCCGCGCGCACCTGATGCGCGGTGGCGAGCGTGATGCCCCACGCGCCGGTTTCGAGCTGGCGGCGAAACAGCTGTGGCGCCATCGTAGTCTTGCCGTGCGGCGCGAGTTTGACGCCGTATTCCGCCACGAATGCCTGCATCCACTTCAGGTTGTGTTCCACCCGGTCTGCGTACAGCACGGCGGCCGGCAGGCTCACGTCTTCGTTCAGCAGGTTCCACTCCAGGCGCGCGGCATCCGTGAGCTGGATGCTGGTGCCCGGAACCATGCCCAAGCCCTTGCTATAAGGATCAATCGTCGCGCCCTGATAGTTTGTAACTTTCATGTCTCCTTGCTCCATCGTCCAGTTAAATTGAATCAAAGTTGACTTTACCATGTTACAGAAAGTACGATGGATGAAGAAATGTTATTTAGTACCACGGTTTGCCGAAGGCGCGTTGTTAGCCTTTGTTCAGCCTTCGCGCCACATCCACAGTCTGCAATGAATTCAACCGCCGAACCGCTGGCTTTCGATATCGTCGCGCGCATTGCCGAATGCGCGCCCGAGCTACGCTCGGCCGAACGCAAGGTCGCCGCGCTGATTCTCGACGATCTGACCGGCGCCTCGCGCGCCAGCATCGGCGCGCTCGCGCAGCAAGCCGAGGTGAGCGTTGCGACCGTGACGCGCTTTGCCAAGGCGGTAGGTTGCCGCGACGTGCGCGAGCTCAAGCTGCGGCTGGCGCAGGCCGCGGCGGTCGGTCAGCGCTTCCTGCAGCCAGGCCCGAGCGACGCGCCCGAGTCGATCGCGACCCGGGTGTTCGACGAATTGCAGACCACGCTGGCGCACAACCATCAATTGCTGCGCCAGGCGCCGCTCGGCGAAGCGGCGGCCGTCTTGCGCGCCGCGCGCATGATCTACGTGTTCGGCATGGGCGGCGGTTCCACCGCGCTCGCCGACGAGATGCGCTTCAGGCTCGTGCGCCTCGGCCGGCCTGTCGCGACCTATCAGGACGGCTTGCTGCAACGCATGGTGGCCAGCACCGTATCGCGTGACTGCGTGGTGATCGCGCTGTCCACCACCGGGCGTGTGCCCGAGATGGTCGAGAACTGCAAGATCGCGCGCAGCTACGGCGCGACCGTGATCGCGCTGACCGCGCCGGCTTCACCGCTCGCCAGGCTTGCCGATTGGGTGATCCCGATCGTCGCGTTTGAAACCGATTTCATTTACAAGCCGTCGTCGTCGCGCTACGCGATGATGATGGCGCTCGATGTGCTCGTCACCGAACTTGCCGTCAGTCAGGGCGACGAGAGCCGCGAACTGTTGCGCCGCATGAAGCATGCGCTCGACACGCACCGCGGCGGCGGCGATCGACAACCGTTAGGAGACTGATCCATGCATTCGCATCCCGAAGCCGCCGATACGCTGATCGTCGGCGCGCAACTGTATGACGGCACGGGCGAGCCGCCAGTCGAGCGCGATGTCGCGGTTCGTGACGGCCGCATCGTCGCGATCGGCAATCTGTCGAACTGGCTGGCCGAAGAGGTGATCGAGGCCGAAGGCCGCGCGCTGGCGCCGGGCTTCATCGACGTTCATACGCACGACGACACGCACGTGATCCGCTCGCCGCAAATGCTGCCGAAGATCACGCAAGGCGTGACGACGGTGATCGTCGGCAATTGCGGCATCAGCGCATCGCCGGTTGCGCTCAAGGGCGAACCGCCCGATCCGATGAACCTGCTCGGCGAGCGCGACGCGTTCCAGTATCCGACCTTCGCCGCGTATGTCGCAGCGGTCAATGCGGCGCGGCCGGCGGTGAACGTCGGCGCGCTGATCGGACATACGGCGTTGCGCAGCAACCAGATGGACCGGCTCGATCGCGCGGCGACCGGGCAGGAAATCGAAGGCATGCGCGCTCAACTTGAAGAAGCGTTGGCCAACGGCGCGCTGGGTCTGAGTTCGGGGCTTGCCTACGGCTCGGCGTTCGCCGCGCCAACTGAAGAAGTGATGGCGCTGGCCGAACCGCTCGCCGCCGCCGGCGCGCTGTACACCACGCATATGCGCACCGAATTCGATGCGATTCTCGACGCAATGGATGAAGCGTATCGCGTGGGCCGTCACGCGCACGTGCCGGTGGTGATCTCGCATCTGAAGTGCGCGGGGCCGTCGAACTGGGGCCGCAGCGTCGAAGTGCTGAAGTCGCTGGAAAGCGCGAGCCGTTTGCAGCCGATCGGTTGCGATTGCTATCCGTACGACCGCAGTTCGTCGACGCTCGATCTGAAACAGGTGACGGGTGATATCGACATCACGATTACGTGGTCGGAGCCGCATCCGGAGATGGCGGGCAAGCTCGTGAAGGAGATTGCCGCGCAGTGGGGCGTCACGCAGCAGGAAGCGGGCAAGCGCCTGCAACCGGCGGGCGCGGTGTATCACAACATGTCCGAAGACGACGTGCGGCGCATCCTTTCGCATCCCGCGACCATGGTCGGCTCGGATGGTTTGCCGAATGATCCGCTGCCGCATCCGCGCTTGTGGGGCGCATTCCCGCGCGTGCTCGGCCACTATGCGCGCGACGCGGGTTTGCTGCCGCTCGAAGAGGCGGTGCGCAAGATGACCAGCCTGTCGGCGCGGCGCTTTGGGCTGGCGCAGCGCGGCGAGGTGCATATCGGCTATTACGCTGATCTGGTGTTGTTCGACCCGGCCAAAGTGCGCGATGCGGCGACGTTCGAAAAGCCGCAGCAGGCCGCCGACGGTATCGACGCGGTGTGGGTGAACGGCGTGCTGTCGTACCGCGATGGCGAAGTGACGGGCGAGCGCGCCGGTCGCTTCGTGGCGCGTGGGGCGGCGTCGAAGGGTGACGCGCACGGCGCGTTCTGAATTTTTGATCGATTGATTGCGGCGCGCGGGGCGATTCTGCCGAACGCGCGTCGGACCATTTAAGGAGTGGAGTGATGAAGCGATATGGTGTTGAAGGCGGGAAGGGAACGGGCGGTCAGCATATGCCGTTTGCACGTGCGGTCGAAGCGGACGGCTGGCTGTTCGTGTCCGGCCAGACGCCGATGGAAAACGGCGAAGTGATCAATGGCGGCATCGTCGAGCAATCGCACAAGGCGATTCAGAACGTGTTCGCGATTCTGAAGGAAGCCGGCTATGGCGCGGAGCATGTGGTCCGCTGCGGCGTGTGGCTGGACGATCCGCGCGACTTCGCGTCGTTCAACAAGGTGTTCCGCGAGTACTTCGGCGAGAACCCGCCGGCGCGCGCCTGCGTGGTTTCTTCGATGGTGATCGATTGCCGGGTCGAAGTGGATTGCGTGGCTTATAAAAAGCCCACGGCGTGACCCTGAAGATTTAACTGGTTTTCGCTGTTCGCCGCGGATTTGCACCGGCATCCGCGGCGAACAGCCTGCTGCTTCTTACTGTCGAGCCAGCCGCATATTGTCCGGCATCGGCAAGTTGTAGTTCGTGCGGAACGGATTGATGTCCAACCCGCCGCGACGCGTGTAGCGCGCATACACCGCAAGCTTCACCGGCTTGCAGGCCTTCAGCACGTCGACGAAAATCCGTTCGACACACTGCTCGTGAAACCCTGTGTGATTCCGGTACGAGATGATGTAGCGCAGCAAGCCCGCGTGATCGATCTGCGGGCCCACGTAGTGAATCTGCACGCTGCCCCAATCGGGCTGCCCCGTTACCGGGCAATTCGATTTCAGCAAGTTGGAGAACACCGTTTCTTCGACCGGCGCTTCATGCAGCGCCGCTTTCAGCAAAGACGCGTCCGGCTGATAGATATCGGTATCCAGATCCAGCCGGTCCAGCGACAAGCCTTCGAATTCTTCCATTCGCAATTTGCCAAACTCGTACGGCGCCGCCAGATGAACGGAAACCGTCGCGCCGCACGACGCGGACACGTCGCGCCTGATCGTGTCGCGCACCGCGTCCATCGACTCGAATGCGGTCTGCGCGAACGAACCGAGATACAGCTTGAACGACTTCGACTCGACGATATTCGGCGAATCCGCCGGCACGAAGAAAGTCGCCACCGCGATTTGCGGCTTGCCGCGCGCGTTCAGCCAGGACAGCTCATAAGCATTCCAGATGTCCGTGCCGAAGAACGGCAACTGCGCGCCGATGCCGATCGCCTCGCGCGCATTTTTTCGCGCGATCGGAAACAGCAGCGACGCGTCGTATTGTTCGGTGTAAGTGGAGGCCTTACCCAGCGGGGATTGTTCGGGTGTCATGATGCGTTCACGATGCCACTCATCACATGCCCCGTCGCCGTCACGACGCGGGCCGATTCGCAGTGGCCAATTTGGTCGTCGAAGAAAAAGTCCGGCTCGAACTCGCGCAGAAATGCGCTCTTGTCGAGGCCGCCGAGGAACATCGCTTCGTCGATTTCGATGTTCCACGCCATCAGGGTACGGATCGCGCGCTCGTGCGCGGGCGCCGAGCGCGCCGTCACCAATGCCGTACGAATATGCATGGGCGCGGCTTCGTCCGCGAGTTTTTGCAGCCGGTGCAGTGCTTCGAGCAACGGCTTCAGAGGGCCGTCCGCGAGCGGCAGATCCTTGTTGTGAATCTCGTGGCCGACAAAGGCGCGCAAACCGTCTTTCTGGAACACGCGCTCGGCCTCGTCGGAAAACAGTACGGCGTCGCCGTCGAAGGCAATGCGGATCTCGTCCGGATACTTGCTCGCCATTTTCGCCGATTCCGGCAATACGCGCGCGGCGGGAAATCCGGCGGCGAGCGCGTCGCGCACGTCCTGCTGATTCGCCGATAGAAACAGCGACGCGTTCAGCGGCTTCAGGTAGCCGAACGGCGCGCGCCCACGCGTGAACACGCCGCGTTCGATGGCAAGCCCATATTCGCGGCACGAATGGAACGCGCGCAGTCCGCTGATCGGATCGCTGCGCGAGAGAATCACCACTTCGACGCGGTGGCCGCCCGCGTTCAATGCCAGCAGCTTGCGGATTAGCGGGAATGCCACGCCCGGTTTGGCGGGTACGGCGAGGCGGTCGCGCTGCAGCGCTTCATAGGCTTGCAGGTTGCCTTCCTCGTACACGCTGTTCTCTTCCTCGAAGTCGAACAGCGCGCGCGACGAGATTGCCACCACCAATTTGTCGACAAGCGAAAGAGCCATCTGCGCGTTTCAGTCCTAAGTGCGGTTAATCAAGCGAGAAACAGGCGATACACCGGATTCCGCGTCTCTTCCCAGTTCGGATAACCGAGCGTGGCGAGAAACTGTTCGAACGCCGCGTTCTCGCTCTCCGGCACCTGGATGCCGACCAGAATCGAGCTGTAGTCCGCGCCCTGGTTGCGGTAGTGGAACAGGCTGATATTCCAGTTCGGCGCCATCGACGAAAGGAATTTCATCAGCGCGCCCGGACGTTCGGGAAACTCGAAGCGGAACAGTCGTTCGTCGTGCGCCAGAGGCGAGCGGCCGCCGACCATATAGCGGATGTGCTGCTTGGACAGTTCGTCGAACGTGAGATCGACGGTGGCGAAGCCGTGCGCTTCGAACGCACCCGCAATCTGCGCGGATTCGCTGCGATTCCTGATCTGCACGCCTACGAAGATATGGGCGGAATGCGCGTCCGCAATGCGGTAGTTGAACTCGGTGACGCTGCGCGTGCCCACCAGTTCGCAGAAGCGCCGGAAACTGCCGCGCTCTTCGGGGATCGTCACGGCGAACACCGCTTCGCGTGCCTCACCGACTTCGGCGCGCTCGGCCACGAAGCGCATGCGGTCGAAGTTCATGTTCGCGCCCGACGTGATCGCGATCAGCGTCTGGTTCTCGATGCCTTCGCGCTCCGCATACTGTTTCGCCCCGGCCACCGCGAGCGAGCCGGCAGGTTCCAGCACGCTGCGGGTGTCCTGGAACACGTCCTTGATGGCGGCGCATAGGGCGTCGGTATTCACGAGCAGCACGTCGTCGAGATATGCGCGGCAGAGGCGAAAGGTCTCTTCACCGACCAGCTTCACCGCCGTGCCGTCCGAGAACAGACCGACCTCAGTCAGCGTGACCCGCTCGCCGGCTTTCAGTGACGCGGCCATTGCGCACGAATCGTCGGTCTGCACGCCGATCACCTTGATCTCCGGGCGCACCGATTTCACGTATGCGGCCACGCCTGCCGCGAGTCCACCACCGCCGATCGGCACGAAGATCGCGTGAATCGGACCCTGATGCTGGCTCAGGATCTCCATTGCCACCGTGCCCTGGCCGGCGATCACATACGGATCGTCGAACGGATGCACGAAGGTCAGGTCGCGCTCTTCCTGCAGTTTCACCGCGTGGTCATACGCGTCGCTATACGATTCGCCGAACTGCACGACTTCGACGGTCGGGCCGCCGTGCGCGCGCACCGCATCCACTTTCACCTGCGGCGTGGTGACCGGCACCACGATGATCGCCTTCACGCCCATGCGCGCGGCCGAAAGCGCGACGCCCTGCGCATGATTGCCCGCCGACGCGGTAATCACCCCGCGTTCCAGCGCCCCGGCCGGAATATGCGCCATCTTGTTGTACGCGCCGCGCACCTTGAACGAGAACACCGGCTGGTTGTCCTCGCGCTTCAGGTAGACCGGATTGCGCAGACGCGCCGACAGATTCGGCGCGCGTTCGAGTTCGGTCTCGCGGGCCACGTCGTAGACGCGCGCGGTCAGGGTTTTCTTCAGGTAGTCGTGGGAAGCCATGCGGGTGGCGCGGAGCGCTTTGTGAGACGGGAAAGGGTCAATGATAGCGCCAACGGTATGCGCCGAGGCCTTCGGCTTATGCCCCGGAGCCGTGCCGCAAAGCCTCGCCCGACCGTTCGGTCGGTCAATCCGGCATATGGGCTTTGTCACGCGATTCGCCATGAAAGTGGCCAAAGTCCGGCCGCAGCTCCGATTTCAGGCGTCAACGCGTGGCGGGATCATGCGGTAGAATTCCGTTTTGGAATAAGGATCGGAAGATGCACTGGCAGCCTCGGATCGCCCACCTGATGCCCGCCCCGCGTGAGTCTTGCCCCGCGGCGGAGCGTCACGTCCGCCACGCACGATCGTGTAGCTGTATCTGAGCGCCGCGAAGCGACCGATGTGAGTTGGCCGTCGGTCGTGCTTCGCTCCCCTAGAAGATTTCCAGCATTGCGCCCCACGCGCACCGTCAGCCGGCGCCTCGTCGATGAGCGCGTCGGGCTGACCCACCGAGTCGTCCAAACATGAACGCACCTCAAGTTTTCGATCCGCACGGGGCCGCCGCTGCGGTGGCCGCCGATCCCGAAGCGCGTCTGCGCGAAATTCCTTATAACTACACGTCGTTTTCCGACCGTGAAATCGTCATCCGCCTGCTAGGCGACGCCGCCTGGGCCGCGCTTGCCGAACTGCGCGCGGAACGCCGTACCGGCCGCTCGGCACGGATGCTGTACGAAGTGCTCGGCGACATCTGGGTGGTGCGCCGCAATCCGTATCTGCAGGACGATCTGCTCGACAACCCGAAGCGCCGGGCAATGCTGATCGAAGCCTTGCACCACCGTTTGAGCGAGATCGAGAAGCGCCGCCGCGCCGATCTGACCGAACACGGCGACGAAGCGGGCGTGGACCGCGCCGCGCGCGTCGAAACGCTGGTTCAGGCCGCGCGCCGCGCCGTCGACGAATTCGCGAGCGAATTCCAGAAGACCTACGATCTGCGCAAGCGTGCGACCAAGGTGCTCGGCAAGGTCACGGAAAAGGACAACATCAAGTTCGACGGCCTGTCCCGCGTCTCGCACGTGACCGATGCGACCGACTGGCGGGTCGAATACCCGTTCGTCGTGCTCACGCCGGATACCGAAGCCGAGATCGCCGGCATGATCAAGGCGTGTTTCGAGCTCGGCCTGACCGTGATTCCGCGCGGAGGCGGCACGGGTTACACGGGCGGCGCTGTGCCGCTTACGCCGTTCTCGGCCGTCATCAACACCGAAAAGCTCGAACAACTGGGTGCGGTCGAAATGACCGAGCTGCCGGGCGTCGACCGTAAAGTCGCGACGATTTTCTCCGGCGCGGGCGTGGTCACGCGCCGCGTGACCGAGGCGGCCGAGCAGGCCGGCTTCGTGTTCGCCGTCGATCCGACCTCGCTGGATGCATCCTGCGTGGGCGGCAACGTCGCGATGAACGCGGGCGGCAAGAAGGCGGTGCTGTGGGGCACGGCGCTGGACAACCTCGCCTGGTGGCGCATGGTCGACCCGGAAGGGAACTGGCTCGAAGTCACGCGGCTCGAGCACAACATGGGCAAGATTCACGACATCGAAGTGGCGCGTTTCGAGCTCAAGTGGTTCGACGGCAACTATGCGCCGGGCGAAAAGCTGCTGCGCACGGAAGCGCTCAATATCAAAGGTCGTGTGTTCCGTAAGGAAGGCCTCGGCAAGGACGTCACGGACAAATTCCTCGCCGGTTTGCCGGGCGTGCAGAAAGAAGGCTGCGACGGGCTGATCACGTCCGCGCGCTGGGTGCTGCACAAGATGCCCGCGCATACGCGCACCGTCTGCCTCGAATTCTTCGGCCAGGCGCGCGACGCGATTCCGAGCATCGTCGAAATCAAGGATTATCTGTTCGAGACGTCGAAGCAGGGCGGCGCGATTCTCGCGGGCCTCGAACACCTGGACGAGCGCTATCTGCGCGCGGTCGGCTATGCGACCAAGAGCAAGCGCAACGCGTTTCCGAAGATGGTGCTGATCGGCGACATTGTCGGTAATGATGCGGACGCGGTCGCGCACGCTACCTCGGAAGTCGTGCGCATGGCCAACGGCAAGAGCGGCGAAGGCTTTGTCGCGGTCAATGCCGAGGCGCGCAAGCGTTTCTGGCTCGACCGCAGTCGCACGGCGGCGATCGCCAAGCACACCAACGCGTTCAAGATCAACGAAGACGTGGTGATTCCGCTCGACCGCATGGGCGAGTACACGGACGGCATCGAGCGCATCAACATCGAACTGTCGATCAAGAACAAGCTGCAACTGGTCAACGCGCTCGAAGCGTTCTTCCAGGCCGGCAAGCTGCCGCTCGGCAAGAGCGACGACGCCAATGAAATCCCGAGCGCCGAGTTGCTCGAAGACCGCGTGCAGCAGGCGCTCGATCTGCTCAAGCGCGTGCGCACGCGCTGGGAATTCCTGCGCGACAAGCTCGATCTGTCCTTGCGCGAGGCGCAGCATTATCTGGTCGGTCTCGGCTACGAAGCGCTGGCGGAGAAGTTCGCCGACCGCGCGGATGCGCAGCCCGACGCCACCGTGTTCCATATCACGCAGGACCGTACGATTCGCGTGTCGTGGAAACAGGAGATCCGCGCCGAGCTGCGGCAGATCTTCAACGGCGGCGAGTTCAAGCCGATCCTCGAGGAAGCCCAGGCGATCCACAAGCAGGTGCTGCGTGGCCGCGTGTTCGTCGCGCTGCACATGCACGCGGGCGACGGCAACGTTCACACGAACCTGCCGGTCAACTCCGACAACTACGAGATGCTGCAGGACGCCCACACGGCGGTCGCGCGCATCATGAAGCTGGCGCGTTCGCTCGACGGCGTGATTTCCGGCGAGCACGGCATCGGCATCACCAAGCTCGAATTCCTGACGGAAGAGGAGATCAGCGAGTTCCGCCAGTACAAGCAGCGCGTCGATCCGCATGGCCGCTTCAATGCGGGCAAGCTGCTCGAAGGCGCCGACCTGCGCAACGCCTACACGCCGTCTTTCGGCCTGATGGGCTATGAATCGCTGATCATGCAGCAGTCCGACATCGGCGCGATTTCCGAGTCGATCAAAGACTGTTTGCGTTGCGGCAAGTGCAAGCCGGTGTGCGCGACCCACGTGCCGCGCGCGAACCTGCTGTACAGCCCGCGCAACAAGATTCTCGCCACCTCGCTGCTGGTGGAGGCGTTCCTGTACGAAGAGCAGACCCGCCGCGGCGTGTCGATCAAGCACTGGGACGAATTCAACGACGTCGCGGATCACTGCACTGTCTGTCACAAATGCGTGACGCCGTGCCCGGTGAAGATCGACTTCGGCGACGTGACCATGAACATGCGCAATCTGCTGCGCAAGATGGGCAAGAAGAAGTTCAATCCGGGCAATGCGGCCGGCATGTTCTTCCTCAACGCGACCAACCCGCAGACCATCAACCTCGCGCGTACCGCGATGATGGGCGTCGGCTACAAGGCGCAGCGGCTCGGCAACGAAGTGCTGAAGAAGTTCGCGAAGAAGCAGACGGCGCACCCGCCGGCAACCGTCGGCAAGCCGCCGGTCACGCAGCAGGTGATCCACTTCATGAACAAGAAGATGCCGGGCAACCTGCCGAAGAAAACCGCGCGCGCGTTGCTCGATATCGAAGACAACAAGATCGTCCCGATCATCCGCAATCCGAAGACGACCACCGCCGACACGGAAGCGGTGTTCTACTTCCCGGGCTGCGGCTCCGAGCGGCTGTTCTCGCAAGTCGGTCTCGCCACTCAAGCCATGCTGTGGGAAGCGGGCGTGCAAACCGTGCTGCCGCCGGGCTATCTGTGCTGCGGCTATCCGCAACGCGGGTCGGGCCAGTTCGACAAGGCCGAGCAGATCGTCACGGATAACCGCGTGCTGTTCCACCGCGTCGCCAATACGCTGAACTACCTCGACATCAAGACGGTGGTGGTGTCGTGCGGCACATGCTATGACCAGCTCGCCGGCTACGAATTCGAGAAGATCTTCCCGGGCTGCCGGATCATCGACATCCACGAGTTTCTGCTGGAGAAAGGCATGAAGCTCGAAGGCGTGAACGGTGTGCGCTACATGTATCACGACCCGTGCCACACGCCGATCAAGACGATGGACCCGGTCAAGCTGGTCAATCAACTGATGGGTTCGGAGAAGGACGGCTACCAGATCGAGAAGAACGATCGCTGCTGTGGCGAATCCGGCACGCTCGCGGTCACGCGTCCGGACATTTCCACCCAGGTGCGTTTCCGTAAGGAAGAGGAGATCCGCAAGGGCGCCGCGAAGTTGCGCGGCATCCCGCTCGTCGCCGAAGCGGGCGCGAACGGGATCAATCCGGCCAATGCATCGGCCGGCTCGGCGGGTGCGCCGGACGGCTCCGTGCTCAAGGCCGGCGACGGCCCGCAGCCGAAGGGCGCCACCGACGTCAAGATCCTCACGAGCTGCCCGTCCTGCCTGCAAGGCCTGTCGCGTTACAACGAAGATGCGGGCATCGAGGCGGATTACATCGTCGTCGAGATGGCACGTCACGTGCTCGGTGAAGACTGGATGGTCGACTACGTGCAACGGGCGAACAATGGCGGAATCGAGCGCGTGCTGGTTTAATGGCACGACCGACGATTTTTGCCTGAGGACGACGATGGACTGCGTTTTTTGCCGTGAAGACGGCGGCGATGTGCTGTGGCACGACGACACGTTGCGTGTCGTCCTCGCCGACGAACACGATTACCCGGGTTTCTGCCGGGTGATCTGGAACGGCCATGTAGCCGAATTTTCCGACCTCGACGGAAACGACCGCGATCGCGTGATGAAGGCCGTGTATGCGGTCGAGCGCGCGATCCGGCGCATCCTTCAGCCGGCGAAGGTGAACCTGGCGAGCCTCGGCAACCAGGTGCCGCACGTGCACTGGCATGTGATCCCGCGTTTTTCGAACGACGCCCATTTTCCGCTGCCCATCTGGGCGCCGCGCCAGCGCACGGTGTCCGAAGCCATGCTGTCTTCGCGCCGCGCGCAGGCTACCCTGCTGCGCGAAGCAGTGCGGCAGGAAATCGAACAGGCGCTGAGTTGAGCGCCCGCGAACCTGTCGCGTCGCGCCAGGCGTCCGAGGGAGCGGGAAGACTTGAGACGGCGTTTTCTATGAGGTCAATATGAGTGGTCTAACTCCCGACACCCCGGTTCCGACCGGTGTGGTCGTGCATTCCAAATCGCGCGTACTCGAATTGCAGTACGCAAATGGCGAATCGTATCGCCTGCCGTTTGAACTGCTGCGCGTGTATTCGCCGTCGGCGGAAGTAATGGGCCACGGGCCCGGCCAGGAAACGCTGCAGACCGGCAAGCGCGAGGTGACGATCACGATGATCGAAGGTGTCGGCAACTACGCGTTGCAACCGACTTTCTCCGACGGACACGCCACCGGCATCTATTCGTGGGATCTGCTGTACGACATGGCGGTGCGCCAGGATGAACTCTGGCGCGCGTATCTCGCCAAACTTCAGGCGGCCGGCGTCGATCGCGATACGCCCATGGTCCAGGCCGGCGCTGCGCACGGGCACTGTCACTGATACGATTCGCCCCATCGCCGCACTGATGCGGCGCAACATTTCAGAATACGCGAAAGGACGAGCGCGATGAGCAAAACCCACTTCGGCTTTCAATCGGTCGACGAACAGGACAAGGCGCAGAAGGTGGCGGGCGTGTTCCACTCGGTTGCCGCCAACTACGACTTGATGAACGACCTGATGTCGGGCGGGTTGCACCGGGCGTGGAAGATGTTCACGATCGCCCAGGCCAACGTGCGGCCGGGCTACAAGGTGCTCGATATCGCGGGCGGCACGGGCGACCTGTCGAAGGCGTTCGCGAAGCAGGCCGGCGAGACTGGCGAAGTCTGGCATACCGACATCAACGAATCGATGCTGCGGGTGGGCCGCGACCGCTTGCTGGACAAGGGCGTGATCACCCCGGCGCTGCTCTGCGACGCCGAGAAAATTCCCTTTCCGGACAATTACTTCGACGTGGTGACGGTGGCATTCGGCTTGCGCAACATGACGCACAAGGACGTCGCCCTGGCGGAAATGCGGCGCGTGCTGAAACCGGCCGGGCGTCTGCTGGTGCTGGAATTTTCGAAGGTGTGGGATCCGCTCAAGAAGATCTACGACGTCTATTCTTTTAAGGTGCTGCCGTGGTTGGGCGAGCACTTCGCGAAAGATGCCGAGAGCTATCAATACCTCGCGGAATCGATCCGGATGCATCCGGACCAGGAAACTTTAAAAACAATGATGGAACAAGCGGGCCTGGACGGCGTCAAATATTACAATTTGTCAGCTGGCGTGGTAGCTTTACATGTGGGGACCAAATACTAGGGTCCCTAACCCGTCGATTTTTAAAGGAAAGCATGAAAATGTCCGATTCAGGTGCGTTATCTCCCCGTAAGGTTAAGCGGTCGTTGGTGAGAAGAATCGGACTGATCGCGATGGTCGGCCTGATCATGGCCGGCTCCCTCGCTTCGCTCGATGCGGAAGCTCGCCGCATGGGCGGTGGCCGTAGTATTGGCCGTCAGTCGAATAGCGTGACGCAGCAGTCCGCGCCGTCGCAACCTTCCCAAGGCAGTCAGGCCATGCAGCAGCGCGCGCAGCCTGCCCCGGCGCCCGCGCCGACTCCTGCCGCGCAACCTAACCGCTCGCGCTGGCTGGGGCCGATCGCTGGTCTGGCGGCCGGTCTCGGCATCGCCGCGTTGCTGTCGCACTTCGGCTTGGGCGGCGCGTTCGCCGGCGCAATGGCCAATATCATCGTGATTGCGATCATCGCGATGATCGGCGTCTGGCTGATCCGCCGCTTCATGGGCCGCAAGCGCGACACGGCGCAACCGGCGTACGCGGGCGGCTCGCCGTCGCTCAACTCGGGCGGCATGGGCTACTCGCAGGAACCGCGTTATAGCGCGCCGCCCACCGGCTCGTACCTCGAACCGCAAGGCAATCCGCTGAGTACGCCGACCATCAACGCCGCGCCCGCCGTGCCGGCCGGCTTCGATTCGGAAGCGTTCCTGCGTAACGCCAAGGTCTACTTCGTGCGTCTGCAAGCCGCATGGGACGTCGGCAACACGGAAGACATCCGCGAATTCACCACGCCGGAAATGTTCGCCGAGGTGAAGGTCGATCTGTCTTCGCGGGGTGCGGAGACGAATCAGACGGACGTGGTGCAACTGAACGCCGAGTTGCTGGGCGTGGAAGAGCGCGCGAACGAATACTTCGCCAGCGTCCGCTTCTCGGGCCTGATTCGCGAAGCACCGGGCGCGGCGGCGGAGCCCTTCGTCGAAGTCTGGAACCTGTCGAAGGCGAACCGTGCCGGCGAAGGCTGGCTGCTGGCCGGCATCCAGCAGGTGGCGCAGCACTGAGACGAGAGCGCGCCGGGGTCGCGTGAGGACTGCGCGCCCTGACCTGGCTCATGACGTTGGCCGTTCGGCATAGCGAGCCGGGAAGCCAACGGACGTTACAATAGGAACCCGCGCGGGCACCTTGCTCGCGCGGGTTTTTTCTTGCCACTTTCAATGACCCTCGCCGCCAAGCCATTCGCTGCTGCTGTCAATCATCTGCTCGCCCGCGAAACGTGGGCTCGTGAGCGCCTCGCCCCCTACGCGGGCAAGACCGCGAAGCTGTCCTGCCCGCCGGTCGTGCTGATGCTGCTGGTGCAACCGGACGGCTATCTGAGCGCGGTCGCCGCCGCCGAGGCGCAACACTTCGACGTGACCATCGCGGTGCCGTCCGACGCGCTACCCGCTTTCGTGCAAGGTGGCCAGGCGGCGGTGATGAAGCACGTGAAGATCGAAGGCGACGCCGAATTCGCCACCGTGATCGCGAAGCTCGCCGAACATCTGCGCTGGGAGCCGGAAGAAGACCTGGCCAGGCTCATTGGCGACGGTCCGGCGTGGCGGGTGGCGTCGGTCGTGCGCACGGTGGGCGAACAGGTGCAGCGAACCGGGCGCAACCTGCTCGACACCGCCGCCGAATATCTGCTCGACGAGAATCCGCAGCTGGTGCGCCGCGCCGCGCTCGAGAACTTCAACGTCGAACTGGCCCGCGCGCGCGATGCACTAGCGCGCGTGGAAAAACGCATCGAGCGTCTTGAACAGAAGGTCGAAGCCTGCGGCGCCCAAGCGCCGGGCGGCGCCGCCATGTCGCGCGGCACGCGCTAGTCACCGGGCACAACTATGCGTTTTCTGCGTTTCCTCAAGATTTTTTTCACGGTCATCCGCTTCGGTCTCGATGAGATGATGCTCAGCCGCGTCAACGACCGGCGCGTGCGTCTGCTGTTGCGCATCACCACCATCGGCCGCAAGTTCGACGAGCCGCCTGGCGTACGTTTGCGGCTCGCGCTGGAAAGCCTTGGGCCGATCTTCGTCAAGTTCGGGCAGGTGTTGTCCACCCGGCGCGATCTGTTGCCGGTGGATATCGCCAACGAGCTGGCCAAGCTCCAGGATCAGGTGCCGCCGTTCGATTCGGCGGTGGCGATCGGGCTGGTCGAGAAGTCGCTCGGCGCGCCGGTCGACGTGCTGTTCGACGACTTCGAGCGGGTGCCGGTGGCGAGCGCCTCGATCGCGCAGGTGCACTTCGCCACGGTGAAGGCGGGGCAACACGCGGGCAAGGCTGTCGCCGTGAAGGTGCTGCGGCCGAACATGCTGCCGGTGATCGATTCCGACCTCGCCCTGCTGCGCGACATTGCCGTGTGGGCGGAGCGGCTGTGGGCCGACGGCAAGCGTCTGAAGCCGCGCGAGGTGGTCGCCGAATTCGACAAATACCTGCACGACGAACTCGACCTGATGCGCGAGGCGGCCAACGGCAGCCAGTTGCGGCGCAACTTCGCCGGGCTCGATCTGCTGCTGGTGCCGGAGATGTACTGGGAGTTCTGCACACCCACGGTGCTGGTCATGGAGCGCATGGTCGGCGTGCCGATCAGCCAGGTCGAGACGCTGCGCGCGGCGGGCGTGGATATTCCGAAGCTGGCGCGCGAAGGCGTCGAGATTTTCTTTACCCAGGTGTTCCGTGACGGCTTTTTCCATGCCGACATGCATCCGGGCAACATTCAGGTGAGCCTCGACCCGGCGCATTTCGGCCGCTATATCGCGCTCGACTTCGGCATCATCGGCGCGCTGTCGGACTTCGATAAGAACTACCTCGCGCAGAATTTCCTCGCGTTCTTCAAGCGCGACTACCATCGTGTCGCCACGCTGCATCTGGAGTCGGGCTGGGTGCCGCCGACTACCCGCGTCGAAGAACTCGAAAGCGCGATCCGCGCGGTCTGCGAACCGTACTTCGACCGCGCGCTGAAGGATATTTCGCTGGGTCAGGTTCTGATGCGCCTGTTCTCGACCTCGCGCCGCTTCAACGTCGAGATCCAGCCGCAACTGGTGCTGCTGCAAAAGACCATGCTGAATGTCGAAGGTCTTGGCCGCTCGCTCGATCCGGAGCTGGATCTCTGGAAGACCGCCAAGCCGTACCTCGAACGCTGGATGAACGAACAGATCGGCCTGCGCGGCTGGTACGAACGCCTGAAGATCGAGGCGCCGCAGTGGAGCAAGACGCTGCCGCAGTTGCCGCGCCTGATTCATCACGCGCTGGCCGAGCGCCACGACCACACGCGCGGTGCGAACGACGAAATGATCCGCCAGATTCTGCTCGAGCAGAAACGCACCAACCGGTTGTTGCAAGGCTTGCTGCTGTTCGGTGTGGCGGTCGGTGTCGGTGCGGCGCTGGCGCGGGTGTTTCTGGTGCTCGCTTACGGCGGTTGATTGCGATTTCCAGGAGGCATTTGATGAGCGACCCCATCCAACCTGCCGTGCCCGACTTCGAGACACGCGATCCCAACTCGCCTGCTTTCTGGGACGAGCGTTTCGAGCGCCATTTCACGCCGTGGGATCAGGCGGGCGTGCCGGCCGCGTTTGAGTCGTTCGCCGCTCGCCACAGGGGCGCGGCTGTGCTGATTCCGGGTTGCGGCAGTGCGTACGAAGCGGTCTGGCTGGCCGGGCAGGGCAACCCGGTCCGGGCCATCGACTTTTCAGCGGCCGCCGTCGCGGCGGCGCATGAGCAGTTGGGTGCGCAGCACGCGCAACTGGTGGAACAGGCGGACTTCTTCACCTATGAGCCGCCGTTCACGCCCGCATGGATTTACGAGCGCGCATTCTTCTGCGCGTTGCCGCTCGCACGCCGCGCGGACTATGCGCGACGGATGGCGGATCTGTTGCCTGGCGGCGCGTTGCTCGCGGGCTTCTTTTTCCTTGGCGCGACGCCGAAAGGGCCGCCGTTCGGCATCGAGCGCGCGGAACTCGATGCGCTGCTCGCGCCGTACTTCGAATTGATCGAAGACGAAGCCGTGCACGATTCGATTGCCGTTTTCGCGGGACGTGAGCGCTGGCTAAGCTGGCGCCGCTGCGCCTGAAAGTGCGGCAGTGGCGCATCACGGCGGCGCGGACGGGACTTGATTCGACAGCGGCCGCCCCCACTTGAGCGGACGGTGGCCGCGTCGGGCGCTCGTCCCCAAAATCCGGGGAACGGGTATCGTTTGCGGCTATAATTCAAGGCTTTGCAAGCGTTTACACGATTTCAGTAGGGAAAAGGATCATGCCGATCTACGCTTATCGTTGCGAATCGTGCGGCTTCGGGAAGGATGTGCTTCAGAAGATGAGCGACCCCCAGTTGACGCAGTGTCCCGAGTGCGGGAAAGACACTTTTCGCAAGCAGGTCACCGCTGCGGGCTTCCAGTTGAAGGGCTCCGGCTGGTACGTGACCGATTTTCGCGGCGGCAACGGCGGCACGAGCGCGCCTGCCAAGCCCGACGCCAATGGCGCCTCGAATGGCGCCTCCGGCGAGAATGCGGGTGCCGATAATGGCGCAGCGGCGCAATCCGTGGCCGCGGCGGGCGGTACGGCCGCCGCCGGTTCATCGAGCACGGTCGCAACGCCGTCCGCGCCTGCTGCCGCACCGGCCGCTTCGGCGAGTTCGAGCGGCTCCGGCAGCGCCTAGTGGGACTGCCGCCCTGCGGGGCGGCGCACACGCCGCGCGTTGGGCTTCGGCCCGTGCGGCTTTCTGGCGGTACACATGACGACGAAAAAAACGACGCTCAAATCGGTGTTCCTGACTGGCCTGCTGGTGCTGGTGCCTTTGGCCATCACGCTGTGGGTGCTCGGCCTGATCATCGGCACGATGGACCAGACGCTGTTGCTGCTGCCGGCAGCCTGGCAGCCGGAGCGGCTGTTTGGTTTTCGCCTTCCCGGTCTCGGCGCGGTGCTCACGCTGGCGTTCATCTTCGTTGTCGGGCTGTTGACGCAGAACTTCATCGGGCAGAAGCTCGTGAAGTGGTGGGAACTGCTGGTCGGTCACATTCCGGTGGTCGGCCCGATCTACACCAGCGTCAAGCAGGTGTCCGATACCCTGCTGTCGAGCAGCGGCAACGCGTTTCGCAAAGCGCTGCTGATCGAATACCCGCGCCGCGGCTCCTATACGATCGCGTTTCTGACCGGTATTCCGGGCGGCGACGTGCTCAACCATCTGAAAGAAGATCACGTCAGCGTGTATGTGCCGACTACGCCGAATCCCACGTCCGGCTTCTTCCTGATGGTGCCGAGGAGCGAAGTGATCGAGCTCGACATGACGGTCGACGCTGCGCTCAAGTACATCGTCTCGATGGGCGTCGTGGCGCCGTCCGCGCCGCCGGCGCCGGTGCGCCGCACGACAGTCGAGCCTCCGCTGTAATGCCGGCGCGCCACGTTTCACGCAGCGTTTCGCTGCAGCGCGCCGTTCAACCAATGCAAAACGAAAGACAAACATCATGTCGATGAGATCTGAATACTGCGGTCTGGTGACCGAAGAACTGCTGGGCCAATCCGTCTCGCTGTGCGGCTGGGTGAGCCGCCGCCGCGACCACGGCGGCGTCATCTTCATCGACCTGCGCGATCGCGAAGGCCTCGTTCAGGTCGTCTGCGACCCGGACCGCGCGGAGATGTTCAAAGCGGCTGAAGGCGTGCGCAACGAGTTCTGCCTGCAGATCAAGGGCGTGGTTCGTGCGCGTCCGGAAGGCACCACGAACGCTGCGCTCAAGAGCGGCAAGATCGAAGTGCTGTGCCACGAGCTGATCGTGCTGAACCCGTCGATCACGCCGCCGTTCCAGCTCGACGACGACAACCTGTCGGAAACCACGCGTCTCACGCACCGCGTGCTGGACCTGCGCCGTCCTCAGATGCAGCACAACCTGCGTCTGCGTTACCGCGTCGCTATCGAAGTGCGCAAGTATCTGGACGCGCAAGGCTTCATCGACATCGAAACGCCGATGCTCACCAAGAGCACGCCGGAAGGCGCGCGCGACTACCTGGTGCCGTCGCGTACGAACCCGGGCCAGTTCTTCGCGCTGCCGCAATCGCCGCAGCTGTTCAAGCAATTGCTGATGGTGGCGAACTTCGATCGCTACTACCAGATCGTCAAGTGCTTCCGCGACGAAGACCTGCGCGCCGACCGTCAGCCGGAATTCACGCAGATCGACTGCGAAACCTCGTTCCTGTCGGAACAGGAAATCCGCGATCTGTTCGAAGCGATGATCCGTCACGTGTTCAAGGAAACGATCGGCGTCACGCTGGACGAGAAATTCCCGGTCATGCTGTATTCGGAAGCCATGCGCCGCTTCGGTTCGGACAAGCCGGACCTGCGCGTGAAGCTCGAATTCACGGACCTCACGGACGCGGTCCGCGACGTCGACTTCAAGGTGTTCAGCACGCCGGCCAACACGAAAGACGGCCGGGTTGCGGCGATTCGCGTGCCGAAGGGCGGCGAGCTCTCGCGTGGCGATATCGACAGCTATACGGAATTCGTACGCATCTACGGCGCGAAGGGTCTGGCGTGGATCAAGGTCAACGAAGTCGCGAAGGGCCGTGACGGTCTGCAAAGCCCGATCGTCAAGAACCTGCACGACGAAGCGGTCAAGGCGATCATCGAGCGCACCGGCGCGCAAGACGGCGACATCATTTTCTTCGCGGCGGATCGCGCGAAGGTGGTGAACGACAGCCTCGGCGCGCTGCGTCTGAAGATCGGTCATTCGGAATTCGGCAAGGCCAATGGTCTGGTCGAAACCGGCTGGAAGCCGCTGTGGGTGATCGACTTCCCGATGTTCGAATACGACGAGGAAGACAACCGCTACGTCGCCGCGCATCACCCGTTCACGAGCCCGAAAGACGAGCACCTCGAGTATCTGGAAACGGATCCGGCGCGTTGCCTCGCGAAGGCCTACGACATGGTGCTGAACGGCTGGGAAATCGGCGGCGGTTCGGTGCGTATCCACCGTGAAGAAGTGCAGAGCAAGGTGTTCCGCGCGCTGAAGATCAACGCGGAAGAAGCGCAAGCCAAGTTCGGCTTCCTGCTCGACGCGCTGCAATACGGCGCGCCGCCGCACGGCGGTATCGCGTTTGGTCTGGACCGCATCGTCACGATGATGGCCGGCGCCGATTCGATCCGCGACGTGATCGCGTTCCCGAAGACGCAGCGCGCGCAGTGTCTGCTCACGCAGGCGCCGAGCGAAGTGGACGAGCGCCAGTTGCGCGAGTTGCACATCCGTCTGCGTCAGCCGGAACCGAAGGTGTAATCGAAGGCGCAATGGCCTGAAGCCAGTGAGTGCTGTCTGAAAGCGACAGCGGGAGCAACCGGAAAAGGCGCGTGATGCGCCTTTTCCGTTTTTTGCGTTACAGTCGATGCAACCACGTTCGACCGCTCGTCGAACACTCGCCGACATGTACCGCGCAAGCGTTGCGCCCAGCTTTTACGCCATGCCGAAACCGCCGAAGATTCCGCAATCCGTACTCGTCATCATCCATACGCCCACGCTCGACGTGCTGTTGATCGAGCGCGCCGATCACGCCGGTTTCTGGCAGTCGGTCACGGGCTCCAAAGATCAACTCGATGAACCGCTCGGCGCGACGGCGGCGCGTGAAGTCGCCGAAGAGACCGGCATCGTGGTGGGCAGCCAGTTGGTGCCGCAGCGCGCCTTGTTCGACTGGCAATATTCGATCGAATACGAGATCTACCCGGAGTTCCGGCACCGCTACGCCGAAGGCGTGATCCACAACACCGAGCATTGGTTCAGCCTGCAGGTGCCCGAGCAGCTTGAGGTCACGCTGGCGCCGCGCGAGCACACCGCATTCATGTGGCTGCCGTATGACGAGGCGGCGTCGCGCTGCTTTTCGTCGTCGAATGCCGATGCGATCCTGCAGTTGCCCAAGCGGCTGGATGGGCGTGCCGTGGTTGGGCAATCCGGGGAGCTTAACCGGTGAGCGTCGGCGGTGCGCGCCGTTTCGCCCGATTGCGGCAAGCGCTGCTCGGCCGCCGCTATTGGCAGCGTTACCGGTTTACCAGCGGCAACGACGTCAAGCTGCTGCGTTCCGGCGACGAGTTCTTCCGCGCACTGATCGAGCGTGTCGATGCCGCGCAGAGCGACGTGGTGCTCGAAACGTATATCTTCTGCAATGACAACGCCGGCCAGGCGGTCAGCGCGGCGCTGCTGCGCGCCGTCGAACGCGGCGTCAAAGTGCGGGCCATCACCGACGGCATCGGCACCGCGCGTTTGCCGATGTTCAACGAGTGGGCCGCCGCCGGCATCGACCATCGTATCTATAACCCGCACCTGTTCGGCCGCTTCGGCTTTTCGCGCACGCACCGCAAACTGGCGGTGATCGACGATCAGTTCGCGTTCTGCGGCGGGATCAACATCGTCGACGATTACGAGAATAACGGCGAGAAGCTGCCGTACCGGCGCTGGGACTTCGCGGTCGAATTGCATGGGCCGGTGGTCGGCGATATCCGCCAGGCGTTCGAGGTGCAGTGGCGGCGGATTCGCCTCGGGCATCGGCCGCTGGAGTCGATGGCGCCGGATCTCGGGCCGCAGACCGCGGCTTCGCTCGGCAGTCTACGTCGCCGGCGCCGCCGCCGTAACGAGGCGCTGTGGGCGGGCGGTCAGCCCTGCGTGGCGTTCGTCGCACGCGACAACCTGATCAACCGGCGCGCTATCGAGAAAGCGTATCTGGCCGCGATTGGCCAGGCGCGCAATGAAGTGCTGCTCGCCAATCCTTACTTCATGCCGGGGCGCAAGCTGCGGCGCGCGCTGGTGTTCGCGGCGCGGCGCGGCGTCGTGGTGAAGCTGATTATCGGGCGCAAGGAATTCAAGGCGCTCGATTATGCGGTGCCGTTTCTGTATCGCTCGCTGCTCAAGGCCGGTGTGCAGATCGCGGAGTACGAGAAGACGCTGCTTCACGGCAAGGTTGCGGTGGTGGATTCGAACTGGGGGACGGTCGGCTCGTCGAACCTCGACGCGCTGAGCCTGATGCTCAACAACGAAGCCAACGTGGTGCTGGTGAACGATCCCGCGATCGACGCGCTGCGCGAAGCGATCCTCGTCGCCTTCAAGGACTCGCGCCGCATCGACGAGGCACGCTACGACGCCCGCCCGGCCGGCGAACGTGTGCTCAACTGGCTCGCCTACACCACTTATCGGGCTGTGATGAAGCTGCTGACGGTCGGCGGCTACGACTGATTCGCGGTGATGCGCTGACGCGCGGACAAACGCCGGCCACGCGCGGCCGGTGCAAGTGCAACTCAGGTGCAACGCTTGAGCCGCGTTGCTCGCCTTGCGTCACGCATCAAGCCACGGCACACGCAACACGCAACACGCCACACGCAGCACGCCACACGCCACACGCCACACGCCACACGCCACACGCCACGTTTCGGAACGCTCCTAGAGACGGGCCGCCACCCTGGCAAACATAATCTGCGCTCGTCATAGAACGGGCGGCCGGGCGAATTGCACGCGCCACTCCAACCTCTTCCTCTCGTCAAGCCTCGCTGCCGTTTCGACTGCGCGCTCACGGCAACCGGATCGGCGGCGTCATGCTCACGCATCCGGATACGCATTCGCCAACCATGCCCACTTTCCCTTCCTCGCAGGCTCTCGACCATTCAAGTCTCCATGACGAGGCTGTGCAGGCCTATCAAGCCGGCCGCCATGACGTAGTGCGAACACTCGTCGAGCGGATTCTGGCCGGGGACGCGGAGCATGTCGGCGCCATCCACTTGCAAGGCCTGCTCGCACTGGCGTCCGGCCATGCGCAAGAGGCGCTGCGCTGGCTCGAACACGCGATCCAGATCCGGCCGGAGCCGATTCTGTTCAACACGCTCTATGCGATTCGCCTCAACCTGGGAGACTTCGCCGGGGCCGTTCAGAGTATCCGGCAGGGACTCGCGATCCAGCCGGACTTTGCAGCGTTCCACTACAACCTCGCGTTGACGCTGCAACATCTCGGCCATATCGAGGACGCCGCGCTCGGCTATCGGCGCACGCTCGAACTCGATCCGGACAACTCGGCGGCGCATAACAATCTCGGCCGCGTTTGCGCGGACCTCGGCGCAATGGAAGAGGCCGGGCGGCATTACCGGCGCGCTATCGAACTGTCGCCCGCCAATCTCGTCGCGCGTAACAACCTGGCGATGGCTTTGCTTGCGACCGGCCGCTACGACGAAGCGTGGCCGTATTTCGAGGACCGGTGGGTCAGTTTCAAGCTGGCCGATGGCTGGCCCGCACCAGCGCCGGTGGACGTGCCGCTGCCGCGCTGGCTGGGCGAAGACGTCTCCATCGCCCAGGGCGCGCAAGCGACGCGTGCATCGGCGCCATGTCTTCTCGTGCTTCACGAGCAAGGCCTCGGCGACAGCTTGCAGTTCGTACGCTATCTCCCGCTGGCGCTCGCGCACTTTGCTCAGGTCGGCTATGTGTGCCCGCCGGCCTTGCGGCGCCTCTACGAGCAATCGTTGCATTCACGCTGGCCGGGCCTCGTATTGCTCGACGCCGTGCCTACCGATCTGGCCAGGTGGGACCGGTATATTCCGCTGATGTCGCTGCCAATGGCATTCGCCACGCGAGTCGCGACGATCCCTGCCGCGCTTCCTTATCTGTACGCCGACGTCGGGCAAGCCGCCGCCTGGCGCGCGCGGCTCGAAGCGCTGCCGGCTCCGCATCTGCCGCGCGTCGGCGTGGCGTGGGCGGGCGGCCATTCGGGTATTGCCGTGGACCGGCTGCGCAGCCTCGCCGCCGCGCAAATCGCGCCGTTGCTGGCGTTGCCTCACGTGCGCTGGATCAGCCTGCAAAAAACCGACGACCCGGCCAAGCTTCCCGACGCCGCCACCCGGACGCATCTGACCGACTGGACCGACGAAATCGGCGACTTCGCCGACACTGCGGCATTGATCGAGAACCTCGATCTGGTGATTTCCGTCGATACTTCGGTCGCCCATCTTGCCGCGGCGATGGGCAAGCCAGTCTGGCTGCTCAACCGTTTCGCGGGTTGCTGGCGCTGGCTGTATGGCCGGGACGACAGCCCGTGGTATCCCGGATTGCGTCTTTTCACCCAGACGCGGCGTTCCGATTGGCATGACGTGCTGGAGCGGGTCGCCGTTGCCCTTACGCAAACTTTTCCAATGCACGACAACGCGTCCTCTCTCTTGCCGCGCGTCGCTGTCAAGCGCCCTTGAGCGGGCAGTGAACAGCGGGCAGCGTCGGCAGCCCTTTGTCAGCCCTGCATCTCAGGGAGCGAACGAGCGCCGTCCCGGGCTGGAATCCACGGTGCCACTGCGACCTTCCCCTACGCGCAATACGCCAAATCCTCCTGGATTTGCGCCGACTTGCTGCACTATGTCTGCCGGCCACGCTAATCAGAGAAAGGTGCACTTCGGCAGGCAACCGCTGTCTTAAGGCAAGCGCCTCTAAAAAATCTCAATCCTCTGATTGACGGATGCCGCAGAATTGAAACCAGGTTAGAAACCGGTTTCTAATAAAGTCCTTGTTTCGCGGACGGCAGCACTCAATAATAGTACGGCCGTTCGATTTTCTTTCGGTCACATTAGAACGGTAAAAAAGCTATGCGAAAAGGCGAACAGACGCGAGCCGCAATTCTCGACGCAGCACTTGATCTGGCAAGCCGCGACGGACTTGAAGGTCTGACGATCGGGTTGCTGGCCGAGCGTATGCAGATGAGCAAAAGCGGTGTGTTCGCGCATTTCGGGTCGCGCGAGGATTTGCAGGTCGAAGTCGTGCGCGAATATCACCGTCGTTTCGAAGACGAGGTGTTTTTCCCGAGTTTGCGCGAGCCTCGTGGATTGCCGCGCTTGCGCGCGATGATTTCCCGCTGGATCGAGAAACGCATTCAGGAAGTCACTACCGGCTGCATCTATATCAGCGGCGCCGTCGAATATGACGACCGCGCGGATAACCCGGTGCGTGAACAACTGGTGTCGAGCGTGACGATCTGGCGTGCGGCGCTCACGCGCGCGATTTCGCAGGCAATGGAAGAAGGGCATCTGCGTGCCGACACCGATCCGCAACTGATGCTGTTCGAACTGTACAGCTTCACGCTCGGTCTGCATCACGACGCGCGCTTCCTGCATTTGCCGGATGCGGTGCGTCTCACGTGGGCCGCGCTGGAAAAACTGATTGTTTCGTATCAAAGCGAAAGCCGTTAGCAGCGTCGCCGCCAGACAGGCGGATTCAGCGGCGCAGAAAGTTCCGATCCACGGACTCGGCTAACAGCCTGGCTTCTTGTCAAACTTGGGAGAGAGAGTCATGGGACAGTACGCCGCGCCGCTGCGCGACATGCAATTCGTGTTGCACGAACTGCTTAACGTCGAAGCCGAAATCAGGCAGATGCCGAAGCACGCGGATCTCGATGCCGACACGATCAACGCGGTCCTCGAAGAAGCCGGCAAGTTCTGCTCCGAAGTATTGTTCCCGCTCAACCACAGCGGCGATCAGGAAGGCTGCACGTACGCCGGCGACGGCGTCGTGACCACGCCGAAGGGCTTCAAGGAAGCCTATGCGCAATATGTCGAAGCCGGCTGGCCCGCACTGGGCTGCGACCCGGAATACGGCGGCCAGGGGCTGCCCGCGTTCGTCAACAACGCGCTGTATGAAATGCTGAACTCGGCAAATCAGGCGTGGACCATGTATCCCGGCCTCTCGCACGGCGCGTACGAATGTCTGCACGCACACGGCACGCCGGAGTTGCAGCAGCGCTATCTGCCGAAGCTCGTCGCCGGTGTCTGGACCGGCACGATGTGTCTGACCGAACCGCATTGCGGCACGGACCTGGGTATTCTGCGCACCAAGGCCGAACCGAACAGTGACGGCTCGTACGCGATCAGCGGCACGAAGATTTTCATCTCCAGCGGCGAACACGATCTCGCGGAGAACATCGTCCACCTGGTGCTTGCGCGTCTGCCGGATGCACCCAAGGGCACCAAGGGCATTTCGCTCTTCATCGTACCGAAGTTCGTACCGAACGAAGCGGGCGAACCGGGCGAGCGCAACGGCGTGAAGTGCGGCTCCATCGAACACAAGATGGGCATTCACGGCAACGCGACCTGCGTGATCAATCTCGACAACGCCAAGGGCTGGCTCGTCGGCGAGCCGAACAAGGGCTTGAACGCCATGTTCGTGATGATGAACGCCGCGCGTCTCGGCGTCGGCATGCAGAGCCTGGGCCTGACCGAAGTCGCGTATCAGAATTCGCTGGTGTACGCGAAAGAGCGTCTGCAGATGCGTTCGCTGACCGGCCCGAAGGCGCCGGAAAAGGCGGCCGATCCGATCATCGTGCATCCGGACGTGCGCCGCATGCTGCTCACGCAAAAAGCCTACGCCGAAGGCGCACGCGCTTTCTCGTACTGGTCGGCGCTGCATATCGACAAGGAACTGTCGCACGCTGACGAATCGGTGCGCAAGGAAGCCGCCGACCTCGTCGCGCTGCTCACGCCGATCCTGAAAGCGTTCCTGTCGGACAACGCGTTCGAAGGCACCAATCACGCCATGCAGATCTACGGCGGCCACGGCTTCATCGCCGAATGGGGCATGGAGCAGTACGTGCGCGACGCGCGCATCAACATGATCTACGAAGGCACCAACGCGATCCAGGCGCTCGACCTGCTCGGCCGCAAGATCCTCGGCGACATGGGCGCGAAGATGAAGAAGTTCGGCAAGCTGGTGTCCGATTTCGTCGAAGCCGAAGGCGTGAAGCCGGAAATGCAGGAGTTCATCAACCCGCTCGCCGACATCGGTGAAAAGGTGCAGAAGCTGACGATGGAAATCGGCATGAAGGCCATGCAGAACCCGGACGAAGTCGGCGCTGCGGCGGTGCCGTATCTGCGCACCGTCGGCCACCTGGTGTTCTCGTACTTCTGGGCCCGCATGGCACGCGTCGCGCTCGATAAGGAAGCCTCGGGCGATCCGTTCTACAAGGCGAAGCTCGCAACGGCTCGCTTCTACTTTGCGAAGCTGCTGCCGGAAACGGCCATGACGATCCGTCAGGCCCGCGCCGGCTCGAAGTCGATGATGGAAGTCGACGAAGCGCTGTTCTAAGCCACATCGCGGCAAGCGCCACGCGCGGGATAGCGCGTGGCGCTTGCGTCAGCCACCTGTCGCGAAGCGTCCAACCAGGCTTCGCGACCTCGCATAACTCCCCGGAGGAACGACGTGAGCAATCTGATCATTCGCAAGGTAGCCGTGCTCGGCGCCGGCGTGATGGGCGCGCAGATCGCCGCGCACCTGATCAACGCCAAGGTGCCCGTGCTGCTGTTCGATCTGCCTGCCAAAGAAGGCCCGAAGAACGCGATCGCGTTGAAGGCGATCGAGAATCTGAAGAAGCTGTCGCCGGCGCCGTTCGGCGTGAAGGACGACGCGCAATACATCCAGCCCGCGAACTACGACGACGACATCGAAAAGCTCGCCGAATGCGACCTCGTGATCGAAGCGATCGCCGAGCGCATGGACTGGAAGCACGACCTTTACAAGAAAGTCGCGCCGCATCTCGCGCCGAACGCGATTTTCGCGACCAACACGTCGGGTCTGTCGATCACGGCGCTCTCGGAAGGTTTCTCTGACGAACTGAAAGCGCGCTTTTGCGGCGTGCACTTCTTCAATCCGCCGCGCTACATGCATCTGGTCGAACTGATCCCGACCGCGACCACGCGCCCGGAAATTCTCGATCAACTCGAGTCGTTCCTGACCAGCGTGGTCGGCAAGGGTGTCGTGCGTGCGAAAGACACGCCGAACTTCATCGCCAATCGCGTGGGGATTTTCTCGATTCTCGCCGTCGTCACTGAAGCCGCGAAATTCGGCCTGCGTTTCGACGAAGTGGACGACCTGACCGGCGCACGTCTGGGCCGCGCGAAGTCGGCCACGTTCCGCACGGCGGACGTGGTCGGTCTCGACACGATGGCGCACGTCATCAAGACGATGCAGGACACGCTGAAAGACGACCCGTTCTATCCGGTCTACGAAACGCCTGCCGTGCTGGCCGAGCTGGTGAAGAAGGGCGCGCTGGGTCAGAAGACCGGCGGCGGCTTCTACAAGAAGGAAGGCAAGGCGATCAAGGTGCTCGACTCGAAGACCGGCGAGTACGTGGACGGCGGCGCGAAGGCGGACGAACTTGTCGGCCGCATTCTGAAGCGCCCGCCGGCTGAGCGTCTGAAGCTGCTGCGCGAATCCGAGCATCCGCAGGCTCAGTTCCTGTGGGCGATTTTCCGCGACGTGTATCACTACATCGGCGTGCATCTGGAATCGATCGCCGACAACGCGCGCGACGTCGATCTGGCGATCCGCTGGGGCTTCGGCTGGAACGAAGGCCCGTTCGAAGGCTGGCAGACGGCCGGCTGGAAGCAGGTCGCCGAGTGGGTGCAGGAAGACATCGCGGCCGGCAAGGCGCTCTCGAACGTGCCGCTGCCGTCGTGGGTGCTGGAGGGACCGGTGGCCGAGAAGGGCGGCGTGCATACGAACGAAGGTTCGTGGTCGCCGGCTTCGAATACGTTCGTGCCGCGCTCGTCGCTGTCGGTCTACGACAGGCAGGTGTTCCGTGCGCCGCTGGTCGGCGAAACCGCGGCTGATCCGAAGACCTACGGTAAGACGTTGTTCGAAACCGACGCCGTGCGCGCATGGGTCGACGATCGCGCCGGCGAGAACGACGTACTGATCGTGTCGTTCAAGAGCAAGATGAACACGATCGGACCGTCGGTGATCGACGGTCTCACGCAGGCGATCGAACTGGCCGAAAAGGACTACAAGGGTCTGGTGGTATGGCAGCCGACGTCGCTGAAACTCGGCACGCCGGGCGGCCCGTTCTCCGCGGGCGCCAACCTCGAAGAAGCGATGCCGGCCTTCATGATGGGCGGCGCGAAGGGCATTGAGCCATTCGTGAAGAAATTCCAGCAAGGCATGCTGCGCGTGAAGTACGCGAGCGTGCCGGTGATCTCGGCCGTGTCGGGCATCGCGCTCGGCGGTGGTTGCGAACTGGCGCTGCATAGCGCGAAGCGGGTCGCGCACATCGAAAGCTATCTCGGTCTGGTGGAAGTCGGCGTGGGTCTCGTGCCGGCGGGCGGCGGCCTGAAGGAAGCGGCATTGCGCGCGGCGGAAGCGGCGACCCAAGTGGGCGCGACCAACGACCTGCTGAAGTTCGTGCAGAAGTCGTTCGAAAACGCGGCGATGGCCAAGGTCTCGGCCTCCGCGCTCGACGCTCGTGCGATGGGCTACCTGAAGCCGTCCGACACGATCGTCTTCAACGTGTTCGAACTGCTCGACGTCGCGAAGAAGGAAGCGCGCGCGTTGTCGGCGGCGGGTTATCGTCCGCCGCTGCGTGTGACGCAGGTGCCGGTGGCTGGGCGTTCGGCGATTGCGACCATCAAGGCGTCGCTCGTCAACATGCGCGACGGCCGTTTCATCAGCGAGCACGATTTCCTGATCGCAAGCCGTATCGCGGAAGCGGTGTGCGGCGGTGATGTGGAAGCGGGCAGTCTGGTCGATGAAGAGTGGCTGCTGCAACTCGAGCGTCGTGCGTTCGTCGATCTGCTCGGCACGCAAAAGACGCAGGAACGGATCATGGGCATGCTGCAAACCGGCAAGCCGGTGCGTAACTGAGCGACCAGGGAGATTTCCAAATGGCAAAGCAATTGCAAGACGCATACATCGTCGCCGCGAGCCGCACGCCGATCGGCAAGGCGCCGCGCGGGATGTTCAAGAACACGCGCCCGGACGAACTGCTGGTCCACGCGATCAGGTCGGCCGTGGCGCAAGTGCCAGGTCTCGACACCAAGGTGATCGAAGACGCGATCATCGGCTGCGCGATTCCGGAAGCGGAACAAGGCCTCAACGTGGCGCGCATGGGCGCGCTGCTGGCCGGCCTGCCGAATACCGTCGGCGGCGTGACGGTGAACCGCTTCTGCGCGTCGGGCCTGACGGCGCTGGCGATGGCGGCGGACCGCATCCGCGTCGGCGAGTCGGACGCGATGATCGCGGGCGGCTGTGAATCCATGAGCATGGTCCCGATGATGGGCAACAAGCCGTCCATGTCGCCGCATATCTTCGATCGCAGTGAAGACATCGGCATCGCTTACGGCATGGGCCTGACGGCCGAAAAGGTCGCCGAGCGCTGGAAGATCAGCCGCGAAGCGCAGGACGCATTCTCGGTCGAATCGCACCGCCGCGCCGTCGCCGCACAGCAAGCCGGCGAGTTCAACGACGAAATCGCCGCGTACACGATCACCGAGCGCTTCCCCGATCTCGCCACCGGCGAAGTCCGCGTGAAGACCCGCGAAGTCTCGCTCGACGAAGGTCCGCGCGCGGAAACCTCGCTCGAAGGTCTCGCCAAACTGCGCGCAGTGTTCGCGAACAAGGGTTCGGTGACGGCGGGCAACAGCTCGCAGACCTCGGACGGCGCGGGCGCGCTGATCGTGGTGTCGGAAAAGATGTTGAAGGAATTCAACCTGACGCCGCTCGCGCGTTTCGTCAGCTTCGCCGTGCGCGGCGTGCCGCCGGAGATCATGGGCATCGGTCCGAAGGAAGCGATTCCGGCCGCGCTGAAGGCCGCCGGCCTGAAGATCGACGACCTCGACTGGATCGAGCTGAACGAAGCGTTCGCCGCGCAATCGCTGGCGGTGATTCAGGATCTCGGTCTCGATCCGGCGAAGATCAACCCGCTCGGCGGCGCGATCGCCCTCGGCCACCCGCTGGGTGCGACGGGCGCGATTCGTGCGTCGACCGTGGTGCATGGCTTGCGCCGCCGTAACTACAAGTACGGCATGGTGACGATGTGCGTCGGCACGGGGATGGGCGCAGCGGGCATCATCGAGCGCCTGTGAGCGTGATCGCCCCGGTGTTCAGCCCGGCGTTCGCTTCGGTCCACACGGCGAGCCTCGGGGCGACCCGTTAAGCACCGCACAACGGTTCGCAGGCCTTCCGGCTTGCGAACCGTTTTTTACATTCTGAGCAGAAGTACGAGGAGATGACAATGGATATTCTGGTCGAGCGCGCCGACGGCGTGCTGACGATTGCCTTCAACCGGCCCGACAAGAAAAACGCGATCACGGCCGCGATGTACCAGACGATGGCCGACGCGCTGGTTCAAGCGCAAGGCGACGCGGCGGTACGGGCGATCCTGATTCGCGGCGGCGCGGGTATTTTCAGCGCCGGCAACGATCTCGAAGATTTTATGAAGACGCCGCCGATGGGCGAAAACGCGCCGGTGTTTCAGTTCCTGCGCGCGATCAGTTCGGCGGAGAAGCCGGTGGTGGCGTCGGTGGCGGGGCCGGCGGTGGGCATCGGCACGACCTTGCTGCTGCATTGCGATCTGGTCTACGCGGCCGACACGGCGAGCTTCTCGCTGCCGTTCGCGCAGCTCGGCTTGTGCCCGGAAGCGGCGTCGAGCCTGCTGTTGCAGCGGGTGGGCGGCTATCAGGCGGCGGCGGAGAAGCTGCTGCTCGGCGAAGCGTTCGACGCCGCCGAGGCGCAGCGCATGGGCTTCGTGAATCGCGTGCTGCCCGCCGCCGAGGTGGATGCGTTCGCCGCTTCGCAAGCCGCGAAGCTGGCAGCGCTGCCGGCCTCGTCGCTGCGTGTGACGAAAAGCCTCATGAAGCGCGCGAGCCACCAGGAACTGCAAACGCAGATATCGGAAGAAGCCGTGCATTTCGGCAAGATGCTGCTCGCGCCGGAAGCCCGCGAGGCGTTCAAGGCATTCTTCGAGAAGCGCAAGCCTGACTTCAGGCAGTTCGACTGAGCGGCGGGCCTGAGCGCTTGAACCACTTCGGGCGCGAGCGCTCTGGCGTAAAGCGGACTTGCCAGCTTGTGCGGGCTCCAGCTGTTTGCATAGCTGGACGTTCCGCCCGCTCGCAGGTCAGGCGCGCCGCCGTTCAAAGCTGCGCCGGCTGCAACGTGTCGTAGTCGACGTAGCTCTTTTCGCGGCAGAAGCTCACCAGCCGCACGCCTGCTTTGCGGGCAATCGCAATAGCCAGCGAAGACGGCGCCGAGATCGTGGCGACCATCGGCACGCCGACGCGCGCGGCCTTGCGCACCAGCTCGTAGCTGGCGCGGCTCGACAGAAACACGAAACCCTCTTGGGTGTCCACGCGATCGAGCACGAGCTGGCCGATCAGCTTGTCGAGCGCGTTGTGGCGACCCACGTCCTCGAACGCGTAGCGGATCGCGCCCGCCGCGTCGCACCATGCGGCGGCGTGCAAACCGCCGGTCAGCCGCGTCAACGCCTGATGCTCGGGCAACTCGCGGGCGGCGCGCGCGATCGCGTCCGGCGCGAGCCGTTGCAGAAAGCCGGTGTCCGGCACACGTTCGGGTTCCAGATCCAGCAGATCGATGCTTTCGATGCCGCACACGCCGCAACCGGTGCGCCCGGCAAGCGCGCGGCGCTTTTCCTTGAGTGCGACGAATGCCTGCTGCACCACCTGTAGCTGCACTTCGGCGTGCGGCAATTGGTCGTCGTCATGCAGTTCGACCTCGATATCCTGAATGTCGCTGCCGCGCTCCACGATCCCCTCGGAAATGGCGAATCCGACCGCGAATGCTTCCAGATCGCGCGGCGTGCACATCATCACCGCGTGCGAAATGCCGTTGAAGACGAGCGCCACCGGCCATTCCTGACCGACGTGGTCGGTGACGGTTTCGACCTCCGCGCCGCGATGCCGGCGCACCTGGCGCTCCACCGCGCCCGGCTGCCCGGCTGTTTCCAGTTCGTTCAAGCTAGTACTCCTTTGCCATGCTGCGCCCGCGTGAGCGGCCGGCGGGCTCGTGCGTTGCCGCCAGACCGCGCCGCCGTCGCGCGAATAAGGTTCTAAAATACCTCAAGCCGGGCTTGCGCGTTGCCCGCCATCCACGAGGGACACTGTCATGGGACTCAACGAAGCGCCGCTTCTGTTCAACTTCGAGGTCGAGTCTTCGGAGAATTTCACGTTTATCCCGATGTCGGTGCGCTTCAACCTCGACCGGTTCGGGCTGCGCATCTCGCTCCAGCAATGGCAGCAACTGCCGCTCGAAGACCGCAAGCTGCTGGCGCGCTTCCCCGTCGAGGAAGACGCGGAAATCGAGCCGAACTTCGATCATGCCCTGTTCGAAATGCTGCGCACCCACGCGAACGTCGAGCCGGAGTGGTTCACGCCCGAGGAAGCGCCGGCCTGGCGTCGCACGGATAGCGTGCCGGAGGGCATCGCGCATCAGGCGCAACTGGCCGGCATCGCCGCGCCGGGCGTGGCCCGCTGGGCCGAACTGGCGCCGTTCAAGCGCTACGTGCTCGCCAAGCTGTCGCGCAAGCCGGAGGCCAACCACGACTTCGTCCCGGCCATGAAGGAGTTCGGTGCGGTCGGTTAGGTGCAGCCGGCCAGGTGCTGCCGGACACGTTTTTTTCATCCACTACCCTCAACCTGTTCCGAACCCTGCCGTTATCCAAGGGTTGGCGCGTAAAGAAACTCGTATCGATGCGGCCCGATGCATCGAAAGCGACCGCGCGCTCCCGCCGGCAGAACGATTGACGTTCGGAATCCATGACTCCTTTTCTATCGAAGCGGCTGCTGATCAATATAGCGGTCGTCGCCGCGGCGGTCGGCGCGAACGCGTTCGTCGCCTACACGCAGATTTGCGGCCAACGCGATGCCGACGCGCGCATGCTGCGGTCCACGAGCGTGCGCCAGAACCTCGACGCCTACCAGTCGGCGCTCGACGGCGGCCTTGCCGCGCTCGGCCGCTTCGAGACGTCGGGCGAGTCCGCGCCGGCCGGCGCTGCGACCGGCATGGCCGCGACGCTCACGCGTCTGGAGCGCGACCTGCGCAGTGAACTTGCCGGCGAACCCGCCATGCTCGACGCGCTCGCCAAGCTGAGTGCGGACAGCCATGCGTTGCAACACGACATCGACCACGCGCTGCTAAGGAGCGCCGACTCCGGCGCGAGCGCCTCGCGCGCATGGGCGGCCTCGACCTACACCCATCTCGGGCTCGGCCTGGATCGCGTCGAAGCCGCGCTGGCCGCGCTGCGCGGCGAGGAGAACCGCGCCTTGCGGGCCTCGCTCGCGGCGTCGGCGAGCGAAACCCAGCGGGCGATGTTCCTGCTGATCGTGACGATGCTGGCCGGCAGCGTGCTGCTGATCTACACGTTCGGCGCCCGTGAAAACAGCGCGCGCGAGAAGCTGCGCACCGTCCGCGCGCTCGGCCGCAACGACGAACGTTTTCGCGGCCTGTTCGACGATCATCCGGTGCCGATGTATATCGTCGATCGCGAGACGCTGCGCTTTCTAGCCGTCAACGCGGCGGCGATCCAGCAATACGGCTATTCCGAAAGCGAATTTCTCGGCATGACGGTTCGCGCGATCCGGCCGAAAGCCGAAATCCCGCGTCTCGAATCGCATCTGCAGCGCAGCGACGCGACCCACCACGGCCGAACGATGGCGGGTATCTGGCATCATCGGCGCAAGGACGGCTCGACGATCAGTGCCGACATTTCGTATCACGCGCTGAACTTCATGGGCCGCGCCGCGTTTTTCGTGCTGGCCGACGACGTCACCGACCAGATCAACGCGGAAGCCGAAGCGCAGCGTTCGAACCAGATGCTCGAAGCGGTGATCGACAATATTCCGCAGCGCATTTTCTGGAAGGATCTGGAGTCGCGCTACCTCGGCTGCAACATGGCGTTCGCGCGCGATGCGGGACTCGCGTATCCCGAGCAGGTGGTGGGCAAGAGCGACGCCGACATGCCGTGGCGCGACTTCTCCAGTCTGCTGAACGACCACGACAGGGAAGTAGTGAGCACCGGCGTGCCGAAGATGAATTTCGAAGTCGATCTGATGATCGACGGCGTGCACCGCACCACGGTCACGAGCAAGCTGCCGTTCACCGACGGCGAGGGCCGCGTGATCGGCGTGCTCGGTTCGTACACGGATATCACCGAGCGCAAGCGCGCCGACCTTGCCTTGCGCCTGCAAAGCCGTGCGCTCGATGCGAGCGTCAACGCGATTCTGATCACCGCGCCGTCGCCGGCCGGCAACCTGATCGAGTACGTGAACCCGGCGTTCATGCGCATTACCGGCTACGACGCAGCCGAGGCGATCGGCCACGATTGCCGCCTGCTGCAGCGCGACGACCGCGACCAGGAAGGCGTCGCGCTGATCCGCCAGGCGCTCGCGGCGAACCGTGAAGTGAGCGCGGTGGTGCGCAACTATCGCAAGGACGGCGCGTTGTTCTGGAATCAGCTCTTCATCGCGCCGGTGCCGAATCAGGACGGCGTGATCACTCACCACATCGGCGTGATCAACGACGTGACCGATCTGATGCGCTATCAGGAACAGCTGGAATATCAGGCCAACTACGACAGCCTGACGCGTCTGCCGAACCGCAATCTGCTGCGCGACCGTCTGCAGCACGCGTTGATCGTCGCGCAACGGCAGCACAAGGGCGTCGCGGTCGTGTTCATCGATCTGGACGGTTTCAAGAACGTCAACGACAGCCTCGGCCACAGCGTGGGCGACCGGCTGCTGAGCGTGGTTGCCGAGCGCCTGGCACGTTGCACGCGCACGAGCGATACGGTGGCGCGGCATGGCGGCGACGAGTTCGTGATCGTGATGACCGATACCGTCGACGAACAGTCGTTGATCGCGTGGATGGAGCGCGTGCGCGTGTCGATCTCCGAACCGGTCTGGCTCGACGGCACCGAGCTGTACGTCGGCTGCAGCATGGGCGCGAGCCTCTTCCCGCAAGACGGCGAAGATGCCGAAACGCTGATGAAGAAGGCCGATCTCGCGATGTACCGCGCCAAGGACATGGGCCGCAATACGTTCCAGTTCTATCAGCCGGAAATGAATGCGAGCGCGGGCACGCGTCTGAATCTCGAGCGGCGCTTGCGCCGCGCGCTGCGCGACAACCAGTTCCTGCTGCACTACCAGCCGCAGGTGGATATTGTGAGCGGACAGATCGTCGGCACCGAAGCGCTGGTGCGCTGGCGCGATCCGGAAGTCGGACTGGTGCCGCCGTCGTCGTTCATTCCGGTCGCGGAAGAAAGCGGGCTGATCGGGCCACTCTCGGAGTGGGTGCTGCGCGAGGCGTGCCGCCAGAACAAGGCCTGGCAGGATGAAGGCTTGCCGCCGGCGCGCGTCTCGGTGAATCTGTCGGCGCGCGTGTTCCAGCAGCGCGATATCGCCAAGCTGGTCATGCAGGTGCTGGACGAGACCGGCCTCGAGCCGCAATACCTTGAACTCGAACTGACCGAAAGCACCATCATGCGCAACGCCGAAGAAGCCGTGTCGATGCTCAACGAACTGCACGCGCTCGGCATCGGCCTTGCCATCGACGACTTCGGCACCGGCTATTCAAGTCTCAGCTATCTGAAGCGCTTCCCGGTGGACCGCCTGAAGATCGACCGCTCGTTCGTCTCCGACATCGGCGTATCGGGCGACGACGAAACGATCACCTCGGCGATTATCGCGCTCGCGCACTCGCTGAAATTGCAGGTGATCGCCGAAGGCGTGGAGACGTCCGCGCAGCTCGACTTCCTGAAAGAGCGCGCCTGCGACGAGATGCAGGGCTTCTACTTCGCGAAGCCGTTGTCGACGGACGCGATTTCCGAACTGCTGCAGGGCGGCGTGGGGCGCGAACTGGCAACGGTGTGAGCGTTTGCGCCCGGTATGCTCATTGCGCCGGCGTGCTCAGGAAAACCGGCAACGCTTCCGCCATTTCGGAGAACGACTGCAGAACGGGATGCGCCGTCTTGCTGACCATTCCCGGCAGCATCATTTGCGTAAATTGCCAGGCCACCGCTACGGTGACGTCGGCCGCGTCGAACTGATTGGCCGCGACCGGCAGCGTCGCCGCCGCGAGGTCGCGTTCGAGCTCGGCGTAAGCGGCGAACAACTGCGTGCTCACGCGCTCGATCCACGGCTCATGCTGCTTCTCCTCCGGCCGCAGATTGCGTTCGTAGACGATCTGCACGGTCTTCTCGCACGCGGCAAGCGCGAGGCCCGTGAGACGGGCGGCGCGCAAGGCGGCGTCGGGCCGTGTCGGGAAAAGCCGCTGGTCCGCCCCGGCGAGCGTGGCGAGGTACTGGAGAATCACGGTCGAATCCATCACGGTCTGGCCGTTGTCGGCGATCAACGTGGGCGCCTTCACGACCGGGTTGATTTTCGCGAACTGGTCGTAGGTGCTGAACACCGAGATCGCATCGTGCTCGAATTCGAACTTCAGCAGTTTGAGGCAGATAGCGACCCGGCGTACGTAGGGCGAA
The DNA here is from genome assembly GCF_902459535.1 of Paraburkholderia dioscoreae. Lineage (NCBI taxonomy): Bacteria > Pseudomonadati > Pseudomonadota > Betaproteobacteria > Burkholderiales > Burkholderiaceae > Paraburkholderia > Paraburkholderia dioscoreae. The sequence continues at coordinate 516,230 of NZ_LR699553.1, forward strand.
TCCAGCATTCCGATCAGTTTCATCTCATTCCCGTTAGAACATCTATCATGGCGCGCCCGGGCCGCGGTGCTCTCGCGGTTCCCATGCCGGCACGGACCTGGGCGCTTTGAACCGATAGATTAAGCATCTCCGTACATCAAAAAAAGCGACAATTAACGACGATTTACGTCAGAATTTCTTACATGAAACCGATCCCGCCTTTGACCGCGCTGCGCTGCTTCGAGGCCGTCGCCCGCCTGGGCGGCGTGACGCAGGCGGCGCGCGAGCTGCATGTTACGCACTCGGCGGTGAGCCAGCAGATCAAGGTGCTGGAAGAGTCGATGGGTGTCGCACTGTTCATGCGCGAGGCGCGCGGGCTGCGGCTGACCGAGGAGGGCCGGCTTTACGCGCTCGACATCCGCATGGCGCTGCGCGATATCACGCATGCCACGCGCCGCGCGCAGGCGCGACCGCACGAGAGCGAACTGGTGATCACGACCTTGCCGTCGTTCGCTCAGCATTGGCTCGTGCCGCGTCTCGCCGGCTTTCGCGACGCGCATCCGTACTACCGGATCCGCTTGCTGACGAGTTTGCAGGTCGAGGACTTCCGCCAGGGCGTGAGCGATATCGGCATTCGCATGGGCCAGGGGCATTGGCCCGACGTCGCGCAACAGAAGCTGTTCGACGACGAGATGGTGGTGGTCGCGGCGCCGCATTTCGCGCTCGCGCCAGATGGGCGCCTTCCCGTCACCGCCCGGGACGTGATGGCCTGTCCGCTGATTTCGAGTCCCGATACACCGTGGCATGACTGGTGTCAGGCGGCACAGGTGGCAGAGCCGGCCGAAGGTGCCGTGGTGTTGTCGGCGAACGATTCGAATCTCGTGATCGCCGCCGTGCTGCAAGGCCAGGGCGTCGCGCTCGAACGGCGCAGTCTCGTCGCGTATGCGCTCGCGCGGGGCGAACTGCTGCAGATCACCGATATTCGGGTGCCGTACCCTTATCCGTACTGGCTGGTGTGGCAGCAACGCGAAATCCTCAATGCCGCGCAGGCGCATTTCGCGCAGTGGATAGAAGGTGAGGTCGACGCCTATCTGCGCAACGGCAGCGCACCTGTGACGGCGATTCGTGCGGGGTAGCCCGTGCCGGTTCGCATAAACCGTTTTTCGAAAAACGCTTCGGTCGGATATATTCGTGGTTCCCATCTCAGACTGCGCTGGGAACCACGAAGCACCGATTCACGTGGCGTTGCGCCCGCTTTTCGCTGCTCGCACCGGGTCATGGGCGTTTCGCTGTCGACTATTCGCCAATCCGACTGGAGAGAACAATGACGTCGTCACCTGCAAAGAAACTGTCTGTGTTGCTGGCATTGGTTGTACTGAGCGTGGCGTGTGCTGCGCCGGCGTTTGCGCAAAGCGGCGGCGGTGGCCCGGCGGGGAGCGATTCTGACGCGGCCATTCCGTCGGCCGCATCGAAGGCTGCTCCGAGCACCAAGGCTCAGCGCAAAGCCGCGCGCAAACAGGCGCGGGCGAAGAAAAACGCCGAGTTGAAAAAGTTGGAGGCCAACGGCTATCAGCCGTCGCGTAACGATCCGAACTATCCGAGCGACATTCAGAACGCGCAGAAGAAGGCGGGAATCGGCACGGCGGCGAGTCAGTAAGGCATAGCGCCGAAGAAGCCGAAGCCGAAGCCGAAGCCGAAGCCGAAGCCGAAGCCGAAGCCGAAGCCGAAACACAACGAGGCGCCTGAGCGCCTCGTTTTTCGTTTACCGCGAGCCGCTCAATCCAGCACCGGCAGCGCGCGCGGACGCCGGTCGCTGTCCGTGGCGACATAGGTCAGGGTGGCTTCGGTGACTTTCACGAGGTCTTCGGTGAGGCTCATGCGTTGCGCGTAGACCTCGACCTCGACGGTGACCGACGTATTGCCCGTCTTGACGATATCCGCGTAAAAGCTCAGCAGATCGCCGACGAACACCGGCTGCTTGAACACGAACGAATTGACCGCGATGGTCGCCACCCGCCCGTTGGCACGGCGGCTTGCCGGAATCGAGCCGGCAATGTCCACTTGCGCCATGATCCAGCCGCCGAACACGTCGCCGTGGACGTTCGCATCCGAGGGCTGCGGCACCACGCGCAGCGCGCAGTGCTTTGGCGGGAGTTGAAGAAGATCGGTCATCGGGGCACCCTTGAGAAACGTGTTGGTTCGGTCGGCTGGACCAGCAGGCGGGGCAATTCACGACAACGGTACGGCACGAACCGCGCGGCCAACGTGCCACCCACGGCGGGACAACCCATGAAAAGCGGCGCCAGCCGGCTTCTGCGACAATAGAAAGATCAGGAATTGTACGGGAAAGCGCCCAGCCGGGTCGCGCGACAAAATGCAGTGTGCCGGGCCGGCATGCCGCGGTCGGCGCGCCGCTGCGAACTCCGGCACTTCCACACTCTCCCCCAGCCGATCCCATGCGCCGCACGCCCTCGTCCGAACTCTCCCCGATCTCCACCCAGCCGCGCAACGACTGGCAGACGATTCTGTCGCTGCTGCCGTATCTCGCCACGTATAAATGGCGGGTCGGCTTCGCGCTGAGCTGCCTGATCGGCGCGAAGGTTGCCAACCTGGGTGTGCCGATCGTCATGAAGCGGATCGTCGACAGCCTCGCCTCGGTGCAGCATCTCACCGCACTCGGCCGCACCAACGATTCGCCGGGCATCGTTCTGCTGGGCGGCGTCGGCCTGATGGTGGTCGCGTATGCGGTGGTGCGGCTGTCCACGTCGCTGTTCACCGAACTGCGCGAGATTCTGTTTTCGAAGGTGACCGAAAGCGCGGTGCGGCAACTGGCGCTGAAAGTGTTCCGCCATCTGCATGCGCTGTCGCTGCGCTTTCATCTCGAACGGCAGACCGGCGGCATGTCGCGCGATATCGAGCGCGGCACGCGCGGCATCACGCAACTGATCTCGTATTCGCTGTACAGCATTCTGCCGACGCTCGTCGAAGTCGGGCTCGTGCTCGGCTTTTTCGTCGTCAAATACGAGGCGTATTACGCGGTGGTCACGTTCATCGCGCTCGCGGTGTATATCGTTTTCACGGTGAAGGTCACGGAGTGGCGCACGCATTTTCGCCGCACCATGAACGATCTCGATTCGAAGGCGAATTCACGCGCGATCGATTCGCTGCTGAACTACGAGACGGTCAAGTACTTCGGCAACGAAGAGTGGGAAGCGAGCCGTTACGACGAAAACCTGAAGCGCTATCGCACGGCGGCGATCAAGTCGCAGCGCTCACTGTCGGCGCTGAACTTCGGCCAGCAGGCGATCATCGGCACCGGGCTCGTGTTCATTCTGTGGCGCGCCACGCAAGGCGTGATGGCCGGGCGTCTCACGCTCGGCGATCTGGTGCTGATCAACACCTTCATGCTGCAGCTTTATATTCCGCTGAATTTTCTCGGCGTGGTGTATCGCGAGTTGAAGCAGAGTCTCACCGATATGGACCGCATGTTCACGCTGCTCGGCGCGGCGCAGGAAGTGCCCGACCTGGAAGGCGCGCCCGCGCTGCGCGTGAGCGGCGCGCAGGTGCGCTTCGAGCATGTGAACTTCGCGTATGAACCGGCACGCCAGATTCTGCACGACGTGAGCTTCACCATTGCGGCGGGCACCACGACGGCGGTGGTCGGCCATAGCGGCTCGGGCAAATCGACCCTCGCGCGGCTGATGTTCCGCTTCTACGATCTGGACCGCGCGACGGGCGGCGCGATCATGATCGACGGTCAGGATATTCGTGACGTCACGCAGGATTCGCTGCGCGCTTCGATCGGGATCGTGCCGCAGGACACGGTGCTGTTCAACGACTCGATCTATTACAACATCGCTTACGGGCGCCCCTCGGCGTCACGCGACGAAGTGATAGCGGCGGCGCGTGCGGCGCATATTCACGAGTTCATCGAGGGGTTGCCGAAGGGCTATGAGACGCCGGTCGGCGAGCGTGGCCTGAAGTTGTCCGGCGGTGAGAAGCAGCGCGTGGCGATTGCGCGGACCCTCCTCAAGAATCCGCCCATTCTGCTGTTCGACGAAGCGACTTCCGCGCTCGATTCGCGTTCCGAGCGCGCCATTCAGCACGAGCTGGATCAGATCGCCCGCGAGCGCACCACGCTGATCATCGCGCACCGGCTTTCGACGGTCGTGCATGCGCAGCAGATCATCGTGATGGACAAAGGACGGATCGTCGAGCGCGGCACGCATGCCGAACTGTTGCGCGCGAACGGGCTGTTCGCGCAGATGTGGGCTTTGCAGCAGCAGCGCGCGACCGAGGCGCCGGAGTCGGCGGAAACGGTCGGCGCGGGAGACGTTGGGCGATAGACTGGTGCGGCGATTTTTGGGTGGTCGCGTGGTAATCGGTGCGGCGTTAAACTCAGGCGCCGGACGCCGGACGCCGGACGCCGGACGCCGGACGCCGGACGCCGAGGCTCGAGCCTTGAGCGCCGGGCACCCCACGCCTAGCTCCCGGCTCCTGCCGTGCGCAAGCGCTGATCCAACTCCCCCAACTGCGCGGGCGTGCCGACGTTCTCCCACAAGCCTTCGTACAACTCGCCGCTCGCCAGACCGCGTGCAATCGTCTCGCGGTAATACGGCGTCAGCGCGCGCCGCGTGCCGCGCGGCAGATCGCGGAACATGCGGGTGTCGTAAAGACCGATGTTGCCGAACGTGAAGCGCGGCTGGGTCTCGAGCGACAGCGCGCCTTCAGCCAGACCGAAGTCGCCTTCCGGATGGAACGCCGGATTGGGCACCATCACGAGATGCATGCCCGGCTCGGGCAACGCGGCGAGCTTCCTTGCACGCGCATTCAACGTGGCGTAATCGAAGTCCGCGTACACGTCTCCGCTCACCGCGACGAACACTTCGCTCGCTCCGTTATCTTCGAGCAGCGGCAACGCCTGCACGATGCCGCCCGCCGTCTCCAGCGCCTCGCGCTCGGGCGAGTAGCGCAACGCCACCTGCCAGCGCGAGCCGTCGCCGAGCGTGGCTTCGATCTGCTCGCCGAGCCACGCGTGGTTGATCACAATGGTACGAAAGCCCGCCAGCGCGAGCCGTTCGATCTGCCAGACGATCAGCGGCTTGCCGCCCACTTCGAGCAAAGGCTTGGGACGCGTGTCGGTCAACGGACGCATGCGCTCGCCGCGGCCCGCGGCGAAAATCATCGCTTTCTTCAGGTGCATCGTCATCGGTCAGAAGGTGTAGCCGACTTCATTCGCGCGGCCTTCGAGATCGTCGAGCAGCCTCGCGAACGGACGCAGCGGCGCATAGCGTTCGGCGACCTTGCGCGCATAGCCGATGAAACGCGGCAGATCCTTCATGTAGTGCGGTTTGCCGTCGCGGTAGTTGATCCGGCAAAACAGGCCCAGCACCTTGATGTGCCGTTGCAGACCCATCCATTCGACCTGGCGGTAGAACTCGCCGAAATCGGGATCGACCGGCAGACCGGCCTTTTTTGCCCGCTCCCAGTAGTACACGAAGCAATCCAGCTCGAACTCTTCGTCCCAGCTCAGGAACGCGTCGCGCAACAGGGAGGCGACGTCGTAGGTGATCGGGCCGTACACCGCGTCCTGGAAGTCCAGCACGCCCGGGTTGACCGGCGCAGGCTCGGCGGCGACCATCAGGTTGCGCGGCATGAAGTCGCGCAGCATGAACACCTGCGGCTGCGCGCGGGCGCTCGCGATCAGCAGCGCGAACGTGCGGTCCAGCACGCCACGGGTCTTTTCGTCGGCCTCGCGGCCCAGATGCCGGCCGAGAAACCACTCCGGCATCAACTCCATCTCACGGCGCAGGAAGGCTTCGTCGAAGGGCGGCAGCACGCCTTCGCGCGAGGTGAGTTGCCAGCGGATCAGCGCGTCGAGCGCGTCGCGCATCAGCGTGCGGGCGCGGCGCGGGTCATCCCGGTTTTGCGCTTCGGTCAGCGCGCCGAGGTACGAAGCGGCGCCCAGATCCGTGACGAGCATGAAGCCGGCCTCGAAATCGACCTCCAGCACGCGCGGCACGTGCACGCCGGCGGCTTCGAGCAATTGCGCGACCTGCACGAATTCGCGGCACTTTTCGGGCGGCGGGGCGTCGACGGCGATCAGCGTGCCGACGCTTTCGCCTTCCGCCGCCTTACCGGCGAGCCGGAAATAGCGGCGGAAACTGGCGTCGGACGAAGCCGGAACGAGGGTGTCGAGCTCGAGCGCATAGCGCGCCGCGTGGCCTTGCAGCCAGGCTTTGAGCAGTTCGAGACGGGTGTCGGGAGAGTCTTGGAGTGGGGGCAGCGTCATGAAAACCGGCGGCAAATTCAGAGGGGCAACGTCTTGCCATATAATACCCCACGACTTTTTTGACGCGGCTCACGCCGGCTTTCGCGTATTCCGCTTTACCGCCCGCCTCATCGTTCTACAGATTGTAAATATTGATGTGCAGCCGACTGTCACGGTCGGGGTGTGCAGGCGGTGGACCGTGACTGCAGAAGCTGACGGACGAGCCGATTCGCCAAACGATACATGCCGCCTAGACAGCTTTCCCAAACGATTCCCTCTTGTGCCGTAGTGCCGCGCAAAAGGCGGCTCGTCGCGGCGTTGATCGCCGCTCCGGGCCTGATGCCCGCGCTTGCGCACGCCCAGCTGGTGGGGGAAGCTGCGCAGCCGCAACCGATCGACGCGCCTTGGGGCATGCAGCTCGCTCCGCAGCTCGAAGAACGTCCGCTGCAGCCGGGCCAGAAGCCGGCCACGTTCGTGCTCGGCGACACGACGAGCGGCACCACCGACCAGGACATGGCCGCCAAGGGCTCGGCCGAGGTGCGCCGCAATACGGTCGTCATCAAGGCCGACGCGCTGCATTACGACGAAGACACGGACATGGCCGACGCGTACGGCTCGGTCCACGTGGTCAACAACGGCAACTCGTTCGTCGGGCCCGAAGCGCATATGCGCGTGGATTCGAGCGAAGGCTTCATGACCGCGCCGAAGTACCACTTCAACGTGACGGGCGGCTCGGGCAGCGCGGAGCGCGTCGATCTGCTCGACAACGAGCGTTCGGTCTTCACGAAGGGCACGTACACGGCCTGTGCGTGCGCGGACGATCCAGCCTGGTACATCAAGGGCAGCGAGTTCGATTTCGACACCGGCGCGGACGAAGGCGTCGCGCACAACGGCGTGCTGTTCTTCCAGGGCGTGCCGGTCTTCGCCTCGCCCTGGCTGTCGTTCCCGCTCTCGGGTGAACGGCGCAGCGGGGTTCTGCCGCCCACGTTCTCGCTGAGTTCGTCGAACGGCTTCGAACTGTCGGTGCCGTATTACTTCAACATCGCGCCGAATCGCGATCTGACGCTGACGCCACGTCTGATCTCCAAGCGCGGTGTGCAGTTGCAGTCCACGTTCCGCTATCTGTCGCCCACGTATTCCGGCTCGATCACCGGCGAATTCCTGCCGGACGACCATCTGACCAAGACCAACCGCTACGCGCTGTACATCCAGCACAACCAGAACTTCGGCAACGGGTTCGGCGGCTACATCTACTACAACAAGGTCTCGGACAACACCTATCCGGAAGACCTGTCGTCGTCGGTCAACCAGTTCATGAACGGCACCCAGCTCCTGTATCAACAGGAAGCCGGGTTGACCTACAACAACGGCCCGTGGTCGGTGCTCGCGCGCGAACAGCACTGGCAGACGCTCACGCCGTCCGTGGCGCCGTACGGCCGCGAGCCGCAGTTGAACGTGAAGTACGCGAAGTACAACGTCGGCGGCTTCGACTACGGCGCGGAAGCCGACTACTCGAATTTCCGCATCACCACCGCGGACATGACTCAGGGTCAGCGGGTGATGTTCAACCCGTACCTTTCGTATTCGGTGGTCGGGCCGGGTTACTTCGTCACGCCGAAGGTGCAATGGCACTTTGCGTCGTACAACCTGAACCACCTGAGCGCCGCGGACGCGGCGGCCGGCACGCCGAAAAACTTTACCGAATCGATCCCGACGCTCTCCTTCGATACGGGACTGATCTTCGACCGCTCGGTGCGGATCTTCGGTCAGGATTACATCCAGACGCTCGAACCGCGCCTGTACTACGTGTACACGCCGTATCGCAACCAGCAGTCGGCCCCGCTGTTCGACACCGCCGATTCGGACTTCGGGCTGGCGGAAATCTTCACGCCGAACACCTTCGTCGGCAACGACCGGATCGCCGACGCGAACCGCCTGACGGCCGCCCTCACCACGCGTTTCATCGACGCGGCCACGGGCGACGAACGGGCGCGTTTCGTGATCGCGCAGCAGTACTACTTCCAGGATCAGCGGGTCACGCTGCAATCGACTCAAACCAGTGCGCAGGCCACGCATTCGGACCTGATCGCGGGTGCGTCCTTCAAGCTCGGCGCCGGTTTCGCTTCGGAAACGGCGTTCCAATATAATGCCGACAACAACCAGTTGGTGAAGACGAGCATCGGCTTCGGGTTCAGTCCGGCCACCGGCAAGGTGATCAACGTCGCGTATCGCTACACCCGCGCGAACACCACGCTGGACAACACGCCGATCAATCAGGTGCTGATTTCGGGCCAATGGCCGCTCACGCACCGGGTGTACGGGGTCGGCCGCTTCAATTACGACCTGGGCGGGCATCGGATCGTCGACGGCCTGATCGGCCTGCAGTACGACGCGGACTGCTGGACGCTCGGCGCCGGGATTCAGCGCTATGCGAACGGCCTGAACACGTCGGGGCAGAATCAGTCGAGCACGCGGTTTCTCGCGCAGTTGACGTTCAAGGGCTTGTCGAGCGTCGACAACGGGCTGATGACCGCATTCCGCAGCAGCGTGGCGGGTTATACGCCGTTGCCGCCGCCGCCGCCGCCGGAATCGCGTTTCACCAATTACGAATGACGCTCGCCCGATCATTTATAAAGTGCGAAAAGACGGGCCAGGCGCGCCCGACATCATTGGAGTATCTGTGGCAATCATGAAAAAGCTTCGCTTGGCAACGCTTGCGGCCGGTCTTGCGGCCGCGGCGTCTTTCCTGTCGGTTGCGCCGGTGCAGGCGCAGGCGCTCTCCGGCAGTAGCGGCCAGACGGTCGACACCATTGCCGCAGTGGTCAACAACGGTGTCATCACGCGGCGGGAACTCGACGAACGCATGGGCCTGATTACCCGCCGCCTGAACCAGCAGAACGCGCCGGTTCCGCCAATGGACCAGCTGCGCCAGCAGGTGCTCAACCAGATGGTGCTGGAACGCATCCAGTTGCAGAAGGCGAAAGAAGACGGCATCAATATCGACGACGCCACCGTGCAAAAAACGCTCGAACGGCTTGCCGCGGCGAACAACCTGACACTCGACGTGTACCGCTCGCGGATCGAGGCGCAAGGCGTGCCCTGGAGCACGTTCACCGGCGACGCGCGGACCGAACTCACGCTCTCGCGCCTGCGCGAGAAGGAAGTGGATAGCAAGGTCACGGTCTCGGACGCCGAAGTCGCGAACTACATTGCCAGCCAGCGCGGCCCGAACGCCGGCCTGACGAGCGACCTGCATCTACAGCACATTTTCCTGAAGGCGCCGCTGAACGCGTCGGAAACCGATATCGAAGCGGCACAGCGGAAGGCTCAGGCATTGCTCGCCGAAGCCAAGGGCGGCGCCAACTTCGAAAAGCTGGCGAAGTCGAATTCGCAAGCGCCGGATGCATCGAAGGGCGGCGATACGGGTTTCGTTTCGCCGTCCAAACTGCCGCCTGAATTCGTCAAGGCTGCGTCGACACTGCGTCCGGGCGAGATCAATCCGGATCTGATCCGCACCAACGACGGTTTCGAAATCGTGCGTCTGGTCGATCGCCGCACGGGCCAGGGCACCAGCTCGGATGCGCCGAAGCTCGTGCAAACGCACGTGCGTCACATTCTGCTGCGCGTCGGCGACGGCATGTCGGAGCCGCAAGCGCGTCAGAAGCTGCTCGAAATCAAGAACGAGATCGCCGCGGGCGGCGACTTCGCCAAATTCGCGCACACTTACTCGCAAGACGGTTCGTCGTCGCAAGGCGGTGACCTCGGCTGGATCAGCCCGGGCGAGACGGTGCCGGAATTCGAGCGCGCCATGAACAGCCTGCAGGACGGCCAGATCAGCGACCCGGTCCGCAGCGAATATGGCTACCATCTGATTCAGGTGCTGGGCCGCCGTGAATCCGAAGGCTCGGTCGCGCAGCAGATGGATCTGGCGCGCCAGGCCATCGGCCAGCGCAAGGCGGAACAGGCCTACGCCGACTGGTTGCGCGAATTGCGCGACACCGCATACGTAGAAGTGAAGCCCACGCTGTCCAGCACGCAATAACCGTCATGACAACCGCTGCCCAGTCCGCCCGCCCACCGTTGCAGATCGCGATCACGACCGGCGAGCCCGCCGGCGTCGGCCCCGAACTGACGGCGCAGGCACTCGCCGGCGCGGCGGCGCATTGGCCCCACGCGCAGTTCATCGTGCTGGGCGACGCGGACCTGCTGGCCGAACGCGCGCGCGCCGTGGGTGTCGATTGGAGCGCGCTGGTGGCGGACGGCAAGCGCGTGCGCCTGCAACACCGGCCGCTTGCGGCGCCTGCGGTCGCGGGCAAGCTGAACGCGGCCAATGGCCGCTACGTGCTCGATCTGCTCGACAGCGCGATAGACGGAGCGGTGGCCGGCACCTTCGACGCGATCGTGACCGCGCCGCTGCAAAAGAGCACCATCAACGATGCCGGCGTGCCGTTCACCGGCCACACCGAATATCTGGCCGAGCGCACGCATACACCGCGCGTGGTAATGATGCTGGCCGGCACCGGCAAGCGCCCGTTGCGCGTCGCGCTGGCAACCACGCATCTGCCGCTCAAGGATGTTTCCGCCGCGCTGTCGATCGAAGGCATTCTCGAGACGCTGCGCATTATCGATCACGATTTGCGGCACCATTTCGGTTTGCCGGCGCCACGTATTCTCGTGACCGGGCTGAACCCGCACGCGGGCGAAAACGGTTATCTGGGCCGCGAGGAAATCGAGGTCATCACGCCCGCGCTGAAGCTCGCGGATGCTCAAGGCATCGACGCGCGCGGCCCGTATCCGGCCGACACGCTGTTCCAGCCGCGTTACCTGGAGCAGGCCGACTGCGTGCTGGCCATGTTCCACGATCAGGGTCTGCCGGTGTTGAAGTACGCCACCTTCGGCGAAGGCATCAATATCACGCTCGGCTTGCCGATCATCCGCACCTCGGTCGATCACGGTACCGCGCTCGATCTGGCCGGCACGGGCCGCGCCGATGCGGGCAGCCTGATCGCCGCGATCGATACGGCGGTGTCGATGGCGCAGCATCGCCGCGCGGGCTGAATCGGCGCCGCGGCGGCGCAACTCCTTGTGGGTTCGTTGCGCGTTTTTTACCGTGTACGCTGCCGCTGCCGCTGCCGCTGGGCGGGTGTGGCACGGCGCGTTCGTGCCACAAAGCGCATCGAGCAGCAGGTTCTTTTTCTCAAGCAGTTCTCTTTCTTAGCGTTTCTTCGATGTCCACCAGCAGACAGCAACAGGGCCGGCACCAAGGTCATATCGCGCGCAAGCGTTTCGGTCAGAATTTTCTGGTCGACATGGGCGTGATCGATTCGATCGTCGACGTCATCCGGCCGCAGCGCGGCGAGCGCATGGTCGAGATCGGGCCGGGCCTCGGCGCGCTCACCGAACCGCTGATCGAGCGTCTGGCGACGCCGGAAGCGCCGTTGCACGCCGTCGAACTGGATCGCGATCTGATCGGCCGCCTGAAGACGAAATTCGGCGACCTGCTCGAACTGCATGCGGGCGACGCGCTCGCATTCGACTTCGGTTCGCTGGCCGCGCCCGGCGACAAGGCGTCGCTGCGCATTGTCGGCAATCTGCCGTACAACATTTCGAGCCCGCTGCTGTTTCATCTGACGGCGTTCGCGCATTGCGTGATCGATCAGCACTTCATGCTGCAGAACGAAGTGGTCGAGCGGATGGTGGCGGAGCCGGGCACCAAGGCGTTCAGCCGTCTCTCGGTGATGCTGCAATACCGCTACGTGATCGACAAGCAACTCGACGTGCCGCCCGAAGCGTTCAACCCGCCGCCGAAAGTCGATTCGGCGATCGTGCGGATGATCCCGTACGAATTGCATGAACTGCCGGCCGTCGACGAGCGCGTGCTCGGCGAACTGGTGACGGCCGCATTCTCGCAGCGCCGCAAGATGCTGCGTAACACGCTCGCCGCATATCGCGATTCGGTTGATTTCGAAGGGCTGGGCTTCGACTTGCAGCGCCGCGCCGAAGACGTTCCGGTGTCGGAATACGTGCGCGTCGCACAGATCGTGGCGGCCAACAAGGCTTGAGCGGTGGGCGCCGAGGGTTGAACTCCGAACTGGCAGCTTTGACACGCTGGCGCTCGAAGTCGTCCACCGCTGTGGCGGTGCCCGAATTTGTTACCCGTTTCGGCGCGGCCCTAAATCGTCACCCGCTTTGCCGGCGCGTTGACCAGCGCAATGCCGGCCAGCACCAGCACCGCGGCCATCAGAAAACGCAGACTGAACGACTCGCCGAGCAGCAGCACGCCGAAGGTCACGCCGAACAGCGGCGTGAGGAACGAGAACACCGACAGGCGCGACGCGATATAGCGCGTCAGCAACCAGAACCACACCAGATAGCTGACGAACGCCACCACCACGGCTTGATACGCGAGGCTCACCACCGCCAGCGGCGTGACGGTTTCCACGCGCGCCTGGCCGAGTGCGAGTGCAAGCGCGAGCAGGACCGCCGCCGAGACTGTCAGTTGGTAGAACAGCGTCTTGCTGGCGCTCGAATGAGCGAGGCGCGTGGCGCGCACCACCACGGTGGTCGCGGCCCACGCAATGCCGGCCAGCACGCCGAGCACGTCGCCGGCGACACCCGTGAATACCGACCCTTGCGCGGCGTGGCCATGCAGGAAGCCGTCCGCGAATGCGAGCGCCATACCCGCGAACGCCACGAAGATGCCGAGCCACTGAATGCGCCGCATGCGCTCGCCGTCGACGAACCAGTGCAGGCCAAGCGCCGTGAAGCACGGCGCGGTGTACAGAAAGACCGCCATGCGCGACGCGCTGGTCAGCGTCAGGCCGAGAAAAATGCACACGAACTCGCTGGCGAACAGCACGCCCGCGAGCAGGCCGGCGCCAAGGGTGCCGTCGTCGCGAAAGAGCGGCGTGCCGCGTGAGCGCGCCCAGCCCCATACGAGCAGTGCCGCGATCGCCGAGCGCAGGCCGGCCTGAAAAACCGGTGGCAGCGCCACGTTGGTGCTTTTGATCGCGACTTGCTGGAGACCCCAGATCGCGCACAGGCCGATCATCAGGAGGATGGCGACGCTATCCGGGGCGCGGCGTGCGGGCAGTGCAGAGGTGCTCATTGGACGGAGTCGGATCGGGAACAGGTCGTACGATAGCAAACCTGTCCACCTCGCCAACCGATGACCCCACCGCCTACGCGTGCTTCTTACAGGCAGCAAGTTTTTTGCTGATTTCACAACACCCGCGCAACACACCGTCAGACTAATTTCGCACTCTTGCCGTTTCGCGCTAAGGTTCAGCCACAAACGTTTCGTCAGGATATTCGTACCGGCTGCATCCGGTGCGGTGCAAGGCTTCTCAGTACGAAGAATGCGAAGTATAGGCGGACAGCAGCGTGCCGGTTTCGCTGAGGGATCCGCCACGGCAGACGAACCCAAATCCGCGCAATGCGGAGCCTGTACGAGGAAAAGCGATGAAGAACGTAGGCAGGTGGGCCGCGGCGGCAGTGCCTGCGGCGTTGGCGTCGTTGGGGTGTCAGATGGCGCACGCGCAATCCAGCGTGACGCTGTACGGCGTGGTCGACGAGAGTGTGCGCTATCTGACTCACGCCAACAAGGCCGGCGACTCGTCGATCGGACTCGGCAACGGCGGCATGACGCAGAGCCGCTGGGGACTGAAGGGCGTCGAGGATCTGGGCGGCGGATGGTCTACCTTCTTCAAACTCGAAAATCGCATCTATATCAACAGCGGCCAAAGCGATCCCACGCTGCCGTTCTTCAATGAAGCGCAGGTCGGCGTGCGTTCGGATTCCTACGGCCAGATCATTCTCGGTCGTCAGTACAACGTCGTGATCGAAGGCGTCACGGTGGCCGGTTACGGCAGCAATTCCTGGATCCCGTACGACTTCAGCTTTCAACCTGAAGTGACGATGACGGGTGGCATCTGGACCAGCAACCAGGTGCAGTATCAGGCGAAATATAACGGTTTCACGTTCGCGGCCGGTTACGCATTCGGCGGCAATGCGGGGAATTCCTACGGCAGCCAGATCGGCGCGGCCGCGGCTTATAAACCGGAAGGCGGTCCGTTCAGCCTGGGCGGCGCGTATGAAGAGTCGAAAGATTCCGTCAACGGCGCGGCCGCGAAGACGTGGACCTTCGGCGGCGCGTACACGTGGAATCTCACGCGCTTTTCCGCCGGCTACATCGTCAATCAGAACGATGCGGGCTTTTCGAATTTCGCCAACGGGCCGTTCACCGCGCCCGTGCTGGCGGCCCTCAAGTACACGGACTTTGCGCGGCGCCGCATGATCATGGGCGGCATCACGCAACAGGTCAGTAACAAGTGGCACTTTGCCGCGAACATCTGGCGTACGCTGCAGGACGGCAAAACGGCGGCGCAGGACGGCTCCGCCTGGCAGTACCAACTGGTGGCGGACTACAACCTGTCCAGACGCACCGATATCTATCTGGAAGGCGACTATTCGATCTATCGCGGCGATCTGATCGGTGCGCAACTGCAGGGCGTCAACGGCGTCGGGCTTGCGCAAAAGGGCTCGCAGATCGGGTTGATGGCAGGCGTGCGGCATCAGTTCTGAGTACGGCTTTCCGTTTGGCACGCTCTGCAGCGGCGCGTGATTCCGGGTACATTTACGGTCTCGCTATCACGCAACAGGGAGTGCACAATGCGCCTGCTTCACACCATGCTCCGGGTCGGCGACCTGGATCGCTCGATTGCCTTTTACACCGAACTGCTCGGCATGAAACTGCTGCGCCGCGACGACTATCCGGACGGCAAATTCACGCTGGCATTCGTCGGTTACGAAGATGAGCGCGACGGCACCGTGCTCGAACTCACCCACAACTGGGACACGCCTTCTTACGACCTCGGCACCGGTTTCGGCCACCTCGCCGTCGAAGTGGACGACGCCTACGCCGCATGTGACAGAATCAAGGCACAAGGCGGCACGGTCGTGCGCGAAGCCGGCCCGATGAAGCACGGCACGACCGTGATCGCTTTCGTCACGGATCCGGACGGCTACAAGATCGAGTTCATCCAGAAGAAGAAATAAAGCAGGGCGGCGGGGCGAGATCAGATCATGAATAACAGCAATCCCTACTTCAAGGAACTCGACGAGATCCACGTCGAACTCGCGGCCCTGTTCGACGGCTCCGCGGATGAAGGCGCGCTGCAACGAATCATGGCGCGCTTCGCTCCGCAATTCACGCTGGTCATGACGTCAGGCATCGCACTGGATCACGCCGGCTTGCGTGAGACATTCTCGAAGCTGCGCGGCGCGCGTCCAGGCTCGCAAATCAGCATCCGCGACAAGGAGATCGTTGCCGAATATCCGTCAGGGGCGGTGGTGAAATATCGCGAGTATCAGCGCGACAACACCGGCAACGCGAATGTGCGGCGCTCCACGGCGGTGATGGATCGCGACGCGCACGGTAAGGTGACGTGGCGTCATCTGCAGGAAACGTTCTGCTCGGAATGAGCGGGAGAGTGTGACAAGCCGGTGCTTCAGTTTGAAATTGAAGCGCCGGTTTCAAGGCGCGAGGTGCCAGGTGCCAGGTGCCAGGTGCCAGGTGCCAGGTGCGAGGCCCGAGGCCCGAGGCCTTAAAGCGTCGGCAGTAATTCCGGCGGATGCGACTTCAATGTCTGCCGCGCTTCGCGGAATTCCGGAAAAATCGATTCGACGGTTTGCCAGAAACGCGGGCTGTGATTCATTTCACGCAGATGCGCGAGTTCATGAGCAACCACATAATCGATGATGGAAAGTGGAAAGTGAATCAACCGCCAGTTCAGGCGGATCTTGCCGTCACTCGAACAACTGCCCCAACGCGTCGCCGCTGAAGAAAGCGCGTACGCACGATAGTTCACGCCCAGTTTCTCCGCGTAAATCGCGAGCCGCTCGCCGAACAGGCGCTTTGCTTCGCCCTGCAGCCAGCCTTGCACGCGGTCCTTGATCTGCTGCGGGTCCGCTTGCAACGGCAACGGTACTTGCAGTGCCGCGTCTTCCGCGCTGAACGCGAGGATGCCCTGCGGCGAGCCGAGCTTTACGCGCACGGGCTGACCGAGATACGGCACTTCGGCGCCATCTTTCCAGTCGACCTTCGGCAATGCGCGCTGCTCGACACGCGTTTGCCACTCGATCAGCTTCGTGAAAATCCAGCGCTGCTTTTCGGTGATCGCGGTTTCGATATCGGCGAGCGTGACCCAACGCGGTGCGGTGATCGTCAGACCGGTGCTGTCGATCGCAAAGCCGATCGAGCGTCGCGCCGAACGCTTGAGGACGTAATGGAGCGTGCGTGAGCCGATCGCGAGGCTGCGCAGCTTGCTGCCATCCGGTGCGAGCGGCACGGCCGGTTGCTGGCTTCCCGGCGAACTCTGCAACGAGCCAGGCGAAGGTGCGGAAGGTGAAGGGGACGACGACGTCGACCCCGGCTCGGCAAAGAGCGGGAGATCGAGTTGCCGGTTATCGAGCGCCGCGGCGGGCTGCGGCGTAGGAGACTTCTGCATCGGATTCGGCTTCGCGCTAATACGCTTTCGAGGGCGTGGGCGCGTCAGATTGGTGCGGCGGCGGAACTGCTTTCCGCCGCGCGGTACGCGGTAGGATCGATGCGACGCATTTCAGCTTCGATCCACCGTTCGACGCGCGTGTTCACTTCATCGGGCGTGAGCCCCGTCGTCTCGATCGGCTTGCCGATCGACACTGTGACTATACCCGCATATTTGAGAAACGAGTTGCGAGGCCATACACGTCCTGCGTTGTGCGCGATCGGTACGACCGGCGCACCGGTGGCTATCGCGAAACGCGCGCCGCCGGTTTTGTATTTGCCTTGCGTGCCGGTGCGGGTGCGTGTGCCTTCCGGAAACATGATGACCCAGGCGCCTTCCGCCATGCGCGCCTTGCCTTGCCTGATGACGGATTCGAACGCGTACTTGCCTTCCTTGCGATCGATATGAACCATCTTCAGCAGGCCGAGCGCCCAACCGAAAAACGGCACGTACAGCAATTCGCGCTTGAACACGTAGCACAGCGGCCGCGGCATCAACGCCGGAAACGCCAGCGTTTCCCATGCCGATTGATGCTTGGAGAGCAACACGGCGGGGCCGTCGGGGAGGTTCTCCATGCCCTCGATCCGGTAGCGGATACCGTTCAGCCAGCGCACCGTATGCAGCGTGGCGCGACACCAGCCGGCCGCCATCCAGTAGCGGTTGTCGGCGCGCATGAACGGAAATGCGATGAAGCATGCAGTCGCGTACGGCACCGTGAACAGAACGAAGTAGATCAGCAGAAGCAAAGAACGGATGAAGCGCATCGGCGTGGTCAGTGAGGGATGGGGACGCGCTCGGCGCGCGTCACTCTTGAGCGTCGGCGAGGAAGTCGAGCGCGAACGCACGCAGGTCGTCGTGCACAATCGTGCCTTCTGGCAGACCGCCGGCCGCAAGCGTTTTGCGGCCCTTGCCCGTCAGCACCAGGTGAACCGGATGGCCGAGCGCCGCGCCGGCCTGCAGATCGCGCATGGCGTCGCCCACTACCGGCGTATTTTCCGGATCGACCTCGAAGCGCTCGGCGATCATCTTCAGCATGCCGGGCTTCGGCTTGCGGCACTCGCAGTGGTCTTCCGCCGTGTGCGGGCAGAAGAACACCGCGTCGATGCGCCCGCCGACCGCGGCCGCCATGCGATGCATCTTCAGATGCATTGCATTGAGCGCGTTCATGTCGAACAGGCCGCGGCCGATGCCCGACTGGTTGGTCGCGATCGCCACGCGATAGCCAGCCTGGTTCAGACGCGCGATGGCTTCCAGTGCACCGGGTAGGGCAACCCATTCGTCCGGCGACTTGATGAACGCGTCGGAGTCGACGTTGATCACGCCGTCGCGGTCGAGGATCACCACTTTTTTGGTCGGCATGGCGCGGGGCTCAGGCTGCGAGTCGGGAAATGTCGGCGACGCAGTTCATCTGCTGATGCAGTGCGCCGAGCAAGGCCAGACGGTTGGCGCGCAACGCGGGATCTTCGGCGTTGACCATCACGTCGTTGAAGAACGTGTCGACCGGTTCGCGCAACGCGGCGAGCGCGGTCAGCGCACCCGTGTAGTCGCGCGCGGCCAGTTGTGACTGCACGCGCGGCGCGACCTGTTCGAGCTGTGCATGCAAGGCTTTTTCCGCCGCTTCGACGAGCAGCGCGACCTGCACCCCGCCGGTCGCCGCGCCTTCCGACTTCTTCAGGATGTTCGAGATGCGCTTGTTGGCCGCCGCGAGCGAAGCCGCTTCAGCCAGCGATGCGAATTCGCGCACGGCATCCAGACGCGCGACGATATCGTCCAGACGCGTGGGGTTCAGCGCCAGCACCGCGTCGATTTCACCCGGCGCATAGCCGCGCTCGCGCAGCAGGCCGCGCAGGCGGTCCATGCTGAACTCGTAAATGGCCTGCGTCGAATCGACGACGTTCGGCACCGCGGCGAATTGTGCGTAAGCGGTGCGCAGCAGTTCGACGAAGTCGACCGGCAGTTGCTTCTCGACGAGAATGCGCAGCACGCCGAGCGCGTGACGGCGCAGCGCGAACGGGTCTTTTTCACCGGTGGGTTGCAGACCGATGCCCCAGATGCCGACCAGTGTTTCGAGCTTGTCGGCCAGCGCGACGACGGTGCCGGTTGTGGTAGTGGGCAATGCGTCGCCGGAGAAACGCGGCTGATAGTGTTCCGAGCACGCGAGCGCGACTTCTTCCGGCTCGCCGTCGTGGCGCGCGTAGTACGTGCCCATCGTGCCCTGCAGCTCGGGGAATTCGCCGACCATGTCGGTGATCAGATCGGCCTTGGCGAGGCGCGCGGCGCGCTTGGCGAGCGCCACGTCCGCGCCGATCAGTTCGGCAATCGCGCCGGCCAGCGCTTCGACGCGCTCTACGCGTTGCAGTGCCGAGCCGAGCTTGTTGTGATACACGACGTTCGCGAGCAGCGGCACGCGATCGGCGAGCGTCTTCTTCTTGTCCTGCTCGAAGAAGAACTTCGCGTCGGCCAGACGCGGACGCACCACGCGCTCGTTGCCTTCCACGATATCGCCCGGCGTGGACGTTTCGATATTCGACACGATCAGGAAGCGCGAACGCAGCTTGCCGTTCGCATCGGTCAGCGCGAAGTATTTCTGGTTCGTCTGCATGGTGAGGATCAGGCATTCCTGCGGCACTTGCAGGAATTCGTCCTCGAAACGGCACGCGTAGACCACCGGCCACTCGACCAGCGACGTCACTTCGTCCAGCAGCGATTCCGGCATCACGACCTGGTCGCCGTTTGCTTGCGCGAGCAGATGCGTGCGGATGGTCTCCTTGCGATCGGAGAAATTCGCCACTACGCGGCCTTTGTGCAGCAGCGTCTCGGCGTACGAATCCGCGTGCTGGATCTGCACGAAACCTTCGGAGAGGAAACGATGGCCGAGCGTGGTGTCGTCGGCGTCGATGCCGAGCGCGCTCACCGGCACGATCTGTTCGCCGTGCAGCGCGGTCAGCCGATGCGCCGGACGCACGAACTGCACATTGGTGCCGTCCGGGCGCTGATACGTCATGACCTTCGGAATGGGCAGCTTGGCGAGTGTTTCGTCGAGCGCGCTTTGCAGGCCTTCGGCGAGCGTCGCGCCGGGCGCGGCATAGCGCAGGAAGAACGCTTCGGCCTTACCGTCCTGTGCGCGCTCCAGGTCGTTCACCGAGAAATCGGGGAAGCCGAGCGCAGCGAGTTTCTTGGCGAGCGGCGCGGTGGGCTGGCCGTCTTTATCCAGCGCGACGGAAACCGGCAGCACTTTTTCGCGCACGTGTTTTTCCGGCGCAACCGCGCGTACGTTTTTGATCGTGACGGCGAGGCGGCGCGGCGTGGCATAACGTTCGAACGACAATTCGCCTTCGACCAGGTCGCGCGCCGCGAGGCGCTGCGCAATGCCTTCAGCGAAGGCGTCGCCAAGACGCGCGAGCGCTTTAGGCGGCAGTTCTTCGGTCAGCAGTTCGACGAGCAGAGTAGCTTGATGGGGTTGAGTCATTTCTTGATGTTCTCGTCAGTCCTGGTCGATCTTGCGTTCGACTTTCAGCGGCGGCGCCCATGCGGGCATGGCGGCGTCCTGTTCGTCAGTCGTGAGGCCGGGCACGCCGTGCACCGGATTGCCGAGCATCGGGAAACCGAGCTTCTCGCGCGAATCGTAGTAGGCCTGCGCGACCAGCTTCGACAGCGCGCGAATGCGGCCGATGTATGCCGCGCGTTCCGTGACCGAAATGGCGCCGCGCGCGTCGAGCAGGTTGAACGTGTGGCCGGCTTTCAGCACTAGTTCATAGGCGGGCAGGGCGATCTGCGCTTCGATCATGCGCCTTGCTTCGGCTTCGTAGCTGTTGAAGATCGAGAACAGCAACTCGACGTTCGCGTGCTCGAAGTTGTAGGCGGACTGTTCGACTTCGTTCTGATGGTAGACGTCGCCATAAGTCAGGCGACGCAGTTCGGGGCCGTTCGGGCCTTGCTCTTCCCACTCAGTCCAGACCAGGTCGTAGACGTTTTCGACCTTCTGCAAATACATGGCGAGGCGCTCGAGGCCATACGTGATTTCGCCGAGCACCGGTTTGCAGTCCAGACCGCCAACCTGCTGGAAGTAGGTGAACTGGGTCACTTCCATGCCGTTCAGCCACACTTCCCAGCCGAGACCCCAGGCGCCGAGCGTGGGGTTTTCCCAGTCGTCTTCGACGAAGCGCACGTCGTTCTGCTTCAGGTCGAAGCCGAGGGCTTCGAGCGAGCCGAGGTACAGGTCGAGGATATTTTCCGGCGCAGGCTTGAGCACCACCTGGTACTGATAGTAATGCTGCAGACGGTTCGGGTTCTCGCCGTAGCGGCCGTCTTTCGGGCGGCGCGACGGTTGCACGTACGCCGCGCGCCACGGCTCGGGGCCGATCGCGCGCAGGAAAGTATGGACGTGGGACGTGCCCGCGCCGACTTCCATGTCGATTGGCTGGAGCAACGCGCAACCCTGCTTGTCCCAGTAGGACTGCATTGTCAGGATGATTTGCTGAAACGTGAGCATGAAGTGCCTTTCGGGCATGGGGCCGCGCCGTGAACGCCGAAGCGCGCCGGGGTGGCCGTGGAGCGAAGTGCTAAACCAGAGATTTTAACGGAAAGGGAGGGGGGTGTCCGTTTTGCGGGGTGATGAGGTTGATGGGAGCCGTCGAGCGCCCACTTTTTCATTCGGCCAGGATCTGGGTCCAGTCGGTTGTCCCTGGTTGCTCTTTCAGCACTTCCCCTCGTCTGACCGGAAGGCACGGGTGCTGTATTTGTCGTTCTCGTTGTCGCTATCGAAATCGGGTGATATCTGACGGGTGCGTGCGCGGTTTCCTAATGCCGTGAGGGCGACGTGCCGGGCAAAATGTTCGAATAGTTCATTGCCGAGCGGCGATTTCGGATTCAGGTTCTGGAATTGCGTCAATGACTGTGCGGAGCTTAGCGGCTGCCCGAGAATCTAGAGCGCATCTTGCTCCGCATCTGCTTGCCGGGAAGCACGGTGCCCGGCTGTGAAGTGCGAGCCGAATGAATCCGAAGGAGTGAAAAGTATGTTTCAAGATAAAGCAGTGGCACTGGAAGTGAGCAAGCGAATGTTGAAGATAAACGGTTCACTAGACGAGACGATCGCCTTTGTTCAGGCACACTGCTCGAATGAAGAGCTTGAAGATTTCAAACATGCTATGGGAGAGGTCATGTACATGGTGTTCGAAAAGGTACTCATCCCCATATACAAGCGGCACCCGGAACTCATTCCTGAGGGGCAACGGGTAAGCGGAATTACCGACTGAGATATGGAAGGCGTGGTGAGGGGCGATGAGATCCCTTTGCGCCCGGAGCAATGCAGGTCCCTCCGTTACGATGGGAGGGCGCGCTGGACCGACAAGCTGCCCGGCTAAAAGGATGACGAGACGTCCTGGTCCCCAAAGGGGCCAGGACCGAATTGAGACAGGCCGGTCAATACGATCCCGCCAGCCGCCGGAGAACGTCAGTTGGCGCAGAAAAGACCGTGCAAATATATGGTTCGCTAAAGTGCCCGTATGGAGATATGGGGCGAATTCTCGAGCGGAATCACGTCGCCGCCAACTCCACCTTCGGCGAGAACGAATCGCTTTGCGCCACCGGCCAGTACTTCTCGAACAGCGAGTAGCGATAATTGCCGTTGAGCAGATCGTTCGGATCGAGATACTTCAGCAGCTCCGACATCAACTGCACCTCATGCGACGACACGCGCCGCACGATGTGATGCGCGCGCAGTTCAGCCGGATGCTTCAACCCCGCGGCCTGAATGATTTCCTTCAGCGCATGCAGTGTGTTGTGATGGAAATTGAAGACGCGGTCTGCCTTGTCGGGAACCACCAGAGCGCGCTGGCGCACCGGGTCCTGCGTCGCGACGCCGGTCGGGCAGCGCCCGGTGTGGCAGGTCTGCGCCTGAATGCAGCCCACCGCGAACATGAAGCCGCGCGCCGCGTTGACCCAGTCCGCGCCGATAGCGAGCGTTTTGGTGATGTCGAACGCGGTGATCATCTTGCCGCTCGCGCCAATGCGAATACGTTGCCGCAAGCCGATGCCCACCAGCGTGTTATGCACCAGCAGCAGGCCTTCCTGCAACGGCACGCCAACGTGATCCGTGAATTCGAGCGGCGCCGCGCCCGTGCCGCCTTCCGCGCCGTCCACCACGATAAAATCAGGCAGGATGCCCGTTTCCAGCATCGCCTTCGCAATGCCGAAAAATTCCCACGGGTGCCCGATACACAGCTTGAACCCGGTC
The DNA here is from genome assembly GCF_902459535.1 of Paraburkholderia dioscoreae. Taxonomy (NCBI): domain Bacteria; kingdom Pseudomonadati; phylum Pseudomonadota; class Betaproteobacteria; order Burkholderiales; family Burkholderiaceae; genus Paraburkholderia; species Paraburkholderia dioscoreae. The sequence goes on from NZ_LR699553.1 coordinate 539,262, forward strand.
GGCTTGCCACCCGACAGCGTGCGCAGACGGTCGACGAATTCCAGCAGGCCGCGCGGCGTGGAGAACTCCGAGTGCGTGGCCGGCGAGATGCAGTCGCGGCCCATCGGCACGCCGCGCGTCTCGGCGATTTCCGGCGTGATCTTGGCGGCCGGCAGGACGCCGCCGTGACCCGGCTTCGCGCCTTGCGAGAGCTTCACCTCGATCATCTTCACTTGCGGCTCGGCGGCCTGCTTCGCGAACTTCTCCGCGCTGAAGGTGCCGTCTTCGTTGCGGCAGCCGAAGTAGCCCGAGGCGATTTCCCAGATGATGTCGCCGCCGTGCTCGCGGTGATACTTCGACATCGAGCCTTCGCCGGTGTCGTGCGCGAAGTTGCCTTTTTTCGCGCCGAGGTTCAGCGCCATGATCGCGTTCGCCGACAGCGAGCCGAAGCTCATTGCCGAGACGTTGAAGATCGACATCGAATAAGGCTGCGCGCGATCCGGTCCGACTACGATGCGGAAGTCGTGACTATCGAGCCTGGTCGGCGCGAGCGAGTGGCTGATCCATTCGTGCGCAACGGCCTTGACGTCGAGCTCCGTGCCGTACGGGCGGCTATCGACGTCGTTCTTCGCGCGCTGGTAGACGATGCTGCGCTGGGCGCGCGAGAACGGCTTTTCGTCAGTATCGCCTTCAACGAAATACTGGCGGATTTCCGGCCGGATGAATTCGAACAGGAAACGGAAATGGCCCCACAGCGGATAGTTGCGCAGGATCGCGTGACGCTGCTGTGTCAGGTCGAACAGCCCGAGCGCGACGAGCGCGAGCGGCACGATGATCCAGAACCACGAAATGTGATGCGTGGCGGCGAACGCCGCACAGACCGCGAACAGCGCGGCTGCACACCACATGGCGAGATAACGTCGAGAAAACATGGGAACTCCGGTGCAGTGAGGATCGTCACGGCGGGACCGCCAACGCCGCTGGCGCCAGCGGAATCCGTCGTGAAGGAAAACGGGCGACGGCCTGTCATGGTGACGCGAATGGTGACGCGAGTTGCCGCTTGAAGAGCGAACGCATGGACGCCGCCGAGCAGGTTCAGGCGTGCACGCACAGCGGTGCGCTGCATTGCCGCTCACGGCAATGCTGATCGATTGAATGCATGGTCAACGGGCGGTCAGCAGCGCCGCTTTCTGAGGCTGGCGTGTGACCGGCTGACCGGTCACCGCATGTTCGATGATGCCGCCGCCCAGGCACACGTCGCCATCGTAGAGCACGGCGGATTGCCCTGGTGTGACAGCCCATTGCGCAGTGTCGAAATTCAGTTCGAACAGGCCTTCGCCGGCTCCCGCCGAGCTGAACGTGCACGGTGCATCCGCTTGCCGGTAACGGGTCTTCGCGCCGCAGGCGAAGCCGTCCGCTGGCGGCTCGCCCGCCACCCAGCTCGTGTTGCCCGCGGACAGCGTATGGCTGAGCAGCCACGGATGATCGTGGCCTTGCGCGACGTACAGTGTGTTCGACGGGATGTCCTTGCCGGCCACGAACCACGGCTCGCCGCTGCCGTCCTTGCTGCCGCCGAGGCCGATGCCCTTGCGCTGTCCAAACGTGTAGAACGCGAGGCCGATATGTTCGCCGACCACTTTGCCCTCGGTGGTTTTCATCGGGCCGGGCTTGGTGGGCAGATAGCGATTCAGGAAGTCGCGGAACGGCCGTTCGCCGATAAAGCAGATGCCGGTCGAATCTTTCTTCTTCGCATTGGGCAGCGCGATCTGTTCGGCGATTTCGCGCACTTTGGTTTTCGGAATTTCGCCGAGCGGAAACAGCGTTTTCGACAACTGCGCCTGATTCAGCCGATGCAGGAAGTACGACTGATCTTTCGTATGGTCGAATGCCTTCAGCAGTTCGAAGCGGCCGTTGTTCTCGCGCACGCGCGCATAGTGGCCGGTCGCGATGGTTTCCGCGCCGAGCGATATGGCGTGATCGAGGAACGCCTTGAACTTGATCTCGGCGTTGCAGAGCACGTCCGGGTTCGGCGTGCGGCCGGCCGAATATTCGCGCAGGAATTCGGCGAACACGCGGTCCTTGTATTCGGCGGCGAAGTTGACCGCTTCGACGTCGATGCCGATCAGGTCCGCCACCGAGACCACGTCGATCCAGTCCTGCCGCGTGGAGCAGTACTCGCTGTCGTCATCGTCTTCCCAGTTTTTCATGAACAGGCCGACCACGTCGTAGCCTTGTTCCTTCAGCAGCCACGCGGTGACCGACGAATCGACGCCGCCCGACATGCCTACTACGACTTTCTGCTTGCTCATAAGGTGCTCACTGGGTGCTGCATGACTTCATGGATCGTGGGTGGCCGCTCGTGACGGCTGCCGCGATATTTACTGTTTGGGCCCGACCGAATGCGTGTGCACGAAGTCGAGCGGGAAACGCCGGCCCGCGAGGTAGTCGTCGAGACATTGCATGACGAGCGGCGTGCGGTGCCGTTCTGGACAGGCGCGCAATTCGTCGGCGCTCATCCACAACGTGCGGACGATGTCGGGGTCGAGCGCGCGCTCCGGGTCGGGGCCGCCGCCTGCGCCGCAATAGGTGAAGCGCAGGTAGGTGACACCCTCATTGCCGGGCCGCTCGAAGTGGGTCATGTACAGGCCCACCAGCGCCTCGGGCGCGAACGGATGGGCGGTTTCCTCGAGCGTTTCGCGGATCACTGCTTCGACCAGCGTTTCGCCCGCTTCCAGATGGCCTGCGGGCTGATTCAGGCGCAGGCCGTCGGCGGTATGTTCTTCGACCACGAGAAAGCGCCCGTCACGCTCGACGATGGCCGCGACGGTGACGTGCGGCAGCCAGGTTTCCGGTTTCATGGGTGCGCATTTTACCGTTTATAGGCCTCGCCTGCCGGGAAGCGGGTCGGCGCGGCGCCCTGGTCTGCCGCCTCGCCGGCCCGTCACGACGCAGCCTGCGTCCGCCAAGGCCCCCCGCATTGTCCCCGATTTCGACGCCGCGCCCGTTTCGGTTAAAGTGAGGCGTTAGCCGTTGCACTTGCAAGCCGGCGTGCCTCGTCGGCGGATCTGTCGTAAAACAGGAAGTCGAGGAGGAACAACGATGCACATCGGAGTGCCAGCCGAGACGCGCGCGCACGAAACCCGCGTCGCCGCGACGCCCGAGACGGTCAGGAAGTATGTGAGCCAGGGCCACCGGGTCGCGATCCAGAGCGGCGCCGGCACCGGCGCAAGCTTTCCTGACGACGCCTTTACGGCCGCCGGCGCGGAGATCGTCGACGCCGCGACCGCTTTCGGCGCCGATCTCGTTCTCAAGGTGCAGTCGCCGACCGACGCCGAACTGCCGCTTCTGAAGCGCGGCGCGGTGCTGGTCGGCATGCTCGATCCTTTTAATACCGAAAACTCATCAAAGCTGGCGGCAGCCGGCGTCACCGCGTTCGCGCTCGAAGCCGCGCCGCGCACCACGCGTGCGCAAAGCCTCGACGTGCTGAGCTCGCAGGCCAACATTGCCGGGTATAAGGCGGTGCTGCTCGCCGCCACGCTTTACCCGCGCTTCATGCCGATGCTGATGACCGCCGCCGGCACGGTGAAAGCCGCGCGCGTGCTGATTCTGGGCGCGGGCGTGGCGGGCTTGCAGGCGATTGCGACTGCGAAGCGTTTGGGCGCCGTGATCGAAGCATCCGACGTGCGTCCCGCGGTCAAGGAACAGATCGAATCGCTCGGCGCGAAGTTTCTCGACGTGCCCTACGAAACCGACGAGGAGCGTGAAGCCGCCCAAGGCGTCGGCGGCTATGCGCGGCCGATGCCGCCATCGTGGCTCGCGCGTCAGTCGGCGCTGGTTCATGAGCGCGCCAAACAGGCCGACGTGGTGATTTCCACCGCGCTGATTCCGGGCCGCGCCGCGCCGACCTTGATCTCGGTGGAAACCGTGCAGGCGATGAAACCCGGCTCCGTGCTGGTCGATCTCGCGGCGGGACGCGGCGCGGAGTACGAAGGCCGGCGCGGCGGCAACTGTCCGTTGACCGAAGCGGACCAGGTGGTGATCAGACACGGCGTGACTATCGTCGGCTATACAAATCTGGCCTCGATGGTGCCCGCCGACGCGTCGTCCCTCTACGCGCGCAACCTGCTCGATTTCCTCAAGCTGATCATCACGAAGGAAGGCGCCCTGAACATCGATCTCGCAGACGACATCGTCGCGGCCACGCTGCTGGCCCGCGACGGCGAAGTCGCGCGCAAGGCTTAAGGAGAATGGCGATGGAAGTCATCAACCACACCGTCATCAACCTGATCATCTTCGTGCTGGCGATCTACGTCGGCTACCACGTGGTCTGGAACGTCACGCCCGCGCTGCACACGCCGCTGATGGCCGTGACCAACGCGATCTCGGCGATCGTGATCGTCGGCGCGATGCTGGCCGCCGGCCTGACCCTGGGTGCGCCGGGCAAGTTCTTCGGCACGCTCGCCGTCGCACTCGCGGCGGTCAACGTGTTTGGCGGCTTTCTCGTGACGCGGCGAATGCTGGAGATGTTCCGCAAGAAAGAGCCGAAGAAGCTGATCGCAGATAAGACGGCAAAGGAGAACGCGTAATGAGTCTGAACCTCGTCACGCTGCTTTATCTGGTCGCGTCGGTCTGCTTCATTCAGGCGCTCAAGGGGCTGTCGAATCCGAAGACCGCGCGCATCGGCAATACCTTCGGCATGGCCGGGATGGCGATCGCGATCCTCACCACCATCGCGCTGATCGTCAAGCAGGCTAACGGGCTCGGTTCGAACCTCGGTTTGGGGCTCGGTCTGCTGCTGGTCGCGCTGGTGATCGGCGGCGCGGTCGGCGCGTTCGTCGCCGCGCGCGTGGAAATGACCAAGATGCCGGAGCTGGTCGCGGCGATGCACTCGCTGATCGGTCTGGCCGCCGTGTGTATCGCGTATGCGGTGGTGTCGGAGCCGGCGGCGTTCGGTCTGGTCGATCCGGAGAACACCGCGCCGGGCTTCCTGCCGTATGGCAATCGCGTCGAGCTGTTCATCGGCACGTTCGTCGGCGCGATCACGTTCTCCGGTTCGGTGATCGCGTTCGGCAAGCTGTCGGGCAAGTACAAGTTCCGCCTGTTCCAGGGCGCGCCGGTCGTGTATGCCGGGCAGCATCTGATCAACCTGCTGCTCGCGCTCGCGATGCTCGGCTTTGGCGTGATCTTCTTCCTCACGCAGTCGTGGCTGCCGTTCATCATCATGACGATCATCGCTTTCGTGCTCGGCGTGCTGATCATCATTCCGATCGGCGGCGCGGACATGCCGGTGGTGGTGTCGATGCTGAACTCGTACTCGGGCTGGGCGGCGGCGGGCATCGGCTTCTCGCTGAACAATCCGATGCTGATCATCGCGGGCTCGCTGGTGGGTTCGTCGGGTGCGATTCTTTCGTACATCATGTGCCGCGCGATGAACCGCTCGTTCTTCAACGTGATTCTCGGCGGCTTCGGTAATGAGGCGGGGGCGGCGGTAGCGGGTGGGTCGGCGGAGCAGCGTCCGGTGAAATCCGGTTCTGCAGACGATGCGGCGTTTATGCTCGGCAATGCTGAAACCGTGGTGATCGTGCCGGGGTATGGTCTCGCCGTGGCACGTGCGCAGCATGCGCTGAAGGAGCTGACCGACAAGCTGGTGGAGAAAGGCATCGAGGTGAAGTACGCGATTCACCCGGTGGCGGGCCGGATGCCGGGCCACATGAACGTGCTGCTCGCCGAAGCCGAAGTGCCGTACGACATGGTCTACGAAATGGACGACATCAACGGGGAGTTCGGCCAGGTCGACGTGGTGCTGGTGCTCGGCGCAAATGACGTGGTGAATCCGGCGGCGAAGAACGATCCGAAGTCGCCGATTGCGGGCATGCCGATCATCGAGGCGTACAAGGCGCGTACGGTGATCGTGAACAAGCGCTCGATGGCGGCGGGGTACGCCGGGCTCGACAACGACCTGTTCTACATGGACAAGACGATGATGGTGTTCGGCGATGCGAAGAAGGTGATCGAAGATATGGTGAAAGCGGTCGAATAAACCCGCCTGGAACAGGATCGCGGTTTGCCTCGCAACGGCAAACCGCGATCCTCACTTCGGCCTGGCATTCACATGCCGCAACAGATCCGCAAGGCGCCTGCCTTCCTGATCCGGATACTGTTCGAGCACCTGCAGATTCTGGATCTTCTCCAGTCCGAAATTGCGGAAATCGCTACGCAATTCACACCACGCGCCAAGCGTCCAGCGCGCGCCCCAATAGGCGAGCGCAAGTGGCCAGACGCGTCGTTCGGTCGCCGCGCCATTCACGTCGACGTAAGCAAAGCTCACCACATGCCGCGTATCGATCGCGCGATGCAGCGCGTCCAGTTGCGCCGAAAAATTCCCCTTGATGTGAAACGACGGCGCGAAAACCGCCAGCCTTTCCAGCGCCGCGCGCTTGTCGGCGGGCATGGCCGAAGCGATTTTGGCGAGCGCGCCGCGCGCGCCACCGGCAAAGGCGGCGCCTCCCCACGACTCGAGCATGCGTGCGCCCGCGGCGAGCGCGGCCAGTTCGTCGGCGGTGAAGGTGAGCGGCGGCAAACTCGCCGTGCGGCTCAGCCGGTAGCCGATGCCGGCTTCGCCCTCGATCGGCACCCCTGACAGTTGCAGATCACGCACATCGCGATAGACCGTGCGCAGCGAGATGTTCAGCCAGTCGGCGAGTTGCTGCGCGGTGGTCAGACGCCGTCCGCGCAGCAGTTCGGCGATCTGGAACAGGCGGTCGGCGCGGCGCGTCATCGTGGGCGTGGTGTAGAAGAGGACCGGGACAGTCCCGCGATGATAGCGCCGCATGCCGCGCTCCGGTCAGCGTTCGTGCGCGGTGTCTGGCGCCCGCCGCGCATGAGCGTCGTGACGCGTTTAACCGTTGGTCTGCGAATGCAGGCCGAGGCGGTTGCCTTCCGTATCGGTGAAGAACGCGATATAGCCGATGTCCTTCGGCAGCTTGATCACCGGGCCGTCGGTCTTGCCGCCGGCTTTCTCCACGCGCGCGAGGGTGGCGTCGACGTTCGGCTGCGCGTTCAGGTAGACGAGCACGCCGTCGCCGGTCGGCGTCATCGACGGGCTGTGGACGATCGCGCCGCCGGTGGCCGGTTCTTCGTAGCCGAACACGGCGATCGGCTGGCCGCCGATTTCCTGCACGTTCAGTTTGACGTCGAGCGCGGCTTCGTAGAAACGAACGGCGCGAGCGAAATCGACGGACGGAATCTCGAACCATGCAACAACTTTGGATGATGTGGACATGTCACTCTCCTGGGGATGGCGGGGTAAGCCGTGCAAAGCGCCGGATGGCGTGAGAAGGAGTGTGCGGGGGTGCTGCTGACAGCGTGGTGTCAGTAGGGCGTGGCAGCAGCGATGAAAGAAGCGATGAGAGAAGCGAAGGGGGCCGAAGCAGACAGCAGGCGAAAAAAAAACCGCGAGGCCGGTTCGCGGCTCGCGGTTCTTATCGCCTTGCAGCGGCGGCGCTGAAAGCGCTGTGCGTCAAGCCGCAGGCGTATCAGTTTGCGGCCGCTGCCGCACGCTGCCTGCGATCAGGTCGAAGCGGAACAGCCGGCATTCGAGCGCGCCGTTAAAGAGCGGTGTCTTGGTCGATTCACGCAGGCGCAACTGGCCAGGCAGCTTGCGGTCCGACGTCAGGATAAACGCATGCCAACCGGTGAAGCGTTGCTTGAGCGCGTCGCCTAGCGACTGGAAGAATTCGCTGTCCGGCGTTTCCTCCTGGGCGCGGCGAAAGCCGTCGTCTTCGCGGCTGTCACGATTGCCGCGGCCTTCGCGAAGCTCGCCGCGCGCATTGCGTCCGCGCACTTCGATCCGTTCGCCATAGGGCGGATTCGCGACGAGAATGCCCGCCGCGGACGAGGGCGGCGTCATGTTGCGCGCGTCGAGCTGCTTGAGCGGAATAGACGGCAAGCCGGCACGCTGGAAGTTGGCGCGCGCCTTGTCGAGCATGTCGCCGGAAATATCGCTACCGAAGATCTGCAGATCGGCACGCGAACTGCGCGCGGCGTGTTTCGCGTCGAGCGCGGCGGCCTTGAGCGTTTGCCAGGTCCTGGCTTCGTACTGCTTGAGCTTCTCGAAGCCGAAGCGGCGTTCCGCGCCCGGCGCGATATTCAGCGCCACCTGCGCGGCTTCGGCGAGGAACGTGCCGCTGCCGCACATCGGGTCGTACAGGGGCGTGCCGGCGGTCCAACCGGTCAGACGCAGAATGCCCGCGGCCAGATTCTCGCGCAGCGGCGCCGCGCCCTTGTCGAGGCGCCAGCCGCGCTTGAAGAGCGGGTCGCCCGAGGTGTCGAGATACAGCGTGCAGTCGGTGGCGGTGAGAAACGCGAACACGCGCACGTCGGGCATGGCGGTGTCGATACTCGGACGCGCACCGCTGACTTCGCGCAGACGGTCGCAGATCGCGTCCTTCACGCGCAGCGTGGTGAATTCCAGGCTGCGCAGCGGCGATTTGATTGCGGTGACGTCCACCCGCAGCGTTTCGTTTGCCGAGAACCATTGTTCCCAACGCTGTTCGACCGCGAGCGCGTAAATGTCCTGTTCGCTGCGATACGGACGATGCGCGATTTTCAGCAGCACGCGGCTCGCGAGGCGCGAGTGCAGGTTGGCGGCCATGCCGGCGGCCCAGCCTCCACGGAAATGCACGCCGCCCGGCACTTGTGCGCCGGCCGTGAACGGCGCGCCGTTCAGGTGCTGGGCGGCAATTTCGGCGAGTTCGGCCGCGAGCGAGGCTTCAAGGCCGCGTGGGCAAGGGAGGAAGAAATCGAAGGACATTGAGGTTGCCGGAAGGCGTTGGATAAGGCGCTATTGTACGCGGTCGGGGTGAGCGGCCATGCGCGATTGCCTGGCGGCAAGCCGCGCCCGCCTGCGCGGGCGGTGCGGCGAGCGGTTGCCGCCGCAGGCCGCTACCTGGCTGCGCGTGCCGCTTTTGCCGGCCAGACGAGTTCCAGCGGATGCCGGAACAGCCGTTGCCAGATCGCGCCACGCAGCGAGCGCACCGCGTTGCGCCGCAAGTCGCGCGATTTCACCGCCATGTAGAAGGCGAGCGCGAAACTCACGGCCACGTTGAGTATCGCCATGCTGCCGACACCGGCCACCGCCCACCACAACTCCGGCAGTTTCAGCGCGTCCTTGCCGAGCACGCCGAGCGCGACGCCGATCGAACCGGCGCTGAGCGTGACGTGACGCACTTCGAAGGAAAACGCAAACGCGGTGAGAATCGCCGGCACCAGGCCGAGCATCAGCCCGAGCGTGATATTGCCGACCACCCCCGCCACATTCGCACGGCAAAACCGCGCGATCCGGTCGGCACCGGCCGCGCCCAGCGTCATGCGCAGACGGCGGTTATAGGTGAGCGCGTCGGCAACGCGATGCAGCACGAACCAGTTGTCCGCCCAGCCCGCAAGCAGGCTGGACGACCACAGCAGCACGCCGGTCAACGCGGCGTAGAACGGTGTCGGCCCCCAGAGCGAGAAGGAGTGCAGCGTGGCGTGCGCCTTCTCCGGCGAAATGATGTTGGCGCGAAACAGCGCGTGCCACAGCAATTGCACGCCGAAGCACACGGGAAACACCAGCAGAACGTTGCCGAGCACCGCGGCGGCCTGGGTGCGCATCAGCGCGGTCACCGAACTGACGAAGCTGTCGACCCCTGCCGGCGTGCCGACACCGTCGAGTTCCCGCGCGAGCGTCGGTGCGGTCATGGCCGGCTGCTTGGTGGCGAGCGAGAAGTGCAGGAAGTGCATCAGCAGGAAACTCGCCGCGTAGTTGATGCCGGCCAGCAGGCCTTCGAACATCGCCTGAAAATGCGCGCCGGTAATGGCGAATTTCACGCACACCGTGACGACGGTGACGAGACCGCCGCCGGCCGCCATGCGCAGCATCTTCAGATATTCGGCGCGATCGCGGGCGATGTAGTGCTCGCCGGTATCGGCGCTGTATTCGACGACCTTGCGCGCCAGCAGCGAAAAGTTGCTGCGTACCAGGTGCGCGACGCTCTGGCTCGCATGGTTTGCGTTGACGAGTTCGGCGGTGAGACGCGCGCCGGCGTGCGGATCGTCTTGCGCCATCCATGCATTCAGCAGATGCTCGGCGCGCACGATCCGCATGCGCATCCGTTCGACCTGGAACACGATGTCGACGCTCACGCCGTTGCGATAGAGATGCGCGAAGACGTCGTCCGTCGCGCCGCGGCATTCGTCGAGCAGCAGCCGCAGATAGTTGACCTCGTGCAGCAGCGGTTCCTGCGGGCCGCCGGCCACGAACGCCTGGTGCGCGGCTTCGACGGCGAGCATCGCGCGTGTGAGCCGGTAGAACGGTTGCTTTTCCATCGCGACGCGCACGTCGCTGGCTTCGTGCGTGGCATGGCCGTCGCGATCGCGGTGCGCGTGAGCGAAGCCGCAGTCGTCCGGATCGGCTCGGCCCAGACGGCTGCGCACGGTTTGTGACAGGCCCGTGGAACTGATCTGGCAGGTCAGGTTATGCAGCGCCGCCAGCAGGTCGAGCGAAAACGGTGTGGTGTCGCGCTGTTCGTCTTCGTCCGCCGCGTAATCGAAAAGCACGTGGATGCGGATCAGCAGGTCGGTGGGAAGCGCGCCGATCCATTCGGCGTCCCGCTCCGAGCTGAACATGAGCGTGACGATCGCGGTGAGGTCGCGCCGGTTTGGCGCGGGCGGAATCAACGCGGCTTCGAGCCGTTCGAACAACGCACCGAAGAAGCCCGAATGCACGGGCATGCCGGCGTCGCACAGCAGCGAGAGGCCGTCGCTCTCGCGCAGCAGTGCACGCAGAATACCGGCGACGTTCGCCTTCCAGACGGGGTTGCGGTCGAGCACATGGAGGAGATAGCGGATTCGCGTGTGCGCCGGCGTGGAGTGATGGGCGTTGCCTTCAGCGGCGGCGCCGGCCTGGACTGCGTGGCCCCGGCGAATCCAGTGGGCGAGTTCGATCAGCCACGCGCTGCGCTCCGGATACGGCGCGGTCCGGTCGGCGATCGCCAGCAGCGCATCGAGCTGGTGACCGCCGTCGCGCGAAGCGCGCCATTTCCTGATGAATCGTTTGAGCGAGTCGAACACTTCAGGCGCCGGCTCCCGCAGTGCTGTCCGCTGAAGGACAGGGTGGCACGGCCACACTCACCGCCGTCCCTTTGGTCGAAGCCGAAGAAGCTCCCTTGGGGTTCGGGCTTTGACCTTGCGGAGCAGCGGCAGCCATTGCCTGCACGGCGGAAGCCATCTGCACGGAAATCCGCTGCAGCGCCCGCCGATGCCCGTCGACCAGCGCGTCATACCCGCCGCTCACCGGTTCGCTGACCACGCTGCGGCACGTCATTACCGCGTTGCTGCGTACCGAACGGACGCTCCACACTGCATCGATCAACGCATGCGAGCCGGGCCATGACTCGAAGCGCTGCACGTTCATGCTGACCCGATACACCGGCGTGGCATCCGGTCGCGCGGTGCCGTACACGTCGATGGTGTTCAACTGCTGCGTCAGACTCGTCGACAACGCGCGCCGGATCTCGTCGCCGGGCAGCGAGGCCCAGCGCTCTTCTTCGAGCACTTGGACCTGTGTCGGCCCCGTCTGTATCACCAACTGATTCTTCGACACCTGCGGCGGCACGTCGATCGGCGCGACTTCGATCAGCCACGCCGGCGCAGCCGAGGTCCGGCCGCTGACCGGCGCCGCCGCTGCGGCGGTGCTATCCGATCCCAACGTATAGAAGCGGCTCGACGGCGACGAGCACGCCGCCAGCGCCACCAGTCCGGCCAGCGCGCCGGCAAGAACAGCACCACGCGCGAGCCCGCGCGGCGGACGGGGGAGCCGGGCAAACATCATGGTTTATCTCCTGATTTACCGCGCAACAGCGATTCGGGATGGCGCTCCAGATAATCCGACAGCGCATTCAGCGACTGCAACGTGCGCGTCAATTCCTGCAACGCCTGATGAACATCGGACTGCAACGGCGAATCCTGCTGCAAGGTCGCCTCGGCCGAACCGAAGGTCTGCTTCGCCGCTGCGAGCGTGTCGCGCGCCTGCGGCACCACTTCCTTGTCGAGTCGCGTGAAGAGCTGATCGGCGTTCTTCAGCGCGCTGTTCAGGTTGTTGCCGATCTGGTCGAACGGCACCGCGTCGAGCTTCTTCGCAATGTCGGCGACCTGGAGCTGCAACTCGTCGAGCGTGTTCGGAATGGTCGGCAGTTCGAGCGGATCGCTCGCCACGTCGACGGTTGCCGGCGGCGCCTTCGGGAAGATGTCCACCGCCACGTACAGCTGGCTCGTAATCAGATTGCCGGTGCGCAACTGGCCGCGCAGACCATGTTTGACGAGCTGTTGCAGCATGGTTTGACCCGCCAGGCTGCCCGGTGCCGGCGCGGTCTCGCGGAAGCGTCTGCCAAGCCGGTCCGGATAGAGGTTCATCGTTACCGGCATGGTGAAGCTGCGCGACTTCGGATCGTAGTCGATGCCGATGTTGGTCACCTGGCCCAGCACGATGCCGCGGAAATCGACCGGTGCGCCGATCGACAGGCCGCGCAGCGACTGGTTGAAGTTCATCACCACGCGCAGCGGCACGCCGTCCGGTTCGCGCATCGCATCGGCTTCATCCGAACCGAGGCGGAAGGTCATGTTGTTCGGCGCCTGCGCGCCTACGCCCTGACCCGGCGGCGACTGGAACGACAGGCCGCCTACGATCACCGTTGCAAGCGACTGGGTGTTCAGCTTGAAGCCGCTGGAATCGAGCCGCAGATCGACACCGCTCGCATGCCACCAGCGCGAATTGGTGCCGACATACTGGTCGAACGGCGCGGACACGAAGACCTGCATGGTCACGCCGGTGCCGTCCTTGTCGAGCGAGAAGCCGACCACCTGGCCGACCTGCACGCGCCGGTAGAAGATCGGCGAGCCGATGTCGATCGAGCCGAGCGAGTCGCCGTGCAGGACGAACTGGTGACCCTTCTGGTCGCCGGTAATCGGCGGCGGCGTTTCGAGGCCAACGAAGTCCTTCTCGGTATCCGGCGAATGCCCGGCATCCGCGCCGATATACGCGCCCGAAAGCAGCGTGGTGAGACCGGACACGCCGCTCGCGCCGACGCGCGGCCGCACCACCCAGAAACGCGAATCCTTGACCGCGAAATCTTCGCCTTCCTTGGTCAACTGGACCTGCACCAGCACGTGCGACAGATCTTTCGACAGCGTGATGGTCTTCACGGCGCCGACGTCGACGTCCTTGTACTTCACCTTGGTCTTGCCCGGTTCGAGGCCTTCGGCGCTGACGAAACTGATCGTGATGGTCGGGCCTTTCGCGGTGACGGATTTGATCACGAGCGCGATGCCGATCAGCGCGGCAATCAGCGGAATCACCCAGACGAGCGAAGGCAGCCAGCGGCTGCGCGGTTCAATGTCAGGGTCGGGGAGTTGGGGCGGCAGCTTCGGTCCGTTCGAATCGTTGCGCGGCGCATCGGGAGCGGGCGTCGGTTCTTGCGGGCTAGTCATGTTTGAGATCCTGAGGTTTTGGGGTGCTGCCTTCCACGTGGTCCCAGATGAGGCGTGGATCGAACTGCATGGAGGCCATCATGGTCAGAATCACGACCGAGCCGAAGGCGATGGCTCCGGGGCCCGCCGTAATGACGGCAAGCGATTTGAAGCGCACCAGCGCGACGGTCAGCGTGACGACGAACACGTCGAGCATCGACCAGCGCCCGATCCGTTCGACCATCCGGTAAAGCGTGATGCGCTGATCGGGCCGCCAGCGCGAGCGGCGCTGCGCCGTGATGGTGAGCAGCACCAGCACGCTCAGCTTGAGCATCGGCACCATGATGCTGGCGACAAACACGATCACCGCGAGCGGCCAGTCGCCCGAGGTCCAGAAATAAACGACGCCGCTCATGATAGTGTCGTCTTCGGAACCGAGCAGCGACGAGGTGTGCATGACGGGCAGCAGATTCGCGGGAATATACAGCAGCGCGGCGGCGATCAGCAGCGCCCAGGTGCGCATGAGACTGTCGGGGTTGCGCGAGTGAAGGTGCGCGCCGCACCGTGAACAGTGCTGCGCCGTGACGGAGCGAATGCGCGGCTCGACGCGTCCGCACGCATGGCAACTGACGAGACCCGCGCTTCTCGCGGTAACGTATTTCATGGTGTGCTCACCCTCGACGTGGCGCCGGTGGCACGACCGGCGGCAATGCGGACGGCTCCGCGCCACGCACCTCGGGCGGCGCGGGTGGTCCCGCGACCGAGCTGACTGCGGCCGCCGCGCTGTCTGCTGAAGTGCGCGGCAGCGGCCGTTCGCCGCGGGCGCCCAGTTCGTCGGCGAGATCCCACAGAATGCGCGGATCGAACGTGACCACCACGGCGAGCATCAGCGTGAGCACGCCGAACGCAAACAGCGCCGCTTCGGGAATCACGCGCGCGAGACTCACCATCTTCACGATGGTGATCAGTATCCCGAGCATGAAGACTTCGATCATGCCCCACGGGCGTACGAATTGAATCGCGCGCAGCACGCGGTTGAAGGCGTGCGGCACATAGCCGGCGCGCAGCGGGATCAGCACGTAGAGCAGCGCGACGAGTTCAGTCAGCGGGAACAGAATGGTCGAGCAGAAGACCATGACAGCGACGATCTGCATGTCCTCGTCCCATAGCGCGATGAGCGCGCCGAACAGCGTGGTCTGCGAGGTGATGCCGTTGGTTTCGAGTTCGACGATCGGGAAGCCTTGCGCGATCAGGAAGGTGATCAGCGCGCCGAGCGTCATGGCGCTAATGGCGTCCAGCTTGCGGGAGATGCCGCGGTAAAGCGTGGCCCCACAGCGCGGACAGCGCGCGACCGTGCGCCCGACAAGCCGGGGTTTGCGGAACAGCGTATCGCACTCATGGCACGCAATCAGGTTGTCATGTTCCATAGGGCAAAGGGCTGACAGTGTGAGGGGAAGCGTGCAATGCCCGTTTCTTTGGCAGGTCTGATCAAAGTGTGGAGCAATAGTACCAAACGCGCCCGGCGGTCGCACCGGCCATTGCGCTGAAGCTGGATTGTGAGCCGTGGCGGGCGTTGGCGGACGGTTAATGCTACATCGAATCGCTATAACTCTGACAACCTCCGTCCCTAATTGTTCAATGCGCGCGGCATGTGCGGCGAAAACGCCAGGGGCGGGATCTCTGGCGACCTTCTGCCAGTTTTTTCCGATTGGGGTAGCATGGCCGCCTTGGTGCGTGCCACGGCAGGCATGGTCCGGCCGTCTGCGCTGATGCCTTACGCATCGGCGGCCGGAATATCCGCGCGGGCTGCGCCGTTAACCTCTCTTAGCTTGCGGCGACCTGTCATGGCACTCAATCCTTCATTCGGCAGCAGGGAGTCGTACACGCGGACTGCCATTGCCTTGCACTGGCTGATCGCGTTGCTGATCGTGTGCGGCTTCGCGCTCGGTTGGGTGATGACCGATATTCCGGGCTTCACGCCCACCAAGCTGCGCTACTTCTCGTGGCACAAATGGATCGGCGTGACGGTGTTCGCGCTCGCCGTCCTGCGCATTCTGTGGCGCGCCACGCACTCGGCCCCTGTAATGCCGCGCCGCATGCCGGGCTGGCAGCGCGGCGCCGCGCATCTCGTGCATCTGCTGCTGTATGTGCTGATGATCGCGATTCCCGCGTCGGGCTACCTGTACAGCTCGGCTGCCAACGTGCCGGTGGTCTACCTCGGGCTGATTCCGCTGCCGCGCCTGATCGCGCCGGACCCGCACCTCAAGGAACTCCTGAAGAACGTGCATATCACGCTCAATTACACCTTGCTCGTGCTGGTCGCGCTGCACGTCGCGGCTGCGCTCAAGCATCAATGGCTGGATCGCGACGGCCTGCTTTCGCGCATGCTCCCTTTCCTCAAATAAGGACAACCATGAAGGTCTCGTTTTATCGCTACATGCTCGCCGCCTTCGCCGCGGCCTCGTTGACCGCGGCCGGGAGCGCCGTCGCGCAAGTCGACGTCGCGAAAAGCTCGGTGACTGCCACGTCGAAGCAGATGAACGTGCCGGTGGAAGGCAAGTTCGGTAAATTTACCGCGCAGGTCAGGTTCGATCCGGCAAAACCGGCCGAGGGCGCGGCGCAATTCAGCATCGACGTGGCCAGCTACGATCTCGGCGACGAAAGCTACAACGACCAGGTGCGCGGCAAGGACTGGTTCGACGCCAAGACGTATCCGACCGCCACCTTCGTCTCCAGCGCGATTGCGCCGGCCGGCGGCAACCAGTTCAAGGTGACCGGCAAGCTGACCATCAAGGGTAAATCGCAGACGGTGGTGGTACCGGTCGCGGTGTCCCAGCAGGGCGCCGTGCAAACCTTCGACGGGTCGCTGCCGATCAGGCGCTCGCAATTCGATATCGGCACCGGCGAATGGAAGGACACCTCGGTGGTCGCCGATGAGGTGGTCATCAAGTTTCATATCGTTGCAGCACGTAAGTGACGCTTGCCGCGCCACTCGGGCGCGCGGCTTTTTTCAGGAACCTGGGAGCACGAATTGAAAACATCCATGTTGATCGCCTTCGGCGCGCTGGCTTCTTCTTTCTCATTGGGCGCGTTCGCGGCTGCTGATACCTATCAGCTCGATCCGACCCACACGTATCCGAGTTTCGAGGCGGATCACTTCGGCGGCCTTTCGGTGTGGCGCGGCAAGTTCACCAAGAGCTCCGGCATGGTCACGCTCGATCGCGCGGCGAAAACCGGCACGGTCGACGTGACGGTCGATCCCGCCTCGGTCGATACCGGCAACGGCAAGCTCGACGAGCATCTGAAGTCGGACGCGTTCTTCGACGTCGCCAAATATCCGGCGGCGACTTACAAGGGCACCGATATCAAGTTTGACGGCGACAAGCCGGTCGAGGTGGTGGGCAGCCTGACGATGCACGGCGTTACCAAGCCGCTGAATCTGAAGATCGAGTCGTTCAAGTGCATGCAGCACCCGGTACTCAAGCGCGAGGTGTGCGGCGTGGAAGCGAGCGCGCATTTCAATCGCGCCGACTACGGCATGGATTTCGGCGTCAAATACGGCTTCAGCATGGATACCAAGCTGCATATTCAATCTGAAGGCATCAAGCAATAGGCGCTTAACGCGTCCATCGGGTTCGGCTATCGGGTCGCGCGGCCGTTGCGTCGCAACAAAAAACCGCTTCGTTCGCTCTGGCGACGAAGCGGTTTTTTTATCGGCCGTCTGAAACGCCGGAAGCCTTATGCAGCGGCGCAGCGCAATTTCGCACTCGCGCCGTATTAATTTTTCGGGTACATAGAGCGCAGGCACCGCATTGGTTGTGCGCGCATCCAGTCGGGCATTCAGGCGTGAAGCCGACATCAATAATATTTCGCGCGAATCGGAGATCTGCATGAACGCAACGACAGCAGCAAGCCTCACGGGGAGCCGGCAGAGTTCGTGGCGCGCGGTGGTCGCGGCCTCGATCGGCAACGCGTTGGAATGGTTCGATCTGGTGGTGTACGGTTTTTTCGCGGTGGTGATCGCGAAGCTGTTTTTCCCGGCCGGTAACGACACGGTCTCGCTGCTCCTCACGCTCGGCACGTTCGGCGTGTCGTTCTTCATGCGGCCGCTCGGCGCGATCGTGATCGGCGCCTATGCCGACCGTGCCGGCCGCAAGGCGGCGCTCACCCTGTCGATCCTGCTGATGATGGCCGGCACGCTGATCATCGCGATTCTGCCGACCTACCAGAGCATCGGTCTTGCCGCGCCGGTGATCCTCGTGTTGGCGCGTCTGATGCAGGGCTTTTCGGCGGGCGGCGAGTTCGGTAGCGCTACCGCCTTTCTCGCGGAACACGTGCCGGGGCGGCGCGGTTTTTTCGCCAGCTGGCAGGTGGCAAGCCAGGGGCTCACCACGCTGCTCGCCGCCGGCTTCGGCGTGCTGCTCACTGGTCAGCTCTCGCCGCAGCAGATGGGTTCCTGGGGTTGGCGTGTGCCGTTTTTCTTTGGTCTGCTGATCGGGCCGGTCGCTTGGTATATCCGCACGAAGCTCGACGAGACGCCTGAATTTCTCGCGGCCGAAACGACCATGACGCCGCTGCGCGATACCTTCACCAGCCAGAAATTGCGCCTGCTGATCGCCATCGGCGTGGTGGTGCTTGGGACGGTGTCGACCTATCTGGTGCTGTTCATGCCGACCTTCGGCGTGAAGCAATTGGGACTGGCGCCCTCGGTGGCGTTCGCGGCGATTGCACTGACCGGCTTGATCCAGATGGTGTTCTCGCCGCTGATCGGCCATCTGTCGGACCGGCATGGGCGCACCACGATCATGCTGGCCTCGGCGTTGCTGCTGCTCGTCCTGATCTACCCGGCTTTCGTGTATCTGGTTGCGCATCCGACCTTCGGCACCTTGATCGTTATGCAGATCGTGTTCGGCTTTCTGATGACCGGCTATTTCGCGGCGCTGCCGGGTCTGCTTTCGGAGATGTTTCCGGTGCAAACGCGCACGACCGGCATGTCGCTGGCTTATAACGTCGCCGTAACGATTTTCGGTGGTTTCGGGCCGTTCATCATTGCGTGGCTGATCAGCGTGACGGGCTCCAAAGCCGCGCCGAGTTATTACCTGATTTTCGCCGCGCTGGTGAGCCTCGTCGCGCTGATCGCGGCGCGGCGCAAGCTCGGCTTTCGCTGAAGCTGGCGCCGTCCGTTGCCGCCGCGAGATAGCGCAGCGCGACGGCGGAGCAGGGCGGCGGTAAACGCAAAAGGCCGGTTCGTGATTGAACCGGCCTTTTTTGTTGCGAGGTCTGACGCTACGACAGGATCAGACTTGCGCGCCTGCGTTCGGATCGTCCGCGTCGGGGCGTTCCTTCTTGTCCTTGATCAGATCTTCGCGCTTCACGCCGAACCACATGGCGAGCGCCGCGGCGACGAACACCGACGAGTAAATACCGAACAGAATACCGACCGTCAGCGCGAGAGCGAAGTAGTGCAGCGTCGGGCCGCCGAACAGGAACATGGACAGCACCATCATCTGCGTACAGCCGTGGGTGATGATGGTTCGCGACATCGTGCTGGTGATCGCGTGGTTGATGACTTCGATCACGGTCAGCTTGCGTTCGCGGCGGAAGGTCTCGCGAATCCGGTCGAAGATAACGACCGATTCGTTCACCGAGTAGCCGAGCACCGCGAGCACGGCGGCCAGCACCGACAGCGAGAACTCCCACTGGAAGAACGCGAAGAAGCCGAGAATGATCACCACGTCGTGCAAGTTCGCAATCACGCCGGCCACCGCGTACTTCCATTCGAAACGGAACGACAGGTAGATCACGATACCGGCCACCACGCAGGCCAGCGCGAGCAGGCCGTCTGTAGCGAGTTCCTTGCCGACCTGCGGGCCGACGAACTCGACACGCTGCAGTTGCACCTGCGGGGTGTCGGCCTTCAGCGCGGTCATCACCTGATCGCTCTGCTGCGCGGACGTATAGCCCTTTTTGAGCGGCAGACGGATCAGCACGTCGCGCGAGGTGCCGAAGTTCTGCACCTGGGCGTCGGCGTAACCGAGTTTGCCCAGCGTGCCGCGTACAGGCTCGAGCGGCGCGGTGCCCGGATACTGCACTTCGATAACCGTACCGCCGGTGAACTCCACCGACAGATGCAGCCCGCGATGCAGCAGGAAGAACACAGCAGCAAGGAACGTCAGCAGCGAGATGGCGTTGAAAATCAACGCGCGCTGCATGAACGGAATGTCTTTGCGGAAACGGAAAAATTCCATGGTCTTGTTTTCTCCGGGACTCAGCGGGATGAACCCGGTTTCTGCGGCGTATTCGAAGAACCCGGCCCGTTGCGGCGGCGCACGGTCGGCTTGCCGGCACGTGCCTGCGCAACCGCTGCCTTGGCCTTCGACGGCTTGGCGGCGACCGCGGCGACGGCTTGCGCGGTGTCGGTGGAGGCGTCTTCGCTACCGAGGTAAGCGGCCGAGCCTGCGGGCGCCGTATCCGGACGCCACACCTGGCCGATGGCGAGCGACTTCAGCTTCTTCTTGCCGCCGTACCAGAGGTTGACGATGCCGCGCGAGAAGAACACGGCCGAGAACATCGACGTCAGAATGCCGATACAGTGCACGATCGCAAAGCCGCGCACCGGCCCTGAGCCGAACGCGAGCAGCGCGATACCGGCGATCAGCGTGGTGACGTTCGAGTCGAGAATCGTTGCCCAGGCGTGCGCGTAGCCGTTCTGGATGGCCAGTTGCGGCGGCGCGCCGTTGCGCAGTTCCTCGCGCACCCGCTCGTTGATCAGCACGTTGGCGTCGATCGCCATACCGAGCGCGAGCGCGATAGCGGCGATACCCGGCAAGGTGAGCGTGGCCTGCAGCATGGACAGCACGGCGATCAGCAGCAGCAGGTTGACCGACAGGCCGATCATGGAGATCACGCCGAACAGCATGTAGTACGCGATCATGAAGACGGCGATCGCCGCGAAGCCCCACACCACCGAGTGGAAGCCCTTCCTGATGTTGTCCGCGCCGAGGCTCGGGCCGATCGTGCGTTCTTCGATGATGTCCATCGGCGCGGCCAGCGAACCGGCGCGCAGCAGCAGCGCGAGGTCGGCGGCGCCTTGCGGCGTGGCCTGGCCGGTGATCTGGAAACGGTCGCCCAGTTCAGACTGGATGGTCGCCACCGTCAGCACTTCGCCCTTGCCCTTTTCGAACAGCACCATGGCCATCGGCTTGCCGATGTTGTCGCGCGACACGCTGGCGACGGCACGGCCGCCGGCCGAATCCAGACGGATGTTGACGGAAGGACGTTGATGCTCGTCGAAGCCCGCCGACGCGTCGATAATCCGGTCGCCCGTGAAGATGATCTGCTTGCGCAGCAGCACCGGCGTCTGGTTGCCTTGCGTGAACAGTTCGTCGCCGGGCGGCACCGGATCGGACGGATTCGGATGTGTGTTGACCGGATCGGCGAGGCGCGCTTCGAGCGTTGCCGTACGGCCGATGATGTCTTTTGCCTTCGCCGTGTCCTGCACGCCCGGCAGTTCGACCACGATACGATCGGAGCCTTGTTGCTGGATCACCGGCTCGGCCACGCCGAGTTCGTTCACGCGGTTATGCAGCGTGGTGATGTTCTGCTTGAGCGCGGCGTCCTGCACGGCTCTCTGCACTGTCGGCGTGAACGTGCCGACCAGTTGCACGCCGCCGTCCGGGCTGGTTTGCGAGGCCCACTGGAGCTCGCTGATGCTGCGGCCCAGTTGCTTCGATGCGTTGTCCGCCGTCGCCTGGTCGGCGAAATTGATCACCACCGTCTGGTTGACGCGATTCACGCCGCCGTCGCGGATGTTGTTGTCACGCAGCAGCGTGCGCGCGTCCGAAGCGTCCGAATCGAGCTTCTTGTTCAGCGCGCCGGCCATGTCGACCTGCAGCAGGAAGTGGACGCCGCCGCGCAGATCGAGGCCAAGGTACATCGGCAGCGCATGCAAGGCGGTCAGCCAGCGCGGCGACGCGCTTTGCAGATTCAGCGCGACGATGAACTGCGGGTCGCTCGGGTCGCTGTTCAGCGACTTCTGCAGCAGATCCTTCACGCGCAATTGCGTGTCGGTGTCCGGCAGACGCACGCGGATGTTCGCGTTGGTCGCCGAGTTGTCGAACGTGACGTCGTCCGGCTTGATCTGATTCGCGGCGAGCGCGGCTTCGACAGCCGACAGCGTGGTCGAGTCGAGCTTGACCGTTGCCTTGCCGCTCGACACCTGCACCGCCGGCGCTTCGCCGAACAGGTTGGGCAGCGTGTACACGAGGCCGATGACCAGAGCCACCAGCATCACGGCATATTTCCAGAGGGGGTAACGATTCATGAGTGGTCCAACGGGAAGGTTGGCTTGGAAGCGATGCGTCCGGCGATGAGCGCGGGCGATTCGGCGTTGTTCCGCGAGAACCGCCGGCGAGGCCGCGCCGGACGCGAGAGAGCAGGCCTTACAGCGACTTGATCGTGCCCTTCGGGAGAATCGTCGTGACCGACGCTTTCTGCACGGTGATTTCCGTGCCTTCCGAGATTTCGACGCCGACGTAAGCTTCGCCCACCTTGGTCACCTTGCCGACGATGCCGCCGTTCGTCACCACTTCGTCACCCTTGGCCATGGCGGCGAGCATGTTGCGATGTTCCTTCTGGCGCTTCATTTGCGGGCGAATCATGATGAAGTACAGCACGCCGAACATCAGGATCAGCGGCAGGAAGCTCATCAGGTTCGATTCAATGCCACCTGTTGCTGTGCCTTGGGCGAAGGCATTGGAAATGAACGACACGTTGGTCTCTCCGTTATAAGTCAAAACGATCAAAAAAATCAGCCGGTTATTCTACCACCGGCCTGACGCGCGTCGGCGCGGCGAATCGGCTTTGCGATCAACCGTTTAAAGCCTGCTTTGCCATCTTTACCGCCGTCCGCGAAAGTGAATTGTAAGGTTTTCTTGGCGAGGCCGACGGATTCTTCGGCTGAATCCTTTACCCCGCGCCGTCACGGCGCCTCGGCGGTGCCGCGCGCGCGGTTCTCGTGAAAGCGTTTGCGGAAGGGCTCGAACATTTTCGCGTCGATCGCGTCGCGGATTTCCTGCATCAGTTCCAGGTAGTAGTGCAGGTTGTGGATCGTGTTCAACTGCGCACCGAGGATTTCCCCTACACGATGCAGATGATGCAGGTAGCCGCGAGTGAAATTTCGACACGTGTAGCAGCCGCATTGCTCGTCGAGCGGGCGTAGCGAATTCTTGTGCGCGGCGTTGCGGATCTTGATGTCGCCGAAACGCGTGAAGAGCCAGCCGTTGCGCGCGTTGCGGGTCGGCATCACGCAGTCGAACATGTCGACGCCGGCGGCGACGCCCGCCACCAGGTCTTCCGGCGTGCCGACGCCCATCAGGTAGTGCGGCTTGTTGGCGGGCAGCTTCGGGCCGATGTGGTTCAGCACGCGCATCATGTCTTCCTTCGGCTCGCCGACCGACAGGCCGCCGATCGCCAGACCGTGGAAATCCTTCTCCGCGAGCCCCGCCAGCGACTCGTCGCGCAGGTCTTCGAACATGCCGCCCTGAACGATGCCGAACAGCGCGTTCGGATTGCCCAGCCGGTTGAATTCGTCGATGGAGCGCTGCGCCCAGCGCATCGACATACGCATGGAATCGGCCGCTTCCTTGTGCGAGGTCGGCACGTTATTGGTCGCGTACGGCGTGCATTCGTCGAATTGCATGACGATGTCCGAGTTCAGCACTTTCTGGATCTGCATCGACACTTCGGGCGACAGGAAAAGCTTGTCGCCGTTGATCGGCGACGCGAACGTGACGCCATCTTCGGTGATTTTGCGCAGATCGCCGAGCGAGAATACCTGGAAGCCGCCCGAGTCGGTGAGGATCGGCTTTTTCCAGCCCATGAAGCCATGCAGGCCGCCGTGCGCCTCGATCGTTTCCAGACCCGGACGCAGCCACAGGTGGAAAGTGTTGCCGAGGATGATCTGCGCATGCATTTCTTCGAGCTCGCGCGGCTGCACGGCCTTCACGGTGCCGTAGGTGCCGACCGGCATGAAGATCGGCGTTTCCACTACGCCGTGGTTCAGGGCGACGCGGCCACGGCGGGCCTGGCCGTCGACGCCGAGCAGTTCGAATTTGAGGCCGTTTTCGGGACGCTCGTGGGTCGCGTCTTGCGACAGATGACCGTCGGTCATGAAATAACTCCTGTGCAACCGGAGAACAGTCCGGCGCAAATGTTGAACGCCGCCGGCAGGTTCGCGGCGGCAGAGGGAACGACGAAAACCTCGAGGCGGCTTTGACCTGTGTCGCGCGTCACGCGTCACGCCGCGTAAGCAGCATTGCGTCGCCGTAACTGAAGAAGCGGTAACGCGCTTCGATCGCGTGGCGGTACGCCTCGCGAATCGTCTCGACGCCGGCGAACGCCGATACCAGCATCAGCAACGTCGACTTGGGCAAATGGAAATTGGTCACCAGCCGGTCGACCACGCGGAATCGATAGCCCGGCGTGATGAAAATGTCGGTTTCCGTGCTGGCGGCGGCAAGCGGCCGGCCTGCGGCTTCGGCGTCGCGCGCGGCGGCTTCGAGCGCGCGCATCGAGGTCGTGCCCACCGCGATCACGCGGTTGCCGCGCGCGCGGGTCGCCCCGATCTTGTCGGCGAGCGATTGCGGCAGGTGATACCACTCGCTATGCATCTTGTGCTCGGCGAGGTTTTCAACCCGCACTGGCTGGAACGTGCCAGCGCCGACATGCAGCGTCAGCGTCGCGCGCTCCACGCCGCGGGCGTCGAGGCGCGCGAGCAGCGCCTCGTCGAAATGCAGGCCGGCGGTCGGCGCTGCGACGGCGCCGGGATTTTGCGCGAATACCGTCTGATAGCGGGTTTCGTCGGTCGCGTCGGGATCGTGCTCGATGTACGGCGGCAGCGGCAGGCGGCCGAATTGCTCGATCAGCGTCAGGCAGTCGCCGGGGAAATGCAGCGTGTAGAACGGCTCGACGCGCTCGCCGATCGTGACGTCGAAAGCATCCGCCAGCCGGATCGTGGCGCCGGGCTGCGGGCTCTTGCTCGCGCGAATCTGCGCGAGCGCCGTGCGCTCGCCGGTGAGGCGCTCCACCAGCACTTCGATCTTGCCGCCACTAGCCTTCTGGCCGAGGAAGCGGGCTTTCAGGACTTTGGTATCGTTGAAGACCAGCAGGTCGCCGGCTGCGATGCAGTCGGGCAACTCGGCAAAGCGGCGGTCGATCAGGCGCGCCGGGCCGGTGGCGCCGGCCGGGTTGTCCACCTCGAGCAGACGGCTGGCGCTGCGCTCGGGCAGCGCGACTTGCGCGATCAGCTCGGGAGGTAGATCGAAATCGAAATCGGAAAGCGTCAACATGCGAACGACTGGAAGCGAATTGAGACTGAATTGAGCCGAAGCCGGAGCCGGGCGGCTATGATTGCGGGACGCCTGAGCGGCCCGCGAGAGTGCGCGCCGTATGGCGGCGAACCCTTTGACAGCCGATATTGTACTTGCGAAGCAGCCCATGCCTTTGTCCGACCGCCGATTGCCCTCCGCCAACGATGAAGTGAGCGCCGAGCCCAGGCGCCGCGTCTCGCGAGGCAAGACGGTCGCGGCGGAGGCGGGCGACGTTGGCGCGGGTGTGGTGGTGGACGGCGAAAAGCCCGCGCGTGAAGGTGACAAGTTCGGCATCCAGCCGGCCGACAAACCGGCTGACGAACCGGTGGCTGCCAAGCCGGACAACATATTCGGCGACAAACCCGCCGGCAAATCTGCCGCCAAAGCCGCCGCGAAATCGGCGACCAAGCCCGCAACGAAGTCCACAGACAAGCCGGCCGCCAAACCCGCCGAAAAAACCGCCGACAAGCTCGCCAAACTCGGCCTGACTCGCGACATCGATCTGGTTCTGCATCTGCCCATGCGTTACGAGGACGAGACCTCGCTGACGCCGATCGGGCATCTGCTGCCCGGCGGCATTGCGCAGACCGAGGGCGTGGTGTTCGACAACGAGATCGCCTATCGTCCGCGCCGCCAGTTACTGGTGAAGTTGCGCGACGACGCCGGCGACGAACTCGTGCTGCGCTTCCTGAATTTCTATGGCTCGCAGGTCAAGCAGATGGCGATCGGCGCGCGGCTGCGGGTACGCGGCGACGTGCGCGGCGGTTTTTTCGGCATGGAGATGGTGCATCCCGCCGTGCGCGTGGTCGACGAAGACACGCCGCTTCCGCAGGCGCTGACGCCGGTCTATCCCAGCACGGCGGGCGTGACGCAGGCGTATCTGCGCAAATCGATCGACAACGCGCTGTCGCGCACCTCGCTGCCGGAGTTGTTGCCCGAGCCGGTTGCGCGTACGTGGTTGGAACCGCTCGGCGTGCCGTCGCTGATGGACGCCGTGCGCACGCTGCATCATCCGGGCGTGCGGTCCGACGAGACGGCGTTGATCGACGGCACGCATCCGGCCTGGGTGCGCATCAAGTTCGAGGAACTGCTTGCGCAGCAGATGTCGCTCAAGCGCGCGCACGAGGAGCGCCGCACGCGCGCGGCGCCGGCCATGCCGCGCCGCAAGCTCGGCGACGAATCCGCGCTGGTGGCGCGCTTGCTGAAGGCGCTGCCGTTTTCACTGACGGCGGCGCAGGAGCGTGTGGGCGGCGAGATCGCGCTCGACCTGACACAGCCTCATCCGATGCAGCGGCTGTTGCAGGGCGACGTCGGCAGCGGCAAGACGATCGTCGCCGCGCTGGCCGCGGCCCAGGCTATCGACGCCGGCTATCAGGCCGCGCTCATGGCGCCGACCGAAATTCTCGCCGAACAGCACGCACGCAAGTTGCGCGGCTGGCTGGAGCCGCTTGGCGTGAGCGTCGCGTGGCTGGCCGGCAGTCTGAAGACCCGGGAAAAGCGCGCCGCGATCGAAGCCGCCGCGCTCGGCACGGCGCAACTCGTGATCGGCACGCACGCGATCATTCAGGACGCGGTGGAGTTCGCGCGCCTCGGGCTCGTGATCGTCGACGAACAGCACCGTTTCGGCGTGGCGCAACGGCTTGCCCTGCGCGCCAAGGCGCAGAACGCCGCCGACGGCGCGCGCGACTTCCAGCCGCATCAATTGATGATGTCGGCCACGCCGATTCCGCGCACGCTCGCGATGACGTATTACGCCGACCTCGACGTTTCGACCATCGACGAATTGCCGCCCGGGCGCACGCCGATCCTGACCAAGCTGGTGTCCGACGCGCGGCGCGAGGAGGTGATCGGGCGTGTACGCGAGGCCGCATTGACGGGGCGCCAGGTGTACTGGGTGTGCCCGTTGATCGAGGAAAGTGAGACGTTGCAGTTGCAGACCGCGGTCGAAACTTACGAGACGCTGGTGGCCGCGTTGCCCGAGCTGAATGTCGGTCTCGTGCATGGGCGGCTTGCGCCGGCTGAAAAAGCGGCTGTGATGGATGCGTTTACTCGCAACGAAGTGCAGTTGCTGGTGGCGACCACTGTGATCGAAGTGGGCGTTGATGTGCCGAATGCGTCGTTGATGGTGATCGAGCATGCCGAGCGGTTTGGGCTTGCGCAATTGCACCAGTTGCGCGGGCGGGTGGGGCGCGGGAGTGCGGCTTCGGTTTGCGTGCTGCTTTACACCGGGCCTTTGTCGATGACTGCGCGGGCGCGGCTTCAGACCATGCGTGAGACGACCGATGGTTTTGAGATCGCCAGGCGGGATCTGGAGATTCGTGGGCCGGGGGAGTTTTTGGGGGCGCGGCAATCGGGCGCGGCTATGCTCAGGTTTGCGGATCTCGAGAATGATCAGTGGCTGATTGAGCCTGCGCGGGAGGCGGCGGCTGCTTTGCTGGAGAAATATCCGGAGGTGGTGATGCAGCATCTGGCGCGGTGGTTGGGGGCGCGGGAGCAGTATTTGAAGGCGTGAGGTTTGGGGGCTCTTTTACCTGCGCCCCCCACTCCCCAAAAAGTTGGCGAACCGACCCTATAGGTGTATAACTAGAACCTATCAAACTCATCGCACTGATTGGTCCCCCAATGACCCTCACCGAACTGAAATACATCGTCGCGGTTGCCCGCGAGCGGCACTTCGGCCGGGCCGCCGAAGCGTGTTTCGTCAGCCAGCCGACTTTGTCGGTGGCCATCAAGAAGCTCGAAGACGAGCTCAACGTCCAGATCTTCGAGCGCGGCACCAGCGAAGTGAGCGTCACGCCGATCGGCGAACAGATCGTCACGCAAGCTCAACGTGTCCTCGAACAGACGCTCGCCATCAAGGAAATCGCCAAACAGGGCAAAGACCCGCTGGTCGGGCCGCTGCGCCTCGGCGTCATCTACACGATCGGGCCGTACCTGCTGCCCACGCTCGTCAAGCAGATGATCAGGCGCGTCCCGCAAATGCCCCTGATGCTGCAGGAAAATTACACGCTCAAGCTGATCGAGCTGCTCAAACAAGGCGAAATCGACGTCGCCATCATGGCGCTCCCGTTTCCGGAAACCGGTCTGATGCTGCGCCCGCTGTACGACGAACCCTTCGTGGTCGCGCTGCCGTCCGGCCACGCCTGGGAAAACCGCCAGAAAATCGACGCCGACGATCTGAAGCAGGAAACCATGCTGCTGCTCGGCAGCGGTCACTGTTTCCGTGATCACGTGCTGGGCGTCTGCCCGGAACTGATGCGCTTTTCGCAAAACGCGGACGGCATCCAGAAGACCTTCGAGGGCTCGTCGCTGGAAACCATTCGTCATATGGTGGCAAGCGGCGTCGGCATTACCGTGCTGCCGCGCATGTCGGTGCACGAAGTCAAGCCGCACGCCGGCGGCATCGACGCCGGGCTGCTCAGCTATGT
Organism: Paraburkholderia dioscoreae; assembly: GCF_902459535.1. Taxonomy (NCBI): domain Bacteria; kingdom Pseudomonadati; phylum Pseudomonadota; class Betaproteobacteria; order Burkholderiales; family Burkholderiaceae; genus Paraburkholderia; species Paraburkholderia dioscoreae. The sequence continues at coordinate 567,541 of NZ_LR699553.1, forward strand.
CGCTTTCGACGAACCCGTGCCGGATCGCCGCGTTGTGCTGGCCTGGCGCAAGAGCTTCACGCGCATGCCCGCTATCGACGCCATTTGCGACGCCATCAACGCCTGCGATCTGCCGGGCGTCAGGAAGCTCGACTTGCCCGTCGCCGTCAATTAACGGTCGCACCTGCATCCGGCCGGTTCGCTGCGTATCCCCAGGCAGCAACCGGTCCGGCGCCCATTAGGCGTCGATAGTCGCAACCCCTATCGAATAGATAAAATTAATCAAACACGTCACATCAATAGTGTTGTTATAGTGTCCTCCATGGATCGCCCGATCCCACAAGACCCGGAGGAAATCATGACGCAATCGAACCCGCAGCAAGTCCAGGCTCTCGCCGCTCAACCGGCCGCCGCGTCCGGTGGCTTCGCCATGTCGATGCTCAGTGTGCGGACCGTCGCGTTGTCCCTGCTGGTCGATCGGGCCTTGTCCGCATGATGCGTCACGCTTGACGCGTGAGCCTCTGACATCAGTGCGCCGCGCCTCTCCCAACACTCTGTTCCCACAAAAAGCCATCCAGGAGTCACGCATGTCCGAACGTAAGCTCACCAATGCCGCCGGTGCCCCCGTCGCCGACAACCAGAATTCGATGACCGCCGGCGCGCGCGGTCCGGTTGTTCTGCAAGACGTCTGGCTGCTCGAAAAACTCGCTCACTTCGACCGCGAAGTGATTCCGGAACGCCGTGTTCACGCCAAAGGCTCGGGCGCTTTCGGCACGCTGAAGGTCACGCACGATATCTCGCGCTACACGAAGGCGAAGGTGTTCGCGCAAGCCGGCAAGGAAACACCGCTGTTCATGCGCTTTTCGACGGTTGCCGGCGAGCGCGGCGCGGCCGACGCCGAACGCGACGTGCGCGGCTTCTCGATCAAGTTCTACACGGAAGAGGGCAACTGGGACGTGGTGGGCAACAACACGCCGGTGTTCTTTATCCGCGATCCGCTGAAGTTTCCGGACTTCATTCACACGCAAAAACGCGACCCGTACACCAACATGCGCAGCAATGTGGCCGCGTGGGATTTCTGGTCGCGTCATCCGGAGTCGCTGCATCAGGTGACGATTCTGATGAGCGACCGCGGGATTCCGCAGAATTTCCGTCAGATGCACGGCTTCGGCTCGCACACGTACTCGTTCATCAACGCCAAAAACGAGCGTTTCTGGGTGAAGTTCCACTTCAAATCGATGCAAGGCATCGAGAACTTTACCGATGCGGAAGCGGCACAAGTGGTCGCGCAAGATCGTGAAAGCGCGCAACGCGATCTGCTCATGAACATCGACCAGGGCAACTTCCCGAAATGGCGCTTCGCCATTCAGGTGATGCCCGAAGCGGAAGCCGCCACGTATCGCTTCAATCCGTTCGACATCACGAAAGTATGGTCGCAGAAGGACTATCCGTTGATCGACGTCGGCACGATCGAGTTGAATCGCAATGCGGCCAACTATTTCGCAGACGTGGAGCAGGCGGCGTTCACGCCGGCTAACGTGGTGCCGGGTATCGGCTTCTCGCCGGATCGTCTGTTGCAAGGGCGTCTGTTCTCGTATGGCGACACGCAGCGCTATCGCCTTGGCGTGAATCACCACCAGATTCCGGTGAACGCGTCGCGTGTGGCGAGCCCGCATTCGTTCCATCGCGACGGCGCGATGCGCACGGACGGCAACCTCGGCGGCAATGTGAATTACGAGCCGAATCGCTTCGGTGACTTCGCGCAGGACGCCAACGCATCCGAACCGCCGCTCGCGGCGGGCGCGGTGGATCGCTACGATCATCGTCTGGACGACGACTACTACACGCAGCCGGGCATGCTGTTTGCGCTCTTCGATGCGGCTCAGCGCGAGCGTCTGTTCGGCAACATCGCACGCCATATCAACGGTGTGCCGCAGGAGATCGTGGCGCGTCAGATCGAGCACTTCCGCCGCGCCGATCCGGCATACGCGGAAGGCGTGATCGCCGCGATCGCCAGGCTCGCGGAAGGCGAGAGCAAGTAAGCCGCATCGAGCAGTTGAACTGATGCAGCAAAGCGGGGCGCATCTGCGTCCCGCCGGTATCGATATGAACCGAAGGAGCACAATCATGATGCAGATGATGATGGCCACGCTGGGCGGCACTTCAGCCGCACGCGGCGCGCAGCAGCAGTACGCTTTGATGGCGCGTAAGGCAGTGGGTTTTGCGATCGTCACGAGCGGGCTCGCAGTGATCGCCGCGCAAGCGCTGCAACACGCACTGGGCGGTTGATGCAGGCGATGCCGCGGGTGCGGCAAGTGGCCACGCGTCATACGGGCGCGGCAGCTTTCTAAGCTAAACTGTCGGGCGTTCGATATGCCGGGTTTGCTATCCGCAGACCGTCACTTGCCGACCGGTTCGTATCACTCTTCAAAGGAGTCATCATGGCCAAAAAAGAAGCCTCAGCAGCGGTACAGCACGTCAATATCGGGATCAGCGACAAGGATCGCAAGAAGATTGCAGAAGGTCTGTCGCGCCTGCTCGCCGACACCTATACGCTGTACCTGAAGACCCATAACTTCCACTGGAACGTGACGGGTCCGATGTTCAACACGCTGCACCTGATGTTCGAAACGCAGTACAACGAGCTGGCGCTCGCGGTCGATTCGATCGCTGAACGGATTCGCGCGCTGGGCGTGCATGCGCCGGGCAGCTACAAGGAATTCGCCAGGTTGTCGTCGATTCCGGAAGCGGACGGCGTGCCGGCGGCGGAAGAAATGATCCGCCAGCTGGTGGAAGGTCAGGAAGCCGTGGTGCGTACCGCACGCGCGATTTTCCCGTCGACGGAAGCCGCCAACGACGAGCCGACCGCCGACCTGCTGACGCAACGCATGCAAACGCACGAAAAGACCGCGTGGATGCTGCGCTCGATGCTGGCTTAAGCATCAAGCGTATCAAGCGCACCGGGCGCCTCGCCCGGATTTCAGCGTAGCGCGTCGTTCCGGCGGCCGGCGTTGAGATGTCATGCAAACAGAGCCTCCCTGCGCGGGAGGCTTTTTTTCGGCGCAGGCTTTCCGACTTGCTTGCGTCGGGGCTGGCCGCCGCCCGCATCCCGTAAAATAGCCGCACCGTCTCGCACTTTCACCGACTCCGCCCATGTTCGCCCGACTTCCCCTGTATCTGCGCCTCGTGCGCATGGACAAGCCGATCGGCAGCCTGCTGCTGCTATGGCCGACGCTCAACGCGCTGTGGATCGCGTCGGACGGTCGCCCGTCGTTGCCGCTGCTGGTGATCTTCACGGTGGGCACGGTGCTGATGCGCTCGGCGGGTTGCGCGATCAACGACTACGCCGATCGCGATTTCGATCGCTATGTGAAGCGCACGGAGAACCGTCCGATCACCTCGGGTAAGATCAGGGCGTGGGAAGCGGTGGCGCTGGCGGCCGCGTTGTCGTTGCTGGCATTTCTGCTGATCCTGCCGCTGAATACGCTGACCAAAGAGCTCTCGGTGGCGGCGCTCTTCGTTGCCGGTTCGTATCCGTTCACCAAGCGGTTCTTCGCCATTCCGCAAGCTTATCTGGGCATCGCGTTCGGTTTCGGCATTCCTATGGCGTTCGCCGCGATTCAGAACCACGTGCCGATGCTCGCGTGGGTGATGCTGCTGGCCAATGTGTTCTGGTCGGTGGCGTACGACACCGAATACGCGATGGTCGATCGCGACGACGACATCAAGATCGGCATCCGCACTTCGGCGCTGACGTTCGGCCGCTTCGACGTGGCCGCGATCATGCTCTGCTACGCGGTGACGCTGGGGATCTACGTGGGTATCGGCGTGCTGCTCGATTTCGGCGTGCTGTACTGGCTAGGATGGGCGGCTGCTGCGGGCTGTGCGATCTATCACTACACGCTGATCCGCAATCGCGAACGGATGGCGTGCTTCGCCGCGTTCCGGCATAACAACTGGCTCGGCGGCGCGCTGTTCGTCGGCGTCGCCGCGCATTACGCGGCGACTTGGTTCTGATTTTTCCGCGGGGCTTTGCGTTTCTTTATCGCTAACGCCGCAGCGGCCTGAATCGAAGCGCCGCGGCGTTCAGTTCTACTGTGCTGCCTGCGCGCTTACTGCTTGCCGAATTCGTCGCCCATTTCCCGCGCGCGAGCATCGGCGGCGAGCGCGCCGCGCACGATCGCATCCTTGATGCCGCTCGCGTCGAACGACGCCAGCGCCGCCGCCGTCGTGCCGCCCTTCGACGTCACGCGTTCGCGCAGCACGCCCGGTGGCTCGTCGGAATTCGCCGCCAGTTGCGCCGCGCCGGTGAAGGTCGCTACGGCGAGCGCACGGCCCTGCGCTTCATCCATGCCGAGCTGGCGGGCGGCTTCCTGCAACGCTTCGATGAAATAGAACACGTAGGCGGGTCCGCTGCCCGAGATTGCGGTGACGGCGTCGATCTTCGCTTCGTCGTCGAACCAGACCGTTTCGCCGACCGCGCCCAGCACTTGCGACGCGAGCGCGCGGCCCGCGTCGTCCACGCTGCCAGTTGCCACGAGACCGGTCACGCCCATGCCGATCAACGCCGGCGTATTGGGCATGACGCGCACGATACGGCTGTGACCGTTCAGCCAGCGCGACATGTCGCCCATGCGAATACCGGCGACGATGCTCACGACCAGTTGTGACGCGCTCAGATGCGGCGCCACCGCCTCCGCAACGCTCTTCAGGATCTGCGGCTTCACCGCCAGCACGACCGCGTCGTACGCGGCCAGCGCGGCATCCGCGGCAACGCCGGTCCTGATGCCGAATTGCTGCTCATTGCGCTTGCGCGCCTCTTCGTTGGGATCGATTGCGTAGAGGTCAGCGGGTGCGACGCCACGTTTGATGAGGCCGCCGATCAACGCGGCGGCCATGTTGCCACCGCCGATAAAAGCAATTTTCATGATGTTCCGGATGAAGTGCCGTGAAGAGCCTACGGAGCCTGAAAAGGTTCGCGAAGCTCAGTTAGAGTAATCTCGCGCGCCGAAGATCGCGGTGCCCACGCGCACGATGGTCGCGCCTTCCAGCACGGCGGCCTCGAGGTCGCTCGACATGCCCATCGACAGCGTGTCGAGCGCGAGTCCGCCGTCGCGCAGGCGCTCGAACAGCTCACGCAACTGTCGATGCGGCACGCGTTGCTCGTCGATGCTGCCGGCCGGTTCGGGAATCGCCATCAGGCCGCGCAGGTTCAGCTTCGGCAGTGCGGCGATCGCCTGCGCGACCTGCGCCGCCTCGGCAATGCCCACGCCGCTCTTCGACGCCTCGCCGCTGATGTTGACCTGCAGACACACGTTCAGCGGCGGCAGATTGTCCGGGCGCTGCTCCGAGAGCCGCTGCGCGATCTTCAGCCGATCGACCGAGTGCACCCAGTCGAAATGTTCGGCGACGGGGCGCGTCTTGTTCGATTGCAAGGGGCCGATGAAATGCCATTCGATCGTGGCGCGCAGATCGGCGAGCGCCTCGATCTTGGTGATGGCTTCCTGCACGTAGTTCTCGCCGAACGCGCGCTGGCCGGCACCGTAGGCGGCGCGCACGTCTTCGGCGGGGAAAGTCTTCGAGACTGCGAGCAGATGGATCGAGCGCGTATCGCGTCCGGCCACGTGCGCGGCCGTGGCGATGCGCTGCCGCACCGCTTCGAGGTTGTGAATCAGATCGGGCATGACGGATCCGGAAGTCCAGCGAAAGTCGATTGCCCGATTATACGGACAGCATGTGCTCGACCAGTTCGATCCAGTGCGCAACCGGCGTGGACGTGCCGCTTTGCAGATGCGCAATGCAGCCCACGTTCGCCGACACGATCACCTGCGGCTCCTGCGCCTGCAGCCGTTCGAGCTTCTGATCCCGCAACGCATACGAGAGCTTGGGCTGCGTCAGCGAGTAGGTGCCGGCCGAGCCGCAGCATAGATGATTGTCGGCGGGCAGGCGCACTTCGACACCCAGCGCGCCCAGCAGGTGCTCGACTTTGCCGCGTATCTGCTGGCCATGCTGCAACGTGCAGGGCGGATGAAACGCGACCGTATGTACCGAGCGGCGTCGCGTGACGGAGACCAGCGGTTCTTCGAACTCCGGCAGGATCTCCGCGATGTCGCGCGTCAGTTCCACCACGCGGCGCGCTTTTTCCGCATACGCCGGATCGTGGCGCAACAGGTGCGCGTATTCCTTGACGGTCGCGCCGCAGCCGGACGCGTTCATCACGATCGCTTCCACGCCCTGTTCGACGTACGGCCACCATGCGTCTATGTTGGCGCGCAGGTCGTCGAGGGCGTCGTCGTTGTAGCCCAGATGCAGGCGGATCGCGCCGCAGCAGCCGGCATCCGGCGCGATCAGCGTTTCGATGCCGAGCGCGTCGAGCACGCGCGCGGTCGCGACGTTGACGTTCGGCATCATCGACGGTTGCACGCAGCCCGCCAGCAGCAGCATCTTGCGCGGATGCTTCGCGGTCGGCCATTCGAGCGGACGCTGCCGCGCGGGCACCTTGTCGCGCAGCTTCTTGGGTAGCAACGGCCGAAAATGCTGACCGATACGCATGGTCGGCGTGAAGAGCGCGCTGTTCGGCACGAAGCTCGCGAGCAGCCGGCGCATCAGGCGCTGACCGAGCGGACGCGTGACTTTTTCTTCGGTGATCTTGCGGCCGATTTCCACCAGCCGGCCATATTGCACGCCGGAGGGGCAGGTCGTTTCGCAGTTGCGGCAGGTCAGGCAGCGGTCGAGGTGGACCTGGGTGCTGCGCGTGACCGGCGCGCCTTCCACCATCTGCTTGATCAGATAGATCCGTCCGCGCGGGCCGTCGAGTTCGTCGCCGAGCAGCTGATAGGTCGGACAGGTGGCCGTGCAGAAACCGCAATGCACGCAATTGCGCAGAATGCCGTCGGCTTCGTCGCCATCGGGCGTGTTGCGCATGAAGTCCGCGAGGTTGGTTTGCATCGCGTCGCTCAGAAGTCGGGGTAGAGACGGCCGCGATTGAAGATGCGGGCCGGGTCGAAAGCGGTTTTCAGGCCGCGATGGATTTTCATGAGCGGCGCGGGAAGCGGGGTGAACACGCCAGCGCCGCGGTCGTAGCCGTGACCGGTACGGAATATCGTAGCGTGGCCGCCCGCCTGCTTGGCGCTGATGCGCACGGTTTGCGCGTCGGTGTCGGTGATCCACCAGCGCTGGCCGCCGCCCCATTCCATGAGCTGCGCGCCGGGCAGTTGCAGCGGCTCGGTGATGGATGGCAGCGCGAGGCGCCACAGCGCGGCTTTCGGCGGAATGGCGGAGAAAAACGAATCGGTCTGCTCGCGCAGGCCGGCCCAGAAGCGTTCTGCTTCGACCGCATCGACCACTTCGCCGCCCAGCGACGTACGTGCCGACTTGACCGCGGCCTCGGCGCCCGCGAGGCGCACGGCCAGCGTGCCATGACGCCAGGCACTCGCGGTAATCGGCAGCGGCCGGCCGCCCCATTCGTTGAGCTTGCGGACCGCGTCGGTGCCGTTCATGTCGAATTTGAGCGTGGCTTCGGCCTGCGGCAAAGGCAGCACCTTGATCGACAGTTCGAGAATCAGCCCAAGCGTGCCGAGCGAGCCGGCCATCAGGCGCGACACGTCGTAGCCGGCGACGTTCTTCACCACCTGGCCGCCGAAATGCAGCGTTTGCCCCTGGCCGTTCATGATCACGGCGCCGAGCACGAAGTCGCGCGCCGCGCCAGCCGACGGGCGGCGCGGACCGGCAATGCCCGCCGCGATGCAGCCGCCGAAGGTGGCCTGCGGCCCGAAGTGCGGCGGCTCGAAGGCGAGCATCTGATGGTGGTCGGCGAGCGCGGCCTCGATCTCCAGCAGGGGCGTGCCCGCGCGCGCGGTAATGACCAGCTCCGCCGGATCGTACGCAATGATGCCGCGATAAGCGCGCGTGTCGAGGATGTCACCTTCCAGCGTCTGGCCGTACCAGTCTTTGGTGCCGCCGCCACGGATGCGCAACGCGCGCCCTTCGGCGCTGGCCGAACGCACACGTTCCGACCACCCGGCGACGATGTCGTCCTCTTCCATGGTGTCCTGCTTCGTTGTGTTTCGGTTGATTGTACCGGGCGGGGGCGCTCTGGCAACCCGGAGCGGACCCGCATCGGGTAATCAGGGTGAAAGCAGGAAAAGCGGCGCCCGCGCGGGTTATGCGCGATGCGTCGGCGGGCACAAAAGTACTAGAAACGCGGCAGTTCCGGATGCGGCAGCAAGCCGCCGCGCACGTGCATCTTGCCGTATTCGGCGCAGCGGGCCCGCGTGGGAATGCCTTTGTCGGGGTTGAGAAGGCCGGGCGCGTCGAAGGCGCGCTTGACCGCGTGAAACGCGTCGCGCTCTTCGGGCGAAAACTGCACGCACATGGAATTGATCTTCTCGATGCCGACGCCGTGCTCGCCGGTCACCGTGCCGCCCAGCTCCACGCATGCTTCGAGAATGTCGCAACCGAACGCCTCGGCCCGGTGCCACTCGTCCCGGTCGTTGCCGTTGAACAGGATCAGAGGATGCATGTTGCCGTCTCCCGCATGGAAGACGTTGATGCAGCGCAGGTTGTAGATCTTCTCCATCGCCTCGATGCGCGTGAGCAGCGGCCCGATACTGCGACGCGGCACGGTGCCGTCCATGCAGTAATAGTCGGGTGAAATGCGCCCGGCGGCCGGAAAGGCGTTCTTGCGCCCCGACCAGAAGCGCAGCCGTTCGTTCTCCGAGCGGGAAATCTGGATGCGCGTGGCGCCCTGTTCGCGCAGCACCGCGGTCATGCGCACGATCTCGTCGGCGACTTCTTCGGGTGTGCCGTCCGATTCGCACAGCAGGATCGCCGCTGCGTCGAGATCGTAGCCCGCGTTGACGAATTCCTCGACGGCGCGGGTGGCCGGCTTGTCCATCATTTCCAGACCCGCCGGGATGATGCCCGCCGCAATGATGCCGGCAACCGCGTCGCCGCCTTTCACGACGTCGTCGAAACTGGCCATGATGACCTGCGCGGTTTGCGGCTTGGGGATCAGCTTGACGGTGACTTCGGTGACGATCGCAAACATGCCTTCGCTGCCGATCAGCACCGCCAGCAGATCGAGACCGGGCGCATCCGGCGCGAGCGAGCCGAACTCGACGATTTCACCCTCCATCGTGACGGCGCGCACGCGCAGCACGTTATGCACCGTCAGACCGTATTTGAGGCAGTGAACGCCGCCGGAATTCTCCGAGACATTGCCGCCGATCGTGCAGGCAATCTGCGACGACGGGTCCGGCGCGTAATACAGCCCGTAAGGTGCGGCGGCTTCGGAGATGGACAGGTTGCGCACACCGGGCTGCACCGTGGCGGTCCGCGCGTACGAATCGACTTCGACGATCTTGCGGAAGCGCGCGAGCGACACCACCACGCCGTGGCGGATCGGCATGGCGCCGCCGGACAGGCCGGTGCCCGCGCCGCGCGGGACGATCGGCACGTCGAGGCGGTGGCAGATCTGCACGATGCGCTGCACCTGCGATTCCGTTTCCGGCAACGCGACCGCGAGCGGCAGACGCCGGTAGGCGGCGAGACCGTCGCATTCGTAGGCGACGGTGTCTTCTTCGCGATACAGCAGACAGTGGGTCGGCAATACGGCCATCAACGCCTGCACGACTTCGCGCTGGCGCTGGGCGAGTACTTCGGCCGTCAGTTCAGCGGGTGCGTTCATGTGACTTGCCTCCTCATGCCTTTCAAGTCCAGCGCGGCTGGCTTGCTCATGCAGCCGCGCCTGAAGACGCCTCAAGCCGCCCAGGAGAAGATCTTGCCCGGGTTCATCAGATTGTGCGGATCGAGCGCGTGCTTGATCGAGCGCATGGTGTCGACCGCGACTTCACCGTGTTCTTCGAGCAGGAAGCCCATCTTGTGCAGGCCGACGCCATGCTCGCCCGTACAGGTGCCGTCCATGCGCAGCGCGCGCTCCACGATGCGATGGTTCAGGCGCTCGGCTTCGGCCAGTTCTTCTGGCTTGTCGGGATCGATCAGGATCGCAACGTGGAAGTTGCCGTCGCCGACATGGCCCACGATCGGGCAGGGCAGCGGCGACGCCTTCAGATCCTGTTCCGTTTCCTCTACACATTCCGCGAGGCGTGAGATCGGCACGCAGACGTCGGTCGTGACCGCGCGGCAGCCGGGCTTCAGTTGCAGCATGGCGAAATAGGCGTTGTGGCGCGCGTTCCACAGACGGCTGCGGTCTTCCGGACGCGTGGCCCATTCGAAGCCTTCGCCGGCATTCTGCGCGGCGATCTCCTGGACGAGTTCGGCCTGCTCTTTCACGCCGGCCTCGGTGCCGTGGAACTCGAAGAACAACGTGGGCGCTTCACGCAGCGTCAGATTCGAGTGGCGATTGATCGAGCGGATGGCCAGCGAGTCGACGAATTCGACGCGCGCAATCGGTACGCCGATCTGGATCGTTTCGATGACCGCGCGAACCGCATCGCCCATTGACGGGAACGTGCATACCGCCGCGGACACCGCTTCCGGCTGCGGATACAGGCGGACCGTGATTTCCGTAATCACGCCGAGCGTGCCTTCCGAACCGACGAACAGGCGCGTGAGATCGTAACCTGCGGACGACTTGCGGGCCCGCGTGCCGGTTTTGATCACGCGGCCGTCGGCCAGCACCACGGTCAGTCCGAGCACGTTTTCGCGCATCGTGCCGTAGCGCACGGCGTTGGTACCCGACGCGCGCGTGGCCGACATGCCGCCGATGCTCGCGTCCGCGCCGGGGTCGATCGGGAAGAACAGACCCGTGTCGCGCAACGCCTCGTTCAACTGTTTGCGCGAGATGCCGGGCTCGACGGTGACGGTCAGGTCTTCGGCGTTGATCGACAACACCCGGTTCATTTCCGACAGATCGATCGATACGCCGCCTTGCACCGCGAGCAGATGCCCTTCCAGAGACGAGCCGTTACCGTAAGGGATGACCGGGACGTTGTACTGGCCGCACAGTTTGACGACGTTCTGCACGTCTTCGGTGGTGCGTGCGAACACGACGGCGTCAGGCAGTTGGGGATCGAACGGCGATTCGTCGCGGCCATGATGGACGCGCACTGCTTCGGACACGGACACGCGATCGGTGAACGCGGCCTTGAGCGCGCTCAGCAGCTCGGCGGGAAACGGACGGCGCAACGGGGCCGGCGGCACGGGATGATTCACGCATGTCTCCTGATATGTAGGGCGATGCTGGTTTGCAGCAGGTGTTTCATTTTACGCCGATCGCCCGCGGGCCGGCGTTGGAGCCGGTCGACGCTCCTATAATGGCGGCGACTTCACGATGCGCGCAATATGGATAAACGCGGTGCCGGATGAGCGGCGCCGGGCCACGGTGGGCCTGCGCGTTGGGCCGCCTCGGCCACATTGGGCCGCGCGTCATCACTGAATGCATGGGAGACATGATGGGCAATCGCTTGAGCAAAATCGCCACCCGCACGGGTGATGACGGCACCACGGGCCTCGGCGACGGCAGCCGTGTGCGCAAAGACAGCGCGCGGATCGCCGCGATCGGTGACGTGGACGAACTCAACTCGAATGTCGGCGTGCTGCTGTGTGAAACCTTACCGGACAAGGTACGGGCAGCGCTGGTCACGATCCAGCATGACCTGTTCGACCTGGGCGGAGAGCTGTGCATTCCCGGCCACACGATGATTACCGACCGGCAACTCGGACAACTCGACGACTGGCTGGCCGACTACAACGCGGCGTTGCCGCCGCTGAAGGAGTTCATCCTGCCGGGCGGCTCGCGCGCGGCCTCGCTCGCGCATGTGTGCCGCACCGTGTGCCGGCGTGCTGAACGGGCGATCGTTGCGTTAGGCGAACACGAGACTATTAATGCCGCACCGCGCCAGTATGTGAACCGGCTGTCCGATCTGTTGTTCGTGCTCGCGCGCGTGCTCAACCGTGTGGACGGCGGTACTGACGTGCTGTGGCAACACGAGCGCCGCGCAAGCTAGCGCGGAGCCGTGGCAAGACGCGCGTGATAGCGCGACGACGCATGCACGATCACATGCATTGGTGAGTCTTGCATGTTAGCCGACTGCCAGCGTGACCGGCTTGCCGATCCGGCTCATCATTTCCACGAGCGTGTCGATGGTGAACTTGGTGGTCTTCTTGTTGACCACGTCGGACACGCGCGGGCGCGACACCATCAGAATCTCGGCCGCCTCGGCCTGCTTCAGATGATGCTGTTCGATCCAGGTGGACAGTTCCGTCATACGGTACAGAGGCGGTTAAGGGCGCGCCATTTGTCCGTTCGGCCAATAAAGAAACCCGGCTTTAGCCGGGTTTCTTTGCATCCACTGCTGCAATCAGCGCGGCTTCAGTTGCCGCTGCCGCGTGCCACACGGCGCTGCTTCACCGCGTCGGCGAGGCCTTCCAGCACGGCGACACTTTCATCCCAGCCGATGCATGCGTCGGTAATGCTCTGGCCGTACGTCAGCGCGCAGCCTTCCTGCAGATCCTGGCGGCCTGCCACCAGATTCGATTCCACCATCACGCCGACAATCCGTTCGTCGCCCGAAGCAATCTGGCGGCCGATATCCGCACACACCGGAATCTGATTCTCGTGCTTCTTCGAGCTGTTCGCGTGGCTCGCGTCGATCATCAGACGCGCGGCGAGACCGGCCTTGCCGATGTCCGCGCACGCGGCGTTGACGCTGTCCGCGTCGTAGTTCGGCGTCTTGCCGCCGCGCAGAATGATGTGGCAGTCCTCATTGCCCGCGGTCGACACGATCGCCGAGTGGCCGCCCTTGGTGACCGACAGGAAATGGTGCGGCTGCGAGGCGGCCTTGATCGCGTCGACCGCGATTTTGACGTTGCCGTCCGTGCCATTCTTGAAGCCGACTGGGCACGACAGGCCCGAAGCCAGTTCGCGGTGCACTTGCGATTCGGTGGTGCGCGCGCCGATTGCGCCCCACGAGATCAGGTCGGCGATGTACTGCGGACTGATCATGTCGAGGTATTCGGTGCCGGCCGGCAGGCCGAGTTCGTTGATGCGCAACAGCAACTCGCGCGCGGTGCGCAGGCCTTCGTTGATCTTGAAGCTATTGTCCATGTTCGGGTCGTTGATGAGACCCTTCCAGCCAACAGTTGTGCGCGGCTTTTCGAAGTACACGCGCATCACGATTTCGAGCTCGCCGGCAAAGCGCTTGCGCTGCTCGACCAGACGGCCGGCGTATTCCATCGCCGCTTTCGTATCGTGAATCGAGCACGGTCCGATGATCACGATCAGGCGATCTTCCATGCCGTGCAGAATGCGATGCATCGCGGTGCGCGAGTTGTAGATCACGTTGGACACCGTTTCGTCGCAGGCGAATTCACGGATCAGGTGAGCGGGCGGCGTGAGTTCTTTCAATTCGCGGATGCGGACATCGTCGGTGTTGTGCGGGGGCATGTTGTTCTCCAATCGGTTCGTAGCGTGTTCGCGCAGGCAGTCAGGATTGCGATGAAGCGGCGATGCCAGAGCGGACAACCATCAAAAATAAAGTTTCAAAGGCATGAGGCGAAAAAAAAACCGCCAGACTGGCTGGCGGTTTTTCGGGAATTCTCGGTGTTCTGCGTGCACTAACACCCCTCTCGATCCGCCAGCGGTCTGAGATGCCAAAAAAAGTAAAAATAAAACTTGGCGGACATGACGAATGAGGTCGCAGGTCAAAAAGGGTGAGTGACTTTATAACCCGGTCAGGCTGCACTTGCAAGCTACCGGGCATAAAAATGCGGGAAATCCGCATACTTCGCGCAATGTGTGCGCGAAGTATGCGTTTGTAACGAATCAGGCAGTGCCGCCAACCGTCATCCGGTCGATCCGCAGCGTGGGCTGGCCGACGCCCACCGGCACGCTCTGGCCTTCCTTGCCGCACACGCCCACACCCGAATCGAGCTTCATGTCGTTGCCGATCATGCTGACGTATTTGAGCGATTCCGGACCGCTGCCGATCAGCGTTGCGCCCTTCACCGGATACGTGACCTTGCCGTCTTCGATCATGTACGCCTCGGAAGCCGAGAACACGAACTTGCCGTTGGTGATGTCGACCTGGCCGCCGCCGAAGTTCACCGCATACAAGCCGTTCTTCACGGAGGCGATGATTTCCTGCGGATCCTTGTCGCCATTGAGCATGTACGTGTTGGTCATGCGCGGCATGGGCAGCGCGGCGTACGACTCACGGCGCGCATTGCCCGTGACCGGCATCTTCATCAGGCGCGCGTTCAGCGTGTCCTGGATGTAGCCCTTCAGGATGCCGTCTTCGATCAGCGTGGTGCACTGGGTCGGATTGCCTTCGTCGTCGATATTGAGCGAGCCGCGGCGGTTCGGCAGCGTGCCGTCGTCCACCACGGTCACGCCCCTGGCGGCCACCTGTTCGCCGATGCGCCCCGCGAATGCCGACGAACCCTTGCGGTTGAAGTCGCCTTCCAGACCGTGGCCGATCGCTTCGTGCAGCAGCACGCCGGGCCAGCCCGGTCCGAGCACGACGGTCATCGCGCCCGCCGGCGCCGGACGGGCTTCGAGGTTCACCAGCGCCGCATGCACCGCGTCGTCGACGTAGCCTGACAGCACGTCGTCGGTGAAATAGGCGTAGTCGAAGCGGCCGCCGCCGCCGCCGCTGCCGATTTCGCGGCGGCCGTTCTGCTCGGCGATCACCGTGACCGACACACGCACCAGCGGACGGATGTCGGCCGCGAAGCCGCCGTCGCTGCGCGCGACCAGCACCACGTCGTATTCACCGGCGAGGCCCGCCATGACTTGCTGGATGCGCGGATCGCGGCCGCGCGCCATCTTTTCGATGCGTTCGAGCAGCTTGACCTTGGCGGTGGCGTCGAGCGAATGGAGCGGATCGGCCGGCAGATAAAGATCGCGCCCGGCAATGCCGGTCAGCGACGAGGCCACCTTGATCTTCTGCTTGCCGCCGCCCGCCTTGGCGATCGAACGGGTGGCGAGCGCCGCCTGACGGATCGCTTCGGGCGACAGGTCGTCCGAATAGGCGAACGCCGTGCGGTCGCCCGACACGGCGCGCACGCCGACGCCCTGGTCGATGCTGAAGCTGCCGGACTTCACGATGCCTTCTTCGAGACTCCACGCTTCGCTGCGCGTGTACTGGAAGTACAGGTCGGCGTAGTCGATCTTGTGCGTGAAGATTTCGGCGAGCGTGCGGGTGAGCAGGGCTTCGTCGAGACCATAGGGCGTCAGGAGGATGTCCTTGGCGGTGGCGAGATTACGGATACCGGGTTCGATGATGTTCATGCGAAGTGTGTTCTGCTCGATACGAAGGATTCAGTTAGCGCCTCAATCACTCACCAGATGAGTACAGGGCGCCGCAGTTTCAATGTCACGCGAGTGGGTTTATCAACTGGATCAGGTGAGTCAACTGAGCACACGATGACGCCAGGCGGGCAGACTCTGTCGCACTTCGTCGATGCGCGCACGCTCGAGATTGCCGGCGACCACGCCTGCGCCTTCGTCGCGCACCGCGACGATTTCGCCCCACGGGTCGATCAGCATGCTGTGGCCCCACGTACGGCGGCCATTTTCATGTTTGCCGCCTTGCGCCGCGGCCAGCACGTAACACTGATTTTCGACCGCCCGCGCGCGCAGCAGCATTTCCCAATGCGCGCGGCCGGTCGTGTAAGTGAACGCCGACGGCACCACGATCAGCGTGCAGTCGCCCATGCGCCGGTACAGCTCCGGAAAGCGCAGATCGTAGCAGACCGACAGGCCCACGCGGCCGAACGGCGCCTCGAAGCTGCGCACTTCGCCGCCGGGGCAGATGGTGCGCGCTTCGTCGAACGATTCCGCGCCCTTTTCGAAGTTGAACAGATGGATCTTGTCGTAGCGCGCGGCCTCGTTGCCCTGCGGGTCGAACACCAGCGTGGTGTTCAGCACGCGCGAGGCTTCAGGCGACATCAACGGCAGCGTGCCGCCGATTACCCAGACGTGGTGGCGGCGCGCGGCGTCGGCGAGAAAGCGCTGGATCGGTCCGTCCTGATAGGGCTCGCGCACGGCGAGCTTGTCCGTGTCCTTGAAGCCCATGAAGCAGAAGTACTCAGGCAACAGGACGAGTTGCGCGCCTTCGGCGGCGGCTTCGGCGATCAGACGCGCGGCTTCGGCGAGATTGCGCTCGCGATCCGGTGTGCTCACCATTTGCAGCGCGGCGACACGGAAGGCGCTTTCCAGGGAACCGCTGGACACGGTTGAAGAGACCTGTGTTTCGCTCATGAGCGTTCGGAAAACTCCCGGCAAGGCGGCGCGATTCGCTTGCGCCGCATACGTCGTTCAAGACTGGCTGGGGCCGCTCGTGCCGCACGGCGCCTGTCTGACCGGGGAAAGGGTCGGATACAGGCTCAGTGCGCTTCCACGGTCGAAGCCGGAGCGTCCATCTTACCGCGATCGCTCTTCACCCGCTCGACGTGCGGTTTCGACCACGAGCCGGTGATCGCATACTCCCGCGCGAACGCGTGCGAGATCGACTGGCTGAACGCCAGATCGGCCACCAGCGCGCCCAGTCCGAGCAGCGGATTGATGACCGTCGCAGCGATCACGGCGGCGCCGGCGCTAACCGTCGGCACGATCTGGACGTGCAGATTCTGGGTTTCCTGGGCGAGATCCACCGAGCCTTTCATCTCGGCGCGCGCCGGCGCGGTGACCATCTCGAAGTTCTCGGTGCGGCCAATGCCGTTATGAATCTGCGCGGTGCCGGTAACGTGCTCGAACGGCAGGCCTTCGCCGATCACGTCGCGAAAGTTCAGGGTGGCGAAGCGAGCGAGGCTTTGCAGGCTGAGCACGCCCAGCAGCTTGGCGACACCCGGATCGACCTTGAGGATCTGGCCATGGCGCAGATCGACGGCCAGATTGCCGTTGAGCGTCGGATAGTCGATCCGGGTCGGGCCGCCTTGCCACACCATCTTGCCCGAAAGCGAGCCGGCGCCCGCCTTGAGCGTGCGCGGCTGGCCGAACCGTTCGAGCAGCGCGCCGGCGTCCTTGATGTCGAGCTTGAAATCGAACACGGTGCGCCGCGGCGTGGCTTCGTCGGTGCTGTTGCCGAATTCGGTCGAGGTGCGCCAGTTCGCGGTGGCACTGAGCGTGGCGGCGGGGTTGGCGATGTCGAGCTTGTCGAGTTGCCAGACCGGCACGCCGTCTTCGTCGAAGTTGTGCGCGTCGACTTCGAGACGGCCGACGTTGTGGTCGCGCACGATCAGTTCGTTGACGACCAGATCGATGGACGGCATGTTCTGCGCGGGCGCCGACATGGCCTGGCCGAGCAGATCCTTGTCGGTGGCCGACGGAATCACCACCCGGGCAAAGCGCGCCTGCAGCGTACCGGGCGACTCCCTGGTCGGGCCCGGCAGCCAGGACACGTGGCCGGACACCTGGTTCGAAGCGATGTTCGCCTGCCACGTGCGATCCGCATGCGACGCGCCGACGATCACGCTGTCCCAGTGGCGCTTTAGCAGCGTCAGCGTGCCGATATGCACCGCGAAACGGCTCGGCAGGAATTGCGCGACGGTGGGGTTCGGTGCGGCCGGCGTTGCCGCGGCGGGTGCGGGCGTATCTTTACCGCGCAATTGCGTGACCAGCGCGCGCCAGGCGTCGGCGTCGAATGCGTCCAGGTCGACGGCGGCGATCACGCCTTCGGACGGCAGGTCGGCGGGCCGGTTCACGCCGACCGCGCCGCGCACCACGGTCGGCGGCGTTTTCGGCTGGTAACGCAGCAGATAGGTGGCGGCGAGCGGGCCGAAGGTGAGGTCGGCGCGCTCCAGTCCCGCTTCGCCCGGCGCGGCGGACGGGCCGACGGCGAAGCGCAGCGGCATCGGCGTGCCGACCGGCTTGTTGAACGGCGCGGGGAAGTCGAGCGCGAGGCCGGTCAGATCGGAGTTCGCCGTCACTTCGGGCAGCCGTCCCTTCGCGCCCCGCACGTTGAGCGCGTAGGGCGCGCTGCCGCTCATGCGCGTCAGCACCTGCGCGCCCGGGCCATGCAGATCGAGTCCGCGCGCCGCGTCGACTGCGATATGGCCGCCCAGGTCAAGTGCGTACGTGCCGTCCTGCTTCAGACCGCCGTTCGCATGCACGTCGCCGCCGAGGAATTGTCCCGAGAGCCGGTCCACCTGCGCCGTGTGCTCGGTAAACCGCACCTTGCCCTTCAACTGCGACAGCGGCGGCACGTTCTCGACGCTCAGGCGGTTGCTCTGGAAGCCGACCGCGCCCTCCACGCCGATATGCGGCTTCGGCGTACGCGGTACCGTCAGCTTGAGCGCGAGCGACGCCGGCCCTTCGGCGCGCACCTTGTCGGTCTCGTGCTTCGCCATGATGCCGAGCGAGCTGGCGTTCACGTAGTCGAGCATGTCGGCGAGCGGCCCGTGGCCGTCGCCCTTGATGACGAGGCTCGACGCCCTGGTGCCGAGGTCGTCGATCCTGCCGTTGACGCCGGTGAGCGCGACCTGCTTGTAATGCGCCCGGTCGATGTCGAAGCGCATCACGTTCTGCCTGAGTTCGAACACGCCGTCGATGCCGTCGAGCGCCGGCCATACGTTCGGCGTGCCGTTCCTCATCTTGCGCGGCGGGTACGGCGTCGGATCGAACTTGCCGCCCCTGAACGGAGCGACGATGTGGAACAGTCCGGCGCTCGGGTCGCGCGAATAGGGGAATTTGGTCAGGTCGCCGTGCACCTCGATGGTCGCGCCGTGCGACATGCCGGCCTGCAAGCCGTGGCCCAGATAGATGCGCAGCTTTTCGCTGATGCTGGTCGGCAGATAGCGGGCGATGCGCGTCACCTGCGCGCGCTGGAAGTCGGCTTTCAGATCGAGCGAACCGCGCCCGTGGCCCGGGTTGCTGTAGTCGGCGGTGGCGGTGGCCGCGACGTCGGCGTTCGAAACGCCGAAATCGGCCAGCTTCACGGTGAAGGCCGGGTGGTTCTCGCCCGGCGCTTTCGGCGTGATGGTCCAGTCGGCGCGGCCATGCAGACGGTCGAGCTTGAGGCGCGGATCGTCGAACACGCCCGGCAATGTAATGGCGACGTTGGAGGTATCGAGCAGGGCGGTGCCGTGGGTTTCGTCGGCGTCCACGCTGCCCCACAAATTCTCGATGCCGGGAATGCCCGCGCGCGGGTGATTCAGCGGCGTGAGCCCCGGCGGCGGTTCCTGGGCGGCGACACTGATGCCTTGCAGATCGCCCTTGAAGCGATAGCGCTCGATCGGCTCGGCGCCGCTCGGGTGATGGTCGTTGCCCGCTTCGCCCGACTCCGGTTTGGCGCGCTCGACTTCGATCAGGTAATTGGCCACCAGGCCGCGTGGGTTGTAGCGCACGAGATTGTTCAGCAGACGCCGCGACAGCGGCAACGCCCGGCTGAATTCGGCGAGGATGCCCAGGTCGACACGATCGCCGCTCACACTGACCAGTTGCCCGTGTTGCTGCGAGGCGGTCCGGTAGCGTCCGTTCAGCGTGGTGAGCGCGAGCGTGCGCGTGAGCGGCGTGCCGTCGTCGAGTGGCGGCTGGCCGAGTTCGGCGTGAAACTGGCTCAGTTGCAGCTTGTAGTCGCCCTCTTCGGCTTCGAGGCGCCACATGAAATTGGCGACCGGCACGAGCAGCTTAGGTTGGGTCGGACGCACCCGCATGGCGACGTCGGCGCCGGCGAGTTGCCCGCTTGCCGATTTCATGCGGCCCTCGGCGAAGTCGATCCAGATTGCATTGTCGATGCGGCCGGCAAACGTCTCGATCGGGAAATTGACGTAGCGCGCGAGCGTCGGCAGATCGACCGGGCCGGTCGACACGTACACCTGGCCAGTCCAGTTGATCGGCTTGCCGATTGCGGAGAGCGGCGCGTGTCTGAAATGCGTGCGGAAATCGAGCGGGCCGTTCAGAACATGCCCCTCGGCGGGCGCCTGCAGCGCCAGCCGGTGATCGTAGCCGTCGTTGAGAATCGCGATCCGGATATCGCGCAGGGCCAACTCCGGCGCGGCGTGCTGCGCATCGCGCCAGCGCAGTACGCCGCCGCGCACCACGATTGCCTGTTGGCGCAATAGCCAGGTGGTCAGCACGTCGTTGCCGCTGTGGCGTGTGGGCACCGGCACGCCCGCCACCGAGAGCACGCCGTCGCTGCTGCGTGCCACCAGCACGTCCGGCTGATCGACGATCAGGCTGGACAGCGCCGGATGAAACTGCCAGAGCGACTTCCACGAGAGCGTGGCGGTGGCGTGCGGAATCGTCAGCGCGGTCTTGCCGTCGCGGTCACGGATCACGAGATTGGTGACGTCGAGGCCCGGCTGGAAGCCGCTCCAGTACGGCGCGAGCTTGCCGATGCTGAACTGCGCGTGCAGTTTCTCCGAGACGATGGCTTCGATGCGCGGGCGGAACGAGTCGGCGCGCGGCAGCACCACGTAGCGCAACGCGAGAAACAGCCCGGTCGCTACAAAGTACAGCACGAGCGCGATCGCGAGGACCACGTGAAAGGTCCGACGCAGCACGATGTGGTCGCTTCCGCTCACAGGCCGGCTCTGCCCGGTTTCGTGAGGGTCGGCGGATTCGTTTCGCTCGGACATGCTGCGGCGGGTGGGCGTATGGTAGTTTTGCGAATTAACGACGAAATGTAACACACGGGAAAGCGTAGACGGACTTCCTGCAAACCCTGTCTGCATGCCGTCTCGCGACCTGCGCGAGGCTGCCGCGCCGATGTGCTACTGCGAATTGAATAACGCTTATCAAGCAACGAGCGAGCCAGACCCTTGAAGACTGACGCCACTCTCCTGAGTTCCACCTATTCACACTACGCGGCGCGTGCCGCCGCCGCCCGCCCGCAACTCGTGGCGCAGGTGGCGGCGCTCGCGTCCGTGCCGCTGACCCGCGAGCGTATCGACGCGCGCTTCGACGCGTTGTGCGCCGAAGCGGCCGGCGCGAGCGGTGCGCCATTGAGTGAAGATGCACTCAAACGGGCGCTGCGCCAATTGCGCACGGAGGTGTTTTGCGCCGTGATGGAGCGCGATCTGGCGGGCGAGGCGGACGTCGCCGAAGTGACCGGCGCGATGACCGATCTGGCGGAGACGACGATCCAGCGGGCGCTAGCCGTGCTGTCCGCCGAACTCGAAGTGCTGTACGGCGAACCGCGCGGACCGCACGGCGAACGGCTCTCGCTCGGCGTAGTGGGGATGGGCAAGCTGGGCGGGCGCGAACTGAATGTGTCGTCGGACATCGATCTGATCTTCATTTATGAAGAGGATGGCGAGACTGCGGGCGGCCACCGCTCGCCGATCGCCACGCAGGAGTTTTTCACACGCCTCGGCAAGCGCCTGATCGCCGCCCTCGCGGAAGTCACCGCCGACGGCTACGTGTTCCGGGTCGACATGCGGCTGCGGCCGAACGGCGACTCGGGTCCGCTCGTCTGCAGCCTGGGCATGCTCGAAGAATATTTCTACGTGCAAGGCCGCGAGTGGGAGCGCTACGCGTGGATCAAGGGCCGTCTCGTGTCCGAAGGCGCGAGCGACGCGGCGCAGCGGCTGCAGAAGCAGCTCGACGCGATCGTCACGCCGTTCGTCTACCGCCGCTATCTCGACTTCGGCGTGATCAGCGCGATTCGCGCGCTGCATCTGCAGATTCGCCAGGAGGCGCAGCGCCGCGCTTCCATGCGGCCCGACAAGGCCGACGACATCAAGCTCGGACGCGGCGGCATCCGCGAAATCGAATTCAGCGCGCAGGTGTTCCAGTTGATCCGCGGCGGCCAGGACGCGGGCTTTCGCGTGCGGCCGACGCTCGCCGTGCTGCGGCATGCGGCCACGCACGGGCTGATCGACACCTCGGTCTGCGTGAAGCTCTCGCAGGCCTATCGCTTCCTGCGCGAACTCGAACACCGTCTGCAATACCGTAACGACGCGCAAACCCATGCCATGCCGGTCGATCCCGAAGAGCGCGTGGCGCTCGCTTACGCAATGGGTTGCGACGACTACGCGGCGCTGATGGCAAAGCTCGATGCGCATCGCGAATTCGTCGAACAGCAGTTCGATCAGATTTTCGCCGACAAGGTGAGCGGTCGCGACGGCTGCGGCGCGCCCGAAGACGGCGCCGCCGCGTGGGTGTGGAGCAGCGCGCTCGCCGACGACAGCGCCGACGATGTCCTGCAGGCGCGCCTTGTCGAACTCGGCGTGGCCGAGCCGGGCGAACTGCTCGCGCGGCTGCGCGCGGTGTGGCAGTCGTCGCGTTATGCGGGGCTGGCCGAGCGCAGCCGGCAACGTTTCGACATCGTCGCGCAACGCGCGCTCGAAGCCGCGCGCACGCTGGAGCCCGCCGAGCGGCGCGGCGATACGGTGGCGCGCTTCTTCGACCTGCTCGAAGCGGTGAGCCGGCGCGGCGCCTATCTGGCGCTGCTGACCGAATATCCGCAGGCGCTGCACCACGTGCTGTCGGTGCTCGGCGGCTCGCGTTGGGCGGCCGGCTATCTGATCCGCCATCCGCAACTGCTCGACGAACTGCTCGACGACGAAGCGATGGACAGTCCGTTCGACTGGCCCGAATTCAAGCGCACCTTGCGCCTGCGTCTGGCCGCCGCCGACGGCGTGGAGCAGCAGATGGATCTGCTGCGCCACGCGCACCAGGCGGAAGTGTTCCGCATTCTGCTGATCGATCTGGCGGGCAAGCTGAGCGTCGAGCATGTGAGCGACCGCCTGTCCGAACTCGCCGACGCCGTGCTCGACGTCACGCTCGAAGCCGTCTGGAGGCAATTGCCCAAGCGCCATCGCGACGTGCCGCGTTTTGCGGTGATCGCGTACGGCAAGCTGGGGGGCAAGGAACTGGGTTACGCATCCGACCTCGACGTGATCTTTCTCTACGACGATACCGACGATGCCGCAGCCGAGGTCTACTCCACCTACACCCGCCGCCTGATCACCTGGCTCACCACCGCGACCGGCGCCGGCACCCTGTTCGACGTGGACTTGCGCCTGCGGCCGAACGGCGAATCGGGCCTGCTCGTCACCGATCTGGACGCGTTCCGCCGTTACCAGTTGCGCGAAGGCGACGCGGCCAATACGGCGTGGGTGTGGGAGCATCAGGCATTGAGCCGGGCCCGTTACTGCGCGGGCGACACCGAGATCGGCGTGAAATTCGAGGCCATCCGCGAACAGGTGCTGACCACGCCGCGCGAGGCGGCGCCGCTCGCGAAGGAGATCGTCGAGATGCGCGAGCGCGTCGAGGCCGGACATCCGAACCATACGGCGCTGTTCGATCTGAAGCACGACCGCGGCGGGATGGTGGATATCGAATTCACCGTGCAGTACTGGGTACTGTTGCACGCGGCAAGCGACCCCGAACTGATCCGCAATACCGGCAACATTGCGTTGCTGCGCGAAGTGTCGCGCTTCGGCCTGATGAGCGAGGCGGAGGCGGAGACGGTCGGCGCGGCGTATCGCACCTACCGCAAGCTGCAGCACAAGCTGCGGCTGGACGGGATGGAGAAGGCGCGGGTCGAGCCGGCGCTGGTGGCCACGGAACGCGAGGCCGTGCTGGGGTTGTGGAAGCGCGTGTTCGGGTGAAGGCGCGGGTTGATCCGCGCTCGGGTGGCGAGGATCAACCCGCCTGGTGAACAACTAGGCCGCCAGCATTTCCTTCGCGTGCTTGCGGGTGGTCGGAGTGATCTCCAGGCCGCCGAGCATCCGCGCCACTTCTTCGATGCGGCTCGCCTTGTCGAGCGAGGTCACGCTGCTGACCGTGCCGCCTTTGCCGTTGCCCGCCTTGGCGACCTGGAAATGATGGTCGCCGCGCGCGGCGACTTGCGGCAAGTGCGTCACGCACAGCACCTGGCGCTGCTGGCCGAGCTGATGCAGAAGCCGTCCGACCACTTCGGCGACGCCGCCGCCGATGCCCGTATCCACTTCGTCGAAAATCAGCGTGGGCGTGGGGCTGGCGGCGCTCGCGATCACTGCGAGGGCGAGGCTGATCCGCGCCAGTTCGCCGCCCGAGGCGACTTTGGCGAGTGGCCGCAGCGGCACGCCGGCATGACCGGCGACGCGGAACTCGACCTGTTCGAGCCCATGCGCGCCACCTTCGGGCAGCGGCACCAGCGCGACTTCGAAGCTGCCGCCTTTCATTGACAGTTCCTGCATGCCCGTGGTGACCGCCGCGCCCAGCGCCTTGCCGGCCTTGGCACGCGCTTTCGAGAGTTTCTTCGCCTCGGTCAGGAAGTTTTCTTTGGCTTTGGCTTCGGCGGCGTGCAGGCTGTCGAGGTCGGCGGCCGCGTCGAGCGCGGCCAGTTGCGCGCGGCGCGCCTCGTGTTCCTCCGGCAGCGTTTGCGGCTGCAGACGGAATTTGCGTGCGGCCGAATGCAACGCGTCCAGACGCTTTTCGACCTGCGCCAGCCGGTCCGGATCGAGTTCGAGCTTTTGCGCGTAATGGCTCAGCGAATAGGCCGCTTCCTGCAACTGGATTTCGGCCGGTTCGAGCGCGGCGAGTACATCGTTCAAGGCCGGATCGATCTCCGCCAGATCGCGCACCTTCGAGACGATCGAGGACAGATGCGTGATCATCGCCTCGTCCGATTCGGACAGCGCGCCGAGTGCGCCTTGCACGCCGTCGATCAGATTGGCCGAATGCGACAGCCGCCGGTGCTCCGAATTGACCTCTTCCCACTCGCCGGGCTGCGGCGCGAGTTTGTCCAGTTCGGTGAGCTGCCAGGCGAGGCGCTCGCGTTCCAGTTGCAGCTCACGGTCACGCGTTTGCGCATGCTCGACCGCCTGAACCCTCTCGCGCCATGTGCGCCATGCCCGCGTGACGGTAGCCGCCGTGTCGGACAGTCCGGCGTGAGTGTCGAACAGTTCGCGTTGCGCGTCAGGGCGCATCAGCAACTGGTGCGCGTGCTGGCCGTGAATATCCACCAGCATCTCGCCGACCTCGCGCAACTGCGCGAGCGTCGCCGCGGTGCCGTTGATGAACGCCCGCGAGCGGCCGTTGCCATCCACCACGCGCCGCAGCATCACGGTGCTGCCGTGATGACCGTCGCTGCCCGTCGTGCCGAGCGCCTGCTCGTCGAGCCATTGCTCGACCTGCGCATGGGTCTCGAATTCCGCCGTGATGTCCGCGCGGCTTTCGCCGGTGCGCACGACGTTCGCATCGGCACGGGCGCCGAGCGCGAGCGCCAGCGCGTCGATCAGGATCGACTTGCCGGCGCCGGTTTCGCCGGAAAAAACAGTGAAGCCGGTGTCGAATTCGAGATCGAGCGCGGCGACGATGACGAAGTCGCGTATCGAGAGGTGGCGAAGCATGGAGGTCGTCTGATGAGCTTGGTGGTCAGGGTTCGGCAGCGGCGGCGTTCGCGTTCCGGTGGCCTCGCCGCTCAGGGCTTGGGGTCTTCTTCGTGCGACGGGTATTCGTTCCAGTGCAGCTTCTTGCGCAGCGTGGCGAAATAGCTGTAGCCGACGGGATGCAGCATGGGCACCGTATGACGCGAGCGGCGCACTTCGATCGTGTCGCTCAGTTCGAGCGAGGTGAACGACTGCATGTCGAAATTGACGTTCACTTCGCGCCCCGAGACGATCTGGATGCTCACCTTGGAATCGTCCGGCAGCACGATCGGACGGTTCGACAGCGCGTGCGGAGCAATCGGCACCAGCACGATGCCCTGCAATTGCGGATGCAGAATCGGCCCTTGCGACGACAGCGCATAAGCGGTAGAGCCGGTGGGCGTGGCCACGATCAGGCCGTCCGAGCGCTGGTTGTACATGAAGCGGCCATCTACCGAGACATGCAGCTCCGCCATGCCTGAGAAACCGCTGCGGTTGACCACCACGTCGTTGAAGGCCAGCGCGTGATAGATCGGGTTGCCGTCGCGCATGATGCGCGCTTCGAGCAGCACGCGTTCTTCGCGTTCGAAATTGCCGGCCAGCATTTGCGGCACGATCTCGCGCATGTCGGAGATCGGAATGTCGGTAATGAAGCCAAGCCGCCCGTGGTTGATGCCGATCAAAGGCGTACGGTACGGCGCGAGCTGACGGCCGATGCCGAGCATGGTGCCGTCGCCGCCCAGCACCACGGCCACGTCGGCGCGCGCGCCGATCTCGGCGGGGCGCAGCGCCGGGTAGTCGGTGACGCCGATCTCGGCGGCGGTATCGGCTTCGAACACGACCTCGAAGCCGCGCTTCGCGATGCACAAGGCGAGCGCGGTCAACGGCTCGGCGATACCCGGCGTATTGTTGCGCCCGACGAGCGCGACGGTCTTGAACTGGCTGGTCACTTGCATGCCGGCATTACACCATAGGTGGGGCCTGAAAAGAACCGTGGGCAGACCCGGTGGCGAGCCGACGTGCGCGGGCCGCCAGCGCGTCTCGCGATTATCGTTAGAATGGTGAAGCCTTGATGACATGCGCGCCGGTTAAAGTGCGGCGGGGTGCCGGCAGCCGGGCCGCCCGGAAGGCGGCCCGCGACGTGGTCCGCAACGCGCCGGGCTGAACGCCGGCCAACGTGCCGGGCCGGAGGCAACGTGCCGCAGCGGCAAGCGGCGGCGCGTTCGTCAGGGATGGGCGCCCCTAGCGCTCGCGGTAGTCGTGCCATTGAGCTAAAATTTTCCGTCATGCTAGATCCTCGCGCACAAACCCTCCTCAAAACGCTGATCGAGCGCTACATCGCCGAAGGTCAGCCGGTCGGCTCGCGCACGTTGTCGCGCTATTCGGGTCTCGAACTCAGTCCCGCAACGATCCGCAACGTGATGTCCGACCTCGAGGATCTGGGGCTCGTGATCAGTCCGCATACTTCCGCGGGCCGCATTCCCACGCCGCGCGGCTATCGTCTGTTCGTGGACACCATGCTGACGGTGGAGTCCGCCGCTGACGAAGAAGCGGTGATGCGTACCGTCAAGACCACGCTGCAGGCGGGCGAGCCGCAGAAAATCGTCGCCGCGGCGGCCAGCGTGCTGTCCAACCTCTCGCAGTTCGCCGGCGTGGTGCTCACGCCGCGGCGCAGCCATGTGTTCAAGCAGATCGAGTTCATGCGCTTGTCGGACAAACGCATTCTGCTGATCATCGTCACGCCGGAAGGCGACGTGCAGAACCGCATCATGGCGACCCAGCGCGATTTCTCGCCGTCGCAACTTGTCGAGGCCTCCAACTACATCAACGCACACTTCGCGGGCCTCTCGTTCGACGACGTGCGCCGCCGCCTGCGCGAAGAAATCGACGAACTGCGCGGCGACATGACCACGCTGATGCATGCCGCCGTCACGGCCAGTACGGACGAAGCCGACACGGGCGAAACCGTGCTGATTTCGGGCGAGCGCAACCTGCTCGAAGTGGCCGACCTTTCGTCGGACATGGCGCGCTTGCGCAAGCTGTTCGATGTGTTCGACCAAAAGACCAGTCTCCTTCAGTTGCTCGACGTGTCGAGTCACGCGGCGGGCGTGCAGATTTTCATTGGCGGCGAGTCGAATCTCGTGCCGATCGAGGAAATGAGCGTGGTCACCGCGCCTTACGAGGTGAACGGCAAGATCGTCGGCACCTTGGGCGTGATCGGACCGACCCGCATGGCCTACAACCGCGTGATTCCGATTGTGGACATTACCGCGCGCCTGCTTTCGCTGACCCTCAGCCAGCAGTAAATAGCTTCGGCTTCCGGTGTTGGCTGTTCCAGCCACGAATAATGCGTGACGGCGCACGGCTTGCCAATTGGCCGAATGGCCAGGGGTGTCCGGCGGACCGGTGCATGCACCACGCCGCTATAATGGTTCTCACCTGAACCGACACTCCGCCTGAGCGGGTTACCTCTGCTGCCTATGCGCTTCGACCTCGAGCGGCCTTCACAGAACGCCACGTCACACCGTGTCGCTGTGCTGCTGATCAATCTCGGCACACCCGACGCGCCGACGCCGCGTGCGGTCCGCCGCTATCTCGCGCAGTTTCTATCCGATCCGCGCGTGGTCGAAATTCCGGCGCTGCTCTGGCAGATCATCTTGCGTTTGCTGATTCTGCCGTTTCGGGGCGTCGCTTCCGCCAAGAAGTACGCCGCGGTGTGGATGCCGGAAGGTTCACCGCTGCGCGTCCATACTGAGAAGCAGGTGGAGGGCTTGCGCCATCTGCTGCAACTGAACGACTACACGGTGCTCGTCGATTACGCGATGCGCTACGGCACGCCGGGTATTCCGGCCATGCTGAACCAGCTCAAGCTGGCGGGTGCCGAACGCGTGCTGCTCATGCCCATGTATCCGCAGTATTCGTCGTCCACCACCGCTACCGCTTTCGACGACGCCTTTTCGGCGCTCAAACGCATGCGCAATCAGCCGGAAATCCGCACGGTGCGCCAGTACGCCGATCATCCGGCCTACATTGCGGCGCTTGCCGCGCAGGTGCATCAATATTGGCATCAGCACGGCCGGCCGGATTTCGCCGCGGGCGACAAGCTGGTGCTGAGTTTTCACGGCGTGCCCAAACGCACGCTGGATCTCGGCGACCCATACCACGAGCAATGCCAGCAAACCGGCGCGCTGCTGATGCAGGCGCTCGAACTGACGCCGGTGGAATGCCGCATTACGTTCCAGTCGCGTTTCGGCAAGGCCGAGTGGTTGCAGCCGTACACGGCGCCCACGCTCAAAGAATTGGGCGCGGCGGGCGTGCGGCGCGCCGATGTGTTCTGTCCGGGCTTCACTGCCGACTGCCTTGAAACCATCGAGGAAATCGGCATGGAAGTGCGCGACGAATTCCTGCATGCGGGCGGCAAGGATTTCCATCGGATTGCCTGCCTGAATGCGTCGCAGGCGTGGATTGCCGCGTTGGGGGAAATCGTCGCGCAGAATCTGCAGGGCTGGCCGGTGCAGGCGCTGCCGGTGCCGCATACGACAGGAGCTTGAACAGGCTCATGAATTACGGGATTTCAACCGAAGCGGGCGCGAAACTGCGCATCGACAAATGGCTTTGGGCGGCGCGCTTCTTCAAGACGCGTTCGCTCGCGGCGGCGGCCGTCGAAAAAGGGCATGTGCGCATTGACGGCGCCAGCGTCAAGCCGGCCAAAGACGTGCGCGTCGGCGACCTGGTCGAGATCGAGATAGAGCGGATTGTGTGGCAAGTGGCGGTGCTGGGCATGTGCGACGTGCGCGGCCCGGCGAGCGTCGCACAAACGCTTTATGCGGAAACCGAAGAGAGCAGGGTGAAGCGGCAGGTCGAACAGGAGCGGCGCAAGACGTATCGCGAACCGGCGGCCGCATTGCACGGCCGGCCGACCAAGCGCGACCGGCGCACTATCGACAAACTTTCAGGTGGGGGTTGAACAGCTGTTCCATGGTTGCGTGCACACCGCCGTATTCGGTAGTGTGATCGTTGACAGCCCCGGACATGCAGATGGTCGTGGTGCCCGCAATCAGTACCAATGCGACCACCGAGATTGCAAAGGTCAGTTTCACGGTGCTCCCCTAGGGAAGGTTCAGGAGAAAGACGGGCGAATCGGGTGGAATTGCAATATGTCGGAAAGGCTTACGTCAGATTAGGGTTAACGCGTCTTTTCCGATGCTTTATTGGAGCATAGGCCACTTGCAGTCCGCACTCAATCTCAATCTGATTGCGCCGCAATAATGGTTGTAACCGGGCGTTTCCGCCGTTCGGCCATGATACGAAAAGATCCGGGAGAGCCGCTTGAAATGGTTATTTCCGGCCTCATCTGCCGTGTTGATTTGCGGTGGCTCGCGAAGTTGTCTGTCGCGATTTTGCAACGCACAAACCGCGCCAGGTTTTTTGCGCTGCCGTCACCGCCGGCTTTTACCTCGCTTTCACTTTTTAACGACTTTCAGCGACATGGAAAACACGCAAGAGAACCCGACGAGCCAGAATCCTAAGCCCGCCGAAGAAACCGCGCGCCAGGCCGCCGAGGCCGCGGCACCTCAACAGGAAGCAGCGGCGAACGCGGCGACCGACTCGCCGGCGAGCGCCGAGCAGGCTGCACTCGCCGAGGCTCAGGCAAAGATCGCCGAGTTGCAGGAAAGCTTCCTGCGGGCCAAGGCCGAGACCGAGAACGTGCGCCGCCGCGCTCAGGAAGACGTCGCCAAGGCGCACAAGTTTGCGATCGAGAGTTTTGCCGAGCATCTGCTGCCGGTGATCGACAGCCTCGAAGCAGCCGTCGCGCACTCGTCCGACGATCCTGCGAAGGTGCGCGAAGGCGTCGAACTCACGCTGCGCCAGCTCACCGGCGCACTGGAAAAGGGCCGCGTCGTCGCCCTGAATCCGGTGGGCGAGAAGTTCGACCCGCATCGCCATCAAGCCATTTCCATGGTGCCGGCCGACCAGGAGCCGAACACCGTGGTGGCCGTGCTGCAAAAGGGCTTCGTGATTGCCGATCGGGTGCTGCGTCCGGCACTCGTGACCGTCGCGGCCCCGAAGTAAGCACCGCCGGGCTTCGTAAGCCGTTTCGTCCGGCAGGCGCCGTCATGGCCAACATTCCCGTCGACGCCACCGCGTTCGCGGTCTTCGGCATGCAGGAGTTGAGCGCCGCGTCATTCGACGCGGCGCTCGCCGAAGCCGGGGATGAACTGGCCGTGGTGTTTTTCTGGGGTTTCGACTGCTTCAATTGCGAGATCGCCAAGAAGGCGATGCTGGCGCAGCCGGACGCGATTCGCGCACTCGGCCTCAAATGGTTTCACAGCAACGTTTACGAGCATCGCGAGCTGGGCCGGCGCTTCATGCTGCACGGGGTGCCAACATGGTTCTTCTTTTACCGCGGCAAGCGGCTCGGCCGGGCAACCGGCTGGCACGGCCTCGGGCAGTTCCAGGCCGCGGTCGCGGCCGCGCGGGAGAAGATCCGGGCAGGTAATGCTGAGAAAAACGCTGCAAAAACCGCCGGCGCGCAAGCTGATGGAGTAAATCTGGGCAAAAGTTCGCCCGATTGAAAAAAATTAAAGACCGCATCGCAAAAGAGGTCTTGAAAACGATGCGGACGCACTTATGTTGAGTGCAGGTAGGAATTGAGAGCGGATCGCCTTACCGCCAGCTAGGCAAACAAGGCGATTCCCGCAGCGATCAAAGTCAGGAGATTAGTAAAAATGGGCAAAATCATCGGCATCGACCTCGGCACGACCAACTCGTGCGTGGCGATCATGGAAGGCAATTCGGTCAAGGTGATCGAGAACTCGGAAGGCGCGCGCACCACGCCGTCGATCATCGCTTACATGGAAGACGGCGAGATTCTCGTCGGCGCGCCTGCGAAGCGTCAGTCGGTCACGAACCCGAAGAACACGTTGTACGCAGTCAAGCGCCTGATTGGCCGTCGCTTCGAAGAAAAAGAAGTGCAGAAAGACATCGGCCTGATGCCGTACAAGATCATCAAGGCCGATAACGGCGACGCATGGGTCGAAGTGCGCGACCAGAAGCTCGCTCCGCCGCAAATCTCCGCGGAAGTGCTGCGCAAGATGAAGAAGACCGCTGAAGACTATCTCGGCGAGCCGGTCACCGAGGCGGTGATCACGGTTCCCGCGTACTTCAACGACAGCCAGCGTCAGGCAACCAAAGATGCAGGCCGTATCGCCGGTCTGGAGGTGAAGCGGATCATCAACGAACCGACCGCGGCTGCTCTGGCTTTCGGCCTCGACAAGAACGAAAAGGGCGACCGCAAGATCGCGGTGTATGACCTGGGTGGCGGTACGTTCGACGTGTCGATCATCGAAATCGCGGATGTCGACGGTGAAAAGCAGTTCGAAGTGCTGTCCACGAACGGCGATACGTTCCTCGGCGGTGAAGACTTCGACCAGCGCATCATCGATTACATCATCGGCGAGTTCAAGAAAGAGCAGGGCGTCGATCTGTCGAAAGACGTGCTCGCGCTGCAACGCCTGAAGGAATCGGCTGAAAAGGCCAAGATCGAGCTGTCCTCGAGCCAGCAAACCGAAATCAACCTGCCGTACATCACGGCCGACGCGTCGGGTCCGAAGCATTTGAACCTGAAAATCACGCGTGCGAAGCTGGAAGCGCTGGTTGAAGAGCTGATCGAACGCACCATCGAACCGTGCCGCGTGGCGATCAAGGACGCAGGCGTGAAGGTCGGCGAAATCGACGACGTGATTCTGGTCGGCGGTATGACCCGCATGCCGAAGGTGCAGGAAAAGGTCAAGGAGTTCTTCGGCAAGGATCCGCGCCGTGACGTGAACCCGGACGAAGCCGTGGCCGTTGGCGCCGCGATCCAGGGTCAGGTGTTGTCGGGCGACCGCAAGGACGTTCTGCTGCTCGACGTGACCCCGCTGTCGCTCGGCATCGAAACGCTCGGCGGCGTGATGACGAAGATGATCAACAAGAACACCACGATCCCGACCAAGCACGCGCAGGTCTACTCGACGGCTGACGACAATCAGGGCGCCGTGACGATCAAGGTGTTCCAGGGCGAACGCGAAATGGCAGCCGGCAACAAGCTGCTGGGCGAGTTCAACCTGGAAGGCATTCCGCCGGCACCACGCGGCACGCCGCAGATCGAGGTGAGCTTCGACATCGACGCGAACGGCATTCTGCACGTCGGCGCGAAAGACAAGGCGACCGGCAAGGAAAACCGCATCACGATCAAGGCGAACTCGGGTCTGTCCGAAGCCGAAATCGAGAAGATGGTGAAGGACGCCGAAGCGAACGCCGAAGAAGATCACAAGCTGCGTGAGTTGGCCGATGCCCGCAACCAGGGCGACGCGCTGGTCCACAGCACGAAGAAGGCGCTCACCGAATATGGCGACAAGCTGGAAGCCGGCGAGAAGGAAAAGATCGAAACCGCGCTGAAGGATCTCGAAGAAACGCTGAAGAGCGGTTCGAGCGACAAGGCCACGATCGAAGCCAAGATCGAAGTGGTCGCCACCGCCTCGCAGAAGATGGGCGAGAAGATGTACGCCGACATGCAGGCTGCGCAAGGTGCTGAAGCCGCGGCAGCAGGCGCG
Organism: Paraburkholderia dioscoreae; assembly: GCF_902459535.1. NCBI lineage: Bacteria > Pseudomonadati > Pseudomonadota > Betaproteobacteria > Burkholderiales > Burkholderiaceae > Paraburkholderia > Paraburkholderia dioscoreae. The sequence continues at coordinate 600,378 of NZ_LR699553.1, forward strand.
GCGGGTGCGGGCGGCGCGGGTGCATCGGCTGGTGGCGCGAGCCAGCAGCAGGACGACGTGGTCGACGCCGAGTTCAAGGAAGTCAAGAAAGACTAAAGCCAGGTCGCATTTCGACCGTAAAGCCGCACACAGCAATGTGTGCGGCCCGGCTGCACAAGGGATTGCGTCCAACCGGGCGACATGAACGTGCGAAAGCGGTTATCGCGCCTGGCGAGCCTTTCGGGGCTCTCCGGGCACATTTGTTTTATGGAGGGCGTTGTTTTCAGGCCGTGTTGAAGGGGCATGAAACAGCGGCCGGACGAGTCGTGAGACTCCAGCATTCAAGAGGAGCCACCGCGTCGCATTGCGCGAGTGGCGTTGAACCGATATGGCGAAACGGGATTACTACGAGGTTCTGGGCGTCGCAAAGAACGCGAGCGACGACGAAATCAAGAAGGCTTATCGCAAGCTGGCGATGAAGCACCACCCTGACCGCAATCCGGGCAACAAGGATGCGGAAGGGCATTTCAAAGAGGTGAAGGAAGCCTATGAAATGCTCTCGGACTCGCAAAAGCGTGCCGCGTACGATCAGTACGGCCACGCGGGTGTCGATCCGAACATGGGCGGTGCCGGCGCACAAGGTTTTGGCGGTTTTGCCGATGCATTCGGCGATATTTTCGGCGACATCTTCGGCCAGGCGGCCGGTGGCGCCGCACGCGGCGGTGGCGGCCGCGCGGGCCCGCAGGTGTATCGCGGCGCCGATTTGCGCTACAGCATGGAAATCACGCTGGAACAGGCCGCGCACGGCTACGACACGCAGATTCGCGTGCCGAGCTGGGTGTCGTGCGAGGTCTGCCACGGTTCGGGCGCCAAGCCCGGCACCAAGCCGGAAACCTGCCCGACCTGTAGCGGTTCGGGTTCGGTGCGGATGTCGCAGGGCTTCTTCAGCATTCAGCAAACCTGCCCGAAGTGCCACGGCACCGGCACCTACATTCCCGACCCGTGCGGCCATTGCCACGGCGCGGGCAAGGTGAAGGAAACCAAGACGCTGGAAGTGAAGATCCCGGCAGGAATCGACGACGGCATGCGGATCCGTTCGGCCGGCAACGGCGAGCCGGGTATCAACGGCGGGCCGTCGGGCGACCTGTACGTCGAGATTCACATCAAGCAGCACTCGGTGTTCGAGCGCGACGGCGACGATCTGCACTGCCAGATGCCGATTCCGTTCACCACCGCGGCACTCGGCGGCGAGATCGAGGTGCCGACGCTCGCGGGCCGCGCCAGCTTTACCGTGCCGGAGGGCACGCAGTCGGGTAAGACGTTCCGTCTGCGTGGCAAGGGCATCAAGGGGTTGCGTTCGAGTATTGCCGGCGATCTGTACGTGCACGTGCAGGTCGAAACGCCGGTCAAGCTCACCGAGCCGCAGCGCGATCTGCTCAAGCAGTTCGAGAAGGCGCTCGTTGAGGGCGGCTCGCGGCATAGCCCGCAAAGCAAAAGCTGGTTCGACCGGGTGAAGAGCTTCTTCGATTAATGACAGTTTGAACTTGGCGGTCGGTATGACGGCAGATGAGCACAGCGCGGTTTTTGCGTTGCTCGACGATTGCGACGCAACGGCGGCGCGCCCCTCGAGTCGTCTGTACACGGGTTTTGTGCATGAGCGGGTGTGTACGCAAGCCGCGCAACTCGAAGCCGTGTGCGAGAGCGTGGCTGCGCAAACGCGGCGTGGCTTGCATGCCGTCGTGCTCGCCGACTATGAGTTCGGCCGGAATCTTCTCGACATAAAGTCGCACCGGTCTCTGAAAACGCAGCGTGGCGATGCCACGCTGCGTTTTTTATTGTTCGAACATTGTGAAAAGCGTTCGCGAGAACAGGTCGGCGCGTGGCTAATGGCGCGCGACGAAGGCGCGGTCGAACCTTCGGTGGCGGGCACGGCCAACGTGCGCGCGAGCGTCGATCCGGCGCAGTTCAACGCGGCGATCGGCGCGATCCACGCGGCCCTGCAGGCGGGCGAATCGTATCAAGTCAACTACACGTATCGGCTCGGCTTCGATGTGTTCGGCTCGCCCACGGCGCTGTATCGGCGGCTGAGAGCGCGTCAGCCGGTACGGTACGGTGCGCTCATCGCATTGCCGGCTGGTGATTGGGTGCTGTCGTGCTCGCCGGAACTCTTCGTTGAAAAGCAGGGCGCGATGTTGCATGCGCGGCCGATGAAAGGCACGGCGCCGCGCTCGGACGACCCGGCGGTTGACCGGAGCGCGGCCGAATTCCTCGGCCACGATCCGAAAAACCGCGCCGAAAACGTGATGATCGTCGATCTGTTGCGCAACGATCTGTCGCGCGTGGCCCAAACCGGCTCGGTCAAGGTGCCCGCGCTCTTTTCGGTCGAGCCCTATGCGACGGTCTGGCAGATGACCTCGACGGTGCATGCGATGCTGCGGCCCGGCACCTCGTTCGCCGGGCTGCTGCGCGCGCTGTTTCCCTGTGGATCGATCACGGGTGCGCCGAAGCATCGCACGATGCAATTGATCGATGAACTCGAAAGCACGCCGCGTGGGCTCTATACCGGCGCCATTGGCTGGCTGGATGCGCCCTCAGCGACCGCCGACGCCACGGGTGCGGACACACCCGCCTCCGCTGCGAACGAAACCGCTTGTGGCGATTTCTGCCTCTCCGTCGCGATTCGCACGTTGACGTTGAGCCGCTGGGCGCAAAACGGTCAACTGAAAGGCAGGATGGGCATTGGTGCGGGCATCGTGCTCGACAGCGTCGCCGCCGACGAATACGCGGAGTGTCAATTGAAAACCCGCTTTCTGACCAACGCCGAGCCGGGTTTCGAGCTCTTCGAAACGATGTATGCAACGCGCGAAGAGGGCGTGCGGCATCTATCGCGCCATCTGGCGCGACTCGCGTCGAGCGCTGCGGCGCTCGGCTTCAAACTCGACGACGCAAACGTCATTGGCGCCGAGGTCGCGGCGAAGTGTGCGTCGCTGCCCGCAAATACTCCGCATCGTATGCGGCTTGCGCTGGGCAAAAACGGCACGGCGCGAATCACCGCGGCGGTGCTGGCGCCGTTAGCTGAATCGACTGTCGGCGTGTTGCTTGGGCCCGATCATGCTTTCCCTGCAACCGACGCCGGCGACCTGCTGCTGCGCCACAAAACCACACGTCGCGCCGAATACGATCGTGGCTGGCGCGAAGCCGAAGCGAAGGGCGCGTTCGACACGCTGTTCTTTAACGCGCAAGGCGAGTTAACCGAGGGCGGCCGGTCGAATGTCTTCGTGAAGTTGGCGGGGCGCTGGTGGACTCCGCCGCTTGCGTCGGGCGTATTGCCCGGCGTGATGCGCAGCGTTCTGCTTGACGAAGCGTCGGGCCTGCAAGCGGCCGAACGTGTGCTGACCCGCGCCGATCTGCAAAACGCCGAAGCGCTGATGGTGTGCAACGCGCTGCGAGGCGCCGTGCCGGCGCGGCTCGTGGACTGAGCGATTAGACGCTACGGGCGGGCGGGAAGGCTTTGCCTCGCCCCGCCGGCATTTCAGCCACGAAGAACATGCAGCAGTCGGTCCATCCAACCGGTCCAGTGCCGCGTCAAAAGGTAGACGAAGAAAGACGGCCGGCTTTGCATGAGATGAGATCCCGGATGCAAACCAAAATGGGTGCGAAAAGGCCCGTTTTGTCCGATTTCCTATCGGTTGAAATTCAGAACGTGTGCTCCGGTCCGGGAAACGAACCGTCCTTCACCGCGGCGACATACGCTTCCACGGCCGCCAGAATACTCGGTTGCCCCTGCATGAAATCCTTCACGAAGCGCGGGCGTTTGCCGGGGAAAATGCCCAGCATGTCGTGCAGCACCAGCACCTGACCCGAGCAATCCAGACCCGCGCCAATGCCGATCGTCGGAATGCGCAGTTGCTTCGTGGCGTCGCTTGCGAGCAGCGTCGGAATTGCTTCCATCACGATCAGTTGCGCGCCGGCCGCCTGCACGGCGAGCGAGTCGCGCAGCAACTGCGTCGCACCAGCCTCGGTCTTGCCTTGCACCTTGAAGCCGCCGAATGCATGCACGGATTGCGGCGTAAGGCCGACGTGCGCGCACACGGGAATCGAGCGCTCCACCAGGAAGCGCACTGTGTCCGCGAGCCATTCGCCGCCCTCGAGCTTCACCATCTGCGCGCCGGCACGCATCAATTCGGCCGAGCTTCTGAAGGCATCTTCCGGCGTGCCGTAAGTGCCGAACGGCAAGTCGGCCACGATCAGCGCCGCGGGCCGCGCGCGCGCCACGCTAGCCGTGTGATATGCGATGTCGGCAAGCGACACGGGCAGGGTAGTGGTCTGGCCTTGCAGCACATTGCCGAGCGAATCGCCGATCAACAGCACGTCGACACCCGCGCGATCCAGCAGCGCGGCAAAGCTCGCGTCGTAACAGGTGAGCATGGCGATTTTTTCGCCGGCGTCGCGCATTGCCTGCAGTTTCGGCACGGTGACGGCGTTCCGGCTCGCTTCCTGCAAATAGGTCATGGGTCAATCCGTTGAGAAAAAAGAGGTGGCCGCGCCGCTCAGAGCGACGTGCCTTTGACAAAGAATTCCTTGCGGCCGCGCATGGTTTCAATGCGTTCGGCAAGCAGCGCAAGGTCCGCGTCCGAGTCGAGCGGATTCAGGTGTTCGGCGTTGACCGTCAGCACGGGCGTGCGGTCGTAGTGATAGAAGAACTCGTTGTACGCGTCGCACAGCGCGTGCAGATAGGCGTCGGAAATCTGTAGCTCCATAGGCACCGCGCGCTTCTGGATGCGCGCAAACAGCACCTCGGGGCTCGCCTGCAGATAGACCACGAAGTCAGGCGCGGGCGCGCTGACTTCGAGCCGCGCGGCAAGCGCGCGATACAGTTGCCACTCGTCTTCCTGCAGCGTCAGACGCGCGAAGATGTCGTTCTTCTGCGTCATGAAATCGGCGATCAGCGGCGTGCCCGACAGGTGCGCCGCGCTCACGTCCTGAGCCTGCTGCGCGCGCTGCAAGGCGAAGTGCAATTGCGTGGGCAACGCGTAACGCGCGGTGTCGCGGTAAAAGCGTTCGAGAAATGGATTGTCTTGCGGGCGTTCGAACAGTTCCTGCATCGACCAGCGCTGCGCAAGGCGCCGTGCGAGCGACGTCTTGCCGACGCCGATCGGCCCTTCGATCGCGAGATAGCCGAACGGCGGCCGCAACTGCGGCGCCGTGACGGTGAGCGGCGATGAATTCATTCGCAGCGGCCCTTGCCGGCAGCGTCTTCACCGGCGGTCAATGCATTGAGCATAGGACACTGGCAAGGTCCTTTCACCTTCTCGATGCGTTGGTCGCTCACCTTACTGAGCAGCGCCTCGACGCGGCCGTGTTGCGGAATGATCAAGGCGGAGTCGATCTCGACGAGCGGCACGAGCGCAAAAGCGCGTTCGATCAGGCGAGGATGCGGCACGATGAGATCGGCTTCGTCGATCGATTGATCGCCGAATAGCAGGATGTCCAGGTCGAGCGTGCGCGGCGCGTTGCGGAACGGCCGCTCGCGGCCGAACTGGTGCTCGATCTTGTGGCATAGCGCAAGCAGATGCCGCACGGGGAGCGTCGTATCGACCTTCACGACGCAGTTGAAATAGTCGTCACCGCCCGCGTCGATCGGGGCAGTGCGATACAGGCTCGACTTGGCGAGCACGGTGATGGTGTGCTGTTGTGCGAGGCACACCACCGCGTCTTTCAGGGTCTGGCGCGCGTCCCCGAGATTCGCGCCGAGGCCGAGATAAGCAACCGTCATGGCATAACTTCCTGCAACTGTCGTTCGACGGCTTCAGTGAACGCTGTGTCAGTCTTCGCGCGGGCCGTCATGGCCTGCTTCGTCGGCTGTGCGTTCGGCTGGCGTGCCGCCCTCCAATCCGTCGCCCGGTTTGCGGTTTCTGGCGCCACTGCTGCGCCGCCGTCGTTTTCTGGGGCTTCGGTCCTTCCCGCCTTGCGTGAGCAATGTCTCACGGGCGGCGATGTCTCCTTCTATGAACTCCGTCCACCACGCACCGACCGACTCATCGAGTTCGCCTGATTCGCAGCGCAACAGGAGGAAATCATACCCCGCTCTAAATCTTTGGTGTTCCAGCAGCTTCACCGCACTTCTTCCGGAGCGTTTCTCGAGACGCAATTGCAGCCCCCAGATCTCGCGCATGTCCGACGAGAAGCGCTTGTGGATCGCGAGTTTCTCCGTTTGCATGTCGAGGACTTCGTCCATCGCACGATGCAGGGCGGGCACGGGATATTCGCCGTTCGCTTCAAATTTTTGCCAGCGCTGCTGCACGTCGTGCCACAACAGCGTGGCGAACAGGAAGCCCGGCGACACTGGCTTGCCGGCGCGCACGCGGGCATCCGTGTTGTTCAGCGCGAGCGTGATGAATTTCTCGCCGATGGGCTGTTCGAGCACCACGTCGAGCAGAGGCAGCAGGCCATGATGCAGGCCTTCCTGGCGCAGACGTTTCAGACACGCGAGCGCATGGCCCGAGAGCATCAGCTTCAACATCTCGTCGAAGAGACGCGCGGCGGGCACGTTGTTGATCAGATCGGCCATGCCGGCGATCGGCTCGCGGGTGCTGTCCTCGATCTCGAAGTCGAGCTTCGCCGCGAAACGCACCACGCGCAGCATGCGCACCGGATCTTCGCGGTAGCGCGTGGCCGGGTCGCCGATCATGCGCAACAGGCGTGCGCGCATGTCGGCCATGCCGTTGTGATAATCCAGCACGGTTTGCGTGGCCGGATCGTAATACATCGCGTTGATCGTGAAGTCGCGGCGCGTAGCGTCTTCGTGCTGTTCGCCCCACACGTTGTCGCGCAGCACGCGGCCGCTTGCGTCCACCGCATGCGTGCGGCGGTCGAGCTCGTCGCGTTTCAGGCGGCGCGGCGGCGCGGCGTCTGCCGCAGGCGGATCGACCAGCGCGCGGAACGTGGAGGTCTCGATGATCTCCTGGCCGAACTGCACGTGCACGATCTGAAACCGGCGGCCGATGATGCGCGCGCGGCGGAACAGCTTCTGCACCTGTTCGGGCGTGGCGTCGGTCGCGACGTCGAAGTCTTTCGGCTTGATGCCGAGCAGTAGATCGCGCACCGCACCGCCGACGATGAACGCGCGGTGCCCCGCCTGTTGCAGACCCTCGGTCACGCGAATCGCGTTCCTCGAGATCAGCGCCTGGTCGATGCCGTGCACGTCGTGCGGAATGATGACCGGCACGTCCGGGTCGCGCACCGCTTTCGCGGGCGCGCTGGAGCGGGCCGGCTTGCGGCGCGCTCCAGCGCCTGACGGAGTGCGCGCCGGTGCGTGGCCGGTTTGGTCTGCTTCGGCTTCGGCGGGCAGGGTGTCGTCAGCGGGTGCCGTGTCCTGGCCGAATAGCTTGCGGATAAATTTTTTGATCACGAGGGTTGGAAGAGTTCGAGGATGCGCCAGCCTTTGGCCTGCGCATGGGCGCGCAATGTGTCGTCGGGATTGGTCGCGATCGGGTCCGTGACTTTTTCGAGCAGCGGGATGTCGTTGCGCGAATCGCTATAGAAATAGCTGTGCTCGAAGTCGCTCCACGTCTTGCCGAGCGAGGCGAGCCACGCTTCGGTGCGCACGATCTTGCCTTCCTTGTAGCTCGGCGTGCCGGTGGGGCGGCCGGTGTACGGCGAATGCGGCTCGCCGTCGACGGTTTCCGCTTCGCAGGCGATCAGCGTGTCGACGCCGAATGCCTGCGCGATCGGCCGGGTGATGAATTCGTTGGTGGCGGTGACCACGCAGCAGAGGTCGCCGGCTTCGCGGTGCTGCTTCACCAGTTCCAGCGCGGCGGGGAAGATTGCCGGCTTGATGACTTCGTGCATGTACTGCGCGTGAAAGTCGGCGAGCTGCGCGCGCGTGTATCTGGAAAGCGGCGTGAGCATGGCGATCAGATAGGCGTGAATGTCGAGCTTGCCGGCTTTGTAGTCGGCGAAAAAGCGGTCATTTTCACGGGCGAAGTTTTCGGCGTCGACCATGCCGTGTTTCACCATGAAGCGGCCCCATTCGTGGTCGCTGTCGGTGGGGATGAGCGTGTGGTCGAGATCGAAGAGTGCGAGGTTAGCCATGGGGGCCTATTTTACTTGAAGCGGCGGGTGAGGCGGATGAAGCGGATGAGGCGGGCCCGCCGCGCCGTTCTTCGGCGTCGGGCGAAGCCAGCATGGTGCGCAACAGCGGCAGCGTGACCGCGCGTTTCTGTTCGAGCGAGAAGCGGTCGAGCGCGTCGAGCAGCGCCATCAGGCTCGGCATGTCGCGGCGAAAGTGCGTGAGCAGGTAGGCCGGCACGTCGTCGGCGAGCATGATGCCGCGCTCGCGCGCCGCGTGTTTGAGCACCGCGGCCTTGTCTTCGTCCGGCAGCGGCGTGAGATGGAACACGAGGCCCCAGCCGAGGCGCGTGCGCAAATCCTCGCGTACCGTCATGCCGATGGGCGGCGCGTTGCCCGCGGCGACCAGTGCGCTGGTGGGATGCGCGCGCACTTCGTTGAACAGGTTGAAGACGGCGATCTGCTGCGCGGCCGACAGGGCGTCGCAATCGTCGATCGCATAGAGGGCGACGCGGGGGTCGAAGCTGAAGGCGGCGAGGCTGCTCTGCGGGCCGGCGAAGCGTGCGTGCCCCGGCGGCGCTTCGTGCACGAGCGCCTGCAACAGGTGCGTGCGGCCGCTGCCGGACTCGCCCCAGATGTAGAAAGTGCGATCGGCGACCGGCCCGGCCGCCAGCGCGTTGTCGAGCTCACGCAAGCGCGTGACCAGCTCGGCGTTGGCGCCGGCGAAGAAATTGTCGAATGTCGATGGCGGCGGGGTGCCGAGATCGAGCGTCAGTTGACGAAGCACAGTAGGTTAATGCCGAAAATGAGGCTTGGGCCGCAAGCGGCCCGCAGCACGGGCCGGAATAGTCAACAGGCAGTCAGTTCTTATAAAGCGAGCTCGCCAGATAGCTTTGCCGCAACTCGCGCGTGGCGACCGACAGAATCGCGCTGACCGGCAGTGCCAGCAATACGCCGAAAAAGCCGAACAGCTGCCCGAACGCGAGCAACGCGAAGATCACCGCGAGCGGGTGCAGGCCGATCCGTTCGCCTACGAGGCGCGGCGTGAGAAAAAAGCTCTCCAGGATCTGGCCGACACCGTAGATCAGCGCAACCGCGCCGAAGCCGTACCAGTCGCCGAATTGCAGCAGCGCCGCGAGGAGCGCCAACGCGAGACCGGTCGCAAAACCGATGTACGGGATGAACACCGCGAGTCCTGTAAAGATGCCGACCGGCAACGCGATCTCGAAGCGCGCGAGGCTCAGCGCAATTGCGTAGTATGCGGCGAGCACGCCCATCACGAGCAACTGGCCGCGCAGGTATTGCGACAGCATCTGGTCCATGTCGTGCGCGAGTTGCAGCGTCTTGTCGAGCCAGCGGCGCGGCACCACGGTCTGCATGCGGGCGAGCATGCGGTTCCAGTCGTACAGCAGGTAGAACAGCACGAGCGGCACCATCACCACGTTGCCGACCACCGTTATCATCACATTGCCGCTCGTGCGGATGGAGGTCCATGCATACAGCGCGACGGTCTGCGCGCTGCCTTCGAGCTGCCCCATCACGAGATCGCGGATGCTGGCGAAATCGAGCGAATCGGCCAGTCCCAGCAAGGCCAGCTTGGGTTGCAGCCACGCGTTCACATGCGCGAACAGCACCGGCACCTGCTGCCGCAGCTGCGGCCCTTCTTTCTGCACGACGGCCAGCACCAGCAGGACGAGCAGTGTCATCAGCAGCGTGAAGAGCAGCATCATCAGCAAGGCGGCCAGACCGCGCGGCACGCGCCGGCGCACCATCCACGCGACGCCCGGCTGCAGAATGTACGCGAGAATCGCACCGAGCAGAAACGGCGTGAGGACCGGACTCAGCAGCCAGAGCAGAATGCCGATGCCTAGCGCAATGGCTAGCCAGGTGAAGGCGCGGCGCTGGACAGGCGTCAGAATCGAGGAGTTTTCTTGCAAGGTTGTTTCCCAGGTGTCGTCGGACCGGATGATTCAAATTCCAGCCAGAGGGCCGGCATCGGGTAAAATCGCATTTTACCGACCTTCGAGCTCGTCCCCATGAATCAACCGAAATCCGCCCCGAATTCAACTGATTCGGCCCAAGGTTTGTCGTATCGCGACGCCGGCGTGGACATCGACGCGGGCGACGCCCTTGTCGACGCAATCAAGCCCTTTGCCAAAAAGACGATGCGCGACGGCGTGCTGGGCGGCATCGGCGGGTTCGGCGCGCTGTTCGAAGTGCCGAAGAAGTATAAGGAGCCGGTGCTCGTGTCCGGCACCGACGGCGTCGGCACCAAGCTGCGCCTCGCTTTTCAGCTGAACAAGCACGACACAGTCGGCCAGGACCTGGTGGCGATGAGCGTGAACGACATTCTCGTGCAGGGCGCGGAGCCGCTGTTCTTCCTGGATTACTTCGCCTGCGGCAAGCTGGACGTCGGCACGGCGGCAACGGTGGTGAAGGGGATCGCGTACGGCTGCGAACTGTCGGGTTGCGCGCTGATCGGCGGCGAGACGGCGGAAATGCCGGGCATGTACCCGGACGGCGAGTACGATCTGGCCGGTTTCGCGGTCGGCGCGGTGGAAAAGAGCAAGATTATCGACGGCAGCACGATCGCTCCCGGCGACGTGGTGCTGGGCCTGGCTTCGAGCGGCATTCATTCGAATGGTTTTTCGCTGGTGCGCAAGATCATCGAGCGTGCGCAGCCTGATCTGAACGCGGATTTTGACGGCCGCTCGCTCGCCGACGCGCTGATGGCGCCCACACATATTTACGTGAAGCCGCTGCTGGCGCTGATGCAGCAGATCGCGGTGAAGGGCATGGCGCACATCACAGGCGGCGGGCTGGTCGAGAACATTCCGCGCGTGTTGCGTGAAGGCCTGACGGCTGAGCTGGATCATCGTGGCTGGCCGTTGCCGCCGCTGTTTTCGTGGCTGCAGAAACACGGTGGCGTGGCGGACGCGGAAATGCACCGCGTGTTCAACTGCGGGATCGGCATGGCCGTGGTGGTGTCGGCTGCGGATGCCGATGCGGCAATCGGTCTGCTGTCCGCAGCCGGCGAGCAGGTCTGGAAGATCGGCGTGATTCGCGAAAGCGCGGCCGGTGAGGCTCAGACCGTAGTGGTCTAAAGGCTTGTTAGACCGCGTGGCGTGCGATTAGCCGGCGCCGCGCGGGTTTAAAGCTTCAACGCAGCAAAGTTTCAAAGCAACGCTTCAATCGCTTCAAGCACCCGCCCCGTCGCGTGCGGATCGCAGCAGTCCACCACCACTCGCTCTGTCATGCTTCGCAGCCATGTGAGCTGCCGCTTGCACAACTGCCGGGTCGCAAAGACACCCTTATCGCGCATGGTCGAATAGTCGACGGCGCCGTCCAGATATTCCCAGACTTGCCGGTAGCCCACGCAACGCATGGACGGCATCTCGGGCGATAAGTCGCCGCGTTCGCGCAACTTCACCACTTCATCGACGAAACCGCTGGCCAGCATCGCATCGAAGCGTTTCTCGATGCGCGCGTGGAGCACGCCGCGATCGGACGGCTCCAGCGCAATCGGCACGAAGCGCCACGCGGCTGCGGCGTCATCCACTCGGGCAGGCGCGGCCAGCAAGGCGGACATGGCTTGCCCGGTCAGCATAAAGACCTCAAGCGCCCGCTGAATCCGCTGCGAATCGTTCGGCGCGAGGCGCGCAGCCGTCACGGGATCGACAGCGGCAAGCCGCGCATGCATGGCCGGCCAGCCCTCGCGTGCGGCGTCGGCGTCGAGTGTGGCGCGCAGGTCGGCGTCGGCGGCCGGCAGATCGTTGAGTCCCTGGGTGAGCGCCTTGTAGTACAGCATGGTGCCGCCGACCAGCAACGGCAGGCGCCCGCGCGCGTGGATCTCGCCGGTCAGCCGCAAGGTGTCGGCGCGAAACTGCGCAGCGGAATAGCTGCCGGTGGGATCGACGATATCGATCAGATGATGCGGCGCCACCGCACGCTCTTCGGCGGTCGGTTTGGCGGTGCCGATATCCATCTCGCGATAGACCAGCGCCGAATCGACACTGATGATTTCCACCGGATGCCGTGCGGCGAGCGCCAGCGCAGCGGCGGTTTTGCCGGATGCGGTCGGGCCGAGCAGGCACGGGATTGTCGTGGCTATGCGTGAAGTCATAGGCAACCCGGCGCGCGTTGCAGCGGCGTCACGTCACTGACCACGCATGAACAGCCGATCGAGATCGGACAGCGTCAACTGATACCACGTGGGACGTCCGTGATTGCATTGATCGGCGCGCTCGGTGGCCTCCATCTGACGCAGCAGCGCGTTCATTTCGTCGAGCGTCAGACGCCGGTTAGCGCGCACCGCGTGATGGCAGGCGAGCGTGCCGAGCAGTTCGTGCTGACGTTCGGTCAGTACGCGCGAGCCGCCGAATGCATGCAGGTCGGAGAGCACCGCGCGCGCCAGCGCCTGCAGATCGGCGTCTTTCAGCAGCGCCGGTACGGCGCGGATGGCGAGTGTGGTCGGCGACAGCACGGCGAGATCGAAGCCGAGTGCGTCGAGCGTGTCGCGTTCTTCTTCCACCGTGCCGATTTCGATTGGGTCGGCCTGCATCGACTGCGGGATCAGCAGCGGTTGCACGGCAATCGTGCGATCGGCCAGCGCATTCTTGAACTGCTCGTACAGAATGCGCTCGTGCGCGGCGTGCATATCGACGATCACCAGACCGTGCGCGTTCTGCGCCAGCACATAGATGCCGTGGATCTGGCCGAGCGCGAAGCCGAGCGGTTGCTCGTCGGCGGCATGGAAAGCGGGCGCCGGGTAGGGTGCGGACGCGTTGTACGGCGAGGGTGCTTCGGCGGCCGAATCGCGCGCCTCGAAAAGCGTGGCGCCTTCGGCCGTGCCCGCGTTCGTCTCTTTGCGGCCGAAGAGCGCGTCGTAAAACGCGAGCGGTTGGGCAACCGGCAGCGTGCCTTGCGTCATGCGCGCCTGGCGCATCCAGGTATTGCCAGGCTGCTGCGACGACGATCCGAAGCCGCCGCCCGATGCGCCACCCAAGCCGCCACCGAGGCCGCCACCGAGGCCGCCTGCACCGTTGCCAGCACCGAAGCCGACGCCCGCGCCGCCCAGCGGCGTCGCGCCAAACGAAGCCGGCCCGCCGACGGACGGCTCCAGATGCGCCGCATGCCCGCCCGCCGTCGTTTCCGGCGAGGCGCCCGCATGCCGCGCCAGCGCGCGCTGCACGGCGTGGAAGACGAACTGGTGGATCGAGCGCGAATCGCGGAACCGCACTTCGATTTTCGACGGATGCACGTTCACGTCTACTGCCTCAGGCGGCAGATCGAGGAACAGCACATAGGACGGATAGCGCTCGCCATGCAGCACGTCTTCATAAGCGGCGCGCACGGCGTGCGTGAGCAGCTTGTCGCGCACGAAGCGGCCGTTGACGAAGAAATACTGCTGATCGGCACGCCCGCGGCTCGCGGTCGGCAGACCCGCGCAACCATAGACGGCAAGCGGTCGCGCGGATTCGTCGAGCGGCAGATGGGCCGTGGCGAACGTGTCGCCGAGAATCTTCGCGACCCGCACGGGAGGCTCGCTGGCGTTCCAGTGTTCGACCGCCTTGCCGTTATGCAGCACCGAAATCGCGACATCCGGCCGCGCCAGCGCGGCGCGGCGGATCTGTTCGAGACAATGGCCGAGTTCGGTCTGCTCGCTCTTCAGAAATTTGCGGCGCGCCGGTGTGTTGAAGTACAACTCGCGGACTTCGATCGTGGTGCCCTGCGTGCCGGCTGCGGGGCTCAGCACGCCCGTTTGCGCATCCACGCGCACCGCGTGCGCCGCGTCGGCCGTGCGGCTCGTGATGGTCATCTGCGCGACCGAGGCGATCGAGGCCAGCGCCTCGCCGCGGAACCCCAGCGTAGCGACCGCTTCCAGTTCGGCAAGCGAGCGGATTTTGCTGGTTGCGTGACGCATCAGCGCCAGCGCGAGTTCGTTCTCGGGGATGCCGCAGCCGTCGTCGGTGATCGAGATGCGTTTGACGCCGCCTTCGTCGAGCAGGATGCGCAGCGACTGCGCGCCCGCGTCGAGCGCATTTTCCAGCAGTTCCTTGACGACCGAGGCGGGCCGCTCGACCACTTCGCCGGCGGCGATCTGACTGATCAGCTGATCGGGAAGGGGCTGGATCGCGCGCAACGGGCGCAACGCGGGCGCTGCGGCGGAGACCGCGGGCGCGGCGTCGAGGTCGGCAGGCGTTTCGGAGAATTCGGACATGGCGAAATTATAGCGATTCGGCGCGGCGAGCTCGCGGCGCGCGCAAGCGCCCCGGAGCGCGGGAGATTTTTAAATGCCGCCGGGCACTTTCTGTATCATGACGCGGTCAATTTCCGGCGGCGAGTGAGCGCTTGCCGCCCTCGCTAACGGGTCCGCTGGTATGGCCGTTTTCGCCACCGTCACATTCGCTTAATAAAGGATTCTCTTTGGACACGTTGCTACACTTCGTCAACCTTGTCTTGCACATCGACAAGTTCCTCGGAGACTTTATTCACGTGTACGGCGCCTGGGTCTACGCGGTGCTGTTTCTGATCGTGTTCTGCGAAACCGGGCTGGTGGTTCTGCCGTTTTTGCCGGGCGATTCTCTGCTGTTCATCGGCGGCGCTTTTTGCGCGACCGGCGAAATGAACATTGGTTTGCTGATCGTGTTGCTGCTCGTGGCGGCCATTAGCGGCAATACCGTCAACTATATGATCGGGCGAGCCATCGGGCCGCGGGTGTTCAATTCGCACATTCCTTTTCTCGAACGCTTTCTCGATCGCAGCGCACTGCAGAAGACCCACAATTTCTATGAGAAGCATGGCGGCAAAACCATCGTGCTGGCGCGTTTCATTCCGGTGGTGCGCACCTTCGCGCCGTTCGTTGCGGGCGCATCTGAAATGACCGTGAGCCGGTTCCAGCTGTTCAACTTTGTCGGCGCGCTTTTCTGGGTGTTGCTGCTGACGTTGCTCGGTTATTTCTTCGGCAACATTCCGTTTATCCGCCAGTATCTGAATGTGATCGTGCTGGTGGGTATCGGCGCGGCGGTGGTGCCGGTCGTGCTCGGCGCGTTGTGGAAGATGATGCGCAAGAAAGCGCCGAATGCAGATAGCCGCTGACGTTTCACCGCAATACTTAGCCACATGAAAAAACGGCGTCGTGAATCTGAACGACGCCGTTTTTGCTTTGTACTTGTGAATCTCATGAATTTGACAATTGACGACGCGATAAAGCCGCGTCGTTCCGCCGGGCGCGATTCCCGTTACCCGACAACACTCAGCTCACCGCACGCGGCGCCAGCGGCGTTTCCGGCGTCGGGTAGCCTGCTTCCTTGAACGTCTGGATGATCGCGCGATTGGTGTCGAAATAGACCTGCCAATAGTTCTCATTGTGCGCATAGGGCCGCACGCAAAGCAGCGGGCCTTCCGGCGTGAAGCTCAGCACTTCGATGTCCGGTGCGGGACTTTCGGCCACGTTCGGAATCTGCATGACGGCCGCTTTCAACCGGTTCATCGCATCTGTCGGATCGACGCCGTTGGCGATCTTCGCCGTCAGCTCCACGCGGCGCACGGGCAGGAGGCTGTAGTTCGAGATCGTGTCGGAAAAGATCTTGTTATTGCCGACGATAGTCGTCACGTTGTCCGGCGTCACGATGGTGGTGCCGAACAGACCTAGTTCCGAGACCGTGCCGGTAACGCCGCCCGCGGTGACGAAATCGCCGACCTTGAACGGC
The DNA here is from genome assembly GCF_902459535.1 of Paraburkholderia dioscoreae. Classification (NCBI taxonomy): domain Bacteria; kingdom Pseudomonadati; phylum Pseudomonadota; class Betaproteobacteria; order Burkholderiales; family Burkholderiaceae; genus Paraburkholderia; species Paraburkholderia dioscoreae. The sequence continues at coordinate 616,139 of NZ_LR699553.1, forward strand.
CGTAACACCTGCATGAATACGCCCGCGGCGAAGTGAGCAAGCAGGCCGCCCCAGGCGGTGCCGATGGCGAGGCCGAGGCCGGCGAGCAACGCGGCGAACGAAGTGGTTTGTACACCGAACACCTGCAGGATTGCGAGGATCAGGAGCAGGTTCAGCAATGCGCCGAGAATCGAGCCGAGATAATGCGCCAGCGTGGGATCGACCCGGCCGTTGCGCGACAACACCTTACGCAGCAAACCGGTGATCATGCCGATGAGCCAACGGCCGACGATCCACAAGACGATCGCCCCGACGACCTTGGTGCCGAGGTCGATGCCTCGGGTCATGATGAAGACGCGTACGGTTTCGAGATCCAAGATGTTCCTCGTTGGGTTGTTGCCTTCGACTGATTGGACTGCGGTGGTGCAATACAGCGGCAAATGCCCGGCGACGGGCGCAAACGGTAACACTCGGTCTTCGGAAGTTATAGGCGACGGCGCGCGCATGCGCAAGGACCGTTCCCGTTGCCATGACCGCTTGTCCGATGGTAAAAGTCAGCCGCCTGGCGCGGGCATTCGAACGGTGGCGATTGTTCTGCCTTACATGGGTAGATGCGATTTGGAATACGGCGAAGTGTGGATGACGAGGGGTTCGCTACTACAGACTTTCGCGTGGCGCGAGCGGCGCGCCGCACGACGCCAGGCGAGCGCGGCGATGATCGCAAGCCAGTACGCGCAGGCGCGCTCGAAGAACGCCATTGATGTGCTGAGGTGGCCGTAGCGGTTCTGCGAGTCGGCGAACACCAGAAAGGTCAGCGCGGCATCGAGCACGAATGCGATGCACGCCAACGCGGCGAAGATATGCGAACCATTGAGCGGAGCGCCGGGGATGCGGCGATTGCACAGACGACATGCGGCCAGCACGAAGCCCAGCAAAGCCAGGTTCGAGAAGAGATCGAACAGAAAATTGGTCATATTGATGGAATGAAAGCGCGGGGGCTGCGGCGTTGCCAAAGCGTCTGCTCACGCAGAGTCACAGTGCGTCTTGCTGGACCGGCGGCGATCATTGCACGTCTGTATGTCTCAATAAATGTTCAGCTTGGGAATCCGTTGTTTCCTGTCTATTCGGGTGAGGTTGGCTTGGGAAATTGCCGATCGGGTCGGGTGAAATGATGGAAAACGTTGCGGGAAAAATCTGTGATTTACGTTTTCCTATGCAGTGTGGATCGATACCGCGCTTCCCGATTCATGTCAGCCGGTGCGGCGGAGCGGCGAAAGGCGACGCTTCGCGGCGCGCGTGCCGAGACGCCGGAAGCGCTCCTTCTTATGCTCTTCGTCGAAATGCGCGAGCGACGGCTTCACCAGATCGCTGCGCGACACGATGCCGACGATTCGCCGCGTGTTCACGTCGTCCACCACGGGCATGCGTTCCAGGCCATGGACCGCGAGACGCGTTGCAACGAGCCGGCAAGTCTCGCAGGGCAAGGCGACGACGGACGCGCGCGTCTGCATCAGTTCGAGCAAGGTAGTCGCGGCGCCCTCGCGGTCGGGAGCGGTACTCATGCGTTCGAGAGCCGTGCGATCGATAACCCCGGTCAACACGCCGTCCCGAATCACGGGATACGCGCGATGCGTTTGCAGCGGGCCGAAGTACCGCGCCAGCGTTTCGTCGATTGTCGAGTGTGCGTCTATCGTTTCGACGTCGCGTGTCATGACTTCGTCGACGTAATGGCGCTCCAGCGGATCGACGCCGTATTCGCGGTAGATGTGATATCCGCGGCGTGCGATTTTCTCCGTCATGATCGAGCGGCGCATCACGACCGTCGCGAAGCCGTGTGCGACCAGCGTTGCGGCGAGTAGCGGCAATAACGCGTTGCTGTCATGCGTCAGGCCGAACGCGAACACGATTGCGGTCAGCGGCGCCCCGAGCGTCGCGCCGAGCGTGGCCGCCATGCACACGAGCGGCCACAGCGCCGGATCGTTGCCCGGCATCAGATGGCTCAACACCACGCCGAGACCGGCGCCCAGCATCAGCAATGGCGCAAGCACCCCGCCCGACGTACCCGAGCCGAGCGCGACGACCCACATGACGGCCTTGACGAGCAGCAACGCAAGCGCAACCTGCAAGGCCAGATGCAAATGCAGCAGATCACCGATGACGTCGTAGCCCACGCCGAGCGCGCGCGGTTCGATAAACCCGCCAATGCCGACCACGAGTCCGCCGAGCGCGGGCCACCACATCCAATGGATCCTGAGTTTGCCGAACAGATCTTCGGTCTTGTAGAGCGCGGCGGAGAGGCCTGCTGCCAGCGCTCCCGAGAGTAAGCCGGCAATCACGCAGGTGAACAGCGAGAGCGCGCCAGGCGGCACCGTTTCGAGCGGAAACAACGGTCCCGCGCCGAACAGGGCGCCGCGCGCGAAACCCGCCACCGCACAGGCGAGCGCGACCGGCAAGAAGCTGCGCGGCCGCCATTCGAACAACAGCAGCTCGACCGCGAGGAGCACTGCCGCGACCGGCGTGCCGAACACCGCGGTCATGCCGGCCGCGGCGCCGGCGACCAGCAGCGTTTTACGCTCCGCGGCGCTCACGCGTACGCACTGCGCAATCAGCGAACCCAAGGCACCGCCCGTCATGATGATGGGGCCTTCCGCGCCGAATGGCCCACCGCTGCCGATCACGATGCCGGAGGACAGCGGCTTGAGGATCGCTACCTTCGGCGACATGCGGCTCTTGCCGAACAGAATGGCTTCGATGGCTTCCGGAATGCCGTGGCCGCGAATTTTCTCCGAGCCGAAGCGCGCCATCAGTCCGACGATCAGACCGCCCGCCACCGGCACCAGCACGACCCAGGCGCCGAGCGTGTTCTGCGCCGGCGAGCGTTCCGCGAAGGAAAGCGCGCCGAAGAAAAACAGGTTCGTGAACAGGTGGATCAGATTCAGCAGCACGAAAGCAGCCAGCGTGCTGATGACGCCGATGCCCGCTGCCAGCAAAGCGATGCCGGGCAGCCGGCGGTTTTCGGCGAAGTCGCGCTTATGGGTATCGGCTGTCATGATCGAGGCAATGTTGAGGTGAGTAGCCAGTGAGCGGCGTGCCGCGCACTAGCGGTCGATTTGCGGCACATTGAACGCGCCTTCGAGCGACTTCAGTTCGGCACGGTGCAGCGTTGCCAGTTTGGCCAGCGTCTTTTCGCCGGGCTTTTGCAGGTGCACTTCCACCTGGCGGCGATCGGTCTCGCTGACTTTGCGTTTGACGAGGCCAAGCGCTTCGCAACGCGACACCAGCGCCACGACGCCGTGATGCTGGGCCTGCAGCCGTTCGGCCAGTTCGCCGATGGTCGCCCAGTCCCGCTGCGGGTAGCCTTTGATGTGCAGAAGCAGCAGATATTGCAAAGGCGTGATGCCTTCGGTTTGCGCTGCCTGTTCCGAGAAGCGTTCGAATCGCCGCATCTGATAGCGGAACTCGGACAACTGCTCGAAATCGGACTTTTCCAGTTCGCGGCGTTGGGTTTTCATTGGGGCTTGCATGAGAGAAACGTCATTTATATCACAACATGATGTATTTGGATGTGGCGACGCCTAATGGAATCGGGATGACTTTTCAGGCCGCGCGCTGCGACGCTCGCGTTGGCGTGGTGGGCTGGCGGTATAACCCGGCGATCAGATTCGCCTGAGTCACCATTCCCGCAAGTTGCCTCGTTCGGCTGTCGAGCACCGGGATGTGGTGGTGTCCAAAGTCGGCGAAGAGCGGCACCAGGTCCGCGATAGGCGTGGTGGTGTCGACCGTGCGGACGTGGGTGGTCATCAGCGTGCCGACGGTAGGCTCGCTGGCGCGGCGCAGGCCGAGCAGCAGGTGCCGCAGCCTGGCGAGCACGCCTGGTTGCCGGCCACCGCCGAGGTCGGCCCGCGTGATGATTCCGACCACGTGCCTTTCCTCGTTCGTGACCGGAAGCGCCTTCACGCCGTGGCGTTGCAGAATGCTCCATGCGGTTGCCGCCCGCGTGTGCGCCGACACGGTGATCACGCCATGCGACATGATGCTCGCACAGGTGAGCTCGTCGAAACTGCGCGCGTAGGTTTGCAACTGCAAGGCGCGCAGCAGGGATTCGAGGTCGTCGGGGGCAATGTCGAGCAGTTCGCTTTGCCGTTTGAGCACGGCGTCGAGATCCGCGCGCGTGAATCCAGGCCGCGGTTGAGCGGCCGGGTCCGATTCGCTTGCGATTTGCCGTGCCGAGTGCGGATAGCGGTGGCCGGTGACGGCGTGATACACGATTGCGGCGCCGAGGAGCGCCGCGGACTGAAGCGCGATCGGCTCAAGCACGAAGCGGTAGCCGAGCGAATGCACGGCCGGGCCGCCCAACACCGCCGTGAGCGCAACCGCTCCAGACGGCGGATGCACGCAGCGCAGCGCGAACATGGCGCAGATCGCGGCGGCGACGGCGAGCGGCGCGGCGTGTAGCGGATCGCCGACCCAGCTCGCGCAGGCAACGCCCACCGTCGCCGAAACGAGATTGCCGCCGATGATGGACCACGGCTGCGCAAGCGGACTCGCCGGCACCGCGAACAGCAGCACGGCCGAAGCGCCCATAGGCGCGACCAGCAACGGGATATTGCCGCTCGAACCCAGCAGCAGATGCGTGACGGCCCCGGTGAACGCAATGCCTACCAATGCGCCGACGCACGAACGCAACCGCTCCTTCCACGCAAGGGCGATGGGCGGCGGCACGCGGCGGGCGAGCCAGCGAGTGACGGCGGAGCGAGGCAAGATCGGGTCGAGTCGTGTGAGAGTTCGTGCGGTGGCGCGAAAGTTTCAATAGGCAGGCGCGAGACTGCTGCCGGGTGATTATATGTGATTGTGATATAAATTGCCGCGGGTGCGCGTTAGGGGTTCGAGTCGCGATGTGCGCTGCTGGTTGCCACAGGCCACGCTATATGACCTGCTTGAGGCAGATCAACGGAAGGGCCGGACCTTCCTTTAGTCTTGGCGTGACCATTGGTGCTGCAATTTGCCTGCCTGACGGCCCACAGCGCCGCTGAAGTCGTACCGGCCTGCCCGGTTTTGGCGAACGCTTGCCGAACCGGCTTTCCTGAGAAGACAAACCTCGAAAGAAAGAACATCATGAAGGATGACTTACCCGCTGCATCTCGCTACAGGCCTTCGATTTTTGCGGTGCCATTCCAGCGGCACGGCGACGGCACGGCAGTCGAATTGCTATCCACATCCGAACAGGACGCGCTGATCGCCATTTCGCGGCTCGTCACGGTCCGGCGGCATACGGTGCTTTATCCGGAAGGCGGTGATGCGCGTTTCGCCTACAACATCGTTAGCGGAGTCGCGGAAACCTATCAACTGCTGCCGAACGGAGACAAGCGGATTACCGCCTTTCTATTTCCGCGGGATCTGATGGGGCTCAGCGAAAACGGCGCCTATGTGGCGACCGCCCAATCGCTCACGCCCCTTGTCGCGTACCGGATACCGGTCGAGGCGCTCGCGGAGATTCTTGAACGCGATCCGCGTCTGGACATCGGACTGCTCTGCAAACTATGCCATGAACTACGGCGCTCGCAACATCACACGATAACCGTATCGAAAAATGATGCGCCAGCCAGGTTGGCCAGCTTTCTGATCTGGATTCAGCACGCCTACCCGGAGCAGGGGCGCATCGAGGGAGAAGTGATGCTGCCGATGTCCCGGCATGACATTGCCGATTACCTTGGCCTGTCAGTTGAATCCGTCAGCCGCGGCCTGCATGTTCTGGAGACCCAGGAGGCGGTGCGCCGCAAGGGACCAAGGCTCATAACGGTGCTGGATCCGGCGAAACTTCGCAGCATGGCGGGGCAGGATTGAGTTCGCCGTCCCCGGTTGCCGGTCGGCTCCCGACGGCAACCGCAGGGTCGACGCACGGTCAGAACGAAGTTGCCACCATCGCCAGGGTGATCAGCAGCATGACCGCGGTGGCGAGCCAGCCCAGTATGCGCAGGCTGCCGCCCGCGACGAAGCGGCCCATGATATCCGCGCGCGAGGCGATCAGCATCATGACAAACATGACCGGCACGGCGACCACGCCGTTGACCACGGCACTCCAGTAAAGCGCCTTGATCGGGTTGACCGAGGTGAAATTCACGATCATCCCGACAAGGGTGGCAATCGCGATCGTGGCGTAAAACGCCTTTGCTTCCTGCACTTTGCGGGTGAAGCCGACCGGCCAGTCGCGTGCTTCACCGATCGCGTAGGCGGCCGACCCGGCCAGCACGGGTACGGACAGCAATCCCGTCCCGACGATTCCGGTTGTGAAGAAAAGCGCCGCGAACGAGCCGGCTATCGGGCGCAGCGCCTGGGCCGCCTGTGCCGAAGTCTGGATATCGGTAATGCCGCCGACGTTAAGCGTGGCGGCCGTGGTGGCCAGAATGGCGAGCGCCACCAGGTTGGACAAGCCCATACCCACTACCGTATCGACTTCAATCCGGTGCAGCGCGGCCGGTCCCTGCTGCGGCGCGTCGAACAGGTCCTGGCGTCTCGGATGGACATTCATATCCTCGACTTCCTGTTCGGATTGCCAGAAAAAGAGGTAGGGGCTGATGGTCGTGCCGAAGACAGCGACGACCGCGGTCAGATAGTTCGATGTCCAGTGCAGGTGGGGAACGAAAAAGTGACGCGCGAGTTGGCCCCAGTCGATATGCACCACCGCGAGCACCGCGAAATAGGCGAACAGCGACAGCGTGAACCATTTGAGCACGGCGACATAGCGTGTGTACTGCAGCAGTAACTGCATGCTCACGCAGATCGTCGAGAACAGCAGCACATATAGCCACTTTGGGCCCGGCAGCAAAAGCGCCATTGCATCGGCCATCGCACCCAGGTCGGCACCCAGATTGATGATGTTGGCAATGAGCAGGAGCACCACAACCCATTGCAGCAGCCAACCCGGATAGTGCCGCCGCAGCACGCCTGCAATGCCATGCCCTGTGGTGCGCCCGATTCGCGCGCTGATGATCTGGATCGCCACCATGAGGGGGTAGCTGAAGAGCAGCGTCCACGAAAGGCCGTAGCCGAACCCGGCGCCAACCTGACTGTAAGTAGCGATGCCGCTTGGATCGTCGTCCGAGGCGCCGGCGATGAGGCCGGGCCCCAGCACGCCGAACAGCCGTGGTTTGGACGGCCCGACTACCGGGTCGGCCCCTTCGGGATCGTATTCTTCAGGAGCGCGTTCCATGATGGTTTGAGTGGATCATCCGGCGGAATTGAACAAGGCACCTGCGAGCACCGCGGCGACCCGACCGGTGACGCGATTGTAGCGAGAATGCCGGGCAGGCGTATACATACGGACGTCATCAGGCAGTGTGCCGAAGTGAGCGATGCCGGACGCGGCATCTCACTTTCACCACGCCGGTCATGATGGCATAGATACGAATGGAATATGCGGCGCCGTCGCATGTGATCGGCATTCTGTCCGCCTGAATTTACCCAGGATTCGGATCACGTCTCTTCTGAGAGGCGGAATCCGCAATTATGCGACTGCGTCCGGGTCCGGCGGCTTCCGTTCCACGGCGTCCAGTGGAAAGATGATGGTGAGACGAAAACCGCAGCCGGGTGCGCTGTCGATCGACATTGCGCCATTCAGGTGATGAACCCGCTCACGCATGCCCAGCAGGCCGAAAGAGGTCGGGCGCGGAGGCGCCGCCGGCGTCATTCCCCGTCCGTTGTCCGCGACGCGCAATACACAGGTTTTGCCGTCGCGCGCCAGATCGATCGTCACTTTGTCGGCATGTGCATGCCGGGCCACATTGGTCAGTGCTTCCTGGACGACATGGAACAGGCCTTCGTCAGCCGCCTCGCTCAGCCTCATGTCATCGGTCTCGATCCGTGCTTCGACGGCGATGTCGTACCGCTGCATAAAATCGTCGATGAGCCATTCGAGTGCCGGCGTGAGCCCTAGCGTTTCCAGCATGATGGGACGCAATCCGGCTGCGATTCGCCTTAGCGAGGCGACAGTCGCGTCGATCAGATGATGCATGTCCGCCGTATGAGCCGAGGTCCGCGCGGCGATGGCTCCGTTACCGCGAAGAACGCTTTCGAGATCGGCAAGTGCCATCTTGAGCGCGGTGAGTTGCTGCCCGATGTCATCATGAAGTTCGCGGGCGATGCGGATCTGTTCTTCCTCGCGAACGGCCTGAATGTGCGCGGCTAAGGCCCTGAGTTGTTCGAATTCTTCCAGCCGCTTTCGCTCGGTCAGGTCTTGCGTCACCTTTGCAAAACCGTGGAGGTCGCCGGAAGGGGCGCGAATGGTTGTAATGACAACGTTCGCCCAGAATTTCGAACCGTCCTTGCGGACCCGCCAGCCCTCGCTGACCACTCTGCCTTGCGCGACCGCCGCGGCGAGCAGAAGATCGGGCTGGCCTGCTGTTACGTCCTCCGGCGTGTAAAAGACCGAGAAGTGGCGGCCGACAATTTGATCGACCTCGTACCCTTTCATTTTCCGTGCACCGGCGTTCCAGTTCACGACGTTGCCTGATTCGTCCAGCATGAAGATCGCGTAGTCGTCGATTGCTTCGACTAACAGGCGGAAGCTTTCCTCGGTGTGAATGGAATCCTCGCGCGACGGGTTGCCCCGCAGTCCAGCATCTGCCTTGTCCGACATCGTTTTCTCCGACCCTGGAGCCCGACGGGCACGAACCGGAAGGTTGAACCCCCGACTTGTAGTTGAAAAGCCCGGACTCCCGAGGCGCCTTTGGCATCTCATTGCCGCGAGGGGGCTTTGCCTGCCATTGTCGTCGGATGAAACTTGAACCAACATTGATTCAAATCAAAATTGCCCTCATAGGATCGAGGGTTGGCCGTTTGGTGGGGGCTTGCTGCGTATTGCCGGCGGGCGTCGGGTCGGCATCATGTGGACGCCACGATTAGTCATTTGCGTTGTGAGGGCACTAGAGCGTGTCAATCTCGCCGGAACAGAAAACGTACGATAAGAATATTTGCATACATACGCCGAGTAATAGCTTGTAGGGCGAATTGGTGCGGAATAGTGGCGAAATGTCTTTATCCCGACTCACATGGAGGTCTTGGAGCCGCGCAGGTTGGCTGGTCGACTCTTCCTGCCGCCGGGATGTGCGGCAGTCGCTCGGCCACCTGTTGGATGCGGCGGTTCGAACTGTGCTTACAGCTGGACCATCTGATTGGAGTTTCATGTTTGGAGGATCGCAAACGGGATGATATCCGGCGAGGCCAGGGTTCACGTTAGCTGTGAGCGACCCGAAAATCGCCCACAGCCTTACACGCGCGTTCTGAACAAATCAGGCTACGCCGTGGTGTGTCTCAGAACCGGTGACGAATGCCGACCCGTACGCCCGACTGCACGTCGGAACTCGAAGGGTCGCCTAATGCCGCCTGTACCTGTGCGCCAAAAGCATGATCATGAGCGAGTGCCGCGACCGCATAAACGTCGGTACGCTTGGAAAGGCTGTAGTCCGCGGTCAGTGTCAACTGGTTTGCGCTAGCCAGATTGTTGTTTCGTTTCTGGAATTGCAAACCACCTCCAAACTGGAACGCGGGCGTCAGTCGGTAGGTCACACCCGTTTCCGCTGTCGTTGCACGTGGTCGATTTCCACCGCTCAGCCTGACATCCGTGACCAGGCCGAATAGCCGTGCTTGCCCGATGACGTAGGCGGCGCCGCCGGCGAACTCTTGCGAGTTGCCGCCGCCCGCGACATTGTGTTGCCCGTAATAGGCCAGTGACGCCATGAAGGGTCCATTCGCATAGTTGACGATGAAGCTGGATGTGCTGTTCGTGGCGACGGAGCCAGGCGTATTGCCAAAGCCGAACATGGCACCCGCTGAAAAGCCAGCAAATGTAGGTGTCATGTATTTGACCGCGTTATTGGTCTGGTCGCCCCATACGCGGTTATCCAATGCGTATCCCCCTGCCGCATAAGCCGGCAGACTCCATGCGAGAAGACCCGCCGGCGTATTCGACGCGACGGCATAGGCGGGCATCTGGTCGCCGATGAAGTCGTATTGCCGGCCAAGCGTCAATGCGCCCCACGGCCCCGACAATCCTACATAGGCCTGTCTGCCAAATTCCAGGCCACCTTGACCGAGTGCCCCATTTGACAGCTGGAAACCATTTTCCAGCACGAAGTCGACATGCTGTTGTCCGCCGATATCCTCCGTACCTTTCATGCCCCACCGGTCGCCCTGGGCGGATCCAGACACGAACTGCACGTTCGCGCCGTGCGAGCTACCGCTCTGGACGTTGTTGGTGTAGGTGACGCCGGCGTCCACCAGACCATACAAGGTCACGGATGACTGGGCAAAAGCCAGGCCGGAGACTGACGAGAAAAAAAAGATTGTCGCGGTCTTTTTCATAGTATGCCTAAATAAATAGTGCGATTAACGTAATGCGAAATTACCAATACCAATTGGTCGAAGTCGGTTACATCCTTTCGGCTTCAATAAGGGACCGCTTGCTGTCCTTATAACCGTAAAGAGATATCACGCCATGTTTCAGATCGCCCCTTGAGTCGAAGCTGGTTTCCCCTACGACTCCGCGATAGACGACTGACGGCATCGCTGCAACGATTTTGGCCGCATCAACGGAGTTGGCACGCTTCATTGCGTCGACGATGATGTAGACGGCGTCGTAAGTAAACGGGGCGTATAGCTGAATAGGCTGGCCGAAGCGCTTCTGGAACTTCGCCTGGAACGCGCTGCCGCCCGGCATACTCTCGAGGGCGGTGCCGGCTTCCGAACAGATCACGTTATTGACCGCGGCACCGGCGAGATCGGCGAGTTTCTCGCTACAAAGGCCGTCGCCGCCGAGCACTTTGGCCCGCACGCTCAAGTCCTTCGCCTGTTTTGTAAATGGACCGCCAGTCGCGTCCATGCCGCCGTACATCACGGCATCCGGGTTTTCGCCCTTGATTTTTGTCAGGATTGCCCGGAAGTCGATCGCTTTGTCGTTTGTGGCGTCATGCGACAGGACCGTCATACCGGCGGCCTTTGCGGCCTTTTCGAATTCGTTCGCAAGACCTTGACCGTAAGCGGTGCTGTCGTCAACGATCGCCACCGTTGAAACCTTCAGTTTGTTGCGGGCGTACGCTGCGAGCGCCGGACCTTGCTGCGCGTCAGTAGCCACCATCCGATAAGTCGTTTTGAAACCCTGGAGCGTGTAAGTCGGATTGGTTGCCGACGGCGAGATCTGGACAATATTTGCGTCGCTGTAGATCTTCGAAGCCGGGATCGAAGTGCCGGAGTTCATGTGGCCGACAACGGCGACAACGCGATCGTCCACGAGTCGCTGGGCAACCTGTGTTGCGGTACGCGGATCGGCTGCATCGTCTTGCGGATCCAGCTCAAGACGGACAGTCTCGCCGTTGATACGCAGCCCCTTCGCGTTGATCTCTTCGATGGCGAGGCGCGCGCCATTTTCATTGTCTTTTCCAAGATGAGCGATGGCACCGGTGAGCGGGGCAACGTGTCCGATCTTGACGGCGGTGTCCGCGCTAGCGGAGGCTGAGAAGGCAAAAGTGAGCAGGCAGGGGATGCCCGATGCCAGTAAAGGCTTTTTCATGACGTGTCTCCAGATGATATGAATGAGGGGCGTACCGGCCGCCCCTTCAGGTTCTTCTAGTAACGTCCCGACAACAATTCACCTGCGTTAGGGACATATGTGCGCAGGCCAAGCTTCTTCAACATTGCATAGGTAGTGCACACCGACGCTGAAACAACCGGCTTGCCGCATTCCTCCTGTACGGCCTGAATCGCGGCGAGGGAAGGCATTTGCACACACGCGGAAAGAACTACCGCGTCTGCATCTGACAGATCGAGCTGCCTGTAGATGGCCCGTAGTGCGTTCGGGTCGCGGGCTCCAACCTCGAGGTTGTCGGGAATCTCAAGTGCAAGATGGCTCATGACCCGGATGCCTTCCCGTTCGAGATAGTCGACAACCATTTGTGTCAGTGGCTTCATGTACGGCGCGATGAGCGCGATACGCTGAACGCCGAGTGTGCGCAGACCATCCACCAATGCTCCCGCGCTCGTCACGACCGGCGCGTAGCACCCGTTCTTCTCGACGACGCTGGTCAGTCTCTCTTCGGAAACGCGATGGTATCCGTGGCCCATGCTCATGATGGCCACGAGGCAGGCATATCCGAGCACATCGACCTGGGCGTCCGCGAGCTCTGCCGCGCATCGGTCTGAGTCGCGATCCATCGATTCGAGCTCTTCCTTCGTCACCTGCTTCATGCGCATGCGGCTTGAGTGGAACGTGAAGCGTTCTGGTTCGACCAGTTCCCGCGAATGCAGCATGGCCGGAATTTCCCGCTCCATTGTCACGTTCGAACTTGGGACGATCTGGCCAATGCGAAATATTCTGTTTGTTTCCATGAGATCCGGTCCTTAAATCGCCACAACTGGATTGCGGAGCGTGCCGATCCCTTCGACGTAGGCCTCCAGCACGTCACCCGGTACCATCCACTCCTGAGGGGTGCGTCCCGCGCCGACGCCGGCAGGCGTTCCCGTCGCAATGATGTCGCCGGGTTCCAGCGTCATCGCGGATGCAATGTCGGCGATCAGCGCGGGAATCCTGAAATACATCTGGGAGGTGTTGGCCTGCTGCATGACGCGTCCGTTCTTCGTGAGCGACAGCGCAAGGCCATGGGGGTCGGGGATCTCGTCGGCGGTCACAATGCACGGTCCCATCGGACAGTAGGTATCCTGACCTTTCGAGAATATCCATTGCCCCGCGCGACGATTGTCCCGCGCGCTGATGTCGTTAATCACCGTGTAGCCGAAAACGTGCGACATCGCCTGCGCTTCATCGATGCGTTTTGCGCTGCGTCCGATCACCACGGCGAGTTCAACCTCCCAATCCAGCTGCTGGGTAATCCGGCTATCGTGTTCGATCGCATCCCCCTGGCCGATGACACTGGTTGGCGGCTTGCTGAAAACGACCGGTTTGCCGGGCATTTCCCTGGCGGTGTCCAGGCTGCGGCTCGACTCTGCGACATGGTCCACGTAATTCAGTCCGATGCCGAAGATGTTCTTGCGCGGCTTTGGGATAGGAGCCAAAAGCCTCACATTGTCGATCAAGGTGGCGACTCCGACCGGCCACGCGTACCTGTGCATGTCGCAAAGACTTCGGAGAAGCTGGAGCGCGGGCGGCCCTGCGTCGATCAGATCGAGCATGGTCGCCGGAAGATCGGCGTGATCATGGGCGGCGAGTCTGGCAATATCGACGACGTACTCATCGATCAGTACGCCCGCCCGTGCGGCCTGCTCACGAGCTCGATCCTGATAGGTTACTAAACGCATTTGATGTCCTTGCTTGCGGTTTAAATGATCTGGTGCCCGTCGTTTGGAACGTAAGCCTCCTCGCGATAGATCGCGAGTGAGTTCATGACGGGGAAATCGTTAAAGGAGAAGAGACAGGCGTCATCGGAGGAGGACGCGTTCGCGTGTTCGTGCCACGCCCAGGAGGGAACGCAAAAGATGTCGTGCTCCTTCCAGTCGAACCGCTGGCCGCCGATGATCGAATGACCGCGGCCCTTGGCTACGTGGTAGATCACGTTGCCGGTATGCCGGTGAGCGCGCGTTGCTTCTCCGGCCCGAAGCATCTGCATCTGTGCGCCCATTGTCGGCATGACGGCACCACCGGTGAGCGGGTTGATGTATTCCATGACGAGGCCATCGAAAGGAGAGCCCTCCGTTGCCGTCGCATAAAGACGCAGCGCCTCGTAGGTGCTCTCCCAGGTGAATTTGAGCAGTGGCGAATACGATTTGGACCAGTCGGGCTCGAGCGGCTTGAGGGCGATATTGCCGTATTTGAAGTTGGACGCGTTCACTGGCCGCGCGACTTCCTGGTGCAGGTCGGGGTGCACCTGATAGAAATTTGCCTCAAGCGCGTTGATCAAGGGGATGTCTAGCCCATCCTGCCAGATGCATGGGGAGTGTCCGCCGTCGTTGCCGTGCTCGTGCCAGGTTCCATTTGGCGTGATGACAAAGTCGTTCGCCCGTAATGTAAGGCGTTCTCCATCGACGATGGTGTATGCACCGCTGCCCTCGATGATGAAGCGCAGCGCCGAAGCCATGTGGCGATGCGCCGACGCCGCCTCGCCCGGCTTCATCACCTGGATGCCGGTATAGAGCCAGCCAACGGCCGCGCTGACATCGCGACGTTTGGGGTTGGTCAGCATCACCACGCGGCGACCGGCATCCTCGGGTTTCACCAGTTCGAGCGATTTCAGGACGAGGGGTCTCAGGGCCTCGTAGCTCCAATGCATCGGCACTGCGTGCGACCTGGGCTCCCACGGTTCAATATCGTTTGCTACTGTCCACAGTGCGCCGGCTTCGTGCCTGGCCAGCTCGGCGTAGTAAGCGGTAAGTTCCGGCGTGTCGACAACACGGGCGCGGCCGGCAACGTTGTCGTCATGCATGGCGTTCCTCGCGAGTTTGAACGGGTGAGCTGACGTCCGTGAGCGGCGCCGACAGGTCGGCGGTCTCCGCGGCGGCGGTCTTTCGCGAGCCGGCGAGTTCCCGGATATCAATCGGCTGCTTCGGGCGCTTGTCCACGGCGAGATTGAACACGTCAAACCGGTTGTAGTGACCAAGAATGTCATGCATCTGCTTGGGCTGGATGCACCGCATGAGGTCGATTTCCGCGTAGGCAATTCCTTCCCGGTCGATCAGGGGCTCGGTTAGCAACCGCCCGTCCGGTCCGAAGATTCCCGAGAATGCGCTGTGCTCGCGTTCCAGGAGTTCGCGCGCGTGGGCATCGTCTCCGGCAACGCAATCGATGATCTCTTCGGACATGCTGGAGCAGGACACAATGGAGAAGAGCTTTCCCTCGAACGAGTGTGCCGCTGTTCGAACCTTGATTGCTTCGACCATGTCGTAATCCTTCGGGGCAACGGGCAACCCGATGTAGTTGGCGACATGGATCAGTTCACCCTGTGCAAGCAGCGAAAAGCGTGCAAGCGTATTGGTGTTCTCGCCGCAGGCCAGCGCGCCGAGGGGACCAATCTCGGTGTCGTACACGTTGAGCGAACTTCCGTCGCCACCTGTCCATGTCAGCTTTTCCGCCCACGTGGGCACCAGCTTGCGATGGCGGCCCAGCAGGCGTCCATCGGCGCCGATAAACAGAACAGTGTTGTAGAGTGTCCCGTAGCTGTGAGCTCCCCGTTCGTTCACGCCGATCACGACAAAGCAGTTGGCGGCGCGGGCGGCAGCGCACAGCCGGTCGGTGTGGGGGCCCGGAACATCGATTGAGTTCACGTAAAGCCGCTCATACCAGGCGCTCCCCTCGACAGGAGTCATCGTCCAGTTCCAGTACGGGTAACCCGCCACGAAGGCTTCCGGAAAGGCAACGAGGCGAGTTCCTTCTCTCGCCACTTCGGCGATCAGCGAGCATGCAAGCTCGACAGTTGCATCCGCATTGAGAAAAACCGGGGCGGACTGCACGGCTGCCGCGACGAATTTGTTCGGGTAGATTTTCATACGGTATCCTTTGCGAGATTGCGGGAGACGGCGCGTCCTTTAACGAACGGGAACACCACGCTCAGGACGACGAGAAGAGGTATGCCGGTGAGCAACGTCATGCGGAACGCGGGCAGGAGCAGTGTTGTTGCCATCACGCAAAACATCAGCACGCCACCAGCGATGGTCAGGAACGGAAACCCCCAGATCCGGAAGCTGAGTGTCGCGTCGTCTCTATCGGCAATGCGCCGGAAGCGGTAATGCGTGACAAAAATCATGAACCAGGCGAACAGCGCGCCAAACATGGCGATGGACATCATCAGCAGGAACGAGTCTTGGGGAACGACGATGCTGCAAACCGCCGCGAATCCGACGCCGAAGGTCGAGAAAATGAGCGACCTCAAGGGACTACCATTCCTGTTCACCTTGCCGAGAAAAGCTGGAGCGTGGCCTGCGCGGGACAGGCTGAAAATCATGCGCGTTGCCACGTAAAGTTGAGCGTTCATTGCGGATAGGGCCGCGGTCAGAACGACGAAATTCATGATGCTTGCGCCAAAAGGAACGCCAAGCAATTGCATGACCAGAACGAATGGACTTTGGCCCGTACCGGCCGATTGCCAGGGGACAATCGCAACCATCAGCGCGACCGTAAAGATGTAGAAAAAGAACAGTCTGAAAAATGCCGATTTGAATGCGCTGCGCGCTGCCTGTTGAGGATGCGTGGCTTCGCCCGCAGCGACGGCGATGAATTCGATTCCTATGAAGCTGAATATCGCAATGACTACGGCGAACCACGTTCCAGACAGACCTTTAGGGAAGAATCCATTCTGGGAAAGGTAGTTGTGAAAGCCGATGTCGCTATTGGCCGGCGCACGGTAAATCATGTAGCTGCCCACTAGAATGAACGCGACAATAGCGATGACCTTGATAATTGCAAACCAGTACTCGGCCGTTCCGAAGATCTTGACGCTGCTGGCATTTACCAGGATCAGCAACGCGGAGAACAAGGTGACCCAGAGCCACCCAGGCGAACCGGGAAACCAGAATTTCATATAGACGGAAATTGCAGTGACTTCTGCCCCGATGACCAGAACGACCGACACCCAGTAAGCGTAGCGAACCAGAAAACCCATCCATTCGCCGAGATAATGTTCTGCGTAGGCGCCGAATGAACCGGTCGTGGGATGGGCTACTACCATTTCGCCGAGGCAACCCATCAGAAGTAGTGCCACGACTGCGCCGATTGCATAGCTCAGAATGACGCTCGGCCCCGCCATCTGGATCGCAGCACCGCTACCGAGAAAGAGCCCGGTCCCGATTGCACTTCCGATGGCGATCATTGTTAACTGGGGCTGCGTCAGCCGTTTTTCGAGGTCGCCTTCCCGTGTGGCGATCGCACTAAAATTTCGTTGTACTGACATAATGTCTCCGTCCATTTCTCTTCAGATGCCGGCGCGTTCCACGCGCCGGCACGATTGCACTAGGTGAAATCCCGTCTTTGCTGATATTCCGGCTTATCCCACGCACGTTCTTTCATGATTCCGTCGATTGCGTCGACAAGCTGATGAACTTCGTCCTCGGTGTTGTAGAGCGGGGCGAATCCGAATCGCATGTAATCAGGCATGCGGAAGTCGCCAATGATTTTGCGGCGTGAGAGTTCCTGCATGACTGCATAACCCTGCGTGTGGCGCAGCGAAACATGACTGCCCCGAATGGCGGGGTCGCGAGGCGACGCTACGACAAAGCCGTGTGTTGCAAGCTGCCGGTCGGCGCTATCGATAAATAGCTGCGTCAATTGCAGACTCTTGCCGCGGATATCGTCGATTGAGACACCTTCGAAAATGTCCAGTGCGCGCGACAGGACCGAAAGGCCGATGACCGGGTTGGTGCCGCACAGGAAGCGATCAGTGCCTTCAGCCGGTGCGTATTTCTGCGCGAAATCGAACGGGCGGGCGTGGCCGAACCATCCGGCGAGAGGCTGCTCGCAGGCGCTGACATGGCGGGCTGCTACATAGAGGTAAGCAGGGGCGCCGGGGCCGCCATTCAGGTATTTATAGCCGCAGCCGACCGCGAAATCGGCCCCGCTTTTGTCGAGATCGCAGGGTACGGCCCCGGCAGTGTGGGACAGATCCCAGACGATCAGCGCGCCGGCGTCATGCGTGGCACGTGTGAATTCCTCCATGTTGTAGATTTCGGCGCTGCGGTAGTCGACGTGTGTCAGGACTACCGCTGCCACCTGGTCGTCGAGTCGCGAAGGAATCTCCTTGGCGGGAACGGCGTCTACCGTCAGTCCGAACAGGCGCGCCACCTGGTCCACGATGTAGAGATCGGTCGGAAACGCGTCCGCATCCGTGACGATTTTCCTTCTGCCGGGTCTGAGCCGCACCGCGCTTACCAGCACCTTGAACAGGTTGACCGACGTGGAGTCACACGCGACCACTTCGTCGGGGCGTGCACCGATCAGCGCCGCGAGTTTTGCACCAGCCCGCTGCGGCAGCGTCCTCCATTCGGCGCTGTGCCACGAACTGATCAGCCCGTTGCCCCATTCATGGGTAATGACATTTGACGCGTGAAGCTGGACCACCTTCGGCATCAACCCTAATGAGTTGCCGTCGAAATATCGTACGCCGTCGGGGATGTGGAATCGTTCGCGTGTATTGGCGAGCGTATTGTCTTCAGGCATTGCAGACCTGTCTGTAAGAGGGGGGTTCATCAGGCGCCCAGTACGGTCCGGATTGCCCAAAGTTCGGGGAAGAATCGGTGCTCAACCACGTGTTTGAGCCAGCCAACGCCGGCCGATCCGCCGGTCCCGGGCTTGAAGCCAAGAATGCGTTCGACGGACGTAAAGTGGCGCCAGCGATATTGTGAGAAAAGATCGGCAATTTCGATCAACCCTTCGCCGAGTTGGTAGAGGTCGTTGTCCGGTGTGGGGTCCGCATAGACTTCGAGCCACGCCTTTTCGACCTCGGGATTCGAAGCATATGTCTCGGACCAGTTCCGGCTCAGTGCAGCGTCCGGAACGGTAATGCCCCTGCGCTTCAGCAGGGCAAGCACGTCGTCGTACAGGCTGGGCGAGTCGAGTGCCGCCTTGAGCTGAGGGTAGACGTCCGGATTGTTTGCGTGTGCCTGGGAGAGCCGCACCGACTTGTTGCCGAGGATGAATTCGACGTGCCGGTACATGTACGATTGCTGGCCGGAGGAAACGCCGAGGCAGTCACGGAATTCGTTGAATCCGCTCGTTGTGATCGTCGACAGTACATCCCAGGTTTTGACGAGATACTCGAAGAGTCGCTTGATTCGCGGGACGAGCGCGAGCGCACCGGCGACGTCGTCTGCCTTGATGCGCAGTTGCATGTTGTAGGCTTCGTAGTGAAGCGCCTTGAAGGTGAGCTCCTTGCATTGCGTCATCAGAATGAAGACCATTTCATCGTGACCTTCGCTGCGCATGTGCTGGATGCTGAGCAACAGATCGTTGCGGTGGTAATCGATGAACGGATTGCTCTTCCCGCCAAATGCGACCAGCGGTTCGCCTGCCGTTGTCTTGACGGTTTCCTCGCGGCTCTCGTCCGTGGAGATATCCACGTTCCGGACGAGCGACAACTCAAGTACAGGGTCGCGGACCTCGGGGATGACACGCTTGCGCAATGTAGTCATGATTTCTCTCCAAGTAGTAGTTCGATGGTTTCGGCGCCGAGTCGGGTAGCCGGATCTGTCAGATCGAAAAGAATGTCGAAATGGTTTCTGCCGGGCACTTCGTAACAGGACACGGACGCGCCTGCCCGCGTGAGCTGGGAAGCGTATTCGCGGCTTTGACGTTTGAATTCGCCTGTTTCATGTTCGCCCCAGCACACCACGGTGGGAACCGTTGCGTAGGCCGTCGAGAACAGAGGGCTGACGGCCGTGGCGCTCTGAATGTCCAGCCCTAGCGGCTCGTTGATGTACGTCGTTACGAGGGGGCGCAGGTCATAGACGCCGGATAGCAGCACAGCCCCATGGAAGGGTGCGGTCTTCAGTCCGCACCTTTGCCAGTCGGTCGAGATCAGCATTGCCGCCAGATGAGCTCCAGCGGAGCTTCCTGCGATGACAATCCGGGTGTCGGGCCTTGAACTGGCGAGCTTCTTCAGCGCTTTTGCACTTTGCGCGACGATTGTGCCGACGGACGCATGCGGTGCCAGCGTGTAGTTCACGGCGGCGTAAGCAATGCCGCTGGACAGCAGTGAATCAGCGGGAAAACAGGAGTCTTCCGCGGACAGATCCTGCCAGTATCCCCCGTGAAAGAAGACAAGTAGCGAATCGGCAACCCGCCCCGGCGACTCGAACAGAATGACGTATTCGTCAGGTGTCTCGCCATAGTTCAGACGCAGCGACTTTGCGCGGGCCAGCGTACGGTGGCTGCTCTCTCCGTAGTTCGCGACGACCTCGCGATAATTTGCGGCGACTGAACTCGGCGAATACGCTTTGTCCAGATCTTCAGGTGTTAGGGTCTTCCACATTGATCGCTCCTCCAACTGCGATCATTGTAGGTATGCAAAAGAGATTTGTTTTTTCGATTTTTGCTGTCAGGATGTCGAATATCGGCAAGACATTTCAGTGGGTGTCATGTAAAAGGCAAGTTATGCCCGCTTGTGCCGCTAAACACTTAAAACCAACCATCCCGAATAGAGGAATTCATGGACCAGCTTCTGTCTTCTGCGGATCGGGACATCCTTGCCTGCCTGCAGGCGGACCCGCGCATATCGATGTCTGCACTTGCTGAGAAGACGAACAGCTCAGTATCGCCATGCTGGCGGCGTGTGAAGCGCATGGAAGAGGTCGGCATAATTGACGGCTACGGCCTGCTGCTAAACCGCAAGGCCCTTGGCTTGGGCATAGATGCGTTTGTGTTTGTGAAGATAACGTCTCATCACGAGCGAGATGCGGTGGAGTTCGAGCACGCTCTTGACGCCATCGATCAGGTTTTGTCCTGTTACATCCTGTCGGGCGAGGAAGACTATCTGTTACGGGTAGTAGCAACAGATCTTGATGCGTTCGCCAATTTCAGTCGGAAGGTGCTTGCGGCGTTGCCGCATGTGCGGGAGGTCCGCAGCGCATTCGTCATGCATACAATCAAGGAGTCACATCGATTGCCTTTGCCGGGATGACCGTCGCGTGGCGGAAAAACGGGGCGATTGGCGGCGTTACGATCGATCTGCTCGTCAAGGTTGCCGATGAGGGGGATGCGGACGAGCGCTTCGTTTGTGCACAAACTTGGATGGTGGGTTCGGTATGGTTGCCGCGTTGCATAGGCTGCGTAGCTTGTTGCTGGATCTTCTGGCGGTCGATTTGCAGACGTAGTTGAAAAGCGAATCTTTGAAATATGGAATCGCGGGAACATCCGTGCGTCGACGGTGGAATCGCTTGTAGTCTTGCACGTATTCACTGTTTCGCCGGAGAGGCCAAGACCGGATGGACGGGCAAGGAGGCGTGCATTTGCATATTGTTTTTCGTCGCGGCAGTCGTCAGCATGGGCTAGGAAAGACGATGCTGGGCGGAGAGGGGTGGGCAGCCATTTTCACGGGTGCCTCAATGGAATTCGTTTCAGATGGTGGCGACCGCATTCGTAATTACCAAAGAAAAAGGGCCTAGCGCGAACGCTAAGCCCTTGAATCTTTTGGTAGGCCGTACGGGATTCGAACCTGTGACCAACGGATTAAAAGTCCGCTGCTCTACCAGCTGAGCTAACGACCCAAAAGAGAAGCGAAATTATAGCGATAGCCGCAGAGAGATGTCAACCCATCGCGACCTCGGCGCTACCGGCACTTCAGATAGTGAAAAGCCCGGATAGCAATACCCGGGCTTTCCAGCGAGAGGCGCGCGTGGCTATGAATTCGGACACTGCGCGTTACTGCCAACTGCTTAATCGATACCCACTACTTGATCTGCGACAGCTTGCTCTGAGCCGATTGCGCGACGTCCGAGCCGCCGTACTGCGCGACGATCTGCTCCAGCGTCTTGCGGGCCGCGGCCTTCTGACCTTGCTCGAGCTGATTGTTCGCAATCGCGAGCAGCGCTTCCGGCGCACGCGGATGCTGCGGATAGTTCTTCACCACACCTTGCCAGGTCGCCGTCGAGCCCTTGTAGTCGCGCAGCGCGTACAACGCGTTGCCCAGCCAGTACTGCGCGGTCGGCTGGTAAGGGCTGTTCGGGAACTTGGAGATGAAGGTGCGGAACGACGCCGCCGCATTCTTGAAGTCGCCGTTGCGGAACTGCTGCGAAGCCGCGTTGAACGACTCGGTCTCACCCGGCTGCACCTCGCCCTGGACGCCGTCCACCGTTTGCTGCTGCGGCTCGAATTTCTTCAGGCGCGTGTCCAGATCGGTGTAGTAGTCCTTTTGCTGCTTCTGCAGCGTGGCGAGCTGATTGCCCATGTCCTCGTTCTGCCCACGCAGCGTAGCGACCTGCTGATTCAACTGGTCGAGACGGTTGGACTGATCGAGGATCGTGCGTTGCGCGGCCGACAACTGACTCGACAGGCTATCTGTCTTCGAACGCAGATCGAGAATGGCCTGACGGGCCTGATCGTCGTCGAAGATGCCCGCATGCGCGGGCACGGCCGCGAAGGCCATGCCCGCGACGCAGGCCGCTGCGGCAAACCGCAGCCAGGAGAAACGATGCGTCATTCGGCTCATCACCCGTTACTTACTGTTGATACACGAGGTCGGCGCGGCGGTTTTGTGCCCACGACGATTCGTCATGACCCGTAGCTTGCGGCTTTTCCTTGCCGAGGCTCACGGCTTCCATTTGCGAGTCCGTCACGCCCATCAGCGACAGCGAACGGCGCACAGCTTCAGCACGTTTCTGGCCGAGTGCCAGGTTGTACTCGCTGGTGCCGCGTTCGTCGGTGTTGCCCTGGATCAGGACGTGCCGTTGCGGATGGCTCTTCAGGTATTGCGCGTGTTGTTGCAGCAGCGATTGGTAGTCGTCCTTCACCGAGTAGCTGTCGAAGTCGAAGTAGATGCTGCGCTTGGCAAGCGGGCTGTTCGGATCGTTCAGCGGATCGACATTGACCGTCGCGACATCGTTCGGGTTCGGCTGTGCCGAGACCGAACCACCCTTGTTGGCGTTTTCGTCGAGCTTGACGCCCGAATGACATGCGGCCAACGCGCCGACCATCAATACAGCAAATGCGAAACGAAGTTTAGACATCATTTTGTTACTCTCCTTGTGTTATTGCATCAACGTTATTGCATAAACGGGCCCCAGGACGGCTCGCGTACGCTGCCACCCTGAACGGACAGGACCTGCCGAGTGCGACCGTCGGTCGATACTGCGGCCAACACGCCACGGCCGTTCACCTGTGTGGCGTAAAGGATGTACTGACCATTCGCCGCGAAGCTCGGCGATTCGTCATGTGTCGTGTCCGTCAGGCCAGTGGCTGTGTTGCCTTGCAGGTCCTGGATATAAAGCTTGAACCCGCCGCCGACGCGCGAGATATAAGCGAGCTGTTTGCCGTCCGGGCTCACGCGTGGGCTGGTGTTGTAGCTGCCCGTGAACGTGACGCGTTGCGCGGCGCCGGCGTTTTCGCCCTGGGCCGACATCTTGTAGATCTGCGGTTGGCCGCCACGGTCGCTGGTGAAATAGATCGACTGGCCGTCGGGCGAGAAGCACGGTTCGGTGTCGATCGAGCTGCCTTGCGTGAGACGCCGCAGGCCGCTGCCGTCTGCATTGACGGCGAAAATCTGCGTGTTGCCGGTGCGCGAGAGCGCGACGGCCAGCGTGCGTCCATCTGGCGACCAGGCTGGCGCGCTGTTGTTGCCCTTCTGGTCCGAAACCACGATGCGGCGGCCCGTGGGCAGATCGTGGATGTAGACGATCGGCTTTTTCTTCTCGAACGAAACGTAAGCGACCTTGGTGCCGTCAGGCGACCATGCCGGCGAGATGATCGGCTCGGGGCTCGACAGCGCGATATGCGCGTCCTGGCCGTCCGAATCGGAGATCTGCAATTGATAACGGCCGCCCGTCTTGATGACGTACGACAGGCGCGTGGCGAACACGCCGCGGCCGCCCATCAGCTTCGCGTAAATATAGTCCGCGACCTTGTGCGCGCTCATGCGCAAGCCGCTTTCCGGGCTCACCAGCACGAGGCCGCCGAGGCTTTCGCCCTTGACGGTGTCGTACAGCTTGAAGCGCACTTCATACTGGCCGTTCGGCAGGCGGTTCACGCTGCCCGACACGAACGCATTGGCGCCCTTGGCTTTCCAGCTGCCGAGGTCGACGGAATCCGTTTCGGACACTGGCGTTGAGCCCGCGTCGATGTTCGTGAATTTGCCGCTGCGTTGCAGATCCTGACGCACGATCGTGCTGACCTGCTGCGGCGAGTTCGCTTCATTGGCGAAATTCGCCGTTGCGATCGGAAACTGGGTGGACCCGACGCCCGTCACGAGGACGTTGAGTTGTGCGTTGGCGGCACCGCCGACGGCGATCAGGCACGACGCTACAAGTGTCCGCAGGCCTAGCTTGGTCATCAAACTCATGCTGTATGGATTCCCCAAAAACGGTTTTACTAACGCTTCAAGACAGCAGACAGACCCGCAAAGAACTAATTCGTTCCCGAGCGCGCCCCCGTGGGCGGGGCGCCGTGTCTGCTGTCAACTGACTGTCAAACTACTGGAATCAACCGGCCGGGCGCAACGTAATCAGGAAGCTGGTCGGTGTCTTGCCATTAATGTCCTGAGGCATCGGATCAGTACGCTGGACGGCTCGCAGCGCCGCGTCGTCCCATGCCGGGTTGCCGCTGCTGCGCGAAATCGTTGCGCCAAGCAAGGTGCCGGTCGGCGAGCAACGCACGGAGACCACTGTCTCCAGACCACTCGTTTCACCACCCCAGGTGATATTCGGGCGCACCGCACGACGCACCTTGTCGGAATAACCCGCCGATGCTGCAGTACCACCCGAGCCGCTACCCGTGCCGCTCTTTCCAAGCCCATCGCTGGTGGTCGAGCCGGTGCCGGCGGCGGCGAGACCCTGCATCTGCGCGAGCCGCGCGCGGCGCTCCGCATCCAGTTTCTTCGCTTGCGCCGCAGCGTCCGCTTGCGCCTTGGCCTTCGCAGCTTTCTGCGCGTCGGCCTTCTTCTGCGCCTCAGCGTCGGCTTGCTTCTGCTGTTCCTGCTGCTGTTCTTTCAACTGCTGCTGCTTTTGCTGCTCGGCCAATTGCTGTTGTTTCAGCTTGCTGGCCTCCTGCTGCTGTTGCTTCTGTTTGGCTGCCGCAGCCTTCTGCGCGGCAAGTTGCGCTGCCTGGTCCGCGGCCAACTGCTGTTGACGCTTCGCCTCGGCTTCCTGCTGGGCCTGCAGCTTTTGCTGACGCTGCTGTTCGGCCAACTGAGCCTGACGAGCCGCTTCCTGTTGCTGGCGCTTTTTTTCCTGCAACGCGATGTCGGCCTGTTCGTCGCGTACGGGTGGGGCAGGAGCCACGGGCACCGGCGCCGGCGGCGGAACGGGACGCGGGATCGCCGTGTCCGGCACTTCAGTCCACAGCTCCGCTTCCGCGCCTTCGGGCGTACTGTTTTGCCACTGAATGCCGTGATACAGGAAGAACCCGAGCAGCGCGTGCATCACGAGAGCGAACACAAAGGCTCGCCCGGTGCCGCGTTCACGCGGTGGCTGGAGGGGGTATTCGGAATTCTTGCGGATCATTGCGATTTGACGAGCAATCCAACGCGCTTGACGCCGCGCGCTTTCAGCTCGGACATCACATTCATCACGACTTCGTACTTGACGGTCTTGTCGGCGGCGATCACGACGGGCTGATCGGGATGCGATTGCGCGCGCTCGGCGATGAAGCCGTTCAGATCGGCCTTGGTCATGTCTTCCTGCTGCTGCGCACCCGAATCGTCCTTGTATTTGACGCTCATGTTGCCGTCCGCGCGAATGTTCACGATGACGGGCGGCGTTTGCTGCTGGGGCGCCGCGCCGCCGACGGTCGGCAGATTGACGATCGACGGGGCCACGAGCGGCGCGGTCACCATGAAGATCACGAGCAGCACGAGCATCACGTCGATGTACGGCACGACATTGATGTCGGCCATCGCGCGGCGCGAGCGGCTGCCGCGCATGCTGGAGGAGCGAGAGCCTGCCATCGTGGACTCCTTACTGTGCCTGGCGCTGCAGAATGTTCGAGAATTCTTCGATGAAGGTCTCGAAGCGGATCGCCAGACGGTCGATGTCGTGCGCGTAGCGATTGTAGGCAACCACGGCCGGAATCGCAGCGAACAGGCCAATTGCGGTAGCGGTCAGCGCTTCGGCGATGCCCGGTGCGACGTTCGCCAGCGTAGCCTGCTGCACGTTGGCGAGGCCGCGGAACGCGTTCATGATCCCCCACACCGTGCCGAACAGACCGATATACGGGCTGACCGAGCCAACCGAGGCGAGAAACGCGAGATTGGCTTCGAGCACGTCCATTTCACGCTGGAACGCGGCACGCATGGCACGCCGCGCGCCGTCGAGAATTGCACCAGGATCATTAAGGCGTTTTTCCTTGCCTTTCAGGAATTCGCGCATGCCGGACTCGAAAATCCGCTCCAGTGCGCCGATGGTGTGGCGGTTGTTCGCGGCGCTCTGATAAAGCGCCTGCAGGTCGCCACCCGACCAGAAATCGCGTTCGAAACGCTCAGTTTGCGCGCGCGCCCGGCGGATCGCAAACCACTTGCGGAAGATGAAAGTCCACGACAACAGGGACAGCAGCAGCAGCAGAGCCATGACGGCCTGCGCCAGTAGGCTCGCATTGAGTACGAGGGAAACGATCGACAGATCTTGTGTAGTGTTCATAAAGGTTCGTTTTAACGTCCCGGGAAGGGGGCGTCCGGCTGCAAGGCTCATCGAAGCTTGCCGTGGGCAAAACGGAAGCGTCGGCGATATTGCGAGCCGAACCATGCTTTGTGTTGCTGGATCGTTACGAGTTCACTGGCCCCGTAACAACGGGGTTCAGTCATTGTCCGTTGACACACCGCTAGCGCTCGCGCCGGGTCCGCGCCGCAAAGCGGCGAGGACCGGTGGAGGAATCGCGGCCGGCCGCAGTGCAATGCGGTCGACGCAGCCTACCCGGATGGAACCGGTAGCAAGCAGCGTGCCTTCCCGCCATGCCTCCTGCGCGAAATCGACCGACGCCCGGCCCAGACGCTCGATCCGGCAGACTACGCGGACCACGTCGTCGAGCCGGGCCGGCGCCCGGTAATCGACCGCGGTGCTGCGGACGATGAAAATCGCGCCCGTTTCTTCCGCGAGCCGATTCTGGTCGACGCCACATGCGCGCAGCCATTCGGTGCGCGCCCGTTCAAAAAATTTCAGGTAGTTCGCGTAAAACACGATGCCGCCGGCGTCGGTATCTTCGTAATACACGCGGATGGGCCACGTGTAGCCGATTTCCGCGCCGGGCTGGCTGGTCGACATATTCATGCGGCGCATTTTACCGGAACGCACACCCCAAGGTCTGTTTCAAGATGTGCGCCCCGCCTGGCGGGCTTCAGCCGCGATAAACGGACAAACCGGCGAACGCTTGAGCCACCGGCATCAGCTCGATCGTGTTGATATTGACGTGCGCCGGGCGGGTGGCGATCCAGTAGATCGAGTCCGCGATGTCTTCGGGTGTGAGCGGTTGCACGTTTTCGTACACTTTGGCGGCCTTGGCGTCGTCGCCGCGAAAACGTACGTTCGAGAACTCGGTGCCGCCGCACAGGCCCGGCTCGACGTCGGTCACCCGAAGCGCGGTGCCCGCCAGATCGGCGCGCAGATTCAGGCTGAACTGACGCACGAACGCCTTGGTGGCCCCGTAGACGTTGCCGCCCGCGTACGGCCAGTTGGCCGCTGACGAGCCCAGATTGAAAATGTGGCCGCGATTGCGTTCCACCATGCCGGGCAGCAAGGCGTGCGTGACCTGCACGAGGCCTGTGCAGTTGGTCTCGATCATGGTGTTCCAAGCGTCGAGACTCGCTTTTTGCGCCGGCTCCATGCCTAGCGCGAGGCCGGCATTGTTGACCAGCACGTCGATGGCGGCAAAGCCGGCGGGCAGCGCGGCCGGCACGGCTTCGACGGCGGCGCGGTCGCGTACGTCGAGTTCGTACGGCAGAAGCGCGTCGCCGAGCTCGTCGGCGAGTTCCTGCAGACGGCCTTTGCGGCGTGCTGTGGCGACGACACGATGGCCGCCCTTGACGAAGGCGCGAGCGATAGCGGCGCCGAATCCCGCTGACGCTCCGGTGACGAACACGATCATGGCAGTAGTTCCCTGGCTGGTAGGAGAGAAAGATCCCAAGCCTACTTCCATTGCGGCACTGCGGCAAGGATGAACCAGCCGTACGAGAGGCTGCGGCAGGGACGCACAGCGGGCTCTCATCGGGCTTTGGTCAGACCTTTGCGCGCCGCCCAGGAGGGCTCTGCAGGCGGTCCGGCGGGCACCGGCGGCAGCCGCCGGAAGCTGGTTGCCTATTCGATCCGCTTCCAATAAACTAACGCGCTCATCCCTGCGTGACTGGCGATAGAACCGGTTCAAGCAATCGGATTCAAGGTGGAGCAACCCACCGTGAAGCGCAGGGTGCCGTTTTGCCGTTCGCCTGGGCAGCCGTGATCCGCGCGCATTGATCTGCGCTGACGGTGGCTGTCCTGCCTCGCGTGTGCGGCGACTCTCCATCCGCCACGTCAGGGCTGGCCCAGCCGCCAGCAGCGCTGCGTACCCTCTACGCAAGATTCGGCGCACGATCCGGTCAACCTGAACACAATCAACGGAATCCGTATGTTTGACAGAGCCCAAAGCACCATCGCCAACGTCGATCCTGAACTCTGGAAGGTCATCGAGCAGGAAAACCGCCGTCAGGAAGAACACATTGAACTGATCGCGTCGGAAAACTACACGAGCCCGGCTGTCATGGCTGCGCAAGGCTCGCAACTCACGAACAAGTACGCCGAAGGGTATCCGGGCAAGCGCTACTACGGCGGCTGCGAGTACGTAGACGTCGCCGAGCAGCTGGCGATCGACCGCGTGAAGCAACTGTTCGGTGCGGAAGCCGCCAACGTGCAGCCGAACTCGGGCTCGCAGGCCAACCAGGGCGTGTTCTTCGCCGTGCTCAAACCGGGCGACACGATCATGGGCATGAGCCTCGCGCACGGAGGCCACCTGACTCACGGTTCGCCGGTCAACATGTCGGGCAAGTGGTTCAACGTGGTGAGCTACGGCCTGAACGAAGCCGAAGACATCGACTACGAAGCCGCTGAGAAGCTCGCTCAGGAACACAAACCGAAGCTGATCGTGGCGGGCGCCTCCGCGTTTTCGCTGCGTATCGATTTCGAACGCATGTCGAAGATCGCCAAGTCGGTCGGCGCGTATTTCATGGTCGACATGGCGCATTACGCCGGCCTGATCGCCGCGGGCGTCTATCCGAATCCGGTGCCGCACGCAGATTTCGTCACCACCACCACGCACAAGAGCCTGCGCGGCCCGCGCGGCGGCGTGATCCTGATGAAGGCTGAGTTCGAAAAGCAGATCAACTCGGCCATCTTCCCGGGCATTCAAGGTGGACCGTTGATGCACGTGATCGCCGGCAAGGCCGTCGCGTTCAAGGAAGCGCTCTCGCCGGAGTTCAAGGTGTACCAGCAGCAAGTCGTTGAAAACGCGCGTGTGCTGGCGGAAACGCTGGTTAAGCGCGGTCTGCGCATCGTGTCGGGCCGCACTGAAAGCCATGTGATGCTTGTCGACCTGCGTGCGAAGAAGATTACCGGCAAGGCTGCGGAAGCTGCACTGGGTGCTGCTCACATCACGGTCAACAAGAACGCGATTCCGAACGATCCGGAAAAGCCGTTCGTAACGAGCGGCGTGCGCCTCGGCTCGCCGGCCATGACCACGCGCGGCTTCGGCGTGAAGGAAGCGGAGCAGGTGGGTAACCTGATCGCCGACGTGCTGGACAACCCCGAAGACGCAGCCACGATCGAACGTGTGCGCGCGCAGGTCGCCGAGCTGACCCAGCGCTTCCCCGTTTATCGTTAAGCCGCCATGCACTGCCCCTTCTGCCGTCATGCCGATACGCAGGTTGTCGACTCGCGCGTATCCGAAGACGGCGCAACGATTCGCCGGCGCCGCCGCTGCCCGGCCTGCGACAAACGTTTCACCACGTATGAGCGGGTCGAGCTGGCGTTGCCGTCGGTCGTCAAGAAGGATGGCAGCCGCACGGAATTCGACCGCCGCAAGATCGTCGCGAGCATGCAACTGGCGCTGCGCAAGCGCCCAGTGGCGGCAGACGCGATCGAAGCGGCGGTTGCCCGCATCGAGTATCAACTGCTCGGTAGCGGAGAGCGCGAAGTACGCAGCGAGCGCCTCGGCGAACTCGTGATGAACGAGTTGCGTGCGCTCGACACCATTGCCTACGTTCGGTTCGCTTCCGTCTACCGGCGCTTCGAAGACGTCTCCGAATTCGAAGACGTGATCGAAGAATTTCGCCGCGCCTCCTCTCCTCCCAAGCCTTCCCGCAAACGCTGAACGCAGTCGCATCTCGCGTTGCGTTCGAGCAGCCGTTTTTTCCTGCGTAGTTTTTTCGCGCATCCGCATCTCCCCGCCGTTATGGTGTCGCGTGCATTTTTGCGCGGGATAGCGTCTGAGTGCTACCTGGCCGTTCGGCCGATTGTTGAGCGAGTTGCAAGTCGCTAGATTGGCTGCATTCTTCGAATCGATCAGGGATGCAGATGAAGTGGAACGCAGTCCGTCCGCCGCGATACCGCGGCTTCACGCTTGTCGAAACGCTGACCGTAGTGGCACTACTGGCCGTGATTGCCGTAATGGGCACGCCGTCGTTTGTAGCGTGGTACGTGCGCGATCAGGTCGATGCGCGTGCGAAGGCGCTTGCCTCGACGTTCGCTTATGCGCGCAGTGAAGCGCTACGGCAGGGCGCGCGTGTCACTGTGTGCCGGACCGACGCGGCGCGGCGTTGTCTTGCAGCGGGTCAGCCGTGCGGCAGCGGTGTCGCTGACTGGTCCTGTGGCTGGGCTGTCCTGGCCGAACGGGGCGGCGCGTTATCGCTATTGCGTGCGCAGCCGCCGCTTGCGGCCGTCAGCATTACCGGCACGCAGACCAATCTCACGTTCACGCCGCCGGCGGGGCAATTGATCGGCACCTTCCGCAGTTTCGATATTGCGCCGCGCTCGGCGTCCAAGGCTACGCAAGGGGCCGGGTGGCGTCGCTGCATTCGTATCGCAGCGGGCGGTCGTGCGCGGATTATCGAGGGTGCATGCGGAGCGGCATCATGAGCCGGTCTTCGCAGAACCCGCATTCGCGCTGCCGCGAATCGACGTGCGGCGGCAGTTCATTGATCGAGGTCATGCTGGCTGTTGCGTTAATGGCGGTCACGGCGCTGGGCTTGATCGCCGGTCAGTTGTGGACGGCGCGTGAAGCCCGCGCGATGGCTATGCGCGAACACGCCGCATGGATAGCCGATTCAGTAGCGGAAGCGATGTGCGCACCCTCCGCGGGCGACTCCGCAATGAGGCAATGGAGCGCGCGGGCAGCGCTGGTCTTGCCGCAGGGCGAAGCCTCGGTGCGTGACAACGACGGTGTGTCCGCCGCGCGAGTCACGTGGACTGCGTTGCGCGACACGCCGCGTTCCGACGATGGGATCGACAAACCCGCGCCCTGCGGCGGAGCGGATCTTCCCGTGGGCTCGTCATGCGTAGCGCTGGCGTTTGCAAGATGATGCGGCGGTCGAATCCTGCACGCGGTCATACGCTGGTCGAATTCGCGATCGCAATGGCGCTCGGGCTGCTGGTGACAGTGGGGGCCGTCTCGCTCTATACGACGCAGCGGAGCGCATTCGACCACGCGAGCGATGCGATGCGGATCCGCGAAGCCGGTCTGATCGCGCTGACGCTGATTGGCCAGCAATTGCAAATGGCCGGCTTCGTACCCGCGGACGTCTCACGGTACAACAGTCCCGCACCGCTGTTCGGGTGCTCGGGGGGCAGACCGACCGGCGCCGACGATAGTCTCGCCTGCGAGAGCTTGCCCAGTCATTCGGACGGTGTCGCGGTCCGCTATGCCGGTGACAACGTCTCCACCTGGCCATCCGCCAGCGGGCAAACAACGGACTGCCTCGGTCAGGCCGTGACCAGTAGCGGCGCGGCGCTCGGCGAAAAAGGCGTGCCGGTCGTCAACCGGTTTTTCGCCAGAGTCAGCGCTTCGACCGGTGAACCGGAGCTTTACTGCGAGGGCAACGGCAAGACAGGGTCCGCGCAACCGCTTGTGGAGGGTGTCGAGCGCGTGCGGATTCGGTATTGGCTGGCTGGTGCGTCGGCGGCGATCGACGCGTCGGCTGTGACGGCCGATCAATGGGCGAAGATCGTCGCCGTCGATCTCTGTGTGCTCGTGCGTGGCGTGCCGCAGGGGCAGCGTTCGCGCTATGTCGATTGCGACGGCGTAAGCGCTCTCGCCACCGATTCACGGCCGCACCAGGCATTTTCGCGGCGTGTAGCGCTACGCAACCCTACGGAGGACTGGCGGTGACAAATCGACGCATCGAACAGCCGCAGCACCGCGCGGACAGAGAAGGACTGTGCTCTGGGCGCCACGACTACGCGGCAAGCTTTGCACGCATGACTCGAACGGTGTGCAACGGTCCACGCAGCCGGCAACTCGGTGTGGTCCTACCGATCGTCCTGTTGATTTCAACGATGATGCTGGCCACTTCCGCGGCCTGGTTCGAGACATCGCTTGCGGCCGCGCGTGGCGCCACCAACGTTCGCGAGTACCTGCAGGCTTTCCATGCCGCGGATTCGGCGCTGGCTTTGTGCGCCCGCAGTGTCATCGCGGCGGCAACCGTCCAGACCTCGGCACCGCCGCCGATCGCATCCGGCGAGCCCACCCAATGGAAACTTGAAGCCGCGTTCGAAGCCGGCGCCGTCGTGCCCGTGGCGCAATGGCCCGAGTCGCTGCGGCCGCCGCAGTGCCTGGTCGAGGCCTGGCGTCTTGCCAGTCGCGTCGATGCTCGAGCGTACTTATTGACGTCGCGCGGCTTCGGCCGAACGAAGGAGTCTCAGGTGTGGCTGCAGATGGAGTTGGTGATCGATGGAGACAAGATTGAACGTCATTGGCGCCACGTTGCCAGCCGGCCTTTTTGACGGAGGCTTCATGAAGCCGCATACATCCGCCTTCACGCTGCTCGAATTGATGATCACGCTGGCGATCGCCGCCGTGCTGGCCGTGTTCGCCGTGCCTTCGTACCGCAGCCATGTCGCACGAACGCATCGAATCGATGCGGCGTCCGCGCTCTATCGCGCGGCCCAATTCGTCGAAGGAACAACGAGCGGCAGCGTGCCGACATTACCACCGGGCCTCGATCAGGCGCCGCAATTCGGCACGCCTGTCTATCGCCTGCACGTGCTGCCCGCGGACGATGCCAACGGTGGCTACGCGATAGAGGCCGCGCCGAGCGAATCCGGCCCGATGCGCGACGACACATGCGGCATTTTCACGCTCGATGCCACAGGATTGCGTGGCAACAAAAGCGGGACAAGTGGTGGGGCCGGCGGCGGAGCAAACGGTGGGCCAAACGCGTCGACACCTGCCGGCGGCGATTGCTGGAATACAACCTGGCGAACCGGCAGCCCGCAAACGGTAGCCCGCATCAAACCTCAATAACCGCTATCCGCCGAGTCCGCCTTGTCGTCAGACGACGCAGCAGACTCCTGCTTCATCTGCTGCCAGATCCGATACGCTTCCCACCCGGCGAGGCCGAGGCTGCCCCACTTGAGCAAGGGTTTGGCGCCGGCTGCGACCGTTGCGCGCAGTGGCTTGGCGAGGATAAGCGAAGCGATGGAACTGATGATCGGATACTGTTTGAGCAGGGCACCGATGGTCCCCGCGTTGATAAAGCCCGCCTTCGAGCCCTTGCCAACGCGCATGCCGCCGAAGCCCGGCAGTACGAACTTGAGCCAGCTGAAGTGGGTAACCGCCTGCCGCAATTCGATGGTCGCCTGCGCAAGTTCCATACGCTCGACATCCGCGCGCACCAGCAGCAGTTCCTTGCGCAGCGCTCGCAAATGAGGTGCGCTCAGGTCTTTGGCCTGGTGGCGCTTGTTACGGAATGCGGTATCGGAGTGGATCTGGCTCATGGCGTGTCGGCGGCAGTGAAGGTGGGACGATGGAACGGTGCTGCAAAGTCGCGCGAGATTCTTAAGGGAAGACGCAGGGCACGCCGTTGCGCCTCCCGGTCATGGTTTGCGGAACACGTCGCGGTCTTTTTCGAACTCGGCAATGGTCGCTTCGAACACCATCGGCGCGTTGCGCAAACCGCTGCGCGCTTTCAGCGCACAGGCTAATCCTGCGACCGCATAGACCGCGGTGATGCTGGCGAGCGCTTGCCAGCGGTAAGTGTCCCAGAATGCAATGGCGATCAGTGCCGTGAGCGCGATCAAGGCCATGGTGGCGAGCATCATGGCCGCGAGGCCAAGGAACAGCACGCCGAGCAGACGGTCCTTTTCTTCGGCGAGTTCGATGCCAACGAGTTCCAGCCGCGTTTGCAGAATGGCAAACACGGAACCGATTATGCGGCGCAAGGGACTATGTTCTCCGCGCTGCGATTGTGTGTCGATCGTCATGGCTGTGGGCGTTGCGCGTGAAGGCCTGAACGGCGCGCGCGCGCGCCAGGAGAAGCGGACCGGCCAGGCCTGCGCCGGTCAACCCGATTCGCTGGTGGGCCGGGCGGGATACGCCCGGCGCCTTGGCCAGCTTTACTTGCGGTTGATCAACAACCCAAGCAGCACACCGGCGCCCGCGGCGATGCCGATGGATGCCCACGGGTGCTCGTGCACGTAGTCGTCGGTAGCGCGCGCTGCTTTCTTGCCTTTTTCGACCACGACGACCTGAACGTCAGCCGCCTTTTCCTTGGCCTGCTTCAGGCGCGTCAGCGCTGTTTCACGAAGTTCCGAAGCGCGCTCGCCGGTGGCGCTCGCGGCCTGTTTCAGCAGATCTTCAGCGTCCGCGAGGACGGTTTTGATATCCGACATCAATCTCTCCTTGTTGATTTCCGACATTGACAGCTCCCCTTCGTCTCACGCCACGCGTGAATCGTAACCAAAGAAACGGCCGCTGGCGAGCGCAGGGCTCGGTTGGTTCACAACTTCGCACGAACCGTTCCCGGTTGAAGCATAGCCACAAAAAACTCCGCCGCCCGCACTATGTGAGGCGAAGTTTGCCTGAGATGGAGTTGATCTGGCCCGCAAAGTTTCCACTAAATCAGTGAAAATTACAAAAACGCATAAAGTAGTGACGCGATGTTCGTTCGTCATATACCGTCGCTCCCGTATGCTTTATCTTTGCGGGGCGCCGTCGGTGAATGCTCGCGCGGCAATGTCCAAACCTTTAGGAGATACATGATGAGTCTACGTCTTGGCGATATCGCGCCGGATTTCGAGCAACAGTCGAGTGTCGGCCCGATCAAATTCCATGAGTGGCTGGGCGATAGCTGGGGTGTGCTGTTTTCGCATCCCGCTGACTTCACGCCGGTGTGCACGACCGAACTCGGGCTGACCGCGAAGCTCGCCGACGAATTCGAGAAGCGCAACGTGAAGACCATCGCGCTGTCGGTCGACAGCGCCGAGTCGCACAAGGAGTGGATTAAAGACATTAACGAGACTCAAGCGGCCAATGTCGGCTTCCCGATTCTCGCGGACGGCGACCGCAAGGTTTCCGAGCTGTACGACATGATTCACCCGAACGCGAACGAAACGCTGACCGTGCGCTCGCTGTTCGTGATCGACCCGAAGAAGAAGGTGCGTCTCATCATCACCTATCCGGCCAGCACGGGCCGTAACTTCGACGAAGTGCTGCGTGTGATCGATTCGCTGCAACTGACCGACAGTCACTCGGTTGCAACACCGGGCAACTGGAAGCAGGGCGATGACGTGGTGATCGTTCCGTCGCTGAAGGACGAGGAAATCATCAAGCAGAAATTCCCGAAGGGCTATAAGGCGCTGCGTCCGTATCTGCGCATGACGCCGCAGCCGAACAAGTAAGCGGTCGATGAATCGCGAAGCGCGCCGTTAGCTGCGGCGCCGCGTCGAAGGAAAACAAAAAAGCCAGTCCACTTGTGGACTGGCTTTTTTTCGTACTGCGCAAACCAGCCACGACCGGCGGAATCAGCGCATCCCCGGGTTCAGAAGAAAGCCTGAATGCCCGTTTGTGCGCGCCCGAGAATCAGCGCGTGAATGTCATGCGTGCCTTCATAGGTGTTCACCACTTCCAGATTCACCAGGTGCCGCGCGACGCCGAACTCGTCCGAGATGCCGTTGCCGCCGAGCATGTCGCGTGCAAGCCGCGCGATATCCAGCGCCTTGCCGCATGAATTGCGCTTCATGATCGAGGTGATCTCGACAGCCGCGGTGCCTTCGTCCTTCATGCGGCCGAGACGCAGCACGCCTTGCAGCCCGAGCGTGATCTCGGTCTGCATATCGGCGAGCTTCTTCTGGATCAGCTGGTTCGCGGCGAGCGGCCGGCCGAACTGCTTGCGATCCAGCACGTACTGGCGCGCGGTGTGCCAGCATGCTTCGGCCGCGCCCAGCGCGCCCCAGGCAATGCCGTAGCGCGCCGAGTTCAGACAGGTGAACGGACCGCGCAAACCGCTGACTTCGGGGAAACGGTTTTCTTCCGGCACGAACACTTCGTCGAGCACGATCTCACCGGTGATCGACGCGCGCAAACCCACCTTGCTGTGGATGGTCGGCGCCGACAGTCCTTTCCAGCCCTTCTCCAGAATGAAGCCGCGGATCGCGTCCTTGCCGTTTTCTTCGAGCTTCGCCCACACCACGAACACGTCGGCGATCGGTGAGTTGGTGATCCACATCTTCGAGCCCGACAGCGAATAGCCGCCGTCGACCTTTTTGGCCCGCGTGACCATGCTGCCCGGATCGGAGCCGTGGTTCGGCTCGGTCAGGCCGAAGCAGCCGATCCATTCGCCGGTGGCGAGCTTCGGCAGGTATTTCTGCTTCTGCGCTTCCGAGCCGAATTCGTGGATCGGCACCATGACCAGTGACGATTGCACCGACATCATCGACCGGTAGCCGGAATCGACGCGCTCCACTTCGCGCGCGATCAGGCCATAAGCGACGTAGTTCAGGCCGGGGCCGCCGTATTGTTCGGGAATCGTCGGGCCGAGCAGTCCGAGCTCGCCCATCTCGCGAAAGATCTCGATGTCGGTCTTCTCATGACGGAACGCTTCGAGCACGCGCGGCTGCAACTTGTCCTGCGCGTAAGCCGCGGCGGCGTCGCGCACCATGCGTTCGTCTTCGGTGAGCTGCTGATCCAGCAGCAACGGGTCTTCCCAGTGAAACTGCGCGGCCTCGGCCATGACTTATCTCCTGATTCCTTGCTTGACGAAACGTGCGTGAGCTTGACTTAAGTTCCGCTATGCGAAACAATGTTTTGCAAAACACGTCCGAGTGTACCACCCCATGGCGCCTGCATCCACTCTCTCCGAACCGCTCGACGAGCGCAAATTCGTCGTCGCCCTCGCACGCGGGCTGGATTTGCTGCGCGCGTTCAAGCCGGGAGAAACCATGCTCGGCAACCGCGATTTCGTCGAGCGCACGGGTTTGCCGAAGGCGACGGTCAACCGTCTTGCCTACACGCTGACCGTGCTCGGCTATCTGCGGCTGGACGAAACCCTGGGTAAATATGCGCTCGACGCCGGTGTGCTGTCGCTCGGATTCGCGCTGCTCTCGGGCACGGACACGCTCGAACTGGCACGCCCGCATATGCGCACGTTCGCGCGCGAGGTGGGCGCGGCGGTCTCGCTCGGTTGCCGCGACGGGCTCGACATGATCTATCTGGAGACGATCCGCAGTGAAACCGCGCTGACGCTCGGGCTGGCTTCGGGCTCCAAACTATCGATGCTGACGAGTTCGATGGGGCGCGCCTATCTCGCTGTGCAACCGCTCGACGCGCGCGTCGCGTTGCTGGCGGAACTACGGAAGGCCGCCGGTAAGGAAGGCGACGCATTGGTCGCCGACGCGCAGAAAGAAATCGCCGCGTTTACCGCGCAGCGCTGCTGCTATTCGTTCCGCGCGTGGCACGACGATGTCAATGCGGTCGCGGTGCCGTTTCGCGAGCCGCGTGAAGGTCGCTGGCTGGTGCTGAGTTGCAGCGGGCCGGCTTCATCGATGGGCGAAGAGGTGTTTCGTGACAACGTCGCGCCGCGGCTGATGGCGCTTGCGCGGCGGCTAGGCGACACGGGCTGAAGCGGCTGCGCGCGCAGCCGGCTCCGCGCGGGTCAAGCTCCGCGTGGCTCAAACCGCCCGGTCGTGATAATGCGCGTTGAACAGCGGTCCCTGCACGAAGCGCACGTCGTACTGCTGCAAAGCCTCGAACTGCGCTTCATCCACTACGCGATTGAAGATCAACGGAATCCGCAGGCGGCCGGCGTAACCGACTAGCGGTTTGACCGTCGCGTCGCGCAAAGCGGTCCCCGCATCCATCTTGAGGAAGTCGAGCCGCGCGGTTTCCGATACCGACAGAATCTGTCCCGCGTTGGACAGGTTGCCGGCCACCTTGAAGCCATAGTGCTGATAGCTCTTGGTCAGATAGCCGAGAAAGGTCTTGTGCGCGACCGCCGCTGCCGGCAGTTCGATCACCACCCGCGACGGGTTCAATCCGAACGACACCAGCACGGTCGAAAAATGCCGGCCGTGGTCGTACTTCACACTCTTGAGCAGCCGCTCGTGCACACGCAGAAAGAGCAGCCCATGCCGCTGCGCGCCGAAGAAATTGATGGCGTGCAGCGCGCGTGACATGCGGTCGAGCGCGACGAGATCCCGATCGTCGGCGATCCGGTCGAACGGATCGAACACGTCGGACGGCGCGGCGTCGAGCCGGTGCGTGACGGCCTGAAAGCCGAGTTCGTCGCCGAAACGATCCACACCTTCGACCCCCGACGAGAGCGACTGCGCCAACGCATGCACGCTGATATCGAAGATCGGCTCATAGCCGCTGACCAGTTCGAAGCCGTTGAACTGCGCCAGCGCGACGTCGTGATGCAAGCCTTGCCCCATCATCAGATGCGCGCCGAGAAACGGATGATCGGCGGCGCGGGCAATGAGGTCGGGGATGGTCGGCGGAATCATGTAGACGTGTAGATGGCGGTAGAGAGGCGCTCGGCACCGCAATCGTGCCGCACCCAATGATGGTAGCAGTCCGCACCGCGCTCACATGAACAAATTGCTCATAACGTTATCCGTCCGACGCTTGTATCTACGGGCGGTTCTGGGGTTTTGAGACAGTTTTTCAGGGTATACGTTAATTTCACTATGCGTAATTAGTTTTACCATACGTAAATTGTGGCGTGGCTGCGGTGGCGGGAAAGTGTGTGCCGCGCGCACCGTATGCGCAGAACACCGGTGTTCTCCGGGCGTTTGAGCCGCACGCCACTCAACAATCCAGTCAGCAGGAGGGGACGACCCAATGAGCGAGAAACCGGCCACGGCCGCCACCAATGTGATCGAAGTCGAGCGCGTGCTTGCCGAAACGCATCACCCGGCATTCCAGTTGATGCTGCTCGTGCTATGCGGGCTGTGCCTCGTGATCGACGGCTTCGACGCACAGGCTATGGGCTACGTCGCGCCGAGCGTGATCGGCGAATGGCACGTCTCGAAAGCCGCGCTCGGTCCGGTGTTCAGTGCGAGTCTGTTCGGCATGCTGCTCGGCGCGCTCGGGCTGTCAGTACTGGCTGACCGCGTGGGCCGCCGGCCGGTGCTGATCGGCTCGACGTTCTTCTTTGCGCTGGCGATGCTCGCCACGCCTTTCGTCACGACGATCCCCGCCTTGATCGCGTTGCGCTTCATCACCGGTCTCGGGCTCGGCTGCATCATGCCGAACGCAATGGCGCTGGTCGGCGAATTCTCGACGCCCGTGCATCGCGTCAAGCGCATGATGCTGGTGTCGTGCGGCTTTACGGTGGGCGCTGCGCTCGGCGGCTTTATCAGCGCCGCGCTGATTCCGGCCTATGGCTGGCGCTCGGTCTTCTGGGTCGGCGGCGCGGCGCCCTTGCTGCTGGCGCTGGCAATGCTCGTCGTGTTGCCGGAGTCGCTGCAATTCCTGGTTCTCAAAGGCCACAACGAGCGCGCGTTGCGCTGGCTCGCGAAGTTCAACCCGATGCTGCCGATCGACGCGAACACGCGTCTCGTCGTGCGTGAGAAGGGCAATGGCGGCGCGCCGGTCGCCGAGCTGTTTCGCGCCGGCCGTGGCCCGGTGACGTTGATTCTGTGGGCGATCAGTTTCATGAACCTGATCGATCTGTACTTCCTGTCGAACTGGCTGCCCACCGTGATGCGCGACGCCGGCTATTCGCCGAGCACCGCCGTGCTCGTCGGCACAGTGCTGCAGACGGGCGGTGTGGTCGGCACCTTGCTGCTCGGCTGGTTCATCGAACGCTTTGGTTTTGTGCGCGTGCTGTTCGTGTGCTTCGCGGGCGCCGCGCTGGCGGTCGGCACGATCGGCACGGTGGCGCATATGTTGCCGTGGCTGCTGATCGTCGTATTCGCGGGCGGCTTCTGCGTGGTCGGCGGACAGCCGGCGGTCAACGCGCTGGCCGGCCATTTTTATCCAACCTCGCTGCGCTCGACAGGGATTGGCTGGAGCCTTGGTATCGGCCGGATCGGTTCGGTGATCGGACCGCTGATCGGCGGTCAGCTGATCGCGCTCAACTGGTCGAACGCTTCGCTGTTTCATGCGGCGGCGGTGCCGGTGTTGTGTTCCGCGCTGCTGGTGATCGGACTGGCCGCCGCGACGCGCCAGCGCGGCCGGCCGTCCGAGCCGCGCACCGCGTGAGATGACGAGATCGAGTATCAACGGAGAACCTTGCATGGATACCCCAACACGTAAGCCGAACACTGCCAGTTCGCGGCTCGAAATCGAGCCGGGCTATCAGTCGGGTTTCGCGAACGAATTCGCGACAGAGGCCTTGCCGGGCGCATTGCCGGAAGGCCGCAACTCGCCGCAACGCGCGGCCTATGGTCTGTACGCCGAACAGGTGTCGGGCACGGCGTTCACTGCGCCGCGCGCCCACAATCGCCGTTCGTGGCTGTACCGGATTCGTCCGGCGGCCGTGCACAAGCCGTTCACGCCGCTGCCCTCGGAGCGGCTCGTCGCCAACTTCGCCGAGGTGCCGCCGACACCGCCGAACCAGTTGCGCTGGGATCCGTTGCCCATGCCGGCCGAGCCGACCGATTTCATCGACGGCTGGGTGACGATGGCGGGCAACGGCGCGGCGGAAGCGATGAACGGTTGCGCCATTCATCTGTACGCGGCGAACCGCTCGATGCAGGACCGCTTCTTCTATAGCGCCGACGGCGAGTTGCTGATCGTGCCGCAGGAAGGGCGCCTCGATATCGCCACCGAACTGGGCCGGCTCGAAGTCGAGCCGTTCGAGATCGTGGTGATTCCGCGCGGCGTGCGCTTCGCGGTTAGCCTGCCGGAGGGCGCGGCGCGCGGTTACATCTGCGAGAACTTCGGGGCGTTGCTGCGTTTGCCGGACCTCGGCCCGATCGGCTCGAACGGGCTCGCCAACCCGCGCGATTTCCTCACGCCGCATGCGGCCTATGAGGATCGTGAAGGCGACTTCGAACTCGTCGCCAAGCTGAACGGCAACCTGTGGCGCGCGGATATCGGCCATTCGCCGCTCGACGTGGTGGCGTGGCACGGTAACTACGCGCCATACAAATACGACCTGCGGCGCTTCAACACGATCGGCTCGATCAGCTTCGACCATCCGGACCCGTCGATCTTTCTCGTGCTGCAATCGCAAAGCGATACCCCGGGCGTCGATGCGATCGACTTCGTGATCTTCCCGCCGCGCTGGCTGGCTGCGGAAGATACGTTCCGCCCGCCCTGGTTCCATCGCAACGTCGCGAGCGAGTTCATGGGCCTCGTGCACGGCGTGTACGACGCGAAGGCCGAGGGCTTCGTGCCGGGCGGAGGGAGTCTGCATAACTGCATGTCGGGTCACGGCCCGGATGCGGACACGTTCGAAAAAGCCTCGCATATCGATACGTCGAAACCGATGAAAGTCGGCGACACAATGGCCTTCATGGTCGAAACGCGCACGCTGATCAAGCCGACCCGTTTCGCGCTCGAAACCGCGCAATTGCAGGCGCATTACTACGAGTGCTGGCAAGGCCTCAAGAAACATTTCAATCCGGAGCAACGATGAACGCATCGAGCGATCTTCAGGCGACGCTCGATCCGTCGCGTAAAAGCTGGGTCGAGTCGGCCAACCATCCGGCCAACGATTTTTCGATTCAGAATCTGCCGTTCGGCATTTTCAGCGACGGGCTGAATGCGACGCGCCGCGTGGGTGTCGCGATCGGCGACAGCATCGTCGACCTGGCCGCGCTCGAAAGCGCGGGTCTGCTGAGCGTGCCTTCAACGGGCGCGGGCGACAGCGTATTCGTGCGCGACGCGTTGAACGATTTCATCGCCCTCGGCCGTGACGCATGGCGCAGTGTGCGTGTCCAGTTGAGCAGGCTGCTGTCGCGCGATGACGCGACGCTGCGCGACGACGCCGAGCTGCGCGGCCGCGCGCTGATCCGCCAGGCCGACGCGCAATTGCATCTGCCGGTGCAGATTCCGGGCTACACCGATTTCTATTCGTCGAAGGAGCACGCGACGAATGTCGGCTCCATGTTCCGCGATCCGAAGAATGCGCTGCTGCCGAACTGGTCGGAGATGCCGATCGGTTACAACGGACGCGCGTCGTCGGTGGTGGTGAGCGGCACGCCCGTGCGTCGTCCTAATGGGCAGTTGAAGCTGCCGGACCAGGAGCGTCCGGTGTTCGGCGCGTGCCGCAAGCTGGATATCGAACTGGAAACGGGCTTCGTGATCGGCGCGGGCAATGCGTTGGGCGAGCCGGTTGCTTGCGCGGATGCCGAAGCGCATATCTTCGGCATGGTGCTGCTGAACGACTGGAGCGCGCGCGATATCCAGCAGTGGGAATACGTGCCGCTCGGGCCGTTCAACGCGAAGACCTTCGCGACCACGATCTCGCCGTGGATCGTGACGCTCGACGCGCTCGAACCGTTCCGCGTCGCGCAGCCTGTGCAAGATCCGCAGCCGCTCGCTTATCTGCGGCACGACGGCGAACATGCCTTCGACATTACGCTGGAAGTGACGCTGCGCCCGCAGCAGGCAAAGCAGGCGAGCACGATCACGCGGACCAACTTCAAGCACATGTACTGGACGATGGCGCAGCAGCTCGCGCATCACACGGTATCGGGCTGCAACACGCGCGTGGGCGACCTGATGGGCTCGGGCACGATCAGCGGGCCGACGGAGGATTCCTTCGGCAGCCTGCTCGAATTGACGTGGAACGGCAAGAAGCCGCTGGAGTTGCAGGAAGGCGGCACGCGCGGTTTCATCGAAGACGGCGACGAGCTGACGCTTGCCGGCTGGTGCCAGGGCGAGGGTTATCGGGTGGGCTTCGGCGTGTGCGTCGGGGAGATTTTGCCGGCGCCGAAGTGACAGTGACAACGCGCCGTTAGCATCAGCACGGACGGCGCGCGATGAAAAACGGGGAAGCCATTTGGCGTGGCTTTCCTGTTGTTCTATTTGTGGATCGCCATGCAGGGGCGCTGTGACAAAACCTGCCGATCAACCCGCAACCCGCACCGGCGCACGCCGCTTCTCCCACCAAACCGCGGCAAGAAACGCCATCGCCGCCACGAGCAGCACAGCGACCACCGCGTCGTTACCAACGCCCTTCATCAGCGCACCGGCCACCAGCGGGCCGCCGAAACTGGCCGCGCTCCACGACGCGCCCACCAGCGAACTGGCCGACACCAGCGCGACGCCGCGAAAGCGCTCACCGCAGGCCACCAGCGACAGCGTGTAGATCGCGCCCGCCGCCGCGCCGAGCACATAGAGCAGCGGCCAGCAAAGCCACGGCGAAGTGACCGCCCACGGCAGCAATGGCAGCAACGCCACGACGACCACACCGCAACCGATATGTACGCGCTCGCGCCCCAGCCGGTCGGCGAGCCAGCCGATCGGAAATTGCATCGTCGTATCGCCGAGCAGCAGAGCCGAGGCGAACAGCACGGCCACCTCGCTCGCAATGCCGTGCGACATCGCGAAAAGCGGCAGCAACGAGAGCGCGATCGTGTCGAACAACGCGAAGAACCCGGTGCCGATCACGAGCGCCGGCATCTGCGGCAAAACACGACGCCAGCTGCCGTGCGCCGCGTGCTCGTCCCCGGAGGCTTGCGGCGTCGTGCGGATCGTGGCGAGTATCGGCAGCGCCAGCAGGAAGATCGCGCCGCACATCAGGAACCGCCAATGCGTGAAGCCGGCGATCTGACTCACCAGCACGGGCCCGGCCATCTGGAACAGCGTGAAGTTCGTCGCGTAGATGGCGACCACCCGGCCGCGCGAAGCGTCGTCGGCCAACTGGTTGACCCAGGCTTCGCCGATCGTGAAGAGAAGCATCAGTGCCGCGCCGCACAGCACGCGCAACACGGCCCAGAGCCAGAGGTTCGAAGTGAGTTGCATCAGCGCGGTGGCGAACGCCACCACCAGCACCGCGCCGACGATCACCTGGCGGCCGCCGAAGCGCGCCGCGATCCAGCCGGCGAGCGGCACGATGACGAGCCCGCCGCCTGCTTGCGCGGCGGTCAGCAGGCCGACCACGTCGGTGCCATAGCCGGCTTGCGTGAGCGAGAGGGCGGTCAGGGGAAGTGTCGCGCCGCTGCCGAGTCCGACCACGGCGACACTGAGGATCAAAGCGAGGAAATCGCGGGTGAGGGTAACTTTCATCGGCCGAGATGCTACTACGGCCGCGAGTCATGCGCATCCGCGCGGGGCGCGCGGATGAGAGCGGCTAGCCCGCCACGGCGACCCGTTGCGCGCGCCGCTCGATCGACACCGACCACAGCGTCAGCGCCAGCGCGCCGATCGCGGTCGCCACGCCGACCCACGGCAGCGTGGTGAGCGGTGCGCCCGCGCCGATCGCCATGCCGCCTAGCCAGGCGCCCGTTGCGTTGCCGAGGTTGAAGGCGCCCTGGTTCAAGGTCGAAGCCAGATTCGGCGCATGGCTCGCGCGGTCGACGATCAGCATTTGCAGCGGCGGCACGATTGCGAAGGCCAGAACGCCCCACGCGAAAATCGTGATCATCGCCGGGATCTCCGAGTGCATGGTGCCGGCGAAGATGGTCAGAATC
The DNA here is from genome assembly GCF_902459535.1 of Paraburkholderia dioscoreae. Taxonomy (NCBI): domain Bacteria; kingdom Pseudomonadati; phylum Pseudomonadota; class Betaproteobacteria; order Burkholderiales; family Burkholderiaceae; genus Paraburkholderia; species Paraburkholderia dioscoreae. The sequence goes on from NZ_LR699553.1 coordinate 660,788, forward strand.
ACCACGATAGCCAGCAGAAACGCCACCAGCGAAGGCATTAGCCGCCAGTCGGCGAGCTTGCCGCCGAGCGTGCTGCCCACCGTCAGGCCGAGTCCGAATAGCAGCAGCACGAGAGTGACCGAGTGCGGCGTAAACCCGCTCACGTCTTCGAGAATCGGCGTGATGTACGTGAAGGTGGAAAAGAGACTCGCCGACGCGAGCACGCTGATGCCGAGCACCATCAGCACTTGCGGATTCTTCAGCACGCTGAATTCGTGGACGAGGCTCGCCTTCTGCATCTCGATCTTCGCCGGCAGGCACGCGGCGAGCGCGGCGGCCGCGACGAGACCGATGCCCGTCACCGCCCAGAAGGTGGCGCGCCAGCCCACCGCCTGGCCGAGCGCGGTGCCGAGCGGCACGCCCAGCACGTTGGCGAGCGTGAGGCCCGTGAACATCAATGCGATGGCTTGCGCGCGGCGGTTCGGCGCGACGAGGCCTGCAGCCACCACCGAGCCGATGCCGAAAAACGCGCCGTGGCAGAACGCCGTCACGATGCGCGCGGCCATCAGCACCGCATAACCCGGCGCAACCGCGCACAGCAGATTGCCGACGATGAACACGCCGATCAGACTCATCAGCGCCTTCTTCCGCGGCATGTTGGCGACCGCGATCGCGACGATCGGCGCGCCGATGGTGACGCCGAGCGCGTACGCCGACACCAGCATGCCGGCCGCCGGAATCGAAACGGACAGGTCGCGCGCCACGTCGGGCAGCAGTCCCATGATCACGAATTCGGTGGTACCGATTCCAAAAGCGGCAACGGCAAGGGCGAGCAGAGGCAAAGGCATGATGAAGGAGCGTGAATCGGCGCGACGGGAGCGCCGCGCGGCCGGCGCGCGTTTTCGGGGCGAGCACGCGTGCGCCGTACAAAGGAGTGAAACAGTAGGGGATTCTACCTAAGTCAAAACAGGCTTGCTGGTCGTAAGGGCGGTTGTTGTTTTTCGCTGAAAACGGCGGCGTGGCTGGTGCCGGCGGGTGTCTAGCGTGGGTCGCCGCCGGCATCGCGCATGTTGCCGTGACGGCCCGAGCCTTCGGCAAAACGCGCCGCGCCGGCGATACCTTCTTCGAAGACGGCTTGATAGCCCCCCGTGCCTTCACGACGCAGCGCTTCGGGGAGATCGTCGAGCAAGCTGTTTTCCAGCACGGAGCGGCGGTCCGCGAGCAATGCCGCCTGCGGCAAGGCCGCCAGCTCGGCGGCCAACTGTTCGGCTGCGGCGCGCGCCGTGCCTTTGGCTACCACGCGGTTGGCGAGTCCGAAGCCGAGCGCTTCCTGCGCGCTCACCGCGCGGCCGGTCAGAATCAGGTCCAGCGCGCGTGACAGGCCGATCAGACGCGGCAGGCGAATCGTGCCGCCGTCGATCAGCGGAATCCCGACGCGCCGGCAGAACACGCCGAGCACGGCGTCTTCTTCGACCACTCTCAGATCGCACAGCGCAGCCAGCTCCAGACCGCCCGCAACCGCATAGCCCGCGATCGCGGCGACCACCGGCTTGCGGAAGCTCGTGCGCGTCGGTCCCATCGGGCCGGGGCCGCTGCCGTCGGCGTGCAGTTCGTTGCGGCGGGTGTCGTCGGCGAGAGCGGTCAGGTCCGCGCCGGCGCAGAAAGTGCCGCCCGCGCCGAACAGCACCGCCGCGCGCCAGGCCGGCTGGGCTTCGAAGCAGGCGAACGCGGCACTGAGCGCCTGGGCAACCGGCCGATCGACAGCATTGCGGCGCGCGGGCCGCTCAAGGACGATCGTGGCGACGCCGATATCCTCATTAGCTTCGATGCGCACGTGGTCATTGAAATTTTGCGTGGTTACCATCGTTGTCTCCATAGCGGTCCGCGTTTGCCTGTTCATCCGGGTTTTCGCGCAGTGTGCTCATGCAGCGTAGTTAATACCGTGGCCTGTCATGCTTCTTACACAATCGGCTCGTAGCTTTAGCGCTCTTCTAACGCGCTGGCGATTTTTCACCAGCTTATCGAGCCTGCCTTTGCCCTTGTCCAATTCATCGTCAACCGCCGCGCCGGCTTGTGCTGAGACGGTCTGGATCGTGCCGCTGCAAGAGCATTCATGGTACGACCATGTGCGCCTGAAACGCGTCTTCGTCACGGACGGCACGCGGCACCAGGTGGTACTCGTCGACGTGCGCAAGCTGCTCGCCTGCGCCGATCGCGACAACACCGATTATGTTTTAAAGCCGGTCGCCGAATGGCATTCCGGCAAGGTGCGCGGCATTCGCGAGTTTCTCGATCCGGAAAACTCGCGCGTTCCACAGATGCCTTACGTGACCATCTCGACGCGTCGCGCGCCGGGGCTGCTCGGCTGGGTCGGACTGGAGCGCGAAGGCGTGGTGGCGTTCCGCAACGGCCAGCATCGCGCGCGTTATCTGGCCGCGGCGGGCGCGCGCTGGTTTCCGGTGGAAGTACACGAGCGTGAGGCGCTGTTGCTGCGCGAACTCTGCGGCGCGGCGGACGACGCGCGCACGGTGGTCCGCGCCACTTCGCTGAACAGCGGCGGCGCCTAGGCGGGCGCGCCCACCACGTTGAGCGGCGTGCCGTTTCGCCATGCAGCGACATTCGCGAGCGTGGTCTGGGCGATCTCGCTCATCGCCTCGCGGGTGAAGAACGCCTGGTGCGCGGTGACGATCACGTTCGGGAACATCAACAGACGCGCCAGCACGTCGTCCTGTAAGGGCAGGTTCGAATGATCCTCGAAGAACAGGCCGCCTTCTTCCTCGTACACGTCGAGCCCGAGGTGGCCGAGCTGGCCGTCCTTCAAGGCGCCGATCAGCGCATTGCTTTCGACGAGGCCGCCGCGGCCCGTGTTGATCAGCATCGCGCCGCGCTTCATTCTGGCGAGCGCTGGGCCGTCGATCAAATGGTAGGTGCCCGCCACCAGCGGACAATGCAGACTGACTACGTCGGACCCGGCAAGCAGCGTGTCGAGCGGCACATAGCGGGCGCCTAGCGCGAGCAGGTCGTCGGCGGGCGTGCCGGGATCGTGCGCGAGCACCTGCATGCCAAAGCCCGCCATGATGCGACCGAATACGCGACCGATCATGCCGGTGCCGACCACGCCCACGGTCTTGCCGTGCAGGTCGAAGCCGAGCAGTCCGTGCAGCGAAAAATCGCCTTCGCGCGTGCGCGCGGCGGCGCGCGGCAGGCGCCGGTTCAGCGCCAGAATCAGGCCGACCGCATGCTCGGCCACCGCGTGCGGCGAGTAGGCGGGCACACGCGCGACGGTGATGCCGAGACGCGCGGCCGCGTCCAGATCGACATGATTGAAGCCCGCCGAGCGCAACGCGATCATGCGCGTGCCGCCGGTGCGGAGCCGCTCCAGTACCGCCGCATCGACGTTGTCGTTGACGAACGGGCACACCACCTCATAGCCCTGGGCGAGGACGGCTGTCTCGCTGTCGAGGTGCGATTCCTGGAAATGCAGTTCGTAGCGGTGCGACGCATTGGCTTCGGTGAAGGTGTCGCTGTCGTACTGGCGGCTGCTGAACAGAATGATGCGCATATCGGGCTCCGAGGAAAACGTACGGGCGCTAAAGCTCATTTTTTGCGAAGACGAATTGGCAGGGAGTTGAAAATAATATTGACAGCCTTGCCGAACTACCATATTTATTAAAAAGCAGTCCCGAGAAAGCATGTTCACTCATGCTGTAATAATTGGCCATCAGCAGACTATGTCTTTTTCACAGCGTTAGGCAACTTCGCGAGGAAAGCGTGACTGTCGAGCTATCGGAAAGCTGTTCCAGTGCCGCGCTGCAATGCGGCATATCCCCTCGGACGCGACTCGCGTCATTCCATTGCCTTAAATTATGTTTTCACTCAATCGCTATGCCGGTTGAGTGATGTGGGCGTCATACTGGCTGAAATGAATTCGTTGGAATTCTTCGAATTTTTTTTCAGCCTCCTGCTAATAACCCCGTCAATCGGCGAGCCAACATGATCGGTGAATTGCTGAGATCTCAACCCGAGATCGCGCTGTTCGCAAGCCTTGCAATCGGATATTTCATTGGTTCGTTCCGCATTGGGCCCATTCAGCTGGGCGGCGTGTGCGGCACGTTGATCGTGGCGTTGTTACTTGGGCAGACCGGCGCGCGCCTTGCCCCCGACCTGAAGAACATCGCTTTTGCGCTGTTCATCTTTGCGCTGGGCTTCACCGGCGGCCCTCAATTCTTTGCCAACATCGGGCGCGGCTGGCGCTACGGTTTGTTGTCGGTGGTCGAAATCGTTTCGGTGCTGGTGCTGATCATGATCGCGGTGACCGTCATGCGGCTCGACGCCGGCACGGCCGCTGGTCTGCTGGCCGGTGCGGCGACGGAGTCGGCCGTGATCGGCACGGCTTCCGAAGCGATTTCCAAGCTCGGCTTCAGCGAGGTGGAAACGGCGCGCCTGCAGGCCAACATCGTGACCGCATACAGCGTGAGCTACCTGTTCGGCCTTATCACCATCGTGCTCTTCACGAGCCAGTTCGCGCCGCTGCTGCTGCGCATCAATCTGCGCGACGAAGCCGAGCGCGTGTGGCGCAAGCTCGGCGGCGACGGCGCGTACGGCGAGGGTCAACTCGCCGCCGCACCGGCGCTCGTGGGCCGCGCGTTCCACGTCGGCGCGGCGGCCGGCGCGACGATCCGGGCGTTCGAGCAGCAGTACGGCTTCAATCTGACGGTCGAGCGCGTCCGGCGCGACGGCGCGAACGTGCCGGCCGAGCCGCAACTCACGCTCGCGCCCGGCGACGTCATTCTGTTGGGTGGGCGGCGTGAAGCGATCGTGGCGGCTGCGGCCGCTCTCGGCGAAGAAGTGAACGGCACGGACTTCGGCCAGGTGATGGCCGAGAAGCTCGACGTGGTGCTGACGCGCCGCGACCTGCACGGGCTGACGGTCGCGCAGGTACGCGAACAGGCGACGCCCGAAAACGGACGCGGCGTCTACATTGCGGCGGTCACGCGGCTCGAGACCACGGTGCCCGCGCTGCCCGGCACCGAACTCAATCGTGGCGACGTGCTGACGCTGGTGGGCGGCAAGGCCGACGTCGAGCGCGGCGCGAAGCGTCTGGGCTACGTGGTCGTGGCCACGCAGAAGACCGACTTCGTTTATCTCGGGCTCGGCGTGCTGGTCGGCATGGCGATCGGCCATCTCGGCGGGCGGATCGGCGGCGTGTCGGTCGCGCTCGGCACGGGCGGCGGCTGTCTGTTGTCGGGGCTGCTGTTCGGCTGGATCCGTTCGCATTACCCGGTGATCGGTTCGCTGCCTTCGGCGGCGGCGCAAATTCTCAAGGACTTCGGCCTTGCCACTTTCATCGCCGCAGTGGGTTTGTCGGCCGGACCGGACGCGATCAAGCTGGTGCGCGAATACGGTCTGGCGTTGCCGGTTGCCGGGATTCTTATGGTGCTCGTGCCGGGTCTGCTGTCCCTTTGGATCGGTCGCATGTTCCTCAAGCTCGAAGCACCCATGCTGCTCGGCGCGATTGCCGGCCAGCAATGCAGCACGCCCGCTATCAGCGCACTGGTGGGCGTCACAGGCAACTCCACCCCTGTGATCGGCTACACGATCACGTATGCACTCTCGAACATTCTGTTGCCGCTGATGGGGCCGGTGGTAGTTGGTCTCGCCGGGAAATTCCACTAGGCGGGCAGATGTACCGGCCGTGGCGCGCCATGCCACGGCCGGCAGACGCGGCACACGGCATGCGCGAAGCGACACGATTGCGCCACATATGCACAGGCAGCACCCAGTACTCAGTATCGCCAACTATTCAGCGAGGGCACGATGGACTGGCTACATCATATCTTTCAGAAATCACCCGAGATTGCGCTGTTTCTGTCGCTCGCGGCCGGCTACTTCATCGGGCAGATCAACTTCGGCAAATTCCAGTTGGGCGGTGTGGGCGGGTCGTTGCTGGCCGCGGTTGTGATCAGTCAGGCGGGGGTGACGATCGACAACGGCGTGAAGTCGGTCATGTTCGCCGTCTTCATCTACGCGGTCGGCTATGACTCCGGTCCGGGCTTCTTCAACTCGCTGAACCGCAAGACGCTGCGTGAGATCGCAATGGCCGTCTTTCTGGCCGTCACCGCGCTGATCACCGTGGTGGTATGCGCGAAGGTGTTTCACCTCAACAAGGGGCTCGCCGCCGGACTCGCGGGGGGCGCGCTGACGCAGTCGGCGATCATCGGCACGGCGGGCGACGCGATCGCGCGTCTCGGCCTGCCCGCCGATCAGGTCAAGTCGCTGCAATCGGACGTGGCGATTGCCTACGCGGTGACCTACGTGTTCGGCTCGTTGGGCGCGATCATCGTGTGCGTGAATATTCTGCCCAAGTTCATGGGCCAGGGTTTGCGCGAAGCCTCGGTCGAAGTGGAGCGCGAACTGACGGCGGGCGCGGCGGCCGCCGGACCGGGGCAACTTTCTGCGTTGCCCGAGATGGTGGGGCGCGCGTACAAGATCGATGTCAGCGCCGGGAAAACGGTGAAGGCCGTCGAGACTCTGCATCACGACCTGTTGACGATCGAGCGGATCAAGCGCGACGGCCAGCCGCTCGACCCGGCGCCCGACCTGGTGTTGAAACCCGACGACGTGGTCCTCGTGGTCGGCCGCCGCGAGGCGGTGGTCGAATTCGGCGCGGCCGGAGGCGAAGTTGCCACCGTGGAGGACGTAGGCGCCGTCATGCAGACACGCGAAGCCGTGTTCACGCGCAAGGGCATGAATCACACGACGATCGCCGCCGCGCGGGCCGTGGTGGATCGCGATATGCGGCACGGCGTCTATATCCAGAGTATCTCGCGCGTCGGTCAGCCACTGCCGGTCCTGCCGGAGACCAAACTGGAGCACGGCGACGTCATCACCTTCTACGGTTCGCCGAAAGACACCAAGCGCGCCGTCGAGGCAGCCGGCTACGAACTGCCGTATAGCAACAAGACCGATTTCATCTACATGGGTGTCGGCATTGTGCTCGGCTTGTTGATCGGGCTGATCGTCGTCAACGTGGCCGGCATTCCGCTCACCCTCGGTTCGGGTGGCGGCTGCCTGCTGGCCGGGTTGCTGTTCGGCTGGATGCGCGGCAAGCATCCGATGTATGGCGCGATGCCTTCCGCGGCCTCGCAGTTGCTGAAGGACTTCGGCCTTGCGGCCTTCGTCGCGGTGGTCGGTTTGAACTCCGGCTTGCAGGCCGTGGTCACCGTCAAACAGAGCGGCATGACGATCTTCCTGCTTGGCGTGTTCGTCACGTTGTTTCCGCTATTGCTCACCATGCTGTTCGGCCGCTACGTGCTGAAGTACAACAACTCGGCCATCCTGGCCGGCGCGCTGTCCGGCTCGCGCAGTGCGAATCCGGCATTCGGCGGCGTGCTCGACAAGGCCGAAAGCGCTGTGCCGACCGTGCCGTTCGCGATCACGTATGCCATCGCGAACGTCGCGTTGACGCTGCTCGGCCCGCTCGTGGTCGGGCTGGTCTAGCGCACGTCTATCGATCTCTCTTACGCCGGCGTCAATCGGGCGATCATTCGTCGCGCCGGCGTCTTTTACTTGGCTCAGGAGAACGCATCATGGCAAAAGAGAAGGGCGACAAGAAACACGCGGATACGGCAGAGCAGGATTTCTCCGCGCTCAGCCCGTTCGAGTTGAAGGACGAACTGATCAAGGCCGCCGGCGGCAGCGCCGTGGAGCGGCCCGCCAATGCATCCATGCTCAACGCCGGGCGCGGCAATCCGAATTTTCTCGCGACGATCCCGCGCCACGGCTTCTGGCAACTCGGCCTCTTTGCAATGCGCGAATCGGAACGCTCGTTCGCCTACATGCCGGAAGGTGTCGGCGGTTTTCCGAAGCGCGAAGGTTTGACCGAGCGTTTCGAGCTGTTCCTGCGCGAAAACCGGGGCGTGCCCGGGATCGATTTTCTGCGCGGTGCGGTGTCGTATGTACGCGATCAACTGGGATTGTCTGCGGGCGACTTCCTGTATGAAATGTGCGAGGGCATTCTCGCGTCGAACTATCCGGTGCCGGACCGGATGCTGAAGCTGTCGGAGGTGATTGTCGGGCAGTACTTGCGGCGCGAGATGATCGGCAAGCATCCGTTCATCGGCGAGTTCGACATCTTTGCCGTGGAAGGCGGCACGGCCGCGATGACCTATATCTTCAACACGTTGCGCGAGAACCGCCTCATCAAGGCGGGCGATACGATCGCGCTCGGCATGCCGATCTTCACGCCGTACATCGAGATTCCGCGTTTGAACGACTATAAGTTGAACGTCGTCAATCTGAACGCCAGCGTCGAGAATAACTGGCAGTACTCGAAAGCGGAACTCGACAAGCTGCGCGACCCGAAAGTGAAGGCGTTCTTTCTCGTGAATCCGAGCAATCCGCCGTCGGTGCGGATCAGCGATGAAAGCCTCGAACAGATCGCCGATATCGTGAAAGCGCGGCCCGATCTGATCCTGTTGACGGACGATGTGTATGGCACGTTTGCCGACGACTTCGTGTCGCTGTTTGCGCTTGCGCCGAAAAACACGATTCTCGTGTACTCGTACTCGAAGTATTTCGGTGCGACGGGCTGGCGGCTCGGCACGATCGCGACGCATCGGGACAATGTGCTCGACCGGTTGATTGCCGAATTGCCGAAGGATGTGAAGAAGGAACTGCATACGCGTTACGAGTCGATCACGACGGAGCCGGATAAGCTCAAGTTCATCGATCGACTGGTGGCCGATAGCCGGACTGTTGCGTTGAATCACACGGCAGGACTGTCGACGCCCCAGCAGGTGCAGATGGTGTTGTTTTCGCTGTTCTCGCTGATGGATACGCCGGACGCGTACAAGAATGCGTTGAAGCGGTTGATTCGTAGCCGCAAGCGCGCGCTGTATGAAGAGATCGGGATTTCGTTTGAAGACGATGATAAGAACCAGGTGGATTACTACACGATTCTTGATATGGAGTTTCTTGGGGAGCGTGCGTTTGGGCGTGAGTTTGTCGAGTGGCTTTTCAAGAATACGGAGCCTTCGGAACTTTTGTTCCGGCTTGCCAGGGAGGCGCGGGTTGTGTTGTTGCCGGGGAGAGGATTCGGTACTGAACATCCGTCCGGGCGGGTGTCGTTGGCGAATCTTAATGAGTCGGATTATCGGCAGATTGGACGTGCGTTGCGTAGGCTGATCGAGGAGTATGTCGAGCGGTTTAACGCGGCTACTGGGAAGAAGCTTGATAAGGGGAAAGTGGAGTGAGGGTGGGGCTGGCCCCCGGGTGGTTTTTTGGGGGGGCCTTTTCTTGAATTGTTTTTTGGTTTATTAGCGTTGCCCCTGTGCGGGGAATTTGTGTAGTTCGCCTCGGTGTACTAGAGTTCGTTTCGTCAATAGAATCAGCGACTTAAGTTCGTTTGAGGCCGTAACGGTTCGCGGTAGTCCGTTACGGTACTTGTCCGAAATCTGTCCGAAAACGATTCGAAACGAGGTGCCCCGAGGCAAAAGAACGTATCAACCGAGACCTGGTCGCCCGACTCATGAAGGAAGGCGCGACCGACAGGCAGCGCGATATCTACGACGACCAGATTACCGGGTTCGGCGTCCGTGTCATGCCGCGAGGCAAGAAGGCGACGGCTGAGCCCGCGATCAGCTTTATCTACCGGTGGACCCGCCCCGACGGCACCCAGGGGCGCGTGACGGTCGGCAAGGTCGCGGACGGTATGGACGCAAAGCGCGCCCGCGAACGGGTGCTTGACCAGATCAGGCGCACGGACCTGACGACCGATACGCCGGCCGTGCGCGATGCGGTACAGACCTGGGAAAAGGACCACGTGACAGCTTCGCGTTAACCAACTGACTCTGCCGTCTGCGCAGTTTCTGGACTTTTTCGCAAGCACCGTGGCTTGCGCTAGTATCCGTTCACCAGACCAGTCAGATACTAGGAAAAGTACAAATGACCAGGGCCGTCATCGAAAGCGTAATCAACGAATTTCTAGACAGCACGACTCCAGAGGTATTGGCAATCAGCGGCAGATGGGGAGTCGGCAAGACCTACACCTTGCAGAATCTGTTCAACGAATATTCCCGCGAAGGTTCGCTAACCCGTTACGCGTACGTCTCAGCCTTCGGAGCCAAATCGATTGGCGAACTTCGCTCGATGATCCTTATCAAGTCAAGGCGCTTTCCTGTGCAGCGTGACAAGATGGGTCAGGTTGTCGAGGGCGCCGAGCATGTCTTTAGTAAGGGGCGTGGAATGGCTTTTTGGAAAGCTATCACCGCAGCTTCCGAAAAGATCCCCTACGGCGGAAAGCAGATTACGGTGTTGCTCGAAACAGTTGCTGCTTCGTTAGTTAGCAAAACGATCATCTGTATCGATGACATTGAACGTCTCGGCTCCGGCATCGAAATGGATGAACTGATGGGGCTCGTTTCTGAACTTAAGACCGAATCTCAGTGCAAGGTCATTCTGCTCTTTAACGAGGAGATGTTGGGCGAGCGAGCCCAACATTACGAACGAGCCAGTGAAAAAGTCATAGACAAGAAGCTCGCGTTTGTGACAACCCCGACTGAAGCGGTCGAACTGGGCTTGCCCGCCAATACGCCGCTACGAGATTACGCCGTACCGTGCATAGAAAAACTCGGCATCTGTAATATCCGAACCGTCCAGAGAATTGCGAACGGATTGCGCACTATCCATAGTGTTATCCCCGATTGTTCTAGTGCTGTAAAAAAGCAAACGGCTATCGCGGTAACAGTGTTTGCAGGGGCATTGTACGAGACGGGAATTGGCTTTCCGACGACGGAAGAAGTCAAAATCTACAATTGGTATTCCACTGCTATGGGTGTAAGCAAGGACACCATTGAGGAAGAGTGGCGCGAAAAGTTGCATGGCTGCGGATTTCTCTCATGTGATGAATTTGACGCCGAAGTACTGACTGTATTGAGAAACGGCTACGCACACGGGTCTGAACTTGTAAAGTACGCGCGAGCCTTGGACGAGGTTGATGACCGAGCACGGCTCGATGGTATTTTTGAAGGGGTGTGGAAGACATTTCACTACAGAATCGACGGTACCGCCCAGGAACTGATGCGCGCGTTCGTCAATGCTGTCGAAGTAGCCGCGACGGTGATTACCCCACTCAATCTGAACAGTACGGTCAGATTGCTACGGGATCTCGGCTTTAGCGCTGAAGCAGACGGAGTGGTTGACAGATACGTGGCTCTCAACTCCGGACGTCCTGGACTATTCAAGATCGACGATTCTGCGTTTGGCAAGGACATAGATGATGAATATCTGAAGCGACGCTTCGCAGAGGTACTGACCGAAGAAGAAGGTCCACTTGACCTGGCGGCAGCAATGGAGCTGATGATAGAAGAGAACAGTTGGAACAACCGGATCGAAACGGCGTTGCTGAAGGCGACAGAGGATGACTTCATCGCTCTGCTTAAGGACAGTCAAGGAGCGGCAATGCGTACATTGATCGATCGAACCTATCGCGCCGCAGAGTATCGGGGAGCAATAACGGCGCCTATCGCAGTCACAATGACCGCAGCGCTAGACAAGATAGCGAGCGAGTCAGACCTTAATGGAATTCGTATCAGTCGCTGGCGGCAGTAACTGTCGAAAGACAACAGAAAGCCCGCGAGAGTATCGCGAGCTTTCTGCTGGCCGGGGCGCGCCAGGATCGATTTAGGCGGCCTCGGGCAGCGCGGTTGATATACGCCCGTCGGTCGAGGATTGCCAGCGTCTCATGTAGCTTCGTTTCGCGCGCCTTGAGGTAGCGCTGCGTCATACGGCCGTCCGTATCGCCAAGAATCTTCTGGACGTGATAAAAGGAGCAGACCGGCCTCGCCCGCTCCGGGTGTTGCCCTGCGTCATTCGTCGTCGTCGGCCGCCGGGCCTGTTACATCCACCGCATCGTCCGCGTTGAGCGTTGCGGGGATTTCATGCTTGAGCAGCATCATCAACTTCGCCGCCTCTTCAGCGTTTGGCAGGATCTGCACACGCGTAGCGAAGTCCCGCCTTCCTTCAGGACAAATGCGATCTTTCCGAAGTTGGCTTCCGTGAAAAGCAGATCGTCCTGTGGCTTTGCGCCCGTGTGCAGGTGCGGGCTGACCGGCTCGTACTCACCGGCCCATCTGAGCGTGCCAAGCTGCGGGTTCTTGAGGTGCGGCAGGTTCGTTCTGTCCGGCCCGAGCATGTCGGGATCGTTCGCGGCTTCGCACAGTGACGCGCGCAGCGATGGGCTCAGTTTGTCGAGCACGAAGTTCGGTGCATCGAACGTCAGCTTCAGACCACGGCGGTAACTTCCTCGTCGCCATGTATTTCAGTCCTGACGTTGATATGTGCGATCTTGACTGGCTGGCGCTGGAAGTCGAGCATCGTCATTCTCCCTGTTCATCAAATCCGGCAGCCCTACAATATGCCGGTCCGGCTCGGGGGCTTGTCACCCTTGCGGAGAAATTCAGTCGCGTGGCGGACGCGGAAGACATCATGTTCGCGCTGATCGCGACCGACAATCTGATTCTGCTTGACGAAGATGTGCGTGCGACCGTTCTCAGGCCGCCGACGACTGCAACCGCAATCGCGGCCTGAATGACGTCGAGGGACGTTTGACGACAGGGCGCGATTATTCACGCCCTGTCTTTTTGGGAAACCTGCAGGTGCCGGTCCACTGGCATTAGGCCCGCAGGCGGTCAAAGGGAAAAGACCCGCCTGCTCATGCCCGTCCCTGTCGTGGACCAGCAGGTCGATTTAATCACACTTAATTTCACCCAGTGACGTCGTGACGAAATTTGACAGATGAGTCCTGCGTTTTCAGATTCTTGGGTACGAGACGGGCTGGACGGACCGCGCAGCAAACGGAGACAGCCGGCCGCAGCAATAGCGGAGTACGTCGGCAGCGCGGTTTACGCGAGTAAGCACTGGCATGACCACGCGATAGCCACGAAGGTATAAAAAGCGTCCGCCATGCATCATGGCAAATCACGCGTGACCATACAGCACGCATCAATCCCCTTTCTTTTCAGAATTGCCTGATGTGAAGTGATTCGTTTGCGCGATACGTTTCAATCGTAGCCAAGCTACTTTTTGTCGCACAACGATTCACGCTCAATAAGAAAAGCAATGACGAATAGACGATTATTTTTGCATGTCGGTGCACTTTCGCTTGCCGGCATCGCCTCGCGCGTCACACAGGCGGCCCCTGCAACCCCTCAACTTCCAGGGACGGCACGACGTGGTTACGCGCTAACGAACGGCGCAACGGCACTCAAGCGTGATGACGGGGCGTGGATATTCTGGGTGCGTCTCATCAATTTTGATGATCCTAAAAGCGATATATCTGGCAGTTTGCAGATATCAACTGATAGAGCTTTCTCACAGATCGTGGACGTAGTGCCACTGACCTTTTCTCAGTCGAAGTCATTCATCGCGCAGCCGGTTTACCAGCCAAAAACCGGCAATGTACAGCTTTACTATCGCTATGTAGTTGGGGCGGAGCCGTCCGTCGCGCCGTCCGTTAGTTCGGTTGTGAACTCAATTGCTCCCTGGAGTAAAGAATCGAAGGCGGAATGAAATGGCATCAACAGAATTGATTGTGCACTTTATGGAAGCTGGCTCCAATAACATGGGGACGTTTCAGGCCTTCATGGGCATCGCTCAGAATCCGCGTGACTCACTGTCGATCTTGCACACCGGGACAACGGTTGTCGCGACCATAAGCAATGTGGCTCAGATGCTACAACCGATCCGTATCGTTACCAATCAACTAGTTGCGACAACCGCGCTAACCCGGCTCATGGTGGACTGGAAAGACCCGAATAAAAAAGTGGATCCTGGGGATGTTCTAACGCTTGTAAGCGCCTCCGGTACGATTGCTCTCACGGTACTGGCGCTTGCGGAAATCGGCCCTACTGCGGCTATAGCAATTAGCGCTGTCGTATTGGCATCTGACCTTCAATCCGCATTTCAACCGTATCTGAATTCGACGAGCGCTTTGCTCGGCAGGCTTCTTGCGAGCCAGATTCAACTTACGAAGCCCGCATCCACCGCGAGTTGTTCGCTCTATTGGGGGAATACTGTTGTCGGAAGCGGATATGGTTTTTACACATACGATGAAATAATGTCCGCAAAAGGATTGTTTGTCTGCATGACCGATAACGGTGCGTCCGGACAAACCTTTTTTATTAGAGGCTCGCCAGTTCCGGGTAGTCTCACGCCAGTAGGAGAAGACGCATACAAGGATGCGTTCTGCCGGAATCTTGCCAAGGAGCAGGGCTGGAGCGATGTGGAAAGCGGAGTGGCGTTTTGCAAAAGCGTGACATACAAGTGACCATGATGACAATGCCGCGCTCTATCAAGGCTTTGCTAACGGGCTTCGCTGTTGCATTTGGCTGTGAAGCCGTAGTCCTAATAGCGATGCTCTACCACTGTTCTTTACCCTGGGCTGGTTATCTTGCTGCACTGGCAAGCCTGATGGCGAACCCGTTCGCATTGAGTCTCGCGTTAAGGGGGAAAACGCGCGGCTATGCTTTATTAAAATGGACCGCGGCTTTCAGTTTCTTGTGGACGCTTTGGGGCGGCGCGTATCTCTACATGCTTGGAGTGTGGGCTATCGCGTTGATAGCGGCTTGCGTATGGCTTCGCGTGATAGCCTTGCTGATGATGCGCGGCAAGTCGGCAAAGGAGTGGATCAACACCGACATCATCCAATCTTCCAATTGGTGACGTTAAGCGGAGAATTGCTCGACCATTGATGTCCCGGCCCGCTTCGCGCGGCCTTTTCCGTTTCCTCACATACCGCTTGCGATGCTGGCTCGAATTTCAGCGCAACATCCACGGCTTGAGTAGCCGGTAAACAATGAGTGACTTGCGCAGCGCAAGCATCGACCACGCATTACCCCCCACCATGACGGAAATCAGCACCACCATGAAGGCCGTGCTTGTATCCGGACGCAGTGCCCTGAGCAGGAAAACGATTCCGAAAAGGATCGTGAACGCACAAATGGCGCCCCGCTGACCGGGCGAATCCACGCCGCAAATTTCGCCGGTTGCGTGATTGAGCCAACCCGCCAGCGTTTGCCAGTTCTCAGGATCACGCAATACCGCAGTCACGACCATGCCATTGTCCAGCCGGGGATTGCCACGCATCACGACGGCATATTGGCGCTTCCCCGCAATCGTGGCATTGAATGTAACGCCCTGCGTGGTGGAGTTGTACTTGTCTTTCACGACAACGATGCCGCCGATATTTTCAAGCGTGACTGTAACAGCGTGATATGTCATATGCGCAACGTGCCGGGGCGGGTGTGGAAACGCTCAAATATATGTGATGCGCCGCACGGAGGCGTGCCAAGGAAGGACTCGCAGCAGGGGGAACCGAGGGACCGCCTGAGCGCGCGATCCATTGCACCGCGTTGCGCGGGATGCAGATATCGGACCAATCTGATTTCCGCGAGACCGGACCACGTCAGCGTCACATCGTTACGGAGCAGAAGGCATTGCAAGCCTCTCGCCATGAAGCTGTACTCGTCCTGCTCCAGTTCCCACGGCTCCGGCATGCGAGACATGCGCCCATCGTCGTGTGTATTCATTGCAGCGTCTCTCACTGTCGCGTTTTACAACGGCAGCTCATAAGCGGGGCCCTCGCACAGTCGCGGTAGTGGTGCATCTGGAATCCGTGTTCTCGCACATTCGGCGCATGTGACAAGGCCGTCATGCTTCCGTCGCGGTAGTTCGTCTGCACATCGCCGAGGGTTTTTGCAGAAATTTCCTGGGTGGTGTAGTCCTCCGTTCGGGAGGATGTTTGCGAAATATCGGAATTCGTGGCCGCGGACGCGTTTTAGTCCATACGCATAACCACTCGCGGGATGATGTCGCTAAACTTGGTTTGTCGTGCGGTTCACGGCAAACAGGGTTCGCAGCCTGTGTTACGTAGAACCCGCATGCTTGCACAAGCAGGAGTGCGGCTGCCTTCGCACGTCTTTTTCTCATGGGCGGGCCTTGGCGGGGGAGCCTCAAGGCTCACCGGTTGTTGGTTCTACGTGCCGGTCTGCGAATCCCGTCATTGTGCCCGCTCACCAACGTTCAAGTGAGTGTCGGGCGATCCGAGTAAGTTTCAGGGAGATCGCGTCATGAGTAAATCCGTCAAGAATTCACGCACCACGTCGCGCCCGCCGGTTGAGGCGCTTCAATACGAGAAACTCGCTTTGTCTGCATTTGGGCTGGTTGAACGGCAACTGAGCCAACTGGAGAAGCTGATTACGCTTGCGGCCTCAATAGTTAGGAGTCCGGCGGTGACGCGTGAAGAACGGCATCGGCAGAGGAGATTGCTGGAGCTGCTGATCGACACGGGCGAAGATTACCAGAGGGAGGCCGAGATCGACCGTGAGTTGTATCAGGTCATTGCACTGGACGCGAAAGGAGTACCTCAAAGCCGGATCACGGCGCGTCACGCGGCGAACCTTCTGGCCAAGGCGAGTCGGAAGCCATCAGACAATCGCGAACGAATCGGCGCAACCAGGGTAGTGCCGAGCAGGGCGATTCGCTTCAAAACGATGGCGCGACGTATAGCAACGGCGCACTGACACAGAGACACAGCACTTCAGACCAGCCTCGAAAAGAGATACAGAAGAGCGGTACAAACGGAAGACGCAAACAACAGACGCAAACAATAGACGCACCATATGCGTTGTTCGTATCTGAAGGGTACGGCGTTAAAACTTGGAACGCGGGCCGAATTCCTGTGCGGTGAGTGCCGTATGAAACGCATATGCGTTCAAGCGAAACGCGCCTTGAACAAGTGGAAGCTTATTCCGGCGTCTCGCCGAGGCGAAGCCGACGGCCTAACCGCATTTAAACGAAGTCTCTGGTTTTGAGCAGACCGTTCAGACGAGCGCGTAGCGTGAGGCGGGAAGTATGACGGCCTTGTCACTTGCGCCGAATGTGCGAGAGTGCAGATTCCAGATGCACCACTACCGTGGCTGCGCGAGGGCCCCGTTTAAGAACTAGCGGTGTGAGCCGCTTTCTTTGCTTACTTTCTTTGCGGCCGCAAAGAAAGTGAGTGCCGCCCCGCACAGGGGCAACCCTAATAAACCAAAAACAATTCAAAAAAAGGCCAAAACCCGAAGCTCCCCGAAAAAAAGGCCCCACCCCAAACAGCCCCGAAAAAAAACCTCAAAGCGCCGCAGGCAAATTAGTAACCTTAGCATTCCGAAGATAAAGAAAAGCCGAGAGCCCCACAGCCACGGCAGCGGCAACCGCCGCAAAGAGAAACACCGACCCATACCCAAACTCACCTGCAATATACCCAGCCAACGGCCCGGTAATCCCAAGCGAGAGATCAAGAAAAACAGAATAAGCCGACAACGCCGCTCCCCGGCTAGCCGGCGGCACGAGCCCAACAGCCTCGACCCCAAGAGCGGGAAACACCAAAGCAAACCCAAACCCGGTCAAAGCCGCCCCGGCGAGAGCAACATGCGGCTCCGGCGCAAGCCACAACATCAGCAACCCGGCGCATTCAAACGAAAACGAAGCAATCGCGACCCGAAATCCACCATAGGTCTTGATCGTATTGGCGAACAGCAACCGCGCCCCGATAAACAGCGTACCGAACACGGTCAACGAAAGCGCCGCATTCGGCCAATGCTTCGCCGCATAAAATAGCGTAATGAAAGTAGCGATCGACCCAAACCCGGCCGAGCCAAGCGCCAACCCGATCCCATGCGGCAACACGCGAGTAAACACACTTCGGTACGACATGCGCTCGCCGTGCACGATCGGCACCGGTGCAATAGGACGAGCCAGATAAAACCCGAGCGCCGCCAGCAGAATCACCAGAATCCCCAGCGCCGCAAACCCGACCGCGTGCGCAATCGCCACGCCGAGCGGCGCACCGACCGCCAACGCGCCATACGTCGCGATGCCGTTCCACGAAATCACCCGCGCATTGTTGCTTGTGCCCACCCGGCCAATACCCCACAGAATCGCACCCGTGCCGCACAGGCTCTCGCCGAATCCCAGCACGAGTCGGCTGCACACCAGCAACCCGAGGCTCAGCACGGACCAGCGGCCACACAGCACGGCCAGCAACAACAGCACTCCGCTCGCGCCACAACCCAGCAAGCCGATCGTAACGGTCCGTTTCGGCCCCAGCGTATCCGCGGAACGGCCGGCCAGCGGCCGCGATGCCAGCGTAGCCAGGTATTGCACGCTGATCGCCGCACCCGCCAGCACGGCGCTGTACCCCAGGTCGTCGTGGACGTAGCCCGGCAACACCGCCAGCGGAATGCCGATCGTCAGGTAGCAAAGAAAGGTGAAAAAGACGACCGGAATGATCTGGAGAGTGGTCGCAAATTCGCTGTGAGGTGTCGCTGAGTCGGTGGACATGGGGAAAACGAGACTTGAATTCGGCGGGAAGACGTGATTTTCACATGGAACCGATTCTCTTGCAGAACTTGCTTAATAAATCGACCTGCAAAAAGCCATTTCAGGAACCTTATAGTGGGCCGGTTTCGGCCCGTTCAGGCCTGTTTTCCCGGCATGAGCAGCAAAAGCGGTTCACTACAGATTGTCTGCTGAGCAATATAAAAACCAAAAATAAGGCAAAAATTCAAATGCACCATAAGTCAACCGCCCCTCAAACCCATCTCGATATCTTTTTGCGGATATGTCCCTCATGCGATCGGAGCTATGGGTTGTGTTTATTGACGGTGATAGTTTTCAAACCATCCCTGCTGCACGTCCCCGCGGACACAGAACATTCGAGAGTAACGAGACATGACTGAGCCGATTCGCTTCTATCACCGCAACGCGATCCGCGAGATCAAGGACGCGCCCGTCACCCGCACGGTCCTGCAATATCTGCGCGAAGACGCGCATTGCACGGGCACCAAGGAAGGCTGCGCCGAAGGCGACTGCGGCGCATGCACGGTCGTGATCGGCGAGCGCAACGAGGCGGGCGGCGTCGACTTTAAGGCGGTGAATGCCTGCATCCAGTTCGTGCCGACGCTCGACGGCAAAGCGCTCTTCACCGTCGAAGACCTGCGCCAGCCGGACGGCTCGCTGCATCCGGTGCAGGAAGCGATGGTCGAATGTCACGGCTCGCAGTGCGGTTTCTGCACGCCGGGCTTCGTCATGTCGATGTGGTCGCTCTACGAAAAGCACGGCCACGAGCACAGCTGCGCCAACAAAACGGTGCCGTCGCGTGAAGTGATCGGCAACGCGTTGACGGGCAACCTGTGCCGCTGCACGGGCTACCGTCCGATCGTCGACGCGGCGGTGCGCATGTTCGAAGCGCCCGCGCCGAAAGCGCCGGTGAATGTCGAGGCACTCGCCAGTACGCTTGCCACGCTCGAGCGCACGGATACATTCCACTATCAGCACGCCGGCCAGCGGTTCGACGCACCGCGCACGGTCGAGGCACTCGCAAAGATCAAGGAAGCCGAACCGGCCACGCGCATTCTCGCCGGCAGCACGGACATCGGCCTGTGGGTCACCAAGCAGATGCGCGAGCTCGGCAACATCGTCTACGTGGGGCAGATCGCGGGGCTGCAGAAGCTCGAAACCAATGGCGAATGGATCGAGATCGGCGCGGGTGTCAGCGTCGAAAGGGCTTACGCGGAGATCGCGAAGCAATATCCCGAACTGAACGAAATGTGGCAACGCTTCGCGTCGCTGCCGATTCGTAACGCCGGCACGCTCGGCGGCAACATTGCCAACGGCTCGCCGATCGGCGATTCGATGCCGGGCCTGATCGCACTCGGCGCGCGCGTGATCGTGCGCGGCGGCGAGATCGAGCGCGAAATGCCGCTCGAAGACTTGTACCTCGCGTATCAGAAGAAGGACATGGCGGAGCACGAGTTTGTCGTCGGGTTGAAGGTGCCGACGCGCACCGGCGTACGCAAGAACCTGCAGTTCCGCACTTACAAGCTGTCCAAGCGTTTCGATTCAGACATCTCGGCCGTATGTGCCGCGTTCTCGTTCATCGCCGACGGCAACCTGATCCGCGAGCCGCGCATCGCATTCGGTGGCATGGCCGCCACGTCCAAACGGGCGACGCACGCGGAAGCGGTGCTACGCGACGCCGAATGGCACGAAGCCACCGCACGGGCGGCGATGCTCGCGCTCGGCAACGACTATGCGCCGTTGTCCGACATGCGCGCGACCAGCAACTATCGCCTCGAATCGGCGAAGAACACGCTGTACCGCTTCTGGCTCGAAACGCGGCCGAACAATCCGTTGCCGAAGAGCGCGCTGGATGTGCGTGCGGTCGCCGCGGCCTGCGCGCCGGCCGGCGTCTGAGAAGCCCAAAGGATACGGAGAACACAACAATGAATCAGCAAGCCGAACCGTTCCTGAAAGACCTTCAGGATCTCGACGACTTCACCCAGGTCCACATCTCGCGTCCGCACGAATCCGCGCATCTGCACGTGAGCGGCCGCGCCACCTACACCGACGACATTCCGACGGTCGCCGGCACGCTGCACGCGGCGCTCGGCCTGTCGTCGAAAGCGCATGCGAAGATCGTCTCGATGTCGCTCGACAAGGTGCGCGCCACGCCGGGCGTGGTCGCGATTTTCACCGCCGACGATATCCCGGGCGTCAACGACGTCGGCCCGATCATCCACGGCGACGATCCGATTCTCGCCGACGGCCTCGTGCAATACATCGGCCAGCCGATCTTCATCGTGGTCGCGACGTCGCATGAAACGGCGCGTCTCGCGGCACGCCGCGCGGAAATCGTCTACGAGGAACTGCCCGCGATCCTCACCGCGCAGCAGGCGCGCGCCGCGAACCAGCACGTCCTGCCGCCGATGAAACTTGCGCGCGGCGAAGCCGGCACGAAGATCGCCCGCGCCGCGCATCGCGAAGCCGGCGAGATGCTGCTCGGCGGTCAGGAGCAGTTCTACCTGGAAGGCCAGATCTCGTACGCGGTCCCGAAGGACGACGACGGCATGCACGTCTATTGTTCGACGCAGCACCCGACCGAAATGCAGCACATGGTCGCGCATGCATTGGGCGTGGCGTCGCATAACGTGCTGATCGAATGCCGCCGGATGGGTGGCGGCTTCGGCGGCAAGGAATCGCAATCGGGGTTGTTCGCGTGCTGCGCGGCGCTCGCCGCGTGGAAGCTGCTGTGCCCGGTGAAACTGCGTCCGGACCGCGACGACGACATGATGGTCACGGGCAAGCGCCACGATTTCCACTACACGTATGAAGTCGGTTACGACGACAAAGGTGTGATCGACGGCGTGACGGTCGACATGACCTCGCGCTGCGGCTTTTCCGCCGACCTGTCCGGTCCGGTGATGACGCGCGCGCTGTGCCACTTCGACAACGCGTACTGGCTCTCCGACGTAACGATCGACGGTTTCTGCGGCAAGACCAACACACAGTCGAACACCGCGTTCCGCGGCTTTGGCGGCCCACAAGGCGCATTCGCGATCGAATACATCATGGACAACGTGGCGCGTTCGGTGGGTGAAGATTCACTCGACGTGCGCCGCCGCAATCTGTACGGCAAGACCGAGCGCAATCAGACGCCGTACGGCCAGATCGTCGGAGACAACGTGATCCACGAGTTGATCGACGAACTCGAAGTGACCAGCGAATACCGCGCGCGGCGCGCGGCGATCAACGAGTTCAATGCAAACAACGAAATCCTGAAGAAGGGCATGGCGCTGACGCCGGTCAAGTTCGGCATCGCGTTCAACGTGACCCACTTTAATCAGGCCGGCGCGCTCGTGCACATCTATACCGACGGTTCGGTTCTGGTGAACCACGGCGGCACCGAAATGGGCCAGGGTTTGAACACGAAGGTCGCGCAGGTCGTCGCGCATGAACTGGGCATTGGCTTTAACCGCATTCGCGTCACGGCGACCGACACCAGCAAGATCGCCAATACGTCGGCGACGGCGGCCTCGACAGGCTCCGATCTGAACGGCAAGGCCGCGCAGGACGCCGCGCGCCAGTTGCGCGAACGTCTGTCGGCGTTTGCCGCCGGGCGCTTCGGCGCGGGGCAGGTGAGCGCGTCGGAAGTGCGCTTCGTGCATGACCGGGTCGTGGTGGGCGATTCAGTCGTGCCGTTCGAGGAAGTGATCGCGAAGGCTTACCTGGCGCGTATCCAGCTCTGGTCGGACGGTTTCTACGCGACGCCCAAGCTCTACTGGGATCAATCGAAGCTGCAAGGCCGGCCGTTCTACTACTACTCGTACGGCGCGGCCGTGTCGGAAGTGGTGATCGATACGCTGACCGGCGAAATGCGCGTGTTGCGCGCGGATGCGTTGCACGACGTGGGCGCTTCGCTGAATCCGGCGCTCGACGTCGGCCAGGTGGAGGGCGCCTTCATTCAGGGCATGGGCTGGCTCACGACCGAAGAACTGTGGTGGAACGCGGGCGGCAAGCTGATGACGCACGCGCCGTCCACCTACAAGATTCCGACCGTCAACGATACGCCGCCCGACTTTCGCGTGCGACTCTTCAAGAACCGCAACGCCGAGGACAGCATCCATCGTTCGAAGGCGACCGGCGAGCCGCCGCTGCTGCTGCCGTTCTCGGTGTTCTTCGCCGTGCGCGACGCGGTGTCGGCAGTCGGCGACCATAAGGTCAATCCGCCGCTGAACGCACCCGCGACCAGCGAGGAAATCCTCAAGGCAGTCGGCGCGGTGCGTGCCGCCACCGCAGCGCCGCGGCAACAAGCGTAGCCGCAGTGTGCCGATGAGCCGAGAAAGCAACGCGTGGACAACACAGTCACTGGAACTGGAATGATCGCCATGAACGATTTTTCGTCCGTTCAGATTGGGCGGCGCAGCGCCGTGCAGATGCCGCGTCCGGCGCCCATGCATATCGTGCTGTTCGGCGCGGGGCACGTCGGGCATGCGCTTATCAAGCTGCTTGGCAGCTTGCCGTGCGTTGTCCAGTGGGTCGACGAGCGCGGCGAACTGTTCCCCGACGAAACGCCCGCCAACGTGCAGATCGAGGTAACCGATACTCCGGATGTGATCGTCGACACGGCGCCGCCGGGCGCGTATTTTCTCGTGATGACGCACAATCACGCGCTCGATTTCTCGCTCGCCGCACGCATCATGCGGCGGCGCGATTTCACCTACTTCGGCATGATCGGTTCGAAGACGAAGCGCGTGAAATTCGAGCGGCGTTTGCTCGATCGCGGTGTGGATCCGGACCGGCTCGTGGAGATGACGTGTCCGATCGGTGTGGCCGGTATCGTCGATAAGGCGCCTGCGGCGATTGCCGTGGCGGTCTGCGCGGAGTTACTGCAGATTCGTACGCGGCAGGTGGTGGCGCAGGCCGCCACGCAGAAGCTTTGCGCAAGCGTTTGAAGAACAACGGTAGAAATTAGCCGGCCAGCACGAGGCGCTCAACGGGCGCTCCTTGAACTGCAAACCTGAACGTCGACCCGCTCAGCCCGCTGTGGCTGACGTTTCCTTTTGCGGCGCCCGCTTCGTGCGCCGCACCTTCTGCGCGACCAGTCCGTCCGACACCTGGGACATCAGCGCACGCAGCCAGCCGACATCGCTCGGCCGGTCCGGCTGTGGATGCCACAGCTGATAGCACTTGATGCGCGGAAATGGAATCGGCACCTCGACCACCGCGAGCGGCAGCATGTCCGCGTAGTGCATGGCGAAACGGCGTGTCGTCGTGAAGATCAGATCGGATTGCAGCAGCGTCTGCGGCACCAGCCCGAAGTAGGGCAGCGTGGCGACGATGCGGCGTTCGGCGCGTGCCCGCACAAAGCCCATGTCGATGGCGCCGCTGCTCGCGCCGCTGTACGGCGTTGGCGCGAGATGCGGCGCGGCGAGATACGCTTCGCGCGTGAGCGGCACGCGCGTCAACGGATGATCGGCGCGCATCATGCACACGACAGTATCGGAGAACAGGTCGCTGCGTTCGAAGCGCGGCTCGGGCTTCGGCCAATTGCCGATGACCAGATCGAGTTCGCCGGCATCGAGCGCGGCGGAATGATCGAGCATCGGACTCAGCGAATCGATTTCGAGCCGTGCGTGCGGCGCCGCCTCGCGAAACTGCGCGATCACGGTAGGCATGAAGAAGTCGTTCAGATAATCCGGCGCGGCCACGCGAAAGGTGCGGCGCGAGCGGCCCGGATCGAAGTCGCCATGCGGCGTCGCGACGAAATCGACTTCACGCAGCACGCGTTGCGCAGAGGCGAGCAGCGATTCGCCGTATTCAGTGGGCACCATGCCCGACTTGCCGCGCACGAGAATCGGGTCGTTCAGCGTCTCGCGCAGTTTGCGCAGCGCGGTGCTGATGGCCGGCTGGGTCTGATTCAGACGCAGCGCGGTCTGCGTGACACTACGCTCGACCAGCAGCGTGCGCAGCACGCGCACGAGCCAGATATCGAGGGAGGCGGCGGTGTCGTCCATGATTTGAGCGAGGCGGGGCAAGCGGATCGGATCCGGGAAGCGTCGTGCAGAGCCGCCCGCGAGACGGTTCGCGAGAACGGAGCGCCAACGCGCACGGCGCAAAGGTCATAACCTTAGGCCCGATTGCGGTGTAGCGGCATAGCGGGCACGGTATGGCCGGCATCAGCAGGGCTGTTTCGCCGCGACAAACCCGCCAGGGCTCCGTGGGATCCGTCTCGCGCCCGCTTCAGGCTTACGTATCGCCTACGGCTGATTGTCCACGAGCCCGGAGGGTAGCGTGCTGATCCGTTTGACTTCTTTCGATTCGAGCCAGTTCGGCGTGCGTGCGCAGTACAGCACCATAGGCAGCGCGTCTTCGCCCCAGAACAACTGATCGTTCAGACGGAAGGTCGGCACGCCGTAGACACCCAGGCCGATCGCGTCCGCCGTGTTGCGCTGCAGTTGTGCCTTTACTTCCGGGTTCCTGATGAGTTCCGGTCCGTCGGGCAGGCCCACGCGCTCGCACAATTCGGCAAAGGCCTCGTCCGTCGACGGATCGCGGCCTTCGCGCCAGATGAAGCGGAAAATCTCGCGCACGAAATTGACGTCGCCGTTCGCCGCGGTGGCGAGCAACAGCGGTTTCATGGAATCGAAGGGATGAGCCGGCGGCATCTTGTATGGAATGCCGAGCTGTTCCGCGCGAAACAGCGCGTGCCGGTACATGAAGGTGCGCTTCGAGGGCACGCCATAAGCCGGCCGCTGTCCCCAGTGACGATAGAGGTCGTTCAGCACGACCGGCGTGAACACGAAATCGAAGCCCGGCCACTTGTCGTGTTGCTCGAGCAACAGGTACGTGAACGGCGAGACAAAGTCGTAAAACCACAGCGGTTGTCTGGCGTCGATGCCAACGGTCATAAATGTCTCCCGGATTGCTGGTCCGAACGGCGCGTCTGCTGGACCGTCGAAATTGTAATGATCTTACGCGGTGCCGCCCCGGCTTGCACCCGTCAATATGGTTTCGCGGTGCCGTCGTTGGGCGTTTCGTTGGGCGTTTCGCCGATTTCAGCCGCTTCGTTCGCGGCGGACGGCGCGGGCGAGGCGCCGGCTTCGCCGGGTCCGTTGTCCGCGCCTTGCGTTTCATTGCCGGCACCGTCGCGCTGAGTCTCGCGCGGCTGCGTGAGCCGCTGGCGCACGAAGCCGATATGCTCGCGCAGCACGTAAAACTGATCGGCGTAGGCGAGCGGCATCTTCAGACCGTTGACGGATTCTTCGATCGCGTCGAGCCGTTCGAGCAGCGACGCGCGTTCGGTGGGCGAATGGTCGCTGAGCGCGCTGCGTTCGATCGCGATCAGCGCGCCGTACCAGCGATAGATGCGCGATTTCACCCGCCATGCATATAGCGACGGCACGAGACGCAACGCCGGCACCAGCAGCACGATCAGCGGCACCACGACCACCAGCAGCCGGTCGGCGAGACTCGCGAGCCAAAACGGCAAGATCCGGTAGAGGAAGCTCTTGCCCGACTTGTAGTAGCGCGCGGCGTCGTCGCTGATCGGGAAATCGTGTGCGAGCGGCGCGGGGAATTCGCCGGCCCGCTGCAGGATATTCGCCTTGCCGTGCACCTCGCGCGCGGCTTCGATCAACAGATCGGACAGCGCGGGATGCAGCGAGTCGCGCGCCACCAGCTCGGCGGTCGGCGCCACCATATGAATCGGCGCGGACGGCAGATTCTTGCCGAGGTCGAACGCGCCCATCGGCATCGTGAGCTGGGTCAGATAGGGAAAGCGGCGCGTGTAGGCGTCGGCCTGCGAGAAATCGTAGAACTGCACGTTCGGCGTGCGGTAGAGCTTGCCCATTACCGCCGGTTGCGCAGAATCGCCGGCGAGGAACGCCGCGTCGACCTTGCCGGAGACGAGTGCGTCGGCGGCGTCGTCGCCCGAGAGCGGCAGCAGTCTGGTCGCGCCGCCCGGCACGATGCCGTTGGCCTTGAGCAGCGCAAGCGCCAGTTCGCGCGTGCCGCTGCCTTCGGCGCCGACCGCGAGCCGCTCGCCCTTGAATTCGGAGAGCCGCGTGACGGTCGGCCCGTGATAGAAGATCGCCAGCGGCACGTAGGCCACGCTGCCGAGCGACATCAGACCTTCGGCCGCCGGGCCGGGCGCGACGCCGTCCTGCACGAAGCCGACATCCACGTTCGACGTCGGATCGGACAGACGCTTGAGATTCTGCAGCGAGCCTTCCGAAGACAGCACGTTCAGCGTGATGCGGTTGCGCGCCAGAATCTCCTTGTACTTTTGCGCCGCGTTCCAGAAGGTGCTGCCTTCCGGGCCGGCGCTGATCGTCAGCGTGTTGGGCGGGGCCGGCTGGATCAGACGCACGGCGACCCAGATCGCGACGGCGGCGATCAGCAGGATCGGCCCGAACGAGACGGCGAGATCGCGCCAGGAGATCGCGACGAAACGGGCGACGAGACGGGGAGGGCTTTTGCGGCCGGTGGCTGGCTTCATCGGATGACGGTGACGGCTACGGTCGAAAGTGAACAGGGACGGCGCTCTGCGGCGCGCGAACCAGGTGCCGC
The DNA here is from genome assembly GCF_902459535.1 of Paraburkholderia dioscoreae. Classification (NCBI taxonomy): domain Bacteria; kingdom Pseudomonadati; phylum Pseudomonadota; class Betaproteobacteria; order Burkholderiales; family Burkholderiaceae; genus Paraburkholderia; species Paraburkholderia dioscoreae. The sequence continues at coordinate 687,716 of NZ_LR699553.1, forward strand.
AGAGCGCCGCGCCGGCTGCCGCGAATGGCGCACGAGCCACGCGGCAGCCGGCGTCGCGCCGATGGTACCTGAGATTGCCCGCACGGCGGCACACGCGGCGGCGGCGCGCACCGACAAACCCGTAACAAATCGTGAACGCCGTGTGACAGCGGTGCGCCCGAACGCGATTCGTGCGTCCCGTTTGACTAAACCCTTTGCGCTTCTGGCCCGGCTAGATTAAATTGTGCATCGCTGCCGCGAACCGACGTTTCGCGCAGCGCGACCCGGCAAGACACACAAGAACTGGGCGCGCTCGCGGACTTCGCGGCTTGCTGGCCTGTCGTACCGCACTGCATGCCCGTCATCGCATGCGGCAACGGCAGCCGGCCTCTCCGCCTCTCGCACACCGTGTCGCAGCCATAGTCGGCCGTCGCTTGGCCGCGCGCCTTGTCGCGCGTGCCCGGCATGGCTGCCGGAAGTCGTACGAAGCCGCTTGTGTATGCGGTCCAATGTGAAGCTAAGGAGAAGAAAAGCTATGAAATCGGTCGGTTTTCTGAAAACGCTGGGCTCGGTTGTGGCAATGGTGGTGGCGTGCAATGTGTACGCTCAGGCAAGCGACGCAACGGCAACCGGCACGACCGCCGCGCCGGCTGCCAGCGCCAAGACGGTTAAGAAGGCGAACAGCCAGCTGGGTCGCAAGGTGCGTAGCGCGCTGGCCAAGGCGCAGGGTATCGACGTGTCGAACATCGCCGTGCGCGCTCGTGGCGGCGCGGTGACGCTCACGGGCTCGGTGCCTGACCAAGGCCAGATCGACGCTGCCGGCGAAGCCGCCAAGGGCGTCGCCGGCGTGACGTCGGTGTCGAACAAGCTGACCGTTGTGCAGCAGTAAGCAGGTTGTGGCGTCTGGCGCGGGCGGCATCATGCCGCCATGCGCCATCGTGATGCAGGTATGCACCAAGGTTCCGGCAAAAAAACCGGAGCCTTTTTTATTTTAATTTGCCGATTTTTGAAGCGGCGATGATAGATCCCGGCAGTCGCAAGCAGCACGGTGGCGCCGCCACGGCGCGACTGTGCGCTGTGACACATTACTGACGCGTTGCGAAGCGTACTGTCATGCGTAGGGAACCGGAGTCAACGCCATGGAAACCTCGCTTTTGCGCTATACCGATCTACCCATCAGCGATCGGGCGGCTTTCGAACTGGTGTGCGCGCGGCACGGTTTTGCCCCGGCGCATTTCGACATCAGTGCTTGCGCGGATCCGGACGATGCCGCGCACGAGCGCCTCATCACCGTGCGGCGCGGCGGTTGGGCGCAGTCTTATCACGACCGTCACGGTCAATGGGTCCGGCAGTTCGAGGCCGACCTGACCTGCCGGTTCTTCAAATAGCCGCCGGCCGGTTGCGCCGGCGCGCCGACACCCCTTCGCGGCGGTTCAGGCCAACACGAGGCGCACGCCGACCAGCGTGAGCGTGGCGGCGAGCAGGTTGCGCAACAGCGCGTCCGGCGCGCGCGAGGACAGATAGCTGCCGATCGCGATGCCCGGCAGCGACCCCGCCAGCAGCGACAGCAGCATCGACCAGTCGATCGAACCCAGCAGCCAATGACCGGCGCCCGCCAGCAGCGTGAGCGGTACTGCATGCGCGATGTCCGAACCCACGATGCGCGTGGTCGGCAAAAGCGGATAGAGCAACAACAACACCGTCACGCCGATGGCGCCCGCACCGACCGACGTCAGCGACACCAGCACCCCGAGCACCGCACCGGTCAGCATGGTCAGCGCGAGCGTGCGTCCCTGGCGCGGCGTGCGTTGTTTGCGGGCGCCGAGCGCCGCGAGTTGCGGACGAAACACCAGCGCCACCGCCGTCACCAGCAGCGCCGCGCCGAGCACGATCTGGATCAGGCGGCCGGCGCCCGGCGTGTCCATGCCGTAACGATGCAGCAGGATCAGCGTGATCGTGGCGGCCGGCACGCTGCCGGCGGCGAGGCGCAGGGTGATCTGCCAGTCGACGGAGCCTTTCAGGCCGTGCACGAGCGTGCCGGTCGCCTTGGTGGCCGCCGCGTACAGCAGGTCGGTGCCGACGGCGGTGGCCGGATGCACGTTGAATAGCAGGACCAGGATCGGCGTCATCAGCGAGCCGCCGCCGACGCCCGTCAGTCCGACCAGAAAGCCGACGAACAGGCCGGAGACGGAGTACAGCAGATCGATGTGGGGAAGAGCCATTGAGCGGACCGCTGACGGTCGGGTGGGTTGGACGGATCAGGCGGCAAAGGCCTGTGCGCCTGCCTTCGACAGTCGATGGAGGGCGGCGGCCAGGCCGCCGCGGCGCGGCGAAAGCCGCTATTGTCGCAAAACTGCCGCGTTCGCGTACGAAGCGACGTGCTGCGCCGCCCGCGAGCGTGATGGCGCCCGCCCCGCCTCCCCGCTCAAAGCGCCCGGCGAATCTCCACGACGCCGAACGCCGCCAGCGTGACCCCCACGATCCGGTCTATGGCGACGCGCAGTTTGCTGCCGATCGCATGGCGCGCGAGCGACACCACGGTGACGAGGAAGCACCACCACGCGATCGAGCCGCAAAATACGCCGCCTACGGTGGTCAGCGCAATGCTCGATGAAAACGCGCCGCGCGGGGCGAGTGTGGTGAACAGCGCGGCGAACATGATGACCGTTTGCGGATTGGTCAGCGTGAGCAGCAACGAACTCGCATAGGCGCGCAGGGCGCCGGCGCGGCCCACCTGCGCGAGCTTGCCGTTGCCGTTTGTTGCGTCGCCTGTCGGGCCATTTGCCGCGTCGGCGGGAGCTTTCTGGAGCAGCGTGCGCACGCCCAGGTACAACAGGAACAACCCGGCGAGCAGATGCAGCGGGCGGTCATACGCGAGCATGAACTGCGAGATGCCGACGAGGCCAAGCGCCGCGATCAAACCATATGCCGCGTCGCCGGTCGCGATGCCGAAGCCGATCGCGAGTCCGGCGCGCGGGCCGCCGGTCAGTGTGCGGCGGGTGCACAGCATGCCCATCGGGCCGACCGGCGCGGCAATGGCGAGCCCGACGCCCGCAGCGGTAAAGAAGAGACTGGTGGTGGACATGGTTATCCCGGCTCGATTGTTCTGGTTCGTCCTGCGCTTCGTGTTTTGCCGACATGCACGCAGCCGGCGAGCCGTTCAGCATAGCGAGAGCGGAAACACCGGGCAAGTGCGCGTATCAGCATCGGCTCAATCGATTCGATCGGGTTTGCGATCCCGCGGTGTTGCTGGTGAGTCTCGGAGTATGTCTCGTGCTAACGGGTAATGCTATTTCGCATAGCCATTACGCGAATCAGGCACAGCGGCATTCAAACACGGGCAAGCGGATTCGTTTATTCGCGGAACCGGATTTCCGCGATATTCTCCGCGAACGCGATCGTGGGATGTGTTCGCCGCTTCATGTGGACGGAGTTCTGTTTTATCTCTGGTCCAACGGCATGACAATGGAGGTAATGACGGTGGCCATCGGAACGCGCTGGCCGAAGATGCAGGATGTGGCACTACAGGAATTTCGTTCTGGATGAATGCCCGCCTCGCTGCGGCGGGCCTGCTCATGCGGTCTTCCTAGTGCTTCTTCGCGGTCGCCGAGGTGCTCGGCGCGACGCGGATCGGCGGCGCGCCCGATGGCGAGGTGGCAGGCGCCGGTTTCTTCGCCTGCTTCGGTTTCTTCACTTCGCGATTACTGCGCATTTGACCTTTTGCCATGATGGACTCCCCAATTGGCGGTTATTGCTCCGCATAGGAGCAGTAAGCTAGTGTGCGCCTCTTTTGTCCGCTCAGGCAAAGAATCTAAACGATCCGACTCCTTCGCCAGGTCTGCGACGGTAATTCGCCGAACTGTCCGCGATACTCGCTGGAGAAATTCCCGAAATGCCAGAACCCCCACCGCGTGGCGACCTCCGTCACCGAACCGGAGCCGCGCAATTCACGGCGCACGTGATCGAGCCGAACAGCTCGCATATAAGCGGACGGATTGACTCCGAGCGTATCTGCGAACGCGTATTGCAAAGTACGTCGGCTCGCGCGAAACCGCGCGCACAACTCCGCGACGGAAAGCGGACAATCCGGCGACTCCTCGATCAGCTCACGAACGCCGCGCACCAATTGCCAGTTCCGCGCAGTGCGTGCCTCGACATTCCCATGCGGATCGGCATCGCACAGATCCTGCAAAACATCGGCGAGACCGAATATCACCGACTTCTCGAACGCCGCGGCCACGCCGGCGTCGTCGAGCAAAGTGGGTGTGGCCGCGACCGTGTCGAGCAACTGCTTCAGCACTTCGCGAAAGCCTTGCAGTTTCGCGGGATCGACATTCAATACGCCAGGCTTCGCACCCAGTAGCAACGTTATTTCGTCGAGTTGCGAACGCACCAGAGGATCGCCGAGCGCAGCCGGCTCGATTTCGAGGTTCACCACGACGTGCCTGTCGGGCGACAGAAACTCGAAACCGCCGTCGCCGGAGAACACGTGCAAGCCGTCGCGGTGACTCGTCTGTCCGCACAACAACGCGTGCCCTTCGAGCTGAAACGGAATGCCCACGGCGACCCTGGATGCGGCTACCTGGCCGCGCTGATAGACCGTGCGGTTCAGGCGCTCGACGAGTACCCGCACGCCGCCCGCGTGGCATGAACTCACCGAGCCGTCGAAGGCGCCGCGCGAGATCTGGCAATAGCTCTGGTTCCACGCGTCGAGCAACATCGCCTGCTCATCGATGTTGCGGCAACAACGAATCTCGACCGCGCCGCTCGTCTGATTGACCGCCTGCATAGTATCTCCCGATTCCGATGGCGCTCCCCGAAAGCCTCGTGCCGACCAGTGTATGCGAAAAAAAAGCCGTGCCGTAGCGTTGACGGGGACCGTCTGCGCCCACGGGCGGGCATCCGGAAACAGTCGTCGCATGGTATTTGCCGGCGGCCGGATTTTTACGGGATTTTTATTTTTTGCCAATTTTGGATAGTCGCCGCTTTTTGCCGCCCCTACTTTGTGCACAACGCAATGCACCAAAAAGGGAGTCACGCATGAGCAGACCGACAGGCAGGCTGGAAGGCAAGATCGCAATCGTGTCGGGCGGTGCAACGGGCGCGGGCGGCGCGGCCTCGTTGCTGTTCGCGCAGGAAGGCGCGCAGGTCGCCGTTGTCGATATCAATACGGATGCCGGCGAGGAAGTGGTGACGCGGATTCGCGCGGCAGGCGGCAGCGCCGAACTGTTCGCCGCCGACGTGTCGAAGCGCGCGGCCGTCGATGCCGCCGTGGCCGGCATCATGGCGCGCTTCGGGCGTATCGACGTGCTGTTCAATCACGCCGGCAGCATCGTCGTGAAGCCGTTCGTCGATACCACCGACGAAGACTACGACTGGCTCATGAACGTGAACGTGAAGAGCATGTTCATGATGACGCGGGCCGTGCTGCCGCACATGCTCGCGGCGGGCGGCGGCTCGATCGTGTGTACGGCGTCGATCTCCTCGGTGGCGGCAACGCCGCTCGAAGTGCTCTATTGCACCACCAAAGGCGCATGTGCGATGTTCGCGCGCGCCATCGCCGTCGAGTATCGCGACCGCGGGATTCGCTGCAATGCCGTGTGCCCCGGCTTTATCGACACGCCGCATGGGCGCCGCGAAATCAGCGCGCTCGCGAAGTACGGCTTCGACGCGAGCGAAGCCGCCTTGTCGGTGCAGCAGGGACGCCTGTGCGCGCCGGAAGAAGTGGCGCGCGCCGCGCTCTTTCTCGCTAGCGACGACGCGAGTTTCGTCAACGGCGCGCACCTGTACGTCGATAACTGCTTCACGGCCGCCTAGTCATCCGCTTTGCTTTGCGCGGCCACGCCGTTGAACCGGCTCGCCGGTTGGCCGCTTCGTCATAACCTGTTCAAAGGATCGCGTCATGGACATCAACACGGCCTTGCCGTCGGCGGAGTCCGCCGACAACGACGTCAAGCTGTTGCACAAGATGGGTTACGCGCAGGAACTGTCCCGGCGCATGGGGGCGTTCTCGAACTTCGCGGTGTCGTTCTCGCTGATCTGCATTCTGTCGGGCGGCATCACGTCGTTCCAGATGGGCCTGTCGGCGGCGGGTGGAGCGTCGATCGGACTCGGCTGGCCGCTCGGCTCGCTGTTCGCGCTGGTGGTAGCCGCGGCGATGGCGCAGATCGCTTCGTCTTATCCGACCGCGGGCGGCCTCTATCACTGGAGTTCGATTCTCGGCGGCAAGACGTGGGGTTGGCTGACCGCCTGGCTGAATCTGCTAGGCCTCGTGTTCGTGGTCGCCGCGATCAACTACGGCACCTATGATCCGTTCTTCCGCACGCTGATCGCGCCGATGTTCGGTGTGAAACCCGAAGCGCTCGGCTGGTGGCAACAAACGCTGTTTCTGACCGTGATCACCGCGTCGCAAGCGTTCCTCAATCATCGCGGCATTCGCATCACGAGCAAGATCACCGACCTGTCGGGCTATCTGATCTTCGCGGTGACAATTCTGCTGGTGGGGGCGCTGCTGTTGTATTCGCCGGTCAGGATCGATCTGTCGCGGCTCTATACGTTCACCAACTTCACCGGCGTGGACGGCGGCGCGTGGCCGAAGCAGACCATGGCGATGGCGTTTCTCTCAGGCCTCCTGCTGACCGCTTATACGATTACCGGCTTCGACGCGTCGGCGCATACCTCGGAGGAGACGAACGAGGCGGCGCGCAACGTGCCGCGCGGGATCGTCGGCTCGGTGTTCTGGTCGACCACCTTCGGTTACGTGATGGTGTGCGCGTTCGTGCTGGTCATGCCGGATATCGGCGCGGCAGTGAAGCAGGGCACGGGTTTCTTCGAAGCGATCCTTGCGCCGATTCCGGGGCCGCTGCGCATTGTGATCGAACTGCTGATGTTCTTCATCAACTACGTATGCGGTCTTGCGGCGGTCACTTCCACGTCGCGCATGATGTTCGCGTTTGCTCGCGACGGCGGCCTGCCCGCGTCGAAGTGGCTGCGTAAAGTGAACGCCGCGCATCGCACGCCGGGCGCCGCGATCTGGACCTCGGCGGTGCTGGCGATCGTCGTCACGCTGTACGGCGATGCCTTCACCGTGCTGAGCGCAGGCAGTGCCGTGTTCCTGTTCATCTCGTACGCCATGCCGATTGCGGCCGGCATTCTCGCCGAAGGCCGCACGTGGAACGAGAAAGGCCCGTTCCAGTTGGGCACGCTCTCGAAGCCTTTCGCGGTGGCGGCGGTGATCGGCGCACTGGTGCTCGCCTACGTCGGCATGCAGCCGCCGAATCAGAAGGTGGTCTATGTGATTGTCGGCTTGCTCGCGGTTCTGCTGACCATCTGGTATGGCGCGGGTGTGCGCAAGAGTTTCGCCGGGCCGCCGATCGGCAAGGTGTCGAAGGAACGCGAAAGCGAACTGCGCGGCATGGAGGGGCAGCTAGGAGAAGGGTGAGAGTGGGGTGAGAGGAGTTGCTGCGAACTCGCAGTTGCCTCGCATGTCCCGAGCGTAAAAAAACGTCAGCCGACCCTCGAGCCGGCTGACGTTCTATCACGTCTGTCGAGTACCCGAATCCGGGTACGTCGGGCGCGTGGCTTACATGCCGACGTATCCCACCGGCGTCGTCGCGTTGGCTCGCGCCACCGACGCGTTGTTCGACACCACATACACCGGCGATTCGGTCAGGTTGAGCTTCAGCACACCGTCGCTGTAATTCGCATTGGTCGCGTTGCCCATCATGTCGATCACCTTGACCGTGCCGTTCGTGCCGGGCCCGTCTACGTTGAGGCTGTACGCGACGCCATAGCTCGAACTGAAGCCCACGCTCGCGCTCCACACGTCGTTGTTGTGCGCCCACAGAGCGGTAATCACCGCGCCGTTGCCCACCTGCTGGAACGCGTAGGCGTAGACGCCGGTCGGCGTGCCGTTCACCGGACCGAGCGTCGTGGTGCCGTCGAGCGTGCGCGTCATCGCGCTGATCGCCATTGCCACCGGCTTCGGACTGATGTTGGTCGCGCCGAATGCGCCTTGCGGATCGCTCAGGTCGAAGAAGGTGCCGTAGCCGACTTCATCCGGATAGTCCGCGCCGTAGAACACGTAGGTTTGATCCGCGCCTTCGCCGAGCGTGATGATGTGCATGCGCGCCGCAACCGCCGCCTGTGCGTACAGCACGTTGGCGGTCGGATAGTTCGGACCGTACGAGGTGCCGAGGTCGTAGCTGATGCCTGCTTCCGTCGAAAACAGATGCATGCCGGTACGGTAGTCGGTGGCCATTTCCGCGCGCAGGTTGCGCATCTGGCCGCGCAGCGAACCGGAGGCGGTGGACGGGTCGCTGTCATAGCGCTCGGGCGGATGCGACGGCGAGGTTCCAGCGTCATAGTAGCCGTGCGTGGCGACCGCGTCGATGTACTGGCCGAAGCCGAGCGGCGCAAGGCGTTTCAGGTGCGAGGTGGTCAGGCTCGGGAAGGCGTCGGCCGGGCCCATCACCATCGCGTGCGGATCGGTCGAATGAATGCCCTGGTAGACGGCCTTGTACAACGCGACGAAGTTCGCGTCGGTGTCGGTCCACATCTGATTCGGCTCCCACGTCACCTGATAGTAGTTCGCCGACTGGGTCGGGAAGTACGCGGCGCGAATCGCGTTCGATTCCGTGCCCACCCGGCTCATGTAGCTCTGGTAGTACGAAATATCTGCGGGCAGCGTGGTGTCGTCCTGGAAGGCGCCGGTGCTGCTGGCCCAGGCCGGAATGCCGTCGAGACGGATCAGCCGCATCACGTTGCTGTTCTTGTAGAACGGATCGAGATTGTCGGCCGACGGGTTGAACGTGTTCGGGCCGCTCGGTTCCATGGTGGAGAGCTGACGGTCGTCGATGGTCGACGAAATGCCGAGCGCGGCAAGCAGCGGACCGTTGTCGTTCGCGCCCTGCATGCCGAAGCGATGCTGCTCCTCGCGCGCATACGTGACGGCCGGCACGGCGCCGGACAGATTCGGCGTGACGCCGAAAGTCGCGATACCCACCGGACGCGTACCGGCCTGCGGCAACTGTCCACCATTTTTGGCCAGCGTGCCCGTTGCCGCGAAATAGCCGGCGAGCGTCGAGGTGCAGTTGAACGTAATGGTCTTCGCGCCGCTCGCCACGGCGGTGGTGCCGCTCGCGGCAACGCGGCCGAGCGTGTCGGTGACGGCCCAGTTCAGCGTATCCGCAGCCGGCGCGTCGGTGTTGAAGGCGAGCTGGAAAGTGCTGCCGGACGCAAAGATGCGCGTGCCGTCCGCACTGGGCGTATCCGCGGAGATCGTCGCGCTGCCCGAGCCTGCCGACGTGGTGGGCGAGGCGCAGCTCATGGCCGCGGTGCCGCCCGTGGCGTTCAGCGCAACGGTGCCGGTGCTGGCGTTCCCTGCGGCAGACGTGCTGGCCGAACTGGCCGGACTGCTGGTGCCGCCGGTGCCGTTGGCCTGATTGGCCGAGGCGCCGCCGGCGCTGTCACCACCACCGCCGCCGCCGCCGCATGCGGCGAGTGCGAGGGACAGTGTCGAAAGTAGGAGTAGTTGCGTTTTCATCAATCCGTAAGCAATGCGTTGGCTGATTATTCGTCCGTGTCCTCGCGCAAAGCGCGTTGGGAGGCGGAGCGAACATCGAGGTTCATTTGCAAGCCAGCCGATGACCGAGGCTTCGACACTGGCGTCCTGGGTGCGCAGCGTTGCAACTGCGCGAAGGTGATGCCTTCCCGGGTTGTCGGCCTCGAACGCGTTTCTCCGCAGAGAAACGTTTGCCGTACGAAGCCGGGCCGCTGACGCGAGCGGGTTTGGCGGAATCGGCCGACCGGCGAAGGTACGACGAAAACGGCCAGCGCGTTGAGGAACAGCGCGATCCAGATCGCAATACCTGAGTTCATGGCGCTAGCCGATGAACTTTTTACTGTCCTGTAAGCTGGAGATGCTCAATTTGGGAAGAATCGACCGCAACAATACGCATTAGTAGGCTTAAAAGAAGTAACGAGTCGTTACGTATGAACATTAATGCAGTACTAATTGCTTTTATCTTATGAAAAGATCTGTCAGGTGAAACCTGTCTTTTTCCGCCATGGCGAATTGGGGTCGTAATTTGTTGAAACGGATACCTAACTATCCAGCTCCGCCAATCCACTGAGAAATGGGCGCTAGCGCTCATTGGCCAGCGGAAAAAGTCTTGGGCTTGGCGTAAAAGTACTTGATCTTGGGTGTAAGGTTTCCTCGCGACATGGACTTCGCGGCGGAACTGTCGCTGTTTTACGGAGGCCATGACGCGTTCCCAAACAGGAGCGCGTCATACACGACGATGGATACCGACGTTATTGGGGGTCTGGAATAACGGGGGCGGCATCCCATCCGCTGCGCAAAAAAAAGCGGTTATGCAGAGAGATCAATCGTGAGGATTCTTCAACTGGTTCATGCACCGCGATTGTCGGGCGCAGAAGTACTCGTAAAAGGGTTGGCCATTCATCATCAGCGCGGCGGCCATGAGGTCTGCATGACGTCGCTGCTCCCACAGCAGGACGATTTCGCCGACATTCGCGCCGAACTTCAGGCCGCGGGCGTCACCTGTCTGTTTCCCGAGGTTCGCTACGGCAGGGTAGGCAAACTGCTGCACCTGTATCGCGTGGTGCGGCGTTTCCGGCCCGACTTCATCGTGGCTCACGCGACGCTTGCGGCGCTGTACGTACGCCTTCTGCCGGTCCACACGCCGATTGCCTGGGTCATGCATTCCGGCGTCAACGACTTCGAGAACGGCGCGCTCAAGCGGGCCGAGCGCCTGCTCTCGCGACGGGCGAGAGCGATCATCGGCGTATCGCAGCAGAATATCGACGACTACCTGCGCGAGATCGGCCGGCATCCGTCCATGGTCGTGATTCCGAATGGCGTGGACGCGCAACTGTTCTCCGGAGCCAACGACGCCTGCACGCCGGATATCGAGGCGCATCCGAAGCAGATCGTTCAGCTCGGCCGGTATATCGAAGGCAAGAGCCAGCTCGACACGATCCGTGCGTTCCAACGCGTGCTGCAAGCGGAGCCGGAGGCTCGCCTGCTATTGTGCGGTGTCGTGGAAGATCTGGACTATCACAGGGCGGTGCTGTCGCTCGTCCGCGAGCTCGGGTTGGAAAGCCGGGTGACCGTGGGCGGACCGCGCTCCGACGTCGCCGCGATTCTGCGCGCCTCGCGCGTCTTTGCCATGCCGTCGCGTTTCGAAGCGCAAAGCATCGGTTTTCTGGAGGCGCTTGCCTCGGGTATTCCTGTCGTGGCGAGCCGGATTCCGTCTTTCGGCTTTGCGAGCGCTTTTGCCGGCGTCGACCTCGTCGATACGACCGACCCGGAAGCCTACGGCGGCGCCCTGCTGAGCGCGCTCGGCACGCCGCGCGCGAACCGGCAACTGGCCGGCTACACGCTGCACGACACGGCGGACCGTTATATGACGATCGCGCGGAAGTTCGTTCAGCCGCTCCAGGTTTCGGCCTGACGCCGGCCGGATCGGCCGGCCCGCACGCTACTGCGCGAGCCGGTCGATGCGCACTGTCTCCGAGAAAAGCCCCGGCAGCTTGCCGAGTTCCTGAGCTTCGCCCAAGACGAGTCCGTTTCCTGACGGATAGCGCGACAACGCTGGCGCACCGCCGGTGAAATAGAAATCGCCGAGGGTGGCGTCGGTGCGTCGAAACAGCACGAGTGCGGTCCCCTGTTTGTCGCGCACGAATTCCGGGAAGACATCCGACCACGACAATCCATGCAATGTCGCCGCCTGAGCCGGTGTACTGCCCGCGCCGCTCATGTCGAGCGTGGCGACGTCGATCATCGCTTCTTCGCTCGATTCGTCGAGATGCGGCGTCAGCAGAATCAATGTGTTGCTGTCGCGGCCATGCACGGCGCCCATCGTCACTTTCACGAAGTCGGGGACGAAACTCGCTGGCAAGACGTTGCGCTCGCCGAGGGTCATGCGTGCACCCTCGTTGGCGACGGGAGTGAGCGCGAGGCGTCCGTTCGCGCTGTCCACCGCGACCAGCGCGGCGCGCGTGCCCGCCGTCTCACGCACCAGCAGGTTGACGTTCTGCGGCAGGCTTCTGGCCTGTGCCCAGAGTGTCGGCGCGGATCCCACCGAGCCTCCCGATCCTTGCGGCGACGCCACCCACAGATCGAGTCCGCTGTCGGTCCGCTTCTGCGCGATCAGCACGCTGGCCCGTCCCGTAGCGGTGAAGTCCGCAGCCACGTATTGCTGCGTCAGTTCCGGCCTGAATGCATTGCTCGTTTGCAGCCACAGGCGCGGTGCCTCGAAGTGGTCGCCAGCACTGCGAAGCAACCAGAACGCGGTCCCGCCCTCGCGTGCCGCGACGATCATCAGGTCCGCCTTGCCGTCGCCGTCGAAATCGCCGAGCAGGAAGCGCACGCTGTCGAAGCACAGTCTGTCGCCGGCGCAACTCGGCGCGGTGGCCTGCGGATCGAACGGCACGACGTTGGCGTACCACAGCGCGGGCGGCGACGCCTTGGCGAGCGACGCGGCATACACGTTAAAGCCCGGGCCGTCGTGTTGCCGCTGGACGTACACCACGGACTGCTCGCCCGAACCGGCGACGTCGCCCGTCATCGCCGTGGCGAGCCTCAGATCGTTCGCCTGGGTGCGTTGCGTGGTGGCCCAGCGGTAGCGCGTGGTGAGCGCGGTGCAGCCGCGCATGGTCAGCTTGCCGTCGTTTTCGCCGAGGCAGTGGCGCATCGGCGTATAGACGAGGCCGAAGTCCCACGGCGTCCAGCGCTGCGCCACGTCCCATTGATCGCAGGTCTCGGCGACCAGATAGCCGTCGCGCTCGGCAATGCATTGCGAAGTCGCGGCGCTCACGAGCGCCGCGTTGCGAGCGTTGCCGGGATAGACGGTTAGCGGATCCCATCGCCATTGCTGAGCCGGCGAACCCGTGCACGCGGCGAGTGTCGGCGCGCGTCCCGGACCGGCGGAGCTGAGGCAGCGGCTCGCCGCCGCGTTGAAGAGTTGAAGCGGATGAGACACGAAATCCGGTACGCGGCGATCGGTGCGATCGGCAAACGCATAGCGGCGCGAAATCCAGTTGCCGTCCCATTGAAACTCACCGAACACATGCGACGATTCGCTGCCGTCGATCGAAAAATAACTGGCGACGATGTCGCGCTTGCGCTGCACTTCGGCCGCGGGAAGGTTGCCCGGCCAGCCGCCGGTCGGATAGGTGACGTGATAGACGATCGGCACGCTCTTGCCGAGCGTCTGGGCGACATGGCGGGTGATACGCGCGGCGTAGATATGATCGGGGTGCTCGATAAACGGTACGGTATCCGGATTGAGCGTATAGATCAGCGTGGCCTGCGCGAGTATCGCTTTCAAGGTGGCCGACAAGGCATCGCGATCGTACTTCACGCGCACGGAGCCGTCCGCGTTCATTGGATAAGTGGAGAGCGTGGCGTGCTGTTCCCACAGCAGGCCGAGCGGTTCGCGGCCGCCGCGCACGCCGCCGCCTGGCAGGCGCAGTTCGAGCAGGCGCACTTGCGGCCTCGCCTTGAGCACCATCTGATGCACGAGCTTGCCGGCAATCGTCACGTTGGATTCGAGCCATTCGTCAGGCACGCCCGCCATGCGCGCGTAAGCGAGACGCGAAGCCCGCTCGCGGGTTTGAACGTAGGCGAAGTCCGCGCCGTTGGCGCCGCCGATCAGATGCACGGTGGTGATGCACCATCCCGCGTCGAGACGCTCGCTGATGGCGGGGTCCACGAAAAGCAGATCGTCATCGAGATGCGCGACCACGGTGACCAGCGTGCCGGCGCCGCAGTCTGCCGCGTGTGCGGATGCTGGCAGGAAGGCGAAGACGAACAGCGCGAAGCATGCAATGAATGAATCGCGAACGAGCCTGATTGCCGATGGTCGCATAGTGATTCGAGTCCTGACGATGAGCTCGAATCATACTGTAGCGGCCATAGCCGCCACGTTACCGAACTCACAATCGGCGTCACATTGCGCTCCGGCATGGACGCAGGCACGCATGCCTGCCTGCTCGCGCGTTAGCGGAAATAGGCTTTGGTGTTGTCGTGGACGTCCGCTCGCGCCAGCAGTTCCTCCGGCGCGAGCCACGCATATTCGCTGTGCTGCTCGGGGCGTCCGAGCGGCGCCGTGCCCGCGAGCGTGAGCGCATAGGCGAGCACAATGTAGTGAGTCGACACGTCCGGCTCGCCCGCGAAGTTGTCGCTGTAGTGATGTTCGAACACGCCTTCGAAGCGCGCCGTCGAGCGCGCCAGATTCGCAATGCCTAACTCCGCATCGGCGATGCGCGCGAAAGCGGCGTCGAGTGTTTCGTCTTTGTGAATGCGGCCGCCGGGAACGAACCAGGTGCCGCGAGCAGGGCGGTTACGGCGGCGGCCGATCAGCACGCGCCCGCGCGTATCGCTGACGATCAGATCGAACGCGACCAGAGGCGTGAGGCGGACCACGTCCAGGAAATCGATCTCGGTCAGCATGTCTTCTCCCGCGGTTGCCGCGCCGCTCGGGCGCGCCTGTTCTGGGCGGCTCCGAAGCGACGTCGGGCGTTCGTCACGATTCGCTAGTAGTCGCGATGGTGATCATCGTTCCGTGTGAGCCGGCCCGACACGTTCGCCAGAAAGAGCGCGAGCAGAATCGCGCCGATCGTCGCGAAGAGAAACGCGCCGATCATCGCGGCCAGTACCAGCATCATCCATGCAAGGCCGTTCATGTTTCGGCTCCGGCGTGTTGACAGCCATGCTATCGTGCCCCCGCCTGCATACTATGTGCGCCAGTAGCCGCAGAGCCTGTCACATCACGCCGAAGTATCGTCACATCGCGCCGCTAACGGGCCACATAACCCTCAGGTGTCGTGACCGCGTCCCTGAAAACGTCGGCGTTGCCGGAGACCACGTAGACCGGCGCCGGCGAGAGTTTCACGCTTGCCACGCCGTCGCGGTACGGCAAGGTCGTCGCGTTGCCCATCATGTCGAACACCGTCACTTCTCCGGTGCTGCCGGGCGCGTCGACGCGCAGCCGATAGTCCACGTTGCGGCTCGCGTCGAAACCGCTCCTGGCGCTCCATGCGTCGTTGTCATGTGTCCAGAGGGCGGTGACGATCTTGCCGCCGCCGAGCCGGCGGAACGCGTACGCGTAGACGCCTTTGGGAACGCCCTTGAGCGGGCCGAGCGTCACGGTGCCGTCGATGATGCGCGTCATCGCCGCCACTGCGAGCGCCGCGGGCTTCGGGCTGATGCGGGTCGGGCCATAAGCGCCCGTGGGATGATCGAGCTCGAAGAAAATGCCGTAGCCCGGCGCGGCGTCCGGCATATCCGCAAGATAGAACACGTAGGTCATGTCGGCGCCTTCGCCGAGCAGGATCAGATGCGTGCGCGCCGTGACCGCCGCCTGGGCATACAACACATTCGCGCCCGGATAGTTCTTGCCATACGATTCGCCGATGTCGTAGCTGATGCCGGTCTCGGTCACGAACAGCGGTGCGCCGGGTTTCAGGTACTGACGCATTTCGTGGCGCAGCGCCCGCATCGCGGCGGGCAGCGCGCCCGGCACCGTGCCCTGATTGCCGGTGTCCGTCACCCGCTCGGGCGGATGCGAGGGCGTCGTGCCGATGTCGTAATAGCCGTGAATCGTCATGCCGTCCATATAGCGGCCGATGCCAAGCGGACCGAGCTTGCGCATCCACGTCACGTTGCCTTGCACCGACGAATACGTCAGGCCCATCACCACCGCATGGGGATCCGTGTGATGGATGCCTTCCCAGACCGCCTTGTACATGGCGATGAAATTCGCGTCGGTGTCGCGCCATGGCAGACCGCCGTCGGCGTCCGGTTCCCACGTCACCTGATAGTAGTTGTCGCGCTGTTTGGGAAAGTAGGTCATGCGCACCCGATTCGACTCGGCGCCGACCCTGGCCATGTAGTCCTTCATCTGCGCGAGCGAAGTCGGCGCATAGCTGTGCGTTTCCTTGCCGGTCGGACTCGCCCACTGGGGGATGCCGTCGAGCTGGATCAGCCGCATGAGGTCGCCGCGCCGGAAAAACGGCGTGAGCTGCTTCGTCGCAGGCTCGAATGTGCCCGGTTTCTTCGGCTCTTCCATATACCAGTTGCGATTGTCGTTGACCCACGACAGGCCGAGCGCGGTGTAGACCGGCCGGTAGCCGTCGCCGTCGCAGCACTGCTGGCCGGGTGCCAGATAGGCGGCGCCCTGGCCGCCGAAGCGGTGCAGATCTTCATACGGAAAACGCACCGCGGGTAAGGCGGCGGAGGGGTCCGGCAGCACGCCGAACGTCACAATGCCCGCGGGACGCGTGCCGCGCGATTCGAGTTGGCCATGTGCGCGTTCCAGCGATGCGGACACGGCGAAGTAACCCGCCACGCTGGACGCGCAACTCAGCGTGGACAGGGTTGCGCCGGCCGCAACGGGGAAGCGTCCACTGGCGCGCACGACATTCCACGTGTCGCGTATTTGCCAGGTAAGCGTGTCGCTTTGTGTGGGGCGTGTAGCGAAAACAAGCGCGAAGGGTTTGGTCACGGCGAACAGACGGGTGCCGTCGCTGGGCGTGTCGGCTTCGAGCAGATCACCGTTCTGCGCTGTGGGCACCTGCAACGAAGGTGCCGAGCAACGCAAGCCTTGTCCGCGCGGCGCCTCCAACTCCGCGGGCGCGGCGGATTGCACCGCAGCGCCCGACGCCTTGTCCGTATTCGCGACAGGCTTCGCTGCGGGCGCTGCCGCTTGCGTCATCGCGCAGCGCTTCTCGACGCCGGGCGCCGGATCGCCGAAGACAGCGTTGTTGCACTCTGCGCTATCCGCAAACGTCTTGACGACGTGCTGCTGCACCGTGCCATACAGCACGTCGCGCGTTCCGCTGAAACGGCAGGTGCCGTATTCCGCCGCACACGGTGTCCACTTCCTGCCGTCCGCGGTGAATTCGCCCTTGCTCGCACTCACGCCATTCGCTTGCGGAGCAGCGTCTGCGGCCGCGCATCGAACGGTTGGAAGACCGAGCAGGATGATGGCTGCCGCCGAGGCAACCAGACTGACTCGCAGTCCTCGACTCACGGCGGAAAAGCCGCCGGCGCGCTTTCGCGGCGCGCGCTGTTCGCGTACATTCGACATGTGTTCCCCGTGCCGTTCGCCGTACTTCCCCCAGACGACAAACACGTCGCCCATTTGCTAGTTCACCAGGTCAGACCCGCCGGGCCGCGTCCCTTCAGCCAATGTGTTGCGGAAACCGCATAGTGTATTTCCGCAAACCGCTGGCGGAAATAGCCCGCTTCTCATCCGACACATTCCGCCACTGGCCCGTCTATTGCCGCGCGGTCTAAAGTTGTCTTATTTCGGTGTTTCACGTTTGAAACATTAATCGCCATGTTTATATTCGCGGGATCCAATAACAACCAATTAAATAATTTTGCCGCGCGCTTAAGTGCTTATATTGGATGTTCGTTTTACTTATTGCCACTCCGGAGATTTATCGTCAGAAGAAACGCGGGCTGGCGCCCGCATGGAGCAGATGCCGGCATAACGAAGCCGGCTGCGCTCATTCTGACGTTCCGGCGGGAAAAAGTCACTTCAAATCGGTTTGGCGAAGGATGGTTCGAGTTGTAACTCGGCCGTTTTCGAGTAGTCGCCGTGTGTGCGGTGCCGTACGAAATGCCAGTTTTATTTGCATTAACATTCGCAGAATGCCAATTCATTCATATGCGGAATCGGCAATTAATCCGTTGAAAAGACAGCGGTAGCGGGGTTGTTCCGAAAATCCCTGGCGGGTCACCCTGTCCATACGCCAACATGTACGCGCTTTCGGTCATGGCGGCTAAATGCTTGATTGGCGGTGACTATGATGCGCTGCACAGAGCCGGCCTCTCTGTGGCCGTCCCGGGTGAAGAGTTAGATCCGTTTTCTGGTGAGAGGATGACTATGACCTGCGCGAGTCTCGAGTCTGCAATGCTGCGCTGGGTGCACGCTCCGAACAAGGGTATGCGTCGCATCGCGATACTGATGTTCAACGACTGCTCGCTGCAGGGAGCCGGGGTCGTTGCCGAGGTGTTTCAGGCCGCGAACGAAATGGCTTCGTCCGGTTCGGGCGGCTGGTTATACGACGTTTCCTTCCTGTCGGCCGACGGCGGCATGGTGACTTCGTCATCCGCGCTGCGGGTCTGGACTGACGGACTCGACGCGCGGCATTACGGCGGTTTCGATGCGTTGTATGTGGCGGGCGGTAAGGGCGCATTCGCCGCCGCAGGCGACGAGCGGCTGATTGCGTGGCTGCGCCGCATACGCCGCAATACCGGCATGATCCGGCCGATCGCGGAAGGCCGCGCGCTGCTCGATGCGGCGTATGTGCCCGACAGCAAGGAAGCTGGCGATTCGCAGGCGCAGCCGATACCCGCGCGCCAACCTGAACAGACCGCCGACGCGGGCGATCGCCTCGAATCGATGAGAAGTGCGCTCGCCATGATCAAGCGCGATCTCGGCAGCGCCACGGCGCGCACGGTGGCCGAGCGCCTGCTGGCCGATTCGTGCTCGAATCTCGCGCCGCTGCTCGGCGAAGACGGCGGCCTGAGCCCCGGCGACAAGGTGCGCGCGGCCGCTCGCTGGCTGCAAGAAAATTGCCAGCAGGCGATTTCGATTGCCGACGCGGCGCAGTTCGCCGCCATGAGCGAGCGCAACTTTCTGCGCCGCTTCAAGATGGAAATGGGCATTACGCCCTCGAGTTTTCTGTTGCACGAGCGCCTTGCGGTGACCTGCAGCCTGTTGACCGAATCCGAATTGCCGGTCGACAAGATCGCGCGGCGTACCGGCATGGGCAATGGCGACCGCCTGGCCAAGGTGTTTCGCAAACGGATGAGAATTTCGCCGACCGAATTTCGGATTCAAAGCCGCCGACTGGTCGGCGAATAGCGCGACGGGGCCCGCCGGAGGTCCGCGCGGCAGCGTGGCATCCGGTCCGTCTTTCCGCCGATCTTTGAGAATTATAAGGATTGCGAATATGTTGACTCAGGGAACTGTGAACGCCGTGTCGATCGACCCGAGCAGTGCGGGCGCCACGATGGCGAACGGGCGCTGCGCGCGCATCGTCCCGGTCATTCTGGCGGGCGGTTCGGGCACCCGGCTGTGGCCGGTGTCGCGCGAGAACTACCCGAAGCAACTGATTGACGTAGTCGGTTCCGACTCGCTGCTGCAGGCTACCGCGCGGCGTATGGACGGGTTTCCCGCCGCCTGGAAAGTGGATGCGTCGCCGGTCATCGTGTGCGGCGAGGAACACCGCTTCGTGATCGCGGAACAGCTTCATGAAAACGGCGTGGAAGCTCGTCTTATTGTCGAGCCGGCGCGACGCGATACGGCGCCGGCGCTCACGCTGGCGGCATCGCTCGCATGCGCGGACGGCGGCGACGCGATTCTCGTCGTCATGCCCGCGGATCATTCGATCGCCGACGTGCCCGCCTTGCAGGCCGCGCTCGAACGCGCGGCGCAGTATGCGGAGCAGGGTTCGATCGCGACGCTGGGCGTGCCGCCCACGCGCCCCGATACCGGCTTTGGTTATATCCGCATCGGCGCGGAACTGGCGGGCGGCGGCCATGCGATCGACGGTTTCGTCGAAAAGCCCGCGGAAGAACTCGCGGCGAAGTATGTCGCGGCGGGCATGTACTGGTGGAACAGCGGCATCTTCATCGTCCGGGCGAGCGTGTGGCTCGATACGTTGAAGCGTCTGCAGCCGGAAATGCACTCGGCCTGCGAACGCGCGTTCACCGGCGGCCGCCAGGACGGCGCGTATTTCCGGCCGCTGGTCGAAGCGTTCCTCAGTGCGCCCGCGAATTCGATCGACTACGCGGTGATGGAGCGCCTGACCGAAACGGCCGAACGGGCCGAACCGGATACGACGGACGGCGCGGCCGCAGGCATCCCGGCGCAGCCGGCCGGCGTCGTGGTCGGGCTGGCTGCCGGCTGGTCGGACCTCGGTTCCTGGGACGCAGTCTGGGCCGCAATGGAGAAAGACGCCAACGGCAACGCAGGCCGCGGCCGAGTGACGTTCGAAGGCGCGGTATCGAGCTACGCGCATTCAGAAGGGCGGCTGGTCGCCTGTGTCGGCACCACCAATGTGGTGGTGGTCGAAACCGCCGACGCGGTGCTGGTGGTCGACCGCTCGCATGTGCAGGACGTGAAGGGCCTGGTATCGCGCATCAAGGCGCAGCATGCGCCGGAGGCCGACGCGCATCGCAAGGTGCGCCGCCCGTGGGGTTTTTACGATTCGATCGACCACGGCGAGCGTTTCCAGGTCAAGCGCATTGTCGTGACGCCGGGCGCGCAACTGTCGTTGCAATTGCATCACCACCGCGCGGAACACTGGGTCGTCGTGCGCGGCACGGCGCTCGTCACGCGCGGCGACGAACAGTTCCTGTTGAGCGAAAACGAATCGACCTACATTCCGCTCGGCACCCGCCACCGGCTTGAAAACCCGGGCAAGGTGCCGCTCGAAATCATTGAAATCCAGTCAGGCGCCTATCTCGGCGAAGACGACATTGTGAGGTTCAACGACAACTACGGCCGCTGCTCCTAAACAGCACGCCGGATTCAACTGCAGACAAGAACGGCAAGAACGAGGTGACCAGAATGCGCAAGTTTCAGGATTTGCTCGCGCGAGTTTTCGATGTTGCATTGGTGTTGGCGGGGGCGGCGGTGGCGTCGCAGATCCGTTTTGATTACCTCGCTCAATCCGGGTTCTATTGGGCGCTCGTGATGTTTTCCGCTGCGTTCGCGCTGGCCATCTTTCCGGCGTTCGGCGTGTACGAATCATGGCGCGGCCGCTCCAAGCTGGTGCTGGCCGGACAGGTTTCGCTCGCGTGGCTGATGGTGCAGGGTAGCGCGCTCGTGCTGATGTATTCGCTGCATCGCATCGACTTCGTGTCGCGCTTATGGTTCTCGTACTGGACGGCGGTGACCGGCGGCCTGCTGATCGCATACCGGCTGATGACGCACGCGGTATTGGCGAGCGCACGCAGCGCCGGGATGAATCTGCACCAGGTCGCCATTGTCGGCAGCGGCTCGCAATGCGACGCGATCATCCGCCGGATCAATGCGGCGCCGACCACCGGTTTTCGCGCCACGGCCGTGTACAACGCGCGTCCCGACGTGTCGCCGGTGATCAGCCAGGGCGTGCCGGTGTTCGAGTCGGTCGAAGCGCTCGCCGTCTACATGCGGACCAACGACGTGCACGAACTGTGGCTGATGCTGTCGCTCTCCGAGGAGCCGCTGATCTGTTCGCTGGTCAGCGAATTCCGCGACGACCTCGTGAACATCCGCTTCATGCCGGACGTGCGCAGCCTCGCGCTCTTCGAGGGCAGCGGCGTGATCGATCTGCTCGGCGTGCCGGCGATCAACCTGGTGGCCTCGCCGCTGTCCGCGAGCTCGATGCTGAAGAAGGAAATCTTCGACCGCCTGTTCGCGTTGACGGCGCTGATCGCCCTTGCACCGCTCATGCTCGCAATCGCGATCGCGGTGAAGCTGTCCTCGCGCGGTCCGGTTCTGTTCAAACAGAAACGCAAAGGCGCGGACGGCCACGTATTCACGATCTACAAATTCCGCTCGATGCGTCTGCACACCGAGCAAAAAGGCACCGTCAGGCAGGCCACGCGCAACGATCCGCGCGTCACCCGGGTGGGCGCGTTCCTGCGCCGCACGAGCCTCGACGAGCTGCCGCAATTCTTCAACGTGTTGCGTGGCGACATGTCGGTCGTTGGACCGCGTCCCCATGCGCTCGAGCACGACGACCTCTATCAGAAAGTGGTCGCGGGCTATATCAATCGCTACCGGATTAAACCGGGGATCACGGGGTGGGCGCAGATCAACGGCTTTCGTGGCGAGACCGACCGCATCGAGAAGATGGAACGTCGGGTGGAACATGACTTGTATTACCTGGGACATTGGTCATTCGCACTCGACATGCGGATTATCGGCGCGACGATAGTCGCCGGACTGGTGCATCGAAACGCTTACTAAGTAGTTAACAAAACGCCAGACGCTACCTCCACCGAGGAAAAACGCCGTGGCGCAAGGAGGAAACATCATGAGCTCGCTTGGTTTACGCACGGGAAGTCTCCTGGTTTTCGCTACTGCCGCACTGCTTTCCGGATGCGGAATCGCACCGGGCCAGCGGATGGTCACGCCCGCCGCAATTCAGGACACGGGTGGTGATTACAGTACTGAAGCGAATACGCAACAGCAGATTCCGATCACCGACATCAACCTCACGTTGCTGCGCAAGATGAACCAGGCGCAGACGACCGCGCCGATGTCGCCGCAGATGCTCGCGCTGTTCGGCAAGCCGACCGCTTACAAGGTCGGCCCCGGCGACGTGCTGCAGATCGTCGTGTGGGATCACCCCGAACTTGCCGCAGCGCTCGGTCAGCCGGCGCAGAACACGAAGACGACGGACGCGGCGCCTGGCTTCCTGATCGATGAAAGCGGCGACGTGCAGTTCCCCTATGCGGGCACGGTGCACGTGGCCGGCAAGGACGTGGCCTCGATCCAGAAGGAACTGTCGCGGCGTCTGAGCAAGGTCTATCAGAAGCCGGAAGTGACGGTGCGGGTGGCGTCGTTCCGCGCGGCGCAGGTGTATGTGGACGGCGAAGTGCGCACGCCCGGCGCCCAGTCGGTCAACGACATTCCGATGTCGCTGACGACCGCGATCAGCCTGAGCGGCGGCCTTAGCCCGAATGCGGACCGCAGCCGCGTGGTGTTGATCCGCAACGGCGTGCCTTATCAGCTCAACATGGACGACCTGATCAAGCGCGGCCGCAATCCGTCGGACATCTATCTGCAACCGGGCGACATGCTGCGGGTGGCATCGCGTGAAGACAGCGGTGTCTACGTGATGGGCGAGGTCAACAAGCCGGCGACCATCCTGCCGATGCGCAACGGCTCGCTGACGCTTTCGCAAGCGATTTCCGATAGCGGCAGCTTCGACTCGAACACGGCCGCGGCCCGGCAACTGTTCGTGATCCGCAATTCGACGAGCGAAGCGCCCGAGGTGTACCACCTCGATGCTACTTCGCCGGTTTCGATGGTGCTCGCCAATCAGTTCGAACTGCAGCCGAAAGACGTGGTGTACGTCGGTCAAGGCGGACTGGTCCGCTTCAACCGTGTGTTGAACCTGCTGCTGCCGGCGATCAACGCGGCTGTAACGGGCGCCGTCCTCGCGAAATAACAACCGCACAAACGTGATCTTGAACCGCCGGGCTTTGTTGGGTGAAGAAAATGGCAATCAACTTCGAAAACCGCTATACCGACGTGTCCGGACCGGACGAGCTTCACCTGTCGGACTATCTGCGTACGATCGTGCGAGGTTGGCGCACGATCGCGATGGTGACGCTGATCGCGCTCGCGCTGGGGTGCGCGTACGCCTTCCTCGCGCCGCCGACCTACCGCGCGGATGTTCTGTTTCACGTCGAGGACAAGACGGCGAATGCCAATGCGAACGGCAAGGACTCCTTGCCGCCGCTCACCGGCATGTTCGACACCAAGCCTTCCACGGCGGCCGAGATCGAGTTGCTGAAGTCGCGGCTCGTCACGGAAGAAACCGTCAAGAAGCTGCACCTCGATATCACGGCGGGGCCGCGTTATTTTCCGATCATCGGCGGAATGATCGCGGGGTTGGTGAACGGGCAATGGGGCTTCAGGCTGCCGCAGTTCATCAACCTGTCCGGCTATGCATGGGGTGACGAGGCCATTACGGTGTCGCAGTTCGACACGTCGAAGGACATGTACGACACCACCTTCACGCTGATTGCCGGCAATGACGGCTCATACGTGCTGCGCGACAAGAACGGTATCGCGATCCTGTCGGGTAAAGTGGGCGAGACCGTGGAAACGGATACCGCCGACGGCCCGATCACGTTGCACGTGGACAAGCTGGTCGGCCCGGCCGGCTCGCGCTTCGAACTGTCGCGCGCTTCCACGCTGAGCACCGTGGACCGGCTGCAAAAGGCCCTGGTGGTGCAGGAAACCACGCTGCAATCCGGCGTGATCCGCGCGAGTCTGGAAGGCGGCGACAGCGCGCTGACCGCGGCGATCGTCAACAGCATGGCGCGCGAGTTCGTGCGCCAGGATGTCGAGAGCCGTTCGACCGAGGCCGAGCACATGCTCGCCTTTCTCGATCAGCAGTTGCCGGGCTTGCGCAAGGAACTCGACGACGCCGAGCAACGCTACAACAAGTTCCGCAACACGCACGGCACCGTCGACCTCGGTGAAGAAAGCCGCTTGCTGCTGCAACAGATCGTCGATAACAAGACCAAGCTGATGGATCTGCAGCAGCAACGCGCGGAGATGTCGCAACGCTTCACCGCGAATCACCCGGCGGTGGCCGCGCTCGACGCACAGATCGCCGCGTTGCAAGGCGCGGCGGCCAACATGAACCGCAGCGTGGCGGTCATGCCGGATACGGAGCAGACCGCATTGCGTCTGCTGCGCGACGTGCACGTCGACACGGAGCTGTACACCAATCTGCTGAACAGCGCGCAGCAACTGCGCGTGGCGAAGGCCGGGCAGGTGGGCAACGTGCGCGTGGTCGACTTCGCCGAAGCGCCCGACGAACCCGTGCGTCCGAAGCGCGTGATCGCGATCCTGATCGCGCTCGGCGGCGGCCTCGTGCTCGGTATTCTGCTGACCTTCTTCAAGCGCGCCATGTACGGCGGCGTGGAACGTCCGGACGAACTCGAAGGCATGCTCGGCGTGCCGGTGTTCGCGGTGGTGCCGCGCAGCCAGACCCAGCTGAAGCTGCAGGAGAACGTCATGCTGCGCCGTCGCGGGCTGCATGTCCTGGCACAGCAGGCGCCGGAAGACATCGCCGTGGAAGGCGTGCGCAATCTGCGCACCTCGCTGCAGCTCTCGCTCGATCACGCCGAGAACAACGTGGTGATGATCACCGGCTCACGGCCCGATTCCGGCAAGTCGTTCCTCTCGGTAAATCTTGCGGCGCTGGTGGCGTCGGCGAACAAGCGCGTGCTGATCATCGACGGCGATATGCGGCGCGGCGACGTGCACTCGCATTTCGGTATCGGTCATCAGCCGGGCCTGTCCGACGTGCTGAGCGGCGGCGACCTGAACGCGATGATCCAGCGCGACGTGCTGCCGGGCCTCGATGTGCTCGCCAAGGGCACGCTGCCTTCGCATCCGGCCGAACTGCTGATGAGCAAGCGCTTCGAAACCATGCTCGAAGAATTGAAGTCGCACTACGACCTCGTGATCGTCGATACGCCGCCGGTTCTGGCGGTGACCGATTCGACGCTGATCGGCAAATACGCGGGCACGACGCTGCTGGTGGTGCGCCACGGCCGCCATCCGCTCAACGAGGTCATGGAAACGGCCAAGCGACTGCGCAACGGCGGCGTGGCGCTCCGGGGCGTGCTGCTGACCGACGTGCCGCAGGAAGGGGCGTTCCTCGGCTCGGGTTATCAAGGCGGTTACTACGGCTACGACAGCATCGCCGGTTGAAATGGCGGCGAACGGCTGGTGGTCAGACAAGGCTCAACGAGGTTGCGGCACCAGGACTGAAAGGTTAACGAGGAGAATGCTCCATGAAACGTAAGGTCGCGCTGATCACCGGCATCACAGGACAGGACGGGTCGTATCTGGCGGAGTTGCTGCTTGCCAAGGATTACGACGTACACGGCATCAAACGCAGGTCATCCCTGTTCAATACAGACCGGATCGATCACCTGTACCGCGATCCTCACGATCCGGACCAGCGGCTCTTTCTGCATCACGCGGATCTGACCGATTCGACCAGCATCCTGCGCGTGATCCAGCGTGTCGAGCCCGACGAGATCTACAACCTCGCCGCGCAGAGCCACGTTGCGGTGTCGTTCGAGGAGCCCGAATACACCGCGAACGCGGACGGCCTCGGCGCGTTGCGGATTCTCGAAGCGATCCGGATTCTCGGGCTGCAGGAAAAGACACGCTTCTATCAGGCTTCGACCTCGGAGCTCTACGGCCTCGTGCAGCAGGTGCCGCAGTCGGAGACCACGCCGTTCTATCCGCGCAGCCCGTATGCCGTCGCCAAGCTGTTCGCGTACTGGACCACGGTCAATTATCGCGAGGCTTACGGTCTCTATGCGTGCAACGGGATTCTGTTCAATCACGAATCGCCGGTGCGCGGCGAGACGTTCGTGACGCGCAAGATTACGCGCGCTGTCGCGCGTATCGCGGTGGGCATGCAGAAGACCTTGTATCTCGGCAATCTGTCGGCGTTGCGCGACTGGGGCCATGCGCGCGATTACGTGGAGATGCAATGGCGCATGCTCCAGCAGGAGCAGCCGGAGGATTACGTGATCGCCACCGGCGTGCAATACAGCGTGCGTCAGTTCGTGCAGCACGCGGCCGCCGAGCTCGGCGTCACCGTGCGCTTCGAGGGCACCGGCGTGGATGAAATCGGCATTGTCGAGAAAGTGGAAGGGCGCGAGATCAAGATGTCGCCCGGAGACGTGATCGTGCGTGTCGATCCGCGCTACTTCCGGCCCGCCGAAGTCGAGACGCTGCTCGGCGATCCGTCCAAGGCGCATGCGAAGCTCGGCTGGCAGCCGACCACGCCGTTCGCCTCGCTGGTCAAGGAAATGGTGCGCGCGGACTATCAGATTGCCCGACGTGACGCGCTCGTCACGCTGGCCGGCTTCACGGCGCTGGAACATCACGAGTAACTTGCGATGAACAAACAAGCACGCATCTTTGTTGCGGGCCACCGGGGCATGGTCGGCTCCGCGCTCGTCAGGCGCCTTGTCGCCGACGGGTATCAGAACGTGATCACCCGTTCGCGTCAGGAGCTCGATCTGACGGATCAGGGGGCCGTGAATCGCTTCTTCGAAAGCGAAAGGATCGACGTAGTGTTGCTCGCGGCCGCGCGCGTGGGCGGCATTCTCGCGAACGCGACCCGGCCGGGTGAGTTCATCTATGAAAACCTGGTGATCGAAACCAACGTGATTCATGCGGCGTACCGCGCCAGGGTCGAGCGACTGGTGTTCTTCGGTTCCTCGTGCATCTATCCGAAGCAATGTCCGCAGCCGATCCGCGAGGAGTATCTGCTGACTTCGCCGCTGGAGCCGACCAACGACGCCTACGCGATCGCGAAGATCGCCGGCGTCAAGCTGTGCGAAGCCTACAACCGCGAGTACAACACCCAGTACGTCGCGTTGATGCCGACCAATCTGTATGGTCCGAATGACAACTACGACCTGAACAGCAGCCACGTGTTGCCGGCGCTGCTGCGCAAGGCGCACGAAGCGAAGCTGAACGGTGACCCCACGTTGTCGGTGTGGGGTTCGGGCACGCCGCGCCGCGAGTTCCTGCACGTCGACGATCTCGCCGCGGCCACGCTGTTCGTGCTCGAACACAACGTGACAGAGGGACTCTTCAACGTCGGCGTGGGTGAGGATCTGTCGATTCGCGAACTGGCCGAATGCATCTGCAAGGTGGCCGGCTTCGACGGTGAACTCGTGTTCGACACCTCGAAACCCGACGGCACACCCCGCAAGCTGCTCGACGTCTCGCGGCTCGTGCAAATGGGCTGGCAGGCAACTATCGCTCTCGAGGACGGTATCGCATCCACGTATCGGGATTTCGTCGAATCACACGCCGGTTCGACGCCCGTTGCCGCCGTCGAGGCTTAGCCGCACGAATTGACGCTTCAGCGCGGGTTTGCCGTAAAGGACCGCCTGGAACGCTATGCATGCGCACCAACGCGCGATGCACGCAGGACGATTTTTCGAGGAGTGGCATAAAAATGACAGCGTCAGTCACGATCTTCCACAACGTGGTGTGGTCGCGCCACAAGGGTGTCGTGTTTTCCGCCTTGCATAACATTTCGGCTTCCGGAGCGATTCGCTATTCGATGGTGCAGATCGCGGATACGGAGCACGACCGCGTCGGTTTTTCCGACGTCGATTATTCGTTTCACCGGTATCCGATGCAAAAGCTCTTCGACGGCTGCTACGAAGACGTGCCGACCATGAAGCTGATCGCGCGGCTCACGTGGGAAGTCTTGCGCACCAAGTCGGATCTGATCGTGCTGCCCGGCTACCACCGGCCCGAATATTGGGCGATGCTCGCAGCCTGCATCGTGACCGGAAAACGGCGCGCGGTGTTCTGCGATTCGACCGCGCGCGACCGGCCCAAGAAGCTGCTGACGTCGATTCCCAAGCGTGTGTTTTTCTCGCTGTGCGACGGCTATTTCGGTTTCGGCGAGCGCAGCCGCGAGTATCTGCTGTCGCTCGGCGCGAAGCGCGACAAGATTTTCGTGCCGTGCCAGGCGGCCGCGCTGCCGGGTTCGTTTTCGCCGGAACGTGCGCTAGTCGAGCGGGTCGCCGCTCGCGCGGGTAATCCACCGGTGTTTCTGTTCGTGGGACGCCTGTCCGAAGAGAAAGGTATTGGCACGCTGATCGAGGCGCTTGCCGGATTGCGGCGACGGATTCCGGCGGCGAAGCTGCGCATTGTCGGCACCGGCCCGATGGCCGACGTGTTGCATGCGAAGGTGGCCGAGCTCGAACTCGGCGACGCGGTGACGTTCGTCGGCAGTTTGCAGGACGAGCCGCTAACACAGGAGTATTACGGCGCAACCTGCATGGTCCTGCCGAGCTACAGCGAACCGTGGGGACTGGTGGTCAACGAAGCGCTCGCGCACGGTTGCCCGGCGGTGGTCAGCGAGAGCTGCGGCTGCGTGCCGGAACTGGTGATCGACGGGGTGAGCGGCTACGCGTTTACAGCGGGCGACGTCGCCGGGCTGCAGCGCACCATGCTCAAGGCAATGGAGGCGTTCGCCGATGCGGGCGGCACCGCGCGACGGTGCATGGATGTGATTCGCCGTTTCGACCCGCCTTCCGCGGCTGCCAATATCGCCCGTGGTTGTGCGTTGATGTTGAGCGATTGAGTCGCCCCGCACAACCGCGTCGCGCGCACGAAGCCCTAACCCGTTCTGGCAGTCACGATGAAGATACTGATCTACGGCATCAACTATGCGCCTGAACTGACGGGGGTGGGCAAGTACACGGCGGAAATGGCCGTGCTGCTGGCTGAGCGCGGGCATGAAGTGCGCGTGGTGTGCGCGCCGCCGTATTACCCCGAGTGGCGCGTTGCAGAGGGCTACGCGTCGTGGCGGTATCAGCACGAGACGCGCGACGGCGTGGCGATCTGGCGCGCACCGCTGTGGGTGCCGTCGCGCCCGAGTGGCCTGAAGCGCATGCTGCATCTGGCCACTTTCGCGGCGACTTCGTTACCGTTGCTCGCATGGCAGGCGCTGTGGCGTCCGCACGCGGTGATGCTGATCGCGCCGACCTTGATGTGTGCGCCGGCCTCGCTGATGCTCGCGCGTATCACACGCGCGAGTGCATGGCTGCATATTCAGGACTACGAGGTCGATGCGGCCTTCGATCTGGGTCTGCTGAAAAGCTCGCGCGCGGCCCGCACGGCACGCTGGATCGAAAGCGCGTTGCTGAAGCGCTTCGATGCGGTGTCGTCGATTACGCGGCAGATGAGTGCGCGCGCGACGGCCAAGGGTGTCGATGCATCGAAGGTGGTCTGCCTGCCGAACTGGGTCGATGTGTCGACTATTTTCCCGCTGGCACGGCCGAGCGAGTTCCGTCGTCTCCTCGGGATTCCCGCGGAGCAGAAAGTGGTGCTGTACTCCGGCAACATGGGCGCTAAGCAGGGCATTGAAACACTCGCCGACGCGGCGGTCGCGCTCGCCGCCCGTCCCGACCTCACCTTCGTGTTCTGTGGCAGTGGCGCCGCGAAAGAGAATCTGCTCGAACGCTGCTCCGGTTTGACGAATTGCGTGTTCATGCCGCTGCAACCGGTGGAACGCCTGAACGAACTGCTCAATCTCGCCGATATTCACGTACTTCCGCAACGCGGCGACGCGGCGGATCTGGTCATGCCGTCCAAGCTCACCGGAATGTTCGCGAGCGGCCGCGCAACCATCGCAATGGCGCGCCGAGGCACGGCACTCTACGAAGCCGTGGCGCCGCGCGGCGTGGTCGTGCCGCCGGGCAACGTGAAAGCGCTGGCGGCGGCGATCACCGTACTGGCCAGCGATGCGGAACGGCGCACGGCGCTCGGCAAGGCCGCGCGCAATCACGCGGAGCGCGCTCTCTCGCCGGAGTCGACGATTCGTACCTTCGAGGAACGGCTCGCGGTGCTGCTGCGTGAGTCGGGGGGGAAAGATGCGAAAGGCGCGAAAGGCGCAACTCGTGCGACGGGCGCGCCATCCTCTTTTGGCCCGCGGCCTTCAGGTGCCGCGGGCCGGCCGCGAGGCAAACCGGCCACGGCGGAGGAAGCCGCGCCGGATTGATCCGGTACGCGGCCTGGTCATGAAGCTGATATCACCACGGAGAGCGATAAACGCCGCGCTTGCCCGCATAGGGATCGGCATAAGCGGCGGTTGCCGCGCCTTCGGGCGTCAGGGTAGCGGGGTTCGGGCGGCCTGGCTGGCCGGCCACGCGCACCTGGCCGTTGGCCGCCGCGGCCGGCGCTTTGCGCTGACTTTTGCCGAGCGCCGGTTGTGCGCCCTGGCCGCCGCCCAGCACCGTCATGCGTTGCGTGTCGAGCAGCGCGTTGCGCTGGGCGTCGTCGGTATTGCCTTGCATGTTGTCCGTGCCGTATGGGTTCGGTGCGCCGAGCAGCGCCTGCTCGCTGTTGCGATGCGCGGCGCGCCGGTTGGCGGGAAGCTGTGCGTTGACGCCATAGTCGTTGGTGGCGGTCGCGGCGGGAGCGGGTGCGGCCGCTGCGGGATTGGGCGCGGCATTCTGCGCGAACGCCGGCAACCCGCACGATGCGATCGCGAAAAACATCCAGGTAGCGGTGTGTCGAAGCGAGGTGGTCATCTTGTTCCCCAGGGAGATGCTGTCGGGATAAAGCTATCGTGCGCCAACCGGTACGCGTGTAGCCGCCAAAACGCTTGCCGGCACGGCCACAGTGCAAAGTCCCGCAAGGCGCCGCAACATAATGTAATGAGTTTGCCTGGCAGGCCTGCGTATGTTTACCACTGTTCGTGGTTCGGAGAAAGCTGATGGGTAACGTTGCCGACGATCCGCAGATCGGACGCGTGCCGCAAGCCGGAGGCGCGTGCGAAAACGGCCGCGTCATCGATCTGGGGCAGGCCGGAAAGGGAAACTATCAGGCAAAGCGCGGCGCGCTCGTCGAACTCATCTGGTTCGTGCTGGAAGCCTGCGTGATCAACAACAAGCTGCTGCCGCTTTCATCCGTGCGCGTTGCGTTGTTGCGCCTGTTCGGCGCGAAGATCGGTACAGGCTGCCGCTTTGTGCATCCGCTGCGCGTGAAGGCACCGTGGAATCTCGAAGTGGGCGACAACTGCTGGTTCGGTGTGGATGTCTGGATCTATAACCAGACGCTGATTCGCATCGGCTCGAACGTGTGCATTTCTCAAGGCACGTTCCTCACCGCCGGCTCACACGATATGAGCACCACGATGGATCTGCACGTCGCGCCGATCGTCATCGAGGACGGCGTCTGGATCACTTCGAAGTGCGTGGTGCAAATGGGCGTGACGATCGGCCGTTCGGCGGTCGTGACACCTTCGTCGGTCGTGCATCGTTCGCTGGAGGCCGAGGGCGTGTACGGCGGAAATCCATGCCGTTTTATCAGGAAACGGTTCGACTCCGTGACCTGAGCCACAGACATAGAACCACAGCGTTCGTACGCTGGGGAGGCCGAGGTCGTATTGCCGGAATGTGGGTTGCCGCAAAGGGATTGTCGCGCTATCTGGCGAGCGGCATCCGCTGGCGGTTGCAAAGCAGGGTCCGGTTGCGACGTTTGCGTGGCCTGGTTGCCAGCGCTGGCTGGCGAACCGTGACGCGCTCAGGAAATGCGTGAAGAAGATGGGGAGTAGGGGATGTTCATCGATACGCGTACTGTTGAACAAAACACGGTCATTGAAACGACGGTCTGCATCATCGGCGCAGGCGTCGCGGGAATTACGCTCGCGCTCGAAATGTCGCGGGCCGGTATCGATGCCTGCGTGCTCGAAAGCGGCGGCTTCGGACCTGACGACGCGACCCGCGATCTTTATCGCGGCGAGAACATCGGGCTTCCCTACACGTTTGCGGACGGCTCGCGCAGCCGGTATTTCGGCGGCAGCAGCAACTGCTGGGGCGGCTGGTGCCGCCCGCTCGACCCCTGGGACTTCGAAAAGCGCGACTGGATCGCGCACAGCGGCTGGCCGTTCGGGCTCGATGAACTGGCGCCTTATTATGCGCGCACGCATGAACTGCTGAAGCTCGGCCCGCAGAATTTCGACCCCGCGTACTGGGAGCGCGAGATTGGGCGCCAGGACGTGCGCCGCCTGCCGCTCGCCACCGGCGATATGCGCGATACCGTCGCGCAGTTCAGCCCGCCGGTGCGCTTCGGCAAGACGTATCGAGAAGAACTGTCGCGCTCCACGCGAGTGCGCGTGTTCCTCCATGCGAACGTGCTCAATATCGACGCCGACGCACAAGGCACGACGATTTCCGCGGTGAAGATAGGCACGATCAGCGGCCGCAGAATCTCGATGACTGCGAGGATTTTCGTGCTGGCTACAGGCGGCATTGAAAACGCGCGTTTGCTGCTCGCGTCGAACAATGTGCAGGCCGCCGGTCTCGGCAATGCCAACGATCTGGTCGGCCGCTATTTCATGGATCATCCGCGCATGATGTCGGGCAAAGTGCGCTTCCGTCCGGGCATTGCGCGTAACAAGCTGTACGACATCAAGTATCACTACCAGAATGCGGCGGTGTCGGCGCACGGCACGAAGATCTCGTCGCAGTTCGCGCCGAAACAGGAATGGATGGAGCGCGAGAAGCTGCTCAATTCACGCGTCTGGCTCTACTCGAAATGGTACGGCGAAGGCAGCGCGGGTTCCGAGGCGCTGATCCGCTGCAAGGAAGCGCTGATGGGCAAGGATCAGCCTGGCCGCAGCCTGAAGCGCGACATCGAAACCATGATTGCGCACCCGCTGCACACCGTCGGTTTCGGTTTGACGCGGCTGTTGCAATGGCCCGCGCTGATCACGGACGTGACGCTGCAGGCTATCGTCGAAGCGGTGCCCAATCCGGATAGCCGCGTGACATTGTCGGCGGACAGGCGCGACCACTTCGGCATGCCGCGCGTGCGGGTGGAGTGGCGCCTCGGCGAACAGGTGCAGCGCACTTTCGACAAGACGTTCCAGTTGCTCGCACAGGAATTGCGGATGGCGAACGTCGCGGACGTCACGCTCGACGAGCCGCTCGAAGGCCGGACGTGGCCGGCGAAACTGGAAGGCACATGGCACCACATGGGCACCACGCGCATGCACGATTCGCCGCGCGAGGGCGTGGTCGATCGCGATTGCAAGGTGCACGGGATCAGCAATCTGTACATTGGCGGCAGTTCGGTGTTTCCGACTGTCGGCGCCAATTTTCCGACCATCACGATTGCGGCGCTGGCGCTGCGTCTCGCCGGTCATCTGAAACGGCAGCTCGATTTGCCGGAGCTCGTCGGCGATACACGGGGCGAAGCGGCGAACAGCGCCGCCATGTCGCTTCAGGCGCCGCCTCAGGTCGATACGTTGCCGATCGCGGCCTCGACCTTGACGCCGTTGATGAAGGAGCAGTGAACGCGCAATGAAGACGGCCGAAGCTGGCGCGTATTGGGCGCGTTAGCTTCGGTTTGAGCGGTAGCGCCGTGAGGTTGTGAGCTTCCGCGCGGTTTGCTGCGCGTGTGATCGACCCCGCGCGTCAGCGGCTTTGCTGGGTCGCTTCGCGCAGCGTGGTGAGCGTGTTTTCGCGCACTTCTTCGTGGCTACCCTTGGACTCCAGCAGGGCAGTCAGTGAACTGACCATAGTCTCGACCCGGAAGCGCGCATTGAATGTGCGGGCCGCCTGCGCACGCATTGCTTCGCGAGCCGTGTCGTCCAGATCGAGCCAGCGTACGAGATTCTTTTCCGTACCGTCGACGGTATCCGCGGCTACCATCCCCGCGCCGTCGGCTTCGATCTCGCGCCATACGTTGACCTTGTCGGAGATCAGCGCCGGCAGTCCGCAGCCGAGCGCCTCGGCCACCGCCACGCCGAAATTCTCCTGATGCGACGGCAGAATGAACACGTCGCTCGCATGAAAAGCGCCCCACTTCAGCTCGCCTTGCAGCATGCCCGGCAGACTCACGCGATGCGCGACACCGGCTGCCTGCGCCCGGGTGCGCAGTGTCGCGCCCCAGCCGGTTTCGTCCGGACCGGCGATCACGAGGTGCAGCGTCTGATCGCGGCTGGCAATGCGTGCGAATGCGTCGATCAGCAGATCGCAGCCTTTCTTCGCGTGCACACGGCCGAGAAACAGCACGATGCGCTTGCCGCGCAAACTCGGTACGGCCTGCAGGAATGCTTGGCGCAGCGGTGCGGCTTCGAGTTGCGGCACGCTCGCGCCGAACGGCACGATGCGTTCATGCGCCTTGTACAGCCAGAACGACTGGCGCGCCCGCGTGCGCTCTTCTTCGGTCGTGAAGATGACGGCGCGCGCATCGCGCAGTACCCGATATTCGGCCCACGGCCAGTACAGCCACTTCTTCAGATGCTTGAGCGGGTAAGCCTCCTTGAACCACGGGTCCAGCATGCCGTGCACGTACACGTAATACGGCACGTCGCTGCCGTGCAGTGCTTTCCATGCCGCGAAGCCGTGGTATTGCCACAAGCCGTGGACGATCACCGCGTCGAAGCGTTTCGCGTTGGCGGCGAGCCAGGGCGCGAGGCGCTCGCTGAAGCTGTAGCGGCCCCTCGTCGGGCCGAACGCGTGGACCGGAAACGGGAAAGCCGCAAGGTAGGCCTCGCTGGGCGCGTCGCAGGTGGCCACTTCGATTTCGTGGCCGGCTTCCTGCATGGCCGCGCCACTGCGGCGAACGCCTTCAACCGGACCGCCGGCGCGTGGATCGACGCTTGCAAGCAGGTGGAGAATTTTCATCGGGCGATATCGGGTCGGTTGGAGCGATGCCTGGGCGGCGTGTGCGAAACGAGGGCGCCGAACTGGCTGGAATCGCGCGCGGTATTGGCCGTGCGCGACATGCCGAGCGTGGACGGCAGATCGGCGCGGCCCATTCCGGGTTGGATCCTGCCGGGCAATTCAGGCATTACGTCCGGACGCACGTATGGCGGGCGGCGCAAGCGCTTCGCGCGCGCCGGCAGTGCACGCTGCAAACGCGCGTGAGTGGCGATCATCAAGCCGAGCGCGACGCCGAATATCAGGCCCGAAAAACGCGGCCCGAGCGGATTGCCGCCGATCGAGGTGGCGGGTAACGCGGCAAACAGCATGATGGCGCGCCCCAGCACCGGCAACATGGGCGCGTCGGGCACAACCGAGCGCCAGTATCGATACGAGAAGAAGCAGATCGCCAGCGCCGCGAGCGTGACCAACGGCATGGCGAGGCCGAACAGCAGGCCGCCGGCGAAGAACTGATAGACCCAGAAGTTGTGTCCCGCGGCCCATTCATTGATCGCATAGAAGTCTTTCTCGCTGATCTGGCCGGCGAGATCCGGCAGATAGACCGGCGAGTAACGATAGTAATGGCCGTAGCCTTCGCCGAACCATAACGCCGCCGGGTCCGCCGTCACCTGATCGTACTGGTCACGCATTTCCGCGAGACGCGTGATGGTGGTCGGATCCTTGCCGGAGCGGGTTTCCTCGGAAGCGAAAATGCGCTGCGTCCAGTGCTCGGCGACGGTCGGGAAACTCAAGGCGGCGACGCCCGCCATGCCGGCGAGCACGGCACCGATGATGATGCTGCGGCTCATGGCGCGCCAGATATGCTGGATCGACGGCGCGCTGAGCGCCACGGCGATCAGGAACAGCAGCACGGTGCCGACCAGCACGCTGCGGGTGACGCTCAGCAGCTCAATCAGGATGCTAAGCGCGAACACGCCCACGGTAAAAAGGGAAAAACGCTTCGCCACCACGAATTCGTGCAGCAACACGCCTTGCAAACCCAGCAGGGTCACGGAGAGGATACGGAAACGCACGTCCTCGAGATCGCCGCCCGTGGCCATACCGTAGACCATGGTGAACACGAGGCTGATCACATTGGCGACGAACAGGGCTTTTTCGAACTGGCCGATGCGAAACTCGCTCCACGGGCGGCACGCCACGAGATAGCCGAGCATGAAGAGGATGAACGGCAGCAGCACCCGCAGATAGTTGCCGGAATCATTGTCCTGAACCAGTTGCGCGACGATGCTGCCGAACACGCACAGCATCATGCTCCACGTAACGGCCGAGCGCAGCCGCGAACGCTCGTGAAAGCGCGGTGCGATGAGAAGCAGAGCAATCCCCGCGGCGATCGCCGGAAGGACGAAGATGAATTGCGCGAAGTGACCTGTATTCGCGTCGGTCGCCTTATAGTCGAACGCAAGCGGTATCAGGAAAATCCATATCCAGGGCGTTGCATACTGATGACGCATTACCGATTCCTCCCCGTCGCGTTCGGTCCGCCGTCGGTCTTTAGCGGACGGTCTCGCATCGGGTTATTTTGAAGGAATCTCCACGCCCGTTAGTTGGCTGGGCCGCATTCGTCGAACATTGCCTGGGTTCTGGCGGCAACGGAAAGCGCATGCTCTGCAAGACGTGCGCAAACTTGCGTATGTTGTCGGCCAATGCCTTGAAGTTGGCGCGCACGCACGCTTGCCGACACCGAATATGCAAAAAGGGCCGTGCCCTGCGAGAGAGACTGCAACCAGCTTGCATGGGACCGGAGCAACGCGCAACTCCGGTCGACAGCATTTGCATAGGACCAGAGTAAGGCGCTGACGCGCCAACTCGGGTCGATAGGGGAGAACAACATGAAATTATTCGGCGGGGCGGGACCCGCAACAGCCGGGCGGGCGGTCGAGTTGGACTTCGTGCGCGGCATTGCCATCATCATGGTGATGGGTTTTCACTTTCATGCTGTTCATACCGGCAATTACCTCATCCAGATTATTGAGTACCCGCTGAAGAATTTCGGCCGCGAAGGTGTGAACCTGTTCTTTACGCTCAGCGGCTTTCTGGTGGGCGGGCTGCTGCTTCGGCAGTACGCCGAAACGGGCCATGTGGATGCGCGCCGTTTTATCATCCGGCGGATTTTCCGTATCTGGCCCGCGTATTACGTGCTGATCATCTTTCATGTGCTGGCCGGAAGGCACCCGTGGAATACCTTCCTGATCCAGAACCTGACTCACCTGCAGAATTATCTGGGTACGTCGATTACGCAGACCTGGAGTCTTGCGGTTGAAGAACACTTTTATCTGGTGCTGCCCGCGCTGCTGCTTCTGTTCGCGCGCTGGCGTCTCGGCGCGTGGACGATCGTCGGCGTGCTCACAGGGATCTGCGCAGTGGTGCTCACCGCGCGGTGCTTCGCCGTCGCGGGCGGCAATCTCGAGGCGGCATTCGCGTACACGCAATACCGTATCGACAGTTTGCTGGTCGGCGTGATCCTTTCCGCGATCTACTGGATGAAGCCGGGCGTCTACCACCAGCTTGCAAAGCGCAAGTGGCTGCTGATCTTCAGCGTCGTCCTGCTTTGCGCATGGCTCGCGTTCGCCACGAAGAATCTCGCACTGGATGAAAGCATCGGCTACACGATCCAGGCAATCGGCTTCGCCGCGCTGATCGTGCTGGTGCTGGAGTACTCCGGATCGCTGCGTACCTTGTGGATCTATCGCGGCGTGGCCTGGATCGGCCTCTATTCGTACGGTATTTACTTGTGGCATTCGCTCGCGCTCGCACCCGGCGACATGCTGATTCGCAAAGCGACCGCAATGGGGCTCGCGCCGAGCCTCATCTGGGTTGTCGCCCTCACGGCGCAGTTTGCGATCGCGATTGCGATCGGCTACGTGACCACGCGTGCGATCGAGTATCCGTTCCTGCTCATGCGCAACGCGCTGTTCCCGGAAAAGCGCAGCAGTTCGGTGCGCGAGGAAGTGCCCGTCGCCGCCGGTGGCCAGTTGTCCTGAGTGCAAGGGAATGTGGCCGGCTACGCGCGTATCCGGCC
The DNA here is from genome assembly GCF_902459535.1 of Paraburkholderia dioscoreae. Taxonomy (NCBI): domain Bacteria; kingdom Pseudomonadati; phylum Pseudomonadota; class Betaproteobacteria; order Burkholderiales; family Burkholderiaceae; genus Paraburkholderia; species Paraburkholderia dioscoreae. Next base: position 725,725 of record NZ_LR699553.1, read on the forward strand.
ATTGACTGACGCGCTATGTGCAGAGGCGTCCATCGTATCGATGGACGCCTCGCGTTTTTTTGGAAAGCCCGCTACTGCGTAATCAGGCCATCTGCTGCAGCAGGGTCTGCTTGAACTGGCCGAGCGTATGGCGCGACAGCAGATCGTCGCGTGCGGATGGCGCGGCTTGCGGCGCGTGCGGCCATGAAGTCATCGTTTCATTGATCGCACGGCCGATCGACGCGGAGCTCAGGTCGCTCAGAATCGGCCCCAGTTCGCAACGCCGGCTGAACCAGCCGATCAAACCGTCTTCCGTCGCGATGACGGGCTTGCCGAAGCGGTACGCCTGCACCAGCACGCCGCTCATGCCGTAGTGTCCCTTATAGCCGAGCCAGACCGCGTCGCACGCGGAGAACAGGTCGCGCTCCGTGTCGTTGGAAATGAAGGCGTCGAGTATCAGCGGCGCGGGCGTGAGGCTGCGCACGTGATTGCGCATGAAGTGTCGCGTGCCCGTGTCCTGTTCGCCGGCGACGATCAGCGTAGGCGCATGGTCGAGACGCGTGAGTGCATGCACCAGTTCGTAGATGCCTTTGCGTTCCGTGATCGCGCCGTATACCAGCAGATAGCGCTGATCGGGATCCAGTCCCAGACGCAGGCGGGCCAGCGCGGGGTTTTCCGCCTGTTCGTCGGGAAAGGGGTCGGCCACGTAGGCGATGGCCGCGCTGTGCTTAGACGTACTGCGCGCCGCCCATTCCGGCAACGTGGGGTCGATCGTCAGCAGCGTGCGCAGGCCGGCGGTGCGGATCGCGCGCTTGAAGAGCTGCGCCTTGACCGCGTTGACGAATGGACGATCGGGCGCCTTGATGCCGACCTTGTGATGATGGAACGTCGCGCGCATCGTGATGCCGATCCACGGCGTGTCGCCGAACGGCGAGCCGAGAAACGGCAGCGAGTAAAAGAAGTAATCGACGTAGGGCACCACCACGAGCCGGATTGCCTGCATGCGGCTGATGATCGTGTACACGCGCTTGAAATAGCGGTGGAAACGCCAGTATTCGTTGGGTTCGCGCAGGCGGTTGCGCGGCCGCTCCTCGGGATCGACAAAGGCGATCTGCTGATCCGGGCGGTTGGCGGCGGTGATCTGCCGCGCAAGCCGGTGATCTTCATTCGCGCATTCGGTCACGAGCATGCACGGATAGCCGGCCTCCGCGCAGGCCTGCATGGTCCACTCGACATATCGCCAGCGGTGGCCGGTGAGATTCGGTTCCACAATCAGGACATAGTCTTGTTCCATTGCGTCGGCAGCCATTTGCGTTGTGTGAAAAAGTGCCCGGGCGCCGGTTCCCGCCCGGCCCTGGCTGAGCAACGTTAGCACTGCCGGAATCCGTGGAACCACTAATTTGCCCCGCTTTGTGGGTAAACGTACTAGGGGGCTCCGGCTTCGGCTGAACCAGCCTAGCTGATGGCGGTTGTTAGCGATTCTCTCGCGGTAAGGTCGTGCTTGGAATTCGATGAAAAATTTCGCCAGCTTGCTGGTGCAACCTAACCGATTATGCGCCGGCGGCGTTCGCAGCGATGCATGAAATCGCTGTGCGTGGCCGATTCGATGGCGCTGCGATTCGACGGAGAAACAGCTTGCGGGCGATCAGGCTTCCGGCGTTCTCGATGGCGGGCAGCTTCGGCGCGAGCGCGGCGACGTGGGTCCTGCTGCAACAGTTCGCCGTGCGTGGACTTGTAGCGATCAAATTCCTTGCGATTGGCCGGATGCTCGGGCCGGCGGCGATCGGCAGCGTGAGCGTGGCTTTGCTCGCGGTGGCGATTGCCGAGGCACTCTCCGATACCGGACTCGCGCAGGCGGTCATTCAGGGCGAACATCCGCCGTCGCGCTCGCAACTCGGTGCGGTGTGGACGACATTGACGGCGCGAGGCGTGCTGATCTCGCTGCTGCTGGTCGCGCTCGCGCCGTTGCTGAGCAGCCAGTTCCATCTGAACGGCTCGCTGGTGCTGATCCAGCTCGCGGCGCTGCTGCCGTTGCTGCGCGGTCTTGCTTCGCCTGCGTATTACGTGGTGCAGCGCGAGCGGCGTTTCCAGCACATCGCCGGAGTGGAAGTGGCGGCGGCGTTCACCGATTGCGCGGTCGGACTCGTGCTCGCGTATTCCGGCGCCGGCGCGGCCTCGGTGCTGATCGGTCTCGTGGCCGGCGAAAGCCTGAAAAGCACGCTGACCTGGGCGACCATGAAACCGCGCCCGCCGATCCGTGCCGTATGGTCGGGCATCGGCCACTATGTCGGCTTCAGCCGCTGGATCTGGGCAAGCAGCGTCATCAATCTGCTGCTCAACCAGTTCGACAAGGTGGTGGTCGGCAAATTACTCGGGCCGGCCCAACTGGGCAGCTATCAGATGTCGTCGCGGCTCGCGCAGATGCTGCTCGCGGATGCCGCGATCGCCATGTCGCAATACCTGTTCCCCACTTTCGCGGCGCATTACCGGCGCAATCCGCAGTCGGCCTCGCGCGTCATCAAGATTTACCTGCTGGTGATCGCGATCGGGCTCGCTGCATTCGTCGCGCTGCTCAGGCTGATCGCCGAGCCGCTGTTCTCGCTGATTCTCGGCGCGGCGTGGCTGCCGGCGGTGCCGCTCTTCAGAATCCTCGTGATCAACATGGCGATCGGTGCGTTGATCGCGGTACTGGTGGCTTACCTGCGCGCGGTGGGCGACGCGAAGGCGACCGTGCATGCGTCGGCGATTCAGGTCGTGGTGCTGCTGTTGAGCGCGCCTCCCGCCGTCCACTGGTGGGGCGTGACGGGCATTGCCTGGTCCATGACGCTGGGCCTTGGCTGCGCCGCCGCGTGGATGCTGTTCCGAACGTTGACGGCAAGGACATCATGATGCGTGTTTTTCATCTGGTCCTTGCGCCGCGGTTGTCGGGAGCCGAAGTCCTGGCCAAGGATCTCGCGCTCGACCAGTGTGCCGAGGGCATGGCGGTGTGCGTGGCTTCGCTGTTGCCGGCGCATGCAGAGTTCGCGCCGCTGCAGGACGACTTGCAGCGCCACGGCGTACAGTGCGTGTTTCCGCGGCGGCGGCATCGCGCGCTGGTCAAGTTGTGCCATCTGTTTGGCGCGGTACGGCGCTTTCGTCCGGATGTGATTTTTGCTCATGCGACCATTCCGTCGTTTTATGCGCGCGCGTTGCCGATGCGTGTGCCGGTGGTCTATGTCATGCATTCGGCGACCAACGACTTCGAGCGCCCGCTGTTCAGACGCGTCGAACATATGCTCTCGGGACGCGCCCGCGTGGTGATCGGCGTGTCGGAGCAGGGCGTGACGGACTACGTGCAGGCCATCGGGCCGCATCCTTCAATGACCGTGGTGCCGAACGGCGTGGACCTCGCGCGCTTCTCGTTTACCGACGGCGGGGAGCGCGACGGCCGCACGCCGCAAGTGGTGCAGATTGGCCGATACGCGGCGGTGAAGAATCAACTGGCGACGGTGCGGGCTTTCAGTGAAGTACTCAGAAAGGGGAAAGACGCGCGTCTGGTGTTGTACGGCGTGGTCGAAGATCCCGACTATCAGCGTGCGGTCGTCGCGCTGGCGAAGGAGCTGGGCATTGCGGAACGCGTCGTGGTAGCCGGCCCGCGCACGGATGTTGCAACTGTGCTGTCGGAGTCGAATGTTTTCGTTATGCCGTCGCAATCCGAGGCGCACAGTGTGGCTTTTCTGGAGGCGCTCGCTTCGGGCGTGCCGATCGTGGCGAGCAAGATTCCGGCCTTCGCCTTCGCGAACGGCTTTCCCGGCGTCCAGTTGGTCGATACCGACAATGTGCAATGCTATGCCGAAGCAGTGATCGCCGCGTTGGGGCAGGAGCGGGCGCAACGCTCGCTGACCGGGCTGACGCTCAGGGATACCGCAGACCGCTATCGTGCGATTGCGCGGCAGGTGAGCCTTGCCGTGCCGGCCCGTTAGCGCGCATCAAACACACCTTCGGCTCGCGGCCGGGCCGCGCGAGGCCACTGCATCATCAATGATGACTGGTCAGTTCGCGCGTGTCGGGTGCCGGTTCAGGTGCGGGCTCTGCGGGCGGCGGAATCTGGAGTTGGGTTTCGTGTTGCGCAAGTGTCACGAGGCGCTGGGCTTCCTTGCTGCTCGAATCGATCTGCAGTGCGGTGCCGGCATTGTGCGAGACGCAGTTCCATCGCGCGATATATCCGCAGCCTCGCGCCAGACTCAGCAGCGCATCGCGCTGCTGCTCGCGCGCGCTCAGTGTCGCGCGCATATTCAACGCATCGCGATTATCGGGTTGCACGGAGATCGCCGCCGCAAGGCGCACTCTGGTCGCCGACAGATTGTTCTGCTGCAGATCGGCACGTGCGGCTCTGAGATGCCTGGACACGTCCGCGCGCGGTTTGTCCGGCGGCTTGCCTGACTGGCCGCCCGGATTGCGTTTTGCATCGGGCTCGACGGATGCGACGCGGCGCGACGAAAGCGGCGGCGTAGCGGCGGCTGGCGGAACCGGCGGCGAACGCACGGGCGCGCTACGAATGGCGGCGACGGTCGTGGATTTCTGCGCGGCTGCACTGGTCGCGGGTTTTTGCGGTAGGGCGGCGGGCGGCGCCTGCGCAAGAATCGTTATGGATTTCTGAGGCGCGGCAGTCACGGATCGCTGGGTAGCCGCCGCCGCGGGCTTCTGGGGAACGACGGCAAGCGGCGCGGCATGCTGTGTCTGCACCTTGCCGGAGACCGCGATGGGGGCGCCGACTTTCGAGTCGCTGCTATGGATGAACCCCAGGTACACCGCGGATGTCACCGTCAGCACCGACGCGGCCAGCACGAGGGGTTGCCGCAGTCGCTGATAGGCGGACACGGCGACAGCCGGTTCCTCGACGAACGCATAGGAGTTGACCAGCGCGCGCGAGGACGGATTCCATAGCTTGCGCGCCGGCAGCCGGCTGTCGACCAGCGGCTGCGGATCGTTCAGTGGCTCGTTTAGCGGGACTTTCAGGGAAGAGCGCGCCGCCGCACGTGCGCCAGGTGCATCGACCGGCCGCTGATGACACGAAGGACAGGGCGTGAAACGACCGGCTAGCGGGACACCGCAGTGTCCGCATCGGGGGGAGTCGTGCTGATCGGAGGTCAAGTCGCTAAGCATCGCCGTGTCGCTAAGGGGCGTCGAATGCCGGCGCCACAATCAGAAAAACAGGGCACCGCAACGAGGCTTGCAAGCAAGGTTACTGTGCGACGACGTAACCCCGCGCCTGCATGCACGCGCCATACGCGGCCCAATACTGTGTCATTGGCGGCTCCGGTGCCGGCAGCGGCGGCAGCTTCACGCCGGATGCCGCCGCTACCTGTGCCGCGCTCGCAGCCGCCGTTTCCGAGGCGCCGTTGTCCGCGCTGGTTGCGGATGCACCCGTGGCGGCCGTAGCCGTGGTCGTGGTGCCTGCCTGAGTCGCGCTCGCCGCTTTGGGCGCTGCGGCACCTTTGGCCGTCGCCGCCGTGGTCGCGGCGGGCGCGCTTGCGCCTGTCGCTTCGGCTGCGGCCGGCATGCTCGCGCCGATCGGCGTGCTCGAGAAGGTGCTGGAAGGCAACGGCGGCCGCGACGGCACGCCGGTCGACGACGTTTTGGTGGCAGCCGGCTTGCGCGGCGGAGTCTGCGGTTCCCGGGCGATGTTGACCTTGGTCTGCCTGTTCGCAGTCGCGTAGCACATCGCGGTATCGATGCTGCGCTGATAAGGGCTTTGACTTCGAATCGGATAGGTAAGCGGCTGCCATGCGAAGGCAGCACTGCTAAACACCACTAGCGTCAGTACGGTATATGTTTTGATTTGCATCGCAGTCGCTCCCGCAGCGATGTTTCGCCTCTCGTAGGCAATCGCGCTTCGCGGTATGTTCTTGATAGCTGCTGATTCTGCCGCTGAACGGCGGCTCACTGCCGCGAAGGCTGCTTTCCTGAGCGTAACACCCTGTATTGTCCGCGCAATACACTGACATAGCGCGCGAAACCGCCATCCTGCAGTCGAATCAAGCCAGATGGATGTGAAATGGCGGAAAAGTCAGGGGTATCCCTGGGCGATGCTGCTTTCCTGCGCGATTTATGGATTGGGCTTGGCGCGGCCCGATTGCTCGACGTCGCGGAACCAGTGTTCCGCGCGCGAGCGCTCGGCAACGGAGGATTGAGGCCGTCGCGCGATCAATTCACGATCGATGAACTGATAGCCCCATTCCACCCCGTCCCTGACGGCTTCCTCTTCAGTCAGCCATTCCGGTTGGGTTGTCATCGGACGGTCATAGACTGGCGTTCCAGCACCTCGACTTATGCTCACGCTCGCCACCCACGCGCCGCGCTCGTTGGGCTCAGGCCGTACGACGATCTCAAACTCGCCGTAAGAAACAGTGCATGTTGGCATCGTTTTCTCCTTTGCAGCGTTCGTGATCGGCATCCGCCGGCATTCGGCGCGGGTGCTTCTCGCAAGAAGCCATCATGCCGCAATTCCGTCACCCCGACAGCAGGATATTCAGCCTGAGCGGCAAACCGCTGTGCGTATGCCGTCGACGGTTTCCATCGGAGAGGCGATGCTTCACTTGGCCATGACTTGCTCGTAGACTTCCAGACGGGATTGCGCGTCTTTAACACCTCGCGAGGTCCGCGAGCAGCGCGGTGAGGCGTGATATATGCCTGATGGGAGGCATTGGCCATGCAGGAATTCGATTTCTACCTTAACCTGAAGAAGCCGACGCTCGGGCTATCTGTGCGCAAGGGCGCCGGCTTGCCCGATCTGGTCGATCAAGGCGACTGGCAATTCGAGGGAAGCGTGTCGCAAAACGAACTGACACCGGCACTCCTGAAGGGACTTGAGGCGAACGGCCACGCATTTCAGGAGTTGGGTGAGTGACGCTTCACGCTACCGCGTGTAAAGCGAATCAACGCAAGGGGGAAAATCATGGCGCAGCAACAGAGTGAGTTGAGTGAAGCGTTCATCGCGCAACAGCGCGAGCGTCTCGAGGCGCTTCGCCGGGAAGTGCTGGGCGAAGAGGAGAACACGCTCTCCGACGAGCAGGCGGCTCAGGAGCAGCATGGCGACGAAGCCGAGGAGTACGAGGACGAAGCGCAGACAATGGCACAGAAGGAGGTCAGCCAGGCGTTGCGTGACGTGAACGATCATCGCATTGCGGACATCCAGCGCGCATTGCAGAAGATCGAGCAGGGCACCTACGGTCTGTCTGACGAGAGCGGTCTGCCGATTCCAAAGGCGCGGCTCGAAGCCACGCCGGAGGCGATCTTCACCGTTGAGGAGCAGAGCCGCCGCGAGACCGGCAAGTGACAGCTTCCCCGTGACGCCTCGCGGCCGGATTCGCCAATGCCTGTCATTGGAAAAATCAATATTTCCTTCTTTATGATCCGTTCATAGAATGGCATTGGCGCAATTGTGGGGCCTTGCGCCGTGGGTGGCGTAAGCCCACTTGAGCCAGCCTCCAGGTCCCCTGAAGCAGTTCATGGAGTCTCCTATGACCACGCGACGCGAAGTTCCGGGAATCCGGCCGTATGACGGTCCTGCTGGCGGTTGGGGAGCGCTGCGGGCGACGGCTCAGGCCGTTCGCACGCAGATGGAGAACATCGAGGCGCCAATTACGCTGATGCGGACCAATCAGCCTGATGGCTTCGATTGTCCGGGTTGCGCCTGGCCGGACAAGGAGCACAAATCCACTTTCCAGTTCTGCGAAAACGGCGCCAAGGCGGTGACATGGGAAGCGACCACCAAGCGGGTGGGACCGGAGTTTTTCCAGAACAATACGGTGTCCTCGCTGCTGCAACGCTCGGATTTCGAACTGGAGGATCTCGGCCGGCTGACACATCCTCTCGTCTACGACCGCGCCACCGACAAATTCCGGGCAGTGGAATGGGAGGACGCCTTCGCTCGTATCGGTGAAGTGCTGCGCGGCTTGTCCTCTCCCGACGAAGCCGAGTTCTATACATCGGGCAGGGCGTCGAACGAGGCCGCCTACCTGTTCCAGTTGCTCGCGCGGGAATACGGCACGAACAATTTCCCCGACTGCTCGAACATGTGCCACGAGCCGACCAGCGTCGGCTTGCCGCAGTCGATCGGGATCGGCAAAGGCACGGTGTCGCTGGACGATTTCGACTCGACCGAGCTCATCCTCTCGATCGGTCACAATCCCGGCACGAATCACCCCCGGATGATGGGCACGCTGCACGAATGCTCACGGCGCAATGTGCCGATCATCGTGTTCAATCCGCTGCGCGAGCGCGCACTCGAACGCTTTGCCGATCCGCAGAGCGTTGTTGAAATGGCGACCTTCGGCTCGACCCGGATCGCGTCGACCTATTTTCAGGTCGACGCCGGCGGAGACGCGGCCGCCCTCAAAGGCATCATGAAAGCGCTCGTCGCGATGGACGCGGAACAGGGAAAAACCGTACTGGACCACGAGTTCATCGCGACACATACCCAGGGTTTCGACGCGTTCGCGGCGGATCTGGAAGCGACCTCATGGGACGACATCGAAAAGGCGAGCGGGCTGACCCGTGAAGATCTCGAAGAGGTCGCCATTGCCTATGCAAAATCGAATGCGACGATTGTCACTTACGGAATGGGCGTGACCCAGCATAACAAAGGCACCGCCAATGTCCGGCTGATTGCCGATCTGTTGCTGTTGCGCGGCAATATTGGCAAGCCGGGCGCAGGCATCTGTCCGTTACGCGGACATTCGAACGTGCAGGGCAACCGGACCGTCGGCATTACTGAAAAGCCTTCCGAAGCCTTCCTCAAGCAGATCGAGAACGTGCTCGGGTTCAAGCCACCCGCGGCACACGGACACGACGCCGTCCAGGCGATGCAGGCGATGATCGCCGGCACGGCCAGGGTGCTGATCTGTCTCGGCGGAAACTTCGCTGTTGCGTTGCCGGATTCCGAGCAGTCGTTTCCCGCCATGAGCAAGCTCGATCTGAGCGTTCACCTCGGCACCAAGCTCAATCGTTCTCACCTGCTTGTGGCCAAAGAAACGTATGTGCTGCCCGTGCTCGGCCGCACGGAACTCGACATACAGGCAAACGGCCGGCAATCCATCACTGTGGAAGATTCGATGTCGATGGTCCACGCTTCTTCGGGCAAGCTGAAACCCGCTTCAGAACATCTGCGATCCGAGCCGGCGATCGTCGCGGGTATTGCCACGGCCGCGTTGCCGAACAGCAAGGTTGCATGGTCGGAACTGGTGGCCGACTACGACAGGATCCGGGATCTGATCGAGCAAACCGTGCCGGGATTCGAAGCATTCAATGCACGAATCCGGGTGCCGGGCGGATTCCGTATGCCGCTTCCCCCGACGGAGCGCGCGTGGCCCACGCCGTCGGGAAAAGCAATGTTCTCGGTGTACGGCGGGGTCAGGGAAGATGCCGACGTGCTCGGCGCTGACAATGTGCTGCGTCTCATCACGATCCGCAGCCACGACCAGTACAACACCACCATCTACGCGCTGGACGATCGTTACCGGGGTGTGTTCGGCCGCCGCGACGTGCTGTTCATGAACGAGGACGATCTGGCCGAACGCGGACTCGAACACGGTGATCTGGTCGACATCGAAACCGTTCTGGCGGGCAGACAGCTTCGCCTGAAGAAGATCACTGCAATCGCGTACAACATCGCGCCGGGTTCGGTGGCGGCCTATTATCCGGAAGCCAACGTGCTGGTGCCGCTCGACTTCATCGACAAGGAAAGCGGCACGCCTTCGTACAAGTCTGTTCCGGTTCATGTCATGCGCTCAGCGGAAATCTGATTTCCTACGCAAATGCTGCTATCACCTGGAGCCGTTCACCGATCATGGAAATCTTCGATGCATTCCACCTTGCCAGGTTGCAGTTTGCATTCACGGTTTCGTTTCATATTATTTTCCCCGCCATCAGCATCGGCATGGCCAGCTTCCTGGCCGTGCTGGAATGGCGCTGGCTGCTGACCGGCGACGTCGCCTACAAGGACATGTTCCTGTTCTGGTCGAAGATCTTTGCGGTCGGTTTCGGCATGGGCGTGGTCTCGGGCGTAGTGATGGCCTACGAGTTCGGCACCAACTGGAGCGGTTTTTCCAGTGTAGCCGGCAATATCACGGGGCCGCTCCTGACCTATGAAGTGTTGACGGCATTCTTTCTCGAAGCCGGCTTTCTCGGCGTCATGCTGTTCGGCTGGGAACGGGTCACGCCGCGCTCGCATTTCTTCGCCACGCTCATGGTCGCGGTGGGCACGCTCATTTCCACGTTCTGGATTCTCGCGTCGAACAGCTTCATGCAGACGCCGCAAGGATTCGCTATCGAGGGTGGCCGTATCGTGCCGGTCGACTGGATGAAGGTGATTTTCAACCCGTCGTTTCCGTATCGCCTCGCGCATATGACCATCGCGGCATTCATCGTGGCGGGCTTCATCGTTGCCGCTTGCGGCGCGTGGCATCTGTTGCAGGGGCGGCGCGATAAACCCGTCACGCGTAGTTTTTCGATGGCGCTGTGGATTCTGCTCTTCCTCACGCCGATACAGATCTTCGTCGGCGATGCACATGGTCTGAACACACGCGAATATCAGCCAGCCAAGATCGCCGCGATCGAAGGACTGTGGGAAACCGAGAAGGGCGGCACGGCACTGAACCTGGTCGGGCTGCCCGACATGGATGCCGAAGTGACGCGATATACGCTGCAAGTGCCGCATCTGGGCAGCCTTATCCTGACGCATAGCTGGAACGGAGAAATTCGCGGCTTGAAGGAATTTCCCCCTCAGGACCGCCCGTATTCGCCGATCGTGTTCTGGACATTCCGGATCATGGCGGGTCTCGGCATGTTGATGCTATTGACGGCGCTGCTCGGCCTCGTGCTCAGAGTGCGCGGCAGCCTCTACGAGACGAGGTGGTTTCAGCGTTTCGTTCTGTGCATGGGGCCTTCGGGAATCGTGGCGTTGCTGGCCGGGTGGATAACCACGGAAGTCGGCCGTCAACCCTGGACGGTGTACGGCGTTCTGCGCACAGCGGACTCTCTGTCGCCGATCGGTTCCCAGCAAGCCGGCGTTTCATTGCTGATCTTCGTGATGGTGTACTTCCTGGTATTCGGCATGGGCTTCTACTACATGATGAAAATGATGAAGCGCGGACCGGAAGAGCATGTCGAGCGCCGTGATTCACGCAGGCATCCGGTCCTGCGCAATCGCCCGCTGGATGCCCTGGAAGGGGAGTGACGCCATGCAGATCGATCTTCCTGTCGTATGGGCCGCGATCATCGGACTCGGCGTCTTCATCTACGTGATGCTGGACGGTTTCGATCTCGGCATTGGCCTGCTGTTTCCGTTCTTTGAGGAGAAAGGCGATCGGCAGGTCATGCTCAATACCATCGCACCGGTCTGGGACGGTAACGAGACGTTCCTCGTTCTCGGCGGCGCCGGGCTTTACGGGGCGTTTCCGGTGGTGTATTCGACACTGCTGCCGGCTAACTATCTCCCGCTCATCCTGATGGTGGTGGGCCTGATCTTCCGCGGAGCGGCCTTCGAACTGCGCGGCAAGGCAGTCAGAACCCAGCACGCGTGGGATCTCGCCTTCATGGGCGGTTCCGCGCTCGCGGGGCTCTGCCAGGGCATCGTGCTGGGGTCGCTCCTGCAAGGCATCAAGATCGTCGACGGCCGTTTCGCCGGCGGCCCATTCGACTGGCTCTCGCCGTTCAGCCTGTTCTGCGGAATCGGCGTGCTCACCACGTATGCGGCGCTCGGCTGCGGCTGGCTCATCCTGAAGACGGATGGTGAATTGCAGCGCAAGATGCGCGAGCTGATGCGGCCGCTCGTGAGCGTTCTGCTCGGCGTCATGGCCGTCGTGAGTCTATGGACGGTGATCGGATTGCCGGCAGTCGCACATCGCTGGTTCGGAAGCGGCAATCTCGGCTGGTTTCTGCCGGTGCCGGTTCTCGTGATCGTATGCGTGTGGGGCATCTTCCGCTCGCTGCGGTTGCTGCACGAGGCGACGCCTTTCCTTCTCACGCTCGCGCTATGCTTCCTCGGTTACAGCGGTCTGCTCATCAGCATCTGGCCGAACATCGTTCCGCCTTCCCTGACGATCTGGGAAGCGTCGTCGAGCCACTCGAGCCAGCTGTTTACGCTGGTCGGCACAGTGATCGTGCTGCCGGTCATTCTCGTCTACAACGTCATGCAGTATCGCGTGTTCCGCGGCAAGGTGAGGGAAGGGGACGCCGGTTACCACTGAGGGTGACGGCGCAGGCGGGCGATTACAAGAGCACATCATGATTGTGAGGCCAGGGCAAAACTGGTTCCGGCTGCTGTTTGTCTGGAACGGTTCCGTGTTGCAGTCGATCATTCCCCAGCTGATCTTCATGGCGATTGTCAGCAGTCTCGCCGTCCTGACACAGGGGCGTATTTTCGGCGCGAAGATTCCGCTCAATACGGCACCCTTCACCTTATTCGGCCTTGCTCTGGCGATATTCCTCGCGTTTCGCAACAACGCAAGTTACGAGCGCTTCAACGAGGCGCGTCATCTCTGGGGCAGCCTTCTGATCTCGGCACGCGCGCTGACCTCGCAGATGCTGTGCTATGTCCCGCGCGGCGAAGACAGGATTCGAATGGCTCATGCATTGATTGCGTGTGTGTACGCGCTCAAGCATCAATTGCGCGGGACCGATCCGAATCCCGATCTCATCCGCTTTCTCGGCCGCACCCGAACCGAGGCGTTGCAGCACGCCTGTTACAAACCGGCCGCGCTTCTCAATGAGCTTCGTCGCGACTTCGCCGATCTGCAAGTCCGGGCAGTGGTATCGGAGACCAAGCTGTGGATGTTCGATGCGCAGATCAACGAATTGGGAAGAACCATTGGAGGATGCGAGCGGATCGCCTCCACGCCGATTCCGTTTGCCTACAGTGTGTTGCTTCACCGCACCGTCTATGCCTATTGCGTTTTACTGCCATTCGGTCTCGTCGACTCGACGGAGTTCTTCACGCCTCTTCTTTGTGTTTTCATTTCCTACACGCTGATCGCGCTCGAAGCGATTGCCAGCGAAGTCGCCGAGCCGTTTACTCTCGCGCCGAATGCGCTGGCGCTCGACGCAATGACTCGCAATATCGAACGATCGATTCTCGAACTGTGTGGGTGTGACCTCCCCGACGAGGTCGTGCCGGTGCGCCCGTATCAACTGACGTGAGTCGTCTTCATCGACGCATCCAGTCGGTCCGCTTCGCTGTTACACCAGATGACACCGGATGCGGCGCACAAACTGTAATTCCCATGCCGACGGTCTGTTTTATTCATGTCTGTTCGCCACACATGGCACGGATCTCAGGCCCTGGCTTACCGACACCGCCTCTGCCGGACAGCTGGCGGAGCGCGTGCGCAGCCGGTGGATGCAACGCGACGACCGCTACTCGGAACTTCGCTCGACACAGCGCAAGCCGGCATCGGGAAAAGTCTATCCCACGGTGCGCATGTTGCTGGTCGGCGGCTGAGGGCTCGTCAATCGTTGTGAAAAAACGCAGGGCACAACGTGGAGAGTGGCGAGTCGCCATGACCGCGCCGCAGCCCACGGCCTGCGTGCCACTAGCGCGCGCACATCGAGACGAGCTTGCCGACGGTGATCACGGCCTGCTCGATTTCGCTCGACCACGGGCTGCTGTAATTGAGGCGGATGAAATTCCGGTAGGTCGTCTCCGAAACCGAGAACATATAGCCCGGTCCGATCGTGATGCCCTGGTCGAGAGCGAGTTTATAGAGCCGCATTGCGTCGACCTTCGGCGGCAATTCGACCCACAGCACGTACCCGCCCGCGGGGTTGGACATGCGTGTGCCCTCGGGAAAGAAGCGCGAGACGATCGCCTTCATGAGATTGGCCTGCTGCGCATACGCTTTGCGCACCTTGCGCAGATGATGTTCGAAGCCATCGCGTTCGAGGAATTCCGCGATCGCCAGTTGCGGGATAGACGGAGAGGTCAACGTGTTCAGAAACTTGAGCTTCTCGACCTGATCGCGATAGCGCCCCGGCAACGCCCAGCCGATCCGGTACGCGGAGGTCAGGCTCTTCGAGAAAGAGGAGCAATGAAGCACGAGCCCCTTCGTATCGAACGACTTCAACGAGCTCGGGTGCGAACTGCCAAAGTGCAGTTCATTGTAGACACCGTTCTCGATGACCGGAATGTCCCGCTTCGTCAGGAGTTCGACCAGTTCGCGCTTGCGTTCGTCGGGCATCAGAAAGCCCAGCGGATTCTGGAAGTTCGGCATGACCATGCAGGCGGCGATGGGTTGCGATTCCACGATCGCGGCAAGCGCGCCAATATCGATGCCGTGTTCCGGATGAGTCGACACCTCGATCGCTTTCATGCCCATCCGTTCGATCGCGTGGAGCATCGCGTAGAACGTCGGTGACTCGACAGCGATCACGTCGCCGGGTTTCGCGACCGCCTGAAGGCAGAGATTGATCGCCTCTGTCGCGCCGACCGTGATGACGATCTCGTTCGGATCGACGGCCATGCCATTCTCGAGGTAGCGACGCGCGATCTGGCGCACGAGCTTCGCATTGCCGGGGGGCAGCGCGTCCGTCACGCCCCATTGCGCCTTGCCGCGCCCCGCATCGTAGGCGTACCGGTTGATCCTTTCGAATGGAAACAGACTGGGGTCGGGGTAGGGCGAACCGAGCGGCACCGCGTCGTCCACCCCGATCGAGCGCAGCGTCGAGAGCACCAGCCGGCTGACGTCGACAGGCGACGAAATCGGGATCGGTTTCGACGGACGGAGTTCCAGCGCCTTACGCTCGCCCTCGTCGCGGCGATTGACGAAATAGCCCGACTGGGGCCGGCTTGTCACAAGGCCACGGCTTTCGAGCAGCAGATACGCACGGATCGCCGTGGTGACACTGATCCGATGCTGCCGGCTGATCTGCCGCACTGACGGCAGGCGTTCGCCATGACGGTACACGCCTTGCCGGATCGATGTTTCGATGTCGTCTGCAAGCTTCTCATAGAGATTCATCGGACGATTCCTTTGGTACTTTGCCGCGGCATAGTGGCGCGCCCAGTGCGAGGCTTCCGGCCAACTGTACTGGCGCGAGCCGGGCCGATGTGTGCACTCTGCGATCGACGGCATCCCCTTACTCTGTCCTCCATCGAATGCACGTCGCCGGATCCCGAGGTTGGGATTCCGTGACACGTCAGGATTGGAGCCCAAGCATGGAAGACGCAAAACGGAAGCGAAGAACCCAAGCCTACCGGCAGATCGCCGCCAAGGCAGGACAGACACCATGAATCTGCTGGAAGCCATGCGTATCTACGTCAGGGTGGTTGAGCGAGGGAGTATCTCCAGCGCGGCAAGAGACCTCGATATCGGTCAACCTGCCGCGAGCGAGCGTATCGATCGGCTCGAGAAGTACCTTGGCTGCCGGTTGCTGCTCCGCAGCGCGCGCGCACTCAATTGCACGCCCGATGGCGTGACCTTCTACGAGCGCAGCAAGAGGATTCTGAACGCGGTGGAGCAGGCGGTCGCCGAAGTGTCGAATGAAGAACAGGCCCTCAGGGGAACGGTTCGCATCGCGGCGCCTCACTGCTTTGGCGAGACGGTCGTGCCGCACGCGTTGACCCTGGTTCGCGCGGCCTATCCCCAACTGGATCTCGAACTGATCCTGAACGACAGGACCGTCGACCTCGTCACCGAAGGTGTGGACGTTTCCTTTCGTCTTGGGCAACTCGGAGAAGGAGCGTTCATTGCCTGTCAGCTCGGTCAGGTTGGGCGCGTTCTCGTGGCGGCGCCGGAGTATCTGAGCCGGCATGGTCCGGTTGCCGAACCGTCCGACCTGGTCAAGCACCCGTTCATCCGGCTCCAGGGCATGTTCGGCACGGACCAGTTGCCGCTCAGGCGCATGGAGAATGTCGTGGAGAGCGCGCCGATTCATACCGTGGTCAAAACCAGTCATTGGCGGCCCGTGTATGAAATGATCGTCTCGGGCGCCGGCATTGGGCTGCTGGAAGAACCCGCCTGCGTCGATGCGCTTGCAGACGGCCGCCTCGTGCGCATACTGCCGCGATTCGATGCGCTCCCTTTCGATCTGCATGTGCTGACCCAGGCGCAACGTCCTGTGCCGGCACGGGTACGGACGGTTGTGACGATGCTGAAGACGTGCATTCAGGAAATCCTGCTGGGCGTACACGTCGATAGCAGAAGAGTGGCGAGCCGCTTTGAAGTACTGCCGGAGGATGAGGCGTCCGCGCTCCTCAAGTCATCGTTGCGAGCGTGAGCCCGCAACGATGACGGGCGCTCAGCTGCCGGTTCTGGCCAGCAGCGCTTGACCGGCAGAGCACGCGGTCGAGCGAGGCCATTACCGGCGCATTGAGCGGCTTATTCCGCTTGCGTCACCGAAACCGATGCTTCGCTCGTCAGCATCAGGAACGTCAGCGTTTCGCGCAGATAGAGACGCACCACAGTGTCGGTATGGCTCGTGTAGCCGATCGACAGATCTTCGCCGAGGTGTAGCTCGAAGTCGCCGCCGCGCGTGGACAGCACGCTGCCGCCGGCGAGCGCCGGTGCCCAGATGATGTCGCCATTCACGATCCGCTTGATGTGCTCGATAACCGGATAGCCCTGGTCGCGTGCCTCACCCAATGCGGTGTACGCATCGGCGCCGAGCAGGACGGAATACGGGCCGTCCACGCCGGCGAGCCGCAGTTGTTCGAGCGCGTTGCTGATGGCGTTCGGATAGTCGCTGACGTCGGCCGGCAGCGCAAGCGGCGGGTTCGACGAGCCGTCGCGAATCCCGCCGATGCCGGCAGCCTGATAGCCGTCGAAGATCGCGCGATCTTCGGCGTAGGCGAGTTGCTTCGCTGCTTCTTTCGCGGGCTGCCAGTCGGCATCTTTCGCGCCGCGCACCACACTGTCTATCGCCTCGCGCTGCAATTCGAACGGCACGGTCAACTCGACGAGGCTCTTTACCTCGGACAGTTTCGCCACGACGCCCTGCTGCGGCGCCGTGATCGCGGTCTGATGCCCGGTGCCGACGCCGGAGAGTTCCGTGCCGCCAGGGCCCTTGACGTCGACCACGCGACGGCCGGCGACGCTGCGCCTGAAGGTGCGCGCCACTTCATCTTCGATCTGCGACCAGGCCGCACGGGAGATGGGGGCGAGCTCGCGATGCAGGTTATTCATATTGGGAGATTCCCTTGAGAGAGCCAATGTTCAACGAGCCGCCTTCCTGCGGCTCTGCGGACGAAGACGTATCGGACTGTTGCCCGCCATCGGCAGCGGTCGCTTGCGGATCGCGGTCTGCGAGTGCCTCGAGCAGGGTAGCCGATGGGACGAAGAAGAGGCCGCCGGTAACCGCGCGGCTATAGTCGAGCAGCCGGTCGTAGTTGCCCGGCGGGCGCCCGACGAACATGTTTTCCAGCATCTGCTCGGTCGGTGCGGGCGAGCGGGCATAACCGATGAAGTAGGTGCCGAACTCGCCTGCGCCGGGCCTGCCGAACGGCATGTTGTCGCGCAGTATCTTCACTTCCTCGCCGTTCTCGGTGAGGGTGGTGAGCGAACTGTGCGAGCAGGACGGCTTCACCGCTTCATCGAGTTCGATGTCGGACAATTTGGTGCGGCCGATAATGCGCTCCTGAGTCTCGACGGAGAGCGCATTCCAGCCGGCCATGTCGTGCAGGTACTTCTGCACGATAACGTAACTGCCGCCCTCGAACTCGGGATCCTCATCGGCAATCAGCGTGAATTCTTCAGCGGTGCGACCCACCGGATTTTCCGTGCCGTCGACGAAGCCCACCATCGCGCGCATGTCGAAGTTGCGAAAGCCGTGAACTTCGTCGACTACCGTGACTGCGTCGCCGAGCGCTCCCAGCAGTTGCGTGGCGAGCTCGAAACAGAGATCCATGTGCTCGGCGCGAATATGCAGCAGGATGTCGCCGGGGGTCGCTACAGCCAGGCGCTCGCCCGAGCCGAATTCCCGGAACGGGTGCAGGCCTGCGGGGCGCGGGGCACCGAATAGCGTATCCCATGCGCCGGAGCCGAAGCCGCATACGCACGACAGATCGCCGGAGGGGACCCGCCTGCCGACCGAGCGCACGAGGGCGGCAACGTCGCCGCACCATGCACGCACCTTGTCTGCGTGATCGCGGCCGGCTTCGATCGTCGCGACAATGAAGATCGCGCTACGGGTGACGTCATTACAAATGGCTTGCGGCTCTGGGATGTCTTTGGGCATCGGGTTGGGTATGGGTAGGTCGTTGCGAATTCCGACAGCAGTACTGCGAATGCGTTTCCGACTGCGCGATCACCTGCCCGAGGCAGCCAGGAATGGTTCGTTCGATTGACTGAAGCAGGTTTGCCGCGGTGTCCGTCTCAGGCATCCGTATAGCGTTGGCTTACCGCTATGAGGAGCGTAGCTGCGCAACGTGACTGCACGACGAAGTTGGCGTTCACGATTTTCACAGATCTTATACCGCCGCGGCACTTTATGGAAACTCCATAAAGGCATTGGCGTTCAATTTCTATAAGCGTGTCTTGTCGGTACCGCATGGCGATACCACTACTGCTTTCCGATACTTGATATCGGAATCCGCGGCTTCTTATTTTCTGTCACATGGTTATTCGAATGCATTGCGCCGGACAGCAGGTCCCAACGCGGGGCGCGTTGCTGGATTCCACACGGAAAACGTGTAGTATTGTTCGGTCCACGCCTTGCCGTGCGCATTCGTCCATTCGCCAGGAGTATTGGATTATGACCCTGCCCGCCGACGAACATCTCACTCGTCAAACGATCGAAGGGTTCTATCGCGCCATCGAGCAGAAGAGCGTCGCATTGCTGCGGCAGGTCGTCACCCCGGATTGGGAATATATTCCCGAGCCCGTCGGGGCTGCCGCGGGACCTGACCAGATGGTGCAGTTCTTCGAGAACATCGCTAAAGCAATTCCCGACATGAAAATCACTATTCTCGACGTCCTCGTTCATGGCGATCGGGTCGGCGTGCGCGCGGAAATCAGCGGCACTCAAACAGGGACATTACTTGGCATTGCCGCGAGTTCCAAACACATCAGATTCGCGATTCACTCTTTCCACCAGATGCGCGGAAATCTGATTGCGAAAACATGGCATCTGGAGGACTGGCTGTCTGTGTTCCGGCAACTTGGAGCGTTACCCCAGACTCTCGAGCGGCCTTGAGCGCGCAGACTGCACAGACCCGCGCAGACCCGTGTAGACCAAAGGGGACGTCATGTCACAGATAAGTCGCGACAACCGGAAAGCATCTCGTCAGAGCGTGCTCTGGTTCGTTGCATTGTGGGTGCTCGGAGTCGCTGGCGCCGCGCTGCTCGCGCTACCGTTTCATCTTCTTGTCGCTGCGGCGCTGCATCGGTAATCGCGCCGGATGGCGGTTACCCGGTCTGCCTTTACGGCAGGCGGATCGCGTCGTCGATCTGGTCGATCATCGACAACAGGCGTGTGACTCGCCGGGCACCATCAGGAAGCGATCCCTGCTCTGTTTCGAGCGCTGTAATGCGCTGCCGCCAATAGCCTAGTCCAAGCGCACTGTTGGCAACGAGTTGCGGGAATATGTGTTCTAGGTGAGCGAGATCCTGTTCCAGCTGATGATGCGACACGTCGGTCCTTGCTATGGAGGTGAATCCGGAGCGCCCCACCTGGCGGCGTTCGTCTTTTCCCGCCCAATGAATCTTCCTGTCCGACTCAACTTCCTTCCAGCGCCACTGAATAGCGCCACTTGCTGGCGTTGGAATCAATGCGGGCATCGTTGACGCGCCGCTGTTCCGCCCGTGCCTGGTCCGCCTGTTCGAGCATGAGTGCTTGTGCCTGACGCGACAGGGCATACTCGCTCATGCCGCCGCTCGTACGTGGTGCAACTTTGGTTTGTGATCGCATGGTCATTCCGAGAACAAAGGGGCGCTGAACGCGTCCCGTACTCCGACTGTATACCCTTCGGTCGCTGCAAGCACGCTTTCCTTTGCAACGGTTGCAACCATTGGCACCGGAACGGCCATTTCCCATTCGCCGCGAACGCGAAACGCAGGTGTCATCGGCGTTGCCAACAATTCGTAGCCCGAAGTGCGCATCCCGGGTATGACCGCAGATGCAAACTGTCATGAGGACGCCAAGGCAGGCAGGGCGATGAGCAAGACGGATTTCAGCCGGGTACGCCACCGTACCGACTTCCGGTCGCTGTACGGGCACCGTTGGCCGGCAGGCCCGGCCTCGCGCAGGTGGCTATAGCAAACCAGCTATAGCAAAGGGAACGCGCTCGCGTGTGAAGCATTCGCCCGGCACGCTCAAATGCGTGCGAGAAACGCTCAACGTCAACTACCGCTTCGACCCGGGAGAATCAACGTGACATCCGCTGTCGTGCCGGCGCCGATCCCTGAAGCGGCAAGCCAGCCGGACGCCGTGCCCGGCACCGGTTTGAGCAGCACTGAAGCACGCCGTCGGCTTGCCGAGTCGGGCGCTAACACGCTCCCCGATACGGCGGCGAGCACGTGGCGCATGATGCTTGGGAAATTCTGGGCGCCCGTGCCGTGGATGCTGGAAGCGGCCGTGGTTTTGCAATGCGTGCTCGGCCGTTTCGTCGAAGCCGGAATCATTGCCGGACTGCTGGTATTCAACGCCATTCTGGGTGTTTTCCAGGAAAGCCGGGCACAGGCCACACTGGCCGCATTGAAGTCGCGCCTCGCCATGAATGCCTCCGTGCTGCGCGACGGGGCATGGTCGATCGTCCCGGCAGCGGATCTGGTCAAGGGCGATGTCGTCAAGCTCTCGCTCGGCGGCGTGGTGGCGGCGGATATGCGGATCGTCTCCGGCAATGCGCTGCTCGACCATTCGATGCTGACCGGCGAATCCGTACCTATCGAAGCCACGTCCGGCACTCAGACGTTTGCCGGCGCGCTGGTGCGGCGCGGAGAGGCATTGGCACTCGTGATGGCCACCGGTACGCACACGCGTTTTGGCCGGACCGCGGAACTGGTCCGTACCGCGCATATAGCGAGTTCTCAGCAAACAGCCGTGCTGCTGGTGGTCCGCAATCTCGCCGCATTCAGCGTGGCCGTGATCGCGTTGCTGGTGGGCTACGCGTTATATCTGCACATGCCGCTCGCCGACATCGTGCCGTTGATCCTGACAGCGGTGCTGGCGTCGATTCCCGTTGCGCTGCCCGCTACCTTCACGCTGTCGGCCGCGCTCGGCGCGCGTGCGCTCGCGGCGCAGGGTGTGCTGTCGACCCGGCTGTCCGCCGTCGATGAGGCCGGCACGATGGACGTGCTGTGCGCCGACAAAACCGGCACGCTGACCTGCAATGCGCTGACCGTGAGCACCGTTGCGCCGATGCCGGGCTTCGACATGAACCGCGTGCTGATACTGGCGGCACTGGCGAGCGCTGCCGGCAGCCAGGATCCCGTCGACAAAGCGATTCTCGATGCGGCGGCGCGCGTTGCGCCTACTCCCGAGGACAGCGTGCTGAAACTGGTCGCGCTCAAGCCATTCGATCCGTCGACCAGGACGTCCGAAGCGAGCGTCAGCGATCCTTCGCATGCGATCCAGCGGATCGTCAAAGGGGCATCCGCAGCCGTGATCTCGCTTTCGCAAGCTTCGCCGGAGGCCGCGGCGCGGACGGCGGAACTTGAAGGGCAGGGCCTGCGCGTGCTGGCGGTAGCGGCGGGCACGGCCGATGCCTTGCAGGTGGTTGGACTCGTCGCGCTGAGCGACCCGCCGCGCGCCGATTCGGCTGCATTCATCGAGGAATTGCACGGGCTCGGCGTGCGCGTGGTGATGGTATCGGGCGATGCCCCGGCCACGGCCGCGAGCGTCGCGCAGGCAATCGGACTCACCGGTCCGGTTTGCCCGCCGGGCAGCATGCCCGATCGGGCCGACCCGCAGTCGTTTGCCGTGTTCGCCGGTGTCCTGCCGGAAGACAAATACAAGCTCGTGAAGGCGTTCCAGCAGACCGGCCATACCGTAGGCATGTGCGGTGACGGCGCCAACGACGCGCCCGCGCTGCGCCAGGCTCAGATCGGCATCGCGGTTTCGACCGCCACGGATGTTGCCCGCTCTGCCGCCGGCATGGTGCTCACCGAAGCCGGGCTGGGCGGCATCGTCACGGCGGTCACGGAGGGCCGCCTCACGTTCCAGCGCATCCTCACCTACATGCTGAATTCGGTCCTCAAGAAGATCGCCACCGCGTTCATGCTGGTGATCGGCCTGCTGGTTACCGGGCACGCCATTCTGACTCCGCTGCTGATGGTGATTCTGATGATCGCGGGTGACTTTCTCGCGATGTCGCTCACCACCGATCGCGTCGAGCCGTCTCCGTCGCCGAATGTCTGGCGCATTTCGAATCTGACCGTGGTCGGTGTGTTCGTCGGGTTCGCGCTCGTGGCGTTCTGCAGCGGTGTGCTCGCGCTCGGCAAGTTTGCGATGGGCCTGAATCTCGACGCCTTGCGCACACTGACCTTCGTGCTCCTCGTGTTCGGTGGGCAGGCCACGTTATACGCGATCCGGCACCGGCGGCACATGTGGGGTACGCGGCCGAGTGTGTGGGTGATGGCGTCGTCGGTTGCGGATGTGCTGATTGCCGCCGGCCTTGCGATCGGCGGAATCGCGATGACGGCGCTGCCGCCGATGCTGATTGGCGGGGTGTTGGCGGCCACAGTGGTTTTCGCTTTCGTGCTCGCGGCCGCCAAAATCCCGCTGTTTGCGCGGCTGAAGATCAGTTAGACGTTGCATGAATCCGCGCCGCGTGTGGTGTCGTGTCGCGTCGTGAATGGACCCGATCACCTCGAATGCGATCCGCGCCGCCTAATGAAGCCGAATCTCCCGGCGAGCCAGCCAGATGCCGGGCAGCATCGGTAGCCAGAAGGTCAGCGCGCGCAACAGAAGCGTGGCGGCGAGCGCCGCCTCCACCGACACGCCGAGCAGATTCAGCATTCCCACGGAGGTGGCTTCGAAGGTCCCCAGGCCGACCGGAATCGGACCGATGGTGGCCACCATCGACGCAATGATGAAGCTCACGAACACGACCCAAAGCGGCGGCACTTCGCCGATCGCATTGAACGCGAGCCAGAGCGTCAGGGCATCGCAGACGAAGATGGCCAGTTGCAGCCCGACAGTTTGCAGTAGCAGGCGCGGGCTGCGTAGAAGATGAGTGGGCGCGTCGGTCAATTGTCGAAGCAGGGTGGTGACGCCCAGCCACTTGCTGAGCCACGCGATCGGCGCACGTTGGCCCCATTGTTTGAGTCCCAGCACGGCGGCCGGCACCGCTACGGTGACCACTACGAAGACCGCCACGCCGATGACCAATGCCGTGTTCAGCCGGTGCTGCCACCACAGCATGCCGGCGCTTGCGAGCACCACGAGCAGATAGGCGATGTCGTAGGACACCATGCCGACCAGCATGGCCGCCATCGCTATTCCGGCCGGGACGTGCCGGCCGGTCAGGCCACGCACCATCAGCATCGTGCCGCTGATGCCGCCGCTCGGCAACACCTGATCCGTGAATACCTTGGCGATGCCGAGTGGTGTCAAGGTGCGCAGGGACAGAGGATGTCCGGCCTCGCGCAAAGTCTGGCGCCATACGAACGCCGCGCTGACATACGTGCCGCATTGAACGGCGAGTGCGACCAGCATCCAGCCGGGGCGCGCCGAGCGTATCAGTTCGGCCATCTTCTGCAGTGAGCCGAGGTGCAGCACCACCAGGATGACGGCGATACAGCCCATCACTCCGACGACCCAGACCATGACTGAGCGCAGCCGCGATGTTTTGCCGAGCAGGCCAGGCGCGATACGCACGAGGCCGGTCTCGACGCCAGGCTTCGCCGGGGGCGGCAACGCGCCGCTTTCCGGCATGAGCGGGGTGCTGGCGGAGCGGCGCTGCGGAGTGCTCATGGGTCGGGACGCGTCGGGACGCAATAGAAGGTGCTGCAGGAGTGCGAGCCCGGACGCGCAGCCGCGCTTCGCTCCAGCGCCGAAATGATTCTAAAGCAGGTTGCTCGCGGGATGGCGTACGGGACGACTGGCGAGCGCGCTCGAGTCGATCATTGCGGCTGGGCGTCGCCACCATGCATGTGGCCGCCGCTAACGGGCAATTCGTACATCGCCGCGGCGACGTCGGCGTGTCCCGGTCGCGCGGCCTGCGCGACCGGGGTCTGCGCTTGCCGGCTCGGCACCAGCAATACCGGCAGGCTCGCACTGCGCACCACGCGCTCGGCCACGCTGCCTAGAAACAGTCGCTTGAAACCTCGTCGGCCATGTGTGCCGAGCACCAGCAGGTCCGCATTGAATTCGTTGGCCGAAATGCGGATCCGCTCCGAGATGTCTTCGCCGATCGGCGCGACCTCGACGATGCGCGGCTCGCCGGCCACGTTCTCATGTTTCATGCGCGCCAGTGCATCCGCCAGCAACTGCTGGCCTTCCTGCATGGAGGCGTCGCGCAAGGCGGTCGGATCGTAGCCGGACGCGTCGTACGCCATCAACGGGTTGTCGATGACATAGAGCGGCCGCAATTGTGCGCCATTGTCGCGAGCGAGTTGCAACGCGGTGTCGAACGCATGTCCAGACGTCTCGCTGCCATCGATCGCTACCAGAATGCGTTTATACATATTGGCCTCCAGGAATTCGTGCGGACCGCGAGCATCGTCGCCGGGACTGGATTGCCCGCGCCCGGCGCGCCGCAGTCCGAACCTTGCCGTCGACGACGACGGGCTTCTGCAGACAGTTTACTCCGCCGGTCACGGACTTCGACAGCGTAACAGCCGGTCGGAAACAGCGCGGTGAGTGGCGCTACCTTGCGCTCAATGACGGCGTAACGCAATGAACGCATGGCCGCGACGCCGCAATGCGGTACGGCACCGTACCGACTTCGATCGCCGTGGCGCGCACCGTGGGCGTGGAAGTTTTTCTGCCGACCTGACATCTTCATTTCATTCGCTCCGGTATTCGTCACGGGATCGTCACGAGCCGGGCGCGCTCACTTCAAATCAGGAGCTTCACGCCATGACTTTTCTCAAATCACCACCGCCCACGCCCGAGGACGTCGCCGATGAATACGCCGCGACGATCTCGGGTTCATCGCTGCCCAAGTACCGGATTCCGGAGGCGTCGTCCGATCGCCGCGCGGTATTCGATCTGGTGCGCGACGAACTGTTCATGGACGGCAATTCACGGCAGAACGTCGCGACGTTCTGCACCACGTATGCCGACGACGAAGTGCGTCACCTGATGGATCTGTCCATCGACAAGAACATGATCGACAAGGACGAGTATCCGCAAACGGCGGAGATCGAAATGCGCTGCGTGCACATGCTCGCGGATCTGTGGCATGCCAGCAAGGCATGGAAGACCACCGGATGTTCGACCACGGGTTCGAGCGAAGCTTGCATGCTCGGCGGTCTCGCGCTCAAGTGGCAATGGAAAAAGCGCAGGGAGGCGCAGGGCAAGCCGACCGACAAGCCGAACTTCGTGTGCGGCCCGGTGCAGGTGTGCTGGGCCAAATTCGCCCGCTACTTCGACGTCGAGATGCGCCAGGTGCCATTGCGCGGCGACGCGACCGGGCTAACGCCGGAAGATCTGGCCGAGTATTGCGACGAGAACACGATCGGCGTCGTAGCCACACTCGGCATCACCTTCACCTGCGTCTACGAACCGGTAAAGGCGCTGGCAGGCGCACTCGACGCGTTGCAAGCCAATGTCGGACTGGATATTCCGATTCACGTCGACGCTGCCAGCGGCGGCTTCGTCGCGCCGTTCATCCAGCCGGACCTCGAATGGGACTTCAGCGTGCCGCGCGTGAAATCCATCAACGCGTCGGGCCACAAATACGGACTCGCGCCGCTCGGGGTCGGCTGGATAGTCTGGCGCAGCACTCAGGATCTGCCCGACGAACTGATTTTCCGCGTCGATTATCTGGGCGGCGACATGCCGACGTTCGCATTGAATTTCTCCCGTCCGGCCGGACAGATCATCGCGCAGTACTACATGCTGCTGCGCCTGGGCCGTGAAGGCTACCGACGGATCCAGCAGGAATGCGCCGACACCGCGCAGGCGCTGGCCGACGGGCTGGCGAAGATCGACCAGCTGGAAATGATCTACGACGGGCGCGGCGCGCTGCCGGCTGTCTGCTACAAGCTGAAGCATCCGGAAACAGCGGGCTTCACGCTATTCGACCTGTCCGATCAGGTACGCATGCGCGGCTGGCAGATCGCCTCGTACGAACTGCCGGCAGGGCGCGAGGACACCATCGTGCAACGCGTGTTGATCCGGCGTGGTGTGACGCGCGACATGGCGGCGATGCTGCTTGAGGACATCAGGCACGCCATCGGGCATCTGACGAAGAATCCGGTGCTGCATTCGAGCGCCGGTCCGACCTTCCACCACAATTGATATCGCCTGTTCACAGGGGCACACGAAATGGACAACACAGTCACCGCCGCGGCCGCACCGCCGGCAGCGGATGCCGCAAAACGCGGCAAATATCTGAGCGTGACGGCGATCGGTCTGATGACGGCCGCTGCCGTGGTCACGAGTCTGCGCGGACTTCCTTTGCTGGCGAAGGAGGAGATGACGATGTTCGTCTATCTCGCCTTCACCGTCGTTTTCTATCTGATTCCCGCGTCGCTGATTTCCGCCGAACTGGGCGGCGCGTTCGCCGACCGGCCCGGCGGCATCTACACGTGGGTCGCGGAGGCGTTCGGCACGCGCTGGGGTTTTCTCGCGATCTGGCTGCAATGGATCCAGAACGTCGTATGGTATCCGGTTGCGCTGACCTTCGGCGCGGCGGCGCTCGCCTATACGATCGGCCGGCCGGAACTGGCGAAGAACGGCGCCTATGTCGGCATCTTCTGCATCGTCGCATATTGGCTCGCGACGTGGGTCGTGCTGCAAGGCGTCGAAGTCTTCGCGAGGATCGCCAACTGGACCTTCGTGATCGGCACCATCGTGCCGGGCCTCGTGCTGCTCGCGCTGCTGGGCTACTGGATCAGCAGTGGACACCCGCTCGGCTGGCAACACCTGAACGATGCGGCTCTCTCGCAAGACGGTCACGCGCGCTTCTGGCCCGCGATTCACGGCTTCGGCACGATCTCGTTTCTGGCCGGCATCATGTTACTGTTTGCCGGTGTGGAGGTGCAGGCGGTTCATGTGATCGACATGCGCAGCCCGAGTCGCGGTTATCCCGCGGCGATCGGACTGGGTGCGCTGATTTCGGTGCTGATTTTCGCACTCGGCGCGCTGCCGATTGCAGCGATCTTGCCGTACGAGAAGATATCGCTGCAATCCGGCGTGTTCGACGCATTCAGCGCGGTGCTGGTGGACATCTGGCACATGAACTGGGCTGTGTCGGCGTTGTCGCTGCTGGTCGGCGTCGGAGCGATCAGTGGTGTGCTGGCCTGGCTCGGCAGTCCGTCGCGCGGCCTGCTTGAAACCGCGCACGAAGGCGAATTGCCGCCGATCCTTCAGGCGAAGAATCGCAAGGGTATGCCCACTCATATTCTGCTGGTGCAAGGTCTGATCGTGACGGTCATTTCGTGCTTCTACTTCGTGATCCGTGATGTGTCGGTCGCATTCTTTCTGATCTCCGCCATGACGATCGCGCTCTACCTGATCGCCTACATGCTGATGTACGCGGCGGCGATCCGGCTGCGCTATTCGGCACCGGCTTTGCCGCGCCCGTTCACGGTGCCCGGCGGTTTTGCCGGCATGTGGCTGACCGCCGGCATCGGCTTTGCCGGGGTGCTGTTCAGCTTCGTCGTGTCGTTCTTCCCGCCGGATCAGTTGCCGGTCGGTTCGCCCTGGCTTTATACGGGACTGGTCGTCATCGGCATTGTGGTGTTCGCGGGGATTCCCCTGATCATCCACCACGTGCGCCGCAGCGATTGGGCGAGCGTGCATGACGCGCCGCGCGTTCCTCCGGCCGTGATCCCGGTGGAATAGGTGCGCGCGGGCGTCGCCATGTCGGGTGAGCCAGGTGAAGCTGCCTGACTGGACCTCGGGTCAGCGTGTCCATGAGTGTCCATAAGCAAGGCCTCTCCTGGCTGCCGGGCCGTCAGGCGGTTTCGTGAGTGGTGGGTGCGGTGGGCGTGAGTCCTTCGTGCGAATCGAGGCGCGTGGGTTGATGGAGCGCGAGAACGGCCTTTGCGCGCGCCATTTCATCAGGCGTGCCGTGACCCATCACGATGAATCCGTCGGCCTTGATGGCGGCCTCGTAATGGATCACGCTGTCCTTGGGCAGCCCCATATGCACGAGCGTCGCACCCAAAGCACTGAGGGCGCCGACAACGACCGCCCCTTCGACAGCCGACACGATCATGACGGCGAGATGACCCAGCACGACGACCGGGCCGAGCACCGGAATAGTCAGGAATACGCCGCCCATCAGCAAGCCCCACAGGCCGCCCCAGAACGCGCCGTATTTGCCCCACATTTTCATGCGGTCGCCGACCGTGTAGAGACCGACGATCTTTTCCTCGGTGTGATAACCCTTGCCGATCACACTGAAATTCTTCATGTCGAAGCCGCCGTCTATCAGCTTGCGCACGGCGGCGTCGGCATTATGGTGGTCATCGAAGACCGCGATTACGACATCATAGGGAGTCATGCGGGTTGTCCTTGAAAGATGAGCGGTACGCAGACCATTGCGTCATGCACAATGGGGATTGAAAGTGCGGTGGTGTGCTATTTCAGACTGTTGAGCTCGGCACGCGCAAGCGCTTCGACCGATTCCCATGCGAGATCTTCGCGTTCGAAAACGGCGTCGAGTTTGATGAGTTCGTTGCCCTTGGGTGCGCCCTTTGGAACGATACACACGCTTGCCATCCATCCATCGGCAATATGATCCTCGACGCTCATGTGAGCGTCGTGTGTCGTGCTTGAAATGATTCGGTCTGCCATAGCGCCGTCCGTCTGATTGAACGACAGCCAGACGGGCGTCGTCACTGCCGGGTAAAGTTTGTGTCTGTTCGCGTTTGCTTGCGTTTCGTCAATGACCGTCGGTGTTGCTACATCCCGAACTTATGTTCCGCAATGTATTTGTCGCCGTACGCAAGGGCAGCCGCATAGCCTTCCTCGCTTGTCGAAAAAACGCCGACCTCGTAGTGCCTGTCAGTCGAAGGAAGCGTGCCCTCCACCGCATGCCGAAGGTGAAAATCGAATGTACCGTCCTGCAGTTCCTGACATTCGGGGGTAAATGTATGAATACGGGCCTGGTATAACTTCTGAATGTTTTGTCTCATGACCTGCTCCCGCGTTTAATGCTTCCGGATACTTTCGTTTTCGATCGATCCGGCACTGTCCGGATTGGACGAGGACCGTGGTCCGCGCGGCGCCTCATTGCGATGGGATTTTCTCGTCGCCGGCACCCGGCCAATATCCCTGCTTGTCATAAAACCGATGCAGATCGACTTCGTAGCGCCGGCCGACCGGCATCGAGTCGTCATAAGCCGGGCTATTCCTGATGACGTCGCGCGTCAATGCTGTCGATACGGTCGAATCGAGCCAGTCTACTCCGTCTATCCAGCGAGTCGCGATCAGCACCGCTTTGCCGCCGGGCCACCAGTTGCGCGTCTCCACGACCAGGTAGCGAATCGCCCAGTCGGTGTCGTCATAGATGAAATCGGATACGTGACCGATGCTGCCGTCGGCGGTTTTGAGGTGATAGCCCTTGACCTCGTTCGTGCTGCGCAGATGAACGTCGGGTTGCGTGTCGTTCGCTGGCAAGGTTGGATCTGGCTGCTCGTCGGGCAGGGCGTCCGGCGCTACACCTGTTGGATCATAGGCCGGGTAGGCGCCCATGCCCCACAGGTTAGGACCGCCCCAATAAGTCGGATAGCTGTAGTAGTGCAGATATTCGATCTCGTGCTGCCGCGACACCGGCTTGTGGGTGTCCAGTATCGGGCTGTCGCTCACCTGCTGTCGCGACAGGCTGACATGCACGATATCCGATCCAGGGTCGGTATGTTCCACCGAATACGGCGAAACCAGCACTTGCCGGTCATTGAGCCAGTCGCCCGTGTCGACCACCAGATAACGCACACCCCATGACTCGTCGTCGAAATAAGCCTGAATGACTGAGCCGATGTCGCCGTCCAGCGCGCTGACGGTGCTGCCGTGCAAGTCTTGTATGCTTCGCAACATGGTTTTTCCACTCTGTGTGTCGACGATGTGTGTCAACGACGAGGGGCGCGCATCGCGCGCTCCCCGGTTTGAATGTCAAAGCGACGCGAGCCGCGTGACTTTGGTGCCTTGCAGCGACGCACCCGCCATCAGGCCGGTGTTGGTCAGCACGAAGGCGTCGACCTGTCCGGTCGCCGTGCTGGTGTCGAGATCGCCGTTCGCACCGACTTTCAGCACGGCTACGGAGGCATCGCCGCCGGCCGACCAGCCGTCTCTGCTCCGGAAGCGGTTGAGCGAATCGTCGGTCATGAACAGGAATACGATCGCGCGCGATTGCGCGCCGATCTGCCAGCCGATCGAACCAGTCGCCGTACTGTAGTAGCCGACCGTGCGTCCGCCGACCCGCAAGGACCCTTCGCCATACTGGCCGCCGACCACGAAGCCGGCGTCGATCACGGAGGGGAACGTCAATACGCCGTGGGCCTTGCCGACCAGTTCGCGCGCGCCGCCCGCGAGCCCATAGACGCGCGTGAGAGTCGAGTCGACACCTGCATCGATAGAGCGACGCTTGTCCCTCTGCTCGCTACGGCTCACGTCGGATGAAGGAGTGGTGGTACAGCCTGAGAGCACAGTGCCGAGTGCCAGAAGCGATCCAGGCGTGCCCCAGATAAAGGTTCGTCTAAGCATGATTTTCT
Source organism: Paraburkholderia dioscoreae (assembly GCF_902459535.1). Lineage (NCBI taxonomy): Bacteria > Pseudomonadati > Pseudomonadota > Betaproteobacteria > Burkholderiales > Burkholderiaceae > Paraburkholderia > Paraburkholderia dioscoreae. The sequence continues at coordinate 756,504 of NZ_LR699553.1, forward strand.
CCCCGCTGGTCGACAATAAGAGACACGCTACGCGCCCGCGCGGGAGAATGCGGTACGACAACGTACAGACCGCTGTCTATGTTCGAACGCACAATCCACGTTGATCGTCGTGGCACGTGCCGGCTGTCGGACAGGTACTCGATCCGCTCGCGCCTGCACGGATCATCAGATCGGATGTCTTTGAAAGTCTTTGAAACCCGCGCGGTTTTGGCGTAATTCGGTCGCTCTTGCCGATCTGAACGCCACCGTACAGACTTACCGAACCGCATTTGCGACGCTGTCATTGCAATCTGTCCGCCATTCTTGGATTCCTGATCGCGTCAGGGCAGGTGTTGGCGAATCGTGCGGTGCCGGTGCTTTGCAAGCAGCCTGCTACCTTCTTGAATATCGGCCCGTGACACGCTTTTCTTTGCTCTTCGTCGTCCAGCGAGCCGCGAAATGGGGATCGAAATGTCAGCATATCTGACGTCCACCGAGTCGGCTTCGGGTGATTCTGTGTTGAGCGGTCTGGTGGTGACCGATGCAATGATGAAGCGTGGTTGCCGGGCATCCGCAGACGGTTTTCTGGCGGATGCGTGCGCGGCGGATCATTGCGTCGAAGCGCCACCGCTGAGCAACCAGGTTCTGGCTATGGTGGCACACGAGTTGCGCGGTCCGTTGACGCCGTTGCGGATGGCCAGCCAACTGATTCGCAACGCGTCCGCCGAGCGTCCGGAGATACTCCGGCTGATCGATATGATCGATCGGCAGGTCAACGGGATCGCACGGCTCGCGCAGGATCTGATGGATGCGACCCGCGTCGATCAGGGCGCACTCCGCCTCAACAAGGTCGACGTCGAGATCGCGACCCTCCTTGCCGACAGTTGCGAGATTACGGCCGCCGCCGCCGCTGCGAAGAATCAGGTTTTTACCGTGTCGATTCCAGACAGGACGTTGCGCGTTGAAGGAGATCCGCTCCGTTTGACGCAGGCCGTCAGCAATCTGCTGCACAACGCGGTGAAATACACGCCGACGCGGGGCAATATACGCATGACCGTGCTTGCCGAAGGCAACAATGTTGTCATCAAGATCAAGGACGATGGATCGGGAATCTCGCCTGTCCTGCTGCCGCATATTTTCGAGTTGTTCGCGCAATCCAGCAGAACGATCGGTTCCAGTGCGGGCGGCCTTGGCATTGGCCTCGCGGTCGTCAATGCGATTGCTCAGTCTCACGGCGGTACGGTTTCGGCCGCAAGTGCGGGCGCCGGTGAAGGCAGCGAATTCACGCTCAAGCTGCCGATCATCGTGTAGCCACATCTGCCTGCGCGTCTTTTTGGCAGCGTGCAGGCGAAGCGGACAATTGCCTTTCAGCCGATGAACCGCGTGGGACGGGCGAACCGGGCAAAGAATCTCGAAGTTCGCGCGATGCGCAATCCACATTGGGCCGTAACGCGATGCCATGCCAGGGCGCGAATCTGCGTCGAATACCGGCGCGACTTATAATCGACTATATAACGGCCAGACTTTGGGTCGCGCGAAGATTGCCGCCTCGCGTCGTGCTGCGGTATAGCCCGTCAAGGCCTTGGAGTATTCCTCCTTCTATCCATCTTTATCGTCAGGAAATCGTCGGCGAAAGCGGCGCGGTTCCGGGCGAGTTGCTGAGAGGGTGAAATGGCTCAAGGTCATCAAGAAAACGAAAATCATCTGCTGGCCGTGCTGCCTGAGCTGGAGTGGGAGCGCCTGGCGCCACATCTGGTGCTCATGGATATGCCGTTGGGCAACGTCGTCTACGAATCGGGCGATCGCCTCAATTACGTTTATTTCCCGACCACCTGTATCGTGTCGCTGCTGTATGTGATGGAGGACGGTGCGTCCGCCGAAATCGCGATTGTCGGCAACGAAGGGCTCATCGGCATCGCGCTGTTCATGGGGGGCGAGACCACGCCCAGCCGGGCGGTCGTGCAGAGCGCCGGCAAGGCGTATCGGCTCGATGCTCAAATCCTGAAAGAAGAATTTCATCGCGCCGGCCCCGTGCAGCGCCTTCTGCTTCGCTATACGCAGGCGCTGATCACGCAGATGGCGCAGACCGCCGTGTGCAATCGACACCATTCGATCGACCAGCAGTTGTGCAGGTGGCTTCTGCTCAGCATCGACCGCCTCTCTTCAAACGAATTGAAGATGACCCAGGAACTGATCGCCAACATGCTGGGCGTGCGCCGCTCCGGGGTAACCGAGGCCGCGCTTAAATTGCAGGACGCGGGGTTGATTCGCTACAGTCATGGCCACATCGAGGTACTGGACAGACCGGGGCTCGAAAAACGTGTGTGCGAATGTTATGGCGTGGTGAAGCGCGAATTCGACCGGCTGTTGCCTGCTTTGAAAGCGCTATAAGGATCTCGCGAGGATCTCGCGTCAACCGGCTTGAAAAGCCTGCTTCCTACGTACCAACGGATTTCCTGGTGCGGCGGTCGTCATTTAACTTCGAACTTTCTGGAGCGCATCCAAAAATATAACGGCCAACAACCGATCCTGGCGCATTAGTCCTGAGTGGCCATATCGGTAGCGTCGGCCTGTACCAGTGCACGCACGAGCAGGTACACGGCTGGCAGGTCGTCGTCGTCACGTTTCCAGTCGACGGGTTCGTCGAGATCCATCCCGGACAAACGACTGTCGCCAAACCGGACGAACGTTGAGCGCACAGTCTCGTTGTGCCTCGCCCGGAAGCCCCGATTCTCAAAGACCTGTTCGTCGATTGTCAGCAGTGTGCGCCACGTGGGCAATCGCGCGCCACTTGAGTAACGGCGACGGCCACTGTCGAGGTAACGAGCTGCAACCGTGGCGATGATCTGCTGGAGGTCGAGCGACGCGCTGCGGAGTGCGCGTTCGAGGGCGACGGGATTGATGTCGTGGACATCCATATCAAGAGCAGCGTTGTTAATCATACTGTTGTCTTCCTGAAGACTCGCGGCAACTCGCAGCATCAAAGTTGATGTTTCAACAACGGTTGGTTTCGCTGCGCCAACAGCTGGCGGATCTGGGCAAGATAGTCATCGCCGACCGTGCAGTCTTCAACAGGCCGGCTATGCTGACGAGGCGGTGGTGGACGTACGCCGAGATAGCGGCACACCGCGGACAGGTACGGTTTGCCGTTGCCTCCCAGATGTCGCGCAGCAGCGGCCACGCGCACGTCTCCGACATGCTTGCGCAACCACTCAAGCGTTTCGCGGTCACCGTCGTTCAAGATGCGGATGAGCTGGTTCATGGCCGATCCTGTATATAAAAACAGTACTGTTAATTTATACAGTATTTAGCCGGGATGCAAGTCAATTCGCAGAATGTTGGACCTGTGGAGAGAGAAGATGGCGATCAAGGTCGATGCGCAATTGGTGGTGGGGCAAGCAGTGGCGGCTGACGCTGGTGGCGCCGGTGGTGGCGATCTGGTTGCTGCGCTTCGTTTTATGCAATTTGTTATTCGTGCAGCGGCGAATTGTGGGCGGTGACTCTCGAGAGCGCGTCTCAGTGAGGGCGGCGAGACACTAGGCAACTCATGGTCCGGTCGATACTGCGGCTAACCATGCGATCAACACGTAAAGTGTCAAGCCAGCACCAAGTGCGGCAAACTTTGCAGCGCGCATTAGGGATTTCTCGTGAGTCGTTGAGCCGATTGCCATTAAACCGGGAAGACAGCCTACGCGACCTGCAGAAAGAGCAATTGCCTCGGTGGCAAAATGCGCGCTTCGCCGAAGGCTGGTCGAGCCCCAGGCTCAGCAACGACGAGTTGAGCGTAATCGCGCGTCGTATGGCCGAATGACCTCGTCGCAGGGTGCTCGTCAATCGCCTTCATGATTGTTATTACGGCGAGCAACGTCGACAAGTTTCGCGTAGTTACCTTCGGTCGGCCGTCGCGTCGACTGGCGAACAATTTGAGTAAGGGGTTTCCCTGGGTGGCGGGAACCACTGCACCGGGCGAACGAATGCAGCCAGATAGGGCGTTGCGTCGCATTGTGCTGCAGTCGTACTGTGCATACGATGCCGTGAATAGGTGGATTTTTCTGTAAGTAGTTGTTTTTTATATAAATAGTCTGCCGAGGTTGTGGCCGGGCACGGCTCGCGAGTTCGAACTTAAGTGAACAAAGTTCAAAACCAGGCGAATCTCGGCACGAAGTTAAGTGAATCCCCGCCGCCATCCCTTCTTGAATTTGTCACCACCCGTCCATATAATTAGCACTCGCTGCACGAGAGTGCTAACAACATCGCCGGCTGGCTCAGCCAGCCGGGTTTTCTCAGCGTTCTTCAGTCTCAATCAAGAGAGGAGTATGTATGAACCTTCGTCCTTTGCATGATCGCGTGATCGTCAAACGTCTGGATCAAGAAACCAAGACTGCGTCGGGCATCGTGATCCCCGAAGCCGCAGCAGAAAAGCCGGATCAAGGCGAAATTCTGGCAGTCGGCCCGGGCAAGCGTGACGACAAGGGCGCTCAGATCGCGCTCGACGTGAAGGTTGGTGACCGCGTCCTGTTCGGCAAGTACGCAGGCCAGACCGTCAAGGTCGACGGCAACGAACTGCTCGTGATGCGCGAAGAAGACATCATGGCCGTGGTGCAGAAGTAAGCGCAAGCCGCTACTTTTCCCGGTCATATCCCAGAGAATTCAAGGAGTTAGAAGATGGCAGCTAAAGACGTCGTATTCGGTGATTCCGCCCGTGCCAAGATGGTTGAAGGCGTGAACATTCTCGCGAACGCTGTGAAGGTCACGCTGGGCCCGAAGGGTCGCAACGTTGTGCTGGAACGCAGCTTCGGCGGCCCGACGGTCACCAAGGACGGTGTGTCGGTCGCGAAAGAGATCGAACTGAAAGACAAGCTCCAGAACATGGGCGCGCAAATGGTCAAGGAAGTCGCTTCCAAGACCAGCGACAACGCAGGTGACGGCACCACGACCGCAACGGTCCTGGCTCAGTCGATCGTCCGCGAAGGCATGAAGTACGTCGCATCGGGCATGAACCCGATGGACCTGAAGCGCGGTATCGACAAGGCTGTATTCGCAGCGATCGAAGAACTGCGCAAGATCAGCAAGCCATGCACGACCAACAAGGAAATCGCACAAGTCGGCGCGATTTCGGCAAACAGCGACTCGTCGATCGGCGATCGTATCGCTGAAGCCATGGACAAGGTCGGCAAGGAAGGCGTCATCACCGTCGAAGACGGCAAGTCGCTGCAAGACGAGCTGGACGTTGTCGAAGGTATGCAATTCGACCGCGGCTACCTGTCGCCGTACTTCATCAACAACCCGGACAAGCAGGTTGCCGTGTTGGAGAACCCGTTCGTGCTGCTGCACGACAAGAAGGTGTCGAACATCCGTGATCTGCTGCCGGTTCTGGAACAGGTCGCCAAGGCTGGCCGTCCGCTGCTGATCATCGCGGAAGACGTCGAAGGCGAAGCGCTGGCTACGCTGGTGGTGAACAACATCCGCGGCATTCTGAAGACCGTTGCTGTCAAGGCTCCGGGCTTCGGCGATCGTCGTAAGGCCATGCTGGAAGACATCGCGATCCTGACCGGCGGTCAGGTCATCGCTGAAGAAACCGGCCTGACGCTCGAAAAGGCAACGCTGGCCGAACTGGGTCAAGCAAAGCGTATCGAAGTGGCCAAGGAAAACACCACGATCATCGACGGCGCAGGCGAAGCGGCCAACATCGAAGCACGTGTGAAGCAGGTTCGCACGCAAATCGAAGAAGCTACGTCGGACTACGACCGTGAAAAGCTGCAGGAACGCGTTGCCAAGCTGGCAGGCGGTGTTGCAGTGATCAAGGTCGGCGCTGCCACCGAAGTTGAAATGAAGGAAAAGAAGGCACGTGTCGAAGACGCACTGCACGCAACGCGCGCAGCTGTGGAAGAAGGCATCGTTGCTGGCGGCGGCGTCGCGCTGATCCGCGCACGTACGGCTATCGCTGGTCTGAAGGGCGCTAACGCCGATCAGGACGCAGGTATCAAGATCGTGCTGCGCGCAATGGAAGAGCCGCTGCGTCAGATCGTCACGAACGGTGGCGAAGAAGCCAGCGTCGTGGTGGCAGCAGTTGCTGCTGGTCAGGGCAACTACGGCTACAACGCAGCAACCGGCGAGTACGTCGACCTGGTCGACGCTGGTGTTGTCGACCCGACGAAGGTGACGCGCACGGCGCTGCAAAACGCAGCTTCGGTGGCAGGTCTCCTGCTGACGACCGACGCAGCTGTTTGCGAACTGCCGAAGGAAGATGCACCGATGGCCGGCGGCATGCCCGGCGGCATGGGCGGCATGGGCATGGACATGTAATTCCGGGTTGGGCCTCATTGCGAGGCTCGCGAGGGAAGACATGGGGAAGTGCGCTGAAAGGCGTGCTTCCCAAAGAAAAAACCCGCAGACATTGCGGGTTTTTTTGTGGGCGCTCGCCGCAGGCTGAAGCGCCCGGATCAGAAGGCGCGGCCGGCACTCCTGCGGCCGGCGCACCTCGTGCAAGCTCTCAGTGCCGCGCTTCGCCTGGCGCTGCGTCCTTGCCCGCCGCCGGCGGCGTTTCGTCGTCGCTGCTGCGCGCCCAGAAGAACCGGTCTGGCATATACGCGCCCATGCCCGGCCGGAACGCGTTACGCACGGCCTGATACAGATATTCCTGCGCCTCGCGCACGGCTTCAGCCGGATCCTGGCCGTTGGCCAGCAACGCGGCGATAGCCGACCCCAGCGTATCCGTCAGCCCCATGATCCGATGGCTGCCACGGTCCCACATGTCCTGGCGCAACTGGCCGTCTTCGCTGAACAGCGTGTTGACATGCCGGTGCGTGCCGGTTTCCGTTGACAGAATATATTCGCAGCCTTGCGACAGCAGATGCGAGATGGCGGCGTCGAGGCTCGGCGCTTCGGCGTCGCCGTCCGGTTGGGCGAGCGCGAGCAGCGTGGTCGCGTCGGCGACCAGCAGGGTGGTTTGCGGCGCGAGCAGATCGGCGATCGCTTCGCGCAGTTCGTCGGCGGAGAGCACGTGCTCGTCGTCGAGCGTGAAGTCGGGGGCGAGAATCAACGGGATGTCGTCGTAATCGGCCACGACCTCGGCAATCGCACTCACGACTTCCGCGCGCGTGCAGGCGCCCACTTTGAACGCGGCGATCGGCATGTCTTCGAGCAGCATCCGGGCCTGGGTCGCGACCACTTCGGGGTCGAGGCCGGTGACTTCGTCGCAGCTCGCCGAGTCTCGCACGGTGTAGCCCGTGAGCACGGAAACCCCGTGGCAGCCCATGCTGGCAAGGGTCATCAGGTCGGCTTGCAGGCCGGAGCCGCCGGTGGGATCGGAAAGGCCGAAGGTGAGGACGATCGGAGGCGTGTCGCTGGGCATGAAGATTGACTAAAAGAGGCTGAATTTGGGCGCAGAGGGTGCGCAATCGGCTCAATTATGCGGCCTAAACTGCCGCTGGGGCGTTTTTTTCGCATCCCGCCACGCATTGCGGTGGACAGGCGGCGGCCGGGCGCGGCATCGCGCCGCGATCGCTGTGACGGCCGCCGCAAACGGCATGGCCAAAGGCCGTCGCAGGCTACGATTGCGCGTTTCTGACTGCTAGGCATTAGGGCGGCAACACGGTACCATCATGGCTCCCGTTTCCACGGACTCTACGACGCGACACAAGAATGGAATATCAAAGCTGGATGTGCCTGATTTGCGGCTGGATTTACGACGAAGAAGCCGGTTTGCCGGAGGAGGGCATTGCGCCGGGCACCCGCTGGGAAGACGTTCCCATCAACTGGACCTGTCCGGAGTGCGGCGCGCGTAAGGAAGACTTCGAGATGGTCCAGATCTGAAGCGCGGAGGGCGGCCGGCATGCCGGTCCGGGGCTCGTGCCGCGTACCCAGGCGCGGCGTCGGCACGGTGTTTCGCGGCCGGCGTGGCGCGCCGGACCGAATGCGCCGGGTACGCTCCGGGTTCTGCCCCGATGTGTCCACGCGGAACATCCTCGCTCGCGCTGTGTCGCAACGTTAGTCTGTCATTGTCCTGTCGCCGGTTCGCGCGTTAGCCGATCAGTTGGCGCGCGTCGCGAAGCGACGGCCCGTCAGCTTCGTGTCGTCTGCCCATGACCCTTCGATCCGCTGCACCCGTTTCCTTCGATGCCTTGCCGAATCCGCGCGGCGGCGCTGTCCGTCCCGCCGAACTCGCGTTGGCCGAGGCGTTGCTGGCGTTCGAACAGCACAGTGAGAGCACCTCGGCGCTGCTGCGTGCGTCACATGCATTGCGCGGAGCCGGCTGGCTGAGCGCGCAGCGCTTTGCCGACGCGCTGGTGCGGCTCTCGCCGCTCGCGGCGGGCGACCCGGCCGAGGCGGCAAGCGCGCGGCCTGTGTTCGGCGCGGCTTTGCGCGACTTCCGCGCCGCGCTCGAGCGTCACAATCTGCGCGAGCTGTCCTGCTCGCCCGTGCTGTTCGATCATTACCGGGCGCTCTGCGGGCATTTGTCCGAGCACACACCCGGTTCCACCGTCGCGTTCGAAGATCTCGCGCTGACCGCGCGGCCGGTGCCGCCGGTGTCGCTGCATGCGAGGTCCGCCGACCAGTTGGCTCATCTGCGCGCACGCTATGAGCGTGCATTGTTGCCGGTGCTGCGCTCGCAGGCCGATACCGGCAGCGCGGTGGCGCTCGCCGTCACCAACGCGGCGCTTGACGAACTGGACGCCGTTTCCAGCGAACTTGCCGGCCCGGATCCCTACGATTTCTGGCGCCTCGCCAAGGCCTGCGGCAAGGCTTTGCGGGCCGGCGGCCGCGCCGCGGGTGAAACCGACGCGCGGCGTTTCTATGCCCGTTGCAACCTCGCGCTGGCCGACCACGCGCGCGGGATCGAGCTTGCGCCGCGCTCTCTCGTGCGTGCAACGTTGGCGCTGCTGTGGCGCGATTACGCCCTGTTCGGCGCCGCCGCGGAAGATGCCGATCAGGTGGAACTGCTGCACGACTACGGCTTGACGGTCGACTGGCACGTTGCGGGTACCCAGGCATCGGAAATGCTTTGGGAAGCGGGAGCGTTGCAGGCCCAGGCCGTCAGCGCTACTCGCGGCGCACTGACGCGCGAATTGGGCGTGCTGACCGTCAATGCGAACGCGTACGAAGATTTCCTGCAGACGGCGGACGCCTCGATCGGCGCGTTGACCGAGCATGCCCGTGCGGCCGACCAGCCTGAGAAAGCCGATCCCAGCGAAGCACTGCAAGCGGGCGACGCCGCCTACCGGCTCGGCTCCGCCGCGTGCGCGCTGGGCCTCGGCCACGTTGCGCTGCTGGCCGACGCGCTGGGCCTCGCGTGGCGGCGTCGCGCGCATGCCGGCGTGTCGACGCCGGCGGTGCGCGCGCATGTGATCGTGGGCGCACCGGCGGCGAGCACGCTCGAACAGGCCGCAGAGGCCTTGCGTGCCACGCTGCACAAAGTCGCCGCGGGCGTCGCGCCGCCCGGCGGCAACGCCGCGCTGGCAGCGTTGACCCGTTCGATCGAACAGGGCGGCGCATAAGCGGCATTCGCGCGAGGCGGCCGTTCGCCGAACCCTGCGTGGGCCGCGGGTGGGCCGCGTATGAGCCGCACGTGACCCGTATCTGAGCCGGCGGCAACGGACTGCCATCACACAACCCGGGCGGCCCGCAACAGCCGTGCCGCAAAACAGCGCGAACCCGCACGGTGGCGAGCGCCCGCGTGCGTGATAGAGTGCAACTTGATTCGCCGTCGATGGCTCGCGGCTCGCTTCATGGCACACATCGCGGTTCCACGCTCAAAGCCCCGCCATCCTGCATCGTCTTTGCTAAAATCCGAACTATGTCCAAGAGTACCGATCGCATCAATCTGACCAACCAGTTCCTGATCGCCATGCCGAACATGGCGGATCCGACGTTTTCAGGAACGGTGGTCTACCTTTGCGATCACAGTGAGCGCGGCGCGCTCGGCCTCGTGATCAACCGGCCGACCGATATCGACCTGCAAGCGCTCTTCAGTCGCATCGATCTCAAGCTCGAGATCGAACCCCTTCTCCATGTGCCCGTATATTTCGGCGGCCCGGTGCAAACCGAGCGCGGCTTCGTGCTGCACGATCCGAAAGACGGCAACGCGTACACCTCGTCCATGTCGGTGCCGGGCGGTCTCGAAATGACCACGTCGAAAGACGTGCTCGAAGCCGTGGCGAGCGGCACGGGGCCCGAACGTTTCCTGCTCACGCTCGGCCATGCCGGTTGGGGCGCGGGGCAGCTCGAAGAAGAAATCTCGAAAAACGGCTGGCTGACGGTCGAAGCCGACCCGAAAATCGTTTTCGACGTGCCAGCCGAAGAGCGTCTCGAAGCGGCCTTGGCGCTTCTCGGCATCAACCTGTCGATGCTCTCGGGCGAAGCAGGTCACGCATGAGCCTGGCGGCCGGACGTGAGGCGACGCTGCTTGCGTTCGACTATGGTGAAAAACGCATTGGTGTGGCGGTCGGCAATTCGCTGACGCGTAGCGCGCGGCCGCTCGTGATCGTGCAGAACCGCAGCCGCGAATACCGGTTCGAGGCGGTCGGCAAGCTGATCGTCGAGTGGAAACCGAACGCGCTGGTGGTCGGCTTGCCGATGCATCCGGACGGCACGCCGCACGAAATGACGCAACTCGCGAAGCGCTTCGGCAATCAGCTGAACGGCCGCTTCAATCTCCCGGTCACGTGGATCGACGAACGCTATTCGTCGGTCGAGGCGAAGGCGGAGATCCGCGCCGGCAACGGCCGCGCCGACATGCTCGACGCCGAAGCCGCCAGCATCATCCTCCAGCAATATCTAGACGGACTTTCCGACGATCATGAGTTCCATTGACGCCGAAGCGCTCTATCGCGCGTTGTTCGACCAGATTCGCGCGGTATATGGCGACAGGCTCGGCGCCGCGCAGGACGGCAACGAAGGCGCCGTGCTGGCCGGCATCTACAGCGGCGGCGCGTGGCTCGCCGAACGGCTGGCGCGCGACCTGAACCTGCCGGGCTTCGGCGTGGTGAACGTGGCGCTGCATCGTGACGACTACGCGAAGAAAGGTCTGCACTCGCAGGCGAGCCCGACCTCGCTGCCGTTTTCGGTCGACGGCCGCCGTATCGTGCTGGTCGACGACGTGCTGTACACCGGCCGCACGATTCGCGCGGCGGTGAACGAACTGTACGACTACGGCCGCCCGGCATCGGTCGATCTGGCGGTGCTCGCCGATCGCGGCGGGCGCGAATTGCCGGTGGCGGCACGCTTTGTCGGCGGCGTGGTGGACATTCCCGCTGACGCCACGCTCGTGCTGGCCCGCACCGGAAGCAGTGAGGCGGACGGCACGCCCGGTTCGCAGCGTTTCACTTTTCACACTGAAGCACGCGTCGATTGAGCGCGGCGATATGCGCGAGGCGCATATCGCGCCCGCTCCGCGATTGGCGCGTCGGCATCGGCATCACATCGAGCCGTCAAGCGCCGCGCGAAAAAGATTGGTCGAGCCGGTCACCGCAACGTCGCGCGAATGCCGGCCCGGCATCGTCACACGCCGTCAGCATCGACACCGGTCACGTTGAAGCCCGTATTTGAAGCAGGTACATCCATGAACACCGCCACCCAGGCTCCCAAGGATTCCGCCGATAGCGCCGCCGAGCGCTTCCGTTATGGCTTCCTGAAGGGCAACCCGCAGCTCACGAAAAACGGCGAGCTGAAACATCTGTTGTCGATCGAGGGTTTGCCGAAGGCGATCGTCAATCACATTCTCGACACCGCCGACCAGTTCGTCAGCGTGACCGATCGCGAAGTGAAGAAGGTGCCGCTGCTGCGCGGCAAGTCGGTATTCAACCTGTTCTTCGAGAACTCGACGCGCACCCGCACCACTTTCGAGATTGCCGCGACGCGTTTGTCTGCGGACGTGCTCAATCTGAACATCAACGCGTCGTCGACCAGCAAGGGCGAATCGCTGCTCGACACGATCAACAACCTCTCGGCGATGCACGCCGACATGTTCGTCGTGCGCCATGCATCGAGCGGGGCGCCTTATCTGATCGCCCAGCATTGCGCGCCGCACGTGCACGTGATCAATGCCGGCGACGGCCGTCATGCGCACCCCACGCAGGGGCTGCTCGACATGTACACGATCCGCCACTACAAGAAGGACTTCACGAAGCTGCGCGTGGCGATCGTCGGCGATATTCTGCATTCGCGGGTCGCGCGCTCGGACATCCATGCGCTGACCACGCTCGGCGTGCCGGAAGTGCGCGCGATCGGTCCGCGCACGCTGCTGCCGGGCGGCCTCGAACAGATGGGCGTACGCGTGTTCCACAATCTCGACGAAGGCCTGAAGGACGTCGACGTGATCATCATGCTGCGTCTGCAGAACGAACGGATGAGCGGCGCGTTGCTGCCGTCGGCGCAGGAGTACTTCAAGAGCTGGGGCTTGACGCCTGAGCGTCTCGCGCTCGCCGCGCCCGATGCGATCGTGATGCACCCAGGCCCGATGAATCGCGGCGTCGAAATCGATTCGCAGGTGGCCGATGGTCCGCAGTCGGTGATTCTGAACCAGGTGACGTTCGGTATCGCGGTGCGCATGGCGGTGATGGGGATCGTGGCGGGCAATCACGACTGATCTCTCAGGCAGCAGAGCGGCGTCACGCGACAAGCGGCACACGGCGCCGCGAAAGCACAGTACGAACGCGCGGCATGGCACGCGCAACGTAGCTGAACACTAGGCTGAACATAAGGCAGCGCATGAAGATTCATATTCAAGGCGGCACGCTGATCGATCCGGCAGCGGGCACCGAACAGCAGCAGGACATTTTTATCGCAGCGGGCAAGATTGCGGCCATCGGCAACGCGCCTGCGGATTTCAACGCGGCGAAGACCATCGACGCCCAAGGCCTCTGTGTCATGCCGGGTCTGGTCGATCTGTCCGCGCGTTTGCGCGAGCCGGGCTATGAACACAAGGCGACGCTCGAGTCCGAAATGGCCGCGGCGCTCGCCGGCGGCGTGACGAGCCTCGTCTGTCCGCCGGACACCGATCCGACGCTCGATGAACCCGGCCTCGTCGAGATGCTCAAGTTCCGCGCGCGCAATCTGAACCAGGCGCATGTGTATCCGCTCGGCGCGCTGACGGTCGGCCTCAAAGGGCAGGTCATCACCGAGATGGTCGAGTTGACCGAGGCGGGTTGCATCGGCTTTTCGCAGGCCGACGTGCCGGTGGTCGATACACAGGTGCTGCTGCGCGCGCTGCAATACGCGAAGACCTATGGCTATACCGTGTGGCTGCGTCCGGTGGACGCGTATCTCGGCAAGGGTGGCGTGGCCGCGAGCGGCGCGCTGGCGTCGCGGCTCGGGCTGTCGGGCGTGCCGGTGTCGGCGGAAACCATCGCACTGCACACCATCTTCGAACTGGTGCGCGTGACCGGCGCGCGGGTGCATCTGTCGCACGTTTCGTCGGCGGCGGGCATTGCGCTGATGCGCGCGGCGAAGGCCGAGGGCCTGCCGGTATCGTGCGACGTCACCGTGAATCACGTGCACCTGATCGACCTGGACATCGGCTACTTCGACGCGCAGTTCCGGCTCGATCCGCCGCTGCGCCAGCAGCGCGATCGCGAAGCGATCCGCGCGGGTCTCGTCGACGGCACGATCGACGCGATCTGCTCCGACCACACGCCGGTGGACGACGACGAAAAGCTGCTGCCGTTCGCCGAAGCGACGCCCGGCGCGACCGGGCTGGAGCTGTTCCTGTCCTTGACGGTGAAGTGGGCGGACGAAGCGCGCGTGCCGCTCGCCAAGGCGTTGAACCGCATCACCACGGCGCCTGCCGACGTGCTCGAACTGGACGCGGCGGGCCGTATCGCGGTGGACGGCGTGGCCGATCTCTGCGTCTTCGATCGCAACGCGCATTGGCGCGTCGAGCCGCGTGCGCTGAAGAGCCAGGGGCACAACACGCCGTTCCTCGGCTACGAACTGCCGGCGCGTGTGCGTGCGACGATCGTGTCCGGTCACGTTGCATTCGAACAGCGCTGATGGACGCGGCGTTGCCGCGCCTGTTGTCCAGTAAATTGGCCGGCTTGCTGGCCAGCCAGGGAACGCTCCGACCATGAAGCTCGCGTTACGCAAGGCCCGTCTCGTCGTTCATCTGCTGCACGGCATGTGGACCGTGGCGACGCGCTTTCCCAAAGCCAGCGCGGACGTGCGTCACACGCTCAACCGCGAATGGTCGCTGAAAATGCTGCGCCTGTGCGGCATGCGGCTTGTCGTGCATAACGACAGCGCGCGGCTCGATCGCGGCGCGCTGGTGGTCGCCAACCACATCTCGTGGATCGACATCTACGTGATCAACGCGTGGCGTCCCACGCCGTTTGTCTCGAAGGCCGAGATCCGGCAATGGCCGGTGGTCGGCTGGCTCGCGCAGCAACTGGACACGGTGTTCATTCAGCGCGAGAAGCGCAGCGACGCGAAGCGGATCATGCATGAACTGTCCGACCGCCTGGGCGCGGGCGAGTTGATGTGCGTGTTTCCCGAGGGCACCACGTCCAACGGTCTCGCGGTGCTGCCGTTTCACGCGAACATGTTTCAGGCGGCCGTGTCGGCGTCCGTGCCGGTGCAGCCGCTGTGCATCATGTATGAGGACGCGCAGGGCCGGCAATCTACCGCGCCGGCTTATATCGACGATCTGTCGCTCGCCGATTCGCTGAATCTGCTGCTGCGCGGCGGCCCGCTGACCGCGCATGTCTATGTCGGTGCGCCGCTGGCGCCGGGCGCGGACCGGCGTACGCTGGCGGCGGAAGCGGAAGGCGTGATCGTGGCCGCGTTACGGCAGATGCAAAGCGGCACGGCGATTAGCGGTTCGGTCATGGCGGAGCGGGTCGCTACACCCGCGCCTGCGGCGACGCGGAGCGAACCAGCCGAGCAGGTCAACCAGGCCAACCAGGCGGGTCAGGTCGATGAGGTCGATCAGATCGATCAGTCAGGGCGTTCGGCCTAGCGGCCGGCTGGCTTGTTGCGCCTAGTTGCCGCCGCCCGGTGCGCGGCAGTTTTCGCAACCCACCTGCGTCAGCGTGCGTTCCGCGGGGTTTTGCGCAAGACGCACGGCGGACAGTTTTTCGCCCCACACGCAGCCCGAATCGAGGCCGATCAAATTGTCGCGCAAGGTCAAGCCGAGCGCGGCCCAATGGCCGAATACGACCGTGACGTCGGCGGTCTTGCGTGACGGCACATCGAACCACGGCATGCAACCGGGCGGCGCCGCGTTCAGGCCGCCGCTGCTGCTGAAATCCATCACGCCTTCGGCGGTGCAGAAGCGCATTCGAGTCAGCGCGCTGCAGGTCAGGCGCAGGCGCTCGATACCCTTCAGGCCCGGCTTCCAGCGGTTCGGCTCGTTGCCGTACAAACCGGCGAGCGTCTCTTTCCAGTTCGGCGCGCGCAGGGCGCGGTGCAATTCGTCGGCGAGTTCGAGCGTCATGGTCACATCCCACTGCGGCAGAACGCCCGCATGCACCATCAGCATGCCGTTGTCGAAATGCGCGAGCGGACGGTGGCGGACCCAGTCGAGCAGGTCGGCGGCATCCGGCGCGGCGAGAATCTCGTCGATCGTGTCGCCTTTCTTCGACTTGCGAATCCCCGCCGACACCGACAGCAGATGCAGGTCGTGATTGCCCAGCACCGGCACCGCGCGCTCGCCCAGCGCGATCACGTCGCGCAGCGTGGCGAGCGATTCGGCGCCGCGGTTGATCAGGTCGCCCGCGAACCACAGCGGCGTGCCGGCCGGCGGCGCGGCCTTGGCGAGCAGTTGCTGGAACGGCGTGCGGCAGCCTTGCAGATCGCCGAAAGCGAGCGGGACGAGGTGCTGACCGGAAAGAGCGGAAGACGAAGTGGCGGGTGTCATCAAGGAAGTGAGTGCGGTTTGATACACGCTGTTACGCACGAGGCGTGCCGCGTTGGGCGGTGCAGCATACTAGCGTGACATAATAGCCCGTTTGAAGTGCTCATATCGCGTCAGGCGGCGTAAGGCGCCACCGGCAAGCGCCACGGCGAGCGGCGCGCGTGATATTGCGGCACAACACGATGACCCTCGTGAACGGAGAACAGCATGTCGTCTCTTCATGCAAAGCAGCCTATCCGTACGCTCGTTACCGGCGCAAGCGGCTTTACCGGCCGCTATCTGGTCGATAACCTGGTCGGCCGGGGCCACACTGTGATCGAAACGGTCGCCGGGCGCGACGAGCCTGAAACGCCAACCCGCGTGAGGCTCGACATCACGTCGCCGGATGCCTGCCGGCGCGCGATCGAAATCGCGCGCCCCGACTATATTGTCCATCTGGCAGCGATCAGCTTTGTGGGGCATAACGACCCGCTCGACTTTTACCGCGTCAACGTGATCGGCACGCTGAATCTGCTGGAGGCCTGCGCCGCCGTCGGGCATACGCCGCGCAAGCTGCTGATCGCGAGCAGCGCGAACGTCTACGGCAACGTGACGAGCAACGCCATCGACGAGAGCTTTCCGGTCACTCCGGTCAACCATTACGCCGCCAGCAAGGCGGCGATGGAAACGATGGTGCGGACCTGGTTCGACCGGCTGCCGATCCTGATCGTGCGGCCGTTCAACTATACCGGCCGCGGCCAGGCGTCGAACTTCCTCGTGCCGAAGATCGTCGAGCACTTCGCGCGTCGTGAACCGTCGATAGAACTCGGCAATATCGACGTCGCACGCGATTTCTCCGACGTGCGGTATGTGGCGAGTGCTTATGAAGCGCTGCTCGACTCGGAGGCCGCGGCCGAAACCGTCAATGTCTGCACCGGCACGCCTTTCACGTTGCGCGAAATTCTCGCGGCGGCGAGCGATCTGACCGGACATGAACTGAAGATTCAGATCAATCCCGCCTTCGTGCGGCAAACCGACGTGAAAATGCTGGCCGGCTCGCCCGCCAAACTGCGCACGCTCGTGCCGGCCGTCGAGGCGATTCCGTTCATGGATACGCTGCGCTGGATGCTTGCGGCATAAACCCGCATCGGCGGCGATCTGCTGTTCTTTTTGAGCCGTGATGACGCGCGACTTTCGTTCGCGTATAAACAATCGTGTTGCGCCGCGCGCGGGCTACTGGTTTGTTCAGACGTGTGCGGCGTCCGACTCCCGTTCCCCAGGCGCATCGCGCTGATTCAAGCCGCCAGCCGTTCCATCGGTACGACGATTCGTCATGCTTGCGGTCGCTTGTTGCGACATTCGTCGTGAAAGTGACCGTTGAATTACGAGATCGAAACCAAATTTGTCAAGCTGTTTCAAGTTGTTAGGGTTCTAGTTTTTAACCTGGCTCCCTTTATAATCGGGGCTTCATAAGATTGGCGTTTGAGTGTCCGCCTGCTGTGCAAGGGGTGGCGGCGGGCGTCGACAAGATTCCGCACCACAACGCGCGGTAGCAGGTCAGCGGACTATCCGACCTGCGGCCACCATCTAGAAGGGAATTTCATGATTCTGGTAACGGGCGGCGCCGGTTTTATCGGCGCCAATTTCGTGCTCGACTGGCTCAATGCCTCGGACGAAGCGGTACTGAACGTGGACAAGCTGACGTATGCCGGCAATCTGGGTACGCTCAAGTCGCAACAGGGCAACCCGAAACACGTTTTCGTGCGCGCGGACATCTGCGATCGCAGCGCACTCGACGCGTTGTTTGCTGAGCATAAGCCGCGTGCCGTGCTGCACTTTGCCGCGGAAAGCCACGTGGACCGTTCGATTCATGGACCGGCTGATTTCGTGCAAACGAACGTGGTCGGCACCTTCACGCTACTCGAAGCAACCCGTCAGTACTGGAACGCGCTCGGCGAGGCCGACAAGGCCGCGTTCCGCTTCCTGCACGTCTCGACCGACGAAGTATTCGGCTCGCTGTCCTCTACCGACCCGCAGTTCTCCGAAACCACGCCTTATGCGCCGAACAGTCCTTACTCGGCCACCAAGGCGGGTTCCGACCACCTCGTGCGCGCTTACCATCATACGTATGGGCTGCCGGTGCTGACCACGAACTGCTCGAACAACTACGGTCCGTACCAGTTCCCCGAAAAACTGATC
This sequence comes from Paraburkholderia dioscoreae, assembly GCF_902459535.1. NCBI lineage: Bacteria > Pseudomonadati > Pseudomonadota > Betaproteobacteria > Burkholderiales > Burkholderiaceae > Paraburkholderia > Paraburkholderia dioscoreae. The sequence goes on from NZ_LR699553.1 coordinate 774,508, forward strand.
CCGCTGATGATCGCCAGCGCGCTCGCCGGCAAGCCGCTGCCGGTCTACGGCGACGGCCAGAACGTGCGCGACTGGCTGTACGTGGGTGACCACTGCAGCGCGATCCGCGAAGTGCTCGCGCGCGGCACGCCGGGCGAGACGTACAACGTGGGCGGCTGGAACGAGAAGAAGAACCTCGAAGTGGTCCACACGCTGTGCGACCTGCTCGACCAGTTGCGTCCGAAGGCGGGCGCGTCGTACCACGACCAGATCACGTATGTGAAGGATCGTCCGGGCCACGACCGCCGCTATGCGATCGACGCGCGCAAGCTCGAACGTGAGCTTGGATGGAAGCCTGCGGAAACGTTCGAAACGGGTCTGGCGAAGACGGTCCGGTGGTATCTGGACAATCAGGCGTGGTCGGACGAAGTCGCCTCGGGCGAGTACCGCAAGTGGGTTGAGACCAACTACGCGCAGCGCGCGTAAGGGCACGGCAATGGCGCGTAAAGGCATTATTCTCGCGGGCGGTTCGGGCACGCGCCTGTATCCGATCACGCACGTCGTCTCGAAGCAGCTGCTGCCGGTGTACGACAAGCCGATGATCTACTACCCGCTGTCCACGCTGATGGTGGCGGGCATTCGCGACGTGCTGATCATTTCGACGCCGCAGGACACGCCGCGCTTCGAGGCGATGCTCGGCGACGGCAGCCAGTGGGGGATGAATATCCGGTATGCGGTCCAGCCTTCGCCGGATGGTCTTGCGCAGGCGTTTATTATCGGTCGCGACTTTGTGGGCAACGATCCGTCGGCGCTGATTCTGGGCGACAACATCTTCTACGGTCACGATCTGGCGAAGCAGCTGGAAAACGCCAACGGGAAAACGGAAGGCGCGACCGTCTTTGCGTACCACGTGCAGGACCCGGAACGGTATGGCGTGGTCGAATTCGACCGGCAGTTCCGCGCGCTGTCGATCGAGGAGAAGCCTGTGAAGCCGCGTTCGAACTACGCGGTCACGGGTCTGTACTTCTACGACAACCAGGTGTGCGATATCGCCGCCGACATCAAGCCATCGCCGCGCGGCGAGCTTGAAATCACCGACGTCAACTCGCGCTATCTCGCCAATGCGGCGCTCACTGTCGAAATCATGGGCCGCGGTTATGCGTGGCTCGACACCGGCACGCATGATTCGCTGATCGAGGCGGCCACGTTCATCGCCACGCTGCAGAAGCGTCAGGGGCTCGTGGTCGCGTGTCCCGAGGAAATCGCTTATCGGCAACAATGGATCGACGGCGAGCAACTGCAGGCACTCGCCAAACCGCTCGCCAAGAACGCCTACGGCAAGTACCTGCAAAACCTTCTTACGGATCAAGTGGCATGGCCATCCAAGTAACCGCTACCGCACTGCCTGAAGTCAAGATCATCGAGCCGAAAGTGTTTGGAGACGCGAGAGGCTTTTTCTTCGAGAGCTTCAATGCGAAGGAGTTTGCCGAGCAGGTCGAGCCGGGGGCCGAGTTCGTGCAGGACAACCATTCGCGCTCCGCGAAGGGCGTGCTGCGCGGGCTGCACTATCAGATCCAGAATGCGCAGGGCAAACTCGTGCGGGTCGTCGAGGGTGAAGTGTTCGACGTCGCTGTCGACATCCGCAAAAGCTCGCCGAATTTCGGCAAATGGGCGGGCGTGGTGCTGTCGGTCGACAACCATCGGCAACTGTGGGTGCCGCCCGGATTTGCGCATGGCTTCGTGGTGTTGTCCGAGTCCGCGCAGTTCCTCTACAAAACCACGGACTACTGGTTTCCCGAGCACGAGCGCAGCATTCTCTGGAACGATCCGGCTATCGGCATCGAGTGGCCCATCGACTGCGAGCCGCTGCTGGCTGCGAAAGACGCGGCGGCCAGCCGTCTTGCCGATGCTGAAGTCTTTGCATAAGGGGTTGTTGCATGAGCGCACATGATGCCAGGCGGACCATCCTTATCACCGGCGTAAACGGCCAGGTGGGCTTCGAGCTCGCGCGTACGCTGCAAGGGCTCGGCACGGTGGTCGCGGTCGACCGCGCCGCGCTGGATCTGTCCGATCTGGATCAGGTTCGTGCCGTGGTCCGGAAAATCCGGCCGGCGCTGATCGTCAATCCCGCGGCCTACACCGCGGTCGACAAGGCGGAAGAGGAATTCGATCTCGCCATGCGCGTGAACGGCGAAGTGCCGGGCGTGCTCGCTGAAGAAGCGAAAAAGCTGGGCGCGGCGCTGGTTCACTATTCGACCGACTACGTATTCAATGGCGGGAAAGACGGCGCTTACGTCGAAGACGATCCGACCGATCCGCAAAACGCATACGGGCGGACCAAGCTCGCCGGCGAGCAGGCGATTGCCGCCAGCGGTTGCGCGCACCTGATTTTTCGCACGAGCTGGGTGTACGGCACGCGCGGCAAGAACTTCCTGCTGACGATGCTGCGCCTCGGCGCGGAGCGGGACGAACTGAGCGTGGTTGCCGACCAGGTCGGTGCGCCCACCTGGTCAAAGACGATTGCCGCGCTCAGTGCGAACGTGCTGGCGCAGGCAGCGGCGCCGGGGCAGAACGACTGGTGGCACGCGCATACGGGCGTGTACCACTTGACCGCGACGGGCGCGGCGTCATGGCATGGTTTTGCACAGGCCATTTTCGAATTGTCAGGCTTCGCGAAAACACCCACGGTCAAGCCGATCCCGGCGGCTTCCTATCCTACGCCGGCCAAGCGCCCCGGCAATTCGCGCATGTCGAACGACAAGCTTGCGCGGACGTTCGGCATACAGGCGCCGGATTGGCGCGACGCCCTGCAACTTTGTCTGGCCGAGCGTTGAGCGATATACCGCTGACATCGCGCGCGGGGGCCGTCGTCGTTTTTTATAACCCCGATGCGGCCTGTATCGAGCGGGCCAACCGGCTCGCGGCGAGGATGCACTGTGTGGTGGTCGACAACACGCCCGGCGTTCGCGCGGCGAGCGAGCTGGGATTGTCCAGCGCGATCGAGTATCTGGCCAACGGCGAGAATGCGGGCATCGCCACGGCGATCAATCAGGGCGTCGAAGCGTTGCTTCGCGGCGGCTTCGATATGGCGATTCTCTTCGATCAGGACAGCGAGCCGCCCGCGGCGCTGTTCACGGAATTGCCGAAGGTGATCGCCGAGGCCAACGCATCGGGCGAGCGCGTCGCGCTCGCGGGCCCCGCCTACGAAGACGCGCGCCTGCGTGGTCTCGCGCCGTTCGTGCGCTTCAAGTGGGGCACGCTGGAGCGAATCGTGCCGCAGGGCGATCGGCCCATCGAGGTCGACTTCCTGATTTCGTCGGGCTCGTGCATCAATCTGCGCTGGTGGTCGAGCATCGGTCCGATGGACGACGCGCTTTTCATCGATTTTGTCGACCTGGAATGGTGTGTGCGTGCCAAGCAGAAGGGGTATCGGGTGCTCGGCGTGCCGTGGGTTCACATGAGCCATGAACTGGGGGGTGAACCGGTTCGCGTACTGGGGCGCGCCTATCCCATGCACAGCCCGTTGCGTCACTACTACTTGTTCCGCAACGCCGTTGTGTTGATTGGCCGCTCGTATGTGCCCTGGACCTGGAAGTCGTCCGAACTGGTCAAGTTTCCCGTGAGGCTCGTGATCTATTCGCTCATGCCCTCGCAGCGCATGGCCCATTTAAGAATGGCGTTGCTGGGACTTTGGGATGGCATGCGCGGGCGCTTGGGCAGGCTTTAGAAGCGCGGTGCGGCAGCAGCCGGTGCCATTGGAAGCACCCTCTATGGGTGGCAGTCATCCGCGTCGGATGCGCAGGAAGGAAATGCATGAACACAAAATTTGATGAGCACGGCAAGGATGGAGTCCGTCAGAACCTCTTGCAAGGCGAGACGGTACCGAATGACCTTGCCGATGTGCGCCGCCTCCAGGGGCGCGTGGCATTGCTCGAGAGACTGCTTGACGATGCGTTGCGCGACGGTGACTCGATCGCGAAATTGAACAACCGGATTTTGCAACTGGAAGTTGAAAATACGGCGTTGCGCAGTTCGACCTCGTGGCGGGTCACGGCGCCGCTGCGCTCCGTTTCCCGTGTCGTGCTCGCGGTGCGCCTCGCCTTCAGTACCATCGGCCGTCAAGCCGAGGTCAGAGGCGGGCTGGGCAGCGCGTTGAGCTATTACGCGTCGGTGATCCGGCGTGAAGGTTTGCCCGGCGTCACGGCGCGCGTACGCCGGCTGAAGAGCGGCCGCGGATTCGCCGACGGCCCACCGCGCGACGAGGTCTACCACGAGTGGATCAACACGTACGACACCGTCACGCCTGCGAGGCGACATGAAATCGAAGTGGAAATCGCCCGGTTGGCGCGCAAGCCGCTGATCTCGGTCGTCGTGCCTGTGTTCAACAGCGACGAACGTCTGCTGCGCGAAATGATCGCCTCGGTTCAGGCGCAGATCTATCCGCACTGGGAGCTGTGCATCGCCGACGACGCCTCGACCCAGCCGCACGTCAAGGCCGTGCTGCAGGAGTTCGCCGCCGCCGACAGCCGCATCAAGGTGGTATTTCGCGAGACGAACGGTCACATATCCGAAGCGAGCAATAGCGCGCTCGCGCTTGCAACGGGCGAATACGTGGCCTTGCTGGATCACGACGACCTGCTGCCGCCGCACGCGCTGTATATGGTGGCGCGATACGTCAATCGGCATCCGCAAGGCCGGATGTTTTACAGCGACGAAGACAAGCTCACCCTGGAGGGCAAGCGAACCACGCCTTATTTCAAGTGCGACTGGAATCCGCAAATGTTCCTCACGCAGAACATGTTTTCGCATCTGGGCGTGTTCGAGACGAAGCTGGTTCGAGAGGCGGGAGGGTTCAGGAAGGGCTTCGAAGGCAGCCAGGATTACGACCTCGCATTGCGTTGTGTGGAGCTTGCCGGCGACGACAGTGTGATCCACATTCCGCATGTGCTGTATCACTGGCGTATCGTGCCCGGCAGCACGGCGGGCAGCGGCAGCGAGAAGCCTTATGCGCTGGTTGCCGCCATTCGCGCGCTGGAAGAGCACTTGAAGCGCGCGAACATCAGCGCGACGGTCGAGCATCCGATCGAAACACTCGGCGTGCTGCGCGTGCGCTATACGTTGCCGAGTCCGCAACCCAAAGTGTCGATCATCATTCCCACCCGCGACGGACTCGCGCTGCTCAAGCAATGTGTGGACAGTATTTTCACGAGCACGCTTTACCAGAATTTCGAAATCATCATCGTCGACAACGGAAGCGTGAGGCCGGAGACGCTGAGATATTTCGATGAGATAACGCAGCGTTCCAATGTGCGCGTTTTGCGCGATGAATCGCCGTTCAATTTCTCCGCGCTGAATAATCATGCGGCCCGCGTGGCGACCGGCGAATATCTGTGTCTGCTGAATAACGATATCGAGGTTATCGCGCCGGACTGGTTGAATGAAATGGTCAGCCTTGCCGCGCTGCCGCGCGCCGGGGCCGTGGGCGCTTGCCTGTGGTATCCGAATGATGCATTGCAGCACGGCGGCGTGGTGATCGGTCTTGGCGGCATTGCCGGCCACATGCATCACATGATGAAGCGTGGGCATTACGGTTATTTCGGCCGCGCGGTCGCGACGCAGAATCTGTCGGCCGTGACTGCTGCGTGCCTCGTCGTGAAAAAGTCTGTCTACGACGAAGTTGGCGGTCTGGAAGAAGAGCTGGCGGTCGCCTTCAACGACGTGGACTTCTGCATGAAGCTGCTCAAGGCGGGCTACCGCAACATCTGGACGCCGTATGCGGAGTTGTACCACCACGAATCGGCATCTCGCGGCTCGGATCTCGACCCTGAAAGATACGAACGTTTCGTGAGCGAAATTCGCCGCATGGAGGCACGTTGGGAGGGCTGGTTCGAACGGGATCCTGCCTACAATCCTAATCTGTCGCTCAGTTGCGAAGTCCTGCCGTTCACGCTTGCGTCCCCGCCGCGTATCGGTCAGTTCGAATAGCGGTGCGGCGCGCGGCCAGAGCCTGATTTGACTGGGTTCAGTCCGCTACGGCAGAATGCCGGGTTAAGATGACGGCGGCTGTATCCAGAAATATTCATTACGTTCCGGCGCACAGGCAGACACGCCGCCGGAATTTTTAGCACCGTTTGCATCGATTTGACAATCGAAGCGCGAACGGTTTGTCGGAATCTATCAATGCAAATTTCAGTTTTGCGGCACCGGTCGCTTTTGTGGGATTTTGTCCGGCGTGACCTTGCGACTAAATTCCGCGGTTCGGCGCTTGGCTCCGTCTGGATGCTCGTTACGCCAATCCTCACTTTGCTGGTCTATTTCTTCGTTTTTAGCGTGGTGTTTAAGGCGCGCTGGTCGGGCGGCGGCTTAAACAGTAAGGCCTCCGCACTGATTCTTTTCAGCGGGCTGATTACTTACACGTTCTTTTCCGAGTGCTTTCTGCGCGCGCCGATGCTGATGCGGGAGAATCCGAACTTTATCAAAAAGGTCGTGTTCCCGCTCGAAGTATTGCCGCTTGCCATCACTTTGTCCGCGGTCGTGAACGCTGCGATCGGCTACGGTCTTCTGCTTCTGTTCAACCTGGTGTTCGTCGGTTTGCCGCCGCTTTCCGCCATCGCGCTGCCAGTCGTTCTGCTGCCGATGTTTTTCGCCGTGCTGGGTGTGACTTATCTGCTGGCGTCGCTCGGCGTGTATCTGCCCGATATCAAGCTGCTGGTCCCGCCAGTCTCGATGGCGATCATGTATCTGAGCCCGGTCTTCTATCCGCTCGATATGGTGCCGCAAATCCTGCGATTCGCGGTCGCGATGAATCCTTTTACGCCGGTACTGGAAAACGTTCGGCACGTATTTTTCTTCGGCGAATGGCCGGATCCGCTGGGAATGATTATTCAGCTCGCGGTGTCGATTGCTTTTTTAAGCGCATGCTACTGGTTTTTCATGAAATCAAAAAAGGGATTTCCTGATGTGCTTTAAGCGTTTCGTCAAAAAGGTATAAGTCGAATTAACATCGGCAGGCATTGGATTAAATATAAATGAATAGCAAGAAGGCGCGTGTTGGTATCGTTGTCGTAACCTTCAACTCATCGGAGGTGTTCGCGCTTGCGATCGAGAGTCTCATCAAGACCCGAAGCGATACGGAATTCGTCGTGGCCGCGATCGACAACGCATCCCGGCCGGCCGAGCGTGCCGCCGTGCAAGCCACGTTCGATAACGCCGTCGCACAGCATGGCTTGCAAGGTCAGTTTTTTCAGCAGGATAAAAACCTCGGATTCTCCGGGGGAAATAACATTGGTATCGAGTACTGTCTGTCGGACCCGGCAATTACGCATATCTGCCTGCTCAACAGCGACGTGATTGTCACCGACCATTGGCTCGATTACCTCGTCGCGGCCGATAAGGATGCGATTGGGCCGCTGACCAATGCGTCGAATAATGAGCAGGGAATCCCCATTCCTTATCAGCTCGGCGACCGCAACAGGCTGGCCGAGGGCAGCGCCGTGCTCGATATGCCGGCGCTCACCGAGTTTGCGATTCGCCGGCGTGAAGGCTGGCTGGGTTTGACGGTCGACAGCGACTTCCTGAGCTACTACTGTGTCCTGTTTTCCCGCAAGCTGATCGAACGCGTGGGCACGCTCGACGAGCGCTTCTTTCCGGGCGCGTACGAAGACGACGATCATTGCGTGCGCATTCTCGAAAGCGGCTTCACGATGCATGTGGCTCGCGACGTCTATATCCACCACTGGGGATCGGCGTCGTTCGGCAAGCTGGATGTCGTCGAGGCGCAAGGATTCGCGGCGCAGAACCGCAAACGTTTCGAAGAGAAGCATGGCCGCGCATGGCAGGACCGCACGCGCTTGTCCGTGACTGCCTGGATGCAGGATTCGTTGTTTGCGATTGCCTCGCCGAAGCGCTTTCCGATTCACCTTGAAACGCATCGCCTGTACGCCACGCAAATGCGCATGCTCGTGGAAGGCCTCGAGGCCCATTCCGCGTACCTCGGCGGCGAACTTGCGCGCAAGCAGGCCGAGCAGTTTTCCGACCTGCGCTCACTGGTGATGGGGCGTTATGTCGACGAGCCCGCGTCGGGGCACTCCTTGCTCCCCGCGATCAGCAGCATCGCCGCGGACATCGAGCAATACCTGTCGGTGGATGGCGAAGGGGTCGCGCCGGCGATCACGCAACGTATGGCGGTTCGCTTCGAATCGCTGGCTCGTGAACTGGACGCGCTCGTGGCAAGGACGTCGGAAATGGCTCACGCGCTGGCAGGATTGCAGGCCGCCCGCGCGCAGGACAAGCCGCCCGGGCTCATGCAACGCGTAATTAACCGGCTGGCGCGCGCCGCGCAGTTTCCCACTTCGAAAGTGAGCCGGCTGGTGCGCGGATACGAATTGTTGCAACTGGTGATCGCCGGCAACGGAATTCTTTTCTTCGCGCCGTATCCGACCAGGGAGCGTGAACGGGACGGCTACTTCCAGCGCGTCAAGGCGATCGACTCGCTGTTTCCTTCGAAGCACCGGGTGTATTGCGATGTTCGCGGCCATGTGGAGGCGAGGCCCTTTATCGAAAGGGCGGCACATAACGCATGGATCCTGAATATCTCGCTGATGTCGGCCAATCAACGCCGGGTCGTGGCGCTCCTCGCTCGCCGCTTCAAGCGCGCTTACTTCCACAGCGTGTTGCGCATGCCGAATCCCGTGGCGGAAGCGGTGCTTCGCGTACCGGGCCTGAAATGGGTGCTCGACGTACACGGTGTCGTGCCCGAAGAGTTTCGGATGCACAATGATTTCTTCTCCGCGCGCATTCATGACGATTGTGAGCGGTTGGCTGCGGAGAAGGCGAGCCGCGTGATCGTCGTGTCTCAGGCAATGGGCGACTATCTCGCGCACAAGTATCGCGAATTGCTGCGGGCCAAGGTGATCGTATTGCCGATCTTCGCGCTGGAGGAGGGCAGCGAAGCGGTGCGGCCATATAAGGACGGCCGGCCTACGGTCATTTATGCCGGCGGCACGCAGAAGTGGCAAAACGTACCGGCCATGCTGAATGTGGTTGCACGAGCATTGGAGCGCGCCGACTGGTGGATGTACACGCCGGATATCGACGTGATGCGAAACGCGGCGTCGTCCGAGGTTCAGGCGCACCCGAACTTCCACGTGGCCAGCGCGACCCGTGCGGAACTCAACGAGGTGTACCAGCATTGCCATTTCGGTTTCATTTTGCGGGACGACATGGTGGTGAACCACGTATCCTGCCCGACGAAGTTGATCGAGTATCTGGCGTTCGGCATCGTTCCTATCGTGGATACGCCCAATATCGGCGACTTCAACACCTACGGCATGCGTTTCGTGAACGTTGAGGATTTCGCCAGGGGGCTCATTCCGGACGCGGCGACGCGCATGGAAATGGCCGCGCATAACAAACTGATCTGCGAGCGGCTGGTCGAGCAGAAGGCCACAGGCGAGCAAGAACTCATCGAGGCGCTGACCTAGTCGGTGCAACCCGAGCCGCCGCGCACGCAGGCCGGCTCCCGATTACAGTTTGGTGTCAAGCTGTTCATCAACAAAGAGAGTGGTCTTGGACGATATAGCTATCCACGTTCGCGAACTGAGCAAGCGTTACGAACTTTATGCGAAGCCTCACCATCGGCTGGCGCAGATGCTCCTTCGTGGCCGCCGGCAGTTTTTCGGGGAATTCTGGCCGCTGCGCAACATCTCCTTCAATGTGAAGAAGGGTGAGGCGGTCGGTATCGTGGGCCGCAACGGCGCCGGTAAATCGACGCTTCTGCAGATCATTGCCGGCGTCCTGTCGCCCACGCAGGGCGAAGTGCAGGTGCATGGCCGCGTCGCGGCCCTGCTGGAATTGGGCAGCGGTTTCAATCCGGAGTTTACAGGCCGCGAGAATGCGTACCTGAACGGCGCGATTCTCGGCCTGACGCGCAAGGAGATGGACGCGGCCATGCCGGAGATCATCCGCTTCGCGGCTATCGGCGATTTCTTCGATCAACCCGTCAAGCACTACTCCAGCGGGATGATGGTGCGTGTCGCGTTTGCGGTGCAGGTGCAACTGAACCCGGATGTGCTGATCGTTGACGAGGCGCTGGCGGTGGGCGACGCGCTGTTCCAGAAGCGATGCTATCAGCGCATTCGCCAGCTTCGGGATCGTGGCGTCGCGATTCTCTTCGTGTCGCACGACATCGAGTCGGTGCGGACCTTTACCGACCGCGCCATTCTGCTTCACCACGGCGAGGTCATGGCGGCGGGGCCCTCGGGCGAAGTCGTACTGGCCTATCGCAAGCTGTTGCACGACGAGGAAAACCTCGCGAAGCAGAAGGAGATCGCCGAGCACAAGCAGGCGCTGAAGGCGGACACGGGCGCGAAGGTCGAAGCGCTCGCCGCGCCTGAAGCGTCGGCGGCGCCCGCGGCGTCGGCCGAACCGCTCGAGGTCGCGGCCTCGGAGGGACATCTCGCGCAGGCGGTATCGAATGTCGCGGACGCAGCCGATCAGATGGAAAGCGAGGCCCGCAACGAGGGAGGCAAATTCGAATTCGGCAGCCTGGAAGCGCTGATTACGGACGTCTCCATACTGGACGGCGCAGGTGAGCCATGCACCACGTTCTACACCGGCGACGCGATCAGGATCGTCGTGAAATTCTCGATCCGTGAGGACATGGACAAGCTCTATGTCAACCTGCGTATCCGCAATAAGGAAGGCATCAAGATGTATTCCTGGGGGACATTCAACCAGGACGCCGAGCTCATTGCGGCGAAGCAGGACGGCTTCATTTTCTGGAACCGGAAGTTTCGCGCGGGCGAAGAGCACTCCGTCGTCTTCACGATGGACCGCTGCTCGCTCGGCGAAAACTTCTACGAAGTGCAGGCGTCGCTGATTCATCAGGAGTCGATGAATTTCTCCGATCAGGCGATCCTGCACTGGATCGACGAGGCGGCATTCTTCATGGTCCGCGCGCGGGTCGACACGCATTTCTTCGGCGGCGTTTGCGATCTGCATATGCGCGCCGAACTTGAAGCACCCACCGGCGCATCCTCGTAAGGTCGACGCCTGTCAGTCGCAAGCACCGGAACGACTGGCGCCTTCGATAAAACGGCTCGCCGTACTAAACCTTGGTGTTGACAGTATGTCCGAGTTTACAAGCCACGATGTCCGAGCATTCCTGCGCCAATGCGTAACCTGCTTCGGGCACGGCAAAGTCCTGTACATCGGCCCTCGTGCGGCTGATGCGCTCGACTTCCTGCTGGCCGCGGGAACCGATCCGTACGTGCTCTCGTTCGACGCGGATGGCGGCGCGCGCGCCGCTCAGCGCTTCCTGTCCAACCGGATCGAAGCGGCCCCCGTTGCCGCGCCGGCGCTCGACATTGCGCAGCGCGAGTCTTTCGACTCGGCAATCGTTGTTTTTCCGCCAGATAGCAAGTCCTCCGATCTGGCGATCTGGCTCGGGTTGATTGCAGGCGCGGGTATCAGCCATGTCGCGCTGATGACTCCGGCCGGGCAAGATGTGAATGACCTCGCATCGGCTGGCCACGCTACAAAAAAGGCCTTCGAACTGGGTTTCCGGATTCACGCCCGCTTGCAGTTTGCGCGGCTGACTTATCCGGTACCGCCATTGGCCGGCTACCAGGTGTCTGCTTTCGAGCGTGCCGGAGACGCGTCGACGCAACGGAGCCCCGCAGCCGCCGGAGATGTCTTGCGGTCCACCGACTCCGCGTCGGGAACCGCAATCTCCGAGCTCACGCAGATCGGCAATCTCGTTCGGGTCGGCGACGCCGTTCTCGTGCTGGACGATACGCCGGGCAGCGGTGCGCACATCGTGGCGCAGAACTCGACCGCGAGTCGCGTGCTTGGCATCGTGACGGACGCGCGGCAGTCCGACTACGCGTCGAATCAGTATGGCGTTGCCGGCCGCGTCGATTTCAAGCCGTGGTCCGGTGGCGGACTGGATGGTCTCGCAAACCATTCGTTCGACGTACTGATTTGCCGTGATGTTCGCCGCTTCACATTGCTCGACTGGCCGCGACTCGCCGACCTCGTGCGGCCGGGCGGCCGCCTGATTCTCGGGTTTGCGGGGCGGGAAAGCCAAAGCGACGTTTCTGTCGCGCCGCAGTCTCCTGCCGAACTGCTGCGCTCCAGTACGGGTTCGACCGGTGCGCGCTGGCTGCCGGAATCCGCATTCATTTTGTCGGCCGGTGCGGCGTTGGACTTTGCGTGGCGCAAGATAGGGCTCGACGAACGCGCCGGGGCCGGTGGCGATCATCTGTTGGTGGTCGCGATGCTCGACCCTGTCGGCGCGAATGGAGCGGCTTTTGTCGATACGATGTACAGGCATGCCGATTCCCCGGTGTTCAATGTGCTGCCCGACAGCCGCAGCATGCTGAATCCGTGGCTTTTTCGGAGCATGGTGACCATCGGCACGCGCATGAGCGACGATACCGAATTGGGACGCCTGCAAGCGCGCGTCCTCGCGCAGGCGCCGCACGGCACCGCCGACTACGGCGCTGCGCTGTGCGGTCACGCCTATCGCGTTCTCGGCGTACGTGCCTCGGCGGAAACGGTGCGCACGTGCGTGGCGGAAATCCAGGCGTACATCGATACGGACAGGAAGGACGCACAACATCTGCGATGGTCGATCTCGCTCAGTTATGTGGCCGCGAAACTCCTGCAGGCGGTGGGCGATCTCGAAGGAGCCGAAGTCTGGGCATTGAAGTGCGCGTCGATGGACCCGGTTCCTTTCAGTCCGCTGCTGGCAACCAAGACGGTCGCCGCGCTCGACCTGGCGGCAAGCGTCGCCGTGGGCCGCCACGACTATGAGACCGCGCGCCAGTATCTGGAGCGGGCGGTGCGGGAAGTCCAGCGGGTTTTGTCGGGCGACTGGGTCAACATTCTCGGCGATCTGACCAGGCCGTTGAGTTTCGGTTTCCCGGAAGTTTCGCAACTGGCCGAGTTGGGCGCGCGATGTTGTTATCTTCTGAATTATCTGGCCGATGCCGGCTATCGGCCCGGGCTGGTTTGGCGTGAACACCGGGGCTTCTACGAGCGCGTCTTTGAAGGAAAGGACACGCAGATCGAGGTTTTGCTGGATCGCAATACTTTCCTGTATGGCGAGACACGACGTCTGGAGGATTTCATTCAAGGGTTGAGAAAAGAGACCCAGCGACTGGAAGGCGTCATTCAGCAAGGTAAAGACGAGGCGGCTCGCCTCGAAGGTGTGATTCATGCCATGACAGGCGAGATGGCTCGCCTTCGGAAGGTTACTAGAGAGAAGGACGGCGAAGTGGCAGTTCTCAAACAGACCGTTGCTATTGAGCAGGCAGATATGTCTCGTCTCGCAGCGACGATCGAGGAACAGCAGCGCGCAGCAGCGGCGCGAACGTGGAAAGGCCGGTTGCGTCGCCTGTTTCGGGCGCTTGCCAGGCGTACGGGTGTGGCAGGTAGGGGGCCGCTTCCTGTTTCGCTGGCGATTCCGGCTCCAGCGCTTGCGAAGCGCGTTCCAGGCGCGCCGTTGTTGCTCGACGAACGACGCGTTGCACAGTGGCTTGATCAGTTCGATCCGGACGCGCCGCGTTGGGCAGCCAGTCCGGCGCTCGCGTCGATCCTGCCGGGCGGCGCGCACGGCTCGAGCGACCTGAATACGGATGACGTACAACTGAAAATTATCGCCGCGGCCGATTTGCCGTCTTTGGCGCCGCAGTCGCCGGACGTGGTGATCGTGGTCGTATTCAAGGCTGGCGACAATCCATACGCGTTACGCAGCGACGTCTACGAACATGCGGACTTGTGCATCGCGCTCGATCACCATGTCTTCCTGGGCCTCGCGCTGCTTCATCCCTTGGTCGTCGAAGCCGCACCCGCGAATGTCGTTGAGTCCGCACAGCGTTTCTGGAAAGCAATCAATAGCGCGCAGCCGCTGATCGTGCCCGACGCTCCCGACTTCAACCCATTGGCGGCGCCGGCCGTCATGTTGCAGGTCGACAACTTTATGGTCGGCGGTCTCGAACGTGTTGTCTTCGACTTGCTGGAGCGGTTGGGCAAGGCGGGCTTTCAGCCCATGCTCGGCGTTACCGGCGAGATCGCGGCCGAGGCCGAGGCTGAACTCCGGCAACGACAGTTCAACTACGTGCGCCTGCCCCGCGATTCCGCCCAGCTTCGCGCAGCGCTGGTCGAGCGGAAGGTGGCGCTGGTCAATGCTCACTATTCGCTTTCGCTTGGCGAGGTGTGTGCCTCGCTCAACATTCCGTTCGTCCAGACCGTTCATAACATGTACATGTGGCTCGACGCCGCGGGTAAGGAACAGTGGCGTCGCACGGACGAGGTGACGGACGCCTATATCTGCGTGTCGGCCAATGTCGCGATGTTCGCCGACGTGAATCTCCATTTGAGCGCGCAGCGGATGATCGTCGTGCCGAACGGCTGCGATTCCGGCAGCGCGATGCCGCTGCTCGAACCGGAACGCGATCTCGCGCTGCGCGAGCAACTCGGATTTCCGGCGAATAGTCCGGTCTTTCTCAACGTTGCCTCGATCAATCCGGTGAAGGGTCAGGGCTTGCTGATCGATGCATTTGCGATTGCGCATGCGAAGCGGCCCGATATCCGCCTCGTGATACTCGGCAAGCACTCGGATGCCGCGTATGCCGCGCGGCTTCAGGAGCGCATTGCGCATCACGGTCTGCAAGGCGTGGTGTCGATGCCTGGCTACCGGTCCGATGTCTATCGCTTTGTCGATCTGGCGCGGGCGGTCGTGATGCCATCCTTTACCGAAGGCTGGAGTCTGGCGATCTCAGAAGCCCTTCAACGTAATGCGCCGGTGATTGCCACCGACGTCGGCGGCGCGCGCGAGCAACTGATCGACGAAGCGAGTACGGTGATTCGTGCCTATCGCGACGACTGGTCGACACTCGACGGTCCTCAGTTCTTCCAGGCAATCGCGAATGAGTGGGACTTGCATGCCGTTCGGGACGAACTGGCCAGAACCCTTCTCGAACACGCCGAACGGCCGGCGCGCCAGCCGCGCAAGGGTCTCCAGCAGTCGTTCCAGTCGATGACGCCGGCGGAAGCCTATACGCGGCACGCGGAGATTTTCGCTTCCATCCTGACGAGAACGAACGCCGATTGCGTTCGCTATGCGTCTTATCGCCCTCAGCGTCAAAGCCGTTACGTCAAGTTGACCGATGCACGACCCGAAGTGGTCTGAAGCGGCCGGTCTCATAGGATATTTACCATGGCAAAGAAAAAAGTAGTGGTGTTCGCCGGCACGCGGCCGGAAGCGATCAAGGTCATTTCGGTGGTGCAGGCGCTGCGCGCGGCGCAAGACGATTTCGACGTGTGCCTGTGTTCGGTCGGGCAGCATCGGGAAATGTTGATGCAGGCTTTCGCGGACTTCGGCATGACACCGGACGCGAGTCTGGACGTGATGTCGCAGAATCAGACGCTGGCGGGACTGAGTGCCCGGCTGTTCACCGCGATCGACGAATTCCTCGCCGCTCATTCACCCGATATCGTCCTCGTGCAAGGCGATACGATGACCGTTCAGGTGGCCGCCTTGACGGCGTTCTATCGGCGCATTCGCGTCGGCCATATCGAAGCCGGGCTGCGCAGTCATGACATGGCCGCGCCGTTTCCCGAAGAGCTCAATCGACGCGTGGCGTCGCTCGTGACCGACGTTCATTTCGCGCCGACGGAATTGTCGAAGAAGAACCTGCTTGCCGAACAGGTGCCTGCCGACCGAATATTCGTGACGGGCAATACCGTGGTCGATGCGTTGTATCTAATGCTCGAGCGCTTGAGGAACGAACAGGTCGCGTTGCCGGAGCGAGTCGAGGGCGCACTGGCGGAAGGGCGGCGGATCGTGCTGGTGACGGGGCATCGTCGCGAGAGCTTCGGCCCCGGGTTCGAGAACATCTGCACCGCGTTGCGGAAAATTGCCGAGGCGCATCCGGACGTGCGGATCGTCTATCCGGTGCATATGAATCCGAAGGTTCGGGAAGTGGTCAACCGCGTGTTGAGCGATCAGGCCGGCATCTATCTGGAAGAGCCGCTGACGTATAAGCCGTTCCTGCGGCTCATGGCGGCGAGCCACATTATCCTGACCGACTCGGGCGGCATTCAGGAAGAGGGTCCGGCATTGGGCAAGCCGGTTCTGGTGATGCGCGATGTGACCGAGCGGCCGGAAGGGGTCGAGTCGGGCGTCAATAAGCTGGTCGGTACGGATGTCGACACGATTGTCGGCGAGACCGCCCGTCTGCTCGATGACGAGGCTGCTTATCAGGCAATGTCCGCTGGGAAGAATCCGTTTGGCGACGGGACGGCGGGCAGGCAGATCGTCGAGGTTCTGAAGTCCATGTTTGCTTCGGAATAAGGCGTTCTGAGCCGGCGCGGCCCGCTGCTGTCAAGTTCCGGTGGCGGGCCGGTGCCAAAGTGTCTTGACCAGGTGGCCAAGCGGTTTCAGAACGTAGCGGTCGAGCGCGATCGGCACGGCGATGCCGGCAAGCACATAGACGTACCACATGTGCTCGGTATGCCACTGGAAGTAGTTGTTTTTCACGTCCGCCGGGTTGATCGCGCCAAGGCCGCAGAGCACCGCGTTGACGAGAAAGAACGCGAGCAGTTGATGGAACACGATCGGCAGTCCGTTTTCGCCGATGAAGGCCAGTATCTTCTTTGATATCTGGTTGTTCGAGATTATGCCGGCCACGCCATACATGAAGGCGATTCCAGTGAGACTTGTCACGATGGGCAGAACAGGATGCTCAAATTTCATGACCTGCATCCAGAAGTCCAGAGTCTTTCCGGTCGCCCATAGTTGTTGCTGAACTATGTATAAGGCCACGAGTAACAGCACGTTCGGCAGAAATCGCGTTGCTTTCCAGCGGGCCGCCAGATAGCCGGCATAGTAGAAGAAAGCGGCGAAGATGATTCGCAGTACAACGATTTCACTCGTAGTGACGCGGCCTTCAAAGTACATATGCCGGGAAGCATGCACGGCGAAGCCTGCTCCAAGCAGGTAAATCAAGGCCCAGAAGATTTGCAGGACCACTTCACGCCCCCGCGCCATACCCGCGAGAAGCGCGTTCAGTCGCGTGTGCACGAGTCCGAAATACACCCGGACAAAGAAGAGGCAGGGAATAAACCAGTACGGCGCGGTGAATCCGTATGCTGCCGCGTTACCGAACTGATTGAACAACACATTCGAGATTGAAAACGGTTGCCAGAGGTTCACGAAACCTGCTGCGCGTATCAGTTGGCAGAAGAGCGCATACACGAGGAAGAAAATCGTGGTGGGCAGCAACAGGGTGCGCGCATTTTTCAGTACGAAAGCGATCGGCGCCTCGATCCGCTCCTCTCTGAAAAAGAGGCCTGACAGGAAGAAGAACAGCGGCATATGAAACGAATAGGGTGAGAACGGCGGTAAGCCGGTGCCGCTCCACGCATGCCCCGCCACGACGGTGATGATGCCGAGCCCCCGAAGCACGTCGACCGTCTTGTCTCTCTCGCTCATCAAGTTGTCCAGTAGGCCACGATCTATCTTTCTTATTATTACAGATAGTTGCCAATTACTCCCACGGAAAGGTTTGGTAGCGAACTGGTCTGAACTGGTCGGTTACAACTCGGGCCGCGGATGATCTGAGCCCCCGTTACCCGCCCCGAGCGCGTCCGCGCCGAAATCCCAAACCGGGCCGAAAGCCGCGTGTGCGATAGCTGATAGAATCGTTGTCTTACAAATGAATGCGGTGGAGAGGCGGCATATGGCGGATTCGGCGCGCGCGGGAAATGACCGAGCCCCTTCGCTGGACATCTTGCGAGGCTATGCCGCGCTGATCGTGGTGTTCGCCCATACGACCGTAGCAGGCCTCTACAAGGTCGAACCTCTCTGGGGCTACCTCAAGTGGACGCCGCTGCGCGTGCTGTGGGGCGGACACCAGGCGGTGATCGTGTTCTTCATGCTCAGCGGCTACGCGCTCGCGCACATGTATGGCGAACTGCGTTCGCGCCGCTATGTGACGTTTGCTGCCGCGCGTATCGTGCGGCTGTATCCGCCGTTCATCGCGTCGCTCGTGGTCGCACTAGGCATCTATTGGCTCGTTGCCCGTGCCGGTTTCGTCTGGGAAAAGGGCTGGATGTATACGGCGCATCCGCATCCGGACAAGCAGATGATCCTCGATCATCTGAAGATGATCGGCAGCTACGATACGTCGGTCATCAATCCGCCCATGTGGTCGATCGTGCACGAGATGAGGTTGTCGCTGGCGTTTCCGGTGATTGCCTTTCTCGTGCAGCATCTTCGATTCAAGGCGGTCATTCTCGCGGTTATCAGCTCCACGCTGATCGGCATAGCCGCGCTGGCCGGGTCGCCAAGCCATATTCCGTGGCCGCTTCAGGATGCGCTGTTGACCACGCACTATGGTACTTTCTTCGTGATCGGAGCGTGGTTCTACTCGTGCCGGACGAGGATCCTGTCATGGGCGCATGCGTTGCAGCCGAGGTCGCGCGCCGTATTGTGGATCGTCGCGCTGGCGCTGGTCGCTTATCCGTTCGACAATCCCTGGAGCATGGGCGCTCGGATCTTCGGCGATCTGGGTTCTTCAACCGGAGCATTCCTGCTGATGGCACTGTCGTTTACGATCCAGCCGGGTTGGATCTACCGCGTGGGCCATTGGCTCGGCAAGATATCCTACAGCCTGTATCTCAACCACTATGTGGTGTTGAGCGTGTCGCTGGTTGTTCTCTATCCGCGATTCGGCGCAGTGCCGGTATGGTTCGCGACGGTGTTTGGGGCGCTTCTGCTCGGCTACGTGATGAACAGGTTAGTGGAAGTGCCGGCGCAGAATGGCGCGCGCGCTTTGCGCCGCAAGTTCTCGCCGAAGGTGGCGGGTTATTCGGCGAATGGTGTGAATATTCGTTCGTGAGGGAGAGGGTGGTGGGCGGCCGTAGGGAGGCAGATGCGTCGGCATCGTGATGCTTTCAGTATGTAATGACGGGCTGTGGATTACCGAGAGCTTGCGGCACGGTCACTCTTTGCTCCAGATACCGACGTATCCCGCTTACGCATCCATTTACTCTACGGAGCAGGCTGCGGCCGCACTTTCATTTCAGTGCCTGAAGCTCCACCTCTTATGGCCCACGTAGCTCGTAAACACGGGTACAGCGACACCAACGGCATGTGCGATATCGCGCGCATGCCAGGTCATCCCCATCCGCGGAAACAGGTAATACGCCAGGCAGACACTAACAGCCCAGGTCTGCACGACGGCAACCAGATTCACGAGCGTAAAGAAGAACACTGATCGCCCTGCCGACTGTGTGCTCTTCGTAAACACGAACAGCTTCGCCAGCACGAACGCCGTCACCATCCCAGTGATATACGCGACGACAATTGCCGCCGAGTACGGCATCCACCTGTTATAGACGATTCGGCTGCCCCAGTTGACCGCGGCGGCAAAACCGCCGGTCAACAGGAACAGTAGAAAGCTCTTCGAGACGAAGGTGCGCCTGACTACGGCGTGCGCCCGCGTCATATCATCCTCGCCATCTTGCGCGACAGCCCAATACTCTCGGAGATGCCACGGTCTTCGGGGTAGTAATAGGACGTGTCGGCCACGAGCAGGCCTTCCACCGGCAACTGGATCGGGGGTAGCCGATCGAGATAACCCGGTTCGCAAATTGGTTGCGCGAAGCGATACCGGCTCGCCCGTACGTCGATGAAATCGTCCGGCTTCAGTGCCGGGTTGATTTTCATCAGATAGCGCTTCACTTTGTCGATGAATGCCGAATCCGGTTCCTGATACTTCGGATGCTCACCCGGAATATAGAAAGGCACGTAGACGACGTGATGATCGAGCGGTCGCAGGTTCGTGTATTCAACGATGCCGGGAATATCCATCTCCGGATCGTTGGTGTTCAGCCAGAAGTTTTCGGTTACCGGTTTCTTTAGCTTCGCAATAATGCACACCACGGCCACGTTTTTGACGCTGCGGAACGCCTCAAGAATGTCGGTCGGCAAATCCGGCATTACGCGCGGCACGTAGGGAAGCGGAATTGTGCTGATAACCTTGTCGAACGGCAGGAACTCGCCGCCGGCTTCGATGCCGGTGACCTTGCCATTCTCGATTACGACCTTCTGCGCGGGTGTGCGAAGACGAAACTCGCCGCCGTTGGCCTCAATATAACGGCGCATACCTTCCAGCAACGTATCGGAACCGCCTTCCAGGTAGCCGAGCTTTTCGTGAAAGAGGTTATAGCGCGACCGGCCAATACGGCGGATACGGCTCCAGATCCACGCTGCGGAGAGGTTGTACGCGTAATCGTAGAACTTGTAGTCGAACAGGCGCCGCCACAACACCTCCCACGCTTCTTCACCAATCCAGCGGCGGATCCAGCCCGTCGCCTCAACATGATCGAGTGGCTTCCAGTCGTTGCGCTTCGTCGAGAGAAACGCATGCAGGCCGTAGCGGAATTTGGCTTGCAGGCTCAGCCCTTTGAACTTGAGCAGCGCGATCGGGTTGCCCCACGGTTGCACGCGACCTTGATAGAAATAACCCATCTTCGTTTCGTGCCACTGCAGTTTTTCTTCGAGGCCGAGCTCGCGCAGCACATCGAAAAAAGCGTGATCGGAAATGGCGTGGAAATGATAGTAACGTTCGATGGAGAGGCCGCCAAAGTCGAAGCACGCAGCCATTCCGCCGACCCGGTCGTCCGCTTCGAAAATAACCGGTTTGCGCCCGTCCTTGACGAGCTGGTAGGCGGCTCCGAGGCCCATTGGTCCGGCGCCGAGTACTGCAATGCGTTTTTCGCTCATGAGCTGGCCAGGTTCAGAATTCCAGTGCGATATGGCTGTACGTCGGATCGTTGAAGGTCTCGTCCATAGCCTTCGCGAATGGCGTAGCACGAATCCTGAAGATACCTTCCCAATCGATCACTTCGAATTCGTCGCCTGCTGTCAACGCTTTGAGCTGGTCTGCAGTGAAAGGCGGGTTGTTGTCGAACAGAGCATAAACCTTCAGCAGCACATAGAACAGACCGTACGGAATCCGCACGATCGCGCACCGTGCGCGAGTGGCGCGTTTGATCTGCCTGATGATGTCGATGTAGTCGACCCGTTCAAGACCGGTGATATTGAACGCCTGGCCCTTGATGCGCGACTCGACGCAACTGATGATCACATTGCAGAAGTCCCCGACATAGAGGGGCTGCCGCATATATTTACCGCTGCCGGGAATCGGGAACACCGGTACGCGATGCATGAAGCGTGACAGCCAGCCCAGATGTTTGCGGTCGAACCAGCCGAACATCAACGTAGGCCGCAGTACCACGCAGTCGATGCCCGATGCGAGTACGATCTCTTCCTGCTCGCGTTTCGTGTCCGTATAGAAATCCTCGCCCACCGAATTCACCACGGACGAGCTGATATGCACGGTGTACGGAATGCGATTGCGCTTGATTACGTCTAGCACATTGCGCGTGGACGTAATATTGTTGCGAATGAAGGGCTCGAGTGTCGGTGCGCCGATCTGTGCCTGCAGCATGACGACGAGGTCGGCGCCTTCAAAGTGCTTTGCCCAGTCGCCTGCCTCCGCGAGGTCCGCGTAAATTGCCGTCACATCCGCGTGGACCTTGCGAAGCACTTCCAGGTTGGCTTTGTGCTTGTCGAGCACGACCAGATTGTGATACCCGCGCGCTTTGAGTCGCGCGACAAGGTTCTGGCCGACGAGGCCGGCGCCGCCGGGCAGAAGGATGCGGGTTTGATTCATGCGCTCATTCAATTGCGGTCACCATTGCGGTTCGCGGGATCGGAATTATACAGTCCGAAGAAGTTTGCTTCGGTGCGTCTGCGGGCTATCGCGTCGGCTCAGTCCGTTGCCCGCAGATCGGCACTTTCCGGCATACGGCTTTGTCATTTCCCGACCGGACCGAGTCCGAGAAACTCGACGCGGAACTGGCGGGTCCAGAACCACGGCGTGTTCGACACGAATCTCACGGATGTCACGCGCAGTTGATTCGCGTCGTCTTTTGCCAGCCGTACGAAGCTTTCGTTCGATTCGACGAAAGGCGAAACGATGAATCCCGTCGTACCCATCGCCGGTATGTAGCGGCGCGTGACGACTGTGCCGTTATCGAGGGTCAATTCGATCTGCATGGTCGGCGAGCGGAAGAGGGTGGAAAGCACCCGACCGGCCAGCGACTGGCCGATTCCGACCTTTGCCAGCACAGGCTGGTCGCTGTGAGGCACGGGAATGGGCGCGTTGAGCAGGAACGGGCCCTCTGAGAGCAACGTGGGGTCGGCAAGTACAACCGGGCGTTGACGCTTCATGACGATATAGCGCGGACCGACTTCGCTGATCGCATACCGGGACCGCAGAATCGGCCAACTGCTGGCTTCTTCCAGCGACGCGAGGCGACCGTCGATCGGCGCGATCTCGAAAAAGACTGTGTCGGGCGCGGTTGCCCCGAGCAGATGCTGTGCATTGGCTGCTTCGAGCACCGGTGTGTAGGCCGAGTAGCTCTGGAACACGGGGCGCCCCGACCACGTGAGACCATTGGCGAAGATCGTCGAAAGATCATCGGGATACACGTCCACGGTGCCCAAGGTTTTCGGCAGCGGAGATTGTGCCGCGATGGCCTGGTTCGCGGCGCGGAATGCTGCACGCAGATCGTCGGGCGTCGGCGGATGTAGCGCGGCACCCACCATACTGCGATATGACTCGATCGACACGTCCCGCAGCGCGCGTGGCGAGTATTGCCTCGGCAGAACGGAATAGGCGCAGATCGCGCTGATCGCCATCAATACGACTGCCGTACGGACATTGACGAGCGACGCGGCCCAGATCGTGACCAGCAGCAGTGCGCCGCCCGCGATGATGGTATGCGCGTCCTGACGGATGAAGCCGGCTTTGAACGAGATGAACAGGTAGAGCACGGTGCCGAGCATCGCTATCGCGCGGAACAGCCGCGGCAGTTTCCATGTGCGCCATATACACGCGGTCAAGATGACCGAAGCGATCACATAGTAGGCGACGGCGCCCTTGGGCCCGGGGTACGACATCGCCTCGGCATAGCCGCTGATAATTGGCGATTGCGCGATGAAGAACGCCGGTAGCGCCTCGACAGGCTGTCCGCACCAGGTCCACGCGGCGATCATCGCGACAGCCGGCACGACCACCACGAGCGCGGCGATATGGAGGCGGCGGCCGCAGAGGAGTGCGATGATTCCCAGCAATGCCTGCGTCGCAGCAACACCGGCAAAACTACCCTTGACGAGCGGAACAAGTCCGATGCTCAACGATGCCAGCGCGAGCAGCATGACGGTGCGCGAATTGACCGGCAGATGGTAGGCGTCCTGCTCCGGCAGGCTCACGCGCACGCACGCTACGAAGAACAGGAACTCGGGCATCGTGAATGCCGCATCCCGTATCTCGAATGGTGCGATCACGACGATTATCAGCAGGAACGACAAGGCCCAGCGCCGCGCGAACGCCAGCAGTACGCCGGCCCACATCGAGAGGGCGATCAATGCACTGCTGATATCCATGATCGACAACGTCGCCGGGTGAAACTGACGCGTATAGGCGGAAGCGAGCGGGCCGAACGTGAATACGATGTCGCGGCCGAAGACCAGATGCCGTGCAATCCCCTCGTTCAACGCATACATCCATGAAGCGTCGAGCCCCGGGGTCGGTAGCCTTGGCGCGAGTGGAACGTAAAGCACGCAGAGCGCGATCAGTGCGATGAGCGCCCCGACGCCGACGGCGCAAGACCTGATCCGTGTGGACGCCGGCCTCATAACGACGCCCGCTTGAACAGGAACCGCGGCACCGAGCGAATGATCAACATGATCGGCGCCCAGAACCAACGTGTGTACAACACGTCCTTGCGTTTATCGACGGCGCGCACGATATCGCCCGCAACCTGATCGGGCGTCGCGACGAGTGGTCCGGGCAACGGCAGACCCGCTGTCATCGGCGTTGCCACGAAGCCCGGTTTGACCGTCAGAACGTGTACGCCGGCTTTGAACAGGCGCGCATTCAGTCCCTCGCAAAACGCGGAAAGCGCGGCCTTCGCGCTACCGTACAGATAGTTCGAGGGCCGGCCGCGGTCGCCCGCTACGGACGAGATCACCGCCAGCGCACCGCGCTTCTGTGCTTCCAGGATATTGGCAATCGGTGTCAGCAGCGCAATCACCGAAACTGCATTCGTGTTGAATTCACGCACGGCTACGGCGGGGTCGGCCTGACAGGCGGTCTGGTCCGGCAAGGTGCCGGGCGCGACCAGTACGATATCGAGTGCGCCAAGCTCCCTCTGGCAATGTTCGAGCATACCGGAATGCAGATCCAGGCGATCGATATCGAGTTGATGGCAGGCCGCCAGTTGCGCCCCACGCGCGCTCAGATCCGCCGCCACCTGCTGAAGGCGTTCGCCGTTGCGGGCAACCAGGAAAAAGCGTGCGCCCTGGGTTGCCCAGTGGCGTGCGCAGGCGATGGCAATCGCCGACGTCGCGCCGACGATAAGAATGTTTTTCATGTTCGAGTGGTCCGTTCCCAGAAACGCGAAAGCATTGCAGGGTCCCGCAGCGCTTCGAGTTGCTGCCATTGAGGATAGGCGGCGCGAAAGTCGGCACCGGGCATATGTGCGTCTTTGGCTGGATAGATCCGGCCGCCGGCTTCGCGCACGATGGCGTCGAGTTTCGCAAAGAGCCGGGTATTCAATTCGTTGCGCTGGGGAAAGTCCAGAGCAAGGGATGTGCCCTCGAGCGGAAACGACAAAAGGCCTGGCGAGCGCAGATCACCGCAGCGTTTCAGCACGGCGAGAAACGAGCCAGTGCCGCTCCCGGCAATCGCGTCGAGGATGGCGCGAGTCGCGTCATGCGCCGTGATCGACGGCACTACGCATTGGTATTGCTGGAAGCCCGCCCGCCCGTAGATTCGGTTCCATTCCAACAGGCTGTCCAGCGGGTAGAAGTAGTCGTCGTAAGTGACCTTTGCGAATACTTCGCCGCGCTGCTGTTTCTGATAGTAGAGCTCGTTGAACACGCGCAAGGTAAAGCGGTTGAATACCGGAATCGGCAGCGTGAACGGCACGGTGCGTTTCTTTCGCCGCGTGACTTCGAGCGGTCCGTCGGTCGCATGGTCGCCGACCATGAAGATGCCGCGTCCGAGGGCTGAACCGCGGCTTTGGCAATCCACCCAGGCGACGCTGTATTCGTGCAACGGATCGAGGCGTTCCGACAACGTGAAGAACTCGTCGAGATCACCGAACCGGATACTTGTCATATTGATCATGCTCGAGCGGATCGGCATCAACTGGATTTCCGCCCACAGGATCAGGCCAGTGAGTCCGAGGCCGCCAATCGTCGCTGCGAAGAACCCGGGTTGCTCGTCGGGCGAGCATTCGAACTGCGAGCCGTCGCTGCGCGCGAGGGCGAAGCGGCGCACGTGCCGGCCGAAGGTGCCGCGCAAGTGGTGATTTTTGCCGTGGACGTCGTTGGCAATTGCTCCGCCCAAAGTTGCGTATTTCGTGCCCGGCGTTACCGGCAGCATCCAGCCGCGTGGAATGGCGACGTCGAGAATCTGCTCCAGCGTGACGCCCGGCTCCGCGCGCAATACGCCGGTCTGCCAGTCCGCAGCAATCAGCCGGTCGAGCGGCAGTGTTTGCACGACATGTCCCGATGCGGCGAGGCAACTGTCTCCATAGCTACGGCCGTTGCCGAAGGCAAGGGCGGTGCCGCTTTCCCGGGCCGCCTCCAACCACGTGGCGCGCGCAGCGTCACGCCATGAGATTGCATGCGCTTCCTGCGGTACATGCGGGAAACGCCCCCATGACAGAACTGTTTTCATCGGCTAGATCGCGGCCCAGAAGATCAGGCCGCAAAGAACAACGACAGCCAGGCTCACGCGGTCGCGCGCGGCGAAAACGATCGGGTCGTCGTGCATCAGGCCGCGATGCGCAATGATCCAGGTGCGGCTTACCCAGTAGAGCAACAGCGGACAGGCGAGCCAGATGACCTGCGGGTGGCGGTACATGCTGGCGGTTTTCGCGTCCTGAATATAGAGCGCAAGCACGAGCACGGCCAGATAGCCGGAAGCCGTTCCAAGTGAAGAGATAAGCGACAGGTCGCTCGCCACATAGCCGCGCCCGCGTGTCTTGACGACGCCGCGCACTTTCATCGAGTGCAGTTCGGCATATCGCTTGACGAGCGCGAGGCTCAGGAAGATGAACATCGAGAAAGCGAGCAGCCAGAAAGTCAGTTGTGCGTCGACTGCCGCCGTGCCGGCGATGATACGCATTGTGTAGAGCATGGCCAGTACGACAACGTCGACCATTACCTGGCGTTTCAGGAACATCGAATAGGCCAGCGTCAATGCGTAGTAGCCAAAGAGCGCCGCGGAGAATTGCCAGGGCAGGAAAAGCCACGCCGTGGAGAAAGCACCCACCAGTAAGACGGGAAAGAGCGCAAGCCCCCATGTGAGCGGCAGCGCGCCGGACGCAAGCGGGCGCTGGCGTTTCACGGGGTGGTGACGGTCATCTTCGAGATCGAGCAGGTCGTTCAGCAGGTAGACACTGGAGGCACACAAGCCGAATGTGAGAAATGCCACAAGCGCGGCAACCGTTAATCCAGGGGAGGACAGCTTATGTGCAGCCAGTAACGGCAAGAAAATGAGGAGATTCTTCAGCCATTGATGCAGGCGTAAGGATTTGGCGCAAGTCCTGATCGTGGGAGGGCGCGATTCGATCACGCGCTCGACATTGCCGATCCTGCGGGCGGCGCGTTCCACCCCGTTCGACGGATTGACCACGTACGCACGCTCTGCAGATTGCCAGACCGCTATGTCGTCATGCGAATTGCCCGCATAATCGAAGCCTTTTTCGCCGTACTCGGCGACCAGCATATCCCGCTTGTTGTGAGCGGACAGGTTGATGTTGCCGTTCGTTGCAAATGTTTTGTCGAACAGGCCCAGATGGGCGGAGATGGCCTGCGCATAACGTTCGTGACTCGCGGTGGCCAGCACCAGTGAGCGGCCCGCGTCGCGTTCCCTCTTCAACCATTGCAGTACAGTGGCGTCGTAGGGCAGCACGGCGACATCCACCTTCGTCGCGTCGGCGAGGCCAGCCTTCAAACCGGACTTGCCATTGCGCGCGAGCCAGAGGAGCGGCTCGTAAAAGCGTTGCGGGGCTGCCTTCAGATAGGCAAAGGCTGACTCGATCAGGATGTCTGAGCGAATCAATGTGCCATCGAGGTCGACGACGAGTGGTCTGCTGCGCATTCAGTCTGCCCTGTGGGCGGTTCGAGTTGGTGAGCGGTTTGCCGCCAGCTGTGGCGCTGCGCTATCGCCGGAGTTTCGGCCGATTACCGAACGGTTGGAGTTTGGCGGCGTTACTTTACTATTCCGCAATAATGCGCACAACCTTACGGGTAAAGTGCCCAATTTCGATGCAGGTCATCCTGATCAAATCGGAATAAAGGAAGATTGCTGAAATCGTATCGGACGTAACAATCAGAAAGACGAGTTGCCGAAAATCGAAAATTTGAGCAAACTGCGGGTTTGTTGCGCGCACGCAACGCGGCATTTTCTCGAAGTGCCCGCCATAAGGCACGCAGTTCCTACACATGAAAGAAACATGCTCTCTGCATCCCGAGTCCGACGGGTTGTCCGTGTCGGTGGTGGTCTACCACCCGCATACAGAACAGTTGGTATCCACGCTCACGGGTCTCGCCGCCGCGTGTGATGCGCTGCACATCAGCCGACCCCGGCTCCCGGTCGCGCTGTATCTGGTGGACAACGGCGGCTTGCCCGACGTCTCGGCCTCGCTGGATGAACTCCGAGCCCGCAATGTCGTTTGTGCGGTCATCACGGGGCAAGGTAACGTAGGCTACGGCAGGGGCCACAATCTGGCAATCGAGCGTAGCGCCAGCCGTTATCACCTCGTCCTGAACCCCGACATCGATCTGGCGCGCGACGCGCTTCGCGAAGGGCTGGACTTTTTCGACGCGCACCCCGAAGCAGGTCTCATCACGCCGTGGATCGGGGACGAGCATGGCGCGCAGCAGTTCTTGTGCCGGCGCTACCCCACTTTGCTCGATCTGTTTGTGCGCGGCTTTCTGCCGTCTGGAATGCGTCGGCTGTTTGTCCGTCGACTCGCACGCTACGAGATGCGGGATCGGATCAACGCGCGCGACACAGTGTGGGATCCGCCCATCGTCAGCGGCTGTTTCATGTTGTTTCGCATGACGGCCTTGAAGCAGCTGGCGGGCTTTGATGCCCGCTATTTCCTTTACTTCGAAGACTATGATTTGAGTCTTCGCGCGCATGACGTCACCCGCGTCGTCTACACGCCCGCCGTGCGCGTGCTGCACCACGGCGGCGGCGCAGCGCGCAAGGGCTCTGCGCATATCCGTATGTTCATGTCTTCAGCATACAAGTTCTTCAATCGCTTCGGCTGGAAGTGGCTATGAGCCGCGTGCTGGTGACGGGCGCCAACGGATTCGTCGGCCACGCGCTATGCCGCGTGTTGATGCAGTCGGGCCACACCGTCTGCGGACTCGTACGCCAGGCGGGGCAACTTGAGCGAGGCGTGAACGAGTGGGTCGAGACCCAGCCGGATTTCGCCGGCGTCGACACCAACTGGCCCGCTGCGCTTCAGGTCGACTGTGTCGCCCATCTGGCGGCGCGCGTGCATGTGATGCGCGATACCGCAGCCGATCCCGATGCCGCGTTCCACGCCACCAACGTCGAGGGCGCGTTGCGCGTCGCGAAGGCGGCCTGGCGTCATGGCGTGCGGCGTTTCGTCTTCGCCAGCAGCGTCAAGGCAATTGCCGAGAGCGACGCGGGCCGGCCATTGCGGGAAGACGATCCGCCCACGCCGCAGGACGCCTACGGGCGCTCGAAGCTTGCGGCCGAACAGGCACTGACGCGCTACGGCGAGGAAACCGGTCTGGAGGTGGTGATCGTGCGCCTCCCTCTGGTCTATGGACCACAGGTGCGCGCGAATTTCCTGAGGCTGATGGACGCGATCTGGAAGGGCTTTCCGTTGCCGCTCGGCGCAATCGACGCGCGCCGCAGCCTCGTCTACGTCGACAACCTCGCGGACGCGCTGATGCATTGCGCAACCGATCCGCGCGCCGCGCACCGGACTTTTCATGTGGCTGACAGCGACGCCCTCACCGTCGCGGAACTCGCGCGCTCCCTCGGCCGGCATCTGCACAAACCCGCCCGCCTGCTGCCCCTGCCCGCAAGCTGGCTGCACCTCGCGGGCCGCCTGACAGGCCGCACGGCGCAAGTCGACCGGCTGGTGGGATCCTTGCAACTGGACACCAGCCGGATCCGCGCGGTGCTGAACTGGCAGGCTCCGTATTCCACCGACGAAGGGCTGGCCGAGACAGCCCGTTGGTATCGATCCACGCATTGAGGCGCGCATGCTGATGTTCCTTTTCACGTTGCCGGGCTGGACGATCGCGATCCTGATCGCGATCGCCTCGGCTTGCGCCTGCGCGGCCATCCTCTGGGCTTTGCTCAAAACCGGTCTCGCCTGGCGTCTCGCCACCGACATTCCCAACGACCGCTCGCTGCACACGCGGCCCACGCCGCGTGTGGGCGGCTGGGGCATCGTCCCGGTGGTGGTCCTGGCAACCGTTGTCCTCGCGCCGCACCTCTGGCTGGCCGCGCTGTGCGCTGCGGCGCTGGCCGCGGTCTCGCAGATCGACGATCGGCGCGGACTGCCCGCACGGATCAGATTCGCGGCGCACCTCGCCGCGGTGGCGATCTTCGTCGGGGCGCACCCGGCGCCCGTGCCGCTCTGGCTGCTGGCGGGCATGTCATTTTTACTGTTGTGGCTGGTCAATCTTTACAATTTCATGGATGGCGCGGACGGCCTGGCCGGCGGCATGACGTTGTTCGGCTTCGCGGGCTACGCGGCCGGCGCTGCGATCGCGGTCCATCCGTCGCTGGAACTCAGCCTGGCTTCAGCCGCCGCCGCGGGCGCCGCCGCCGGGTTTCTGGTCTTCAACTTTCACCCTGCGAAGGTCTTCCTCGGCGACGCCGGATCGATTCCGCTCGGTTTTCTGGCGGGCGCTTTCGGCTACTGGGGCTGGAGCGCCGGCGTCTGGCCGGTCTGGTTTCCCGCGCTGGTGTTTTCGCCGTTCATCGGCGACGCGTCGGTCACGCTCCTGCGAAGGCTTCTGCGCGGCGAAAAAATCTGGCAGGCACACCGTGAACACTACTATCAACGCATGGTCCAGTACGGGCTCGGGCATTCGAAGACCGCCATCCTGTGGTACGTGGTAATGGCGACTGGTATAGTCCTTGCTCTAACCTTGCTCGGCTGGTCTTCAGCCGTTCAATGGTGTAGCGTTGGCGCATGGGTGATCGTGCTGGTATTGATTGGTATCGGAGTCGATTCACGCTGGCGTCGATTCCGGATAGCAGATTCCGAACAACCTGAGGTGTGACGCCGATGTTTCGACACAAAGCCTCATGGCTATCATTTAGCGCCTTCGCCTTCGACCTCTGCGCGGTCGCAGGCGCCTGGCTCGCGGCATACCTGATCCGCTTCAACGGCTACGTTCCGGTCGAGTTTTGGTCCGGCGCGGTCAGGACACTCATCTGGGTTCTTCCCGTCTACGGGGTGATGTTCCGCATCTTTGGCCTGTACAGGGGCATGTGGGTGTTCGCGAGCCTGCCTGACCTGATGCGCATCGCGAAAGCCGTGCTCGCCGGCGCGTTCGTGATGATGATGGTGGCCGTCATGGTCCAGCCGCATCCCATCATTCCGCGCTCCGTGCTCGCTGTATCTCCGCTGCTGTTGTTTCTCGCTATGGGCGGTTCGCGCGCGCTCTATCGCGCGTCCAAGGAGTTCTATCTCTACGGCGGCCTGGTGGGACAAGGCAAGCCGGTGGTAGTGCTCGGCGCGGGCAACGCCGGCGCGAACCTGGCGCGCGAACTCTCGCGTTCGAGCGAATGGCGCCTGGTGGGTCTGCTCGATGACGACCCGGCCAAGCAGGGCCGCGAAATCTACGGCTACAAGGTCTGGGGGCCGATTAGCGACCTGCAGCACTGGGCTACGGACATGAAGGTCGAGCACGCGATCATCGCGATCCCTTCGGCGTCGGTCGATGCGCAGCGCCGCGTGGCGACGCTGTGCGTACGCGCCGGCGTGCGGGCTATGGTGCTCCCCGCGTTGACCACGCTGACGCAAGGCGAAGCGTTCCTGTCGCGCGTGCGTCAGATCGATCTGGAAGACCTGCTCGGCCGCGAGCCGGTGCGCATCGACATGCCGCACGTCGAGGCACTGTTGAGCGGCCGCGTGGTGATGGTGACCGGCGCGGGCGGTTCGATCGGCTCCGAACTGTGCCGTCAGATTCTGCGCTTCGAACCTGCCCAGCTGATCGCTTTCGATCTGTCCGAATACGCGATGTACCGCCTCACGGAAGAACTGCACGAGCGCTTTCCGAAGCTTTCCGTGGTGCCGGTGATAGGCGACGCAAAAGACTCCCTGCTGCTCGACCAGGTACTGTCGCGCTACACACCGCACATTCTCTTTCACGCCGCGGCCTACAAGCACGTGCCGCTGATGGAAGAACTGAACGCGTGGCAGGCGGTGCGCAACAACGTGCTGGGCACATACCGTGTCGCGCGCGCCGCGATTCGCCACGACGTGAAGCACTTCGTGCTGATTTCCACCGACAAGGCGGTGAATCCGACCAATGTCATGGGCGCGAGCAAGCGTCTCGCGGAAATGGCTTGCCAGGCGTTACAGCAGACCAGCACACGCACGCAGTTCGAGACCGTGCGGTTCGGCAATGTGCTCGGTAGCGCGGGCAGCGTCATCCCCAAGTTTCAACAGCAGATCGCGAAGGGTGGGCCGGTTACGGTCACGCATCCGGAAATCACGCGCTTTTTCATGACGATCCCCGAAGCGTCGCAACTCGTGCTGCAAGCGTCGAGCATGGGTCACGGCGGCGAGATTTTCATTCTCGACATGGGCGAGCCCGTCAAGATCGTCGATCTGGCGCGCGACCTGATCAGACTGTATGGCTTCAGCGAGGAACATATCCGCATCGTCTTTACGGGGCTGCGCCCCGGCGAGAAGCTCTATGAGGAACTGCTAGCCGACGACGAAGCGACCACGCGCACGCCGCATCCGAAGCTGCGTATCGCGCAGGCGCGTGAAGCGCCCGACAATCTGCTCGACGAACTGCTTCCCTGGCTAATGCAGCACCGTGTCCCGAGCGACCAGGAGGTCCGGCGCGATCTGCGCCGCTGGGTGCCGGAGTACCAGCCGGCTACGGCGCCGGCGTTGCATAGCGTAGCGCCGGCAACGCGGGCTTCGTAAGCAGGAAAGGAAAGGTGGTCGCGGTGGCTCTTCGCAGCGATCATGCATCGGAAAGCACAAGGCGCTCATGTTGAGCGCCTTTTTCGTTACCGCTTGGCTCGCCTCACTACCATCCATCTCGGCGACTTGAACCGCACGATGCTCACGTAGAGCCACACGTACGTCAGCGCGAACACCACCACGAAGCAGAACAGATGCAGCGTATGCCGCCAGAACAGCGTGGCCGGCACGACTGCGATCAGGCACAGCAGCCACAGGTACGGCGACGTCAACGAGTTACGCCGCGTCAATTCGCGTGCGGTCCGCGCGCCCACGGCCCAGCGCATCAGCCGCTTATACACCAACATGTGCAGATGCACGCCGTCGGGGATGCCGGGCGACATGCCGCGAATGAATTTCTTCCGGTAGATCGAGAAACACGTCTCGAAGATCGGATACATGAACAGCAGCACGGGATACCAAGCCGACACGTCGCGATTGCGCATCACCAGCATGATTGACAGTTCGGCCAGCATGAAGCCGATGAAATAGGCGCCGCCGTCGCCGAGAAAGATCAGCCCCGCCGGGAAGTTCCAGATGAAGAAGCCGAGCACCGCGCCCATCATCATGAACGAGGCGGACAGCACGATCGGATCGGACACCTGGAACGCCACGTAGGCGAGCGAGGCGAACATCATGAACGCGACCATCGACGCAAGCCCATTGAAGCCGTCGATGATGTTGATCGCATTGGCGAGCGCGGCAACCGCCAGCACCGTGACGGCGCAGGAGATCACCGCATACGAGAGCAGGAAATCGAGTGGCGGCACGCTGATGCGGGTCACGGCGATATCCAGCAGGAAATAGGCGAGCGCGGCGGCCGCCATCGTGCAGACGAGCCTTGCGAGCGGTGACACGCGCTTGGTCAGGTCTTCGACCAGACCCGAGCCGAAGGCGGGCATGCCGCACGCAATCAGCCCGAGAATGCCGCCCGACACGGCCGGATACGCGTGATGCAACTGCACGGCGGAAGCGATCAGCCCGAGCAGAATCCCGGCCCCGCCGATGCGCGGAACCGGATGCGCATGGAATTTCTGCACGCCGGACAGATCGGTGTCGGTGGAGAATTTTTCATGCAGATGCGCATAGCGCACGATCAACAACGTGATCAGCAGTGAAACGAGGAAGCCGAGCGCAAAACTGAGCATGAAAGTGGGCCTGAGCGAAGACGCCGAATTATACAAACGAAACGCGCGGGGTCCGGAAAAGCGGCGGCCCGGCGCGACTGCGCGCAGATCCCAGATAGTGAGGTGCAAACTACCCGAAAACGCCCGCCAGTCATGGATTCCACCTATTCAGCAGCCGCCGCGCGACGTCGTTAACCTGGACGCGGCGAAGTGTAAGTCACGCGCAAAAAAGACGGCCCGCGCCCCTGCCAACCCGTTTTCGCCGCCGATCGGCAAGACGTTCCGGAGACCCAATGCTAAATAACATCACAATTCGTGGCGGCCTGACGCTGGTGGTCAGCGTATTTGTCGTCTTCCTGCTGACAGTGATCGGTGTTGGCTATGGCGCGCTCAAGCTGGCCAACAGCAGTCTCGACGACACGCAGCGTAGCGCGGCCGCGTTGGCTCATCTGAAGGCGAGCTCGGAGAAACTGCTGCAGGTTCAGCTCGCGCTAGGTTCGTATCAGACGCTCTTTAGCGTCGGCAAGCAGACCGACGACCTGTTGCCGGCCGCGCACAAGGTGCTGGTCGAATCTAACAAGGACTTCCGCAATTACATGGCCGGCCCGTTTGCCAGCGAAAGCGAGCAGAAACTCGCGCAGAACGTGGAGCAGGCGCGCAGCGCACTGGTCGATAAGGCAATCGAACCGGAATTCAAGGCGCTTGCCGATTTCGATTTCAATACCTTCCGCAACATTCAGGGTGAGACGGCCAACGGCTTTTACGCCGCCTATTCGAAAGCGATCGACGCGCTCCAGCGTTCGCAGGTGGACAGCCAGCATCGGCAAGCCGAAACGGCGGCGCAGCGCTTCCAGATTGCGACGCTGCTATTTGCCACCATCGGTGCGGTTGCGATCGTGATCGGCGTGGCGGCACGCATCGGTTTGTCGGCGGCGCTGATCAAACCCGTCAACGCGACCGTCAAGCATTTCGAGCGGATCGCCGCCGGCGACCTGACGGGTGCCATCAAGATCAAATCGCGCAACGAGATGGGCCAGTTGCTGACAGCATTGACCAGGATGCGCGACGGCCTCGTCGAGACCGTGTCCAAAGTGCGCGGCAGCACGACGGCGATCACGCGGGGGGCGAACGAGATCGCCTCAGGCAATGCGGATCTGTCCTCGCGCACGGAGCAGCAGGCAGCCGCGCTTCAGCAGACCGCCGCGAGCATGGAGCAATTGTCCGCGACGGTGAAGCAGAATGCGGACAATGCGAAGCAGGCCAACCGGCTTGCCCACGGAGCGCTCGACACGGTCACGCGGGGCGGCACAGTGGTCTCGCGGGTTACGGAAACGATGGACGGGATCAGCGAGTCGTCGCGCAAGGTGACGGAAATCATCGGCATGATCGAAGGCATTGCGTTTCAGACCAACATTCTGGCGTTGAACGCGGCGGTCGAAGCGGCGCGGGCCGGTGAACAGGGGCGCGGGTTCGCGGTGGTGGCCTCGGAAGTGCGTAGCCTCGCACAGCGCTCGGGTGCGGCGGCGAAGGAAATCAAGGAATTGATCGGTGAATCGGCGGCCAAGGTTCAGGAGGGCGCATCGCTGGTGTTGGACGCGCAAAAGACGATTCACGAAGCCATGAGCGCGGTTGAACGCGTGACCGGCGTGATGAACGAGATCGAGGCGTCGGCGCTCGAGCAGAGTGATGGAATCGAGCAGGTCAACAAGGCCGTCTCGCAGATCGATGAGGTCACGCAGCACAATGCGGCGCTCGTTGAAGAGGCTGCTGCGGCGGCTAAATCGCTGGAAGAGCAGGCGACGATATTGCGCGATGCCGTGGCGGTATTCCAGATGGCGTGAAAGAGGAAGCCGCGCTCACAGAGGCGCGGCATAAGAACTGAGGGCTCGTCTTCACGGCATGATTCAGACAGCAGACGGCAATTTTTAATAAGTCATGCTAATTATAAAATTTCTTAAGCTGCGAGGCCATGCCCCCGTTTGACAATTGCTGCGTCCTGCGCCACTTGCAAGGCTACCGCATTTTTTCCCGAAGCCGGCGCGCAGTGCGGCAATTTGTTCCGTGTTCGAAGTAAGGCGTCGAAATATTGTCTGTGCGCGAACGCACAGAGTCATGCATCGCATTCGGGGATATTGTGTGTAGATTGTGACCCGGGGAATATCCTCGACAACGGCGACGCACAGGGTGCGTATCAACAACGGACAACGGTCGAGCCCACCAGTTATGCAGAGCTCCACAGCAAAAATTCCGGAAAGCTCCGGGAACGTACCAGTCGACTACTCGTGTGTGTTGTGCGGTGCTGGGCCGGCGGGCATGGGCTTCCTGTTTTACGCTTTCAAGAGTGGCAAGCTGGCGGAGGTGGCCAGAAATGGCTTGCTGATTATCGACAAGCGCGTCAGCCTCGGCGCGGGCAAGCTTGGCGACTATGTGAACGTGACAGGCAACTCGGTTGCCAAAACTTTTCTCGCGTGCCTCGAGCACGAACGCTTCGACGACGTGTTCGGCGACCTCCGCGAATATAACGCGCTGCATAAGAAAATGGCTGCGGATCCTGACGGCGCGCCGCTGCTCACCGAGGTCGGCGAACTGCTTACGCTGGCTGCCGAGCGCCTGATCGCTCACCTTGTCGAACACTCCGACGTGGACGTGCTGCGTGGACACGAGATCGATGTGATACGGCGTGGTAAAGACGGCCGGTTCGAGATCGCTCATCACGATACGCGCAAACCGTCGGTACGCCGACTGGTAACCAGCGACACCGTGGTGATGAATCTGGGCGGTACTCAGCGTGTCGAAGAGGTCGATGAACTGTGTCGTACGCTGGACATTCCGTCGCCGGGCAACGGCGTCATGATTCGCACGTCGGACGACCTGCTTCGCCTCACGAAGAAACAACTGGTCGACACCTTCGCAC
The DNA here is from genome assembly GCF_902459535.1 of Paraburkholderia dioscoreae. NCBI lineage: Bacteria > Pseudomonadati > Pseudomonadota > Betaproteobacteria > Burkholderiales > Burkholderiaceae > Paraburkholderia > Paraburkholderia dioscoreae. Next base: position 810,889 of record NZ_LR699553.1, read on the forward strand.
CCGTTTTCGCCCCTGCTGCGGCTCGGCGGACGAACCGGATAACGGTCATCGGCGGCTCGCACAGCGCGTTCACCATGACCGAGCGCCTTGCGACAGATCTGGGCGGTGTAGGGCTGGATGAAATCTCCATCATCCACCGTTCACCGATACGGCTGTTTTTCGAAACCGAGGACGAAGCGCGTGCATGGGGCTATACGGTAAATCCGGCAAGCGATATCTGCCCAGTCACCAAGCGTGTCAATCGTTCGAGTGGTCTGCGTTATCGGGCGTTCGAGATCGCATGTTCCGTCATGTCGCACGGCCGCGTAGCCGGGACGAAGCCACGCATTGAATTGATCGACGCAGCCTCTGGAGAAGCCGAACAGGGCCGTGCCGCCATTCGCCTGACGCACTCGTGTGCCGTGATTCATGGTGCGGGTTACGGGCCGAACATGTCCGCATTGGTCGATCACCGCGGAGTGACGATTCCCCTGCAGTTCTGCCAGGGTGGAATCGAGGTCGACAGGTTCGGTCGCCCGCTCGACATCACCGGCAAGGCGATACGTGGACTCTTTACGTTTGGGCTAGGCGCGGGTTTTCGGCCAGACCCGGAGATTGGTAGCGAAGCCGCGTTCACCGGACGAATCTACGGCGTGTGGATCTTTCACCATGATATCGGCGGCCGGATTCTGGAGGGCGTTCTGAAAGCGCTGGCCGAGAAGGCCGTTATGCGGGAAACAGAAATGATTTCGACAGCGGATGACGATGGGAATGCGAGCAGCCGACCGACTCGAAATCGGATCGACCAACGTCGTTGACTGTCCATCCGTCTGTTGTTTCATTGATCCGCAATCGGCGTAAGTGAGCTGTGATATTGCAGCCGTTCAATCCAGTCGAATAGATATCCTTATTAAATAAGATGTATCGCTATCCTGAACCGTGGTGTGTTGAAAGTTCAGACAACACGGACTTCTGTTTTATCTGCTACAAAGCAGCTCGCGCGTACAGAGCAGGAACGAACGTTCAACGCAAATAAGTCCCCTCAATTCCGCCGATTGTGCGGGGTATTCCGCCAGTGTTATTGGCGCGACATTCTTTGCCGGTTATGCTGCACTGCGACATCGAACGCAACGCGATGGCCAGTGCGAAGCTTTGATCGTCTCCATTACCGCTTCAGTTTGCCGACCGCGCGAGCGAGGGGAAGTGAATCGTCATTGCCTCCTCGATTCGGGCGGAGGTCTGCCATACGCGGGCCTGCGATACTTACGTGAGGGAAATGATGACGACACATCAGTCATACCGCCGTGGCAACCGTCTGCTGGAGGCACTCCCAGCGCATGAACTGGAAGTGCTGGCTCCTCATCTCGAACTCGTCGAGTTGAGTCCGGGACAAATGTTGTCCAAATCCGGAGAACTCATACGAACCGTCTATTTTCCGGTCACGGCGATTGTGTCTCTTCTGCAGACCATGGAAAACGGCAGTTCGGTGGAAATCGCTGCGATCGGCAGAGACGGTACGACAGGCGTGCCGATCCTGACTGGTGGAGACACCATGCCAGCCAGCGTCCAGGCTCAATGCCGGGGTTTCGCTTATCGAATCAGCGCTGCGCAATTGCGCGACGCTTTGCGCAATTGTGCTTCGCTGCGCTCGCTGATGCTGCTGTACATGCAGGCTCTCCTTACACAGGTGGCACAAACGGCGGCGTGCAACAGACTGCATCGACTGGACGAGCAACTGTGCCGCTGGCTGCTGGTCGACATCGACCGTTCGGGTACAAGCGATTTGCAGGTTACGCAGCAATTGATCGCCGACATGCTCGGAGTGCGCCGTGAAGGCGTGACCGAGGCGTCGGGCAAGCTTTGCGAAGCCGACCTCATCCATCACAGTCGTGGCCGTGTCCGAATACTGGATCGGACCGGGCTGGAAGCGCGCGCGTGCGAGTGTTACCAGATCGTCAAACGCGAGTTCGACCGGCTCCTGCCGCATATTGGCGCAATGGAAGTTACGCGCTAAGGAGCGGAATATCCGCAATCCAGATCGTCAATCGATGCGGGGTTGGGGCGTGTTTGTGGGTTTGCGTACATTGCCCGATATTCCACAAAGATAAACTGCGGCGAAGAACCCGACATGAGGAAGCCCGATGCCGAACCCGGAAAGAGTGAGGTTACCGAACGCGGGCCGATCGGCGACCTCCGGTGGGCGCTACGCTTTCATCGATGTTCTCCGTGGCGTGGCTGCGCTGCTCGTGATTTTTCAGCATGGCGGCGAGGGCGCCGGCTGGTTTTCAATCACAACAGGTTTCGGCCCGTGGATCAACTTTGGACAGGTCGGCGTGCTGACCTTTTTTCTTGTCAGCGGATTTGTTATTCCACTGAGTCTTGAGCGCGCAAACGCGCTGGGCAAATTCTGGAAACACCGTATTTTTCGGATCTATCCGCTCTACCTGGCGATTTTCGCGTTCGAGTTCGCGCTCTATCTTGTCGGCTACGGTGCTTACCCTCCCGGTGCCGTCCATAATTTCGGCTACTTCCTTCTGTTGCACCTTTTCTTCCTGCAAGACTACGCGCATCTACCCAACTTCGTTAGCGCGTCGTGGACGCTGTCCATGGAGTTTGCCTGGTACATCCTGTTGTCGTTCGCCTTCGCTGCACGGTCCAATCGACGCAGCGTCTTGCTGGCTGTGCTCACAGTAGCCGCGCTGCTCGCATTGTCCGTCGCATCGTACGTTTTACACCTACGGATACCGCTCGGTCGGTTCGGCATCCTGGCGACTTGCGTCGTAGGTCTGTTGTTTTATCGCCGGCATACCCATGAACTCGGCCAATTGGCATTTCTGGTTCTGGTGGGCTCAATTATCCTTGCGATCATTCCAGCGCTTTACATAGGATTTGGCCTGTTTCAACGCCCGGAGATTGCGACAGTCCAGTCTGTTCTGATTTCATGGGGCGTCGCCTATCTGCTGTTCATGGGTTGCTATGTGGCACGCGAGCGATCGATCATGCAACTCAAACCGCTGCTAGGTCTCGGAACGATAAGCTATTCGCTGTACCTGGTGCACCCGACTGTCCAGAATCTGATCGGACTGGCCCATATCGAAGGCTGGGCGCATCTGGCCATTTTATGGCCGACAACTCTGGCGCTCTCGTATTTAACGTATCGTTACATTGAGAAGCCTGCGATCGATTACCCGAGGCGCATGGAGCGGAAGAAGAAGGAGCGTCTGGAGATAAAAGGTCAGGCGCTCGCTAACGACTGAACATGCATTGTCCGCGCAAGTCAGATCGCCTGTTTGGGTCATGCGAGGTGCGGTTGTGCGATGCCGGGGATCGCATTCGCGTGGATAGCCTGAAGGAGGCTGATCGGTCTTCTGGCTTCGCACAGTGCGTGGTCTGACAGGAAGTCGCCATCTATCGTCTGGTTTGTTGTCAAACTGCAATTCCGCGGTGGCCTGCGGTTCTTGCCCCGTGCCGCATCATCCTCAAGCTGCCGATTTGCCATGCTCATGTGCGCGGTGGCCTTCACGTTGTCAACTCGAACCGGCGCGATGATCCGTGTGCACGGTGGACTCTGACGACACCGTAGATGTACTGCTTCGGCTGTACCTGTTTTTGACTGGGTTGCGATTCCGATAATGTATGATGTTTGCCGCGACGATCGCCGCGCCATTCCAGCGCTGCTGCCTATGGGTTGTCGACGTTCGGCACGTTGCTCTACCGTCGGCGGACGGTATTTGTCGGTAAATCGCGAAGGAGGTGAATCGTTATAAATTCAATCTCGCCTCCATGAAAGGAACAGGCAAATGTTGAGCGTTTTGACACATATATTATGTTTCATATTTGGCGTGCTCATTGGCGTTTTTGTATGCGCATTATGTGTCGCGCGTTCCAGAACGCCACGAGACGACAAATAATTTTTTGATCGTGTCGCGCAAGCAGGCTGCGTCTCGATGCACATCGGCGACTTCATTCGCCACGAACCATGAAGGGCATAGCGATCGGCTTCATCAGGGGAGGCCGGTTTTCAGCAAGAGAAAATATCCGGCACCGGCGAAGGCACAACAACCATAACGCCGAGAAGTTGAGATGCGGACGACGCGAACGCTGCTGCGTTGCCGGACCGCGTCAAACCCCCTTCTTGATCCCATTAGCGCAGGCAACAGTGGGTATGTTGCTTTCCGCACTGAAAGGCGATCTCCAGAACCCTACACTGCATTCGTTACATCTGTCCGCGACGATGGAAGTCGCGATGGAAAGCTATACCAATGCTGCTTACCGGTGTCCTGTGGCTGCACCATTCACCGGATGTCCGCCAGATTCCAACAGGCCTTCTGCATACTGAGAGAGGGCGGCTTCCAGAGGGCTTCCATGATCTTCGTGACAGGCGGGGCCGGTTTTATCGGCGCCAACTTCGTGCTCGACTGGCTGGAAATCAGCGACGAGCCTGTAGTGAATGTCGACAAGCTCACCTATGCCGGAAATCTGCACACGCTGAAATCTCTGCAGCGCAATCCGATGCATACGTTTGTCTGCGCCGACATATGCGACCGCACTGCAATGGACGAGTTGTTCGCCGAATACAAACCGCGCGCGGTTCTCCACCTGGCGGCGGAGACTCATGTCGACCGGTCAATTCACGGGCCGGAGAAATTCGTGCAGACCAATGTCGTGGGTACCTTCACGCTACTGGAAGCGGCACGCTCGTATTGGAGCAGGTTGAACGATGCTGATAAAGCGGAATTCCGCTTCCTGCACGTCTCGACCGACGAAGTATTCGGCTCGCTGTCCTCTACCGACCCGCAGTTCTCCGAAACCACGCCTTATGCGCCGAACAGTCCTTACTCGGCCACCAAGGCGGGTTCCGACCACCTCGTGCGCGCTTACCATCATACGTATGGGCTGCCGGTGCTGACCACGAACTGCTCGAACAACTACGGTCCGTACCAGTTCCCCGAAAAACTGATCCCGCTGATGATCGCCAGCGCGCTCGCCGGCAAGCCGCTGCCGGTCTACGGCGACGGCCAGAACGTGCGCGACTGGCTGTACGTGGGTGACCACTGCAGCGCGATCCGCGAAGTGCTCGCGCGCGGCACGCCGGGCGAGACGTACAACGTGGGCGGCTGGAACGAGAAGAAGAACCTCGAAGTGGTCCACACGCTGTGCGACCTGCTCGACCAGTTGCGTCCGAAGGCGGGCGCGTCGTACCACGACCAGATCACGTATGTGAAGGATCGTCCGGGCCACGACCGCCGCTATGCGATCGACGCGCGCAAGCTCGAACGTGAGCTTGGATGGAAGCCTGCGGAAACGTTCGAAACGGGTCTGGCGAAGACGGTCCGGTGGTATCTGGACAATCAGGCGTGGTCGGACGAAGTCGCCTCGGGCGAGTACCGCAAGTGGGTTGAGACCAACTACGCGCAGCGCGCGTAAGGGCACGGCAATGGCGCGTAAAGGCATTATTCTCGCGGGCGGTTCGGGCACGCGCCTGTATCCGATCACGCACGTCGTCTCGAAGCAGCTGCTGCCGGTGTACGACAAGCCGATGATCTACTACCCGCTGTCCACGCTGATGGTGGCGGGCATTCGCGACGTGCTGATCATTTCGACGCCGCAGGACACGCCGCGCTTCGAGGCGATGCTCGGCGACGGCAGCCAGTGGGGGATGAATATCCGGTATGCGGTCCAGCCTTCGCCGGATGGTCTTGCGCAGGCGTTTATTATCGGTCGCGACTTTGTGGGCAACGATCCGTCGGCGCTGATTCTGGGCGACAACATCTTCTACGGTCACGATCTGGCGAAGCAGCTGGAAAACGCCAACGGGAAAACGGAAGGCGCGACTGTCTTTGCGTACCACGTGCAGGACCCGGAACGGTATGGCGTGGTCGAATTCGACCGGCAGTTCCGCGCGCTGTCGATCGAGGAGAAGCCTGTGAAGCCGCGTTCGAACTACGCGGTCACGGGTCTGTACTTCTACGACAACCAGGTGTGCGATATCGCTGCGGACATCAAACCGTCGCCGCGTGGCGAGCTTGAAATCACCGACGTCAACTCGCGCTATCTCGCCAATGCGGCGCTCACTGTCGAGATCATGGGACGCGGTTATGCGTGGCTCGACACCGGCACGCATGATTCGCTGATCGAGGCGGCCACGTTCATCGCCACGTTGCAGAAGCGCCAGGCGCTCGTAGTCGCATGTCCGGAAGAAATTGCATACCGGCAACATTGGATCGACGGCGAGCAACTGCAGGCGCTTGCCCAACCACTCGCGAAGAACGCCTATGGCCAATATCTGCTTAATCTTCCGAAGGATCAGGTGGCATGGCCCAACCGCTAGACACATAGTGGTTGAACGAAGCGAGGCCGCTTCAAATTTCCCGGCAATAGCTGATACGCAACCCGCCGAACGTGCGCCGCCGCACATTTAGTTTGATACCGGACAGGTACGCTTCAAGGCGTAGACCGCAGTGGCGCGCGCGTTGCTGGATGTCTGTACAGAAACGTTCCTTTACGGGTCTGCCTGCAGACCGCATCAAGTACCGGGCAATACATCGTGCTTCACAAGTAGTGACTTTCCCTTATCGTCAATACGCATCCGCTCAGCATGAGTTGTCATTCCGGAATCGGCCGGCCGGAATGGAAGCGGCATCTTTCGGTCGGTTGGCAGATCAAATGCTCGCCTTTAAGATACGTTCGCGACGAATGACATCAAAGATGTCAATTCAGCATTCGCGGCGACTCCGGCGTTACCTTCAGTCCTTCCCAAATTTACTGGCAGAACGCGATGTTGAGACGAACCCTGCTCGCAAATTTCGTTGGCCAGATGGTGACCGCGTCGCTTGGCATCGTCATGGTCCCGATCTATGTGCATCATCTCGGGGTCGAAGCGTATGGTCTGATTGCCATCAACGCGGTGGTTCTCGCATGGGTGCTCGTTCTCGACTTCGGGCTCTCGCCAACGTTGTGCCGCGAACTCGGCAGCCTGCGGGCAGGCACTGGCTCGAAAGCTGAAGTCGGACTGCTGCTGGAATCGCTGGAGAAGCTGATTCTAGGCACAAGCGCCATTCTGTTCGTCCTGTCGATCTTCGTGGCGCCTTATTTCGCCGAGCGATGGCTGAATGCGTCCACACTGCCTCCGGCCGAGATTCGCACGGCATTCGTGCTGATGATGCTGACTGCGATCGCGCGCTGGCTCGGTGCGCTATACCGCGGGGGCGTGGTCGGCATCGATCGACAGGTAGCGTTAAACGGAATTGTCATCACCTTCGCCGTGATACGCACCGTGCTCGTTGTGCCAATCATCATGATCTGGCCGCGCGTCGAGTTCTTCTTTGTCTGGCAGCTTCTGGCGATTGTCGCCGAAGCCGCTGCGATGCGCACACTGCTCGGCCGTACGGTCGATATACCATTTGTGTCGATGCGCTTTTCATGGAAGGTGCTGTCGTCGCGCGCAAAGCTGTCGCTTTCGATTGCATTGGCGACGGTGATCTGGGCCTGCACCACACAGATCGACAAGATCGTTCTGTCGAAAATTCTGCCACTGGCGGATTTCGCAGTGTTCAGCCTTGCGACGCTATTGGCGAGCGGCATCCTGCTGCTGGCGAACCCGATTCAACAGGCATTCATTCCTCGGCTAACAACCGAAAGCTTCGGTGGCGGAGAACGAATTCGCGAGATGTATGCACTCGCCACTGAACTGACGTCGCTAGCGGTACTGCCGGTCGCCGCAGTCTTCTTCTGTGCGCCCGAGGCCGTGCTTCGATTCTGGTCGGCAAGTGCCCCGGTAACTCCCGACGCATTGCGAACGATGCAATGCTATGCGGCAGGAAACGCATTTTCGGCGATCGCTTCGCTGGCGTTTATAGTGCAGTACGCAAAAGGGAATCTGTCATTGCATCTGAAAGGCAATATCGGCTTTCTGATTCTCTACGCTCCCGCTGTGCTATTCGGCGGCATTCATTTCGGTGCCGTCGGCGCTGCATACGCGTGGTTGGGAATGAACTTTCTTCTTCTGTTCGGTTGGGTTGCGATCGTACATCGCAAGTTTATTGCTGGTATCAATGCAAGCTGGTATCGCGGCCTCGCTGCTCGCATCGCTGCGCTTGCTCCGGTCGGACTATTGTTGAGTCGCGCGGATCTGACAGCCACTCCGCGCATTGGTCTGTTCTTCGTGCTGTCAGGAGCGTGGCTCGCCATGGCTACATTGACCGTTGCGGTCTCGCCGATCATCCAACGAAAGGCTCGCCGCCTGGCCGGGCGGCTGGTCATAAACTGAGAGACAGCGGTATGCATACTAACCTTCAACCTCCAGTCTCCGAGCGAGGAGCGCCCGTATTGTCGGTCATCGTGCTTTGCTACCGGCAAGGCGAGTATGTCGGTCCGTGCCTGCAGAGCATACTTGACCAGACACTCGATGCACCGTTCGAGGTGATCGTAGGCGATGATAATTCGCCGGACAATTCCCTGGACGTTATCGAGTCGTTTCGATCGCGTTATCCGGATGTGATCAAGGTCGTTTCTCACGATACGAACGTGGGCTTCGCAGCGAATTTCGCCCATACCGTCTCGCTGGCAAAGGGCGAATACATCGCGAACATCGACGGCGACGACCTCATGCTTCCCGGCAAGCTTCAGCGCCAGCTCGACTTCCTGAGAGAGCACCCCGCATACGGTCTCGTTGTCCATAAGATGCGCACGGTGGATCAGGATACGTTGGGGCCGGTGTCATACCCATTGCCCCAAAAAAAACCCGCAACATTCGACGCTGAATACCTAATCAAGAACGGACCGTATTTCTTTCATAGCTCGGAAATGTATCGGGCTCAACTGCGGCATCGCAGTCCCGTCGACGTAGGTCTGAAATCAGTCTGTGACGTGGCGCATCTCGTGCAGGTGCTGGTCGGTTCGCAAGGCTGCTACCTGGACGAAGAGTGGGGCCTTTACCGCGTCAACCGGACCGGTATGACCTCGATGCGAATCAACAATCCGGAGCGTCATAGGGAAAACATGAACGACATGATCGAGACCTGCCGGATCGCGGCCGACCTTGGCATAGCGAGCGACGCAGTCAACCGGGGGCGCGCAAGGTTCTATCTGACTTCGGCCATCTTCTACTTGGAGCATGGCCGCGAGGATAACTTCGAGGACTGCATCGAGTCGAGCTGGCGGGCTGCCAGAATCGGTATGAAACAACTGGTTTTGTATTCCATGCGTCGCTGGCCAAGAATGTTGCGCACCATCTATCCGTGGCTCAAGCAGATGGCCGGGCGGCAGCGGATCAGCGCATGAGTACGACTGTGCAGGGGAACGAGCGGGACGCCACCAGGAAAGTGCGGCTCCTCGATTTGTGCAACCGGGCGGCTTTAGCCTGGAACCGACTCAAGACGCGCGTGTGGTATGCGCACGTATTCGAGTCGGTCGGCAGGAAAACGACGATCTTTCGTCCCATGCTGCTCGCCAACGTGCATTACGCGTCGATTGGCGAGCGGGTACTGATCCGGCCTGGCGCGCGCATCGAACTTGTCGTGACGAATCCGGCTGTGCCGCCGCGGCTCACGATCGGGAATCGGGTCAATATCGAGCAGAACGTTCACATCGTATGCGGCTCTTCGATCGAAATCGGCGAAGGCGCGACGATCACCGGGAACGTTGCCATTGTCGACGTCGAGCATCCGTACGAGGACGTCAACGACACGACACGTATTGGTGAACGTATTCGCACACGAGGTAATTACGTGGTGATCGGGCAGGGCGCATTCATCGGATTTAGCGCCGTCATTCTGCCCAACGTGAAGATCGGCCGTCACGCCGTGGTGGGCGCGCATGCAGTGGTGACCCGCGACGTTCCCGACTATTGCGTGGTCGCAGGAAATCCGGCGCAGATCATGAAGCGCTACAACTTCGAAACCAGATGTTGGGAAAGGGAGAAGCAATGAAAGTCCTCATTACGGGCGGCGCCGGCTTTATCGGCTCGAGTCTGGCGCGCAAACTATGCGCAAACAACGCGGAAGTGACGGTGCTCGATAATCTCTCCCCACAGATCCACGGAGAGAATCCCAGTGTGACGTCGGCAATCTTCGCGTCGCTGCCGCAGAGCGTGCATTTCGTGAAGGGGTCGGTGACCGATCGGGCTGCCCTCGAACGCGTCATGCAGGGACAGGACGCGATCGTCCATCTCGCGGCCGAAACGGGTACGGGCCAATCGATGTACGAAGTCGACCGCTATGTGGACGTGAACGTGCATGGCACAGCGCTGATTCTGGACATACTGGTCAAGAATAGCCGCAATACCGTGCGCAATGTGGTCGTTGCTTCTTCGCGCGCGATATACGGTGAGGGCAAGTATCGTTCTCCGGCCGCCGGCATTCTGTATCCCGGTCCACGGCGCGAAAAAGATATGCTCGACGGCCAGTTCGAGCACCTCTGCCCGATAAGCGGAGAGCCGATGGAATGCGTGCCTACCGACGAGGAATCTAAAATCCATCCGACGTCGCTCTATGGCATCACGAAGCAGACTCAGGAACAGATGGTGATGACGACCTGCCGCTCTATCGGCATCGCCGCGTCGGCATTGCGTTATCAGAATGTCTATGGCCCGGGGCAATCCTTATCCAACCCTTACACGGGCATTCTCTCGATCTTTTCGACGCGCATTAAAAATGGCAATCCGATCAATATTTTCGAGGACGGACTGGAAAGCCGCGACTTCGTTTATATCGACGACGTGGTCGATGCGACCTATGCGGCGCTCACGAACGCCAATGCGGCGGACAACGTTTTCGGCATTGGCTCGGGCGTACGGACTTCTGTCATGGACGTCGCGAGGACGCTTTGCGAGGTGTATGCGAGCGATGTCAGCATAACCGTAACAGGCGCATTCCGTCTGGGAGATGTTCGCCACGTCTATGCCGATTTGACCAGGGCGAGGGACATGCTCGGATTCGAGCCCAAGATCTCGTTTGGCGAAGGTATCGCACGATTTGCCCAATGGGTCGACCAGCAGCAGGTGATGGCCGACACCTACGAGAAAAGTATTGCCGAGATGCGGGAAAAGGGCCTGTACAAGGGTTGTGAACGCGCGGCCTGACAACACGCACAATGCACACACGCAATGACGGAGGCGCCGCACGGCTGCCTGCGCAATTCATTTGAAGGATGCGATATGTCAACGAGATATGGTTCGCCGCTGATCGGGATTGTCACCGTGCTGTATCGCTCCGATTCCGTACTCCCCGATTTTTTCAGGAGCCTCGCCGCCCAGCGCGATGCGAATTTCAAGCTGTATGTGATCGACAACAGCGAGAAGGATACGGGAAGCACGATATCGCGCGAGCTCGCAGCGCTCCATGATATCCATGCCGATATTGTGTTCAACAACGACAATGTCGGCGTTGCCCGCGGCAACAATCAGGGTATAGAGATGGCGCTCGCAGACGGCTGCGATTACGTTTTGCTGGCCAATAACGACACCGATTTTCCGGATCCCGACGTGATCGCGGGACTGGTGCGGCACACCGAGGAAGCGGGAGCGTTGGCCGCCGTGCCCAAGATCACCTATCACGGCACGAACCGGATATGGTGTGCGGGGGGGCGATTCTCGCCGCTCACTGCAACCACGCCGCACGTAGGCGACAGGAAGGAAGATCGCGGGCAGTTCGACGAAGAGATGTTTACCGAATACGCACCAACCTGCTTTATGCTGCTGCATAAAAGCATTTTCCAGACGGTCGGCATGATGGATGAAAAGTACTTCGTCTATTACGACGACAGCGACTTCGTCTGGCGAATGAAAAGCGCGAATATCGGTCTGCTTTACGTGCCGACATCAAGCGTCGGTCACAAGGTGGCGGTGTCAACCGGTGGCAACGAAAGTCCCTTCAGCCTGTTCTATACGGCGCGCAACCGCGTCTATTTCAGCCGCAAGCATCTGGCTCCCGTGCATCGCGCCATTGCGATTGCTTATGCCATCGTCACGTTGACGGTCAAATGCGTGAAGTTTTCGCCGGCGGCCAGGTCGAGTGTGTTTAAAGGGCTTAGAGCCGGCTTCTCACTGTCAGTCGCCGATCATTGACCGGAGACGAGCTGCCGGGTAGCGCAACGCTACTCTGGCGTGCAGTCATTTTCTGGGCACGTAACCGCGCATAAGCGATGGCGACGAAAGTCCACGGTGCGAGATAGGAGAACTCCGGGACGGAGATCATCATCATTACCCATGTCGATACGCAGCACTGACGCAGCGCCATTCCCTCTGCTGACCAATCGAGTTTGAAAGCCGGATACAGAATCAGCAGGCTCACGAGCACGAGCCCTGCGATCCCTGTATTGACAAGGAGAGTGGAAAAGAGATCCGTCGATCGTATGTAGCCGAAGCCGATTCCAAATAACTGGTTTCCAAGCGATCCGGCTGCCCACATATCCATGGAAGCACGGAAGAAACCCGATCTCTCGACGCCGGATACGTTGTGCCCGTCCATCTTGTCGAGAATCATCTGTTGAAATAGATCGGCTATGTAATCCCTCGCCAGGTATGCCACCACAAAGAGGATTAGTGCGCCGGCCATAGCCTTGAGTGGATGGAAGCCAATCTTTCTGATGCGAATGAGTAGATAGACGACGTAGCCAATAAAGGCCGTCGACGAAGTACTCATGATCAGCGAGGCGCCGATGATCCAGACTGGTAGTCGCCGCTTTGACGTCGCGTTGAAATAAACCCAGAACGGGAACATCGACAAGGCATACATCGACGGTTCGCCGGTCAGGCTCTTCAGCCGTTGCATATGGAAACCGTGGATGTCGAGCCATTGGAAGGAGCTCCCGTTCAAAGAGCCTTCCTCTGCGCTACCGTCACCATTTCGGAATTCAGCACCGAAAGACCGGTTGGAAATAAAGTCACCCGGATGACCGGTCACGATGAAGTAGATCACTTCATAGATGCCGTACACGGCGAAAATCGCCGCTGAGGCAAGCAGCCACTGCCGCCACGAAGGTTTGTAAAAAATATAGACGTATGAGGCATAGAGCACGACAGCGAAGAGATAGATCGACTGTGTGAACAAGCTCTTTCTAAGGATGAAGGTCAGCACATCGCTGTCGTCGATGAGCAGGACTTTTGTAAGGTCAGGCTCGTACGGAGCCGCGGTGTCTGCGAGTTGGGACGCGAGGAAGAAAAATGTCCACACTGATGCCGCGACAATCAGGAAGTTGATATAGCGGGTGCGCGAAGCACCGGCGCACGCTAATGCGATTGGAAGTGAAAGAAAGCACATGACGTAGCCGAGCGTCGTCCCTTGGACGGATGGCATGAGCAATACAGACGTCACGGGCATGGCGAATACCCAGACGAAATAGTACAGATCGGCGTGCGAGGAGATGCTCTGTTTCATGGGATTCCAAAGGAAGCTTGCACCGGATCAGCACGCGGAAACGGATCACATCCGGGACACCCGGGCGCTGGCGAAGGCCTTTCGTCTGCGCGCGGATGAACTTTGCGGACCGCTAGCGGGTCCGCCGCCCTATTCCAGAAGCGCACTAAAAACATCGACCACGCGTATTTGTTGCGTTTCGGTCAGGCCGGCCCAGAGAGGAAGACGGATCAGCCGCTTTGACTGGTTGACGGTGACCTCCAACGAGCCGGAAACTTTCCCATACCGTTGCCCGCCAGGAGATGAGTGAAGGGGAACATAGTGAAATACGGAGCCGATTTCCTGTTTTCTGTACTCGTCGAGTATGCGCTGCCGTAGGTCCTCATCTTCTACTAACACATAGTACATGTGGCCGTTGTGCTGGCATTCCGCCGGTATGACGGGGCGACGCAGCGCGCCTTTGCGCTCAAGCGGTTCGAGAAGCACATGATATCGCTCCCAGTTCGCGACGCGGGCGGCGGTGATTTTTTCGGCACCTTCCAACTGTGCCCAAAGATAGGCGGCGGTCAATTCACTCGGTAGGAATGAAGAGCCGACTTCCTGCCAGGTGTATTTGTCGACTTCTCCGCGGAGAAAGCGGCTGCGATCTGTACCTTTCTCGCGGATTATTTCCGCACGCCTTGTGAGGGTGGGATCGTTGACCAGCAGGGCGCCACCCTCGCCCGAAATGATATTTTTTGTTTCGTGAAAACTGTAGGCTCCGAGGTCGCCAATGGAACCCAGGCCGCGGCCTTTGTAGGTGGCCATGACGCCCTGCGCCGCATCTTCGACGACTTTGAGTCCGTGACGTTGGGCGATTGATACGATCGTGTCCATTTCGCATGCCACCCCGGCGTAATGCACCGGGACAATCGCGCGGGTTCGCGACGTGATCGCCGATTCGATCAATCGCTCATCGAGATTCATGGTGTCCTTACGGACATCCACGAAAACAGGCACGCCACCGCGCAGCACGAACGCGTTCGCCGTCGAGACGAACGTGTATGAGGGCATGATGATCTCGTCACCGGGCCGGATGTCCAGCAACAAAACCGCCATTTCGAGTGCGGCGGTGCAGGAGTGAGTCAGTAGTGCTTTGCCGGCACCGCTTCTTTCCTGCAGCCATTTGTTGCAACGTCCCGTGAAGGAGCCGTCGCCGGCAAGCTTTTTATTGAAGTGAGTTTCCGCAATGTACTTCAATTCGTTGCCCGTCATGGCGGGTGTATTGAAGGGAATGCGGTTCTCGTTTACCTCGATTCCAATTTGCGGCGTAGATCGACTCATGAATAGTTTACCCCACATGATCGAGAATCAACGGTTCTCGCTGCCACACATAGTTGAGTCTCAAAGCTGCCAGTCTTCGAGACACCGCTTTCCGGCAAACTCGCCAGGTGTTTCAAGAAGCAAGGTGCACGAGCGCGCCTGCTGTATATCCCGTTAGCGTCACACCTGGTCCGTCTCGCTGAGCGTGCGCGTGTACTGCGCGGCCTGCTCGTAGCTCCTCCAGTTGCTGGCCCGCTTGGGGATCGCATTGAAGACCGATCCCAGAAGCCGTCCCCCCGCGCGCCGCAGTTTTTTGACCGTCTCTGAAATCTCGTCTTCGCTTTGCATGCCGGAGCGAAGCACAAGGACAGTCGCGCCGGCGTGCGGTGTCATGATCGCCGCGTCAGTCACGACCAGGAATGGCGGAGTGTCGACCAAAACGAGATCGAACTGCTGGCTTAACTGATCAACGACCTGTTTGAAGTCGTGCATCATCAACAGTTCTGACGGGTTGGCGGGGTAGGCGCCGCACGAAATAAAGGAGAGACCGCGAACGCCAACGGACCGAACGGCGTCTGCGCTGCGGAGCTTGCCCTGAAGAACCTCGGACAGGCCGCCGCGATTGGATTGCTTGAAAAAGGAGGCGAGATTGCCTCGACGCATGTCGGCATCGATGAGCAGAATGCGCAAGCCGACTTCGGTAAGCAGTATGGAGAGATTGGCCGCCACAAAACTCTTGCCTGTGGATGGACTCGGACCAGTCAACATCACAATGTTGTTCTTTTTGTTCAGGCGATCGCGACACACCTGCGTGCGTACTTCACGCAGCGCCTCGACTGACGGCTCATGCGGCAGCCGGCTGGCGAGAATCCGCGCGGCCGTGTCGCGCGCTAGCCCTCGGGTGAACGCGGCACTCGACGACTGTGCGTCGAGCGAGTCCGGCGCCAGTGAATGCGGATCGGGCAAGCCAGGTACGTCGTCGTTGCGCCCGGATACCGATTCCTGCGAGGTCTGCACCGCTGTTTCATTTTCCAGTTGAGCCTGTTGCCGGCTGAACAGTACTTCGCCGAGGACCGGCACATCCAGCCGGCGCTCGACGAAGAGCGGGTCGGTGACGCCGGTCGTTGCATAGCGCCTCAACACAATGAAGAACGCGCCGATGAAAAAGCCTAGCCCACCGCCCGCGAAGATCACCAACGGCCGGTTCGGCTTGATCGGCCGATAAGGCTTCATCGCATCATCGACAATGTGCGCGCCACCGGTCGCGCTTGCACGGCGTACGGAAAGTTCCTCGGCCTTGCTGACCATACCCAGATAGATAGTTTCCGCCACCTTCGCATCGCGGGTGAGTTCGGCGTTGCGCCGCTCTGAAGTCGGCATGCTGACGAAGCGGGAGTCGAAGGCGCGTTTTGCATCAGCCAGTTGGGCGAGCTGCGCATCAATCGTTTTGACCTGCTGACTGTTTGGCGTGAAGAGCGAAGCGGCCTGAGTACGCTGCAGTTGCAAGGCGGACGTGCGCTGCTGTAGCTCGATGCTCCCCTGCAGATAGGATTGCGCTTCGGTCGTCGGGCGCATTGTCTCGGTTGACGATTGATAGTCGCTCAACGCCTGTTCGGCACTCGTGAGGTCCCGTTTTAGCCTCGGCAGCTCGCCCTGTATGAACTCAAGTGTTTTCGTGTCGTTAAGCTGACGACTGGAAACCGCAGAGGCGATGTACTGCTGGGCAACCGCATTGGCGACATTGGCTGTCAACTCTCTGTCTTTCGACGCAAACGAGATCTGGACGATGCCGGTGTCTTTGGTAACTTCAGCAATCTTGAGTTGGCGTCGCAGTTCATCAATTGCATCGAGTGCATTGCGGTGGGTCACCGTGAACTGGGTGCCAGGCCAGGCGATGAGCTCCTTGACCGTAATTGACAGCCCATCCGGCATGGTCACTGGCTTTCCGGTCTCACCGCGTAGCAGGATGTCTCCGTTGGGTGCGCGAAGCTCGTACTGTCCCTTCTCAAGAGCAATCAGTTCGAGAGGCTTCTCTTCGAGATACGCTGGCACGTTGAACGACGGGATCTCGAGCCGTTCACCGCCCCAGGCGAACGAACTGAGTCCGAACCACGGTTTCGCGGGATGGCCGGGATAGGCGAATTGCTCGGCGAAACGTCCGAGGATAGGGACGGCATGCGGTTGCACGTCGACATCGAACTGAAATTGGCGAATCACCGGCTCAAGGACGGAACGGCTTTGCATTAGCGAGATCTCCGCAGCAGTCGCTTGCGTGCCCGGTTGCTGCTGCGCCGTGCCATCCTGGCGCGAAATACCGAGAGCATTCTGATCTGGCGGGGCGGGGGGGTCGACTCGCACGACGACGTCGGCAGAGTACGTTGGTGCGGAAAGGAAGGCGTATGAAGTCGCGAGGGTCGTCGCTACCGCGACGAATGCGAGGAGTGTCCAGATATGATCTCGCAGCAGATGGAGCATGTCGCGCAACGAAAAATTACCCTCGTCGTTGCCTGCCCGAGACGATCCAGAATTGAGAATATGGGTGTTCAAAGGCGCCATCTCCGAGGTTCGGGGTAACCAGCTTCTCGATGGTGCGACGAGCTTCGCCGCGTCGATCATTGGACACCGGCCTTGTGACTCGCCCAAGGCCGAAATTGGTACATGGATTCATATTGGTTCGACGAATCAGGGACTCGGATTTGATGTCGTTGTCCAGTCCGCCACTCACTGATTCGTCGCAGCCGCGCTCATTGACGCGGCCTCGGACAAGTGTGATATGAATACCGCCTTTCCTACTTCTCGGTCTGTGGTTTAGCGCACGTTGTGCCACGCTGGTTCCGTTAAAGTAGGTAGGGACGCGTAGAGTTTTTTTGTTGCAATAGCGGCATGGCAAGATTGGCTTTAATGCCACGTCATATTTGCCGGATTTGGTAGTTAACCTCGCCGTAGTCCGTGCCATTCGCCCCCGGTTGTGAAGATCTGCGCGCTTCCCATGCCCGGACTGGCTTGCGGGCGGGCTGGGTGAATGCGGTCCCCACGAATATGATCACGACAGCGAGGCTTCAGTCAGATGTTGAAACGGTCAATCGCAATAACCGCTGTCTTTTGTGGAATAGCAATCAGTCTCGCGATTGCCACTGTCGTTCATCTGAGGGAAGGCAAATGGTCGGGCTCGATTCTGGAAAACTCACTTGCCGCTGATAGGCCATTCGACGTTCCGGTCATGGCGACGCCGCAGATTCCGTGTTCAAAAGGGCGCACGGGTGTTTTCTATGGAATCGTGGGCCATGTCCAACAGGGCGGTATCTATACGGCGCGTAGCTACGAGGCGCAGATTTCCCAACTACGCGAGCTTGGCATGACGATTTACGCACAGGACGTCGGTGACAAAGCCGCGGCAGAAAAGGTCGCGCAACTCGCGCGGTTAGCAGCGGCACGATGCGTTGGCATACTGCCGTTGATCATCACACCGGACGTGCAGGCGAATTTGAACGAATCAACGGCTTACGCGCAAGGTCACAAACTCGGAGTGGACGCAGCTACGGCGTTGAAGGGCCTTGTTTCGTATTACCAGGTGGGCAACGAATTCGACAATGACGTGATCCTGAACGAGGCGAGCGGGGACTATCCTTCCCATTACGACAATGCAAAGTATCAGAAGGCACGTGGTGCGATTCGAGGCATGATCAGCGGCATCAAGGAAGTCCAGCCGTCTGCGAGGATATTGCTCGGCTCGCTAAGCTGGCTGCACTATGGCTTTTCAGACATGTTAAGAGACGGTACTGAACCGGATGGGAAACGGGACAGTTCAAAAGTCGTGGAGTGGGATATCACCGCCTGGCACTGGTACTCGGAAATGAGCCCGAATCGGGCTTCGTCGCTCCCGCAGCCCGATATTCTGAAACACGTATTGACGCATTTAAGTACGCAATACCGGAAACCAATCTGGATTACGGAATTCGGTGTGCGACCGGATTACTCGGGTGGCGATCCGGGCGCCTACCTGGTAGGACAGGACGGACTTGCCGGTTTCGTTGCAAATGCTAAAAAGTATGGAATCCAAAATGTAACGCTATATCAACTCTACGATCAACCGGATGAAAAGTATGGTCTGATCTACGGTGATGGTGTCAGGCCGAAGCAGCGTTTCGACCAGGTGAGGAATTTTATTGAAGCACACCCAATGCCCTGAGTATGCGTCGCAGTATCAAATTTTCTGCAGCTCGGTCAGGAGAATTTGTGCGCTCGTTTGCCAGCGGTATTTGCCCGCATGAAGATGGCCACGGTGGCGTAGATCGGCTCTCAGCTCGTCGGAATAAAGCAGGGATTTCAACTTGACCGCGATATCGTCGGACGAGTACGGGTCGCAATAGAGCGCGGCGTCTCCACACACTTCGGGCAATGCGGCCGCGCTTGCTACCAGGGTGGCGCAGCCGTTCTTCATTGCTTCGAGCGGCGGGATCCCAAACCCTTCGTAAATTGATGGATACACGAAGCAGCGAGCATGTTGATAGAGTGCCTTCAATTTGCTGTCGCTCACGTAACCGACGTACTTGATATTGGGGGCGATATTCGAAATATCCTCGATTTTGCCGAAGATCGGGTTCTTCATACCAACGATGACGAGGTCCAGCGAAGGATCGTTGACTTGACGAAATGCTTCCACAATGCGAGCGAAGTTTTTCGTCGGATTGAGGTTGCTGACCGCAAGCACGAAGCGATTCGACGTTAGGAGATGTTCGCCCAATACGCTTTCATCGGGGTCAGTAGCGTCGAGATGATCGGCGCCAAGCGGAACGACGCCGATTCGCGAGGCCGGCACGCCGCAATGATGGGCCAGGCGTTGGCGGGAAAAGTCGGAGTTGGTCACTATGCAGCTTGACGTACGCGCAAGGATCCAGAACATGATTCGATACCATGCACGGAAGCGCCGGGAAAAATGCGCAGGCGTGTCGAAGACGGCTGCGTCATGCATGAAGATGACCTGATGAGGGCGGAATATCGACCCGGAGTTACTGAGATTGACGATTCGGCGGCGTCCGGCAAATAAGGGAAGCACAAACTGCTCCCAGAATAGCCCTTTACCGAAACCGATCTTCACTGTCTTTGCACCGTCCACGGGCAATATGTTGTCGCCGGGCGGGACGGCGACAGTTATGTTGCTGATCTCCGGGAGCTGCGCCATAGCAACAATCAGTTCGCGCGCAACGCGTTGTACGCCGGTCGCCTTCTGGCCTGTAAACCTCCCGTTGTAGACGAAACTTTCTGCTCCAGTGGGTGCGTCAATTGCGTTTTCCAATGCGCGTGAAGACATATTCCGTCCTTGGTGTCGAGACTTTCTTTATCGGTAGCTCAGATGAAGAGCCAAACAGAGAAATAGGGGTTGAAACCAGGCATCAGCGCGGCTTCTGGCCTTCGCCCGAATGCAAGCCATGAAAAAGAGCTGGTGGTGTCCGGACACTGCGCGCGATCGTATTGAGGCTTCGAATCGGGCGACGTCATTGGAACCACGGCAAGTCTTCGCGCAGGACTAGCGTACGTTGAGCAAGGTACCAGGTCGAATTAAAGCGCCATGCGCGCGGATTTCGCATGCCAAGTTCCCAAGGGTCTCAATCTGTCGCACCACGTCGGCGGCACGCTATCTTGTGCGTGACATTTCGTGATGCGGGTTCAGGAAAAACCCTTTTGCTCTTAATCGAAGAGTGTCGCGTGTCTGACGCGGATGGGACGAGCTTTCACGTTATCGAGTCGAATAGCCCGGGTCCGTTCGGTACCGCTCATATCGTGGAAAGGGAGTTCGACTCGTGCGCGTGTTGTAATGAGCGACGCTTGATCACGAATGGCTGTCGCTGACTTGATACTCCGTACGGATCCAAGGTCGGATTCGAGGTGAGGATCACCCCTTGGAGGCCTTTGGAAAGCCGACGGATGCCGTCAGGTGCTGACTGCAATAGCGCCCTTTGCCTCAAGTAGAGGTGACATTCAAAAAGAACGCCAGCGTCGAGGCGCTGGCGTATGTCCTGCTACGTACAGATCCGAATGTACTTATTTTGGGTGTGAAGCGATGAAGGCCTTCACACTCGCGTACTGCGCCTTTTTCGTTTTGCCATCAATTTGAAGCAACCCATATGAGCCGGCAGGATCATCGTACAGCTCGTACATCTGGATGGACTGCAGGTTGTACTTGGACGCCACCGACGCGTATTCGCCCATCATGGTGTTGCCGGTCAGGTAAGCCCCAGCTTGCGAGTCCGAGGCAGTCCAGGGGCGGACGCCATATTCGGTCAACCAGATCGGCTTGCCGAATGCCTGGAGTTTGGACAGCACGTTGTAGCAGCCCGACCCGCCGCAAATGTTCTGGATGTCATCATAGTCGTTGTACCAGTGCCATGCCGTCACGTCCCAGGAGACGACTGGATGGCCCGCTGTTCCATCCGGTTGCGTACCCTGCGCGAGCATCTGGTCGAAACCCCAATGCAACCAGGTTCCAGCGCCCATAACGATTTTGCCTTGCGTATCAACAGACTTGATGCCGTCGACCATGCCGCGGATTGCGCCACGCGCAATCATGAACTTACTGTTGACGTAATCGGTCGGAAACGTCCCGTCGTAGTTACCGGCGAGCGTGTCTGCTTCAAGCTCGTTGCCGACCTCATAGAAAGGCGCATGCATCGCTGACGCCACCTGTTGGCCGAGCGCATATCCGGCGTTGTAAGACGCCGTTTCGTTCGCATACTCTTGCGGGGAGATGAGGAGCACCGGGTACACGGTAACGCCTCCGGCAGCCATGGTAGTGGCAATCTGCGCGAGCGCCGTCGCAGCTGTCTTGCTGGAAACGTCGCTGCGATAGATCGTCATCCCCAGATCTTGAAGCTGCGCCAACTGCGTCTGCGGGCTCGATGCGGCATAGGCGCTGCCTTGCTGGAAGTGGCCGTTCACGCCATAAAAAATCTTGCCGATCGGCGCTGTTGTCGTAGCCGGTGTGGGTGTTGCAGGCGTAGAAGGGTTGCGCTTCGCTTTATTTGCCACTGCCGTTGCGTCTTGCGGAGAGTCACCGCCACCGCCGCAGGCCGCGAGGAGAATGCTGCCGGCCATCGCAGCGCCGAGAAGGCGTGCCGTGTGCCATGACCAGATTCTCTTCAGGTGCGTCTGCCGATGAGGCTCATTGTTTCGTGAATTAGTAGTGCTTAGTTCAATGTTATGCATGATCTTTAGGAGTACGAATAACAGAAAATATAGGCTTCAAATAATTGGCGAGTTTTCAGAACACCGTGCAATTCGCGTGGGTGCCCAATCAATCCCGCGTTGAAACCCGAAGGAAAGAGATAAGTCGCTACCGGCGTGCAGCATTCTGTAGGGGCGGTGCGGGGACACCGAGCCGACAAAACGGGATCGCCGTTCACTTCACCGCTAAGGCTGCCGCACCGACCTGACTCTTTGCAGGGGAAGTGCGGACGGGTACCTCGTGGCTCCGCTTGCTACGCGCAAACGTTTGCTTTCCATATGGGATGAAAGGCGCAATTTATGTAACGACGGTCAATCGCTACACGCCCTCTGCCGGCTCGGGATTTGCAGAAGCTACCGTTGCATGGTCCTCGCGCAGAGAAGGGAAACTCTTGGATGGAAGTTCGCATCAGTAAATAGTGCTTGCTGGAGAAAAGTGGGTGGGCCGCGTCAACTCGTTGATTCTTCATACAAAAAAGAAATCTTTTGTAAAATCTACCGAAAGGGAATCCTAACATGAATAGAAAAAATGCCCAACTGAAAATTACATCAGTAATTAGTACTTTTAACAGGGTCTGACGGCGAAATAAGAAAGTACTATTCGGACAAAGTGCGAGCGTCGTACGCCATAAGGCTATGGTGACGCTATTGATTAGCGTTACGAAGCAATGCCATTTTTGGGGTGTCGTAATTTCGCATCAAACCCGCTGTTCCCCAGGGGTTTTTGCTGAGTATGAAACTTCAGACGATTCCATTCGCGCATCAGCAAGCTGCCGGTGCGTGGGCCGCCATGAAGCGGCCGCAGAGGAGGATGCGCGCCCTGTCGGCGCGATCAGAGAGAGGGGGGCAATAAAAAAAATAAATAAAATATAAAGCGCCAATATTTTATTTACGTCATCTGCGTTTCATAAAGCGCGGTTATGTCATCGAAGAAGCGGTCTTCGCTAAAACGCCTGCGTACTTCGTCTTGCGCGTTTTCAGCGATGGCTTTCCGAAAGTCGTCGTCGTCCATCATTCGGGTCAATGTAGACACGGCCTCTTCGGCGCTACTGAAGATCATGCCGGTTCGGGCGTGACGAAGAACGTCGATGTTCCCCGAGCAACCCGACGCGACGATTGCTGTTCCGAGCGCCATTGCTTCGATTATAGAAATCGGCATCCCTTCCCACGAGGAAGTGGACAGATAAACTTCGGCGCCTTTAACTCGTTCCATCGCGTCCGTCCGGCTAAGCCAGCCGGTGACTCTGACGTTCGCCTGTTCGAGTACCTTCTTCGTGGCTTCGTCGCCGTCGCCGATCCACACGAATTCAACATCTTGCCGCTTGAAAAGGCGTGCTATTTCTGCGAACAATTCAGGATTCTTCTGCCGCCTGATTCCGCCGACGGTGACGACGGATCTTGACGGAAGGGGGCGCTCCTGAGTCGAAGCATTGGGGTGGTTTGCCGCTACCTGCTTGTCGAGCGCGTTTTCGACCAGTACCACTTGCGTGCGCAAATAGCGTCGTACGATTGCACGTTCACTCTC
The DNA here is from genome assembly GCF_902459535.1 of Paraburkholderia dioscoreae. Classification (NCBI taxonomy): domain Bacteria; kingdom Pseudomonadati; phylum Pseudomonadota; class Betaproteobacteria; order Burkholderiales; family Burkholderiaceae; genus Paraburkholderia; species Paraburkholderia dioscoreae. The sequence goes on from NZ_LR699553.1 coordinate 834,271, forward strand.
GGAGCATGCGACGTACGTGGATTTCTTCAGGCAGGCCAGCGCCTCGAGTCCGATGAAGCATGTCTTCTTCAGCCTGGAGACGTCCGAGCGCATGAAAGAAATGCAATGTGGACTGTAAAAGAATCTGGCCGATTTCAAAGACAGGATGGTGGAAAGTCGTCCCAGAAATCCTGCAAACGACGAGTGCAGATGAACGATGTCGGGGCGCAGGCTATTGAGCTCACGACGCAATCCGAACAGGATGCTGGTCATAGGCCGCCCTTTCATCTGGAATTGCCGGAGGTGGACGTCCGGATGAAAGAGGGAGGCAAGATTGTCCGGCGTTTCGCTGCGTTTGGAAAACACCACGTAAACTTCGTGACCCTCACTCGCCAGACGATTCGAGATCATGCATACCACGGAGAGCGTGCCTGTCGCTGTCGATTCGACGACGTGAACGATTTTCATCTGTAGTCCGTGGGGATCGATTCACTGCAGTTCGATTGCATGCCGTTCAATACGCCCCGCTTCCGTCGAATACCACCTTGAACGTTCGCAGCAGAATACTGATGTCGAGCAGCGTTGAACGTTCCTTCACATAAGAAACATCCATCGCGACTCTCGTCGCATAGTCCACGTTATTGCGTCCGCTCACCTGCCACAGCCCTGTCAGGCCGGGCCTGACCGACAGATAGTAATGGGCATCCGCGCCATACCGTTCCAACTCTTTGGTGACGATTGGGCGGGGACCGACGAGGCTCATATCACCGCGGAGGACATTCCAGAGCTGTGGGAGCTCATCAAGGCTCGTCTTGCGCAGAAACCGGCCGACAGCGGTGATACGCACATCGTTCTTGAGTTTGAAATCGCGATTCCACTCCTCGCGCGCGTCCGCGTCGGTTGCAAGGAGTTCGGCGAGAACCACGTCGGCCTTCGGGACCATTGAGCGGAACTTCAAACAGCGAAACGATCGTCCGCCTCTTCCAACGCGTGGATGGCCAAAGAAGGCCGACCCTCCGTCGCTCAGTACGACACAAGCTACGACGAGGAAAATAGGCAGTAACACAAGGAGCAACGCAGACGCGCCGAAGATGTCGAAAACGCGTTTGGTGAAGTTGCCTTTCCTCGTCGGAATGTCGGGGTCATTCGCCGCCGACAACGTATGGCAAGCCACGGCACTTGCAGCCGCATCCGCTGGCACGTCCGCAGAAAAGGATTCGTCGCTGCGGCTGAAATCCGGGACGCTCTCCATATGCGAAGCCGAAAAGCCGCGGCCGCCCAATTCAGGATGGTCGGCGTGCGAACGACCTTCGTAGCGGGTATCGAAAGGAATGACTTCCTTTGACACTGATTCCGATACCTTGCCGACTAAAGCCATTGTTGCCCCCGGTTCGAAGTTCGTTGACAAGTACATCAGTATTTCGGCATTGCAAGTCGTACCGGTTAATTCAACCGTTGATTCAGCGCGCATGGCGCGTCAGATAAAAGCAGCCCGTCAGACGATTGCGGCGGATAACCCGAGATAGGACAGCAGATATATAGCAATATTTAATTGCTATAAAAATTACTGCTGATAATTAAGAAGAAAAGCTCAAGAGCATTTTTCATGCATGAGGAGGAAGCGCGCCTTCAGCATGCGAAGCGTCGCATTCCCCACAACATAAATCCTGAATATTTCAATAGAAAGTATAGCTTTGCAATTCGGCGTCCGTTCACGGACGAGTCGTAAAGTGCCGATGTCCTGGCCGACTCAGAAAGACATGCCGCGCAGTGTCGAAATACATTCGACAGAAGCCGTTGGAATTACGAAAATGTTATTCGTTATCAATGTTCCAATTGTCACATCAGAAGCCGGATGCGATAGATAGTTCGGGTTCACCTGGCAGGCTGCCGTTCGCAGTTTCTGCATCGACCCGCTACACCGATCAATGCGATAAATACGCGCCTGCTCCGTCGTTGGTCGAGCATGTGTAGACGTAGAGTATCTGTACGAATGTCGCTACTCCGTTCGGTACAGCACACAAAGCGCGGTTAGGCACGCCTCAGTCAGCGCGTCCATGTGTACGATGAAAGCGGCTTGCCGCGCAGATACCGGTGTCGCTGGGATGACAGTGAATTGCCATCACAACGCATTGCGCTTTTTTCCAGATTGCAGCCAGGCCAAGCCCATAGCGAGAATCCCATAGGCTTGAGTGTGCTGGCTAAGCCCCCTGAACGAGTGTTCGATCTCGCACGCAATACACCAGATCGATCGTCTGGTTTGTGCAGCGGAGAGGAATGGTTGAATGTGACCGATCCGATACGACCTGCCGGTCCACGCCATACAACGCGAAACGCGAAATGTATCGGCACCGCGCCAGTCTGACGGCCGTATGCGCCTCAGTGACTCGCACCGAGATACGCAGCCTTCACCGAAGGATCATTGCGCAACTCCGCCGCCGGGCCATGTGCTGCAATCCTGCCGTTCTCCAGCACATAACCATAATCGGCCACATTGAGCGCGGCCGCGGCGAACTGTTCGACCAGCAACATGGTGACGCCCTGGCTTTTCAGATTCCCGATGATCCGAAAGACCTCTTCGACCAGAATAGGCGCGAGTCCCATCGACGGTTCGTCGAGCAAGACCAGCTCCGGGTTCATCATGATCGCGCGCGCCATTGCCAGCATCTGCTGCTCGCCGCCGGAGAGCGTGCCGGCGAGTTGATGGCGCCGTTCCTTGAGCCGCGGAAACATCTCGATTGCGCGCTCCAGATCGGCCTTCACGTCGCCGCGCGGCCGCGCCGAGATCAGGCGAGGGAAGGCGCCCAGCATCAGGTTATCCGTCACGCTCATCGTCGCGAATACGCGCCTGCCTTCCGGCGAATGCGCGAGTCCGAGCCGCGCGATGCGGTGCGACTCCAGCGCGTCGATGCGCTTTGCGTCCGCGCCGACACCCATCGTGATCTCGCCGGCACTCGGCCGGATCATGCCGGAGATCGCTCGCATGGTCGTCGTTTTGCCTGCGCCGTTCGAGCCGATCAGCGTGACGACGGATGCCTTCGGCACGTCGATCGAAATGCCGTGCAGCACTTTGACCTTGCCGTAGCCCGCATGCAGATTTCTGATCGATAACATGTCTGTTCCTGTAAGGGCGCCCGGCGAACTCACGCCGCCTGGCCGGCAGGCTGGCCGCCGAGATAGGCCTCGATGACTTTTTCGTTGGACTGAATATCGGCGGGCTTGCCCTCGGCGATCTTCTGCCCGAAGTCCAGCACCGAGACCCGGTCGCACACGCTCATCACCACGTCCATGTGATGCTCGATCAGCACGACGGTAATACCGTGATCGCGCACCTTGCGAATGATCGCGACCAGTTCCTTGATATCCGGCGCCGTGAGTCCGGCGGCGGGTTCGTCGAGGAGCAGCACTTGCGGATCGAGCGCGAGCGCCCGCGCGATTTCGAGCAATCGCTGCTTGCCGTACGGCAGGTTGCGCGCTTCTTCGGCCGCGACGTTTTCCAGGCCGACAAACCGCAGCATGCCGAACGCGCGCTCGCGGGCGGCGCGTTCCTCGCGCCGGTAGCGCGGCGACATCAGTCCGACATCCGCGAGATTCGCGTTGAACGTGTGATGTAGGCCGACCAGCACATTCTCGAGCGCGGTCATTTCGCCGAACAGTTGCACGTTCTGGAACGTGCGCGCAATACCGGACAGCGCGATCTGCGAAGAGGTCTTTCCCGCGAGCGATGTGCCGCGATAGGCGAGCGTGCCCGCGGTCGGCACATAGATGCCGGTCAGCACGTTCATCATCGTGCTCTTGCCGGAGCCGTTCGGCCCGATCAGTCCGTGAATCGTGCCCCGCTGCACGGTCAGATCGACGTTGTTGAGCGCCTTCAGTCCGCTGAACTGCATGAGGATGCCGCGCAGTTCCAGAATGTCTTCGGTGCCCCCGGTTTGCACCGCCTGAATCGCATCGCCGCCGATCGTGGCCGGTTTCGTGGTGTCGACGGTAATCGTGCGAACCCTGCCATGCATCACGATCTTGCGCACGAAGCCGACCACGCCATCCTGCAGGTAGTACACGACGAGCAGGATCATCAAGCCGAATATGGTGAGCCGCCAGTCGGCGAGCGTATCGATCCGGTAGGAAAACGCGGCAAGGCCCACCGTGCCTATAACGGGAATCGCGACCTTGCGCGGCGTGGAGACCTTGCGGGCTAGCGCGACGCCCGCGCCGATCACCACGACCGCCGCCAGCACCGAGGCCACGGTGCGGAACATGTCGATGTCGTCGAGCAGTTTGGGCAGCAGCACGATGATCGCCGAGCCGAGCAGCGCGCCGGTGCGGGTTTTGCGGCCGCCCATGATGATGGCGAGCAGGAACAGAATGGTCAGTTCGAAGTTATAAGTGTTCGGCGAGATGTACTGCTCCGAATACGAATAGAGGCAGCCGGCCAGCCCGGCAAACCCCGCGCTGATCACGAACGCATAGACCTTGTAGCGATACACCGAGACGCCCATGCAGTCCGACGCGATCGGACTATCGCGCAGCGCCTCGAATGCACGGCCCAGATGCGACTTGAGCACGCGATGCACGACGATCAACGAGGCGACCAGTAGCGCCGCGACAAGCCAGTAGTATTCGACTTCGTTCATCGGCCGGCCGCCGAACGAAGGCTTCGGAATCTTCACGCCCATCGGCCCGTTGGTCAGAAAATCCATCTCGTTGATGAGAATCTGGATGATCGTGCCGAACGCGAGCGTCACCATCGCAAGGTAGGGACCGGACACGCGCAGCGCCGGCAGCGCGAGAATCGCGCCGAAGCCCGCGGTGACCAGAATAGCCAGCGGCGCGGTGACGAAAAACGGCATGCCGAGCTTGAAGAACAACACGCCGGCCGTATAAGCGCCTACGCCGAACAGGCCGGCATGGCCGAGCGACACTTGCCCTGTATAACCGACCACGATGTCGAGGCCGAAGAGCAGGATCGCGTAGATCATGATCGTCTCGAGCAGGTGGATGTAGTACGGATTCCCCGACAGCACGGGAAACACCGCGAGCGCGATCAGCGCCAGTGCGGACGCAATGAGCTTCTTCGGATTCACGGCGGTCCTCACACTTTCTTGATCGAGGTCTTGCCGAACAGGCCGGCAGGTTTCAATGCGAGCACGATCAGCAGCAGTACGAGCCCGGGGACGTCTTTGTAGCCCGTGGAGAGATAGAAGCCGGTCGTCGTCTCCGCGATGCCGAGAATGACGCCGCCCACCACGATCCCCAAACCGCTCGACAGTCCGCCGATAATCGCCACCGCAAAAGCCTTGAGCCCGAGCACGGCGCCCATCGTCGCGCCGGTGAGCGTGAGCGGCGCGATCAGCACGCCGGCGAAAGCGGCGGTCAGTGAAGACAGCGCATACGAAAACGTGATCACGAGGCCGGTATTGATGCCCATCAGCGCCGCGGCGTCGCGGTCGTTCGCGGTAGCCACCACGGCTTTGCCGAAAATCGTCTTACGGTTGAAGAACTCGACTGCCAGCATCATGACGAGGGCGCCGCCGACCACCAGCAATTCCATCGGCAGCACATTGGCGCCGAATATTTTCAGCGGCGCTTCCGGCAGCGGGGAAGGGAAGCGCAGATCGTCGCGGCCCCAAAGGTTCTCCGCGACGTTCTTGAAGATAATGCCGAGCGCGATGGTCGACATGATCCAGCCGAATTCGGATTTGATCCTGATCGCGGGCCGTACCCCGATCCGTTCGACGAAGGCGCCTTGCAGCAGACCGAACACGCAGACGAGCGGAATCATCAGCCAGTAATTGACGCCGAGCGTGACGAGCGTGAGGCCGACCAGCGCGCCGAGCATCAGCGCGTCGCCCTGGCCGAAGTTCAGCGTGCCGGAGGTGGCGAACGTGAGTTGATAGCCGAATGCGATCACGGCGTAGATCATGCCGAGCGCAATGCCGCTATAGATGAGCTGTAGAAGAATGGCCATCGTCGGGCGCCCTGGAATTCACCGGATATGAAGCAAAGCCGCGCCCGCCTTCAGGCGGGTGCGGCTCCGTAACATGCTGCTGCGCTTATTTCGCGCTCAATTCGCGGAGCTTGCCTGCTTGGTGCGCAGCTGGCTGCCACCCTTGCGATCCGCTTCGTACGCATAGACCACGCGGCCGCCCTTGACTTCGCCGACCACCGGCACGTTGGGGCTGATCGCTTCGTGGTCGTCGTGCGTGAACGGCTTGTCGTAGACCATCACGACGCCTTCCACTTTCGTATTGAGGTTTTCGAGCGCGGCGCGCACTTTCGGGCCGTCGGTCGAGCCGGCCTGGGTGATCGCGGCGGCCAGCAGATAGATCGAGTCGTAGCCTTGCGCGGCGGAAACCGGGGAGTCGATGCGGTTGTTCTTCGGCTTGAACTCCTTCAGATACGCGTCGATGAAGGCTTTACGCTTGGGCGTGTTCGCTTCCTGAATGAACGTCTGCGGCATGCGCGCGCCTTCGCCGTTGGTGCTCGCGTTGTCGATGTAGTTCGCCATCGAGAGAGTCCAACTGCCGATCAGCGGCACTTTCCAGCCGAGCTTGGCCATGCCGTTGGCGATTTGAGCGAGTTCCGGTCCGATTCCGTACGTCAGCACCGCTTCCGCGCCGGCCTCTTTGGCCTTGAGCAGCTGCGCGGTCATGTCGACGTCCTTGATATTGAATTTCTCGACGGCGACAGGCTTCACGCCTTTGGCGGCAAGCGCCTTTTCGAGGTCTTCGCGGCCGAGTTGACCGTAGTTGGTCGAGTCGGCGAGGATCGCGACCTTCTTGAAACCGCGTTTGGTCACGGCTTCTTCGACGATCATGGGCGCCTGGATGCGGTCCGCGGCGGCATTGCGGAACACGTAATTGTCCGGCTGGTCGGTGAACTGCTTCGTCACGATGCTACCGGTCGCGACGTTGTTGAAGACGGGAATCTTCGCTTCCTGGAAGAAGCGCTGTGAGGCGAGTGCGACGCCGGTGTTGATGTAGCCGACCACCGCCACGACTTTTTCCTTGTTGATCAGCTCTTGCGCGATCTGCACGCCGCGTTCGTTTTTCGCTTCGTCGTCGCGTTCCACTAGCACGATCTGACGGCCCAGCACGCCGCCGGCCTTGTTGATTTCGGCGGTGGCGAGGCGTACGCCGTCGCGCATGCTCACGCCCATCGAAGACGAGCCGCCGGTGAAAGGTCCGTCAACGCCGATCTTGATCGGATCCGCCGCATAGCCGACATTGGCGAGCGCACAAAGCGCAAGCGCACCCACAACGCTTTTCAAGCGAATTCCCATGACTGTCTCCGTAGCATGTCTTTTCTTGCACGAAGCCTCGAATCAGGCCCGTACGCGCCGATTCGAACGTTCTTAGGAAGCCTGACCGTCAATCGGTGAGCCAGTATAGAAATCGTAAAGTGTTAGTAATATTCGGAATTACCCGCTTGGTGCAATCCCTCAATCGACGGCGGCGGCGCCCCTGCCCGGCGACGCCTTCGCGCCGCCGTCGACTTTGATTCAACTCACGCGAATCCTTGCGGATTGGTGGACTGCCAGCGCCAGTGATCCGCGCACATCCGTTCGATACCGAACTGCGCGCGCCAGCCGATGATCTTCTCGGCCGCGGCCGGGTCGGCGAAACACGAGGCGACGTCACCGGGGCGGCGTGCCACGATTTCATACGGCACCGGCCGTCCGGCGGCTTTCTCGAAGGCCTTGACCACGTCGATCACGCTGTAGCCCTGGCCCGTGCCGAGGTTCACCACGAAACTGGCGTCGCGCGTGACCAGCGCGTCGAGTGCGGCCAGATGCCCGCGCGCCAGATCGACGACGTGGATATAGTCGCGCACGCCGGTGCCGTCGGGCGTGTCGTAGTCGCCGCCGAACACGCGCAGCTTTTCGAGCTTGCCGACCGCGACCTGCGCGACATACGGCATCAGGTTGTTGGGAATGCCGGCGGGATCTTCGCCGATCAGACCGCTCTCATGCGCGCCGACCGGATTGAAGTAGCGCAGCGTGGCAATGCGCCACGACGGATCGGCCACTTCCAGATCGCGCAGCACCTGCTCGGCGATCAGCTTCGACTGGCCGTACGGATTGGTGGCCGACAGCGGGAACGACTCGTCGATCGGCGAACTCTTCGGCACGCCATAGACGGTCGCCGACGAACTGAACACGACCTGCTTGACGTTCCGGTCGCGCATCACGCCGAGCAAGCTCAGCAGGCTGCCGACGTTGTTGCTGTAATACTCGATCGGCTTGGCCACCGACTCGCCCACCGCCTTCAGCGCGGCAAAGTGAATCGCGCCCGTGATCGGGTGGGCGTCGAAAATACGGTTGAGCGCCGCTTCGTCGCGCGCGTCGGCTTCGTAGAAAGTCACCGCCTTGCCGGTGATTTTTTCCACGCGCCGCAGCGACTCGCGGTTGCTGTTCACGAGATTGTCGATTACCACGACGTCGTAACCGCCGTTCAGCAGTTCGACACAGGTGTGCGAGCCGATAAAGCCCGCGCCGCCCGTTACCAGAATCGTGCCCTTCGTGGTCATGCTGTTGCTCCGTTAAAGTAAAACGCCCGTCATTTTCTGCACCAGGTCCTTATACGTTTCGACGACCACGCGCTCGTCGAATTCCTCCGCGACTTTCTTCCGGCCGCGTTCAGCCATGGCCCGCCGCTCAGCGCCGCTCATGTCGAGCATGCGCGCCAGCGTGGCCGCGAGGCTTTCTGCATTGCGCACCTCGCACAGCAAGCCGTTGACGCCGTCCGCCACCACCTCGCGGCAGCCCGGCACGTCGGTCGTGACGATCGGCCGGCCCATTGCCGAGGCTTCCATCAGCGTGCGCGGCACGCCTTCGCGATACGACGGCAACACCACGCAATCCGCTTCGGCGATGAAAGGCCGCACGTCATGCGCCTCCCCAAGATACTCGATGATGCCTTCCTGCTCCCACGCCGCCACTTCTTCGCGCGTAATCGCACTGGGATTGTCGACACCCACCGGGCCGAGCAACTGGAACCGCGCATGCGGATAACGTTCGCGCAAACGCCGCGCGGCTTCGACATATTCGCCCACGCCCTTGTCCCACAGCAGCCGCCCGATCAGCACGAAGCGGTAATCGTCCCGCTCGGGCAACGGGGTGAAGGCGAACTGGTCGAGGTCCACGCCTTCGCCATGCAGCAACCTCGCGCGCTCAGGATGCACCAACAAATTCTGTTCGACAAACGCGGCCTGATCGTCGCGATTCAAAAACCATATTTCGCGCGGGAAACGGAAGGCGAAACGATACAGTTTTTTGGCCACCTGAGCGGCGCGGCTCTGCTGGATGAACACGTAGCCCAATCCGGTTGTGACCGCAACCGATTGCACGCCCGCCAGCCTGGCGGCGATCGATCCATAGATATTCGGCTTGATCGTGTAATGGAATACCACGTGCGGGCGAATCGTCCGGTATTGCCGGTAGAGCGCATACAGCGTGCGCAGGTCGTCGCGCGGATTGGTGCCTTTGGAGGCGACCGGCAATTCGATGCAGCGGCAGCCCATCGCGGCGAGCAGTTCGAACGTGCGGTCGCGCGGCGCAAGCACCGTCACGTCGACGCCGCGTCCGACCAGCATGCGGATCAGCCCTTGCCGGTAGGTATAGATTGCCCAGGCGGTGTTACAGACGAGTGTAATGCGCAACGCGGGCGTCGACTTCAGGGCAGGCTTCATGCGGGAACGAACTCGGCGGTGAATGGGGGTGGTGAATGATTTAGCGGCTCGCGCGCGGCGTGAGCAGGCTGCGCTTGATCCGTTGCAGCGCGCGGTAAGGCGTCACCAGATGCAGCAGATTTTTGGCGAGGCCTAACCAGTCGTACGGATTGACGACGTTGAAGTAGCGCAGTTGCAGCCGCAGCGTCGAGCTCACCTGGCGGCGCCGTTTAGTGGCGCTGATGCCGCCTTCGTTCAGTTCGTAGTAGAGCCCGAGCTCCGGCAGGTTCGCGCAGTCGTAGCGTTGCATCAGCCGCACGAACAGATCGAGATCCTCGGCGGAGCGGTACTCGGCGCGGTAGTTGCCGACCGCGCGCACGGCGTCGATGCGCAGCATCATCGAAGGATGCGCGAGGCATGAGCGAAAAAAGCGCAAGCGGCGGATCGCATCCGGTTCGGCGGGCGGCGTCAGCATGAAAAGCGGCTTGCCTTCGCGGGTGACGACCTGCGTCCACATGCCGAGGCCCGCCACGCGCGGATGCAATTCCATGAAGAGGCGTTGTTTGGCGAGCCGCTGCGGCACGCTGCGGTCGCCCGCGTCGATGCGCGCCGCATAGCGGAAGCCGCGCTGCGCAAGGGCGTCGATGCCGGTTTGTAACGCGCGTTCAATACCGCCATTCTGCGCCATGCGCAGCACTTCGATCTTCATGTTGGCGATGGCCGGCGCGACGATTGGCGGCGTGCTGCCGTCGTCGACGATCAGCACGTGCACCGGCGCGCTTTCGCTGAACGACGCGAGCGTGAGGTCGACGTCGGCCTGGCCGTTGTAGGCGGGTATCAGCACCGCGACGTCGTCGAGGGTCATGTGCGCGGTGGCGGGTGAGTTCGTCATGGGCGCAATTTGAAACGGATGTAATAAAGATTAACCGACGCCGCTGTCAGATAGCCGGCCGCGAGGCCCACCAGCGCGCCGTAAGCGCCGAGCCGCGGAATCGCCAGCAGATTGACCACGAATGCGACGGCCAGCGCGAGCAGCCACTTCGAGAGCAACACGAACCTGGCCTGATATTTCAGCACGATCAGATTGCCGATCGCCTCGATGCCGGCGGGCACGGAGAGCCACACGGCCCAGCGGAAAATCTCGATCGCGCCTTCGAACTGCGGCCCGAACACGCGGCGGATGATCAGGCCGGCCAGCAGATCCAGGATGATCGCGCCGCCCACCATCAGCGCCGCGGTCATGGCGGTGAGCCGCCACATGTTGCGGCGTAGCTGGGCGGCGTCCTGCACACGGTAGACGAAGGCGGGCGCGATGGTCTGCGCGAGCATCAGCGCGAGCGTGATCCAGTTTTCGTTCAACTGCTGGGCGGCGGAATAGCGCCCGAGGTCGGCGAACGAAATGGCCCGTTCGAGCATGAGCCGGTCCAGTTTCAGGAACAGGTACATACAGATCAGGCCGAGCCAGAACACGGTGCCCGCGCTCGCGAAATGCCTGAAGAGCGCCCGGTCGAGATGCCAGTCGAGCTTGCCGCCATGCCGGCCGATGTAGTAGATCACCAGCACGGCGCCAATCGCCGCCGATTCGAGCGCCCACAGCCAGCCGAAACGCGCGGGCGTGGCCGCCGCGCGCACGAGCAGATAGACCAGGGCGGCTTTCAGCACCGCGGTGCTCATGCTGGTCAGCAACTGCGGCTTGCTGTAGGTCAGGCTTTGCAGCCACGCGTTGATCACGCCGACGAACGGCTCGCGAAACAGCATGGTCACGGCGAGGCCGGCGAGCATGGCGCCGACCAGCGGCTCGAAGAAGTGCAGGGCGATGCCGAGCCATGTGAGCAGCAGGGCCGCGACCGACACCGAAATGCGCAGCGCGAAGGCGCTGCCGAGCACGGTGCCGAGTTGCGCCGGCGGCCGGTTGACGATGGTGGGCACGAGGATCTCCGCGCCGCATACCCAGGTGATGGGCGAGAGCACCAGCAGCAGCGTGTTGGCGTATTGCCATTTGCCGAAGACGTCCGGCCCGAAGTAGCGCGCCAGCATGCCGCTGATCGCGATCGCCACGCCGATCTGCGTGAGCCGCTCCAGCCCGAGCCACACGATATTCGTGAAGGCGCGCGTGACGTCCGGATTGGCGAAGCGCTTGAGCGTCAGCATCCGGTGGATGCCCGGCGGTCCGCTCGTGCCGCTTGTGCCGACGGCGCCGATAGCGCCGATAGCACGCGCGACCCGAACGCCCCGAGCGGCGCAGTGCGCACGTTTGCCCACCCAGCCGAGTGTATCGGCAACTTTACAATTGGAGGGCGTCTAAGCATTAGAATGGCGTTATAAGGCTGGTCCGAAAAGCGCAATTATAAGTTGGAACCGGATCGCTTCCGGCAAGGGCGCATCGCTGGGTTTTACCGATTCATCATCGGTGCGCCGGTCAAAAATTTCCATTGCACGCAAGTGAGCCAACATGATCTCCAAGTCTATTTTCAAGGCATATGACATTCGCGGTGTAATCGGCAAGACGCTCGACGCCGACGCAGCGCGTTCAATCGGCCGCGCGTTCGGCAGCGAGGTGCGAGCGCAAGGCGGCGACGCCGTGGTGGTCGCACGCGACGGCCGCCTCTCCGGTCCCGAGCTGATCCAGGCACTGTCGGACGGTCTGCGCGCGGCCGGTGTCGACGTGGTCAACGTGGGCATGGTGCCCACCCCGGTCGGCTATTTCGCGGCCAGCGTGCCATTGAAGCTCGAAGGCGGCGAGCGCCGCGTCGATTCGTGCATCGTCGTGACGGGTAGTCATAATCCGCCGGACTACAACGGCTTCAAGATGGTCCTGCGCGGCGCGGCCATTTACGGCGAGCAGATTCTCGCGCTGCATCAGCGCATCGTCGACGAGAACTTCTCTGAAGGCAGCGGCACGTACACCGAGTACGACATTGCCGACGCCTATCTCGATCGCATCGCGAGCGACATCAAGCTCGCGCGCCCCATCAAGATCGTGGTCGACACCGGCAACGGCGTGGCCGGCGGCCTCGCCCCCAAGCTGTTCAAAAAGCTCGGCTGTGAACTGGTCGAACTGTTCACCGAGATCGACGGCAACTTTCCGAACCATCACCCGGACCCGGCTCATCCGGAAAACCTGCAGGACGTGATCCGCGCGCTGAAGGAAACGGACGCCGAAATCGGCTTCGCTTTCGACGGCGACGGCGACCGCCTGGGCGTAGTCACCAAAGACGGCCAGATCATCTATCCGGACCGCCAGCTCATGCTGTTCGCGGAAGAAGTGCTGTCGCGCAACAAGGGCGCGCAGATCATTTACGACGTGAAGTGCACGCGCAATCTCGCCAAGTGGGTGAAGGACAAGGGCGGCGAGCCGCTCATGTGGAAGACCGGCCACTCGCTCGTCAAGGCCAAGCTGCGCGAAACCGGCGCACCGCTCGCCGGCGAAATGAGCGGCCACGTGTTCTTCAAGGACCGCTGGTACGGTTTCGACGACGGCCTGTACACGGGCGCGCGTCTGCTCGAAATCCTTACGCGCGTGGCGGATCCGAGCAAGCTGCTGAACTCGCTGCCGAACTCGAACTCCACGCCTGAACTGCAACTGAAGCTCGAAGAAGGCGAGAACTTCGAACTGATCGCGCGCCTGCAGCAGAACGCAAAGTTCACCGGCGCGGACGACGTCGTGAAGATCGACGGCCTGCGTGTCGAATATCCGGACGGCTTCGGTCTCGCGCGTTCGTCGAACACCACGCCGGTGGTCGTGATGCGTTTCGAAGCCGATAACGACGCGGCGCTCAAGCGCATCCAGGAAGACTTCCGCCGCGTGATCCTCGCGGAGAAGGCTGACGCGAAGCTGCCGTTCTGAACGCTGAAGCGGCGGCGCGGTTCGGTTTGAACCGCGGTCCGCCGTCGAACGCGGCGCGGGTTTCTTTTACCGCGCCGCGTTTTTTCATGCGATTCACATGCAACGCGCTAGAATTGCCGTCCCCCTGAGAAAACGCCGGGCCGCCCCAGGTTTTTCTCGTCCCTTGCCCGGGGGCCTGGCGTGAAACGACAGGTTCGGGGCTCTCTCAACGCATCTTCGGGCCGGACAGCCGGTTTTCCCACTCTTGAGCGTGCAAAAGATATTGATCGTGAGGGTGTCGTCGTTGGGCGACGTCGTTCACAACATGCCGGTGATCGCCGACATCCGACGCCGTCATCCCGAGGCTCAGATCGACTGGCTCGTCGAAGAGAGCTTCGTGGGGCTGGTGCAACTCGTGAGCGGCGTGCGCCGGGCGATTCCCGTGTCCCTGCGGCGCTGGCGCAAGCGCATTCTGTCGCTGGACAACTGGCGCGAGATCGGCGCATTCCGCCGCGCGCTCGCCGCCGAAAACTACGATCTCGTGATCGACTGCCAGGGGCTCATCAAGACCGCATGGGTCGCGAGCATGGCGCGCGGGCCGCTGGTCGGCCTCGCGAACCGTACCGACGGCGCGGGCTTCGAATGGCCGGTGCGCTTCTTTTACGACAAGCGCGTGCCGATCGAGCCGCGCACCCACGTGGTGGAACGCACGCGCCAACTGGTGGCCGCGGCGCTGAACGACCCGCCGCCGCAACCCACCGACCACATCGACTTCGGCATCGACACCGGGCGGGCCGCGCTGGCTTTGTCCGAGGCGAATCTGAACCTGCCGGTGCCGTATGTGGTGTTCGTGCACGCCACCTCGCGCGCCGACAAGCAGTGGCCGGACACCGCGTGGATCGAGTTGGGGCAGTCATTGGTGCGGCGCGGCGCGTCGATCGTGCTGCCGTGGGGCAGTGAGGCGGAACGCGCCACCAGCGAGCGGCTCGCCAAGGAATTCGGCGCGGCGGCCATCGTGCCGCCGAAGCTCTCGTTGCCGGCCGTGGTCGGGCTGATCGAAGGCGCGGCCGCGACCGTCGGAGTTGACACAGGTCTGGTTCACATCGCCGCGGCGCTGAAGCGCCCGACCATCGAGTTGTACAATTTCGCCACCGCGTGGCGTACCGGCGGCTACTGGTCGCCGAACGTCGTCAATCTCGGCACGGCCGGACAGCCGCCCACGCTGCAACAGGTGAAGTCGGCACTCGCGGGCTTCGGCCTGCTGTGACACGTCCGGGGCGCTTCGCCTTGCGCTCCAACCGTTTTCAAGGGCGACCATGAACGAAACCCAGATCATCGAAGTAGCGAACGCCGACTGGCACGGGCGCAACCTGTCCGTGCCGCGCGAGACGCTGCTCGCCGGCGTCGAACGCGGCAAAGTGCTGTATTTCCCGAATCTGCGCTTCCCGATCGAAGGCGGCGAACAGGCGCTGCTCGACCCCGCGCTCGCCGATCCGAATCGCAAGAACATCAGCCTCGAACCGAATGGCGGCGCGTTGCACGGCGTGGCCGGCGACGCCGTCACGCAAACCGCGGTACGCGCGTTGATCGCGCGTTATCAGGCCAACGCGCGCACGCTGGTCGACGGGCTTTTTCCCGAATACAACGGCCGGCTGCGTGTGGCGCCGACCAGCCTGCGGCTGCATCAGGTGGAAACGCGCGAGACCTCGTGGCGCAAAGACGATAGCCGCCTGCACGTGGACGCCTTTCCTTCGCGCCCGAACTACGGCGAGCGCATTCTGCGCGTATTCACCAACGTCAATCCGCATGGCGCGCCGCGCGTGTGGCGTGTCGGCGAACCGTTCGAGGACATGGCCAAACGCTTCCTGCCGCGCATCAAGCCGCAAATGCCGGGCTCGGCCTGGCTGCTGAACCTGCTGCACGTGACCAAATCGCCGCGCAGCGAATACGATCATCTGATGCTGCATCTGCACGACGGCATGAAGGCCGACCTCGACTACCAGAAGTCGAGTCCGCAGGAGACCATACCGTTTCCGCCCGGCAGTGTCTGGGTGTGTTTCTCGGATCAGACCTCGCACGCGGTGATGTCCGGCCAGTTCATGCTGGAGCAGACCTTTTTCCTGCCGGTCAAGGCGATGGTGCAGCCCGAATGCGCGCCGCTCGGGATTCTCGAACGCCTCAAGGGCAGGGCGCTGGTTTGAGCGCCGCAGGCCGTTTTGCGGTTTCGTTCGGCGCGTCGGCTTCTCCGTTCAGGCACGCGGAGTGCCGATGCTGAGGATCGTCTATCACGCGCTCTGGTGGATCATCGCGCCGCTGGCCGTCCTGCGCCTCATGATCCGCTCGCGCAAAGAGCGCGGCTATCGCGAGCATATCGGCGAGCGTTTCGGATACTCGCGCGGCCGGCTGCCCGAAGACAACGCGCCGCTGATCTGGGTGCACGCGGTGTCGGTGGGGGAGACGCGCGCCGCGCAACCGCTGATCGAAGCGTTGATGAAGGCGCGTCCCGACGCACGCATTCTGTTGACCCACATGACGCCGAGCGGGCGCGCCACCGGCGAGCAGATTTTCGGCGACCGTGTTTTGCGCAGCTATCTGCCGTACGACATGCCGCATGCGGTGCGGCGGTTTTTGCGGGCATGGCGGCCATCGCTCGGTCTGGTGATGGAAACCGAAGTGTGGCCGACGCTGATCGACGAATGCCGTCGCGCGGACGTGCCGCTGGTGCTGACCAATGCGCGGATGTCGGCGCGCTCGTATAAGCGTGCGGCGAAGTTCGGCAGTGCGACCAAAGACGTGTTCGGCGGCTTTGCGCGCGTGCTGGCGCAGAGTCCGTCGGATGCCGAGCGGCTGACCGCGCTCGGCGCGCGCAACGCGGCGGTGCTCGGCAATCTGAAATTCGACATGACCACGTCGCCGGAACTGGCCGCGCGCGGGCATGCGTGGCGCGCGGCGATCGGTACGCGTCCGGTATGGGTCGCGGCCAGCACGCGCGAGGGCGAAGAGGAACTGGTGCTGCAGGCGTTCGCGGCGCTCGGCATCGACGACGCGCTGCTGATTCTGGTGCCGCGTCACCCGCAACGTTTCAACGAAGTCGCGGGGCTGGTCGAGAAAGCCGGGCTGCGGCTCGAGCGGCGTTCGGCCTGGGCGCCGGACGCGAAGGTGGCGTCGGCGGCGGCGACCGCGAGTGGCGGTTTGCCGGCTTTGCCTGGGGGCGTGAACGTGCTGCTGGGCGATTCAATGGGCGAGTTGGGCGCTTACTATGCGGCTTCGGATCTGGCGTTCATCGGCGGCAGTTTGCTGCCGTTGGGCGGGCAGAATCTGATCGAAGCGTGCGCGGTCGGTGTGCCGGTGCTGATCGGACCGCACGTGTTCAACTTCACGCAGGCCACCGCGGATGCCGTGGCGGCGGGCGCCGCGGTTCAGGTGCAGGATCCGGCCGATCTGGCGCAGGCATTGCGCGAATTGTTCGGCGACAAGGCCAGAAGGCTGGCCATGAGCGGCGCGGCTTCGGCGTTCGCCGCGCGTCACCGCGGCGCGACCGCGCGAACCGTGGATGTGTTGATGGCGTTGTTGCCGGAGGTGGAGTGAGGGCGGGGTGCAAAAGGCGTCATTGCACCCGGGCCTCAAACCTTCAACAACCCCTTCTTCTCGATAAACTTCACCACCACGTCCAACCCGTCGAGCGCCTTCAGATTGCACATCACGAAGGGCCGCTCGCCGCGCATCTTCTTCGCGTCCGACGCCATCACGTCGAGATTCGCACCGACCATTGGAGCCAGGTCCGTCTTGTTGATCACCAGCAGATCGGACTTCGTAATGCCGGGGCCGCCCTTGCGCGGAATCTTCTCGCCACCCGCCACGTCGATCACGTAGATCGTCAGGTCCGACAGTTCCGGACTGAATGTCGCCGCGAGGTTGTCGCCGCCCGATTCGATGAACACGATATCCGCGTCCGGAAAACGCGTGAGCATACGGTCGACGGCTTCGAGGTTGATCGACGCGTCCTCGCGGATCGCCGTGTGCGGACAGCCGCCCGTTTCGACGCCCATGATCCGTTCGGCCGGCAACGCGCCCGCCACCGTCAGCAGCCGCTGGTCTTCTTTCGTATAGATGTCGTTGGTAATGGCGACGAGGTCGTACTGTTCGCGCATCGCCTTGCACAGCATTTCGAGCAGCGTGGTCTTGCCCGAACCGACCGGGCCGCCGACGCCCACGCGCAGCGGCGGCAGCTTTTTCGTGCGGACGGTTGAGTGGGCGGGATGATGAGGTGCGTTCATGATGGATCGTGTTATGAGCGAAAGAGCCGCGAATACTGCGACTCGTGGCGCGCCGACAGAATGCCGAGTTGCGGCGCGAAGGTGTTGATGTTTTCCGGCGATGTAGCGAGAGCCCGCGTTACCGCGGCGTCGATCGGCTCGCGCAGCGCGACGATGATGCGTTGACCGGCGAGTTGTCCCAGCGGCACGGCCTTGAGCGCGGCGGCCGCCTGGTTTTCCACCCAGCTGAAGGCGTAGGCGGCGAGGGTGGCGTCGACGGCTGCGGCGTGGGCGTAGGCGGCGAACGCAAACGCGGTGGGTTGAGCGAGCGGCGTTATCGAGGCGAGCGTTGCGCGCCGGTCGGCATCGCCCCATTCGAGCGATACGCACAATTGCCGCAACGACCAGCCCATCTGCTCGGTTTCGCGGCGCAATTCCGCGGATTCACGGCTTGCCAGGAATTCGCTGTTGGCAACGCGCAAGCCCTCCGCGTCATGCGTGCGCCAGCGTTCCATCTGATGCGCGAGGAATGGCAGTTCGCCGTGCGCGAGCACGTCGGTCAAGCCGCTGGCAATCCACTCGCGGGCGGAATCGGCATCGGTGATCAGTTGCGCTTCGATCGCAGCTTCGAGACCCTGCGAGTAGCTGAATGCGCCGATCGGCAGCGCCGGCGACGCAAGGTGCAGCAGCGCCGTCAGTTCAGCGATGCGCATGATGGTGGTGATGCCCGTGGCCGCACGATTCGTCGTGGACGTGATCGCCGTGGTCGTGGTCATGCCCGTGCGAATGCTCCTGCGCCGCGTGACTATGTCCATGCTCATGCTCATGGTCATGCGAATGCCCATGATGCTCGCCGAACACCTGCTGCGCTAACGCATAGTCTTCGGCGAAGGTTTCGTCGTGACCGTGCTTATGCCCGCCGCCATACGCGCCCGATTCCGGTTGAAACGGCATCGAGACCTGATCGACCGTCGCGCCGATGCGCTTGAGCATATCGGCCAGCACCGGATCGAATTCGAGCTTCAGATAATCGGCGCCGACTTCCACCGGCGTGTGGCGATTGCCGAGGTGATAGGCGGCGCGAGTCAACGTCAACGCATCTTTCGCGCGCACGTAGAGCACCGCTTCCGGCGCGGCGACCACCCGCACGAGTCCGCCGTCGTCCGCGACCAGCACGTCGCCGTCGCGCAGCACGGTGCCGCGCGGCAATAGCAGCGCGACGTCTTCGCCGCTGTCGAGCGTGGCCGCGAGCCGGCTCTTGCGCCGGTCGTCGAACGCCAGCGTCAAGGTCGGTGCGCGCTTTACCAGCACGGGCGCGAGCTTCAGATGCGGTGCAATCAGTTTGTCGATGGTGCGCATGGTCAGAACAGGAAGTAGCGTTGCGCCATCGGCAGCACGGTGGCCGGTTCGCAGGTCAGCAACTGACCGTCGGCAATCACCTGATAGGTTTCCGGATCGACGCTGATCGCCGGACGCCACGCGTTGTGGATCATGTCTGCCTTCGAGATGTTGCGGCAGTTCCTGACCGCCACGATACGCTTGTTCAGGCCGTAGCGTTCGGCGACGCCCGCATCGGCGGCCATCTGCGAGACGAAGGTGAGCGACGTGCGGCCCAATGCGCCGCCGCGTGTCGCGAACATCTCGCGATAGTGCACCGGCTGCGGTGTGGGGATCGATGCGTTGGGGTCGCCCATCTGCGCCATCGCGATCATGCCGCCCTTCAGGATCAGCGACGGTTTGATGCCGAAGAACGCCGGCTCCCAGAACACCAGATCGGCCCACTTGCCCGGCTCGATCGAACCGACCTCATGCGCGATACCGTGCGTGATCGCCGGATTGATCGTGTACTTGGCGACATAGCGCTTCGCACGGAAGTTGTCGTGCCGCGCGTTGTCTTCGGGCAGCGCGCCGCGTTGTACCTTCATCTTGTGCGCGGTCTGCCACGTGCGGATGATCACTTCGCCCACACGTCCCATCGCCTGCGAATCCGACGACAGCATCGATAGCGCGCCGAGGTCGTGCAGGATGTCTTCGGCGGCGATGGTTTCGCGGCGAATGCGCGATTCGGCGAACGCAATGTCTTCCGCAATCGACGGATCCAGGTGGTGGCACACCATCAGCATGTCGAGATGTTCTTCGAGCGTGTTGACGGTGTACGGGCGCGTCGGATTGGTCGACGAGGGCAGCACGTTCGCCTCGCCGCACACCTTGATGATGTCCGGTGCGTGGCCGCCGCCCGCGCCTTCCGTGTGATACGTGTGGATCGTGCGGCCCTTGAACGCGGCCACGGTCGTTTCGACGAAACCCGCTTCGTTGAGCGTGTCCGTGTGGATCGCGACCTGGGTGTCGGTATCGTCGGCAACGGAAAGGCAGTTGTCGATCGCGGCCGGTGTCGTGCCCCAGTCCTCATGCAGCTTGAGGCCGATCGCGCCTGCGGCGATCTGCTCCAGCGCCGGTTGCGGCTGGCTCACGTTGCCTTTGCCGAGAAAGCCGAGATTCATCGGATAGCCGTCGGCCGCTTGCAGCATGCGTTCGAGATGCCACGGACCGGGCGTGCAGGTGGTCGCGTTCGTGCCCGTGGCAGGACCGGTGCCACCGCCGAGCATCGTGGTCACGCCGCTCGCAAGCGCTTCTTCGATCTGCTGTGGGCTGATGAAGTGAATGTGCGTATCGATGCCGCCCGCCGTGACGATCAGGCCTTCGCCCGCGATCACTTCGGTGGAGGCGCCGATCGCGATCGTCACGTTCGGCTGGATGTCGGGATTGCCCGCTTTGCCGATTGCGGCGATACGGCCGTTCTTGATGCCGATATCGGCCTTGACGATGCCCCAGTGATCGAGGATCACGGCATTCGTCACGACGGTATCGACCACGTCGGCATGCACGCGTTGCGACTGACCCATACCGTCGCGAATCACTTTGCCGCCGCCGAATTTCACTTCTTCGCCGTAGGTGGTGAAGTCGCGCTCGACTTCGATCAGCAATTCGGTGTCGGCGAGGCGCACGCGGTCGCCGGTGGTGGGGCCGAACATTTCCGCGTATGCGCGGCGGCCAATGCGTAAGGTCATGGTGTGGATCCGGAAATGAACAGGGCGATCTGGGCGCGTGCGGAGACGGAGAGGCGCCTCACAGTTTGCCCATCACCTTGCCGTTGAAGCCGTAGACGACGCGCTCGCCCGCCAGTGCGACCAGCTCGACGGTGCGTTCCTGACCGGGCTCGAAGCGCACGGCGGTGCCCGCCGCGATGTTCAGCCGGAAGCCGCGCGCGGCGGCGCGATCGAACGCGAGGGCGTCGTTCACTTCGTAGAAGTGGTAGTGCGAGCCAATCTGCACCGGCCGGTCGCCGGTGTTCGACACGACCACCGTCACGGTGGCGCGGCCTGCGTTGAGCTCGTGTTCGCCGTCGTCGATGAGGAGTTCGCCGGGAATCATCTGGGCCTGCCTTATGGTGTTTTCTGCGATTTCTGTGATCAGGGAATCGGATGGTGAACCGTAACGAGCTTGGTGCCGTCGGGGAAGGTGGCTTCGACCTGGATATCGGGAATCATCTCCGGCACGCCTTCCATGACGTCGTCGCGGGTGAGCAGCGTGGTGCCGTAGTGCATCACCTCGGCGACGGTCTTGCCGTCGCGGGCCGCTTCCATCAGCGCGGCGGTGATGAAGGCGATCGCTTCCGGGTAGTTCAGTTTGAGGCCGCGCGCGCGGCGCCGTTCGGCAAGCAGCGCGGCGGTGAAGATCAGCAGCTTGTCCTTCTCGCGAGGTGTCAGCTTCATCGAATGTGTGCGTAGGGTTGCGACGGTCGTTGCGGCGGTCCCGTGCGGGACCGGCTGCGACAATGATAGGCGCTGCGCGTCATGGCCGCGATCGCGTGCTACGCACGGGATGAGTCCATGACGAGTGCAATGCCGGATAAGCCAGTCACGGTATCAACTTCGCCTAACGGCACGCTTACAGATCCGCCGGTAGCGGCGCGCCGAACCACTTCTTCGACAGGGTATTGAGCGTGCCGTCCTGCTTCGCTTGCGCGATGGCGGCGTTCACTTTCTGCTGCAGACGCGGCTCGTTCTTGTTCATGCCGACGAAGCACGGCGAATTCTTGATGACGAACTTCGGTTCTGGCCGGCGCGGCGGATTCTTCGCGAGGATCGCGGCCGCGACGATATTGCCCGCGGCGATCAACTGCACCTGACCCGACAGAAACGCCGCGATGGTCGCGTTGTTGTCCTCGAAGCGCTTGATGGTCGCGTTCGGCGCCATTTGCGTGAGACCGATTTCCTCGAGTGCGCCGCGGGTTGCGCCGACCGTCTTGCCGGTCAGGTCGGCGGGGCCGCTGACCTTGATATCGGCGGGACCGAACACGCCCTGATAGTACGGCGCATAAGCGGTCGAAAAATCGATCACCTTCTCGCGATCCGGGGTCTTGCCGAGCGACGAGATCACCAGATCGACCTTGCCCGTTTGCAGATACGGAATACGGTTGGCGCTATTGACCGGCACAAGTTCGAGCTTCACATTCATCGACTTCGCGAGCAGCGCGGCGGTATCGATGTCGTAGCCTTGCGGCTTCATGTCCGCGCCGACCGAACCGAACGGCGGATAGTCTTCCGGCACGGCGACTTTCAGCACACCGGCCTTGGCAATGTTATCGAGTGTGTCCGCGTGAGCGACGGGCGTGGTGATGGCGAGGACGGGCGAGAGCAGCAGTGCGGCGAGCCAGGCGCGACGCGCGGGGCGAAGAGTGGATCGTGTCATGTTTGTTCTGTGAGCGGAGGTGGCGCAGAGCCGGTCGGCTGCCGTCAGGGTGCGGCAGCATCGTGTGAAATGGCGATGCAAGGTGTGTGCCATGACGGTGCAGCATGGGCCTGCCGGGCGTTGGAACATGGGGCGCACGCAATTGAAGCGGCGCGATGCGTCATCTTGGTGCGCGCTTCGTCTTACGACGGTGAAAGCCGCTACTGCGTACGCCTGACACTGGCCGGGCCCTCCTCAGTGATCAACGTCATGCACGCGATTTGACGGTCTTGCCGGGAGTCCGAGCTGCGAGATCCGAAACCTTTGTGTCTTCGCAGCGCACTGCCGTCGGTTCCTCGAAGCCTGCCCACGCGGCGATTCCCGCGCGCTTTGTGATCAGATGGATCGCTATCGGTACTGTCAAACCGGCCGCAATACCGAGCACAACGTGGACGACCGGCCGACTGATACCGAACGCCAGCAACGCGCTCCAGGTCGCGGCGATTGCCAGCACATGCAGCAGGTAGACGGGCTTCCACAACGAGCAAAGCGAGACGATCCAGCGCGAGCTTCGCCATGTTGCCAGGCACGTCCCAATCGAAATGGCCGCTGCGATACCCAGAAAACTGACGGGCAACGAGTAGATGTTCAGATAGTCGCCAAAAGGCTGCGCTATTGTCGCGGCGGCTGTAAAAGCGATTCCAGTGGCCAACGCGACGCGAAAGCCAGGAGCCGCGCGCTCACTCTGCCTGTCCCATCGGGAGGCGAACAGCATGCCGGACAGAAAGAAGGCAAGGCCCCAGCACGTCATCGTGACGACGCCCCAATGACTGCGCGTCGCGACTATGGCGCCAGCAACCACCAGCGCGGAAATCACGCAGCGATTTGCTACGGTCAACGCACTTGCGGACGTTGTGGGCCGTGGCCACACTGCAATGCACGAAACGATCTGGCAGATGAAAAGCGCGTAGAGAAACCAGAATTGTCCAACGGGTGCCCATGCCAGACGAGTCAATTCGATCTGTTGGAGGGAATGGCCTCTATATTCGGCCACGACCCACTGCACCCCTATCTGCAATATCGACCAAAGCAGATATGGATAGAGAACGGTCAGGGCGGCCGATTTCAGCAAGTGGGTGCGTGAGCGCTGCAAACACGCCACCGTACTCAGGCCAAACAGGAAGAAGAGTGTGGGATATCCAAGCGTGCTGGCGGCGTACAGAAGAATCTTCATGAGACGGGCCACATGCCCGTCTTGCAGAAAACCGGCATCTACGACTCGGCGAATGGCCTCCGCGCAAACGATCGCCATGATGGAAATCGCCTGACCGCCTCTAATGCGCTCTTCTTTCACCATTGCCTCGTTCCGGTTCCTGTTTCCATGCGATGTGGCCGGCTCTTCACGAAGTGCTAAAGCTGCACGTCGAAAATCACGCACCAGTTGTCGAGACGCATCGATTCCCGTCCATCGTTAAACCGGATCGCATCGCCTTGCGAATCCCGGAGATTGCCACGCGGACCATAACGGCTGCCCGCAACGCCAACACCATTGAATGCATATTCGACATGCGTACCGGCAGGGATAGGCGATTGGGCGGTAATTCTCACCTCGTCGGGGCCGGTGATCGATACCGACTGTATGGGCAGCAAGTTGCCGGATGGCAGACGCAGTGAAAAACCATAGTCCGAGTTGCCCGCAACCTGCGTTGTATCCCATCTGAGAGGCGGGGCGGGGACATTGAAGCGCAGCGTGGCCGTTGCGCCCGCGCGCTGCCAGGCCAGCGGTTCGAGAGGCTTCCACGTCTCCTGGTCGATCAGAATCCTCTTCAGCACGAGTCCGTAGTAGGCGCCCATCCATTCGGTGCTGCGATTGTCGGTATGCCCACCGTCCACGTAGCGAAAGAGATACATTGGCACGGCCAGATGAATGTGCGGATCTTCGTGGCTCGCCTGTAGGAGCGCAAGCGCGATATGCGGATACTGCTGATCAAAATGGCGATTCGTGGCCACTTGATACGTGATCATCTCGACGTCCTGCTTCTGTCCCGTGAGCGCCTTTGCGTCCCGATCGACGTCGGCCCGCAGCGTTTTCAGCCTGGTGATATAAGCCGGAATGGGTGTATTGACGGAATCATCGGCTTCCCCTTGAGTCCATGTAATTGCGCCCACGCCATACGTTTTGCCCTGGGCGTCCGCGAGCCGTTTTCCCTGAGCGATGTCGCGCAGCAGCCGTGTGTAATAGCGGCCGGGCTGCGACAACGTCGCGATATCCATGGAGCCTTCTCCCGGTGCCGATCCGACGAACTGATAGGGGAGCTTCGTATGGTTTTGCAGGTTTTCCTGCTCGATCAACTGCATGGCCATATTCAGCGTCCCGCTGGTTGGCGTCTCGGCCTTGTCACCCCATTGAGTCTCGATTAGCGGTACGAACTGTCTGTACGCCACGTCGACGCCATCGCTTTGCCCACCGTCCTGAGCCCGCACGCCGCCGTTGAAGCGCAACGACGAATAACGCTGATGGGTAGACAAAACGGGCTTGTTAAAAAAACCCTGGCTAAGCGATTGACCATAGGTAATGACGTGCGTGATCTCCCAGGGTGCGGCACCGTGAGGAATCCATGCCGAATAGGCCGGCTCGACGCGCCCATCGCTGGAACTTGCCTGCGTTGAGTCGAAGATAGTCGTCGTAGACTGCGTGCTTGCCGCTAATACTTTCCGCACTGCCCAGCCGCCGGCTGAAGAAGCGAGAATGAAACGGATCTGGCGCCCAGGTCGCCCATTGGCATTTTGCACGACCGCGCTCGCCTGGTTGCCGTCGATTTGCATGCTGTAGGTTTCCGGCAGCGCCGTCAGACGGTCACAGGCAGTTGCTGTCGACACATGCAGAAGCTGCTGAACCAGACCTTTCACGTCAGAGAGTGCGAGAGCCCCGGCGCTGCACGTTGTGCGGCGATATCGCCACAGCGGATCAAACTGATCTCTCCAGGTGTCAATTGCGTTTTCGACACCGCGATCTTCTGAGGAAAAAGTAATGCGATCATTATGCTGCGAACACGCGCAGCAAACGCTTATTAGCAGGACAAGGTATACGAAACGCATTGAGTGATCCTTAGCGTTCATCTGCGCTGGACGATTGTAAGGGGAATTATCACCTGCCTTATGTGCGACCTCGCACGCAGGAGTTGGGATTGACGGCGCTGACGAAGAGCGGATTATCGAATACGGCCGCGAATACAAAGACCGCAACGGCGCGCGCAGCGCCGCCGGAAGAATGACTGCCTTGTCACTGGGGCTGAATGTGCGAGAACACGGATTCCAGATGTGCCACTACCGTGGCTGTGCGGGGGCCCCGCTTAAGAATTAGCGGTGTGAGCCGCTTTCTTTGCTTACTTTCTTTGCGGCCGCAAAGAAAGTGAGTGCCGCCCCGCACAGGGGCAACGCTAATAGACCACAAAGAACTCAAGGAAAGGCCAAAACCAAAACCAAAACCAAAACAAAGGACAAAACCAAAAAACCACCAACCGAAACACCTCAAGTAGCCCAAATCCTCAAAGGCACACCTTCAACCCCATGCACAACAGGCCGCAACTGAATCCAACACCGAGTCAGAGCCTTCTGCAGCATCTCCATAGACCGTGAAACAGCGCGCACGACCAGCACCCCTGAAGTAACACAAGAAGCCGCACCCCGAAGCGACTCATCAAACGACAATTGAGCAGTCAAAGCTTCAGCAAGTGCATCATCACAAGCGGCCCCAACTGCCCAAAGCACCCCATAAGCAGGAAACCCAGCAAGCCCCTGAGCCGCGTCGCGCAGCGAGTCATCCGCCGAGAGGCTGGCCCGCTCAAACCACAACAACTCACCATTAGCGCCAACGATCCGCGACACAGCGCGCAAGCTCCCCTGCGACCACCTCTCCCCGGCGGCCTGCCGCCCAAGCTGCGTCGCATCCCACCCTAAAGCAGTCGCACCTTCGCCGAGCGTCAACGAGAAATCCAGCTTCGCATTCGCCTGATCGAAAACGATATTGTTCTGCGGCAACCAGTCGAGTTTCGCCTGCGCGCCGACGCGTACATCGATACGCTGCAGTGCCGCCCGCCCATTGGACTTGTACCACTTGGTGGCCCCGGGCGTGGTGATGACAGCATGCGCGCCCGCGTCAACATCAACGTCGATAGCAAGCTGATCGCCGCCCGCGATCCCCCCAGGCGGATGCACGATCACCGCATGACAAACACCATATCCTTCCGGATACAGCGGCCGCTGTACTCGCAACGGCCCATCATGCAAACGATGCTTGAGCGTAGTCCGCACGCCGTCCCTGACAAAGCCGAGTTCGAGGCGCGCGCGCCATTGCGAATGCGCACCGGCTTGCGCGGTAGCGAGGGTAGCGTGATTTTCGTGAAGCGACATACGAATGGAATGCGACCGGACGAAGAAGAGCAAAGCGTGCCTGCGCACATCAGACAACGCTCAACCGCGCTGCCGCAGAATGCATCGAGAATAGCACGCGCGGTGCCTGACACCGCTCACACGGCGATCAGCGTACGCACGCCGTCCGCATCCATATTGGCGCCTTCTCCGCCCGCGATGATCTCGCCGCGGCTCATCACCCAATACCGGTCCGCAATGTCTTTGGCAAAGTCGTAGTACTGCTCGACGAGCAGCACCGTCATGCCCATTTCCTCGACCAGTTGACGCAGCGTGCGGCCGATATCCTGAATGATCGACGGCTGAATACCCTCGGTGGGTTCGTCGAGAATCAGCAGTTGCGGATCGCTCATCAACGCCCGCCCAATGGCAAGCTGTTGCTGCTGCCCGCCGGAGAGATCGCCGCCACGGCGGCTGCGCATATCCTTCAGCACGGGGAACAGTTCGTAGATACGATCCGGGATCTTCTTCGGCGCTTTCTTGCTGGCGGCGCCCACCAGCAGATTTTCTTCGACGGTCAGCCGTGGAAAGATATCGCGGCCTTGCGGCACATAAGCGAGGCCTTTTTCCACGCGCGTATAGGTGGGCAGCTTGGTGATCGGCGTGCCGCGCCAGGCGATCGAGCCGCTCTTCGTTTGCACGACGCCCATCAGGCAGCGCAGCAGCGTGGTTTTACCCACGCCGTTGCGGCCGAGCAGGACAGTGAGTTTGCCGTCGGGCACGGTGAGCTTCACATCGCGCAGAATGTGGCTGCCGCCGTAGTACTGGTTCAGGTTTTCTACTTCTAGCATGTCCGTTCGACCCTTCGTTTCACCGACCCGTTTGAGAGACCCGCTTCACCGGCCCAGATAAGACTCGATGACCGTCTCGTCGCGCTTCACTTCGTCGAGCGTGCCGTGGGCGAGCACGCGCCCTTCGGCCATCACCGTCACCTTGCCGGTCTCGCCCGATAGCGCCGCCACGAACTCCATATCGTGCTCGACGACCATCATCGAACAGGTGCCGCGCAGATGATTGAGCAACTCGGCCAACTGCATGGTTTCGTCGTCGGTCATGCCGGCAGCCGGTTCGTCGAGCAGCAGCAGCGCCGGTTGCTGCATCAGCAGCATGCCGATTTCGAGCCGTTGCTTCTGGCCGTGCGAGAGTTCGCCAGCGAGGCGCCGCGCTTCGCTTTCCAGGCCGATCAACGCCAGCGTCTCTTCGATGCGCGCCTGCGCCTCACGATCCAGGCGCGCGCATAGCGAGGCCCACCAGCCCTTGTCGGTCTTCATCGCCAGTTCGAGGTTTTCCCATACGGGATGCTGTTCGAACACCGTGGGCTTCTGAAACTTGCGGCCAATGCCCGCACGCGCAATGGCCGGCTCGTTCATCCGCGTCAGATCGATCGACTGGCCGAGAAACACCTTGCCGGAATCCGGCTCCGTCTTGCCGGTGATCACGTCCATCATGGTCGTCTTGCCGGCGCCGTTCGGACCGATGATGCAGCGCAATTCGCCCGCTTCGATCGAAAGCGTCAGCGCGTTCAGCGCGCGAAAACCGTCGAAGCTCACGGTCACGTCTTCCAGATACAGGATCGTGCCGTGCGAGATGTCGATCTCGCCGGGCACGACCACGTGCCCCATGCTCGCAACGCCGCTCAACGAAGTCTCGGCGGGGTCTTCCGGCAGGGCTAAATCAGGAACCATCGGGTTTTCGTTCATGAGCGGTTCCTCTTGCGTGTCATGAGTTCGATCAGCCCCATGATGCCGTTCGGCAGGAGTAGCGGGACCAGCACGAAAATCAGACCCAGAAAGAACAGCCAGTATTCAGGGAAGTTCGCCGTAAAGAAGCTCTTCGCGCCATTCACCGCGAAGGCGCCGATGATCGGGCCGATCAGCGTGCCGCGGCCGCCCACGGCGACCCAGATCGCCATTTCGATCGAGTTGCCCGGCGACATCTCGCCCGGGTTGATGATGCCGACCTGCGGCACGTACAACGCGCCGGCAATGCCGCACAACACGGCGGATACCGTCCACACGAACAGCTTGTAGGCAAGTGGGCTGTAGCCGAGGAACATCAAACGCGTTTCACCGTCGCGCACCGCGGTCACGACGCGGCCGAGCTTCGAGGTGACGATAGCCCGCGCGCCGAGGAATGCGAGAATCAGTACCGCGAACGTGATCAGCAGCAACGCGGTGCGCGTGCCGGGATGCGTGATCGGAAAGCCGCCGATGCGCTTGAAATCGGTGAAGCCGTTATTGCCGCCGAAGCCCGTCTCGTTGCGATAGAACAGCAGCATCGCGGCGAAGGTCATGGCCTGCGTGATGATCGACAGATACACGCCCTTCACCCGCGAGCGGAACGTGAAGAAGCCGAACACCCACGCGACCACCGCCGGCACCAGCACCACCAGCAGCAGCGCATAGCCGAGATGCTGCGTGCCTTGCCAGTACCAAGGCAATTGATGCCAGTCGAGAAACACCATGAAGTCCGGCAGGTCGCTGCCATATTTGCCTTCGTGGCCGATCGCGCGCATCAGATACATGCCGATCGCGTAGCCGCCGAGCGCGAAGAACAGCGCGTGCCCCAAGCTGAGGATGCCGCAGTAACCCCACACGAGGTCGAGTGCCAACGCCGCAATCGCGTAGCACATGAACTTGCCGGTGATCGTCATCGCGTAGGCGGACAGATGCAACGCGCTCGTCTCCGGCACCACCAGCGTGGCGAACGGCACGCCCAGTCCGAATACGATGATCAACGCGATCAGCGCGAGCCACGCGCGCCGCGACAGCAGCGCGGGACGCGGCGGCAGGCCGAGCGCGAAACCCGATTGCGCGTCGCGGCCGGGCAGGTCGCCGCCGCCTGCGCCGACGTGAGCCGATGAAGTTGCAGACGTCATCTCATGCCTCCGCGCTACGGCCCTTGAGGGCGAACATGCCCTGCGGACGCTTCTGGATGAACAACACGATCAGCACGAGCACCGCGATCTTGGCGAGCACCGCGCCCCAGAACGGTTCGATCGCCTTGCTGACGAGTCCGAGGCCGAAGCCGCCGATCACCGTGCCGGCCAGTTGACCGACGCCGCCCAGCACCACGGCCATGAACGAATCGATGATGTAGCTCTGGCCGAGGTCCGGTCCGACATTGCCGATCTGCGAGAGCGCACAACCGCCCAGCCCGGCGATGCCCGCGCCGAACGCGAACGCATACGAATCGACCCTTGCAGTCTTCACGCCGACACAGGCCGCCATGCGCCGGTTCTGCGTGACGGCGCGCACGAAGAGACCGAGACGCGTCTTGGTGAGCACGGCCCATGCAATGCCGACCACGATCAGCGAGAACGCGAGAATCGCCAGCCGGTTGTACGGCAGGATCAGATTGGGCAGCACCGTCACGCCGCCGCTCATCCACGCCGGGTTGACCACCTGCACGTTCTGCGCGCCGAACAGCATGCGCGTCGCCTGAATCAGAATCAGGCTCACGCCGAAGGTGGTCAGCAGCGTCTCGAGCGGGCGGCCATACAGATGCTTCAGCACCAGCCGTTCGAGCACGATGCCTACGAGGCCCGCCGCCGCGAACGACGCCGGCACCGCCAGCAGCGGATACCAGTCGAACGCACCGGGTGCGAAGCGCTGAAAGAGGTTCTGAACCACATAGGTGGCGTACGCGCCGATCATCAGGAATTCGCCGTGCGCCATGTTGATCACGCCGATCAGCCCGTAGGTGATGGCAAGGCCCAGCGCGGCGAGCAGCAGCACGCTGCCGAGCGACAGACCCGCGAACAGCGTGCCGGCGATCTGGCTGCGGCGCTGGATCGCATCGAGTTCGTCGATGCCGCTTTGCGCGGCGGCGCGCACGCGGTCGTCGGCTTCCACGAAGGTGCCGTCCGGCTTTTTCGCGACGAGTGGACGCAGCAGTTCGTTCATGTCGAGGTCGTGCCGCGCGGCGACCAGTTGCACGGCTTCGAGGCGTTTGGCCGGGTCGGTGTCGTGCAGGGCGGTCATGGCCCACAGCGTGTCGAGGCGCTTCTTCAACGCCGGATCGGTTTCCTTTGCGCGGGCTGCATCGACGAGCGGTTTGATCGACGGATCCGGGTTCTGCAGCAGCGAGGTGATCGCGGCTTCACGCGTCGCCCTGTCCGGCGAATCGAGTTGCAGGCCGGACAGCGCGCCGGCCACTTTCGAGCGCAGCAGATTGTTTAGGGTGACCGGCTGGGCATCGCCCGCGGCGACGGTTTTGCCAGTCACCGCGTCCTTCGCGGTGTCGCCGTCCTGCAGCAGCACGGCGCCCGAATCGGTGGCGAGCGCGCTGTCTTCGGACAGGGCCTTGAGCACCGCCATCGACTCCTTGTCGTGATTGGCGATCAGTTTGTCGATGGCCGCGGATTTCGCATCGAAGTCGTCGCCGGCAAGCGGCGCCACATCGGCGGGACTCAGTGCGAAGGCCGCCAGCGGCGCGCCGGCGAAGAGCACGAGCGCCATGCCGCCGATGCGCGGTGCCAGTCGTCGTGCGAATCGTTGTGCGAACCGTCGTGTGGATATCAGGAATGAGGACGCCATAGTGGCCCTTGAAGGAAAACCGGCGGGGCGGCGCGGCATGTGGGCAAGCGCCGCAGCTGCGCCGTCGGGTTGCTGCGCGCGAAAGTCGTACCGCCGGGAAGCCCGCTCACGGCACGAACCCAGGCGCGGTGGGCGCGCCTGTCGCGGGATTGCTTCAGCGCGCCGCGACGGCCAAAGTCGCCGTCGCGGCGCGCGTTCCCGTCATCCCGTCAGGCGACGCGCGAGCGCTTCAGGAACGCCGGGATCGAGCTGACCACGTCCGGCTTGCTCGAATTGCCGGCAATGTACGGGCTCCACGGCTGCGCGCGAATCGCGGTCTTGGTCCGCCACACCACGTTGAACTGGCCGTCGGCGCGCACTTCGCCGATCATCACCGGCTTGTGCAGGTGGTGATTGCCGTCCATTTCGAGCGTGAAGCCCGACGGCGCCGCGAACGTCTGGCCGATCATCGCTACGCGCACCTTGTCCACGTCCGTGCTCTTGGCCTTCTCGACTGCCTGCTTCCACATATGGATGCCCACGAAGGTCGCTTCCATCGGGTCGTTGGTCACGCGCTTGGTGCCGCCCGGCAGGTTGTTCTGCGCGACCCAGGCGGCCCACTGCTTCTTGAACTTTTCGTTGGCCGGGTTGCGCAGCGACATGAAGTAGTTCCATGCCGCCAGGTTGCCGACCAGCGGCTTCGTATCGATACCGCGCAATTCTTCCTCGCCGACCGAGAAGGCGACCACCGGCACGTCCGACGCCTTCAGCCCCTGATTGCCCAGTTCCTTGTAGAACGGCACGTTCGAATCGCCGTTCACCGTCGAGATCACCGCGGTCTTGCCGCCTTGCGAGAAAGTCTTGATGTTCGCGACGATGGTCTGGTAGTCGCTATGGCCGAACGGCGTATAGACCTCCTGAATATCGGCTTCCTGGACGCCTTTAGACTTGAGGAACGCGCGCAGAATCTTGTTGGTCGTGCGGGGGTACACATAGTCGGTGCCCAGCAGGAAGAAGCGCTTGGCGCCGCCGCCTTCTGCGCTCATCAGATATTCGGTCGCCGGAATCGCCTGTTGATTCGGCGCTGCGCCCGTGTAGAACACGTTGCGCGACATTTCTTCGCCTTCGTACTGCACCGGGTAGAACAGCAGGCCGTTCAGTTCCTCGAACACCGGCAGCACCGATTTGCGCGACACCGAGGTCCAGCAGCCGAACACCACGGCGCACTTGTCCTGCGTGATCAGCTGACGCGCTTTTTCGGCGAAGAGCGGCCAGTTCGACGCCGGATCGACCACCACTGGCTCCAGTTGACGGCCCATCACGCCGCCGTTCTTGTTGATGTCCGAAATGGTCATCAACGCGGTGTCCTTGAGCGAGGTCTCCGAGATCGCCATCGTGCCCGACAGCGAATGCAGAACGCCCACCTTGATCGGACCGCTGCCCGACTGCGCCTGTGCAAACGGAACCTGACCAGCAAGCGCCAGCGCGCCCGACATTGAGCCGAACTTCAACAGACTGCGACGTTTCATGTATATCCCCTTGCCATTGATGGTGACTGTTTATGGGCGTCGATTTCAGCCAGCAGGGCTTATCCCGCATGACTTGCCGCTTGTGTACTGCAAGCCATATGCCATGCAGTAAATTCGACCAGAAGGTGGTGTGCGGCATGCTGTGGCGCGGCTGCGAGCCGGCCGGCTGATGCGTCTTGCAGCGCAGAATTGGTGCAGGATCGGACGCGGCGCCTCGTTCAGGTGCGCGCCGCGCCGCAACGAAGCGTCCGTATCCGCCAGCGGGCGTCCGCGGTGCATATCCGCCGCCCCTTTGTGCATGCACCGCGCTTTCGCGGGAGGGAACGGGAAAGCAGGCCGGCGCTTTGCGGCGCGCCGGCCTGTTTGTCACACGAGCAAGGTGGCCGCGCTCAGAACGCGACGAAGGGGCCGGTTTGCGCGCCGATCCTGGCGCCGTTCAAGGCGGTGTACACGTCGCGGCCGAAGAAGAACGGCAGGCCCCAGATGAAGTAGCTGGAGAGCGACGTATAGACGGCCAGATCGTCATGCGCGGCGTATGGGCCGTTCATCAGGTTGGCTGTATTGGCTACCTGGAATGGCACGGTCGCGGACGCCGTTGTTCCGCTGCCGGATTTGAGTATCGCGGACAGGCTGAGCGTGGTCGGCGGCGTGTAACGTCCCCACGAGTCGAACGGGATCGCGCGATCCTGGAACGTGTTCGTGTTCGAGCCGCTGTCCATCACGCCTCTGACGAACGACGCACCCTTGTACGTGGTCGTAAAGAAGCCGTTGCTGTCGAGCGCAATGACGTTGGCGTTCGACGGCAGCCTGTTGTTCTGCTGCGTGCCGATGCCGAACACCAGTTCGCCCGTGGCGCTTGCCTGACCGCCCGCCGGCAAGGCGGGCAGGCGGATGATCGTGCCATTGTTGTCCGAAGTGAAGCTGGCGACCGGATTCATGACCTGCGTGTCGAGCGGGACGCGTGTGCTCTTGCACGAGCCGGTGGACGGGCAATAGTAGTAAGTCGCCGACAACGCGTATTGGGCCGCGAGCGGAAAGTCGCGCACCGCGGAACCGATGCCGACCACGCCGTTGGCGCCGAGTTCGGTCACGGTGCCGATGTTCCCGAGACCCACCGACGCGCAGTCGGCAGGCGTGGCATACGCGCTATCGCCGATGACCTGGATCGGCAGGTTGCCTGCCGCCTTGGCGCCGATCGTCACGTCGGCGCGCCGGATCGGCCCCCACGCGTAACCCGACGCGAACTGCGCGCATTGGGCAATCGGCGCTCCGCTGGTGGGATCGTCGGTGGCGCCGGTTTGCGCCGGCAAGTGGCCCGCGAGCGCCGGACCGAGCGCGCTCGCCAGCACGCGTACGCCGGCCGAGCCCGTGTCGACCAGCATGTGGTCGATCGTTGCGCATTGGTTTGCGCCCTGCACACCGGGGATGCAGAGCGTGACGGTTACGTATGGCTGGTTGGCGTAGTCGCCGGACCAACGTTCGATGGTGATTGGGACGGTGTTGGCTTCGGGGGTGGGTGTTGGTGTTGGTGTTGGGCTCGGAGTCGGAGTCGGAGTCGGAGTGGGGCTCGGACTCGGAGTCGGAGTTGGCGCCGGGCTTGGAGTCGGAGTCGGAACCGGACTCGGCGTTGGAACCGGACTTGGACTTGGACTTGGACTTGGACTTGGACTTGGACTTGGACTTGGACTTGGAGTCGGAGTCGGAGTCGGAGTCGGAGTCGGAACTGGACTCGGCATGGGTGTCGCTGCCGGGCCTGAAGCCGGCGTCGGCGTCGGGCTCGGAGCGGGGCTGGGCGTCGGATTTTGCGTTGGCGCAGAACCCGATGTCGGCGTAACCGGCGCCGGGCTACCCTTGTCCTGCGTCGCATTCGAATCCCCGTTGTCCCCACCACCGCCACCACCGCAGGCGGACAGAACCACACTGGCACTCAGGATCGCGAAGCAAAGGGAGTGGTTGAATGTCTTCATGTTTCTTGTCATGCGTGTGTTGCCCCGCCGCTTCATTGCAGATCTTCCACGCGAACATTCGCGGGGACGAGGCGCGGCAGGAACGCTTTGCCGGAGGCGTGCCCCGGTGCGCCTGCCGACTCGATCTGGAAGTCGCCGTTGCGCTCGATCAACGGACCCGTGCCGCGAGCCCGCGCCGCGCTGGCAGCAACCGCGTTGGGGAAATAGCTGCCGAGCAGCGCGCTCATATCCGGCCGTACCGGTCCGTCCCACGTGACAGCAAATACGACGTTCGCCGGCAGCACGTATTCGCGCACTGTCACGCCATTGGCGTCACGCGACATGCGCACGGTGTAAGCCACGGCAGTGGAAGCGGCGTTAGAGGTTGCCGCGCGGAGCAACGGTTGCGGCGCCGAGCCAGCAACCGGCGCACCGCCCAACGCCGCATATGACGCGAGCGGCACCAATGCCGCAGCGGCCAGCGCGACCTTCGCAAAATTCATCACATTGCTCCAGAAACAGGTCGGAGCATGGTGCCAGCGGGACGTTATTGGGATTGCCGGAAAAGTCTGAATGGAAAACCGGAAATGGCGTGAGGAGACGCCGCGGCAGGGCGGCGCCTCGTGTGCCGGCTAGAAATTCAATCTTCAGAACGCAACGAACGGTCCGGTCTCGTTGCCGATCTTCGCGTTTCCAATCACGGTGTAGACGTCGCGGCCATAGAAGAACGGCAGCCCCCACAGGAACATATTGTTGTGGCTGCTCGAGAAGTACTGGCCGATGTTGTTGAACGCGGCGTAACCGCCTGCCATGAGGCTGGTGGCGTTGCCGACGGAGAATGGCATCTGCAGCGGCGCGCTTTTTCCGTTGGTGGGGTCGATCGTCGCGGTCAGATTCAACGTGCTCGTCGGCGTATATAAGCCGGCGGCGGAGACGGGAATCGTGGTATCCGGGAAAGCGTAGCTCATGGTGCCGCTGTCGATCGCGCTGCGGTTGAACACACGCCCTTGGTACTGCGTCGTGAACGTGCCGTATTTGTCCACTGCAACGACGGTAGCATTGGCCGGCAACGCATTGTTCGGTTGCGTGCCGATGCCGAACACCAACAGGCCCGAAACGTTTGCCTGGCCGGCGGCCGGCACAGCGGGCAGGCGGATGACCGTGCCGTTGTTGTCCCTGGCGAATCCGGCAACCGGGTTCATGACTTCCTGGCTTGCCTGCATGCGCGTGCTGATGCAACGGTTTTGCGACGGACAATAGTAGTAGTTGCCGGGGATCGCGGTGGTTATGGCGTCCGCGGAATCGCTCGTGAAGTTGTCGATGCCGAGAATGCCGTTAATGCCCGAGCCTTCCAGAGCGGCGCCCAGGTCTCCGCCGC
Organism: Paraburkholderia dioscoreae; assembly: GCF_902459535.1. Classification (NCBI taxonomy): domain Bacteria; kingdom Pseudomonadati; phylum Pseudomonadota; class Betaproteobacteria; order Burkholderiales; family Burkholderiaceae; genus Paraburkholderia; species Paraburkholderia dioscoreae. The sequence continues at coordinate 870,533 of NZ_LR699553.1, forward strand.
CGTGTGCAACGCAATCGTCAGGCGTGGAGAACGCGCCGTCGGAATACAACTGGATCGGAATATTGCTCGCCGTCTTGCTGCCGATCGTGATGTCCGCGCGTTTGACCGAACCCCACGTGAAACCCGAAGCAAACGGCATGCATTCGACAATCGGCGCCGAGCCGACCGGATCGTCGACTGCGCCGGCTTGCGTGAGCAACAGAGGCGCCAGCGTGGGTAGGACGCGGGCTGCGATGCGCACGCCCGTTGAGCCGGTATCGATCAGCATCTTGTCGACCGTGACGCACTGGCCCGCGTCCTGTGCGCCCGGCGCCCCCGGCGCGCAGACCGTGACCGATGCGAAAAGCCGGTTGACGTTGCCCGTCGATGCATCGACGCGAACCGGCACCGTGTTGTCGCCGGTAGCCGGCGGCGTTGAATTGCCCGAGTTACTGGAGTTGCTTGAACTGCCGGAGCCGCCGGGCGGGCTGATCCAGTCAGGCGAGGCGTTCCAGCCAATCGAGTTGCCGCCCTGATTGCCGCTTGCGTTTCCGCCGCCGCCGCATGCGGAAAGCGCAATTCCCGCAATGGCCGCCGCGAGCCAGAGCGTCTTCTTCGATGTGTTCATGTTGTGTTTTTTCATAGCTCGACGCATGCCTTATTGCAGATCGCCCGGACGTACGCCGGCGGGCATCAGGCGAGGCAGCCAGGCCATGCCGCTGAAGCGTCCCAATCGGCCTGAGGACTCGATGCGGAAATCGTCGTTGCCGCCGACCAGCGGCCCCGTGCCGCGCGCGTGGCTTTGCGCGGCGTTGACGAAGTTGGGGAAATAGCTGCCGAGCAGCGCAGTCATATCAGGACGGATCGGCCCATCCCACGAGACCGCGAACACGACATTGCCGGGCAGTACGTATTCGCGAAGGGTGACGCCGTTGGCGTCGATCGACTGGTGCAGGGAGTAGGGCGCTGCGTTCGCCGGCTGAACGGGTGTCGCGACGGCGGATGGCGATACGGCGCGCAGTATGGCCGGAGAGGATGTGCCCGCGCCCGGTGCGCCCCCCAGCGTTGCATACGACGAAAGCGGCAACAAGGTTGCGGCCAGCATCGCGATCTTCGAAAATCTCATCACATTGCTTCCCTAAAAAAGGTCGAAGCATGTTGCCTGCGCGATGCTCAGGAAACCGTATGAAATTTCTGAAGTGAATGCGTGAAGCGGCGCAATGAAAGCGTGACGTTAGCTGTATGCCGGAGGGAGCAAGCGGGAGAAGCGGGGAAAGGACTGGTGGCCTGCGCGCATAGCGCGTGGCGCATGCAAGCAAGCATCAGAGCGGCCGTCGACGACGGCCGCTCCACTTCACTGCGACTGAATAATCAGTAGGTCGGCACCGACGGATCGACCTGACGCGACCATGCGTCGATTCCGCCTTGCAGATTGAACACGTTGGTGTGGCCGCGCGACTCGAGGAACATCGCGACCTGAGCGCTGCGCGCGCCGTGGTGGCACACACAAACGATTTGTGCGTCGTCGTCGAGTTCTTCGCTGCGCGCGGGAATCTCACGCATCGGGATCGACACGGCGCCGGCGATGGCCGCCGTCTGAATTTCCCACGGCTCGCGCACGTCGAGCAGGACGGGCGCGGGACGCGAAGTGTCGGCGAGCCATTCGGCGAGCGCCGGAGCGGTCAGGTTTTGCATCAGGAGGACATCCGGTTCAATTCAGAAGACGGCGGGCAGGCCCGCCGTCCGGGTCAGCGCGCCAATCAGAACTTGAAACGCGACGGCTGCACGGCGTTGATGAGCGGCTCGACATACGTTTCGAACACGTCGGCAATGCGGTACTGCTTTTCGTCGATACGCGTGATGATCTGCGCCTTCATGACCGGCGCGGTGCCGACGAACGCCGCCAGACGGCCGCCGATCTTCAGGTGATCGAGCATTTCCTGCGGCAGCACCGGCAGGCCGCCCGACACGCAGATCACGTCGTACGGCGCGGCGGCGGGCCAGCCGCGGGAAGCGTCGCCGGTGGCGACTTCGGCGTTCAGCACGCCATTGGCGATCAGGTTGGTTTTTGCCAGTTCCGCCAGTTCCGGTTCGATGTCGACCGTCAGCACGTGCTGCGCGCGGTGCGCGAGCAACGCGGCCATGTAACCCGAGCCCGCGCCGATTTCGAGCACGCTTTCGTGTTTCTTCACCGCCAGTTCCTGCAGCACGCGCGCTTCGACGCGCGGCGCCAGCATGTGCTGGCCGGCCGGCAGCGGCACTTCGAAGTCGACGAAGGCCAGGTCGCGATAGACGGCGGGGACGAAGTTTTCACGCTTGACGATCGACAACAGATTCAGCACGTCCTGGTCGAGCACTTCCCAGGGGCGGATCTGCTGTTCGATCATGTTGAAACGCGCTTGCTCGATGTTCATGGTGGATTCGGCTCTGTGGTTTGGCGAGTTTTGCGATGTGCCACTGACCGCCGGCCTCGCAAGACAACTCGGCACGCAAGGCACGTCAGGGTAACTGCGGGATTGTACCAAATGACTGTCACGATCCGCGCTGTGGCGGGCAGGGCGCCGCCCGACACCGGAGCGCGGCGTCGCGGCGCCCCTACAGGCTTCGCCGGCCCCCGTGTTAATCCCTAGCGATCGGCCCTTGCGCTTCGCGCGTCGATCGCTCAAGAATGTAATCGATTACATTTTCGAGGTGAGCTCACTTGTCCAGATCGTCGTCCAGGAAGGCTCCGGCAGCGGTGCCCGTGGCGCATCCCCAGCCCGGCGTCAAGCCGTTGCGCGGCGCGGCCGACGGCATGTCGATTGCCGGTGTGGCCGAGCAGGCGGGCGTTTCGGTGGCCACCGTGTCGCGCGTGCTGAACGGCCACGAGAACGTGCGGCCCGCCACGCGCGACAAGGTGCTCGCCGCGATCGACGCCAGCGGCTACCGCGTCAACGAACTCGCGCGCAACCTGCGCACGGCGGAGAGCCGCCTGCTGCTGACCATGGTTCCGGACGTGGGCAACCCGTTTTACGCGGAGATCGTGCGCGGCATCGACAGCGTCGCGCGTCAGCACGGCTATTTCATGTTGCTGTGCGACACGGGCGCCGATCCAGGCCGTGAGCGCAGCTACTTCGATCTGCTGCGCCGCCGCCGCGCGGACGGCGCGATCTGTCTCGATCCGGCCACCATCCAGCAGGCGCTCGGCGAGGCCTCGGGTGCGCTGCCGTGGGTTGCGTGCTGCGAATTCGACCCGGCCATGGGCGTGCCGTACGTGGGGATCGACAACTACCGGGCCGCCGGCGACGCCGTCAGGCACCTGCTCGCGCGCGGGCACCGCCGCATCGGCCTGATCAATTCCGATGTCGATTACCTGTATGCGCGCCAGCGTCAGCAAGGCTATCTGGATGCGCTGACCGAAGCGGGCATCACGCCGGACGAACGCTGGCGCATGAACCTGAACAGCCTCGATTACGAAGCGGGCGCCTCGGCCGCGGCCACGCTAATGAATCAGCCGCAGGCGCCAGGCGCGATCTTCGCGGTTTCGGACACGCTCGCGATCGGCGTGATCCACGGCTTGCGCAGTGTCGGCAAGCGCGTGCCCGACGATATCGCGGTGGTCGGCTTCGACGATATTTCGCTTGCCGCGCAGATCGATCCGCCGCTCACCACCATCGCTCAGCCCATGCGCGAGCTGGGCGAAACCGCCGCGCGCCTGTTGCTGCAGCGGCTCGCCAATCCGTTGGCGAACGTGCCGGGCGTGCTGTTGCCGCATCGGCTCGTGATTCGCGGGAGCGCCTGAGCCATGAGTCTCGCGATCCGTTTCGACGATATCCGCAAAGACTTCGGGCCCGTGCGCGTGCTGCACGGCGTGAGTTTCGAACTGGCGCCGGGACGCATCTACGGTCTGCTCGGCGAGAACGGCGCGGGCAAATCGACGCTGATGAAAATCCTCGCCGGCTATGAAACCGCCACGTCGGGCAGCTTGCTGATCGACGGCCAGCCGCAGCAGTTCACCGGTTCGCGCGATGCCGAAGCGCAGGGCATCGTGCTGATTCACCAGGAGTTCAATCTCGCCGAGCATCTGACGATCGCGCAGAACATGTACCTCGGCCATGAAAAGAAGCGCGGCTGGTTCGTCGACGATGCGGCGATGAACACCGAGGCCGCCCGTTATCTCGCGCAGGTCGGTCTGGAGAAAGCGCCGGACACCCGGGTGCGCGAACTGATCGTCGCGGAAAAGCAGATGGTGGAGATCGCCAAGGCGCTGTCGCGCCGCGCGCGCCTGCTCATCATGGACGAGCCGACGGCGACGCTCACGCCGTCCGAAACCGAACGCCTTTTCACGCTGATGGCGAAGCTGAAGGCCGACGGCGTGACCATCATCTACATTTCGCACAAGCTCGACGAAGTGGAGCGCATTACCGACGAAGTGATCGTGATGCGCGACGGCGGTTTCGTCGCCCGCGGCGAAACCGCCGGACTTTCGCGGCAGCAGATGGCGAACCTGATGGTTGGGCGCGACGTGTCCGACATGTTCCCCGAGAAAATCACCGTGCCCGCCGACGCGCCGGTCGCGCTGAAGGTGCAAGGCCTCGTCGTGCCGGACTGGGTGGAGGACCTGAGCTTCGACGTGCGCGCCGGCGAAGTGCTCGGTTTCGCGGGACTGGTGGGCGCGGGCCGCACCGAGGCGTTCGAAGCGATCATCGGCCTGCGCAAACGCACGGCGGGCCGCATCGAGATCGCCGGCCGTCCCGCCGATCTGAAAAGCCCGCGCGACGCGATGCACCACGGCCTCACCTATCTCAGCGAGGATCGCAAGGGCAAAGGCCTGCACGTGAACCTGAGCCTGCAGGACAACGTCACGCTGATGACGCTCGAACGCTACGCGCATCCGCTGCTCGACATGAAAGCGGGGCGTGCCGCGTTGACCAAAGCCGTGAGCGAATTCGGCATTCGCACCGGCGATCTGTCGAGCCGTGCGCGCATGCTCTCCGGCGGCAATCAGCAGAAGCTCGCGCTCGCCAAGTATCTGCAGCCGGAGCCCGATGTGATCGTGCTCGACGAGCCGACTCGCGGCGTGGATGTCGGCGCGAAACGCGACATCTATTTCCTGATTCATCGTCTCGCCGCGCAGGGCCGCGCGGTGATCGTCATTTCATCCGAACTGATCGAGCTGATCGGCTTGTGTCACCGCGTCGCCGTGATGCGCGCGGGACGCCTGCAAGCCACGCTGACGCTCGAGCATCTGACCGAAGAGGAGTTGATCGCCCATGCGACCGGCACCCACTGAAGCCGTCCAATCCGGCCGCGCGTTGCGCTTCGCGCATCGGTTGTATGCGCTCGGTCCGCTGGTTGGACTGATCGCGCTGTGCATTGTCGGCACGCTGCTCAACCGCGATTTCGCCACGCTCGACAACATGATGAACGTGCTCACGCGCACGTCGTTTATCGGCATCATCGCGGTCGGCATGACTTTCGTGATCATCTCGGGCGGCATCGATCTCTCGGTCGGCTCGATGGCGGCGCTGATCGCGGGCAGCATGATCTGGCTGATGAACGGGCTCGCGGCGGGCATAGACGGCCATACGTTCGCGCCTTTGCTGATCCTCACGCTCGGCATCGTGTTCGCGCTCGTGCTCGGCGGGTTGTTCGGCTGCGCGCACGGCTTGCTGATCACGAAAGGGCGGATCGAGCCGTTCATCGTCACGCTCGGTACGCTGGGCATTTTTCGCGCGGTGCTGACCTGGCTCGCCGACGGCGGCGCGCTGACTTTGGATAACTCGCTATCCGACTTATACGGCCCAGTGTATTACGCGAGTCTGTTCGGCGTGCCGGTGCCGATCTGGGTGTTTCTGGTGGTCGCGGCGGGCGGCGCGCTGATTCTTAACCGCACGGCGTTCGGCCGGCATGTGCAGGCGATCGGTTCGAACGAACAGGTCGCGCGTTACGCGGCGATTCGCGTCGATACCGTGAAGATCGTCACCTACGTGCTGCTCGGCATTTGCGTGGGCGTCGCCACGGTCCTGTATGTGCCGCGGCTCGGGTCCGCCACGCCGACGACCGGTTTGCTGTGGGAGCTCGAGGCGATCGCGTCGGTGGTGGTCGGCGGCACGGCGCTCAAGGGCGGCGAAGGCCGCGTGATCGGCACGGTGATCGGCGCGATCCTGCTGTCGGTGATCGCGAACATTCTGAATCTGACCAGCATCATCAGCGTGTATCTGAACGCGGCGGTGCAGGGTGTGGTGATTATCTTCGTCGCGTTCGTTCAACGTGGACGGCGGTAGCGGTGGAGCTTCAGATTGCGCTTCAAACTGCAATAACGGTGAGTTGAGATCGGGGCGCACGAACGCCTCACACAAGGAGACATAACCATGAAGCAGGTTCTTCGAGCGGTCGGCGCCGGCATGCTGGCGTTGGGAATACTGGGTACGGCGAATGTCGCGCGCGCCGATGAAAAGGTCACGCTGGGCGTCGCGATTCCAACAGCCGACCACGGCTTTACGGGCGGCATCGTCTGGTGGGCGAATAAAGCCAAGACCGATCTGGAGAAAGCGCATCCCGATCTGAAAGTGATCGTGAGGACCGCGGCCGGCGCGCCCGAACAGGCGAACCAGTTGCAGGATCTCGTGACCGTCAACAAGATCAACGCACTCGTGATCTTCCCGTTCGAATCGGCCTCGCTCACGCAACCGGTGGCGCAGGTGAAGAAGAAGGGCGTGTACGTGACGGTGGTGGATCGCGGCCTGACCGACACCAGCGCGCAGGACGCCTACGTGGCGGGCGACAACACCGCGTTCGGCAAGATCCCCGCCGAGTTTCTGGCGAAGGAGCTGGGCGGCAAAGGCGACATCGTCGCGCTGCGCGGCATTCCGACCACGCTCGACAACGAACGCTGGACCGCGTTCACGAACGTGATCAAGAACTATCCGGGGATGAAGATTCTCGACGCGAAGTACGCGAACTGGAATCGCGACGACGCGTTCAAGGTCATGCAGGATTACCTGACGCGCTTCAAGCATATCGACGCCGTCTGGGCGGCGGACGACGACATGGCCGTGGGCGTGATCAAGGCGATCGAGCAGGCCAGGCGCACCGACATCAAGATCGTGTTCGGCGGTGCGGGATCGAAGGGCATGGTGAAGAACGTGATGGACGGCGCGCCGATGATCAAGGCCGACGTATCGTATTCGCCGAAGTTCATCTACGACGCCATCAAGCTCACCGCCGAGGCGCGCCTGAAGGGCGAGAAGCTGCCGCCCACGACGATCATTCCGTCGGTGCTGATCACGAAGGAAAACGTGCAGCAGTTCTATTTTCCGGACTCGCCGTTCTGATCCCAGCATCCGGGGCGCGCCGGCGGGCTTGAGGCGGAACTTGTGCCGCCGCGGCGCGGCGGGCGCGCCCCGTTCGAGGAACCGTACGATGAAAACCATCAAAGGCCCAGCCATCTTTCTCGCCCAGTTCATGGGCGACGAGGTGCCGTTCGACAACCTCGCGCATCTCGCCGAATGGGCCGCGGGTCTCGGCTTCAAAGGGATTCAGGTGCCGTGCGACAGCCACCTGATCGATCTCGAACAGGCGGCGTCGAGCCAGACCTATTGCGACGAGTTGCGCGAGATTGTGGACGACGCCGGCGTGACGATCACCGAATTGTCGACGCATCTGCAAGGACAGCTTGTCGCCGTGCATCCGGCCTATGACGCATTGTTCGACGGCTTTGCCGCGCCGCAGGTACGAGGCGACCCGGCCGCGCGCACGCAGTGGGCGATCGAGCAGATGAAGCTCGCGGCGAAGGCTTCGCAGCGTTTGGGCTTGAGCACGCACGTGTCGTTTTCCGGGGCGCTGGCGTGGCCGTATCTGTACCCGTGGCCGCAGCGCCCGGCAGGCCTCGTGGAAGCCGCGTTCGACGAACTCGCGCGCCGCTGGACGCCGATTCTCGACGCGTTCGACGCAGCCGGCGTGGACGTGTGCTACGAACTGCACCCGGGCGAAGACCTGCACGACGGCGTGACGTTCGAGCGTTTTCTCGATGCGGTCAAGCAGCATGCGCGCGCCAACATCCTCTACGATCCGAGTCATTTCGTATTGCAGCAACTCGACTACCTCGCGTTCATCGACATCTATCACGAGCGCATCAAGGCGTTCCATGTGAAGGACGCGGAGTTTCGTCCGACCGGCAAACAGGGCGTGTACGGCGGCTACAGCGGTTGGGTCGAACGTGCGGGGCGGTTCCGCTCGCTCGGCGACGGGCAGATCGATTTCGGCGCGATCTTCTCGAAGATGGCGCAATACGATTTCCCCGGCTGGGCCGTGCTCGAATGGGAGTGCGCGCTGAAGCACCCGCACGACGGCGCGCGCGAAGGCGCGGAATTCATTCGCCGGCACATCATCCGCGTGGCCGAGCATGCATTCGACGATTTCGCGGGCAGCGGCGTGGACGCCGCGCAGTTGAAACGCGTGCTCGGCATCTGACGGCGGCAAGCCAACGCAAAGGAGCGAGGACGATGCCACAACGAAGGCTCAGGCTAGGGATGGTCGGCGGCGGGCAGGGCGCGTTCATCGGTGCGGTGCATCGGATCGCGGCGCGGCTCGACGATCGTTTCGAACTGACGGCGGGCGCGCTGTCGTCCGATCCGCAGCGCGCGCAGGCGAGCGCCGCCGAGGCCGGCATCCCGCGCAGCTATGCCGACTGGCGCGAGATGGCGCGCGCCGAGGCCGCGCGCGACGACGGCATCGACGCGGTGGCGATCGTCACGCCGAATCATCTTCATGCACCGGTGGCGACGGCGTTTCTCGAAGCCGGCATCCATATCGTATGCGACAAGCCACTGGCGATTTCGCTGGCCGAAGGCGAAGCGCTGGCGAAACTCGCTCGCGAGAAGAACCGGTTGTTCGCGTTGACGCATACGTATTCGGGCTATCCGCTGGTGCGTCATGCGCGCGAACTGATCGAACGAGGCGATCTCGGCGAGATACGCGTGGTGCAGGTCGAATATGCGCAGGACTGGCTGGCGGAACCGATCGAAACGAGCGGCACGAACAAGCAGGCCGGTTGGCGCACGGACCCGGCGTTAGCGGGTCCGGCGGGATGTCTCGGCGATATCGGCACGCATGCGTATCACCTTGCCGCGTTCGTCACGGGCATGACGCCGCGCGCGCTGTCCGCGGAAGTGCATACCTTCGTGCCGGGACGCCGCATCGACGATCACGTGCAGGCCATGCTGCGCTATTCGAACGGCGCGCGCGGGATGTTATGGGCGAGCCAGGTGGCGAGCGGCGCGGAAAACGCATTGCGTTTGAGGGTCTATGGAACGAAGGCCGGTCTGGCGTTCGATCAGGAGCATCCCAATGAACTGTGGTTCACGCCGTTGGGTGGAGTTGCTGAGCGCTTGACGCGGGGGCGCGTGAAGAGCGCGATCGCGGCGCATGCGACGCGCGTGCCGCCAGGGCATCCCGAAGGTTATCTGGAAGCGTTCGCGCAGTTGTACAAAGACGCGGCGTTGCAGATCGAAGCGCTGGACGCGGGGCGAGCATTGCCCGCCGAAAGTCTCTTGCTCACGACGGTGGAAGACGGAGTGGCGGGTTTGCGCTTTATCGAGGCCATGCTCGCGAGCAGCGCGGCGGATGGACAGTGGCGCGAGATTGGAAACGCCTGAGGCGTTGATACGGCTCAGGGCGTGAAGCGGTCGTCCCGCTCAACCGCCCTTGCTCTTCTTGATCTGTTCTTCGAACGCGATATCCAGCTTGCTCGCCTTGCGCGGCTTTGGCGGTCCGAACGCATCGACGAATTTGACGAAGTCGTCGAGCGTCAGCGGGTCGGAGACTTTCTTGTCCGTGCCGCTCGATTTGTCGACCAGATAGAACAGGCCGCCGGACAGGCTGATCGCGGCGAACTGCGGATTGCCGCTGCGGGTTTTCAACCGCTCGACGGCATGGATGGCTCGGGTGGTGCGCATGGTGTGGGACTGCTGATCGGGGAAAGACTGCTACTTTAGCAACTTCCCCGGCCGCACGCGCCGGTGTCCCAGTCTCGCCGCCTGATTGCGGCCGCAGCCGCCAGGTGCGCCGCAGCCGGTCCGCCCGACTTTTCCGCACAGTATACGGCGCCGCCAAGTGTATCGGTGCCGACGACGTGATCACGCCGCCGACACGGGCCGCCAAGTTTCCGGGGCGGCGGTTCCATTACATCGATTACTGGCTCAAATAGACGAACTTGCCGTTCTTGATAGTGCCCATCACGCTCGCGCGCTGATCCAGGCCCACATGATCCTTCGCGCTCGTGTTGACCACGCCGTTCGGCACGACCAGTTCATGAGCATGTTCCAATTCGTCACGCAGCGCCGTGCGGAACGCCGGCGTGCCCGGCTGCGCCGTCTTCAGCGCGCGGGCCACCGCGTCCTGCAAGCGCGGATAGACACCGGCCGCATCCCCCGCGAACTGCGTGACGCTACCCGGACCGTACTTCGCTTCGTATTCGTTCGTGAAGGCAAGCGCCGCTTTCTTCGCCGGATGATCGGCCGGCAGCGTGCGCGCCACCACGACCGGCTGGGTCGGGAACAGCGTGCCTTCCACGTCCTTGCCGCCCAGCTTGATGAACTCGGGCGTGGCGATGCCGTGCGTCTGATAGATCGGGCCTTTGAAGCCGCGCTCGATCAGCGTGCGTTGCGGCAGCACCGTCGGCGTGCCGGCGCCCGCGATCAGGATCGCGTCGGGCTTGGCGGCCATCAGTTTCAGAATCTGGCCGGTCACGCTCGCGTCGGTGCGGTTATAGCGCTCCGTTGCCACCAGTTGAATATGGCGCAGCGCCGCGAACTTGCTGAACTCGTTGAGCCAGCTTTCACCGTAGCCATCCGCGAAACCGATAAAACCCACCGTCTTCACGTTGTGGTTCGACATGTAGCGCGTCATCACGTCGGCCATCGCGCTGTCGGTCTGCGCCATCTTGTAGGCCCATACCTTCTTGCCTTCCTGCGGCTCGACCACGCTTGCCGAGCCGATCAGTGTGATCATCGGCGTCTGGCTTTCGGCGACCGGATCGAGCGCGGCCATGGCCGCCGGCGTGATGTTCGGGCCGACGATCACGTCCACGTGGTCTTCGTTGATCAGCTTGCGGATGTTGCGCACGGCGGCGCCGGGGTCGGAGGCGTCGTCGAGGAAAATGTAGTCGGCCTTCTGGCCGGCGATGGTGGCGGGCCACATCAGCATCGCGTTCTTGCTGGTGATGCCGATCACGGCCGCCGGGCCGGTGCTCGACAGGTCGATGCCGACCTTGATGTCGGCGTGTGCAGCGGTGGCGAGCAGGAGCGTGCTCAAACCAAAAGCGGCGGCGAGGCCGCTGATTCTTTTCTTATACGACGTCATCGAAGGGTCTCCGTAGCAAGAAGCGGTGGTGATATCAAAGTTCGTAGGTTTCGTGTTCGCCCTTGAGCGCCTGCTCGATCAGCTTGCGGTTCATGCTCGGCGACAGCAGTTCGACGAGCGTGTACACATAGCTGCGCAAATAAGCACCCTGTTTCAGCGCGACCCGCGTCACGTTGCTGCCGAACAGGTGGCCGACCGGCATGGCGCGCAGATGACGGTCGCGCTCGGCGTTGAACGCGATATCCGCCATGATGCCGACACCAAGGCCCAGTTCCACGTAGGTCTTGATTACGTCGGCGTCGATTGCCTCCAGCACGATATCCGGATGCAGACCGCGCAGGCGGAACGCCTCGTTGATCTTGGTGCGGCCGGCGAACGCGTTGTCGTAGGTGATCAGCGGATACTGGGTCAGATCATCCAGCGACAAAAGTTTGCGGTCGAGCAGCGGATGATCCGGTTGCATGACGGCCACGTGGTGCCACTGGAAGCACGGCAGCGAGACCAGCTCCTTATAGTTGGAGATCGCCTCGGTGGCGATGCAGAGGTCGGCCTGGTCGTGGATCACCATTTCGGCGACCTGAGTCGGGCTGCCTTGCAGAATCGAAAGGTGGACCTTGGGAAAGCGCTTCTTGAATTCGGCGATCGCAGCGGGCAGCGAGTAGCGCGCCTGGGTGTGGGTGGCGGCGATCACCAGATTGCCCTGATCCTGCGCCGCGTAATCTTTACCGACCCGTTTGAGGCTCTCGACTTCCTGCAGAATCTTCTCAACCGACTGAAGAATGATGCGCCCCGGCTCGGTCAGCGAGCGCACCCGCTTGCCGTGTCGTGTGAAGATTTCGACGCCGAGCTCGTCCTCCAGCTCGATGATCGCCTTCGAAACGCCTGGCTGGCTTGTAAACAGGGCTTTCGCGGCTTCTGTCAGGTTGAAATTCTGCCGCACTGCCTCACGGACGAAGCGGAACTGGTGTAGGTTCATATATAACCCCTCCGCATATCAAAAGAATTTTTTAGTCGTTTGAAATATAAGGCGAGTTTATTACGATCTGTCCATCTTTTTCAATATGGATATCTGTATTTGTCATAAGCAAATGAGCGATGGGTCTAAACGTTCATCTGCGGCTGCTGACAAAGAGAGGTATTCAAGGCGTGGCGGAACCGGACCGCTGCGTATCACTGCAAAAATTGGGGTCCCCGAATGTACCAATACGATCAGTACGACCAGACCATCGTCGATGAACGGGTCGCGCAGTACGCCGATCAGGTTCGCCGCCGTTTGTCGGGCGAATTGAGCGAAGAGGAGTTTCGTCCGCTGCGTCTGCAGAACGGCCTGTATATGCAGCGTCACGCGTACATGCACCGCATCGCGATTCCTTACGGCAACCTGCGCAGCGACCAGATGCGCGTGCTTGCGCAGATCGCGCGCGAGCATGACCGCGGTTACGGCCACTTCTCGACGCGCTCGAACATCCAGTACAACTGGATCAAGCTCGAAGAAACGCCGGAAATCCTGCGCAAGCTCGCCGCGGTGCAGATGCACGGCATCCAGACCTCGGGCAACTGTATCCGCAACATCACCGCCGACCAGTTCGCCGGCGTGGCGCCGGATGAAGTGGTCGATCCGCGTCCGTGGGCCGAAATCCTGCGTCAATGGTCGACGTTCCACCCCGAATTCGCGTGGCTGCCGCGCAAGTTCAAGATCGCCGTGTCCGGTTCGAAAGAAGACCGCGCTGCCGTGCAGATTCACGACATGGGCGTGTATCTGAAGAAGAACGAGCAGGGCGAACTGGTGGTCGACATTCTGGCCGGCGGCGGCATGGGCCGCACGCCGATCATCGGCGCGATCATCCGCAAGGATCTGCCGTGGCAACATCTGCTGACGTACTGCGAAGCCGTGCTGCGTGTGTATAACCGCTACGGCCGCCGCGACAACATGTACAAGGCGCGGATCAAGATTCTCGTGAAGGCGTTGAGCCCGGAGAAATTCTCGGCGCAAGTCGAAGAAGAATGGCAGCACCTGAAGGACGGTCCTTCGACGCTCACGCAAGCCGAAGTGGATCGCGTGTCGCAATACTTCCAGCCGCCGGTCTACGAAAAGCTCGCGGATACGGACGCTTCTTATGAAAAGCATCTGCTGGAAAACCGCGCGTTCGCCCGTTGGGTCGAGCGTAACGTGCGTCCGCACAAGGTGTCGGGCTACTCATCGGTGACCTTGTCTTTGAAGCCGACCACGATCGCCCCCGGCGATGCAACGGACGCGCAGATGGAAGCGGTCGCCGATTGGGCCGACGAGTACTCGCTCGGCGAAGTCCGCGTTTCGCACGAACAGAACCTGATTCTCGCCAACGTCAAGAAGCGCGACCTGTTCGCGCTGTGGGAAAAGGCCAAAGCGGCAGGTTTCGCGACGCCGAACATCGGCTTGCTGACCGACATCATCGCGTGCCCGGGCGGCGACTTCTGCTCGCTCGCGAATGCGAAGTCGATTCCGATCGCGCTCGCCATCCAGGAGCGTTTCAACGATCTGGACTACGTGTACGACCTGGGCGACGTCTCGCTGAACATCTCGGGCTGTATCAATGCGTGCGGTCACCACCACATCGGCAACATCGGCATTCTGGGCGTCGATAAGGACGGCTCGGAGTGGTATCAGGTGACGCTCGGCGGCGAACAGGGCTCGGGCGCTACCGGCGCGCACCTCGGCCGCGTGATCGGCCCGTCGTTCTCGGCGGAAGAAATGCCGGACGTGATGAGCAAGGTGATCGATACCTTCGTGGAAAACCGTCACGAAGGCGAACGCTTCATCGAAACGTATAACCGCATCGGCATCACCCCGTTCAAGGAACGTGTGTACGCCTCGCGTCAACCGGCTCACGCGTAACCGCGAAAAGGATACTGAACAGATGGCTTCTATCATCAAGAATCGCGCGATCGTCAACGATGACTGGACGGTCGTGCGCCCGGCGGAAGACGGCACGCTGCCCGCGGTGAACGAATTGCCCGCAGGCAAGGTGCTGGTGCCGCTCGCGTTGTGGCAGGCTGAGCGTGATGCGCTGAGCGCTTCGCGCAGTGCCGCTGAAATCGGCGTGTGGCTCGCGCCGGACAGCGAGCCGGCGGATATCGTCGCCGACTTCGACAAGATCGCGCTGATCGGCGTCGACTTCCCGGTGTTCCGCGACGGCCGCGGCTATAGCATCGGCCGCCTGCTGCGCGAGCGTTACGGCTACAAGGGCGAACTGCGCGCGATCGGCGACGTGCTGCGCGATCAGCTCGCGTTCATGTTCCGTTGCGGCTTCGACGCTTACGCGCTGCGCGCCGACAAAGACTTCGACGACGCGCTCAAGGCGTTCGACGAATTCAGCTTCAACTACCAGGGCGCGGTGAATTCGTCGCCGCTGTTCCGCCGCCGCGAAGCGGGCGAATTGGCGAAGGCGTCGGCATGAGCGAAGTCCAAGCCCTCACGCCGGAACTCGCCGCGAAGGTCGAGCGCCTCGATGCGCTGCTCGATTCGATCGCCGCGCGTCACGCGAACGTAAAGCTCGCCAGCAGCCTCGCAGCGGAAGACATGCTGCTCACGCACGCGATCCTGTCGCGTGGCGTGAAGATCGGCATCTTCTCGCTGAACACGGGCCGTTTGCATGCTGAAACGCTGGGCATGCTCGATCGTGTGAAAGAGCGCTACGGTTACGACATCGAACAGTTTCATCCGCAAGCCGCCGCGGTCGAGGAATACATCGGCTCGCACGGGCTGAACGCGTTTTATGAAAGCGTCGATCTGCGCAAGCGCTGCTGCGAAATCCGCAAGGTCGAGCCGTTGAACCGCGCGCTGTCGGATGTCAGCGCATGGGTCACGGGCCAGCGCCGCGAACAGTCGGTGACGCGTGCCGAGTTGCATGCGGAAGAGCACGACGCCGCACGCAATATCGCCAAGTTCAATCCGCTGACCGACTGGACCGAGGCCGAAGTGTGGGCCTACCTGAAAGCGTTCGATGTGCCGGTCAATCCGCTGCATGCGCGCGGCTACCCGAGCATCGGCTGCGAGCCGTGTACGCGCGCCGTGCGTCCCGGCGAAGATAGCCGGGCAGGGCGCTGGTGGTGGGAGTCGCGCGATACGAAGGAATGCGGGCTGCACATCACGACGATTACGCCGATCGCGGTCGAGCGTGGCGCGGACGCCCAGGCCTGAAGTTTCAGCGAACGGGCCTTGGCTTTTGGCCCGCACGCCACACATATCGATTTGAATACTTGCGCTTCGGCGAGCAACCGCTCGCCGGGCGTATCAACGAAGGACCCAAACATGAGCACCACGCTCGATTCCACTGTCAATGCACCGCTCGCCAACACGGCAGACCGGATGGATCACCTCGATTGGCTCGAAGCCGAGTCGATTCATATCCTGCGCGAACTGGTTGCCGAGTGCAGCAAGCCCGCGCTGCTGTTTTCGGGCGGCAAGGATTCGGTCGTGGTGCTGCACCTTGCGCTGAAGGCCTTCGGTATCGGCGCTAATCGCAAGACCGTGCTGCCGTTCCCCCTCGTGCATATCGACACCGGCCACAACTACGAGGAAGTGATCGACTTCCGCGATCGTCGTGCGCAAGAGATCGGCGCGGAACTGGTGGTGGGTCATGTGGAAGATTCGATCAAGCGCGGCACGGTGCGTCTGCGCCGTGAACTGGATTCGCGCAACGCCGCGCAAGCGGTGACGCTGCTCGAAACCATCGAACAATACGGCTACACCGCGCTGATCGGCGGCGCGCGCCGCGACGAAGAAAAGGCCCGTGCGAAAGAGCGCATCTTCTCGTTCCGCGACGAATTCGGCCAATGGGATCCGAAGGCGCAGCGCCCGGAACTGTGGAGCCTGTACAACGCGCGCCTGCATAACGGCGAACACCTGCGCGTGTTCCCGATTTCGAACTGGACCGAACTCGACGTGTGGCAGTACATCGCCCGGGAAAAGCTCGAACTGCCGTCGATCTACTACGCGCATGAACGCGAGATCGTGCGTCGCAACGGCCTGCTCGTGCCGGTCACGCCGCTCACGCCGATGCGTGAAGGCGAGACCAGCGAAACCGCGCAGGTGCGTTTCCGTACCGTCGGCGACATTAGCTGCACGTGCCCGGTGGAGAGCGATGCGGACGATATCGAGAAGATCATCGCCGAAACGGCCGTGACCGAAATCACGGAACGCGGCGCGACGCGCATGGACGATCAGGTCTCCGAAGCCGCGATGGAACAGCGTAAGAAGCAAGGTTATTTCTAAGCACACGGACGAGGGTAAGACAATCATGAGCGGTATTCACCAACCAGAAGACCTCGGCGTGCTGCGTTTCATCACTGCGGGCAGCGTCGACGATGGTAAGAGTACGCTGATCGGCCGCCTGCTGTACGACAGCAAGGCTGTGCTTTCAGATCAACTTTCGGCCCTGTCGCGCGCGAAGAATAAGCGTACCGTCGGCGACGAAATCGATCTGTCGCTGCTGACGGACGGCCTTGAAGCCGAACGCGAGCAAGGCATCACGATCGACGTCGCGTACCGTTACTTCGCGACGGCGAAGCGCAAGTTCATCATCGCCGACACGCCGGGTCACGAGCAATACACGCGCAATATGGTGACGGGTGCGTCGACCGCCCATGCGGCGATCATTCTCGTCGATGCAACGCGCGTGACGTTCGTGGATGGTGTCGCGCAACTGCTGCCGCAAACCAAGCGTCATAGCGCGATCGTCAAGCTGCTCGGTTTGCAGCACGCGATCGTCGCGATCAACAAGATGGATCTGGTCGATTACAGCGAGCAGCGCTTCAACGAGATTCGTGATGCGTACGTCGAACTCGCGCGTCAACTGGGCTTGAACGATGTGCGCTTCGTGCCGGTGTCGGCGCTCAAGGGCGACAACATCGTGACGGCGAGCGAACGCATGCCGTGGTATGCGGGCGAACCGCTGCTCGACCTGCTCGAAGCGCTGCCGGTCGAAGTGCCGACGGGTCAGGCGCTGCGTTTCCCGGTGCAATGGGTGGCGCGTCAGGATGGCAGCCAGGCCGACGATTTCCGCGGCTACATGGGCCGTGTGGAAGCCGGCGAAGTGAAGCTCGGCGATACGATCGTCGTGTTGCCGGCCAATCGTGAAGCGACGGTGGCTGAAATCATCGCGCCGGTGCCGGGCGGCACGGCTGCGGTGGACCGCGCGTTCGCCGGTCAAACGGTGACGATTCGCCTGGCGGAAGACGTCGACGTGTCGCGCGGCGATACCTTCGTGTTGCGTGAAGCAGCGCCGGAGCCGGCGAAGAAGCTGGAAGCCGACCTGTGCTGGTTCGACGACACGCCGCTGTCGACGCAACGCAAGTATCTGTTGAAGCAGACCACCAATACGGTGTTCGCGCGCATCGGTGCGATCAAGGAAGTGCTCGACGTGCATACGCTGTCGCAGGCGACCGATCGCAAGGATCTGACGATGAACGATATCGGCCGTGTGGCGCTGACGTTGCAGAAGCCGCTGGTGTGCGATGTGTACGACTCGCATCAGGGCACGGGTGCGTTCGTGCTGATCGATGAGGCAACACATCATACCGTTGCGGCGGGGATGATTCGGGCGTTTTCGGCGTAAGTGTGTCGCTGGTGGATTGCTGGGTCATGCCGGCGCCCTAACGGACAGGTTGAGGCAAATGGGTAAGGTTTATCTGATCGGCGCAGGGCCGGGTGCTGCGGACCTGATTACGGTGCGTGGCGCGCGGCTTCTGGGCTCTGCCGATGTGGTGCTGCACGATGCGCTCGTCGAGCCGGCTATGCTGGACTATGCGCCCTCGCACGCGCGGCGGATTGCTGTTGGGAAGCGCTGTGGGCAACTGTCCACCGCGCAGCAGTTCATCAATAAGCAGATTGTGGACGCTGCGCGGGAGCACGACGTGGTGGTGCGCCTGAAAGGCGGCGACCCGATGCTGTTCGGCAGGGCCGATGAGGAAATGCGGGCGCTCGAAGCGGCTGGCATCGAGTATGACGTGGTGCCGGGCATTACGGCCGCGTTGGCAAGCGCCGCATCGCTGAAGCGCTCGTTGACGCTGCGTGGCGTATCGCGCAGCGTGGCGCTGGCGACTTTCAGTCGCGCGCCCGGGTCTGAAGAAATCCGCGAACAGGTCAAGGCGGATTCGTTGGTGTTCTACATGGGCCGCGATAGTGGTGTGGAGATCGCACGGCAATTGATCGAGGCGGGCCGGGATATCGGCACGCCGGTGGCGATTGTCGAGGCCTGTAGCACCGAGCGTGAACGCACGTTGACCTTGACGCTGGAAAGGCTCGCTGCCGGCGAGGCCGTTGGCTGGGTCGAGACGTCTCAGCCCAGCTTGCTGATGATCGGCGAAGCGTTCGCCGCGCGCCTGGCGGACGCGGAGGTCCGCTCGGCAGACGGGATGCTGGTCGCGGCTTGAGCGTCACTACACCTTTGCCAGATTGTCTTCCAGATTCAGGCGACCGATTTCTCGCGCCCTGATGCCGTTCCAGATCTCGTCGCTAATCGGGAAGCCGGTGGAGGCAACCGGGCCGGCTTGCTTCCACGTCCAGCGGGTCCCCCCCTGGTAGGTTGCCTGCCAGATCAGCTCTCCTGAGACAGTGCGTACCTCGAGCTCGTTCTCGCTAGTTGCGGTCGCATAATAGCCATCTTTGAAGAGCCAGGCGGCATTTTCTTTGAACAACTCCGGGGCAATTATCTCAACCCCCCCATATCTTTGCAGGTAGCCGACGGTTGGCTGCATATTGTCTATCGGAAATCCCAACAACTCCATTTGCGTGACGAAGTGCGTCGCGCCCGCCGGCAGCGCCGAGTCCGGGTCCTGACTGAAGGCGTAGAGCTTTCGGCGGTTGTAGGCATCGGCTTCCAACGAGTAGCTGTTCCTGTTGATCGTGGGCGGCGTGACCGTATGGCCGGCAGGATCCTTCAACCCCCATTGCGACCAGCTACCGTTTTGATAGTTGGCGACGAATGGCGAAGAGCCATAACCCACGTTCAGATACCTGTTGTCCTTCACGTGAATGAGACGGCCACCACTGAACCGAAACACCCCGTTCAGATCCCACGAGTGCTGGGGAATCGGGCCGACGTAGAGATAACCGCCGCTGCCGACCAGTAACACCTTGTTGTAATCCTTTGGAAAATGGAAACGTCCGTCGTCGCCCATCGCGAATTGCCGGTTGTTTTCCGGGTAGCTGTCTGCGTAGCTTTTCTTGGCGATGTAAGGACGGTCGTAGCCATCCGTGTAAAGAATGTACTGCCCGCCGCCATACGCCTGTATTGTCATCGGTCCGCGGTAATCCTCGCCGTTCGACTGTTTAACCGCCGCCTGATCGAGTTTCATCATGGCATTCAGATAAAACGCCGCCTGGGTCCTGTTGGGATCTTCCTTGGGAATCACAGCGCTCGTCTGGCCATCGAGTTGGCGGCTGGTTGCGAATGGTCTGTAGGCGGGCTGCTGCCAGGCGGGGCTGTCAATAGGAAAACGCGCCAACTGGGGCTGCGCGCCTGCGGTCCGCAGGTGGCCATACACGTCCCAGCGAAAATGAGGGTTTGGCGTGTACTTCATTGCGGGATTGTTGTGCAGGTCTTCCGTGCGCCACCAGCCGACTATCTGCGTATTGTCGATGTGTCCCATCGCGGCATATTCCTTGTCTCTTCGCTCCAGGGCGTGTGGCCCAAGGCTGCCGTTGACGTCCACCATGTTGGGGGAGGCCGCGATGACGTAAATGTATCCGGCGCGGGACTGATGCTGCTGGCGTATGACGGCAACCGACGGAAGGGCGAAAGTGCCGAGATAGCCCGCGCTGTCCGTCTCCCCCTGGTGAGAGGCGACATCGAAATTGTGCATTTGCAGATTGATCTCGCTCAGCGGCGTCCATTCGGCATCGAAACCGCCTCGCCGGTTGACTTCTTCGGGTGTCTCCGTCGAGGGCCGGAAAAGTAGCCGCGGTTCGGCGTCCGGCTGGGAATCGGTCGAACGTTTTTTCAGATCGTCGGTATGCGTGCGCACGTACTCCTGAATGGAGGGCCGGTTATCGGCCGGCTCGGGCGGCAGATTGAAGCGCTCCGGTACGTGCGCACCATCATTGACATGTTCCAGACCGCCCGCATGCTCCGCGCGGTCCAGCGTGACGTTCCGTACAGGAGAGGGAGGTCGTCTTTCAGCGACCGGAACGCTGGTGCCGGCGATGCTGGAATCATTGGAATACCACGTGGTCGTAGCGTGGTGGACGCCTCCCTCGCCGCTATATCCGGTATCGTAGATGCGGCGCATGGTGGACGCGAGATTGTCGAAACCCTGGTACACGAAGACCCCAGAGTTGGGGTCGTAAACCTGATACTGATCGCTCGTAAAGTCGTCCGTGGTGTTCATCCGCTGGATGATGACCGGTCGGCTGGGTTCACGGCTCGACCCGCTAGCGGCTCGTGGGTTGAGCGTCAGATCGACTACCGCGAAGTCATTGCGATGGCGCGTTGCATCTTCGCTGACGTACGGTCCGCTAAAGTGAATCCTGAGATCGTTGACGAGATCCCCCGCGTTCGCCGTGTGGAGCACGCCGCTGTGTCGGGTGTGGTTCGGTAATATTGTGGTAGAGGCTGTTTGACAGCGTTCGTGCCGAACATTCAGGGCGTACACGATGTTCTGGTGCCCGTACGGATTGCCCAGCGAGCCGTGCAACTGGGTCGTGGCGGCAATGAGATTGATCGCTCTCCCAGACTCAACTTCCTGAAGCACATAGCCGCCTACGCTCTCATTCGGACTGTGCAGACCGGACTTTGCTGCTCCTTGGGGGAAAAGTACATCGAGCGAGATGTCGCTCGACTCCGTTGCATGCTCCTTATAGATGCCGTCATCGCAATCGGCTTCAGGCGGCCCAAGACCGGCCGCACCCTGCTGCGGGGGAAGTTCGTCTACTTCCTTGCCGGTTTGCCGAGCCGTCGAATAGACCTGCATTTTGAAGGGCATGACGTCATACTGATTTTCACGAACGTTGGATGGCGGACTACCTGAAGCTTGGCGCGTCTGGAAGGTTGAGTTCAAGTATCCATCTAAAGCGTGGGCCATATGCTGCCAGTCGGCATACTGGAAAGCGCCATTGTTAGGATCGAAGATGGAGTAGCGATTGTCAGAACCCCGCTGGATCAGAAGCGCGTGCCCACGCCTCATGTCTCCTCTCACCAAAGCCAACTGGATATAGGCCATATCATTGGGGTTCTGTAACGAACTGTGCAAGCTGTCCAGAAACCGTTCAATGCGCCTTTTTTTCGACCCCGTGCGGTCGAAAGTGAACGGCGCTTGCCGTGTGTGGTGCTGGAATCTGAGTGCGGTTCGGTTGTTCTGGAAGTTATTGATACGGGTGAACATAGCGTCCCGCGCAGGTGAGGACCGGCCGGCATCCGCGCGCATGCCTTGTACGGCAGTGAGCGGCAACATGCGCCCGGTTGGGGATGCTGTCGTGGGGACCCCTCGGCCGGTCGCTTGATCGACCCGCCGCATGACCTCTCGCACCATTCCTTCGCATAACCCACCGTGCACTTGCCCCTGGCTTTCAGGGTAATTGCGCTGATCGATTGGTTCGGAATCTACTGCGCCTTCCTTCAGCGCGCTGCCGCCGCGATCCATGATGCACTTGCTTTGACCCAGACCGCGTTCGACCCGCCCGCTCTCGTCGGCCACGGCAGCGTGTGAAAGCCGCGCGTGCGTGGCCGAACCCTTGCGAAGCCCATGGCTGGTGGCGCGGCCGCTTCCTGCCGTTGACCTGGCTTCTGTGGGCGACGCGTTTGCACTGAATGCAACAGATGCGTGCTGGGCAGCATAAAGCTTCACGCTTTGGGGCGTCGTGAAGCGAGGTCCCGGAACGTTGCCAACTGGCGCGGTCGACGGCGCGGGTTGAGATTTTGCCGCAGCATCCGAGGCCTGCGTGCCCGTTTGACCTGTACCGTTTTTGGCGATGTCCTGACTGGACGTTGGACCGTCAGCGTTTTGCTGATCGGCTGGGCCCTCGTTGCTAACGCAAGGAGTGTGGCCTTGGTGCGTATCGCGGACTCGCATGGGCAATCTTCCAGGAAGTGGGTTGCCGGAAATATCGAGGTGGATCCGGAAACACTTTGAGGACCATCGTAGGAATAACTGCGCGTAGCCTGGTGGTTGCGGAGTATGACGTGCGGGATCGATCACCCGGGGCGATGGTGGGGCAACGAAGGGGACGTCCTGCTGCATAGGAGCAGCGTTATCAGACTGGCGCGGCATTCCGCTTTGGTGACGAGGCCTTTCTCTTTGCGGCAAGTGCTGCTCCAAGCCGCCTCGGCCGTCGGCAAGCAAGCCTCAACGATCTGACAGCGGTTTCGGAACATCTATAGCCGAAAACGCTCGCTTCAATCCGGTGGCGCGCTCAGGTGTTCCCGTCAGCCGTCGCCTGGTTTCGCCTGATGGGCGCCTCTCGTTGGATCGCATCGGTACGGGACGATTTTTCAGTGCGCCGCTTCCCTCAGCCGATGACCTTGCCCCACTCGCGCGAACCAGAATCTCCTCAACAGATAATCCGTATTGCGCAGTCCATGGCCAAACGTTGTCGTGACTATGCGGGATACCTAGCCATTTATTCGTTTTGACGAATTTTCACAGCAGTCCTGCAGACGCATGACCGCGCCGCTCTGATAATAAAAAAATCATCCTTGAGCGAGGAAGTGCATATGAAGTCATGCGAAGGTCTGTCGTATCAGGTCTGTCAACGGTGGCTCGGTGTTTAGCCCGACTCAGTCAAGCACGCTGAAAGTGTCCTGCGATGCCTTCCCGGTCGAGCGCGGTTCCCGTACGGCTACGCGGTACGGAAGCACTCGGCAAGCTGTACAGGTACACGCTGGACATGGTGACAACCTACTCGCCCAGCGTTTCCCGACTCGACCCGAACGGGTCAGGTCGTTCCGGCGAAACTGCTCGGCGAGAAGATGACGATCTCGGTCGAGTTCGACGGCAAGGGAAGATCGGTCACCGGGATCGCCAGCTATGGCAGTGCGGCAAACGCTGGTGCTGGCGTCAGGAAGATTTCGGGGATCATCAGCAAGGCCGAGTTGACCGGCGCCGATGAGCGGCACCTGTACTACCGGCTCATCGTGCGTCCCACGCTGTGGCTGACGACCAGAAATTCCCGCAGTCGAATATTCCAGAATAAAAGCGTGCTGGATATTACGGTCGATGTACTGCGCGATTATCCGGTCGTGTATGACATGAGAGCGTGTGCGTTCAAGCTGGAGGACGGCTACCTGAGGCGCGACTTCGTGCGTCAGATGTGGGAATCCGACTTCGACTTCCTGACCCGTCTGTGGCGGGAATGCGCATGACTCGATACGCTATCACCCGCCTGGCGCGGGGCGCATCGACGAGGAATATATCTCCAGTCTGAAGGCGGCGCGCCGAGTCACGACTTCGAAGGTGAGCACGGTCGATTACGACTACACCCGTGGGCCTCAGATTCTGGCCGAGGACCACTACGTGTACGAGGATCGCGACGGGTACGACGAGCGGCACCCGGCAGAAGAAAGGCACTGGGGCGACTTCCCGCAGTCCCTTGCCGGTTCAATGGGCCTCTCGGGCCAGCCTAACAGGTGCCTGGAGGAAGCCCGCTATCTCGCAGGGGTGCGCGCCTCAGAGGCCGGTGCAACTTGCTCGGCCTGCAAACGGGCAGGACATTCTTGCTCACGGATCACCCTGAGCCAACGCTTAATGCCGAGTATCTGGTCGTGTCCACGACGATCGATATTCACAACGCGAGCGGGTCGACAGGGTCGGTAGGAGCGCGGGACGAACACCAACTCCAGTGCGTAACCGACTTCGTGCTGCAACCGCGCGACCGGTTCTTCAGGAACAGGCCGAGGAAGAAGCCGCGCTGTTACGCCGAAACGGCGATAGTGGTCGGGCCGAAAGACCACACCACCTGGGTCGATGAGTATGGCCGGGTCAAGATCAGCTATCTGCGGGACCTGGACGGGCCGAGAAACACGACCGCAAGCTGTTGGGTGCGCGTGTCATCGGGGTGGCAGGGTCAGTCGTTCGGCTCGATCTACGTCCCCCGTAGCGGTCAGGAGGTGACGGTCAACTATCACGAAGGCGACCCCGACAAGCCCTACATCGCTGACAGGATGATCAACCGGTTACAGCAGCCGCCGTGGAAGCTGCCGGCCAATCATGCATTGAGCGGCACACGCACGCGAGACCTCGGCGGATTGCAGGCCAATCAGATCCTCGCCGACGATACGCCTGGCAAACTTCAGGTACGGGTCAGCAGCGATTACGCGCAGTCGCGGCTGGTGCTCGGCCGTAACACGCGCATCGATGGCAACGAGGGGCGCAAGGAGGAGCGCGGCGAGGGGTGGGAACTGGCGACGGATTCTTGGGGCGTGGCGCGCGCCAACAAGGGCTTGCTAGTGACGACTGAGACGCGACCAGGCGCCACGGCTCCAGTGAAGGACATGGGCGAGACGGTGCAGCGGCTCACCCCGGCGCGCGAGTTGCACGAGGACCTGGCGCAGCTTGCGCAGCAGCACAAGGCGCAGGATGCACGGGCGAGCCCGCGCGATGCAACGCAAGCAATCAGGGCGCAGAACGATGCATTCAGGGGCGGCGCGCCAACCTATGACGATCCATCGCCGTAAATGACACGCCCCAAACGGCAGGCTTTTATCTGCCTTGCACACAAAACTTCAGACACTCCCGTATTTCGTCGTTCGCGATATCCGAAAGTGAGCGCCTCGCACAGGGCAACACGAATAAACCACCGTGAAACCAAGGAAAGGCCACGCCGCAGGAACACAACCCACCGGCCCTCAAACCTGCCGCAGACAATACTCAGCGACAGCGTCCAAAACGGCCTCATCCTCGCCCACAGCAACAGCACATTTAATCAGAACAGAAGGATGCAACGCCTGGCATTGCTCGATGACTAGAGGCAAATCCTTCCGAACATGCCCCCCTTGCCCAAAAAACACGGGCACAACGGTAACGACCTCACACCCTTGAGCAACAAGATCCGAAACAGCTGTAGGCAAATCCGGCTCCATCAACTCAAGAAACGCCAACGCCACAGGCCCGGACTCTGAAGCAGCTCCCCGCACCTTGCCAGCCAACCGCTCAAACGGCTCCCGCCACCGCACGTCCCTAGCGCCATGCCCAAACAAAACGATACCGTGCATAGCCATAGCAACCGCTCCTAATGCCGATCAACCCACTTCAACCCAACCAGCCCAAGCACGAGATAAACCAACCCAGGTGTAGCCGCAGTCAAAGGCGCAGGCCAGGTATTCAACGTGCCGATATGCGAGAACAACGTGTTGAACAGCTGAAAACTCATCCCCAGCATAATCCCGCCGAAAACCTTCATCCCGACGACACCCGCCCGCGTATGCAGATACGCAAACGGCAACGACAAAACCAGCATCACGAACACGGCAAACGGATACAGCAGCTTGCGCCACAACGCGATCTCATACCGCTGCGTATCCTGATGATTCTCCGTCAAATGCTGGATATACCGGAACAGATTGAACATCGACATCCGATCCGGCGACACCAGCAGCACCGACAAAATCTGCGGCGTCAATTCCGAACGCAGCGAATACTCCGGCACGGCGACTTCCTTCGCGCGATACACCGGATTCAACGCGTCAGCCGGCGTTCCAGGAGGAGGGGGCACATCGATCAACTGCGTATCGGTCACGCCCGTCAATTGCCAATGACCCGGCGGCTGATACTTGCCGCTCTTCGCAGTCCGCACGTTCGAAAGCCGGAACTTCGAATCGAATTCATAGATCCGCACGTTGCTGATCGTCGCGTCCGGCTTTAATTCGCCGACGTTGACGAAGCGCGTGACCTGCTCGCCGTCCGCGCGCGCCGTCAGCGTATCTTTCACCCACACGCCCGACTCGAAATTACTCGACACCGAAGACCCCAGCGCCTCGAGCCGCACACGCTCCGACAGCTGATCCGTGTACGGGCCAACCACTTCGCCGATCAGATAGGTCAGCAAAACCAGCGGAATGCCGATCTTCAACAGCGAGCGCAGCGACTGATTCGTCGCAAGCCCCGACACACGGAAAATCGTGTACTCCGAATTCGCCGCCATCTGCGCGAACACATAGATCGCGCTGATCAGCGCGGCGACAGGAATGATTTCGTAGAAACGCGACGGCGTCTGCAGCGCGACCCGCAACACGGCGTACTGAAATTTGTAATTGCCGTGCCCGACCGAATTCAATTCGTTGATCAGGTCGAAGAAAAAGAACAGACCCGAAAACGCAAACAGAATAAAGATGAACGTGAGATAGATCTGACGCGCGAAGTACCTTTCATAGATGCGCATCGGTCAGGCTCCCTGCGAACGGCTGAACATTGCCCGCGTGAATAGCGGCCGGTTGCGCACGCGCAGCCAGAAAATGAACGCGACGATCGCCGCGACGATCACATGCAGGCCCACCAGCCCGACCGGGAACGACATCTTGCCCTGCTCGATCCACGACTGCACCACGTTCAACAGATTCGAATACGTCAGATAGATGAGCACCGCCATCACCAGATTGATGGTGCGGCTGCGCCGCGGGTTCTGGTGCGCGAGCGGAATGGCGAGCAGCATCAGGTTGAGTGCAATCAGCGGCAGCCCCGCGCGCCACGCGAATTCGGCGAGATTGTCGTTGGTGGGATTGCGCAGCAGCGTAAGCGTAGGCGTGCCGGTGGTGGTCGGCGTATTGACGACCGGCTGGCTCTGGATCTTCACGCCGTAGCGCTCGAACTCCATGATGCGGAAATCGGGCTGGCCCGGCTGTCCGTCATAGCGGCGGCCGTTTTCCAGCACGACGAAGCGATCGCCGTTCTTACGCGTTTCCGTATGACCGGTCTTCGACACGACCACGTTGACCTTGCCGTTTTCCGTGCTGGTCACGAACACGTTTTCGACGCGCGCCTGGTCGGGCGACATCTTCTCGATGAAGAACACGCGGTGGCTGGTGGCCGATTCGCGGAACTGACCCGGCGCGAGCAGCGAGACCTCGTCGCGCTGCTGGAAGCGCGCGCGGATCAGCTTGCTCTGCTGGTTCGACCACGGCCAGCCGACGAACACGAAGAACATGATGAGGATGATGATCGGCGTGGCAAAAATACCGATCGGCTTGATGAATTGCGTCAGACTGACACCCGACGAGAGCCACACGACCATCTCGGAGTCTTTGTACCAACGGGTCAGGACGAACAGGATCGACACGAACAGGGTCGCGACGAGCATGATCGCCAGGTAGCCGATCACGGTCAGGCCGATCAGGACCAGCACGTCGCGCGGGTCGATCTCGCCTGAGGCCGCGAAGCCGACGATGCGGATCATCATCGTCGTCAGCACGAGCGTGAGGAGAACCATGAACACGGCACCAGCCGTATACGCGAGTTCGCGCTGGAGGGAGCGTTCGAAGATCATTATTGATGATGAGAGGGGGCGCTCTCAGTGGCGCACGGGTTGCTTCCCGTCACACCTCCGGTGCAGCCGCCGCGGGAAAAATAGCGGATAATTGCGGCTTTCATCCTAAGCCCAGATTTTATCCGAGGACAAGCGCGATGGACTTTAGCATAAAAGCCTGTGATTGGACCAAAGGCTCGTCAAACGGTTTCCTGACTGGAAAATCCGATTGCATCGTAATCGGTGTGTTCGAGTCGCAAACCCTCTCGGGCGCGGCTCTCGAGATCGACGCGGCCACCAAGGGCCTGTTGACCCGCATCATCAAGGCCGGCGACATGGACGGCAAGGCCGGCACCACGCTGTTCCTGCACGAAGTGTCGGGCATCGGCGCTTCCCGCGTGCTGCTGGTCGGCCTCGGCAAGCAGGACGCTTTCAACCAGAAAGCCTACGGCGACGCCGCACGGGCCGCCTGGCGCGCACTGCTGTCCACCAAGATCGTCCAGGTCACCTTCACGCTGGCGCAACTGCCTATCCTCGAGCGTTCGGCGGATTGGGCGGTGCGTGCCGCGATCCTCGCGCTGCGCGAGCTGACCTACAAGTTCACGCAGATGAAGAGCAAGCCCGACACGTCGGCGCGTGCGTTGAAGCGCATCGTCTTCAGCGTCAACACCGGCGACGAGAAGGCCGCCAAGCTGGCCGCGAAGCAGGGCGCGGCGCTCGCCAACGGCATGGACCTGACGCGCGACCTCGGCAACCTGCCGAGCAACGTCTGCACGCCGACCTACCTCGCCAACACCGCGAAGAAGCTCGCCAAAGACTGGAAGCTGAAGGTCGAAGTGCTGGGCGAAAAGCAGTGTGAAGCGCTCAAGATGGGCTCGTTCCTGTCGGTCACGGCCGGCTCGGTGGAACCGGCGCAGTTCATCGTGCTGCAGTACCAGGGCGGCGCCGCGAAAGCCGCGCCGGTGGTGCTGGTCGGCAAGGGCGTGACGTTCGACACGGGCGGCATTTCGCTCAAGCCGGGCGAAGGCATGGACGAGATGAAGTACGACATGTGCGGCGCCGGTTCGGTGCTGGGCACGTTGCGCGCCGTCGCCGAAATGGGCTTGAAAATCAACGTGGTGGGCATCATCCCGGCGGTGGAGAACATGCCGTCGGCCACGGCCACCAAGCCGGGCGACATCGTCACCAGCATGAAGGGCCTGACGATCGAAGTGCTGAACACGGACGCCGAAGGCCGCCTGATCCTGTGCGACGCGCTCACCTACGCGGAGCGCTTCAAGCCGGCAGCGGTGATCGACATCGCCACGCTCACGGGCGCCTGCATCATTGCGCTCGGTCACCATAACAGCGGCCTGTTCTCGAAAGACGACGCGCTGGCGGGCGAGCTGCTCGACGCGTCGCGTGAAGCTTCGGACCCGGCCTGGCGCATGCCGCTCGACGACGAGTATCAGGATCAGCTCAAGTCGAACTTCGCGGATCTGGCCAACATCGGTGGCCGGCCGGCAGGCAGCGTGACGGCGGCGTGCTTCCTGTCGCGCTTCACCGAAGCCTATCCGTGGGCGCACCTGGACATCGCGGGTACGGCGTGGAAGAGCGGTGCGGCGAAGGGCGCAACGGGCCGTCCGGTGCCGTTGCTGGCGCAGTTCCTTATCGATCGCGCTGCTCAATGACGCAATGCAGTAAAGTTGCAGGCCCGGCTGCGCAAGC
This sequence comes from Paraburkholderia dioscoreae, assembly GCF_902459535.1. Classification (NCBI taxonomy): domain Bacteria; kingdom Pseudomonadati; phylum Pseudomonadota; class Betaproteobacteria; order Burkholderiales; family Burkholderiaceae; genus Paraburkholderia; species Paraburkholderia dioscoreae. The sequence continues at coordinate 899,994 of NZ_LR699553.1, forward strand.
AAACGCCGGGCGGAGCCGCCGATGACCAGAATCGACTTCCACTCGAACGTCGGCGATTCGCTGCTGTATGCGTGCCGCCTGATCCGCAAGGCGTATCAGGCGGGCCAGCCGACCATCGTGCTGGCCGAGCCGGCGCGCCTGAAGGCCTTCGACGAACAGTTGTGGACCTTCTCGCCGCTCGACTTCGTGCCGCACTGCATGGCGGGCACGCCGCTCGCCGCGCAAACGCCGATCGTGCTGGCTTCCACCCTCGACGACGTGCCGCATCATCAAGTGCTGCTCAATCTCGGCGCCACGGTGCCGGCGCAGTTCGCGCGCTTCGAAAGATTGCTGGAAGTGGTCGGTAACGCACACGAGGAACTCGCTGCGGGCCGCGAGCGCTATCGCTTCTATCGCGATCGCGGCTATGCTTTGAACAACTACAAGCAAGGCAGCTAGGGCCCATTCGGTCCGCATCGCGCGCGTGTCTGGCCTCAGGCATCCGGAGGGCGCGCGGCCTGCTTCTGCTTCGACTCAAACACGGAGAGCGCACGTGTCCGATCCCCACGACGATTCGATCCCGGTTCTGCACGAGATTCTCGTGCAGGGTCATCCTGCGCAGGCGCGCCAAGAGTCGAGCGGCAATGACGAGTTCGACGCGCCGCGCGAGCCCAGTTTCAAGGCGGAGCCCGTGCTGGCGCCACAGCCGGTGCTGACGCCGGGGCAGGTCAGGTCCGCCGAGCCTGTGCATCCGGCCGAGCCTGTCCATGCGCAGGAGCCGGCGTTCGCAGCTCAGCCGGTGCATGCACAAGAGCCCGCGTTCGCGCCTCAGCCGGAGCATGCGCAGGAGCCAGCGTTCGCGCCTCCACCAGTGCATGCGCAAGCACCCGCGGCGTTCGCGCCTCAACCGCATGCGCCGGACGAAGCCGCGCACTCAGCGCCGCCGGCGCATCAAGCCGATCATCATCATCCGAAGAAGCGCGCGCGGGCGCACCATGCCGCCCAGCCGCGGCATGCGCATGACGACGGGTACGTGCCGTCGGCGGGCGTGTTCGATCGGGCCGAGCCGGCCACGCCGCTGGAGGCGGGTTCGACCGTGCCGCCGGATATCGCCCGCGAAGGCGCTGGCGAGACACCGCTGGATCTGGACGCCGATGTCATCGCCGAACGTCTGCGCAGGCGGGTCGCGGGATTCCTCGCGGGTGACGGCCGGAGCATCATCGAAGATCGTTGCCGCGAAACTTTGCAGGCGCACACGGGCTGGCTGATCGATCAGATCACGCGCGAAGTGGCGTTGACGCTGGAAGAGGAAATGACCAGCTGGGTGCGCGAAGCGCTACTGGAAGAGATCGCGCGGCGCGCTTCGGTCAAAAAGGACTGACGGTGTACGTGAAGCGCGGGCACGCAGAGCAGCGCCTGCGTGTAGCGCTTGCTGGTCACGTCTGCTGGTCGCGTTTGCCTCTCGCGTTTGCCTGTCACGTCGTTCACAAGCCAGACGCCTGCATCTAATCAACGTACCCGAACAGCTTATTTGAGCGTCAACACCCAGCTAGCCAGCGTGGCAGCCTGATCAGGCGTGAGTTGAGTATTCGCGGGCATCGGCACCACACCCCACACGCCCGTGCTGCCATCCAGAATCTTGTGCTTCAGATAGTTGGCCGCGTCTTCACGGTCGGCATATTTCGCCGCGACGTCGCGCAGCGCTGGTCCCATGAAGGAGCGCGTGACCGAGTGGCAACTCATGCAGTTCTCCTGCTGGGCCAGCGCGAGGCCTGTGGCCTCGGCATGCGCGGCCGGACTGCCGGCACTCAACGCGGCGCCCAGCACGACGGCGGCTGCAAGCGCTGTGTGCGACATTGATTTCATTCTGGTCTCCGTCGGTGCGGGTGCCCGACTCGTGGTGTCGGCATTATAGAAGGAAAGGGGCGCACGGTTTCCCGCGCGTCCCTATCGCTTTTACGTAGCCTTCCATGTGCTCGCAGGCCGTTGCCGCGGCCTCCGGCGATGTGCGTTCCCGGCCCCTGAGGCCGTGGCCTAGCCCGTCACGGCGCCCTTATTGGCCGGCAGCGCCAATGCGGAGTACTTCGCCAGCACGCCGCGCGTGTAACGCGGCTTCGGCTGCTGCCATGCGGCACGGCGCCGCGCCAGTTCGGCGTCGTCGATATTCAGTTGCAGCAGCAGCTTATGGGCGTCGATGGTGATCGAGTCGCCTTCCTGCACGAACGCGATCGTGCCGCCCACGAAGGCTTCCGGCGCGACGTGACCGACCACCATGCCCCACGTGCCACCGGAGAAGCGCCCGTCGGTAATCAGACCCACGCTCTCGCCGAGCCCCTTGCCGATGATCGCCGAGGTCGGCGCGAGCATCTCCGGCATGCCGGGGCCCCCCTTCGGGCCGAGGTAGCGCAACACCACTACGTCGCCCGCGACGATCCTGTCGGCCAGAATCGCCTCCAGCGCGCTTTGCTCGTCGTCGAACACGCGTGCCGGGCCGGTGATCACGGGGTTCTTCAGGCCGGTGATCTTGGCGACTGCGCCGTCCACGGCCAGGTTGCCCTTCAGGATCGCAAGATGGCCTTCCTTGTAGAGCGCCTTCTCGACCGGGAAAATCACCTGCTGATCGGCGCGCGGCCTGGCCGGCACGTCCTTCAACTCTTCCGCGAGGGTTCTGCCGGTGATCGTGATGCAATCGCCGTGGAGCATACCCGCGTCGAGCAGGATCTTCATGACTTGCGGAATGCCGCCGGCCTTGTGCAGATCGGTCGCCACGAACTGGCCCGACGGCTTCAGGTTGCAGATCACAGGCACCTTCTTGCGCATGCGCTCGAAGTCCTCGATGCTCCATTCCACTTCCGCCGCATGCGCGATGGCGAGAAAGTGCAGCACGGCATTGGTCGAGCCGCCGGTGGCCATGATCACGGCCACGGCGTTTTCGATCGACTTGCGGGTGACGATGTCGCGCGGCTTGAGATCCTTCTTGACCGCGTCGACCAGCACGCGTGCCGATTCGGCGGCCGAGTCGACCTTTTCCTGATCCGGATTGGCCATCGTCGACGAATACAGCAGCGACATGCCGAGCGCTTCGAACGACGAGCTCATCGTGTTGGCGGTGTACATGCCGCCGCACGACCCGGTAGACGGGCACGCGTTCTGTTCGACCCCTTCGAAATCCTCCTGCGACATCCGGCCGGCGGTGAATTCGCCCACGGCCTCGAACGACGACACGATGGTCAGATCAGTGCCCTTCCAGTTGCCCGGACGAATGGTGCCGCCATACACGTAGATGCTCGGCACGTTGGTGCGCAGCATGCCGATCATGCCGCCCGGCATGTTCTTGTCGCAGCCGCCGATCACGACCACGCCGTCCATCCACTGGCCTTGCACGCAGGTCTCGATGCAGTCGGAGATGACTTCGCGCGACACCAGCGAGTACTTCATGCCCTCGGTGCCCATCGACATGCCGTCCGAGATCGTCGGCGTGCCGAATATCTGCGGATTCGCGTCGGCGCCCTTGATCGCGGCCACCGCGGCATCGGCGAGGCGCTGCAGGCCGGCGTTGCACGGCGTGATGGTCGAGTGGCCGTTGGCGATGCCGATCATCGGCTTGTCGAAGTCGGCTTTTTCGTAGCCGAGCGCGTAGTACATCGAGCGATTCGGCGAACGCGCTACACCTTGCGTGATGTTCTTCGAACGACGGTTGTATGGCATGGGAACTCCAGTCTGTTTTGTTTTGATCCGCGCTGCGGGTTCTGCCTTGCCGGCGTGGGTGGTCGGCCGCATCCGTCCAGTGTAGTTCGCGCGCGTTCCGCAAGGACGCAGTTTTGCAATGCGTGCGTCTAATATATTATTCGTGCTTCATTAGGTCGTAAAACGTATTACCCATGCTGCCAGCCATCCCCGACCTGCGCCAGTTGCGCTATTTCGTCACCGTCGCCGAAGAAAAGCACTTCGGCCGTGCGGCCGTGCGTCTTTCGATGACGCAGCCGCCGCTCTCGCAAGCCATCCGGGCGCTGGAGGAGACGCTCGGCGTCGCGCTGTTCGCGCGCACCAAGCGCTCGGTCGAACTGACGCCGGTGGGCGCCGATCTGTTGCCTGAGGTGCAGCGCCTGCTGGCGAGCGCCGAGGGGCTGCGGCCGCTCGCGCAGAGCCTCGCGCGCGGCGAGGCGGGCGTGCTGTCGCTGGCGTTTGTTTCGACGGCGGACTATGGGCTGCTGCCGCTCCTGCTGCGCGATTTCGGCGTGCGCCATCCGCGCGTGCGGCTGGAGTTGACCGAAGCCACCAGCGACGTGCAGGTGGACGAACTGGTGGCCGGGCGCATCGACGCAGGGCTCGTGATCGCGCCGCTGCCGTCGCGCCATGCCGCTCAGTTGTCGTGGCTGCCCATCGCGCGCGAGCCGCTGGTGATCGCCATGTCGACGGAGATGGCGGCGCGCGTGGCGAGCGGTAGCGGCAGCCGTGCCGACCCGGGCGCGGAATGGCTCGACACGCCGATCAGCCTGCGCGACGTGGCCGACGCACCGCTCGTGATCTTCCCAAGACGTTTGGCGCCAGGCTTTTATGACATCATTATGGATTGCTACGGCGTGGCGGGCCTCGCGCCCCGGATCGGCCAGGAAGCGATCCAGATGCAGACGATCGTGAGCCTCGTGTCGGCCGGCATGGGTGTCGCACTGGTGCCGCAATCGTTGCGTAATCTGCGCCGCACCGGCGTCGTGTACCGGCCGCTTTCGGAGTCGGTGCCGGCCATCGAGACTGGGCTGGTCTGGCGCACGGCCGAAGTAAGCCCGGTGCTGGCGGGCTTCATCGAGATCGTGCGCGCGCATGCCGCGACCGTCGAGGCGCCGCAATCCGCCGCGCCGCGCGTTTAGAAGCGTTCTCGCGAACGCATCGGCGCGCGGACCGTCCAACGCATGCACCGCAGCGTGGGGGCAGCGCCGCCCACTATTAGAAAACCCAGAAAACCCCCTTCTGAACCTGAACTGCCCATAACAACACGATGCTCATTCACCCGAATTTCGACCCCATTGCCATTCATCTGGGGCCGCTCGCCGTGCGCTGGTATGGACTGATGTACCTCGTCGCGTTCATCGCGGCGATCGTCGTCGGCCGGCTGCGGCTGCGCTTGCCGTATGTCGCCGCGCAAGGCTGGACCGCCAAAGATATCGACGACATGCTGTTTTACGGCGTGCTCGGCACGATCCTCGGCGGCCGGCTCGGCTACGTGCTGTTCTACAAGGCGAGCTTTTATTTCGCGCATCCGCTCGACATCTTCAAGGTGTGGGAAGGCGGCATGTCGTTTCACGGCGGCTTTCTCGGCGTGACGCTGGCCATGGTGCTGTTCGCGTATCAGCGCAAACGCTCGTGGCTGCAGGTCACCGACTTCGTCGCGCCGATGGTGCCCACCGGCCTCGCCGCGGGGCGTCTCGGCAACTTCATCAACGGCGAGTTGTGGGGCCGCGTGACCGATCCGACCGCGCCATGGGCCATGCTGTTTCCGGGCGCCGCGCCCGACGACGCCGCGTGGCTCGCCACGCATCCGCAACTGGCCGCGCAATGGCACCTGAACGAAGTGTTTGCGCAATATCACATGCTGCCGCGCCATCCGTCGGAACTGTATGAGATCGCGCTGGAAGGCGTCGCGCTGTTTTTCGTGTTGTTCTTCTTCTCGCGCAAACCCAAGCCGATGGGCGCGATTTCCGCCATGTTTCTGATCGGCTACGGCCTCGCGCGCTTCACGGTCGAATTCGCTCGTGAGCCGGACGACTTCCTCGGCCTGCTGGCCATGGGACTTTCCATGGGCCAATGGTTGTCTCTGCCGATGATCCTCGTCGGTATCGGCATGCTGGTGTGGTCTTATCGCCGCGCGCGCCGTGAACCGGCGCAGGCGGTCAGCGCGAGTTGAGCGGATCGCTACGGTTTATCGTAGCGAGCGGTCAAATGAAAAAAGCCACGGCGTGCCGTGGCTTTTTCTTTAAGTGCCTTGAAGCAATGCTTCTAGCGTAAAGCGCATCACTTCATCTGCACTGAACCCGACACATTCACCGTCACGGTCGACGTGCCGCCTTCGATCGGCACCGGCGCCGAAGCCTTCGCGTCGGCGCCCATGGCGCGCGCGCTCATCATCATCATCATGGGACGCGGCATCACGCCGTTGTGGCCGACGTTGACCTCGCGAATCGAATAGCCGCTGTAGCCGAACGCCTGCGCGGACGATGCGGCCTGCTCGCGGAACGACCTGATCGCTTCGCCGGTGAGCTTTTGCTCGGCAGCGCGTTGCGCTTCAGGCGAGAGCGAGAATTGCACGTTGCCGACCTGCATGATCGACGCCATTTGACCCGCCAGCTTCGACGCCGCGGCGAAGTCGTGCGATTCGAGCACGATCTCCGTGCGGCCGCGCCACGCGGAAATGCGCCCGTCACGGTCCGTTGACGGATAGATCGAGAACGAGCCCGTGCGGGCCGTCACGCCGCTCACACCCTTGGCTTTTTGCAGCGCCGAATCGGCGCGCTGATTCAGCGTTGACGTGAGCGCCGACGGATCGCTCGCTTCCTGCTCGTAGAACAGCGTGATTTCGACGACGTCTTGCGGGACTTCCGCGCTGGCCTGCGCGTTCAGCGACAGCACGCCCGCCGGCTGATATTGCGCGACGGCTTGCGCGCGGGCCATGGCCGGCGTCAGGGCGAGCGCGGCGGGCGCGGCGCATACGAAAGCGAGAGCGAGTGCACGTGCGGTGTTTTTCGTCATTGTTGGACTCCTTGCTTGAACAGGGTTTGTGCACGATTGAAGCGAGCGCCGCGCAATGGCACGGCGTTTGCGAGTCCGTTAGGCGGTTGTAACCTGAGCTTGGTTCCCGGGTTTGACGTTACTTTAATGTTTGCGTCCGCGTGAATACGCACGGCGCATGATCACCCACGCAACGTCAGGCGAGCCGTTTGGTGATGAAGCGCCATTCGGCTTCGGTCACCGGCGTGATCGACAGGCGGTTGCCTTTGGCGAGCACGCGCATGTCCTTGAGTTCGTCATGCTCGCGCAGCGCGGCGAGCGGAATCAGCGGGATCTTCTTCTTGAACACCACATCGACGAGCACCCAGCGCGGCGTTTCCTGCGACGACTTCGCGTCGTAGTAGGGACTCTTCTTGTCGAACTGCGTGGGGTCCGGATACGCGGTGGACGATACCTCCGCAATGCCCGCAATGCCGGGCTCGGGACAGCTCGAGTGATAGAACAGCACGCCGTCGCCGACCTGCATCATGTCGCGCATGAAATTGCGCGCCTGATAGTTGCGCACGCCGGTCCACGGCAACGTGCGATGCGGTGCGTTGGCGAGATGGTCGATGCTTGCTTCGTCCGGTTCGGACTTCATTAGCCAGTAGCGCATGAATCGAATTGAACGTAATTGAACGTTAAGGGTTTGAAGACGCGGAAGAAATCGGCGTACAAAAAACAGCGCACAAAGAAAAACGGCACCGAACCGAAGTCCGATGCCGTTCTAAATAAGGTCCCCGCCTTAGCCGCTAGGCCGGCATCCTGAACCGGGGGTTCAGAATTGGTCGCAGTTAGCAACACTTCGGGTACATCAGACAGAGTGACGCGCACACCCGTGCTACAAATTTCCGCAACCGTGCACATGGCATTGGTTCAAGGAATATATGACCTTGGCGAACCAGGCAGGGAAGCTAAACCGATGAAGCTAAATCACGAAAACTACCGATTGAACTCAAACGTTTGCAGAATCTTGCACGCCTTGTGCTCACGCACTCCGTTTGAATCCGCCGCCGATCTCAGGACCGGCCGCACTATAACACTGCTATTTACTGCATGCTGTACTGCTGAATCACAGTACCCAACTGTTCGTTCATTTGATGCATTGTACGCCGGATTTCCTCAGCAGGAAATGCTTCTCCGTGTCTCACGCTCGATTGCAGCTTAAGCAGTTCCGATGCCAGCGACAGCGCGGCCATGACAGCAATGCGATCCGTACCGCGCACGTTGCTGCTATTGCGGATCTTCGACATTTCGGCGTCGACGCGTGCAACCGCTTCAAGCAGCGCGCCTTCCGTTTCCGGCGAGCAGGCGAGGCGATAGGGCACGCCGAGAATCGATACTTCGATCTGCTTGGTGGTCATGCATTTTCTCCGTGGCGGGTCGCGTCGCTCTCGGCACCGGCTGCGACTTCATGCTGAGCGGGTTCGAGCAGATCGAGCTGGTTGTCCGGCTCGCTGTGCGCGCGGGCACGCGGCAACTTTTCGAGGATCGCATTCAGGCGCACCTGGGCGTCGTCGATCTTCGCCGACAGCGCGTCGCGTTCCGCCTGCAGCGCATTGCGTTCCTCGCGCAGCATTGCAAGTTCCGTGCGTGTAGCTTCGACGTCAGCACGCGATTGGGCGAGCTGCTCTTCGAGCGCGACTCGCGCTTCATTGTGGCGCTGGCTGATCGCGATCAGCTTGCCGATATTCTGTGAAAGTGTTTCGAGTTCGGTGAGCATGTGCTGCGTCCTCTAAAGACATCGCATTTTAGCGCGGAATGTCGCAGGTTCCGACAATTGTCTCGTTTCGAGACGTAACAACATCGCTTTGTGCAGGCTTTTTATCGACCATACGATGAAAAAGTACTCGTGCGTCGGACAATAACCTGCACTTGTCAGAACAGCGCGCCCGCGTGCCCTCGTTCTTGACGGACCCCGAGGCCGCTCCTACACTGGCCGCACTCTTGGTGCCCGCATGCGCTTTTCGACGGCGCACGCAGTTAAACGGGAAGCAGGGCGCGCCATTCGCCAGAACGCGCCAACCTGCGCTGCCCCCGCAACGGTAAGCGACCGCATTCGTCATGCAAGTCGATCCTGATCGCGCGTTGGAAGTTCAACTCGCGAGTGTGCCACTGCGCGTCACGCGTGGGAAGGCGGGATCGAGATGTCGCCAGCCCGGATACCGGCCAGAGGGAGAGGCACGTCACGCGCGAAAATGTTAAATACGCTGGCGCCTCGTTACGCATCGGCCTGCGGGGAAGCGGGCCGCGCACGCTACCCACAGGATCCTCGTCCCATGCTGTCTCCCATCGCTCGTGCGGTGTTGCTTGCCTTCGCGAGCCTGCCGATCGTTGTGCATGCGCAAGCTGCTTCTTCGTCCTCTTCTTCATCTGCTGCGGATTCATCGGCCACGGTGTTGTCCCCGGTGGTCGTTACGGCGGAGCGCGGGCCGCAAGCGCTGGCCGACACGATCCCGCAGACCGCATTGTTCGACCAGCAGGATATCGCCGACACCACCGCGACCGATTTGCCGGGCCTCCTGCAACTCGCGCCCGGCGCGCAAATCTCGCGTACAGGTGGCCCCGGTTCGACGACGAGCCTCTTCCTGCGCGGCGCGTCGTCGACGCAATCGCTGCTGCTGATCGACGGCGTGCGCGTCGATTCAGTGGGCCTGGGTTCGGCGCAACTCGCACAGATTCCGCTCGACCAGATCGATCACGTCGAGGTGGTGAACGGCAACGTGTCGGCGTTGTACGGGTCCGGTGCGATCGGCGGCGTGGTCCAGGTGTTCACGAAAGAAGGCGGCGACCATCCGCCGCGTTTCAATTTTTCGCTGGGCTACGGCAGCTATCACACGCAGACGCAGCAGGCGGGCGTGAACGGCGCATTGGATAAAGACGGCAATACGACCTTCAGCATTTCGCTCGCGAGGTCGAAGGACGACGGCTTCTCGTCGCTCAATCCGCGTGAGGCGCCCGCCGCCAATCCGAATGCGAACGGCTATCTGAACGAAAGCATCTCGGCTTCGCTGCGCCACAAGTTCAACGACAGATGGGATGCCGGCGCGAGCTACTTCCAGTCGAACGGCAACAACAGCTACGACAACGCGTACGGCGTGCCGACCGATCTGAACAACCTGTATAGCAAAGTGCGCCAGGTCTCGGTGTTCGCCAACGGCAAGCTCACCGACTGGTGGACGACGCACTTCATCGTCTCCGAAGGCGACGACCGCAGCGTGTCGAACACCAACGGTGTCTATAACGGCCGCTTCGATACCGACAATCGCCAGTACACATGGCAGAACGATTTCGCGCTGGCCGCGCAGCAGAAGTTGCAGGTCGGCTACGAGCATCTCGATCAGAGCCTCGACTCGGATACGTTCGCGGCGCCCGACCGGCATGTGGATTCGGGCTTCGTCGGCTATACGGGGCGCTTTGGGCGCAGCCAGATTCAGGCCAACGTGCGGCGCGACCAGTATTCCGATTTCGGCGGAGCGAACAGTTACTATCTCGGCTACGGCTTCGACATCACCGGCCATTGGAAGGTGAGCGCAAGCTACTCGGATTCGTTTCGCGCGCCGAGCTTCGACGATCTGTACTATCCGCTCAGCGGCAATCCGTCGATCCAGCCGGAGCGCAGCCATTCGATCGAAGCCGCGCTGCAGTACGCATCGAATGCGCTCGGCGTGATGCGTCTCACCGCATTCCAGACGCGCTATTCGAATCTGATCGACTACGAGCAGGTGACGCCCGGTATTTATCTAGCCGAGAATGTCGGCCATGCGAAGGTGCAGGGACTCGAGGGATCGTGGAGCGGGCATGTCGGCAAGACGGACGTGCGCGCCTCGGTGACGCTGCAAAACCCCGTCGATCTCGACAACGACGTCGACCTCGTGCGGCGCGCGCGGCGTTTCGGCTCGCTGACGGTGAACCGCAGTATCGCCGGGTGGCGCGTGGGCGGCGAGTGGATCGTGAGCGGCGCGCGCGACGACAGCAGCGGCAAGCTGGGCGGCTATGGCGTGGTGAATCTGTCGGCGCGCTACAACATCACGAGAGCCTGGTACGTGGCCGCCCAAATCCAGAATCTGTTGAACAAGGACTATGAAACGGCCTACTCGTATAACTCGCCGCGGCGCGGTGCGTATCTCACGGTTGGTTGGCAGCAGCAGTGACGGACCCGCGTCGTTGAGTTCGCGCGGATGAGCCTACCTACGAGCCGATCCATGAGCCGACAAGCGAGCCGCCACTCCGGTGCGATACCTGCAGCGCTGCGCGTGATGAGCGCGAAGCGCGCGGCCGCGATCTGGCTCGCGCTCGGTGTGATCGCGCTGGCGGTGCTGATGGCGTCGCTCGCGCTGGGCAGCGTATCGCTCGCGCCGCTGCGCGTGCTCGCGGCGCTGCTGCCCTCGCATGGGCCGTCTGCGGGCTCCGCCGATCTGACGGCCGAGATCGTTCGCACGCTGCGTTTGCCGCGCGCGCTGGCCGGCTTTGCTTGCGGCGCGTTGCTCGCGTTGGCCGGCGCGCTGCTGCAGGTGCTGTTGCGCAATCCGCTCGCCGAACCTTACGTGCTGGGTGTGTCGGGCGGCGCGGCGAGCTTCGCGCTCGTCGCGATGATCGCCGGTTGCGCCTGGTGGATCGTCGACGCGAGCGCCTTCGCCGGCGCCTTCGTGTCGATCCTGCTGGTGCTCGGCCTCGCGCGCCGCGAGTTGTGGCGCGGCGAGCCGCAGGACACGTCGCCGCGTTTGCTGCTGACCGGCGCGGTGATCGCCGCGGGCTGGGGCGCGCTCATCACCTTGCTGCTCAACCTCGCGCCCGACAACCGTCTGCGCGGCATGCTGTTCTGGCTGACGGGCGACCTCAACGGCGGCGCGATGCCGTGGACGGCGCTCGCCGCGCTCGTTGTCGTGCTGGTCGCGATCATGCCCGCCGCGCCGCGTCTGAACGTGCTGCTGCGTGGCGACGCCGCCGCGCAGGCGTTGGGCGTCGCGGTGATGCCGTTGCGCTTGCGGGTGTATCTGGTGGCTTCGCTGGCGGCGGCCGCGGCGGTGACGACGGCGGGCACCATCGGCTTCGTCGGGCTGGTTGTGCCGCATATGCTGCGGCTCGCGTTCGGCAACGATCAGCGCATGCTGCTGCCGGCCGCCGCGCTCGGCGGCGGTGTCGCGGTGATGGGCGCGGACCTGGTCGCGCGCACCGTGATCGCGCCGGCGCAGTTGCCGGTCGGCGCGATCACGTCGATCATCGGCGTGCCGGTGTTTCTGTGGATGCTATTGCGCAGGCGCCGATGATGCCGACCTTCGATACCGCCCAGGCCGTCCTCAGCGCGCAACGTCTGACCTTGCGTGCCGGCGCGCGCACCTTGCTCGGCGCTTTCACGCATACGTTCTACGAAGGCGAGATCTGGTGCGTGGCCGGACCGAATGGCGCGGGCAAGACGACATTGCTCTCCACGCTGGCGGGTCTGTTGCAACCGTCGGCGGGCCATGTCGAACTCGACGGCGTGCGTGTGGCCGACTGGCCGCCGCTCGCGCTCGCGCAGCGCCGCGCGTTGATGCCGCAAAGCGCGCCGGACGCATTCAGCACGAGCGTGTTCGATATCGTGATGCTGAATCGCTTTCCGCATCTCAGCGGCTGGGGCTGGGAACGCGCGGCCGATCGCGAAGCGGCGCAGGCGGCGTTGGATTTGCTGGGCCTCGCCGCATTTGCCGCGCGCGATGTGCTCTCGCTCTCGGGCGGCGAGCGTCAGCGCGTGGCGCTGGCGGCGACGCTATGCCAGGACGCGCCATTGCTGCTGCTCGACGAACCGTTATCGCATCTCGATCTGCATCATCAGATCGACTGTCTCGAAGCGCTGGCCGCCTGGACGCGCGAGCCTCGGCGTACAGTGATGTTTTCGTGCCACGATCTGAACCTGGCGCGCCGCTTCGCCACGCATGCGCTCTTGCTCGACGGCGCAGGCGGCGCCTATGCCGGACCGGTACAAGATGTGCTGACGCCCGCGCTCGCGAGCCGGGCCTTCGGTTACCCCTTGATCCTGATTCGCGACGGCGAACACGAGGCGCTGATTCCCGCGCCGCGCGCGCGTCACGAATCGCTCGCCGGCCAAGACACGCCGGCAGGCTGATCGCTTCAATTCAACATTCTCTTTCAGACACGCTTATGACTTCATCGCCACGCTTGCCCGGATTGCCCGAAGTCGAACCACTCGATCAAACGCTGCGTGATCACTTGCAGCACATCATCGATACCAAGACCAAGCCGCCCGGCAGTCTCGGCCGGCTCGAAACGCTCGCGCGCCAGATGGGCCTGATTCAGCGCACCACGCATCCCGCCGTGACACGTCCGGCGATGATCGTTTTCGCTGGCGACCACGGCGTGGCCGAGGAGGGCGTGAGCCCTTATCCGCAAGCCGTGACCGCGCAAATGGTCGCCAACTTTCTCGCGGGCGGCGCGGCGATCAATGCGTTGAGCCGCGTCGCGGGCATCGAACTCGAAGTGGTCAACGCGGGCATCGCGACGCCGCTGCCTTCGGCGGAAGGACTCGTCGACATTCCGGTCGCGGCCGGCACGCGCAACTTCGCGCATGAAGCGGCCATGAGCCGCGACCAGGCCCTTGCCGCGATGCAGGCGGGCGCGGCGCGCGTGCGGCATCACGCGGCGCTCGGCACCAATGTGATCGGTTTCGGCGAGATGGGCATTGCGAATACCTCGGCGGCTGCCTGTCTGATGAGCCGCTTGTGCGGCGTGCCGATCGACGAATGCGTCGGCCGCGGCACGGGTCTGGATAACGCGGGGCTCGCGAGGAAGCGCGACGTGCTGGCGTCGGCGCTCGCGCATCACCCGGTGTCCACTGATCCGCTCGACGTGCTCGCCACCTTCGGCGGCTTCGAGATCGCAATGATGGCGGGCGCCTATCTCGCGGCCGCCGAAGCACGCATGACGATACTGGTCGACGGTTTCATCGCGAGCTCGGCCTTGTTGATCGCCGACGCCTTCGCACCGAGCGTGCGCGAATATTGCGTGTTCGCGCATGCGTCGAACGAAGCGGGGCATCGCCGCATGCTCGATCATTTCGGCGCGCTGCCATTGCTCTCGCTCGATATGCGGCTCGGTGAAGGCACCGGCGCGGCGCTCGCAGTGCCTTTGCTGCGCGCGGCGGTGGCGTTCGTCAACGAGATGGCGAGCTTCGAATCGGCCGGCGTCGCGAATCGCGATGCGTGATCGTTCATACGGAAACACGCTCCCGGCCCGCTCATGAATCCGCTCGCGGAACTGCGCTATTTTTTCACGGCGCTCGGTTATTTCACGCGCGTGCCCGTGCCGCGCTGGGTCGGCTATGAACCGCATTATCTGAATGCGGCGGCGCGTTATTTTCCGCTGGTCGGCGTATTGATCGGCGGATTGAGCGCGCTGGTCTATCTGGCCGCGTTGCGCGTGTTTCCGGCGGGCGTGGCGGTGCTGCTCTCGATGGCCGCGTCGCTGCTCGTGACCGGCGCATTCCATGAAGACGGTCTCGCAGATTGCGTCGATGCGTTCGGTGGCGCCTATACGCGCGAAGATGTATTGCGAATCATGCATGACTCGCGCATCGGCGCTTTCGGCGCCATCGCGCTCGTGGTGGCGCTCGCATTGAAATGGCAAACGCTCGCCGCCATGCCGCCGATGCGCGCCGCAAGTCTGATGATTGCCGCGCACGCGGCGAGCCGAACGTGCGCGATCAGCTATCTGGCTACGCTCGACTACGTGCGCGCCGAAGGCAAGGCCAAACCGGTGGCGCAGCGCCTGAGCGGCGGCGCGTTCGTCTGCGCCGCGATATCCGGTTTGCCGTGGCTGCTCTGGCCGAACTGGCTCGATGCGCCTGACTGGCGCTTTGCGGGCTCGGCGCTTGCGGTACTGGTCGTACTTCGCGTGGCAATGGGCCGTTATTTCGTCAGGCGCATCGGCGGTTATACCGGCGACTGCCTCGGCTTCGCACAGCAGATTTTTGAGTTGAGCATCTACCTGGTGGGGCTCATATGGATATCGTCCTGATTCGTCATCCCGCGGTCGCGCTCGATGCGGGCGTGTGTTACGGCCACAGTGACGTGGCGCTTGCCGAAAACGCCGAGGTGTCGTCGGCGGCGCTCGCCTTGAAGCTCGCGACTTTGCAGATGCCCGCGCCACGCGTGCTGATGTCGAGCCCGTTGAAGCGCTGCTCGGCGCTGGCTGCCGAGATGGCGAACGACTTCGGCTGTGTGATCAGTCACGACGATCGTCTGATGGAAATGAACTTCGGCGATTGGGAAACGCAACGCTGGGACGCGATCGATCGCGAACTGCTCGACGACTGGGCGGTCAATTTCGAACATGCGCGTGCGCATGGCGGCGAAAGCGTGGCGCAGTTCGTCGCGCGGGTGCGTGCATGGCTCGATGCGTTCGCACTGACGCGCGAGTTGTCGCCGGCCTATGTGGTCACGCACGCGGGCGTGATGCGGGCCATTGCATCGATCGTGCTGGACGTGCCGCTCGAACGCTGTCTGCGCTGGTCGCTCGACATGAGCGGCATCGTATGGTTGCGCAGGAACGATGAAACGCAGCAGTGGTCGCTGGTGCGGTGGAATGCGTAAGACGGGCAGGGCGCCGATCGCCCTTGCCTCATTGCGCGCCTGACTTTCTGCGTGAGCGCGCTATGTCGAGGTCTTCGCACATCTGTTTCGCGCCCTGCGCGATGCGCGGCGCCGGCCGGTTGATCAGATCGCCGTCGATCGCAAAGAGGTTGTGGTTCGCCACCGCGGTGAGGCTCGGCCACGCTCGCCATGCGCCGAGTTGCGGCAAGGTAGTGTCCGGTTCGGTCGCGCCCGGCGCCGCCGTGACGATCGCTTCCGGATTCGCCGCGAGCACCGCTTCGGTCGAGACGGTCGGCACCAGCGGTGCGAGTTTTGCGAACACGTTGCGGCCGCCGCACAACGCGATCACGTCGCTGACCATATGCTCGCCGTTGAGCGTCATCAACGGTTGATCCCACACCTGATAGAACACGCTGACGGGCGCCCGGCCCGCATACCGGCTGCGCAGCGCCGCGATGTCCTGGCGGTACGCGGCCGCTGCCGCATCCGCCGCCGGCGACGTGCCGAGCAATTGTCCGAGCTTCGTCAGCGACGCGGCCACGTCGTCGAGATGATGCGGCTCGCTGAAGAAGAGCGGAATGTGCATCTCGCGCAGGCGGTCGAGCTGACGCTGCGCATTGCCATGCCGCCACACCACGATCAGATCGGGCTTCAGCGCAACAAGTCGCTCGAGATCGAGCGACTTGTTGTCGCCGACGCGTGGCAATTTTTTTGCCTCCGGCGGGTAGTCGCTATAGGACACTGCGCCGATCAGCTTCGCGCCGCCGCCCGCCGCATACAGCAATTCGGTGACGTGCGGCGCGAGGCTGATTACACGTTGCGCGGGAGCGGGCAGGGTGACGGTTGCGCCGGTGTCGTCGGTGACGGAGATGGCGGCAAACGCGTGCGTCGCGTTGATGCAAAGCGCTGCGGCGATGGTGAAGCGGGCGAGTCGATTCATCGGGCGAAGAGGTGGGAGACGTAGGGTGAGCGTGGCAGGGATGCAAGGTCTTTGCTGCATCAGCCCCTTCGCGTGGGATCGATCTCCCGAACAGCCTCACGCAGGCTCCCGTCAAAGCGTGTCCATTCGGCCTCGCTTGCAGGCAAGCCGAATCTGACGCTACCTGACGGCGTGAACAGACGCGTCCACACGCCGCGCCGCGCCAAGGCTCGATGCAAAGCGGCGGCGCGTGCGTCGCAGGTCCACGCGAAGAGCGGTGTGCAGCGCGTGTCGAACCCTTGCGCATGCAACAGGTCGGCCAGCCGCGCGCTTTCGGTGTCGAGCCGGGTGCGCATGTGCCGTTGCCAGGCCTCGTCGGCGAATCCGGCTCTGACGGCGTGACGGGCCGGGCCGCTGACGGTCCACGCGCCGAGCGTGTCGCGCAAACGTTCGAGCAACGCAGGTGCACCGAGTACGAAACCCGCGCGTACGCCGGCGAGACCGAAGAATTTCCCCGGCGAACGCAACACGAGCAGGCCGTCGCGATGCGTGCTCGCCGCGAGCGATGCCGACGGCATCGCATCGGCGAACGCTTCATCGACCAGCAGCGTGCCGCCGCGCGCGCCCAACTGGGCATGCCAATGCAGCAGCCTGGCGGCGCTCAGATGCACGGCGGTCGGATTGTTCGGATTCACGACGACTGCATGCGTAAGCGTGTCGGGCAATGTTTCGAAGGAGACATCGAGCACGATCGTTTCATGGCCGGCGCGCTCGAATGCGGGCGCGTATTCGCCGTACGTGAGCGGCGCGATGCCGACGCGTGCGCGCGGCAGCAGCGCGGGCAGCGCGCGAATCGCCGCCTGGCTACCTGCAACGGGCAGCACATGCGCGGCGTCGGGCGCGCCGTAGTAGCGCGCGGCGCAGGCGGCGAAATCGTCGCCGTCGTCGGGCAGGCGGCGCCAGGCATCGGCGGGAACCGGCGGGACCGGATAGCCGTGCGGATTGATACCCGTCGAAAGATCGAGCCATTGCGCGTGCGGAATGCCGTAGCGTCTGGCCGCTTCTTGCAGATTGCCGCCGTGCGCGATCGTACCGGTTGCAGCGGGCATTCCGTTTGCCTCGTTCGCTTTGCTCGTTTCGCCCGTTGTGTTCAAGCGGCCTGTCATTCGATCAAACATGAAAGGGCACGCTCAGCAACGCCAGCACGATCAGCGCGGCGAGCCATAGAACGACCGTGCGCTCGACCAGCATCAACGCGGCGTTGACGTCGGCGGCCTTGGCCTCGCGTCCGAAGCCGAGCATCGGGCGATGTTCGAGTGCGCCGTGATAAACCGCCGGGCCGCCGATCAGCACGTTCAGACTGCCTGCGCCGGCTGCCATCACCGGTCCGGCGTTCGGGCTGTCCCAGCGCGGCGCCTGTTCGCGCCAGCAGCGCCACGCGGTGCGCGTGTCGCCGAGGAGCGCATAGCTGGCGGCTGTCAGACGGGCGGGAATCCAGTTGAGCACGTCGTCGATCCGCGCGGCGGCCCAGCCGTAGCGCAAATAGCGCGGCGTGCGATAACCCCACATCGCGTCGAGCGTGTTGGCGAGACGAAACCCCAGCGCACCCGGACCGCCCGCGATGGCAAACCAGAACAGCGCGCCGAAGATCGCATCGTTGCCGTTTTCGAGCGCCGATTCGACGGCGGCGCGCGACAGCGCACCTTCGTCCGCATGCGCGGTTTCGCGCGAGACGATGCGCGCGGTCAGCAAGCGCGCTTGCGGGAGATCGCGCTGCGCCAATGCCTGCGCGATCGGCGCAATGTGATCGTGCAGACTGCGCGCGCCGAGCGCGAACCACAGCAGCGCGACATGCACCGCGCAGGCCGCGAAAAACGGCAGCACGGCAACCAGGCACCAGGCGATCAGCACGGGCGGCATCACGGCCAGCGACCACGCGAGCAGCCCTTTGAGCCGCAAGCGGCGGCCGGTGTTGTAGCGCGTTTCGAGACGCATCGCCCATTTGCCGAACCCTACCAGCGGATGAGCCGTGCGCGGCTCGCCAAACCAACGGTCGAGGGCGACGCCCACGGTGGTCAGCGTCACGAGAAGCGGGAGCGACAGCATCACGCGTGGCTCGCGGTTTTCAGCGCGAGCGGCAATCCGGCGACCATCATCGTGGCCTGGGTGCTCAACGCGGCGATGCGCTGGTTGAGCCGCCCGAGTTCGTCGACGTAAAGACGCGTGGCCGCGCCGAGCGGCACCACACCCAGACCGATCTCGTTGCTGACCACGATGACCTTGCCTTGGGCGTTGACGAGCGCCGCTTCGAGCGCGGCGACGTGCGCGTGATAGCGATCGATCGGCAGCGCGTCGCCTTCGGGCGGACAGAGCAGATTGGCGAGCCACAGCGTCAGGCAATCGACCAGGATGCAGTGGCCGGGCGCGTCGCTTTGCGTCACCGCGCCGGCGAGATCGACGCCTGCTTCGAACAGTTGCCAATGCGCCGGACGCCGCTCGCGATGGTGGGCGATGCGCGCGCTGAATTCGGCGTCGTCAGCGACGCGCGCGGTGGCGATGTAGGTGACGGGCAGGGCGCTGCCTGTGGCAAGCTGTTCGGCGTGCACGCTCTTGCCCGAACGGGCGCCGCCGAGAACGAAGGTGAGGTCGCGGGGAGTCATCGCGTGATTGTACCGGCGTGCAGTGCGGGCCGGCGCGATGGGATAATGCCGCGTTCCATGCATGGCGCCTCAGCGCACCACACGGGGCCGGCGCTGCGCGGCTTGTTACCGGCACGCGTTGATGTCCGTATGAAAACGCACGGCCCGGTGCCCCGCGTGAGCGCTGCGTTGCCGCCAGCTTCATTGTCTGTTTTGTCTGTTCACCGCCAGGCCCTGGCCCAAGACTCCGTGACCACCACTTCGACCTCGCATAACGCCGTACCCGTGCCGCGCGGCACGCTGATGATCCAGGGCACCACGTCCGACGCGGGCAAGAGCACACTGGTCGCCGGATTGTGCCGGCTCGCGCGCCGCGCCGGCGCGCGGGTCGCGCCGTTCAAGCCGCAGAACATGGCGCTCAACAGCGCGGTAACGGTGGACGGCGGCGAGATCGGCCGCGCGCAGGCTTTGCAGGCGGTGGCCGCGGGCATTGCCGCGCACACCGATCTGAACCCCGTGCTGCTCAAGCCGACCAGCGACCGCGGCGCGCAGGTGATCATCCACGGCAAGGCGCGCACGAACCTCGACGCGCGTGCGTACCACGACTACAAACCCGTCGCGTTCGAAGCCGTGCTGCAGTCGTATGCGCGTCTGCAAGCGGCGTACGACACGATTTTTGTCGAAGGCGCGGGCAGCCCCGCCGAAATCAATCTGCGCGACCGCGATATCGCCAACATGGGTTTTGCGGAGGCGGTGGATTGCCCGGTAGTGCTGGTGGCCGATATCGACCGAGGCGGCGTGTTCGCCCATCTCACGGGCACGCTCGCGTGTTTGTCGGCGAGCGAGCAGGCGCGGGTGCGCGGCTTCATCATCAACCGTTTTCGCGGCGACGTCGGTTTGCTGCAGCCCGGTCTGGACTGGCTCGAAGCGAAGACCTGCAAGCCGGTACTCGGCGTGATCCCCTATCTGCATGGGCTGACGCTCGACGCCGAAGACATGCTGCCGCCCGAATTGCGCGCGGCGCATAGCGGTGGCGCGGGGCGCATGCTGCGGGTAGTCGTGCCGGTGCTGCCGCACATCAGCAATCACACGGATTTCGACGCGTTGCGCGCGCATCCGCAGGTCGATTTTCATTACGTGCGCAGCGGCACACCGCCGCCGCCGGCCGATCTGATCATTCTGCCGGGCTCGAAGAACGTGCCTGGCGACCTGGCGTTTCTGCGCGCACAAGGCTGGGACGCGGTGCTGCAAAAGCATCTGCGCTATGGCGGCCGGGTGATCGGGATTTGCGGTGGCATGCAGATGCTGGGGCGTGAAGTGGCCGATCCGCATGGCGTGGAGGGCGCGCCGGGTACGTCCGCGGGACTCGGCTGGCTCGACTATTCGACAGTGCTCACGCGCGACAAGACGCTGAAGAATGTGACCGGGCGCCTCGCGTTGCCCGGCGCGCCGGAAGTGGCCGGCTACGAGATCCATATGGGCGAGACGCGCGGGCCGGCGTTGGACACGCCCGCGCTGCAATTGGGCGACGCGCGGGATGCCCGCCCCGACGGCGCGATCTCCGCCGATGGCCAGATTCTCGCCACCTACGTGCACGGCCTGTTCGACACGCCGGCCGCCTGTGCGGCTTTGCTCGCGTGGGCGGGTTTGAGCGATGCCGAGGCAATCGACTACCCGGCGTTGCGTGAGGCGTCTCTGGAACGCCTTGCGGATACGCTTGCCGAGCATCTCGATCTGGCGAAACTTTTTGCTGCGATGGGTTGATCGGGGTCAAAGGGGAAGATCAGATTAAATCCTGTTGGGAAATAATCAAAGCGTGAGAACTGGTTTTTCGCTTCGTACGGTTCGAATAGAGTGCAGGCATCGACGGCCGTTTCCGTGCTGTCTCTCTCTCTTCAAGGACCTGTCATGAACCCGAACTGTTCTGCCGAGCTTGCCGCTTTACTCCTTCGCGTCGCTCTAGGCGTGCTCTATCTCGCCCACAGTCTGCAAAAGATTTTCGTCTTCACGCTGCCCGGCACGGCGCAGTTCTTCGTCTCGCTCGGCTTGCCGGGCTGGCTCGGCTACGTGACGGCATTCGTCGAACTGTTCGGCGGCATTGCGCTGCTGCTCGGCGTGCAGGTGCGCTGGGCCGCGCTGGTGCTGCTGCCGTTCATGCTCGGCGCGATGTCGCAGCATCTCCACAACGGCTGGGGTTTCGCGTCGCCGAACGGCGGTTGGGAATATCCGGCGTTCTGGGCCGTGACGCTGGTGGTGCAGTCGCTGCTCGGCGGCGGGGCGCTGGCGTTCGGCGGGGCGAAGGCGCCGCGGGCGGTGGCCGCCTGAGCGGTTGGCTGCTCCCATGAAAAGGCACGCGCCGCAAGGCCGCGTGCCTTTTTTATGGTACCGCGTCCCTTTCCCTCGTCAATACAACACGATCTGCGTACACCGGAACAGCGCCATCGTCTTGCCGTTCGGATCGGTGACCGTGGCATCCCACACCTGTGTGCTGCGCCCGAGATGCACGCTCTTTGCGACTGCACGGATCGTCCCCTCGGTTGCCGTGCCGAGAAAATTGCTTTTCACCTCGATGGTCGTGAAATTGCGCGCGGTCTCCGGCAGATGCGCGAGGCAGGCGTAGCCGCAGGCGGTGTCGGCGAGACCGATCACGGTGGCGGCATGCAAAAAGCCGTTCGGCGCGAGCAGTTCCGTGCGCACGGTCAATTCCGCGATCAGCACGCCCTCTTCCAGCGACACGACATGCACGCCCAGCAGGCCTGGCAGCGAGCCTTTCTGGCGTTCGTGGAGGCGTTCGACGGTGTATTCCGGGCGCAGTTTGCTCATGAGATTCGGATCCTGGTTGAAGAAATCGGCAGCGCACAGCGGCTAATTAGCCGTTTGGGGGCTTCGGCCAGCGTGCATTTGTCGATATTATCAACGGCTGGATCGGCAAGTGGATCTGAAACCAATGCGGATCCGGGCACACTTGCGCATGTCAGACCCAATACGCGGCAAACCGGCTGGCGGCAGCCAGCCTTCTTTCCGGGAGAATTCATGACGGTGATCGTGGTGGCGAATCCGAAGGGCGGCGTGGGCAAAAGCACGCTGTCCACCAATCTGGCCGGCTATTTCGCGGCGGCCGGCGAGTGGGTCGCGCTGGCGGACCTGGACAAACAGCAGTCCGCGCATGCGTGGCTGTCGCTGCGGCCCGACACGCTGCCGGCCATCGAAACCTGGGAAGTCAATCTGGACGCGCCGGTCAAACCGCCCAAGGGACTGGAGCATGCTGTCATCGACACACCGGCCGGGCTGCACGGCAATCGCCTGAATATCGCGCTGGATCTGGCCGACAAGGTGATCGTGCCGCTCCAGCCGTCCATGTTCGATATTCTCGCCACCCAGGAATTCCTCGAGCGGCTGGCCAAGGAGAAAGCGGTCAGGAAAGGCGCAATTGAAATCGGCGTGGTCGGCATGCGCGTGGATGCGCGCACGCGCTCGGCGGAGCAACTGCATCGCTTTGTCGAGGGGCTGAAGTTGCCGGTACTCGGCTTTTTGCGCGATACCCAGAATTACGTGCAACTGGCGGCCCACGGGCTGACCTTGTGGGACGTGGCGAAAAGCCGTGTGGAGAAGGATCTGGAGCAGTGGCAGCCGATCGTCGAATGGACTAGCGGGGCGGGAAGGAAGGGTTGAGGCGGCAGGGCCGGCGGCTGTGTGCCGCCCGCCAGGTCGAGTCCCCGCGCGGTGAATTCCCCAAGGAATTCCTTGGGGGCGCACGCGTGGCGGACATCTGACAAACTGCTAGCGAACTTGCCAGCAAACTACTACTGCGCGTTCAGGTCCAGTTCTGCGTCGGCACGTGATCGCGGCTGCCCTTGATCCTGTTGTTGTCGTCCACGAACACGAGGTCCGGCTTCCAGCCGGCCTTCAGCTCCGCTTCGTCCACCACTGCGAACGCCGCGATAATCACCAGATCGCCCAGCTGCGCGCGCCGCGCCGCCGATCCGTTCAGCGAGATCATGCCGCTGCCGCGTTCACCCTTGATCGCGTAGGTCGAGAAACGCTCGCCATTGTTGATGTTCCAGATGTCGATCCGCTCGTTTTCGACGATGTTCGCCGCTTCCAGCAAATCTTCGTCGATCGCGCACGAACCTTCGTAGTGCAGTTCGCAATGCGTGACCGCGACGCGGTGAATCTTCGACTTCAGCATGTTGCGTTGCATGACCAATCCTGTGTGATTTCTTTGCGTGTCTACGTCTGCCTAAGACGGCTTCAGATTTCGAGGTTATCGATCAGACGGGTGGCGCCGAGCTTGGCGGCGGCCAGCACCACCAGTTCCGCATTCGCGTCTTCCGGACCCGGCGGCAGCAGATTCGAGCGCTTGCGCACGGCGATGTAGTCGGGCTGCCAGCCGCGTGTGGCGAGCGCCGCCATCGCCGCCCGTTCGATTTTCGCGAAGTCGCGCTCGCCGCCAAGCACCGCTTCGCGCACCTGATTCAGTTCGGCGGCCAGCCTCGGCGCCTCGGCGCGCTCGGCGGACTGCAGATAGCGATTGCGCGAGCTGAGCGCGAGGCCGTCGGCATCCCGCACAGTTTCGGCGGCAATGATGTCGGTGGGCAGCGCGAACTGGTTGCACATGCGGCGCACGATCATCAACTGCTGGTAATCCTTTTTGCCGAACACGGCAACGCGCGGCTGCACGCACGACATCAGCTTCATCACTACCGTGCACACGCCCTGGAAGAAGCCCGGCCGGAATTCGCCTTCGAGGATATCGCCCAGATCGTGCGGCGGATGCACGCGGTACTCCTGCGGCTCCGGATAGAGGTCTTTTTCCGTCGGTGCGAACAACACGTAGACGTTTTCCTTCTGCAGCTTCTCGATGTCCGCTTCCATCGTGCGCGGGTATTTGTCGAAGTCTTCGTTCGGACCGAACTGCAGCCGGTTGACGAAGATGCTGGCCACCACCGGGTCGCCGTGCTGACGCGCGAGACGCATCAGCGACAGATGGCCCTCGTGCAGATTGCCCATTGTCGGCACAAACGCGGTGCGATTCTGGCCGCGCAACTGGTCGCGCAATTCATGGATCGAGCTGATGACTTTCATGATCGGACAGGGATTTCCTCGCGCGGCGCGAGACTGGGTGGACGCAAAACCCTAAGGAATCGCGCGGGCCGCCGCCTCACTGGTAATGACAGGTTCGGAGCGCGGGATTGTAGTGGATTTGGACGGCTGCCGCACCGAAAAGAGGCACCTTCTCCCGGCGAACGGAATCGAGCCCCGTTTGAGGGTGTCAGGCGGGCAAATAGGCGAGGCGCACATAGATCGGCGCGAACGGTTCCGCCTGGGTGATTTCAACGAGCGATTCGCGGCACAGCTCAAGCACGGCGATGAAATTCACCACGACCACCGGCACGCCTTTGCTCGTGTCGAACAGGTCGGAGAATTCGATGAAGCGCGCGTTTTGCAGCTGCCGCAGGATCGAGCTCATATGCTCGCGCACCGAAAGCTCCTCGCGCGAGATTCTGTGATGCTGGACCAGCTTGGCGCGCTTGATCACGTCGGCCCACGCGGCGCGCAGGTCTTCGCTGTTCACGTCGGGAAAACGCGGCGTGATGCTTTGCTCGATGTAGACCTCGGCGCGCAGGAAGTCGCGCCCGAGTTGCGGCAACTGGTCGATGCGCTGCGCGGCGAGCTTCATCTGCTCGTATTCGAGCAGGCGCCGCACCAGTTCCGCGCGCGGATCTTCGGCTTCCTCGCCGCTGTCCGCCTTCTTGACTGGCAGCAGCATGCGCGATTTGATTTCGATCAGCATCGCGGCCATGAGCAGATACTCGGACGCGAGTTCGAGATTGGTCTGGCGCAACTGGTCGACGTAGCCGAGGTACTGCACCGTGACGTCCGCCATCGGAATGTCGAGCACGTTGAAGTTCTGCTTGCGGATCAGATACAGCAGCAGATCCAGCGGGCCTTCGAACGTTTCGAGAAACACCTCGAGCGCGTCCGGCGGGATGTACAGATCCGTCGGCATCTTGAAGAGCGGCTCGCCGTACAGGCGTGCAAAAGCGATGCCGTCGACGGTGTCGGGTGTCGAATCGGTGGCGGGCGCGGCCAGCGCGGCGTCGGCGGGGGCCGGCGGAGCGCCGTGTGCCTCGTCGGCGTGACTCACGCGCTTAGAAGTTTTGATAGTACGAGTAAGGCGTCTGTTCCACGCGCGAGGCTTTCTGCTCGGCGCGTTCTTCGAGATCGATCGGCTGTTTGTCCCACAGCAGCGCGCGGCCGCGGCGCTGCTCGGCTTCCAGGTTGGGCTTCTGTTGCTTGAGCTGGTTCAGGAACTGGGTGATGTCCGATTGATACATGGCTCGACGTCCGTGGTATAGGAATTGGCGGCCGCCCGGCGGTCATTCGCCGGACACCGCTGCTATTCCGCAATTTTACCGCATGCGCGGCGCGCGGGCGAAAAACGGCGGCAGCGCCAGGTGGCCGGCGCACGAAAATACCCGGAACCCGCGCGGCGCGGTGTGCGTCAAAGGCGGGCGCGTCGCCAACCAGGCGGCGTGCATCCGTTGTATTCCCTGGGTTCGGTGCGGGCGTCAGGGTCTTCGCTGGCGTGTTGCGCCGCGCGCGAATCTGGCGGCGAGGCCCGCCCGCACGCGGCGCACCCCTTTTTAGAGATCTCGCGGCATCATGCCGATGTGGTCAAATAGCGAGCTTCGGCCGCCGCGGCGCGCCTGAGCGACGGAATTCATCAACCACGGCCGGAGGTCCTGTTTGGCGGGGTGTGCGATCGACAAGCCGCGGCTGCGGCGCGGCAAGGCCGGTTTCCGGCGTGGGCCTCGCACGCCCATGCGGCACTGGCTGCGCGCGTGGCTGGCATTCGGTCTCGTCATGTTGACGCTGGCGGCCGGCCACGCTCACGCCGCGAAAGCGGCCGCCAGCTACAAGGTCGATATCGAAGCCACGCCGCGCTCGCTGCGCAAGCTGCTCGAAGCGCATCTGGATATTGCGCGTTTCGCCAAACGCCCCGACATCAGCGACGACCAGTTCGAGTTTCTGATCACCGCCACGCCTCAACAGGTGCGCGATCTGGCTTCCACGCAGGGTTATTTCACGCCGGTCGTGCGTACCGACGTGCGCACCGTCGACGATACGAAGCGCGTCACCGTGAGCGTCGATCCCGGGCCGCAAACGCTGATCTCGTCGATTTCGCTGTCGTTCCGCGGGCCGGTGCTCACCGAAGACCCGGCGCAGGAGAACGCCGCGCGCTTCGCGTTTTCGCTGCACGAAGGCGACCCGTTTTCGCAGGGCGGCTGGGACGATGCAAAAAACGCGTCGCTCAAGGCCTTGCAGGCGCGCCGGTATCTGGGCGCGAAGATTTACCATTCCGAGGCACGCGTCGATCCGCGCACACACGAGGCGAAACTGTCGGTCACGTACGAAAGCGGGCCGACTTTCACGATGGGCAAGTTGGACGTCTCCGGCACGCGGCGCTACCCGGAACAGATCGTCGACAACGTGAACCCGATTTCGGTGGGCGATATCTACGACGTGCAGCGCGTCGCCGAATTGCAGCGGCAACTGCAAAACACGCCGTACTACGCGAGCGTCGCAATCGACGTGGATAGCGACCCCGCCAAACCGGTCGAGACGCCGATGCACGTGAAGGTGTCGGAATATCCGTACAACAGCATTCGCGGCGGCGTGGGTTATTCCACGGACAACGGTCCGCTGGTTCAGGGCTCCTATTCGTACCTCGACACTTTCGGCAAAGCCTGGCCGTTCACCGTCGAGGGCCGCGTCGACCAGATCCAGCAGTACGGGCAAATCGAACTCTCGATGCCGCCGGGGCGGCGCGCGTGGACCAATAGCATGCTGGCTTCCTACACCACGACCGACGTTTCCGACACGCGCATCTACAGTATCCGTGGCGGCGTGCAGCGGGCCCGGACCTCGCAGTTCATCGACTACAACTACGCGCTCCTGTTCTATCAGGACCGGCTCGACCAGAACGCGGCCGCGCCGACCACGAGCCGCGCGCTGGTGCCGTCCTGGTCATGGACCCGGCGCAACACCGACGACCCGCTGTTCCCGCGCAAGGGCAACCTGATTCACGTCGAGGCGGGCTTCGCGGTCAAAGGGGTGCTCACCGACCAGACCTTCATTCGCGGTTATGCGCGCGGCCAGCAGTACCTGCCGATCGGCAAGGAAGACCTCGTGCTGATTCGCGCCGAACTGGGCGGTGTGTTCACGAGCGGCCCTTCGAGCGGCATTCCGGCTTCGCTGCTGTTTCGCGCGGGCGGCTCGAATTCGGTGCGCGGCTATGGCTATCAGAGCATCGGTAACAACGTCGACGGTTCGGTGCTGCCCACCAAGTACCTCGTCACGGCGGCGGCCGAATACCAGCATTGGTTCAACCACGACTGGGGCGCTGCTGCGTTTTTCGATGTCGGCACCGCCACGGATACCTGGGGCGAAAAAGTCTTTTATCCAGGCGTCGGTGTCGGGGCACGCTGGCGCAGCCCGGTCGGCCCGGTCAACGTCGATGTCGCCTACGGGATCCGCAACCGCAGCGTGCGGCCGTATCTGACGCTGGGCATCGCCTTCTGATGGAAACCTGCTTCCCCATGATCCACGCATGACCACGGACGTTTCCGCCCAACCTCCCGCCCAGCCGCCGGGTGCTCATCCGCCAGGAGAGCCGCCAAGGCAGCCGCCGGGACAGCAGCCGCCACCCGAAGGGCCTGCGCCCAGGCGCCGGCTCGGCCGGTTGCTGCTGAAATCGCTCGCGTGGACGGTGGCCGTGGTCGTGTTGTTGCTCGCGTTGGCGGCGGGTTTGCTATACGGCGCGCTGACCACGGAGCGCGGCACCGCCTATGCGTGGCAAGCGGCGGTGAAGCTGTTGGGCGGTAAGCTGAGCGGCACGCTTGAAAGCGGCGCACTCGCCAACGGCCTGCAATTGCGGCAAGTGCGCTGGCGCAGCCTCGACGGCAGCGGCACCGATATCCAGATCGATCGCGTGGCGGGCCGCTGGGCGCTCGCGCGCCAACCGTGGCGCTTCACGGTCGACTATCTGCATGTCGGCACGGTGGACGCGCGCATCGGCGCTTCGTCGTCGAGCAGCGGGCCGATGAAGCTGCCGCAAGACCTGCGCTTGCCCATCCAGCTCGACATTCGCGACGTCCAGGTCGACAAACTGTTGCTGCATCAGGGCGCGTCGACGACCGAATTCTCGCGCTTCGTCTTTCATGGACGCAGCGACGGTCGCCATCACGAGGCCGCGATCGAGCGGCTCGACACGCCGTTCGGCGCGGTGACGGCGGCCGCGAAACTCGACGGCGTGCGGCCGTTTCCGCTGAGCGGGGACATCGGCTATTCGGGCAAGGTCAACAACGAGGCAGTGCAGGTGGGCGGGCATCTGAGCGGCTCGTTAGAGAATCTGATCGCCGAGCTCGACGCGAGCGGCATGAAACTCGCGGGTCACGCCAGGGTCGAGGCCGAGCCGTTCGGCGACGTGCCGCTACAGCGCGCCACGCTGACCTTCGATCACATCAACCCGCAGGCGTTTTCGCCGGGTGCGCCGCAGGCCGATCTCGCCGTGCGGGCAGAGTTGCAGCCGGTCGGGCAGGGGGCGGCGGAGGCGGCCGTGTCGGGGGCGAGTGGGGCGAGTGGGGCCAGCGCGGCGCAGCGCGCCATTGCCGCAAGCGGCGAACACAGCGCTCAGCCCCGCGCGTCAGGCAAAAGCACCGCCGGATTCGCGGTCGCCGGCCACGTTTCGATCGTCAACGCCAAGCCCGGCGCGATCGACCAGAACCTGCTGCCGCTGATCGATGCCAACGCCGACGTGCGGCTCGACGCCCAGACGCAGCGCATCTCGAACCTGAACGTGCGCCTCGTGAAGAGCGCCACGCTCACCGGCGGCGGCGCGCTGAGCGGCAAGCACGGGCAGTTCGATCTGCAGGTCGCCGGGCTCGACCTGAATGCATTGCAGGCAACGGTGCGGCCTACGCAGCTTTCCGGTCCAATCAGTGTTCGTCTGAACGACGACGTGCAGAGTGTCACGCTCGATCTCGCGGACCCAAAAGCGGCGCTGCGCGCCCAAGGCAAGATTACCTTCGATCCCGCGCGGATGAGCTTCAACGACGTGCGCATCACGTCGGGCAAAGGCCGCATCGATCTCTCCGGCGCGCTCAAGCACGACGCGAATTCCACCTACAACCTGAAAGCGCAACTGACCGATTTCGATCCGTTGACGCTGACTTCGCAGATGCCGTCGCGCACGCCGGTGGCCGGCCCGGCACCGGCGGCGAGCAGTGCCGGAAAGAGCGGAACCGCGCAGGCCACGGCGCAAGCCGGCAGCACGGCTGGCGCAAAGAGCGCGGCGCCCGCCGACAAAGCCGCCGCCGCCGTGAAAAACACCGCGAAGGCAGCGGTCAGAACCGAAGTGGCCCAGCGCAAAACGCCGGCGCCGAAACGCGGCGCGCCGCCTGCCCGCAAGATCGAGGCGCGCGTGAACGGCACGCTCAGCGCGGCCGGCATGCTCGGCCCGGTCTTCACGACCAAGGCCGACTTCAAGCTCGGTCCGAGCGTGTACGACGGCCTGCCGCTGACCGGTAGCGGCACCGTCCAACTGGCGGGCTCGCGAATCCTGCCGAGCCGCGCGAACCTCTCGGTGGCGGGCAACCAGGTGGATGTGCAAGGCAGCTTCGGCGCGCGTGGCGACCGGCTGAAGTTTCGCGTCGATGCGCCGGAACTGGAGCGCCTCGGCTTCGGTCTGGCGGGGCTCGTCGCTGCCGATGGCGACATCACCGGCTCGTTCGCGCATCCGAATGTGGTGCTGAACTACAAGGCGGACAGCGTGGTGTTCAGCAGCAACCGCATCGGTCATGCGGAAGGCCACGCGGAACTGCGCGACGGCGCGAACGGCGCGCTCGTCTTTACCACCGACGCACGCAATGTCAGCGCGGGCGGCGTCGATCTGAGCACGCTCACGGCGCGCTTGTCCGGCACGCGCGCCAATCACACGCTCGAGGCGGCGGCCACCGGCAAGCTGCAGGACCGTCCGCTCGATCTCACGCTCGCCGCCAACGGCAAGCTGACCGAAGCGCGCGAAGGCACGCGCTGGGACGGCACGGTCACCCGCTTGCAGAATCGCGGCACGCCGTCGTTCAATCTGGAGTCGCCGCTCGCCGTCAGCGCCGGGCCGCAGCACCTGACGCTCGGCGCGACGAGGCTCACGCTCGAAGGCGCGGTGCTGAGCCTGAAAACGTTCGCCTTCGACCACGGCAAGATTCAGTCGGCGGGCAGCCTGACTGACATTTCGGCCGTGCGCCTTCAGGATCTGCGGCGCCAGATCACCGGCGAGCCGCCGATCGTCAAAACCGACCTGGTGTTCGACGGCGACTGGGACTTCACGCTCGGCAGCACGGCGAGCGGCCACATCCAGCTGAAGCGCCGTAGCGGCGACGTTACGGTCGAGATCGGCCGGGGCCTCGCTTCCCTGGGCATTTCGGATATCAGCGCGCGCGCTGAGTTCAGCGGCGGCAACCGGCTCAACGCCACGGTGCATGCGCAGGCAAGCCGCATCGGCGTGATCGACGCCGACGCGCACACCACGTTGGTCATGCGCGACGGCTTCCTGACCGTCAACGAAGAGGGCGCGCTTACCGGCAATGTGAATGCCAATGTGCCGTCGCTGAAAACGACCGGCGGCCTGTTCGGTCCGAGCTATCTGCTCGACGGCCACCTCGCGCTCAAGCTCGCGCTCGGCGGCACGGTCGCCAAACCGAACCTGACCGGCTCGCTGCTCGGCGACGGAATTTCCGCGACGATGGTCGACCAGGGCGTGCAATTAAAGGATGGCGTGGTGCGTATCGCGCTCTCGCAGAATCTGGTCGACTTCCAGCAGGTCGAGTTTCACGGCGCGAGCGGCACGTTGCGCGCCACCGGGCGCGTGCGTCTGGACGGTGCCCAGCCGGACCTGACCGCGAGCATCGTCGCGGACAAGCTCGAATTGTTCGCGGCGCCGGACCGTAACCTGTCGCTGTCGGGCAGCGCGACCGTGGCGAACGGCGGGACGCTGGGCGGCATGGAGATCAACGGCAAATTCGTGGTCGATCACGCGTTGTTCGACATGCCGGAGCAGTCCGCGCCGAAGCTCGGCGACGACGTGGTGGTGGTGCGCCCCGACGGTTCGGTGGCGGGCGAGCGGCCGCGGCCCGTGGCGGGCACCAACAAGCCGATCGGCCCGTTCGCGCCGCGCGCCAATATTGACATCAACCTGGGCAACAGCTTCCGCTTCCGCGGTCAGGGCGCGGATCTGGGCCTGAGCGGTACGATCACCGCCATGAGCGCGCCGAATTTGCCGCTGCGCGCAGTGGGGAACGTGCGTGTCACGCCTGGTTCGACCTATACCGCGTTCGGCCGCAAGCTCAATATCGAAAACGGCTTCTTCACGTTCAACGGTCCGGTGGCCAATCCCGGCATCAACATCCTCGCCATGCGCCGCAATCAGCAGGTCGAGGCGGGCGTGCAGGTCACGGGCACGGTTCAATTCCCGACCGCGAAGCTGGTGTCCGAACCGAACGTGCCGGATAACGAAAAGCTCTCGTGGCTGCTGTTCGGTCATGGCACGGATCAGGGCAACAACCTGGGTCAACAGAGCACCATGACGACGGCGCTCGCGTTGCTCGGCAGCGCGAGCGGCAAGCGGATCGCGCAGACTTTCGGGCTCGACGAGTTCTCCATTGGGCGAAGCGAAGTCGGACTGACCGATCCGCAGGTGGTGATGGTGTCGAAGGCGATCAACGAGTGGCTCGTGATCGGCTACGAACAGGGGCTGCAGTCGGCGAGCAATGCGATCAAGGCGACCGTCAACCTGACGCGGTACTGGTCGGTTGCGGCTTATGGCGGCACGTTCGACGGCCTCGATCTGCTCTACACGCGGCGCTTCGACCGGATCCACTGGTGATGCGCGCGATGCGGGCTTGAATCTGCGCGGCCAGGCAAAAAAGGCACCGCAAAAAAAGTACGGCAAAAAAACGGCACAGCAAAAAAAACGGCACGCCTTTTAGAGCGTGCCGTTTTTATTCGCGCCTGCAGCGCAAGCCGCCGCGCGTTTTGTTTCTTTACTTCACGCGCATGCCCGGCTTCGCGCCGCTATCCGGCTCGAGCACGTAAAGACCCGGTTCGGCTTTCTCGTCGGTGGCGGAGGCGGCCAGCACCATGCCTTCGGACATGCCGAACTTCATCTTGCGCGGCGCGAGATTGGCGACCATGACCGTGAGCTTGCCGACCAGTTGCTCCGGCTGATACGCCGACTTGATGCCCGAAAACACGTTGCGGGTCTTCTCTTCGCCGACGTCGAGCGTGAGTTGCAGCAGTTTGTCCGAACCTTCCACCGCCTTGCAGTCGACGATCTTCGCAATGCGCAAATCGATCTTCGCGAAGTCGTCGATCGAGATGACGCCGGGTGTTTCGTCTTTCTCGGCGGCGGCTGCTTTTGCTGCCTTCGACTTGCCCTTGGCGTCGGCCGGCGCGGCTGCTTCCGGCGTGGCTTGCAGCGAGTCGCGATTGGCGGCGAGCAGCGCTTCGATCTGCTTCGGATCGACGCGCGTCATCAGATGCTTGTACGCGTTGATTGGCCGGGTGGAACTGAGCGGCACGTTGGCGTCCGCCCAAACCAGCGGTTCGATGGCGAGGAAGCCTTCGACCGCTTCGGCGAGCTTCGGCAGCACCGGCTTCAGCGCCAGCGACAGCAGGCGGAACGCTTCTATGCTCACGCTGCACGTTTCATGCAGCGCGACGCCGTTCGCCGGGTCTTTGGCCTGATCCCACGGCTTGGCGGTGTCGACGTACGCGTTCACGGCGTCGGCCAGTTCCATAGTCTGACGCAGCGCGCGGTTGTACTCGCGGGCTTCGTAGTTCGCGGCGATTTGCGGCACGGCGGCGCGCAGCGAAGTGAGCAGCGGATGCTGCATCGCACTGTCCTGCACGCGGCCGTCGAAGCGCTTGATCAGGAAGCCGGCGGCGCGGCTCGCGATGTTCACGTATTTGCCGACCAGATCGCTATTGACGCGCGCCTGGAAGTCGTCGAGGTTCAGGTCGAGGTCTTCCATCGTGCTGTTCAGCTTGGCCGCGAAGTAATAGCGCAGCCATTCCGGATTCAGGCCCGTCTCGATCAGACTCTGCGCGGTGATGAAGGTGCCGCGCGACTTCGACATCTTCGCGCCGTCCACGGTCAGGAAGCCGTGCGCGAACACGTTGGTCGGCGTGCGGTGGCCCGAAAATTCGAGCATGGCCGGCCAGAACAGCGTATGGAAATACAGAATGTCCTTGCCGATGAAGTGATACTGCTCGGCCTTCGAACCCTTGCGAACCCACGCGTCGAAATCGAGGCCGCGTTTTTCGGCGAGGTTCTTGAAGCTCGCGTAATAGCCGACCGGCGCGTCCAGCCACACATAGAAATACTTGCCCGGCGCACCCGGAATTTCGAAACCGAAATACGGTGCGTCGCGCGAGATGTCCCAGTCGGCGAGCTTGGCTTCGCCGGCGTCGCCGAGCCATTCGCGCATCTTGTTGGTGGCTTCCGGCTGCGCCAGACCGCCCACCCATGCGCGCAGGAAATTCTCGCAACGCGGATCGGAGAGACGGAAGAAGTAGTGCGTCGAGGTCTTGCGAATCGGCGTGGCGCCCGAGACGACCGAGTACGGATTGATCAGTTCGGTGGGCAGATAAGTCGAACCGCATACTTCACAGCTGTCGCCGTACTGGTCTTTCGCGCCGCATTTCGGGCATTCGCCCTTGATGAAGCGATCCGGCAGGAACATTTCCTTGACCGGGTCATACGCCTGTTCGATGTCGCGCGCGTCGATCAGGCCTGCTTCCTTGAGCGCCAGATAGACGTTTTCGCTGAGAACGCGGTTCTCTTCGGAGTCGGTCGAATAGTAATTGTCGAACGAAATCCCGAAGCTGTCGAAGTCGCGCTTGTGTTCCTGCCAGACGCGGTCGATCAGCTGCTTCGGCGTGAGACCTTCTTTCTCCGCGCGCAACATGACGGGCGTGCCGTGCGTGTCGTCGGCGCCCACGTAGTAGACCTCGTGCCCGTGCATTCGCAACGTCCGGACCCAGATGTCCGTCTGGATATATTCGACCAGATGGCCAATATGGATTTGCCCGTTCGCATAGGGAAGGGCCGACGTGACGAGAATCTGGCGACGGCCTGACGGCGCGCCTGCGGAGAGATCGGTTGCGGGTGCTGACATAAGGATGGTGGGAGCCTGCGGTGGGACGAAACGTTGATTCTAGCAGGGCAGGCGCCCGGCGCGGGGCGGGCCGCGTGGGGCGGTGTGTCCCCGAGGGAACTCACGTGGTGTGTAAACCGAGCGCCCAAAAAAAACCGGGGCTATTAACCCCGGAGCAACAACGACAAGAGGAGAATGGTGACGCGGCGGCATCGCCAGCCACGTACCGTAAAGACAGACAGCGGATTTTCCGCAGAGTTCGAAATTTTTTTCGTTCTCGTGCGAGATTCCTGTTCTCCGCCTTTCACGGCTTTCTAAAGCATCACAATCGGCATCACGATCGCCGGCGATGCAGTTGCGGCGACCGGCTTTCTCAATCTCCCCTGGTTCTGTCTTTATTGCGTGGTGTGCTGAGCCGTTGCGCGCAGATAGATCTCCACGCGGCGGTTCGCTGCACGGCCGGCTTCGGTGTTGTTGTCGGCGATCGGCTGGGTTTGGCCCATGCCTTGTGCCGACAGGCGCTGCGGCGCGACGCCGCGCTGGCCCAGGTAGCCCGTCACGCTTTCTGCGCGGTTGACCGACAGCGTCTGGTTGTACGCCGGCTGGCCCGTGCTGTCCGTGTGGCCGACCACCTGAGCGATCAGTTCCGGGTTCTGTTGCATGGTCTGCGCCAGTTGGTCCAGCACCGGCGCGAACGACGGCTTGACTGCGTAGCTATTGGTGTCGAACGTGACCGAGCTTGGAATGTTCAGCTTGAGCGAGCCGTCCGGCTGTTCGGTGATCTGCGTGCCGGTGCCCTTCGTGGCGCCCGACAGCTTGTTGTGAATGGCCTGCCAGTTATAACCGGTGATGCCGCCCACCGCTGCGCCGACGCCCGCGCCGATCGCCGCGCCCTTGCCGCCGCCGAAGATTGCGCCCAGCGCCGCACCGGTGCCGGCGCCGACGCCAGTACCTACGGCTGTGTTGGTGCCCTGTTGGGTGGCGCAACCTGCCAGCAACGAACCGGCAACGGCAAAGACGGCCAGGCGAGTCATGATTTTTGCATTCATTTTTGATTCCTCTTGAGTGAAGCTAGTCAGGCGGAAAAGGCGGCGACAAGCGACAAATCTATACGGTGAGCATGACGGCGGTAAAGCCGTCGGCTCGATAATACGAGAAGTCCTACGCCTTATTCAGCCTCGGTCCGACAGTGAAGAAGGGTCTTCCGGCAGGGCGTGGCGCCAACCACTACAATAATGGCTGAAGCACGCAGCGATGCGGCCCCATTGCGTTCCGCCTGCCCGAAGGGTGCCCGGCACGCCGGGTTTTCGCAATGCTGTCTAACAATTTCTTTCAAATTCCGGCGCGTGGCGGAGGCTTCGATTCCGCTACGCCGCAAGTGTTCCCCACGGAGTCTCAATGAGTATCGATCGGGCTTTGGTCGACGCTGCCCTCGCGGCCGTCGCCGACCCCAACACCGGCCGACCGTACGCGGCGGCCAAAAATATCAAGAACGTCGCGGTGCAGGATGCCACGGTCAGCGTCGATGTGGTACTCGGCTATCCGGCCATGCGCCAATTCGACGCCATCCGCGCGCAATTCTCCGACGCGCTGCGCGCCGTGCCCGGTGTGGCCGACGCGCGTGTCCAGGTGTCGCAGCACATCGCGGCGCATACCGTGCAGCGCGGCGTGAAACTGTTGCCGAACGTCAAGAATATCGTCGCGGTGGCGTCGGGCAAGGGCGGCGTCGGCAAGAGCACGACGGCCGTGAATCTCGCACTGGCGCTGGCAAGCGAAGGCGCCTCCATCGGCATTCTCGACGCGGACATCTACGGCCCGTCGCTGCCGATGATGCTGGGTATCGTCGGCCGCCCCGAGTCGCCGGACGAAAAGTCGATGAACCCGATGACCGGCCACGGCCTGCAGGCCAACTCGATCGGTTTCCTGATCGAGCAGGACAACCCGATGGTGTGGCGCGGCCCGATGGCCACTTCCGCGTTGGAACAGCTGCTGCGGCAGACCAACTGGCACGATCTCGACTACCTGATCGTCGACATGCCGCCGGGCACAGGCGACATTCAGCTGACCCTGTCGCAACGCGTGCCGGTGACGGGCGCCGTGATCGTCACGACGCCGCAGGACATCGCGCTGCTCGACGCGAAGAAGGGTCTCAAGATGTTCGAGAAGGTCGGCATTCCGATTCTCGGCATTGTCGAGAACATGGGCACGCATATCTGCTCGAACTGCGGCCATGAAGAGCATATCTTCGGCGCCGGCGGCGGCGAGCGCATGGGCAAGGAATACGGCGTCGACGTGCTCGGCAGCCTGCCGCTCGACATCGGGATCCGCGAGCAGGCCGACTCGGGCAAACCGACCGTGGTGGCGGACCCGGAGGGGCGTATCGCCGAGATTTACCGGTCGATCGCACGCAAGGTGGCGATTCATATCGCCGAGCGGGCTCGCGACATGACGTCGAAGTTTCCGAACATCGTCGTCCAGAACACCTGAGAAAACGCCGGGCCGCCCCAAGTTTTCTCACCCCCCTCGGGGGGCTGGCGCGTAGCGACAGATTGGGGGGCGCTCCTGGAACGCCGGGCCGCCCCAAGTTTTCTCACCCCCTCGGGGGCCGGCGCGTAACGACAGGTTGGGGCCGTTCCTGACAGCCGTCCGGACAAGGGGTCAAGGCGTCTTTTTGCGCCTGGTCTCGCGGTATCATGTCGACTTCACAAGTTCGGCTCGGCGGCCGCAGGGGCGGCCGCCAGGCCGGCAAGAGGATCGCATGGGAAAACGAATCGACGGGCAGGCGGTGCATGCGTTCATCGTCCTGGCTGCCACCAGTGTGCTGTTATGCGGCTGTAGCGCGTTCCTGAGACCGCAGGAAAAACGTGCCGACGCTCAGTTGCTGCCCACCGTGGGCAATCAGGCGCGCGGCCTCGTCACGTTCATCGAGCGCTCGGACGGCGTGCAGGTCACCTACAATCTCGCGGGCATGCCGCCCAATAGCGACCACGCGCTGCAAGTGCACGAGCGCGGCGACTGCAACGCCGCCGACGGTTCCAGCGCGGGCCAGGTGTTCTCGCCAGCCGCGGAGCGGCTGAAAACCGGCGCGCGGGTCGAAGGCGATCTCGGCAACATTCACGCGGATGCGAACGGCGTGGCCACGGGCTTCATCGTCGCGCCGGACGTTTCGCTCGACGGCATCCGCTCGGTATTGCAGCGCGCGGTGGTGCTGCATCACGACGCGACTGATCCGTACGCCTACCCGCAGCATGGCGCAGGCCCCGCGCTCGCATGCGGAGTGATCCGCCAATGAGCGGCGCGCGCACCGCGTGTTCGCGGGCGAAGCAGCTCGCCGGCATTCGGCCAGGCGGCGTTCAGCAAGGGGCAGGTCACAGGACCGTTCTCAACCCTACCTGCGGCAGCATGCTCACGATCGCGTAAAATAAGCGCCTTTCGTTCGGCTGCCTCTTCAGCGCGACCGTTCCGCCTTATGGGCGGGGCACTCAGTCAAAGGGGCATAGGGCGCCCGAACGGCGTGCCGCCTGTCCCGCACCCCGAAGTCAGCGCAACGCAGGCGTGCAGTTAACCAAAAGTGACCCGGCACTTACCGGGTCGTAATCCGTCACACCCCTGTCATTCACGTCGAGCAGCGTTCACCTATGACTATCAAATCCGACAAGTGGATCCGGCGCATGGCCGAGTCGCACAAGATGATCGAGCCGTTCGCGCCCGATCAGGTTCGCGTCTCCGAAGACGGCCGGAAGATTGTCAGCTACGGCACGTCGAGCTATGGCTACGACATCCGCTGCGCCGACGAATTCAAGATCTTCACGAACATCAACTCGACCATCGTCGATCCGAAGAATTTCGACGAGAAATCGTTTGTCGACTTCAAGGGCGATGTCTGCATCATCCCGCCGAATTCGTTCGCGCTTGCGCGCACCGTCGAGTATTTCCGCATTCCGCGCAGCGTCCTGACCGTGTGTCTGGGCAAGTCCACGTATGCGCGTTGCGGGATCATCGTCAACGTGACGCCGTTCGAACCGGAATGGGAAGGCCACGTCACGCTCGAATTCTCGAATACGACACCTTTGCCTGCGAAAATCTACGCGAACGAAGGCGTCGCCCAGGTGCTGTTTTTCGAAAGCGACGAGATTTGTGAAACGTCGTACGCGGATCGCGGCGGCAAATATCAAGGTCAGCACGGCGTCACGTTGCCGAGAACGTGACGGCCGCAGCGTACTGAACCACCAGGCATACCGGGTGACCGCTGCAATTGACAGAATGCAGCGGTCGTTCTTTTTGGAGAATCGCCCATGAAGTTTCGTTTTCCCGTCGTCATCATCGACGAAGATTTCCGCTCCGAGAACATCTCGGGTTCCGGCATCCGGGCTCTGGCCGAAGCTATCGAGAAAGAAGGCGCGGAAGTGCTCGGGTTGACGAGCTACGGCGATCTGACCTCGTTCGCGCAGCAGTCGAGCCGCGCCTCGTGCTTCATCCTCTCGATCGACGACGACGAACTGCTGCCGTACGTCGATAACGTCGTGGTGGAAGGCGAGACGCCGGAACTGGCCGCCGCGATCGTCGCGCTGCGCGCGTTCGTGACCGAAGTGCGCCGCCGCAACGCCGACATTCCGATCTTCCTGTACGGCGAAACGCGCACCTCGCGCCACCTGCCGAACGACATCCTGCGCGAACTGCACGGCTTCATCCACATGTTCGAGGACACGCCGGAGTTCGTCGCGCGCCATATCATCCGCGAGACCAAGGTGTATCTGGATTCGCTCGCGCCGCCGTTCTTCAAGGAACTGGTGCAGTACGCGGACGAAGGCTCGTACTCGTGGCACTGTCCGGGCCACTCGGGCGGCGTCGCGTTCCTGAAGAGCCCGCTCGGCCAGATGTTCCACCAGTTCTTCGGCGAGAACATGCTGCGCGCGGACGTGTGCAATGCCGTCGACGAACTCGGCCAGTTGCTGGACCATACCGGTCCGGTGGCGGCTTCCGAACGCAACGCGGCGCGCATCTTCAGCGCGGACCACGTGTTCTTCGTGACCAACGGCACGTCCACGTCGAACAAGATCGTCTGGCACGGTACGGTAGCGCCCGGCGACATCGTGCTGGTGGACCGCAACTGCCACAAGTCGATCCTGCACGCGATCACCATGACCGGCTCGATTCCGGTGTTCCTCACGCCGACGCGCAACAACTTCGGCATCATCGGTCCGATTCCGCGCAGCGAGTTCGAGCCGGAAAACATCAAGAAGAAGATTCTGGCGAACCCGTTCGCCCGCGAAGCGCTCGCGAAGAATCCGGAGCTCAAGCCGCGCATCCTGACCATTACGCAAAGTACCTACGACGGCGTGATCTACAACGTCGAGATGATCAAGGAAATGCTGGGCGACTGGCTCGACACGCTGCACTTCGACGAAGCCTGGCTGCCGCACGCGGAATTCCACGAGTTCTATCAGGACATGCACGCAATCGGCGCGGGGCGTCCGCGCATCGGCGCGATGGTGTTCGCCACGCACTCCACGCACAAGCTGCTGGCCGGCATTTCGCAGGCTTCGCAGATCGTCGTGCAGGATTCGAAGAACAGCCGCTTCGACAAGCATCGTTTCAATGAAGCGTATCTGATGCACACGTCGACCAGCCCGCAGTACGCGATCATCGCCTCGTGCGACGTGGCCGCGGCGATGATGGAAGCGCCGGGCGGCACCGCGCTCGTCGAAGAGTCGATCGCGGAGGCGTTGGACTTCCGCCGCGCAATGAGCAAGGTCGACGCCGAATATGGCGACGACTGGTTCTTCAAGGTGTGGGGCCCGGATCAGTTCGCCGAAGAAGGCATCGGCTCGCGCGAAGACTGGATGCTGCGTCCGAACGATCCGTGGCACGGTTTCGGACCGCTCGCAGACGGCTTCAACATGCTCGACCCGATCAAGGCAACGATCGTCACGCCGGGTCTGGATATGGACGGCGGCTTCGGCGAGTCGGGTATTCCGGCCGCGATCGTCACGAAGTATCTGGCCGAGCACGGCATCATCGTCGAGAAGACCGGGCTGTATTCGTTCTTCATCATGTTCACGATCGGCATCACCAAGGGCCGCTGGAACTCGATGGTCACCGAACTCCAGCAGTTCAAGGACGACTACGACAACAACCAGCCGCTGTGGCGCGTGCTGCCCGAGTTCGTCTCGCATCATCCGATGTACGAGCGCGTCGGCCTGCGCGATCTGTGCGAGCAGATTCACAGTGTCTACCGCGCGAACGACATTGCGCGCCTGACGACCGAGATGTACCTGTCGAGCATGGAACCGGCCATGAAGCCTTCGGATGCGTTCGCCAAGCTCGCGCACCGCGAGATCGACCGCGTGCCTATCGACGAACTGGAAGGCCGCGTCACGTCGATCCTGCTGACGCCGTATCCGCCGGGTATTCCGTTGCTGATTCCGGGCGAACGCTTCAACAGGACCATCGTCAACTATCTGCGTTTTGCGCGCGAGTTCAACGAGCGCTTCCCGGGTTTCCACACGGACATCCACGGGCTTGTCGGCGAAACGATCAACGGGCGCATCGAATACTTCGTCGATTGCGTTCGCGGCTGACGATGCGGCGAGCGAAGTCCCCGTTGGGCGCCGGCGGCCCGCAGCGGGCGTTCTGTGCGCTGGCGCTGGCCGCGGCAGCGGTGTTCGGCGCGGCGTCGTTGCCGGCGCATGCCGAAGTCGCCGCCGCCGATCCGATCGACGCGTCGATGCGCGCTTGCCTCGCGCGCAGCGACATGTCGTCGACAGTGGGGCAGGTGCAGTGCATGGACAACGCGCGGATCGGCTGGAGGACCGCGCTGGACAACGCGTGGCAGCAGCTTCAGCAGAAGGTGCCGCCCGCGCAGCGCAAGCAGTGGGAAAAGAGCCAGGCGAGCTGGCAGGCGTCGCGCGATGCCGAGAAGCCGTTGCTCGCTGCGGTGTTCGCCACCACGCGCGGTTCCATGTACGTGCTCGCCGAAGCCGACATGCAGTTGCAGCCCGTACGCGACCGGGCGCTCGCGCTGCGCAGCGCGGTCGCGAAGGCGAGCGCCGGCGGCGATCCGCCGCGCCGGGTGCGCGCCTGCCGCGCGGACGCGCAGTGCGAACACGCCATGTTCGATCTGAACCGCTACTACCGCCGCCTGCAGTCGAAGATGCCGGTACGCACGCGCCCGACGCTGGCGCGCGCGCAGAAGGCGTGGACCGTGTACCTGAACGCCACGACGCCGGTTATCGACGAGCGCGGCCGCATCGATATCATCGGCGCGCGGGTGGCGACGCTCAAGCGTTTGTCGGAAACCGTCGGCAATAGTTGAGCGTGCGGTAAGCGGCGTGCTTCGGGCGAAGCACGCTCAATTGAGTATGTAGCCTTCCGCTTCCGGGCTCGGCAGCGGCAGAGCCGGTTCGCCGAGCAGGTCGCGCATGGCGTCCTCGATCACCATCGACATCGTGT
The DNA here is from genome assembly GCF_902459535.1 of Paraburkholderia dioscoreae. NCBI lineage: Bacteria > Pseudomonadati > Pseudomonadota > Betaproteobacteria > Burkholderiales > Burkholderiaceae > Paraburkholderia > Paraburkholderia dioscoreae. The sequence goes on from NZ_LR699553.1 coordinate 941,551, forward strand.
GAAGCGCCAGGTCGTTGTCGTCGGTGCCGAAAGGCTCTTCGATCTGCGACGCGATGGCTTCGTGCGCCATGAACGTGTACGCCACGAACACCGCGAAAACGGGCGTAAAGATGCCGATGCTGTCCACCAGTCCGAACGGCAAGGACGCGCAGAAGAAGTACACCGTGCGGTGAATCATCACCGAATACGCGAACGGCAGCGGCGTCGAAACAATGCGCTCGCAGCCGCCGATCACATCCGAAATGCCATTCAGATTCCGGTCGAAGGCGATGACCGCCATCGGATCGATTGCGCCTGCCCGGGCGTGGCGTTGCACCCATTCGCCGAGATAGAGCATCAAGGTGGCCGGCTTGTACCGCGACGCCATGACGCGCTCGAAGAGGGCTTGCGGCAGCCGTGCGGCGAGGTCTTCGCGCGGGTCGCTCTTGCGAAGCTGATGACGCAGCGCGTGAGGAAGGGCGCCGAGCGCCGTGAAAAATTCCCTGACGTCTTCTTTCGGCAATGGCCGGACCGGCAACGTGAGCACCTGGCGAGTAAGCGAGCGCGACTCGTTGAGCAACTGGCCCCAGAGCTTGCGGGCTTCCCACCAGCGGTCGTAACTGGCGTTGTTCCTGAAGCCGAGAAACACCGCGAGCGCAATGCCTATCAGGGAGAAGGGCGCCGTGGTGTTGAGATTCAGCGAGATCGGCAGAAGGTGGTCGTGGGCCGCCACGGCTACGATCGAAATGCAGAAGATCAGGAAGAGCCGCGGGAGCAATTGCGGAAGGACTGAGCCTCGCCAGGCGAGCAGCATGCGAAACCAATGGAGATGCGGGCGGATGATCATTGGGGGTGGTTTTCTTGCCTGAAGCAGCGGGGGTTCTATTATCGCTTTTTTGTGTTTTTGATCTCGCCGCTCAAACTCCCAGACAAACCGCCCCGGCCGCAACGATCACGCACGCGAGCCAGCGCTTTGCGCTCACCGCTTCCCGCAGAAACACGCGCCCGATCAGCACCGCGAACACCACGCTGGTCTCGCGCAACGCCGATACCGCGCCCATCGCGCCCGACTGCATCGCCCAGATCACGATGCCGTACGCCGCGATCGACACCAGGCCGCCGACGAGCGACGAACCCACTGCGATTGGCGCCGCCCGTACCGGTGTCCACAGCGCCGCGAGTCCGCGCATCGCGACGAACAGCAGCGGCATCAGCCAGTAGAACAGGAACATCCACGCCGTGTAGGTGAGCGCCCGGCCTTCGGATAAGCGCACGCCGATGCCGTCGATCACGGTATAGAGCGCGATCGTCGCCCCGGTCGTCAGCGCGGCCAGCGCACCCGCGCGCGATACGCGCCCGCCTTGCAGCGCGATCGCGATGATGCCGCCCGATATCATCGCAATCCCGAGCGCGTGCAAGGCGCCGATCGCCTCATGCGCGAAAAGCGCGGCGCCGAGCGTGACGAGCAGGGGCGATGAGCCGCGCGCGATCGGATACGCTTGGGCCAGATCGCTGCGGCGGTATGCCCGCACGAGGGTCATGTTGTAGACGATATGCAGGAGCCCCGAGACGACGATATACGGCCACGCCGCGCCGGTCGGCCACGGCGTGAACATGACCACGAAGCTGGAGACCGTTGCGATGGCGATGCTCATCCACGTCATGGACAGGAAACGGTCGCGGTTGCCGTGAAGCATTGCGTTCCAACTCGCGTGGAGCAGGGCTGCAAGCAGAACGAGACCGCCGGTATAACTGAGCATGGGCTCTGGGCCGGAAAGGGTGTGGAAAATTACGCTTCGCGCGTGCACGCCGCCCATCGGCGCTGCAAGCAGGATATCTATCTTGTCGCTCGCTAACAAACGAGTTAAATTGGGTGCTCGCGTTAGATAAACTCTTGTGAATGAAACGGGTATTGCCCCCGCTCAATGCATTGCGAGCCTTCGAGGCCGCAGGCCGACTCGGCAGCTTCAAGGAAGCGGCGGCCGAATTGCACGTGACTCACGGGGCGGTGAGTCAGCAGGTGCGCCTGCTCGAGGAATGGCTAGGCGCACCGCTATTCGAACGGCACAACCGGCGCGTGGTGCTCACCGCGGCGGCGAAGGCCTATCTGGGAGAAATCGGTCCCCTGTTCGAGCAGTTGTCGCAGGCAACCGCGAGATATGGTTTTCCGGAGACGGTCTCCCGCACACTCTCCGTGAATGCGCCTGCCACCTTCACATTGCGCTGGCTGGTGCCGAGACTGGCGAAGTTCCGCGCAGTGCATCCGGACGTGGACGTGAAGGTGGAGACGTCGAACGAGTCGGCGGAGAGTCTGAAAGATATCTATGACATCGTTATCCGGGGTGGTCCGGACACGTTCTACGGCTACTCGATGCGGCCTTTCCTGTCCGAGGAGCGGCTGCCGGTCTGTAGTCCGGCGCTATTGCAGCGACTGCCGCTTCGCACACCCGACGATATGCAGGAGCACACGCTGCTGCACACGTCGAGCCTTCCGCGTCTGTGGCCGGACTGGCTGGCGAGCGCGAAAATTCCCGCACTCAGGCCGGCTGCCGCTCTGACCTTCGACCATTTTTATCTGACGTTGCAAGCCGCCATCGACGGGATAGGCATCGCAATGGGGCCGACCGCGCTGGTATCCGACGATCTCGCGGCCGGCCGGCTTGTCGCGCCGTTCGCCGGCCCTCGTCTGCCGTCGCGGAGCTATTGCACTTATGTTCCGGAGGGGAAGTCCGCGGATGACCTGGTCGTGCTGTTCCGCTCCTGGCTCGAACGCGAGGGGATGTGCTCACGAGCGGAGACGAACCTCTGACCGGAAACGCAGCCCTGCGTCGCGACAGCAGGATTGCCCGAGCAGCCGGACACGGCGTGGCCCCGAGCGTCAGGTAAGAGCGCTGCTGGCCGCGGCCGCACGGCCGCGCAACCAGTTGATGCTCGCGAAGAGCAGCACGGCGAATACGATCAGCATCGTTGCCACGGCGAGAATCGAAGGGTCGATCGAATCGCGAATGCCGCTCCACATCTGCCGCGGCACGGTGGTTTGATCCGGGCCGCCAATGAACAGAATGACGATCACTTCGTCGAACGAAGTCGCGAATGCGAAGACGCTGCCGGTGGCGACAGCGGGCATGATGAGCGGCAGCGTGACGCGCCGGAACGTGACCCAAGGCGCTGCGCCTAGCCCGGAAGCGGCGCGCAACAGGCTTTGATCGAACGAAAGCAGCGACGCCGTCACGGTGATCACCACGAACGGCGTGCCGAGCGCCGCGTGCGCGAGCACCACGCCGGGATACGAGTTCACGAGGCCGAGCGGCGCGAAGATCAGATAGAAGCCCGCGGCGACGACCACGATCGGCACGATCATCGGCGAAATGATGATCGGCATGATCAGCGAGCGCAGCGGAAACTGCGCGCGCGAAAGGCCCAGCGCGGCGAGCGTGCCCAGACACGTGGCGATCAGTGTGGATGCCGCGCCGATGCCGATGCTGTTCAAAAGCGACCGTTGCCAGTCCGCGCTCGTCAGCGCCTGCTCATACCAGCGAAAAGAAAAGCCCTGCATCGGGTACGAGAAATACGAGCCCGAATTGAATGAGAGCGGGATGATCGCGAGAATCGGCGCGATCAGAAAGAAAAGCACGACCGCCGTATGCAGCCGCACCCAGCGCGTGGCGATGCGTTCCGTCAGCACCTTGTTGCGTTGTTCTTGCATGTCGTTCCTTCGTCGTATGCGCGTGTTTCGACCGAGGCTCAACCGAAGCGCAAGCGGTCGATACCGACGATGCGGTTGAACAGGAAATAGAAGATCGCCGTGAAGATCACGAGGTAGGCCGAGAGTGCGCCGGCGAGCCCCCAGTTGAGCTGCGTATTGGTCTGTATCGCGATGAGCTGGCTGATCATCTCGTCGCCTGCGCCGCCGAGCAGCGCGGGCGTGATGTAGTAGCCGAGCGCGAGCACGAATACGAGGAAGCAGCCTGCGCCCACGCCCGGCAGCGTCTGCGGAATGTAGACGCGCACGAACGCGGTGAACGGATGCGCCCCGAGCGATTGCGCGGCCCGCACGTAGACGGGCGATACGCTTTTCATCACCGAGTAGATGGCGAGAATCATGTACGGCAGGAGCACGTGCGTCATGCCGATGAGCACACCCGTGCGGTTGAAGATGAGCGGCAGCGGATGCGTGGCGAGCCCGAGACCCGTCAGCAGACTGTTGATGACGCCGCCCGGTTGCAGCAAAACGTACCATGCAGTCGTGCGTACGAGCAGCGAGGTCCAGAATGGCACGATCACGAACAGCATCAGGCGGTTGCTGCTTTTCGCGGGCAAGTTCGCGAGCAGCCATGCAACCGGATAGCCGAGCACGAGGCACAGCAGCGTGACCGTGGCGCTGATCGAGATCGTGCGCGCAAAGGCCTGCCGATAGATCGACGCATTGTCCGGCACGAACGCGACCGAGCCTTGCTGCGTGACTTGCGCATCGACGGCGGCGAGCAGATAGTCCGGCGTTGGCGACGCGGCGGCGCGCTTCAGCAGGCGCCAGATTTCCGGCGAATTCCAGCGTTCGTCGAGTTCGATGAGCGCCGGTTTCCATGCGGGCGGCGCATCGGCGGGAAGTTGGCGCGCGGTGCGCATCAACAGGCTGCGGAACTCGGCCTGGTCAAAGTTCAGCCGCCGCGCGACGGTGCCGAGCTGTCCGCTCTGCTGCGCCTCGCGGAGCCCCGCGGCGAGCAGGGCGAACATGGGCTCGTCCGGCACGCCGCGGCCGTCCCACGCGTCGAGCGCGCGCGTGAGCGCCGGCATGCCGTTGGACATCTCGTGGTTCTGCACGCTGCGCGCGAGCAGCAGCGCGATTGGTGCGATGAACGTCGAAACGAGGAACACGATCAGCGGCAGCGCGAGCAACAGTGCCCGCACCGACGCGCGGCGGCGCGCCTTCTGAAATGACGCGCCGCCGTCGGCTCTCGTCGGAGAGCCGACGGCTGTGGCGCGGGCCGAAGCGGGCATGCTGGTAGTCACGTTGGGCTCTCGTCGGACGATGGGGTTACTGCGTCAGCCACACCTGGAAGCGCTTGTTGATCTGGTCCGCGTTGTCGGCCCAGAAGGTTGCGTTGATCTGCAACGCGCGCTTGAAGTTCTGCGGTGACGTCGGCAGATCGGCGAGCCGCTGCTTGTCGACGAGCGCGATCGCGTCCTTGCGCGGCGGCGCATAGGCGATGTATTTCGACAGGTCCGCATATGCCTTCGGCTGCGACGCCGAGACGATGAACTTCGCGGCGTCGTCGGCATGTTTCGCGCCGGTCGGCACGCCCCACCAGTCGAAGTCGTAGACCTGTGCGTCCCAGACGGCCTTGAACGGCTTGTTGTCCTTCTTCGCGGCGTCGTCGATGCGGCCGTTGTAGGCCTGCGTCATCACGACCGCGCCGTCCGCGAGTAGTTGCGGCGCCTGCGCGCCCGACTCCCACCACACAATGCTCTTCTTGATCGTGTCGAGTTTCTTGAATGCGCGATCCACGCCGGCGGGCGTGCCGAGTACTTTGTAGACATCCTTGGGATCGACGCCGTCGGCGATCAGCGCCCATTCCATCGACACCTTCGGCGACTTGCGCAGACCGCGCTTGCCGGGGAATTTCTGCAGATCGAAGAAGTCGTTGACGGTGGTCGGTGCGGTCTTGAGCTTGCTGGCATCGTAGGCGTAGACCGTGGACCAGACCATGCTCGCGACCGCGCAATCGCTGATCGAGCCGGGGATGAAGTCGCTCGTCTTGCCGAGCGACTTCTTGTCGAATTTCTGCAGGAGGCCTTCGTCGCAGGCGGTGATCGCGTCGTTTGTTTCGAGGTCGATCAGGTCCCACGTGGTGTTCTTCGCCTGCTCCATCGCGGAGAGCTTGGCGAGGCCGCCGTCATACGATTCGGTCGAAAAGCCGATGCCGGTAGCCTGCGTGAACGGCTCGAAATAGGCCTTCTTCGCGGCCGCTTCATACGCGCCGCCGAAGGTCACGACGGAGAGCGTCTCCGCTGCCTGGGAGGCCGCGGCGGTGAACGCGAGCACGGCGAGTGCGGCGCATTGTGCTTTGAGGTTGTTGCGCATATCAGTTGGCTCCTGCGGCTGCTGTAGTGATGATGGAAGGTGAAGGCGGTGTGGATACCTGGAGCGCGGGCGCGCTGCGTGGCGAGCTCGCCGCGAGAATCTTGCAGTCGTCGTGGCGCCACGCGATTTCGATCTCGCTGCCAGGCGAGGGCAGCGCGTGGCGCTGCGTGTTGGGCACTTTTACGACGATGGAATCGCGCGAGCCGAGCTTCAGGTGCACGCGATGATGGTCGCCGCAATACACCAGTTCCTCGACGCGCGCGCGTACCACGTTGCTGTGCTCATCGACCTGAATGCCTTCCGCGCTCGGGATATGCGCGCGTTCGGGGCGCAACGCGAGCATCGCTTCGTCGTCCGCGCGCAGGCCGGGTTCGCAACGGCCGCGAATCACGCTGCCGTCCGACAGCGTGAGCGTCGCCCAGTCGTCGCTCACATTGACGACGCGCCCGGTCAGCCCATTGTTCTCGCCGACGAAATTAGCGACGAAGGCGTTCTGCGCGTTCTCATAGAGTTCGCTCGGCGTGGCGGCCTGCTGGATACGGCCATCCGAGAACACGGCCACGCGATCGGACATGGTCAGCGCTTCGGCCTGATCGTGCGTCACATAGACGATCGTGAGCGACAGTTCGCGATGCAGGCGCATGATTTCGTATTGCATGGTTTCGCGCAGGCGCTTGTCGAGCGCGCCGAGCGGCTCGTCCATCAACACGACGCTCGGCTCGAACACGAGTGCGCGGGCGAGCGCCACGCGCTGCTGCTGGCCGCCCGAGAGTTGCACGGGGCGCCGGTTCGCCAGATGCGGCAACTCGATCATGTCGAGTGCGCGTTTTACGCGCGTCTTCTGCTCGGCGCGGCTTACGTGGCGAACGGAGAGCGGAAACGCGACGTTCTCCGCAATCGTCAGATGCGGAAAGAGCGCGTAGTTCTGAAACACCATGCCGATGTCGCGTTGATGCGGCGGCTTGTCGTCGAGCCGGCGGCCGTCGAGACGGATCTCGCCGTGCGTGGGCGATTCGAACCCCGCGAGCATCATGAGCGTCGTCGTCTTGCCCGAGCCGGACGGACCGAGCAGCGACAGGAATTCTCCCTTGCGCACGTCGAGGTTCAAATCGTCGACGACATATTGCGTGCCGTCGTACGTTTTGCTCACGCCCGAGAACGAAATGAAGGAAGGGTTTGACATCGTAATTGCGTCCTGTCGATGAAGCGGGTTCAATGCGTGCCGAGCTTGGTCGCGGCGATTTTGCTCACAAGGTAGCGCGCGAAGTCGTAGTTCGGGCGTTCGAGATGGCTCAGGTGGCCGGGCCGCGCGAGCGGCGCGTGTACGCCGCGAAAGACTGCTTCCACGCCGCGTTTGTCTTCCGCGTTCACTTCGTCGAGCAGTTTCTTCAGCGTCGTCATGTGCGCGTTGGCCTCGGGATCCGCGATGAACTCCGGCGCAAGCCCGCCGCCGAAGCGGATATGCACGCGTCCCACACCTTGAGGCTGCAACACCAGATACCAGAAGTAACCCGGTGTGAGCGTGACGAGATGCGTCGGATAGATTGCGAGCAGTGCCGTAGTTTTGCGCCAGTGTCCCGTGAGACGCGTGTTATCCGGATGCGCATTGCCGATCGGCAAGCTCGCTTCCTTCGTGATCCAGTGATAGTTGAAGGCGGGATAGCCCGGCGGGCATTCCATTTCCTCAAGCCGCGAATGCGGCCCTACCGTCGCGCGATGCAGCATCGGCAGGTGATAGCTCTCCATGAAGTTTTCCGCGAGGATCTTCCAGTTCGTGTCCCACACGTGCTCTTCATAGAAGGTTTCAATGTAGTCCGACATACCGTATGCGCCGACCAGCTCGCTCAAGCTGGCGAGCTGCAAGTGAACGGGCGGCGCGTTTTCGTCGAGAGTCACGTAGAGCCAGCCTTGCCATTCTTCGCAGCGTACGGCGGGCAGCTTGTAGGCCTCCTTGCAGAAGCCTTCTTGTCGATCCATCAGCGGCGCGCCTTGCAGCGCACCGTCCAGCGAATAGTTCCACGCGTGATAGGGGCACACGACGCGACGCACATTGCCGCGCCCTTCGAGCAGTACCGACATGCGATGCAGGCACACATTCGACATTGCCTTGAGTTGCATCTGTTCGTCGCGCAAGATGACGATGGGTTGCGCGCCAATACGCGTCGTCAGGTAATCGCCGGGTACTTTGAGCGCACTGGCGCGGCCGACGCATTGCCATTCGCGCTCGAAGATTGCGCGCTCTTCCAGTGTGAGAAATTCGGGCGACGTATAGACACCGGGCGGCATTGCATGCGCGTCGCTGAAGGGTCGCTCGCAACCCGTCTGCAACTCGTCGACAAGCGCTTGCACTGCAATCGTCCTTGCCGGGTTGGTCATGGTGTCCTCCTGGATTCATCGCGGTAAGAGCGCGCCAGCACGAGGCTTGCTAGTGCAGCGCTCAACATGGACACCAATCTATCAAGCCAAATTGCAAGCCAAAATATTGTTTTCAGATACAGATCAAAGTTTTTACCTATGCAAGGTGCACCGGCTCGAAACGGGCGAGCACGCTTTGCCGATCAATCGTCGAGATGCAGCCGCCGGATATACGTCTCGCAGAACGACGCGAAGCGATGCACCACCTGGCGTGGTTTCATCGTGCGCGATTGCGCGATGCCGAGCATCGTCGCGTTGACATTGTCTTTGAAGCGTTTAATGACGAACTCTTCTCCATCCACGGTGCGATTCGATTTGAGTGGGAAGTTGAGCAGGCTATAGCCGAGGCCGTTGGCCACCATGCCGCGCACAACTTCCGGCTGCGACGAACGGAACGCGGGCACGGGGCGGTTGCCCACCGCATCGAAGAGCGCGGCGAAATACTCGCGACTGTGCGGCAGATCGAGCATCACATACGGCTCGGGCAGAAGGTCTGCGAGCGATACCTTGCGGGCACGCGCGAGGCGGTGCGTTCTCGGCAGGATCGCGTAGGGCGGCAGCGAGAGCAGCGGCGTGAACGCAATATCCTCCGTCAAATCGAGGCTATAGGTGAGGGCGATGTCGAGCGAGCCGTCGTGCAGGCCGCGCAACAGCCCATCCTGATGCGCCTCGACAGTGCGGAACGAGATACCCGTGTGCTCGGCCGTGAAGCGGCTGATGAGCCGCGGCATGAGCGGCGGCGCGAGCGAGACGAGGCAGCCGAGCGCGATGGCGCCTGTCATGCCGCCGTCCATTTCCTTGGCGGCCATCTGCAGTTCTTCCGCGATCTTCAGCAGATTGCGCGCTTGCCCGAGCAGATCGCGCCCCGCTTGCGTGAGCGAGAGACCGCTCGCGTGATGCCGTATGAAGAGTTGCACGCCGAACGACACTTCGAGGTCCGCAAGCGCTGTCGAGATCGACGGCTGCGAGATGTGCAGACGCTTCGCGGCGGCCGTGAAAGACAGCGCTTCCGCGGTGACCACGAAATAACGCAACTGGCGCAGCGAGTAGCGCAGGGGGTGGCTCTCCATCGACTTATGCTCCCTGTTCGAGGCCTTCAATGGATGGGATTGTGGGGTGGTCAAAAAGGCATGCATAGGAAAATCCGATGCTATGCATTTTTTAAATATATTTTTCAGATTCCGGCCGGGCGCGTAGATTTTCACGAGCACGAACGGCCCAAGGCGGCACGCGCCACCGCAAAACACGACTGGGTCCGCCACGGTTGCGAGCGTTCGAAGGCCGCGAAGCCGCAACCGAATCGAAACATTCCGTCTTTCAGAAGGACACAGCCATGACAGTGGAAACAACGTCAATCGATACGCTGGTGGTCGGCGCCGGCCAGGCCGGCGTCGCCATGAGCGAACACCTGAGCAGGCTCGGCGTGCCGCACCTCGTCCTCGAGCGCGCCCGTATCGCCGAGCGCTGGCGCACGGGACGTTGGGATTCGCTGGTTGCCAACGGCCCCGCATGGCACGATCGTTTCCCCAATCTCGAGTTTGCCGATGTCGACCCGGACGCTTTCGCGCCGAAAGAGCAGGTCGCGGACTATTTCGTCGCTTATGCGAAGAAATTCGATGCGCCGATCCGCACCGGCGTGGAAGTGAAGAATGTCGTGCGCAATGCAGGGCGGCAGGGCTTCACGATCGAAACGTCGGAGGGCACGATCGAGGCCAATCGCGTGGTGGTCGCGACCGGACCTTTCCAGCGCCCGGTCATTCCGCCGATCGCGCCGCAAGATTCGAGTCTCACGCAGATTCATTCCGCCGACTATCGCAATCCGGGGCAATTGCCCGAAGGGGGCGTGCTGGTCATAGGCGGCGGATCGTCGGGCGTGCAGATCGCTGACGAGTTGCAACGTGCGGGCAGGCGCGTTTATCTGTCGGTCGGCGCGCATGACCGTCCGCCGCGCGCTTATCGCGGCCGAGACTTCTGCTGGTGGCTGGGCGTGCTCGGCGAATGGGACGCGGAGGTCATGAAACCCGGCAGGGAACACGTCACCATTGCGGTGAGCGGCGCGCGTGGCGGCCATACGGTGGACTTCAGGCGTCTCGCGAATCAGGGCATCACGCTGGTCGGATTGACGAAATCGTTCGACAACGGCGTGGCGATCTTCGAAACGAATCTCGCGGAGAACATCGCGCGCGGCGACGAGAACTATCTGTCGCTGCTGGACGCCGCCGATGCCTATGCTGCCCGCAATGGCCTCGATCTTCCGGAGGAACCCGAAGCCCGCATCATTCCTGCTGATCCCGAGTGCGTGACGCAGCCGTTGCACGATCTCGATCTGGCGAAAGCCGGCGTGACGTCGATTGTCTGGGCGACCGGCTATGCACTCGATTTCAGCTGGTTGAACGTCGACGCTTTCGATGAAAAGGGTAAGCCGAAACATCAACGCGGCGTGGCAAAAGAGCCCGGCATCTATTTCCTCGGTTTGCCCTGGCTGTCGCGCCGCGGTTCCGCGTTTATCTGGGGCGTGTGGCACGACGCGAAGCACATTGCCGATCACATCGTCACGCAGCGCAAATATCTTGCCTATTACGACGACTCGCAACGCCATGCACAGGGCGGCAGCGAGGAAAGCACCGGCAACACGTCCCACGATTCACGCGTTCACAAAGTCAGCGAGTTGGGCGTGAATTGATGTGTATGCTTCTTTAATCCGCGATCCGTATCCGTTTCTCCCTAGCATTGAGGTGCATTGATGAGCCAACCCACGCACACCCGTATCCGCATGTTCAACACGAAGGATACGTATCCGAACCAGACGCTCGACAACGATCTTTGTCAGGCCGTGCGCGCCGGCAATACCGTTTATGTGCGCGGTCAGGTGGGCACGGATTTCGAAGGCCGCCTGGTCGGCCTCGGTGATCCGCGCGCCCAGGCCGAGCAGGCAATGAAGAACGTCAAACAGTTGCTCGCGGAAGCGGGCAGCGATTTGTCGCACGTCGTCAAGACCACGACGTTTCTGACCGACATCCGCTACCGCGAGCCGGTCTATCAGGAAGTCGGCAAGTGGTTGAAGGGCGTGTTTCCTATTTCCACCGGCCTGGTGGTGGTCGCGCTCGGTCAGCCGCAGTGGTTGATGGAGATCGATGTCGTCGCGGTCATTCCGGATGGATGGACGCCGCCGACGGCCTAAGGAGCGGGACATGACATTCTCTATCGTCGGACGTTGTCCCGAATCCGGGCAGCTTGGAATCGCTATCAGTTCGTCCAGCATCGCGGTGGGCGCCCGGTGCCCGTGGGTTCGCGCAGGCGTGGGCGCGGTGGCGACGCAGAACGTCACGCTGCCAGCGCTCGGCCCGCAGATTCTCGATCTTCTGGAGAACGGACAATCCGATCCGGCCGCTGCGCTGGAGCGCGCGCTTGGCGCGAACGAATGGAGCGAGTACCGGCAGGTGACGGTGATCGATAGCCAGGGCCGCACAGCTTTCTTCAGCGGCAAGGAAGCGTTGGGCACGTATCACGCCGTGGCCGGCAAGCAATGTGTGGCCGCGGGCAACATGCTCGCCGGCGTCGAAGTAATCGAGGCGATGGTTCCGGCGTTCGAGCAGGCAACGGGCACGCTCGCCGATCGCTTGCTAGCGGCCATGCATGCCGCAATGGCGGCCGGCGGCGAAGCCGGGCCCGTGCATTCGGCGGCGCTCAGTATTGTGGGCGAACCGAGTTGGCCGATCGTCGATTTGCGGGTCGATTGGGCGGATGACGATCCCCTCGGCCAGCTCGACCATCTATGGCAGGCATATCGGCCGCAGATGCAGGATTACGTGACCCGGGCGCTGAATCCGACTGCCGCGCCCAGCTACGGAGTGCCAGGCGATGAATGACCGATCCAGCCGGGCGCTGCTGGAACAACTGATCGGCTTCGCCACGGTCAGCCGCGAGTCCAATCTGGACATGATCGAATTCATTCGGGATTACCTCGGGGAACTCGGAGTCGAGAGCGAGTTGTTCTACAACGCCGAGCGCACCAAGGCGAATCTGTTCGCGACCATCGGTCCGCGTGAGCGTGGCGGTATCGTGCTGTCCGGTCACACCGACGTGGTGCCGGTCGAAGGCCAGGCGTGGACCGTCGACGCATTCTGCCTTACCGAACGCGACGGGCGGCTCTATGGCCGCGGCACGGCCGACATGAAGGGCTTCATCGCTTCGGTGCTGGCGGCAGTGCCTGTGTTTCTTGAGCGCGAACTGAAGCTGCCGGTCCATCTCGCCTTTTCGTACGACGAGGAAGTGGGATGCCTCGGCGTGCGGCCCATGCTGGCGGAACTGGAGCGGCGCCCGCATAAGCCGACTCTGTGCCTGATCGGCGAGCCGACCGAACTCAAGCCGGTGCTGGGTCACAAGGGCAAGCTGGCGATGCGTTGTCACGTGAAAGGCGCGGCTTGCCATTCGGCTTATGCGCCGTACGGCGTCAATGCCATTCAATACGCGGCGCGCATGATCGGCCATCTGGAAGAGATTGGCGAGCAGTTGGCGCGGCCCGAGCATCACGACGAGCGATTCGATCCGCCGTTCTCGACCGTGCAGACGGGCGTGATCAAAGGCGGCCGTGCGCTCAACATCGTGCCGGCCGAATGCGAATTCGACTTCGAAGTGCGGGCGCTGCCCGGCTATAACGCCCACGAGGTAGCCGACGAGTTGCAGACCTACGCCGAAGCCGAATTGCTGCCGAAGATGCGCGCCGTGAAGTCCGATACCGACATCCGTTTTCAGTCGCTCTCCACCTATCCGGGATTGGCCACTTCGCCCGATAGCGAAGCGGCGCGTCTGCTGGCGCTGCTCAGCGGTTCCACTGAGTTCGGCACGGTTGCGTTCGGCACCGAGGGCGGGCTCTTCGATCAGGCTGGCATTCCCACGGTGGTCTGCGGGCCGGGGAGCATGGACCAGGGGCATAAGCCCGACGAGTTTGTCACCGTCGAGCAATTGCGCCGTTGCGACGCGATGCTGATTCGTCTCGCGGACTATCTGTCGGCCGAGGTTGCTTGAGGTTCTGTCCAGGGCCAGTGGAGCAACCGGACCGAAAAATGAGCTGCGACGGTATCTGTCCGCGGAGCATGGGTACTCCCGGCGGGCAGAGGCCCGATCATTTCTTTGCCGGCCGTTGCTGCGACTTCTTGCTAGCGCTCGTATCGTCCGTCTCGCGCAGCGCCGCGTTGGCCGTGACCAATAATGCTGCGTCGTGGTTACGCAGCGCCTCGTCCACTGCGTCGAATGCCTTCTTTAGCTCCTTCTGCCCAGGCTTCGTGGCATTGCCGCCTTGCGAAATGGCATCGGCTTCCTTTTTCAATCGTCTTACGAGTTTCGCAGCAAACCGGCTGTCTAGCGACCTGTTCTCGACGAACGCCTTGATCTGAGCCGTCAACGCTATCAAAGCCTGTTCAGTTGTTTCATTCGAGTCGCCGGCGTCGTCGGAAAACGATTTCTTGCTCATCAAAACTCTCCAAATTGTGTTTGCTCTCGACGAGCAGGGCAACGCGAAAGCGTAAATTCGCGAGCTGGAATGCGCCGGCATGCCAGCCGTCGCTTGCGCGAAGACATGGAGTACAGGGGCGAATGGGGCGTGTGATTACTGAGGAGCCTTCATGGCGCGTTTTTTACTTATATCAGAACTGCGAGCGCACGAGTGCACAGTTCATCTTCCAGTCTATAGGTAGTCTGCTGCGTCGCAATAGAGGGCGTGGTAAAAATGTCGAATGGTTGGATGTCACAATTTTGAAAAATATTCGCCTGTGCGATTATGGATCGACCAGCTTTTGATCTGAAGATCATGATCCACGGGGACTCCATGAGTAGCCATGTGCTCATTTGGGCGGCGGTGCCGCACAACAGTGACGGCGTCGTCTTCCAGGTTCGTATTGCCCACGGACTTCAACGTTTCCACGTGTCGCGCCGCGTGCTCGAGGACGTGTTCGACCTGGAGTCGCCGGCTTCGGATGCGACCCAGCTCGAACTCTTCTATACGTTTCTGGAACGTATTCTGGTTCTGGCCGGCAAGAAACGCTCGATTGCCCGCTCGGGCACGGTTGCACTTCAGGCAACGGACTTCATTCCACGGGACAAAAAGGAAAGTGGGTCGAATCTACAGGCAAGCGCATTGCAACTCTGAATCGGTTCACGCGATGTCGCGATGAGTCGTCCATTAGCCTTCCATTAGCTGTCCCAGATGACCGCCGGTATGGCGAATAAGTGCTGCAATCTGGAAAGGTCTGTTACACGACGTAGATAAATCGCCGTGAGCGGGTTCGCGCAAAAGCTGTTGTAAACCTCTCTGACCACGCTCGGCAGTAGCGTGCGATCCACGGGACGCTCAAGCGCAAAGCGCCGTCCAGAAAGGGGTTGCGCGGTAACTCCCGTGTCTGGCTAAATGTTCAGTACACCATTCTATCCACCCGAGCCGACTCTCCCGTTAATTCGCCAATAACACAATCGACGATTTCTATATAACAAGAGATCATTTCCGCTACAGCGGACAGACTTCTAGCATCGACTCCCTCTAATGGCATATCCCGCAATATCACCATCTTTCCGGAGTCAACCTTGACCAAGAAGCTTGTCTTGGGCGCTACTGTCGCGGCGAGTCTGATCGCTCCGCTCGCGCATGCCCAGAATTCAGTCACACTCTACGGCCTGATCGACGCCGGACTCATGTACACGAATAACGTCAAGAAAGGGTCTTCCCAAGGCTCTCTCATTCAGGCGACGAGCGGCAACATCAACGGGAGTCAGTTCGGCGTGCGCGGCAACGAGGATCTCGGCGGCGGACTTCATGCAGTCTTCGTGCTCGAGAACGGGTTCAACATCCAGAATGGCAAGCTCGGGCAGAACAACCGTCTGTTCGGCCGCCAGGCTTACGTTGGTATCGACAGTGCCCAATACGGGACGCTGACGCTTGGCCGCCAGTACGATTCGGGTGTCGACTTCGTGGCGCCGTTATCCGAAGTGGCTTCGTCGTTCGGAAAGACAGGCTTCTCGCACCCATTCGACAACGATAATCTGGACTACTCTGTCCGCATCAACAACGCTGTCAAGTTCAATAGCCACAGCATTGCAGGTTTGAAGTTCGGAGGACTTTATGCGTTCTCCAACAGCACGGACTTCAGTTCGAATCGCGTATACAGCGTTGGGGCAAGCTACGGGCAGGGGCCGTTAAACCTGGCGGCCAGCTACCTGCAGATCAATGGATCGAACAGCGCGAATACCTCCGGCGCAATCGACACCGCCGAATCGACAGCAAACGGCACGGGCGGATTCCAGCTCGGCGCGGACGTGCAGCGCGTGGCCGCCGCCGGCGTGAACTACGCGTTTGGCCCCGCTGTGCTCGGCTTTGTGTATTCGCATAGCCAGTATCAAGGTACGAAGTCATTTGGGTCGGCTGGCGGCACGGTGCGCTTCGACAATTTCGAAGTGAACGGCCGTTATGCGCTGACGCCGGCTCTGAAGGCGGGCATCGCTTACGTCTACACGGACGGCCATGTGAGTCACACGACGACCTACGGCGCAGACCCCAAATGGAATCAGGTTAATGCGCAACTGATCTATTCGCTTTCAAA
Source organism: Paraburkholderia dioscoreae (assembly GCF_902459535.1). NCBI lineage: Bacteria > Pseudomonadati > Pseudomonadota > Betaproteobacteria > Burkholderiales > Burkholderiaceae > Paraburkholderia > Paraburkholderia dioscoreae. Next base: position 957,619 of record NZ_LR699553.1, read on the forward strand.
GCGAACCGATGTCTACGCGGAAGGCATGTATCAGCACGTGAGCGGCAAGCAGTACGTTGCGTTTGTCAACACATCGGGCGGCGCGTCGTCGAGTGCCAACCAGGTGGTCGGAACCGTTGGATTACGGACCCGGTTTTAAACTATAAGGCTCGTCGACCGTTCTCCGTCAACGCGAGACACGAGACACGAGGCCTGGCGCTCGGCGGCGGCTTCCGGCCGCCACCGAGCGCCTTTCGCCGACGCGACTCTTCGAATCAGGCGCAGTGCACCTGCGTCTCTCACCGCCAGGGCGCCATCGCCTGGAACACACCGTCACGCCTGACCAGTGCGTGTAACAGCGCCGCTGCCAGATGAAGCACGATCAGCGCAAAGAAGCACAGCGCGAGGGCCCGGTGCGCGTTCCATAGCAACGTGTGCAACCCGTTGCTATGCGGCAGGATGGATGGCAAGTGCACCCCGAACACCACGACGGGATAGTCCGCGGCCGACAGCATGCCCCATCCGATCAGCGGAAGTCCGATCATCAGCAGATAGAACGCAAGATGCGACAGGTGGGCGGCGAGTTTCATCGGTTCCGGCATCGATGCCGGCAGCGGCGGCGCGCCGCGCGTCAACCTGAGCACGAGGCGAATCACCGCCAGCACGAGAATCACGATACCGAGCGGCTTGTGGATGGACACCAGCGAAAGATAGTCCGGGCGAATGGTGGACACCATTCCGACACCGATGAACAGCATCGCCAGAATGCAAATCGCCATGAGCCAGTGAAGGGCGCGCTGCAGCGGCGTGAAGCGATCGTGGGTCGGGGTCATGGCGTGGCTCCTTCCGCCGGATGGTGCGGATAGTCCTTATCCTCGGCGGTCCGCCGATTGAACGACACGGAATAGGCGGCTGAGCGCGCGGCGGGAAACGGGTCGTCCGAAACATGCATGCCTGGCGGCAGCACGGTGGGATCGAAGTTGAGATCGCGACACGGCCCGTCAGCCTCGGGCTCGATCGCGTTGACCACCAGCGTCCCCGCCTCGACCTTGCGCCGATCCTCCGGCCAGGCTTTGCTGGGGTCGGCGGTCGGGTCGCCGGGATTGGCGACCGTGACGACCAAAGTCCATCGTTGCGGTCCGCTTTGCACCCGCTGCGTAATATCCGCGGCGAGGAAGTCGGCGGCACGTGCTTTCAACTGGTCGGCGGGTACGGCCTCGGGCTGCGCGGCGGGCACGAAGGACCAGCGCACCGCCTGGTCCTCTCCCGCGGCATTGGTGAAAATGAAGCTATTGAGGCTGTTGTACCGTTCCTGTGCATACGAGCCCGTCCATGGCGCGCTGCCGGCCCACGCGACAAAAGCGCCGAACTCCGGGTGCGCAGCGGCAAAGTTCTTCATGGCGTCCGGGTCGGTCTTGTCGGCCGACGCCTCGAGCAGAGCGTAGAAGGCCTGCGGCGTGGCGACCGGGAAGACGGGGGCGTCGATCATCGCCGAGCGCCATTCGCTTCTGTCCGGCGCGACGATACGCAGACTCAGGCCGCGTACCCGCACCGTGGCGTCCGGGGCCTTGGGGTCCGCCGTGGCGAGGTTGAAACGCCCCGTGACCGGATACGAGCCAGGCGCGAACATCGGCGCCCTGGACAGGGCCGCGGCCGCGCCATTCGATTCGAAGTTGCCGGTAAAGCAGATGCCCTTGGCATGATTGCGCCGGAAGCCGAGCGCCGCGCCGCCCGGCGGCGCCAGGCCGTTGACGATCTTTGCCGGCGTCAGGCGCCCTGGCGAAAGCCAGCCGGCCGTATAGGCGAAGGCCGCGACCAGCGCGGCCACGATGACTGCAATCAGAAGCAGCGAACGGACTGCGGACGTACTGGATGTCGGTCTGTCGGCCATCGATCTCTCCCGATCAATGATTCGGCTGAATGGAAATCTAGCAGGGTGGCGACAATAGTGCCATTGATTGATCAATCGTGCCTGGTCGCTGCCAGGCGTCGTAATGCGCGAACTCCTGGTGCGGGGTCGCCATGTGCCTTTGGTTCTGCACGCTCAAGGGAACGCCGAAAAAACTTCAAGGAAAGGCCGGCGCCGCGGGCAAGACAACTTCCGCCGCGGCGCAGCCCATTCCCCAACATCAATCCCGCGCCGAAGAAGCCGCGCCGTGGCTTAGCCAATCCAGCACGGCGGTCGCATCGTCGTCCGCGCCTTGCCGCGCCCTGGCGACCGTCTCCGCCACGTCGGCGCTCGGCACCGCACGACGGATCGCCACCCCGACCGCAAGAATATCGATCATCACCAGATGCAGAATCCGCGAAATCATCGACAACTGCGACTCGCGAATTTCGATGTGATCGGTTTCGAGCGCAACCGTGGCCCGCTTGGCCAAAGGCGTATTGCTCGACGTGATCGCGATCACCTTGGCGCCGGCCTGCATCGCTACATCCAGCACGCGCAGCAGTTCAGGCGCGCGCCCCGATTTGGACACCGCCACGATCACATCGCCCTTGCCGAGCAATGCCGCCGACGCCGCCTGCATGTACAGATCGCCGTACGCAATCGTCGGAATGCCGAAACGGAAGAACTTGTAGTGCGCGTCCTGCGCGACGATGTTCGAATTGCCGAGGCCATAGAACTCGATGCGCCGCGCGCCGTTCAGCAGATCGATGGCCCGCTCTACGTGCTCGAAGTTCAGATGCTCGCGCAACTGCAGGATCGCCGACACGGTGTTGTCCAGCACCTTCGCGCCGAAGTCCGTGGCCGTGTCGCCCAGATGCACCTGGCTGTGGCTCACCGGAATCGTGCCGGTCAAGCCCGTTGCCAGCTTCAGCTTGAAATCGGACAAGCCCTGGCAGCCGAGCGAACGGCAGAAGCGGATCACGGTAGGCTGACTCACGTCGGCCTTGCGCGCGATATCGACGATCGGATCGTTGATGATCGAACGCGGGTGATTCAGCGCGAGATCGGCCACGCGGCGTTCGGCTGGCGTCAACGCATCGCGCATCTGGCGAATCCGCTCGAACACTGCCGATGAACTGCCGCCCGCGCGGTTCGACAACTGTTCGGCGAGAATTGCCGAGACGCCGAGGAAGGCGGGATATTCGGCGGTAATCACATACGTCGGCACATTCTGCAGGTACGCCTCGAAGCGGCCCTTGGCTTCGAAGCGCTTGCGAAAAGACGAGCGGGCGAAGAGCTCGCCAAGCCGCGGCACCACGCCGCCGCCGATATAGATGCCGCCCAATGCGCCGAGCGTCACCGCGATATTGCCGGCGAAGGTGCCGAGAATGCCGCAGAACACGTCGACGGATTCGGCCGCGAGCGGCTCGCCTTCCATCGCGCGCTTGACGATCTCGATCGTATCGACGTTGGCCGCCACGCGCTTCTTGTCGCGGCCCGCGAGCGCGCGGTAGATCACTTCGATGCCCGGACCCGCGGCCACGCGTTCGAACGACACGTGCGACCACTTCTTGCGCGCGTATTGCAGCACGATGTCTTCGCGTTCGTCGGCCGGCGCGAAGGTGGCGTGGCCGCCCTCGCTGCCGAGCGCGATCCAGCGGTCGTCGGCGGGAATCAGGCCGGACACGCCCATGCCGGTGCCCGGCCCGAGCAGGCCGATCACGCTGTTCGGCCGGCGCGTGCCGCCGCCCACCTGCACGCGTTGCGCGTCGGTGAGGCCGGGCAGTGCCATGGCCAGCGCGGTGAAGTCGTTCACCACCAGCAGCGTGTCGAAACCGAGCGCGCGGCGCGTGGCTTCGATCGAAAAGCTCCAGTCGTGGTTCGTCATGCTTACCTGATCGCCGTCGACCGGGTTCGCAATCGCGATCGCCGCGTGATTCACGCGGCCGATCTTGGTGTCCTTCAGATACCTCTTGATGACTTCGGCAACACCCGGATAGTCCGCGCACGGATAGACCTTCACCGAGCCGATTTCGCCCGGACTCGCCTCCAGCGCGAAGCGCGCATTGGTGCCGCCGATATCGGCCAGCAGCCTGGGTCCATCGGCGTGCTGGCCCGCGCCCGGAGCAGCCTTAGTTTGCACACCAGTAGACATCGAGTCTCACTCCCTTGTCGTTTGCCAACTGTGAGATGGCATTTTTTTGTAGCGCAGCGGTGGCGGCATTCAGCACGTCCATCTTGCGCGGTCCTGCAATCAGCAAAAACAGATGCTTCACTTCCTTCAATGCGGACATCGACCAGCTCACGCGCGCATGCGGCGCGCTGCCGGGATGCACGGCAACGAAGCGCTCGGCGGTGGTGATCGCATGATCCCATTCGGGCGAGTCGGCAAAGATCGACGCGGTGTGGCCGTCTTCGCCCATGCCGAGAATCGCGACGTCGGGCACGCTGCTAAAACGCGCGTCGGCATTCAGCGCGGCGACATGCGCGTTGATATCCTGCGTGGTGTCCACGAGCGGCCAGAACGCGGCGTTCTTCGCGGCGTTCTGCAATAGCGTGGCGCGTACCAGTTGCGAGTTGCTCGCGCTGTCCGTTTCGGGCACCCAGCGGTCGTCGACCAGCGTCACGGCAATGCGTGCCCAGTCGAAGGACTGCGTGGACAACGTCTGCAGGAACGGGCGCGGACTGCTGCCGCCGGACACTGCAAGCATTGCCGGGCGCGCGCCGGTGGTGGCACCGGCGGCCTGTGCGGCGAGCGACGCATGCAACGCGTCGCCAACCGCTTTCGCCAACGCGTCGGACTGGGCGCGTTGATCGTCGAAAGCGTGAAGCTCGATCACTTCTCCTCCGTGCTGCTTTCTTGTTGGATCTGCCGAATGTGCCGTCCTGCTCTCACGCGATGCCTGCAAGATGGATGACTTGCAGGCGCCCTCGTGATACCGGCGCCATTCCGTTCAGTTCGTCGGTGGGTCTTACAGGCGCCACGCCATGTTCCGTGGAATACGACGTGGCGCCGCGATTCAATTCTCTTCTTCGAGCCAGCAGGTGCCGTGCTGTGCCAGCATCGCACTCGATGCGGCCGGTCCCCACGTGCCCGAAGCATACGGCTTGGGCGGCTTGTTCGACGCCTTCCATTCGTTCAGGATCGGTTCGACCCAGCGCCAGGCGGCTTCCTGCTCGTCGCGCCGCACAAACAGCGCGAGGCGGCCGTTGATCACGTCGAGCAGCAGACGCTGATACGCTTCCATCTGTCCTTCGCGGAAGAACTGGTCGAACGCGAGGTCGAGGTGGACGCTGGCGAGATTCATGCCTTCGCCGGGCTGCTTCGCGAGACAGTAGAGGCGAATGGTCTCGTTTGGCTGCAGGCGGATCACCAGGCGATTCGCGCCGGCGCGCAGCGCGGAGGCGCCCAGCGCCGAATGCGGCACGGGGCGAAAGTTCACCACGATCTCGGCGACGCGATCGGCCAGCCGCTTGCCGGTGCGCAGGAAAAACGGCACGCCGGCCCAGCGCCAGTTTTCGATCTCGACCTTCAGCGCAACGAAGGTTTCGGTCGTGCTGTCCGGCCTGACGCCAGGCTCCGTTGCGTACGCCGGCACGGAAGTGCCGCGAATCACACCCGAATGATACTGGCCGCGCACGGCCACCTTGCCGATATCGCGCGGATCGATAGGTTTGAGCGCACGCAGCACGCGCAGCTTTTCGTCACGCACCGAATCCGAATCCATGGAATGCGGCGGCTCCATCGCGACGATGGAGAGCAATTGCAGCAAATGGTTCTGCACCATGTCGCGCAGCGCGCCGGTATTGTCGTAGAAGTCGCCGCGCGCTTCCACGCCGAGCTCTTCCGCGATCGTGATCTGAATGCTTTCGACCCACTCCCGGCGCCACAGCGGCTCGAACAGCGCATTGCCGAAGCGCAGCGCCAGCAGATTCTGCACCGGCTCTTTACCGAGGTAGTGGTCGATCCGGTAGATCTGTTCTTCAGCGAAGATTTCGCCGACCGCATCATTAATTGCGTTCGACGACTTGAGGTCGTAGCCGAGCGGCTTTTCCAGCACGATGCGGGCGTTCGCATTCAATCCCACCGACGCGAGCGCGTGGCAGATCGGCACGAACAGCGACGGGCCGGTGGCCAGATAGAACACGCGGATGCCGGGCAGATCCTGAATGGCGTCGCGCAGCAGCGCGAAGTCGTCCGGGTTGCCGAGGTCGATCTTCACGAACTCGATGCGCTTCAGAAAGCTCGCCCATGCCGCTTCGTCCACACCGTTCTTCGACACATGCGGTTTGACGTGCTCGTTCACCCACTGCAGATATTCGCTGCGATCCGCCGCGTGCCGGGCCACCGCGAAGATCTTGCCGCTGTCGGCCAGCATGCCGCCCGCACGATGTGCTTCAAACAGTGCCGGCAGAATCTTGCGCATCGACAGATCGCCGGTTCCGCCGAAGAGAACGAAGGTGAAGCTTGAATCGGTTTGCATGAGTCTCCGTCGATTGTCCTGGGGCCGCGGAAAGTGAGTGGAAGCGCGACCGTAGTCCGATAAAATTTTTTTTGACACTGAATTGTAGTTTAACTACAATCCAAATCAAGAGGTAGCGCTAATTCGATGAAAAAAGCGTGCGCTGTGAGTCTGGAGGCGCGTTTTCCCGAATCGGCAGGCGTCCCCTGCATGTTAACGGACATTGCGTGCCGGCACTTGCCAGCATGCCCGGTGGACCTTGCGGAAAGCCGGGCGGTTGAGCGGCCGGCAGGGTCTGCCCCAGGTTGACGTGCAAGGCACCTCGAGTCTGCCGCGCGCGACGCGGGCAGGCAAAAATCAAAAGAGGAGACAGTCAGTTGCATCCCGAACCACTCATCTCTTGAGCTTCCAGCGGCCGGACATCGGTCCGCCGGCACATGCCTCGCGCATGCGCCCGACCGTGCTCGATCGCCCAGTGTTTTGCCTGTTTGAACCAACCACAGCACCCTGGCGACATCAGGGGCCATTTGTTTTTTGTTCAGGTGTCTGGAGGAGATAAGCAATGAAATTTCGCGCGATCATGGGCGCTTTGTGCGCCGCAGGTCTGATGTGTGGCGTCTCGGCGGTGCAGGCTGCCGAGTCGATCGAAGTGTTGCACTGGTGGACCTCGGGCGGCGAATCGAAAGCCGTTGGCGTCCTCAAGGACGACATGACGAAGCAGGGTTACACGTGGAAGGACTTCGCGGTTGCGGGTGGCGCCGGCGCGGCCGCCATGACGGCACTCAAGACGCAGGTGATCTCGGGCAACGCGCCGAGCGCCGCGCAGATCAAGGGTCCGCTGATCCAGGACTGGGCGCAGCAAGGCGTGCTCGTGCCGATCGACTCCGTTGCTGGCGACTGGAAGAAGAACCTGCCGCCGGAAATCGACAAGATCATCCATGCGGACGGTCACTACGTCGCCGCACCGTTCTCGGTGCACCGCGTGAACTGGCTGTACATCAACAAGGCGGCGCTGGACAAGGCGGGCGGCAAGGCGCCGACCACGTGGCCTGAATTCTTCGCGGTGGCCGACAAGATGAAGGCCGCGGGTATCCAGCCGATCGCGATGGGCGGCCAGCCGTGGCAAGACCTGACGCTGTGGGAAGACGTCGTGCTGTCGCAAGGCGCGGACTTCTACAAGAAGGCGCTGGTGGACCTCGACGAAAAAACGCTGACCTCGGACAAGATGGTCGGCGTATTCGACACGGTCCGCAAGATTCAGGGTTACTTCGACGCGGGCCGCACGGGCCGTGACTGGAACCTGGCAACGGCGATGGTCATCAACGGCAAGGCCGGCATGCAGTTCATGGGCGACTGGGCGAAGGGCGAATTCGCCAACGCCGGCAAGAAGTCGGGCTCGGACTACATCTGCGCCGCTGTGCCGGGCACGGAAAAGTCGTACACGTTCAACGTCGACTCGTTCGTGTTCTTCCAGCAGAAGGGTGCGAAGGCGGCCACGCCGGGTCAACTCGCACTGGCCAAGACGATCATGTCGCCGGACTTTCAGGAGCAGTTCAGCCTGAACAAGGGTTCCATCCCGGTTCGCCTGGGCGTGTCGATGGCCAAGTTCGACGACTGCGCGAAGAAGTCGTACGCGGATGAACAGGTGGCGATCAAGTCGGGCGGCTATGTGCCTTCGCTGGCACACGGCATGGCGCAACCGGATGCAGCAGCCGGCGCGATCTCGGACGTGGTCACGAAGTTCATGAACTCGCAGCAGGATTCGAAGAGCGCAGTTGCCGCGCTCGCGAAGGCAGCGAAGACCAAGTAGTCGCGTCAAGCGATGCGGCGCGCCCGGCGGTTCAGCAACGGGCGCCGGGCGCGCCCTTCGTGTCGCCGGTTGCCGGGCTGTCTAGCTCGCATCGGCAGGCGGCTTTACCTGGTTTCATAGAGTCACACCTATGCCGTTGCGGCTTCGCGTTTTTCAGCGTGAAGGTGCCGGCGGTACAGTTTCAGCAGGAGTCGAGTAGTGACTGCTTCTATCAGCGGAAACGGGAAACCGGCCACCGCCACCCGCCGCGTGTCGCCCATGGCGGCCCTTGCCGATCGCTGGATTCCGAAGCTGGTGCTCGCACCCAGCGTCGTGATCAGCCTGATCTTCGTGTACGGCTTCATCGCAATCACCGGCTATCTGTCGCTGTCCAATTCGCGGCTGATGCCTCGTTATGAATTTGTCGGTCTCGATCGTTATCGCGAACTGTTCGATAACGACGTGTTCTGGACGTCGGCTGCGAACCTCGGCTGGTTCGGCATCCCGTTCATCGGTATCTGTATCGGCCTGGGTCTGTTTCTCGCGATCCTGCTCGATCAGCAGATCCGCAACGAAGGCGCGCTGCGCGCCGTGTTCCTTTACCCGATGGCGCTGTCGTTCATCGTGACGGGTACGGCGTGGCAATGGATCATGACGCCGAGCATCGGCCTCGAAAAGGTGTTTCACGACTGGGGCTGGACGAGCTTTTCGTTCAGCTGGCTGGGCGACCCGGACAAGGCGATTTTCTGCGTCGTGATCGCGGCCGTGTGGCAGTCCACCGGTTTCGTGATGGCGCTGTTCCTCGCGGGCTTGCGCGGGGTGGACGGGGAAATCTTCAAGGCCGCGCAGATGGATGGCGCGGGCTTGCCCACCATCTATCGCAAGATCGTGATTCCGAGCATGCGCCCGGTGTTCTTCTCCGTGCTGCTGATTCTCTGCCACATCACGATCAAGACGTTCGATCTGGTGGTCGCGTTGACCGCGGGCGGTCCTGGCACGTCTTCGTCGCTGCCGGCCATTTTCATGTACACGTTTTCGTTCAATCGCGGGCAGCTGGGCGTCGGCGCGGCATCGTCGATGATGATGCTCGCCACCGTCGTAGCCGTGCTCGTGCCGCTGATGTATCTGGAATCGAGGAGCACCCGCAATGCAGCCTAAGATGACGATCAGCCGTGCCGTCATTTATGCGGCCTTGATTCTGTTCGCCCTGTATTTCCTGTTTCCGCTGTATGTGATGCTGTCCACGTCGTTCAAGGACATCGACCAGCTGCGCACCGGCAATCTGCTCACGCCGCCCACGCACTGGACCGTCGATCCGTGGATCAAGGCATGGAGCGGTGCCTGCACGGGAGTGCGCTGCGACGGCATGCAGCCCTTCTTCATGAATTCGGTGCGGATGGTGATTCCGGCCGTGCTGATCTCGTCGATCATCGGCGCGTTCAACGGGTATGTGCTCACGCACTGGCGTTTCCGTGGCGCTGACCCGATCTTCACGATGATCCTGGTCGGCTGCTTCATCCCGTTCCAGGCCATCCTTCTGCCGATGGCGCGTTTCGAAGGCTTTCTCGGCCTGTCGAACACGACGACCGGTCTGGTGGTGGTGCACGTGATCTACGGTATCGCCTTCACCACGATGTTCTTCCGCAACTTCTACGTCAGCATTCCGGCCGAGCTCGTGAAGGCGGCGCGTATCGACGGCGCGGGTTTCTTCACGATCTTCACGAAGATTCTGCTGCCGGTCTCGCTGCCGATTTTCATGGTGTGCCTGATCTGGCAATTCACGCAGATCTGGAACGACTTCCTGTTCGGTATCGTGTTCTCCGGTGTCGATTCGATGCCGATCACGGTGGCGCTGAACAACCTCGTAAACACCTCGACCGGCGTGAAGGAATACAACGTGGACATGGCCGGCGCGATCATCGCCGCACTGCCTACGCTGCTGGTCTACATCATCGCCGGGCGCTATTTCGTGCGCGGCCTGACGGCCGGCGCGGTGAAGGGCTAGACGCCAGGCTAAACCATCCGAGCGCGGCGGCGTCTGTTCGATTCGAAGCCGCCGTCACCCGACAAAGTTTTCAAGCTGTACCAGAGACAAGAGGATTCACAGCATGGCAAGCCTTTCCATCCGTGACGTGTACAAGACTTACCCGAACGGGGTGCCGGTTCTGAAGGGTGTCAACATCGACATCGAAGACGGCCAGTTCCTGATTCTCGTCGGCGGTTCGGGCTGCGGGAAATCGACGCTGCTCAACATGATTGCCGGCCTCGAAACCGTGACCAAGGGCGAGATCCAGATCGACGGCAAGACGGTGAACAACCTGTCGCCGAAAGATCGCGACATCGCCATGGTGTTCCAGTCGTACGCGCTGTATCCGTCCATGACGGTGCGCGAGAACATCTCGTTCGGCCTGAACATCCGCAAGGTGCCGAAGCAGGAGCAGGCACAGATCGTCGACCGCGTGTCGAACACGCTGCAGATCACGCACCTGCTCGACCGCAAGCCGGGTCAATTGTCCGGCGGCCAGCGTCAGCGCGTGGCAATGGGCCGTGCGTTGGCGCGCGACCCGGTCATGTTCCTGTTCGACGAACCGCTGTCGAACCTCGACGCGAAGCTGCGTATCGAGATGCGTTCGGAAATCAAGCTGCTGCATCAACGCCTCGGCACGACGATCGTCTACGTGACGCACGATCAGATCGAAGCCATGACGCTCGGCGACCGCATCGCGGTGATGAAAGACGGTATCGTCCAGCAGTTCGGCGCACCACAGGAAATCTACGACTCGCCGTCGAACCTGTTCGTGGCGGGCTTTATCGGCGCGCCGCCGATGAACTTCATCCAGGGCAAGCTGGTCGACCAGGGCGCGGGCGTGGCGCTCGAACTGGATACGGGTGTCGCGCGCACGGCGCTGAACCTGCCGTTCGACTCCGCGAAGGTGAAGTCGCATGTGGGCCGTGACGTGATTCTCGGCCTGCGTCCGGAGCGCATCACCGACGCGCGTGGCGCGCACGGCGACAACGCGAAGCTGCAACCGATCGAAGTGAAGGTCGACGTGATCGAGCCGACCGGCCCGGACACGCTGGTGTTCGCACAGGTCAACGGCAAGCGGATTGTGAGCCGCGTGCACCCGGCTTCGAATCCGCAGCCGCTGACGAACACGACGCTGCTGTTCGATACCTCGAAGGCGGTGCTGTTCGATCCGACCAACGAAGAGCGGATCGCCTGACCGCGAAGTTCGGATTGTGTTTAAAAAAAGCCCCATGTGTTGCAAGACGCATGGGGCTTTTGCTTGTGCGACGTCGCCTCATTGCTCCGCAATATGCAGATCCGGATTGTTCCGCGCCAGCTCGGTTACCCACTCGATGAACGCGCGCAACCGCGAACTCAGATTGCGGCGATGCGCGTAGAGCACCGATAGCGGCGTGCCGGGGCTCGTGTAGGTGGTGAGAATTTCCTTCAGCGCGCCCTGTTTGATCAGATCGGAGACCATGAAGCGCGACGGCTGGATGATGCCGTGACCGAGCACGGCCGCACCGATATACACCGAGCCGTCGTTCACCGCCAGCACGCTCTTCAGCGTGACCTTGGCCAGTTCGCCGTCCACTTCGTATTCGAACGGGAACGTTTTGCCCGTGCGCGCGGACACGTAGTTGACCGCGCGATGTTCGCTCAATGCTTCGAGCGTGGTCGGCTCGCCGTATTTCTCCAGATACGCCGGCGACGCGCACGTGACGATCCGCGCCTGACCGATCCGCCGCGCAACGAGACTCGACTCCTCCGGCGTGCCCATGCGGATCACGCAATCCACGCCGTCCTGAATCAGGTCGATGTTGCGATCGGCGAGGCCGAGCCGCACGTCGATCTCGGGGTACTGCCGGTAGAAGTCGTCGAGCGCGGGCAGCAGCAGCGCGCGGGCCAGCGTGCCGGACGTATCCACGCGGATCGTGCCGGCCGGATTTTCGCGCTTGTTCGACAGCGACGATTCGGCTTCGGCGACTTCGGCGAGGATGCGCACGCAGCGCTCGTAGAACAGCGCGCCGTCTTCGGTGACGCTGACCTGGCGCGTCGAACGGTTCAGCAGACGCACGCCGACGTGTTCCTCCAGCGCCTGGATGGTGCGGCTGACTTTGGCGCGCGGCAGGTCGAGCGACTCGGATACTTTGGTGAAGCTGTTCGCCTCGACCACACGCGTAAATATCTCCATCGCTTCGAAACGGTCCATGTTTTGCCTTGTGAGTGATTGGCGGAAGTAGGTGTCGAAGTGAAGTGTATAGGTTGGAAAAATTGTTGTCCCAAAGGGTAAGAATGGGCGGTTTGCCAGTGCTCGTGTTGAGGTTTGTCCGCAGCCGCAGCCGCCGCCGTGCCGCCGCGCTCAATCCCGGTCCGGCGCGCCGAGGGGGAAAAACGCGCGATACGGGCGCGCTTCGTCCACCGCGCGCGCAAACGACGGCCGCGCCAGCAGCCGCTTCCGGTAGGCGAGCACGTGCGGGAAGGTCGGGCCGATGGCGTGCGTCCAGTCGGCATAGAAGAGGAACGGCGCGGCGCCGCAGTCGGCGAGGCTGAAGGTGTCGCCGGCGGCCCATTCGCGTTCCGCCATCACATTGTCCAGCCAGCCGTACGCGGTGTCGAGCAGGGCACGCGCCTCGGCCACCGAGTGCGGATCCCGTTCCGGCCCCGGGCGCAAACTGTCATAGACGATCTTCTGCTGCGGAGTCGAGATGTAATTGTCGAAGAAGCGGTCCATGCTGCGTACTTCGAGCGCGGCGCGCGCGTCGGCCGGCAGGAGCGGCACCGCCCCCGGGTGATAAAGACCCAGATATTCGATGATGATGCTCGACTCCGCCACGGTCCGGGCGCCGTCCACCAGCACCGGAAACCGCCTGATCGGCCAGAGCGCGGCGAATTCGGCCATGATTTGCGGGTCGTCGTGCGCCAGCAGGCGTAGCTCGAATGGCGTGCCGTTTTCGTAGAGCGCGGTCAGAACCTTCTGGCAGTAAGAGGAGAAGGGATGGGCGTAGAGCTTCAGAGGCATCGTGGTCACCTTGGACGGTTGCTAGTGCGGAGTGCGCGGCGGCGCAATGACGGCCAAAGAGGCCGTTTACCTCACGACGAACGGCAGCGGCACAAATCGACGGGCGCCACGATCCGGCCAGTATTGACCAGGAACAGCAACTTGTCATACCTGACGGCGTTGTTCGGCGGCTTCAGGCGTGCCGGCGACCAACAGGTCAGTTTGGAACACGGCGCGCTGCCCGTTCGCGGGCATGCGCCGCACGTGAATGCAAGCTGTGCCGCGCTGGCTAGTGCGGCAAGCGGACATCGAACCTGAACGTCACCAGCCTTGCAAGCAGGATAAAGGCGGTGGCGATCAGCACGCTATAGACCGTGTCGAAGTCGAAGTAATCCAGCAGCACATAAAGCCAGCAGCCGACGAAAGCGCAGGTCGCATAAGGCCGCGAGTCGCGCAGAATCAGCGGCACTTCGTTGCACAGCACGTCACGAATCACGCCGCCGAAAACCCCGGTCAGTACGCCCATCATCACCGAGGTGAACCACGGCATTTGCGCGTCGTGCGCGATCGACGTGCCGGCGATGCTGAAGAGGCCAAGCCCAATCGCATCCGCCACCAGCAAAACCCGCTCGGAAAGCAGGCGCGACGTCATTTTCAGCAGCGTCGGCGCGAACAGGGACATCACGAAGATCGCGATCAGATAATCCTGATGCTCGACCCAGTAAAAAGGCCGGCGCTCCAGCAGCACGTCGCGCAACGTGCCGCCGCCGAAGGCCGTGGCGATCGCCACCAGAAACGTGCCGACGGCATCGAGCCGGCGGCTTCTGGCCTCGATGAAACCGGAAATGGCGTAGGCGAAAATCGCCAGCGCTTCCATGATGGTCAGCGCGAGCGTCAGCCTCGGATGGATCACCGCGGCTCCGTCAGGGTCTGGCGTGCGCCGGCACGGCGCCAGGCTGCAGCAGAACGACCACTGCTCCCGCGCCGCCGTCGTGCGGACGCGCCTGGCAGAACGCAATGACTTCGGACTTCTGCACGAGCCACGCGCGCACTTTGCCTTTCAGCACCGGCTCTTTGCCGATCGATCCCAGACCCTTGCCGTGAATCACGCGCAAACACCGCAAGCCGCGTTTCACCGACTCGCGGATGAACTCTGCCAGCGCCTCGCGCGCTTCCTCGCGGCGCATGCCGTGCAAGTCGATCTGCGCCTGCACGATCCAGTCGCCGCGCCGCAGTTTGCGCACGACTTCCTGACTCACGCCGGGGCGGCAGTAGGAAAGCGTTTCGTCGGTTTCCAGCAGGACTTCGGGATCGAACTCGTCCGAGATCGCTTCGTGCAGCACGGCTTCTTCATCGAGCCGGGTTTGCACCGGCAGCGGCGGCGGGGGATTGCGCGGCAGCGTGGCGCGCGGCGGCACGGCTAGCGGCGCGACCGAGCCGATCTCGCGGCGAAACAGATCGGCGTCCGCCGAGGCTTCGCGCTGCGCGGCCGCAGCGGCCGCCCGTTCGCGCTCGCGCCGTTGCGCGTCGACTTTTAGCGCATCGCGCAACGCGCCGAGGCCGGCGAGACCGGCCGCTGGTTCGAGTTTCGGTTTGACGGCGGGCGCAGCCGGTTCGGGCGCGGGCCGCGCGACGGCGCGCGCGCGCTTCGGTTCGCTCGGATGGGGCTGATTCTTCGGCATATTGGTAATACACGCAGAGAAGTAGTTCGGTCGCGCGACGTTTGTTTGCGAGCGGAATGCAAAAAGGCCGCCGGCTATTCAGCCGCGGCCTTCTTCGAGCAGGCGGCCGGGCCATGCCCAGCCGCCATTTTACCGTTGCGCTAATCTTCCCGGCCGGGTCTCGGACCGGCGCGGCCGATCAACGCTCGGCTTCCTGACTCATGGCGTGCTCGCCGGCCATTTCGTCGATGGTTTCCAGATAGCGCTGCGCGTCGAGCGCGGCCATACAGCCCGTGCCCGCGCTGGTGATTGCCTGGCGGTACACGTGGTCCTGCACGTCGCCCGCGGCAAATACGCCCGGCACGCTGGTGGCGGTCGCAAAACCGTTCAGGCCGCCCTTGGTGATGATGTAGCCGTTCTTCATCTCCAACTGGCCCGCGAAAATGTCCGTGTTCGGCTTGTGGCCGATCGCGACGAACAGGCCTTGCAGCGCGAGGTCCGTGGTTTCGCCGGTCTGCGTGTGCTTGATGCGCAGGCCGGTCACGCCGGAATGGTCGCCGGTCACTTCGTCGAGCGTGTGGTTCCACTTGATCTCGACAATGCCTTCTTTCTCTTTGGCCAGCAGACGGTCGATCAGGATCGGCTCGGCGCGGAACTTGTCGCGGCGATGGATCACGGTCACCTTCTTCGCAATGCCGGCGAGATAGAGGGCTTCCTCGACCGCGGTATTGCCGCCACCGATCACGGCCACATGCTGCTGCTTGTAGAAGAAACCGTCGCAGGTGGCGCAAGCCGACACGCCCTTGCCCATGAACGCTTCTTCCGACGGCAGCCCGAGGTATTGCGCCGATGCGCCGGTTGCGATGATCAGCGAGTCGCAGGTGTATTCGCCCGAGTCGCCGATCAGGCGGATCGGCTTCTCGTCCAGCTTGGCCGTGTGGATGTGGTCGAAAATGATTTCAGTGTTGAAGCGCTCGGCGTGCTCCAGAAAGCGCGCCATCAGTTCCGGGCCTTGCACGCCGTTGGCGTCGGCAGGCCAGTTTTCGACGTCGGTCGTGGTCATGAGCTGGCCGCCCTGGGCGAGGCCCGTGACGAGCACCGGCGCGAGGTTCGCGCGCGCCGCGTAGACCGCTGCCGTGTAGCCGGCGGGACCGGAACCGAGAATCAGAACCTTGGCGTGTTTCGTGGAAGTTGCGGGCATGATCGAATCCTTTTACGGCGCCCGGCTCGCCCATGCGAGGCCGCGCGACTTGAGCTGGAACTATAGTTGGGTATCAGTGCGGCATTATAAAGGGCGGGGCGCCCGCCTGCTCCATCAAGCTTTCCGATCGCGCCGATAGCGTCGGCGGCGCGCCCTGCAGCGCCTTTCTGTGGCCAGACGGCCAAGTTACCGTCATTTACAGCCTCGCGCGGGGCACTGCGTTTACAATAGGCCGGATCGAAGTTCCCGGAAGCCGGGATCGGGCCCGAAGCCCCGCTGGGTGAGGCTCGGCTACGGCCCAGGCGACAACCCAGGCCGGGAATCGGGCACACACGCAACAGGATCAATGGCAAAAGCTCCCTATTCCGCGAGCGCGCAGGCATTGCCGCACCGCATGTCGCGCCTCTTCACCGAAATCCGCTGGATCCTGCAGGTGGCGCTCGGCGTTTTCCTGCTCATGGCGCTCGTCAGCTACAGCAGGCGCGATCCGAGCTGGACCCACGCCGCGCAGGTCGACCATATCGCCAACTGGGCGGGCCGCGTCGGCGCGTGGACGTCGGACATCCTGCTGCTGCTGTTCGGCCTGTCCGCCTACTGGTGGATCGTGCTGCTCGGCCGTCATATCTCCGCGAACTACAAGCGCATCACCCGTCACGAGGAATTGCAGGAAGACGCGCCGCGCGACGTGAGTTGGCTCGCCGACGCGTTCGCCTTCATGCTCGTGCTGCTGGCGTGCGACGGCATCGAGGCCTTGCGCATGTGGTCGCTGAAAGTACAGTTGCCGCGCGCGCCGGGCGGCGTGATCGGCGAGGCGGTCGCGCGCGGCGTGTCGCATGCGCTGGGGTTCACGGGCGGCACATTGGCGCTGCTGATCGTGCTCGGCATCGGGCTGTCGCTGTATTTCCGCTTTTCGTGGCTGTCGGTGTCGGAGAAGGTTGGCGAATCCATTATTTCCGCCGTGACCTTCGCGAAGCTGCGCCGCGAGGCCGGCCGCGACCGAAAGCTGGGCGAAGCGGCCGCCGTGAAGCGCGAAGGCAAGGTCGAGAAGGGCCGCGTGCGGATCGAGGAACATGAGCCGGTCATGATCGTGCCGCCGGTCATCACACCGGCCAAGTCGGAACGCGTCGAGAAGGAACGGCAGGTGCCGCTCTTCACGGACCTGCCGGGCGACTCCACCTTGCCGCCCATTTCGCTGCTCGATGCCGCGCCCGTCGCGCAGGAAACCATCTCCGCGGATACGCTGGAATTCACCTCGCGCCTGATCGAGAAGAAGCTCAAGGACTTCGGTGTCGATGTGAGCGTGGTCGCGGCGTATCCCGGCCCGGTGGTCACGCGCTATGAAATCGAGCCGGCCACGGGTGTGAAGGGCAGCCAGATCGTCGGTCTCGCCAAAGACCTCGCGCGGTCGCTCTCGCTCGTGTCGATCCGTGTGGTCGAAACGATTCCGGGCAAGAATTTCATGGCGCTGGAGTTGCCGAACCAGCGCCGTCAGACCGTCAGTCTCTCGGAGATTCTCGGCTCGGCGGTGTATGCGGACGCCGCGTCGCCGCTGACAATGGGCTTGGGTAAAGACATCGGCGGCAAACCGGTGTGCGCCGACCTCGCGAAGATGCCGCACTTGCTGGTAGCCGGTACGACGGGTTCGGGCAAGTCGGTGGGGATCAACGCGATGATCCTGTCGCTGCTCTACAAGGCGAGCGCCGATCAGGTCCGCATGATCCTGATCGATCCGAAGATGCTGGAAATGAGCGTGTACGAAGGCATTCCGCATCTACTCTGTCCGGTGGTGACGGACATGCGCCAGGCCGGTCACGCGCTGAACTGGGCGGTGGCCGAAATGGAGCGCCGCTACAAGCTGATGAGCAAACTCGGCGTGCGTAACCTCGCCGGCTACAACAACAAGATCGACGAAGCCGCCAAACGCGAAGAAAAGCTGCCGAATCCGTTCAGCCTCACGCCGGACGATCCGGAGCCGCTCACGCGCCTGCCGAACATCGTGGTGGTGATCGACGAACTAGCCGACCTGATGATGGTGGTCGGCAAGAAGGTCGAAGAACTGATCGCGCGGATCGCGCAGAAGGCGCGCGCGGCCGGCATTCACCTGATTCTGGCTACGCAGCGTCCGTCGGTGGACGTGATTACCGGGCTCATCAAGGCCAACGTGCCGACGCGGATGGCGTTCCAGGTGTCCTCGAAGATCGACTCGCGCACCATTCTCGATCAGCAGGGCGCGGAATCGCTGCTCGGCATGGGCGACATGCTGTATCTGCCGCCGGGCAGCGGCCTGCCGGTGCGCGTGCACGGCGCGTTCGTGTCGGACGAGGAAGTGCATCGTGTGGTCGACAAACTCAAGGAACAGGGCGAGCCGAACTACATCGAGGGCATTCTCGAAGGCGGCGTGACGGGCGAGGGCGACGAAGGCTCCGCAGGCGCGGGGGGAACCGGATCGGGCGACGGCGAGTCGGACCCGTTATACGACCAGGCGGTCGACGTAGTGTTGAAGAACCGCCGCGCGTCGATCTCGCTGGTGCAGCGGCATTTGCGCATCGGCTATAACCGCGCGGCGCGCCTGCTCGAGCAGATGGAGAACTCGGGCGTGGTGTCGGCCATGTCGTCGAACGGCAATCGCGAGATTCTGGCGCCGGCGCGGGAAGCGGAGTGAGCCAGATGGCCTCGGTTCCGACGCGAAGCGGTGGCGCGCCGTCGGTCATGACCGCTCAACGAATTCAATCAAGGGAGAAAACTACATGCGGCTATTCGCGCAGCAGCACGCTCGAGAGAATGCTCAATCCGGCCGTTTCGGCCAGTTCGCGCGGACCCTCGTGCGTAGTGTGGGCAGTGTGGCGATCGGCGCGTCCGTGCTGTTCGCATCGCAGGCATTCGCGAGCGGCACCGAGCAACTGAAGGCGTTCGTCGCGCAAGTGCATTCGGCGCGCGGCACCTTCGTGCAGCAGGAAGTGCGGGCGCCGAGCAAGGCGCAGGGCGCAAGCGGTACCTTGTCCACCACGGGCGCCGGCAAGACCGGCACGTCGAGCGGCACGTTCACGTTCGCGCGTCCCGGCAAGTTCATCTGGCAATACGAGAAGCCCTATGCCCAACTGCTGCAAGCGGACGGCGACAAGCTCTTCGTGTACGACAAGGATCTGAATCAGGTGACGGTGCGCAGTCTCGGCGGCGCGCTCGGCGCGAGCCCTGCGGCGATCCTGTTCGGCAGCAACGATCTCGACAGGAACTTCACGCTGCGTGACGCGGGCGTGAAGGCCGGCATCGACTGGCTCGAACTGACGCCGAAGGCGAAAGACACGCAGTTTCAGCGCGTGGGCATCGGCTTCAAGGACGGCAATCTGGAAGCGATGGAATTGCACGACGTGTTCGGCAACGTCACGCTGCTGACCTTCTCGAACATTCAGAAGAATCCGCCGCTACCGGCCGATGCGTTCAAGTTCACGGTGCCGAAGGGCGCGGACGTGATCAACGGATAAACCGCCTGCGGGTGGTGTGTGATTGGCAGAAAGCCGCGCTCCGTGCGCGGCTTTTTATTGCGCGCGTTATTCATCCACCTGCAAAACCTGCATGGGATGCGCGGCCTTCATATCGTCGATAAACGCTTCGACGATATCCGTGCGATGCTGCCGCGCCCGCGTGACCATATGGAACGCGACGCGGTAGCGCATCTGAGCCGGATTCAGCGCGGCGAGCAGCCCTTGCTTGACGAACGGCGCCGCGAAATGCCCCGGCAGATAGCCGAGATGATGCCCGGAGAGCACCAGCATCGCGACCGCTTCCATGTTGTCCGCGACGGCGGTGACATTCTGCGGCCTGGTCGAACTCTCGGCTTCGGGCAGCGGATAACTGCGCCACGCCCATTCATGCTGCGCGGCCTCGGCGGGCTGCACCTCGCCTGCTTGCGCGAACAGCGGATGCCCTTTCGCGCAATAAGCGAACTGATCTTCCGCGAACACCTCGGTATATTCGAGCGACGGCACGCGGTGCCAGAAATAGCCGATGCCGATCTGAATCCGCCCATTGAGCAGCAGTTCCTCCAACTCGCCGGGAGAGCGCACCAGAATGGAAAACCGCACCGACTGATCGCGCGCCCGGAACCGGCCGATCGCGTCGCTGATGCGCGTGCTCGCCGACACCGGCGTGTGGCCGATCATGCCGATATCGAGCGTGCCGACCAGCTTGCGGCCCACGTTGCGCGCCTGCATGCCGAAGGTATCGACGGCCGACAGCAGCGCGCGGGCGGCGTCGATGAACTGCTCGCCGCGTGCGGTCAGACTGAAGCCGCCGCGGCCGCGCTCGCACAGCCGGTAGCCGAGGCGCGTTTCGAGCGTGGCAAGCTGTGTGCTGATAGTCGACTGGCCGACGTTCAGGGTCGCCTGGGCCGGTGAGACGCCGCCCGCGTCGACAATGGCGAGAAATACGCGGATCAGCCGCAGGTCGAGATCGGTGAGTTGGGAGAACATGGGTCAGGATACATCGCTGGGAATCAATGTGAAGTTTATGCCGTAGGTATTTTAAGTTCTGGGAAACTGCTCAAGAATCGAGATTCGCCCGGCAAGGTGCGGTTCAGACGCTCCTCCTCGGCCGGTCTGCATGATTTTGCGTGCTGTCCTTTTTTCATTGCCGAGACACGATGAATACCTCTTCCTTCATTAACCCCGAAGCCGGCGAACGGCCGCAGCCGCTGTCCGGCAACGCGATGCCGCGCTGCGGCGGCATTGCGACGATGATGCGGCTGCCGAACGTCGGCTCGGCCGAAGGGTTCGACGCCTGCTTCGTCGGCGTGCCGTTCGATCTCGGCACCTCGAACCGTACCGGCGCGCGCTTCGGGCCGCGCCAGATCCGCAGCGAGTCCGTGCTGCTGCGCCCGTACAACATGGCGACGCGCGCGGCACCGTTCGATTCGCTGCGCGTGGCCGACCTCGGCGACGTCGCGATCAATCCGTACAACCTGCACGATTCGATCAAGCGCATCGAAACCGCGTACGACGAAATTCTCCAGCACGATTGCACGCCGATCACGCTGGGCGGCGATCACACCATCGCGCTGCCGATCCTGCGCGCGATTCATCGCAAGCACGGCAAGGTCGGCCTGATTCACGTCGACGCGCACGCCGACGTCAACGACACGATGATGGGCGAGAAGATCGCGCACGGCACGCCGTTCCGCCGCGCGGTGGAAGAAGGCTTGCTCGATTGCGAGCGCGTCGTGCAAATCGGTTTGCGCGGCACGGGTTACGCGGCGGAAGACTTCGACTGGTGCCGCGATCAGGGTTTCGAAGTCGTGCAGGCCGAGGCCTGCTGGAACCAGTCGCTCGCGCCGCTGATGGCGCGTGTGCGCGAGCGCATGGGCGACGGTCCGGTGTACATCACGTTCGACATCGACGGGATCGATCCGGCCTTTGCGCCGGGTACGGGCACGCCGGAAATCGCCGGTTTGACGGTGCCGCAGGCGCTGGAGATCATTCGCGGTTCGCGTGGGCTGAATATCGTCGGCTGCGATCTGGTCGAAGTCGCGCCGCCGTACGATCCGTTTGGCACGACCGCGCTGCTCGGCGCGAATCTCGCGTTCGAATTGCTGTGCGTGCTGCCGGGCGTCGAGTATCGGGCGTCCACGCGCTGAAGTGACCTCGCAAACAGAAAAGGCCTGCATTTGCAGGCCTCTTCGCGTTTAACAGTGACGTTAGTTCAATCACGCATACGCAGTCTTGCGCGCCGACACGAACGCCAGATAGCACACCGCGCCGATTACCAGCGCGGGCAGCGTCGCGCCGAGATTCGGCAGCCATTGATTGATCGCCTGATACGCGACGATGCCGATGGCCCACGCGAGGAACGCGCTCAGATGCCAGCCGCCCGAGAAGCCGTAACGGCCGCGCACGTCGGCGAGAACCGCAGCTTCGATACGGCGCTTGCGCACGATGAAGTGATCCACCAGCACCACGCCGAACAGCGGCGCGAACACCGAGCCGATCAGCAGCAGGAAGTTCTGATACTTCGCCATCGGCACGAGCAGGGCGATCAGCGTGCACAGCGCGCCGAACGCCGCCGACAGGATGGGCACGCTGCCGCGCGTCCAGAACGTGCCCGTGGATACCGCGGCGGAGTGAATGTCGGCGAACGCGTTGTCGACTTCGTCGATCAGGATCAGCAGCAGCGCGAGGCCGCCGCCGGCTTGCGCCAGCGCGCTTGTCAGCAGCGCGTCGCCGCCGCCTGCCGCGAGGCCGTAGATCGCGCCGAGCGCGTAAAACCAGATGTTGGCGATGCCGTAGCCGAGCAGCGTGCCGCGGAACGTCTCACCGGCGCGCCGGCCGAAGCGCGTGTAGTCCGCGATCAGCGGCAGCCACGACAGCGGCATGGCGACCACCAGATCGATGGCGCCGCCGAACGACATCTCGCCCGTGCCCGGACGCTGCATCAGCGCAGCCAGATCGTGTTTTGCGAGCAGATTCCATGTCAGCCACGCCGCGCCCGCGAGCAACAGCCAGATGCCCCACGTGCGCAGAAAGCGCCGCACGAACGAGAGCGGTCCGCTGATCGCCAGCAGCGTCGCGAGCAGCCCGAAGATCACCGTCCAGATGAGCGGCATGGAGAGGCCGAAGGCCTGTTTGGCGAGGGCGTCGGCGGAATCGCGCATCACGATCACCTCGAACGAACCCCAGCCGACCAGTTGCACCGCGTTCAGCACGGCGGGCACCGACGCGCCGCGCACGCCGAGCGTCGGCCGCAGAGACGACATCGCCGCGAGCCCCGTATCCGTGCCGATCACGCCCGCCAGCGCCAGCAGCACGACGCCGATCACGCTGCCGATCACGATCGCCAGCAACGCATGCGGCAGCGACAGCCCGGGCACCAGCAGCGCGCCCGCTTGCGCGACCAGCAGGCCGATGCCGAGCGAGAACCAGAGCGCGAAGGCGTCGCCGGTGCGGAACGCGCGGCGCGCATCGGGCACCGGCATGAGCGGTGCGTAAGTGGAACCGGCGTCGCCGGCGAGTGGATCTTGTGCCATCTGGTCTTGTCCCTGTTGGTGTTGCTTGCCGATTTGCATGCGATGTTGCGTCGGCGGTTGCGTTTGCTGTTATGTCCGCGGCTGGGGCTTCGATTGCGTGCCCTGTTGCGTCGTACTTTGCCGGATTTTTGCACGGGTCGCGGCGCCCGGCTCGTCCCGGCGCAGTGCGCCGCCTTCGTTCGGGCGCCGTCACTGTCATAATGCAGGACGTTGCCCGCACTTTTGCGTGCTGGCGTGGCTCACCGGCAGTACGCCGCCTTCACACGGACCGCGTCCGGAAATGCCGAGATTATCCCCAAAACGTCATGTTTGAAGAAACCCGTGCCAATGTTCCGCTCGCCGAACGCCTGCGGCCCCGCAATATCGACGAAGTGATCGGCCAGAAGCACCTGCTCGGCCCGAACAAGCCGCTGCGGGTCGCATTCGAATCCGGCGAAGCCCATTCGATGATCCTCTGGGGGCCGCCCGGCGTCGGTAAAACCACGCTCGCCCGACTCATGGCCGATGCCTTTCATGCCGAGTTCATCGCGTTGTCCGCGGTGCTCTCGGGCGTGAAGGATATCCGCGAGGCCGTCGAGACCGCGCAGATTCATCGCGCGAACGGGCATCAGACGCTCGTGTTCGTCGACGAGGTGCATCGTTTCAACAAGAGCCAGCAAGATGCGTTCTTGCCGCACGTCGAGTCGGGGCTGTTCGTGTTCGTCGGCGCGACGACCGAGAATCCGTCGTTCGAAGTGAATAGCGCTTTGCTCTCGCGTGCCGCCGTCTACGTGCTGAAAAGCCTGACCGACGAAGAGCAGCGCGAGCTGCTCGAGCGCGCGCAAAAGGAACTCGGCGGCCTCACGTTCACCGACGAAGCCCGCGACGCGCTGATCGGTTCCGCCGACGGCGACGGCCGCAAGCTGCTGAACAACCTCGAAATCGTCGCGCGGGCGGCTTCACAGCAAAAGACCACAGAGATCGACGGTGCCTTGCTCGGCAGTGCGCTTGCCGAAAACCTGCGCCGCTTCGACAAAGGCGGCGACGCATTCTACGACCAGATCAGCGCGCTGCATAAATCGGTGCGCGGCAGCAGCCCGGACGGCGCGCTGTACTGGTTCTGCCGCATGCTCGACGGCGGCGCGGACCCGCGCTATCTGGCGCGCCGCATCGTGCGCATGGCGTGGGAAGATATCGGCCTCGCCGATCCGCGCGCCGCGCGCATCGCGCTCGACGCCGCCGAAACCTATGAGCGCCTCGGCACGCCTGAGGGCGAACTGGCGCTTGCGCAGGCCATCATCTATCTGGCGGTCGCGCCGAAGTCCAATGCCGGGTACAACGCGTATAACGAGGCGCGCCGCTTCGTCAGCAAAGACCAGTCGCGCGGCGTGCCGGTGCATCTGCGCAACGCGCCCACCAGGCTGATGAAGGAACTCGGCTACGGTCACGAATACCGCTACGCGCACGACGAACCCGATGCGTACGCGGCCGGCGAGACCTATCTGCCGGAGAACATGCGCGATCCGCATTGGTACGAACCGACGCCGCGCGGTCTGGAAGGCAAGATCGGCGACAAGATGGCGCGTCTGGCCGAACTGGACGCGCAGTGGCGTAGCGAGAACAAGCCGAAGAAGGGGTGAGCTGGTCCGGTGCGTTGCTGGGTGCTTTTTTCGCAGTTCGGTTTGTGGCTGGTTTGTGGCTCGTGGTGCGGCTTTTTCGCGGCTTGTTCCGCGGCTCGGTCTTTACCTCGTCGTGCAGTCTGTTTGCGCTTCGCAATGCGCCTCGTTGAGCGCGTCGGTTCGTACCTTGTCTCGCGCAGCGGCGCACGCCCGGTCGGCTTTGCGCTCACGCTGACCATCTAACCCACCGGCCGCCCGCGCCGGTGCGCTAAAATCCCACCTTCATACAACGAACATCCGCCCCATTCCATGCTCGACATTCAGCTGCTGCGCAAAGACCTCGACGGCGTTGCCAAACGCCTCGCCGACCGCGGCTATACCCTCGACGTGGCGGCCTTCACCGCGCTCGAAGCGGAACGCCGCGATACCCAGACCCGTACCGAAGAGATGCAGGCGCGCCGCAACAGTCTGTCGAAACAGATCGGCGCGCTGAAAGGCAAGGGCGAGGACACCTCGGCGGTGATGGCCGAAGTGAGCGGTATCGGCGACGAGATGAAGGCTTCGGCGGCCAGGCTCGACGAGATCCAGAAGCGTCTGTCGGACATGCTGCTCGGCGTGCCGAACCTGCCGCACGAAAGCGTGCCGTTGGGCAAGGACGAAACCGAAAACGTGGAAGTGCGCCGCTGGGGCACACCGCGCCAGTTCGAGTTCGAGGTGAAGGATCATGTGGACGTCGGCGCGCCGCTCGGGCTCGACTTCGAGACCGGCGCGAAGCTCTCGGGCGCGCGCTTCACCATGCTGCGCGGCCAGATTGCACGGCTGCATCGCGCGCTGGCGCAGTTCATGATCGACACGCACACGCAGCACCACGGCTATACGGAGATCTACACGCCGTACATCGTGAATCCGGAAATTCTGTACGGCACCGGCCAACTGCCGAAGTTCGCCGACGACATGTTCCGCGTCGAAAGGGGCGGTGACGAAAACACGGTTACGCAATATCTGATTTCCACGTCGGAAATTTCGCTGACGAACACGGTGCGCGACAGCATTGTCGAAGCGGACGCGCTGCCGATCAAGCTGACCGCGCATTCGCCGTGCTTCCGCTCGGAAGCGGGCTCGTATGGCCGCGACACGCGTGGTCTGATCCGCCAGCATCAGTTCGACAAGGTCGAGATGGTGCAGATCGTCGCGCCGGAGACCTCGTACGACGCGCTGGAACAGATGGTCGGCCACGCTGAAACGATTCTGCAGAAGCTGGAGTTGCCGTACCGCGTGATTACGCTGTGCACCGGCGACATGGGGTTTTCTGCTGCCAAGACGTACGATCTGGAAGTGTGGGTGCCGGCGCAGAATACGTATCGCGAAATTTCGAGCTGCTCGAATACTGAGTCGTTCCAGGCTCGCCGCATGCAGGCCCGTTATCGCAATGCGCAGGGCAAGCCGGAGCTGGTGCATACGCTGAATGGTTCGGGGCTGGCCGTCGGCCGTACGCTCGTGGCGGTGCTGGAGAACTTCCAGAACGCCGATGGTTCGGTCACTGTGCCGACCGCGTTGCGCCCGTACCTCGGCGGTTTGGAGCGGCTGGAATTGCCGGCTGCCTGATTTGAGCGCGGCGGGTTGCCGTGAATGGTTGCCAAGCCTCTTTAAAAATTTTTGACGAGGGGCTTGGAAATCGAATTAAGCTGTTCTATAATCTTTCTCTCCCAAGCAGCGACCCGCTTGGATCTGGCTTGATAGCAGCCCTGCAGTACGGTTGTTGCGAGTTGGAAGACACGGAAAGGTGGCAGAGTGGTCGAATGCGCTGGACTCGAAATCCAGTGTACCTTTAGGGGTACCGTGAGTTCGAATCTCACCCTTTCCGCCAAATTTAGAAAACCCCGCAGAATTTTCATTCTGCGGGGTTTTTGCTTTTCGACTGTCAACTCGACTATCAAGACAGTTTTGCGCGTCTGGGGTTCTTTACTGTCCCACGTACGTTTCGTAGCGCGTCGGAGTTTCTGCTTAGACTTTGCCGGAGGCGATGCGCATACGTTTGGCACTCGACTTCGTCCACTTTACACGAGGCGGAGAGGGGCACGACGACGACTCGCGTATGAGCAGACTGTCGTGCGTCGATTCCAGAAGTGGAACGGAACGCTGGCGTTGATATAAGCACCCACACGCGGAACCGGTCACGGATTGCAGGTAAGAGCTCAGTACGATCAGATCGTCGCGTCACTCGGCAAGGATGAATACAAGCCTCGCAGCGTTTCGATCGCGGACGACGCAACGGCCGCTGTTGTCCTTGCACAATTGAAATCCGGCGTGGCATTCGACCGGCTCGCCCGGGAGCACAGCACAGCACCGCACCGAGCAGGTCTGTCGGTGGTGAGCTAGCGTGGGTCAGCTTCAGAACACCGGTTATCGACGAGCATACACAAGGTGTGCCGTTGCCGTTAGCCCAGGCGCTGGCGCAGTTGCCTCGCGGTGGCGTTACCCCTGCGCCACTCGTTGTCGATAATGCACGCGTGCTGGTAAAACTGGACGCGAAGCGGCCAACGGAAGTCCCTGCGTTCGATCAGGCAAAAGCAGCGATTCCTCGGCAGTTGGAGATGGTTGCATTGGAAAAGGCGGCCGCCCGTCTCGTATATGCACTACCCATTGCCCACCGCAACATTCGAATATGTCCTTGGTTCATCCAGCAAACCAGGGCTTCCTGAATTTCGAAGCATTGTGCTCTCGATTTCCTCTGGACCCGCAACGAGGATCCTCCATGACCAACGTGAATATTCCACCGCCGGCCGTGACCCACGACCAGACCGGAAATCGCAACGACTTCATACCGCAATCGCCTCCACCCGTTCCCCCGGGCCGCTACTTGCACTTCGACGACCAGGGGAACTTGCAGAGCATGGAAAACTTTGACGGCAACGGCAGACACTCGCAGGAGACCATCGGACGGGACGGGAGTCGATACTTCGTGACCGATACCAAACGCGGCACGGAGTTCGATCTGTTCGGCCCCAGAGACCCGGTGACGGGAAAGCGATCGCATGACAGCTTTTCGATCAATGGACGTGACCCGCAAATATCCGCAGTCCCCTCGCCGAATCCGCAAGCCGGGTCGCCGACCACCTTCACTTACTACGACAATGGAAAGGTGAAGGACATCTTCGTGCCGCAACCGCCTCCGTCCGTTCCCCCAGGCAAGTACGTGCAATTCGACGATCGGGACGACCTGGCGGGCATCGATATATTCGACGGCAACGGCACACACGTGCTTCAGGAAAGCTTCGCGCCGGACGGGACCACCTACGCCGCGATCACCGACGACAAGGGCACGTGGTTTCATCTGTCCTGGCCCAAGGTCGATCCGGATTCTCCGGACGCGAAAGGGATCGACGTGGACCTCAATTCTGGACGCGGCACCCTGAATTTCACGCTGCCCCGACCCGGTACAGACGCAAGCAGCAAGCCTTGAACCGAAGCGCCGGCCAGGTGAAATGCGGCGGACAGCGGCGGTGCGGTCAATCGGCGCCGCACGACTTGTCCGCATCCACATGCTGGGCGCCGAAGACAGCCGCGAAATGGCATCACCCGCCTTCGCACGATCGGGCTACCCAGACCTGTTGAATCAAAAATGGCTCGATCCACCGCCTTTGCATCCAATTCACCCTTGGCTGCGTAAATCCCCTCAAGGACGCGCAACCCTCGCCGCACACCCCACTAACCGACCGCGCGCCCCCGATCAGGAGAGGCGCCCATGCCCCATTCCGCACCGACCTCACCACTGCCGCGCGGCTCGCGGGTCGCGGTCATCGGCGCCGGTATCTCGGGTTTGGCTAGCGCCTATCTGCTCACGCGCAATCATCGTGTCACGCTGTTCGAATCGGCCGGCTATCTGGGCGGCCACACCAACACCGTGGACGTCACGCTCGATGGCCACAGCCATCCGGTCGACACCGGCTTCCTGGTGTTCAACGACCGCACCTATCCGAACCTGATCGCGCTGCTCGCCGAACTGGGCGTCCGGTCGCATCCGAGCGACATGACCTTCTCGGTTTCGCTCGACGCGGGCCGCCTCGAATGGGCCGGCAGCAGTCTGAACACGGTGTTCGCGCAGCGTCGCAACCTGTTTTCGCCGACCTTCATCGGCATGCTGCGCGACATCGTGCGCTTTAACGGCGGCGCGCAACGCAACCTCGAACTGGCGATTCAAACGCGTGCGTCGATGGGCGAGTTGCTGACCGAAGGCGGCTACGGAGGCGCCTTCCAGCGGCAGTATTTGCTGCCGATGGCCGCCGCGATCTGGTCGAGCGCCACCGCCGACATCCTCGCGTTCCCGGCCGCGACGTTCCTGCGCTTCTGTCTGAACCATGCGCTGTTGCAGGTGAACCGCCGGCCGCAGTGGAAGACCGTGGCAGGCGGTGGCCGGGAATACGTGAGGCAGATAGCGGGCACGCTCGGCGATGTCCGCATCGGCACGGCGGTCCGCGGCGTGCGGCGCGACGCCGACGGCGTCGACGTGTTCACCGACGGCGGCACCGAGCGCTTCGACGCGCTGGTGCTCGCCACGCACGCGCCGACCACGCTGCGTCTGCTGGAAGACGCCGATCAGGACGAGCGCGGCGTACTCGCCGCCGTGCGCTATCAACCGAACGTCGCCGTGCTGCATACGGATACCAATCTGCTGCCGCGTCGGCAGCGCGTGTGGTCGGCGTGGAATTACCTGGGCAGCCGAAGTGTCGACGGCACGCATCCGGTGTGCGTCAGCTATCTGGTCAATCAGTTGCAGCCGCTGCCGTTCAGCACGCCGCTCGTCGTCACGCTCAACCCGGTGACCCAGCCGGTGCCGGGCGCCGAATTGCGCCGCTTCGTGTACGACCATCCGCTGTTCGATCTGGCCGCTATCGACGCGCAGCACCGTCTGCCTTCGCTGCAGGGCAAGCGCCGCACTTGGTTCGCGGGCGCGTGGACGGGCTACGGCTTCCACGAGGACGGTCTGAAATCGGCGCTGCGCGTGGCCGCGGATTTCGACGCGTCGCCGGCATGGGCCAGGCTATGAAACCGCCGAGCGACAGCCGCAACAGCACCTGCACCTGCACCGATCCGGCCGCCTGGCTTCTGACCGGCAAGGTGATGCACGAGCGTCTGCGGCCGAAGCATCATCGCTTCACCTACCCGGTGTTTTACGTGCGTTGCGACCTGGATAGGCTGACCGCGCTCGATAGCGGCTGGTTCGGCATAGACCGTTGGCGGCCGCTTGGTCTGCATCAGCGTGACCACGGTCCGCGCGACGGCAGCGACCTTGCCACATGGATGCGCGCGCAACTATCGCAAGCCGGTGTTGAAGAAGCGAACGGCCGGATCTGGTTGCAAGCTTTCCCGCGCGTATTCGGCTATGCGTTCAATCCGGTCAGCTTCTGGTTTTGTCATGATCGCGAAGGCCGGTTGCGCGCGCTGCTGGCCGAAGTGCGCAACACATTCGGCGAGCGCCACAGTTATCTGCTGAGTGCGGACGGCAACGCACCGATCACTGCGGACACGCGGCTCATGTGCCGCAAAGTGCTGCACGTGTCGCCGTTTTGTCGCGTGGAGGGCGGCTACACCTTCCGCATCAAGGAATCGCTCAACAGCGCGTCGGTCTCGATCGACTATCACGACGCGGACGGCCTGTTGCTGCGCACCGCATTGGGCGGCCGTTTGACGCCGCTAACGCGCGCGACCGCGCTCGCCGCGCTGCTGCGCCAGCCGCTGCTGACGGTTGGTGTCGTCACGAGAATTCACTGGCAGGCCCTGCGACTTGCTCTCAGGAACGCGCCGTTTTACGGCAAGAACCCCGCACCGGGTCAGACCGCCGACGCATCCGCCGACCCTACCGCAACGGGCCAACCAACCTCCGCCGCTCGCCCCGTTTCGCCCGATTGAGGAGATTCCGTCATGGCGCTTTCAAGAACCCTGAGCGGGCACCAGGCCGCCCCCGCGTCAGGCCGTCTGTTCCTCTCCTTGCTCGAGCGGATTCAGGTAGGGCATCTGATCCTGACCACACCGGACGGCCAACAGCGCGTATTCGGCGATCCCCACGCAGCGCCCGGCGCGCGCCTGGAAATGCATGACTGGCGCGCGTGCGGCGCGATTTTGCGCAAAGGCGATATCGGTTTCGCAGACGCGTGGCGCGCCTTCTGGGTCGATACGCCCGACCTGGCCGCGCTACTGCGCGTCGCGATCCGCAACGAGCGCGCTTTGCAACGCACGGTGTATGGCGGCTGGCTCGCGCAACTTTGGTACGGGCTGCGCCACAAGCTGAGGCCGAACACGCGTTCGGGCAGCCGGCGCAATATTCACGCGCACTACGACATTGGCAACGCGTTTTACGCGCAGTGGCTCGACCCGACCTTCACCTATTCGAGCGCCGTGTTCGACGGCAATTTGCATCAATCGCTCGAAGACGCGCAGCACGCGAAATATCAACGGATCGTCGATGCGCTCGGTTTGCGCGAAGGCATGCACATTCTGGAAATCGGCTGCGGGTGGGGCGGTTTTGCGATGCACGCGGCACGCCTCGGCATCCACGTGCACGGCGTGACGATCTCGCCGGCGCAGTTCGAATCCGGGCAGCAGCGTGTGCGCGAAGCGGGTCTGGGCGACCGCGTGAAACTCGAACTGCGCGACTATCGCACCTTGACCGGTCAGTACGATGGCATCGTATCGATCGAAATGTTCGAGGCAGTCGGCGAAAAGTTCTGGCCGACCTACTTCCGCATTCTGCGCGAACGTCTGCGGCCGGGCGCGCGCGCGCTGGTGCAAACCATCACGATCGACGACTCGCATTTTGCCGCGTATCGCGCGACGAGCGATTTCATTCGCGAGTTCATCTTTCCGGGCGGCATGTTGCCGAGTCCGCAGCGCTTCGGCCTGGCGGCGCGGCGTGCCGGACTCGTTGCTTGCGCGTCGCTCGCATTCGGCCGCGATTACGCGGAAACCTTGCGCCGCTGGCGCGACGCATTCGAAGCGCAACTCGAGACGATCCGCACGCAAGGGTTCGACGAGATTTTTGTGCGCACCTGGCGGCTGTATCTGACGTATTGCGAAGCCGGTTTCGACGAACGACGTACTGACGTGATGCAGTTCGTCCTTTCGAAAGCGGACTGACGTGTGCCCGCTCTCGGGGCGTCCGAATAAAACGGCGATTCGAGGCGCTCCGGAAAACACATCGTGAAGTTCGGGATTTTTGCAGAGATGAAATGCGTCAGTAAGGCATACTGATTTATTGCTGTAGGCCGACAGGGAGGTGCTGCCCAAATTTCCAGCTTGGCCGGTTTGGCATGGCTCGCGCAAGCCTTGTGGCGATCCTCTGTACAATTGGGCGATCGATTGAACATCGACTTTCCTATTCGACCCACATCGACCGAATTCATGGCCATTACCTACAAGACTCCCGACGACATCGCCAGGCTGCGCATTTCGGGCCGCCTCGCGGCCGACGTGCTGGCGATGATCGGCGAGCATATCAAGGCCGGTGTCTCCACTGAAGAGCTGGACACACTGTGCAACGACTACATTGTCAATACGCAAAAGTCGATTCCGGCAAATGTCGGCTATTTGGGATTTCCGAAGACTATCTGCACCTCGGTCAACTCGGTGGTGTGCCACGGCATCCCCAATCGCGGCGAAGTCCTGAAAGACGGCGACATCATCAATATCGACGTCGCGATCATCAAGGACGGCTATTTCGGCGACACGAGCCGCATGTATTGCGTCGGCCAGCCGAGCACGGTGGCGCGCCAGCTGATCGACACGACTTATGAGGCGATGCTCGCGGGCATCCGCGAAGTGAAGCCGGGCGCCACGCTCGGCGACGTGGGTCATGCGATCCAGAAGATCGCGCAGCGCGACGGCTTCTCGATTGTGCGCGACTATTGTGGGCACGGCATCGGCAAGGTCTACCACGAGGAGCCGCAGGTGCTGCATTACGGCCAGCCGGGGCAGGGCATACGCCTGAAGCCGGGCATGGTCTTCACGATCGAGCCGATGATCAACGCCGGCCGCGCCGGCACCACGGTGTTGCGCGACGGCTGGACCGTGGTCACCAAAGACCGCTCGCTGTCGGCGCAATGGGAACACATGGTCGCCGTCACCGACGACGGCTATGAGCTGCTGACGCCGTGGCCGGACGGCACCGGCAGCTACGAAGCGCCTTGAGCGTGCAAAGGGCGCGCTGCCTGCCGCCGCATGTGCCGGCGGCGGGCGCGCGAAATGCTGCTGAGTCTGGATAGACTCTGTGCGTGGTTCCACAATCCGGTAAAGAATGATTTGACTCTCGCGCCGGTTCGGTTAAAGCTACGCCTTAGGGTTTCAAGGGGTTTTCGTCTGCATGAGTCCGTCATTGACCGTTCGCCGTATCGCCGCTGATCAGGGCGCCGTTTTCCGCGAACTCCGTACTGCGTCGCTGCGGGAGGCACCCTATGCCTTCGGCGCCACGCTTGAGGACGCGTTGTCGGCCGACGCCGCCAGTTTCGACGCCACCGCCGCGGATCATGCGGTTTCCTTCACTGTTACCACCTTCATTCTTTACACCGAAGGTCATCCGGCAGGGTTGATCGAAGCGCATTTCGAACACACCGCCGCGCGCCGCGCATTCGTTTGCGAGCTGTGGGTGGCGCCGGCCGTGCGTCATCTGCGGGGTGGCGAGTTGCTGGTCGATTCGGCCGCTGCGTGGCTCGCGAATGAAGGCGCCACGGAAGTCTACGCGTGGGTCGCCGACGCCAATCGCAACGCCATGCGCTTCTATGAGGCGCTCGGCTTCGGGCCGACCGGCGAACATCGGCGCGTCGCGCGTGCACCGGACCAGGCGGAAAGTCTGCTGGTGCGCCACGTGCCGACCACGTCGCAGGTGTTTCAGCAGTGATCTTGCGAGCGGCGCGACAGCCTGCCGCTCGATTCCCATTCGTGTCTTCTGAGCGTGCGTCGCCGGATCATCGGCGTGAAGCGCGGCCTGAACGGCCAGCGTATTGTCCGCGTTATGGGCTACGTGATTGGCCACGTGACTGGCCACCGCGCGGCCGTTGCGGATCTACCGGCCGGCCCGTGCATGGCCGCACTGTTATCGCGTCGGCCCGCTCTCCCGGCAAAAAAGCTCGCCGCACGCGTCGACGCCTGTAAAATACGCAAAAATTTTTGCAGAACGCTATGTCGCCCAAGAAATCGCCCTTTTTCGAACTTCGCAGCGGCTCTGTCGACACCCTCCTGTTCGTGGTCAAGACAACCGACCTCGACGCCATGCGTGCCGAACTGACCCGGCGCTTCGAGGCGACTCCCGAGTTTTTCGCTAACGACGTCGTCGCGATCGACGTGCGGCGCCTCGCCGGGAACGAACGCGTGCCGCTCGCCGACATCGCGCAACTGCTCGACAGCGTGCGCATGCGACCGGTCGGCGTGGTCGCCAACGCGCAGCAGGCGTGGGCGGCGGAGTCAGCTTTGCCGCTGCTCGAAGCGCGCGACCGCCGTGGCGCCGCCGCTAGATCTGCGGATGAAGACAGCGCCTCCGCCACGGCGCCGGCTGTCACCGCCGCGACGGCCACGCCGCCGGCCGATCTGTTCGAAGCGGCCTTGGTCACGCCGGAAAGCGGCACGCCGGCCACGGCCGCCGCCGTCGAGCCTGCGCCGGCCGCGGAGCCGGTGCGTCTTGCCACCTCGTCGCAAACCATGGTGGTCGACAAGCCGTTGCGCTCCGGTCAGCGCATTTACGCCAAGGGCGACCTGGTCGTGCTCGGCCTCGTGAGCTACGGTGCGGAAGTGATCGCGGAAGGCAACATCCATATTTACGCGCCGCTGCGCGGCCGGGCGCTGGCCGGCGTGCAGGGCAATCACGACGCGCGCATTTTCTGTACGTGTCTCGAGCCGGAACTCATCTCGATCGCAGGCATCTATCGAACGACCGAGAACCCGCTGCCGGCCGACGTGCTCGGCAAGCCGGTGCAGATCTGGCTCGAAGAAGAAAAGTTGATGATCGAACCACTGCGGCTCACCTGAGCGACGTGAAGCGCGCTGCCTCGATCAATCCGGGGCACGCGGCGTTTCAGGCAAATAGGGCCGCACATAATTGATGAATTTGACGAACACAAGGTAAGGGTAATGGCAAAAATCATTGTGGTGACTTCGGGCAAGGGTGGCGTGGGCAAGACGACCACGAGCGCGAGTTTTGCATCGGCCCTCGCTCTGCGTGGCAGCAAAACCGCCGTGATCGACTTCGACGTCGGCCTGCGTAACCTCGACCTCATCATGGGTTGTGAACGCCGCGTGGTGTACGACCTGATCAATGTGATCCAGGGTGAAGCGAATCTGAACCAGGCGCTCATCAAGGACAAGAAGTGCGAGAACCTGTTCATCCTGCCCGCGTCGCAAACGCGTGACAAGGACGCCCTCACCATGGAAGGCGTCGAGAAGGTCATCAACGACCTGATCGCGATGGATTTCGAATACATCGTCTGCGATTCGCCGGCCGGTATCGAATCGGGCGCGCTGCTCGCCATGCATTTCGCCGACGAAGCGCTGATCGTGACGAATCCGGAAGTCTCGTCGGTGCGCGACTCCGATCGTATCCTCGGCATTCTGTCGTCGAAGACCAAGCGCGCGATCGAAGGCAAGGAGCCGATCAAGGAACATCTGCTGATTACCCGCTACAACCCCAAGCGCGTCAGCGAAGGCGAAATGCTGTCGCTCACCGACATCCAGGAAATCCTGCGCATCGACCTGATCGGCGTGATTCCGGAATCGGAAGCGGTGCTGCACGCATCGAACCAGGGCTTGCCGGCGGTGCACCTGGACGGCACCGACGTGGCCGAAGCCTATAAAGACGTCGTGTCGCGTTTCCTCGGCGAGCAGAAATCGCTTCGCTTTACCGACTACCAGAAGCCCGGGCTGCTGCAGCGCCTCTTCGGCACCAAGTAAGGGGAGCGCACGTAATGTCGATTCTTTCGTTTTTGCTGGGCGAGAAGAAGAAGTCCGCGTCGGTAGCGAAGGAACGCCTGCAGTTGATCATCGCGCATGAGCGCGCCGGCGGCCATGCGCCTGCCGATTACCTGCCTGCGTTGCAACGCGAACTGGTGGCCGTGATCTCGAAGTACGTGAAGATTTCCCATGAGGATATTCGCGTGAGCCTCGAACGTCAGGACGATCTCGAAGTGCTCGAGGTCAAGATCGAAATACCGCAGGCCTGATCGCCGGGTCTGTTCCGTTTCGCGGCCGGTTTCATATGACGTGCCGCGCGCTTCGCTGCGGTGCGTCGGAATGACGTGATGGGGCGAAGCGCGTGAGCGCGCCGGTTCGCGCCGCTCTGTCGTTCCTTTTTGTCGGTCCCGCTGCCTCAGTGCTTGTTCGCGCGCGCCTTGGCCTCGCGTCGAAATAATCCGTTGCACTTCAGCGCGTGGCGTTACACGCCCACGGTCAGCCATTGCATCCCCTCGCGCATTAAACGGGTAACGCCGCCTTCGGTGTTCACCTACAGAGGGACAACATGAACAAGACCTTTCGTTTGCTGCTCGCCAACGCCGTATTGATCGCCGCTGGCGCAACCGCTATGGCATCCGCTTCTGCGGCGGAAGTCGTCGTGATCGCGCCGTCCGCGCCGCCGCCGGTGCACTACGAAGCGGTGCCCGCGCCGCGTGTCGGCTACGTGTGGGATCGCGGTCACTGGCGCTGGGATCATGGCCGCTATGTGTGGATAGGCGGTCACTGGCAGGCCGCGCGCGTGGGCTATCACTGGGTGCCGGGCCACTGGGTCGCGCACGGCCCGCACTACCGCTGGGTTGAAGGCCACTGGGCGTAATTAGCGCCACAGGCTCCCACGGCTTGCGGCACGGCGCGGTGAACGCCGCGCGTGCCGCCCGTTCCATTTCGACGACATAGGCACCGCGCATGCGCCCGGCGTAGCGCCGGCCTGCGTGTTCCAGGAAACCCTTGTGATGAAAAAGAATCTGCTTCTGATCGCCGTTCTGGCGGTCATGCTGGCCGGCTGCGTCGTCGTGCCGGCGCGGCCGGTGTATCTGCGCGCGCCGGCCGTGGTCGTCTACTGACGCGCTGCGCCGCCGCTGTCTACGTGTGTGTCTTTGGCGGGCGGCTCATCATCGGCTTGCGTCGCGGCCGGCGCGGGCGCTTCGACTTCGGGCGCAACCGGCACCGGCGCGGGCGCCGGTTGTGCCAGCAGCGCCATATAGCGCGCCGCCAGCGACTCGTACAGCGGCGGCGCGAACAGCCGCGACACGCGGCTCGAAATCAACGCGGTGGCCATCAGCGAGATCACTAACGCGTGGCCGTTGATCATTTCCATCACGATTACGAACGAGGTGATCGGCGACTGCGTGACGGCGGCCAGATAGCCGACCATGCCGAGCGCGATCAGCATTGGTAAATCCATCGAGCCGAACACTTGATGCAGCAGATTGCCGAAGCCCGCGCCGATCGACAGCGACGGCGCGAAGATGCCGCCCGGAATGCCCGGCAGGTATGAGCCGACCATCGAGATCATTTTCATGAACGGATAAAACACCGACAACTGTGCATGCCCGTCGAGCAATCCGCGGGCTTCCGCGTAGCCGCTGCCGAACGTGGTGCCGCCCGAAATCAGGCCGACCACCGCGATTACCAAACCGCACAGCGCGGCGAACGCGACCGGCCGCTCGCCATGCAATCGACGCAGCGGCGCCGGAATCCAGCGCGCGGTATTCAGCAGCAGCCAGCCGAACGCGCCGCCTGCAAGGCCGGTGACAACCGCCGTGAGCAGCACGGCAAGCGCCATCAGATTGGGGAAGTGCGCGCCGATCTGAATCGTGCCGAAATAGGTGTAATTGCCGTTCAAACCGAGCGCGATCACGCCGGCAATGATGATCGCCGTAATCAGCACGCCGCTCGTGCGTGCCTCGAAGCTGCGCGTCAATTCCTCGATCGCGAAGACGATGCCGGCGAGCGGCGTGTTGAACGCGGCGGATAGACCTGCCGCCGCGCCGGCCAGCACCAGTTGCCGTTCGATCAATGCATTCGAGCGCGGATAGAGCCGTCGCAGATTGAACATCAACGCGGCTCCGACCTGCACGGTCGGACCTTCGCGGCCGATCGTGAAGCCGCCGAGAATCGCCAGAAACGACACGGCGATCTTGCCCAGCAGAATGGGAAACGACAGCAGCCGCGCTCCGTATGCGCCGGGTTTCGAGTGAAGGATAGCGATGACCTGCGGAATGCCGCTGCCTTCGGCACCGCGGAAGAATTTGCGCGTGAGCCAGACGGCGAGCGCTCCGACCGCGGGCGTGATGAACAGGGGCGCCCACACATGCTCGTGCTGAAGGGCGCGGAATTCGCCGTAGCCCCAGTCGATCAGCCGCGCGTACAGCACCGCGACGAGGCCGACCGCGATCGCGCCGAGCCAGAAGACGCCATATTGGCGCCAGAGCCGCCTCGCGCGGCGAACGAGACTGGACGGACGGAGCGTGAGTGGCACGAACATGAGCGAATGCTGGTGCAAAGGATGCAGTATAAGGCGCGCGACGCCCCGCGAGCCGGTATGAAAGTATTTTGAAATGGTGTAAAAGAGCTGCGTGTAAGGCATTCGATGTAACCCGCCGTATTAATGCCCGAAGTGCGCGCTGTGCGGTTCGGCAGAGGTCATCGCATTCGTCGGCTAAAATGTTTTGATGTTCGAACAACTCACAGGTCTTCAATGAAGCGAGTCCTTATCGTCAAGGTCACTTCACTCGGCGATATCGTGCAGGCTTTGCCCGTCGTCGCCGATATCAAACGCGCGTTTCCCGGCGTTCAGGTGGATTGGGCCGCCGACGAAGCATTCGCCGAAGTAGTGCACTGGAGCGAGAACGTGGACCGCGTGCTATGCGCGCCGCTGCGCCGCTTCAAGAAGGCGCGCCGGTGGGCCGATTTCAAATCGATCTGGGCGTCGATCGCCGAACTGCGCGCCTACCGCTACGATTTCATCATCGACATTCAGGGCGTGTACAAAAGCGCGATCATCGCGTTTCTGGCGCGTTCGTCGCGGCGCATCGGCTATCAGGCTCCGGATCTCGGCGAACGCGGCGCCGCGTTCGCTTACACCGGGCGGTTCGCCCGGCGTCCGCAGTGCAATGCATGGCACGGCATGCGGATCAGTGCGGGCGAGGCGCTCGGCTACGAGATAGAAGGCCCGGCTGTGTTCAAACTGCGGCTGCCGGAGTCCACCGGGCTTCCGTTCGTCTCGAATGGCGCACCGGTCGCGGC
This sequence comes from Paraburkholderia dioscoreae, assembly GCF_902459535.1. Taxonomy (NCBI): domain Bacteria; kingdom Pseudomonadati; phylum Pseudomonadota; class Betaproteobacteria; order Burkholderiales; family Burkholderiaceae; genus Paraburkholderia; species Paraburkholderia dioscoreae. The sequence goes on from NZ_LR699553.1 coordinate 996,466, forward strand.
GTTCTTTCACGCCACCTCGAAAGACGACAAGAAATGGCCGGTGACCCATTGGGTGGCGATCGGCCGCGAGTTGACGCAGCGCGGTTTTCAACTGGTGCTGCCGTGGGGCTCGGAAGGCGAGCGGATCGAAGCGGAGCAGATCGCGGCGCAGTTGCCGGGCGCGACGGTGCTGCCGAAAATGAGCGTGACCGAAATCGCGCAGATGATCGACGCGTGCGCCCTCGTGATCGGCACGGACACCGGCTTCGTCCATCTTGCGCACGCGCTGCAAAAGCGCACGGTGATGATCTTCGTGGCGACCCCGCCCGCGCATTACGGCATCGAATCGCCGTTCCGCTCCATCTCGATCGGTGACGGCCAGTCAGTGCCGTCCGTTAGCGCCGCGCTCGCGGCAATCGACTACGTTCACACCGAGCCGCATGACGTGGCCGTGCAACACGGTTCGGCCGCTGCCTGAGCGCCGGGTCTCTCCGTCTTTCTTGCGCAATCGTTTGCCCGAAAAGAAAAGAGGCGTGACGTGCAGTCCGCCCGATCAAACGGGCGCTGCCTCGTAACGCCTCCGAAAAACGCCCGCGTCGGGGAACAGCGGGCAGAGAGGAACCGCGGCGCCGCGCATTACACGCCTGTTAAATCTGTCGCTTTTCGTTGAGTACCTAATTGGCTTACTCGCGCATTTTTCGCGCGATGCAAAAGCAGCCTTGTCGCGTGCCTGATCGCATGCACGCTCGCCGGCATTTTCATTTGCACGGCGTATGCACCGCTAGCAAGGCTCGCGCCGGACCGGCACGTTCAAACAAGTATAGGTGGTGTTTTCCTCTGATATGAATTCGTCGTGGTCGCGCTTCGGATGCAGCCCGTGGCGCGCCTCGATCATGTAACACCGCCGTGATCTTCCCTTACAAATGGCAACGCTTGCGCGAGGCGCCGTCGTGTTCAATCGAGTCATTCGGGGTTTCGGCTCGAATGACTCTGACTCGATGGAGAACAATATGAAACGTTTAATCTTGAGCCTGATCGCAGGCACGCTGCTCGCAACGGCACTCGGTGGCTGCATCGTCGCACCGGCACCGGGCTATTACGGCGGTGGTGGGTACTACCACCACGGCGGCTATTACTACCGGTAACTACTCCGGTTAAGTGCCGCGGCGCCGAAGGAGGGCGCCGCGACATTCGTCCGCGTCAGGCCAGCAGCATTTCGAACGCGACTACGGCGGCGATGGCCGCCGCATTCGCAGCCAACGCTTCCACGACAATGCCTTTCCATGTCGCCGGTCGAAAGCGCAATGCAAGCAGCAGCGAACATAGCAGCGCCAGCGCAATGATCATGACGATATCCGCGTTGTGGAGATGAATGTTCATCCGTGCCTCCCTGCTCGCCATAGGGTTATTGGAGTCGAGTATAGGCATGTCAAAAAGACGCGCAAGGCAGGGAATTTACTCAGGAATGCTCGGCAAGCAGCGGGTGTAAAGCGGGGAGGGGGACTGTACCGCCGCGGCGCGAGAATCGCACGCCGCGGCGGCACTGGGAGAGCGGGGCGCCAATCCAGTCTGGCGCCTCACATTACATCAGCCGCGTGTCGCGCGTTTCGCGCATGCACAGCACGCCGATCATGCTGACGGCCGCGGCAATCGACACATACGCGCCGACCCAAGGCAAGCCGCCGCGCGCGGCCAGCATCTGGGCAATATACGGCGCCACGGACGCGCCGAGAATCCCGCCCAGGTTATACGCCACACCCGCGCCGGTATAGCGCACGTTGGTCGGAAACAGCTCCGGCAGCAGCGCGCCCATCGGCGCGAAGGTCACGCCCATCAGGAACAGTTCGATGACGAGGAACAGCAGCACCAGCGGCGTCTGTCCGCTGCCGAGCAGCGGCGCCATCGTGAAGCCCGACAGGATCGCCGCGATGATGCCGACGATCAGCACCGGCTTGCGCCCATAGCGGTCGGCGGCCCAGGCCGAGAGCGGCGTGGCGAGCGCCATGAACACCACGGCGATGCACAGCAGACCGAGGAACGTCGGCCGCGGAATATGCAGCACGGACACGCCGTACGACAGCGAAAACGTGGTGGCGTTGTAGAACAGCGTGTAGCAGACCACCATCGCGAGCGCGCCGAGGAGAGTGGGCAGCCAGTGTTGCGACAACAGCGTGGCGATCGGCACCTTGACGCGTTCCTTGCGGTCGATCGCCGCCTGGAACGCGGGCGTCTCGGCGATTTTCAGGCGCACGTACAAGCCGAGCGCGACCAGCACGGCGCTCACGAGGAACGGCACGCGCCAGCCCCAGCTGCGGAATTGCTCGTCGCTCAGGGACAGCGCCAGCGCGAAGAACAGGCCGTTGGAAGCCAGAAAACCGATCGACGGCCCGAGTTGCGGGAACATCCCGAACCAGCCGCGTTTGCCGGCCGGCGCATTCTCGGTGGCGAGCAGCGCCGCGCCGCCCCATTCGCCGCCGAGGCCGATGCCCTGGCCGAAACGCAGGATGCACAACAGGATCGGCGCCAGGCTGCCGATCGAATCGTAGCCCGGCACGAAGCCGATCAGCGTGGTGGACAGGCCCATCACCAGCAGCGACGCGACCAGCGTCGACTTCCGGCCGATCCGGTCGCCGAAGTGGCCGAACAGGAACGAGCCGATCGGCCGCGCGACGAAGGCGATGCCGAACGTGACGAAGGCCGACAAGGCCTGAGCCGTGGCCGAGCCGTGCGGGAAAAACACCGGCCCGATGACGAGCGCCGCGGCGGTCGCATAGACGTAAAAATCGTAGAACTCGATCGCGGTGCCGATAAAGCTCGCGAAGATGATCCGCGAACTCTTGTTCTGCCCGGCCGCATTGGGCTGGGCTGCGGAAATCGGCGAAGTGGACATGCAGGGTCTCCAAATGTCGTGATGCCGCGAGGCGGCCGGTTCGTGAGCCGGTTGTGCGCGTGTGGGCGGCGTCCTTGTTTAAGTTCGTGTGCCTTGCTCGCTTGGCGGCCGGTGGAACGGCTACGCGCGGCGCGGGCGACGAAGCAACAGCTTACAACGGCAGCCGGCGAAGTTCGCCCGCGCAAGCGGCCATACCAGGGCAATAACCAGGCGGGTTGCGTGACGCGTGCGACCAACAACGCAAGGCGGCGAATGCCGCGCGAAGGCGCTGAACGTTGGCGATCAGGGCAAGCGCGCGCATCGCCCATCAAGCAGGCGGCGCTCGCGGATGGCGCAGCGGCGCTGCAATCGGGCTCTTGCCGCGCCGGCGGGTGAGCGGGCGGCGTGAGCCATGCCGGAAGGCTCCGGCGCGGGGAATCGGAAAATTATAGCGAGCACGGCTGTGGCGCAGCAAGGCGGCCGGGTTCGCCGCTTGCCTCGGGCGAGGCGAGCGCGCGTTCAATCGATGTTTTGCGCCTGCGGTGAGGCGAGCTCGCGGAGCTGGAATTTGCCGTCGTCGTTGAAGAGCCAGTCTTCGAACAGCTCCAGCTGGCCACGGCCGTTCAGCAATCTGCCGGGCGGTTGCGGCAGTGGCGCGGCACGGCGCAAGGTGGCGAGCGCGGTGCTTTCGGCTTCGTCGTCGCCGTTAGTGCGGTACACCGACGACTCCACTACGCGCCCGTTACGATCCACCGTGAACGACACCACCACCAGCGAGCGCAGCATGGCTTGCGGCGTGCCGCGCAACACATAAGACGGATTGCGTTCGATGATGCGTCGGGCCACCGCATCGCGGTACTGGTCGAGCGCCGCGCTGTTGATGGCGGCCGCGGGCGTCGAGACGACCGGACGCGGCGGCGGCGTGATCGTGCAGCCGGCTACGGCGATGCCCAGCGCCACGGCGAGCAGCATGCCGCGCATGGGAGCCGGCCGGACACGCAGGCCTGACGCACGGCGTGCGGTGAGGCAGAGAAGGTGACGTGTGCGCTTGAGCATCGTCGGAGAAAACACGGGACAGGGTCTAACTCGATGGTAGTCAAAAAGCGCCAGGAAGCAATTGGCGTTCGCCCGTGGTTTGTGGCTTGACCCTTGTAATAGGCTGAAATATGGCCGGATTGGTGTGCGGCCGAAACACGCCTACACTTTGATGGCCTCTTACGAGAGGCATCGGTGGAAGTCTTTCATTTTGCCCGCTTCGTGCGGGCTTTTTCTTTTGCGCAGCGCGTTCCATGCGAGCCGCTGCGGCGCAAAAAACAAAAGGCGAACCCGATAACGAGTTCGCCTTTCTGTTTGCAAGGCTGCGAGGCCGCAAACACCAAGCAAGCCAGGCGCACGCGATGAGCTTGCAATGCCGCCTCATCGCACGCCGCCCCCTTACTTCAACGCTTCGCGTGCCGCCTTCACCGCGGCGAGCACCTGCTCCGGCGCCGTGCCGCCCGGATGGTTGCGGCTCGCCACCGAGCCTTCCAGCGTCAGATACGAGAACACGTCCTCGCCGATCAGATGCGCGACGTTCGGCAGTTCCGTGCGCATTTCTGCGAGCGTGAGATCCGCCAGATCGCAGCCGCGATCCGCGCACACGCGCACGGCGAGCGCCACTGCTTCGTGCGCGTCGCGGAACGGCAGACCGCGCTTGACGAGGTAGTCGGCCAGATCCGTTGCCGTGGAGAAGCCTTGCAACGCAGCATCGCGCATGGCTTGCGGCTTCACCGAAATACCGGTGACCATTTCAGCGAAGATGCGCAGCGTATCCGCAACCGTATCGACGGTATCGAACAGCGGCTCCTTGTCCTCCTGATTGTCTTTGTTGTACGCGAGCGGCTGGCCTTTCATCAGCGTGAGCAGCGCGATCAGATGGCCGTTCACGCGGCCGGTCTTGCCGCGCGCGAGTTCGGGCACGTCTGGGTTCTTCTTCTGCGGCATGATCGACGAGCCGGTGCAGAAGCGGTCGGCCAGATCGATAAAGCCGACGCGCGGGCTCATCCACAACACGAGTTCTTCGGAGAAGCGCGAGATGTGCGTCATGACGAGTGCCGACGCCGCCGTGAATTCGATCGCGAAGTCGCGGTCGGACACCGCGTCCAGCGAGTTTGCGCAGATGCCGTCGAAGCCCAGCGTCTTCGCCACCGCGTAGCGGTCGATCGGATAGCTGGTGCCGGCGAGCGCGGCCGCGCCGAGCGGCAGACGGTTCACGCGCTTGCGGCAGTCGATCATGCGCTCGGCGTCGCGCGAAAACATTTCGACGTAAGCCAGCAGGTGATGGCCGAACGTGACCGGCTGCGCCACTTGCAGGTGCGTAAAGCCCGGCATGATGGTCGAGGCGTTCTTCTCCGCCATGTCGAGCAGGGCCGTGCGCAGTTCCGTAAGCAAGCCGCCGATCCGGTCGATCTCGCCGCGCAGCCACAAGCGGATATCCGTTGCGACCTGGTCGTTGCGCGAGCGGCCGGTGTGCAGGCGCTTGCCGGCGTCGCCGATCAGCGCGGTCAGGCGCGCTTCGATATTCAGGTGGACGTCTTCCAGATCGAGTTGCCACTCGAACTCCCCGCGCTCGATTTCACCCTTGATCTGCGCCATGCCGCGTTGGATCGCGGCGAGGTCGTCGGCGGCGATGATCTTCTGCGCGGCCAGCATGGAGGCGTGCGCGAGCGACCCTTCGATATCGACGAGCGCCAGACGCTTGTCGAAGAAAACCGACGACGTGTAGCGTTTGACGAGCTCCGACATCGGCTCCGAGAAGCGAGCCGACCAGGCTTCGCCTTTTTTGTGCAGTTGGGACGTCATGGTGTTGGGCAGTTAAGCGGCAGTTGAGCGAGCGGTGGGGAGGCTGACGACGCGCATGCACATACCGTGCAAAAGCAGCCGCCGAAGCGAAGAAAGACAGGGATTTTAACACCGGCGGGGAGGCTTGAAGCCGCGGTGCGCCATATGGTGGTGTCCAGAGGACGGCCCACAGCGGTCTGAGCGCGCGAGGTGAGGCGGCGTTGCCGCGTCCGGGAGGTCGGGCCAGGCGGGTTCGTGTGACGTGTTGCCGAGTCGCTGCGCGGCGCGCCCGCTGGCCACGGGCACGGCAACGCAAAAGCGGCTTTCCCTGGGGACGCGCTAACCGCCCCTGACCACCCATTCATCGCCTACTCGCGCACCAGCACAACCAGCTTCAAATCCTCGCGATGCGCGGGTTTGAACGTGATCTGGTCGTACACGATGCGGCCCTCGCGCGGATGGTTGAATTCGCGCCGTCCGCCTTCGCGGCCGCCCACGTCCTGCGACGCCCAGAAGCGCGCGAACGCGTCGCTCGCCGTAGTGAGCGAGTCGATCAGCGCGCGTGTGGGCGCGTCGTTCAGATGGCGGATCGAGTCGGCGCGGAATTCGGCGGCGAGCCGCCGCGCGCGCGTTTCCCAATCGACGATCAGCTCACGCGCGGCTAGCTCGGTAAACGTGTAGCGCAGCAGATTGCGGTCGTGCGCGCCGTCCAGCCAGCCGACGAACAGGTCGGCGGCACGCGCGTTCCACGCCAGCGCATTCCACTGGCGGTCGAGCACGTAAGCCGGCGCGTTCACGAGTTGCACGGTTTCCAGCAGGGTGGCGGGCGCGTCGGCGGCGGCCGGGTCGGGCTCCGCCGGGTCGCGCTGGGCGGCCAGCTCGAACAGATAGGCCCGCTCCGCGCGCGACAGCTGCAACGCGACCGCGATGCGCGCGAGCGCCTCGGCGGACGCGGAAACCGGGCGCCCCTGTTCGATCCACGTGTACCAGGTCGGACTCACGCCGCACAGTTGCGCGACTTCCTCGCGCCGCAATCCGGGCGTGCGGCGGCGCGGACCGGGCGGCAGGCCGACCGCTTGCGGCGAAAGCCGTTCGCGGTGAGCGCGGATGAAGTCGCCGAGCGCGCGGGCCGGGGTGGCGTCGAGCGGCGGCGGGTGGTCGGCGGAAGACGGCGTGGTCATTCTGAGCGGGCGGTGGGTGATGGGGCGACGAAGCGCAGGCAGGTAATAGAGATACCAGAATAATTGCTTAACTTGTACTGGTACACGGCGGGCTCTATTGTAGCGGCTCGTAGCGGCTGAAAGGGCACGACGTCCGCCAGCGCTACCCGACACACCTAACCGGAGCCTCCCATGAAGCATCACGATCAGGTCGCCGACGCCTTCGGCTCGACCGCCGCCGCCTATTTGACGAGCCCGACGCATGCCGCCGGCGCCGATCTGCGGACGCTGGCCGAAGCGATCGCGGCGACGCCGATTGCGACGGTGCTCGATATGGGGTGCGGCGCGGGTCACGCGAGTTTCGCAGTCGCGCCGCACGCGAAAGAGGTGGTGGCCTACGACATCGCGCCGCAAATGCTGGCGACCGTGGAAGGCGCAGCGAAGGAGCGTGGTCTCGCCAACATTCGCACGCAACAGGGCGCGGCCGAAGTGCTGCCGTTCTCCGACCATTCATTCGATTGGGTCATCAGCCGGATGAGCGCGCATCACTGGCACGACGTGCCGCTCGCGCTCGCCGAAGTGCGGCGCGTGCTGAAGCCGGGCGGCAAAGTGTTGTTCATCGATATTGCCGGCAGCGATCATCCGCTGCTCGACACGCATATCCAGGCCATCGAGTTGTTGCGCGATGCCTCGCATATCCGCGATTACCGCGCCGACGAGTGGCTCGCATTGTTCGCGGCGGCTGGGTTCAAAGCCGCGATTCACGAGCGTTGGCGCATCGATATCGAGTTCAGCTCGTGGGTGGCGCGCATGCGCACGCCGGAACCGCGCGTGGTGGCGATTCGTTCGATGTGGGCGTCCGCGCCGGATGAAGTCCGTCAATATTTCGACGTGCAGGAAGACGGCTCGTTCAAGCTCGACGCGTTGATGATCGAAGCGGCTTGAGGTGTGTCCTGACAACGTTAAGTCAAGTGATGCGTTCAACCGAACATCCCAAAATAAGTGCACGGAAACGCCGTGATATGCTCTGGATTGCTTAGCAATTTGGAGCTGTCGCCATGCTGAAACGAACCGTTAGCACCGCCTTTGTTGGCCTTTCCGTGGCAACGTTGTCGCCGTGCACCGTGGCTGAAACCAATCAGGAATTCTATAGCCGTAATGGCACGACACTGCCGCGCGCGATTGCCTCTTATCCCGGTGGCGTGCCGTATGGTGTTTCCTCGGATCCGCGGCACGCGCAGTACGGTTTCAGACCGCCCGGCATTACAGAGGGGAGTTCGGCGGTGACGTCGGCGCAGGAAGCGCGCGGGAACTTCGAGCGGCGATTTGCGGCGGACCTGGAGGCATACGACCAGGCAAGGCGCACGCGTGACAACCCCGAAATCAGGTTCAATATTGCGCCACGAGAAATGCCGAAGCCGGTCACGGCGAAATAATCCGCGACCGGCTTCAATTTCGGCCCAACCCTGGCGTGCAGCGGCTTAACCTGTATTACGCAAGCCCGCCGCAATCCCATTGATGCTCAAATGAATCCCGCGCCGCACGCGCGCATTGGTGTCGCCCGCGCGGTGACGCTTGAGCAACTCCACCTGCAAGTGATTCAGCGGATCGAGATACGGGAAGCGATTCTTGATCGAACGTGCGAGCAGCGGGTTCTCAGCAAGCCGCTCGCTCTTGCCCGTAATCTCCGACAGCACCTTCGACGTGCGCTCCCATTCCGCGACGATCCGCTCGAACACGTGCTTACGCAGCTTCTTGTCGGACACGAGCGCGGCGTAGCGCGAAGCGACCGCGAGGTCGGTCTTGGCCAGCACCATGTCCATGTTCGACAGCAGGTTCGCGAAGAACGGCCACGTCTTGTGCATTTTTTTCAGCAGCGCGAGACGGCTCTTGCGTTCGGCGTCGCTCGGCGCGCTGTCCAGATGCGCGGCCACCGCGCTGCCGAATCCGTACCAGCCGGTCAGCAGCAAACGGCATTGGCCCCACGAGAAACCCCATGGAATCGCGCGCAGATCTTCGATCTTGCGTTGCTTCGGATCCTGCAGTTTGCGCGAAGCCGGACGGCTGCCGATGTTCAATTCGGCGATCTCCGCAATTGGCGTCGACTCGAAGAAATACTCCTTGAAGCCGGGCGTTTCATAGACCAGCGCGCGATACGACGCCATTGCCGCGTCGGACAACTGCTGCATCGTTTCTTCGAACGCGGGCAGTTGCGCTGGGGCGATGCCGTGCGGCAGCAACGACGCTTCGAGCGTCGCGGCGACCACCGTTTCCAGATTGCGCCGGCCGATTTCCGGATTGCCGAACTTGCTCGCAATCACTTCGCCTTGCTCGGTCAAGCGGATCTGGCCGTCCACGGTGCCCGGCGGCTGCGACAGAATCGCCTGATAGGTCGGACCGCCGCCACGGCCGACCGTGCCTCCGCGTCCATGAAACAGACGCAGCGTCACGCCGCGTTCGTTGAACAGCGACACCAGCGCCAGTTCGGCGCGGTACAACTCCCAGTTCGACGTGAGGAAGCCGCCGTCCTTGTTGCTGTCCGAATAGCCGAGCATGACTTCCTGCTCGTTGCCCTGGTGTTCGATCAGCGCGTCCACGCCCGGCAGCGCAATCAGATCGCGCATGATGTGCGGTGCATTGCGCAAGTCGGGAATCGTTTCGAACAGCGGAATCACCATCAGGCCGGCCTGGGCCGGATCGTTCGCATTGCCGAGGCAACCGCGCAGCAGGCCGGTTTCCTTTTGCAGCAACATCACTTCGACCAGATCGCTCACGGTCTCCGTGTGCGAGATGATGTAGTTGCGCACCGCGCGCGCGCCGAACTTCTCGCGCGTGACGCGGGCTTCTTCGAGCACGCCGAGCTCGCTCTTCACGAGGTCCGAATACTCCGCGAACGGCAGACGCAACGGACGCGGCTGCGCCAGTTCCGAGAGCAGCACGTTGAGCTTGTCCGTTTCGGGGAGCTCCGCATAGTTTTCTTCGACGCCTGCACGCCTGAGCAGTTCGGTGATCACCGCCTCGTGAATGTCCGAGCTCTGGCGCAAGTCGATGCTCGCCAGGTGGAAGCCGAACACTTCGGCGGCACGTGCGAGCGGCGACAGACGCGGTGCGGCGAGCGGCGCGCCGTGATGCTCGGCGAGCGAATCGATCAGCACGTGCAGGTCGCGCACGAATTCGGCGGAGTCGGCATACGGCTTGGCGCGCACCGGCGCCGCGCCGCGGCCCGCGCTGCGCACCGGCACGCTGCCTTCGCCGAGGCGCACGCGCGCGCTTGCCGCGAGCCGCGTGTACATGCCGATCAACGCGCGGCGATACGGCTCGTCCGTGCGATGCGGCGACTGGTCGGGCGAAGCGGCCGCCAGTTCCTTCAAGGCGTCGCTGGCACCGGCCAGCAGGTTCGACACCGACAACTCGGCGCCGAGCTTGTGCACCTGCTCCATGTAATGCTCGAAGATCACCGCGGCCTGACGGGTGATAGCGTTCTCGAGGGTTTCGGCCGTGACATTCGGATTGCCGTCGCGGTCGCCGCCGATCCAACTGCCCATCTGGAAGAACGGCGGCAGGCGTGCTTCGAGGCCGTGCTCGGCGAGCGCTTCTTCGATATCGGCGTAGAGCGCCGGGATTTCTTCGAGGAAGGTGGCGCGGTAGTACGACAGCGCGTTTTCGATTTCGTCGGCCACGCTGAGACGCGAATCGCGCAGCATGCGCGTTTGCCACAGCGACGTGACGCGGGCGCGCAGCATCGCTTCGTTGTGCGCGCGTTCGCGGTCGGTCAACGGCTGGTCGCGTTCCGCGAGCAGGCGCGCGACGTCGTGCTGCGCGTCGAGAATGCTCTTGCGCTGGACTTCGGTCGGGTGGGCGGTGAGCACGGGCACGATCAGCGCGTTGTTGAAGAACTGCTGCAGGACCGGCGTGGCGGCGGCGCCCGCTTCGACGAGCCGTTCGAGCGAATGGGCAATCGTGCCCGGTTGCGAGGTCGAGCCGGCCAGTTCGTGAATCCGGTGACGGCGATTGCGGTGGCGGTCTTCCGCAATGTTCGCGAGATGCGAAAAATAGCTGAAGGCGCGCACCACGCTGACCGTCTGTTCCGGGCTCAGCGAGCGCAGTTTCTTGTCGAGCGTCTGCGCGGCGGCGCTATCGTCTTCGCGGCGAAAGCGCACGGCCGTCTGACGGATCGTTTCGACCACGTCGAACACCGCGTCGCCTTCCTGCTCGCGCAGCACGTCGCCGAGCAGGCGTCCCAGATAACGGATGTCCTGGAACAGCGGATGGTCCTTGTCCTCGCGCGTGCGGCCATTGGCTTTCGGCGCGGGCGCTTGCGCCGATGCGGCCTGCAGCGCGGACGCGTTCGCCGCCTGCGGTGCGGCGGCAACGATCTTGATCTTCGAGGAGCCGGCCTTGGCCGGTTTTTGCGCCTGGGCCGTGGCTGTGGCTTGCGTCGTCTTATCCGATTTGACTGCCTTCACAGCCTTGTCCGTCTTGACGGGCGTGGAGGTTTTGGCGGCCTTGCCGGCTTTGGCGGCATGAGCAGCCTGAGCGGGTTTGCCGGTGCGTTTGGCCGATGTCGGCACAGCAGCGGCCGTGGCGGAGGCGGCGGGCTTGGCGGCGTCGGCCGCTTGAGCGTTGGGCGATGCAGTGTTGCGGCGGGCAGGGCGCGCCGGTCCGGAAGACGTCACGATGGGTTTCCTCAGGGAAGCCAGGGTCTGTTGAGTGATGAACTGCTACTGCGGGACTGCACTATGAACTGCAACGTGAACAGCAAAGTGAACTGCGCGAAACGGTATGCGCCGATGGCGATACGCCTGAGAGAGACTGCGCGCCTTCATGGTGCCGTGCGTTTGCACGACGCGCACCTGAGGCGCTTGCGGCACATTGCACCGCATCGCATCATCCCGCATGCCGCAGCCCGGTGCGCGAACGACCGTGCGTGGACAGGCAGGGATGGGGCCGGCGCGCGCCGCGCGAAGCCCGTCTCCTCCATCGATACCGCTTCAGCACGGCACCCCGCCGCGTCTTGAGACGCAAGGGCGCGTGCTAACATTGATTGTTATTACATCCCGTCATTCGATCAGCAAGCTAATGAACACCGAGACGTTTTCCACGCCACCCCACACGCTTGTGATTGCGTCGCGAGAGAGCCGCCTGGCCATGTGGCAAGCGGAGCATGTGCGATGTGCGCTGCACAAATTATATCCATCTTGTGACGTAAAAATCCTCGGAATGACAACACGTGGCGATCAAATTCTCGATCGCACTTTGTCGAAGGTCGGCGGCAAGGGCCTCTTCGTCAAGGAACTGGAAGCCGCGCTTGCCGACGGCCGCGCCGATCTCGCCGTGCATTCGCTCAAAGACGTGCCGATGGCATTGCCCGAAGGCTTTGCGCTATCCACCATCATGGAACGCGAAGATCCGCGCGACGCGCTGGTCTCCAATACGTACGACTCGCTTGCCGCGTTGCCGGAAGGCGCTGTGGTCGGCACCTCCAGCCTGCGCCGCGAAGCCATGCTGCGCATGCGCTATCCGCATCTCGAAGTGCGGCCTTTGCGCGGCAATCTGGACACGCGCCTCGCCAAGCTCGATCGCGGCGATTACGCGGCGATCATTCTGGCGGCGGCCGGTCTGAAGCGCCTGGGTCTCGGCGAGCGTATCCGCGCGTTGCTCGATCCCGAAGACAGCCTGCCCGCAGCGGGGCAAGGCGCGCTCGGCATCGAGATTCGCGCCGACCGTGCGGACCTCGCGGCATGGCTCGCGCCGCTGCATCACGAGCATACGGCCGCCGCCGTCGAAGCGGAGCGCATGGTCTCGCGCGCGCTCGGCGGCAGTTGCGAAGTGCCGCTCGCCGCCTATGCCACATGGCATGACGGCGCGCTGCATCTGCGCGGCATCGTGGCGACGCCGGACGGCCAGCGGGTGCTGAGCGCGCAGGCGTCGGCGCCCGCAACCAGCGTCGAGCAGGCTATCGCGCTCGGCCAGGAAGTCGCGAGCGCGCTCGAGCAGCAAGGCGCGATGGAGATCGTTCGCGCACTCGGCGCCGCCAACGGTGCGGCTGCGGCGGACAGCGCGGTGACAGGCGACTGATGGCGGCCGATATCCCCGGCAACGCATCCCCATCCGTCGACAAGGCGGCGTTCACGGTCGTGATTACGCGACCGGCCGGTCAGTCAAACGAACTGATCGCACGACTCGCCGCCGCAGGCATCGCCACGCTCGACTTTCCGCTGATCGACGTCGCGCCCGTCGCGGACGAGGCTCCATTGCGCGCGGCGTTGAGTTCGCTCGAACGCTATGCGCTCGTCGTGTTCGTGTCGCCGAATGCCGTCGATTACGCCTTCGCCCGCAGCGATACGATCTGGCCGCATGCGCTGCCGATCGGCGTGGTCGGGCCGGGTAGCGTGCAGGCGCTGGCGCGTCACGGCGTGACCTCGCCGGCATACAACGTGATCAGCCCGCCGTCCGGCACCGACGAAGAAACCGCGCGCTTCGATTCCGAAGGCCTCTTCGCGGCGATCGACACGGCGCTCGGAGCGACGAACCTGGAAGGCAAGCGGGTGCTGATCGTGCGCGGCGACGGCGGCCGCGAGTGGCTGGCCGAGCGTCTGCGCGAAGCCGGCGCCGAAGTCGAGACCGTCGCGGCGTACCGGCGCCTCGTGCCGGAACCGTCGATAGGCGGCTGGGCGCGTGTGCACGAATTGCTCGCGGGCGTGCCGCACGCGTGGCTGCTCACCAGTTCCGAAGGCGTGCGCAATCTGCACGAACTGGCGCAAGACCACCTCACCGCCGACGAAATCTCTCAACTCAAACGCGCCGCGCTCGTCACGCCGCATCCCCGGATCGCGCAGACCGCGCGGGCATTGGGTTTTGATAGCATTACGGTGTCCGGCGCGGGCGACGAGCGCATTGTCCGCACCCTGCTTGCCGCCGTCCCGACCGTAGTTCAACCGGTACCGTCCAACCCGGCTCATTCACCGGCTAAATCACGCATGACTGAAACGAACGCATCCACGAACGCTTCACCCCAGCCTGCCGCGACCACTGCGTTGCCGCCGAATCCACCCTTCACGCCCTACGAAGCGCAAAAGCGCCATAGCGCGAGCGGACCGCTGCTGTGGTTTGTCGTCGTGATCATTGCTTGTGCCGCGGGCGTGGGCGGCTATGCGCTCAATCGCAAGGTGGAGCGCACCGAGCAGCAACTGGTGCAGCGCCAGCAGGCCAACGACACGCAGACCAACGAGCTGCGCATCAAGACGGAGCAGGCGCTCGCCACCGTGCATCAGTCGGACTCGCAGGTCGCGCAACTCGAAGGCAAGCTCGCCGATGCGCAAACCGCGCAGCAGGCGTTGCAACAGCAATACGCGGATCTTGCGCGCAATCGCGACGACTGGACGCTCGCCGAAGTCGGCCAGATGCTCTCCGCCGCCAGCCAGCAGTTGCAGCTCACCGGCAATACGCAGCTCGCGCTGTTCGCGCTGCAAAGCGCCGACACGCGCCTCGCCGCGTCGGACAGCCCGCAGGCGATCGCAGTGCGCAAGGCTATCGCGCAGGACATCGACAAATTGAAGGCCGCGCCTTCCACCGACCTCACGGGCATGGCCATCAAGCTCGACAACGCGATTGACCAGGTGGACGACCTGCCGCTCTCGGGCGAAGCCCCGATCGCCCATGCCACGCCGCACGCCGCGACGTGGGCCGATACGGCCAAGGTGGCCGCGGCCACCGGCGAGCCGCGTTGGAAGGTGTGGTGGCGCGAGGTGAGCACCGGCATCGGCCAGCAGTTGACGAGCCTCGTGCAGGTGCGCCGTATCGACAATGCCGACGCGATGCTGGTCACGCCCGATCAGGGCTACTTCGTGCGCGAGAATCTCAAGCTGCGCTTGCTGTCCGCGCGTCTTGCCTTGCTCTCGCGCAACGAGACCACGCTGAAGTCCGACCTGCTGGCGGCACAGAATGCGCTCACGCGTTACTTCGACAACTCGTCGAAGAAAACGCAGACCGTGAGCGATCTCGTCAAGCAGGTGCAGGCGGGCTCGGCCGCGGTTGAGCTGCCGAATCTGAACACGAGCCTGCAGGCCGTCAATCAATACCGGAGCCGGGGTTAATCATGGCGATCCGGGGACTTCTATGGCTCGCGTTGCTGTTCGTCATCGCGGTGGTGCTGGCGGTGGTGGGACGCTTCGACATGGGCCAGGTGCTGTTGATCTATCCGCCGTACCGCGTGGACATGTCGTTGAATCTGTTCGTGGTCGGGCTGGTGGTGCTGTTCATTCTGCTATACGCGCTGCTGCGCATCTTCCGCAATATCTGGCGCATGCCGCAACGCGTGGCCGCGTATCGCGCGCGTTCGCGTGTCGCGAAAGCGCATGCCGCGCTGCGTGATGCGATCGGCAACCTGTATGCGGGGCGTTTTTCGCGCGCGGAAAAGGCGGCCAAAGACGCGCTCGCGAATGGCGACAACAAGGGCGCGGCCGGTTTGATCGCGGCCACGGCCGCGCATCGCATGCATGAATATGCGCGGCGCGACGAATGGCTCGCGCAGATCAACGAAGCCGACTGGCAGGACGCTCGCCTGATGGCCACCGCCGACATGCGCGCGGATGGCCGCGACGCGGACGGCGCGCTGACCGCGCTGACCGAAATGCAGTCGCAGGGCGCGCGGCGGATTCACGCGCAGCAGATCACGTTGCGCGCGCAACAGCAGTTGAAGAACTGGGGCGAGGTGCTCAAGCTCGTCAAGACGCTGGAAAAACGCGAAGCGATTCATCCGGCCGTGGCGGTGCGTTTGCGTCAGATCGCGGCGGAAAACCTGTTGCGTGACCGGCGCCACAATGCCGACGCGCTGCTGGAGTTGTGGAATTCGCTGTCGGCCACGGAACGCCATTCGCCGCGTCTCGCGGATCTCGCCGCCGAGTTGCTGGTGGCGCTGAACCGTCCGCAGGAAGCGCGCAAGATCGTCGAGGAAGCGCTGGCGCAAAACTGGGACGCGCGTTTGCTGCGCCGCTATCCGGATACGGCGGGCGGCGACGCGTTGCCGCTGATTCAGAAGGCCGAAGCGTGGCAGAAGGATCGTCCGGAAGATGCGGACCTGATGTTCGCGCTGGGCCGCTTGTGTCTGCATCAGCAACTGTGGGGCAAGGCGCAATCGTTCCTCGAACGCGCGCTGAAACTCGCGGACAACGAGACGCTGAAGATTCGCTCGCATCGCGCGTTGGCGCGGTTGCATGAACAGCTCGGCGATACGGAGAAGGCGAGCCAGCATTATCGCGAGAGTGCGTTGGCGATGAATATTGTTTGAGGGTTTTTGGGGCGGCGTGCGGGTTCTTGGTGCGCTGCTTTGAGAGCTTGGGACGGCTGGTTTTTTAGTTCGTGAGTTGATGGGTTGATGGCCGCAGCGGATGCTGCGGCCATTTGTTTTTGTGCTGGCGGTTGCCTGTTAGGCGAGGCTCGATTTGATCGCTTGGTGTGGTCTTAGTGCGGCGCGGTGGACGGCTGTTGCACGGTCACGGACGGCGATTCGATCGCGGTTTTCGTGGAGGGCTTTTTGCGGGGCGACGCTTTTGTTGCTTCGATGGACGCCTCTGCTCGCTGCGACGCTTTAGTCAGCAAGTTCGTCGCATGCTGCGCCGTGAGGCGGCTGCGCGCGACGCCCTTCGCGTCGAGTGCAATCACCTGGAACAACTCGCGGTCGTATTCGAGATCCTGCTGATACTGCTCGGCCGTGTCCACCAGCAATTCGAGCAGAGTCTGACGACGCTTTCTTTCGTCGTGGGTAATCGCAGGATTTCTAACTATCGATGACGCCAGTGTGATCAACGTGTCCAGTTGACCCAGCTGCCGGTCGCATAAATCGAACGCGGAAAGGGCAAGCTTTTCGTACTGGAGTGCGTCGACGGGCGGACGCGAAGCCGGTTGAGTTTTGACGGGCCTGGTCATGGTGCGATCTCCTTATTGGTGGGGTGGATCGCCCGGACACGCTTCTTTGGGGGGAGGGGTGAGCGGGCACGAAGTAGGGTTAATGGAATGGACGCCCCCTCTCCTGCGGTACGGATATGCCAAAGTAAGGGTCTCAAACGTTAGCGCGAAGGAGAGCATCATGAAGATCGCGACCATTGGCCTTGACCTTGCCAAGAACGTTTTTCAGGTCCACGGCGTCGACCCGCGCGGCGTCCCCGTCTTAAGGAAGCAGCTAAAACGCATTCAGGTGCTGCCATTCTTCGCCACGCTGGAACCCTGCCTTGTCGGCATGGAAGCCTGTTGCGGTGCACACTTCTGGGCGAGAAAGCTGCAGGCGTATGGGCATACGGTGAAGCTCATTGCGCCACAGTTCGTCAAACCTTACGTGAAGAGCAACAAGAATGATGCCGCGGATGCAGAGGCAATCTGTGAAGCCGTCTCGCGACCGAACATGCGGTTCGTACCCGTCAAAAGCGTCGAGCAGCAGGCGATACTGGCACTGCACCGGGTCCGGCAAGGATTTGTTACCGCGCGTACCGCCCACGCCAACCAGATCCGCAGTCTGCTCGCAGAATACGGTCTGGTTGTGCCGCAAGGTATTCATCATCTACATCAGGATGTCCCTGATCTTCTGGAAGACGCCAGTAACGAACTGCCGGGCGTATTCCGGCAACTGGTCATGCGTCAGCTCGACTATCTGCGGGAGTTGGACCACCAGGTGCAACTGCTCGAAGCGCAAATAAAGACCTGGCATCGGGAGAACGAAGCAAGCCGCAGACTTGCGCAGATTCCCGGCGTCGGACCCATCACCGCTACTGCGCTGGTCGCATCAGTGGGCGACGCGCGATGCTTTGCAAGCGGCCGGCAACTAGCGGCATGGATCGGTCTGGTGCCGCGCCAGCACTCAAGTGGCGGCAAACAGGTGCTGCTCGGCATCGGCAAACGTGGGGACGCTTATCTGCGCTGCCTGCTTGTCCACGGTGCACGGGCTGTGATCAGCGCCGTACGCCAAAAAGACGGCACCTCCACAAGCTGGCTAGGTCGTCTGCTTGCACGGCGACATACGAACATCGCAACCGTGGCACTTGCCAACCGCAATGCGCGCATCGCCTGGGCCTTACTCGCACATCACCGGGAGTTCTGCTCCGACTATGGGCGCGCAGCACCGGTCGTCTGACACATGGACACGGATATTAGATGATACAGGATAACTAACTAATGAATAGGTGGTAGCTTCCAGCGATTGCGCGGGCAATCATGACGTGATGGCAAAACAGGTGAGACCGGGATCGGGAAAATTCTGTGGTCTGCCACGCGCTTCGAGCGCGATGGGTTAACGAGAAACCGATCTGCACATTCCATCAGGGACAGAGGCAAGTCCTCACAAGTCCGGATGTATGGCTGCAATCCTTCATCTGCTAACGATCACCGAATGACGGCTGTGCAAACTGGGGGCGTCCATGTATGACAGACCGGGGCATAAACAAACCGGCGAGCCTTGCGGCTCCCCTACCAAGGCCCGCCCATTGAAATATAGACGTGCAGAGGTAGTCGCACGACCCGCCTGGGCGGGTGTGCGGTTTATGCCACAGGCTGTCAAACCTGGTCGCTGGGTGTTTCCCGACGACTTGGTGATTATAAGGGAGTGGGCCTATCTCGGATTTAGTCTTGCGGTTAAATGGTGGGATTGGCTGAAGGGATAAGGGCGAGTAGGGCGGGTGATCGATGCTTTGCCTATACCACTCAATTTTGTACAGCTGACCGGTCTTTGTTATTCGTGACACTCCCTTCGACACCGGCCTTGCGAGTGCCAGCGATTAGAAAACTCGGAGGACTGAAGTCGACCCGTTGCCGTCGTTCAAACCTACGGCATTGCTAAGACCGCTCCTGGCGGTGTAGCGGCTATTCGGCAGAATTCCAAACGTTCCTGATTCCCGGTACAGTTGGCGCGGCACCCACACGATACGCTTACTATTTTCTGGCTTAACGAATTAGAATTGAGAGACCTGAAATCCGATAACGCTTCTCATGGCATTGCGAAACCAAACGCTAACTTCCGTCAAGGTGTATCTCGGATTTCATCGGCAATGCTTAGCCACAGGCACGGCGTTCGTCTATGCTCGAAACGATCAACGGTACCTTGTGACCAATTGGCATAATGTAACGGGGCGGAACTCACTTACGCATAAGAACCTGAATACGCTGGCGTCGATACCAAATAGGCTCGTTGCTGTCTGCCCGATTTATCACGAAGGTGACATAACGTCTCCGCATGCCGTGCTTTTCTGGGAGGAACTCAACCTTCCTCTATATGAGGACGATGGTAGTCCTTGTTGGTATGAGCATCCCGCCCACGGATCGCTGGTCGACGTGGTCGCCATTCCGATTGGAGCGCCATCTCCGAGAAGCGCATTAATCTGTGTAAACGATCAACGAGTAACTTTTGCGAATCAAGCTGTCGGTGCGGGCACTGACGCTTTTGTACTTGGATATCCGCATGGTTTGTCGGGCGGTGCCAAACTCCCGATATGGAAGCGCGGGAGCATCGCGTCTGAACCCGAAGCGGACATTGACCGACTGCCGAAGGTTTTGATCGACGCGTCGACTAGCAGGCCGGTGAAATACCTCAAGTAGCGGTCATCCGGGACGCAGGCGTAAACGTTGAACTGATGTCATCAATGAGAGCGAGATGGAACGGATGCGTGGGCCAGATGGTTTTACCGAGTCAATGTTCACGGTGTTGAAGCTGGATGATTTTGTGCCGAAGGACCATCCGTTGCGTCCGATTCGCACCTGGCTCAATGACGCGCTTACACGCATGGACGATGTGTTCGCGCGGATGTACGAGGCTGACGCGAAAGGAGGTCGGCCTAGCATCGCACCGGAGAAGCTGGTGCGAGCTCTTTTGCTGCAGGTGCTGTATTCGATTCGTAGCGAGCGCATGCTGGTGGAACAGATTTCCTACAACATGTTGTTCCGCTGGTTCGTCGGCCTGCCGATGGACGGGACCGTGTGGGACCACTCGACGTTCAGCAAGAACCGCGACCGGTTGCTCGAACACGATGTGCTGGTGTTGCTCTTCAACGAGACAGTCGAGACCGCGCGCGAGCGCGGATATCTTTCCGGGGAGCACTTTAGCGTCGACGGCACGTTGATTCAGGCATGGGCCGGGCACAAGAGCTTTGTGCCCAAGGCAAGTCCGGACAAAGACGACACGCCTCCTGACGAACCGCCCGCGCCGAATGACAACTGGCACGGACAGAAGCGCAGTAACGAGACGCACCAATCCACGACTGACGAGCAGGCGCGCCTGTTTCGCAAGAGCAAAGGAACCGGAGCGATGCTCTGTTATATGGGCCACGTGCTGACCGACAACCGGCATGGCCTGGTGGTCAACGCACAGGTGACGCTGGCGACGGGCACCGCCGAGCGCGACGCGGCCGAGCTGATGCTTGCCGATGCCGCATGCGTTGCGCCGCTCGGCATCACGGTCGGCGCGGACAAGAACTACGACACCGCCGGTTTCGTGGCCAGTTGTCGAGCGAACCGTGTGACGCCGCATGTGGCGCAAAACGATGGGCGTCCAGGAGGTTCAGCAATTGACGGGCGAACTACGCGCTGGCCGGGCTACGCGGTCAGCCAGCAAAAACGTAAGCGCATTGAGCAGGTGTTCGGATGGGGCAAGACAGTCGGGCGAATTCGACAAGCGATGTATCGGGGACTTGAACGCGTAGACCAGCTCTTCGTGCTGACGCAGGTCGGCTACAACCTGACGCGTATGCGCACACTTGCCGGTTGAGGGGCAGGAAGCGATGGATAACACCTATATGGTGAACCCGCGAGTAACGCCGAATGCCCGCAAACGTGTTCCGCGTTTCAAAAGTGCAAACCCGGCATCCGTCGTAATGCATCTGAGCGCATCAACGACGGATATTTCAACGGCCTGCTAGGCGCGGAATGTCAGGTTCTCCAGTGTTTGCACACGTGGAGGGGCTGAGCTTACCGGTGGGAAGTACAAATTTAGGTGATGGCGTGTTCGGGAGTACCTTCCAATTTATGGGATGCTACTCGGGCAGTTTGGGACGCGAGCCGTTCGAGGCGCAACTAGGAGTTTTGTGGAAGGAACAAGCCATAATCGAGATTGTCACCGCTCAGCATAAAGGCCCACCTTCAGCCGAATTGTTTGAGCGCGAAGCTTCTTCCGGCACCACCCACGAGGCATTTGATTGGAATGATTGGGGCGACCTCCCGGAACTTCCGCAAATTGTGTAAGCGGTAGACACGTTACTCGTCGACAGTCACGCGTATGCTGCCTAGGCATTTCTCAAATCCACGAAGGTCCGCTTAGGAAATGAAGAAGAAAATGCCAACCCTGCTCTATATCCCAGTGTCACCGGACTTAGCCGACCGTGCTTTCAACTCCGCGAATATTCTCTTGATTATTGGAGCTTTTTTAGTGTTCGCTTCGACGTATGTTTCGATTCGGGCCGGCTCAATCCGCGACTTCTATTCCGATCAACGGCGCGTTGAAAATGAACGACAGACCGCCTTCGCTAAGGCAGAGGCGGCGGAGGCGAACGAGGGGGCCGAAGTGGCCAAAGCAGACGCCGCGCAGGCAAACGCCTCAGCAGAGACCACTCGCCAAAGTAACCTCAAGCTTCAAATCGCGCTTGAAAAAGAACGTGCTGAACGCCTTCAGCTTGAAGAAAAAGTCGCTCCGAGAAGCCTGTCAGACACAGAGCGGGGAGCGATGCAGAATCAGGCGAACAAGGTGTGCCAGCGAGTTAGGAGAGTGGTCGTAACCGCAGCGAACTCCAACAATGAAGCGCAACGGTACGGAAACGAGTTCATCGAAATCTTCCGGCAAGCTGGCTGTACGGCGGATCTCGCGCTTCCGATCCCTGGATTGGAACCGGGGGTTCTCGGAGTTCACATTGTCGTGAGAGACGCTAACCACGTACCTGAGCAGGCCACCTTACTGGCAAGCGTCCTAGATGCCGCGCACATCGCCTACGAAACCCATACAGCCAAGCCGGATTTTTTTCCCGAGGAGCAGTGGGTGCTAGTCATAGGCGGTAAGCCACTGCCAAGCGTAAAGTAACGCAGGTTTGGCCGGTAAGGTGACGAAGGCGATTGACGCCGTGAATGTCTATTGTCTGAAGTGAAATCGACATTGGAGCGCCCGTCTGAACGCGCGGGCCAGCGGCCGCTCGCGGCCCGCTAGGCCCGACGACCGGGCGCGGCGATCTTCTCGTCAGGGCGCGCGATGCAAAAGGCATATCACTACCCGTTTCTGCCGCTCACAAGATTCTAAGTCGACCGGCCGTTATATGGTGTACCTCGGACCTATCGATCGGTCGCGAAAACTAACATGGACGATGAAGGCTTCGCGTACCATCAAAAAAACTGTGCAATGTATGCGCTGAGTGGCGAAGTGATAGGTCAACGTCAGTCGTCCCCGCTCTCGTCATCTGCCTCGACGTAGGAATTCAAATAACAGGCGATAACGTCGCCGTGGCACGCCAGAGGTTTGCAGAAGCAACCAAGCCGGTAGCCCCTAAGAGAAAGCAATGCTGCATGCTTCTCAGGATCGGGAAGAATTTCTTTTTCAAAATACTCGCGGTACTTGTCGATCGCTTCTTCGCGGCTAAGTCCGCCTGGACCGTGCCCGATCTTGAATGGGTTTCCCCACGGTCCACCACGACCTATCGAGACGTCGAACTCTTCCTTGGACTGGTTTCGCACCGTAGTTATGCGTAGCGGGATGATGCGTGTACTTTTCTTTAGCAGCCGCGCGAAATAAACGATGTCGGTGAGGTCATGTCCGCCCCAAAACACAACAACATGCGTCGCCCCGTCTACCATAGTCTTCGCAGACATACGATTGGATGCTCGTTGACTACGAGCTTGGATCTTCCGTTCGGAGAAGTAATTCGCGGCGATTCCCTGCTCGTCCTGTACGAGCACCACTTCAACATGTGGAAGCGCACCGGTTATCTTGTCCATTTTTTTGACGAACAAGGCTGGCGCATTAAAGCCCGCCGACAACGCGACCAGCAGCACAGGTTTGCTCGAAACGTTCATAAGCGTGCTTCAGAAAAGATGGGACACTTTTAGTATATTGTCCCATCGCGAGTTTAGATACTCGACCGCAAGACGGCGGTGGCAGTGATGAGGCTTGTCTTCACTGCATAGAAGGCAACCGTGATCAAACAAGGCAATATCTAGATTGCTCTCCACGCGACGTTTGGCAAGCAACTCCGTGTATGCATTGGCGTAGCTATCCCAAGTCAATTTTTTGTCCTGATATTGCTTCAACATCTCTTTTTCCGGAGCAAGGTCGCCCAGTTCTACGAAACTAGCATCCAGCAACTCGGATAGAAAGAACTTCAAATCAGCCTTCTTGGCAAATCCTGCGAGTTGTGATGTGTTGTTCAAGCGAACGTCAAGTAGCGTGCGCACTCCAGCCTCGCGCAACAGACCAAAAAAATTCTCGGCTGTCTTGTTCGTAAATCCAATAGTTGATACGTCGATGTTCGGCATCTTACTTGACGTCCTCGCTTCGTTATTTTCAGATCAGGTCAATCGAATCACTGCTGCAATTAGCTTGAATCTAAACGAACGGTTATCACCGCCGACAGTCTTCACTAGAGGTGATGACAGGCTCACCGACAGCATGCAGGGTCCAAGATCATGAACTGCTTCACGTTGAGGCATGAATTCAGCCTCGATCACGGGATCCGTGACTGTAATCCAGTAATGCGTTCCGTTGTACTCGAACCGTCCTTGGCATTTCCGTCTACCCCAGTGGTCGAAGACATGTATAGCTACATGCGGAACATGAACCAGCAAAAGAGAGCCGCCATGACGGTCCGCTTCTTCGGTAAGAATTTGATCGTTGAGCCCAGCACTGGTGTGGCTACCATTCTGGAATAAGATTGCTGGCGGCTGCATTGCGTTGACCAGACGCTGTCTATCGACTTCGTGGCTTTTCACCCAGCGTTGTGTGTTGTCAACCTGCCAGTTTTCAACCTGACAGCCATCGGGCTGATGTCGGGTTAGGTGAACATCAAGAACATCCAGCACCTGTGCGGACGTTCCGTCTATGTATAACTGTTCAATCGTCAGCAGCGCCTGCTCATGCCCACTACCAACTGGCCGAATCCAACCTCCAAGGCGCTGGCCCCCATCTAGGATTTCGATGCCTGCAACGCAATGCTCAGCCCGTTTGCGTGAATTCGCCAAGCAGATAATTCTCTTTGTTACCATCGATTTACCCGCCTCTCAGGTTCTTTTTGTACTTCTGCAATCCTGTATTATGTAACAAACTTGTAAGCGCAAGCGTAGATGCGAGGTCCGCGAGTTGGCCTTTCGCGACCTTCATGCACCGATGCAACAGTGCGACTCGCTCTCCTTTGGGCGTTGAATGGCAAATTCTGAGCTTTAATTTAACAGCCTTCTGAACGTCCGACACGAGCGCCTCGCCAGTGTCGCTTATTGGCCGATCCCAGAACCTCCGTAGCCGACCCACTACTGTCGTTTGCCCCACCACCGCGTCAACGGCCGCTTCGCCGGGCTACAGCAGCGGCCTCACATCACTGCGCCCGACAGCGACTATGAGTGTTTAATCGACCGTCGGCATCCTCAACAGATTCCGGACGAACTCTGCTTGACAGTCATCTATGGCATAGACCTGTTCCGACGCAAGGCGCACGACCGTAGCGTTAAGCCACTCTACCAGTGATGTCCTGTTCCAATTCAACACAAACTGAACTACACGTTCATCGGGGCAGGCAAAAAAAGCGAGCGTCGGTGATATTGGTAGAGCAAGGACGCATCCTGGGTGGTCAATTCCCGGCATGATAATTACGGGATGGTCACTCGTCAAAAGTGAGACCTTTGAGTCGCTGAAGTCTCCGCTCCACCAATGCATTTGATGAATCCGCTTGAACGCCTTGTCATCCATGATCAGACGGGGCAGTAATCGCTTTCCGAAGTCATCAATGAATCCAGGGGCCTCTTTTTCCACAAACTCCAACAGCGTTTCCGGGTCGCCTTCTTCTGCCAGTGTGTCGTATTCTTCCGGATCGTTTTCGAGGTTTTTGCGTAGCTCGGCTGGAGCCTCGGCATTGAGTTGCTCCACGATTTCTGGAGATCGGATGCGTAACGACATGATAAAGCGCGTCCATGCGACTCGCTGCTCTTGCTTCAAGTCGTGCCTAGGTCCCGCTGTTCGCATATGATGCAGAACGCCCCCAGCGGGGTTGTCGATGATCCTGGCCAAAAAGTCTGTTTCTATTCGTTGCTGGTCCTGAATCGGAACACCTTCCAGCGAATAAAGTCTGTCAAGACAGGCGGTTGAACGGGGTACAACGCGCTCAGCCAAGAATTTGCCGCCTTTCCACTGGAACCGCGTTAAGCGAAGAGCTTGCGATTCATCCTGCGTAGTCCAACCGTTCAGATAAAATCGCGGGACATAATGATGTTTTTCTGCGCTCGCCATGTGATTCTCCGTTGGCCATGAATGCGCTGCTGCGTGAACGCCAGCATAGCGCTTCCTGTCGATACCTTCGGATCTCTAGCCGCAGTCGCCATATGCAGCGGTAACTGCTATGACCGCTTTCATCTATACACTTGACAATCAAATGAGCATCTAGTGTCGTCTGTGGCTGACCGATATTGGGCCGGCTACCGCCTCACGCACTTGACAGCAGTCGGCCAACATTTGTCAAAACCGGCGAAACCTCAGCAGCAAATCACCGCCAAAGGCGCACTCCAAGTCCTCACCTATTAACCATCTTCGCCGGCACACTAATAGCCAGCAACCCGCCGAGCACCATAAACGCCGCGAGCATATACATGCCGGAGTCGTTCGCCGCCGTCGCCTGTTTGAGCCAGCCCACCGCATAGGGACTCAAAAAACCCGCCAAATTGCCGATCGAATTGATCATGGCAATGCCGGCAGCGGCGCCCGTGCCGGCGAGGATCGCCGTAGGCAAACTCCAAAACAACGGCAGGGTAGTAAGAATCCCCATCGTCGCAAGCGTAAGCGAAGCCATCGCCAACACAGTGTTATGCGTCCACACGACAGAAAGCACCAACCCAATCGCCCCCGCAAACGCCGGCAGCGCAATATGCCACCGCCGCTCCCGCTTCCTATCCGCACTACGCGACACAAACACCATCGCCACCACAGCCCCCGCGAACGGAATCGCCGACAGCAACCCGATCATGAAAGCATCCGTCACCCCAGTCGCCTTAATAATCGTCGGCAACCAGAAGCTCACCCCATACAACCCCATCACAAACGAGAAGTACGTCAGACTGAGCATCAACACTCGCCCACTCGTGAGCACCTGCCGAATCGGCATGTCATGCTTGGTCGCTTCCTCCGCAGACACATGCCGCTCGAGCATCTCCTGCTCTTCCTTGGTCAGCCACTTCGCCTTCGAGATCCGATCGTCCAGCATGACGAACACCATGATCCCGACGATCACCGAAGGAATCCCTTCGAGCAGAAACAGCCACTGCCAGCCATGCCAGCCGTTCAAGCCGTTAAAGGTCTTCAGGATATAACCCGACACCGGCCCGCCGATCACACCCGACAACGCAATCGCCGTCATGAACCACGTCGTCATGCGACCACGCCGATGCGACGGATACCAGTACGTCAGATAAAGAATGATCCCAGGAAAGAACCCCGCTTCAGCCAGACCCAGCAGAAAGCGCATCACATAAAACATCGTCGGCGTAGTCACGAACATGGTCAGCATGGAGATCACGCCCCACGACACCATGATCCGCGCAATCCACACCCGTGCGCCGACCTTATGCAAAATCACATTGCTCGGAATCTCGAAGATGAAATAGCCGACAAAGAAAATCCCCGCGCCGAATCCGTACACCGCATCGCTCAGCCCAAGGTCGCTGGTCATTTGCAGCTTGGCGAAACCCACGTTGACGCGATCCAGATACGCGACCACGTAACAGAGCATCAGAAGCGGCGCGAGCCGCCAGGTGACCTTGCGGTAGGTGGCCTCTTCGAAAGTGGAAGGTGGCGCACCCGCGCCGGGATGGTGGAGCGGATTTGCGGGACTAGCCATGGTGTCTCCTCTTTTCTTGTGGAATTGAAGTACCGCCGTCGATCGATTCTATCCGCGCTCAGTGCTTTGCACGACGAATCGATACCGGGGGAAAACACTGACTGCGGCGAGGGCGGCGCAGCGGCGGCCCTCGCTAGAATGGTCCGGCGCGGCGCTACACGCAGCGCCCGCCGTCTACTTCGAGACACACGCCGGTGATGAATTCCGCCTCGTCCGAGGCCAGATAAAGCGCGGCGTTGGCAATATCCTGCGGCGTCGAAAAACGCCCGAGTGGAATGCCGGCGAGAAAGCGCTGGCGATTTTCCGGCGTATCTTCCACGCCCATGAATTCGGACAGCAGCGCCGTCTCGCCGATCACCGGATTCACGCAGTTCACCCGAATCCGGTCCGGACCCAGCTCGACCGCCAGCGACTTGCTCGCAATGATCACCGCGCCTTTGCTGCCGTTGTACCAGACGAGCCCGGGGCGCGGCCGCACACCCGCCGTGGACGCAATATTGATGAAGCAGCCGCCGCCTTGCTCGCGGAAATACGGCACGAATTCCTGCACGCTCCAGTAGATGCTTTTCACGTTCACCGCGTAGACGCGGTCGAATTCGGCTTCCGTGACTTCCATCACCGGCTTGTTGCGGTGCGTGGTGCCGGCGTTGTTGACGACGATCTGCACGCTGCCGAAGTCTTCGAGCGCGGCCTCGCGCAGCTTTTGCCAGTCCTCGCGCTGGGCGACGTTGCCCGTCACCGCGATCGCCTTGCCGCCGGCCAGCGCGATTTCGCTTGCCACGCGCTCGGCGGCCGGGCCGTTCAGATCGTTGACCACCACGTTCGCGCCTTCGCGCGCGTAGGTCTTGGCAATGCCTTCGCCGAAACCCGAGCCGCCACCCGTGACGATGGCTGTTTTTCCTGTCAACCGCATAGTGTCTCCGTTGTTTGTTGTGGATGGTGATGCAAGTGCGTGACTCGCGACTAACCGTGCCGGATCGCAATGGTTTTCAGCACGGTAAAGCCATACAGCGCTTCGAATCCCTTTTCCCGCCCGTGGCCCGAATGCTTGACGCCGCCGAACGGCAGTTCGACGCCGCCGCCCGCGCCATAGTTGTTGATGAACACCTGGCCGGAGCGCAGGCGGCGCGCGAGCCGCATCTGCCGTGCACCGTCGCGCGTCCAGATACCGGCGACCAGACCAAATGGCGTGCCGTTGGCGAGCGCAAGCGCTTCGTCCTCGCCGCTGAAGGACATGGCGGCGAGCACGGGGCCGAATACTTCGTCGCGCGCGAGGCGGTGGCTGGCGGGCACGTCGCGCAACAGCGTGGGCGCCTGATAGAAGCCGCTTTCCGGCGCCTCGGGAATCACCTCGCCTTGCGCCGCCATAGGAATGCCGTCGTGCTGCGCGTCCGAGAGAAAATCCCACACGCGCCGCTGCTGTTTCGCGCTGATCAGCGGTCCGCAGTCCAGATCGGCATGCGAAGGGCCGACCCGCAACGCATGAAACGCGCTGCTCAGCCGGTCGAGCAAGGGTTCGTAAATGGACCGGTCGATCAGCACGCGGCTGCCCGCCGAGCAGGTTTGCCCGGCGTTCTGCACGATTGCCGACACCAGCACGGGCAGCGCCGCGTCGAGATCCGCGTCGGCGAACACGATTTGCGGCGACTTGCCGCCGAGTTCGAGCGTGACCGGCACGTGATTCTCGGCGGCCATCTGCGTGACGAGCTTGCCGGTTTCCGGCGACCCGGTAAACGATATGTGATCGATGCCCGGATGACGCGCGAGCGCCGCGCCCGCTTCATGGCCGTAGCCGGTGACGATATTCAGCGCGCCGGCAGGCAAACCCGCCTCGGCAGCCAGTTCGGCGACGCGCAGCACGGAGAGGCACGCATCTTCGGCCGGTTTGACGACGCAGGCATTGCCGGCGGCGAGCGCCGCGCCCACGCTGCGCCCGAAAATCTGCATGGGGTAATTCCACGGCACGATATGGCCGGTCACGCCGTGCGGCTCGCGGATTGTCAGCACCGTGTAGCCGGTCTGGTACGGCAGCGTTTCGCCGTGCAGCTTGTCCGCCGCGCCGGCGTAGAACTCGAAGTAACGGGCGAGGGCGGCCGAATCGGCGCGCGCCTGCTTGAGCGGTTTGCCGGTGTCGCGGGCTTCGAGCAGCGCCAGTTCTTCCTGGCGCGCGGCAACCAGCATGGACAGCCGGTACAGCACGCGGCCGCGTTCGGCTGCGCTGGCCTCGCCCCACGCGCCTTCGAAAGCGCGGCGCGCGGCGTGCACGGCGGCGTCGATATCCGCCGCGGTGCCGCGTGCCAGTTGGGTGAAGGGTTGGCCGTCCGAGGGATCGAGCACGGCGATCGTCTCGCCGCCTGATGCGGCGGACCATTCTCCGCCGATGAAGTGTCGGGCTTCTTCCATGCATGCTCCTTGAGGTGTCACGCGAACCGCTTTGCGGTTACGTGGTGTTCACAAACGAGAGGCACAATCGAGAGAGACGCCAGACGATTATCTCCCCGATCCAATCAAGGGTGCCATTGGCCGATTGGCTATAATGGCGCATTAAGTACTTCCGGCCGCAGCGCCGCCGCTCGTGGCGAGTTTCACGATGCATGCCATTCGAGCGAGCGTGCCGCACGCCGTGTTCCGAATTCCATCCTCACCAGAGAGCGCTCATGAGCTTCAATCACGTCCCCGCAGGCAAAGACCTTCCGCAAGATTTCAACGTTATCATCGAAATCCCGGCGCAAAGCGATCCGGTGAAGTACGAAGCCGATAAGGAAACGGGCCTGCTGCACGTCGACCGTTTCATCAGCACGGGCATGCGCTATCCGGCGAATTACGGCTACATTCCGCAAACGCTGTCGGGCGACGGCGACCCGGTGGACGTGCTGGTCATCACGCCGTTCCCGCTGCTGGCCGGCTCGGTGGTTCGCGCCCGCGCGCTCGGCATGCTGCAAATGACCGACGAATCCGGCGTGGACGCGAAGCTGGTCGCGGTCCCGCACGACAAGGTCTGCCCGATGACCGCCGACCTGAAGTCGATCGACGACGTCCCCGCTTACCTGAAAGACCAGATCAAGCACTTCTTCGAGCAATACAAGGCGCTCGAAAAGGGCAAGTGGGTGAAGGTCGACGGCTGGGCGGGCATTGAAGCCGCGCACAAGGAAATCACGGACGGCGCGGCGAACTACAAGAAGTAAGCTGCGCCACCGCAAAGTGAAAGATTGGCTTCGCTTTGCGAAAAGAGGTTTAACTGCCGAGAGGCAAGCCACAGCGGCTTGCCTCTTTGCATTTGTGCAGCCGATTTCGGCGCTGAGGTTCGCAAGTGCTCTTCCGCCGGCAAACCCTGCGCCAGCGGGGCCCTGCTGTGCAGCACAGAACAGCGCCTCGTTCATTCCGACGCTGCGGATTTGTACCAGAAAAGCGCAAAGTCCTTTCCGGAAAGCAGCATGAAGCTGCGGCATGCCACTGCATCGACGAGTTCGGGCTAGCCGATTTTGCTGCACCGAAACATGGGTGAACGCGCCGAAATACCCTATAGACGCGACCTGACATCAACGCCCTTGCAAATTAATGGTGCGTCGCATCATGTGTATCCGGACACGACATCAGGTCTCGCAGTTCGGGACGCATGGCGTTAACCCTATCAAGACAGCGGCGCATTTCGGCCATATTCTTTGGATACAGAGTTCGGAACACGAAACTCCGAGTCCGGCGTTCAGAGATGAACAGCCTGGCCGAGCGTCCCTATCAATCACTGGAGGAAATCAGACATGAGCGTCAAGTCAGACAAGATGGATGAGCAGAAGCGCACGGGTGGCTCCGCCCCGGTCGCAAAGAAGCTGATCCCTTTCGGCGGGTACTACACGAACAAGGTGCCTGAGCACGACCCCGAACTGACCGAAACCGGTCCGGGCACCCCGATGGGCGAGTTCATGCGCCGCTTCTGGCACCCGGTGTGCATGTCTCTGGAGCTCACCGATACGCCGCGCTTCCTCAAAATCCTGAACGAAGAACTCGTGGCGTTCCGGGATAAAAGCGGCCGGGTCGGTGTGCTGCATGCACATTGCGTGCACCGCGGTGCGTCGCTCGAATATGGTGCGATTCAGGAGCACGGCATCATGTGCTGCTACCACGGCATGGTCTTCGACGTGGAC
Source organism: Paraburkholderia dioscoreae (assembly GCF_902459535.1). NCBI lineage: Bacteria > Pseudomonadati > Pseudomonadota > Betaproteobacteria > Burkholderiales > Burkholderiaceae > Paraburkholderia > Paraburkholderia dioscoreae. The sequence continues at coordinate 1,027,487 of NZ_LR699553.1, forward strand.
GGCACCTGCCTTCACGTTCCTTTCCCGAAGGGCGAGGAGAAAGAGGCCGAAAAGTTCGCCTGTTCGATTCGTCAGGGCGCTTACAAGGCAGTCGAACGCAACGGCCTGGTGTTCGCCTACATGGGTCCGCCGGATGACGAGCCGCCTTTCCCCGAGTGGGAAGGCGATTTCACGGTAGCGGAGGGTGACGAGCTGGTCGCATACAGCAACTTCCAGCACTGCAACTGGCTACAGGTACAGGACAACGCGGCCGACAACTACCATCCGACGGCGTTGCATTCCGGCAAGAATGTGGTGGATGGTCACTATCAGGGCACGACGTTTGACGAAGTCGGCGCGGCGTCGATGGAAGTCGCTCCCGACATGAATTTTGTCCCGGTTCAGGGCGGTCGCAGCCTCGCTTGTGCGGGCGCTCGTCGCGTCGACAAAGACAAGCTTTTCGTGCGCGTTCAGCATCAGGTGCTGCCGAACCTGAGCCTGCATGCCTATACGTCCGAAGACGGTTCGAAGAAAAAGCTCTTCAGCCGATTCCACATCATCCGCTGGACAGTCCCTGTTGACGACGAAAACAGCAAGATGATCGGCTGGCGTGTAATGGGCCCGGGCATCGACACCCGTGGTATCGGCAACAAGGAACTGGTCGGGTACGAGACCATCGACTTTCTCGAAGGCCAGGTGGCGATGCGCCGTCCTGAGCGCTTTGGCAAATACAAGCTCGAAGACCTGCCGCCCATCCCGCCGAATCACCGGGAGCGCGCAACCTATAAGGACGCGCAATACGCGCCTGGCGACTATGAGGCCATCATCAGCCAGCGGCCTATCGCTGTCCATTCGCTTGAAAACCCGACCAAGTTCGACGCCGGCCTTTATCAGTTCCGCAAGATGTTGCGCGACGCAGTGCGGGGCACGAACGCGGCGGCATCCGCTCACGGGTTCGCCGAGTGGTTCCGCGAACTCGGCGGCGCGCCCAACAGCTATTGCACCGGCAACGTGTTCGAAATTGCTGAAGGCGAAACGGTCGAGGATGAAGTCGCCCGTCGCCGGAAAGTCCTGAAAACCGTCGTCGCAATTCTCACCGAGAGCGACACCCTCAAGGGCACCGCACGCGCCGAATTCGTGCGCGGGAAATTTGAAGAGCTCGAACAGTCGCTGAAGAGCTGAAGCATTGCGTCTTTTGTACGGGATTGATCAGACACTAGCTGCGCCTGGCCGCTCCGTTGTTGAGCGGCCAGGCGCCAGCCAGGAAGGGAGATGACGATGGAAACCTCACTGGAAACGGAAGAGGCCGTTCAGGATATCGAAGCAGGCACGCTGGATGTACGTGTGAAGCAGGTACGGTACGAAGGGAAAGGTATCAACTCGTATGAGTTGACGAGCCCCGGAGGCGAGAAGCTTCCGCCGTTCGAAGCCGGTTCGCACATCGACGTCCATCTGAAGAACGGCGTTATCCGTCAGTATTCACTGTGCAACCCGCCAGCCGAGCGTCACCGCTATGTCATTGCGGTTTTGAAAGACGAAGCCGGACGCGGTGGTTCACGCTCCATGCATGACGACGTAGCAGCAGGGGATATTGTCACCATCAGCCGGCCGCGGAATCACTTTTCGCTGGACGGCAATGCGAAGAAAGTCATTCTGATTGCCGGCGGCATTGGTGTGACGCCGCTCAAGGCGATGGCGCACGAGCTCGAAGCGCATCACGTCGACTTTGAAATGCACTACTGCGCACGAAGTCGCGAAGCGGCAGCATTCAGCGAAGAGCTCGCAACCATGCTGAGCACCGGCAAGTTGCACTATCACTTCGACGACGGCGAAAAACGCAACCAGCTAGATCTGGCGAAGCTGCTGTCGCAGCCTTCTTCTGGAACGCACGTCTATTACTGCGGACCCTCCGGCTTCATGAAGGCATGTGCGGATGCGGCTAGCCATTGGCCCAAAGGCACAGTGCATTTCGAGCACTTCAAGGCGCCCGAGCAGCCGAGGCGTGCACCTGCCAGCGTGGAATCCGCGGATGGTTGCGACGTCACCATTGCAAGCACCGGTCAGGTCATACATGTTGGAGCGGACCAGAGCCTCGCTGAAGCGCTGAATGCAGTTGGGGTCGAAGTTCCGACTTCATGTTGCGCCGGCTTGTGCGCGACGTGCAAGGTTCGCTATCGGGATGGCGAAGTCGAGCACAACGACTTCATTCTCAGCGAAGAAGAACGGCAGGAATACCTCACTGCGTGCGTATCACGGCCGGTAAGCAAAACACTCGTGCTCGACCTTTAAGAGGCGATAGCTAGTTGGATTAACGGGGCCGCCCGCCGTATCGAGGCGACTTCTTCTTCGCGTACTTACGCAGCAGCGCCCTTGGCGCAAACCTCTGGAAACAGCATGAAAGTTTATTACGATAAGGATGCCGACCTTTCTCTTTTGAAAAGCAAAAGCGTTGCGGTCATCGGTTACGGCTCGCAGGGCCACGCACATGCCCTGAACCTGAAGGACAGCGGCATTGACGTAAGCGTCGGTCTGCGCAAGGGTGCTTCATGGACCAAGGCGGAGAACGCCGGCCTGCGCGTCAAGACGGTAGCGGATGCCGTAAAAGAGGCCGACGTCATCATGATGCTGCTTCCCGATGAACGCATTGCAGATGTGTATCGCGAAGAAGTGGAGCCGAACGCCCGGAAAGGCGCGGTCCTGGGCTTTGCACACGGCTTCAACATTCACTACGGTCAGGTCGCCCCCCGCCTCGACCTCGACGTGATGATGGTCGCGCCGAAGGCACCAGGCCATACCGTGCGCAGCACCTTTGTGTCGGGCGGTGGTGTGCCTCATCTCATCGCGGTTGCGCAGAATCCGTCAGGCTCTGTTCGCGAAGTCGCGCTCGCCTACGCTGCAGCGATTGGCGGTGGGCGTGCGGGCATCATCGAAACCAGCTTCCTCGAAGAGACAGAAACGGATCTCTTCGGTGAACAGGCGGTACTCTGCGGCGGTCTTGTCGACCTCATCAAGACTGGATTCGAAGTGTTGGTTGAAGCCGGCTACGCGCCGGAGATGGCCTACTTCGAATGTTTGCATGAAGTAAAGCTCATCGTGGACCTCATTTACGAGGGCGGTATTGCCAACATGAACTACGGCATCTCGAACAACGCCGAGTTCGGGGAATATCAAACCGGTCCGCGAATCATCACCGAATCGACGAAGCAGGCCATGAAGTCGGTGCTGCATGACATTCAGACCGGTGAGTACGCAAAGAGCTTCATCCTCGAGAACAAAGCCGGCGCGCCGACGCTGCAGGCTCGCCGTCGCCTGAGCGCCAATCACGAGATCGAAATCGTTGGGGCGAAACTTCGCGCCATGATGCCCTGGATTAGCAAAGGCGCTTTGGTCGACCGCTCGAAGAACTGAGTTCCCAGCGAAGCAGGCATGGGCATATCGCCGGATAAATCCATGCCGTCGTCAAGGAAAGTGAAACCATGACATCGAAACTGCTCAAGATTCAACCGCGGCCCGATTACGTAGAGGAAGTCTATGAGGTACTCCTCGGCGCAATCTGCGATGGCTCTCTCGCACCCGGAACACGCCTGACGCAGGAAGACATTGCGGAGCAGCTCTCCGTGTCGCGCTCGCCGGTGTTGCAGGCGCTGCGACTGCTCAAGAAAGACGGACTTGTGCAGGATGCTCCCGGCCGTGGTCTGCTTGTCGCACCCCTGGAAGCATCGGCACTCGCCGACCTTTACGAAATTCGCGGAGCTCTGGATAGGCTCGCGGCCGGGCTCGCTGCCGGCGCCGGCGCGCGGCTCGACCCGAAACTCATTGAGCGCGGCCGCAAGGCAGCGCAGACGGGCAACGTTCACGCGATGATCGACGCGGATATGGAGTTTCACTTTGCCGTCTACGCCGCTTCTGGAAATCGTCTGATTGCGCAGACGGCACATGGTCACTGGGTGCATATCCGGCGCGTCATGGGTGCTGTACTGCAGGCGCCCGGTCAGCGCCCGTCAATCTGGGACGAGCATGCGGCAATCGCCAACGCCATAGAAGCGGGGGATTGCGCACTAGCGGAACGTCTCTCGGGCGGGCATGCGAAACATGCAAGCCAGTTGGTCGCCGGTCAGTTCGATGCATTGCTCGGTGTTCTCAATTTATCGGCCGAAGCGAATGAGTCGGTCGCCTGATGTTTGTATTGCAGGTCATGCCGGCGGTGATGGTTACATCGCCGGGTTTCAGTGGGAACAGTGTCGGAAGCAACGCGACTGGTACCCACGTACTTCATAAGTTCCCGTTCAATACGTAGGAGAATTAGACATGTCTACTGCCGTTGCAGAATCCAGAGAAGAATCGATTGTCAAGCCGGGCAAGGTCTCGATTTACCAGCCGGACCAGGAAGGGCTGATTTTTCCGGAAGTTCCACAGTTCACGTCTGTGCAGGCGCACCGCCAGCATCTGAAGGAACGCCTGGTTGCTGCATGCCGCGCGTTCGCGTTACAGGGTTTCGACTACGGATTCGCAGGTCACCTGACCATCCGTGACCCCGAAAATCCTGGCCTTTACTGGACAAACCCGATGTGTGTGCATTTCGCACAGGTCAAGCTCTCGAATCTCATCTGCGCGGACCACAAGGGTAATGTCGTCGAGGGCAACTACGCCATCAACCGTGCCGGCTTCGTGCTGCACGCCGCGGTACATGAGCAGCATCAGGACATCGTCGCGATGTGCCATGCCCACACGACCTACGGAACCGCGTTCTCCTCGCTGGGTAAGCCGCTCGCGCCCATCTCGCAGGACGCGGCAGCGTTCTATGAGGACCACGTCGTTATCGGCGATGAAGCGGGCAAAGTGGCGGTCGAAGTCAAGGGCGGCAATAAGGTTGCCAACGCATTCGCCGGAGTCAAAGCCGCCATCCACCAGAACCACGGCTTGTTGACCGCCAGCCGTCACAGCATCGACTCGGCCGCGTTCTGGTTCATCGCGTTGGAGCGCTGCTGCCAGCAGCAACTGATGATCGAAGCCACGGGTATTACGCCGAAGGAAGTCACGCCGGACCGTGCGCGGTACAGCCGTGAGCACGTGGGTAGCGAATACATTGGCTGGCTTCACTTCCAGACCATCTGGAATGACCTCGTAGCCACGCAGCCGGACATGTTCGACTAAACGCGGTCACGAACGCATACCTGCGGCGGTATTTCCTCGGATACCGCCGCAGGCCACAACCGGTGGGCACTAGAAGAAAAGCAACCACCGTCATCGGAAGGCCCCTCAGGAGACAACAATGAGTTCCCACAGTCCGGCCGTATATCTGGAAGAGAGTGAGTCATCCGCGTTTGCAAAAGCCGCCTGGCGCCTTATTCCATTCCTCTTTCTATGCTATCTGTCCGCCTACCTGGACCGCATCAACGTTGCCTTTGCGAAGTTGCAGATGCTCAACGACCTCGGGCTCAGCGAGGCGGTTTATGGATTTGGCGCCAGCGTGTTTTTCGTCGGTTATCTGCTTTTCGAGGTGCCGAGTAATCTGATACTCATGCGTGTAGGTCCGCGACGGTGGATCGCGCGCATCATGGTTACATGGGGTATCGTCTCGGTCGGCATGATGTTCGTGAAGACGCCCACGACCTTCTACATCATGCGGTTTCTGCTCGGTGTCGCCGAGGCAGGCTTTTTCCCCGCAATTGTCCTCTACCTCACCTACTGGTTTCCGTCTTCGCGGCGCTCAAAGGTTACCGCGCTTTTCATGACCGGCATTCCGATGTCCGGCGTTATCGGCGGTCCTCTGTCCGGCTGGTTGATGACGGCCCTCGGAGGGGCTCATGGTCTGGCAGGCTGGCAATGGCTGTTCCTGGTAGAAGGCGTGCCGACGGTCGTGCTCGGCGTGGCTGCATATTTCTATCTGGACGACAAGGTACAGGATGCGAAATGGCTCACCGACGCCCAGAAAGCCATCATTGAGCGCAAGCTCGTTGATGAGAGGCCCGAGGGCCTTCTGCACTCGGTCAAGGACGGTCTTCTCAATCCCAAGATTCTCCTTGTCAGCGCCATCTACTTTTTCTATACCATGGGCCTTTACGGGGTCAGCTTCTGGCTGCCTTCGCTCATCAAATCGAGCGGCGTGGCCGACCCCTTGCACGTCGGGCTGCTGACGGCCATTCCCTATGCGGTCGGTGCGGTCGCCATGGTGCTCGTCAGCCAGAGCTCGGACCGGATGGGCGAGCGCCGCTGGCACCTGATCGTGCCGGGTTTCGTCGGCGCCTTTGGTCTTGCGATGAGCGTGTGGTTTTCCAACTCGACGGTGCCGGCGATGATTGCGCTGACCATCGGAACGATGGGTGTGATGACAACCATCTCGCAGTTCTGGGTGCTTCCTCCGGCATTCCTTGGCGGAGCCGCTGCCGCTGCGGGGCTGGCATTTGCCAACTCGGTAGGCAGCATCTCGGGCGTGGTCAGTCCGTCGCTGATCGGTCTGGTCAAGACCGCTACGGGATCGGCGGGCGCGGGCGTGTTGGCACTTTCAGTCAGCCTCGTCATTGCGGGCGTGCTGGTGCTATTTGTGCCTCCGACGCTGGTTAACCGTCGTCGCTAGGTGAGCGCTTGTGTGTAAGCGCCGCCGCAGGCTCTGGATCCTGCGGCGGTCGCGACGCCAGAAGGGGAGCAAAAACGCTCAGCGTACCGAGCGTTTCGGCGTGTCCGTTTCCACGATGGTTTGGCTCATGTGGCGAACGAGGTTCTCGCGGGCGACTTCGGTGTGCTGGAGACTGAGCTTTGCAGCGAGCTCTTCATCTCCCTGGGCAATCGCGTCAGCTATTGCCGCGTGTTCGTCCCAGACGGACTTGCGCTGGCCGGTCACCTGGTGAACGGCCCCCATTACACGCCGCAGGTGCATCCAGTGCAAACGTGCGCTGTCGACAATGAGCGGATTGCCCGACGCCGTGTAAATGGCGGTGTGGAATGCCATGTCGGCCTCGATCATCGCCCGGACGTCTTCACCTTTTGACAGCTTTCGCCCGGTCGCCACCAGTGCCTTGTCTATCTTGACCTTCTTGCGCGCGGCCAGGCGAGCGGCGAGACTATCCAGCGCGCCGCGCAGTTCATAGAGATGGCCGATGCGCGTCGCGTCGAGCGGTGTGACCTGCAATCCGCGGCCGGGCGCATCTTCCACCAGTCCGTCTTTTTTCAAAAGGCGGAAGGCCTGCAGAACGGGCGAACGGGAGACAGCCAACTGCTCGGCGATTTCCTCCTGGACGATCCGGGTTCCAGGCGCGATCGAACCCTCGCTGATGGCATCGAGCAGGACTCGGTAGACTTCATCGACGTAATCTGTACGTGCCTGGATTTTCAGGAGTTTTGCTGGCATGGCTACGGTAGCTGTGGATACAGAATACTAATAGCTTACCAGCATTGATTAAGGCTGTTCAGGTCGGCGCTTCGCCTGCATGACGTGGCGCAAGCCTTTGATGATTCGCGGTGGAGGCGAAGGCCCACGGAAAGGAAGGGAGCGGCGGCGGCGTTTTTCGGCAGGAAGCAGCGGTGCTACGCCGGAACAGTCAGTTTTTGCCCGACAGACTGGCGAGCCAGATTGGGGAACTGGCATGCCGGTCGATGTAGAGCCGGTTCAGCTCAGGGATGTCTGTTGCAAATGTCTTTTCCAGCGCCTTGCGCCCGATTTCTGCGCCCCGGCCGGTTTCCGCCTGCACGAGAATGACGACGGACTTTGCGGCGAAGCGCTGTGCTTCCTCAGTCGCGAACGCTGCATCTTCCGCAAGGCGTTCTGAATCGCAATCTTGAGCGTTGCGAATCGCAATGGAAACCAGCCCTGATGAAGCACGCGCGAGAATCCATCCCGAAGAAGGGCGGCGATGTTCGCGCGGCGCGGTCGGCACTCCAATGAGGCCGACGATATCGGCAAATTGCGGATATTTCGCGAAAACGTCCCGAGCGGCCGCGGGAAAGCCCTCGCCGTTCATCCAGACATCCATGATTGATTTCGGTCTGTCCGAGTCGCGAAATGAAAAGCCTGTCTCGCCGATCACGACAGGCGGTGAATTGCCATAGCTTACGGGGCGCGCTATCAGGAAGTCCGCTTCTTTCATGCCGTCTCCGTTCATCATTGTTGAGAAGAGCCGCCGGAGATCCGCCGGCGTTTTTCTGTCACTCTGCGTGCGGAATTCGGAACTCTGTATACAGAAAGAGTACGGGATGTGATGCTGGTGGCCTATCAGTACAAATACTGAGTCGAACGTTTGTGGGGTTTCCCGACTCCCACAACAATTCCGGCAATCGCGATTCTGCGTGCCTGTGAGTTTCGCATCTTGCGTCTTCTCTACCGGTTGTGCTCCGTGAGAAGAACGTGATCGCTTTACAGGTTGTCGCGGTTTGGTGCTCTCGCTATTGCAGCTTTCAACAAGCCTGGTGCGCTTCGATCAGTTGTGCGTCGCGTGCCGTCACAGTTGGAAGATGCTGACGCAGAAACTCGACCCACGTCTTGATTCTGGCGTCTGTGTATCTTCTGGACGGATGAAGCGCGTAGATATTCATCTTCTGGAGCGTGTAGCCGGGAAGTACTCGCACGAGGGTGTGGTTAGATAAACCCTCAAGCGCCGTGTAGATCGGCAATACGCCTATGCCCATACTTGCCCGCGCGGCCATGCCGATTGCCTCAGGCGTGTTCAACTCCACTGCACCGGATACCTTCATCGATTCGCTTCCGTTGTCGCTCTCCAGTAGCCATTCGTAGGCCGGAAAAGCGGGGGAATGCAGAATGAGACATTCGTGACGGGCAAGCTGTTCAGGTGAATCCGGCATGCCGCGTTGATGGACATAGTCTGGCGACGCACACAAGACGCTGAAAGAGGAGCCCAGTAGATGCGAGACGAGGTCCGAATCTGGAAGCGCCGAAGAAGTTGCCACGACGGCAATATCGGTGCTGCCCTTATACAACTCCGGCGCCCGCTGGGATAAGGTGAGCTCTACGGAGACGTTCGGATAGCGTGACCTGTACTCCTTGATGGCGGGCAACACGTAGTACTGCCCGATTCCCGTGAAGCTGTGAACTCGAAGCTTACCCATGGGGCGCGACTGCGCATCACTTGCTTCTTCCTCGGCCATCTCGACGTCCGCCAGAATCTGCTTGCATCTCTGAAGATAGATTTCTCCGGCTGGAGTGAGGGCAACCTTCCGCGTTGACCGGTTGAGCAGTCTCGTTCTAAGCCGTGTTTCCAGTTCCGCGACTGCGCGTGAGATTGCGCCGGGACTTGTATTCAACGTGTTTGCCGCTGCGGTGAACGTGCCCGATTCAACAACGCGTGCAAACACACGCATCTGGTTCAGCGTATCCATTCTTTTCCTTTACTTATTCTCTGGCGCGACGTCGTGTTCGTGAGTGAGGTCGTGTCATCGCCCATCTGCCGCGTTGACTGACTGAGAGACACGCCGACTCTGCTTATGATCGAATCGAGCCCGCTATCGGTCAGCGAGCGGCTCGCATCAAGGTCGTCCAGGAATGTCGCCCGGCCCATTGAGTAGAGGTGGTCGGCGTGACTCGCGGAATCAGCCGCCAATGCGTAAGGCCGTTCGAGCGAGTGCATGCGGTCGATGTTGCCGCTATAACCGGCAACGCCGCATTGAACATCTTTCAGCGCATCAAGAACCACTCCATCGAATCGGGCCAGCGCTTCTGACTGGCAGGCCCACGTGCCCGCGCACGCACCGTTCGCACGGAAGTCCAGCTTATCATGGGAGCCATGTTCCAACGCTTCGTCGCCCCTTCGCCGAGGTCTTCCGTCGCGCCTGTCATGCCTGTGAACGCACCGAGAATCGCATTCGGATATAGGGCACCTATTCGAACGCCGATTCGGGCAGTAGCCGTCGCGAGGTTGCACTCCCTGCCGCTTGAGCACCGCCGCTCCATCGACACCACATAGACACAGCGCATCGAGAGGATGAACCGAATGCATTTTTATATCTAGGTGTAAACCCTTATCATTGGGCTCCCCGCCGCGCTGACATTCCGCCGGCTATCCAGAGGCGCTGACGCGGCGCCAATCCGCGTTCCAAGGAGCACACCGTCCGGATGCTGAATCGCAAGTCCAACCCGTCGTCGTCTTCTTCGCAGCGCTGGTCGAACTGGCTGTATGCCGTCGCCAATGCGATTTACCGCCAGCGGCCGGTATGGATGGTGTCGTTTTCGGCGAGCGAGGCCAGTCTGTCGGAAGGTTTGCGGGCGGCGTGCGCATCGACGGCCATGCTTGCGCTCGGCAATGTGCTGCACGAACCGACCTTCGCGTGGGCGGCGATCGGCGCCTTCTGGACCTGTCTCGCCGACGCCGCCGGTTCCAACCGCGCCCGCTTCGCGTCGATGATGGGCTTCGCCGTGTTGTCCACGCTATGCGGCGGCTTGACGGCTTTCGCCTCCGCAGCCGGGACCGTGTTCGCCGCGCTTGCGTTGCTGGTCTTCACGAGTCTGGGCGCGTTCGGCCGGATCTGGGGCGCCGCCACTGCACAGGTGACGATTCTCGTCGCCACCGCATGCGTCGTGATGGTCGACCGGCCAATGCACGATGTTCGGCAAGGCATGGCGTTTCTCGGCGTCTACCTGATCGGCTGCCTGTTTGCCGTGGCGCTGAGTCTGACGGTCTGGCGCATTCACCCGTTCAGTACGAGCCGCTCGACGCTGCGCGCTGTGTACCTGCGTCTGGCCGACATCGCGTTGGATAGCGCGCGGCTGCTGGAGCGGCGCGCGGCCCGCGGTGAGTGGGCCACGCATGCCGCGAAATTTCGCGCCGACGCCCGCGCCGCGCTGGAACGCTCGCGCAAGGTGCTGGCGCGGGTGCCGGCGTCGAGAACGGGTGGCCGTGAAACTTACGACACGCTGCTCGGCTTGCTGACCGACAGCGAAGCGTTGTTCGCGTATCTGATCGCCGTCTCCGGCGCATGCGAACGAGCACCGGACGACGCATGGCGCGCAAAACGCGCAGTCCGGTTGCTGACGGCCACGGGCGACGTGCTGCGTGGCATCGGCGCGGCAGTCAATGACGGACAGTGGGCGCGTCTTACCGATTTGCAATTGCGCTTGCGGCGTTTTGCCAGGCGGCTCGAAAGCGCCTTGATGGAACCCGTGAAGCTGAAGTCCGATTTCGAACTGGTCGACTTCACGCCGGTGTATGCGCAGCCGGAAAGCTGGCGTGATAGCGCGACGCGGCTTTTCACGCGCATCTGGGCCACGCTCAAGGCCAATCTGTCGGCCGACTCGGTCGGCTTGCGGCATGCGGCCCGCGTCGGCGTGACGACCACGGCGGGCTTTCTCGTGATTCGCGCGCTCGGGCTGCCGTTCGGCTACTGGGCCACGATGGCGACGCTGTTGATCTTGCAACCGTCGATTGCCGCTACGTGGCCGCGCAGTATCGAACGGGCCGCGGGCAGCATTGTCGGCGGCGTGCTGGCGGCGGGTATCGGCTACGCGATCCATTCGCCGCTCGGCATTTCCCTCGCGGTGTTTCCGCTGGTGATGGCGACCATGGCGCTGCGTCCGGTCAGCTACAGCCTGTTCGTGCTGTTCCTCACGCCGACCTTCGTGCTGGTCGCCGACTTCGCGACGCCGGGCGCCAGCGAATTCGCCTATGCGATCACGCGGCTCGGCAACAATGTGCTCGGCTGCGTATTGGCGCTGCTGGCCACGTTCTATCTGTGGCCGACGCGCGAAAAGATCGACTACCGCGCGTATCTGGGCGAGGCGGTGCGCGCCAATCTCGCGTATCTGCGAGCCGCGCTGGAGTCGCCCCGTCGCAGCGAGAAGGACATGGAGCGCTTGCGCCGGGCCGCCGGTCTGGGCAGCAATAACGCGGAGGAAGCCATCGGCCGGATGCGCCTCGAAAAGCTCGAGGACTCGATGGTCGATACCGTGACGCTGACGGTGCTGAGCGTATTGCGCAGAATGGCCGGCACCGCGACGCAACTGCGTCTGAGCACGAACCGGCGCGATATGCACGATGAGCTCGGCGCCTGGATCGCGACCGTGAGCGCGGACATCGACGCCGCGTTGAATCGGACCTTGCGGCCGGTTCGCCACGCGCTGCCCGCACGCGACGGGCTGACTTCGCTGGAGGCGGATGCGGTGGGCGAGCTTGCGCTGATGCATCGGCTGCTCAATGAGCGGATGCGGGAGGCGAGGGGATAGTAACGCGGCGCGAGGAAGAGCGACGACGAAGCTGAAGCCGTTTCAGGTCGCGCGGGTGGCTTCTTGAGTCTGCCCGGCTTCGATCGCTTCGTGCTGAGGCTGAGGTTCCGGGTCAGGCTCGGGCTCCGGCTCCGGCATGACCGACTCCAGCGTGCGAAAGCCCGCCGCCAGCGCCCGCTTCTCAGACGGCGACAGCCGCTTGACCCAATACTCCGCGCGCGACGCGCTCGACCGATCCGCCAGTTCGAACGACGCCAGCACCTGCACCGGCTTGCGCGAACGCGTATAACGCGCGCCCTCGCCACTCACGTGTTTGTCGAAGCGCGCCTGCACGTCGACGGCAATGCCCGTATAGACGCTGCCGTCCGAGCATTCGAGCAGATAGAGAAACCACGCCATCGGTGCGCTTCAGCCTTTAAACGGATTGTGTTCGCGCAGTTCATCCACATACGCGTGGATGCTGTTCTTTTCGTTGTCGAGAAAATGGCCGACCGCGTCTGCGAAAGCAGGATGCGCGAGCCAGTGCGCCGAGCGCGTCACCGTGGGCAGGAAGCCGCGCGCCATCTTGTGTTCGCCCTGGGCGCCGCCTTCGAACGCGCCGAGCTTTTCTTCGATGCAGAATTCGAGCGGCTGGTAGTACGCGGTTTCGAAGTGCAGGCACGGCACGTGTTCCAGCGCGCCCCAGTAGCGGCCATACAGCGTGCCGCCGGTTTTGGCGTCGCGCTGATACACCACGAGCGAACTGGCGATCGGCTTGCCTTCGTATTCGGCGATCACGAGCAACAGGTTCTCCGGCATCGACGCGCCGATCATGCGGAAGAAATCGAGGTTCAGATACGGACTCGAAAAGTGCTCGCGGTAAGTTTGCCGATAACACTTGCTGAAGAAACGCCAGTCCGCGTCCTGAATGTCCTCGCCGCGAAGCCGGCGCATGGTCACGCCGGCTTCATGCACTTTGCGCCGCTCGGCGCGAATGTTCTTGCGCTTCTTCTGTTCGAGCGTGGAGAGGAAATCGTCGAAGTCGCGATAGCCGTCGTTGAGCCAATGGAACTGCACGCCTTCGCGTTGCATCATGCCCATTTCGGTGAGCGCGTTGGCTTCCGTTTCGGTGGGAAACAGCACATGCAGCGACGACACGTCGGCCTGCTCGGCGAACGCCATCAGCGTGGCCGCCAGATGCCTGAGCGCATGCGTATCCGCCGACAACAACCGGTTGCCTTGCACCGGCGTGAACGGCACCGCGCACAGCAGCTTCGGGTAATACGGCAAGCCGTTGCGCTTGTAGGCGTCGGCCCAAGCCCAGTCGAACACATAGGTACTAGTCAAGAATAGAGCGTTTTGTGTCCAAGTAGGGTTTACGTGCATCTGTATCTAAGCTTTTCGAAGGCGACCGCAGGGAGCCGAGAGACTTTAGGTTGAGGGCAAGCATGCCCGAAACCGGTGGGGGTCCGGGGGAGGGGCGCGGAATGTCGATGATAAGTTGTTGAAAAATATATTGTTTTTTCCATTTCTTCGACTAGATTCCATTTTGTGCCCAACCCTCCCAACGGAGCCGACCATGGAAGCAATCACTCCGGACAGCCTTGACATCATCCTGGCGAATGAGAGGGACCGCCGTACCTTCGCGTACCTCGTCGACACCTGTGGGCTTCAACGGGTAATCAAGGCCCGCCAGGCGCTTCCTGGACGTACCCGGCCCTATGTTTCCAACATTGCCAAAAGTCTCGGTGTCACCATACCAGAAGGCGTCGTAATCACGCCACGGGAAGAGGGGCGTCGGCACCTGTCTGAAATCAAAGATTTTCTGGCCGCGCGGATAGTTGCTGCTCCCGCAACACAAGTCCGACGCAACTAACAAAAATACGTATGGACGAAGTATCATTCGGCATCAGAAAGCTTTCGTAAGTCTGTCTGCTTTCAATTCCGGGGATGCCGCCAAGACTCATTCGAATGCCGACCTTGGTGGTCAAGGGTGTGCGTAGTCAGCAGAAGAACTGGGCGTAGCACGTGGCAAACGAAAAGAGCTTTACCGACAAGACCAGCGCGGATGATAAAAGTATTGGATTTGACTACCAGTACTACTACTTCCTCGACAGAATACTCAACCTAAAACCAGGGCAATCCGTTGGCCTTGAAGTAAAAGACGACGTGCATACGGCGCTCAACGCCGATTTCAACATACTCGTCCAGCTCAAGCACACGGTTCAAAGTAACGCGAAGGGCGAGCCAATAGCGTTGACCGAACTCGATTCGGACCTCTGGAAGACGCTTTTCAACTGGTCGCAGGTAATCACAGATTCGGCGGAAGGGCGCGAAACCTTTGGTGCACAAATGCGGTTCGTGGAGAACACGAGGTTCCTTCTTGTCTCTAATAAGTCGCATTCCAAGTCGAATCAGTTTCTTCAGATACTCGACCAGTTCCATGCGGGCGAAGAAGACTTCGAACAGCTGCTTGGTCACTTGAAATTTCTAAACGGTAAGACTGCCGACGACGGTATTAGAGGCTATATCGATGCGGTGCTGAAGTTGTCGCCCGATGTCCTCAAGGCGTTTTTCGTGAATGTCCGCTTGGAGCTCGAACTCGACGACATAATTGGCCGCGTGAAGGTCTCCCTTCTCGCGAAAATTATCGATACCGACAAGCTGGAAACCGTTTTTTCTCGTCTCGATTCCAATATCAGAACCGACAACTTCATTGCCATCAAGCGTGGCGAGTCAATAGTCATCAGCTTCGATGACTTCATGAAACGGTACAAGCGTATTTTCGACGACGGACGTACAAAAAAGCTGGTCTATCCAAAGTTCACTCCGGAGTTGCCGGACGACATCTTCGCGCAGAAATTCATCAAGCGTCTCCTGGAGATTGGTGACATTACCGATTCTGACGAGGAGCTCGCCATCGATTACACCACCTACAAGCTGCGTATATCGAGATATCTGGAGCAGTGGGTTCAGGAAGGTGACCTTGTCCGCGACGAAATCGAAAACTTCCATGAAGAGGTATTCGTTCGTTGGCGAAACGAGTTCCGGGTGGCTTTTCGCGGCTGTAATAGTCCGCAGCAGATTATCGACGCGGCGATGGATTTGCTGATGACTCTAAGGCGCGACCAGTTCAGCTTGGGCGAGACCGAACTTACGACAACATTGAGTAACGGGGAGCTCTACTATCTCTCTGACGCTGGACAGATAGGCTGGCATAAAGATTGGAGCGGCAATGAGCAATAGATGGTCCGGATACAACAACGTGGGGATTTGCTCAATTGCGCTAATGAGCGTCCTTGGACACTCGAAGGGCGTGACGCTCCCGAAAGCCCTGCTTGTGATGCCGCTCGTCATGCACGATGTAACCGTTCGTTATCTAGGCAATTCTCGAGTCGCGCAGAGAGAAGCTGCAGCATTGGTCGCCCAACGGCCTGATTTGTTCGCGAACTTTTCAACCCGTTTCGACGACAGTTTGGCAGTAACGATAAACGCGATACAGCTACTCGTGGCGGCCGGGTTCGTTCAATTCGACGACGGTCTGACATTGCTTAAGCCATTGGAAATTGATGCCGCGTTTGGCAAGCGAGCACAGAAAATCGTCAAAGCGGCCGGGCACATCGCTTCGCTCCTCGCGAGCCCGGTCGAAGAACTGTATCTAAATTTCAGGGTGAAGCTTTGAATTTTGGCATTGATTCCATCACGCTTTGGTCAAAGAGCGGTGAGCAACGAAGCCTGGCATTCGAGCGCAACCGGGTAAATGTGCTCACGGGCGGTAGTCACACCGGTAAAAGCGCTTTGCTTGACATCATCGATTACTGTTTTCTGGCCAGCTCGCATAAGCTTCCTGACAGCATCATCAACGAGAACGTCGGCTGGTATGGGCTCACGTTTTACGTGAACGACAAGACCTACACCATTGCACGCAGGAGCCCGTTAGACAACGCGGTGTCGAAAGACTATTACTTCTCGAGCACCGGCGCTGTTCCGGACGCGCCACAGCCGAACACAAGAGAGGACGACATCAAGTCGATACTGGAGGCTGAGTTCCATATCGACGACAAGGTCACGGTCGCATATGGCGGGCGGGCGCTGAAGGCGGGCTCGAAGGTGTCGTTCAGATATTTCTTTTTGTTCAACACCATTTCCGAAGACATCATCACTAACAGCAAGGTGTTCTTCGACAAGCAGTCTGAAGAGCGGTATCAGGAGGCTTTGCCGCGCATATTCGATATGGCGCTCGGAATCGACGACCTCTCAAACATTGCCGCGCGCGAGAGGAAGGAGGTCCTCAGGAAGGACCTTTCGAGGCTCCAGCGCAAGGACGCGCATCTCGGCCAAGGGCGGGAAACGTTTGATGAGGAAGTACGCGATATCGCTGTTAAGGCGGCTGAATACGGGTTGATAGATAGTGACCCTGAAAAACTGTCCATCGACAGTGTACGGAGTGCGATTCGCGACGCTGCGTCACCGGAGGCAGGGCGCGCCCTGAACCGATATGTCGAAGCAAGTGCCAAGCTCTTTGTCGTTGAGCGGCGGTTGCGAAAGCTCAGGCAGTTCACGTCTGAATACCGCTCGTACAAAGACACGTTGAAGAACGCGGAGGACAGCCTTCGGCCAATCGAGCAGCTTTTGAAGCAGGCGCCGACGCTCTTGAAGTCGGAGATTTTCGATGACCTTATCAGCAGCCTTAAAACGGACCTGTCGGCAGTCAAGAAATCCATCGCTGGCAAGCAGCCGGTGGACGGGCAGATAAGCGCGATGGTCAAGTCACTCGAGGAGGAACGCGAGACGCTGCAACGCGACCTCTCCGGGCTTCCGCAGGAGCCGAAATCTTTTGCGTCAGAGCGCGAAAAGTGGATGTTCGTTGGTGAGGCGATGGGGCGATTTAATGCCTACGAGGGAGCGAGAACGCCGGCCGTTCTCCAGTCAGCTACTTCCGACGAAGCAGACCTCCAACAGCAAATGGACGATATCGAGGTACGTGACGTAGAGGAAACCCGGCAGGCCGTTGTCTCCATGATTAACGAGATTGCGCTCGCTCTGTTGAAGGAAACAGCCAATGCGCTTGCGAACTACGCCAGCTACCAGACCGACTTTGCATACAAGGAAAAGCGCTTGCGACTACGAAAGCCGCGTTCCAAGCTGATTGAGAACGTGGGCAGCAGTTCGAATCACATGTTCCTGCATCTGCTGCATTTCCTTGCGCTGCATGAAGTTGCCATCAGCCACAAGTCGATGTTCATCCCAAGCTTTCTGATTATTGACCAGCCGAGTCGACCGTACTATCCGGACGAGAAAGCGAACGACAATGTGAAGCTTACGAACAGCGACAGCGAGAAGGTCTCAATCGCTTTCAATCTGCTCAACAATTTTGTCGCTCGTATGAACAACGATTATCAGACGGAATTTCAGATGATTGTCTTCGAGCATGTCCCGCGGGATACCTTCACGGGCATGAACTACGTGCACCTCCTGCCCGAATTCCGCAATGGGGAGGCGCTCATTCCGCAGTCCTGGCAAGTGTAAAGGGCGGACCCTTGACCCACTGGACAAGCTGTTAGCTTCAGGCGATGTTGCGGCGACCCCATGCCCGCGTATACGCCGGGCCGGGCAGCAGGCTCGGCGCAAGCATCCCTTGTTGCATTTGCTGTGGCCGGCGGTCTAGGGCCATGTTGCTCACGGCGAGGCCCATTCGCTAAGAGGGAGCGTGGGTGGCGCCGGGACAGCTCACGGGAGGCGTTGCTAGAAGGCGACAAAGTCGCTTGCAGTTGACATCGAAATCAGGAATATATGGCCTGCGTTCTTGCGGACGCTACCCCGAAACGCGTGTCAGAGTGGAGGAACGATGTTCTCATTCAGCGTATTGAAGACGATTCAAAAGTTCGCGTGGTTGTTGCTGATTCCGATGGTCGCGCTCGGCATCGACGCGGATTTTCCAATTCACAATTCTCCGGATGCCAGCGTTATGACGAACATGGCTGCCGGACTGGTCTTCTCTTGCATTGTGGCGCTGCTTGCGATGATGTTGGTCGATAACGCGCTGTTTTTTATCGACCGGTATCTGCCTGACGACGCGATTTTTGGGCTTGTTGGAATCGTGCTGCTGACGTTCTGTCTCTACGGTGTTTCGTTTTTTTATCACCAGCTACCACCGTCACCCTTCAAACCTGTGTGGCATCTGGCAGCAGGTTGTTACGCGTTCGCCCTGTTCGAGCGAAACGCGCTCTTCGCTTCGTTGAGGGCGACCGCGGCTGAGCGCGCGAAGCAGTGTGTCTCGGATTGACGTGCTTTAGCCGGACTACTTTGGGACGAACGTCGGAGGTGACTATGGTCGAAAGGTCGGCTTGCTAGTTAGACGCTGAAACTCACACTTGGCGCCAAGACACGAACCGACCTCGTGCCGCGCGTCAGAGCCACGTACCAGTGATGGCGGTTTTCACACGCGTCCGGCGTAACGACGACATGGTCGAATTCAAGGCCTTTCATCAATAGCGTGCTGCCAACAGCGCGATTCCGCAGGACTCGTCCTCTCTCTCGACGTGCGTTCGCAACTTGAAATGCGGCATCGTCCAGTTGTAGCGCGGGATTCTCTGCGCATAGCTGCAACGCGGATTTGATGCAATACACCAGTTCTGGGCGCACGGTTGTTACGCCGGTCTCATTCTCAATGCACCGAATTGCGTCCAAGACATTCGCGAGCGAATCGCTCGTCACGATGCCGGTCAATGCGACCTCTGCTGGCGTAGCCGGTGTTTTGATGCGCGTCGGATTTGCCAGCAACGATTCAACGCGCTTCCTTTTGCTCGCAGCCCCTACGCCCAGATACGCTGTTCCCATGAGGTCGAGCACGGCGTTCACCCGGTCAACCCCGGTTTGCGTTCTGAGGCTCTCATAAAAATTGCGCTCGGTCCTGCCACCAATGGGTTCGACCGTAGTCGCATGGATGGCCTTTGCCAGGTCTGCGCGCCGCACTTCGTCGATGCTCGAATGAACCACCGCGAGCGTCTCTCCAGCACGAAGCTGGACCGACCAGGAGCCGGCGAGCTGCTGGGCTGCGAGCCGAGGGGCGCAAGCCTGCCATGTTAGGCATGTCGGGGCGCCCCGGAAATCGAAAATGCCGGCGCTGAAGTTTGCTCGCTGGCCGATGAGCCACGCACCGAGTGCGGGATTGCCGGCATGAATCCATCTTTGAGGCGTAGCTAGCACGCCTGCCTGTGGGAAGGCCGCCAAGGTGTGCGTGTGCCAGTTAGCGAGCATGCCTGGGCGAAAGCCAAAAATGGCCTGCAACGGGTCGCCGAACACATAGCAAGGAAGATGGAGCGCAAGCGTGCGTACAAGCCCATGATGTGCGACGGTGCAATCCTGATACTCGTCTACGAGAACGCCTTCATACGACGCGCGAAGAATGCTCTCGACGGCACCGCTTTCAATCAGCGTCGCGGCCGCTACCATCACCGTATCCCAATCCCGGTCTTTAGCCGACCACGTTGAGGCCAACCCTGACCCCTTTGGAAAAGCACGTGCCCATCGGTGCGCCCATGCCGACAGCGTCTCGACCTGAGCTTTCTCGGGGGCTATCTTGTATTTGGCCAGCCGGCGTCGAATGGCATCAACACCAGCGACTGTATGCGTGAGAATCAACCAGCGGCCCGGAGCGTTGCCGGCGACAAGGGCAATCTGCTCGGTTTTACCGGTGCCCGCTGGCGCTTCAATAGCGCCGGCGCGAGCGCGGAGCATCTGCTGGACGGTCAGTTCAAGCATCGCTGCAGAGCCAACTAATAATCTGGTCGAGCTGCCACGGCAAATGGGCAGGTGCTCCTGGGGCTACCGGGGGCGTCGCGAGATTTGAGCCGATACGGAAGCAGAGGTCGTAGTCTTTCTTAATCCACTTCGACTTATGCGCGAGTCCACCAATGTGACGGAGCCAATTCTGGTCCGATAGATACGTGGATGCATGCTGCAGCGTTTCGAGCTTCTGCTGAACAACGTTGGACAGTTCTCCCAGAGCGCGCGGCTCTCCAATTTCGCGAACAATCAACTCTAGTAGCTTTGGGCGCAAGTCCTGCGGTGTCCCCATAAAAAGCTCTTCTTCAGTGCATCGCCCGTCGCCCCACTCGAAGTGGGGAATCTTCTCGGCTTTGAGCGATGCAGTGAAGGCGGGTGGGATTGGGGCATCGCTGTCGGTAAGCAGGGCAGTCCGATATCCCAGTGACGCAAAGTGTATTGCGATGGCGGGCGCCGAGGCCCCTCCGCCATCTATGACGGTCGCACCAAACATCTGGAACTGCCTTTGTTTGCCTTCAGCGTATCCCTTGAGAAGGGCGACCTCTGTCTGCCCTTCGCAAACGAGGACGGACCTTGTAAGCAACGCTTCGCCCAAGTCGCGAATATAGCGCTTTGCCTCAAGCGGCGCCGTGGCAGTTGTGGACGACGGCTTCACTTCAACTTTGCCCGTTGCGTCACGTCGGGAAACAAAGACTTCCCCGAACCTTACCTCGCGCAGTACGCTCGTGGAATGCGTGCTCAGAAATACCTGACCGCCTGATTCAACCCGTTTTCGGAGATGGCTGACTAGCAGAGAGATTCGGTGGGGCTCGAGCCCGTACTCAATCTCATCGACGAGCAAGAACTGGCGATGTGCCGATTCAGCACTCTGGAGGGCGGCAACTGCAAGCCGCGCGGAGCCTGTTCCCATACAGCGAAAGGGTACGTTGCCATCATGAAGGGCAACTCCGCTTGCGTTCATGGAGAAGCTCGTGTGGTCAAGATTCGCGGTTAGCTTGTTACGAACCTGAACACCCAACCCTGTGATGTCCGGTGCAACTGCCTCAATGATTTCACTGAAGGTCGAGGCGCCTTTGGCAGCAAACGTGTCGCGAGCCGAGCGGAACAGCTCGTTCAGCTGCGCTGGCAGCCTTTCTGGATGTGCACCGACCCGTTGCAAGGCGGAGCCGCGGCCCCATGAAAGGTGTCTGTCCGCGTAGGCGCCGAGGCGCGCTGGCGCCATCTCCTTGCGGTCAGCGAAGCGAATTCGCTTGGACTTGTCTTCGGGCGCGCATCCAACATAGATTGACCACAAGGGCTCGAGTGTTTCATCGACCAAGAGTTCGAGCGTCAGTACGGGTCCAAATCCTTGCTTCTCCGAGGGCTCAGCGTTCCACGAACGCGTGACGGAATTCCAGCCGGATAGATACAGTCCGTATCGGTCCTCTCGCAGGTAGTCTCTCGGCAACTCGGCAATGCATGCAACGATTCTGATTGCGTTGGACGGATTCGCGTCGTAGAAGTCAAGGTCGTCAAACGTGACGTTCTGCCGTTCTGCAAGCAGCAGGTCGATAGCATCGAGAATCGTAGTTTTGCAGCTGTCGCCCGGACCAATTAAACAGTTGACGCCTTGATTCGGAAACCACGATAGCTCGCGGATTCCCCGAAAATTGTTGACCCGTAGCGCGACGATGTGCACGGCTTGCCCTCGGCGTATAGCTGGGCTCGCGCGCTCATATGCTCGAATCGCGGCAAGCTCGATGTTTTACGTTTTCTGCAGCGACTAAAGCCGTTGCGCTACAGGTTGCATGAATGCTCCCGACCCGCAACCGGCAGTCTATCTCGACGCCACCGACCTTGCCGACATCCTCGGCCTCTCCCTGCGCACAATCATCCTGCGAGCAAGACACCGCCCTTGGCTGCTACCACCCCGCGCCGAACTGCTCGACCGCGAGCCTGTTCGTTGGCGACCGAACGTGCTCATGCAATGGCGGCGGTTGAACCCTGTCCGTCGGCGCTTCTAAAGCAAATCCACCGGGTTCACGCTAAGTGCTGCTGCCAGTTTCTCAAGCGAGGCAAATTCAAGTGGTGTGGAACGCCCGCTTTGCGATTCAACGCGCGAGATGAAATTGCGGTCGAGCCCAACGCGTGCCCCCAGCTCCTTCTGGGAAATACCCTCCGCGCTACGCAGTTCGAGGACTTTGGCACCGACCGCAGCGCTTGAGACATCTTTCGTCGGCGCACGATGCTCAATCACGGCGTCTGTCGGCGTTGCCATCAGTACTCGGACATCGATTCCCAGTGCCGTAGCAAGGGCGTCCGCGCGCTCCAACGTTGGATTCCCGTAAGTCTGTTCAAGGCGACTGATGCCCGTACGGTCGGCCCCGACAAAACTCCCCAGTTTCTCCTGCGTCATGCCCATTTCTATGCGGTAGCGCTTCAGATTCCGCGCGAAGCGTTCCCTCAAGCTCATCTGCTCGTTAGTCGTTTTCATGTCGCAATTTTGGCGACAACAATTTATCTGTCTACAGCGTAAAACTGTTCGCCTTTAAAATTTGCGTCGTAAAAGTTGTCGTCACTTGAAATGTTGTCGTTTACATGTACATCGTAAACGCCTACACTTGCCGTATGTGCGGTTTGTCGAGCGGCATCGCAAAGGCGCGATGCTGTGAGCGTTCCGAAGCATTTTCGCCATTCCGAGTCTCGGACAGACGGTTTTGTCGTCTGAAATTTGAGGAGGTTCAGCTCTCAAATTTTCCACGTCGCGCTTTGCCGGTGGAAAGGCCGATGCCAAGACGTTCGACAATCGACCGTACGGTCGAAATACTTGAGGCAGGGCCGTGTTTTTTGAGCACAGCACCTGACGGCGTCCTCATTGCGCCTTCATTGTTGATGCATGTGTGATTCGAGGGAAAGTTTGGATGACTAGCGCCGATGACCGCCACTTGATGTCAGTCGCCGAGTTGGCCCTGTTGCTTTTCGTGTCAAAAACTTATGTGAGCAAGAAGCTGTTGCGGAAACACCCCTCGCGGCCAGTACCAGTGCGCCGCGGTCGTGTATCCGTGCTTCGGGCAAAAGCAGAAGCTTATCGACGCAAGCGGCAGAGAATTGCGCGCGGGGCTTTGCGCGAGCTAGCGCGTGTATCTCAGGAAGCGAGACTGTACGAGACTACAAATATTGGAAGATGAGCGACGTTTTAACACCACCGCCTGCTGTGCCACCACCAGCAGCAACTGGTGGATTCGTACTGTATTTAGACTTTGATGGCGTCTTGCATCCCGAGAATGTCTATATGCGCACCGGCCGAGGGCCCTATATTGAGTCGCCCAAAGGTCATAAATTGTTTGAGAATGTAGGATTGCTTGAGAAAACCCTGCTGCCATATCCGGACCTCCGCATTGTGCTGTCAACGTCCTGGGTGCGTGTCTACAAAAGCGTTGTGAGGGTCGCGCGCAAATTGCCGCCAGAATTGCGTAGCAGGGTGATTGGAGCGACGTATCACGAAAACATGGACGCAGAGTTGTTTAGGCAGGCGCCTCGAGGAATGCAAATATGGGCAGACGTCCTGCGACGCAAGCCAGACGACTGGCTTGCAGTCGATGACGACTATTTGCATTGGCCGACGTGGTGTCGGGACAAGTTAATACGAACACATGAGGTTCTCGGAATTAGCACGCCGATGGTGTTAGCGGAACTGCGAGGAAAATTGGCCACGATGTATGAGCGGGAGTACTGACGTGATGGCAGTTTATGCGGTAGAGAGCACTGCATTTCGGGAGAACGAGGGCATCGTAATTGGAGTGTACACAGGGCAATTTGGGTCTAACTTGCAATGGGCTCAGGTTCTATACGGACGTTGCGTTCAGCATGGAGGTGGCCCCGACATTTGGGTCGACGCATACCATGCCCTAGCTAGATACGAAAGCGCGCAGCTCGTCTCTGACGAAAATGCGGTTGCGCGTCCTGAGACGGCTACATGCGCAAAGCGCGCTCGCGTAACGAATATTACTGTCTTCGTCGAACGCGAATGTAGGCAAGTGCAAGATGCGGCCGCGCGCTTCACAATATCCATTGACACATCGGGACGAATTCGAGGTGAGGCTGTCGCTACTGGCCAGTCATTGGTAAAAATCGCACGCATGCGCGTCGAGCCATCTCACTCACCCACCGAGATTGGCCTCGCCGTCCTACTTCATCTGGCGAGCAGAGAACACCATCCTGCGGTCGCGGACCTCATGGGGCGTATGCGCCGAGGAGGCAAGCAATGATGCCGTACATGGCATCGCGTGAATTGGGTTCGAAAATGGCAATCTGAGGTGGCTGATGCTGAATGCGCGATGCGCCTGTGGCCTACGTGCTGGTATGGGACAGTTGCCGACCCCGGGAGCACTTGCGGTCAACAATACGAACTGAGAAAAATCGCGGTGAAACTCAAAGACCGAGTGGTTCGTTCAATTGCTAGGAGGTACAGCGTAGTGATTCTCCGCTCCGAGCTCGCCGCTCTTGGGAGCCCGGCGCAACTTACCCGAGTCTTGTCCAATCTGGTTAAGAACAAGCGATTGGTACGAGTCGGGCTCGGAATTTACGCCAAGACACGACTCAACAAATTCACCGGTGAAGCTGCAACTGCAGCGACGTTTGAGGAAATCGCGGCAGAAGCTTTTCGCAAGCTAGACATAGATGTCAGCCACGGCCAGCTCGCTCGGGACTATAACGCGGGCAAAACCACCCAGGTACCTATGCTTGCAACAGTGGATACAGGGCGACGTCGTATTTCGCGACGCATTTCGCTGGGTAGCAGGACTGTCACTTACGAGCGAAGCAGCAAGCGGATGCCTAAGGAGCCGCAACCGTGAAGATACTAGAAATGCCCATTTTGCCTTCTGCGTCTGGAGTAGCTCGTGGCTGATAGCGGTTGGGACATTGCGATGCGGCGCATTGACGCGGAGTTTGACCTCGCGCAGTTCGTTGCTTCCGCGCTTGTGCGCAAAATCGCAGCAAGCAATTTCCGGCTGCCGGCGTCGGACCGCGTCAAGGTTGGATACTTGCCAGATGAAGTTATCGCTCGCATCCAGCACATCGTCCTCGAATCCTATCTGGAGGCCGGCGAAGACATCGACGAAGACATCCTCCGCGAGGACCTTTGGCAGCAAGCACTAACGAGTCGGCGCGAGATGATTGCGAACGGCGAATTGATTTCAGAAGCGGAATTTCGCAGGCGCGGCAACCTGACAGCGCGAAGGCTTTCTGTGCTCCTCGCGGACGACAGCGTTTTTACGATTAAAGTAGACGGCGTGGAGTATTTCCCCGCTTTGCTGGCAGTTCCGGCAAGTCAGCGGAGGAGCATTTATGCAATTTGCCAAATCATCGCGCCCGCGCCCTCGGACGCTAGGCTCGACTTTCTCACTTCACGGCGTGAACGTCTGGGCGACCGCAGTCCCCTCGAAGTTCTGAAGAGCGTGGATGGGTTCAAAACAGTGAGTCGGATGGCCACGGCTTGGGCCACGCAGTGGTCGCGCACAGTGGTCAAAATTTTCGATGGCGAGCATGAAGTGGAACCTGCGGACATCGAATTGCTTTACACAGCTGCGGCCGACGTGGACCCAAGGAGGCCTCTATGGGAGCGCGCCTCGAATGCACTTCACTTGCACGGTTATCAGTGGCCACTCGGGCCGTATCCCGACGTCAGGATATTTTCCCTCTTCGTCGCGCGTCAGGCGGCGGGGGACTCGACGCCTATACGGGAAGCTTGCGTGCAAATTCACGTCGACGGTGAGCGGATTCTAATCCGCATTGCCGCTGCAGTTGGAACTCGGCTGCATTCAGAAACGTTGCCCCGCGATGAGCATGAAAGCTTCATCGAAATCGCCAAGCGCATCGTTGGCTACCTTTGCAAGCACCTCTAGTCGACAAACGAGGAGGGTCAACCAATGACAAATCCAGAGGAACCCACGGCAATCTCGATTGACGTAAATGAGCGCGACTTCATCCTTCTGTTGAAAGACGGTCGAGAATTTCGGATTCCATGGCGATGGTTTCCTCGATTGCTAGCAGCGACGCCCGACCAACGAAACGATGTTCGAGTCTCTGCGTCCGGCGCAGAGCTGCATTGGGACCAACTTCACGAGAACATCCGCGTCAGCGGACTAATGCGTGACTATGAACCGCTCCTTCTTGAAGAGACGTTGAGTTTACAGGTTCCCAACGACTTTCCTTGGGAAACGACGCCCGCTTCACTAGCCGGCGCTCAGCCAAAGCTCGCGGTGAGGTCGATTGGCGGTAGGTTCGTCGTCGGATTAACTGCGGCCGAAAGGTTTGAGCGGTGGGACATGTGTGAAGACTTGGCACAGCAGTTGGTGCCAAAGACCCTTAAAGACGCAGCGAAATACCCCGAGAATTCGCGCGAAGTAACGCTGCGGAGAATGAAAAGGGCTATCGAAGGAAAACAGTGGACGAGCGTCGTCGAAACGGATTGGCTATTGGAACGGCTGCGCACTCTGCTCAACTGGTAACAAACACTCGGAAACGGGACACATGTGTATCGACTCGATGACCGTGCGGCGCGAGAACTGGCTACTGCCGGCGGTGCCTACCCTACATAGCGACAACTGGCTGCGCACCTCGCTTTTGTCCATGCAACGAGATAGTCACGTTGAAGTGTCTGTCATGACCATTGAAGAAGCAGTGAAATTTCTCTTCGTCAGCCAAGCGCACATTCGCCATCTTCTTAACATTGGCGTGCTGGTCGAGGTGGAGGCGAAAAGTTCATCGGGCCAAGTCGATATCGATGCGACTTCGATTCAGGCTTACCTAGCGAAGCGGAATGCAGCCTGGCGCGCCTATCTGGATTCGCAGACCGAGGATAACGACCCGGTTGGGCTTTAGTACCCTCCGTGAGCCCACAATGCTCGTTCTGACAGAAACCGTAACCACCGCTGACTACCCGCGAATCAGCGCAAGCTTGTGGGACTTCGCAGTTCAAGGGGCGCTGTGGCGTCGAGGATATCAGCGTGAGGGAATTGTTGCACAACGCCGAACATCACGGCGTTTCTGAACCGCTGAAATCAGTAGACCACGCTGTCCAAATCGACCTCGATGACTTGTAGCTAGGCGCCGACGAGAACTGTTCACTACCGCTTTCGGCGCACCGATAGCGGGGGGGGGCATCCAGCTCCCCGGGGAAATCAACGGCGCGCGAACCGGCTGGCGGACGCCTGCCATCGAGTTGCCACCGACGTCCTGCGCGTCAAGAATGACCAGGTCGCTGGGATTGCGGATGGCGTCCTCGGCGTAGGCCATTATCCAACCGTCGTCTGCACGGACCGCATTTGGCCGACGCACGGGTACTGGAAGCGTACTGGCCCGGGACTAATCAGCCGATGCAGGCAATGCGACCGGACTCACCTCAGTTAGTGCATTAATCAGCATCTGGGCACCTGGAGAAATGGGCGCACTGCGACGGGTCACGAGTTC
Source organism: Paraburkholderia dioscoreae (assembly GCF_902459535.1). Classification (NCBI taxonomy): domain Bacteria; kingdom Pseudomonadati; phylum Pseudomonadota; class Betaproteobacteria; order Burkholderiales; family Burkholderiaceae; genus Paraburkholderia; species Paraburkholderia dioscoreae. The sequence continues at coordinate 1,054,851 of NZ_LR699553.1, forward strand.
GTACGGCTCGCTGCGCGACGCAACACGGAGGGAGAGCTGCGTGGCCCACCCCTGGGATGTGCAGAATTCCACGACTGGCACTGGCAGCAGTGCAACGTATTGCGGGTCTTTCCGCAGGAGCGACATTGTCGTAAAAGCCGACGTTGTTTCCACAACATGCACGGGCATTCGAAGCCCGGCTTCATGGAATTCACGCTCGAGCAATCGTCGAATTGGCATATTCGTGCGATAAACAATCCAGCGGGCATCCTCAAGGTCAGCGAGGCTCACGCGCTGCACGTGAGCCAGCGGATGTCCTGCACTTGCGATTATGGCAAGCGTTTCGTGCTGAATGATGACACTCGTGTAGAGCTCCGGTGCGCGACTCACACTTGTCCGGCACAACGCCAGCTCAATGCGTCCTTCATCGAGCAGGTCAAGCAGAGATGCACTTGTGTCTTCCATAACCTCCACTGACATCTTCGGTTGTTGCGACAACAAGAGATTGATGCCATCGGTTAGCAGCGGCACCGCCCCCATGATTGTTCCTGCCGACACCCGTCCTCCAAAACCGCGCATGACGCCAAGCAAATCTTCGCGCAAATGGGCCATATCGGTCTGGAACAGGCGCGCGTAGCGGATAACGCAGTGGCCCGCGGCGTTGGGCTCGAGACCCCGGTTCGTTCGGACGAATAGCTCGACGCCGAATATGGACTCGATTTCCCGGAGCGCCTTGCTCGCGCCGGGCTGGGACATTGAAACCGCCTTCGCGGCGTTCAGCAGCGAGCCATGGTCTGCCAGTGCGGCGAGCAGGCGAAGTTGCTTCGCGTGCAGACGGCCAACGATGGAATTAAGAGACGGAATCATCAGGGTTGCCTTCCAGCTATATCACTATCCCGAAGTTTCAATATCGGGCAGCGCAAAGCATTTTTATACTGCAGCCATGAACGCAGCAGTGTACACAATCGATGCCACGCAGGGACCGGTTGGTGGCCCCGTTAAGGTATCCAGTGTCTGGCTGCGCGTGCATTGGTGCAGAAAAACCTAAGGGTAATCTCCGATGCAGCGCTCCCGCCAGTCTTTCAGTGAATGGTCGACACGTGTGCAGGACGGATTGGCGGTAGGCAGGGCGGTTTCATGGATAGTGGTTCGGAAGTTTGGACGGGCACCTGTTGGTACAGCAGTGATGCACCTTTCCCGGAGATGTTCATATGAACGAGCTTGTGAAATTGAAGCAGGCTGACTCGAATTTTCCTCGTGGCAGTGCGCCGGACTACACAATTATGTTGCATGAAGCTGCAAATCAAAGCGGCAGCGGCGTGGCTGGCCTTCCGGCTGTGGCCGCCCTTGCGAGACTCGGGCACTGGATGTCAGAGGAGGACATCGTTCCGGCTGACGTTGCCCGAGTGTCGAAATTGTCCGGGGGCGCCATCCAGGAAAACTGGCGGCTTGAGATGACGAATGGCGATACGTATGTGTTGAGGACGGATGCAGATGGCGCAATCCCGGCTAGTTGCAGCCGCAAGCAGGAATACGGCCGCTATTGTCTGGCGTCGCGCCAAGGCGCACGAGTGCCGCAACCCTACGGCTTTTGTGAAGACCTGAGCGTCATCGGAAAACCGTTTTTCATTCTGGAGTTTGTCAAGGGGACCACGGCGGGGCACGTTCTCGCCAGGAACGACGTACTTGTCCCGGATAGGCACGCGCTTGCGTTCGAACTGGGTGAAATCCTTGGCACCATCCATCGCGCGCCTTGCCCGGACGTTAGGGCTATCTTTGGGGATGCTCCACGCTTGGCAGCGTCTGAGTCAATCACCCATCTTCGTCGGCAGCTCGACAGTTTGCCTGATACCTACCCGGCGCTTGAGTTGTGTCTTCGCGAAGTCGAGCTGCGGGTCGGCGGTATGACCGAAGCGGTTTTTTCGCATGGCGATTATCGGACCGGCAACTACATGGTCGATTGCGGACGTGTTACGGCAGTTCTTGACTGGGAGTTTTCGGGCTGGGGGCACCCTTATGAAGACCTCGGATGGTTCACAGCACCATGCTGGAGATTTGGCAGGACTGAGAGGGCTGCTGGCGGAGTCGGGCCGCTTCAAAGCTTTCTGGACGGATATCGAATGGCCACCGGGCATTGTGTCGAGGCGTCCGAGCTAGTCGACTGGCAGGCACTGGCGCAGGTCAAATGGGCGGTCATTGCACTGCATCAGGAGAGGCGCCACGCTTCAGGTGCCCAGCGCAGTCTCGAGCTCGCACTCTCTGGCCGGCTGGTCTCGGGCCTGACACTGGAAGCATTGAACCTGCTGGAGATTCTCTGATGGAGGCCCCCGGCCAGATAGTCGACCTGCTCGAAATCGCGCACAGCACGCTCACGGCGGATGTTCTTCCGTTGCTCAAGGATGAGAGCCGATATCGCGGCCTCATGGTTTCCAATGCTATGTGCATCGTTGCCCGCCACGTCAACGCAGCGTTCCGTCCGACGGCGCCGCTGCCGCTGCTCGGGGACGTTGCTATTGCCGGAGGCATTCGTGCGGGACAGTTTGACGGTGGCTCGCCGATGCGCTCTGCGCTCGTCGCAAACCTGCGAAATCGCCTCGTACAGGAACTTTCAATCGACAACCCCCGCATGCTCGAAACCCTGCAAAACTCCGAAAGGACCTCGTGAAATGGATTTCTCAATTGACAACAGGACGCGAGCGTTGCGCGACCAGATTCGGACGTTCGTCAACGACGTACTGTTACCGCTCGAGTTTAGGGCTGACTCCTACGACCAGCACGAGAACATTTCCGAGAGCCTGCTCAGGGAACTACGCGCGCAGGCACGCGCGAACGGTCTGTGGGCGCTCCAGATGCCCCGCGAGCGCGGTGGTGGCGGCCTGTTCATTGCCCAGATGGCGGTCTGCTATGAAGAGATGAATCGCTCTATCTTCGGTCCGGTTGTCTTTAACTCGGCGGCACCCGACGACGGCAACATGATTCTTCTGAACAAGGTGGCAACGCCTGCGCAGAAGGACCAATGGTTGCAGCCAATCATCGAGGGGAAAGTCCGTTCCGCGTTTGCTATGACCGAGCCGGCGCCGGGTGCGGGCTCAGACCCGTCGATGATGCTGACGAGCGCAGAGCGCGCGGGCGACCGGTGGATTATCAGCGGTCGCAAGTGGTTCATTACCGGCGCGGAGGTCGCGGCTCACTTCATCCTCATCGCGCGCACATCGGCCGACTCGAGAAGGGGGCTCTCCGCCTTCCTCTTTCACGCCGACAGTCCTGGCTGGCGCATTGTCCGCCGCATCCAGATTATGGGCCCGGAGGAGCACGGGGGACATTGCGAAATTGAGTTCGATGGTCTGGAAATCCCCGATGAGCATCGCCTCATGGAAGTTGGCGATGGCCTCAAGGCAACGCAGATACGCCTTGGCACAGCCCGCCTGACCCACTGCATGAGGTGGAATGGGATGGCCCGCCGTGCACTCGAGCTCGCCGTTGCCCATGTGAACACTCGCAAGGCGGGCGGCAACCTGCTCTCGGCGCGTGAAGGCGTGCAATGGCTGCTGGGGGAAGCAGCCATGAAGCTCGACATCGCTCGCTTGCTGACGATGCGCGCAGCGTGCTGCATGGACACCGGCGACTTCGCACGCCCGGAAATATCGATGGCAAAAATCGCGGCATCGGAGACATTGCACCACGTCGTCGATACAGCCATTCAGTTGCACGGCGCCAAAGGCTATTCCAGGGACACGCTACTCGAATGGATGTACCGGTACGCACGGCAGGCACGCCTCGTTGACGGTGCCTCGGAAGTCCACAAGATGGTCGTTGCGCGCTCGCTCCTTGAAACCGGGAGCGATATCTGGAACTGGAAGTCGCAACCGGCCGAACCTACCACCACGAAGGAGTGACCGTGACTCTGCGAACAGTGACGCTTGACGACAAGTACGCCCTCGACAGCGGGCGCATGTTCCTGACCGGAGTACAGGCCCTTGTGCGTTTGCCGTTGATGCAGCAGCGACGGGATAAGGCAGATGGGCTGAGCACCGCCGGCTACATCTCCGGCTACCGGGGCTCGCCGCTGGGCACATACGATGCCGAACTCGGGAAGGCCAGGAAGTTTCTGGGCAAGGCCAATGTTGTCGTCGTGCCGGGGATAAACGAAGACCTTGCGGCGTCAGCGGTCTGGGGCACGCAGCAGGCCGAGGTGGGCGGGGAGGGCAAGTATGATGGCGTCTTCTCCATCTGGTACGGAAAGGGCCCAGGCGTTGACCGCAGTGGCGACGCTTTCCGTCACGCAAATCTCGCTGGCAGTTCCAGGAACGGCGGCGTGCTGCTGTTGATGGGCGACGACCACACGTGCGAGTCGTCGACGACCTGCCATCAGTCGGAATTTGCGTTAGTCGACGCGTCAATCCCTATCTTGAGCCCGAGTGGCGTACAGGAAATTCTCGACTATGGCCTGTTTGGCTGGGCTATGTCGCGATACTCGGGGTGTTGGGTCGGCATCAAGTGCGTGAAAGACGTTGCTGACGCCTCTGCTGCAATCGATGTCGACCTGGAACGCGTCACGCCGCAGATTCCGACGGCGTTCGAAATGCCGCCGGATGGCCTCAACCTCAGACAACCGGACACACCCCAGCAGCAGGAATTCCGGCTTCACAATCATAAACTTGATGCTGTTCGGGCGTTCGTTCGCGCGAACGGACTTGACCGGGTTGCACTTGGCACGCCTCACGCGCGAATCGGTATCGTGACGCACGGCAAGAATTACCTGGACCTCCTGCAGGCTATTGACGACCTGAACGTCACGGAGGGCGACCTGGAGTCAATGGGCGTTGCCATCTACAAGGTGGCCTGCACCTGGCCACTCGAGCCTCAGGGTATTCGGGACTTCGCATCCGGGCTTGACCTTCTCATGGTCGTTGAAGAAAAGCGCAGTCTGCTTGAATTCCAGGTTAAAGACATCCTGTATCGGCAGCCTCACGCCCCGGTCGTTATCGGAAAGCACGACGAGCAGGGCAAGAAGCTCTTTCCGGTCGAAATGGCGCTCAGTTCGATTCAGATTGCAATCGCTCTGGGTCAACGCCTCGCGCAGCATACGGGCGACGCAGGCATTGCAGAGCGGGTCGCTTTCCTGACTGAACTGAGCCAGGTGGAACTCACGCCTGAAGCCATGCTACGCAGCTTTTACTTCTGCAGTGGCTGCCCGCATAACTCGTCGACGGTTATTCCTGAAGGAAGTAAGGCCTACGCCGGCATCGGCTGTGGCTGGATGGCACAGACGATGGAGCGCAACACGCAGGGCTTCACGCAGATGGGCGCCGAGGGGATGGCGTGGGTTGGCGAGGCACCGTTCTCAAAGCGTGGTCACATGTTCCAGAACATGGGCGATGGCACCTATTTCCATTCAGGCCTGCTCGCGGTCCGTGCAGCGCTTGCTGCCAGGACCAACATCACGTTCAAGATTCTGTACAACGACGCGGTGGCAATGACCGGTGGTCAACGGCACGACGGACAGCTCAGCCCGATGGCCGTCACGCGGCAGGTGCGCGCTGAAGGCGTGAGCCGCATCGCGGTCGTGACGGACGAGCCGTCAAAATATCCAGCGGATGCCGGCTGGGCACAGGGCGTGACCATCCACCACCGTTCCGAACTGCAAAAGGTTCAGGAGGAGCTACGCGACATTCCAGGTGTGACAGTGCTGGTGTATGACCAGACCTGCGCGGCCGAGAAACGTCGTCGCCGCAAGCGCAATCAGTTCCCCGACCCTGCAAAGCGCCTTGTCATTAACGACCTCGTCTGCGAAGGCTGCGGCGATTGCGGCGTGAAGTCCAACTGCGTTTCGCTGGTTCCCCTTGAGACGGAGCACGGGCGCAAACGGGTCATCGACCAGTCCTCGTGCAACAAGGACTACTCATGCAACAACGGCTTTTGCCCAAGCTTCGTGACAGTGCATGGCGGCAGCCTCAGAAAGGGCGGCGCCATCAAACCGAACATCGAACTGTTCCCGGCACTGGTTGAACCTGAACTGCCCTCTGTCGAAGACGGCGTCTACTCCATCATCGTGACGGGCGTTGGTGGTACCGGGGTTGTGACCATTGGCGCAATTCTTGGCATGGCTGCTCATCTGGAAGGCAAGGGGTGCGGAATTCTTGACATGGCTGGCCTTGCCCAGAAGGGTGGCTCGGTATGGTCGCACCTGCGCTTTGGAAAGAGCCCACACGCTATCAAGGCTATCCGCATCGCCGCGGGTGGTGCTGATGTCGTTCTGGGCTGCGATATGGTCGTGGCAGCGAGCCGCAAGACGCTCGCCGCGACGCGAAAGGGTGCAACACGCATGCTCGTGAACACGCACGAGGTCATGACAGGCGAATTTACGCGCCATCCCGACCTCAGGTTCCCTGCGCCGGAAATGCGAAAGGCCATTACCGATGCCGTCGGGGGCGACCGTGCGGAGTTTGTTGAGGCGACAAAATACGCCCTCAACCTGTTCGAGGACACGATTGCGGGCAATATGTTCATGCTCGGCTACGCCTACCAGCGTGGTCTCATCCCGATTGGCTCCGAGGCCATCAACGCCGCCATTGAGCTCAATGGCGCGGGTGTCAGGATGAACCAGGAAGCTTTTCTGTGGGGCCGCCGGGCTGCACTATCGCCCACTGCAGCCGAGCGCGCACTTGTCGCGGCGAAGCCGGTGAGCGAGTCCCTCCGGATTTCGTCGACACTCGACGAATTCATCGAGCGCAAAGTCAGGTTCCTGAGCGACTATCAGAATGCTGCTTATGGCCAGCGTCTCCGCGAGCTCGTCGGCAAGGTTCGCGACTGGGAGCGCACTGTTATGCCGCGCGAGGAGAGCGTCACGCGCGCCGTCGCAAGCGGCTATTTCAAGGTGCTCGCGTACAAGGACGAGTATGAAGTCGCACGGCTTCATTCTTCACCGGAGTTCGTCGAGAGTATCCGGCAGCAGTTTGAGGGAGACTTCCGTATCGCATTTAATCTTGCGCCGCCGCTCGTTGCGGGCAAAGACGTACTGAGCGGCGAGCCGCGCAAGAAGGAGTATAAGGCCTGGATTCTGCCCGCGTTCCGGATGCTCGCGAAGATGAAGGTGCTCCGGGGAACCGCCCTCGACGTGTTCGGGTACACGACTGAGCGTCGAATGGAACGCGCCCTGATACCTCGCTATGAGCACACTGTTGCCGAGATTCTGCGGTATGGCACCGCGCGCAATTATAAGACCGCACTCCGTGCAGCAAACATGGTGGAGAAGATACGTGGGTACGGACACGTCAAGGAGCGCAATTTCAAGTCCGTAGACGCGGAATGGGCGAACGCAGTCGCCCAACTGGCGAAGCCATCGGTGATTGAGCTCAAGCAGGTCGCCTGAATAACGCAAGGACCGGAGAACATGCATGGCGTTCGACTTTAACCTGGCAGGCACGACGGTGCTGGTAACAGGCGCATTCAGTGGACTGGGTCTTCACTTCTCAAAGACGTTGGCGGCACAGGGCTGTCGAGTGGCAATGTGCGGCCGGCGGCTCCTCAGCGGTCAGACGCTGGCCCAATCGCTCTGCGATGAAGGCCAAACGGCACAGGCATTTGCGCTTGATGTAACCGACGCGATTTCTATTGCGCGATGCCTCCAGGAAGTCACCTCGACGCTCGGGCGGCCGTCCGTGCTTGTGAACAATGCTGGGGTGGCTCACCACTCGCCCGCGCTTGCCACCAGTGACGATTCATGGAACCAGACGATTGAGGTAAATCTTAACGGTGTATGGAAAATGACCCGCGCCTTCGCCGATAGCCTCAGGGAAGTCGATGCGCCGGGACGCGTGGTCAATATCGCTTCGATTCTAGGCCTGCGTGTTGCCCAGCAGGTAACCGCGTACGCTGTCTGCAAAGCTGGCGTGATTCAGATGACCAAGGCGCTAGCACTCGAACTTGCGCGACACCGGATTCGTGTCAATGCCATCGCGCCGGGGTACTTCGAAACTGACCTGAATCGGGATTTTTTTTGAGAGCGAGGCAGGAGAGCGACTGGTCATGCGCATCCCGATGCGCAGGTTGGGCAAGCCGGCCGAGCTCGACGGACCAATCCTTCTTCTGGCGTCTGGCGCGTCCTCATTTATGACCGGCTCTGTCGTGACAGTTGACGGCGGTCATCTTATCAGTTCGCTCTGACCTGAAGCCTCGGTGTCGCGCGTGGCTTTGGCGTCGGCGGGCCCGGCGGCAAGTTGCACCGTGGCTGCTTGCATGCTGCGCCGCATCTCGAAAAGGTCGAAGATGTCCTGACGGTGCAGCTCCCGGATGAAGAATCACCGGTTGGGTCCAAAAGTCAGAAGGTTTCGGCGATAAGTCGGTTGAGCGCCTCTCGACGAGGAGGCCGGCTCACCTCGAACTTTTCCTTGAGTTCGAGTTTGTTCACTCGCTCGCCTGGCCGATTCGCATGGAGGACAGCCATCTCCTTCAGATGCTCGTGAAGTTCCTTTACGGTTGGTCTGGCGCGCTTTGGAGCGCTGGTCTCGCGCACGTGCGGTTCGCTTTCCCGAATGAGAGACGCGTAGCCTGCCATTGTCTGCTCCGTTGCTGGCGCCCATTACTGCGCGAGGGGATAACTGAGGGCTGGCACGTTCGCTGGGCGTTTTGTCAGGCGATTGCGTTTTGCAGTCGGCGCACACCTGGCAGGGGCATGTAGCGAGATTTTGCTGTGGCTTCAACACAGCTGCGGTATCGTATTTGTTGCCAATTGGCAGCATACTGGTTTGAGCCTGATTCGGTCGTTCGGGACGCGGCGGCGGTTAGAGCGCAGCGATGCTCGGGGCCTCGGCGACCTACCCGACATCGAGCAACGTCGATGCTCACGCAGAGCGAGCCGATGCGAAGTGCGTGTGCACTGCAGCATGCGAAGTCGTTCCCCGCAGGTCTGGACGAAACGACAGAAGAGCATAGGAGACGATGAAATGTCAGACGCTCTAAGAATTCTTCACGGAGAGTTTGGTCGCGTCGCACTGGTACTTATCGACAAGCCCATGGCGGTCCATGCTCATCGTGTGTGCCACATCATATTCAAGGTCGGCGGGGGAGCAATCGAATTTGGCATCAGGGAGCGGCAGCATCGCCTTGACGCCAGAACCGTACTCCTCGTAAATGCTTGGGAGCCGCACTTCTATGAGCAGAAACCCCTTTCGCCGCCGGCCACGCTTCTGGCGCTCTACCTGGAGCCGGATTGGCTTCGTAAAGTTGACCGTCGTTTCTCGCTGAGTGCACATCCGCGGTTTTTCAGCAGCCCCGGTTGCGAAGCGGAAGGCAGAATTGCAAGAATTCGTGACGAGCTGCTAGATATGCTTGCTGTGAGGGAATCACCTTGGGGGAGAATCGTGGAGGAGACAATCGTCGCGCTGATTGCTGAAATCACTGCGAAGGCTCAACCTTCACCCCACCTTTCGGCATGCGAGTTGATAGGAGGGGTGGCATTCGACGCACGCATCCGGCATTGCATCGAGCTCATGCAGTACACGAGTGGGATTACCGTTGATTTCGATGAGATTGCGCGTTCAGCGAACCTGTCCCGACCTCACTTTTTTCATCTTTTTCGCAAACAGACTGGCGTGACGCCGGCAACATTTGCGACGATGCTGCGCATGGAAGCCTCGATTGCCCGTGTCTCTTCGCCCGACGCCCCTTTGATGGAAATCGGCTGGCAGATGGGGTTCGACTCGCCAGGCAACTTCACGCGTTTCTTTGTGGCCCAACAGGGGTTACACCTAGCCAGTACCGTCGGAAAGTGGAGTTGGTCACTCCGATTCTCCGGTAAGGCATGAAAAGAACCATCCGGAAAGATAAGTCGACAGTTCAAGCGTCAGATTGCCACCTATAACTAAAAGAACCGGGCGACGACCTGGAAGTACTTCTTCCGCGGCCACCTTCGGGATGACCGATGAACAGTCCAACATATAGGAGACAATCATGGCCGGAGTGGGTAGCGAAAAGGTTTTTGAGAACGACAAGGTAATCGTGTGGAACTTCACCCTCGAACCCGGGGAGTGCACGCCCCTTCACACGCACGAGCGCGACTACGTGTGGTATGCGATTGCCGGTGCGCCGCTCCAAATCTACGACGAAGAAGGTAAGGACCTCGGGGTCTTCGACGTCCCCACCGGAGGAATCTTCTCGCTAAAGTTGGAGCACGGCTACCTGGAGGTGCTCTCGGAGATTGGCAAGGGCGCGCGCGTACCCGCGACGCACAAGGCTCTGAATGCCGGGCCCACCCCTTACCGCGAAGTCCTCATCGAATACAAATAGCGCACATCCGTTGCGACGATGTTGGTTGCAGCCGAATATCGTCGCGTTGCCGTGAACAGTTTGCGCGTTTAGCAAAAAACACAGAGGCAGCAAGCGCGGGCGGACAACTAAGAACGCCCGCGCAGCGCAACCGCGCCGCAGATGAAATCGAACAGGCGCTGTAGACGGCTCGTTCTGCTACCGCACGTGCGAGTGGTCACAGTCGAGCCGATATTCGGCAAATTAGAAAAGTAATTTCGCCAAATGTGAACACTGCTGTCGGGGTGTTCGGTGCTACTGTTGTTGCCTTCTGGTGTGTGTCAGTAGAACAGAAGGAGACGCGGAAGTGCTAGCAGATATCGAGAGGATTACCCATCCACTGGAGCTTGCCGCGAGCTTCAAGTCGGCCATGAGCCGGGGCGCATCTTCAGTAGCGCTGGTCACTACTGTCGACGAAAACGGCCGTCCCCATGGCCTCGCCACGACGACATTCCTCTCTGTGTCAATGAACCCGGCGTCCGCGCTGATATGCGTGAACCGTTCAGCAAGCGCATCGCCGGTGATTAAGGACAGCGGGGTCTTCTGCGTAGTTCTGCTGCAATCCATTCATGAGGAAATCAGCGCCAGATTTAGCCGGCCCGATAATCGAGACCAGCGATTTGTCCAAGGCCGTTGGCGAGCTGGACCTGCTGGATTGCCGTACATCGATGATGCGCCCGCGGTGTTCTGCTCCGTTGCCTGAGAGGTGGAGCACGGCACCCATACGGTCATCATCGGAAATGTACACAACGTCATCGTGCCAGAAGTTCGAGACCCTCTCGTTTATACGGGAGGGCGATACGTCGTCTGGATGCAGGTGATATGGAAAGTTGAGGGCAAGAAGTCAGATGGAATCGAGCGCGGTGGTTTCGCCTCCCCGCGAGGAATTAATCAGGAGACGGCATGCGCAACTGGGTTCGATTGGGTGGTCGCGAAGACGCAATTGCGAATGTTGTTTTAGTGCGAAAAAACTGGAGAGATGTAAATGAGTTGGGAAGCTGACGAGGTACGAATTCATGAGTTTGGTGGTCCGGAACAGATGCGTCTGGAGAAGGTAACACTTCGAGACGTTGGGCCGGGTGAGGTTCTTCTGAGGCAGGATGCCGTGGGCATCAACTTCGTCGACACCTATCATCGCCGAGGCCTGTTTCCGATTGGCGAACTACCGCGTGCACTTGGCGTGGAAGCCGCCGGGATTGTTGAGGCGGTCGGCGAGGGGGTGACGCGGGTCCGTGTCGGCGACCATGTCAGTTACCCGAGGTCGGTTACGACGGGTTCCTATGCAAGTCGCCGCATCATGCCCGAACGGATGCTCATGCGCCTTCCCGAGGGCATCAGTAATGAGGTCGCAGCAGCAATCAGCCTGCAGGGCATGACGGTCCATATGCTGCTAAAGGGTGTTCGTGAACTCAAGCCGGGCAACACCATTCTAGTTCATAGCGCAGCTGGTGGCCTTGGTCTTTTGCTGGTTCAGTGGGCGAAGAGCATCGGTGTGCGCGTCATCGGGACAGTCGGCTCGCCTGAAAAGGCGGAGTTGGCAAAGTCCGTTGGCGCAGACGAAACCATCCTCTACAAAGAGGTCGACTTCGCGGAAGCGACGAAAGAGCTGACGAAAGGCGAAGGCGTCGATGTGGTCTACGAAGGCGTCGGCGGTGACACGCTCAAGCGTTCGCTCGCGGTTATCAAGCCATTCGGTCTCGCGGTCAATCTCGGCCAGGTTGGCGGACCTCTGCCAACGTTGGACCTGGCAGACCTCGGCCCATATCAGTCTCTTTCGGTGTGCGTGCCGGGTCTCTCGCCCTATCTGAAGACCTTGCAGGACATTCAGGTGGCAGCGGATGAGCTTTTCGGACATATCCTGTCCGGTGCGCTAAAGGTGCACATTGGCGCGCGGTTCCCCCTTGCCGCGGCTGCCGATGCTCACCGCCTTATTGAGAGCGGCAAGTCAATGGGCTCTGTCATTCTCGAGGTCTGATGCTTGAGCGAGCTTTGTTCGCATTTGTTTGTGCTGTCACAGAGCCCCTTGTTAGAAGCCGAGGCAGAGGGCCACACGTGACAGCGCAATCGTCGCAATGAACGGCAATTTCGCATCAAATTGAGCACCTGCGCAGTGAACGCATCGATATATCCTGCCTTGTCAGTCACTTTCCTGCAGCTTGACGCCTGCGCTACAAGCAGAACGGGCTGGATGTTCCGCACACGACTAGACGCTGGCTCTGGCCTGCGATTCGCACGTGAGTGGAACTCCTCCTGAAGGCTCATTACAGCTCGGCGCCGCTGCAGCCGACTTACGGGCCAATCCGTGTTGCGAGTGGCCGCCTTCGAGGCGGCCACCTGCTGAACGAATCATCTTCGGCCGGCCGTCGCTACCTACGCGACGTTGCGGTTCCGCTTCGGTCCGTTCAAGCTTGCGGGCTATTTGTCTTTCGCCGAAAGTTTTGTGAATTCCTGAGGTTTGAGCACTACGCCACAGTTGGTGTAGCTGGAGACGGTCTCGTAGCTGTCGGGCAGCTCAGGAAAGTAGTTGACATCGACCTTCATGTCCTTAGTCATTGCATGAAGAGGCGGAAGGTAGGCAAGAGAAGGAAGGGCTTTGCCTTGGAGTAGTGCGATGGCTGCCTGCATCGCTACGGGACCTTGACCGGGAGACGTTGAAATAGATATCCCGGGAATTTTCTGAGACACCAGCGCCTTGACGAACCCATTGACAGCGTCGCCGCCGACGGGCGTTGCCGGACCGTTCGCTGCTTTGAGAGCGTTGGTTACGCCTTGGCACCCGTGCTGACAAACAATTGCGTCGAAATTGCCATTCACGGCGATGGCATCGGAGACGACTTTCTGAACGGTGCCGGTATCCCAGTTGCCGACTACCTCTGTAACCTGAATGTCCTTGTACTTATCCAGGACCTCGCGCGCACCAGCATGTCGGGCTCGGTCATTTGGGGCACCCGCCGGTCCACGCACTTCGAGCAATCGGCCTTTTTTTGTTGGCATCAGGTCAACGACCGTCTGAGTCTTAAGTACGCCGAATGCCTTGAAATCCGGAGTGACTCTGAACACATCGGGACTGTCTACAACGTTATCGAATGACACAAGTACTGTGCCCGCCTGCTTTGCACGCCGGATAACCGCGTCGAACGCCTTGGGGTTCACCGAATCAAAGACGATGGCGTCATAGCCGACCTGGATGAAACTATCGATTGCAGCGATTTGGGCGACAACGTCGGACCCGGTGCCGACCACTTTCAGTTCCTTGATGTTCTTTGCATTCTCGGGTCGGGCAACCCACGCCTGCGTTTCCTGAACCATCTGTGTGAGCCACGGAATGCCGCTGAAGCCATAGACCAGCGCCACCCTGTAGGGTCCCGTGCGAGCCGGGTACTGAATCGTGCCCGCGGACGCTGGCGCGGGGGTATAGCAAGCCGGCATGAAAGTTTCGGCGGCCGTCGCAATCTGCGGTGCCATTGCCGCTACGAGCGCAAGTACCATAGCGCTCGCAAATGCGTGAGGGGCGCGTCTCGTTATATGTTTCATTGTTGTCTCCACCAGTCTCATTTCAATTTACTTCCAGCAATATCGGTACGCACCTAGGGAATCAGGCGGTAATCACGTAGCCGACGCAAGTGGGAAAGAATGCTCTGATGCGAATCAACGCATGCACCAAAGCCAGCCTGCCGAATCTTGATGGTGCTTTGGACCATGTCGGTGCCGAAGTTCAGCTGACCGTCAAGAAATGGCCATGACACCAGCTCGGACCACAGTGTCGGCTTCAGATTGTGCTTTCTGATTGTCCGTTCCCAGAGGCTTGCCTTGTCCTGCATCTGTTCGGCAAGAGACATGGGCTGGGGCGCGGCGACCGGCATGTCGAAGAACTCTGCCACGTCAGGCCAGAGGTGCTGCCACCGGAAGTTGTCGCCGTTCGTGACATTGAAGATTTCATTGCGAGCGGAAGGAGATGTGAGCGCCCACCGCACGGCTTGACCGAGAATTTCAGAGTCTGTCGCCTGATGGAGTGCGGACCATGCCGCCAGGCTGCCTGGAAATCGCAACGGCACATTCAACTCACGACTGGTTACGGCAAACGCCGCGATTCCCATGACAAGGTTCATCGGTGAGCCAATGCTTGGACCGATTACAGCATCAGGCCGTAGCACGGTCCAGTTGTAACCCTGTGTCTGTGCACGAGCCCAGAGAATGTCTTCTTGGTCGTTGTAGAAAATCGGGCCCATGAAGCGCGGGTCACTTTCCTTGGCGGGCGATTTGTAGGCTCCGAGGTGTTCCGCGTATGACTTGCCACCGCCGATGAGAACAACAGACTGCAATCTCGCGCCCGCGATTCGAAGCCCTTTAAGTACGTTGCCGAGCATCGAGGCATTGGGCTCAACAGCCGCAGCCATCGATTCCCTCTCGGCGTATGCGCAATAAACGACGTCGGTCACGCTTTCAAGTCTGGAGCGGGCGTCGCTTATCTCTGCCGGGTTAAGCAAATCGATGCGCAGGTGGTCCGCGGCTGGGGCTCCGGCGAGCATTTGAGTTGGGGCCGCGCGTCGTGCCGCAGTCAGGACGGTCCAGTCAGTGTTTCGCATGGCGCTCGCCACCGCAGTCCCGACTACGCCGTAGCCACCCACAATGAGGAGTCTTCGAGCTGGCGCAGACCCTGTGTTCGTCGTCATGGTTACCTTTCTGAAGGTTAATTGGACAATGATGCGGATGGGTCGTGTTGCTCTCGCTCCATGCTATGCGCGAGGCTCTGCTCTGAACTACCTTGAACTTGGACTCGTTCTTACGCACGGCCCTGAGACGGACGATATGAGTGAACGAACTATGAGTCAATATTCATTTATGATTAGTGAGTCATTTTCAGGGTAAACGACACGCATCTCGAGCCGGGTGAGAGTCATCAGTTTTTATGAAATCTGTTTTCTGAAATCTCAGAAAATCAATTACCCGTCCGTCACTTATCCTGTGGCTAATAACGAGGCGAATAACATTGTTTCGATTTGCTTGGTATTTAGTGAGGCAATGAAATAATCGGAACGTCAGCGATGTTTTCGACGTGGTGCCTCCGGAGATAGGAGAGCATCCGGTGTGTCTGGGCGGCTGCACAGTTACCCGAATTTCAGACTATTCATACGTTCGAGGAGTGCCTGAGAGCACTGCCACCGCTTGTCCGTGTCCCGGATAAGCGGTCCGGCTTGATGCCTAGCCAGAATCAAAACGTACCGCGTAGACGGTCAGATGCTGGTCTTACATAGAAAGAGTAAGGAGATGAAATGAAACTTGGCATTTTCATGCAGCCGCTCCATTTGTCTGGGGCACCATATCACGCAATGTATGACATGGACATTGCGTGTGCCATTCACGCGGACAAGGTAGGTTATGACGAGCTTTGGATGGGCGAACACACTTCGCAGCGAACGGAACCGGTAACCAACGCGCTACAGTTTCTCTCGACACTGATTCCCCTTACCGAGCGCATCAAGCTCTGCACTGGCGTGTTGAATTTGCCACATCATCACCCTGCCCGCATCGCGGCGGACGCAGCCATGTTCGACCATATGTCGAAAGGGCGCTTCATTATGGGCATTGGCCCAGGTGGCCTTGCATCGGACTTCGAGGTGTACAAGAGCGACCACAAGGCGAGCGGGGCAATGCTTGCGTCGTGTTACCAGATGATTCGCGCTATCTGGAACACCGATGCGCCATACGACCTGAAGACGGCGCATCACGAGGTCAGTATCAAGAACACCGTTCACGAAGACTTGGGCGTCGGACTGATGCCGGTCCCTTATCAGAATCCGTTCCCGCGGGTTGCCACGTCTGCAATGAGTAATTTTTCGAGCACCGCGAAACTTGCTGGGGCGAACGACTGGGACGTCATTTCGGCCAACTTCAATCTGGCTTCTACAGTCGCATCGCATTGGCAGGCCTACACCGATGGCGCGCTGTCGGCCGGGGTCAAACCCGACCGCCGGAACTGGCGTGTCGCCCGTTCCGTGTTTGTTGCCGATTCGCAGGCCGAGGCCGACGAATACCTGGCCCGCGAAACCAACGCGCTGGCCACGTACTTCGACTTCATGGTCACTCACCTGAAGGCCATCGGTTACGCGAGCATTTTCAAGTCGCGCCCCGACATGACCGACGACGAGGTGAACATCGAGCACTGTATTCGCGAGATGGTTATTGCCGGCGACGCAAACTCGGTCGTTGAACAGCTGGTGGCGTTCAGCGAGAAGACCGGTCCGTTCGGAACGCTCCTGACCACCTTCCATGAGTGGGATGACGAGCCCCTCTGGCGCCGTTCGATGGAACTGACGGCGAAGCAGGTGATGCCGAGGCTGAGCGAGTACATGGAGCCCCGGCTGGCCGATAAGCAGCAGGTCGAGTACGCGCAATAGGTGTTCTTTCGGCCACCGTCGTAGCCTTTTCTGCGATATACCGAGCTGCTGCGGCGCATTGCATGAACCCTGCGTCGCTACCCCGGAACTCTGAATCGCATTACTTGTGAGGGACCGGAAAAATCTCCTGTTCTGGTTCCGCCGCTCGCGTGCACTCCAAGGGCACGCGAGCGGCTTTTTCATTTATGAGGCAACGTCTGTAAATGTGCGCGCGGAAGCCAACGAACGAGGCGAAAGGAAAAGTCTGGATAAGACCGTTGTCGGCCCTGGGCCATATGCCAACACGTTCATTGACCTACGCAAGGTCGGTGTCTTGCAGGCTCGTACGCATCAACATTCAGGAAATTTGTAATGACTTACATCGCCCCAATCAAAGACATGCTCTTCGTACTCGAAGAATTGGCCGATATCGCAAAGACTTCTACATTGCCGGGTCTTGAAGATGCGACTCTGGAAACGGCACACGCCGTCCTGGAAGAAGCCGCGAAATTCACTTCTGAGATTGTGGCGCCGCTGAACTTCGAAGGGGACAAGAATCCGAGTGCATGGCAGGACGGCAACGTCATCACAACGCCGGGTTTCAGGGAAGCATTTCATCAGTTCGCCGCAGGCGGTTGGCAAGGTATCGTCCATCCCACCGAATTCGGTGGTCAAGGCCTGTCAAAGCTGATTGCGACGCCATGCACTGAAATGCAGAACGCGGCAAATATGTCTTTCGCCCTGTGCTCATTTCTGACAGACGGTGCCATCGAGGCGCTGCTGACAGCAGGGTCCACCGAGCTGAAAGAACGGTACTTGCCCAAGCTCATCTCGGGTGAATGGACTGGGACGATGAACCTCACTGAGCCGCAGGCTGGTTCCGACCTGTCGCTGGTCAGCTCTCGGGCGGTTCCAGGCGACGACGGCACCTATGCGGTGTTCGGTACGAAGATTTTTATCACCTACGGCGAACACGACATGGCGAGCAACATCGTCCATCTGGTTCTCGCCAGGACGCCTGATGCGCCTGCGGGCGTAAAAGGTATTTCGCTGTTTGTCGTGCCCAAATTCCTAGTCAACGAAGACGGCTCACTGGGTGGGCGCAACGATGTTCGATGCCTGTCAATCGAGCACAAGCTCGGTATTAAGGCGAGTCCTACGGCCGTGCTGCAATTCGGTGACAACGGCGGCGCGGTAGGCTACCTGGTTGGCGAGGAGAATCGGGGCCTCGAATACATGTTCATCATGATGAACGCGGCCAGATTCGCGGTCGGCCTGCAGGGAATTGGTGTTTCCGATGCGGCGTATCAAAAGGCTGTGACTTACGCGAAGGAGCGTGTGCAAAGCCGTCCCGTAGACGGTTCATCCAGACAGCCGGTCGCCATCATTCACCATCCAGACGTGCGACGGATGCTGACGACCATGCGTGCGCTGACCGAAGGCGCTCGGGCGCTGGCGTATGTGGCAGCGGCTCATCTTGACTACGCACACTATGCGGCGGACAGCGCAACACGGGACAGCCACAGGGCCCTCTACGAGTTTCTGGTGCCCATCGTCAAGGGATGGAGCACCGAGATGTCGCTGGAGGTGACGAGCCTTAGCGTGCAGGTGCATGGGGGCATGGGGTTCATTGAGGAGACGGGCGCAGCGCAGTTCTACCGTGACGCACGGATTCTCCCGATTTATGAGGGAACAACCGCCATCCAGGCAAACGACCTGGTCGGGAGGAAGACGTTGAGGGACGGCGGTGCAACTGCTCGAGTCATACTCGAGGCGGTGGCGAAAACTCTGGCCGAACTGGAGAGCATCGACGCTGGAGAAGCGGGGAACGCCTGTCGTGCGATGCACGGTCGTCTGAAAGATGGACTAAAAGCATTGACGGATGCTGTGCATTTCGTGCTGGACACCAACAGGCACGACCCGAATGCGGTCGCAGCTGGCGGCGTGCTGTACCTGAAGCTCGCCGGCGTCGTACTCACCGGTTGGCAGATGGCCCGTGCGCTAGTGGTGGCGGTCAGGAAGCGAACGGGCGCCCCCGACTTCTACGGCGCCAAGATTGCGACGGCACACTTTTTTGCAGACTACATCCTGCCACAGGCGCCAGCACTCGCCGCTTCAATACTGAGCGCGAAAGACGGCGAAGCTTCACTTGCGCTCGCCGAAGACGATTTTTGACGGCGCCCAGGGCGCGTCAGACACAAGTGCACACGAGAGTTCGACTGGCGAAGGGTCGTGCAATTGGGCCCGCGCGCGTCGGAGGAAAAACGATGTCATTGGCGGTGCGGCATTCACCGGGTTTTGACCAGCGGCACGGTTGAAATGGAAATTTTGATAAGGGGCTCACCAGGCGCAGCATCGTTTTGAGCTCTGGAAAGGGTCTACGTCATCAAAGCGCTTGGGGCGACCAAAATGATTCCTCTCTCGGATGAGCAGTGGGGCTGCATTTCGCATTATTTTGAAAATCAACCAAAGCACCGTGTCGGCAGACCTCGGTCCTGCCCTCGCGCCGTCCTTAATGGCATTCTTTGGGTTTTGATTAATAACGAAAAGTGGCAAAATTTGCCGTCCTCATATCCAGCATCCCAGACGTGCTACCTGAAATGGCTGGAGTGGAAGCGAACTGGACTGATTGCCAAGGTGCTATCGGAACTGGGCATCGCCGGAGATTTCGACGTGAGGACGACGCGTCGATGATGGGTGCAGGAGGCAAGCGATTCCTCCACGCTAGCGGACCGATTTCAATCGGACTGAACCGGTCTGGATAGAAAAATCAAATTTTCCGAAGGCCACCCGTCCGCATCGACGGTCTCAAACGCATCCTCAGAATGACCTGACGGTATTCATGACCCCGTCATCCGGGAAAAGCCTCAGCCGCGTGGCTAGCGCGCGCCTCGTGTAAAGCTTCAGCATCCCCGCGCGATACTGGTTAATTTCTGCTGTGCGGGATTAACCGCCGCACGCACACCGAACACTGCCAGTCGATGGCTCCGCGCGGGGCCGCGCGGTTACGTGGAGCTCCTCTCATGTCTCGCCAACGACTCGTAGTCAGGCGGACTGCGCCATCAATTCAATGTCGTCCTGGGTGCGTCAAAGTGACGATAAGAGCGAACGAGCTCTGAGTCAATATTCATTTCGCATGGCCGACCTGACTAGAGGGTAAACGACATTGGGCGCAGCGAACGTTGCAGGCGGCATTCCACTTCATGAATAAATTGTTTTCGCAAGCCACTTGATTTCACTTTTTCTGAAATCTGTTTTCGGAAGTTTCAGAGAAAGGATTGCCTGTGACGTCATTTATCCTGTGCTTCACACGGCCTGAAAACACTTTGTTCGGCGGCGCTTAACAAAGGTTTCGTAAGACGAAGTGAGTAGTCAGGACGCGTGTTTTCAGTCGGGTATGCAACCTAGCGTAGTTCGGTATCCGAAATAAAATAGTCTGGTTTCTGTAAGTCTGATTTGCAAAGCAAAAAGTATCGCCCAGTGAGGTCGAGAGGTACGTCAGTGCTAGTAGGAAGGGCGGTTGGCCTTCAGCGGGACTGCCCGAACCGAAAAAACAGATGCAGCCAAAAGAGCTTGCGCTGTGCGGATTGAGAAAATATTGGAGACGAAGATGAAGCGTGCAAAGAGAGGTGGCATTCCTTTGGCGGCAGCAGTTGGTCTGGCGGTAGCATCGCTGGCCACGTCGCTGACATCGGTGGCGGCTGATACGTACATGCCAGCCTGCTACAAGCCCGCGCCGGGCGTCACAACGACGATTAAGTACCCGGCGCGCCCGGGCCCGTACAGGGTAGCACTGGTCAACGGTTATACCGGTATCCCCTGGCGTACCCAGATGATTCAGGAAAGCCGTGCGTGGGCAGCGCGACCGGAGAATGCGCGCAACATCAAGGAACTGAAAGTCGTTAGCACGGGAGCCGATGTCGCGGCGCAAATCGCGGCGGTCGACAACTTCATTGAAGCCGGCTACGACGTGATTGCATTTGACCCGGTCAACCCCAAGGCATTCGATGCAGTCATCCGCCGCGCAAAAAAGGCGGGAGCAATCCTGGTGTCGTTTGACAATCCGGTCGACAACGCAGAGATACTGCAGATTACGCCGGAGTGGACCCGCTTCGAGTCGATTCGTACCCAGGCCACTCTTGACCAGATGCCGGTCAAGAAGGGCAGACTGCTCGAAGTCCGGGGGCCGGCTGGCAACGCGGCTGACCGGGACCTCCATGCTGGTGTGCAGAAGATTGTCAGCAACTACAAGGACATTCAGGTCACCGAGGTTGTCGGCAACTGGGATACAGGTACGGTCCAGAAGGTTGTCTCCGATGCAATCGCCGTGAACGGAAACTTCGACGCGGTAACTTGCCAGTATGGCTGCCAGGGCGTCACGCGCGCACTTCAAGCCGCGCACAGCCCAGCAATCCCTGTCGGTGGCGATGCCGCTAATGGCTTTGTAAAAGCGCTCGCTGCACAGAAGCTTCCGGGTGTCGCTGTCTCTACCTCGCCTGGCCAAGGTCCGGTTGCCCTGCAGGCAGCGGTGGCGCTCCTGCAAGGAAAGACATTCCCGACCCGGGCGTATCTGCCGATTCCGTATGTCCTGACGAAGGACATGAAACCCGACGTCAATTATTTCCCCAATCTCCCGGACACGTACGAAACGGTAGCGAGCTACGTGGACTGCGGCATCTCCTTCACGCCACAGGAAGTCAACAAATTCCTGGCTGACAACAACTGAGCGTTCGGCTACGGATGTCGTGCTCGATGCGGCATCCATCAATTGATGTCACGAAGAGAGGTACATGGTGAATGCACATGATGTGGTTGATGGCTTCCTGCGCCTGGACGGTGTAACGAAGCGCTACGGCGGTACGACCGCCTTGAAGGACATCTCGTTTAGCGCCTCGCGAGGTTCGATTCACGCAATCCTTGGCGAGAACGGTGCGGGTAAAAGCACCCTGATGAAAATCCTCGCAGGCGTAGTCAAGCCTGACAGTGGAATTGTCACCCTCGGCGGCTCGCCCTTGAGTATGTCGACACCTTCCGACGCATTGGAAACGGGCGTTGTCTGCATATTTCAGGAACTGTCGCTCGTACCGCATCTGACGGTGGCTGAAAACATCTGCATCAGAAAGCCGCCCCGGCGCTACGGACTTGTTGACGGGGCACGCCAGAACACCGAAGCAGCGGCGGTGCTGGCGGAGATGGGATTCGAGGGGGAATTTAACCTCTCGGAGCGCTGCTCGGACCTATCGCTTTCCAAGCGGCAAATTATCGAAATCGCCAAGGCAGTCATTCAGCGTCCCCGTGTACTGATTCTGGATGAGGCGACTTCCGCGCTCGCCGCGGGGGATGTCAACAAAATCCTGAGTCTGCTGAGAAGGTTGCGCGAGGACGGTGTTTGCGTGCTCTTCATCTCACATCGCATGCACGAAATCGACGCGCTGGCTGACATGTGCTCCGTATTTCGGAGCGGCGAGCGCGTAGCGAGCTTCCCCGCCGGCACGCGGTCGCACGAAGACATCGTCAAGCTCATGATTGGCCGTCCAATCGCACAGGTCTACCCGCCGAAGCCGGAGGCAGCGTCGTTACACCCGGCTTATCTACGGTTAGCAGGCTTGAGTTGGAACAACGTACTCAAAGGCATAGACCTGCAGGTTCGCCCGGGCGAGATTGTCGGGTTAGGTGGCCTCGATGGGCAGGGGCAGCGTGAACTGTTACTTGCCCTGAGTGGCGTTCTTGCAAACGTGGAAGGGGAAATCCATGTGGGGGAGAGACTAGGGGTGCCCGCGAGTCCGAGGGCCGGCAAAGGAAAGGAGTTCCAGCTCGCCTTCGTCCCTGAAGAGCGCAAGACCGAGGGTCTGTTCATCCGTCGCTCGGTGGCCGATAACCTTAGCGTCGCCGCGCTCAGTCGGTTCACCCGGCGCGGCGCCATCAAGGACAAGGCTGAAAAGTCGATGGTCATGGAGTTGGTCAATGCACTGCAAATCAAGGCGCCAGACCCGTCGTTGCCGGTCGCGACGCTCTCCGGAGGGAACCAACAGAAAGTCCTATTGGGAAAGTGGCTTGCGACCCAACCGAAATTGCTGCTGTTGATGGACCCGACCCGCGGCGTCGACGTCGGTACCAAGCAGGAGATATATCGACTCTTTCGCGACCTTGCGGAGAAGGGCATGGCCATTCTTCTCTACTCGAGCGATTACGACGAACTGATTGGGTTGTGCGACAGGGTCGCCGTCATGTACGACGGAAAAGTTCGTTCGGTCCTTTCCGGCGCGAGCCTGAATGAGCAGCAGATTCTGATGGATTCGATGAATCTGTCCAACTCCGGCTCCGCGCAGAGTCCTGCTTCTGTGTCACAGGATGCACAACTTGGGAGTTACGCGCGATGAAAACCTCAATGCCTTCGTTCTTGCGGTACCAGTCGCGCTATCTGATGGCGGGTGCTGTCCTCGCCGCACTGCTGCTTCTCTTCCTTTGCATCCACCCGCGAGGCGGCTCGGTGAACGTGTTCACCGCGTGGGCCAATCAGGGGGGCGGTCTTGCTCTCGTAGCGGTTGGGCAAACAATTGTTGTGCTGGCCGGTGGAATCGACATCTCAATCGGCTCCATCATGGCACTGTGCAACAGCGTTACCTCAGAGCTGGTTCAAGGTAGTCCGGTACAGGTCGCTGCTGGCATCGCTGCCGTGCTTGCAATTGGCGCATTGTGTGGCCTGGTCAACGGGATGATTATCGTGTTTGGCCGCATACAGCCCATCGTCGCGACCCTTGGTACAAGCGCTGCTTACACGGGCGTCGCGCTGCTTGTCCGGCCGGCACCCGGTGGAAGTGTATCCGAGGGCCTAAGCGACGCTTTGACGGGGGCCTTTGCAGACTGGTTTCCGACCTCGCTTCTCTACCTGCTGGTCCTCGTGCTGCTTTTCTGGCTACCGGTCAAACGTTCGCTGACAGGAAGAGCCATCCTGGCTGTCGGCTCGGCAGAAGCGTCCGCTTTCATGTCGGGTCTCCCAGTCGCGAGAGCCAAGGTCGCCGCGTACACGCTCGCCGGCATATTCGCCGCAACGGGCGGACTTTTCTTGGCACTTCAGACGCTCAGTGGTGACGCAACGACAGGCATGCCTTACACGCTCAATTCCGTGGCTGCAGTGGTGTTAGGCGGGACCGCCCTGAGCGGCGGTTCCGGCAGTGTCCTTGCCTCCATCGCGGGCGCATTTATCTTGCGCACAATTGGAAGCCTTATGTTTTTCCTGGGCGTACCCCCATCCGCACAACCGCTCTTCGATGGCCTTGTTCTCGTGGGCGCGGTGGTGGTCGGCGCGCTGGGACTGGTCGGCATTCGCAACCGGTTGGAGGTGTTTCAATGAACCAGAGCATTTTCCCCCGCATCTCCATGGACACATCGACCCGAGCTCTACTCATCGTGCTCACGATACTGATTGCGGTCGGTGGAATGGTGCATGACCAGTTTCTGTCTCCGCGTTATCTGTTGCTTCAACTTCAGAGCGGAGCGCTGCTGGGTATCATTGCGGCCGGTGCGATGCTGGTCATTCTCGTGGGCCATATCGACCTTTCGGTCCCGTGGACCTTGAGTGTCTCCGCCATCGTATCGACGGCGGTGATGCAGGCTGGCGGCGGTAGCGAGTGGGTGGAACTTAGTCCGCTGGCCGGGCTGGTCGCGGGCGCGGCCATTGGCATCCTGAACGGCTTCGGGGTTGCGTATCTGCGCATTCCGTCGCTTATATGGACGCTCGCGATAAACGCGATATTGCTTGGCGCCAGTGCGTTTTACGCGGGCAATGCAGTGGTCGCGAGCCAGCCATCACACCTGATGACAATGCTGGGAAGCGGAAAACTCTTCAATCTCGTGCCTAACTCGGTCCTGCTGTGGATTGTCTTTTCCGTTGGGCTGATGTGGCTTCTACGTCGCACAGTGATTGGCCGATACATCTATCTGGTCGGGTCCCGGGAGAAGGCTGCTTACCTGTCTGGCATCGATACTCGCCGCGTGGTCCTGGGTGCGTTTGTTTTGTCCGGAGTCTGCAGCGCCATCGCTGGGATGCTGCTAGCCGGTTACGCGGGGCAGGCCTATCAAAGAATGGGTGACCCGTATCTCTTGCCGGGTATCGCGGCTGTCGTCGTCGGGGGCACAAGCATTCTGGGCGGGAAGGGCACATACGGTGGGACCATTGCCGGTGTCCTAGTCATCACGCTCATCAGCAGCATGCTCTCCCTCATGCACGTCCCTGAGGCGATTAAGCAGATTTGCTACGGGGTTTTAATCGTGGGCATGGTCAGTCTTTACAGCATTCGTCAAACCACTGCAGCTGCATAAGACCTTGGGCCGTTGCCGGCGTGCTCAACGCCGGCATCCATCTCGCGTTGTTCAGTTTGGGTAATCGAAAAAATCCATTTTTCAGATGAAAAATGTAGGACTACGATTCAATAAAGAAAATATCAATCTGCTTGAAGGCGGAGACAAGTTCAATTGATATTGGGGAGGCGAGATAAAGATGAGCCAACTTCTGAATTCACAGGGAGCTGGCGAGTAGGAAAACATAAGGATTCTGGCGGTCAAAAAAAGCAATAAGGCTTGCCATTCAAATTCCATCAATGAGGTCGGAGGCAGACGTGAAGAAGGTATTTATTGCAGGTGCATCGTTTATGCTGGTAGCGTCGCATGCGTTCGCACAGAGCAGTGTTGCACTGTACGGAATTATCGACGAGGGCTTCCAGTACACGAGCAACACGGGCGGGAAGAGCACATACCAGTTGGCTGATGGGTCAATGGCGGGAGACCGGTGGGGCCTGTTGGGAAGCGAAGACCTGGGCGGTGGCTGGCGCGCGGTGTTTCGACTTGAGAACGGGTTCAACCTGAATTCGGGGACCTTGGGCAACGCCGGACGGATGTTTGGCCGGCAGGCATATGTGGGTGTCGCAAGCAACACGCTTGGCACGTTGACGTTCGGCCGACAGTACGACTCGTTCGTCGATTTCATCGCGCCTTTGACGTCCACGGGCGGTTACGCTGGTTGGGCATTCACGCATCCATTCGACAACGACAATGCGGTCGACACCTTCAGGGTCAACAATTCCATCAAGTACACGAGTACGAACCTCAACGGATTGACGTTTGGGGGACTCTACGGCATGAGCAACCAGACGGGAGGGTTTGCCAACAACCGCGCCTACAGCCTTGGAGCTACGTACTCCGCGGCGGCTTTAACGGTGGCTGCCGCTTATATGCGCATTGACAATCCCGGTCAAAACGCCAGCGGTGCTCTCGCCAACGACGATACGAACTTCACTGCGCGCAAGCAGCAGGTGTGGGGTGGCGCGCTCAAGTACGTATGGGCTTCGGCAAGCTTCGGGCTAATCTACACGCACACCTCGCTCGACCAGCCCACCAGTTCCATTTACGCCGGGAATTTCAATGTTGTCCCAAGTTCATTGAAGTTCGACAACATTGAAGCAAACATGCTGTACCAGTTCACACCTGCATTGTCGGCTCTGTTGATGTACACCTACACCAACGGAACTTTCGACGCTTCCCAGGGAACGTCAAAGCCGCACTGGCACGAAGCGGGTGTGATGGTCGACTACTATCTTTCTAAGCGGACTGACATCTACGCTCTCGGTGCCTATCAACGCGTAGCCGGTGGCCTGACGGGGACCTTCCTCGACAATGCGAACATCACCGGCGGCGCGGGGCCATCCAGCGGACGAAATCAGACCTTCGCTCGCATTGGGCTGAAGCATACGTTCTGAGAAAGTACCGCGTTTCAGGGCATCGCCAGGCGGCCCTGGATTGGCGATGTAGAAGACCGCGCGCTGAAGTTGTGGGACCCGTTCGATAGGGGTGGGTTCCCGTGATGTATTTTGTGAAGTCAGACTTCTGAAGTTGTGTATATCACCGAGGAATGCTGGGTGCTATGGTTGCCTGATGATTGAGGAGCAACAAAATCCGCAGTCAGAGATGACTCGCTGTCGCAGCGGGATGCGACGCGCATTGACGAAAAAAACCATTTCGGAGACGGACAACAAATGACGATGAAGCTTTATATTCAGAACGGCTCGTGCTCGCTTGCACCACAGGCTATTGCGAATGAAACGGGGCTTGAGCTCGAACTGATTAACGTCGACGTCCCCGCCAAGAAGTACGGAAGTGACTCGGACTACTACCGCGTAAATCAATACGGCATGGTGCCGACTCTCGAGATTGACCACGAGACGAAACTCTCTGAGGTGCTTGTCATCTCGCTGTTTCTGGCGGACAAAAAACCTGAACTGCGCCTGGCGCCGGCCGCCGACAGTTTTGAACGGTTCAGGCAACTTGAAATGCTCTCGTTCATCGCCACCGAGGTTCAGGCGAAATTCATCCCGGTGCTGCGCCCCTTTGTGAATGAAGAGGCGAAAGACCAGTTCCGCGCGCTGCTTGTGCGGAACTTTACGTCGCTGAACCAGCGACTTGCAGACGGCAGGGATTATCTGTTCGGTGCTGATTTTACTGTCGCTGACGCGTTCCTCTTTTCGATTGTGCCGTGGGTCGTGCGTACGAAAGTTGACATCTGGAATCTGAGTCATCTGGTGGCGTATATGGGCCGCGTCGCTGCGCGCCCGTCGGTCGCCAAAGCCATGAAGGAAGAGGGCGGCAGCGCTACCGGTTGGCGGGACCGCCTCCTGTGACACGGAGGCTTTCAGGCCTGTCCGGCGAGTAACGGGTGGTTCGGACAACGGGGGCGCGGTAACGCGCGGCCGGCTGTCCATTTCCGTTACCTGCCGTGCGGATATCACGGACAGGCCGTATGTCTTCACTATTTCCCTGTGGTTACCAGCTTAAGTGCCTCGGCCGCGAGCTCGTCGGTGTCGCCTGCCTTGCCTGTAATTTTCTCCCACCCTGATGCGTTCGGTACAAGGACGCCGCGTTGTACAGCGGGACGCGCCTCAACCATCGCGAGCCAGCGCTGCAGGTTGGGAAACCTATCGATAGCAACGCCGCCCCAGTCGTGAATGCGTACCCACGGGAAAGTCGCGATGTCGGCGATAGAGTACGGTCCAGCAATGAAGTCCCGCGTTGCCAACTGCCCCTCTAACACGCCGAACAGCCGCTTGACTTCTGCGTGGTAGCGCTTGATTGCGGGCTCAATTTTTTCAGGGAAGTAGCGATAGAAGACGTTCGCCTGACCCATCATCGGCCCGATGCCGCTCATCTGGAACATCAGCCACTGGATGATGTGAATTCGCTCTTCGCTGGTGTTGCCGAGTAGTTTTCCGGCTTTCTCGGCCAGATGAATAAGAATGGCGCCGGACTCAAAAATCGTCAGGTCACTGTGCTCCGTGTCGACGATGACGGGAATGCGCCCATTCGGATTCAGCCTGAGAAAGTCTGGCAGCTTCTGCTCTCCTTTCAGAATGCTGACCGTGTGAACGTTGTAGGGAAGTTCAAGCTCCTCGAGGGCGATGGAGACCTTCCAGCCATTGGGAGTATCGGATGTGTAGAGTTCAATCATGAGAACGCTTTGCTGATGTTTCGGTGCGAGGGGCAGACTTCGTCGTCGTCGGGCCGTGGCGGCACGTGAAGAAAGTATGGGAGAGGAGAGGTCTGGGATAAAGACAGCTGGAAGAGACTGACTGTCGAACGTCAGGCGCCAATGCGAAGCGGCGGGACGGTTCTCGCAGGCCTCTGGTCCCGCATCGTCTGGCGTGGCGGAATTATCGACGGACTAGCGCCGCCGGCGCCCCTCGTTATTCGGCCAAGGGGCGTTCGGCGGCCAGAGCGGGCCGAAGGTTAGCCGGAAATCGCCCCGGCGCCTGCCTTGGCAACCAGGGCATCCTGTGCGGCCTGCACGCCCGAGACCCCGACTGCGCCCACAACCTGGCCGTCGACGACGACCGGCACGCCACCTTCCAGGGTGCCAGACAGCGGTGTGCTCAGGAAGGCCGTGCGTCCACCGTTAATCATGTCTTCATAGACTTTCGACTCCCGACGGCCCAACGCGGATGTGCGTGCCTTTTCGGTGGCAATGTAGCCGCCAATCGGCGCGCACCCATCGAGCCGAAGCAACGCAAGCGGATGGCCGCCATCGTCGACGACGGCGATGGCAACCTTCCAGTCGCTCCGCTCAGCCTCGGCGCGAGCTGCCTCAAGAATATGCGTGACCTCGGCAATGGTCAGTACGGATTTTGTGAGCATGAGGGTGTTCCTGATAAGGGAGTGGGAATCTGTGTGCAAACAACTTACGGAAGCGCCTCTTCGACGAGCTCAATCCAATGCTTGACCGGACGCGCGGAGCCACTCTGAAGATGGACCTGACAGCCGATGTTTGCAGTCACAATCTGGTCGGGGTTGCCGCTTCCAAGCGCTTTCAACTTGTTGTCGCGAAGCGTCGTCGCGAGTTCAGGCTGGGTTATGGAATAGGTTCCCGCGGAGCCGCAGCACAGATGCGAGTCCGGGACGGCAGTGGTCGTGAATCCGAGGCGCTGAAGTATTGCCTCGGCTGACCCATCCAGTTTCTGGGCATGCTGGAGTGTGCACGGGCAATGAAAGGCCACGCGCTTATCAGTTGCTGCGCGTAGCCGTTCAAGAGGCTCACCCCTCAGAACCTCAACGAGGTCCCGTGTCAGTTCGCTGACGCGTTGCGCCTTGGCCTGATACAACGGGTCGTCACGCAGGAGATGACCGTATTCCTTGACGAAGGCGCCGCACCCGCTCGCCGTCATGACGATTGCCTCCGCGCCGGCCTGAATCGCTGGCCACCAGGCGTCGATGTTCCTGCGCGCCCGTGCAAGCCCGGCTTCCTGTGCGTTCAGGTGATAGTCCGTCGCGCCGCAGCAGCCTGTCTGTGGTGCCGCGGTTACACTGATGCCCAGTCTGTCCATTACGCGCGCTGCGGCAGCGTTGGTGTTGGGTGACAGGGTAGGTTGAACACAGCCTTCGAGCATCAGTACCTTACGCGCGTGCTTCGATTGGGGGCGTTCCTTCGCGGCATCAATTCGTTCCGGAATTTTCGCCTGCATCGCCGCCGGCAACAGCGCGCGCGTCAGACGGCCGACGCCGAGTAAGGTCCGAAACAGCTTTGGCCGGGGGATGACCTGGCGTAGTCCTGCTCGCAGGACTCGCTCCTGGAGCGGCCGGGTCACCCGGCGTTCGACTTCCGCGCGGCCCACATCGAGTAACGCGTGATAGTTCACGCCCGACGGACACGTTGTCTCGCAGTTGCGGCAGGTGAGGCATCGGTCCAGATGGCTCTGTGTCTTGCGGGTGACTTCCTCGCCTTCGAGCAGCTGCTTGATAAGGTAGATGCGCCCGCGCGGCCCGTCGAGTTCGTTGCCAAGTACCTGATAGGTTGGGCAGGTGGCATTGCAAAAACCGCAGTGAACGCAGGAGCGCAGAATCGACGCCGCTTCTTCTGCACGCGGCAGAGCCTGTGCGGCTGCACTAAGATTGGTCTGCATCAGGTTGTCTGTCCTTCAGAGTGCCGCGTACATACGCGCCGGATTGAAGATGCCGCGTGGGTCCAGCTGTCGCTTGATGCGCTGATGGAGGCGTAGCATGGCCTCGGGCATTGGATGGAATGGCTCAGCGTCTGCCCGCTGCGAGAACAAGGTCGCATGTCCGCCGAGCTGCTCGGCATCAGCGCGAATGACGGCGGCTGGTGCATCACTCTTCAACCAGCGCTGGGCGCCGCCCCAGTCAAGAAGCACGGAACCTGGAAGAGGGGTGAGCGGGGCGGTTTGCGGTACCGAAATCCGCCAGAGCGGGCGGCGGTCAGCAAAAAAGGGCAATTGCTGGTCGCGTAGCTCATCCCAGAATGCAGGCTCGAGGTCTTCTCCGCCAATCTCCCGCATGGCATTCGCAACAAGTCCGTTGCCGCCTTCCACCCGGACGTGCAGCCAGCTGTCCAGATGACTTGCACCTGTCACTGGCAGCCCAGCATCGCGCCACGCACGCAGCCTTTTCGGGATGTCGGCGGCAGGGAGTTCGAGCAAAAGGCTACGCGTGGCGCGTGGCTTCGGAAGTACCTTCATCGAGACCTCGGTGACGAGGCCCAGGCAACCAAAGCTGCCGACGACGAGTCGCGAGACGTCATAGCCTGCCACGTTTTTCATGACCTCGCCGCCAAATCGAAGGTGTTTCGCCTCCCCGGTGATGACACGGCAGCCGAGTACAAAATCGCGTGTCGCGCCAGCGTAAGGTCGTCGGGGGCCGGACAAACCCGTGGCGACCATGCCGCCAACCGTGGCCTTGCCGTCAAAAGAAGGGGGCTCCCACGGCAGCATTTGTCCATTTTCCGCCAACAAGGCGTCGAGTTCGGCGACGGAGGTGCCGGCGCGGGCCGTGACGACCAGCTCTGTCGGGTCGTAGCTCACAATGCCGCGGTGGGTGCACGTATTCATGTCGATACCATCGACTACGCGACCGGGAAACGGCTTGCTATTGCCGCCACGAATTCGAAGGGCTTTGCCGGTGCCTGCGGCCAAGGCAACTTCAGCGAGCAAACGCCGGCTGTCATCGAAGGAGCTATTATCGGGGTGCATCAGAATCGCTCCAGCTCTGGAAAAGGCACGGCGCCATGGTGAACGTGCATCGAGCCGAATTCGGCACAGCGATGCAGCGTAGGGATGTTCTTGCCCGGATTGAGAAGGCCGCCCGGGTCGAATGCAGCCTTGACGGCGTGAAAAAGCGACAACTCGTCAGAGCTGAACTGGGCGCACATCTGGTTGATTTTCTCGCGGCCCACTCCGTGTTCGCCGGTAATGCTGCCGCCGACGGCCACGCAAAGCTCAAGGATGCGGGCGCCCAACGCTTCGGCCAGGTCCATTTCCCCCGGTGTGTTCGCATCGAAGAGGATGAGGGGATGCATGTTGCCGTCGCCTGCGTGAAAGACATTAGCCACGCGCAAACCGTGTTCGACCGACAGGTCTTCGATGCCCTTGAGCACACGCGGCAACTCTCGTCGCGGAATGGTGCCGTCCATGCAGTAATAGTCGGGCGAGATGCGGCCGACTGCCGGGAACGCGTTTTTCCGGCCCGCCCAGAACCGCTGCCGTTCTGCTTCGCTCCCAGCCAGCCTCACATCGGTTGCGCCCACTTTGCGCAACAACGCGTCGACCATTGCGCAATCTTCGTCGACATCGCTTTCAGCGCCGTCGAGTTCGCACAGGAGAATAGCCTGCGCATCAACCGGGTAGCCCGCGTGAATGAAGTCTTCGGCTGCCCGAATCGCGAGGTTGTCCATCATCTCGAGGCCGCCGGGGATGACCCCCGCGCCGATGATTTCTGCGACCGCAGCGCCGGCCTTGCCGATATCATCGAATGAGGCCAGCAATACCTTTGCGCTTCGCGGTTTGACCAGAAGTTTGACCGTCACTTCCACGACGATGCCCAGCATGCCTTCCGAACCGGTCATGAGGGCCAGCAGGTCGAATCCTGGCGAATCGAGCGCGTCCGAGCCGAAGGTGAGCTGCTCGCCTTCTATCGTGAGCACCTCGAGTTTTTGGATGTTGTGCACGGTCAGCCCGTATTTCAGGCAGTGCACGCCCCCTGCGTTCTCGGCTACGTTGCCACCGATTGAACAGGCTATCTGCGACGACGGGTCCGGCGCATAGTACAGACCGAAGGGCGCGGCCGCCTGGGAGATGGCAAGGTTACGCACCCCGGGCTGAACACATGCTGTGCAAGCCTCAACGTCAACATCAAGGATGCGATTGAACCTGGCCATCACGAGGAGAATGCCCTTCTCAAGCGGTAGTGCACCTCCCGACAGGCCGGTGCCGGCGCCGCGCGCGACAATTGGGATGCTGCGCGCGTGAGCGAAGCGCAGTATTGCCTGCACTTGTTCGACGCGTTCGGGAAGCACGACCATCATCGGCGTCGTTCGATAAGCAGAGAGACCATCGCATTCGTAAGGGCGCAGGTCCTCCAGCTCATGCAGAATATCCAAATCGGGCAGCAGAGAGTGAAGCTCCGCGACGGCCCGCGTCTTGTCATAAGACGCCAGCGCGCCGTCGAATTTTTCGTCGTATTGATATGACATTCGGTATGCTCAATTCCAAGGCGAGAGCTTGGCGAAGCGCGTGTTGCGCCTCAATGCGATGCGTTCACTATTTCAGCGAGCGGCCGCCTTGCCCATCATTTCTGCAGCAAAATCCCTCTCGATGTCGTACGCGGTCCAAAGGGAATTTTCATCCTGATGGTTCA
Organism: Paraburkholderia dioscoreae; assembly: GCF_902459535.1. NCBI lineage: Bacteria > Pseudomonadati > Pseudomonadota > Betaproteobacteria > Burkholderiales > Burkholderiaceae > Paraburkholderia > Paraburkholderia dioscoreae. Next base: position 1,087,700 of record NZ_LR699553.1, read on the forward strand.
TCACCGACCTGATTTGCTGACCAAGGGGATTCGCAAGGTTTTTACTGATATCGAGAGCCATCGCGATTGCCCGGTCTAGCACCGCCTGCGCGTCGGCGGCGAGTTCCTGAACAAACCCCAGGTCGAACGCGCGTTGTCCACTGACGGGCGAGCCGAGTAGGGTCATCGCCCGAGCCACGCCATGCGGGAGGTGCTCCTTCACCATCGCGTAGCCACCGTAGGCTCCAACCTTGACCTCCGGAAGCGCCAGGCGCGTGTCGGCCGTCGAGAGGCGGATGTCGCATGCGCCGGCCAGAATCATTCCGCTGCCCATGACCGCACCATGTAGGGCCGCAATGGAAGGAAGAGGGCTCGAAACAATCGCCTTCATCGCGTCGCGGACCATACCAATGCCGCGCATCGTCTCAGCGCAGGTAATGTTCTCGAACTCCCGAACGTCATTGCCTCCACAGAAATGCTTTTGCGGCAGGCCACTGAAGACGAGTGCTGTAGCCCCCTGTTTTTTTGCACTCGCGATGACGCCAGGCAGTTCACCCCAGGCTGCGAAGGACATTGCATTGACCGGGGGAGCGTCGAGGTGAATAACGGCGATGCCGTTAGCGAGTTCGAGTCGAAACATGGCGGGAGTCCTTGAGCATACTGATTGCTGGGAGCTTGACGCGGCCGCCCAGCCTGGCTGGCTGGCTGGCCGGGCGGCGTAGCGTTAGCTTGGTCTTAGTCCTTGCCGAAAACCGGCTTGCGCTTCTCGGCGAAGGCATCGATAGCTTCGGCGTGGTCGGCGCTGAGGTTCGTGAGGCATTCATAAGCGACACCGGCATCCATGTGTCCGTGGGCGAGCTGACGCAACGGGATGGTGTAGCCCGCCTTCGTCCACCGAATCGCCTTGGTCGCGCCCTTGCGCAGCTTGGCGACGATACTGTCCACCTTGGCATCCAGTTCGGCAGCCGGAACCACGTGGCCGATTGCGCCGAGACGCTGCGCCTCTGCGGCGCTTAACAGGTCACCGGTAAGCAGAAGTTCGCGGGCCTTGCCGAAGCCAATAATCTGCGGCCACAGGAAGCCGCCGCCGTCGGCCGCGTTCAGGCCGACGCGCACGTGAGGGTCACCGATACGTGCGGTGTCGTCAGCGACCGTGATGTCGCAGAGGAGTGCGAGCGTGGCGCCGAGGCCAACGGCGTCGCCGTTGATGCGACCGACGATGGGGATTTCGCAATCGAGCATCGCGTAGACGATGCGCTTGGCTTCCCATGTGACGATTTCGAAGCTTTCCGGGTCACGCACAGCCGCGCGCATCCACTCGATATCGCCGCCGGCACAAAATGCGCGACCCGCACCCGTCAGCACGATGGCCGACAGGTCCCGCCGGGCACCAAGGTCAATGAAGATTTTGGACAGGTCGGTATGCAGCTCGCCATTGACCGCGTTCAAGGCGTCCGGGCGGTTGATGGTGACATAGGCAACGCGGTCGCGAACTTCGAGCAACAATGCTTCAGACATGGCAATTCCTTTCTACAGTGACAAATCGACTTTCGGGTCGGGTTGGTGCTCAGGCAGGTACCTTCGCGGATGATGTCGATGAGGCAAGGCTGTCGCGCAGTTCGCGCTTGAGCACCTTGCCCATCGGGTTTTTCGGCAGCGCGTCCAGCACATGCCACTGGCGTGGTCGCGCATAGTCGGCAAGCTGGCTGGCACAGTGAGCAGCAAGCGCCTCGATATCAAGCGTCTGCCCTGCCGCTGGTACCACGCAGGCGGCCACATCCTCGCCCAGCCCCTCGTGAGGTACCGCAATGACGGCCGCCTCGGCGATACCGGGAAAGCTGTACAGGACGCTCTCCACCGCGGCCGATGAAATCTTGAGGCCACCGCGGTTGATGATGTCTTTTATCCGGTCGACGAAATGGAGTACGCCCTCGTCATCAAAGCGCCCGATGTCGCCGGTGTGGACCCAACCGTCGACAAACGCTTCGCGAGTCGCGTCCGGATTGCCGAAGTAGCCGAGAGCCATTGAAGGGCCACTGAACACGATTTCGCCCAGTTCCCCTTGCGGCACGGGTAGTCCGTCGCTCTCGACGAGGCGCACCGAACACGTTGGCATGGGGAACCCAATCGCGCCTGCTTTACGTGGCAGGAGGTGCGCGGGAAGATACGTTCCGGCTGGCCCTGTTTCCGTCATACCCCAGACATGAACCTGGTCTGCCCAGTGAACACGGGTGGAAATCTTCTCGATGACTTCTGGGGGCATGACCGAGCCGCCGTAACCGAACCGGCGTACCCGCCGCAGGTCGTAGGTGTCCTGGAGGTATTCGTCGATAAGGAAGTGAATGATGGATGTGACGCCGTGGTAGACGGTCGTGCCTTCAGTCTCGATGAGTCGAAGACGTTCCGCGTTGGACAGGGGTACCTGCTCGAGCACGACGCAAGCGCCACTGACCCACGAGGACATGCACGCCATGCTCATGACCGAGCTCGTGAAGAACGGCCATGCCCCCTGATACCGGTCCCCGCGCTCCAGCCCAACCGCGCCACCCATAGCCTGACCAGCATGCAACATGCTGCGGTGGCTATGCATGACAGCTTTAGCGCGGGCGGTAGTGCCCGAGGTGAACAGGAGGCAGGCCAGGTCCGTATGAATGACTTCCACGGGCACGGCGTCGGCCACGAACGTGCGCTCAGGGTCCGGCCAGTACTGTGGAGATTCAGTCGGTGCGTCGAGCAGCATCAGGCTGGCTGCCGGATACAGTTCGCCAAGCCTTGCAGCGGACTCCTGCATGCAGACCACGGCGACCGGTTCGGTCAGTGTCAGCGCGTGCCGGAGCTCTTCGTCGGAAGAGCGTGTGTTCAGCGGCACCACAACGGCGCCAATTTCCAGGCAACCCAGAGCGGTCAGTACGCACTCGCGGTTGGCGTAGTTTGTGAGAAACACAGCCACGCGGTCGCCGTGCCGCACGCCGCGGCGATAAAAGGCGCGCCCCATCATCTCCATCCGGTGGACCAGCTGGTCGTAGCTCAGACGGTCCCGATGGCCCTGCCAGGAGTGCCCGGAGAAAGCCGCGGCTTGCGGTATTTCCGCGGCACGCCGGCGAAGTAGCGCCGGGATGGTCAGTCCGTGAAGCTCGTTGTAGCTCATGAATTACCTGCAATACGTTGTTCGGATTCCCCGGCCGTGGACACAACGTCCGGGGCCGGGTGTTAAGCCACCTTCAGGCAACCGTGTCGACAACGCCACCGTCCACGCGCAGGGCAGCACCTGTGGTTGCAGATGCCTGGGGCGACGAAAGGTAGATGACCAGGTTGGCGACTTCTTCCATGCTCGCCGCGCGGCGGATGAGTGAGGTGGGGCGATGGGCGACGACAAACGCTGCCGCCGTCTCTTCCATCGACAGCCCCGACTTCTCCTGCTCTTCCTTCAGGAGCGCCTGCAGACCGTCGGACAGCGTCGGACCTGGCAACACCGCGTTGACGGTGACGCCTGTGCCGGCCATGCGTTTTGCGAGACCACGTGAGACCGTCAGGTTTGCTGTTTTCGTCGTGGCGTAGTGAAGCATGTCAACCGGAACGTTGAGCGCCGATTCCGACGAGATGAACACGACGCGACCCCAGCCGCGCTCCGCCATGCCCTGAAGATAGGCGCGTGCGGTTCGCACGCCTCCCATCACGTTGATTTCGTACATTCGAAGCCATACGTCGTCGGGTGTCTCGAAGAAGTCCTGCTGGCCATAGATGCCTGCATTGTTGATGAGAATGTCGACTGCAGGCACTGCAGCCTTCAGCGCGGCCACACCTTCAGCAGTGGCGACATTGGCGACAACGCCGCTGATTTCGGCGGTTGGCAATTCTGACTGCAGTCTCTCAATCGCGTGGTCGACTTCATCCTTCGTTAACCCGTTCAAAACCACCGATGCTCCAGCGTTAGCCAGCCCACGCGCAATGGCGAACCCGATTCCCTGGGTGGACCCGGTGACCAGCGCCGTCTTTGAGGTTAAGTCAATCTTCATGGATAGCACTCCTATTTATCGAATATGGATTATTTAAACGTTTAACCGGAGATATCTTTTTCTAGCTAGATGACCGAGTCGAGCAGGTGCGACGAGTGGGACGCTACGAGATGGCGGGCGGGCTCTTCCATCTGTTTGAAATATTGAACGGTAAAATCGACGAAAGTCTTCACCCGTGCTGTAAGACGCTTTGAGCCATCCGTTAGAAGGTGAAAACGTTGGGCTGGCAGGTGGTAGTCCTCCAGCACAGGAACGAGTCGCCCGGCCTTAACGTCAGCGCCGACTTCCCAGGCCCCTTTCCATAACACACCCAAGCCTGCAACGGCCCATTGACGCAGGGCATATCCGTCGTTGGTCATCCTGTTGCCCTTGACCTGCACCGAGGTCGAAAAGCCGTCCTGCATGAACCGCCAGCGGTCGAGCGGAAAGTCATCGCGCAGCAGAATCAAACAGTTGTGATTTCGCAGTTCATCGAGCGTGCGGGGAGGACCGTGCCTATCGATGTAGTCAGGTGAGCAGCAAACGACTGGTCGGTCGTTGCCAAGGGGTCTGGCCACCATTGAGCTATCCGGAAGGTTTCCCCAACGAAATGCAATGTCGAGACCGCGGTCGACGAAGTTCAGCACCTGGTCGCTGAAGTTGATGCGGAAAATAACCCCCGGATTCTCGGCGATAAACGCGTCAATCAATGGAGAGAGGTATTGCCGGCCGAGGTCGATGGGGCAGGTGATTCCGATTGTGCCCTGAAGGTCGGCGTGACCGCCTTTAATCGCGCGGTCGAGCGATTCGACGTCGTCGATAATGCCCACCGAATTCTCGAACAGGTATTGGCCTTCGGGCGTTGTGCTCAATCCGCGGGTGCTCCGCTTGAGCAGGGGCGCTCCGTATTGCTCCTCCATGGCCTTAAGCCGGCCGCTCATGGCCGCAGGCGAAAGGCCTAGTTGCCGTCCTGCGGTTGAAAGTGACCCTGTCTGGACGACCAGACGGAAGAGTCGCATGTCCTGTATGCGGTCAGCCATGGTGCGTTTGTCTCAAGTGTCGTTTTAATTCTGGTCGCTGATGTCGTCGTGATGTCAGCCCAGTACGAGCCAGTATAGGCGGAAGTGCACTCGCAAAGAGGCTTCAGCTTTTCGGAAAAGGCGAAAAGTTATTTCGCTAAATATGAAAACGGTTTTCGGTGATTCCAGTGCTAATGTTTAACGACACAAAGTCGTGACAGTGAAACACGAAGGAGACACAGATGCACGCATATAGCGCGGCGACTGTTGCAACGCCCGAGCTCGCAGCAGGATTCAAATCCGCCATGAGCCGGGTCGCATCGTCCGTAATGCTCATTACCACCGTCGACAGCGACGATTACCCCCACGGTCTTGCGGCCACTGCATTTTCATCGGTCTCGATGGAACCAGCGTCTGCCCTGATTTGCGTGAATCGCTCTGCCAGCGCCTCCCCGATTATCAAGGAAACCGGACTTTTCTGCGTAAGCCTGCTTCAGGCTGCGCACGAGCAGATTAGTACGATTTTTAGCCGCTCGGATATGCGTACCCAGCGATTCGTTGAAGGTGACTGGAAAACCGGCGTCAGAGGCATCCGCTACCTCGCTGACGCTCAGGCTGCGATTTTCTGCGAAGTCGCGCGCGAAATCGAACATGGCACCCACACCATCATCATCGGCAACGTCATCGACGTGGTATTGCCGCAGGTGAGCGAACCGCTGGTGTATGTGGGTGGCCGTTACCGTCGGCTCGACAGCTGAAAGCTAAGTAGTGTGAAGAGTAGTTCCTTGGAGAGTGGCAGTCGGTACTCACTCTGGTCAGCAGAGTCGAAGTTCGCCAGCCACTAAAGTCTGAACCGCCGACGAGCCAGGCTTGCGGCGCGCTAGCGGTTTATCAAGTTGAAAGATTCAGGAGATGATATGAAACTTGGAATGTTCATGCAGCCGTTGCACCTTGCCGGCGCGCAGTATCACCAGATGTACGACATGGATGTAGCGTGCGCGATTCACGCCGACAAGGTTGGGTTCGACGAGCTGTGGGTGGGCGAACATACCTCGCAGCGCACCGAGCCGATTACCAACGCGCTGCAGTTTCTGTCAGCTCTGATTCCGGTTACCCAGCGCATGAAATTGTGCACCGGCGTGTTGAATCTGCCTCATCACCATCCTGCCCGAATCGCGGCCGATGCTGCCATGTTTGACCACATGTCGAAGGGCCGCTTCATCATGGGCATAGGCCCCGGCGGTCTCGCGTCGGACTTCGAAGTCTTTGACAGTGACCACAAGGCAAGCGGCGCGATGCTGGCATCGTGTTACGCCATGATTCGCGCCATCTGGAATACGGACGCACCGTATGACCTCGAGACGGCACATCACAAGGTGAGCATCAAGAACACGGTGAACGAGGCGCTCGGCGTCGGGCTGATGCCCGTTCCGTACCAGAACCCATTCCCGCGCGTGGCGACTTCGGCGATGAGCAACTTTTCCAGCACAGCAAGGCTGGCGGGTGCCAACGACTGGGACGTGATTTCGGCTAACTTCAACCTTCCGTCGACCGTGGCCACGCACTGGCAGTCATACAGCGAAGGCGCGCAAGGCGCGGGTTTCAAGGCTGACCGACGCAACTGGCGAATCGCCCGTTCCGTCTTCGTCGCCGACTCCCAGGCAGAGGCCGACGAATACCTAGCCCGCGAATCCAACGCGCTGGCCAAGTACTTCGATTTCATGGTCACCCACTTGAAGGCTATCGGCTACGCAAGCATCTTCAAGTCGCGCCCCGACATGTCGGACGACGAGGTGAACATCGAGCATTGTATTCGCGAAATGGTTATTGCCGGCGACGCAAACTCGGTTGTTGACCAGCTGGTGGCATTCAGCGAGAAAACCGGCCCGTTCGGTACTCTCCTGACGACCTTCCATGAATGGGATGACGAGGCGCTGTGGCGCCGTTCGATGGAGCTGACGGCGAAGCGGGTGATGCCAAAGCTGAGCGAATACATGGAGCCCCGACTAGCGGAGGCGCAACAGGTCGAGCACGCATAATAAGGAATTTGCGTCTGCTATCGCGGCGTCTGCCGCGATAGCAAAGGGCATCCGTCGGCGCTGCTACGAATGTATCGAATTACTGCGGTGCAATGCACAAACTCTGCGTGCTGCCCCGGAACGCTGAACCTCCATGTTTCTCGATTGAGGAACCGGGGAATCTCCTTGTGCTGGTTTCGCCGTTCGCGTGCATTCCAAGGGCACGCGAGCGGCTTTTTTATTTGGTAAGGCTGGAGGCTCAAATCACCGATGCAAGACATCCTTTTAAATCAGAGTGCTGGCGTGCTGACCATTACATTCAACCGCGCCGGGAAGAAAAACTCCTTTACTGCAGCGATGTACACGGACATGGTCGCTGCGTTAGAAAACGCAGCGGGTGACGACCAGGTTCGCGCTGTCGTCTTTCAGGGCAGCCAGGAGGCGTTTTCGGCTGGCAATGATATCGACGAGTTCATTTCTAACCCGCCCGTTGAGCCGGATGCGCCGGTCTGGCAATTCATCCGGGTGCTTAGTACTTTCCCAAAGCCTGTTGTTGCTGCGGTCAATGGCGTGGTCGTCGGAATCGGGGCCACCATGTTGCTGCACTGCGACCTCGTCTATGCGGCGACCGATGCCCGTTTCCGCGTGCCGTTTGTGAATCTCGGAGTGTGTCCTGAAGCCGGGTCGAGCCTTCTGTTGCAGAAGATTTTTGGATACAGGAACGCAGCCGAAGCTCTGCTGCTCGGAGGGCAGTTCAGCGCGGAAGAGGCGCTCAATGGCGGACTGGTGACCCGGTTGCTGCCTCCTAATGAGGTCCTGGCCTATGCGCGGCAAGAGGCAGCGAATCTGGCTGACAAGCCAGTCTCCGCGCTGATGGAGACAAAACGCCTGCTGAAAAGCCACGACGCTGAGACTGTCAGCGTTCGAATCGAAGAAGAGACCCGCCTGTTTCAGAAGATGGTGACGCAGCCTGCAGCTCGTGAGGCCTTCGCCGCCTTTGGCGAGAAGCGAAGACCCGATTTCCGGAAGGTCGGCCAATAAGGCGCGAATCACTTTTAATACCCCAAGGAGTTGAAATGGAACGCGAAGTAGTTGTCGTAAGCGGCGTACGTACCGCCATTGGAACGTTTGGCGGTAGCCTGAAGGACATCGCGCCGACAGAGCTCGGCGCGCAGGTGGTGCGTGAAGCGCTGCGACGGGCTTCAGTTGGCGGTGATGAGGTCGGACACGTTGTCTTTGGCAATGTCGTTCATACCGAGCCGAAGGACATGTATCTGGCTCGTGTTGCAGCGGTGAACGGCGGAGTGACACAGGACGCACCTGCGCTCACGGTGAATCGCCTTTGCGGCTCTGGTCTGCAGGCGGTCATCTCGGCGGCACAAACAATCCTGCTGGGCGACGCTGACATTGCTGTCGCAGGTGGTGCGGAAAACATGAGCCGCGCGCCATACGCAGTCCCGCAGGCGCGCTTCGGGGCACGCATGGGCGATACACAACTGGTGGATATGCTGGTTGGGGCGCTGAGCGACCCGTTTCATCGATTCCATATGGGTGTCACCGCGGAGAACGTGGCACAGCAGTTCGGTGTGACCCGGGAGCAGCAGGACGCGCTAGCTCTCGAATCCCATCGGCGCGCATCCAATGCCATCGAAAGGGGATATTTCAAGGAGCAGATTCTGCCCGTTGAAGTAAAAGGTAAAAAAGGTCCGACATTGTTCGAAGTTGACGAACACGTTCGCACAGCCCCCGCGTTCGAAGACTTCGCAAAGCTGAAGCCGGTTTTTACGAAGGAGAACGGCACGGTTACCGCCGGCAACGCTTCCGGAATCAATGACGCCGCAGCGGCGCTGGTACTGATGGAGCGAAAAGTGGCCGAGAGCCGTGGTTCAAAGCTGCTGGGCAGGCTGGTCGCCTATGCACACGCCGGCGTCGACCCGAAAATTATGGGAATCGGTCCCGTTCCGGCCAGTCGGGCCGCGCTCGCACGCGCAGGTCTCACCATCGATGACATTGACGTCATCGAGGCTAACGAGGCGTTTGCTGCCCAGGCGTGTGCTGTCGCACGTGAGCTTGGACTGGACCCGGCCAAGGTCAACCCGAATGGTTCGGGTATTTCGCTCGGTCACCCAATTGGCGCCACCGGCGCGCTGATTACCGTCAAGGCGCTCTATGAGTTGCAGCGTACGGGTGGGCGCTACGCGCTGGTCACGATGTGCATTGGTGGCGGCCAGGGTATTGCGGCCATCTTCGAACGGATTTGAGGAGGCGCCGTGGGAATCCAGAATCAGGACAGTACGCCGGTCGCCGCACTGGCAGTAAAGTCGGTCGGCATCGTGGGCTCCGGCACGATGGGGCAGGGAGTCGCGCAGACCCTAAGCGTTTCAGGCTTGCAGGTTGTGCTCATCGACATCTCGACCGCAGCGCTGGAAAAGGGCGTTGGAAAGATTGACACCGCGCTTGGTCGTCTGGTCGAAAAGGGGAAGTTGACTGGCGCAGACAAAGACGCGGCACTTGCGCGGGTAACGACGTCCACGGACTACTCAGTGCTCAAGGACGTTGACTTCGTGATAGAGGCGGCGACGGAAAACGTGGACGCCAAACTTCGCATCTTCGAGCAGATTGTGAAGGCAGTGTCGGCGCAGACCATCGTCAGCTCCAATACGTCATCAATTTCCATCACGCGGCTCGCTGCTCACATCGGGGTGCCGTCGCGCGTAGTCGGCATGCACTTCTTCAACCCGGTGCCACTTATGCCGCTCGTCGAGGTTATCCGAGGGCTTCAAACGAGCGACGTTGCAGTGGAAACCGCGCGTCAGCTCGCCATCGCCGCGGGGAAGACACCCATCGTGGTCGCAAACTCTCCGGGCTTTGTCGTCAACCGCCTGCTGGTGCCTATGATTAACGAAGCGTTTTTCCTGCTTGGAGAAAGGGTGGCTACGGCCGAGGAAATCGATGCGGGTATGAAGCTGGGCGCGAACCACCCGCTTGGGCCGCTCGCGCTTGCAGACATGATTGGTCTGGATGTCTGCCTGTCGGTGATGGAAGTTTTCCATGCCGATTTCGGGGACCCCAAGTACCGTCCGAGCCCTCTGCTGCGCGAGATGGTGACCGCCGGCCGCCTGGGCCGCAAGACTGGACAGGGAGTCTATTCGTACGCGGCTTAGAACCTGCTGCTCGTGGATGAACAAAGGCCCGCTGCATCGAGCGGCGGGCCTTGGATTCTCGGTCGGTCTGGCTGAGGCTCAAGCCGTTGCGAGCGACGCAATCTTGTTGACTGTCTGGACGCAGGCTTTCGCCACCTCTACCCCTTTGACCACGAAATGGTCACGGAAGAACGTCACATGTTCTTCGGACGAGTGAAAGTTGTGCGGTGTAAGCACGGCAGAAAAGACGGGCGTACCGGTCTCGAGTTGAACCTGCATGAGTCCGTTGATGACTGCGGTCGAGACAAAGTCATGACGATAGATTCCGCCGTTAACGATGAGACCCGCAGCCACGATGCCGGCGTATTTGCCACTTTGAGCCAGCATCTTCACATGCAACGGGATTTCGAAGACGCCCGGCACCTCGTAGAAGTCGATGTCGTCTAGCGCGTAGTCTTGCGACTGCATGGTTTCGAGAAAGGCAGTCTTGCACTGGTCGACGATATCCTGATGCCAGCAAGCCTGGATAAACGCAATGCGGCTGCGCGGGCCTTCATCTGCCTTGTTGGACAGCGCGTATTGGGTATCAAAAGCGTTCATTGCGTAGGACCTTGGATAGAGCGAATACGCACGATGCTACCGCCGCGAACGGCTGTGTGGCCTACGAATCACGTGAAGTCACTTTTCACATTATCTGAAAAATGCCGGCACCGTCTGGCGCTGTGCCGCCCGCACAGTGCGGATGGGATAAAAAAGACGTTTGAGTTTGCGAATGAATGATTGATTGTTCATAAAATGACTGTTGACTCATTATTCGTGCGGACATATCTTTCTCACATCTGCAGAACTGCAACCAGGAGAAAGTGTGGACTTCACTGAATCAGGCGAGATGCAACAACTTCGCGACACGCTGCGCCGCTTTGTCGAAAAAGAGATGCCCCGGGAAGCTGCGGCAAAGTGGGACCGGGAAAACGTGTTCCCGCGAGACGTTTTTACCAAGCTCGCATCGCTGGGAGTACTGGGTCTGACCGTCCCGGAAGAATACGGTGGAGCGGGTCGCGACATTGTCGCGACGATGATGGTCATTGAAGAGTTGTCGCGTCGCAGCCTTGCCGTCTCGGTGCCGTACATCATGGCGGCCTGCTATGCCGGCATGAATCTAGTCGAGTGTGGCTCAGAGGAGCAGAAGCGGGAACTGTTGCCGAAAGTCGTCGACGGCAGTCTGCTCTTTGCGTATGGCTGGACGGAACCCGACATCGGTGCTGACCTCGCGAGCGTGAAGACCCGGGCAGAGCGGGTGGGTGACAAGGTCGTCATCAGCGGAGCAAAGCGTTTCTGCTCCGGCGCGTCAGTATGCGATTACATCTTCACGCTGGTCCGCAGCGGGCCGGAGGGTGAGCGGCATCGCAATCTGTCCATGGTGCTGATTCCCCCGAACACGCCGGGCGTAACCATCACCGAAATCGACAGCCTCGGTATGAAAGGCGTGGGTACAACGGATGTCATCTTTGACAACGTCGAAGTGCCAGCGTGGAACATTGTTGGCGGTGACGCAGGATGGCATCAAGGGTGGTCGATGCTGGTTGGCTCCGGGCTCGATGTCGAGAAGCTGGAGGTCGCGGCAGTTGCCACCGGCGTTGCGACCGCGGCATTCGAAGACGCATGGGCATATGCGCACGAGCGCCGGCAGTTCGGCAAGTTGATTGGCGACTATCAGTCCATCAATCACAAGCTCGCGGACATGAAGACCAGCCTGCACGCTGCGCGGCTGATGCTCTATCACGCTTCGTCGATGGCAAACCGGCATGAACGGTGCGCGGTGGAGACCTCCATGACCAAACTGTTTGCCGCAGAAGCCGCGAAGGACATTGCGCTTGAATGCCAGACGATTATGGGCGCGTACGGCTATGTGAAGGAGTTCGGCGCGGAGCGCTATGTCCGGGATGCTCTGCTCATTCCGATTATGGGAGGCTCATCGGCGATTCAGAGAAACAACATCTACAAGTGGACCAACGCGGGGCTCTAGTCCAGGTGCTTCGCGTCGCTTTTCGGGTAGTGGTTTGAACAGTCAAGGATAACTTCATCGTGGATTTCACAGAGTCGGACGATATTCGTCAATTGCGCGACACCCTCCGTCGATTTGTCGACAAGGAGATGCCTCGGGACCTAGTAGCGAAGTGGGATAAGGAAAACCGGTTTCCTCGCGAGGTTTTCGAGAAGCTAGCCGGACTCGGCGTACTCGGGCTGACAGTGCCCGAGGAGTACGGCGGTCTCGGTCGCAACATCATTGGCACGATGGTGGTCATTGAGGAGCTCGCGCGAAGAAGCCTTGCTGTTGCCCTCCCGTATATCAACGCCGCCTGCTACGCGGGGATGAATATCGTCGAGTGCGGAACCCAGCAGCAGAAAGAGGAGATTCTTCCGCGGGTGGTCGACGGTTCCATGATTTTCGCCTACGGATGGACTGAGCCGGATGTAGGCTCCGACCTCGCCAGCATGAGGACGAGGGCCGAGCGCCGGGGAGACACCATCGTCGTCAACGGGGCCAAGCGCTTCTGTTCCGGGGCAGGCGTGAGTGACTACATCTATGCCCTCGTGCGGACCGGGCCAGAGGAGGAGCGCTACCGGAATCTGACGCTTCTCCTGATTCCGCCGACCCAGGCCGGCGTGACAATTGAGCCAATCAACGGTCTTGGCCTGAAGGGATTCCCCACGACTGACGTGACGTTCGAAGATGTGGAGTTGCCGTTGTCGAGCATCGTCGGAGGCGTGGAAAAGTGGAATGGCGCCTGGCCAATGGTGCTTGGCTCGGGCCTTGATGTAGAGAAGCTCGAAGTCGCGGCCATGGCAATCGGCATCGGCCAGGCCGCACTCGATGATGCCTGGACGTATGCGGGCGAGCGGCAGCAGTTCGGCAAGGCGATTGGGAACTATCAGTCTGTCCAGCACAAGCTGGCGGAAATGAAGACCCGCCTTCACGCGGCCCGCCTGATGCTTTATCACGCGGCGAGCCTCGCAGACCGGCATTTGCCGTGCACCGGCGAGACTTCGATGGCCAAGCTCTTTGCCACAGAAGCCGGCAAGGCGATTTCTCTCGAGTGTCAGACCATCTTCGGCGCGTATGGGTACGTCAAGGACTTCGACGTCGAGCGATACGTTCGCGACTCGCTTGCCCTGCCAATCATCGGCGGTTCGTCGGCTATCCAGCGTAACAACATCTACAAATGGATGAAGCGGCAATGAAGCAAGTGGCGAGGCACCGGTAATATCGTGTTTTCTGGGACCTGGGATGACTATGACCTGAGCCGTAAATCGCTGGGCGTCATCTCGCCCTTTGGCAGATGGCAGATAGCGGACACGACATGAACGAGGCAGCCGGTATGACTTCTGAAGTGACAGACAAGGACGTTCCTCGCCCGGCGGGCAAGGCAAGACGCTCTACCCGAGAGATGCGGGCTGAGGAACTGAGAAACAGGATATTTGCGTCGGCATCGACGGTTGTCGGGCGGCATGGGTACGCGGAAGCATCCATCGGCCGGATTACCGAGGAGGCAGGCATTGCGCAGGGCACCTTCTATCTGTATTTCGAATCGCGCCAGGCGCTCTTTGATGTGCTGCTCCCCCATGTGGGTGTCGACATGCTTGCGTACATCAGCAAGAAGGTGCATGGGGCTGAGTCCTTTCTGGAAGTCGAGGAGCGCGGCTTCAGAGCGTTCTTCTCCTACCTGCGGACCAATCCCGGATTTGTTCGCGTGCTAAATGAAGCCGAGGTTGCGGCGCCAATCGCCCACGCGGCGCATATGAAGTTGCTCACCGAGCACTACGTTCATTCTCTTGAGCGAAGCGTGGCCAACGGTGAAATCAAGCGGTTTGACGGTAGGGAGCTCGAGGCGCTGGCCTACATCTTCCAGTCGGCCCGAAGTTATCTGTACATGAGATATGTAAAGGGCCATGAGAAGTCGAAGCTGCCTGAGTGGGTAGTGGACACCTACATGAAGCTCGTACGGCATGGTCTGAAGTAAGGCTGCTCGTAGGCAGCGGACTCTGGGGTGTCAGGCTCGCCTCTGTTCTATCTCGTAACGCCGTTCGACCGTAGTTGCTGTTATTTTTTCTTTTGCGGAGTAAGCCTTGAATCCCAGACTGTTCTCTTCACTGACGCTGCGCTCGGTGTCCTTGCCCAATCGCATTGTCATCAGCCCGATGAGCACCTATTCGTCTGAAGACGGATTTGCCAACGACTGGCATCTCGTCAATTACGGCAAGTTTGCGCAGAGCGGTGCCGGGATGGTCATGGTCGAAACCGCAGCGGTTTCTCCTGATGGACGCGGCACATACGGAGACCTGGGGCTCTGGAGCGACGACCACGTCGCCCCACTGGCACGAGTCGCAGCCTTCATTCGTTCGCAAGGCTCCGTCCCGGCATTGCAGATTGGCCACTCAGGCCGGAAGGGCAGCATGCAGCGCCCGTGGGAAGGTTACGGTGTTCTGACCGATGTAGAGGCTGCGCGCGGCGAGCCCGCCTGGCAGACCGTTGCGCCCTCAGCCATTGCGGCTGCCGATGGCTGGCCCGAACCGATGGAGATGAGCCGGCGTGAACTGGAAGAGGTTGCGCTCGCATGGGAGGCTGCCGCCCGTCGCGCGGCTGACGCGGGCTTTGACGTTCTGGAAGTTCACTGTGCCCACGGCTATCTTCTGCACGAGTTTCTTTCCCCGGTCGCCAACCAGCGTTCCGACGAATATGGCGGTGACGCAACGCGCCGCATGGCGTATCCGCTCGAAATTGTGAAGCGGGTACGCGCGGTCTGGCCGGCGGAGAAACCGTTGATGTGCCGCGTTTCGTCGGTTGATGGCGTGGAGGGTGGCTATGACATCGAGGACACCGTGGCATTCGCGCGAGAGCTTAAAGCACTGGGTGTCGATGTTGTCGACTGCTCGTCGGGTGGAATCTCCGGGTTTGCGACGGTCTCCAGTCGCCTGCCACGCACGTATGGGCACCAGGTGCCATACGCCGCCCGTGTCCGCGCGGGAGCGGGCATCTCGACGATGGCTGTCGGGCTCATCATCAACGCACAGCAGGCCGAGGAAGTACTGGAGGGCGAACAGGCGGACCTCATTGGCATCGGCCGTGAGGCGCTTCACAACCCGAACTGGGCATTGCATGCGCGACACGAGCTGGGGCAGGACACCTTTGATGGGTGGCCCGCTCCTTATGGCTGGTGGTTGGCCAAGCGTGCGCGCCTGATTAAATCGATGGACGAAGCGGGCGTACCGCGACCCGTAGGTCACCAACATGTCTACTGACACCACGCCTGAGATTGATTCCGAGCTGGAAACGGCCGGTTGGGTCGTCCCAGCCGGTTTCCGCCCCGTGCCATCGGAAGACTTTCTGGACACGGTAGGCCCGGTCTATATGCGGGAGGATGCTGGGGGCAGCCTGTGCATTGCCAGCCGGATGCTTGAGCGCCATCGTAACCAGGGCGGCAACGTTCACGGCGGAATGCTCGCGACATTGGCCGACTATGCCATCGGTTTCAACCTGCTCCAGATTGGTCCACGCCCTACCAGATTTGGAACGGTCAGCCTGAATATCGATTTTGTCTCGAACGGCCGCATTGGCGAGTGGCTTGAGGCAACCGTGGCCATTGACAAGGCTGCGGGCCGTGTGAGATTCGCGTCGTGCGTCATTCGCGGCGAGGGTGGCCGATTGGTGGTGCGGGCGAGTGGAGTGTTTTCGGCGTCGACGTCCGAGTAAAGACATCCGTCTGGAAGATTAAACAGCCATAGCAAAGAGGTTCTGAATTGAAAGTTCTCGTTCCAGTGAAGAGAGTGGTCGACTACAACGTGAAAGTGCGTGTGAAGTCGGATGGGTCGGGCGTTGACCTTGCAAACGTCAAGATGTCGATGAATCCGTTCGATGAAATTGCCGTTGAAGAGGCCGTGCGCCTGAAGGAGGCTGGTGTTGCGACGGAGGTCATCGCAGTGTCCGCCGGTGTCGCGCAGGCGCAGGAGACGCTCCGTACAGCCCTAGCGATTGGGGCAGACCGTGCCATCCTCATTGAATCCGGCGAGGAGCTGCAACCGCTCGCGGTGGCCAAGCTGCTCAAGGCGCTGGTTGACAAGGAGCAACCGCAGCTCATCATCCTTGGCAAGCAGGCTATCGATGATGATTCGAATCAGACCGGGCAGATGCTGGCTGCGCTGGCCGGACTCCCTCAGGCTACGTTTGCCTCGAAGTTGACCGTGACGGACGGCAAAGCGCTGGTGTCTCGCGAGGTCGATGGCGGCGCAGAGACGCTCTCGTTGACACTGCCTGCCGTCGTAACGACGGACCTGCGACTCAACGAACCGCGATACGTGACGTTGCCCAACATCATGAAGGCGAAGAAGAAGCCTTTGGAAACCCTCAAGCCGGAAGAACTTGGTATCGATGTTTCGCCGCGGCTCAGGACGCTTAAGGTGGTCGAGCCGCCGAAGCGCTCTGCCGGCGTCAAAGTTCCTGACGTCAAGGCGTTGGTTGAGAAACTGAAGAACGAAGCCAAGGTGCTGTGAAGACATCCGGAGAAACAGGGAAATGACGATTCTGGTAATTGCAGAGCATGACAACTCGGCCCTTAAAGTGGCCACACTGAACGCAGTTGCTGCCGCGCAAGCGATAGGCGGCGATGTTCACATCCTGGTCGCCGGCTTCAATGCGCACGGCGTAGCGGAGGCCGCCGCAAGGGTAGCCGGCGTAACCAGGGTCCTTCATGCTGATTCGCCGCATCTCGAAGCCGGGCTCGCGGAAAACGTAGCAGAGACCGTTCTCGCTAGTGCGGCAAACTATTCGCACATCCTCGCCGCGGCGACAGCTTCCGGCAAGAACGTCACGCCGCGCATTGCTGCAAGACTTGATGTGGCGCAAATCAGCGACATCATCGCGGTCGAGAGCGCGGATACGTTTCAACGCCCCATTTACGCGGGCAACGCCATCGCTACGGTCCAGTCTCACGACGGCATCAAGGTCATCACTGTGCGTACGACCGGCTTCGACGCCGTCGCTCATGAAGGCGGAGCGGCGGTGGTCGAGACTGTCGCTGCTGGACCGGATGCCGGAACGTCGCAATTCGTGAGTCGCGAGGTGACCAAACTCGACCGGCCGGAGCTGACCTCCGCGAACACTATCGTGTCAGGCGGACGCGGGCTCGGCAGCGGGGAGAATTATACGAAGGTGCTTGAACCGCTGGCCGACAAGTTGGGCGCAGCGCTTGGTGCCTCGCGGGCAGCGGTCGATGCCGGCTTTGTCCCCAACGACTATCAGGTCGGCCAGACCGGCAAGATTGTCGCGCCGCAGCTCTACGTTGCGATAGGCATATCGGGCGCCATTCAGCACCTTGCCGGGATGAAAGACTCCAAGGTCATCGTCGCCATCAACAAGGACCCTGAGGCGCCTATCTTCGGTGTCGCCGACTACGGACTTGTTGGGGACCTCTTCTCGGTGATTCCGGAGCTGGCTGAAACGCTCTGATGGAAGCGGAAATCCGGTGCGCAGGGCAACGGAAAGCCGCTTCGGACCCGGTGCTCCATTTCTTCGGCGCCGGGTTCGGGTTCCTCTGCTGGGTCGTCAGGAAAGAACTTGTTTTTGCGCGCTTGCTAGTCTCGCGCTGATTGTCAGCCCGCGACGAAAAATTAATTCGGCAGGTCGACCTTTCGGCGTCCCGGGGCCATCACGTATAGTCCGCCTGCGCTTCTTTTTGTCTGGAACGGCGCATGTCTAATGGAGCTAGCGATGGTGGACCGTGCAGATGTATCTATTCCAGAAATCACGGCTTTTGAGGCGGTTGCGCAGACGGGAAGCTTCACGAAAGCCGCTGAAGCACTCGGCACCGGCAAGTCCAATGTAGGCAAGATTGTTCAGCGGCTCGAAGAGCGCCTGGATACCCGACTGTTCCAACGGACCACTCGTGCGGTCCGGCTGACAGAGGATGGTGAGACGTATCTGCAGGCGGTACAGTTGGCGCTAGGCGGATTGCGCGAGGCAGAGCGGGAACTCGCGGCTCGCCGGAACGAGGTAGTCGGCCGGGTGCGACTGGACCTGCCGGCATCGTTTGGAAGACTGCTTTTCCCGACGTTCGCGACGTTGCGCCGCCGCTATCCGAAATTGACGCTTGAGCTGGCATTCAGCGACAAAATGTCTGACCCCACGGCAGATGGCTGGGACATTGTGGTGCGAATTGGTGAGCTTCCCACAGACAGCGACATGACTGTGCGGAAGTTGTGCGAGACCCGCTTTGGTCTCTATGCATCTCCGGACTACCTGGCTGGACGCGGAATGGTCCACGCTGTCGGCGATTTATCGTCGCACGATGCAGTCCTTTTCCGTGGCACGTCGGGTCGGCTACGGCCATGGGCACTTAACGAAAATGGCCGCATTCGCAGCGTTTTACCCGAGCCCGCGATTATTGTTGAGGACGGTCAGGCGCTTATCGAGGCACTCTCGAACGGACTGGGCGTCTCTCAGCTTCTGGACCGAATCGCGCAACCCCATGTTGAAGCAGGTCGGCTTCAGCACGTTCTGCCGGGCGCGGATGTGGATGGCTTGCCGGTTCACGCCATTATTCCCTTGGGTCAAAAGATGGCGACAAAGACACGGGCGGTCCTGAACCAGCTCGCGGAAGACCTCCAGCATGACACTCGATAAGACAAGCCAGCCCGTTTCTTTATGGTTCGCGGCAGGACGCGTGTCCCGTCGCTCGGATATTGACAACAGGCTGGCGCAGGCGTGCTTTAGATGAGTCCGTTCAGCACTTCCGGATTCAAGTTATTCAGCTGGTCGATGCGGCCTTCGCGAACCTTGTTCGCCCAGTCCGGATTGACCAGCATGCCGCGGCCCACGGCAATCAGGTCGAAGTCGCCGCGGTCGGCGAGTTGCAGCAGGTTGTCGAGCGACGCAACATTACTGCCGTCCCCCATGAGTGTGTCGATATGCTCACCCGTCATGCCGATGGAGCCCACCGTAATGGTCGGCTTGCCGATGCCACCGAAGAGCCCTGACGGACCGACGCGACGCGGCGGCTTATAGTCCGCGCCCTTAGCCTCATACAGGCCATCGACCGTATGCTGTTTCATCTGACCGACGTGCCAAAGCTGCGCAAGAATGGGCGTGCCTTCGGCGTGTACTGCGTCGACGACCTTCTTCCAGCCCGCGAGCGCTTCGACGCCGTACATACGGGGAACGCCCACTTCGTTCGCTGCTGCGTCGTGCGGGACCCACGTGCCTTCCGTGATGATGAGGCCTGCACCGCCCGCAGCCCGTTTGCGGTACTACGCTGCATTCGCCTCACCGGGCACGCCCGCCGGCGCCATCGTACGGGTCATCGGCGACATGATGACGCGATTCTTCAGGGGCAGGCTGCCAACGTGTACCGGCTCGAATAGCTTCGCGGTACGTTCCGCGGCGATGGGTTCTACCGGTTTGTTGGAGTGGTGTGCGCTCATGTGAAACTCCTGCATCGGAATCCAGCTTTTGTCTTAGAGGGGCACCCGACCGTGACTGGGCGCAATGAGGCTTTTCCGGCGACACGACACCGAGAAAACTGCAAGGGCGCATTCGCTCCCGTCTGGTATAGGCGCGTCGAATCTGCTCTGTCCTGTTCACGAGCTAGATGCGGCATCCATCATGGCGATGTGCCAGAGGGAGTGCGAACGGCCCTTGCCGCGGTGAGCTGCGGAGGAACCGTTCGCGCTCGCTAAATACTGGCTTAGAACTCGGGTGAGAAAAAGCCCTTGTCGGGAGACCCTCTGTCGCTTCGCGGGAGTCAATTCTCTATTGCGTCGCGCGCGGCTTTCGTCTAACCGGGGTGAGGTGAAGGCAAGAACGAAGCACCTTCTACGCAATATTCTTTGGTTGGCTTTTCGGCCAGAGCAGGTAGCGCGACGAGTAGGGACTCGGTGCGCCGAAGTCCTTGAACGGTCGCGATACTCCCTTAGGATTGGGCTGTGTCCTTACTGGTGGACGTTATCCACGGCATCGTTGCTGTCTCTCAGACCGGTTGCAGCCTTTGCACGGTGCTCCAGCACGCGCTGTTGTGCAGCCTGTAGACCCCTCGGGTATTGGGTGCGCTCGGAACCGGGCTGGTAGCCGACACTGACAAGTTCTTCGAGCTCCGCGGAAACCTGTGCGCGGGTCTTCGGAGTTTGCTGCGCGGATGCCGGCGCACAAAGAAATACGGTTGCAGCAGTCAATACCGCGGAGATAGTCACTTTCAACATTTTAGGAATTTGAACGGGATAAAGCGGCGTGCGCGCAGAACAATTCGACGCCGTCGTGGGATGCCATAAAACAAGCACTGCGACACTTGACGGGGAAGTGTACGTGGCAAGTCAGCAGGGTGAAAGGCGCTTGCGAGGTAAAACACAATTCGCCATGAACGAATTGAAGACTAATCGTCGAGGACAGTTCGGTGCCAGTGGAGCGCGCTACCACTATTTTCTGGTTAGATAGCTAGCCACAGTACCGCTTTTGTCTGCTCAGCAATTCACCCCGTGCGAATGGAGTATTCGCGATTTTCACGATTATCAGCGCCGCTGCGCGACCTAGACTGGATTTGGTAACGTCCGGTTGGAGTCGTCGTGTTAATTGTATTCTTTGTCGTCAGCCCTGTAGGCATTGTCGCTTTGTTCGCGTTCGCGAAGTTTGCCGATGCCCGGTTCCGAGACTCTCAGCGAGAACCCGGGAACATTGATGAGCAGTAGGTACCGAGATGTTCGGATTGAATTCAGGGCTCCGCTGTTTCATGCACCTTGCTCATCTTCGTGATGTCAAGTGACGGCACGCACAGCATCGCAAGGAAGGCGCACACGGCTACCGCGAACATGCAAAGGAACATCACGTGCAGAGAGTGGTGCAAGGCGAGCCTCAGCGCGTCGCTGGCGGCAAACTTCTCAGCTTGGGAGGCAAGCAGGCGACCGAGCTCTTCCGAAGTGACGGGAGGAGCGCCATTGGTGTGGGCCAGGCCGTAGTTCACAATTGCACCGAACACCGCTGCGCCAAGCGTGTTGCCGAGATTGCGCGAAAACAGGTTTGAAGCAGTTGCGCTACCTCGCTGAGCCGCGGGCACAATCTCCTGAATCAGGACCATGCAGCTGACGCTCAGCACGCCCATTCCGAACCCCATGACGGCCGACCCAATTGCGGCAAAAAGCGCGCTACTTTCTGCTGTCATCAGTACGAAAGGGATGGCGCCTGCGGGCACGAAGAGACTACCGTAAACAAGTATCCGACGCAGTCCGATACGGTGGAACGTTCTGGACGCAATGGTCGCGCCAGACGGCCAGCCCACCATCATCATGGTGAGGGTCATGCCTGCCTCTACAGGCGTACGATGCATCACACCCTGAACATACATTGGCAGGAACGTAGTGAGCCCCATCAGGGACATGCCCGTCAGCACGGTCGCTGCGTTGCAGACAGCAACTGGTCGATGTGCCCATAGGCTCAACGACATCATCGGGTCAACCGCGCGCCGTTCCTGTACAAAGAAAAGGATGCTGCTTATCAGGAGCGTCGCAAGCTCGACTCCGAGACGCACACCGCTCGCACTTCCCGCGTCGGTGAGCAGCATCATCAGGGCCGCAACCGCTATCGTGAAAAGTGCCGCCCCGGCCACATCAATCTGTGGGCGGCCTCGGGGCTTTTCCTCGTGGTAGAAGTAGACAAACCCCATTGAGGCCAGTAGCCCGATTGGCACGTTTATCCAGAAAATCCAGCCCCAGGAGAGCTCGCGAATCAGCAATCCACCTGCCGTTGGGCCAAGGACGGCGCATACGGCCCAGACGCTTGCGAGATACCCCTGAACTTTGCCACGCTCTCTCGGCGGGTACAGGTCGCCAATAATGGTCAACGTGACGGGCAAGATGGCGCCGGCCCCGATGCCTTGTATCAGCCGGAATACAATCATAGCGGGCATGGACCATGAGAAGCCCGCGAGCACGGAGCCCAGTACGAAGACTGCGATGCCAGAGAGTATGGCTAGCTTCCGTCCGAACAGGTCAGCGAGCTTGCCAAACACGACTGTCAAGGCGGTCTGCGTAAGCAGGAACGAAGAGAACACCCAGCTGTAGAGATTAAGACCGCCTAACTCGGACGCAATCTGTGGCATGGCGGTCGAGACGATGGTCGCCTCGATAGCGACCATTGCCATCGAGGCCATCACCGAGATGACGACAAGAGGGCGGACGGTAGTTGTATGTGGCATGCTGTTCGCTGGGACATCAAGGACATTCGAAGGCGGCATCGCATGCGCCGGCGCACCTGTCGATTATGCCCGTCGAACGAATCATCACTATTCGCTGCGCGCGAAAAACCATTTCTCAAACACCGAATAACAGTGGCGCCTCGGGCGTCCAATGATGAAGAAAATACCGATTGTCGAGCAAGGCTGAAAAGTCAATTCGGGATGTCGGGCTTTATTTGTGGCGGTTCGTGGCCTTAGAGTTTCTCGTGGCGCAATAGCGCTGCAATTCTCTTGGCGAGACCTTAAGAATCGACGCAAATGGATTATCTACAGTCACTCCGAATGTTCGTGAAGGTCGCTGAAGTGAGCAGCTTTGTGGGCGCGGCTGAGCAGTTCGACGTTTCTACGGCAGTAGTCACGAGGAACATCTCTTCAATCGAGGAACGCCTTGATGCGCGTTTGCTTCAGCGCACAACGCGCAGCGTGACTCTGACCGAGGCCGGGCGCATCCTGCTGGAGAAGGTGCGGGGGATTGTCGCGGACATCGACGAAGTTGAGGGAGCGCTGCTGGCAGCGAGCAATGCACCGTCCGGAACACTGAGAATTGCAGTGCAAGGGTCGCTTGGAGCTCATTGTCTGGCGAGGATTCTGAAGGAATACGGGCTCCGCTATCCAGCCGTCACGCTCCAGATAGCGTTGACCAGCGGGGCCATTGACCTTGTCGAGCAGCGCTTTGATGTTGTCATTGCTGCGGACGACTATCCTCATCACAGTTCTGTAGTCAGGCGGCGACTTGTACAGTGGGACTTGTGCCTGGTTGCAACCCCGGACTATCTGGTGCCGTACGGGATGCAGGAAGCGGCGCTCAATCTTGACCGCCTGAATCTGCTGTATCTCGAGGACGTTTCAGCCGGCGCGGCAGCAGGCGTCGCTCATCGGTGGGTCAACGAACACGCAGTGGGTGCATCGCGCCTGCAGGTGAACAATGCAGAAGTGCTGCGAAACATGGCATTGGAAAGCATGGGCGCCGCACTGCTGCCGCGATATATCGTCCAGCACGACCTGACCGATGGCCGTCTTGTACAGGTGCCGACGGACGCTTGTATGCCGACTGACGGGTTGAGTGTCGCCTACGCGAGTCGGCGCAATCTCGCGCCAAGCGTCCGGTCCTTTGTAGACTTTCTGGTTGAAGCGTTTGAACAGGAGTCGTCTTCGAACCCACTCATCCAGAAAGAGCTTGTTGAGCTCGAAAGCTGACGGTCCAACTTCGCGGTCAGGTTCACACCTCTCGCTTGTGGGCAGGGAAGTGCGGCAGAACGAACTCGGCGAGTTCGTCAAGAATGTCACTCGCAGGCCGCCGCGTGGGCTTCATGTGCAATCCGACGTGCGCTATGCCCGCCTCCTCCTGCATCTTCCAGAACTCAATAAGCGTATTGCGCCCGGCCCGTAAGACCCGTCCTGGCTGGACCGGCGCATCCGGGTCCTCGTGCAAATCGAAAAGTGTGCCGTAGCCGTACGGCTTGAAGTTCATCCCAGCACAAGCGGCGCGCCAGCGCGGAATGACGTCTGTCATGGTCCGCGCGTCAAAGCCCGCCCAAATCCACGCATCCATATGCTCCGCAATCCATTCGACGGACTGACCGCCGCGCCCGATGGCAATCGTTGGTAGCTTTGGGCCAAGCGGACGAGGCACCATGTCGAGTTGTCCTCGCAGGTTCCCATAATGTTCGGACTCGATTACCGGATACGTATCCTCCGTGACCGCCCTGATGATGCCGCGTGCTTCGCGATAGCGCTCAGCACGATTTACGTATGGCAGACCAAACGCCGGAAACTCCGTCGGACGGTCACCGCCGGCGAGTCCGAGCAGGAAGCGCCCGCCTAGAAGCTGGTCGACGGTGGCTGCCTGCTTCGCGACAAGCAGAGGATGCCGCAGCGGCGCAACGATACCTGCGGTTCCGATTGCAATATCTCGGGTGACTGCGGCGAGCCAGCCCGCGTACACCATAGGGTCGAGTATCTGCCCGACGTCGCCAAAGTTCGGGTCATAGAAGGGAACGTCACGTAGCCACAGCGCAGCCATACCCATTCGGTCCGCCTTTTGAGCCATTGCCGCGTGGTCTGCAAGCGAAGGACCTGGCGAGTCAGGATACCCTTCGAGTGGAGCGATAAAGCCGAACGTCAGTTTGCCCGGTTGAAATACGCGGGAAAATCCCCGGTGCGTTGCGAGCTCGACTGGTAACGAGGTGCCAGGGCCGGATGCATTACTCATGATGTTCTCGTTCATGGCTGTTCGACTGGTATCGAATCAAGGAGGACAACGCTGGTTTGTTTCGCGGCGCGGCAGATGCGAGATGCGCCAACCGACAAAAAAACAAACTCCTCGCCGTAGAGCGAGGAGTTCATTGGTCAGGACCGAGCGGCTAACGCCGCCCGAAAGACGTTACGCAGCCAGTTGTTCCTTGTGCAGCGCGACGAGTTCAGCTTCGTCCTTCAGGGCCTTCTGGGCAGACGGGCGGGCTTCGATACGGGCGATGAAGGCAGCCAGGTTCTTGAGGTGGTCCAGGTTGACGCCCGAACGCTCGTGCCACAGCGTTGCCCACACGTAAGCGTCAGCAACCGTGAACTGTTCGCCCGTCAGGTACGAACGACCGTCGGACAGTTGCTTGTCGAGCACGCCGTATGCCGTGAGCAACTTGTTCGTATGGAATTCGATGCCTTCCGGGGTCATCAGCTTGCGCATCAGGGGGATGTGCTTCTGCGCGATTTCGGTAGCGATGAAGGTCAGCAACTGGTCCATACGAGCGCGCTCAATCGTACCGTGCTTCGGAATCAGGTTCGTTTCCGGATGCTGGTCGGCGAGATAGGACGTGATGGTGATGGTTTCGGTCAACGCTTCCTTTTCGCCGTCCAGCAGCAGCGCCGGCACGTAGAGAAGCGAGTTGACATCAGAGAACGTCGTGCCGTCGGTGGTCGACTTGCCGAACACGTCGAAGTGGACCAGTTCCGGCGTCAGGCCGATTTCGTTAGCGATGGCCTGTGCGGCGAGGGAGCAGGTAGCCTGGGCGATGTAGAGTTTCATTTTGAGCGTCGTCCTACGTAGATGATTGACCGGCTTGGACCGGGTTTCAGGTGGTGCGCCGTGGTGCACCGTTGGGATGAAGTATGGTCAAAATCAGGCCTTCGATAAACAGCGGTTTGAGAGTCAGTCTGTAGAATCGCGAGCGACAATCGGGGCATCCAGGTCCATCCGCGAGAGCTGCGTAGCGACGGCGGCCAGCGAGCAGATGGCGAGCCCGACACCGCAAAGCAGGAAGCCCGTCGAGCCAAGTGCAGACGCAAACACGGCCGCGACAGCCACGCCTGCAAGCACGCCCACGGAGCCGGCGCAGACGTGCAGTGCTGTCGTGACATCGGGTGTTTCTGGAGCAAGTGAACGCAACGTCGACTGTGTGACAAGCATGCCGCCTGAATGCGTTGCACCCCAGCTCAAGACGGCTACAGCAGTCAACGCGTCAGGGCCGTGAGCGAACAGGTATAGCAGCACATAGACAGATGCCAGAGCGATGGGATGAATAAGGGCGGTAAGAGCCGGCTGCTTGCGCAGAAATCCCCCGGCGAGGAGAGCACCCGCGATGCCACCAACACCGAACAGGACCATCAGCAGACTGGCGAACGGAAAGTCGATTGCTGGCTGGTCGGTGAGAAGGTGCAAGGAGTTGCTGAAGACGGAGAACATCGCGGCGTACTGCAGAGCTATCGCCGCGAGGGAGACCCATATGACACCCGTAAGCCGGACAGGGGACGCCAGCTTGGTTACTGCCGCATGACCCGGGCTTCTGCGGCGATGTCGGAGCATCATCCATATGCCGATGGCTGCCGTGAGGTAGGCAGCGGCAACGAACGAGACTGGTTGAGGAAACTTCGTCGAGAGCCAGGTCGCCATCGGCAGTCCGAGTACAAGACCAAATAATGCGCTTCTCGCCGAAGAGGTTCCTTGCCATGGCAAACCAACTGCTCCGTCATTGACCCCACCGCTGGAAACGGCGCCTGCCAGAAGTACGGGATGAAGAAGAGCTGGGTGAAGCGAGAGAGAGAAACTTGGCAAGCCAAAGACCGTGCCAAATGCGGGGTTGATTGCACAAAGGCAACTGCAAACCGCGAGGCAGAACAGAACAGCCGTAAGCAGCCGTGTTCTTTTGGCCGCCGGCGAAAATATGGTCGCCAACGGCATCACGAGACTTGCTGCCAGAATGAGAGCACCCATCGAAACTTCCTTCTAGTCGCACGGCGCGGCACAGCGACCTTTTCAGTACATCCGCGCCCCCCAGTCGCGCTGGGGCAATCGAATCGACCGTACAGACGGGTCCCTTGTCGTGTGGTCTTGCGCTATCGGCCTGGCGTGGAAAAAGTGGACCGCTAGGAGCTGGAGACGTGGCATAGACTCAGACAATTAACTTACCAATATCTCCTGCGAAAAATGTAGCTCGCGCGGCGAGTGAGAAAAAGCCGTCGCCGGCGAATTGAGATTTCGCCGCTGTCTGACAAACAAGCACGGCACAATTGATTACACAGAGTTTTGGCTGAGTTGCTGGAGTTCGGCCGCTAGCTCGTCTATGTACGAGTCTCGCATCTGGCAGTCGGCAAGCGCGCGTTGCAGTTTGAACACGTACTCTGCATTCGTACCGAACGACCCGGATGCAGCTGCCATGAGTGGAGCTATCGCTGCCGGCCGGGCGTCGGGTTCGAATTGAGCCTGCTGCGAGTTGGCCACAAACACGAGGGCCATTACTTCTCCGTCCGTTCTGAACCTGATTGGCGCCCAGGTCGGAGTGTAGGCCCCAGTGACCATCTCGCGAATCCAGAGAATGCGCAGTTCTTCATCCAGGGTTGCTTCGGGCATACGCAGAGCCACACCTTCGGTTGTGCCGCCTGGCTCGAGCGAAAGCATCCTTCCTGGCTTCTCGGGGCTACCGCGGCCAGCGACCAGGCGAATACAGAAACTGCGGTGCCAATCATCGAGTGTCGCTATAACGCGACTGTCATACTCGGAAATGGGATTCCACATCAGCGAACCGTACGCAAAGACCCAAAGTTCTCCCCGCTCCGGGCGGCGCGACATGGTCTCCGCGAGCGATTGGTCAATCTGGGCTTGCGTCCAGAGAATATCTTTCGGCAGCGAGTCAAAGCTTTCGAGATACGCTCCAGAGCTGATGGCAGTTCGGTTCAACATGGCATTAGTCTCATTGGGCCGGAACAGCAGCGCTTACAGGTGAGAATGCACTCGCGGGTGGCTGACACACTCGCGTCAACTCGGGCGACGCTCGGTCCGGTGAATCCATATGTTGTTCTCAGGGACTTGTCTGAGATTGTGATTTGCGAGTATGGCCTGCTACGCGCTTCAGATAAACCCACGTTAAGGAGACGCAGCGTCCGCGCAGGAGCGACAATGCGCTCGACGCGATGAACTCGAATAAAGGATGCTAAGAGAAACTGAAAAAACACCGCTCATCTTTCGGTGGTTCCGAAAACTGCTTGAATGAAGACAGCGGCGGTTGTTCGGCGAAAGCGTGCAGGACAGAAGTAGACAGGAATTGTTCAGGATGACCGACATATATTTTCGCCGGATGCAGCTTTATCGCACTCATTTGATTGAGCAATTTCGGGATAGACCTCGTCAGAGTGTTCTCTGTATGGCTGGCGTCAAAGGTGCGATGTGCGCCTAAGGTCCTTCAGCTGGCGAGCAATAGGAATATGTATGTCTCTGAATAAACTTCTGTCACCCGTGACGATTGGTAGCGTTGCGCCGGAGAACCGCGTGGTTATGGCGCCTCTTACGCGCAACCGGGCCGCACAACCCGGCGACGTGCCAGGGGCGATGAATGTTCGGTACTACGAGCAACGTGCCGGCGCGGGCCTTATCGTGACCGAGGGCACTCAGATTTCGAGGCAAGGGCAGGGTTATTTTGCAACCGCGGACATTTACACCGATGAGCAGGAAGCGGGGTGGGCAGAGGTAGTCAAGACTGTCCACGCAAAGGGCGGCAAGATGTCTCTGCAGCTCTGGCACGTCGGCAGAGTATCGCATCGCCTCGTGCAGGAGAATATGCAGGTCCCTGTTGCTCCTTCGGCGATTCGCGCAGAGAACACAGCGGTGTTTGTGAAACATGGAGATGGTTCGTTCGGAATGGTCCCGGCCGATGAACCGCGCGCTCTCGACGCGGCCGAGCTGCCTGTCATTCTGCGACAGTATGTGGAGGCGGCGAAGCGAGCGAGGCGTGCGGGATTCGATATGGTCGAGGTACACGCCGCAAATGGATATCTATTGCATCAGTTCCTTGCGACCGGGACGAACCTACGGACGGACGCATACGGCGGCAGTGTAGAAAAGCGTGCCCGGTTCGTCGTTGAGGTCGTCGAAGCGGTAGCGGGCGTTTTTGGCGCTGACAGGGTGGGCGTACGGGTGTCACCCAACGTTGTCGCATTTGGGATGAGCGATTCCGAGGCGCAGGCCTCCACGCTCCACCTTGCCACGCACTTGGAGCGATTGGGCATCGCCTACATCCACATCGCCGAGCCGGACTGGGTGGGCGGTGAGGCGCTTTCGGATGATTTTCGCGCCGAGTTAAGGGCGATATACGGCGGTAAGATTATCGTCGCGGGCAACTACACGCCTGAGACGGCGGAGGAGCGACTCGAGAAAGGGCAGGCTGACGCGATTGCATTTGGGCGGCCCTTTCTCGCCAATCCGGACCTCGTCGAGCGGTTTCGCCCGGGTGGCCCACTGAACACTCCCGACGCAGCTACGTTCTTCGGTGGCGGCGAAGCGGGATATACGGATTACCCGACGCTCGATAGCGCACTCGTCTCCCCTGAATAAGGCGCGCCACTGAGCCAAGCCGGCCACCCTCCCGGGAAACTGCTCGGGGGAGGGTGGCCGCAGCCGCTCCCTCAGCTCCCAACCTTGAATGCGGATACCGCTCCCGCGAGCGTCTGTGCCTGGCTCTCCAGGGACTGGGCGGCAGCCGCCGCCTGCTCGACAAGTGCTGCGTTCTGCTGCGTCACCTCGTCCATCTGCGAAATGGCCTTGCTGACCTGCTCGATACCGGCGGTCTGCTCCCCCGATGCAGCCGCGATTTCGGCCATCAGGTCGGTCACCTGCTGTACCGACTGAACAACATCCGTCATCGTTTTGCCGGTGCGGTCGACCTGAGCACTACCGACTGCAATGCGAGAGGTCGAATCTTCAATCAGTTGCTTGATTTCTTTGGCGGCCGTGGCACTGCGCTGGGCGAGGCTGCGGACCTCGCCGGCGACGACTGCGAAACCCCGTCCGTCCTCACCGGCGCGCGCGGCCTCCACGGCAGCATTCAGAGCAAGGATATTAGTCTGGAAAGCAATGCCTTCAATGACGCTGATGATGTCTTTAATTTCCTCGGAACTCCGCGCGATGCTCTGCATGGTGTCGATGACCTGCTGGACAGCAATGCCGCCATCGCGCGCGGTTCCGGAAGCCATAGTGGCCAGCCGGCTTGCCTGCTGGGCGCTCTCGGTGTTCTGTCGCACAGTGGCAGTCAACTGCTCCATGCTCGAAGCGGTTTCCTCGAGCGCCGCTGCCTGCTCTTCAGTGCGCGCCGAAAGGTCGGTGTTGCCCGCGGAGAGCTCGCGGACCCCGGTGACCATCGAGTCGGAGCCGCCGCGTACGTTTTGAACGATGGCGGTGAGGTTCACCTGCATCAATTGCAGTGCTTCAGCCAGTGTGCCAATCTCGCTGCGGGATGGAGGGGGAAGTTGCGTCACGAGATTGCCGCGAGCCACTTCGCCTACGGCAAGGACTGCTTCGCGCAATGGCCGAACGAGCACACGGTTGAGTGCCCAGTATGACAAGGCAATCAGGATGACTGCGCAGGCAACGACAACGCCGGTAATGGCGAACATCCGGACCGTGTTTCGGTCGCGCTCCTGCTCGAGAACCTTTGATGCGGTTGCCTGAACCTTGAAGAATTCGTCGGATGCCTTACCGAACGCGACACTGGTCGCCGTCATGGGCCCCTCGTTCACACTGGCATAGAGCTGCATGTCGCCAGCCTTCACAATTTCAAAGAGCTTGTCGAATACCGCAGCATGGGCTCGAAACGTCTTCTCGACAACGGCCGCCGCGGCGCGCTCCTCCTCGCTGCCCTTGGTAACGCCGACGAACGCATCAAACGACTTATGAGCGGTCGCGTAAAAGCCTGTTGCGGCTGAGATAGCTCCCTGTCTGGCTGATACGTTTTCGCTCTGGGCGATGTAGGCCCGCGCGAGTGCACTACGTGCCTTCAGGTTGTTCAGGTAAGTGTCCTTGAGGTCGATGGTGGCTATATCAAGCGTGCGAATAGATTGTGAGACGGCGATGGTTCGTTCGAGCGCCTTCATCGCAACCAGACCGGTCGCCAGTACCAGAAGCCCAAAGAGGACGAGTAGTGTCACGAGCCCACGGCGTAGCGGAATATCTCTGAGGTTCATGCTGAAGTCTTTGGCGTAAAGCGCGTAATTGAAACCCTTTTTATCGGCTGCCCTTACGAATACTTTACGCATGCATTTTAGACATTTCGCGCTTGATACCGCAGTTGTTTTCCTGGTTCGAATAATTGGATTCGACTATCAGTTTGCGGTGAAAAGAGGCGTGAAAATCGCGTCCAGTGAAGGGTCGCCTCAAGGCGAAGTTCCGCGGCTTTGTTCAAATCTGGCGACATGATTATTCGCTCATGGTGCGTTTTCGAAGTCGGCAATAGTACGTAGGATGGGCATCAGTCGAACTTTGCCGTTCCTGTCATTTCAGGAGCAGCGCGCACAGGAAAAGGAGTTTTCATGCAACAAGCGGAAAGGGCCATCAAGCTGCCCGACGCCACCCATCGCATCAGCCTGGCAATGACCGGGGTCCACGTGCTTGTGAAAAGCGGAGGACGAATCGTCGCGAATACACGGCGCGCAGTGACGTTCACCGAAGCGAAATACCCGCCTGTTCAATACATTCCACGCGACGATGTGGACATGACGCTGCTGGAACCCACGGAGCACAAGAGCTATTGCCCATATAAAGGCGAAGCGACGTACTTCACCATAAAAGGTATTGGTGAGCGCGGGATAAACGCCGTATGGTCGTATGTGGGGACCTACCCGGCTGTGGCGCAGATTGATGGGTGTCTCGCGTTCTACCCGGACCGAGTGGATTCTATTCAGATTCTTGAGGACTGATAGCTCCTCGAAAAAAATGGCACCTGAGACTTCCAGGTGCCATTTGTGCTTTAGCGCTAGCTGACAACTGCCGGACAGACACCCGGTGAATCAGTTCGGCGTAGGAGCCAGGATGTGGCCCTCAGTTTCCGATTCGCGCACCTTGGCGAATGCTGCCCGGACTTCTGCCGCGAAGATTTCCGGTTGTTCAAACGCGGCAAAGTGGCCGCCCTTGGACGTGCGGTTCCAGTAGAACATGTTGCTGAACGTACGCTCGGCCCATTCCTTCGGCGGAGTATAGATTTCGCCCGGGAACACGCTGACAGCGACCGGAATGTCGACCGGCACCGCGGCGAAGGTCAGACCCGGATGCTCGGCGTACATACGTGCCGAAGAGGCGCCGCTGTTCGTCAGCCAGTACAACGTGATGTTGTCGAGCATCTGGTCGTAGGAGAACACGTCTTCCGGGATGCCCTTGCTATCGCTCCACGCGCCGAGCTTCTCGTAAATCCATGCAGCGAGGCCGACGGGCGAATCGGCCAGCGAATAGCCAATGGTTTGGGGTCGAGTCGTCTGGAGGTGGTGATAGTACGAGCCGTCATTCGCGAACCGCAGGCATTGGTCGATTGCAATCTGCTCTTCCGCTGTCGGTACTTCCGG
This sequence comes from Paraburkholderia dioscoreae, assembly GCF_902459535.1. Classification (NCBI taxonomy): domain Bacteria; kingdom Pseudomonadati; phylum Pseudomonadota; class Betaproteobacteria; order Burkholderiales; family Burkholderiaceae; genus Paraburkholderia; species Paraburkholderia dioscoreae. The sequence goes on from NZ_LR699553.1 coordinate 1,119,942, forward strand.
GAACTGGGCCGGGGCAACGAATGGCAAGTTGACGTGAATAGCGCGTAGCCCCTCAAGCTTGATGCGGCCCATCTCGGTGGTGATGACACTGCCCCAATCGCCGCCTTGTGCAACGTATTCGTTGTAGCCCAGGCCTTTCATGATGGTGTCCCAGGCGCGGCCGATGCGATTGCGCTCCCATCCCTTTGCCGTCGGCTTGTCGCTAAAGCCGTAACCGGGAATCGACGGCAGCACGACGTGGAATGCGTCTTCAGCTTTGCCGCCGTGCGCGGTCGGGTCGACGAGCAGGTCAATGACGTCGAGGAATTCGATGATGGAACCCGGCCAGCCGTGAGTCAGGACAACCGGCAGCGCATTTTCGTGCTTCGAGCGGATGTGCAGAAAGTGGATGCCAATGCCGTCGACTTCGGTCTTGAACTGGGGATAGCTGTTGATGCGAGCTTCGACGCGGCGCCAGTCGTACTGGGTGCGCCAGTATTCGACGAGCTTCTGAACCGGGTCCAGCTGCGCGCCTTGGGAATGGTCGTCCACGGTCTCGCGCTCAGGAAAACGGGTGGCGTCCAGACGTTTCTTCAGGTCATCGAGTTCGGCCTGCGGGATGTCAATGTGAAACGGGGTGATGTTCATCTTTGTACCTGCCTGGTGAGAGTCGTGAAAGTGACGTCATCGTAGGCAATCGGATGATTTTGAAAAAGCCGTCTCGTGGAGACGCAGTGTCGCTTCGTGGGCGACAGTTCGGGGAAACGATTGTCGCTTCAGGGGAGACGCTCTAACCACCGCTGCGGTGTTTATCTTCGCAGCGGTGTTCTGCAGAATGACGCCGTTTGACGGGCTCATTGCGTATGAGTGCGTCGCTCCGCTTCGCAACCCATCATCTCAAAGGTCCGCCGATGAATACCTCAATGTCGCAGGGACAAGACAGTAACAAGCTGCTAATTCTTGCAGCCGTCTGTCTGTCCGCGCTAGTTTTGCCACTTGCCTTTTCAGGAGGCGCTGTCGCTACGCCAGCAATCGGACGGGACCTGGGCGGCAGCCCCGCCATGCTGACCTGGGTGACTAATGCGTTCATGCTGAGCTTCGGCAGTCTGCTGATGGCTGCCGGCGCACTGGCTGACCAGTTCGGCCGCAAGCGCCTGTTTGTTCTCGGGCTGGGCGGTTTCATCATCACTTCGTTCGCCATGAGCTTCGCGCCGTCGGTGCTATGGCTCGATATTTTGCGTGGCGTACAGGGTATCGCGGCTGCGGCGTCGCTCTCTAGCGGCGGCGCATCGCTTGCCCAGGAGTTCGACGGGCATGCCCGTACGCGGGCATTCAGCATGCTTGGCACGAGCTTCGGCATCGGTCTTGCCTTTGGCCCGCTGATGGCCGGTGTCCTCATCGAACACTTCGGCTGGCGCTCGATTTTTCAGGTCATCGCCGCCATCGGCGTCGTCGCATTCATCTTCGGCGTGCCGCGTATGCGCGAGACGCGCGACCCGGGCGCAACGGGTCTCGACTATCCGGGTACCGTGACCTTCACGGCAACCCTTGCTCTTTTTACGTTCGGTGTGATTCAGGCGCCGGAAAGTGGTTGGGGTAGTCCGCTCGTCGTCACGCTTCTCGCGGCGTCCGCTTTCTTTCTCGCTGCGTTCATTCTCGTTGAAACGCGCGTCAAGCGTCCGATGCTCGAACTGAGCCTGTTTAGGTACCCGCGCTTTGTCGGCGTGCAGATTCTGCCGGTCGGCACTTGCTATTGCTACATCGTGCTTATCGTGATGCTGCCGCTGCGCTTTATCGGCGCCGAAGGTCTGAGCGAAATCGATGCCGGCATGCTGATGATTGCGCTCTCCGCACCCATGCTCGTCGTGCCGATGCTGGTCGCTTCATTCACGCGCTGGATGTCTGCTGGCGTGCTCTCGGGTATCGGTTTCCTGATTGCTGCCGCCGGTCTCTACTGGTTGAGCCTTGTCGACTTTAGCGGACCGAAGGCTGAGCTCATCATGCCGATGCTGGTGATTGGCATTGGTGCAGGCATGCCGTGGGGTTTGATGGACGGCCTGTCGGTCAGCGTGGTGCCGAAAGAGCGCGCAGGGATGGCTTCGGGCATCTTCAGCACAACCCGCGTTGCAGGTGAAGGTATCGCTCTCGCAATCGCGACTGCAGTTCTTGGGGCGCTGGCGCATACCAGTCTTTCCCGTGTCATTCCTGACAATGGTGGCGACATCTCCGCTCGGGTTGCCGAGGCCGCCCAGCGAGTGACCGCCGGTGACATGGTGCATGCCGCGTCGACCCTGCCGGAAGTAACCCGGCATGCATTGTCGACGAGCTATGCGGATGCTTTCACAAGCCTGCTGCACGTGCTGATTGTTATTACACTGCTGTCGGCATTGGCCACCTTCGCTTTCCTGAGCAAGACGCCTGCACAGGATGACGAACCAGGCGCGCAGTCCGACGAGAAGAATGACGTCAAAGAGGCGGTGAGCGCATAAGGTTTGAGTTGCTGCGCTGCAGGGGGCTGCCCGGATGCGGTAGCCCCGTGGCATATCAGTTGAGGCTAATCAGGGTGAACTGGTCTGGACAGGCGAAGTGATGGCTGACAGGGACGCAACGAGTTTCTTTATCTCGAAACTGCAAAGAAGTTATCGGGAAGTGCGCGGCCGCAGCATTGAGTTGGCACGTCCGCTGACAGCGGAGGACCAATGCATCCAGTCCATGCCGGACGCAAGTCCAACAAAATGGCATCTGGCGCACACTACCTGGTTCTTCGAGACGGTTGTGCTCATGAAGCATGTCGCAGGATACGTGCCGTTCAATGAGAAGTACCAGTACCTTTTCAACTCGTATTATGAGGCGCTTGGTCCGCGTCACGCGCGGCCGATGCGAGGTCTGTTGTCCCGGCCGTCGGTAGAGGACGTGCATCGCTATCGCCACCACGTGGACGAGGCAATGCTTCGGTTGATAGCCACGGCGGACGTTGGGACGCTCTCGCAACTCGAGCCCATTATCGTGTTGGGATTAAATCACGAGCAGCAGCACCAGGAGCTTCTTCTTACCGACATCCTGCACGCATTCTCGTGCAATCCAATGCGGCCCGCTTACGCGAGCGTGCCCGCGGTACACGCAGACGAAGATATTCCAGGGGAAATTCGGCCTGTCCAGTGGCTTCGTCAAGCTGGCGGCGTACTTGACATCGGTTTCGGCGGCCAGGCCTTCGCGTTCGACAACGAGAGTCCACGGCACAAGGTATTGCTGCGCCCGTACGAAATAGCAGACCACCTCGTGAGCAATGGCGAATTCGCCGACTTTGTAGCCGACGGAGGGTATGAGCGCCCCGAGTTCTGGCTGTCGGACGGCTGGGCGATGGTCCAGCGCGAAGGGTTGAAGGCGCCTGCTTACTGGATTGCAACAGCGGAGCCGGCGGGCGCGCCTTGCTGTCTCCGTGTGTGGGAAGAGTTTGGTTTGCAGGGGCGGCACCCGCTAGTGTCAACTGCAGCGGTTTGCCACATCAGTTTCTACGAAGCCGCTGCGTACGCAGAGTGGTCGGGCGCGCGGCTACCGACCGAATTCGAGTGGGAAGCAGCGTTTCATGCCCCGGGTATCCAGCACATGACCGGTCATGTCTGGCAATGGACCCGGTCCTCCTATGACCCATATCCCGGGTTTCGGCCGTTGCCTGGGGTTGCGGCTGAATACAACGGCAAATTCATGGTTGGGCAGCAGGTTCTCCGCGGCGGCAGCATTGCCACGCCGAAGGGGCATACGCGACCAACTTACCGCAACTTCTTCCCGCCGGCGACGCGCTGGCAATTCTCGGGGGTGCGTCTTGTCAGGGACATCTGAAATTAAAGCGCTGCAGGAAGGTGAGCGTGAGCTGCTTCTGGCTATCCGGGAAAGCGATTTTGGCCGGAACCTACTCGCGGGACTGTCGAGGTCGCCCCGCAGTATTGCGCCGAAGTTTTTTTACGACGCCACCGGCTCAGCCCTCTTCGACCGGATTTGCGAACTGCCGGAATACTATCCGACCCGGACTGAGCTCGACATCCTGCATTCGAACGCATCGCAAATTGCCGAGCAGATGGGTGCCCATGCGAACATTATCGAGTTCGGTGCGGGCTCGCTTGAGAAAATCCGTGTGCTGCTCGATGCCTTCCCGCCGGATAGGGCCCCGGACCGCTTTATCCCTGTGGACATCTCCGCAGAACATCTGGAGGATTCCGCCCAGAGCTTGCGTAGCGCATACCCGTGTCTCGAGGTTCTGCCCATTGCAGGCGACTATATGAAGCCCGAACAGCTCGTAGATATCGAGGAGATGGGTGGGCGCAAGGTAGGTTTTTTCTCGGGCTCGACCATCGGAAATTTCACGCCGAACGAGACCACGGCTTTCCTGCGCCGAGCTCAGAAGATGCTGGCGGGCGGGGGGTTGCTGGTTGGCGTTGACCTTGTGAAGGATGCACAGACCTTGCATCAGGCCTACAACGATAGTGAAGGCGTAACGGCAGCGTTCAACCTCAATCTGCTTGTGCGGGCGAATGCGGAGCTACAAGCAGATTTTGACCCGGACGGCTTCATGCATCAAGCGTTCTATAACGAACCTATGCAGCGCGTCGAGATGCATCTGGTGAGCCTGCGCCGACAGACCGTCCGCGTTGCGGGCTACAACTTCCGCTTCGAGGAAGGCGACACCATCCACACCGAGAACTCTCACAAGTTCACGGTGGAGGGTTTCAGGGAGATTGCGGCCGCCGCCGGATTCAGGCCCGGTCCGGTCTGGACGGACGATGCGGGTCTGTTTAGCATTCACTGGCTGGAGAGCCCGAGCGCCACGCCTGTGCCGCGGTGACTGCACAGCGGCTACTCGCAGGCTGCAGGCGCCTGATACAGTCTGATTTTCCCACCTTGCGTAACGGGGCTAAGAGATGAGCGAGCGGGTAGATGCACCCATAAACGAGATAGCGGTGTTTGTGGCGGTTGCCCAAACCGGCAGCTTCACACGCGCAGCCGAAGAAATCGGTAGCAGCAAGTCCAATGTGGGTAAGGCGGTCCAGCGCCTTGAGGCCCGACTCGGCTCGCAGCTCTTTCAGCGCACGACCCGCGCGGTCCGGCTGACCGAGGACGGCGAGACGTATCTCCTTGCTGCGCAGGAGGCTCTCGATGGTCTTCGAGAAGCGGAGCAGCAGCTCGCCTCGAGGCGCGCTGAGCCCGCTGGGCGGGTCAAGATTGACCTGCCAGCAGGCTTTGGACGACTGTTGCTGCCGAGCTTCATCCAGCTTCGGGAAAAGTATCCCAAGCTCACGGTGGAGATGGCCCTGACTGACCGGATGTCTGACCCGGTCGGGGAGGGCTGGGACGTTGTTGTTCGCATTGGCGCGTTGCCGGACGACAGCGAATTTACCGTGCGCAAGCTCTGCGACCTGAAGCTAGGGCTGTACGCATCGCCTGAGTATCTCGCGCGCCGGGGTGGAGTAAAGATGCTTGCGGAGCTGACAGACCACGACGCTATAGTTTTCCGTGGCCCGACCGGTCGACTACGGCCGTGGACTGCGCGAGAAAACGATACCGTGAGGGAAATCGTGCCGCACCCTGTGCTCGTACTTGCGGATGGGCAGGCGCTTGTCGAGGCGGCGGTGGCGGGTTTTGGCATTGCGCAGATTCACGACCGCGTGGCGCTGCCTCACGTACGAGCAGGACGGCTTGTACACCTGCTGCCCGAGGCAGATGTCAACGGGCCACCCGTGCATGCCATCATCTCTCTTGGGCAGAAGATGGCCGCCAAGACCCGAGCGGTGGTTAATCACCTTGCCGAGACTCTGCAGAAAGAATAACAAACAGGCGTGCGTTGGATGCCCGGCTGTGATGCCGGGCAGGCCCGACCTGGTTCGTGGTAGCCCTGGCGGTTTGAAGGATGCGTCCGTGCAGCTGATTTCATCAGTGCCCGCGCGGCAGACTCGCGTGACGCGAGGCCCGCAGCTGCACGCGGCAAATCTGTGACGCATTCCAGTCGAAGTGGTGCGACCGGATGCGACTTCCCGAATTCCTGACGCCGACTCCTGATACTCCCTCGCTTTCAGTTGCTCCAGTGAAGTGGAGCAACAATGGAGCAGCATTGTTCCGCGCTGTTAATCCTATTAACACTACAGATTACGCCGTGGAAAAATTATATTTTCGCCGATTCAGAGCAATCTATATCCGCGGCTTTACCTTGCACGGCGGCTAATTCCGACTGTCGCTTCTCAGGCTACACACTAACCACTCCGACGAGCTTTATCTGAAGTCTGAAAGGTCTCAGAATTGCAAGCATCGGTCGAGTTGCAAAAAAGGCGCGAAGTTAGACAGCGTGCCCGCTGGACGACAGGCGCCATCAATGAAGCTTTTCTACTGGCATGCGGTTGCTTTGCGCAGATGACGCTATCAGGTGTTGCAGCGCGCACAAGAGAGAACGCAAGGGTAGCGGCTTGTTTCAGGAGCAGACAATGCGTTTTCTCGAGAACCAGAGGGACCCGTGGGGCCACCTGCTTGGCGAGCTCAGGGTTTTTTCAAAGGGCGGACAACAGGATACAACCCGCCGGTTTTCCGCAACGCAAGTCGTACTTGGCGCGCGGACGATTTATACGCCGTCGCCAGAACTTGTTGTGAACATTGTTGAGCGCACGGGGCCGACGTCGGCGACCGTAACCTGGAATGAGCCGAGCTGCAGGTATGGTTACCAGACCTGGCGAGCCGCAATATCACGCCTGTCCGGTGTCTGCGTCATCAGCGGCAAAGTTATTCGACGGGGCGACCTGGTATTCAAGCCGCAGGTAAGACCGATTCCTCTGAACGCGCACGCAATGATTCTTCAATCGGTCGTCGACAGACTTGCGCCACTTCTTGAAGAAGACGAGTCCGAGTAAGTTGGTATAAAGCGTAAATCGGGCAATCCGGTGATTGTTCGGTAACGACAAGAAATCAATTCGGAAAACCAATCTTTATCTGAAGCGACAGTCTGGCTAATCTTGATTTGCCTGGCGGCGGGATGCCTCCAGCAGCCAAATGAAGGGGTCTTGCCATGACCAATGCTTTCACTCATCAAACTGGAGATTCAAATGGGTTCACGACTTCTGCGCGTTTCGCTCGCGCTGATTCTGGCCGGCGCCGCGAGCGCCGCTCTCGCGGAGGGCGGCGGAGGCATTGGTCGCGCAGGCACTTACCCGCCGCAATTCGGACCGAATACACCGTCACACAAAGACCTGCTCGAGCTACGGAAGGAAAAGCGCGAGCAGGCTAGCCGTGCGGTGGTAGCTGATGCTACGTCGGATGTGGGTGGCACGGCCGACATAGTCTCGCAAGCAGGTGTAGCAACGGCTGCGCCGTCGATTCACAGCCATCACTAAACAGCGTGACGTTGTGCGCGCGGGAGCATCTGCGCGACGAAACCTCACCTCCCATTTTTCGAACGTTTTTGGTCCTGCGATAGCTGGAGCGCATTTTCGACATGGCGGAGGTAACTGTAGTCCGTCACGGAGACAAAATGGCTATCGCAGCAATCGTAGTGAGCTTTCTGGTAAGCCTCGTAGGTGGTCCGAGTCTGCTGGACCACCTGTCTAAGACGCAGGTCGAGCACCTGCAGCAATCAGAAGAAGTGCAGCACTCGCAACTGCCGCCGGAACAGCAGGGGCCGCTAGCGCCCGCGCAAGATGTCGCGCCGACGTCGGTATCGGTCGCGAAAGAGAGCAGTAACTCCTGAACCTTGTACCTTGATTTGGCGGCGGTGACCCGGGGAAGAAGCACTGTCCACCTGTTCGCTGCTGGTCGTCGGCGATAGACGACCGAGAATTATTGAAGGAAGCAGCAAAGATGAAGAAGTTGTGGAACACGCGTGTCGCAGGTGTCCTTATGGGCGTCGCCGCGGTAACGGGGCTGACTGCTTGCGCAACGGGGCCCGACCGGAAGGCGTCGGACCCGCTTGAGCCCATGAACAGGGCGGTCTTCTCATTCAATGAGAGCCTTGACCAGCATGTCGCCAAGCCTGTGGCGACCGGTTATACGAAAGTGATACCACAGCCCTTGCGCAATGCCGTCAGCAATTTCTTTTCGAACCTCGGTGACATTGGCAATTTCGCTAATAACCTGCTGCAATTTAAGGTCACCGCAGCAACCGAAGACCTGATGCGCTTCACGTTTAACTCAACGTTCGGTCTTGGCGGCCTGCTCGACTGGGCGTCGGCTGCGGGTCTGCCGAAGCATCATGAGGATTTCGGGCTTACGCTTGGGCATTATGGCGTACCCGCGGGCCCTTATCTTGTACTGCCACTGTTTGGACCGAGCTCCGCGCGCGACGCAAGCGGCTGGGTTGTTGCGAGTGCGCTCACTCCTACGGCCTATCTTCCGGTTGAGGCGGGTGCACCTCTCTTTGGGCTGAACGTCGTAAGTGCGCGCGCCGATATGCTGGGTGCGACTGACCTTCTTGAACAGGCGGCTCTCGATAAGTACAGCTTTGTGCGTGACGGATACATGCAGCGACGTGCATACCTGTTGAACGACGGTAACGCTCTGCCTTCATACGAAGAGCCCGCCGAGAGCACCGGCGATTTAGCAGCTCAGGCGCAGCCCGATGGCGGAGCCATGCCTGCTTCGAAGTAGAGATGAGGGGTTGGACTTATGGACGGCGCAATAACCCGCAACGGGGGGCACGTTGTCATGTCCGGCTTTGACATCGCACTACAGGTCGAATGCGAAATCTGCGGGTCGACGGACGTTTCCGTGCTCGGCGACGAGGACGCAAGAACGATGTTCGAGTTCGTCAGGGATGGCGCGGCGGGTCACAGAGGAGGCCTTGTAGCCTCAACAATGGTGGTCTCGTGTGCCGAGTGCGGTATAACTTACGAGTTCCAGTCCTGATTCGATGTGGCAGGAAAAAAGCGCGAAGACGGCAGTCCTCGCGCTTTTTTTATTTTCTTCTGGTCGGGCCAGAAGAAAGCTGGCCCGACCTCGGAGCTTAGAACTTGTGGCGGATACCCACGATTGCGATTTCCTGATGGCTGGTGCCGGCGTAGCCGTACGAACCAATGGATGCCTGGGCGGCTTGCGTCGTGCGCGTGCCAGTTGCCGCGTCGTACACCGACTGCGTGCCGCTCGCGTGTTGATAGGCGGCCATCGCGTAGAAGTCCGTGCGCTTGGACAGCGCATAGTCGGCACCCAACGAAGCCTGGTGATAGCTCGCTGACGTGTCGCCGCTCGCCTTCATGTACGTGTAGCCTGCACCCACGAGCAATGCGGGCGTGAGCTGGTACGCTGCGAAGACGTTGCCGATATTGTACTTCTCGGTCTCGCTGAAGCCGGACTTGCCGTCCGGGCTGTAACGCGCGTTGCTGTACGAGAGGCCGACCGTCGCGGAGCCGAAGACGTACTGACCTGCAACCCGCGCGATGCCGATGGAGTGTGCTGTCGAGTAGCCGTTATTGACGGGACTGTTGAAGAGCGAGTCGGAAGACGGGCTGTTCCAGCCTGTCGTACGATTTGCAGTTGGATTATTCGCGTAGAAGTAGCCTGCGGCAAGCGATACGGGACCGTTGTTGTACGTTGCTGCGCCGCTCCACGTCTGCCCCTGGCCTGTCGTGCCCGCGCCATTGCTGAAGCCGTAGAGGCCTTCGAGCTGGAACCCTGCATAGGTGGGCGAAACGTACTTCACTGCGTTGGACGTACGCAGGCTGTTGTCGTAGTTGTCGACGTCGCCCGGCGTCGCGAAGATGCCGCCGAAGAAGTTGTCGCCCGTGATGCCCTGCACCATGTCGACAAGCGGGTCGTACTGACGGCCGAGTGTGACAGTACCGTACTTGTCGCTGGTCAGTCCCACGAAGGCCTGACGACCGAACTCACGACCACCCTGGTTCAGTTTGCCGGTGCCCGGGTCAAAACCACTTTCCAACTGAAAAACCGCCTTCAGTCCACTGCCCAGGTCCTCGGAACCCTTGATACCCCAGCGGTTGCCGTTCATGTTGCCGTTAATCATCCCCACCTGTTTCTTGTTGCCATCAGCGTTGTGCACATAGCCGATGCCTGCGTCGACGATGCCGTAAAGCGTGACGCTGGATTGCGCGTTGGCTGCCACCGTGAAGCCAGCGAGCGCAATTGCGATAGGGGTCAATACGTACTGCTTCATATCTTCGTTCTCCAGATGTTTTACTTACGTCGGTAATGCGACCGTAAAGATAACGTGTCAGAACGATGGCGATAATTGGCAAAGTGAAGGGTGTATCAGGTGCGCTACGCAAAAATGAGCGTTTGTGCCGGTTGATAAAGTAGAAGCTGGAATCAGGAGAGCGTTAAATGCCTGTATTCATTGAACTCACCTTCCACCTGTCAGGCGCTGTTCGGAATGAGCGAAAAGACTATTCGTAAGCCAGGTCTTCCGGATAGAAGCTCGGCGATGTACGCTTCACTCAACCCTATCTCCTCGCAGTTGTTGTTGCCCTGGGCCAGGGACTTCGCGCTCTTCACGCGAAGTCCCGATTCTCCTCCCTCCGCGTCGTTACCGCCTGTCCAATTTTCAATCTAGGAAACTCCGCAATTTGCAGGGGAATCGACGCGAGTGTGAACGTGCTTTCCGTATGTTCTATTCGTTGTGGGCGAACACAGTATTCGTGCAACGGGACCTTACAACGTGGTTCTGCCCGAGATAAGATGCGGCCAGCCTAGGTGCTTCCCGCAAGTTGTCACCCGGGCCCGGGGTTCCGCTCACAAGGCGGCCCCCGCCTCAGTCCGCTTCTCTTGAGACGTTGGCTCTGTCCGCTCGCTGCATATGGCGCGTCCCTCCAGTTACCAGTCGTTGACTAGTCGCAATCGCCGCACCGACCTTCCCGTGTTCTTTAGAAAAGCAATACACACCGAACGGCGTCCGCTATGGCCAGAAGGATTGCCATCCCTATCGCGAGCACAGCGACACCGAAATAGAGAACCGACGCGACGATGGCGATGCGCAGCATTTTCGCGGGATAGAGGACGTTAATCGAGCGTATCCGTCGGCCGATAGCCCGATGCAGCCGGTTAATCGGTGTTCCGAGAATCGTGTTCGACATGGCGGATTTCATGATGTCACTCCAGAAAGCGGCAGGCCCATCCGATGCTCTGGATGGGCCTGCGTAATGCTCAACTCACAACTGCTCCGTTACTTCTGTGCGACTGCTGTTTGCACCGGAGCTGTGGGCGCTACCTGTCCCATGGCCGGCTGACCAGGTTGCGGCACAACGTCGCCCCATCCGCCACCAAGCGCGCGAATCAGGTTGACAGTGGACGCCGCCTGCACACCCTGCAGCTGCACCGCTGAGCGGCGAGCCTGCAGAACGGTACGCTCCGCATCGATGACGTCCAGATAGTTCACCGCGCCCTCGGTGTACTGCGACCGCGAGAGGTCCGCTGCACGTTGCGATGCCTTGACTGCTTCGTTCTGCGTTTTCGTCTGGTCTTCCAGGATGCGCATGTCCGACAGGTTGTCTTCGACTTCACGGAACGCTACGAGTACCTGCTGCCGGTAGTTGGCGACGTCCTCCTCGTAGACGGCGCGCGCATTCGCAAGGTTTCCCTTGCGGCGTCCACCGTCAAAAATCGGAATATTTAGCGCCGTACCGGCAAGTGGACCGAGCAGGAATGCGCGGCTGCTCCATTTGAAGAGGTCGCCAATCGTAGCCGATTCGAAGCCACCCGTACCAGTGATGGTGAGTGAGGGGAAGAACGCCGCCTTCGCGATACCGATGCGCGAGTTCGCCGCGGCCATCGAACGCTCTGCAGCGGCAATGTCCGGTCGACGCTCGAGCAGCGAAGATGGCAGGCCCGGCGGCACGCGCAGGTTGACCGGGCGAATCGGGTCCGCCGCCATCGAGAACTCGGCCGGTGCCTTGCCGAGCAACACGGCGAGGCTATGCTCAGAGGCGGCTCGAAGACGCTGCACGGTCATTGCATCCGACTGCGCAGTGGCCAGTTCCGCCTTAGCCCGCGAGAGGTCGAGTTCAGTGATTTCGCCTTCCGTATAGCGGCGCTGTACCAGCTTCAGGGCCTGCTGTCTGAGGTCAACCGCGTTCCTGAACACCTCGGACTCGGCGTCGAGCTCACGCAGCGCAAAGTAGTTCTGCGCGACGTCCGCCTGCAGGGCAAGCGTCACTGAGCGGAAGAGCGCCTCACTGCGCTGCGTGTCGGCACGGGCCGCGTCAACTGTCGACGCGACTCGACCGAACAGGTCCACTTCGTACGAAGCGCTGGCCTGAGCGCGCCAGAACGTCTGCTGAGGCACATTCGTGCCATCCGACTCGAAGAGCGACGCGGCTGAGACCCGCTGCCTCGTCGGACCAAACCCGGCGTCGAGCGACGGGAAGAGCCCAGCGCGCGCAGCCTGATTCATCGCCCGCGCTTCTTTCACGCGGGCTGCTGCGGATTTCAGGTTCTGGTTCGCATCCAGGGCCTGCTGTTCGAGGTCGTTCAGCTTCGCGTCCTCGAACACTTTCCACCATTCGCCGCGGGCGACGTCTTCCGACGGTTGCGCTGTCTTCCACGTGCCAGCTTCTTCCGGTGACAACGGCTGCTGCGGTGCCTCTTTGAAAGTCGCAGTAGTCGGTGTGGACGGCACGTCGTACTTCGGTGCCAGCGAGCAGCCGGCCAGAACCAGCAGGGCGCCCAGCAGGAACGAGCCGGTGAAACCCGTCTTCATTGAAAAAATCCCTTTCATGATGGTCTCCTTACTCCTGGAATGCCGGTTCGGGAGCCTTCGCGCCCGGTTTGGCAGACGGACCAGTTGAGCCGCCGCTGCCGCCATGCCCGCCATCGTTGTCGTCCGGACCGTGGATGTGCGGATGGTTGCCGTGCTTGTCCGTAAGCTGTTTACCGCCCGAGAGTTTGCGGAGAATCACATAGAACACAGGTGTGAGAATGAGGCCGAAGAGCGTCACTCCCAACATCCCGAAGAACACTGCGATACCCATTGCACGACGCATTTCGGAGCCGGCACCCGTGGACACGACCAGCGGAATCACACCCATGATGAACGCGATAGACGTCATCAGAATCGGGCGCAGACGCAGACGGCAGGCTTCAATCGCGGCCTGAACAATCGTGCGGCCCTGGATTTCCAACTCGCGTGCGAACTCCACAATCAGAATCGCGTTCTTCGCCGACAGCCCCACCAGCACCATCAGACCAATTTGCGTGAAGATGTTGTTGTCGCCACGCGTGAGCCACACCCCGAAGAGCGCGGACAGAATGCTCATCGGCACAATCAGCAGAATGGCGAGCGGCAACGTCAGGCTTTCGTACATGGCAGCCAGCACGAGGAACACAAGTAGCACGCTGATAGGGAACACCCAGAACGCGGCGTTGCCGGTCAGAATCTGCTGGTAGGTCAAGTCTGTCCATTCGAACTTGATGCCGCGCGGCAGGGTTTGAGCTGCGATGCGTTCAACCGCCGCCATAGCCTGGCCAGACGAATATCCCGGCGCGGGGCCACCGTTGATGTCTGCTGCGAGGAAGCCGTTGTACCGAATCACCGTCTCCGGGCCGAACGTCGGCGTCACCTTAATGAGCGACGACAGGGGCACCATCTCGCCTGCCGCATTGCGGGTCTTGAGCTGCAGAATGCTTTCAGCCGACGTGCGGAACGGAGCATCAGCCTGTGCACGCACCTGGTAGACGCGACCGAACTTGTTAAAGTCGTTCACGTACAGCGAGCCCAGGTAAATCTGCATCGTGTCGAACACGTCAGTCACCGAGACGCCCAATTGCTTGGCCTTCTCGCGGTCCAGCTCGACGTTCAGCTGCGGAACGTTAATCTGGTAGCTCGAGAACGAGGGGCCGAGTTCAGGCGCTTTTGCTGCTGCAGCGAGGAATGCCTGCACTGCCTTGTTCAGCGCTTCATAACCCAGCGCGCCGCGGTCCTCAATCTGCAGCTTGAAGCCGCCGATAGTACCCAGACCCGACACCGGAGGAGGCGGGAAGGTCGCAATCATTGCGTCCTTGATGCCGGCATATTCCTTGTTCAGGTTACCGACAATCGCCGCTGCCGATTCATCCTTGCTGCGCTCCTTCGAGGGACTCATGACCGGGAACACCAGGCCGCTGCTCGACGAATTCATCAGGCCGGTAACGTTCAGGCCCGGGAATTCCGGCGAGTGCACGACACCAGGCTGTTTGCGGGCAATGATGCCCATCTCATGAACGACTTTTTCTGTCCGGTCGAGCGATGCACCCGGGGGCAACTGCAGAATGCTAACGAGATAGTCCTTGTCCTGACCCGGCACAAAGCCGCCGGGCACAATCTTGCCGAACAGGAACGTGCCGCCCAGCAGGACACCATAGACGACCATCATCGCGGCCTTGCGATTGATGATGCCGCCGACACCCTTACCGTACGCTTCCGAGCCACGATGGAACACCTTGTTGAACACGTTGAAGAACGGTCCAAGAATGCGGTCCATGATTCGGGTGAGCCAGTCCTTCGGCGCGTGATGGTCCTTCAGCAGCAGCGCTGAAAGCGCGGGCGACAGTGTGAGCGAGTTGAACGCCGAGATGACGGTCGAAATCGCAATCGTCATGGCGAACTGCTTGTAGAACTGACCCGTCAGGCCCGACATGAATGCCAGCGGCACGAACACGGCTACGAGAGTCAGTGCAATGGCGATAATCGGCCCACTCACTTCCCGCATCGCTTCGTACGAAGCCTCAAGTGGCGTCAGGCCCGCAGCGATGTTCCGCTCGACGTTCTCCACCACCACAATCGCATCGTCGACCACAATCCCGATGGCCAGAACCATGCCGAACAGGGACAACGCATTGATGGTGAAGCCGAATGCCAGCATCAACGAGAACGTGCCCACAATCGACACGGGCACTGCCAGCAACGGAATCAGCGATGCGCGCCAGGTCTGCAGGAAGACGATGACGACGATAACGACAAGGACGATAGCCTCAAACAGAGTGTGAACGACCGCGTCGATACTTTCCCGGACAAACTGCGTTGGGTCATAGACAATCTTCGCTTCAACGCCTTCGGGCATGTCCTTCTGCAACTCTGCCGTGATTCGGCGAACATCGGTCGAAATCTGAAGCGAGTTCGCGTTGGGCTGCTGGAAGATGATGAGCTGCACGCCCGGCTTACCGTCGAGGCTCGCTCGCAGTGCATACTCTGCGGCACCCATTTCCACGCGTGCCACATCGCTCAGATGCGTCACCGCGCCGTCTGGGGATGTCTTCAGGATGATGTTGCGGAACTCTTCTTCGGTCTTCAGACGGCCCTGGGCGTTCACGCTCAGTTGCATCGGAACGTTGGTCGTCATCGGAGCGCCGCCGACGATGCCCGCCGCGACCTGAACATTCTGCTCGCGGATTGCCTTCACGACGTCGGTCGCCGTCAGGTTCTGACGGGCCACCTTCGTCGGGTCAAGCCAGACGCGCATGGAGTAGTCGCCTGCGCCCCACATCGCGACTTCGCCGACGCCGGGGACCTGTGCAAGCCGGTCCTTGACATTAATAAGGGCGTAGTTGCGCAGATAGGTGAGGTCGTAGCGTCCGTTGGGCGATACGAGGTTCACACCCATCGTCAGGGTAGGCGACGACTTAATGGTATTTACACCAAGGCGCTGCACGTCCTCCGGAAGACGAGGCATGGCTTGCGACACGCGGTTCTGCACGAGTTGCTGTGCCTTGTCCGGGTCAGTGCCGAGCTTGAACGTCACGGTCGTCGTCATGTTGCCGTCGCTGTTAGCCTGCGACTGCATGTACAGCATGTTTTCGACGCCGTTAATCTGCTCTTCGATTGGAGAGGCAACGGTTTCGGCAATGACCTTCGGATTCGCGCCAGGATACTGTGCGCGTACCACAACCGATGGCGGCACAACTTCCGGATATTCGGCCGTTGGCAATTTTGTCAGCGCGATGAAGCCCGCCAGCACAATCACCACCGACAGAACGGCCGCAAAGATTGGCCTGTCGATGAAAAATTTTGAGATGTTCATGGTGACCTTCTCGCGTTGTTACGCTACGGATTTGGCAGCGTCGGCCATGTTGACCATGTGCGGGCTGACGGTGTCGCTCGGCTTGGCGTGCATCATGCCGTTCACGACGATGCGCTCACCCGCCTTGAGTCCCGAGGTCACGACGCGAAGGTTGTCGTGCAAGGAGCCAAGCTGAACTTCCCGGTAGACGACCTTGTTCGTGCCATCCACAACCAACACAAATTTCTTCGCCTGGTCGGTGCCCACGGCGGCATCGTCAATCAGAATGGCCGGATGCGGTTCGCCACCGCCAACCTTGACACGCGCGTAGAGACCCGGAACGAGTGCGCCGTCCGTGTTTTCGATAGTGGCGCGGACGCGGATGGTGCCGGATGACGTGTCGAGCCTGTTATCAACCGACGTAACCGCACCTTTGCGCGAATATCCGTCTTCATTCGCAAGACCCAGCGACACCGGGACCTTGGTGTTGCGGTCGCGGCCCAGGTATTGCAGATACGTCTGCTCGTCTACATCGAACGAGGCGTAAATCGGCGACACGGAAACCAGCGTCGTAAGCAAGGGCGCGCTTGCACCAATCGAAACAACGTTACCGACAGTCAGTTCCGCACGTGATACGCGGCCGGTCACCGGGGCGGTGATTTTGGTGTATCCGAGATTGACCTGTGCGGCCTCCAGGGCGGCTTCTGCAGCTTTCACACCTGCGGCAGCTTCGCGAGAGGCATTCTGCTTTTCGTCGTAGTCGCGCTTTGCGATGGCATTGTCGGCCAGCAGGCGGTCAGCTCGTGCAGCATCGGTCGACGTGTAAATCGCACGAGCCTTGGCTGCTGCAACCTGTGCCGCAGCGCGGTCGACTTCGGCCTGGTAGGGGCGCGGGTCAATCGTGAAAAGCGGGTCGCCTTTCTTCACCAGCGCGCCATCCTTGAAGTGAACGGCGACAATAGTGCCGGGAACGAGCGGGCGGACATCGACGTGGTCAATGGCTTCGAGACGGCCGGAATAGCTTTGCCAGTCCGTGATGGTCTGCGAGAGGACGGTCGCGACGTCCACCTGGGTAGCTGGTGGCGGCGCGTCAGCGGCCTGAGCTGCACTCACCGGACCTGATGTGGTCCCGTGGGTGAAGCCAATGCCGGCGACTGCGCCGACAACTGCCAGCGCACCGAGCGCGGCAGTAAGTCGTTTGTGATTGGTGAGCATGAGTAGTACTCCTTATAGATGCAAAGTGGTCTGTAAAAACGTGACAGGTTTGAATTTCAGTTCATAACCGTCTCGGCCTTACATCCATCACTGGGTGTAGAGCGTTGACGGAAGTATGGACTCCGTGTTTCTGGTTATAAAGTAGCGAACAGTGGTTTCTTTGTATCCGTCGGAGCGACAATATGGTCAGGCAATCAATCGCGCGCGAGCCGCTTGCGCAGGAACTCGACAACATCGTTAAGCGCCGGCGCATGTGAGATGAGCTCACCATGGCAGACCCCGCCATGGCGCGTCATCTCAACGGGTACGCCCGCCGTAATAAGCTCCCGCGCATAGGTTTCGCCATCTCCCCGCACGAGGTCCTGTTCCGCAGTCGCTATCAACGTCGGGGGCAGGGTGCTAAGGCGTCGTGATTCGAGCGGCGCTGCATAAGGGTGGATACGGTGGTTTGCGCTTGGCAGGTACGCTCGGTACGAGCGCGCGCAATCCTCCGGGGCAAGGTCGTTCCTGCCAGAGCGCTGCCCCTCCACCAGTCGGGTCATGCTCGGGTCTAGCATTGGCGCGAGTAGTGCCTGGCCCGACAGGCGACGCACGCCCCGGTCGCGAGCGATGGCGGCAAGTCCCGTCGCGATGTTGCCTCCAGCGTCGTGTCCGACCGCGGCAATGCGGTTCGAGTCTGCGCGATACTCGCGAGCGCTATCCACTGCCCACTCGAGAGCCAGATGGGCGTCCTCGGTCGCGGCTGGAAACGGGAACTCTGGCGCGAGCGAATAACCCACGGCAATGACCCATGCCGGGATTCTTGCTGCAATGAGCGAGGCAGGCTTGCTAGCCTCGTTCAGTGAGCCCTTGACGAAGCCACCGCCGTGGAAATACAACACGATTGGCATACCGCTGTGAGCGCACGGATTGAAGCTGCGCAACATGATGTCTTGCGCATGCCCTGCAATCGTGATGTCCGAGATGTCCAGCCTGGCTTTCATCAAAGTGTCTGCGCTATGCGCCAAAGATAAAGGAGGTTTAAGCAGCCGGAATTTTGCATACATCCGGTAGCCAGATAAACATCTCACTTTCGATAAGACAATTCGGTCGTAGCGAATTGTGCTGTCAAAGAACGCGCGCCACATGGCAACGCTCCGCGGCCTTGCCAGACCGCTTACATCGGCGCCATATCCCTGCTGCGCGCACCCGGTGCCCGCGCTGATTCCAGCACGTGACCCGCAGCGTTGGAGGCTTGGCGATGCTTGACGTATTGGGCAATACCGGACGGAAGCACGTTGTCAGCGCGAAGCAATTGACAGTTCTCAAACAGTTCGGCAACCCATTCGACGAACACTCGGACCTGTGGGGATAGGTGACGATTCTGTGGATATACCGCCGAAATCGGAAACGGGCTGGGTCGCCATTTCCCGAGCACTTCAATTAGGGCGCCTGATTCCAGATGGGGCTGCGCAAGGAAGTGAGGCACCTGAATGAGCCCGAGGCCTCGCAATCCGCACTGGAGGTAAGCATCGCCATCATTGGCGGCGAGCTTCGAGCGCATGCGGACTTCGACAGGCTTGCTGTCGACGATGAAATCCATCTCCACAATGCGGCCGTTGCGACTGGAGAAATAGTTAACAGCGGTGTGCGTCTCTAACTCCGCGAGTGATGCCGGAGCGCCATTGCGGGCGATGTATTCGGGACTTGCTACGGTGACAAACTCCGATACGCCGACCCGACGTGCAACAAGCGTGGAGTCCTGCATCGGGCCCATGCGGATGGCGCAGTCCACACTGTCCTGAATAAGGTCTACTGCCTTGTCTCCGACGCCGAGCATGAGGTCAATATCCGGGTATCGGGAGTGGAACTCATCCAGCGCTGGAACGACTAAAAGGCGTCCGATTGACCCCGGCATATCGACTTTGAGCTTGCCTCGCGGGGCGGACGCCCGTGAAAACGAGCTCTCGGAATCTTCGACCTCGGCGAGGATGCGCGAGCAGCGCTCATAGTAAGCGGCTCCGTCCGGAGTGAGGCTGATGCGGCGGGTCGTGCGATTGAGTAGCCTCACCTTCAGGTAGGCCTCAAGAGCCTGGATAATGGTCGTCACCGACGAACGCGTCATGTGCAGGGAGTCGGCAGCACCGGAAAAGCTGTTGGTGTCGACTACCCGCGTGAAGACCTGCATCGCTTGAAGTTTGTCCATGATTCTCACTTAAGGCAATTACGCTGGGCGGCTTGTTCTGCGCCGCTGCAGTCATTCGGATGCGCCGGGTACGTCGCAGCGGGCTCGTCGCGATAGGCGCTCAATCTCGCTGGCGAGCTCTTCGATATAGGAGTCCTCCAGGCCGCACTCAAACAAAGCCTCGCGCAGCTTCAGCAGGTACTCGGTATTGCTTCCAAACTTTCCTGTTGCGGTGCCGATGAGCGGAGCGACGGTTGCCACGCTTGAATCCGCCTCAAACTGTTCGCGACATTCATCTGCGACAAAGGCAAGTGCATGGGTCTCGGTACCGTCGCCCAGCGTTATGGATGCCCACGTTGGCCTGTAAGACCCAAGCACCATCTCCCGAATCCAGATGAGCCGAAGCTCTTGGTCCAGCATTGCGTCCGGTAACTTCAGCGCGACGCCGTTCGTGTGGCCGCCCGGCCGCAGCGCGAGCATGCGCCCCGGCCCATCGGGGCTCCCTCGACCTGCAACCATGCGCAGGCAAAAGCTTCGGTGCCAACCGTGCAATGTTGCCGTCTGCCTTTTCTCGAACTCGACCATCGGGTTCCACATCAGGGAGCCGTAGGCGAAAATCCAAGTGTCATCCGCATCGGTCGGCCTCGCCTGCAGGGTTTCTGTGAGCGAACTGTGGATTCGCTCCAGGGTCCACAGGTTCGGCAGCGCCTCGAAATGTTCGAAGTACGCGCCTGAGCTAATCGCCTCTCTTGTCAACATCGCCATTGCCCCGTCACCTTCTAAGTTGCTGGGGCAATGCGTTCCGGCGTTGCTGGCAAGCGCGTTTGCGATGGCAACCTGGTACGGTGTGACAGCCTGGTCCGTGCGTAGCCTTCAGAAGGAAAAGACGGAACTCCAAGAAAGCGTCGCGTTGCTTGAGCAGCATGGGGGCCGGCTTGATGTCACGTCCTGCCGATTCAAGGATGGACACACGGAGCCTTGCATTCGGGTAGACGTTACCAACGAGTTCGTCGACGACTATCGGATTCCTGTCTGGCGAAAATAGACTCTTGCCGGGATTGGCAACGGGCCGAAACATCCGTCGCTTCGGCCCGATGCTGATGCAAGAGACTATCTATGCTCGCGATTCCAACTCAACGTGGGCGTGTGGCATAGTTCCGGCATCTCGGCTACGGAGGCCAAAATGGCAACTCTCGAATTACTGCAGGCAAAAATCAAGAAGCTGGAACAGCAAGCCGAAGCTCTCATCGCAAAGCAGTCGTCAGGCGTCATCGAAAAGATTCGCGAGTTGATGGCGAAGCACGGTCTGACGACCGCTGACATTGACGCGCACTCTGACGGCAAGCGGCGCGCCTCGAAGGCAGTTGCTAAGACCAAGAGCAATGGTAGCGCTGCTGCGGTCAAGTATCGCGACCCTAAGAGTGGTGCAACCTGGACCGGACACGGCCGGGCACCAAGTTGGATTGCAGCCGCGAAGAACCGAGACAAATTCTTGGTTGACGAAAGTGCGGCGACGGCGAAGCCGGCTCCTGTCACCAAAGCGAAGGCTGCTGGCAACTATGTCCCCGGGCAGCAGCCGGCGATGTACCTGGACCCAAAGTCGGGCGCGACTTGGAGTGGTCGCGGACGCGCTCCGGCTTGGCTTGCTAACGTCAAAGACCGCAGCAAATTCCTGATTGCAGACGAGGCGTCGGTGGGTGCATCGGAAGCCGGCGCAATCAGCAGAGTGAGCAAGCCGAAGACTGCGGCAAAGAAGACCGCGGCAGCGAAGTCTCCGACTGCGAAGAAAGCGACTTCTGTTGTCGAGAATGTGGCTCCGAAGAAGAAGGTTGCAAGCAGAAAAGCGGCTTCGGTCAAAAGCGCTGCCGCAAAGGTCGAGGCCCCAGCAGTGCCGCATGCGTCAACAGAGGTGAGCGCATAGTCGCCTAAGTAGCCGTCGAACAGCGAGCGGGGTCTTCCTCCCGCTCGCTTAAGTTAGCGGCATAGGTGCCGATATTCAGAGTGCCGTCTTTGCATTCAAACAGGAAAAATAAAATGCGCACTCTGGTCTCCACGGTCGCCGCCGTGTCGGCGCTCGTCATCCTCTCTGGATGTTCGACGACTCAAAATGTCACTGCTGGGCCTCAGGTGAAGAACTCGCCGATGACTACGGCGTGCTTCACGGCACATGGCGGCAAGTCGGCTGATATGGACGCTGCAATCCAACGCAACCTGGAAAAGCACGGCGTGTCGGTGTCGGTTGCACCCGCGTGCGACAAAGCCGACATGAACGTCACCTACACGGACAGTTGGTTCTGGGACATCGTCATGTACCTGCGTTCTATGGATATTCGCTTTTACAAGGCGCCAAGCGGCGGCCTTATCGCGTCGGGGCACTGGAAAAACTCCGTGTTGCATCAGTTTCCAAATGCCGACGGCGTCGTCCAGGATTTGATGGACGACATGTTTAAGCAGAACGGCGAGCCCAGCGCTGTAAGAACTAAGGCAGCGGCTAACTAAAAGCAGAAGGACAGGTATGCCAAGGTTCGCTTCTTTGCCGCATTGACTCTTGGACTTTAGGCGGTCGGCCGGTCGGTGTCGGGCACGTTGCTATTTGCGCGGAGATTTTCATACCGACCGGGTGGACATGGGTGCTGTCAAATCGTGAAGATGTGATTCGACTCGATAGTAAAAAATTGAAAGGACGGGCATGCTTCTCTTCAATCTCCTCGAACAGTTGGAACCGAGTCTCAAGCCAAAGGACACGAAGATTCATTTAGCACGATTCAATGGTAGCGAGCGTCCGATAAACGTCTTCATCGAAGGGCGGTTCGACGAGTGGCAATTGTGGCAAAGCCGGCGAAATTTTTCTCGTCAACCTGCGTAAGGCTGAGCTTGACATCGTTGTCACTCAGAATATCGAGTCCTGGCGCACAGCGCTGTCGAGCGTCAAAGGTATCTACCTCATCACCGACCGAAGCAACGGAAAGCTCTATGTGGGTAAGGCTGACGGCGAAAGCGGAATCTGGCAGCGTTGGTCCACATATGTCTCCAATGGCCACGGAAACAATGTGGCCCTCGTCAAGGAACTAGGTTCGGCGAGTCCGGAGCGGAAGGACGACTTCAGCTTATCGCTTTTGGAGATAGCGGACATCCAGTCGACAAGCGAGGAAATCGCAGGGCGGGAAAATCACTGGAAGGAGGTCTTGGGAACAAGGAACCACGGCTACAACCGAAACTAATGCTCCTCCGTAATGAGCGGCTTGCTCCATGCGCCGCCTGTGTGATGTAGAAGAAAGCGCGCATGCCGCGCGAATTGCCCTGATGGACCAAAACGAGCAGCGACAGAAAACATGACCCAACGCCTCATCGACCTCCGGGCAATGATTGAGTTCTACGACGAGAACGAGGATGCACGCGAGCATTCCAACGCCGTCAAGATGCTAGCGCACGAGGAGTTCGCCATCGCGCTTTTTTGCCATTACATGAAAGCAGACGGAAGAACAGCTGAACGCATTCCAGGTTCCTGCCTTCCCGTAACGGGTAAGACGGGCAAGAGGCTGGATGCATGGGTCAAGGTTGAGGACCCGGTCCATGGGCCTGTTTTCTACCAGACTGAGGTGAAATCGGCATCATTCCACGGGTATAGGAGTGGCAAGGCCATCCCTTGCGATTCTGAGCCTTCCGAACTGCAAAAGCGCATGCGAAAAGAGTTCGACGCATGCTGGAACAAAGAAACAGGACGCTTTAACGATTTGGGCTTGGACAAGGTGCTGCATAAGATGCGCAGAAAGGAACTCGGCCCTAAGGGCGAGCAGGCGGAAATTCGACCGCTCGCCTGTCTGTGGGCTCCGATGCACCCGGAGTGGAACATGACAAGCTCCGCGCCGTTTTTCAAAGTGGACGGGGTCAAGGACGCGGAAGAATTCGGGAGCGTATGGATTTTCTCCGCTTCCGCGTGTCTGCGGCAGTATCGTCACAACGACATCGAGGAACTCGTCCTGGATTTGCCGAAGCTGGCGAAAACGCAGAAATTCTTCGACGGAATTTACAGGCGACCGGAGGAAAAGGGGGCGTGAAACGCAGACGTAAAGGTTTGTCAGCCTTCAGATGCTAAAGAACCAGCGAGTCACTCCCGGCGTGGCTTTTCCAGAACGGTATATCGACCGTAAATGATAAAAGTCAGGCTTGAAGGCGTAGCGTTTGTCGCGACAGTCGCGACAGTCGCGCGGCGATGATGCCGCCAATCGCGCCACCGAGATGGCTTTGCCACGACACGTCAGGATAGAGGGGCAGCGCGCCGAGCAGCATACTCAATCCATAGCTACTGACCACGAACAGGGCGATGAGAATCGAGAGGATGCCGCGCGTGTAGAAGCCGCGTGCAACGAGATAACCGGCATAGCCGAACATCAAGCCGCTCGCGCCGATGTGCACAGAATAAGGCGCGCCGAGCAGCCATGCACACAATCCCGCGCCGAGCATGGCGCCGACCGTCGCCTGCCAGAAGTTGGTGATGCGCGGCCACATCGCGAGCCAGCCGAGCACGAGCAAGCCGCCCGTATTGGCCGCTATATGCCAGAGCCCGGCGTGCAGCCACGGCGCGAACAGGATGCCCTGCAGGCCGCCAAGGGTGCGCGAGACAACACCGTGACGGTTCAGGTGCAGAAAAGGCATTAAAACCGACAGAAAGAACGTCGCCCACATCGAGCCGACAAAGAGGGCCAGCAGCGCAACCCGGGCCTTGAGCTGGTCCACGAACGAACCAGCGGCTCGCGATGGGGTGGTTGAAGCACTGGGTTGCGACATCTCCAACTCGTCCGGGGCGGTATGGGTGGGTTAGCTGCAGATTGGTTCGGCGCAGGTGCCCCGGTGGAGTTGTGCGAGTAAGCCGCTCATCGTGCCGATATTGAAGGTCGATTATCTAATCTGCATATTAGGACGTATGGTCTGTTTGGGCAGCGCAGAATCTCGCTCGCACCGTCTGTTCACGGGCCGCAATTGTAAAGCGCTTCTAGTCTACAATATGATGCAAATACAACAGACAAGCGACCCTGTGGGCAATGGACACGGGGAGGTCGTTAGCGAGTGCCGGCTGATGATTTCAAATCAATTGAGCGGCCGCACAAAAACAGTATCGGGGGAACGGATGGAACAAGAGCCGCTATTTGACGAACGGTTTCTGAACAACTACGCGGGCGCTATTGTGTCCGACCCGCCAACCGCCATTGTTGAACTGGTCGCGAACTGTTGGGATGCCTACGCCACAGAAGTTCGCATTACTCTCCCAAGCGCGAGAAATGAACGCCACTTCAGGATTGAAGACAATGGCAACGGCATGACGCGCGACGAGTTTGAGTACATCTGGCGGACTTGGTCGTACAACCGCATTGCGGCTCAAGGGAAAAAGTCCTTGCCGCCCCAAGGTACCGCAGGCCTTCCGCGCGAGGTTTTTGGGAAGAACGGAAAGGGCAGGTTTGCTTCATTCTGCTTCGCTTCTGAATATATTGTTAGGTCCCGAAAGAACGGACAAGAGTTTGTTTGTCGCGTCGGGCGAACCAGCACCAAGCCCCTCGTTCTTGATGAAATCTCCTTTACCGCTCAAGGTGTGGAGGGGCACGGGACAATAATCGAAGGTGTCGGTGACATCCCGCAACTTCTCTTCACGGATGAGAAGGCCCGGGAGATTATCGGCAGCCGATTTCTCGCAAACCCCGCGTTCAAGGTGTCCATCGACTCAAAGCAGATAAGCTTTAACGACATCCCAACCTACCTGTCGCAAGAAGAGTTCAACGTAGAGGGCCTCGGAACCGTTCGAATCCTACACATAGATACAAAGAAAGCCGACAAGACGACGAAGCAGCACGGTATCGCTTGGTGGGTGCGGGGCCGTGCGGTTGGCCAGTGTAGCTGGAGTCCGAGCGACTACGAGCGTGTACTTGACGGCCGTACTTCCGAGGCAAAGCGCTACACGTTCATCGTTCAGGCGGACTTCTTGAACGACCACGATGCGGTGACTGAAGACTGGAGCGGCTTCGATGAGGACAATCTGGCTTGGTTGAGGACTCGCGAAGCGGTTCAAGACCGAATCCGAAACATAATCCACGAGGCGAGCAGAAGTGAGCGTGAGGCAACTAAGAGTGCAGTTATCGAGCGGGTCGGTAATGCCATCAACGCTCTTTCTCCTGTAAGCAAGGACCGCGTTTCATCTTTCATCGAGGAAGTAGTCGAGACGTGCCCGAATTTCGGCGAGAACGAGCTTGTCCAACTTACGACGATTCTGACCAAGCTCGAAAAGTCAAAGTCCCGCTATGGATTGCTCGACGTCCTGCAGAAGTGCGACCCGAGCGACTATGACAGCTTGCACGAAATCTTGACAGAGTGGAGCGTCAGCATGGCGAAGCTCGTCTTGGATGAAATCCAGAATCGACTAAAGCTCATAGCCGAATTACGCATCAAACTTAAGACGGTCGGCATCGACGAGGTTCACGAACTGCAGCCGCTGTTCGAGCGCGGTCTCTGGATGTTCGGGGCACAGTTTGAGTCCATCGACTTCACGTCAAACGTCGGGATGACGCAGGTCATCAAGACCATATTCAAAGACACCACGGGAAAAGGAAGTCGCAATCGACCGGATTTTGTAGCCCTCCCGGACGCCAGTGTTGGCTTTTACGCCCGTCCGTCCTATGACGAGAATCACGATGAGGACGGGGTCGACCAACTGGTCATCATCGACCTTAAGACAACGGGTTTGCCTCTCGGAAGCAAAGAGAAAGACCAGGTCTGGAAGTACGTAAAAGAGCTGCGGGCGCTCGGCTATATAAAGAAATTCACGAGAGTTGATGGGTTCGTTCTTGGAGATAAGATTGAAGATGGTGAGAACGAACCTATCAAGCACGGCGAAGAGGTAAAGATTTACCCAATGCTGTACGACACCATCTTGGTTCGTGCGGAAAAGCGGTTACTGAATCTGCACAGCCGGGTAAAGGATGCACCGTTCCTGATTACGCAACAGGAGCAACTCAAAAAGTTCATGGAGCCGCTCACTGTTCTTCAAATGGACCTAGTAGTCGACACGAATGAATGACAATGATGCTAAGCGACGCCGGTCGTGTGCGGGCGAGATGGCTTTGGCTCGCATGGCATCTGGTCTATGCTGCTCCGGAGTTCGGACATCCATTACTCAATCATTGGCGCGGTAGTGCCGCCAACGCAGACGGCGATTATTCGGACAAACCCAAACGTAGCCGGCTTGGCGGATTTGCAGCACCGCGGATGTCCACGCGAAACATTATCGCAGCCACGTCTGTGATGCATCAGGAAGCGGAGAAACTGGCGGGCAGGCTGTTCCGACGCTGTTAAGTTGAAAATACGGCGAATCAACAGATATCGGATGAGTTACCCCAATCGATAAAGGTCATCAGCACACTTGAATGAGTGGTACTGTTTCTACAATCATCCGGCGAATCTATTAGACGCTGCTTTTTTTCTGCAATCAAAATGCTGACAATCGACGTAAACCACGTGCGGCAAGGCTTTCTGAAGCTGATGCCATCTCCCGGGGACAAAGTCATCAAGCGGTTGTACGGAGTTGATGAGAAGATGGTCTTCTACTACGACGAGACCAACAACATCCGCAAACTCCATCTGAGGGAAGACGGACAGCCGAACAATCGAGAGATGAAAAATTTCATCCTCGGTGGTATCGCGCATCGGACGATGACACCGCTTCCAGATGTTGCTCCGCTACGCGAGGCGTTGAGAATCCAGAAGAGCGCGCCAGAGATTAAATTCGACCTCATCGCGAAGGGTGACTATCTCGATATTCTGCGCTCGGAGAAGTTGAAAATTTTTCTCCAATATCTGCTAAATAACAGAATCTACATCCACTACTACAACCTGAATCTGGTTTACTGGTCGTTGGTCGATATCATCGACTCGCTCTTCGCCGACCCCCGTTTTCTCCCGTTCGTGATTTATCATCGCGAAATCAAGAACGAACTTCATGCCATTGTCTCACGAGACCTGTTTTCGTTCCTTGCGCTTCTTCGGGCCTACGACTACCCGAATGTGGGCAAGAAGACATCGGAGTTTTCGGAGTCTGTCTTAGCGTTTCTGAATGCAACAGCAAAGACCCCACGAACACCAGCGGACTTGTGGCTGAAGTCTATGCTGAAAGAAGCGACAAAACTTGAGGAACTCGCGTTTCTCGTCGACAATGAAAGCCACGTCCTCATAGAGGGGCTGCATGATTTCTATGTACGTCCCGTCTGTCTTTTCAGGAAGTCAGAGCACATTTTCGATGAAGAGCTGACCGTTCAGAAGCAACTCGGCGACATCGAATTCATGAATGGAACCAGGCGTGTTTCATTCTCGTTCGTGAACTCGAAAGATTCGTTCGGAGTGCAACTGTCCGATGTTGTGTGCGGATTACTCGGTAAGCACTTCAACTTCATCGAGGAGAATTCGATGCCGGAGCTGCGCAAAGCAAAGGCAGCCTTGGACGAAACGCAACGCGGCAACTTGAAACTTCTGGAGAAGTTGATTGATGTCTCCGACAAGTTTAGCAACGGGATGATTTACAGAACCGTCCCTGAAGACAGTGATTTCAAGCATCAGGCATTCACTTTCGGGGAAGTGACTCCACCTCATCTCGGGTGATTCTTACTGAGTCGATTGAAGCAGCATCCGAAGTTCGCAATTTTCTACGAAGACACTTATGGCAGCTACAACAAACGGCCGCGGGTCGGGCCGAGACTTCAAGACGTTTTTCGGATTGACGGAGTTGCCCCCCCACCGGATGCGCCCGTACTCGGTACTTATCGTCCCTAGCAGGCCGTTGAAATATCCGTCGTTGATGCGCTCAGATGCATTACGACGGATGCCGGGTTTGCACTTTTGAAACGCGGAACACGTTTGCGGGCATTCGGCGTTACTCGCGGGTTCACCATATAGGTGTTATCCATCGCTTCCTGCCCCTCAACCGGCAAGTGTGCGCATACGCGTCAGGTTGTAGCCGACCTGCGTCAGCACGAAGAGCTGGTCTACGCGTTCAAGTCCCCGATACATCGCTTGTCGAATTCGCCCGACTGTCTTGCCCCATCCGAACACCTGCTCAATGCGCTTACGTTTTTGCTGGCTGACCGCGTAGCCCGGCCAGCGCGTAGTTCGCCCGTCAATTGCTGAACCTCCTGGACGCCCATCGTTTTGCGCCACATGCGGCGTCACACGGTTCGCTCGACAACTGGCCACGAAACCGGCGGTGTCGTAGTTCTTGTCCGCGCCGACCGTGATGCCGAGCGGCGCAACGCATGCGGCATCGGCAAGCATCAGCTCGGCCGCGTCGCGCTCGGCGGTGCCCGTCGCCAGCGTCACCTGTGCGTTGACCACCAGGCCATGCCGGTTGTCGGTCAGCACGTGGCCCATATAACAGAGCATCGCTCCGGTTCCTTTGCTCTTGCGAAACAGGCGCGCCTGCTCGTCAGTCGTGGATTGGTGCGTCTCGTTACTGCGCTTCTGTCCGTGCCAGTTGTCATTCGGCGCGGGCGGTTCGTCAGGAGGCGTGTCGTCTTTGTCCGGACTTGCCTTGGGCACAAAGCTCTTGTGCCCGGCCCATGCCTGAATCAACGTGCCGTCGACGCTAAAGTGCTCCCCGGAAAGATATCCGCGCTCGCGCGCGGTCTCGACTGTCTCGTTGAAGAGCAACACCAGCACATCGTGTTCGAGCAACCGGTCGCGGTTCTTGCTGAACGTCGAGTGGTCCCACACGGTCCCGTCCATCGGCAGGCCGACGAACCAGCGGAACAACATGTTGTAGGAAATCTGTTCCACCAGCATGCGCTCGCTACGAATCGAATACAGCACCTGCAGCAAAAGAGCTCGCACCAGCTTCTCCGGTGCGATGCTAGGCCGACCTCCTTTCGCGTCAGCCTCGTACATCCGCGCGAACACATCGTCCATGCGTGTAAGCGCGTCATTGAGCCAGGTGCGAATCGGACGCAACGGATGGTCCTTCGGCACAAAATCATCCAGCTTCAACACCGTGAACATTGACTCGGTAAAACCATCTGGCCCACGCATCCGTTCCATCTCGCTCTCATTGATGACATCAGTTCAACGTTTACGCCTGCGTCCCGGATGACCGCTACTTGAGGTATTTCACCGGCCTGCTAGTGCTGAAAAGGTCAAGGGAGCGCGTTTCCAGATTCAGGTAGACATCCACGTCAAGTTTGACGGGGATGTAGACTCCATGAGTATGAGCGGGTTCTTCGGCTATGCGACTTCAGGTCTTTCGGAGCCAGCGGACGTCCGCTGGTTGGAAGACACGGTCAATGCTGCGAGCGATGAATTTGTGCCTGCCGAAGAATCGCAGCAGTTCTTTACGATGTTGCCAGCCATGGACGATTATCGGCGAATCGTGAGGGTGATGGGGCCGGACGTCGCATCGAAGGTGCTGCTCGCACTGAACGACTTGGTTGCTCTCACTGAGCTAAAGGCCCGCTCTGAGCTACCTAAAGTTGCTTCGGCAACACAGGTTTTCCAGAAGGCGTTCATTCGAACTGCGGAAGCGTTCTTCGCATACAAAAATGCTGGACCAATCCTCAAAGGCCTCGACTCGGAGCAAATCGGCCGTATGTCCGATGACATCGAAGTCAGATTCCAGCTAGCGGGTAAGAAGAACAGGCATGAACTCAAGTTCCGCTTTGACCACGGGGCGGAACTGCCAAAGCGCATCTCAGTGGTCATAGGGAAAAACGGAGTTGGAAAGAGCCAAGCACTTGGGCGAGTGGTGAATGCTGCCTTGGCAGGCGACGACAGCGCGTTGCGTGAGGCGACCACTCATGGGCGTGTCCTCATCAATCGTGTTCTTGCATTTGCGCCGACGAACGAATCGGCCTCCGTTTTCCCATCGGAGCGCAGGAAGAACCCGAAGGTCTGGTACAAGCGGTTTGCCTTGAATCGCGGAGGACGCGTGCGACGAGGCGCGGGAGTCGCCGACATGGTGCTACAGGTTGCACGCTCCGAAGGTCGCATCGGTAACTTCCAGAGGTGGCAGATATTTCTGACGGCGATTCAGTCCATTTCGGATTGGCAGCAGATTGCTCTCTTGAGGACTAACAAGGGCGACGACCCGGTCGCACTTTCGTTCCTTCGGGTCACGGACGAAGGCGACCGTGCACCCGACCTCAGTGTCGACGCCGAACATCCTATAGCTGAGGACAACCTGCTGGACCTGTTCGCATCTATCGATTTGAACAAGGACCCCATCCGCGAGGTAGATGGTCAGACTTTCGCCTTGAGCAGTGGAGAAATCTCGTTCTTGCGATTCGCGGCGCAGGCCAGTCTGTACATAGAAAACGGCTCGCTGCTGTTGCTGGACGAACCGGAGACACACCTACATCCGAATTTCATAAGCCAGTTCGTAGCTCTGCTGAACACAATGTTGGCCCAAACTGGGTCGGCTGCAATCATCGCAACTCACTCAGCCTACTTCGTACGTGAGGTTTTTCGGGAGCAGGTGAGTGTGCTCCGCACGACCGATGACGGTTTCGTTTTTATTGACCCGTTGAGGTTGCAGACATTTGGCGCGGATGTGGGGTCGATTTCGTACTTTGTATTTGGAGAGGACGAGCCCTCGAAGCTCGCGGCCGACGTCGAGCAGCGTCTGCTTAGCCGCTATGAGACTTGGGAGCAATTGTACGGCGCATATAAGGGAGAACTGTCTCCGGAGATATTGAGCTCACTGCGTCTGGCGCTCGAGAGGAGGCAGACGAATGAATAGGCTTACTCCGCCGGACATTGATGATGCTGCAGCATTCACTGCCTTGGCTAACAATCCGCGCGTAGGCAGCTTCCCTCGGTTGCAGGGTTCCGTACCCGCGGTCACGGCGGGGTATACCCAGTATCGAGCAGCGGCGGGAAACGGGTTTGCTGTGCAGGGAGTTCCGCTGGATGCGGAAGTTGAGACGCTCTTGAGGGCCCACTATCAGAAACCTCCAGCGGTCCTCAGATACATCAATGACATTCGTCTGGAGTCTGAGCACAGGGTCTGCCCGATGTGCGGTTCGTTACACAGCGGAACATTAGACCATCTGTTGCCAAAGGAGGACTACGCGGCCTTCGCCGTGTTCTCGCTGAATCTCGTTCCGGCATGTAAATGCAATACTCGGCGCGGTCGGGTTTTGCTTGGCAATGCTCCTGACGAGCGAATTCTGCATCCATATTTCGACGATTGTCTGTCTGACCGGTTGATTGCGGCACGATTTGATGACCTTGGGTTAATCCCGAGAGTGAGCTTGCAACTGTGCGTCTTTCCTGGCCACGCGCAATACGAGGCCATTTCATTTCACAAACGACTTATCGTCGAACGGACAGCAATTCTCCGGCATTTCGCAGATGGCTGGACTCGCCTTTGCCAGCGGCCGCGTCTGGCCGTTAGAGCATTGGCGATTACGCCCGCCAATCCGGAACAACTGCAGACTACGCTACTTGAAGAAGTGGAACTGCTCGACCAGGAGCACGGAGGGAAAAACAACTGGAATTCTGCTTTCGTAACGGGTCTGCTCGACCCTCATGTCATCGACTGGCTGTACGAGCGGCTGACAGCTCCAGATAGGGCGGCCGACGGGCCGCTGGTCACCTAACATTTCTGGAAGCTTCACGCGGATGTTTGCGGCCGTGCCGGTGCGCCGTCCCTGCCGTGACCGGTACGGCGTAGTTCGCGCACGAGAGCGTGTGAGGATGAGGCTCGGCACTGGGCAAAGCGGGTGCGCTCGTCGTCGAACGGGGCCGCCAATCGTTTGCTTTTGCGCTTTGGAGCTACTACCCTGATTTCGTGAAGGCGTCTTATTGGGCGCCGAAAGTCCGCAATTCGAGTGGAGGCAAAAATGGGGTTGGGAACGCAAGAAGCATCAGAGTGGCCAGAAACAGAAATCGGCGCCTTTCAAGAAGCGATATGGAAGCATGCTTTGAGCGGACGGGATGTCGGGACAAGACATCTTGAACCGCGTGCAATGCGGTTCGGCCAATGCTTTGCAGGGCGCCAGACCAACGAGCGCAACGCGGCGGCAAGCGTATTGGCAGCCGCGACCGGTATCCGGTTGAGTGAGGCGAGCGCGTTCTTGGGGCACCGGTCAAGTGAAGTAGCCGCTTCATACTTGCGGGTCACACTGGATAAAACGAGTGGCGCGGTGCAAGACGGGCGTAAGAGTGACCGGCAGGAATTGCAGCAATGGCTTTCGCGAGCGATGTTCGAAGCCGAGCCGGCTTTAGACATTCAAAATCCGTATCTCGGGCCAGTTGCGCTGAATCGTCAACAGGGGACCTCTGAGGCTTCACCGCTCACACGCGTCTACGCCGATATGGGTCGAACGGATGCCTTGCTAGCACATCTGGCGAGCCTAGACGCGCAACTGACCAAGGATAAGTAGTTTTGCTTCATAGGGGATAGACTGCGCCGGCGTAGCAAGCCGTCGGGGTTCGCACTCGCGCGCTTTACCGACCCCTCTGATTGATTTCGCAGTTCCCTGAAGACTTTTTCCGTATCGGCGACAATGCTGGTTGTCGCCGCCGCAGGCGGGAATGTCGTTCAGGAGCGAAGCCAGGTGAGCAGCAAGGTCGAAATTCACGTCGTGGACTCAATTTCGGAAGTCGACGCGGGCGAGTGGAACGCGCTCTCCGATGGCAATCCATTCGTACAGTACGAATTCCTTTCCGCGATGCACGAGACCGGCTGTGCGTCTGCGCATACCGGCTGGCAGCCCTTTTTTCTGCTGATGAAGAGGGGCGCTGACCTGGCCGGCGCGATGCCGCTCTACCTGAAATCACATTCGCGCGGGGAGTACGTCTTCGACCACGCGTGGGCGGATGCCTTCAAACGGCACGGCCTGCGCTATTACCCCAAGCTGCTGTCAGCGGTCCCGTTCTCGCCCGTAACGGGACCGCGGCTACTGGCGCCGACCCATGCAGACCGGGTCTTGCTGGCAAGGGGAGCTATTCAACTTGCGCAGCAGATGGACGTGTCATCGCTGCACGTGCTGTTTCCCCATGAGGCGGACCTTGAGGCGTTGACGGATGCTGGGTACATGCTCCGGGAGGGGGTCCAGTTTCACTGGGAAAATTTCAACTACGAAAGCTTCGACGACTTTTTGTCGAAGATGAGCCACGACAAGCGCAAGAAGGTAAAGCAAGACCGCCGCCGGGTTTTGGACGCCGGGGTGACGTTCAGCTGGCTACGCGGTGCGGACGTGGATGCGGATGCGCTGGATTTCTTCTACTCCTGCTACGAGAACACCTACAGGGAGCACTGGAACCCGCCATACCTGACCCGCGACTTTTTCGACCAGGTCCATGCCACCATGCCCGATGCGCTAATGCTGGTAGTCGCCGAGGTTGACGGCAACAGACTCGCCTGCGCGTTGAACGTCGTCGATGGCGACACGATGTACGGGCGCTATTGGGGGACCAAGGAGTTTGTCTCCGGCCTGCACTTCGAGACCTGTTACATGCAGGGCATCGAGTATTGCATCGTCAACGGCCTCGCGAGCTTCGAAGGTGGTGCGCAAGGTGTTCACAAGATGTCGCGTGGACTGCTTCCCACGCCTACGTGGTCAGCGCACTGGATTGCAGACAAGAGGTTTGCTCATGCCATCAGTGAGTTCCTCGACCAGGAAACGGCAGCGATGGATGAGCACATCGGGGAATTGGAAGCACATACGCCGTTCAAGCGACGTACTGATTGACGTAGTCTCAAAGAAGACGGACATATCGTGAGCTCGGACGAAGTGTTTATCGTTGCTCCGCTCTAGACGGACAATTCGTTGATTCGCTGGATGAGTGCAGAATTTTTCGCCCGTTCTTCTGCTATCAAAAGTTGAAGCTCCACGATGTCGTCATGCTGACGCTCTTCGACCGTCCGGAGGCTTGCCTTCTTGGTCGCACGTACGTATGCGCGCTGCGCTTCGCGGGTAGCATGGCCGAGTACTCGCGCAATTTCGTCAACTACATCGTCTAGAGCCAGAGACCTGCCCTCCCGAGTACGACGCTCGATGATTTCCTCTGCAATTTTTTGAGCCTTGTAGCGCCTGAATGAATGATAAGCAGCACGTTTTGGACGGCCCAATTCCCTCAGCGCCGCCGAAAAAATTCCAGATACCGACCGTGGTCTTAAAGGCTTGCCTTCGTTCGCACTGAGGAATATTCGGTACTGCGCCTGCTCTTCACTAATGCCGAGAGCCTGCATATGTTTCGTGCGGCTGGTCGAAATGTAGTTTTTGATAAAGTGCGCTAGCGGCCACGGCATGGAAAACGAAAACTGATATCCAATTTTTTGGTCTGGAGGACAGACTTCGAACGCGTCGGAGTTTTTCTGTGCATCAAAAGCCTTATCCGAAAATTGCTCTGTTCTCAGCGAATTGCTGCTGCCGACGCGCCAGCCTTCGTACTCCCCTAACCGAAGAAAGAGAACGTTGCGTTCGGCGGCGAAGAGTCCATGCTTTTCGCGAAAAATCTCCTCGACTTGTCGAATGTCTTCGTCGGTCGCCCAATATTGACTCTCGTCTATGCGTGCATTTTCACCAATCCCACGGTAACAGAGCGGGTAATTCAGTTTGCTCGAATTTTGTTGGTCCACGTCGCACGGCAGAGCTGAGGTAACCCGACAATTTCTTGGTCCGATTGTCCGCTTTGGAATTCGTCGGTTTTCCTGACACCAGGCGAGCATGTCATATACATGGCGAAGTTTAATGTTGGTGGTCCTCGCAGCAGGATGCTCCCGGCCATGTCCGCTCGGATGTACTAGAGTCTTGTTAAAGGCGTCATTTCGAAACATCAATAGGAGCTTCTGGTCGACATTTGTCAGCCTCCGGCGCCGCTTCTGCAAAAAGTCGCAAAAAGCTGTCACTGCATATGTCGCGGCCTGCGTCTCCGACCATGCACGTTTGGGGTCAAATCGCTCTGCGCTCGTTTGGACGATGCTATGCAAATAAGAAGTAAAGGGTTCGAGGAGTCTGCCTTCCTGGTCGCGCAGACTCGGGTACCGCAACCCTTTGACGTTTGACCAAATCAGAAGGAGGCCGCTACTGATATTCATATGCTCACTCCGAGGTGCTGCGCGCCACGCTCGCTGCAATCAGCATACTACGGAATCCGGCAATCGAGGCGCCTGGCGGCGGCTCTCGGAACTCCTTATCGAACTCGAACTCTGGACGTTGTTCACTGACGACTAGCACCCCTCTCCGGGCGTGAGAGATGGCCCGCGACATTAACAGTTGCGCCTGTGTTCGGTCGTGGTCACTGGCGAGGGCGATGACGGCATAGTCGACGCAGCCAAGGAAGGGGGCCCGCAACGGTACGGCGTATGAAAGGGCACAATTCGACAGATGTTCGGGAGTGACCGTCACCGTCCCAACATTTCCTACATCAATCGTCTCATACGCGATGTCACCATGTGATGGATGAAAGTATGAGGCGTTGTCGCTCGTCGAAAGCACACCTCGCGTGCCGGCAATTAATCCACGCTCAAGGTCAGACCTCAACATCACTATTGGGTCGCCGTCAGAGGCGGATTGCAGATTCTGTATCTTGACGACGTGCGTACGCTCGCCTTGCATTGCGCGCAATTCGGCTGTCTCGT
The DNA here is from genome assembly GCF_902459535.1 of Paraburkholderia dioscoreae. Classification (NCBI taxonomy): domain Bacteria; kingdom Pseudomonadati; phylum Pseudomonadota; class Betaproteobacteria; order Burkholderiales; family Burkholderiaceae; genus Paraburkholderia; species Paraburkholderia dioscoreae. The sequence continues at coordinate 1,155,862 of NZ_LR699553.1, forward strand.
TGTGAAACTGCATATTCCATCTTATAGCTTCAGCAGCGTGTGTCGTGAACAGGACCGCTGAGCCAAAGTGCGCGCACTCACGGAAGGCGGCGGCGGTCGCGGACGCTTCGCGAGCTGGCGGTGTTTCGAGCCAGTAGATAGACGTCGGCCGCACGCGAGGGACGAAGGTCGAAGCTTGGACGCCGATGTGCTTGAAGTCTGGCTTGCCCACAATAATGTCCGGCTTAGCAAAAGATGCCAGCGACTCGAGCGATAGAACGTTACTGACTCCAAGGTCTGCGAAGACAGAGAGTCCGTCGGTTTGAGCAGGATAGCCGTGTGCTCGCCCGAGCATTCTGATTCGGGAAGCGTTGCGCAACCGGTGCAGCAGCTTGTTCAGTGTAACAAAGCTCAATTGGTCGGCATCGTGAACAATGACGTCAGCGCCCTCACACGATAAATGTGGCTCCGCATCCCGAAGCACGTCGCTTGCTGCAGCGGCAACATGTGCCAACCGCGCGATGAGGCTCGTGGTCTCACTGTCCGCGACTCCAAGAATATGGACTACACAACGATGGCTCTGAGCAAGAATCAAAATTGCAGAATCGATAGTAAGAGAGGGTGCGCTGATGATTTCAACAGATTGAGCCTGTTTTTCGGGTACGGCAACCAAAGCTCGCGTTGTGACGAGCGATGCGCACAGCGCGCGCTGAATAATTTCGACCCCTGCGGAGTGAAGGTGTCGTGTACCTCTTTCAATTGCAACATAAGCGACCTTAGCCGCGACCGCTTTCTTTATCGCCGCAGTGGCTGCAGATTTACTACCGAGACGGACTGAGAGGCGGTCGATGACATACGAATATGGAACTGAAACTCTGCCGCGACGCTGCATGTCAAGGAGAAGATGGTTGCAAGCAGCAATAAGACGAACTTCCGGAGGAGTTTTCGTACTCAATGTAGAAGCTAACCGCTCGAGGTCGTTCCATTTTAGAAAAGGGGCTAGCCGGTACGGATTATCAAGAATCAGCCCATACGCCGAGACACCGAAGAGGTTGTGGAGTTTTGTCGCAACCCTCGGATGAATCCAGTAAGGTGCTAGCAAATCATTGATTTGCGCCAGCGACCAGTAGCGTGACCAGCCTTCAACCAGCGCTTTGCACTTTTCTCTCCGGATTCCGTGGACTCGCAACATTTCAACGTCTCCAAGGTCGAGTGCTTCAACCAATGACGTACCGTGTCCCCTCCGTAGATTACGCGCATCTCGTACGGTCAGCGCGCCGAACAGTCCGGTTTTCCCGAGAAAATGAACCAAACCCAGGCCACTCGGCTTGCACCGCGTAGCCTCGATTGCTTTGAATTGTCGACCGTATACAGGGCTTTCAAACCAGTGGCCTTTAATGTTCCACGATTCGCCAATTATCGGTCGCTCCAGGAAAAGCGGGGCGTCGGCAACGACCACTACGACGCCTGTGCGTTTTGTTCCAATAAATTGGGACAATTCGAGCGCAGAAATTGCGCCTCCGAAGGCTCCATGGGAGAGCAGTCGAACGATATTTCCCCTACAATTTTTTAGCTCGGTCATTGCGCCTCAGCTTACAACGATGCCAAAGTTCTCAAGGTATTGCAGTACATAGACCCGTCGTTCGGAGTCGCTCAATTTGAGGGCAAGGTCCGAGTTTTCGAGACGCAATCGCTCCGTCTCGTTAGCTGAATCAGGTATTTTTTTTAAGTTCGTGGTGGCTGTGGTGGCGTAAAGGAGAACGCTAGCATCGAGCTGTTTAAAGATTTTTTTTAGTGCAGAGTTCGTTCGAATCGTGGACGGAGGAATCCCTACTTGTTCACACACGCGAGAGCGCGCGACTTTTCCGAATTGATTGAGCGGAATTTGGTCGGGCGTCATTTGCTTGACCCAGATGCGCAGCCGTTCCGCATTGTTTCGTCCGCGCTCTTGTGTTGAGCTACGATTCTTTAGTCGCTTCATCATTTTCTAGTTCTCGATTTCAAGGGAGTCAGCTTCCTTAGCGTTTTCGTGAGCTCAGAAATCTTGGCTTCGAGCTCTGCTTTCTCTTCTTTCCACTGAACCCTGTTTCGTTTGTGCGCGTCCTTTTCATCTCGCAATTTTTTAACAGCATCGTGTCGTTGCATTGTTAGTTCGACCACATCGCATTCCTGTCTGCAAATTAATTTTTCTAACCGAGAAATTTCCTGACTTTGTCGTTCAATTGTCAGAGACTTATTCGAATTCTCAATCTGACTGACGGAGTTGGATTTCAGTTTGGATAGCGTCTGTTCGATTTCGTCGTTTAGCGTGGAGTGATACGTTTGGGAGAGGGTTGTGCGGCTGCAGCGGTGCAGGGAGCCAAGTTGTTCCCGAACGGAACGACAATTTTGGCTTCCATCCCATAGTGCGAATGCCTTGATGTATGTTGGAAAGTAGTCCAACACTTTTTCGTCGTTTTCATCTAGGCAAGTTTGACCTGTTAAGTCGTCAGTTTTCCATGGGATTCCATCACACGACCACAATTGCAATATCTTAAGCTTGTCTTCGATGTGCTTCGTCGCGAGGATTCTCGCTGGTGAGTTCGAGGGCAGACCAGTGTCACTCACGGGAATCTCCTTGGAATGTTTGGACCCATGTGACCTCTAGAAGTCTAAACTGAGCTCGCGTTTCCTCGCTCAGAGTGCGCTCCAGTGAAATCAGGTCTGCGAGCCTCTTTGCATGGGACGCATGCCTCGCTCGAATTGCCGGAGGTAGTTGAAAGTCCTCAGATTTAGCGAGCGATGCCTCCACGTCTGCACCCAATACGGCGAGATTATTTTCGTTGTTTAGGTTGTGGATGCACCTGTGACATTTTTCGGGGGAAGCGTCTTCCTTATGAAGTTCGCCCTCCCTGAAGCAATTCCCCATTTTTTTCGTGTGAGTTGGATTTCGGGCCATGCAAATGCAGTGTGGTAAGGGGTCGGCTTCGTAGCCTCGGTGCTGAAGGATGTCAGTAACAACTTTGGATTTGTCCCTGACGTCCGCAAGTCGAAAGGAGGCCGAAGCCGATAGGCGCTTGGCAAGGCGCAATACCAATCGTGGGAAAAATCCGCCAGCTGTTGACCCGTCGAACATCTCCTTCACTTTTTCCGCGAGGTAGGCGGTACGTCCCTCGACTATCGACTGTTGCACACTGGCGGCTTCGGCTTTTCTTCTCGCAAGGGCTACTCGAACCTTCGGTGTGGTCTTTCCGTTGGGAGCATCGGTGTAGTACGGTAGGGTCTGGTCTGGAGAGTAGTGGCGATGCTGGCGTGAGAGCGCTAGTAATTCTGCACAGTCGTATCGATGCATAAACAGACAAGAGAACATACGCCGATACGGGAGCAGTCGATGAGCGAACTTCGAATAGTCGACGTTCGCCAGCCGGAAGAACTCCTTTAGGCTCTGTCGCAAGCCAAATTCAAAACGCTGCCCTCGCAAGCCAAGTACTGTGAGAGGGCGACTGGTGAAAAGCTTGTGGCGCCGCCCCTCCTCTCTATCGGACGGGACCATTACTGGGGGCGCATCCAACCCGCGCAGTTCATGGTAGATGTCGATAAGGAATGAAACCGCATCAGCGACGAGGTCATTGCAGGGGAAGTCATCGTAATCTTGAATGGTCTTTTCGACGTAGAACTCTATTGACCACTCCTCAAAACCGTTGCCGATACTCCGGAGAGAACTTAGTGATAGACCGTACGGAACTCCGTGACCGATGACCTCGTTCGACCGACGACCATGGTTTGATGCGATAAGCACAAACATTGCACTCTGCGCGGTCGTAACCAAACCGGAAAGAGACTCAACACCCTGCGCTAGTCCGATGCTTTGATAAGGAAAGAGACCGTCGACATTCAGATGGGCGTAGCAGGCAGCCACGTGCGCTGCGACTCTTTGGTTGATTGCCTCTGGGCCGACAGAAGGCGAATCCTTCATCGACTTCACGAGCACTTCGCGAGCAGCTGAGAGAAGCTCCACGAAGGCTTCTCGCCGGTCGTATAACCATTTGATGCTCTCGTTCAGCAGCTTGAGATAGTCAATGGTTTCGATGTCGGCAGAACGTTGTGGCGCGTAGGGAGCGAGACGTTCAGCTTGAGCAGTTACCCCAGGGCACGGTAGGAAATTAAGACAATCCGCGCCGTCCGTATGTGCCGCCAAGTAGTTGAGCGCGTACATGGTCTTTGCAAGCTCAGAGTAGCGCTCTGGCGCCTTGCGCCGACCAACCTTTTTCGGAGGACGTCGTCTGTCGCCGGAGAGGAGTCTTACCCGGCGTCGAAACCAAAGCGGATACCCGACCCACGGTCGAGGAATTCCTATCGTTTGTTCAACCTTGTCTAAATTTAGGGTGTACTCGGCAAGATGGCCTGCGCCCGTGAACTCTGCGGCAAGACCGGGGGTGTCCTTCATTCGTTGCAAGAGAAGAACCAAACTACGACCGTGATGGAGCACTCGCTCCCAGGATTGAACCGATAATCTAATTATCAGGCGGTCGACTGCTGGCGGCGTAACGTCGTGTAGGTTGTAGAAACCGTTGCGCAACATCCAAATGAAAATGCGAGTTAGCGTCCGCACAAGGGGGCCGACGGCGCTGGCGACCTCGCCTTTGTGATGCTTCGAGACGCATTGATTGACGGCGTACTTGACAACGTCTTTAAGATTTCGAAAGTGCGTTAAGGGGACGGGGCCCTCGTATATGCCCACACCACCGCAATCGAGCCAGATTGCGCGAAGGTCGACTCGAATTATCTTAGGGTCCCGTGCACTATGATGGGCTACGTTGATGCGCAGAACGTCTTCCTCCCAATCCGAAAGGTATCTGCTATGTTTTCGTATGCTCGACCAATTGGACCTGCCTTGGCCCACCTCGGACGGCTGTAAGGCCGCGTTTAGGTCAACGTCGACCATAGGGTCTCGGTGACTGACGTCGCAGGCGAACCCATCAGAATCGGGTTTGCCGCTATCCGTTGAGCGGGTTTGCGACGAAGGGCCATGGTTCACGATACTTCTCCTCAAGTTGCATCAACAATGCGGAGTGAGTGCTTCCCCGGATAACATTCCGAAGGGCTACGCAGGTAACGATTCGCGGGAGATGACGTTTGATAAAGCGCTCAGGCGAGGCCGTCGAAAGTTCGCCAAAGTTGTCGCGATAGAAGGCGTATTGCGCTGCGCAATGATGAATCTCGATTACTCCAATTTCCAGCTTCATTTCGCCGCTGGCGTCTAGCCACTTATCGATGAGTGATTGCTCGCCTTCGCTTTGAAACGGGCTAATCGGAAAAAGGAGGTCTTTGTCAATAAAATCATTGGAAATATTTTTGGATATTAAGATGTCTTCTCGGCCACAAGAGAAAAGAATGGACGCTTGTAGCTTTTTCATGAATCTCAATATATTCGCGTCGCAAAGTGCATTGATGATGCTGGACCGAAGATAATCGCTTGTCGTTGCTAGACTTCTGTGTCGGAGGAGAGCATTTGCTAAATGTATTCCACCATTGGGCCGCAAATATGCAGCGTGCGCTCCAATGGTTCGAATGTCTTTGAGGGATAGCCGAGGAAGATTATGGTGTTTGCAAAATTCGAGAATCGCTGTATCCTGAACCGCATAAACAAAAATAGATTCAGAATGCTTGCCGAGTCTCAAGGATGAAAAAAGGTGCGCTTTTTCAATTTCAGTAAATATTTTTATGCGCTCTTGATTTGCCAATAGCAGTTTTAATGCCCTTACTGCTTCGCTGTCTGTAATTTCAACATCTTCAGATTCGCGGGCCAGGATTTCAAGTTCGGCTTCAAGCGAATCGTCTTGTTCTAATTTGAAATCTTGAGGCTGATTTCCTCTGCCTTTCAACCCAGTCAGATGAAAGCCGGATTTTGTTGTTTGGATGTCGGCGCGGGTCAGTGAGTAGAGTGTGTCAGCGTTCCAGGTGCTTTCTAGCGTGAGTAGTATCGAGCAGGCGGTAACGGCTAGTCGTGGCAAATAGTAATCTGAAAGTGCTGCAGCCAGCAGTTCATGAGACGATTTGGTAGTTGCTACGAGAGGGTAGAGCGCTGTTATCCCCGACAGTCGAAGAGTTCGCGCGGTTAGATTGTTATAGATTTGAAAACGCTCTATGGCGTCACATATTATCCACAATCTATCTTCCTCGGTCATTTTTTCATAAACTTCTTTCTTCATGCACGGAATATTTCCGCGCTCTAAGGACTTCTTTGAACGTTTATCCAGTGCAGGGGCGTTCCGATACTTTGTTTCCAAAAGAAGTCGTACGAGTGATTCGTGTGCGTCTAGAGTTTCTTTGCATTTTGAAATAAGCAAGGCTTTCGTTTTTTCAATTTTTTTGTATGCATTTTTGTTTCTCTCTTCAATGCTATTGAAGTCTTGTTGAGAAATAGGCGTCCGGAGGTCTGCATCTGTACTGTCCGGTACGTGAAATTCGCTCCATAGAGATATGACTCCGCGAGGTGGTATTGGGAAGCGGGAGGAGAATTTGAAATTACTAATATATCGATTGTCTTTAAGGGGGAGGTTGCAATTCTTAAGGATTGAGCGGGCATTAACAGAGTCGGTGTACAGTGATTTGGTATTTCTCCTTGCCAGCACATCTTCAATCAAGCCGAAAATCTCTAATATATCGGCGGAGCCTAGTTCGTGTATTTTGGTACCGAGTAGCTGAGTAAGCTTTAAAGGAAGCGGCGCTAGATTTAGCACGCGGCGCAAGCAGTTCAACGTCGCCCTTCCGATGGGGCATTCTGTTGCGAGCAGTGCTGTCTCGAGTAATCCTCCGCGAGCTATGCCTAATTCGTCGAAGTCGATGAGGACAGGGGCTCGGGCAATGCTGCGTCCGGTGTCGCGCGCTCTGGTCAGCATCAGGACCCCGGTGGGCGTCACGGTGTGCTGAAGTGGTGAGTCGGCGTCGACGTCCATTGCTGACCTATGCGGTTAGTTATTGACCTACCCGGAAAGGCACCTTGGAGCGGCACTGGGTCGCCCGAACGGCGGAGAAGTTGAGAAGTCTTGCCGAACCAGACCGTTTGGAATCCCCCGAGGACGGCGGCACAAAGCCACGTTCAATCAACTGATGGAAGCCGACTGAGCGCACTGGCTTGCGTGTTTCGCAAAGACCGGTGCATGTCCAAGTGCGTTCGAAGGCATGTATTGAAATATACTTCATATAAATCAACGATTTGCAGTCGCTCGCTCGGTTGGTCACGCCTTACTATAGTACATATCTATTCGTACTCGCCGTACGAGTGGCCCTTCAGATACACGGGCGCGGCGGCCACGAGTTTGTCCGTGCGCGGGTCCGTCAGTGTGACGAATTGCGGCGCCCAGCCGGTATCGGCGACCGCGCAGCGGGTCGCATGCAGGGCGCTCAGAAACTCGTGCCGCAGAAACGGCGTGGGTTGCGGCTGCTGCGCGAGAAGGGCGTTCCATTCGGCGGCGTCCACCTCGGAGGGCGACGCCAGAATGCCCGTGCGATAATCAAAGCGTTCCTGGTTCAATCTGTGTGACTGTTCCCAATGAGCGGCGCAGCGCGTTGAGCGCCATGCCGATCGTTTATCCGATTTGTCCATTCCGTCGAGCTAACCAGCCGCGGTACTCGCAAGCCACGTCGGCTTGCCTGTCGATCCTGCCATGAAGACCCGAATCGCTCTTGCCCAAATCAATGTCACCGTCGGCGACTTCGCCGGCAACGTCGAAAAGATTGTCGCCGCCGCCCGCGCCGCGCACAACGATGGTGCGAAGCTGCTGATCGCGCCTGAACTCGCGCTCTCCGGCTATCCGCCCGAAGATCTGCTGCTGCGTCCCGCGTTCTATGCCGCGAGCGCGGCGGCGCTGGCCGACCTCGCTGCGCAACTCAAGCCGTTCACCGGGTTGCATGTCATTGTCGGCCATCCGTTGCGCGATGTGACTCACACCGCGGCGCACGGCCATGGTAATGCAAACGCGCCGATCGAGCGCGGCGTGCCGCCGGTCGATACGTTCAACGCGGCTTCGCTGATCGTCGACGGAGAAGTGCGCGGCACCTATCGCAAGCAGGATCTGCCCAACACCGAGGTGTTCGACGAGAAGCGCTACTTCGCGTCCGACCCGCAGCCGTTCGTGTTCGAACTCGACGGCGTGAAGTACGGCGTGGTGATCTGCGAGGACGCATGGCATGCGTCGGCGGCGCAAATGGCGAAGGCGGCGGGCGCGCAAGTCGTGCTGATTCCGAACGGCTCGCCGTATCACCTGAACAAGGAAGTGGTGCGCTTCGACATTCTGCGCGCGCGGATTCGCGAGACCGGCCTGCCGATGGTCTACGTGAACATGGTCGGCGCGCAGGACGAACTGGTGTTCGACGGCGGCTCGTTCGTGCTCGACGCGCAGGGCGAGCTGGTCGCCAAGATGGCGCAGTTCGAAGAGGCGACCGCGATCGTCGAATTCGAAAACGGCAAGCCGCTGCGCACGGCGATCGCGCCGGATCTCTCGATCGAGGCTCAGGTTTATGCGGCGCTCGTCATGGGCGTGCGCGACTACATCAACAAGAATGGTTTCCCCGGCGCGCTGATCGGCCTCTCGGGCGGCGTGGATTCGGCGCTGGTGCTGGCCGTCGCGTGCGACGCGCTCGGCGCTGACCGCGTGCGCGCGGTGATGATGCCGTCGCGCTACACGGCGGACATTTCCACGACCGACGCCGCCGAGATGGCGCGCCGCGTCGGCGTGCGCTACGACGAAATCGCGATCGCGCCGATGTTCGACGCGTTCCGGGGCTCGCTCGCGGAAGAATTCGCCGGTCGCGCCGAAGACGCCACCGAAGAAAACATTCAGGCACGGATTCGCGGCACCTTGCTGATGGCGCTCTCGAACAAGTTCGGCGCGATCGTGCTGACCACCGGCAACAAGAGCGAAATGGCCGTGGGCTACTGCACGTTGTACGGCGACATGGCCGGCGGCTTCGCGGTCATCAAGGACATTGCGAAGACGCTGGTCTACCGGCTCTGTCACTACCGCAACCAGGCGACCACCTTCGGCAAGCAGGACGTCATTCCCGAACGGATCCTGACGCGCGCGCCGTCGGCGGAACTGCGCGAGAACCAGACCGATCAGGACAGCTTGCCGCCGTACGAAGTGCTCGACGCGATCATGCGCATGTACATGGAAGAGGACCGCTCGCTCGCCGATATCATCGCGGCGGGCTACGCGGTCGAAGACGTCAAACGCGTCACGCGCCTCATCAAGATCAACGAGTACAAACGGCGTCAGGCGCCGATTGGCATTCGCGTCACGCATCGCGCGTTCGGGCGCGACTGGCGTTATCCGATCACGTCGCGCTACACCGAGCCGGTGGAGTGAACTGCGGCGCATCCGCAGCGAATCGCTGCGGACCCAACTGAACCACGCGCCGGATTGCCGCAACGCATCCGGTGCGGCGTAGAATAAAAATCATCCATTTCCCTTTCACTCTTCCAGACACGAGACGAGGTCCGCCATGAAGCGCATCACTGCAGTCATCAAACCGTTCAAACTCGACGAAGTGCGCGAGGCGCTCGCTGAAGTCGGCCTCACGGGGTTGACCGTCACCGAGGTCAAGGGCTTCGGTCGGCAGAAGGGGCATACCGAGCTCTATCGTGGTGCAGAGTACGTGGTCGACTTTCTGCCGAAAGTGAAGATCGAAGTGGTGGTGGCGGATATCCAGTGCGACCAGGTGATCGACGCGATCATCGGCGCGGCACGCACCGGCAAGATCGGCGACGGCAAGATTTTCGTCGCGGACGTGGAGCGCGTGATCCGCATTCGTACCGGCGAAGAAAACGAAGCAGCGGTCTGAAGTACCTGGCTTCGTCATCCTGAAGCAGGGGCGGGTGCCAGAATTTACCGACTGCTCAGACGCACAACGCGGTCCGTGACTGCACCGCCGCGGTGCGCTCGGGCAGTGGCAAAACCGTGCGCTCAAATAAAAAACGGTGCGATACCCTTTCGGACATCGCACCGATACGCGCCTCTCGCAGCAGCGTGAAAAAGATTCTCTTTGAAGAACTTGTGACCAGGCCCCTAAGGAACTCTCCCCAAGGGCCACCGTTCGATTAGAACGAGTGTTGAATGCCTGCGTACACGCCAGTCTGGCTATGACCCGGCAGCGGGTTGTCCGTGCTGGTTGCCGTACCTGCATTGTTCGCGTTCAGGCCGTAGTTAGCCGTCTTGCTGTTTTGCGTCGTCGCGACCTGGATGTCCAGCAGCGTGCGCTTGGACAGGTTGTACGAACCGCCGACCGTGTAGATCGTCGCGTTGCCTGCGCCATTGTTGCCATTCACGTGGTAGACCGCTGCGATCAGCGCTGCAGCCGGCGTTGCTTGCCACGTCACACCGCCCCATTCGTGATCGAGCGTGGTCGGCTGGCCCGGCAGAACGCCCGTTGCACCTGCCGAACGGATAGCCTGGTAAGCGCCCTGAATCTTGAACTGGCCGAGGAACACGTTCACGAACGCCGAGTATTCACGCGATGCCGCGAATACGCCGCTGCCGATGTTGCCCGGATTGACCGCGCTTGCGTTCGGGCCGTACAGCGTACCGTTCGTCGGATTGCGGATTTCGTCGTACATGCCGCGAACCTGGAACAGCGAATTCGTATAGGTGATCTGCGCGCCGGCTTCACGACCTTGCGGAGTGGTGCCGTTGCCGTTCCAGCTCGTTGCATTCGACAGCGCGTATTGGCCGTAGAAGTCAAAGCCTGCGATCTTCGGCGACTGGTACGCGAAGTTGTTGCTCGATTGCGGCCAGTTGCGGCCACGCACCAGCGATGCCGACGACCAGTTGGATTGACCGAACGGGTCGAAGTCCCAATCGCCGTTCGAGATGAAGAGCATGCGGCCCATCGTGAACGTACCGTACTGGTCGTTCGACAGGCCGACAGTTGCCCAACGATTGAAGAGACCGCCGCCGCCAGGGCCTGCACCCGTCATGGTGTTGAAGGAGCCTTCCAACTGGAACAGGACCTTGTTGCCGCCACCGATGTCCTCAACGCCCTTCAAGCCCCACAGGCTGGTACCCCAGTCGCCGCTTTCCGCGCGCCAGCGGTTCGTGCTGCCAGTTGCCTGACCATTCGCACCCACGCCTTGCGGAACGCCCGTCATGTATTCGATACCGGCGTCAAGGCGGCCGTACAGCGTCACGCTGCTTTGGGCGTGCGCAACAACACCGGCTGTCATCAGCGCAGCGGCGAGCAAAGCTTTCTTCATCTTCTCCTCCATACCCTGTCAAAAAGTGAAACCCAGTACTGCGAATGGTGCTCGGCCGCAAGCTGCGCCGAACAGAAATCGGTACCAGGGAGATTAGCGGGTGGATTGGGTCTCCTGCCGTGACGTGTAGCCTTGAGGCTATCTGGTCGCCATGCCGATCCCTCGCCGACCGGTTCTCCTCTGTGCTTTGAAGTGAAACTACTTTTAATCAACTTTGTTTTGCTACTTTGGTTACTAATTTATCAAAAATACCCTTCAGTGGGAGAAGAAATTAGTACCTGCCTCGTTTGATGTCTCCAAATTGCAATAAGAATGTGCGCGACCGCCCGCGGCAACGCGTGCAAAAAACGCGCAAACCCTTATACGACAAGGGAATCACGGTTCGGCGCGAGTAACGTTAAGGATTGCCACTATTGACGCTTAAGATGCGGCAGAGTAAGGCGGAAAGGTGGGGGCTGGAGGGTGGCGGGACACAGTTTTCGCGGCCGAAATCGCCGGAATGTGCAGTTGACCGAAACAAAAAAGGCGCTCGTAAGCGCCTTGTAATACTACTTTGACTACAGCCCAAATAGCGGGTTGTCAGGGGGTCTCTATTTGAGGCTTCCGGAGAGGAATTGCTTGAGTCGTTCGCTCTTCGTGTTCCTGAATACTTCGTCGGGATGGCCTTCTTCTTCCACCCGGCCTTGATGCAGAAACATCACGTGATTCGATACGTTGCGCGCGAATGCCATTTCATGCGTGACGACTATCATCGTGCGGCCTTCTTCGGCGAGCTTCTGCATGACCTTCAGCACTTCGCCGACCAGTTCGGGGTCGAGCGCGGAAGTCGGCTCGTCGAACAGCATCACGTCCGGGTTCATGGCGAGCGCACGGGCAATCGCCACGCGCTGCTGCTGGCCGCCCGACAGATGCGACGGATACTGCTTTTCGAGGCGCGGCGCGAGGCCGACCTTTTCCAGATATTCACGCGCGCGCTCTTCGGCTTCCTTGCGCTTCAGACCCAGCACGTTCACAGGTGCCTCGATGATGTTCTCGAGCACGTTCATATGCGCCCACAGGTTGAAGTGCTGGAACACCATCGACAGCCGGGTGCGCACGCGCTGCAACTGCTTCGGGTCCGACACGCGCAGCGCGCCGTTCTTGCCGATCTGCGTGCGCACTTCTTCACCGTCGACGAAGATGCGCCCTGAGTTCGGCTGTTCGAGAAAGTTGATGCAGCGAAGCATCGTGCTCTTGCCCGAACCGGACGAGCCGATCACGCTGATCACGTCGCCGGCGTTGGCTTTGAGCGAGACGCCTTTGAGAACTTCGTTGTCGCCGTACTGTTTGTGAAGCTCGTCGACGAAGAGCTTCTGCTTCTTGGTGTTCATCAGGATCCTTGGGCGTGCTTACTTGCTGAGGGCGCGGTGCCCCGGGTTACTTGCCTTGCGGCCGCAGGTAAGCGAGCCAGCGGCGCTCGGCGCAGCGGAACAGCCACACGAGCGCGAAAGAGATGCACAGATAGAGCACGGCAGCGATGCCGAATGCATTGAACGACTGATACGTCGCGGAGTTCACGTCGCGCGCAATCTTGAGGATGTCCGGCACGGTCGCGGTAAATGCAACGGTGGTGGCATGCAGCATCAGGATCACTTCATTGCTGTAGTAGGGCAATGCGCGGCGCAATGCCGACGGCAGAATCACGCGCCGGTACAGCGTGAACGACGACATGCCATAAGCGCGTGCCGCTTCGATTTCGCCATACGGCGTCGCCCTGATCGCGCCGGCGAAAATCTCCGTGGTGTACGCGCAGGTGTTCAGCGTGAAGGCGAGCAGCGTGCAATGCATGCCGTCGCGGAAAAACGCGTTGGTGAGTTCGTGATTGCGAATGATCTCGAGGCTGTACAAGCCGGTGTAGCAGAGCAGCAACTGCACATACAGCGGTGTGCCGCGGAAGATATACGTATACAGCCACACCAGGCCGGCGAGCCACTTCTTCTTGGACACGCGCGCTACCGCGAGCGGAATCGACAGGCAGAAGCCGAGCCCGATCGACACCACCAGCAGCCACAGCGTGATCGCGAGGCCGGTGAAGCGGTAGCCGTCGGTATAAAGATAATTGCGCCAGTATTCCTGAATGATCTCGATCATAGATCCGCCTTTCGCACGCCGGTCGAGTAACGCTTGTCGAGGTACATCAGCACGAAGTTGGACACTGTGGTGATGACGAGATAGATCGCCCCTGCGAACAGGGTGAAGAAGAAGAACCGCAGCGTCCCCTTGCCCGCATCCTGCGAGGCCTTGACGACGTCCGCGAGGCCGATGATCGACACCAGCGCCGTGGCCTTGACCATCACCTGCCAGTTATTGCCGATGCCGGGCAGCGCGAAGCGCATCATCTGCGGGAACATCACGCGCGAGAACACCTGCCAGCCGGTCATGCCGTAAGCCGCGCCGGCTTCGAGCTGGCCGCGCGGCACCGCGAGAAACGCGCCGCGGAAGGTCTCGGTGAAGTACGCGCCGTAAATGAAGCCGAGCACCGCGACGCCGGCCACGAACGGATCGATGTCGATCTGGTCCCAGCCGAGCAGATCGGTCAGGTTGTTCAGCCAGATCTGGATGCTATAGAACAGCAGCAGCATCAGCACCAGATCGGGCACGCCGCGCACGAGCGTGGTGTAGACGGTGCCTACGCCGTTCGAGATGCGGTTTTTCGACAGTTTCGCCGCCGCGCCGAGCAGGCCCAGCACGAAAGCGAACGCCAGCGACAACACCGCCAGTTTGACGGTTTGCCAGGTGCCGTTGAGGAGCAGCGGGCCGTAGCCTTGAAGGAACATAGGGGGTCCTTGACGATGTGCTTGCGACACACCGCGAAAGACGCGGCCAACTCTGCGCCGCGTTTGCCGCGAGCTTGTGGCTCGCTGTGACCTGCGGCGCACAGCGCACCGCTGTGCAAATCATGACTGCATGGCCGTTGCCGGTCCTGCAGCGCGCTTTTCGACTCTTGTCGTGAAACTGCTTGTGAATCTACTGCCGACTGTATTACGAAGCCTCGCGAAAGCCCATGCGGGCGAGCCCCCGGTTTCGTGGGCGCCGCGCCCGGTGGCCGGCCGTCGCTATTCTAGGCGGTCAAAATTGTCACGCCGCTCGGGGTTTCCGCTTCGGCGCAAGGCGCGTCCATTCGATGCATCGACGCAGCCTGGCGCCTCTCTGAAACGCGCCACCAATCCATCGCGCTTCCCCGTGACGAGCCCGCCGGCGCGCCTTCGGCGCCCAGGCAATCTCGAAAAGGGCGGTATTTTACCCGAACGTGGACGAGGCGCCAGTCCGGCAGGATTCCAGCGGCAAACTGCCATGCGAGGACGTTGTGCGAGCGCGACGCCGTCGCGTTCCTGCCGGCGCATGACCGCGATTGCGGTGTGATTGCGGTGATTGATGAAACGATCCGGTGCGCCTGTGCCGATTGTCTTGCGCAACCCGTGCCCATACATTCCCTGCATCGCTATTTATTCACCGGGAGCCCCACCATCATGTTCGAGATTCGCCGCTCGCAGGAACGCGGCCGCGCCAACCACGGCTGGCTCGACTCGTATCACAGCTTCTCGTTTGCCGCCTATCGCGATCCCCAGCACGTCCATTTCGGCCCGCTGCGGGTCATCAACGAAGACCGGATTGCCGGCGGCCAGGGCTTCGGCACGCACGGCCATCGCGACATGGAAATCGTCACCTATGTGCTCGAAGGGGCGCTGGCTCACCGTGACAGCATGGGCAACGGCTCGACCATCCGTCCCGGCGACGTGCAGCGCATGAGCGCCGGCACGGGCGTGCAGCACAGCGAGTTCAACGCGTCGCAGGATGAACCCACGCATCTGTTGCAGATCTGGGTGATTCCGCAACGCGCGGGCGACCAGCCGGGCTATGAGGAAAAACGCTTCGACGCCGCCGACAAGCGCGGCCGTTTGCGGGTGATCGCTTCGCCCGATGGCCGCGACGGCTCGGTGACGATCCATGCGGATGCGTCGATTTACGCGGCGCTGATCGACGGCGCGGAAACGGCCACGTTCGCGCTGCCCAAAGGACGGCTCGCGTATGTGCATGTGGCGCGCGGCGCCGTGACGGTAAACGGCGAGGCGCTCCATGCGGGCGACGCCGCCAAACTCAGCGACACGGAGACGGTAAAGCTGGAGAACGGTGAGAACGCTGAAGTGCTGCTGTTCGATCTGGGCCAGCTCAACGGCTAGGCCGGAATTCGCCAGCGACGTGTTTCGTTGTTTCCGAAGGAAAGGTTGAACGCGCAACGAGCACGCCGTGTAACAAAAAAAACGCCACGGAAGGAAACCTCCGTGGCGTTTTTGCATCCGGCAAGGCAGGCGGCCGCGCAAGCTGCCTGCTGCCTGTCCGCGCCGCTTACTGATTGGCAGCCGGCGCCGACGCTGCGCCCTTGCGATGCTCCCAGCGCTCATGCATCTTCTCGTGACGCGACTCCATCTTCGCAAAGCGCTGCTTGAGCGCCGTGCTGACGGTGGTCTTCTGCTGGTCGTTCAGGCCGTTGTAGAACTTGAGCCAGGCGTCCGAAGTCTGCTGACGCAGTTGCGCGTCTTTCTGCTCGACCTGCTGGTGCGCGGCGGCCATTGCGTTCAGATCCAGGATCGGCTGTTGCTGCTCGGCCTTGAACTGGTTCTTGATCTGCTCATGGTTGGCGCGCATGGCCTCATGGTTCTGCTTCATGGTATCCAGCGCGGCTTGCCACTGCTTTTCCTGATCCGCGTTCAGCTTCAGCTGGTCGTGCAGTTGCGTCAGTTGCTTCATGAAGTGGCCGTGCCAGCCGCCGGGGCCGCCGTGCTCGGCGGGTTGTGCGGCATAGGCAGCGCCCGCGCCGATGGCGAGAGCAGTGGCGGCAACGGCGAGAACGCGCGACATCTTTTTGGTGGACATATGAGACTCCCTGTAATGGAATAGCCGACGAAGCAACCGGTTCGAAGTGGGCGGCCTGCATTCGGTAAGACACAGCGTAGAGAACTGCGCCGTTCGCTGTGTTACGTGGCTGGACGCGGCTGTTACGGGACATTACGTGTGGCTTTCACCGTAACACCCGGTAACCCTTGGGGGCCGTTTGAAATCGAAAACCCTTCTCGCTGCGCGTTAAACTTCATCTCATGGCTACTCAAATACTTGTTGTCGACGACGACGTCGAATTGCGCGATCTGCTGCGCGACTATCTGGCCCGCCAGGGTATCGAGGTTTCGGTGCTGCACGACGCGGGCTCGCTCGAGCGCCGCCTCGAACGCGAGCGCCCGGATCTGATCGTGCTCGATCTGATGATGCCGGGTGTCGACGGGCTCACGGCGCTGCGCAAGCTGCGCGCGTCGGGCGACGACATTCCCGTGATCATGCTCACGGCGCGGGCGGACGACGTCGACCGCATTGTCGGGCTGGAACTCGGCGCGGACGACTACCTCGGCAAGCCGTTCAATCCGCGCGAGCTGCTGGCGCGCGTGCAGGCCGTGCTGCGCCGACGCCGCACGCTGCCGTCGGCGGCAGCGCCGGAGCAGCGCGAGCCGTTCAACTTCGGCCGCTTCACGCTGGACTTCCAGTCGCGCACGCTGCATCTGGAAGACAAGCCGCTCACGTTGTCGGGCAGCGAATTCGCATTGCTGAAGATCTTCGTCAATCACCCCATGCGCACGCTCACGCGCGAGCGCCTGCTCGAACTGCTGCACGGTCCGGAGTACGACGGCACCGACCGCGGTATCGACGTACAGGTCTGGCGTTTGCGCCGCATTCTCGAAACCGACCCGTCCACGCCGCGCTTCATTCAAACGGTGCGCGGCCGCGGCTACGTGTTCGTGCCCGACGGCGAACAGCATGCGCCGGCCCATTGATTCGCTGTTCGGGCGGCTGGCGCTGCTAGTCGTCGCGGTATTGCTGCTGTCGCATTTCGCGTGGTACGCGCTCATGCGCCTCGAGCGCAGTCAACTGCAAACGCGCTACGCGGTCGAAGAAGCCACCTTCCTCGTCGACGCGGTGCGCCAGCATGTGGCCCGAACGCCGGATCAGCCGTTGCCGTCACGCGTGAAGCTGGTCGATCCGGCGAGCCCGGAAGTGCCGCCGGAAACCGCTGACATGCCGCCGCCAATGGAGCGTTTCGTCGAAGACGTGCGCGACCGCATGCCGTCCGGCACACAGGTGCGCGTCGGCCTGCCGGGCCGTCCGCCCACGCTCTGGGTGCGCGCCACGTCGGATCGCAGCTGGATCGTCGTGCCGGTGCAGCCGTTGCGCACGCCGCGCTCGCTCGACCGCACGGTGTTGTGGCTTGCCATCATTTTCTCGTTCGCGGTCATGGCGGCGCTCTTTGCCGCGTGGGCGCTGCAGCAGCCATTGCGCTCGCTTGCCCAGGCGGTGGCGCGCTTCGGGCGCGGTCTGCCGGTGCCGCCGGTGCCGGAGCGCGGCCCGCGCGAGTTGCGTCAGTTGACACACGGTTTCAACCAGATGGTCCAGGAAGTGGCGCGCACGGAGAACGACCGCGCCGTGATGCTGGCGGGTGTCGCACACGATCTGAAAACGCCGCTCGCGCGTCTGCGGCTGCGCGCCGAGATGATGGAGGAAGTGAAGATGCGCGACGGCGTGGTGCGCGACGTCGATTCCATGACGCATATCGTCGACCAGTTTCTGGTATTCGCGCACGACGGCGCCGATCGCAGCGAGGCGGTCGAAGTGGACGCGCAGTGCGAGCGGGTGGTGCGCAGTTATCGCGCGGTGGCTTCCGGCACACCTACCGTGCAGACCGAACTCGACGCGGGGCCGGCGTTCCTGTTGCCCGCCGCCACGCTCGACCGGATTCTGTCGAACCTGCTCGACAATGCGCATGCGTACGGCGCGCCGCCAATCGTCGTCGCCACGGCGCGGACCCCGCAAGGCTTCACCTTGTCGGTGAGCGACAGCGGCGGCGGCATTGCGGCTCAGGACCTGATCAACGCCAGCCGGCCGTTCGTGCGGCTCGATCCGGCGCGCGGCGGCAACGGCCATAGCGGCCTCGGGCTCGCCATTGTCGAGCGGCTGGTGCGGCGTGCGGGTGGGGAGTGGGAGATCGGCAACCACGGCGGGCGGGGCTTGCGCGTCTTGATGAGCTTTCCGTTCGACGTGTTGCCGCGCGTCGCGGCCACCTCGGAAAGCGCGTGGTCATGATCGGAGCGCGGCGCCGGCTCCAGCAGTCTGCACCGCGCCCTGAGACCCGGACGCAAGATCCGGCGGCGCGGCCAGGCGGCGGCGCGCTAGTCTGAAAACAGCGTATTTAGCGCATTCGCCGCGTCGCTATCCACGGTATTCCACGTTACCGTTTCGGCTTCGAAAATGTAATGCGTGGTGTATTTGCCGAGACGCGCCAGGATCTCCTCCTGAATCAGTTCCGGCGCCACATCCAGTTTCAGATACCACGCGGTGGACGACAGGCGCGTCTGGAACGCACCATATTCGGCCAGCAGATGGTCGAACGCGTCAGCATCCTGATCGCGACAGACGATGACCAGATTTCCCTTCATGCGAATCTCCGTTAGAGCGGTAGCGGCAACCTTGATATCAGGGTCGATCATACCTGCTTCGTTACGGGATGCCCGAGGGCGGGTCTTGCGCTGCGTCAGCGTGCGTGCTGACATTGCGTGCCCGGTGGCGTGCTCAGTAGCGCGCTTAACTTGCGTGCGCGTCGAGACGCCGGCGGCCAGCCGCCGGCGGGAGCGTTACCAGACGTTGGCCACCGTGCGGGCGGGCGGCGCGGTGTCGTCGGGCGGCAGGGCTTCGGTGCGGTCGCGGCCGCCTGATTTCGCCGCGTAAAGCGCGGTGTCGGCGCGGCTCATGATCCGTTCGGGCAGGTCGTCGGCGGAGAGTTCGGTGATGCCGATGCTCACGCTCAAGCCCACGGAAGCGGGCAGCTTCGGCGAAGGCATCGCTTTCAGACGCAGCCGCAGCCGCTCGACGACTTCGCGGCCGCCGGCCAGGTCCGTGGCCGGCAGCAGCAGCCCGAATTCTTCGCCGCCGAGCCGGCCGATCGCATCGGCGCCGCGCAACTCGGCGCGGCAGGTGTCGACGAAATGTTCGAGCGCGCGGTCGCCCGCGGCGTGGCCGAAGCGGTCGTTGATCTGCTTGAAGTGGTCGAGGTCGGCGATCGCCATGCACAACGGTTCGTTGCTCACACGCGCGCGTTCGATCTCATGGCGCAGCAGATCGAGGAAGTAGCGCCGCGACAGCGCACCGGTCAGCGCGTCGTGACGGGCTTCGGCGGATAGCAGCGTATTGGCGGATTGCAGTTGCTCGGCAAGATCGCGAGTGGCGCGATGGTGGCGCCGCTCGCGCACATACGACACGGTGATCACCCAGGCCAGCGCGACCGTGCCGGCCAGCGTCAGGAACACCAGCAGATGATCGCGCTTGTGATTGCGCAGCAGTTCCGGCCAGGCTGCGAGCGGATCGACCAGATGCGCCGACAGCCCTGAGTTCAGGCCCCCGCGCGCCTGATAGAGCGACGGCACGGGGCGCTCGGACATGCCGAACAGCTGTCCGGCCACAGCGGTGGGTACCCACGGCGCCTGTTCGCGCACTTGCGAGTCCACGCTGATCTGGATGTCGGGGAATGTCTCGCGCAGATAGATGACCTTGCGCTCGGCGGGGTTCATCTGCATGACGCGTGAGTTCGGCAGCGCGCGGCCTTCGAGCGTGCTGTCGTGCGCCATGATGATGACGCCGTTCTCGTCGGTCACGAAGGTGCCGGCATGCGCGACCCAGTGGCGCAGCCGCGCGATCCCGACCTTGGCGACGACCACGCCGACCAGCAGACCTTCCGAATACGCCGGCGCGGCGATGAAGATGCCCGGCTCGCCGCTCGTGCGGCCCACGCCATAGGCTTCGGAGAACGCGCCGAGCAGCGCGTTCGTCAGATAGCTGCGCACGCGCATGTCGGTGCCGACGAAGGAGCGCCTGGCCGCGAGCGGATTATTGGCGGAGTTGCTCGATGCGACACAGACGCCGTTCGCATTGACGAGCCAGATCTGGTCAAGCCCGGAGAAACCTTGCGCGTCGTGCAGGAAGTTGCTCACGGCGGCCATCTTCGTGTCTTTGAGCAATGCGGCGCGCAGGGCGGGTTCCGTCGCTTCGCTGTTCACGGCATAATTCTGGGATTGCACCAGGGCACGCTGGATCACGTCCATTTCGGCCATGGTCGCGGGGATGGCCCGAGACATTGCGAGATCGCTGGCGATCACCTCCGCCATGTTGTCGACGATCGACGTGGACATCTGGCGCTGCGCACGCAGGGCCGCGTTCAGCTCTTGCTGTACCATCCGGTCCGCAACCATGCCGGCCACGAACCAGCAAACCAGTACGACCAGCATGAAGCTGACCGGCCCGGTTGCCTGGCGCAAGGTTGTCCTGTTCATCGACTCTGTGATCCGTCTGGCTGTGACATGCAACTAGCTCATTCGTGGCAGCGCGCCGGCGCTGTGTCGTCCCTTTGCAAGCGCTCGGCAATATGCCGCCGCTGTGGCCCGGGATAAATCGACGGCAGGCGTCGTCTTCTGATTTTAACCGGCATGGGGCCTGACGCCATCGTTATTGCGGGAATGCAAAGCCCGTATAGCGCGCCCATCAGGATCTTAACGGCGGCCCGGCTGGTTTCTTGATGGCTGTACGGGTTTTCCGGGTTGCCCGGCGCGATTCCGGGTTGCGGCCGCGCTCGCTGAAGCCGTGGTCCGCGCGCGCCGATGAATGGCCGGCCGCTCGGCGGGTACGCGCGGCGCCCAACGGCGCTAGCCGGACGTTCCCTGTTATTTGTCGCTATTTGCCGCGAAAGGTTGTGCCTGAAACATAGGATGGTGTAGTGTCGTGCCGTCCAAAACAAGGAAAGCTCGCCAGCCTACGGGCGGCGCCTGCGGCGACAGGAGTCCGGCTTGACGGTTGCGGTCCTGGGCGGGCTCGTCCATGGACACATCCTTCACCGGTCCACGTGTCTCCAACGCTAACGATTTACCGCGCACACGCGTTTTGCCATGCCTGATTTCCGCTTTCCGGACCGATCTTCAGACCGCCGCGCCGCAGCCGCGGCCTCCTTTTCGACCAGCTGGCTCGACGGGGAGGGCATCTGATGGATTTCAGCTTCGACCTCAAGCGCACCGCGAATGCATCGGCATGGCGGGTGCTGCCCAACCGCTGGGACTTCGTTGCCTTTCCGCTGATCATCTGCCTGATCGCGATGGCGGCGATCGGCTTTCACGAGACCTTGGCGCCCATGTCGACGCTCAAGACTCAAGCCATCTCCCTCGATCCGGCGAATCTGCCCGAGTACGCCATGCGCACCACGCTGCGCATGCTGGCGGCCATGGTCGCCTCGCTGGTCTTCACGCTGGCGTACGGCACGCTGGCGGCCAAGAGCCGCCGCGCCGGCCTCGTGCTGGTGCCGATTCTGGACATCCTGCAGTCGGTGCCGGTGCTCGGCTACATTTCGTTTACGGTCACGTTCTTCCTCGCGCTGTTTCCCGGCCGCGTGCTCGGCGCCGAACTGGCGGCGATCTTCGCGATCTTCACGAGCCAGGCGTGGAACATGACGTTCAGCTTCTATCAGTCGCTGCGCACGGTGCCGCGCGATCTGGACGAAGTCTCGCGCGGCTTTCATCTGACTTCGTGGCAGCGCTTCTGGAAACTGGAAGTCCCGTTCTCGATGCCCGGCCTCATCTGGAACATGATGATGTCGATGTCCGGCGGCTGGTTCTTCGTGGTGGCTTCCGAAGCGATCACGGTCGGCAACCGGACGATCATCCTGCCGGGGATCGGCGCGTATCTGGCGCAGGCGATCTCGGACAAGAATCTGCACGCGATCGGCTGGGTGATTCTCGCCATGACGATCGTGATTCTCGCGTACGACCAGTTGCTGTTCCGGCCGCTCGTCGCGTGGGCCGACAAATTCCGCATGGAAAACACCAGTTCGGGCGACGCGCCGGAGTCATGGCTGCTCGATCTGATTCGCCGTACCCGGCTGATCCACCGGCTGCTGGTGCCGCTCGGCTGGATGTTCGCCAAGGCCGCGCGCGTGCCGTTGCGGCTGCCGGCCTTCCAGGGGCCGCGCTTCCAGATCCCGCAGATGCAGAAGAGTTCGCGCGTCGGCGATATCGCGTGGGCGGCGCTGGTGCTGGTCACGACCGTCTACGTGGTGTATCGCGTCGTCATGTATGTGCGCACCGGCGTCTCGCTGGACGAAGTCTGGCACGTCTTCGTGCTCGGGCTCATCACGCTCCTGCGGGTGGTGGTGCTGATCGCGCTGGCGTCGGTGGTGTGGGTGCCGGTCGGGGTGCTGATCGGCTTGCGCCCGGCGCTCGCCGAGAAGATCCAGCCGCTCGCGCAGTTTCTCGCCGCGTTCCCGGCCAATCTGCTGTTCCCGGTGTTCGTGATCGCGATCGTGCGCTTCCATCTGAACCCGGACATCTGGCTGTCGCCGCTGATCGTGCTCGGCACTCAGTGGTATATCCTGTTCAACGTGATTGCCGGCGCGACGTCGTATCCGAACGACTATCGCGAGGCGGCCAAGAACTTCCATATCCGCGGCTGGCAGTGGTGGCGTCAGGCAATTCTGCCGGGTATTTTCCCGTATTACGTGACGGGCGCGATCACCGCGTCGGGCGGCGCGTGGAATGCGAGCATCGTCGCGGAATTCGTGCAGTGGGGCGACACCAAAGTGGCCGCGCATGGGTTGGGCGCCTACATTGCCCAGTCCACCGCCGCGGGCGACTATCCGAAGATCATCGTGGGGATCGCCGTGATGTCCCTGTTCGTGACACTGTTCAACCGCCTGCTGTGGCGTCCGATGTACGCCTACGCCGAAGCCAAGCTCCGGCTTGATTAAGTGCCCCGGACCTGTCGCTTGGCGCCAGGCCCCCCGAGGGGGTAAGAAAACTTGGGGGGCGGCCCGGCGTTTTCTTGAGTAATAAAGGCAAAACGCGATGCAAAATCCTAAAGCTGCTATGACCGCCGCGCCGATCCAGACGCCGCCGAAGCCGCCGCGCCTCGGCGAAGAGATCCTGCGCGTCAAGGACGTGTGCCGCGGTTTCAACAAGTCGCAGGGCGAGCTGCTCGTTCTCGACGACGCGAACCTGTCGCTGCGTGAAGGCGAGATTGTGGGACTGCTGGGCCGTTCGGGCTCGGGCAAGTCGACGCTGTTGCGTATCATCGCCGGTCTGATCGAGCCGACCGACGGCGAAGTCACGTATATGGGCAAGCCGCTCGACGGCCCCGCCAAGGGCGTCGCGATGGTGTTCCAGACCTTCGCGCTGTTCCCGTGGCTGACCGTGCTGCAGAACGTGGAAGCAGGGCTCGAAGCGCAAGGCGTGGGCGCGAGCGAGCGGCGCACGCGCGCGCTTGCGGCGATCGACCTGATCGGTCTGGACGGTTTCGAGAACGCCTATCCGCGCGAACTGTCGGGCGGCATGCGTCAGCGCGTAGGCTTTGCGCGCGCGCTGGTGGTCGACCCCACGCTGCTGCTGATGGACGAGCCGTTCTCCGCGCTCGACGTGCTGACCGCCGAAACGCTGCGTACCGACCTGCTCGACCTGTGGACGCAAGGCCGCATGCCGATCAAGGCGGTGCTGATCGTCACGCATAACATCGAGGAAGCGGTGTTCATGTGCGACCGGATTCTGGTGCTGTCGTCGAATCCGGGGCGCGTGATCGCCGAGATCAAGGTGCCGTTCAAGCATCCGCGTAATCGCCTGGATCCGGCGTTCCGCCGGCTGGTGGACGAGATCTACGCGAAGATGACCGCGCGCCAGACCGACGAAAAGACCAAGAAGGGGCTCGAGCTGCACAGCTGGCTGCCGCATGTGTCGACCAACCTGATGGCCGGTCTGATCGAAACGCTCGCAGCAGCGCCGTACCACGGCCGCGCCGACATGCCGGAAATCGCCCGTTCGCTGCATCTGGAGGTGGACGATCTGTTCCCGGTGGCCGAAGTGCTGCAGCATCTCGGTTTCGCCGACGTGCGCGAAGGCGATATTTTCCTGACGCCGCCGGCGCGCGTGTTCGCCGAGTTCGGCACGCAGGAACGCAAGATGATGTTCGCCGAGCATCTGCTGCGGCACGTGCCGCTCGCCGCGCGAATCAAGAAGGTGCTCAACGAACGGCCGGGGCATCGCGCGCCGCGCGTGCGCTTCGAGCAGGAGCTGGAGGATTTTCTGTCGGACAGCGCTGCGGAAGAGACGCTCGACGCGGTCATCAACTGGGGCCGTTATGGCGAGATCTTCTCGTACAACGACCAGACCGAAATCTTCAGTCTGGAAGACGTGGAGTCTTGAGCGCGCTTAAGTAACGATCAAGGCGCTCGACGCTGACGCGAAGCAAGAACGGCAGGGGAGACCCTGCCGTTTTTTATCGCCGCGCGCTTATTGCAGATTGCCCCAGCGTGTAACGGCCGGCTCAGCGGAGGCCCACTTCCAGCCCTTGTCCTGCTGGCACGCACTTGCCGTGTACCAGTCCTCATGCGCGTTCGGACCGTCGCCGTCCTGCACCGAGAACACGAATTCCTTGCAGAGCGCGAGCGCCGAACCGAACGCGCGCGTCACGCGCACCTGGCCGTGGCCGTTTTCGATCGGCAGCGTGTGCTTGACCGCCCACGGGCGGGTCTCGCCGACCGGCATGGCGCCCGCCAACGCGGCGATCATGTTCTGCTGATCGGTGTGCATGGTGCGCATATAGTGGCCGATGGCCTCGTCTGTCGCAGCCTGTACGGCAATGCCGACACCGATGCCGATTGCCGGATTGGATGTCACCAGACCCGACGCGACACCGGCCGCCGCGCCGCTTGCCGCGCCGACCGACGAGCAGCCGCTCGTCAGGACGCTCGCCCCGACGCACAGCACGCCGGCCAGTACGAGCCGCAGCCGGTTGCCGGACCATGCGGCGTGGCGACGGCGGCGCGCCGCTTGTCCGGCCGTACGCGAACGCGCCGTCATTGCAACGCGCCCCAG
Organism: Paraburkholderia dioscoreae; assembly: GCF_902459535.1. Taxonomy (NCBI): domain Bacteria; kingdom Pseudomonadati; phylum Pseudomonadota; class Betaproteobacteria; order Burkholderiales; family Burkholderiaceae; genus Paraburkholderia; species Paraburkholderia dioscoreae. The sequence continues at coordinate 1,181,050 of NZ_LR699553.1, forward strand.
CGTTCGGTGGCGGGTTCGGCCGACGCCCATTTCCAGTTGTCGCCGTCACGGCAGATCGAAGCGACGTAAAACGCGCTGCTGGCCGGCACATTCTTGGTGGCAGACTGATCGACGGAGAAGACGATTTCCTTGCAGTCGAGCGCGCCCGCGCTGATTGTGCGGCTGACGGTGACGCGGCCGTGTTCGTCGTCTTCGATCGGCACGGAATGGGTCACGCTCCAAGGCGCCACCGCGCCGACGTCGAGCGGCCCGGCAATTTTGGCGATGCCGTCCTGCGTATTCGTGTGGACCACGCGCTCCGAGTACTGCACGCCGGCCCGCGCGGCGGCCACCGCGCCGAGGCCGATGCCGGTGGCGACGGCCGCGTTGCTCGTGACTTTCGCCGCGAGCGCGGCGCCCGCGATACCGGCGCCTGCGGTGGCGCCTTCCGAATAGAGTGAGCTACAACCGCTCAACGCCGACGAAATGGCCGCGACCAGAACAACAAGCGCCGTTGCCTTGGGATGTCCACGCCCGGCTGTTCGTTTTGTCCATTCGGCCCACATCACACTTTTTTGCATTTCCCTGTCTCTGCTCCTGCAAATGCCTTTCGTTCGCGCTCGAGAGCCACTCTGAACGAGCGACACGCGTTCCCCACCCAGCAATGCGTGTGCCGCATTTTGCAGGATGCTATTTGTAATTGGCAGAGGGAAAATGCAAGCAATTGCAAAAGATGATGCGGGATAAACTGGTTTCTGGTGAGTGCTCGCCGATTTTGATTGGTGGTACGAAGGGATTTGATTCGAGATTCGGAGCGTGTAGCAGAGGTTTCGTAACCGGCGGCCGGGCGCACGATGCAAGTATTCACGCGGAGTAACGCGCGCGGAGTAACTCACGCGACTGCGTCACGTGAGCACTGCGGCATGAACTTATTGCTCAGCCTCTTCTTCCGCGCCTTCGTCGCCGTATGTGCTCAAGCGGTTGTATAGCGTCTTGAGGCTCACGCCGAGCGCTTTGGCCGCGCGCCGTTTGTCGCCGCCGCAATATTTGAGGGTGCCGAGAATGATCTGTTTTTGCGCGTCGGCGAGCGGCGTGCCGATCCATACGCTCATCGCATCGCCCTGCGTCATGGGCTTTTTCACGCGCGACGCAAGATGCGGATGCGGCAGCTCCACCGTCTTCTCCGCGAGAATGAACGCGCGATAGACCGCGTTCTTCAATTCACGCACGTTACCCGGCCACGACCAGGTGCGCAGCGTTTCGATCGATCTTTTGCTGAAGCTCTTGCTCGTGCCTTCCTGCTGATTGAGCAGCGCGAGGAAGTGCTGCGCGAGCAGTTCGCGGTCGTTCTCGCGCTCGCGCAGCGGCGGCGCGCGCAGCGGGAAAACCGCGAGCCGGTACATGAGGTCTTCACGCAAGCCGTTTTCCTTGACCGCCACCGCCGGGTCGCGATTGGTCGCGGCGATCACGCGCACGTTGCCGCTGATCAGGTCGGTGCCGCCCACCCGGTAGAACGTGCCGGTTTCGAGCGCGCGCAGAAGTTTGACCTGGCGCACCGGCGCCATTTCGGTAATTTCATCGAGGAACAGCGTGCCGCCGTTCGCGTGTTCGAAGTAGCCGACTCGGCCTTGGACCGCGCCCGTGAAACTGCCTTTCTCGTGGCCGAACAATTCGGCTTCGATGAGTTCGTCGGGAATCGCGCCGCAGTTCACGGCAACGAACGGTGCGTCCTTACGGCTGCTTTTATCGTGAATCGTGCGGGCGATCAGTTCCTTGCCCGTGCCGGATTCGCCGATGATCAGCGCGGTCGCGTCGGTGCTGGCGACGCGTTCGATCTGCTCGTACAGATCGAGCATCACCGGCGACGAGCCGTACAGCAGGCCGTACGATTTCAGTCCCGCGATGCCGTCCGCGACGCGCTGCTTCGCCTGTGCCGAAGCATTGCCTCCGGCGGAGACGGTGGGCGAGTCCAGGTCGATTGACGCCATAAACGGGGATCCTGTGCAAATGAGTTCGGTGTTGCGGCGCGCAGGCCTGGGAACGAGATAAACCAGTCAAGCCGCTATCTCTCAAAGATCGATTTAACCACTTTGACACCGTTTTCGGCAAACGATGTCGCGTCGACGGGATACATTCTTATACGCTCGGTCGAAAGTGCGTGGCGCCACACTTGTCATGCATTCTGAGGGCGAAGTTACCGGGCACGACGTTTGCTGAACTGATCCGACACGCGTTTGCTTTTCTGAGCGATTGCACTTCATGTTCTCGCGATGGCGGCACTCGACGCTCGCCAATTCGCAGGACGCGCAGATTCGCCGCAAAGCACACACGCGAACGCCGAACTCAGACTAGGAGTGAATGATGACTGACAGTACACAACAACTTGCACTCGGCGGCCAGAAGATTGTCGAAGACCTGCGGGTGCTGCTGAAGGACTCGGAAGAAATGCTGCGGCTTGCCGCCAATGTGCCGGGCGAGGGCGTCGGCGTGCTGCGCGACAAACTTGGCACGCACGTCGAAACCCTGCAATCGGCGCTTGGCGACGCGCAGCAGAATGCGCAGCGACGTTACCGCACGGCCACGGTCAATACCGAACGTTACGTGCGGCACAACCCGTGGCGCTCGATCGGCATTGCTGCGGGCGTCGGCTTCGTGCTCGGCGTGCTGACTACCCGCTGATGCGCATTCCGGTGTCAATCCGCTTGATGAAGACAAGGAGTTCACGATGGCACGACCCAAGATCGGCATTTTCGGCGCACTGATGGCGCTCGGCGGTTTTCTGGCCATTCGTTACGTGCAGCGCAGCCGCGCCGCTCAAGTCCCTGCGGCGCGAGAATTGAGCCGTTGGGAAAACGAGGGCGGCGCGGTGGCGGCTTCGGCTACACCGGCGGCTAATGTTACGCCGGCAGCGGAGGTGAGCCCGGACACCCCCGGCGGCAACGGTTCCGCCTATCCGAACGGCAATGGCGGCGCATGGCCGTTTCCGCGTAGTTAAGCGTTTGCCCGCACGGCGACGGGTGCGCGGCTCTAACGAGCGGCGCGCCGTGCACCGCGGCGCGCATTACTAATTTGTACCAATAAAGCCGTATAATGGACAAATAGACAACAATGGCGGTTTTCGCCCGGGGCTTTTGCCCCGTATTGTTGCAAAATTGGATCAAGTCACCGGCGAGTGTGTTGACTTGAAGTTGGTGGGCACTCACATTGGAGCACCCGCTAACGCCGGCGAAGCGCCGCGCCGCCGGCGCACTTTTCAGCATGCGCCTTAGCATGTTTTCCCATACCCACGCTTGCAGGCTTTCGAGACGCGATGCCACATGTACTGATTGTCGATGACGATGCCGGTACCCGCGAGGCGCTTTCCGCCATCATCGGGGAAGACGGCCTGACCACCGCCACCGCGGGCGATTTGCGCGAAGCGCGCATTCAACTGGTCCGGCAGATGCCGGACGTCGTTTTTACGGACCTGAAGCTGCCCGACGGCAGCGGGGTCGATCTGTTCGAAGATCTGGATCCGCGCTCCGGCGTGGAAGTGATCGTGATTACCGGCCACGCCACGGTCGAGTCGGCGGTCAACGCGCTGAAGATGGGCGCCACCGACTATCTGGTCAAGCCGATCAACATGCAGCGCGTGAAGGCGATCCTCTCGCGCCTGCCGCGCGCGGGCGACCTGAAGGCGGAAATCGGCACGCTGCGCGGCGAGTTACGCCGCATGGGACGCTTCGGTCTGATGCTCGGTAATTCGCCGGCCATGCAGGAGGTCTACGACCAGATAGGCCGTGTCGCGCCGACGGCGGCCTCGGTCATGTTGGTGGGCGAGTCGGGCACCGGCAAGGAAGTCGCCGCGCAAACCCTGCACCAGTTGAGCTTGCGCCGTAAGCACGCGTTTCTCGCGGTGAACTGCGGCGCGATCTCGCCGAATCTGATCGAATCGGAAATGTTCGGCCACGAGCGCGGCTCGTTCACCGGCGCGGACCGCCAGCACAAAGGCTATTTCGAGCGCGCGAACGGCGGCACGCTGTTCCTCGACGAAATCACCGAGATGCCGATCGAGTTGCAGGTCAAGCTGTTGCGTGTGCTCGAAACCGGCATGTTCATGCGGGTCGGCACGACCAAGGAGATCGAAACGGACGTGCGCCTGATTGCGGCCACCAACCGCGATCCCGAGCAGGCCGTGCTGGAAGGCAAGCTGCGGCTCGACCTGTACCATCGGTTGAATGTGTTTCCGATCAGCCTGCCGCCGTTGCGCGACCGGGGCAAAGACGTGGAACTGCTGGCCCAGGCTTTCCTCGACGAACTCAACGAACGCCACAGCACCAAAAAGCATTTCCCCCCGGCCGTGAAGGACATGCTGATGTCGTATCCGTGGCCGGGCAATGTGCGCGAACTGAAGAATTACGTGCAACGTGCCCACATCATGTCGGGCTCGGATTCGGACAGCACGGCGACCGTGCCGCTGCAGATCACGCTGTCCAAGCCCGCGGCCGGCACGGCGATCACGATTCCGTTCGGCACCTCCCTTGCGGAAGCGGACCGTCAGTTGATTCTGGCCACGCTCGAACAGTGCGGCGGCGTGAAGACGCGGGCCGCCGAGATTCTCGGCATCAGCCTCAAGACGCTGTACAACCGCCTGGTCGAATATGGCAACGACGCACGTGAAGACGGTGACGCCGCCGACGAATCGCGCGCGCTGGGCGGCGCGGACGCTTGACGGCTTCGCACGCCATTCGCGCGACGTGCACCGCTGGCACACTGCTAACGCCACCCCATCCGGGAGCGGCCCGTAACGGCACAGGCCTTGCTGCGATCCAGTGAAACGCAAACGAGGATAACCAACATGCCGGAATACGCCGCCGCTCCCGCGCTTCCCCTGTCGAAGCACGCTCATCGTCCCGAGCCGATCGAACCGCCCTCTGCGCCTCCGGTCGCGCCGCCGAGCCCCGGCGAACCCGACACGGTTCCTGTTCCGAGTCCCGATCCGGGGCCGCAACCGATCGAACCCATCGAACCGGTCGCGCCGCCGATCGGCGATCCGCCGCCGCAGCCCACGCAAACGCCACAAGCCAGTCAGCGTCAGCCGTTACAGCAGCGACGCATGCAACTCTGACGCGTTCCGTGCGCTACACCACAGTCCGGCGCAGAGAATTTATGTACTTGTTACAAAGCCGGCGCATCTTTTACCGGCAATTTACCTTGGCGACCCCTAGACTGTACTGATGCCGCAAAACCTCGCGGCGGGCTTCCCCTGGAGGCATGGATCATGAGACATCCCGCATTGCGACGTTCAGCGCGCCACTCGAAGCGCGACTCCCGGCCGGGCGGCAGCAAAGACGGCCCGCCGGCGTCGCCCGATCCGGCCGGGCAGAACCGCGTCGCACCCGATGCGCCGCCGGACGGCGAGCACAACCAGGGCGGCGTGCGCCCGGAAGGGCTCGAATACCAGCGCGACCTCGGCTCGGAACAGGACGCGTAAAGCCGATCAGGGGCCGGTAAATAGGCCTTCCGGTTTCGTCGGATAAAGCAGAAAAAATTTCTTCGTGGCGAAACGGTGCTGCGCGTTTCTGCTTGTCTGTCACATCTGCATACATTTTTATTTCCAATATCTCTAAAAACGGCACGCGACTTGCATGCACCTTTTTGGCACATATCCGTATGCAACGAAACAACTGAACTAGGTGGAGCACCAATGAGCAGACTGATCGTGGTATCGAATCGTGTCGCGCCGACTCAGGAAGGCCGTCCCGCAGCGGGGGGGCTGGCGATCGGCGTGCTGGACGCGCTGAAGGAAACCGGCGGGGTCTGGTTCGGCTGGAGCGGCGAGACGGTGAGCGAGCCGAGCGCTCCGGTGATCGAGAAACAGGGCAACGTGACGTACGCGACGGTGGGTCTCACCAAGCGCGATTACGACCAGTACTACCGTGGGTTTTCCAATGCGACGCTGTGGCCGACGTTCCACTATCGCAACGACCTCTCGCGCTACGACCGGCAGGAATACGCGGGCTATCAGCGCGTGAACGCCACGCTCGCCAGGCAACTCAAGGAATTGCTGAGGCCCGACGACATCATCTGGGTTCACGACTATCACCTGCTGCCGTTCGCGCGCTGCCTGCGCGAGCTGGGCGTGAAGAATCCCATCGGCTTCTTCCTGCATATTCCGTTTCCGGTGCCGGAAGTGCTGCGCACCATTCCGCCACACGAAGAACTGGTCAAGGCCATGTGCAGCTACGACGTGATCGGCTTCCAGACCGACGCCGATCGCCAGTCGTTCGTCGATTTCATCGAGCGCGGCCAGCACGGCACGTCGAGCGAAGACGGCATGGTGCATGCGTATAACCGCTTCCTGAAAGTGGGCGCGTATCCGATCGGAATCTATCCGGACGCGATTGCCAAGGCCGCCGAGCAGTTCACCGACCGCAAGCCGGTGCGCAGTCTGCGCGACGGCATGCGCGGACGCAAGCTGATCATGAGCGTGGACCGTCTCGACTATTCGAAGGGGCTGGTGGAGCGCTTTCAGGCGTTCGAGCGGCTGTTGCTGAATGCGCCGGGGTGGCACGGACGCGTCTCGCTGGTGCAGATCGCGCCGCCGACGCGCGCGGACGTGCAGACTTACCAGCGGATTCGTCAGACGCTGGAGGGCGAGGCGGGGCGCATCAACGGCCGGTTCGCGCAACTCGACTGGACGCCGATCCAGTATCTGAACCGCAAATACGAGCGCAATCTGCTGATGGCGCTGTTCCGCCAATCGCAGGTCGGTTATGTGACGCCGCTGCGCGACGGCATGAATCTGGTCGCGAAGGAGTATGTCGCCTCTCAGGATCCGGCCGATCCGGGCGTGCTGGTGCTGTCGCAATTCGCCGGCGCCGCCGAGCAGTTGCCGGGCGCGCTGGTCGTCAATCCGTTCGATCTGTCGCAGATGGCCGAAGCGCTCGAACGCGCTCTGTCGATGCCGCTCGCCGAACGTCAGGCGCGGCATGCCGACATGATGGCGCCGATGCGCGAGAACAATCTGTCGGTCTGGCGCGACACCTTCCTTGCCGATCTGCGCAACGTCGCCACGGCCTCTTCGGTGACCGCCAAAGCGGTAAAGCTCGCTGACGTGACCGCATCGTCGTAGCGGGAGCAGCGGCCGCGCGGCTTGCAAGTGTCGCCGCGTGTGCCGGTCACGTCATCAGGGGCAGCGTAGGTGGGGCAGAGGAACAGAAGGGCGCGAATCGCATGATGCGAGACGTGCCCTTTTTGCATGGGCGCAACTGAAAACTTGGAGCAAGCGCTCAGGCCGGCTGCGCGTTGACCCGCTGCATGACGCGCATCGTGCTGATCACCGCAGCAACCGCCGAAAAGCATGCGGCCACATACAGCGCGATCGTCGGTCCGTGTTGCGGCGCAACGCCGAAGATCAGCGCGACCAGCGCCGCGCCGAGCGTCTGCCCGGTCAGGCGCGCGGTGCCCAGCATGCCGCTCGCGCCGCCGCTGCGCTCGCGCGGCGCCGCGGCCAGCATGGTGCGATTGTTGGGCGACTGGAAGATGCCGAAGCCCGCGCCGCACAAGGCCATGCGCCACGTGATCTGCATGGCGTCCGGATGCGCGCCGAGTGTGGCGAGCAGGATCAGCCCGGCCGCCATCGCGGCTAGTCCGATGCCGCCCAGCCATCCCGAGGACACCTTGTCCGAGAGTACGCCCGCAATCGGCGCCGCGATAATGATCACTGCCGGCCAGGGCGTCATGAGCAAGCCGGTATCCACTTGCGAGAACCCCAAGGTTTCCTGCAACAGAAAGGGCAGCGACACGAAAGCGAGCATCTGCGCGCAGAACGAACAGATCGACGTGCCGATGGAAAGCGCGAAGACAGGAATCTTGAGCAGATCCACCGGCAGCAAAGGCGCGGGTTGCGTCAACTGACGGCGCACGAAGAAATAGCCGATCACCACCGCGGCGACCACCTCGATCGCGACGTAGCCGAAGCGCTCGCCGTGGCCGAGGCCGTCCACGGCAAAAATCAGCAGGCCGAATACGAACGCGTTCATCACGGCGCTCAGGTAGTCGTACGGCGATTCGTGGCCGCGGTTCATCGGCAGCGCCTTGAAGCCGCCGACGATGGCCGCGATGCCGATCGGCACATTGATCGCGAACAGCCACGGCCACGAGGCGATGGACAGCACGCCGGACGCGACGGTCGGCCCGACTGCCGACGACACCGCCACTACCATCGCGTTGACGGCGATGCCGCGCCCGAGTTGTGCGCGTGGATAGATCATGCGCACCAGCGCCGTGTTCACGCTCATGATGCCCGCCGCACCGAAGCCTTGAATCACGCGAGCGAGTGCGAGAGTAGACAGCGAAGTCGACAACGCGCAACCGAACGACGCGGCCGTGAAGAGGATCAGGCCGGATAGATAGATGCGCCGGTAGCCGATGCGGTCGCCGAGCGAGGCGAGCGGCAGCAGCGAGATGGTGATCGCAAGCTGATAGGCGTTGACGACCCAGATCGAACCGGCCGCGCTGGCGCGCAGGTTGCGCGCGATTGTCGGCAGCGCCACGTTGGCAATCGCGCTGTCGAGTACCGCGAGCGTGAGGGCGAGCGCGATGACCAGCATCGCCCAGTAGCGTTGTGGAACCGGCAGGCCCTGTTCGGCGTTGTCCGGAATCGAAGTGTCGGGGGCGAGTGTGTCGGCCGCTTCGGCGGGCACTGCGCCGTCCTTGCGCGATGGTTGTGCGTGCATCGATTGTTCGAGTTGTAGTAGGCGGCTCGCGGGTCACGCGACAAGTCGCATGCGCTGCCCGCCGTTGTCGGGAGAGCCGGCAGTCGCAACGCTGATGCCGGCGCCATCTGGCGCGCGCCGGCATCGCGGCTCGCGCGTTATTTGAGTTCGTACAGGCCGGTATGAGTAGTCGAGTCGAGTTCGTTCAGATGGGTCATGAAACGTGCCACCGCATTGGTGGTGTCCGCGTTGATCGGCAGATGCGGCACCCGCAGCGCATGCAGACGGAAGATGTAGCGGTGCGCCTTGTCGCCGCGCGGCGGTGCGGCACCACCGAAGCCGACCGTGCCGTAGTCGTTGCGCACCTGCAGCGCGCCGTGCGGCAGCAACGAGCCGTCCGCCTTGCCGGCGTTGCGCGGCAGTGAGCGGACGTCGGCCGGGATGTTCACCACGACCCAGTGCCAGAAGCCGCTGCCGGTGGGCGCGTCGGGATCGTGAACGGTGAGCGCGAAGCTTTGGGTGTCGGGCGGCGGCGCTTCCCACTGCAACGCGGGCGAGATGTTCTCGCCGTCCACGCCGAAGGCCTTGTCATGATATTCGTGGGCTTTCGGCATGAAGCCATTGGTGGGAAATTCGTCGGACCAGAGACGGAATTCTGCCATGATGTGCCTCCCTTCTTGAGTGGTTCCGGGATGGTCGGGGCGGGCAGTTGTGCGCTTGTGTTGCAGCGCAGGGCGCCACGCCGAAATACCCCCGGGTTAGCCAGTCGAGTGTATCACCAGCGGGCTTCGGACCGGCTCAAGCCGGAAGGGCTGTTTGCGGCTTTCAGCCGCGCTCCTCGAAGCTCGGCGCGTCGCCTTTCAGCCATTCGACGAGCCGTTGCAAGACACCTTCGATATCGCGGTTGGCACCACGCAAAGCGCATTCCCACACCACGGCGACGCGCCAGCCACTTGCGAGCAGCGCCGCGCGAACCTTCTCGTCGTTGCTGCGATTGCGGCCGATCTTGTCGCGCCAGAACTCCGGCCGCGTTTGCGGCCATTTGAAAAGACGGCAGTCGTGGCCATGCCAGAAACAGCCATGCACCAGCACGACAGCGCGATAGCGCGGCAAGACGATGTCCGGGCGTCCCGGCAGATCGCGCGCATCCAGACGAAAGCGAAAGCCTTGCCGGTGCAGCAGGCTGCGGATCAGGATCTCGGGCTTGGTATTGCGGCCGCGGATGCCGGACATCATCCGGCTGCGCGTCGCGCTATCGACGATATCGACCATTTCTAATGCTGGGCCAATGAGGCGACATGCCGGGCGCAAACACCGACCGAGCGCTCAGGCGTGCAGCGAGAGAGTCTGCTTCGAACCACGGCGCGTCTCCTTCGCGAGCAGGGTTTGCACGTGCGGCAGCATGATGCGCGCCACTTCGCGCATCACCGGCATCACGACGCTGTTGCCGAATTGCCGGTAGGCCTGCGTGTCGCTCACCGGGATTCTGAAGGTGTCGGGAAAGCCCATCAGCCGCGCGCATTCGCGCGGCGTGAGGCGGCGCGGACGCAGCGCCTCGCCCTGATAGACGAGGATCTCCGAGCCGTCCTTGTGATAGCGCGCCGATAACGTGCGCGTCACGCTGTCCGGATAAGCCATACCGAAGCCGAAACCGTTGCCCGCCGCGCGGTGTTTTTCCGCGTAGTTCTGCAAATAGGTCCAGAGGTTCGGCGTGAGCGTGTACTTGGGTTGCACGCGCCGGCTCGTGTGATCGAAGAAGCGGTCGTGGTCCCACGGCAGCACCGGTTCGCTGCCGTCCGTGCGATGCAGGATCGAACCGAGGCGCGGGCCGTTTTCCGGCAGATGCAGATCGTCCCAGGAGAAGGAGGTCTCGCCGCGAAAGCCGACGATAATGATCCGCTCGCGGTGCTGCGGCGTGAAATGCTGGCCGTCCACCACGCGGTAGTGCACTTCGTAGCCCAGTTCATCGCGCAAAGTTTGCAGGATCACGTCGAAGGTGCGGCCCTTGTCGTGTGACAGCAGATTCTTCACGTTCTCCAGCAGGAACGCGGCGGGACGTTTTGCCGCGATGATCCGGGCGACGTCGAAGAACAGCGTGCCCTGCGTCGTGCACTCGAAACCATGTGGCCGCCCGAGCGCATTTTTCTTGCTGACCCCAGCGATCGAAAACGGCTGGCATGGGAAGCCGCCGAGCAGCACGTCGTGGCCCGGCACCTCTTCAGCCGGAAACGACACGATGTCGCCGATCAGCGCGTGCTCGCCGTCGCCCGGGTAATTCTCGCGATACGTTTTGGTCGAAAAGTCGTTCCACTCGCTCGTAAAGACGCAGTCGCCGCCGTGCGCTTCGAAGCCCATGCGAATCCCGCCGATGCCGGCGAACAGATCGATAAAGCGGAATTGGGCACCGCCGCCCGCGCCGCCTCCGGCTTGCGCCCGGTTTTGCAGCAGATCGCGCAAAGCCGGCTCCAACATGGCAGGGCACGGCGTTTCGCCTTTTTCCCAGCGGCGCACCGTCTTGATGTCCTTGCCGACATGCGCGGCGATTTCGCGTTGAGTGAAGCGGGCGCGCGCTTGCTTGAGCAGTGCGAGCGGTGCGGCGAGGGTCACGAGTGTCCTTGCTGGGAATTTTTGCGGACATTATGACCTAAGGTCGTCCCAATTCCCCATTTTTTGCGCCGCTTGGGTGGAAAATTTCACGCCTCGGTCCGCCACGGACGCGGAAAGTCCGCGGCTAAATGCGGCTGTCACAATTGTGCGTGTAGGCTTGCCGCGTGACGCGAATTCCCCGCGTTGCGACGTGTTGAGGCCGCGGCATGATTCGCGGCCTTTTTTTTATTCGTGAGCAAAGAGCGGACGGCTAGCCTGAAAAGGGCCGGCGGTTCAGGCTCGCAGCGTTTCAGGCAGTGTGGCGGGCGCTAGCCGGATAAGGTGGCGGGAACAAGGCGGCGGAGGCCGGGGCCAGTGCGTCCCATGCCAATTGGGGCTCGGCCTGATACTGATCGAGCTGGAGCAGAAGGCTGTCGACCGCGCACAGTTGCGCGTGGGACAGATTGCCGGCGTCGAGCAACTGGTACAGACGTTTGCGCCAGTAGGCGGCCGGCAGGATTGGGCCGCCCAGATCGCCGTGTAAAGACGGCCTCATCACACGCGCGATATGCGCGATGTCCCGATCGATCAGTACAGCTTGGGACGACCCCAAAAGCGTAACGAGTGGACGGTCCATGGCTCCTCCTTGGCACCTTTACGGCAGGCTGCGGCGGGACTTTAGGACTTTTCTGGAATATTTTTTCGCGGCGCTCGCCAGGCAAACGGGCCGCCTGCGGCTTCGGGCACACCCGTTGCTGAATGTGGATACTGGCGTAATGTCGCGCCGGCATTCCAAATAGTGGAGCCGAACATGAACAAGGACCAGGTGAAGGGTGTGACCGAGCAGGTCAAGGGCAAGGTCAATGAAGCGGTCGGCAAGGTCACCGACAACCCGGGCAAGGAACTGAAGGGCGACCTGCAACAAGGCGCGGGCAAGGTGCAAAAGGCCTATGGCGACGCTAAGGAAGACGCCAAGGACAATGCAAAGCGCAACGCGCCGTAACCGGGCTCCGATGCAATTGACGGACAAGGCGCTTCGGCGCCTTTTCCGTTCTTTAGCGCTGCTTTTTTCCTTGGGGAGTGGGTTTTCCGGCAGATGGCGGCCTTCGCCTGGGAGTAACCCGGAGTCGGCGTCCAGAGCATTTCGCGCGCGGCTCGGCGCCTTTAGACTTGCCGCATCCAACACGGAGACGGCGCCCATGACACCCGAAAAAATTCTTTCGATGTTCGAAAGGCAGTATCTAGAGGGCAAAACGCCCGTCGACCTGGAACAGACCTGCGGGAGCTTCGCCAGTTGGCTGGCCGCGGCGTGGGAGTTGCTCGACGGCGAACAGAAGACGCTGCTTCTGACGGTTGGCGCGTCGTTGTGGCGGGAAGGTTATAACTTGCGCGCCGGCGCGGCGACCAAGGATTTGTGGTGAGTCACGGCTAGCGGGCGGTTTGTGTTCGCAGTCCCGGAGCTCGATTACGCGGACGGTCAGGCGCGCCGTTGCCGCTCATCGGGACTCGTCCCTGCGCGTTGTGCCGAGCCGGTTTATATTTGGCGCTCCCGCGTCGGCATTTCCGCTACCGTCCGGCTGCCCCAGCCGATTACGAGGCCCGATTTTCATTTCAACCCACAACACTCGCACAAGGGTTACACCGTCACATGACCGATCTATCCGCTTTTCCGATCACGAAGAAATGGCCTGCCGGGCATCCTGACCGGATTCAGCTCTACTCGCTGCCCACGCCCAATGGCGTGAAGGTGTCGATCATGCTCGAAGAGACGGGTTTGCCGTACGAGCCGCATCTCGTGCGCTTCGATACGAACGATCAGATGACGCCGGAGTTTCTGTCGCTCAATCCGAACAACAAGATTCCGGCGATCATCGATCCGAATGGGCCCGATGGCAAACCGCTGTCGTTATTCGAGTCCGGCGCGATCCTGATTTATCTCGCGGAGAAGAGCGGCCGGTTCATTCCGCAGAATGCCGCCGGACGCTATGAAGCGATCCAATGGGTGATGTTCCAGATGGGCGGTATCGGGCCGATGTTCGGCCAGGTGGGTTTCTTCCACAAGTTCGCCGGCAAGGAATACGAAGACAAGCGTCCGCGCGATCGTTACATCGCCGAATCGATAAGACTGCTCGGCGTGCTGGATCGCCAACTCGAAGGACGCGAGTGGATTCTCGGCGATACCTACTCGATCGCCGATATCGCTACCTTCCCGTGGGTGCGTAATCTGATCGGGTTTTATGAGGCGGGCGACCTCGTCGGCATTCAGGATTTTCCGAATGTCACGCGCGCGCTGGCTGCGTTTGTCGCGCGCCCGGCCGTGGCAAAAGGATTGGAGATTCCGAAGCGTCCGTCGTAACGGGTTCACGCGGGCGGCCGAAAAATTTATCTCCGGCCGTGCCGCGACAAGGTCACACCAGTGGGTACGGCATCTCGTGCGGCGCGGGCCGCACATTCGTTACGAGGCCAAAATCCCACAATCGCCGTAATGACGGTCATATTCGTTATACCAATAGTCATTGATTGTTTTTATCCGCCGGCTCGGCAAGGCATGGTAAGTTGCGCAATTGGAAACCCCTTTGCCGAGAGGTGGTTCATGAATCTGGTTACGACGCTTCGCCGCGGGCACCTTCTGAAACACATCGATCTCTCCGGCGTCGGCCTGGAAATCGGGCCGTATGATCAGCCGACCGTCTTCAAATCGGAAGCAGACGTGCGGTATCTGGACTGGAAAAACAAAGAGCAGCTGGTTCAGGAGTGCACGCACCCGGATATGGTCGTCGACATACCCGAAATCGATTATGTGGTTCATTCGAACCGGTACGGCGATTATATCGGCGATAAGTTCGACTACATTATCGCGAATCATGTGATGGAACATGCGCCGAACATGATTCAATGGTTATCCGATCTGTGCGACATGATGCAGCCTGGCGCAATCCTCTTTCTTGCGCTGCCGGACAAGAAGTTCAGTTTCGACAAATATCGTCAGGATACGGCGCTGAGCCATTTTGTGGCCGAGTATCTGGCCGGCGTCGAGGAAATTCCACGCGAGCATCAAATCGAATGCGAGATCTATTACGACGAAGCATTCGTCAATATGCCGATGCATGTGTCGGACAAACTGGACATGAACCGTATCAAGGAGAAACTGAAGGCGCCTCCGCATGTCGGTATTCACAACCATGTTTTCGAAAGCGGTACGATCGTATCCAGGGTTTTGAAACCTATTCTCATGATGGGTTTCGTGGAATTCAATCTCGCCGATTTTGTGCCTGCGCGCGGAGAAACCGGCGGAGAGATGATTATCGTCCTTCGCAAAGAACCCCCTCGCGTGGAACTCGCGACCGAGGAGTTTTACGGCGCTTCAGTGGGCACCGCGGATGCTACGGGGCGGCTTGCCGAAGCCGAGAAAGCCCTCGCGGAATTGCGAGCGAGGCTTGCGGTGATGCAAGATGAGATTGCATCGAGGACTTCGACAATCAAGGCGCTCGAGTCGTCCACTTCCTGGCGAATCACCGCGCCGCTGCGTGCCGCGGTGACAAAATTACGCGAGCTTGGCTCGGGCGGGCGAAACATTTCGTATTGAAGGCCCGTGTCGAAGCTGTTACTCGACCTTCGACAGCAGACTTCGGAATAGGGGGCGCTGATTCGGCGTGCGGCAGTCACACAGTCGGATTGTCAATGCAAATCCCCGGGATTGCCGCCCATTGCCCGATAAAGATCGCGAACAAACTCTTCGCTGACGACGTCCCATTCCGGCGAGGCATAGAGAACGTCTTCGGGGTTCTTCTTGCCTTGTGCGCGGCGCAGGGTACGTACGGTCATTTCGAGGGCCATCGCCTCTTCATAGAGAGGGTGGCCGGGGCGGAGTCGGTCGTCGTTGTCCATGCCTGATTTTCGGCAGCCGCCGAACAAACTTTAGATGCAGACCTTGCAGCTCGCCTTCACAAGCTGCGTAAAACGTGTCCGACTCAGGCTCCACCGGCCGAATGCTTGAGGCCGACCTGCGTGCAAACATGGCTTTGTCGGCACGAAGAGGCTCCCACCGGTTTCTCGGAAGGAAGTTCGAATGCCGACGCGTGCCACGGTTTGATTCTGCGAAGACGGAGAGTCTTTCGGCGAGATTGCGCCGCGCAGACGAATTGCGGGAAGCCGATCAGGCAATCAACCGCTTGATTCTTCTGATTGCCTTCTTCCATCCCGTCAGTGCAGTGGGTACGGATTGAGGGCTGCGCCTGATCCAGAAAACCTCATTCTGCGGTTCGAGTCTGAACCTGGTTCGACTGTCCGCAGCGGTGTAATAGTGGAATACCAGCGATTTGCGAGTGCGACGGACATCATTGATCGGACCGCCGCCGTGAAGCAAATGTGCGTGCCAGATGAACACGTCGCCTTTCTTCGCGGCGAAGCTTTGTTTCGTAAGCCCGCGCTCTTTCAACTGCGCGTCCATGTACGCGTGCCACGCGCCCATCTCTTCAGGGACCGAGTGATAGGTTCCGTTGCTGAATTTCCACTGCGGGATCAACTGGCTGCCCGGGTAGTATTCGAGCGGGCCGGCGTCTTCATGCACGTCTTCCAGCGCGACCCACGACGCGAGTAGATGTCCGTGCGTCTGGGGCGTCATATAGATCGCGTCGACGTGGGGCGGCTGGGCGCTTCCTTTTTCGAAATACAGGCTGTTGCAAAGCGCTATCGGCGTGCCCATGCAATCGGAAAGGATTTTCGCGAGATCGGTGTCGATCGCGATATCCCGCACTGCCGGTGTGTTTAGATAAAGGTCGTTGACTTTCATGCGCGTCGTGCGGATCTGCTCAGGCGTGAGGCTGGAGAGCAGCTTACGTTCGTTTGTGTCGAGAACGTCTACGACGACATCGCGTGGGCGCGCCGCGATTTTTGCTTTAACTGCCGCTTGCACCGCGTCGATACGTTGTTCGGCAAAGAATTTCGGAAGAACCAGAAATCCGTCCCGTTCGAAGGTGGCTTTGTAGTTGGTCATATGTGGATATTATTTTGTGGTCGCGCGCAGTTTACCCGATCCGGGCCGCGTCTGTCCGGGTGTGCAGGCGTGTCGTGAACGCTATTGGTTAATCGCGCCTGGCGCCAGATAAGCCGCTCGTGGCTACGTCATATTCCGGCGATTCGGCGGATATTTTCGTCTGTACGTGAGTTGCTAATTTTGAATTGTGACGGGCGTGTGGCAATTGGCAATTGACCAGATCGCGGGTATAGCGACGGACCGTATGGCGCCAACGAATCCGCGACGCTCGCAAAAAGAGGCCGCATGAAGCGGCCTCAAAAAGATTTGTCACTTCGCGAGGCTGATATTGCCGGTGACGTTGATACGCTGCGACGAATGCAGGCTACGGCGCGTTAGCGCCCGTGACCACCGCCTCCGCCGCCGTGTCCACCTCCATGCCCACCGCCGCGGCCGCCTTCCCAGCGTCCGCGCCCATGGTCCCATCCTCCATGGTGGTAGTCGCCGTGGTGGTAACCGCCGCCGCCACCACCGGCCCAGACATTGATAGTGCCATAGCCGTACGCCGGACCATAGTCCGGCCCGTAGGCGTATCCGGGATCGGCGTACCCGTAGCCGGCGGGATAGGCGACGCAACCCGATAAAACGGCCGCCAGACCAATGACTGCAATGAGCTTGAGCATGGTGTACCCCCTTAAAAGATCAGAGTGGGGACATGCGTCGAAGTTCGAGGGCAATTGTGTCCGCGGATTACCGCCTGTGAAGGCGCAGGCACGGACACTGCTGATATGTCAAAATTTTTCGGGACATTACAGTGCCGGCTCAAAAAATCGATTCGCTTACGTCGTTGCGGTTTTTTGCTGCGGGCATGGTGGTTGTTTTCCACACCCGCCGCGAATTCGGCTATTTCGGCCTCGCTGAACACCTGGCGCTCACGCAAGCCGTGTCCCTCTTTTTCGTTCTGTCTGGCTATATCCTCGCCCACACCCACAGAACGATCACCTCAAGGTCGGATCTCTACATCTTTTATATCAAGCGGTTGGCTAGGATTTGGCCTCTTCACCTCGTCGGCGCCGCGGCGGCAGCGTGGCTGATCCATTACGAGGGTGGGTCGGTTGGCAGCTCTGCGGCAATCCTCAACGTGCTGCTGCTGCATGCATGGTCACCCGACATCGCCACGTACTTCTCTTTGAATGGAGTCTCATGGAGCTTGTCCGATGAGGCCTTTTTCTATGCGGTTTTCCCATTGCTGATCTGGCGGGTGAATGCCACGTGGGCGGTCAAGCTCGCGGGAACGATACTCGTCACGGCTGCAATGCTGGTCGCCTTCGAGAACATGGGCCGCCCGCTTATGCTGTGGTCCGCGTACATTTCGCCGATAACCAGACTGAGCGAATTCATGATGGGCATCGCTGCCTATCAACTACGGGGCACACTTCGGAATGCCATTGAAGGTGGTTGGCGCGCGAGCGCGTTCGAGATCGGCGCTGTGCTGATTGCCGTGTCAGCGATCTGGGCAGCCGATCTCAGGGTTGTCTCGGATCTACCCTTCCCTCTGAGCAAGCCCGTTGCAATCTGGCTTTCCAATTGTGGTGCGGGTGTTCTGTTTGCTCTGCTGATAGCCGTGTTCGCGCTGGAAGACGGCGGCCTGTCTCGCCTTCTTCAAGCGCGGCTTCTCATTTATCTTGGTGAGATCAGCTTTGCTTTGTACGTGGTGCATCAACTCGTCTTGCGGTTTGCGGAGGACCACGGGTATATGGCGCAGAGCTACCCGGTTGCGGCCAAGGCTGCCTTGTACTGGTTGGCGGCTATCGCGGTCGCGGCAGCGGCTCATCATCTGATAGAGATTCCCGTCCAGAGACTGGTCTTGTCGCGGCTCGCAATCCGGCGCGGCGTGGTGGTGTAGGCGGCTATCGTCTGATTGTGTTCGGCGTGCGCGGGGTATGGATTGACGATGCCGCGGCGATTACTTTTCGACGATTGGTTCAAGTTCCCATTGACCGCCGAAGCGATGGATGATCCTGGCTTCATATTCCTCTTTCGTGTCCGAAGGTTCGGCCATTTTCAACACGCGATCCTTATGCATCCGCAGCGCTCATGTCCCGATGTGGTTTAAGAACGGAAAGAGGTTTTTTCGGTGGGCTGACGTAAATGTTTGGAACTGCTTTGATCAGAATACTTTTGGGCGCAGGCAGCGTGATGAAATCGATAGCAATGATAGACGCGAGCGTGATCGCGAGAATCAGTTTGCTGCGATGCAAATCGAGGCCGAGCGGCAAGGCAGGCCTGGCGTGCGGTAGCTAAGCGGCACTTCTGGGGATATCCGTACCGATATCCCCAACTAGTCGGGCTTGTGTTGGGCGAACGGGGGCAACGACGACAGCAAAAAGCCCCGCAGCGCAAGGCATACGGGGCTTTTCTGGGCAAATCTGGGTGACGCTGGGAAGCTTCTTGGTCCCCCTGACAGGAATCGAACCTGTATCTAGCGCTTAGGAGGCACTTGTTCTATCCATTGAACTACAGGGAGAGGACCAAACCGCAATAATCGCCGCAATCGCGCTGCCGGACAAGCTCCGCGAGGATCGGGAGCAGTCCGGATTCACCAGCGAGCGCAGAGTATATCAAACACGCCCGAACGCGAGGAGGGCTGCATTCGGACTGCATGCGCCACCCGAATCCCACAAACCAAACGGCCCAGCAAGCATATAGCCTGCTGGGCCGCGCGAACCGCCGGCTGCGCAAACCATCAACGCCGCGCTCCGGCAACCCGATCAGTGCGCCTCAGAACTCCACCACCGCAAATTCGGCTTTGCCCACGTCGCACAGCGGGCAGCGCCAGTCTTCGGGAATCGCGGCAAAGCGCGTGCCTGGCGCGATGCCTTCCTCTGGCAGGCCTTCTTCCTCGTTGTAGATCCAGCCGCAAATCAGGCAGACCCAGCTCTTATATTCAGTCACTTCAATTACTTCGCTCACGACGTACTCTTTTCCAGTTCAATGCAATGATCCGCCCAGTCTGCCCCTTTTTTGGGCGCGGCGGCGACCCGCAATATTACCGGAATTTGTCAATCCGGCAGAAAACTACCCACGCGGCAGCGCCGCAAACCGCCCGGCACGTCCGGGGATAAACTCGGAATCCAGTAGATGAACCGCGTCACACACTGCGTGTATGCTCTGATCCGCTGCTGATCCCTTGGACCGGCGCTCCGGGCGCCCCGCATGAATTGCGACGATCGGCCTCAGCCTACTGAGGGCGCCGTCGTCGCCAGCATGGCTCGCGCATGACTCTCGTTTCCCAACAAGGAGAAAAACGATGTTCAAAAACACATGGTTGGCCGGTACGGTACTGGCCGGATTGCTCGCCGTATCCGGCGTGGCGCAGGCGGCAAGCGTGTCGTTCGTCCAGCCGGCGGACGGCGCGACCGTCAGCAATCCCGTCCACGTCGTGTTCGGTGTCGACGGCATGAAGATCGCGCCGGCAGGCACGATGACGGAAGGCACGGGCCACCATCATCTGCTGGTGGACGGCAAGCCGCTGCCGAAGGGCGAGGTGATCCCCGCGAACGACAAGTCGCTGCACTTCGGCAAGGGCCAGACCGAGACCGATCTGACGCTGCCGCCGGGCGACCACACGCTGACGCTGCAATTCGGCGACGGCGCACATCGTTCGTATGGCCCGGAAATGAGCAAGACCATCACGGTGCACGTGAAGTAATCCGCCGCACGAGACGGCCGGGCGCGCGCGAAGGCGCTCCGGCCGGGCCAGCAGGCTTCTGCGCCATCCGCACCGGGTTTATCCGTGTCCGGCAAGCCAGCCATTCGGCCTATCTCTTCCGGCAGACAGGCAGCCGCCCCTGCGCCCGGTACAATGGGCAGTTCCGACTCATCGCTGTCTTCTCCAATTCTCCATGTCGCTTTACACCATTACCGGAGCCCAACTGGCCTTCGGTCACGTCGCGTTGCTCGATCACGCGGATTTTTCTCTCGAAGCGGGCGAGCGCGTCGGGCTGATCGGCCGCAACGGCGCGGGCAAGTCGTCGCTGCTGAAGATCGTCGCCGATCTGACCCGGCCTGACGACGGTCTCGTCACGCGCCAGCAGAACCTGACCACGGTTTACGTGCCGCAGGAGCCGGAGTTCGATACGGACGACACGGTGTTCGACGCGGTCGCCGCCGGCCTCACGCACGCTCGCGCGTTGCTGGACGAATACGACGCGGTCGCCAACCAGCTTGCCGACGAGCCGGAAGGCGCGGAGCACGACGCGCTGATGGCGCGCATGAACACGCTGCAATCGGCGCTGGACCATTCGGACGCCTGGAACTGGAGCACGCGCGTCGCAACCACGTTGCAGCAGATCGGTCTGAACGGCGAGGCGCGGGTGGGCTCGCTGTCGGGCGGCATGCAAAAGCGCGTCGCGCTGGCGCGCGCGCTGGTCGTGCAGCCCGACGTGCTGCTGCTCGACGAGCCGACCAACCACCTCGACTTCGACGGCATCCGCTGGCTCGAAGACCTGCTGGTTTCACTGCGCGCGGGCCTGCTCTTCATTACCCACGACCGGGCGTTTCTCGATCGCGTCGCCACGCGCATCGTCGAACTGGATCGCGGGCGTTTGCTGTCGTATCCGGGCAATTTCTCGGCTTACCAGACGCGCAAGGCGCAGCAGCTCGAAGTCGAGCAGGTGGAAGCGGCCAAGTTCGACAAGCTGCTCGCGCAGGAAGAAGTGTGGATTCGCAAGGGCGTCGAGGCGCGCCGCACGCGCAGCGTCGGCCGGATCGCGCGGCTCGTGGAAATGCGCAACCAGCGCGCGGAACGCCGCAACGTGCAGGGCAACGTCAAGCTCGACGTCGGCCAGGGCGAGAAGTCAGGCAAGATCGTCGCCGAATTGACCGACGTCACCAAACGCTACGGTTCGCGCACGGTGGTCGACAACTTCACGGCCACCGTCATGCGCGGCGACAAGATCGGCTTTGTCGGCCCGAACGGCGCGGGCAAAACCACACTGCTCAAGCTGATTCTCGGTGAATTGGCGCCGGACGAAGGCACGGTGCGTATTGGCACGAACCTGCAGGTCGCGTATTTCGACCAGATGCGCGCGCAGCTCGATCTGGAAAACAGCCTCGCCGACACCATCAGCCCGGGCAGCGAGTGGGTCGAAGTCAACGGCCAGAAGAAGCATGTCATGAGTTACCTCGGCGACTTCCTGTTCGCGCCGGAACGCGCGCGTTCGCCGGTCAAGTCGCTGTCGGGCGGCGAGCGTAACCGTCTGCTGCTCGCGCGCCTGTTCGCGCGCCCGGCCAACGTGCTGGTGCTGGACGAGCCGACCAACGACCTCGATATTCCCACGCTCGAACTGCTCGAAGAACTGCTCACGGAATACGACGGCACGGTGCTGCTGGTCAGCCACGATCGCGCGTTCCTGGACAACGTCGCGACGTCGGTGATCGCGTCGGAGGGGGGCGGCAAGTGGCGCGAGTACGTCGGCGGCTTTACCGACTGGCAGATCCAGCGCGACCGCTCGCAGCAGATGGCGCTGGACGCGCAGAAAGAAGCCGGCAAGGAAGCGGGCAAAGACGCGGCGCCGGGCAAAGACAGTTCCGCGGGCCGCAATACGCAACGCGCCGCGAAGCTGTCGTTCAAGGAGCAGCGCGAACTGGAGGCGCTGCCGGGGAAGATCGCCGCGCTCGAAGCGGAGCAGAAAACGATCGGCGCGCAACTCGCAGACGGCTCCGTGTTCGCCAAAGACGCGCAGGAAGGCACGCGCCTGACCGAACGCTACGCCGCGATCGACGAGGAACTGCTGATCGCGCTCGAGCGCTGGGACGAGCTGGAAAACCGCCGCAAGTGAGGCGCCGGCGCGGCGCGGGATCGAGCGGCGCCGCGGCCGCGCCTTATCCGGACGGCCAATCCCACGTGTCGTGAATTGCCGCGCGGATCGAAATCAGTAAAATACCCCGCGAACAGGCTTCCCCGGCGTTCGCACCGGCGTCGACGTTGCCCGCACTGGCTTCACGCAGGGCCGGCTTCGGGCCGCCGTCGAGCGCGCCACCGGGAAGCCATGCGACAAACAGCTTGCCCGCACCACGGGCACCCCACCTAACCCCATTGTTTCGTTTCGCTTTTTTTGAAAACTCAACGCATTGTCCACGGACCTGTCCACAGCTCCTGTGGACAACGATGAACCGACGCACCCGAGTCAACCATGTCTACGAAAAAGCCAAACGCCGCGTATAGCGAAGCGTCGATCAAGGTGTTGAAGGGTCTGGAGCCGGTCAAGCAACGGCCCGGCATGTACACCCGCACCGAGAATCCGCTGCACATCATTCAGGAAGTCATCGACAACGCGTCGGACGAGGCCCTCGGCGGTCACGGCCGGCAAATCACGGTCACGCTGCACGCGGACCATTCGGTCTCGGTGGAAGACGACGGCCGCGGCATCCCGTTCGGCCTGCATCCGGAAGAAGGCGTGCCGGTCGTCGAAATCGTTTTCACGCGCCTGCACGCGGGCGGCAAGTTCGATAAAGCCGCCGGCGGCGCGTACACGTTCTCGGGCGGCCTGCACGGCGTCGGCGTGTCGGTCACCAACGCGCTGTCCACGCGCCTCGACGTCACTGTGTGGCGCGAGGGCAAGGTCGCCGAGCTGAGTTTCGCCAATGGCGACGTCGCCAGGGAACTCGAAGTGCGCCCCGCCACGAAAGGCGACAAGAAGTCCGGTACGCGCGTCACCGCGTGGGCCAATCCGAAGTACTTCGATTCGCCGAACCTGCCGCTCGGCGAATTGCAGCGTCTGCTGCGCTCGAAAGCGGTGCTGTTGCCGGGCGTGGAAGTCACGCTGATCAACGAGAAAACCGGCGAACGGCAAAGCTGGAAATATGAAGACGGCCTGCGTGGCTATCTGCTCGAAGGCATGAACGGCAGCGATCTGCTGATTCCGCTGTTCGAGGGCGAGCGCTACGTCGAAAACTCGCGCGCGAGCGAAGAGACCTTCGCGGAAGGCGAGGGCGCCTCGTGGGTGGTTGCGTGGAGCGAGGAAGGCACGCTCATGCGCGAGTCGTACGTGAACCTGATTCCGACGCCCGCGGGCGGCACGCACGAATCCGGTTTGCGCGACGGGCTGTTCCAGGCGGTGAAGAGTTTTGTCGAATTGCATAACCTGCAGCCGAAGGGCGTCAAGTTGCTCGCTGAAGACGTGTTCGCGCGCGTGTCTTTCGTGCTGTCGGCCAAGGTGCTCGATCCGCAATTCCAAGGGCAGATCAAGGAACGCCTGAATAGCCGCGACGCGGTCAAACTGGTGTCGTCGTTCGCGCGTCCTGCGCTGGAGTTGTGGCTGAATCAGCACGTCGAGCTCGGCAAGAAACTCGCTGACCTCGTCATCAAGCAGGCGCAGGCGCGCACGCGTGCGGGGCAGAAGGTCGAGAAGCGCAAGAGCTCCGGCGTGGCCGTGTTGCCGGGCAAGCTGACCGATTGCGAATCGACGGAAATCGGCCGCAATGAACTGTTCCTCGTGGAGGGTGACTCGGCGGGCGGCTCCGCGAAGATGGGCCGCGACAAGGAATATCAGGCCATCCTGCCGCTGCGCGGCAAGGTGCTGAACACGTGGGAAACCGAGCGTGACCGGCTGTTCGCCAATAACGAAGTGCACGACATTTCGGTGGCGATCGGCGTCGATCCGCATAGCCCGGACGACAAGGTCGATCTGTCGAATCTGCGCTACGGCAAGATCTGCATTCTGTCGGACGCGGACGTCGACGGCTCGCACATTCAGGTGCTGCTGCTTACGCTGTTCTTCAAGCATTTCCCGCAGCTGATCGAACGCGGCCACGTGTGCGTGGCGCGACCGCCGCTGTTCCGGGTCGACGCACCCGCGCGCGGCAAGAAGCCGGCGCAGAAGCTGTATGCGCTCGACGAAGGCGAACTCGAAGCGATTCTCGACAAGCTGCGCAAAGACGGGGTGCGCGACACGCAGTGGTCGATCAGCCGCTTCAAGGGCTTGGGCGAAATGAGCGCGGAGCAGTTGTGGGATACCACGATGAACCCCGACACGCGGCGCCTGACCCCAGTGGCGCTCGGCGAGCTCGACTACGACGCCACGGTGGCGCGTATGACGATGCTGATGGGCAAGGGGGAAGCGGCGTCGCGGCGCAGCTGGCTGGAAGAAAAGGGCAACGAAGTGGAAGCGGATATCTGAGCGCGCGCATAGAGAATCACGCGCGCATGGATATTGAAAACGCACGGCAACTTCACGCCAAACACGGATACGGAATCTAGATGGACGACGATAACACTCTCGACCTTTTCACCGCGCCGCCACCTCCGGAAGGCGACTTTCTCACGCTCGGCAATTACGCGGAACGCGCGTATCTCGACTATGCGGTGAGCGTGGTCAAGGGCCGCGCGCTGCCGGATGTGTGCGACGGCCAGAAGCCGGTTCAGCGCCGCATCCTGTTCGCGATGAACGACATGGGCCTCTCCGACAACGCGAAGCCGGTCAAGTCCGCGCGCGTGGTCGGCGACGTGCTCGGTAAGTATCACCCGCACGGCGACCAGTCCGCGTACGACGCGCTGGTGCGTCTCGCGCAAGACTTCTCGATGCGCTATCCGCTGATCGACGGGCAGGGCAACTTCGGCTCGCGCGACGGCGACGGTGCGGCGGCCATGCGGTACACGGAAGCGCGCCTCACGCCGATCGCGAAACTGCTGCTCGATGAAATCAACCAGGGCACGGTCGATTTCATGAAGAACTACGACGGCGAGTTCGACGAGCCGAGGCTGCTGCCCGCGCGCTTGCCGTTCGTGCTGCTGAACGGCGCGTCCGGCATTGCGGTGGGTCTGGCCACGGAAATTCCGTCGCACAATCTGCGCGAAGTCGCGGCGGCCGCGGTTGCGATGATCCGCAATCCGAAGCTCCAGCACGCGGAATTGATGCAGTACATTCCCGGCCCCGACTTTCCGGGCGGCGGCCAGATCATCTCTAGCGAAGCGGAAATCTCCGCCGCCTACGAATCCGGCCGCGGCAGCCTGAAGGTGCGCGCGCGCTGGAAGATCGAAGAACTCGCGCGCGGCCAGTGGCAACTGGTCATCACCGAACTGCCGCCGAGCACGGCCGCACAGAAGGTGCTTGAGGAAATCGAAGAGCAGACCAATCCGAAGATCAAGCTCGGCAAGAAGACGCTCACGCCCGAACAGCTGCAGACCAAGCAGACCATGCTGGCGCTGCTCGACGCGGTGCGCGACGAGTCCGGCAAGGACGCGCCGGTGCGCCTCGTGTTCGAGCCGAAGTCGAGCCGTATCGATCAGACCGATTTCGTCAACACGTTGCTCGCGCACACGAGCCTCGAATCGAACGCCTCGCTGAATCTGGTGATGGTGGGCGGCGACGGCCGGCCGCGTCAGAAGGGCTTGAGCGAAATCCTGCACGAGTGGATCGCGTTCCGCTTCGCCACGGTGACGCGTCGCACGCGGCATCGCTTGAGCAAGGTCGACGACCGGATTCATATTCTCGAAGGCCGGATGATCGTCTTTTTGAATATCGACGAAGTCATCCGCATCATTCGCGAATCGGACGAACCGAAGGTCGCGTTGATGGCCGCGTTCGGCTTGTCGGATCGTCAGGCCGAAGACATTCTTGAAATCCGGCTGCGTCAACTGGCGCGGCTCGAGAAGATCAAGATCGAGAAGGAACTGGCCGAACTTAAAGACGAGAAGGCCAGGCTGGAAGAACTGCTCGGCAGCGAGTCGGCCATGAAGCGGCTGCTCATCAAGGAAATCGAAGGCGACGCCAAACAGTATGGCGACGAGCGCCGCACGCTTATCCAGCAGGAAAAGCGCGCAACGTTCGAAGCGCGCGTGGTCGACGAACCGGTCACGGTCGTGGTGTCGCAGAAGGGTTGGGTGCGCGCGCTGAAGGGCCACGGGCTCGACGCGGCGGGCTTCACGTTCAAGGCCGGCGACGGGCTCTACGCGGCGTTCCCGTGCCGCACGCCGGACACGCTGGTCGCGTGGGGCAGCAATGGCCGCGTCTATTCGGTGGCGGTCGCCATGCTGCCAGGCGGCCGCGGCGACGGTGTGCCGGTCACGTCGCTGATCGAACTGGAGTCGGGCAGCCATCTGATGCATTACTACGCTGCGTCCGCGGATCAGGCGTTGCTGCTCGCTTCGAGCAACGGCTTTGGCTTCATCGCCAAGGTCGGCGATATGGTGAGCCGCGTGAAGGCCGGCAAGTCGTTCATGACGATCGACGCCGGCGCTCAACCGCTCGCGCCGATGCCGATGCTGCCGGATGCGACGCACATTGCGTGTCTCTCCTCGAACGGGCGTCTGCTGGTGTTCGGCCTCGACGAGATGAAGACACTCTCGGGCGGCGGCCGCGGCGTCACGCTGATGGCGCTCGACGACAAGGAAACGCTGGTGCAGGCGCTCTCGATCAACAACGCGGGTGTGGTGTTGATCGGCACGCGCCGCGGCGGCCGTGTGGACGAAGAAAAGGTCAGCGGCGCCGCGCTCGCGCCGCATATCGGCAAGCGGGCGCGCAAGGGGCGCGCGCCTGAGAGCAAGATGAAGCTCGAAAGCATGCGTCCGGTGCTGGCCGTTTAACAAAGATTGACGTGGGAACACGGCAAGCGTCTGCTAGCATGCGGGACGCTTGCCGTGCGCAGTACGAAATCGGGGAGCCGCGTCGCCATTACGGTGGAGGTGCTGCGATAACAATTACAACGACGTGAGAGCCACGAGTGCAATGGAACTGCCTGCGGACCACGCGGTCGAACGTGCGCTCAGGAAAGCGCCGGGCCGCCAGGTTTGGGGGCATTCCATTCAATAGCCGCTGCCAGTATCACTCGTCATAAGCGGTGTGGCGTCGTCGGGAGAGGAAAACAACATGAACAAGGCTATCGAACTCGCACTCTTTCTGCATCTGCTCGCGGTTGCGGTGTGGGTAGGTGGAATGGTGTTCGCCCATTTCTGTCTGCGTCCGGCAATTGCCGATCTATCGCCTCAATTACGCCTGCCGCTGTGGGAATCGGTGTTCAGCCGCTTCTTCAATTGGGTCGCCGCCGCCGTGCTGGTGATTCTCCTCACCGGCGGATTCCTGCTGATGCAATTCGGCGGCGGCCACGCCACCTGGCCGCTGCATGCAATGGCGGGCCTCGGCATTGTGATGATGCTGATCTTCGGGCACATCCGCTTTGCGGTTTTTCCGCGCATCCGTCGTGCGGTGCAGGCGCAAAAATGGCCGGATGGCGCGCGCGCCGTCGGCACGATCCGTCGTCTGGTGTTGATCAATATCGTGCTCGGCGTGGTGACGATCGGCGTCGCGGTGCTGTCGCGCGGCTTCTGAGACCGCTGCGTCGTTTCAAGTCCGCCAGCCGCGTGGCGACATCGCCGCGCGGCATCCCATCAAGCGTTGTCGTTATCGTGTGCGGTGCCGCCGCCGTCTAGATCAGCGCGCCGTACGCGAACCACAACCCGCACACCACCGCCACCGTCCCGTACACCACGTACACGGGCACCTTCAGCTTGGCGAAGCACATGGCGGAGAACAGCGCGGTCATCAGATAGACCGGGCTGAACGGCACATGCGCGGCAATCCGAAGCACGGCCACCGCGAGAAACGCGGTAGTGACGGCGCGCAGGATCCGCATGCCATGCTCGAATCGCGGATTGGCCTTCAACTGATGCAGATGCCGTTGCGCGAGCACGACGAGGCAGCCCGACGGCACGAATAGCGCGAGCGTGGCAATCAGCGCGCCCGCCCAGCCGTCCACCAGATAGCCGAAGAACGGCACCACGTTCAACAGCGGTCCGGGCGACAACGGCGAGAGCGAAAACGCCAGGGTGAAGTCGTTATCGGAGACGCCGATCGCCGGCGTGACGAACAGCGTCTTGAGCACCGGCAACGCCGAGAAGCCGCCGCCGAACAACGTCATGCCGGCACCGGCGAGCCGTGGCCACAACAGCGCCAGGTCGTAGCGATGCGGCAGCGGCAGCGCGAACAACACCAGCAATGCGCACAAGGCGCTCAGCATCTGCCAGTCGCCGCGCGCGAACGACACGACAACGGGCGTGCTGCGCACCGGGCTCACCAGCCAGCCGGTGCCGAAGGCCGCCCCGAGCATGACCACATAAGCGGCCGGACTGCGCGCATAGAAGAGCGCGACACAACCGAGCACCGTCGCAATCCATTCGAGCTTGCCGCGCACCAGCGCGCGCGTCTGTTTGTACCAGGTGATGGCGATGAGCGTGGCCAGCACGACGCTGAAGTGATTGAGCAAGGTTTGCGAAGCGGCGGCGCGCACGAGCGGCGTGCGGTAGAAGATCGCGAACAGCGTCATCAGCATGAAAAAGGGCAGTACGCTCGCAATGCCCGCGATCCAGGCGCCGGCGCGTCCGCGCAACGAGTGCCCGAGTTGCACGGCGACGTTGCAGCCCACCGGACCGGGCACCATCCACGCCAGCGCGATCAGATCGGAGAACGCGACGCGCGAGAGACGGCCTTTGCGTTCGACATAATGGTTTTCAAGTTGCGCCATGAGAGCGAGTCCGCCCCATGACAACGCGGACAGGCCGAACACGACCCGGAACAGCGTCCATAGCGGTTCGCGTTCACCTCGTCTGGAAGCATCCTGGCTCGTGATCGTCTGCATGGCGCCACGAGCGCCCGGCAGGCGGGCGCCGTCCTTTGAGATCATCGTTGTGATTTGGCGCGACCACCGGGCGGCATCGCGCTGTGACCGGTACAGCGAGAATGTAGCCGGTTTGCGGCGCCGCGGGTAGATCATCCGTGACGACCTGCAAGGGCCGCTGTGTTCACGTGTTGGTGTTGACGCTGGTGGTGCTATCCGCGTCGCGCGCGGCCTGCCGGCTCGTGCCCGTCATGCCGCAGACGCCGAAGCGTTCCAGCAGCGCGGGAATCGCGTCCACCGGCACCGGACGCGAGAACAGGAAGCCCTGCGCCTCGATATGTCCGAGCGCGGCAAGCCAGGCAATCTGCTCTTCGGTCTCGGTGCCTTCGACCACCACCGTGAGCCCGAGCGAACGCGCCAGATTGACGATCGCGGTGACCATCACGCAGACGCTGCGGTCGCCCGGAATTGCCTGGATGAACGAACGGTCCACTTTCAGCGTGTCCACCGAGAAACGGTTCAGGTAGGACAGCGACGAATAACCGGTGCCGAAATCGTCGAGCGCGATGCGCACGCCGAGGCGCTTCAACGCGAAAATTTTCTCCGAGACGAGTTCGGGATATTCCATCATCGCCGTTTCGGTGATTTCCAGTTCGAGGCGGCGTGCGGAAATGCCGCTTTCCTCGATGGCGTGCGAGATGGTTTCGTACAAGTCGCCGCGCCAGAACTGCACCGCCGAAATGTTCACCGCGAGCGACAGCGTGTCGTAGCCTTGCTGCTGCCACAGCGCGAGCTGACGGCAGGCGGTCTCGATCACGAAGTCGCCGATCGGCACGATCAGGCCGGTGGATTCGGCGACCGGAATGAATTCGTTCGCCGGAATCAAACCGTGCTGTGGATGATTCCAGCGCACCAGCGCTTCGAAGCCGGTAATGCAGCGGCGTGTCAGATCGATCTTCGGCTGATAGGCGAGAAACAGTTGCCCTTCGGCGAGCGCCACGCGCAATTGCTGTTCCCACTTCATCAAATGATCGGCGCGATGCGACAGTTGCGGTGAATAGAACTGGTAGCAGTTCTTGCCCGCGTCTTTCGCGCTGTACATGGCGAGGTCGGCTTTTTTCAGCAGGTCGATTTCGCTTTCGTTGGCGACCGAGTACAGCGCAATGCCGATGCTCGCGTGCAGCACGAACGAACTGCCGCGTACTTCGAACGGTTTGGCGAACGCTTCGGCCGCGGCTTCGGCCAGCGTGACGGCACGCTTCTCGACGTCGTCGCCCTTGATCACGACCACGAACTCGTCGCCGCCGATGCGGCTCAGCGCGCCGCCGTCGGCCACCGCGATGGCGAGCCGCGAGGCCGTCATTTGCAGCACGATGTCGCCGGCGTTGTGGCCGAGCGTGTCGTTGACGGTCTTGAAGTTGTCGAGGTCGATAAAGAGGATCGCGAGGCGGCCGAGGTTGGCCGGTTGCGCGACGTCGTGCCGCAGGCTTTGCAGCGTGGCATAGCGATTACGCAGGCCGGTGAGCAGATCGTATTCGACCAGATGTGTCATTTCGCGCTCGCGACCGAGCAGCTTGCCGATCAGGCCGGTGGCCACGGCGAAGAAGCTCAGCATGGCGAGCGAGATGAACCCCGCCATTAGCAGATAGACATTGCGCGTGTGGTTGTAGTCGGCGAATTCTTCTGCTTGCGACAGACCCACCAGCACGCCGAGCGGATAACCGTCGATGTGCCGGTACGACACGATGCGCGTGACGTTGTCGATCGAATCGACATAGGTGCCCGACACGTGCTCCGAAGTCGGATACGAACCGCTCGCCGAGAAGGCGCCGCTCGCGGTGTCGGCGGTGCCGGTGCGCCTCGCCAGTACCGCGCCGCTGTCCGAAATCACCGCGATCACGCCTTCACGGCCGATGGCCGCGTTGTTGTAGAAGTCGGAGGTGAAATAGCTGGGGTCTTCGGACACCACCACCACGCCCGCGAACGAGCCGTCCGGATGATTCAGACGCCGCGTCATCTGCAAGGTCCAGTGACCGGACACGCGGCCGAGCACGGGTTTGCTGATATACAACTGGTCGTCGTTTTCGTGTTCGTGAACCTTGAAGTGTTCGCGGTCGGACAGATCGATGTGCCGGGGATTGAGTTCGGCCGTGTTGGCGATCAAGGTGCCGTGTTCGTCGATCAGCGACACCTGCACCAGCGTCTCGCTTTGCACGACGCCTTTTTCCACCGTGCTCGCGAGATCGAAATGATTCGGCGTCTTCTCGAACTCGAATTTGACGAAGCGGGTGATCTGGTCGACCTGATGAATCGCCTTGACCGTGTGCTGCTCCAGCGCTGCGGAAAGAATCGCGGCAGAGGCCATGGCTTCACGATACGTGGCTTCTTTCTCGACCGAGAGACGCGCGAAGATCACCGTCCAAAGCAGGATCAGGACCAGAACGCCGAGCGCGGGAATAGCGAGAAACGCGCGACGGCGCGACACTGCGGGATCGCGGCGGGGTTTGGCTTCGCGCTGGTCTGAGAAGCGGGACTGGCTCATCGGGCGGCCCGTGCCTGGGTGCCGGCCGGTAACAGGCGCGCGAGAATTGACTGCGCTGATTTCATGGGTGGCTGCATGGTGACCGAGGTGCCGGAACTGCTGCGCAGAAGAAGGAAGCGTGGCGCCGTGCCTGACCATCCGCAGGTCATCGCGTACGTTTCGATATTACTGAATGCCACTGGATTAAGGAAGGGTCCGGGCATCGGGTATACGCGGGCGCGACAAGCTGTCCCGTACGGCGGGTCTGGCAGCCGGCGTGGCCGGTCTTCAGGGGGTTGCCTCGCGGTCGTATTCGGGCATTTCATCGGCAATTGGCGCTCCGGCGTGCTGGCATTCAGGTGTGCCAGGCCTTTCCCAATGCGCCGCGCATTGAATGAAGCAAGCGATGCGGCGTTTTGTGGTCGAGCGTGGCGAGGCGGGGCTAACCCTGTTCTGCCTACGGTGGCGGGCCTGGGCTCATGCTCGGGCGAGGCCGGGCGCGCGCCGGTCAGGGCAGGCGGAACGTGCCGTCGATGATCGTCACCGACGGACCGCCAATCCACGTCTTGCCGCGTGCCCGAAGCGGATCTCCTTCGGGACGTGCATCGTCGTAGTGCACGCGAACCTGGCCGGCGCGGCCCAGCGCGGTGCCTTGACGCACTGAATAGCGCGCGCCAGGGCGCAACTGCTGTGCGCTCAACAGGCCCGCGAGCGCCGCATTGGCGCTGCCGGCCACAGGATCTTCACCAATGCCGAAGCTGCCCCCGGCCATCAGGCAGCGCACCTCGAAGGTGGCTGGGCCACCCGCATCATGCGGGCCATAGACGGCAAGTCCGTGGGTATTCACCGAACTCACCATGTCGGCGAGGGCGGCAGCATCGGGTTCGAGCGCGAGGCACTCACGCGCCGAATCGACGCGCACCACGAGCCACGGCGCACCATTGTCGACCGCGCAGGGCGTCGCGCTGAAATCGATCGATTCGCTACGCAAAGCCGTAGACAGCGCCGCGTAGCGATCCTCGGCAAGCGGCGTGACGCGCGCGGGCGGCGCGGCGAAGGCCCACGCGCCGTCCGCTTCAGGCAGTGCCTCGAGCTTGACGAGCCCCACGCCGCACTGCTGCACGAGCTTGCCGGCCTGCTTCGGCTGATAGCCGCTTTCGAGCAGCGCATGCGCGGTGCCGAGCGTCGGATGACCGGCGAACGGCAATTCGCCACGCGTGGTGAAGATGCGCACGCGGTAGTCGGCGGCCGGATCGCTGGGCTTCAACAGGAAGGTGGTTTCCGACAGATTGGTCCAATGGGCGATGGCCCGCATCTGATCGGTATCGAGGGCATCGGCATCGAACACGACGGCAAGCGGATTGCCCTTGAACGGCACCGACGTGAATACGTCGACCTGTTTGAAACGGACAGTATGGGCGGGCATGGGGCGCGGTCCAGCGAATCAAACGGATGGATAGTGTTGGCGGATTCTATCCGTTGACGACGGAACGAGCTACCTCGCCACAAATGCAAAACGCGCCGCGGGTGGTCGACACCTCGCGACGCGTTCTGAGCGCACCACGCCTGACTAACTGGCAGCCGTTGCAGGCTGCCCCGGTGATACGGCGTGCAGACTTCGGTACATTAGCCGACTTCAGCGATCAGCTCGATCTCGACACACGCGCCGAGCGGAATCTGCGCGACGCCGAATGCCGAGCGCGCATGCTTGCCGCGTTCACCGAACACATCGGCAATCAATTCCGACGCGCCGTTGGTGACCAGATGCTGTTCGGTGAATTCGAGCGTCGAGTTGACGAGACTCATCAGCTTGACGATGCGCGTGACGCGGTTCAGATCGCCCACATGCGCATGCAGCGTGGCAAGCAGGTCGATGGCGATGGAGCGCGCGGCAGCTTTGCCTTCCTCGGTGGTGAGGGTGGCGCCGAGCTTGCCGGCCCATACCTTGCCGTCCTTCTTCGCGATGTGCCCGGACAGGTACACCGTGTTGCCGCTTTGCGCGCTCATGACATAAGCGGCGGCCGGCGCGCCTGCGCTCGGCAATTCGATGCCCAGTTCCTTCAGCTTGTCGTACACGTTCGATTGAGCCATGTTGATTCCTTGGTCAGTAGTGGAGTTCGGTAGACGCGGGGCGGGCGAAGATCATGCAGAAAACGCTCAGATTTTCGCGCGGATCAGCGCGGCGAGACGCGACACGCCTTCGTCGATCCTGGCCGGCGGCACTGTGACGAACGACAGACGCAGCGTGTTGTGTTGCGCTTCATTCGCGAAGAAGGGGCCGCCCGGCACGAACGCGACGTTCTGCGCGACCGCTTCTTCGAGCAGTTTCATGCTGTCGATCTGCGCGGGCAGATTCACCCACACGAACATGCCGCCTTCCGGACGGTTCCAGCTTACGCCTTCCGGCATGTAGCGTTCGAGCGCGGCGAGCATCGCCGCGCACTGGTTGCGATACAGCTCGCGAATGGTCGGCACGTGCGTGTCGAGAAAGCCGTCCTTGATCACTTCGTACACGATGCGCTGGGTGAAGCTCGGCGTGTGCAGATCGGTGGCCTGCTTGGCTTGCACGAGTTTGAAGATCAGCTCTTCGGGCGCGATGATGTAGCCGACCCGCAGACCCGGCGCCAGCACCTTCGAGAACGAACCGAGATGGACGATATGGTCCGGCGCCATCGATAGCATGGTGGGCAGCGGTTCGCCCGCGTAGTCCAGCGCGCCGTACGGATCGTCTTCGATCACCGGGAACGGCGCGGTTTTCGCGAACTGGGCGAGCGCGCGGCGGCGTTCGATCGGCAGGCGGCGGCCGGTCGGATTCTGGAAATTGGGCTGTGCGTACAGCAGGCGCGCGCCGGCCGTCAGTTCGGGCGTGAGCGCTTCGGGAATGAGGCCGTGTTCGTCGGTCGGCACTTGCACGTAGCGCGGCTCGTACATCGAAAACGATTGCAGCGCGCCGAGGTAGGTCGGCGTTTCGACTAGCACCGGGCTGTCCGGGCACACCAGCACTTTACCGAGGAGGTCGAGCGCCTGTTGCGAGCCGGTGGTGATCAGCACCTGGCTTGCGCGAATCTGCGCGCCGTTGACCGAGTAGCGCTTCGCGATCCATTCCCGCAGCGGCGCAAAGCCTTCGGTCGCACTGTATTGCAGGGCGGCGGCCGGTTCGTCGCGCAGAATGCGGTCGGCCGCCGCGCGCATGCGTTCGGCCGGGAAGGTGGCCGGCGAGGGCAGGCCGCCCGCGAACGAAATGACTTCGGGCCGCTCCGTGACCTTCAGAATCTCGCGGATCGCCGAGCTCGTGAGCTTGCGTGCGCGTTCGGACAATTGCCACATGGGGGCTTTCAAGTCGCTTTGGTCCATGGTCTCCTCTGCTGGTACTGGAACCGGTCAAAACTTCAATTATCGCGCGAGTCGGCGACCCGCGCGCGCTGCTTATTTAAGGGTCCGTAGACCGTCGGGCGTTTCAAACTCGGCGACGAGGGCCGGCGCGCCATCCGTGGCCTGCAACTCGATCAGATGCGCCGCGCCGAGCCAGCGCAGTTGCGCCGCCAACGTGTCTGCCTGCGGGTGCACGCCCTTCAGGGCCGTCAGCGAAATGCCCGTTTCCGGCAACACCGTCGACGGATGCCGCACCGTGTCCCATTGAATCAGCGACGGCAGCACACCGTCGCCGCCGCCCTGCCAGGCGGGGAACGCGCCGTCGTCGGGCACGGTCAGGCTCCAGGTGAAATCGCCGCGCGTCATTGGAACCGCCGGGGGAATGCGCTGCGGATACTGCGCCTGCCACGTGGGGAGATGTTTCGGCCGCTCGACCCGCGCGACCCAGTGCGACAGATACGGGCCGTTTTCGAGCCGCGCTTGCGTGGCCGGGTCGTCGAGCGCGAACAGGCGGGCGCGCGGCGCGTTGTCTGTCGACGCCGCCAGCGGATCGACCGCGATCACTTCCAGATACACGCCGCCCCACAGGTTCAGGAGGCGGTTGTGCGTGCGCATCAGCGGATGCGCGCCGCCGCGGGCCGGCGCGACGCCGAGCGTGTCGGCGACGTACTGCGTGCCCTCGTCGAGGGTGAGGGCGGAAATCACGAGGTGATCAAGGCGAAGCGGGTGAGCAGTCATGACGGATCGGGGAAACGGTTCTCTGCGGTAAACCGGTACGTGCCGGGTGTGGCGGCAACGTTGCCGGGGCCGTAAGCATAACCGTTTGCCGGATCGGCGGGCCATGCGGATGGCGTTTCGGCAGGGTTTTGCCGGATGACGCGAAAGTATCGGCATAGATGTCAGAAGACCTGCCGCACTGCGTCCCATCCTTTGCTTATCTCAAATGTAGCGGCGCCGACCTGCACAGTAACGATACAATCGGTTCGATACTATTCGGTACAGTTGGAGCCTCCGTTATGTCCGTCCCGCTTGCCCAGATTCCCGCCCCGCACGACACGGCGTCGCTGACGCTGGTGGAGCAGCTCGTCCAGTGGGCGCGCCGCCGTATCGAGGAGCGCGTGTTCCGCCCCGGCATGCGCATGCCGTCGATCCGCAAGCTCGCGCTCGACAAGGGCGTGTCGCGCTTTACGGTGGTCGAGGCGTACGAACGGCTGGTGGCGCAGGGTTTTCTGGAGTCGCGGCGCGGTTCCGGATTCTATGTGCGCGAACGGCTGGCCGCCGCGGCCACCGCCGAGATTCATCCGCCTACCCAGGCGGCGGCGCCCGCCACCATCGACGTGGTCTGGCTGCTGCGCAACATGCTGCACACCGGCGCGCGTCCGGAGCGCAGTCCCGGCCTCGGTTATCTGCCGGCACGCTGGCTCGACGGCGACCTGATCACCAACGCGCTGCGCACCCTCGGCCGGCAAAGCGGCGCGCAGATGCTCGGCATCGGCACGCCGCAGGGCTTTTTGCCGTTGCGCCAGCAGTTGCAGACGCGGCTCGAAGAACTGGAGATCGGCGCTTCGCCGGATCAGATCGTAATGGTGTCCGGCATCACGCAGGCGATCGACCTGATCTCGCGCATCTACGTGAAACCGGGCGATGCCGTGATCGTCGGCGATCCGGCGTGGTTTCAGATGTTCGGGCGGTTCGCCTCGCAGGGCGCGCGGCTGGTGGGCATGCCGTACACGCCGGACGGCCCGGATCTCGACGCACTGGAGTCGC
Source organism: Paraburkholderia dioscoreae (assembly GCF_902459535.1). Classification (NCBI taxonomy): domain Bacteria; kingdom Pseudomonadati; phylum Pseudomonadota; class Betaproteobacteria; order Burkholderiales; family Burkholderiaceae; genus Paraburkholderia; species Paraburkholderia dioscoreae. The sequence goes on from NZ_LR699553.1 coordinate 1,217,564, forward strand.
TCGTGCAAACGTGGCGGCCGAAAATGCTGGTGATCAACTCGGTGCTGCAGAACCCCACGGGCACGTCGCTCACGGCGGCCCAGGCGTTCCGCATTCTGCGTCTGGCCGAAGCGTACGATTTCATCGTCGTCGAGGACGATATTTACGGCGATCTGTGCCCGCCGAGCTATCCGGGCACGCGGCTCGCGAGCCTCGACCAGTTGAAGCGCGTGATTTACCTGGGCAGTTTTTCGAAGACGCTCGCGCCGAATCTGCGGGTCGGTTTCATTGCCTGCGCGCCTGACGTGGCGACGGCGGTCAGCGACCAGAAGATGCTGGTCGGCATGACGAGCCCGGAATTGAACGAGCGCGTGCTGTACAAGATCCTGACCGAGGGCCACTACCGGCGGCACGTCGAACGGCTGCGCGTGAGGCTCGACGGCGTGCGCGAGAAATCCGTGCGGATGCTGGAGAAGACCGGCCTGAAGCTGTTCCTGACACCGATGGCCGGCATGTTCCTGTGGGCCGACACTGGCGTCGATGCCGACGCGCTGGCGGCCGCCGGCCACGAAGCCGGTTTTCTGCTCACGCCCGGCAGCCTGTTCTCGCCGCAGCAGTCGCCGACCACCTGGATGCGCTTCAATATCGCCAATTGCGGTGATCCGGAGCTGGCAACGTTTCTGTGCCGTTATCTCGACGGCGTGGCGCGGCGCGCCTCTTGAAACCGCGCCGGCTTGCCCCCAATTAGGCGGACGATCCGGCGGCTACGGCTACGGCTACGGCTACGGCTACGGCTACGGCTACGGCTACGGCTACGGCTACGGCTACGGCTACGGCTACGGCTACGGCTACGGCTGGCGGCGGCCGGCCCACCGCCAGCCGACACGCCAGCGCTCAGGCCGCAACGAACGGCGCCGCGCCTTGACTTGAACCCCATTCGCAACAGAGAGGAAGTCCGACCATGGCACAAGAAACCATGAGCTTTCAGGCAGAAGTGAAACAGCTTCTGCATCTGATGATCCATTCGCTGTACAGCAACAAGGAAATTTTCCTGCGCGAGCTGATTTCGAATGCGTCCGACGCGGCCGACAAGCTGCGCTTCGAAGCGATCGAAAACAGCGCGTTGTACGAGAACGATCCGAACCTGCGGATTCGCGTGTCGTACGACAAGGACGCGCGCACCATCACGATCGACGACAACGGCATCGGCATGAGCCGCGACGAAGCGATCGCCAACCTCGGCACAATCGCGCGTTCGGGCACCAAGGAATTCTTCGGCAAGCTCTCCGGCGACCAGCAGAAAGACGCGGCGCTGATCGGCCAGTTCGGCGTGGGCTTTTATTCGGGCTTCATCGTCGCGGACAGGATCACCGTGGAAACGCGCCGTGCCGGTCTGCCGGCCTCTGAAGGCGTGCGCTGGGAAAGCGCGGGCGAGGGCGATTTCGCGGTCGAGCAGATCGAGCGCGCCGCACGCGGCACGACCATCACACTGCATCTGCGTGCCGATGAGGACGAACTGCTGTCGTCGCATCGTCTGAAATCGATCATTCAGAAGTACTCGGACCACGTCGCGCTGCCCATCCTGATGCAGAAGGAAGAGTGGGACGCGGAAAAGAGCGCGATGGTCACGAAAGACGAAGACGAGACCGTCAACCAGGCCAGCGCGCTGTGGACGCGTTCGAAGAACGACATCACCGACGAGCAGTACAAGCAGTTCTATCAGCACCTTTCGCACGATCATCAGGATCCGCTCACATGGACGCATAACCGCGTCGAAGGCCGCAGCGAGTACACGCAATTGCTGTACGTGCCGACCCACGCGCCGTTCGACATGTTCAACCGCGATCATCGCGGCGGCCTGAAGCTGTACGTGAAACGCGTGTTCATCATGGACGACGCCGAGCAGCTGCTGCCCGCGTATCTGCGTTTCGTGAAGGGCGTGGTCGATTCGGCCGATCTGCCGCTGAACGTGTCGCGCGAAATCCTCCAGGAAAGCCGCGACGTGAAGGCGATCCGCGAAGGCGTGACCAAGCGCGTGTTGTCGATGCTCGAAGATCTGGCCAATTCGGATAACGAGGCGGACAAGGAAAAGTACGCCGGTTTCTGGAAGGAATTCGGCCAGGTGCTGAAGGAAGGCATCGGCGAAGACTTCGCCAACCGCGAGCGGATCGCCAAACTCGTGCGCTTTGCGTCGACGCATACGGACACGCCTGAGCAGACCGTATCGCTCGCCGATTACGTGGCGCGTATGAAGCCCGAGCAGACCAAGATCTACTACGTCACCGCCGACACCTGGCAGGCCGCGACCCACAGCCCGCACCTCGAAGTGTTCCGCAAGAAGGGCGTGGAAGTGCTGCTGCTGACCGACCGCGTGGACGAGTGGATCCTGTCGTTCCTGAACGAGTTCGAAGGCAAGCCGCTGCAAAGCGTGGCGCGCGGCGATCTCGATCTGGGCGCGCTGAACGACGAAGAAAAAGAAGCGCAGGAAAAGGTCGGCGAAGAGTTCAAGCCGCTCGTCGAGAAGATGAAGGAAGCGCTGAAGGACAAGGCCAAGGACGTGCGCCTCACGTTCCGCCTGACCGATTCGCCGTCCTGTCTCGTTGCCGACGACGGCGAAATGAGCGGCTATCTGCAACGCATGCTGAAGGCTGCGGGTCAGCAGGCGCCGTCGTTTCATCCGATTCTCGAGGTGAATCCGGAGCACGCGCTGGTGAAGGGGCTGCATGCGGACAGCGCGAACTTCGACGACTGGTGCCATTTGCTGTTCGACCAGGCCTTGCTCGCCGAAGGTGGCGCGCTGGAAGACCCGGCGAGCTTCGTGAAGCGCACCAATGCGCTGCTGCTGGCGCGCGCAAACGAGGCATGAATCGCACCTGATTCTGCTGCGTCGCGCTGACGCTTGTGGTTGGGAAATGCGCTGCTCCGGCAGCGCATTTTTTTTGTCCGACGCGGCGGAGCCGAGGCCGCTTGGGTGGTCTCAGGTGGCGCGCTCAACGCGCGGGCGCCGATCCCTCCACATGACGCACTTGCGAGAGCACACAACCGGCCAGTTCCTTTGCCTCGTGACACGAAACATGATCGGCCAGCACTTTCGCCGCGAGACTGCCGATCGCCTTGCTGGTCTGTTTCGACGTGTGATGTTGCGCCAGTGCCGATCCTGCCAGTTCCTTCTCCAGTTGCGCGATGCCCGTGCGCCGCAACACCACAGCGGCCAGATGAGCGATGCGGTCGGACGTTTCCTTCAATTTTTCAGTATTCAAGCGTTGCTCCATACGGTGACGGGTTGATCTGGTCGACCGGCAGGGCCGTGCCCTTCGTCGACTGAAATTAATTATGGTTAACTAACTAAATAGAATCAACGGCATTAAATTGAGATTGGTTTGTGAGATGCAAACGCGCGGCTTTATCTTATGATCGCGCGTTTTTTATTCGGAGGCTTGAAGGATTGTTTGCAATCTTTAAGCATCGTAAGCACAGGATCTTATTTTTACGATTACGCGTTCGCGCGTAACCACCACGCTCCCGACTCCCATGTCCGATTCCGCTCTCGCTGTAACTCCCGATTCCGTTCATCTCCTGTGGTCGATTCTGCGCGAGCAGGGTTTCGATGCCGCCGCGCGCCGCGCCGTCGAGTTCGCCGCGACAGGTGTGACGTCGCAGTTGCACGCCGACCTGTGCGCGAGCGCGGAGCGTTTCGAGGAGGCCTATCACAGCGCGTCCCAGGCACTAGCGTGCTCGAACGGAGCGCGCCATGCGCGGGTGGCGCTCTTCGCCGACGCGCTCGGCCGCGCCGACGCCGCGCAGCGCAACAGCGAACTGGCGGTGGCCGCTCAGCCGCTGGAGTCGACGATCGACTGGGTGATCTGGCTGATCGACGGCTGCGGTGCGCAGTCGGCGGCCGCGCATATGCTGCGCGCCTATGAGCGTCGGGCGCCGTGGGACGCGCGCGCGCCGTGGTGCTTGTCGATCGCGCTGGCGGCGCTCACCGGGATGAACGCGCGTGCGGAGCGTCGCGCGGCGCTGCTGCGGGCGTATGCGCTCGACCCCGCGATCGACCCGGCTTTGCCGTTGCAACTCGCGTTGGCGTTCCGCGAGATTCGCGACTGGCCGACGGTGGAGCGCATCTGTCGCGAGAGCCTTGCCCGCAATCCCGCCGACGCGGAAATGGCGTGGCAACTCAGTCACGCGCAGTGGCAGTGCGGCGACGCGGCCGCCGCGGAAGTCACCATGCGCGCCGTGGATGCCGCCGCGCCCGGCAATGCCGACGTGCTGGCGGCAATCGGCATGTATCTCGGCGAGCAGGCGCGCTATGAGGACAGCGAAGCGGCGCTGGTGGCGTCGCTCGCGATCGATCCGTCAGGCATACAGGCCGCGGTCGATCTCGCCGACCTCGGGCTCAGGTGCGGCGCCTGGTCGAGCGCATGGCCGCGTTTCGAGGCGCGTCTTGCGCGCGAAGACCGCGAACAGAACAACGTCGTCAGCCTGATGGCGCGCTTGTGCCCGCGCTGGCATGGCGAAGCGCTCGGCGGCAGGACGCTGGTGGTGCACAGTGAGCAGGGCAGCGGCGACGACATCCAGATGGTCCGCTTCGTTCCGCAACTGGCAGCGCGCGTGCGCGACGAGGGCGGCCGTCTGGTGCTCGCCGTGCGTCGCGCGTTGCAACCGCTGTTTGCGCGGTTCTACGCGGATTGCGTGTCGATCGAAGACGGCCCGCTCGGCTTGCCCGACTATGCTTTGCCGATCATGAGCCTGCCGCTCGTGCTCGGCCTCCAGCCGCAGCAGGTTCGCGGCACGCCTTACCTGCGGGCCGATGCAACGAAGGCGGCGGCGTGGCGCGAACGGGTCGACGCAAGCGTGCCCGAAGCGAAGTGGCGAATCGGCCTCGTGTGGTCCGGCAGCGCCACGCACCGGCGCGACGCCAAACGGTCGATACCGCTTGCCGCACTGGCGCCGCTGCTGGCGCTCCCGGATGTCGTATTCCATCCGCTCACGCCCGGCCGCCGCGCCGATGTGACCGCGCTCGCCGCGCAGGGTTATCGCGTGTGCGATCTGAGCGGCGAATACGAGCACGGTTTCGACGACGTAGCGGCCCATCTTGCCGCACTGGATGCGCTGGTGACGATCGACAGCGCACCGTTGCATCTCGGCGGCGCGCTGGGGCATCGCGTGCTGGCGGTGCTCGATCACGTCTCGCACTGGTCCTGGGGCACCGAAGAGACGCAGCCCTGGTATGACTCCGTCGATCTGTTCCGGCAGCCGCAGCCCGCGCAGTGGACGCCGGTCGTCGAGCGGGTGGCCGCCCGTCTCACGGCGATGCTGGTGTCGGACCGAACCGCCTGAGCGGCGCAGGCGATTGCAGATTGAGCAACCCACGTAACCGATTGATTGATGTTGATGCACGAAACAGATTCACCATTGCGCACTTCCTTGTCCAACGACGTCGTCACGATCACCGCGCACGCCGACGTCTGCTTCGCCGCAGGGCGCCATCATGAAGCGATTGCCGCTTACGAGCGAGTCCTCGCGGAACAATCGCAAAACGTACACGCGCTCCACCGTCTCGGCCTCGCGTCATTTCGCGTCGATCGGCCCGAACGGTCGCGCGAGTATCTGGATCGGGCCTTGAACATTGCGCCCGAGCGCGCGGATATCTGGGAGCATCGCGGCCTGATTGCCGCGCTGGGCGGCGAGCTGATCGCCGCCGAAGCGTTCTACCATCGCGCCATGAGCCTGGGTGGCGGCACTGCGAGCCTGCATCGCAATCTGGGCGACTGTCTGAAGCTGTCGATGCGCCTTGCCGAGGCATGCCGGCACTATCTCGATGCGCTCGAACTCGAGCCGGCATTGCATCATGCCGTGCGCGCGCTTGCGCGAATCAGTACGGAACTCGATCGCCGCGAGGACGCAGCGGACTGCTGGCTACGCGCGTGGACACTCGACTCGACGCATCTGCCGGACGCGCTCGAACTGATCGCGGCGCTGTCCGCGGCGCAGCGTGATGCGGAGATCGACGACCTGCTCGCCGGGCTGCGCAGCCGTTTCGCCGCCGACGCGTCCGCGTTGCAACAGGTGGCTTATGCCCTGAACGGCGTGGAGCGTTTCAAGGACGCGGTGAGTGTCGCTCTTGAGGGCCTCGGCGTCGATCCGCACAACGGCTGGCTGCATCACAACGCGTCGTTTGCGTTCAACATGCTGGGCGAGTTCCGCGCCATGCATGCCCATGCCGTGGAAGCCGCGCGGCTGATGCCCGATCATCCGCTGATGCAATTCAATCTGGCTGCCGCCCAACTGCGCGCGGGCGATTTCCGAAGCGGCTGGAAGCAATACCGGTGGCATGAGGCATTGCCGGAAAATCGCGATCTGGCTCGCCCCGCTTATCCGGAGTGGCGGGGCGAGCCGGTGGCGGGGCGCCGCTTTCTGCTCGTCGGCGAGCAGGGGCTTGGCGATCAATTGCAGTTTCTGGGCATGGCCGACTGGCTGCATCGGCATGGCGCGCGGGTCGACGTCTGGGTCGAGGTGCCGCTGGGCGACGTGGCGCGTCTCGCGGCCGGTGTGCATGCCGCGTGGACCACCGCGCCGCCCGGACCGTACGACTACTGGTGCCGGATGCTCAGAATGCCGGAGCCCATGAAGCTGGATCTGCCGATGTTGCCGCTCGCCACGTCCTATCTGCGTGCGGCCCCGGCCCAGATGCAGCGTTGGCGCCGCCGTCTCGCCGCAATCGGTCCGGTAGATGCGCGCGGTCCGTTCAGAAAGCGCGTCGGCATTGTCTGGGCCGGCAATCCGGCTTACGGGCTCGATCGCTACCGGTCCATTCCGTTGCCCCAATGGCTGCCGGTTCTGGAGCAGACCGGCGTGAGATGGTTTTCGCTGCAAAAGGGCGACGCGCAGAACGAGGCGGCGGCGTGGCGCGCGGATATCGACATGCACAGGTTTGGGCCGGAGATCGGCACGTTCGCCGATACGCTGGCGATCGTGCAGTCGCTCGATCTGGTCATTACGGTGGATACCGCGATTGCCCATCTGGCTGGCGCGTGCGGCACGCCGGTCTGGGTGCTGGTACCCACGTTTACGGACTGGCGCTGGATGACGGAGCGTGACGATAGTCCGTGGTATCCGTCGGCGCGTCTGTTCAGGCAGCGCGAGCTGGGGCGGTGGGATCCGGTGCTCGAAGAAGTCGCACAAGCGTTGCGCGAGTTTGTCGCCGGCTGAAAATGAGGCGCGCTCAGGCGCGAGCTGAGCGGCGGAGAAGCGGAACTAACCGGGAGCGGCAGTCCAGTCGAGGTGCTTCGCGACCCGCGGCGTAGTGGACGGATTTTGCTGAAGGATAGAGCGTGCCCGGTGCGGAATGGTCCGACGTCCGCGCCGTTATAATCCGACACCATGTCTATCCGTTTCGTTGCCGCCGACGCCCACTGGCGCGTCGCTCCCTTGCCCGGCCTGAGCGCCGCGCAGAAAGACTGGCTGACCCGTGGTGGTTCACTGACCGCGCATCTGCGCGCGCTCGGCGCGGTCGCGGTTCGCGTGACGCGCGAAGGCGTCGCGCTGCCGTGGGCCGACGAGCACGCCGCGCTCGGCCTCGCGCCGCGTGTGCCGGTCTGGGTGCGCGAAGTCGTGCTCGCGGTCGACGGCGTGCCGTTCGTGGCGGCGCATAGCGTCGCGCCGCTCGCCGCGAGTGCCGGCGTGTGGCAGGCCATGCGGCGCTTGCGCACGCGGCCGCTGGCTGAACTGCTGTATAGCGACAGCAGCGTGGCGCGTTCGTCGCTGGTGAGCCGCAGGCTGACCGCGCGGCATCCGCTCTATCGCCTCGCGGCGTGCGCGATCGAGAGCCTGCCGCCGCACGCGCTGGTCGCGCGCCGCTCGGTGTTCGAGCGCCACGGCGCGCCCTTGATGGTGACCGAATGCATGCTGCCGGCGCTGTGGGCGCATCTGGCCACTGTGTCCGGGGCTGGCATATCAGGCGACTGGTCTGCGCATCCGCGCGTGCGCGAACACGGCCGTCCGCTCGAACACACCGCCTCGCGCGCGCATCCCGCCACGCGCGCGTCCGACGAGCAGCGCCGCTGATGCTGCGCGGCTTTCCTCCCGTCGTCGCCGCGGATACGCATACGCTGATTCTCGGCAGCTTTCCCGGCGAGGCGTCGCTGGCCGCGACGCAGTATTACGCGCATCCGCGCAACCAGTTCTGGCGGCTTCTCGGCACCGTGCTCGACGAGCCGCTCGCCGAACTCGGCTACACAGAGCGTCTGCGGCGCGTGCTGGCTCACGGCATCGGTGTGTGGGACGTGCTCGCCGCCTGCACGCGCGAAGGCAGTCTCGACGCGGCGATCCGCAATGCCAGCCCCAACGATTTCGCTTCATTGCGCGAGCACGCGCCGAAGCTCGCGAAAGTCTGCTTCAACGGCAAGACGGCGGGCCGCTTCGCGCCGGTGATCGGTGCGGCGGGCTACGTCACCCTGGTATTGCCTTCGTCGAGTCCGGCGAATGCTATGCTCTCCTTCGACCAAAAATTGCGTCTTTGGCGCGACATCCTTACATGACGAAATTGATCAAGCGCGCTTCGGCTGAAGCGCGCGCCTTCCGCAACCGTGACGCTGATGCCGCCGGCGGAAAACAGAAAACACAGAAAGAGCACCACGCCATGCGCAATAAAAAGCGCGCCTCGCTCGGCGACGATCTGCACGACGCGCCGCAAATCGAAGCGCCGCGCAAGCCTCGTTTCGCGCCGGTGACATTCTCGGAAGAGGGCGGCGTGCGCTTTCTGCATTTCGGCACGGAGTGGGTGCAAGGCGCCATGCGTCTGCGCAAGCCGGATCACATCGAACTGGAATACGCGGAGCAGATGATGGCCTGGCTGCTGTTCATCGAAACACCGAAGCGTATCGTCCAGCTCGGTCTGGGCGCCGCGGCGCTGACCAAGTTCGCGTACCGCTTCCTCAAGCGCGCGAAGGTCGAGGCGGTGGAAGTGAACCCGGCGGTCGTAGTGGCCGCGCGCACGATGTTCGAACTGCCGCACGACGACGCGCGGCTGACCGTGCATGAAGCCGATGCATGGGACTTCGTCAACGACCGCGCCAACCACGGCATGATCGGCGCGCTGCAGATCGACGTCTATGACGCGACCGCGCGCGGCCCGGTGCTCGACAGCGTGGGCTTTTATCGCGCGGTGCGCGCGTGTCTGACCGACGCGGGCGTGGTGACGGTGAACCTGTTCGGCGATCATCCGAGCTTCGTGCGCAACATGAAGCGCTTGAACGAAGCCTTCAACGGCCGCGTGGTCGCGCTGCCGGAAGTGCACGACGGCAACCGCATCGCGATCGCGTTTTCGGGGCCGCCGCTCGAGGTGCCGTTCACGGCGCTGCAAACGCGCGCGAAGCTGATCGAAACCGAACTCGGTCTGCCCGCGCGCAAGTGGATCAAGGGTTTGCAGGAATCGACCGGACAGACCGGCGCCTCGTTCTCGATCTGATTCCGGCGCCGAAGGTGGTTGGGCTCGCGTACGCCGGTGCGGCCCAAGGCAGCGCGCAGGCTCGATAGCCCCGCCTCGGCGCCGGGCGTCGTTGCGCCCGCGCGACGCTTGCGCGCGCCGCCATCCATCGCGCATCGAGCAGCCGGTCCGCGTCCATGCGACACAGGCCGGCCTCTCAGCCAGGCCGCGCGGCCTCTCACGTGCGCCGTCCCATTGCTTCGAACACGCCCGTTCGGACACCATCCCGCCGACCCCGAAAGCACGCTCGTGCTCGGGTCGTCCCTGCTTGACCGCGCGTTCGCGGCTCCTATACTCTTTCGGAGCTTTCGGGGCGCCCGTGGCCATCCGCCGTGGGTCCACCACCCGTCAAACACGGGCCAACATTTCAATAATAGGGAAGAGGAGACGTCATGGCTCACGACGCCGACGCGAACAAAGCCAGCAAGCACTGGCTCTGGTTGCTGCTGTTGCCCTGGATCGCGATGATCTGGGTGCCGTCATATAACAAGGTCGAACCGGTGCTGTTCGACTTTCCGTTCTTCTACTGGTATCAGCTCCTGTGGGTGCTGATCAGCGCGGTCATCACGGCGCTCGTGTACTTCAAGACCAAGACGCGCTCCAATGGCCGTCCGCAGGGGGGCGCACGATAATGAACGCCACAGCTACCTTCGTCTTCGTGCTGTTTTTCGTCGGCGTCACGATTCTCGGCTTTATCGCGGCCCACTGGCGGCGCGGCGATCTCGCGCATCTGGAAGAGTGGGGTCTCGGCGGCCGGCGCTTCGGCACCATCGTCACCTGGTTCCTGCTGGGCGGCGACCTGTACACCGCGTACACCTTCATCGCCGTGCCGGCGTTGGTATTCGGTGCGGGCGCAACCGGTTTCTTCGCGCTGCCGTACACGATCCTGATCTATCCGTTTGCGTTCGTCGTGTTCCCGAAACTGTGGAGCATCGCCAAACGTCAGGGCTACGTGACATCGGCGGACTTCGTGTCGGCGCGCTATGGCAGCCGCATGCTCGCTCTGGCGATCGCCGTGACCGGCATCGTCGCGACCATGCCGTACATCGCGTTGCAACTGGTCGGTATCGAAGTGGTGATCGGCGCGCTTGGTTTCGACACCAAGGGCTTTGTCGGCGACCTGCCGCTGATCATCGCGTTCGCGATTCTCGCGGCGTACACGTACACCTCGGGTTTGCGCGCGCCGGCCATGATCGCGGTGGTCAAAGACATCCTGATCTACATCACGATCTTCGCCGCGATCATTGTGATTCCGCCGCAGTTGGGCGGCTTCGGGCATATCTTCAGCGTGGTGCCGCCGGCCAAGCTGTTGCTGAAGGCGCCGGACGTGTCGAGCCTGAACGGCTACAGCGCGTACGCAACGCTCGCGGTGGGCTCGGCGCTCGCGCTGTTCCTGTATCCGCACTCGATCACGGCGGTGCTCTCGTCGAAGTCGGGTAACACGATTCGCCGCAATATGGCGATGCTGCCGGCTTACTCGCTGGTGCTCGGCCTGCTTGCGCTGCTCGGCTTCATGGCGCTTGCCTCGGGCGTGAAGGACATGCCGGAGTTCGCACCGTACTTCAAGGCGTTCGGCCCGAACTTCGCGGTGCCGGCGCTGTTCCTGCATTACTTCCCGTCGTGGTTCGTCGGCGTGGCGTTCGCGGCAATCGGCATCGGCGCGCTGGTGCCGGCGGCGATCATGTCGATCGCGGCCGCGAACCTGTACACGCGCAACATCCACAAGGAGTTCGTCAACCGCAACATGACGCATGAGCAGGAGACCAATGTCGCGAAGCTGGTCTCGCTGATCGTCAAGGTCGGCGCGGTGGCGTTCATTCTCGGCCTGCCGCTCACGTACGCGATTCAGTTGCAACTGCTCGGCGGTATCTGGATCATCCAGACGCTGCCGGCCATCGTGCTGGGTCTGTACACGCGCGTGCTCGACTATCGCGGCCTGCTGATCGGCTGGGCGGTCGGCATCGCAACCGGCACGTGGATGGCGATTTCGCTGAAGCTGGCCGGCTCGATCTTTACGATCCACCTGTTCGGCATGGCGATTCCGGGCTATGCGGCGGTATGGTCGCTGATCGTGAATCTGGTGGTGGCGGTGGTGGTGAGCCTGCTGGTGCGCGCGGCCGGCATGCAGCGCGCCGAAGACCGCACCCGCCCGGAAGACTATCTGGACGTGGTGGAAAGCTAGGCGCGCGCGACTTGCGTCGTCCCGCCTCAACGGGTTCGGGAGCCTGAAAACTACAGCGCCCGCAGACGAAGGTCTGCGGGCGTTTGTCTTGATAGCGTACTCCAGGGCAGGATAGCGAAACCGTCCTTTACAGCTTCGAGCGCGTCCGTATGGCTTCTGCCGATTCCCACACCTTGATTCCACGCCGCTCGGCGCTCAGCCGGATGGTTCGCGCGATTACCTCGCCTTACTACCGCTATCGCCACGCCAAGGTGCTGCACAGTCTGCGTGTCGGCCTGGCCATGCTGGTTTCGATTCTGGCGACCACGGGTATCGATATTCCGCATGGCATCTGGTCTTCGGTCACCTTGCTGGTGGTGATCGGCGGCTTGCAGCATCACGGCAACATCCGCAAGAAGGCGGCCGAACGGGCGGCGGGCACGCTGCTTGGGGCATCGATCGGGCTTGCGCTGATTCTCCTGCAAAACCTGACCGGTTCGCTGCCGCTCACCTATCTGCTAATGTCGATCGTCGCCGCCATCTGCGCGTGGTTTGCGATCGGCTCGTCGGGTTATATCGGGCTGTTGACGGCCATTACCATGTGTATCGTCGCGGGCCACGGCGACAACCTGATCGACGTCGGCCTGTGGCGCACGCTGAACGTGCTGATCGGCATTGTGATCGCGTTGGCGTTTTCGTTCGCGCTGCCGCTGCATGCCACCTATTCGTGGCGCTATGGCATCGCGGCCAATCTGCGCGAATGCGCACGCATCTACACGCGCCTGCTGGAGGGCGAGACGATCAGCGAGGAAGAGCAGGTCAAGCGTTTTCTCGCAATCAACAAGGGGCTCGTGCAATTGCGTTCGCTGATGCCATCGGTGGCGAAGGAAATCGATGTGCCGCAAGCGAAGCTCGAAGAGATTCAGCGGCTGCACCGCTCGGTGCTCAGTTCGCTGGAGTTGCTGGCCACCGGTCCGCTGATGCACGCCGACGCGGTGGCGCGGGCGGCGTATGCCGGGCAATGCGGCGCGGAGGTGAGCACCGTGCGCGCGATTTTGCTGGCGATGGCGCGCGCCCTGCGTTTTGGCCGGGCGACGCACTTCAGCATTCCGGCCGCGTTGCCGCTCGCGCAGAGGCACGCCGACGCGGCGCTCAAGCTGCCGGCCGAGTTTCAGGGACCGTATTGGCTCGGGCAGCGGCTTGCCGAACAGGTTGACCGGTTGCGCGAGTTGTTGCTGGAAACGGAGCCGAACTGGAACATCGAACGGCATTCGCGGGTTTTGGCGAAGGTTTAGGCTGACCGGCGCTGGCGAGGTGGCTGGACCAGGCGCGATAGTGGGAGCCGGACCGGGCGCGATTGGCCAACCTCGCCCAGACCGCACCGATTGCGATGAACTGCACCAGTCGCACCAACTGATCAACCACGACAAGCCTCGGCCCTCGCGGCGCGAGAGCGCCCGCCGCCGCGCGCTCAACCTTCCGGCAGCGTCACCATCCACATGAGATTGAAGCGGTCCACCACCATCCCGAAGCCCTTGCTCCAGAAGGTCGGCTGAAACGGCATCATCACCTGGCCGCCGTCGGCGAGGGCATTGAAGTACTTTTCGGCGCAGGCCGTGTCGTCGGCTGTCAGCGACAGGCTGAAACCGCTCATCGGGCCGACGGCGGGATCGCAATGGCCGTCGGAGGCCATCCAGTCGGTCGAGCCCATCCGCACGTTGGCGTGCATGATTTTTTCTTCGAGGCCGGGGCGCGGCTGGTTCTGCGGATCGGGCGGCGCCTCCTTGTAGCGCATCTTGAACGTTACCTGGGCGCCGAGCTTCGCGCAGTAGTAATCGAGCGCTTCTTCGCAACGCCCGTTGAAAAATACGTAAGGTTGGACCTGCATGATCGTCTCCCGGAATAAAGGTCAGCGGCGGCGCTATCCCCGGAACAGGGCGGCGGGAGAGCGCTCGTGCAAACGATTGTAGGCGCCCGTCGGGAGGCAATTGTGACTATGTGTCATGGAGGCGGGCGACGGTTCTCACCGCCGGACGCGGCTCTCCAAACCCTCCAGAACACCGCGAGTAAACGGCGCGCGGCCCTGAACCGTGCGATCCAGGGCCGCGAGTTTCGAGCGCGGGCGTTGAGCGCCGCGAGGCGGGCTTAGCGCAGCGCGTCGATCAGCTTTTCCAGCTTGATTGCGTCCGCTGCGAAGGCGCGGATACCTTCGGCGAGCTTTTCGGTTGCCATCGCTTCGTCGTTGACGAGGAAACGGAACGACGACTCGTCGACCGGCACACGCTCGATATCCGATTCTTTGGCGATATCCGGCGACAGCTTGCGCTCCACCTTCTCGGTGCTGTCATGCAGCTTTTGCAGCAGATCCGGGCTGATGGTCAGCAGATCGCAGCCGGCCAGTTCCAGAATCTGGCCCGGCGTGCGGAAGCTCGCGCCCATCACCTCGGTTTTGTAGCCGAACTTCTTGTAGTACGCGTAGATGCGGCGCACGGATTTGACGCCCGGATCGTTGGCGCCGCCGTCTTTCGCTTCGTCCCACGCGCTGCCGGCGTTTTTCTTGTACCAGTCGTAAATCCGGCCGACGAACGGCGAGATCAACTGCGCACCCGCTTCGGCGCAGGCGGCGGCCTGGGCGAGCGAGAACAGCAGCGTCATGTTGCAGTGAATGCCTTCCTTCTGCAGCACTTCCGCCGCGCGAATGCCTTCCCACGTGGAGGCGAGCTTGATCAGCACGCGCTCCCGGCCGATGCCGTGTTCTTTGTACAGCGCGATCAGTTCGCGGCCCTTGGCGATCGAGCCTTCTGTGTCGAACGACAGGCGCGCATCGACTTCGGTCGAGACACGGCCTGGAATGATCTTGAGAATTTCGGTGCCGAATGCGATCAGCAACTGGTCGATGATTGCGCCGACCGGCTTCGACGCGTGCGCCTTGACGGTCTTTTCCAGCAACGGCTTGTAGTCGTCTTTCTGCACCGCTTTAAGGATCAGCGACGGATTGGTGGTGGCGTCTTGCGGCTTGTACTGGGCCAGCTGCTGGAAGTCGCCGGTATCGGCCACGACAGTGGTGTATTGCTTGAGTTGGTCGAGTGCGGTTGTCATGTTCGGGCCTTCAGGGCGCGCGTGCGCCGTGGTTCAGGAGAAATGAGATTGCCGCCGGCCTGCAAGGCAAACCAGGCCCGGCGGCCGCGGGTCACGCTGCAGCACTGCCCGCCATGTTGCCGGGAAACGCTGCCGAATGCTTCTATTCTATGGCGATCGCCTGATGCAGTGTTGACACTTGCCCGTGGCGATCCGTTCACACGGATTTCGAGCGGCAATTTTTCCGCCGACGATATCCGGGCATCGGCAGACATTGCCGGAACTTACAGCCGCAGCGCCGCGGTCCTTCAGGCGCGCCGCGCGGTCAAGACCACTTGCGTCAGCACGCCCGCCACCAGCCCCCAGAATGCCGAGCCGATGGAGAGCAGCGTCAGCCCTGAAGCGGTCACCATGAACGTGACCAGCGCCGCCTCGCGCTGCTTCACGTCCTGCATGGCGTTGGTGAGGCCGCCCATGATCGAGCCGAACAGCGCCAGCGCCGCGACGGAAACCACCAGCGCCTGGGGCAAGGCCGCGAACAGCGCGGCGATGGTCGCGCCGAAAATGCCGGCGATCAGATAGAAGATGCCGCACCAGACTGCGGCGGTATAACGCTTGTCGCGGTTTTCGTGCGCTTCGGGACCGGTGCAGATCGCCGCGGTGATCGCCGCAAGATTGATGCCGTGCGAGCCGAACGGCGCGAGCAGCAGCGAAGCGATGCCGGTGGTCGAAATCAGCGGCGCGGAGGGCGTGGTGTAGCCGTCCGCGCGCAGCACGGCCATACCCGGCACGTTCTGCGAGGCCATCGCGACGACAAAGAGCGGAATCCCGATGCTGACGCTGGCCGCCACCGAAAACGCCGGCATCGTGAATACCGGATGCGCTAGCGCGACGTGAAAGTGGCTGAAGTCGAGCAGCCCGAGCGCGCCGGCGGCGGCCGTGCCGACGATCAGCGTCGTCACGATCGCATAGCGCGGCGCGAGCCGTTTGACGATCAGATAGGTGAAGAACATGGTCAGCACGAGCGCGGTCTGGAACTGCGCGGCGCGGAAAATCTCGATGCCGATCTCGAACAGGATGCCCGCCAGCAAGGCCGAGGCGATGCCGGCCGGAATCCTCTTCATCAGCGCATCGAACCAGCCGGTCAGGCCGACCACGGTGAGCAGCAGCGCGCAGACGATAAACGCGCCGATCGCCACCGCATACGGCACCTGCGGCAGCGAGGCCACCAGCAGCGCCGCGCCGGGCGTAGACCATGCGATCACGATCGGCGCGCGGAATCGCAGCGAGAGGCCGATCGTGCACACGGCCATGCCGATCGAGAGCGCCCAGATCCACGACGAAATCTGCGCATCGGTCAGATGCGCGGCCTGGCCCGCCTGGAACATCAGCACGAGCGAACTGGTGTAGCCGGTCATCATCGCGACGAAACCGGCGACGATGGCGGACAGCGAAGTGTCGGCGAAGGGATTCAGGCGTCCGGGCGGCGTTGCGGCAGGGGACAATTCGGGCGATGACGACGGACTCATGCAGAAGCTTTCTTATGGTTGAAGGTAAAGCGTGAACGTGATCGGACTATTTGCTCAGCATGCGCATGGCGGTTTCGAGGCCGGCGAGCGTGAGCGGATACATGCGGTGACCGAGCACTTCGCGGATCGCGCTGACCGACTGCCGGTACGCCCACAAGCCTTCCGGCTCGGGATTGAGCCACGCGTGATGCGGGAAATGATCGGCGAGGCGGCGCAGCCATACCGCGCCGGCTTCGGCGTTGTTGTACTCCACCGAGCCGCCCGGCTGCAGCACTTCATACGGGCTCATGGTCGCGTCGCCGACGAAGATCAGCTTGTAGTCGGGCGTGAATTTGTGCAGCACGTCCCACGTCGGCATGCGCTCGGCGTGACGGCGGCGATTGTTCTTCCACAGGAAGTCGTACACGCAGTTGTGGAAGTAGTAGAACTCGAGATGCTTGAACTCGGCTTTCGCGGCGGAGAACAGCTCTTCGGTGCGCTTGATGTGGTCGTCCATCGAGCCGCCCACGTCGAGCAGCATCAGCACTTTCACCTTGTTGTGCCGCTCGGGCACCATCTTCAGGTCGAGCCAGCCGGCATTCGCGGCGGTGCTGCGGATCGTGTCGGGCAGGTCGAGCTCTTCGGCGGCGCCTTCGCGGGCGAAACGGCGCAAGCGGCGCAGCGCGACCTTGATGTTGCGCGTGCCGATTTCCACCTGGTCGTCGTAATCGCGATAGGCGCGGGCGTCCCAGACCTTCACCGCCGTGCGGTTGCCCGCCGCGTCGCCGCCGATGCGCACGCCTTCGGGGTTATAGCCGCCATTGCCGAACGGCGACGTGCCGCCCGTGCCGATCCATTTGTTGCCGCCTTCGTGGCGCTCTTTCTGTTCGTCGAACAGTTCCTTCAGGCGCTCCATGAGCTTGTCGAGGCCGCCCATTGCTTCGATCTGCGCTTTTTCTTCCGGCGAGAGATCGCGTTGCAGCTTCTTCTTCAGCCAGTCGAGCGGGACGTCGAAAGCGAGCTCCGAGGCTTGCGCGACGCCGTTGAAATACGCGCCGAACGCCTGGTCGAACTTGTCGAAATATTGCTCATCCTTGACCAGCGTCATGCGCGCGAGATAGTAAAACTCGTCGAGCGACGGCGCGATCACGTTGGCTTTGAGCGCATCGAGCAGCGTCAGGTATTCCTTCACCGACACCGGCAGCTTGGCGGCGCGCAGCGAGTAGAAGAAGTCGATCAGCATGCTGGGTCCTGTGCGGCGGCGGGTGGTCGGTGTGGCGCGCTGTTCGATGGCGGCCTCGCGGCGGCGACCCGGCGCTCAGTCAATGATCGGTCGACGCCCGGTCAACCGATCAACCATCAATCAACGGTTATTGCGGTTCATGAAGATCAGCCGCTCGAACAGGCTCACGTCCTGCTCGTTCTTCAGCAGCGCGCCGTGCAGCGGCGGAATGATCTGCTTCTGGTCGGACGAGCGCAGCGCTTCGGGCGGAATGTCTTCGGCAAGCAGCAGCTTGAGCCAGTCGAGCAGTTCCGAGGTGGACGGCTTCTTCTTCAATCCGGCGACGTTGCGCAGTTCGAAAAAGCTCTGCATGGCGGCCGCGAGCAGTTCCTTCTTGATGCCGGGATAATGCACCTCGACGATCTGCTGCATGGTGACCGGATCGGGGAACTTGATGTAGTGAAAGAAGCAGCGGCGCAAAAACGCGTCGGGCAGTTCCTTCTCGTTGTTCGACGTGATGATCACGAGCGGGCGCTGTTTCGCGCGGATCAGCTCGTGCGTCTCGTACACGTAGAACTCCATGCGGTCGAGTTCGCGCAGCAGGTCGTTCGGGAATTCGATATCGGCCTTGTCGATCTCGTCGATCAGCAGCACGGTTTGCTCCTCCGACTCGAACGACTGCCACAGCACACCCTTGACGATGTAGTTGCGGATGTCCTTGACGCGCTCGTCGCCGAGTTGCGAATCGCGCAGGCGCGACACCGCGTCGTACTCGTAAAGACCCTGCTGCGCCTTGGTGGTGGACTTGATGTGCCACTGCAGGAGCGGCATGCCGAGCGCGGCGGCGACCTCTTCGGCGAGCATGGTTTTGCCCGTGCCGGGTTCGCCCTTGATCAGCAACGGGCGCTTGAGCGTCATCGCGGCGTTGACCGCGAGCTTGAGGTCGTCGGTGGCGACGTACTGCGATGAGCCTTCGAAACGCATGGCGAGATGCTCTTTTTCGGGGAAAAAACCCAGTATAAGTCAGAAGACCTGTTGGCCTGAAACCGGCTCGCGTAAGGTGTCACCCGCGCCGTTGCAGGGCGCGGCAGGCGCGTACACGGCGCTGGCGGGCGGCCCGGATGCTCGGCCGGCGGACCCGGCGGGCGGTCACGCCGGGTGATCAGGCTGTCGCAGCGTTGAATGCGGTGTTGAACCGCCGCGCCGGACCGGCACGCGACGGCAGCCGCCCCGCCTTGCGGAGCAGGCGCGGCGGAGCAAAACGGCGCTAGGCGTGGTTTTGCGACGGGCGGATGGGCCGCCGGCCCCGCGCGGTGGACGTTTGGCGCGGCGTCGCGGTACAATTAGCCCGATTTTTTTGGCCTGCGTGGCTACCCTATAAGAATAACGGCGCGGGCCGTTGCCTTTTTGGTCGCCCGTTTCCCCTCAAGCCAGGTTACATGCTATGAATAAATTCGTTGGCAAACACGTCGTGATCGCAGCGCTGTCGGTGCTCGCGGGCTATGCGGCCAGTGCGCAGGCAGCGGATGTCGTCGGCAACGCTAAGGCGGGCCAGGGCAAGGTCGCGATGTGTATCGGCTGCCACGGCATTCCTGAATACCGCACGGCTTACCCTGAGGTCTACCGCGTGCCGATGCTCGGCGGCCAGAACCAGGCGTACCTCGAAAACGCCCTGCACGGCTACAAGAAGGGCGACCGTCATTTCGAAACAATGCGCGCCATCACCGCGTCGCTGTCGGATCAGGATATCGCCGACATCGCCGCCTACTACGCCGCACAAAATTCCTCTTCGAAAAGCAATCCCGACAAGTGATCGGCTGCGGTCATCCATCCAGTCACTCGGCTATTAAATTCGCGGGATAGGAGAATTCATGAATAAGCCCCAACAGGCACTCCACACGGTGTTCAAGGCTGCATGCGCGTCGGCGGCAATGATCGGTCTGATTGCAGCGAACCTCGCGCACGCCGCAGACGCCGGCAACGGCAAGGTGCTGGCGGACAGCCACAACTGCGCGGCTTGCCACGGCGTGAACCTGAACAAGCCGGTGAGCCCGGAGTATCCGAAGCTTGCCGGTCAGCATTCCGATTACGTCTACTGGTCGTTGCGTCAATACCAGATGGGCAACGGCAACCCGCACTTCGGTCGCAACAACGCGATCATGCAGGCGCAGGTGCAAAGCCTGTCGCAAAGCGACATGAAAGACATCGCCGCTTATGTCGAATCGCTGAACGGCGATCTGGTGCAGAAGAAGTAAGCGAGTCGCTCGGTTCTCGTGCTGCTTTCGGATTGAACAACACCCCGCTTCGGCGGGGTGTTGTGCTTTTGGGGTGGTGCTTTTGGGGTGGTGCTTTTGCGATGTGATTCGCCGGTTCGGTGCCGGTTTCAGTCACGTGTGGCGCGCCGTTCGATGCGCTGCAGATACGCGTCCGTGTCCGGCGGCGTGCCGGTGCGCTGCGCTTCCCAGATGGTTTCGCCCAGGCAATCCATGATGGCGTGCTGCGCCTCGTGGGTCGAGCCGAGGCGTGCGGCGAGCCGTTCATGTGCCGCGCGAATGCCGGGCGGCTGGTCGATCGACAACTGTTCGGTAATGGCCAGATGCATGGACAGATGCAGGAACGGGTTGGTCTGGCCGCGTTCGGGCGAGTAGTCCTGCGCCTGCGCTGCTTCGCCATCGGTCAGGTCGGCGTGGTATTCGGGATGCTCGACGATCCAGTCGGCGGCGATTGCCTCCAGCGGCGTGAGAATTTCGCCTTGACGCTGCTTGCGCCAGGTGTCGATGAAGAAGAGACGGACTTCGTCGCGGCTGGGATTGAACATCGTGGGACCGGTGCGTTGAGTGGGGGCGTGCGGCGTAAGCCTGTAAAGCGTCAGCCCGTGAAGTGGGCGAGGCAGGCCGCCATTTTACGCCGGGGTGGCGCGGGCTGCTGGCGGCGTGGCGGCATTGATTGACGCACCGGTCTCGCTTACAGATCCGGCGCTGGCGTTTTCGGCCGGAACTCGCACAGCGGCTCGATCACGCAATGCCAGCATTCGGGCCGGCGCGCCTTGCACACATAACGGCCGTGCAGGATCAGCCAGTGGTGCGCATCCTGCTTGAACTCGGCGGGGGTGAATTTCTCCAGTGCCGCTTCGACCGCGCGAACGTCTTTACCGGGCGCGAGACCGGTTCGATTCGCAACCCGAAAGATGTGCGTGTCGACCGCGATAGTCGGATGACCGAACGCCGTATTCAAAATCACATTGGCCGTTTTGCGGCCGACGCCGGGCAGACTTTCGAGCGCTTCGCGATCCTCGGGCACTTCGCCACCGTACTGGTCGAGCAGAATGCGGCAGGTCGCAATGACGTTCTTCGCCTTGGTGCGATAAAGGCCGATCGTCTTGATGTAGCCGGCCACGCCTTCTTCGCCGAGATCGAAAACCTTCTGCGGCGTGTTCGCAACCGGGAACATCTTGCGCATGGCTTTGTTGACCGACACGTCGGTGGCCTGCGCGGAGAGCAGCACGGCGATCAGCAGTTCGAACGGAGTGGTGTACTCGAGCTCGGTGGTTGGATGCGGATTGAGACTCTTGAGCGTCTCGTAGATGGCGCGGCGTTTGTTCGCGTTCATACTCGGCGTGAAGGTGGGGTTAGCGCTTGTCGGACGGCGTGCCCGTGTCGTCCGCGGCAAGTCCGAGACGGCGGCGGCGTGCTTCGGCGGCGTCGATCTGGGCTTGCACGTCGGCGCTCACATGCTCGGTGTTCAGCGGGGCCTGGCCTTTGGCGGCCAGTTCTTCCTTCTTCTTGCGGGCGCGTTCGAGCGCGGCCTGGATGATCGCGCGTTTCTTTGCTTCGGCGTCCTCCACGGCGGGCGCGGCCGATGGCGCCGCGGCGCCGGCTTGCGTTGTTTCGGTAACCTGAGCAGCAGGACTGCTGCCTGCCCGCCGCGCCGCAACACGTGCCTCGGCGGCCTCGCGTTCGCGTGCGAGACGCGCTTCGCGCCGGTCATGGCGTTCGCGCGCGGCGTCGGCCTGGGGCTGGCTCCACGCGTCCCAGCCGGTCGCCTGGCCGGTGACGGGCGGCAACGCAATACAGTCGACCGGGCAGGGCGGCACGCACAGGTCGCAGCCGGTGCAGAGTTCGGCGATGACCGTATGCATCTGTTTCGGTGCGCCAACGATTGCATCGACGGGACAGGCCTGCATGCACAACGTGCAGCCGATGCAAACCTGTTCGTCGATAACCGCCAACGGACGCGGCCGTTCGACGCCGTTGGCGGAATTGAGCGGAATCACCGGCTTGCCGAGCAGGGCGGCGAGCCGGGCGATGCCTTCGGCGCCGCCCGGCGGGCATTGATTGTAGTTGGCCGCGCCGCTTGCAACGGCTTCGGCATAGGGGCGGCATGCGGGGTAGCCGCACTTGGTGCATTGCGTCTGGGGGAGCAGATCTTCGACGCGGTCTGCGAGTGTTTTGGTATCTGTCACGGTCACGACGTGGGGCTTTGGCTTGCGGCCGCACAGCTTGAACTAAATAGCACATTATCGCCGATTTCCCCAATTGCCATCCGCAATCCATGTGCCATAATCGAAGCGCTTTTTCGAAAGACCGCAGAAGGGTATTCCCCCAACCAGCCCGTTCAGTGCTGTCGGTGCAAGGCCCGAGGAGAGGCCGGCGGCACGATCCGGATAACGCGGCTCACGAAGACGATGCCACCATGAATCAGCCGAAAATCAAAAGAGATCCTGAAGGCACCCGGCGCCGCATTCTGCTTGCGGCGGCCGAAGAGTTTGCAAATGGTGGGCTATTCGGCGCGCGCGTCGATCAGATCGCCCGCCGCGCGGAAACGAATGAGCGCATGCTCTATTACTACTTCGGTAGCAAGGAGCAGCTTTTTACCGCCGTACTCGAGCACGCGTTCAGCGCGCTCAATGAAGCGGAGCGCACGCTCGAACTCAATGGCATTGCCCCGGTCGAGGCGATTACGCGTCTCGCGCATTTTGTTTGGGATTACTACCGCGATCATCCAGAGTTACTGCGTCTCATCAACAATGAGAATCTGCATGAAGCACGCTACATGCAGAAATCCACGCGCATTCGCGAAATGATCTCGCCGATCGTTGCCACGCTCGGCGGTATTCTTGAGCGAGGTCAACGCGCGGGGCTGTTTCGTACCAACGTCGATCCGCTGCGTTTCTATGTCACGCTGTCCGGCATGGGCTACTACATCGTGTCGAACCGCTTCACGCTCGAAGCCACACTCGGTCGCGATTTCAGCAGCGCGAGCGAGCGCAGCGAAGTGGTTCAGATGAACACGGAGTTGCTGCTCGCGTACCTGCTGCGGAAATAGGTCGCATCGCCCGTTGCACGTCGAGGCTTCGGGATCCTCATAAACGACAACGGCCTCCGAAGAGGCCGTTGTTGTCGACTGGCTGTGCGCGGCGCTCAGGCTTCGACTTTTTCCTTCACAACC
Source organism: Paraburkholderia dioscoreae (assembly GCF_902459535.1). Classification (NCBI taxonomy): domain Bacteria; kingdom Pseudomonadati; phylum Pseudomonadota; class Betaproteobacteria; order Burkholderiales; family Burkholderiaceae; genus Paraburkholderia; species Paraburkholderia dioscoreae. The sequence continues at coordinate 1,240,447 of NZ_LR699553.1, forward strand.
TTCGGCGCCTTGTTGTGCTCGAGGATGAAGTCGCGCAACTGCGGATAGATGATGGTGCGCCAGCGGCGTCCCGAGAAAATGCCGTAGTGCCCGCACTTTTCCGCCGTGAAGTGACGCTTGTCTTTCTCCGGAATGCCTGTGCACAGTTCGTGCGCGGCATAGGTCTGGCCGTCGCCGGAGATGTCGTCCAGCTCGCCTTCGATCGTGAAGAGCGCGGTCTTCGAGATGTCCTGCGGCTTCACCCGTTCGCCGGCGACGTCCCACGTGCCGTCGGCCAGGCGGAATTCCTGGAACACGACGCGGATCGTGTCGAGATAGTAGTCCGCGTCCATGTCGAGCACCGCGTTGTATTCGTCGTAGAAGCGGCGGTGCGCTTCCGCGTCGTCTTCGTCGCCGCGCAGCAGGCTCTGGTAGAAATCCCAGTGCGACGCCGCGTGACGTTCCGGATTCATTGCCACAAAACCGGTGTGTTGCAGAAAGCCCGGGTAAACCTTGCGGCCTACACCCGGATAGTTCGGCGGCACCGTGAAGATCACGTTGTTCTCGAACCACTCGTACGAATGCTGCGTGGCGAGCGAGTTGACCGAAGTCGGGCTCTTGCGCGCGTCGATCGGGCCGCCCATCATCGTCATGGTGCGCGGCGTGTCTTCGCCGCGGCTCGCCAGCAGCGAAATGGCGGCGAGCACGGGCACGGTGGGCTGGCACACCGAGATCACGTGCAGATTCTTCGCGCCGATGTGGCGGATGAATTCCTGAATGTAGGCGACGTAATCGTCCAGATGAAACTCGCCGGCTTCGAGCGGCACCATGCGTGCGTCGATCCAGTCGGTCAGGTAGACCTTGTGGTCTTGCAGCAACGTGCGCACTGTGTCGCGCAGCAGCGTGGCGTGGTGTCCCGACAACGGTGCGCACACCAGCACGATCGGCTCATCTTTCAATTGGGTAACAGCGTCGCTGTCGTCTGCGAAACGCTTGAAGCGCATCAGGCGGCAAAACGGCTTCTCGATGATCGTCTGTTCGATGATCGGGATGTTGTGACCGTCTTTGACAATCTGATGAAGATTGAACTCAGGCTTTTCGTAATCTTTACCCAGCCGGTAGAGCAGTTCGTAACCGGCTGAAAGGCGCGTGGCGCCCGGCACATAGGCCAGGGGGCTAGCGGGATTCGCGAAAGATTTGGAGGCGGCCTGGGCCCAGGCGGTGAGGGGGCTCAACATAGCCCGCTGGAATTCGTGCAGTTGGTAGAGCATAGGTGCTCCGTTTAAGCGGTTCGCATGGGGCTTCGCAAACACGCGCATGGCGTTGCGGCAGGCCAAATTGGTTGTGGGCACATTGTTTTTCGGCCGACAGTCTGATCGATCATATCGAACTAAGCGTACTTGTGCAATGCAGCAATTTGCGCGCGGCTCGCACGCAAACTGTCATTAAATCATGCTACTGGCGATGTTGCCGCGCCGCTATCCGGGGTTGCCGCAGCATCAAGTTCGGTGGATCCGGTGCCGTTATGGGGCGGTTGCCCGGCCACCTGCGCCATCGCCTGTTCGTGTTTCATCAGGTTCAGGCCGGTGTGCACGAGGGCCACGTGCGAAAACGCCTGCGGAAAATTGCCGACCAGGCGCTTCGCACCCGGATCGTATTCTTCCGCGAGCAAACCGACGTCGTTGCATAGCGCGAGCAGCTGTTCGTACATCGCGATTGCTTCGTCGAGGCGGCCTTGCAGCGCCAGGTTGTCCACCATCCAGAACGAACACGCGAGAAACGTGCCTTCCCCCGGCGGCAGGCCGTCGTCGTATTCGGTGGTGCGGTAGCGCATCACGAACCCGTCGCGCATCAGATCCCTCTCGATTGCCGCCACCGTGCCTTTCACGCGCGGATCGCGCGGCGGCAGGAATCCCACCAGCGGCATCAACAGCACGCTCGCGTCGAGCTGGTCGGTGCCGTAGCACTGCGAGAACGCGTTGAGCTCGGGATTCCACGCCTTTTCGCAGACTTCCGCGTGGATTTGCGCGCGGGTGGCGCGCCATTCGTCGAGCGGGCCGTCGAGCTTGAACATTTCCGCCGACCTGATCGCGCGGTCGTAGGCGACCCACGCCATTACCTTCGAGAAGGTGAAGTGCTGACGGCCGCCGCGCGTTTCCCAGATGCCTTCGTCGGGTTCCCGCCAGATCGTGTCGAGATGGGAGAGGAGCGCGCGCTGGACGTTCCACGCGGTGTCGTCCGCCTGCAGGCCGCCTACCCGCGCGAGATGCAGCGCATTCATCACTTCGCCGTAGACGTCGAGCTGGCGTTGGCCGACCGCGTTATTGCCGACGCGCACCGGTTTCGCGTCCTGATACCCCGGCAGCCAGTCGAGTTCGAATTCGGGCAAGCGCCGCTCGCCCGCGATGCCGTACATGATCTGCAACTGATCGGGCGCGCCGGCCATCACGCGGCCGAGCCAGGAGCGCCACGCGCGCGCTTCGTCGTAGTAGCCGCCGCGCATCATCGCGAGCAGGGTGATCGTGGCGTCGCGCAGCCAGCAGTAGCGGTAATCCCAGTTGCGGGTGCCGCCGAGCTGTTCCGGCAGCGAGGTCGTGGGCGCGGCGACGATGCCGCCGGTCGGCTCGTAGGCAAGTGCCTTGAGCGTGATCAGCGAACGGCGGATCGGCTCCGCCCAGCGTCCTTCCACCGTGCCGCGCGCCGACCATTCGAGCCAGTAATTCTCGGTGCGCGCCAGCGACGTGTGCGGGTCGCGCGCCGGCGGAATGCGCAGATGCGAGGGCGAATAGGCCAGCGAAAACGGCACCCGCTCGCCCTCGCTGACGGTGAACTCCGCGATCGTCTTCATGTCCTCGCCACGCAACTGGACCGGTGTGCGCAATACGGCAGTGTCCGGTCCGACGATCGCCTTGATGCCGCTGTCGTGCTTGAGGCGGTCAACCCAGGGAATCGAGAAGCCATAATCGAAGCGCAGCACCAGTTCCATCTTCATGCGCACCGTGCCGCGTTTGCCGACCACAACCCGCACCAGTTCCGACCAGCCGTTGCCCGGCGGCATGAAGTCGATCAGCGTGACGGCGCCCTCGGGCGTTTCGAAATGGGTTTCGAGGATCAGCGTTTCGCCCCGGTAATTGCGGGTGACGGTCGGCGGCGTGTCCGAGACGGGCGAGATCAGCCAGCGGCCGTTGTCGGGCGTGCCGAGCAGGGCGGCGAAGCAGGCGCCGGAGTCGAAGCGCGGCCAGCAGAGCCAGTCGATGGAGCCCTCGCGGGAGATGAGCGCGGCCGTGTGGCCGTCGCCGACGAGCGCATAGTCTTCGATGTGTGCGGGCATGGGGAGCGAGTCAGAGTGGCGCGCGGCGAGGTGCGCCGCGCGTGGTTTCGTTGTTTCTACCGGACTCGCGCAATGCGCTTTGGTTCACCACGCAATGCCGCGAAACGCGAGTTGGTAATCTGTCAAACCAATGCCTACAATCAGATTTCAAGCCGACGCCCGGAGCTTTCCGGATGATGGACCGGCCCCGCCCATGGCGTGTACCCACGCCGTTTCCGAGGACCAAAGCTATGCTGAACCCGTCGAAATCCGATTGCATCACGATTCTCTCGGCCGCCAGCGAACTTGCCGACGATTCGATGTTGCCGCTCGATCACGGCCGTCTGGGCCTGAGCCGCAACGGCATGCTGGCCGCCGCCGCCTTTCTGGTCGAACGGGCTTGCTTCCGGCGTTATCAGGAAGGCGAGGGCAATTATGCCGTGGGTGCACTGTCGTTGCAGGGGCGGCTGCGGCTCGACCAGCTTTCGAACGGCTGACCAGCGGCGCTTCGCGCTCGCAGCGTGGTTGTCCAATGGTTGCCGGACGATTGCCGCAGCGCACCGACCGCCAACCGACTTCTTGCCTGCGGCGAGGGTGCACCGCTTCGCCGCGCCACCACGTTTTATCGCCTGCTTCGACTTCACGGCCAACGGCGTGCGTGACGCTTCGTCACGCCTCGTGTCCGGCCGCGGTTCAGGATGGCGCCGGGCCGCTACCGCGCCCGGCCGTGTGTCCCATGCTGCCTGAACCAAGTGCCGCCGGCCCTCAGAAGTGCGACGACCCCACGCCGAAGATCCCGATGATGCCGATGATGATCAGATAGAGCGCGACGATGTAGTTCAACAGGCGCGGCATGACGAGAATCAGAATACCGGCGATCAACGAAACCAGCGGGCCCAGACTGAGTGTGACGTTCATGAAGACTCCGTGAGTGAGACGCGATTGAAAAAATGCCCTGTCAGGCGGGACGATTGCTACCGCATGCTGCGCAGTGCCTGCTCGCCGGATACCTGCAGACGGGATTCGCGGCATGATCCGACACAACGCTTTTATACTTCTTTCGATAACAACAACGCTCGACCGATTGCGCGGCAGACCAGCGACACCCTTATAACCGGTTCAACCAGATAACGAATGAGGAGGAGGTCATATGCTTCGTCGTCACCGGGCCGCGATGCGTGCCGTTGCGAGTTCTCAACTGCTTTCTGCTGATTGCACTTCAATGCGCGCGGGGCAGGCTGCTCCATTACGCTCCGCCCGCTCGATAATAAAAGGTTTCGTGCTCATGGTCTCGATTGTTGCTTCGCATGCGTTTGCGCAAGATTCCGGCCCGGTCCCCGCCGACGGCGTCTATGACATGCTGGTCGGCACTTATACCGGAGGCAAGAGCGAAGGCTTGTACGTCTATCGCTTCGACACGAAGACCGGCGAAGCGACGCGGGTATCGGTCGCGCAGACGGTCAACCCGTCGTATCTCGTGGTGAGCCGCGACCGGCGCTTCGTCTATGCCGTCAACGAATTGCCCGGCGACAACGGGCCGGCCTCGCAGCGCGGCGGCATCAGCGCGTTTCGTTTCGACGCCGCGAGCGGCCAGTTGAGCTTCCTCAACAAGGTGTCGGCGGATGGCAATGATCCTTGCTATCTGAGCCTGTCGCCGGACGGCAAATATCTGCTGAGCGCAAACTACTCGGTGGCGGCCGACCCGGGCGGCAGCTTTGCGGTGTTCCCGTTGCAGGCCGACGGCCAGGTCGGCGCGTCGGTACTCACGGTGCATCACGAGGGCGGTGGTCCGGTGAAGGGCCGCCAGGACAATTCGCATGTTCACTCCACGGTGTTCTCGCCGGACGGCCGCTACCTGTTCGCGCAGGATCTCGGCGCGGACAAACTGTACTCGTACCGCTACACGCCCGATGGCAGCCGCGGCCTGTTCGGCCCGACCGACTGGCGCTACACCCAGGAGAAAGCCGGCACGGGTCCGCGCCACCTGGTGTTCGGCGCGGACGGCAAGCACGCCTATCTGACGAGCGAACTGGCCGGCACCGTCAGCACGTTCAATTACAACGACGGCAAGCTCACGCAGGTGCAGACGCTTTCGCTGACCGAACCCGGTTTCAAGGGCGCGGTGGGCGGCTCGGCGATCCACCTGTCGCCGGATGGGCGCTTTCTGTACGCCTCCAATCGCGGCGACGCGAACGACATCGTGATCTTTTCGGTCGACCCTGCCAACGGACATCTCAAGAAGATCGGGCATCAATCGAGCCTCGGCAAATCGCCGCGCGAATTCGCGATCGACCCGACCGGCAACTGGCTGATCGTCGGCAACCAGAACAGCGACACCGTGTATGTGTTCAGGCGCGACCAGCAGAGCGGTCTGCTCGAAGCGAATCCGAAGCGGATCGAGATCGGCTCGCCGGTGGATTTCAAGCTGGTCTCGCCGTCGTAAGCGACGACGAAACGTGCGATGTGACCGCGCGCGCGGGATGAAAAAACGGGCCGCTTGAACAACAGGCGGCCCATTTTTCTGCGGCGGGTTTTACGCGGGCGATGGCTCTCGATAGCCGCTTATTCCGCCGGCCCGGGCGCCAGCACTTCGCGGCTGCCGTTGATGCCCATCGCGGATACGAGACCCGCGGTTTCCATCTGCTCGACGAGACGCGCCGCGCGGTTGTAACCGATGCGCAACTGCCGCTGCACCGACGAGATCGACGCGCGCCGCGTGCGCACCACGAAGGCGACGGCTTCGTCGTAGAGCGGATCGGCTTCCGCGTCCGGCGCTTCGCCGAACAGATCCTGCGCCGCGCCGCCTTCGGTGGCCGGGCCGTCCAGAATGCCTTCCTCGTACTGCGGCTCGCCGAACTGCTTCAGATACTCGACGATCCGATGCACTTCCTCGTCGGCGACGAACGCGCCGTGCACCCGTTGCGGATAGCCCGTGCCGGGCGGCAGGAACAGCATGTCGCCCTGGCCGAGCAGCGACTCGGCGCCCATCTGATCGAGAATCGTGCGCGAGTCGATCTTCGACGACACCTGGAACGCCACGCGCGTCGGAATGTTCGCCTTGATGAGGCCGGTGATCACGTCCACCGAAGGACGCTGCGTCGCCAGAATCAGGTGGATGCCGGCAGCGCGCGCCTTCTGCGCAAGCCGTGCGATCAGCTCTTCGATCTTCTTGCCGGCCACCATCATCAGGTCGGCCAGTTCGTCGATCACGACCACGATCAGCGGCAGCGGCGCGAGCGGCTCGGGCGCTTCAGGCGTCAGCGAGAACGGATTGCCGAGCTTCTTGCCCTTGGCTTCGGTGTCGCGGATTTTCTGGTTGAAGCCGGCCAGATTGCGCACGCCGACCGCCGACATCAGGCGGTAGCGTTTTTCCATTTCGCCGACACACCAGTTCAGCGCGTTGGCGGCCAGCTTCATGTCGGTGACGACCGGCGCGAGCAGATGCGGAATGCCCTCGTAGACCGAGAGCTCCAGCATCTTCGGATCGATCATGATGAGGCGCACTTCTTCGGGCGTCGCCTTGTAGAGCAGCGAGCAGATCATCGCGTTGATCGCCACCGACTTGCCCGAACCGGTCGTGCCGGCGACCAGCATGTGCGGCGCCTTGGCCAGATCGGCGACCACCGGATGGCCGGTAATGTCCTTGCCCATGGCGAGCGTCAGTTGCGAATGCGAATTCTGATAGACGCTCGCTTCGAGAATTTCGGATAGGCGGATCGTCTGACGCTTGGCGTTCGGCAACTCGAGGCCCATGCAGGTCTTGCCGGGAATCGTCTCGACCACGCGGATGGATGTCAGGCCGAGGCCGCGCGACAGATCCTTCATCAGACCGACGATCTGGCTGCCGCGCACGCCGAGCGCCGGCTCGACTTCGAAGCGCGTGATGACCGGGCCGGCCGACGCGCCGACGACCGTGACCGGCACCTTGAATTCCTGCAGACGTTGTTCGATCAGCAGGCCGGTTTCGATCAGCTTTTCTTCGGAGACCGGTTGGACGTCGATGTCCGCGGGCGCGAGCAGATCGAGCGTGGGCAGTTCGACCATCGACGCCGCGGGCGCGCGGAATTCGAAGCCGTTGGCGGGGCTGTGGCCGCGCAGCGGCGGACGTTGGACGGCGGGTTCGACGGGTTCCGTGGATGCGGTTGCGGGACCGTTCGGTGCGGCCGGGGGTGTTGCGGCGAGCGGGACTGCGGTGAGCGGTGCCGATGCTGCCGGTGAGATCGCGGTTTCGTTGGGAAGGTCTTCTACGGCGACCGGTTCGTCGGCGACGACATCGGACGCGAGGGGCGCGGCGTGAAACGCAAAGCCCGGAAAGCGAACCACGTTCGATGCGTGCTGCGCGATGTCGGGCGGTGCAGCGGTGGTTGTGTTTGCCGCGGGCGGAGTGGTGGACGAGTCCGACGCGTGCGGCACGATGTCTCGCGGCGGCACTGCGGTCGCCGCGGTCGCTGTGTTTGCAGCTTGCGCACCGGTTAGCAAGCCCGATGCTTCGGATGCGTCCGGCAGGGCAGGGGAGTCCACCGTTTCCGTTTCGACCTGTACTGCGGATTCGTCCGGTTGCGCGACGCCCGGCGAAGGCGTGACGTCGTGCGTGTGGACAACTGCACTCGACGCAGCGACGCTGCCGACAGCCGGCCCGCTCAACGACGAAGGCGCATGTTGCGGCAAGACGGCATCAAGCTCGGCTTCCCAAGGCACAAGTGTTTTATCGATCACGACTTCCGCGACCGGCGCAGGCGCAGCGGCTTGCGGCTCGATAACCGATGCGGTTTCTTTCACCTGTTCGGCGATCGCAGAAGCAGTCGGCGCCTCGGTAATCTTCGGCGCGATGACTTCCAATTGATCCGCCGGCTGGCTGAGCGTCGGCGCGACTTCGGCGCCCAGGCTTGCGTGGCTGTCGGCGAGAGGTGTCGACTGCACGGAATCGTCTTCGAACGGCGATGCATCCGGGTCTGCTTCGCTTGCGTGCAACTGCGCCGCGAAGATCTGGAACGGCGTAGGCGTCGCGACCGGTGGCACATACTGCGATGCAGGTGCAGGCTCCACTACCGGTGCCGCCGTCAACGGCGGCCGAATGATCGGCGGCTCGATCGGCCATTGCACGGCGGGCTCGTGGCCAGCCTCCAGCGGTGCATCCAACGAGGCTTCCATCCGCGGCGAATCGACCGGCGTCTTTACCGGGCTTCCGGCCCACCCACTTTCGACAACTTTCCCCGAAGACACCGGCGCATCCAGCGTCAAAGGCGTTTCAACCGCGTCCGTTCGCGGCACATCCACCCTCGATTGCAGTCCCTCGAAAGATGGCACGTCGTCGGGTGCGCTCGCGACCTTCGCGGTCTCCGCGCCGCTGCTGCGCGCGAGACTGACCCCGGCAAGGTCGGTCCAGCGGGCGGCGTTTTCCGCGATGCTGCGCAGCGTCTCCTGCACACTGGCGGGTGGCGCTTCTTTCTGTGTCGTGGGCATCGGCCGCGTGTAACTGGGCGGCTGACGTGTTGCCTGCGTCGGCGTGACGTCGCTCGAATGCGAGGCGGGCGAGAAAGCTTGCAGAGGCGCCGCCGTGCGATTGACGGAAGACACCGGGGCGGTCGTGCCTTTGGCGGTCGTCGACGGACGGCCCGCGCCGGTCGTGTTCCCCGTAGCACCCGTAGCCGTGTGCGAGGCCGCGCCCGGCACGGCACGCGCCGTTGCCGTGGTGTGATTAGCTGGTGCTGCACGAGCTACTTGCGCTGTCTTAACCGCCGTAGCTGCTCCCGCAGCACCCGCGGCGCTCGCAGTACTCGCCGCGCCCGCAGCACGCGCAACACCCGCAACAGCGAAGCCCGCGCCTGAAGCCAGTCCCGCAGCGCCCCCCGACGATCCCACCGGCCGCTGCTCGCCTGCCGAACGACGTCCAACCTGCAATGCGCTGTCGCGAGCCGCGGCGCCGGATACACCCGATCCCGCCATCGAACCCGCTGCCGGCGCAGCCGCGCGCGGCCCGGCGTCGCGCAGCCAGCCAGCCGGCGCGACCGGCTCGGCCGGCATCCACGCAGCTTTGTCCGCGTTAAGTGGTTGCGTTTGCATCGGTACATGCCGCGGCGGTGTCGTCGCGGCGCCAGTGCGCAGCACCGGCTCGGCCTGCGTCGCCTGGCTGCGCGGCGTTGCCGCCCCAGTGCGCCAGCTCGCGCCTGCACCACGCGCCGCCGCGTCCTTGCCCGCGGCTGCCGCCGCAGCGCCCGACGCCGCGTCGCGTCCGCGTGCCGGCGGCCGCCAGACCGTGGGCCGCGCATAACGTCCGTTGGTTTTGGGTGCCATCGTATTGGTGGACGGTGAAACGTGCGACGGCAAACCGTCGTCGGCGCTGCGATGACGGCGCGCTTCCTCGTCGCGTTTGGCGAGGCTGCGCGATAGGCCGAGGCCGAACGCGCCGTCGGCCCATGCAGCAAAATCGCGCCAGCGGAAATCGAGCAGCCAGGGCAGGCTGACGAGCAGCAGCGCGAGCGCCGCCAGCGGCGTGCCGATATGCCCGAGCAGACGGCCGAAACCCGCGGCCAGCGCATGGCCGAAGCCATTCACGCCGGCCACATCGATCAGCGACGCCTCGAGCGTGCAGCTCGCCACCAGCACGCAGACGAAGCCGAGCCAGAGCCGGATCGTGCCGGGCCCGCGCAGACCCGCGCCGCCCGGCAGCGCCGACTTCACGAGACGCCACAAAAGAGGAATGAACCAGACGGCCGACCCGCCGAACCAGCCGAAAACTACCGTGTGCATACTAGACATCAACGAATGACGGACGCGCGCAAACGCGGTCTGTCGGGTTTAAACCGGCGAAGCCCGATGCTTCGAAGGCAGACGCAAGTATGCTTGCGTCCAGCTGGAAAGCAGACCGGCGTGCGGTCCGCCGTCGGTGAAATACAACGGCTGTCGGGACCGCCTTCACCTGTCATGCGGACCGTCCCGAGCGCGGCGCGCGCCGCAGGCAGGTTCGCCCATCAGCGCGCTTTGCCACCGGGCGGGCGATCCGCGTGCTGCTCATTTCGTCCTCATTGGGTGCTGCGGTCGAAGGTCAGCGTGTCGCCGTTGTCGAGCACCAGTTGCATCTGCTGCGGCGCGCGCATCTGCACGCCGGTGCGATCGATGTGCGTGAGCGCGTTCAGATACGCGCCTTCGATCTGCCCGCCCGGCGTCATGCACGCCATGCGCGTGCCGCCCAGCGTGCCGAAGCTCAGCTGGCCGTCTTTTAGCGCATACGAGCCCATGTAGCGGTTGCAGCCGGAAAAGCCGCTGGCGTGCCGTTGACCGGTCGAGGTGGAAAGCGTGAGCGTGATCGGCGCGCCCTGGTCGGCGGACGGGATCGCGCGCGCCGTGCCGTCCGCCTGTTTCCACGCGCTCAGCACCCAGCTGGTGTCGTCGAGCAGTTGGGTGGCGGCGGGATTGAATGGATCGGGCGCGACGGCTTCCGAGTCGGGGTGTTTCGGGATCGCGCAGGCGCTCAACAGCGCGGCGACGCTCAACGCGGCGAGGGCAGTGCGCAGATACGGGGTGAAGCGCGCAACACGTCGCGCGGAGGAGCTTTGGAGCATGGCGTCGTTCCTCTTCAAACTGGCGAAGGCGTAAGGGTAACGCACTAAGCTCGCCGCACGCGAGAGCATTGGCGTGCCACGCGCTTATTCAGGCCGCGGCGCGTTGTGCGTCGCAGTTGTGTGCAATCGTGCGCCGCCGTCGCCCTGCACGCGCGGATCGGGACGCGTCCTCGCGCAAGGTGCGGCGAGGGGTCCGCATGTTAACATCGTGTTCTACCCAATCCCACCCTCATCCGACTTTTATCTGGAGACCCCATGCAGATCGGCCAACGGATCGGCACGCCCCTTTCTGAATCCGCCACGCGTGTCATGCTGCTCGGCGCCGGCGAGCTCGGCAAGGAGGTGATCATCGCGCTGCAGCGGCTGGGCGTCGAAGTGATCGCCGTCGACCGTTACCCGAATGCGCCGGGCCACCAGGTGGCGCACCGCGCGCATGTGATCGACATGACCAATCGCGCCGCGTTGCGCGCGCTGGTCGAACAGGAGCGCCCGCATCTGATCGTCCCCGAGATCGAGGCGATCGCGACGGACGAACTCGCCGCCATAGAAAGCGCCGGTCTCGCCGAAGTGATCCCGACCGCGCGCGCCACGCAGCTCACCATGAACCGCGAAGGCATCCGCCGTCTCGCCGCTGAGGAACTCGGCCTGCCGACCTCGCCGTACGCGTTCGCCGATTCGCTCGACGAACTGCGCGCGGGCATCGCCAAAGTCGGCTATCCGTGCGTGGTGAAGCCGGTCATGTCGTCATCGGGCAAGGGCCAGTCGGTGCTGCGCAGCGACGCCGACGTCGAACCCGCATGGCAATACGCGATGGCCGGAGGCCGCGTGAATCACGGCCGTGTGATCGTCGAAGGCTTTATCGACTTCGAATACGAAATCACCCAGTTGACCGTGCGCGCCATCAACCCGGCGAGCGGCGAAGTCAGCACGTATTTCTGCGACCCGATCGGCCACGTGCAGGTAGCGGGCGACTATGTCGAATCGTGGCAGCCGCAGCCCATGAGCCCGCTCGCGCTGGAACGTTCGCGTGAAGTGGCGCACAAGGTGACGGCCGCGCTCGGCGGGCGCGGCCTGTTCGGCGTGGAACTTTTCGTGCGCGGCGATGACGTATGGTTTTCGGAAGTGAGTCCGCGCCCGCACGACACGGGTCTCGTCACGCTGTGCTCGCAGCGCTTTTCGGAATTCGAACTGCATGCGCGCGCGATCCTCGGTTTGCCGGTGGATACGTCGCTGCGGGCGCCGGGTGCGTCAGCGGTGATTTACGGCGGGCTCGACGAGGCCGGCATTGCGTTCGAAGGCGTCGCTGCGGCGTTGGCAGTGCCGAACGCGGACCTGCGCCTGTTCGGCAAGCCGGAGAGCTTCGTCAAGCGCCGCATGGGCGTGGCGCTCGCCACCGGCGAGACCACCGACGAAGCCCGCTCGCGCGCGAAGCAGGCCGCGGCGGCGGTGCGGCCGGTGTCGGCGAAATAGGCCGGCGAAATAGGCCGGCGAGACGCACCGGGAAGCGCAGTGACGAACGGCCACGCGTTGCCCGTCCCGCGCGCCCGGCATAATCGCCGCGCGCAATCCGGCTGATTGGACTCGTCGGGCTCATCGAAGCTCATTGAAGTAGAGGTGCGTATGGCGCTGGAAATCCGCAACAACACGCGGCGCGGTTTGGGCGGCCGTCTCGGCGCACTCGGCGTGCTGTTCGCGCTGTGTGCCGGGTTGACGGGATGCGGCCTCGCAGCCGCGCCGTGTCGGGTCGCTTCGGCCGGCCTGAAAATCGTGCCGCTGGTCGGGCACGTGGCCGCCGCGCCGACCGATGCCTGCGCCGACGTGATCGATCCATGATCGATCCGTCGTCCGTCCTGGGCTGCGGCCCGAGGCGCGACATGCCGCGCGCCGTCCGTGTTTGACCGGCAGCAACGATCGAGGCATCTCATGAAGAAATGGCTGGTTGCGGTAATCACGGCGGCGGGTTTTGCGGCGCTATACGGCAGTGCGTGGGCCGCGCCGTTGCAGTTCTCGGAGATTCAGGCCAAAAACCGGCAGACGCACAAATACACCTGTGCGACCGGCAAGATCCTGCAGGTCACTTACTGGAACACGGCGAACGGCCAGAGCTTCGCGCTCGTGCCGGTGAAGGGCAAGCAGATGCTGTTCGTCAACACCCTGTCGGCCTCCGGCGCGAAATATCAGGCCGGCAGCTACACATGGTGGACCAAGGGGCCGCGCGCCGACCTGTATGACGCAATGGACGGCGAAAACGCACCGCCCATGCTGTCGGACTGCGTGACCATCAATCGCTGAGCGCGATGCGGCGGCTCTTTCCACCTGTGCCGCCGCCTGTCTCGTCACGCTTCTGCCGCGCGGCATCGGTCGCCCGCGCACATCATTTCCGTTCGAGTAGTAAGCTGTCGCGCATGGCATTCGCCGCGCGCTCGCGTGATGCCATGCAGCCATGCCGGGCGGCGTCCGCGTGGCTGTCGTCGTCTTCGATCGTCCGTTTCCGGACCCCGGCGCCGGGGTTGCGGCCCGCGTCCGTATCATCAAGCGAGACCCTCAATGAAAGCATCGGACCTGTTCGTCAAATCGCTGGAAGCCGAAGGTGTCGAGTATGTGTTCGGCATTCCCGGTGAAGAAAACCTCGATCTGCTCGAATCGCTGCGCCGCTCGAAAATCCGTCTGATCCTCACGCGCCACGAACAGGCGGCCGGTTTCATGGCCGCCACGTACGGGCGTCTCACCGGCCGCATCGGCGTATGTCTGGCCACCCTCGGCCCGGGCGCGACCAACCTCGTGACCGCCGCGGCGTACGCGCAACTGGGCGGCATGCCGATGCTGATGGTCACCGGGCAAAAGCCGATCAAGTCGAGCAAGCAAGGGCATTTCCAGATCGTCGACGTGGTGCGCATGATGGAGCCGCTCACCAAATACACGCGGCAGATCGTGTCGGTCAGCAATATTCCGGCGGCGGTACGCGAGGCGGCCCGTCAGGCGGAAGAAGAACGGCCCGGCGCCACGCACCTCGAATTGCCTGAAGACGTCGCGCACGAAGAGGGCGATGGCAAGCCGATTCCGAAGAGCTACAGCCGCCGTCCCGTGGCCGAGGAAAAAGCCGTGGCGCGCGCGGTCGAGGCGATCACCAGCGCGAAGCATCCGTTACTGATGATCGGCGCGGGCGGCAATCGCAAGACCACCACGAAGATGCTGCGCGAGTTCGTCGACCAGATCGGCATTCCGTTTTTCACCACGCAGATGGGCAAAGGCGTGATCGACGAATCGCATCCCATGTGGCTGGGCAATGCGACGCTGTCCGACGGCGACTTCGTGCACCGCGCGATCGACCACGCGGACTGCATCATCAACGTCGGTCACGACGTGATCGAGAAGCCGCCGTTTTTCATGCGCAGCGGCGACGCGGGCGAGAAAACGGTGATTCACGTCAACTTCCTCGGTGCGGAAGTCGATACGGTCTACTTCCCGCAGATCGAAGTGGTGGGCGATATCGCCAACGCAGTGTGGCAGCTCAAGGAAAGTCTCAAGCAGCGGCAGGAGCATTGGGACTTCACGCGCTTCAAGGAAATCAAGGAGCACTTCGAGGCGCATCTGGTCAAAGGCCAGCACGACGACCGCTTTCCCATGTACCCGGTGCGGATCGTCAACGACGTGTACGAGACCACGCCGGTGGACGGCATCGTGTGTCTGGACAACGGCATGTACAAGATCTGGTTCGCCCGCTACTACCGCGCGCATGAGCCGAATTCGCTGCTGCTCGACAACGCGCTGGCGTCGATGGGCGCGGGTCTGCCGTCCGCGATCGCGACCAAGATCGTGCACCCGGACCGCAAGGTCATGGCCGTATGCGGCGACGGCGGTTTCATGATGAATTCGCAGGAACTCGAAACGGCGGTGCGGCTGAGGCTGGATCTGGTGATCCTGATCTTGCGCGACGACGCATTCGGCATGATCCGCTGGAAGCAGGAAAACATGAATTTCCCCGACTACGGCATGACGCTGAGCAATCCGGATTTCGTCGCGTATGCGCAGAGTTACGGGGCGAAAGGTCACCGTATCGAAACGGCGGCGGAGTTCGCGCCGTTGCTGCGCGAATGTTTCGCGACACCCGGCGTGCATGTGATCGACCTGCCAATCGACTATTCGGACAACGAGCGCGTGCTGAATCGCGAGATCAAGCGGCTTTCGGCGCAATTGTGAACGGCAGATGAACGGCAGATGAGTGGCAAATGAACGGCCGCGGGGCATGGCCCTTGCTGGCAGTCCTGCTTCTGCAGGCATCGGATCAAGGAGACGTGTCATGTTGCAAAAGACTTACCCGTACTACCTCGCTAACGTTGCGGTGGCCGCCAACACCGATCTCGAAGTCACCGATAAATTCAGCGGCGAAGTCGCCACGCGCGTCGCGATGGCCGACGCCGCCGCGATCGATCAGGCGATCGGCCATGCCGTCGACGCCATGCCGGCCTTGCGCGCTTTCCCGCCGTTCAAGCGCCAGGCGGTGCTCGAACATTGCGTGAAGCGCTTTCGCGAACGCTACGACGAGCTGGCGCTCGCGCTGTGCATTGAAGCCGGCAAGCCGATCAACGACTCGAAAGGCGAGGTCACGCGCCTGATCGATACGTTCAAGGTGGCTGCGGAGGAAGCGGTGCGTATCGACGGGGAGATCGTCAACCTGGAGATTTCGCCGCGCGCCAAGGGTTATCACGGCTACGTGAAGCGGGTGCCGATCGGCCCGTGTTCGTTTATTTCACCGTTCAATTTTCCGCTGAACCTGACTGCGCACAAGGTGGCGCCGGCCATTGCGGCAGGCGTGCCGTTCGTGTTGAAGCCGGCGAGCCGCACGCCGGTCGGCGCGCTCATCATGGGCGAGATTCTTGCGGAAACCGACCTTCCGAAGGGCGCATTCTCGATTCTGCCCGCGCATCGCGACGGCGCCGATCTGTTTACCACCGACGAGCGCTTCAAATTGCTGTCCTTCACCGGCTCGCCCGCGGTGGGCTGGGAATTGAAGAAGAAGGCGGGCAAGAAAAAGGTGATTCTGGAGTTGGGCGGCAACGCGGCTGCGATCGTCGACGGCGATCAGGGCGAGAAGCTCGACTATGTGGTCGACCGGCTCGCGTTCGGCGCGTTCTACCAGTCGGGACAGAGCTGCATCGGCGTGCAGCGGATCCTGGTCCACGCGAAGGTCTATGATGCGTTGCGCGAGAAGCTGATCGCCAGAACGAAGTCGCTGGTGATGGGCGATCCTAAAGACGAAAAGACCTTTGTCGGGCCGATGATCTCGGAATCGGAGTCCAAACGCCTCGCCGGCTGGATGGAAAGCGCGGTGCAGGCGGGCGCGAAAATCGTCGCGGGCGGCAAGGTGGAGGGCGCGATGTTCGAGGCCACGCTGCTCGAAGGCGTGAAGCGCGACACGGATCTGTACCGCAAGGAAGCCTTCGGGCCGGTAGCGATTCTGGAGCGTTTCGACGATTTCGGCGCCGCGCTCGCGACCGTCAACGACAGCGACTTCGGCCTGCAAGCGGGCGTGTTCACGGATTCGCTCGCGCATGCGCACCGCGCGTGGGACGAGCTCGAAGTGGGCGGCGTGGTGATCAACGACGTGCCGTCGTTCCGGGTCGACAACATGCCGTATGGCGGCGTGAAGGATTCCGGGCTGGGGCGTGAAGGCGTGCGCTACGCGATCGAAGACATGACCGAGATGCGCCTGATGGTGATGCGCGAGACGTGGTGAAAGCCGCGGGCAGGCACCGTGTTGTCACGCCACTGGCGTGTCCGCGAACTACGCTGCGAGCGAAGCGCGCCAGTGCCTGCCGGCGGTGTGCGGCGGGTGCGGCGAGGGTCGGCGCCCGGCTTTCGTCGGCGTAAGCAGAAAGCCGGCACAAGCGCCATGAGTGTTTTTGCTGAAGTGCTACAATACCGGCCTTTCCGGCGGGTGTTTCCGCCGGCCGGAGCCGGCCGCATTTTTTCCCCGCAATACTATCGGGTCCGTGCGGAACGCCGTGGCTCCGCCTTCATCACAATGCCCTCTGCGGTTTCGACCGCTGCCGCGCGCACGCGCCAAGCGCATTTTTAGCGAAAGCCACCATGTCCGACACACCCGTCACGCCCAGCACTTCGACTTTTGATCAATTCGGCCTCGCGCCCGACATCCTGAAAGCCGTGAAAGAGTCGGGCTATACCATCCCTACGCCGATCCAGGAGCAGGCAATTCCCGTCGTGCTGGCCGGCCGTGACATGATGGGCGCCGCGCAAACCGGCACCGGCAAGACCGCGAGCTTCTCGCTGCCGATCATCCAGCGCCTGCTGCCGCAGGCGAGCACGAGCGCTTCGCCCGCCCGCCATCCGGTGCGCGCGCTGATCCTCACGCCGACCCGCGAACTGGCCGACCAGGTCGCCGCGAACGTGCAGGCGTATGCGAAGCACACGGCGCTGCGCAGCGCCGTGGTGTTCGGCGGGGTGGATATGAATCCGCAATCCGAGCAACTGCGCCGCGGCGTCGAGATTCTGATCGCCACGCCGGGCCGCCTGCTCGATCATGTGCAGCAGAAAACCGCCAACCTGGGCCAGGTGCAGATTCTCGTGCTCGACGAAGCCGACCGCATGCTCGACATGGGCTTCCTGCCGGATCTGCAGCGCATTCTGAACCTGCTGCCGAAAGAACGTCAGACGCTGCTGTTTTCGGCCACCTTCTCGGGCGAAATCAAGAAGCTCGCCGCCACCTATCTGCGCGACCCGCAGACTATCGAAGTCGCGCGCAGCAACTCGACCGCGACCAACGTAAGGCAGATCGTCTACGAAGTCGCCGAGGGCGACAAGACCGGCGCGGTCGTGCAACTGATTCGCGAACGCGGTCTCAAGCAGGTGATCGTGTTCTGCAACAGCAAGATCGGCGCGAGCCGTCTTGCGCGCAGCCTGGAGCGCGACGGCGTGATCGCGACCGCGATTCACGGCGACCGCTCGCAGAATGAACGGATGCAGGCGCTCGACGCGTTCAAGCGCGGCGAGATCGAAGCGCTGGTGGCGACGGACGTCGCCGCGCGCGGCCTGGATATCGCCGAACTGCCGGCGGTGATCAACTTCGATCTGCCGTTCAACGCGGAAGACTACGTGCACCGGATCGGCCGTACCGGCCGCGCGGGCGCCTCGGGCGATGCGTTGTCGCTATGCAGCCCGAACGAGCGCAAGCAGCTTGCCGATATCGAAAAGCTGATCAAGCGCCCGCTGGAGGTGCAGCGCCTGACGGTGGAAGCGCCGGTGCGGCATCACCATGAAGAGCGCGCGCCGCGGCGCGAGCGTAGCAGCGAGGGGCGCGAAGATCGAGGCGGCCGCCGTCGCACGGGCGCGTCGTCGTCGGGTTCGTTCGACCGGCCGCATCATCATCGCGCGCAGCCTGTGGATGATTTCTTCCTGAAGCCTTATGAGCCGTCGCCTGCCTCGGTTCGCAAGGTCGAGGAGGCCGACGCTGCTTCGGCCGCGCCGCAGAAGCCGGCTTCCAAGCAGCCGTTGGCAGCGCTGTTGGGCGGCTTCGGCATGCCGAGAAAGTCGCCTTCGTCTTCCTGATGGGTGGTGTGTCGGCGCAGCCAGTCTGCGCGACGCACGCCGCGCACGGCGAGATCGCTTTCAGACGCGAATCGCGTTTATTCCGCTGGTAATCCCATTCGGTTTGCCCATGCCACCGTGGCGGCAGCATAAAAGCTGTCCAGCGTCGTATGGGCCGCGGCGCTCTGCAAGTCGAGCCCAAGATGCCGTGCCGCCGCGCTCAGCGCCTCTAGCGGCTTATCCTTATCCAGCGCCGTGGCGCCGTTCTGCTTGCTGAGTTTTTCTCCGTGTTCGTTCATGACCACGGGCACATGCAGATACTCGGGCGTCGGCACGCCCAGGCAGCGCTGCAGATAGATCTGCCGTGCCGTTGAATCCATCAGATCCGCGCCGCGCACGATGTGCGTGATACCCGCGTCCGCGTCGTCGACGACCACCGCCAGTTGATACGCCCATTGGTCGTCCGCGCGCTTCAGCACGAAATCGCCGACTTCCGTGGCCAGGTTTTGCGTCTGCCTGCCTTGCCAGCGGTCCTCGAACGTGATGACCGCGGCGTCGCCGTCGGGCACGCGCAAGCGCCATGCGCGCGCCGGTTTGCCGTGCAGGCCGTCGCGGCAGGTGCCGGGATAGGCGAGGGTGGTGTTGCGCGCATGCGCGTGCAGCAGCGAGTCGGCAATCTCCTTGCGTGTGCAGCCGCACGGATAGATCATGCCGGCGGCCTTCAATTGCTCCAGCGCCTGCTCGTAACGCGCGAGGCGCGTGCTTTGCCAGACAGGCGGTTCATCCGCATGCATGCCGAAGCGTTCGAGGGTGGCGAGAATGTCTCCGGCGGCGCCCGGCACGGTGCGTGGGCGGTCGATGTCTTCGATGCGAACGAGCCATGCTCCCCGATGCGCACGCGCGTCCAGCCAGCTTGCGAGCGCGCTGACCAGCGAGCCGAAATGCAGCGGGCCGGTGGGCGATGGAGCGAAGCGTCCGCGGTAGGTCATGGCGGCCTCTACCGGCAAGCCACGCTCTGATTGCGCCCGCTGCGCCGCCATCACGCGGCGCGCGCCGCCTTGCTGTCCGGATGACACTCTGGACACGTCTTGCCCGCCACGTACAGCGGCGATTGTTGCGCTTCCGGCGTGACCACGGCCCGGCAGCCGAAGCATTGCGTGGTCTTGCTAGGCTCCAGTTGCGGATTGAGCGCGGTGCGGTAGTCGAACACGAAGCAGTCGCCGTGATAGTGCGCGCCGCCCACTTCCTCGAAATACTTCAGAATGCCGCCCTCGAGCTGGTACACGTTTTCAATGCCGACGTCCTTCATGTGGATCGCGGCCTTCTCGCAGCGAATGCCGCCCGTGCAGAACGACACGATCGTCTTGCCTTCCAGATCGGTGCGATTCTGCTCGATCACTTCGGGAAATTCACTGAATTTGGTAATGCGGTAGTCGAGCGCGTTGTCGAACGTGCCGACGTCGACTTCGAACGCGTTGCGCGTGTCGAGCATCACCACGGGCCGGCCCTCGTCGTCGTGACCGCGGTCCAGCCAGTTTTTCAGCGTGGGCGCGTCGACGAACGGCGCGCGGCCGAGTTCCGGCCGGATGGCCGGCTTTTTCATCGTGATGATTTCGCGCTTGAGCTTGACCAGCATGCGGGTGAACGGCTGCTTGTCCGACAGGCTTTCCTTGAACTGCAGATCGGCGAACTTACCCTCGAACAGCGCGTCGTGACGGATGTAGTCGATGAACGCGCTGGTGTTCTCGCGCGTGCCGGCGACGAACAGGTTGATGCCTTCCGGCGCGAGCAGAATGGTGCCCTTCAGGCCCAGCGCATTGCAGCGTTCCGTGACGAACGGGCGCCATGCGGCCGTGTCTTCGATAGTCGCGAATTGATACGAAGAGAGGTTGACGATGCTCATAGATGTCCAGCGGTAAGAGGTGACCGGCGTTGCGGAAAACGGGGCGCATTGGGCTCCCGCCTTCAGCCGCCATGCGGCACGGCCACGTCGAATAGGGCGAAACCCGTATTATCCCTCAACCTGGCGCTTTCCCCGACTCGGCCGAATGGCCAGCGGGTTGCGGTAGCGCAAATCGTCGGCGAACTTGCCGCTTATCCGTGCCGTCCGAACGGCCGTCCCATGGTCCGCCGCTCGGGAAGCGCCGGTGCGCGCGGCTCGCGCGTTGCTGTCCTGAGCCGATCGGCTAACGCGCGGTTTTGGCCTGAAAACTCCGGAAGGGTGGAGTTACAATGTCGCCCATGTCAGATCCTCGCTTCGTTCATCTCCGCGTTCACTCCGAATTCTCGATTGCCGATGGCATCGTGCGCCTTGACGACGTCGTCAAGGCCGCTGCCAAAGACGGCCAGGGCGCGCTCGCCCTCACCGATCTCGGCAACGCATTCGGCCTAGTCCGTTTCTACAAGGAAGCCCGCGGCAAAGGGGTCAAGCCCATTGCCGGCTGCGACGTCTGGATCACCAATCCGGACGACCGCGAAAAGCCTTCCCGTTTGCTGCTGCTCGTCAAAGACCGGCGCGGCTACCTGAATCTGTGCGAACTGCTCAGCAAGGCGTCGCTCACGAATCAGTATCGCGGTCGCGCGGAAATCGAGGCCGGCTGGCTCGAATCCGGTCTGGGCGAAGGGCTGCTCGCATTGTCCGGCGCGCAGCAGGGCGACGTGGGTCTCGCGCTCGCGGCGGGTAACGAAGAAGCGGCAAAACGCAATGCGTTGCACTGGGCGAAGGTGTTCCCGGGCGGCTTTTATATCGAGGTGCAGCGCTGCGGGCAGCCGGGCGGCGAGCACTACGTGCAGCAGGCGGTCGCGCTTGCGGCGTCGCTGAAATTACCGGTGGTCGCCACGCATCCCATGCAGTTCATGACGCCGGACGACTTCACCGCGCACGAAGCGCGCGTGTGTATTTCCGAAGGCGACATTCTGGCCAATCCGCGCCGCTCGAAGCGCTTTACGCCCGAGCAGTACTTCCGCACGCAGGAAGAAATGGCCGCGCTGTTCGCGGACATTCCGTCGGCGCTCGCCAACTCGGTCGAAATCGCCAAGCGCTGCAACCTCACGTTGGAACTCGGCAAGCCCAAGCTGCCGCTGTTCCCGACACCCGACGGCATGTCGCTCGACGACTACCTTGTCCATCTGTCGAAAGAAGGCCTCGAAAAGCGTCTCGAACAGTTGTATCCGGACGCGGCCGAGCGCGAAGCGCAGCGCGAAACGTATTACCAGCGCCTCGAATTCGAGTGCGGCACGATCATCAAGATGGGCTTTCCCGGCTACTTCCTGATCGTGGCGGACTTCATCAACTGGGCGAAGAACAACGGCGTGCCGGTCGGTCCGGGCCGCGGCTCGGGCGCGGGTTCGCTGGTCGCGTACGCGCTCGGCGTGACCGACCTCGATCCGCTGCGCTACAACCTGCTGTTCGAACGTTTCCTGAATCCGGAGCGGGTGTCCATGCCCGACTTCGACATCGACTTCTGCCAGCACGGCCGTGATCGCGTGATCCAGTACGTGAAGGAAAAGTACGGCGCGGACGCGGTGTCGCAGATCGCCACGTTCGGCACGATGGCGGCGAAGGCGGCGGTGCGCGACATCGGCCGGGTGCTCGATCTCGGCTACATGTTCACGGACGGCATCGCCAAGCTGATTCCGTTCAAGCCGGGCAAGCACGTCACCATTGCGGACGCGATGAAGGAAGAGCCGCTGCTGCAGGAGCGCTTCGACAACGAAGACGAAGTGCATCAGTTGCTCGAACTCGCGCAGCGCGTGGAAGGGCTGACGCGGAACGTCGGCATGCACGCGGGCGGTGTGCTGATCGCGCCGGGCAAGCTGACCGATTTCTGCCCGCTGTACACGCAGGGCGACGAAAGCGGCGTCGTGAGTCAGTACGACAAGGACGACGTCGAAGCCGTCGGCCTCGTGAAGTTCGACTTTTTGGGTCTGACCACGCTCACGATTCTCGACTGGGCCGAGCGCTATATCCGGCGCCTGGATCCGTCGAAGCAGGACTGGTCGCTCGCGCAGGTGCCGCTCGACGACCCGGCGTCGTTCTCGATCCTGAAGAAAGCGAATACGGTCGCCGTGTTCCAGCTGGAAAGCCGCGGCATGCAAGGCATGCTGAAAGACGCGCAGCCTGACCGCTTCGAGGACATCATCGCGCTGGTCGCGTTGTACCGTCCGGGCCCAATGGACCTGATTCCGAGCTTCTGCGCGCGTAAGCACGGCCGCGAAGTGGTCGAGTATCCGGATCCGCGTGTCGAATCTGTTCTGAAAGAGACCTACGGCATCATGGTCTACCAGGAGCAGGTCATGCAGATGGCGCAGATCATCGGCGGCTATTCGCTGGGCGGCGCCGACTTGCTGCGTCGCGCGATGGGTAAGAAGAAGGCCGAGGAAATGGCCGAGCATCGCGAGCTGTTCCGTCAGGGCGCCGCGAAGAACGGGCTGGCTGGCGAGAAGGCCGACGAAATCTTCGACTTGATGGAGAAGTTCGCGGGCTACGGCTTCAACAAGTCGCACGCGGCCGCGTATGCGCTACTCGCGTACTACACGGCATGGCTGAAGGCGCACCATCCGGCGGAATTCATGGCGGCGAATATGTCGCTCGCCATGGACGACACGGACAAGGTCAAGATCCTGTTCGAAGACTGCCTCGTGAACAAGATGGCGGTGCTGCCGCCGGACGTCAATCTGTCCGCGTACCGCTTCGAGCCGGTTGCGGAAGCCGACGGCAAGCGTTCGCGAACGATCCGCTATGGCCTCGGTGCAATCAAGGGCAGCGGCCAGAACGCGATCGAAGAAATCCTGCGCGCGCGTGAGGAAGGCCCGTTTATCGACATCTTCGATTTCTGTAACCGGGTCGATCGCCGTATCGTCAATCGCCGTACGGTCGAAGCCTTGATCCGCGCCGGCGCTTTCGACACGTTGCATGCGAATCGCGCGCAACTGATCGCTTCGGTCTCACTTGCGATGGAAGCCGCCGAACAGGCGAGCGCCAACGCGCTGCAAGCGGGCCTGTTCGACATGGGCGACTCACCCTCGCAAGGTCACGAACTGGTCGACGAGCCGGAATGGCCGGAAAAGAAAAAGCTGCAGGAAGAGAAGGCCGCACTCGGCTTTTACCTGTCGGGCCATCTGTTCGACGCCTATAGGGACGAAGTGCGCCGCTTCGTGCGCCAGAAGATCGGCGAGTTGAAGGAAGGGCGCGACAAGCTGGTGGCGGGCGTGATCGCCTCGCTGCGCACGCAGATGACCCAGCGCGGCAAGATGCTGATCGCGCTGCTCGACGACGGCACCGGCCAGTGCGAAGTCACGGTTTTCAACGAGACGTTCGAAGCGCACAAGCAACTGTTCAAGGAAGACGAACTGCTGGTCGTGCAGGGCCAGGCGCGTAACGACGCGTTCACGGGCGGCATCCGCTTTACTGTCGACACGGTCATGGATCTCGGCCGCGCGCGCTGCCGTTATGCGGAGGCCGTGAAGGTGCAGATGAACGGCAATGCGGACGCGCTGGCCTTGCGTCGTGTGCTCGAAGCGCATAGCGCGGGCAAGGACGAACCGCAAGCGGCAGCGGCGCCGGCGGCCTCATCGCGTGGCGGGAACGGCGGTGGCAACGGTGGTGGCCGTAATGGTGGCGGCTATGGCGGCGGTGGGCAGCGTCAGGCGGTGCAGATCCCGAACGGGCTGGCCGTGCAGGTGGTTTATCGCAGCCAGAATGCCGAAGGTGAAATGCGTCTGGGCGACGCGTGGCGCGTGAAGCCGACCGACGAACTACTCGCGGCGTTGCGCGGCGAGTTTGCCGGAAGCTCGATCGAGATCGTTTATTGACGTTGCGGGTTGTCCGCGCCGTTGGCGCGGACAACCGAGCGCCCGCCTACCTGTCATCCAGGCATTCAGTGCCGCGCCTTCTCCCCCAGCCGCGCCAGCTTCAAAAACCGGTAATACACCGTCTCCGCATTGAACACCGCGATCATGAAACCGGCGCGGCCGTCCAGAAAACCACGACGCAGCACATAGGTCCGCACGAACGCCCACGCACCGCGTCCGAGCGCCTTGCCGAAGCTGCCTCGCTGACCCGCCGCGTGACGTTGCTGAGCGCCCGCTGTCGAATAGGCGTCGAGTTTGCGCAACACGCCTTCGAAGTCCTCGTACGAGTAATGCATCAGCTTGCCGGCGAGGCGTTGCGCCGGCGTGTCGAACACCAGTCGCTCATGAACCAGGTCGTCGGAGAAACGCGCGGCGCCGCGTTTGAAGAGGCGCGGAATCCAGTCCGGATACCAGCCGCTGTGATGAATCCAGTGCCCGCAAAAACTCGACAGCCGATCCACCGCATAAACGTCGGCGGTGGGGGCGGCCAGCGCCGCGCGGATCGCTGACGCGAGTTCCGGCGAGACGATCTCGTCGGCGTCGAGCGAAAGAATCCAACTGGTGCCGAGCGCGTCCACCGCGCGATTCTTTTGCGGGCCGAAGCCCGGCCAGTCGGTCTGTTCGATCACGCGAGCGCCGTGCGAGCGGGCAATGTCCGTGGTGCCGTCGGTGCTGCCGCCGTCGATCACGACGATCTGATCGGCGAAGGCCACGGCTTGCAGGCATTCAGCCAGCCGCGCCGCCGCGTTTTTAGTGATGATGGCGACGCCGAGGGTGGTTTCTTGCATACCTGAGTAGCGTGGAGGGCAAAATGACGGAACGCTTCGCGCAAGCGGCCGGCGCCGGGCGCATTGCGCGAAGCGGGCTGCATGGGCGAGTTTGCAGGAGCGAGTATACACAGCCGATCCCCAACCGCCGACGCCCATCCCCAACCGTTTACAATGGCTCTTTTTTGATATTCCGCACGGCAAGCATTCCGTCAGCCGCGCGATTGCCGTCCCGCATTCTCAGAGGATTCCTTGAGCGCGAAGCCAACGTTAAGCAAACCCATCGGTTCAGGTGAGGCGTCGTCGCCCGCCGTCGTCTTTCGACGTTTGTGGCCGTATATCAAGCCGCTGATCTGGGTTCTCATTGGTGCGATCGTCGCGATGGCCGTCAGCGCCGCGACCGACGCCGCGATCCCCGCCTTGCTCAAGCCTTTGCTGGACAAGGGTTTCGGCGCGCATGCCAACGACAGGGCCAAGTGGTTCGTGCCGGCCGCGGTGATCGGCCTCGCACTGATTCGCAGCCTGTCGCAATACGCGTCCGGGTATCTGCTCGCTTACGTGACGAACAAGATCCTGCTCGACCTGCGCCTGAAGATGTTCGACCGCATGATTCACACGAGCGTCGCGTTCTTCCAGCGCGAAACCGCGAGTACCGTGATCAACGCGATCGTGTTCGAGGTGAACCAGATTCTCAACGTGCTGCTGAGCGTGCTGGTCACGCTGGTGCGCGATTCGCTCACTGTGGTCTTCCTGCTCGGCTATCTGTTCTATCTGAACTGGCGTTTGACGCTGATCGTCGCGGTGCTGCTGCCGGCGATCGGCTGGCTGGTCGGCAAGATCAACCGCCGGCTGCGCCGCCTGAACCGCGAGCATCAACTGCTGACCAATGAGCTGTCGTACATCGTCGAAGAGTCGGTGGGCGGCTACAAGGTCGTCAAGGTGCACAACGGCGAGCAGTACGAGATGGAACGCTTCGAGTCGATGAGCAAGCGTCTGCGCGGCTACGCCATGCGCATGACGGTGTCCGGTGGCCTCGCGCAGCCGTTGACGCAGTTCCTCGCGTCGATTGCGCTCGCTGTCGTGATCACGATCGCGGTGGTGCAGTCGTCGTCGGATCAGACCACGGTGGGCGGGTTCGTCGCTTTCGTCACATCGATGCTGCTCATCATTTCGCCGCTCAAGCACCTGATGGACGTGAACCAGCCGCTGCAGCGCGGCATGACGGCGTGCGAAATGATCTTCGGCCTGATCGACGAGCCGTCCGAGCCGGAAGGCGGCGGCAAGCCGCTCGAACGCGCGCACGGCGAGGTGGAATTCCGCGACGTCTCGTTCGTGTACAGCGGCAACGCCACGCACAACCGCCACACGCTCGACAAGGTGTCGTTCCGGGTGGCGCCGGGCGAAATGGTCGCGCTCGCGGGCCCGTCGGGCAGCGGCAAGACCACGCTGGTGAATCTGCTGCCGCGCTTTTTCGATCCGACCGGCGGTCAGATTCTGGTCGATGGCGTGGCGATCCCCGAATACGATTTGCATGCGCTGCGCAGCCAGATCGCGATGGTGAGCCAGGACGTGGTGCTGTTCAACGACACGGTCGCCAATAACGTCGCGTACGGGCAGGTCGCCGACTCCGACAGGGTCAAGGCGGCGCTACGCGCGGCCAATTTGTGGGACACCGTCGAGGCCATGCCGAAGGGCATCGAGACGCTGGTCGGCGACAACGGCATGATGCTCTCGGGCGGCCAGCGGCAGCGTCTCGCGATCGCGCGCGCGATCTACAAGGACGCGCCGATCCTGATCCTCGACGAAGCGACGTCGGCGCTGGACTCGGAATCGGAACGCCATGTGCAGGCCGCGCTGGAAACCTTGATGAAGGGCCGCACGACGCTGGTCATCGCGCACCGCCTGTCGACCATCGAGCGCGCCAACCGGATCCTGGTGATGGAAGCGGGGCAGATCGTCGAGAGCGGCAGTCATCGCGAACTGCTGGCGCAAGACGGGCTGTACGCGCATCTGCACCGTATCCAGTTCCAGCAGAGCGCGGCGTAAAGCGCACGACACGTCAATCGGGCCATTCATTCGGGGCTCCCTGCACGCGGTCCGCCAAACCGGACCGCGCATGACTCATCCCTTAACATTTGACGAGGCGCTGGCGCGCGCTGTCTGAATGAAGAAACTTGGACTCTCCAGCAACGCTCTGCAACACAGCGGCGGCCTCGAGCGCTACGCAATGGATCTGGTGCGCGGCCTCGCCGCGCGCGGCGTCGAGCCGGCTTTCTTTGCGCGTCGTTTCGATGCGTCGCTGCCCGAATACGGGATGGTCGAGCCGCACCGTATAAACGTCGCGTTTCTGCCGGGCAAGCTGCGCGACCGCTGGTTTTCATGGCGGCTGCGCGCGGCACGGCGCGCGGCGCACGTCGATGTGCTGATCGGCTGCAACCGCGTCGACTCGTCCGACATGGCGATCTGCGGCGGCACGCATCTCGGCTTTTTGCGGGCGACGGGGCGCGCGCAGAAGCGTTCGGACCGCTGGCAGATTGCGCTCGAGCGCCGCCAGTACGAGCGCTCGAAAATCGTGGTCGCGCACTCGCAACTGATGCATGACGAATTGCGCGAACTGTACGGCGTGGACGAAGCGAAGATCCGCGTGTTGTATCCCCCCGTGGACGGCACGCGTTTCGCGCCCACGGATGCCGCGACGCGCGCCGCCTTGCGCCACAAATACGGTTTCGCCGACGACGAGATCGTCCTCCTGTTTCCGTCGAGCAGCCATGAGCGCAAGGGTTTGCCGCTCATCGAAGCCGCGCTGCGCGACACCGCGCTGCCGGTGGTCGTGGCCGTAGCCGGCCGCCCGCCCGCGCGCCCGTCCGCGCGGCTGCGCTATATCGGCTATGTGAAAGAGCTCGCGGAGTGCTACCGGGCCGCGGACTTCACGATCCTCGCGTCGACGTATGAGCCGTTCGGGCTGGTCGGCATCGAATCGGTGATGTGCGGCACGCCGGTCATTTTCCCGTCGACCATTGGCTGCTGCGATGCGATCGCCCCGCATGCGAAATTCGTTTTCGCGCCGGGCGAGGTGGCCGATCTGCGTGCGACAGTCGAGAGGGCGGTGCGGGAACACGGCGCCGGTACGCGTCGCACGCCACTCGAACTGGCTCGCGACGCGGTGCTTTACGACCCCGGCGTGGCTGCTCACGTGGACGCGCTGCTGACGCTGGCCGAGGGCATCGACAGCGCGCGTTAGGGATCCGCCGCACCCTTGTCGCAGAAGGGGCAAGCGGGTTTCCTGGCGTGGTTTCGCGTCGTTCCGTAGCAGGGTCACATGCTATAATTTTCAACTATCAACGCTCGAACTCAATTCGAGCCGAACACCCACTTACTTCATCGAACTTTCCATGCCGGCCTGGACAGGCGGCGGGCCAGAGGCGCCGCATCCCGAACCGCGCCAGTCCGTCGTGACGGGGCTGTAGCCGCTGCACTGGAGGCCTTCGGGAAGAATACCGCTGGAGATTGTGCATGGCGAACGCGACCTCGCGCCGGGTAACGGCGTACAGCAAGATCGCGGCGGGGACAAACGCGCCGATGAGCCCATGAGTCGGCTTGCCGGGCGTCTTCGTATTTTTGCGCGGGCCATCCCGCGACTGCTGATCAAGCCATTGCGCCGCGAGCCACGGCACCCGCGCCGGATCCTGATTGCGCACCACCTGTTGCTTGGCGACACGCTGCTGCTCACACCGCTGCTCGCCAAGCTGCGCGTGCAATATCCGCAGGCGCAGATCGTTCTCGCCTGTCCGAAGGCGATCGTGCCGCTGTATGCCGGCCGGCCTTTCGGTGTCGCGGTGTTGCCGTTCGATCCGCGTGATCCGCGGTCGGTGCGCGACGTTCTGCTTTCCGGACCTTACGACCTCGGCATGGTGCTCGGCGACAATCGTCATAGCTGGCTCGCGTTGGGTGCGGGCTGCCGCTGGATCGTCGGACACGCGGGCGACAAGCCGGCCTGGAAGAACTGGCCGCTCAACCGGAGCGTGCCGTATCCCGCTGCGCCGGCGGCCTGGGCCGACCTCGCCGCGGAACTGATCGACGGACCGCCGCCGCGCGCTTACCGGCCCGCCGATTGGCCCGCGCCGCCGCATGCGGCGCTACCCGAGCCGTCGCAGTTCGCGAAACCTTACGTCGTGCTTCATCCGGGCGCGAGCACCCGTGTCAAACGCTGGCCCAACGCGCGCTGGCGCGAGCTTGCGCAACGCGTGGAAGCGCTCGGCTATCTGCCGGTATGGACCGGCGGTCCGGGCGAAGCAGAGCTGATTCGCGAGATCGACCCCGACCCTCGTCATCCGAACCTGGCGGCGCGGCTCGGCCTCGGCGAGTTGTGGCATCTGTTTGCCGGCGCGCAAGCCGTGGTTTGTCCCGATACCGGCGTCGCGCATCTGGGGCGTCTGATCGGGGTGCCCACCCTCGCGCTGTTCGGCCCCGGCAATGCCTTGATCCACGGCGCGGGGCGCTACTGGCGCGAGGTGCCGTTCGTGCCCATTACCGTCGCGGAGATGCCATGCCGCGATCAGCCTTTTATTTTCCGCCGCAAGGTAGCATGGGTGCGGCGCTGCGATCGCAACGAGACGACCTGCGTCGCATGGCGCGGCGACCATGCCGACTGCATGGGCCGGCTGTCGGTGGAGTCGGTGTACAACGCATTGCAAAATGTTCTGGTGAAGGTGTAATGACTCACACGGCTGCGCGAGTGGAGCGCGTGTTATGGGTTGCGTGTCCCGTCATTCTGTTCGTGGTGATGTTCGGCCACATGACGGCGCTCGTCTTCAATGCGCTTGCCCTGATGGCGCTCGGCGTGGCGGCCGCCGCCTGCTCGGCCAGCCGGCCATCGCTATGGCACTGGCCGCTAATGCTGCCCATCGCGGGCTGGGCCGGCTGGAGCCTCGCCTCGGTCGCGTGGTCCATGTATCCGATGGTCAGTCTGCACGCGTGGTGCGACGAGGTGCTCTATCCGCTGGTGGCGTTCTGGGGCTTCTGGCTGTTCGGTACGCAACTGCGGCGGCCGGCGCCCGTCGTGCTCATCAACTGGTTCGCCTGCCTCGCGCTCGCCGCGATCAGCGCGCTCTACTGGGGGCATCTGCAGCCGCCCACCGCCAATACCTTTCCGTTGCATTTCTATAACCGCGTCGGTCACACCAGCACGCTTGCCGTGTTCGCCATGCCGCTCTTCGCCGGCTTCATGCTGCGGCCGCGGTGGCGCATGATCGGCGCAAGCGGCATCGCGCTGTGCCTGTTCATCGGACTGGCCACGCTCAACCGGTTCTTCTGGCCGGCGGCCGCCGTCACGCTTCTGATCGCACTGTTTCCGCTCTACCGGCGGCGCCTGCTGCTGGCGGTGCTGGTCGTTGCCGTGGTCGGCGCGGCCGGCGTCGGCACACTCGAGTTCAGTTCCCGCTTGCGCACGGCCGGCACCGTGCCCGCTGCTACGCAGCCGCGCGACGTCGCGATCGACGGTCATCAGGTCTACGTGCCAGGCTCGCTGTCCGCAATCGGCGACACGGTATCGGCCGACACGCGTCCGAAGCTGTGGGCGTTTTATGTCGGCGAGGCCGAGCGCCACGCGTGGGTTGGGGTGGGCTTCGGCAAGCCGTTGCCGGGTATCGTCTATCGCAGCGAAATGCCGGCCAGTTTGCTGGCGGTCGAGCCGCAAGCGCTGACGCACGCGCACAACCTGTTCATCAATACGTGGCTGCAGACGGGATTCATCGGCGTCGTGCTACAGACGGCGCTTCTGCTGTGCCTCGTGGGGCGCTTCTGGCGGCTGCGGCGGGTCGACCCCTGGCTGTGCGCTGCGGGCGTGGCACTGGTGGCCGGCATGATCGCGAAAAATACAACCGACGATTTCATGTGGCAAACCACCATGCTCGCGTTCTGGGCTTTTGCGGGCCTGCTGCTGGGCTGCGCGGAGCACGCCGGTGCAGCAGGCGAGGCGTCGCTGGAAACGGTGCGAAGCAGAACCACGGTACTGCGCAGCGAACAGCGGCGCGAAGCGCCGACAGCAGAGTTGGGCGAATAACCAGGATGACGAACGTGAACCCCCACTCTATCGAAGCCGACCGCACCCCGCTGCGCATCCTGTTTCATATCAACGATTTCGGTAAAGGCGGCACTGAGACCGCGTTGCTGTCCTGGCTAAAGACGCTCGACCGGCGCCTGTTCGCGCCGAGCCTGTCGGTGGCGTATCCGACCGACGACCTGGCGTTCTGGCGTGCGCAGTCGATTCCCGAAGACGTTCCCGTCCACGTACTCGCCTCGTCGAAATGGATGTACGCGCTGCATCAGGCGGCGCGCCGGCGCAAGCTGGGCACCGGCGAGAAGTTATTGCACAAGCTGTTGACCTACGGCGTGATCCGGCCGCTGCTGGCGCTGCGTATGCGGCATCTCGTCAGGCAACACGATCTGGTCTGCGATTTCGATTTTTCGCTGCGCCATATGGCGGGCAGTTGCAACGTGCCCTGGTTCGGCGTGAACCATTTCAGCCTCGCGGCCCGGCTCGGCGGCAAGAGCGCGCGCTACATCGCCCGGCGCGTGCGGCATTACGCGCGTTACTCGGCAATCACCGTGCTGATTCCCGCCATGCTGAACGAGGCGCGGGAACTCTTTTCGACAACGGGCGTGGACATGGACATTGTCGAGTTGCCGAATGTGATCGACGTCGACGCGCTGCGCTCCGCGGCGCGCGCGGAGATCAAACGTCCGGCGGAGTCATTCATCGTTTCCGTGGCGCGTCTGGATGAAGGTCAGAAGGACCACAAGACCTTGTTACGAGCCTACGCGCAGTTGCGCGAGCGCGGCCGCTGCGAGGCGGCGCTCGTCCTGATTGGCGACGGGCGCGACCGGGGCGAGCTCGAGCAACTCGCCGACCAACTGGGGATCGGTGCATCGGTGCAGTTTCTTGGCTTCTGTGCCAATCCGCTGCCCTATATCCGGCAGGCGGAAATGCTCGTCCTGAGCAGCCGCTACGAAGGTTGCGCGGTGGTGCTCGGTGAGGCGATGGCGCTCGGCACGCCGGTGCTGTCGGCGGATTGCCCGACCGGTCCGCGAGACATGCTGGAAGGTGGCAAGGCTGGCCTGCTGGTGCCGGTCGGCGACGTGGACGCTATGGCGTTCGGCATCGAACGCCTGCTGACGGACACCGAGCTGCGCCGCAGCGTCGCGCAAGCCGCGCTGCAAAAAGTCGAGACGTTCACGCCGCCACGCGCCAATCAGCGGATGCTGGAACTGGCGTTGCGCCTGCTGGCGAAGCAGGACTCGCCGTCGGGCGTGCTGGAGCCTCGCTGAAGCGCAAGCCCGAGATTCACACGCCGCCAGTCACCAGCGGCAACACCGTCAGGTCTGGATGCGTGCCTTCCACGATGCTGCGGCCCATGTGCACGGCTTCATAGACGGCTTCGTCCTCGCCGGCGAAGCTCTCTTCGCCATCGGGGTGAAACGGCACCGCATGGCCGGGAATGGCCGGGTCCGCGCCTGGATGGCAAACGTAGCCGATATACGTGTAGCGCTGATTCGCCGCGGTCGGCGTGTGCCCTTCGCTCGGCGGGTTCTTCAGAAACGGCGCTACGTGAATCTCGAATCCCTCGTATTCCACCATCTGCCAGGCTGCGGTGTGATCGGTCATGGCCGCCTCCGTCCAGTCACGCGCTTGTCAAAAGTCTAGGTGATCTCAACGTAAAGCGCGCTCAAAACGTCTACGGCTAAACCATTACGGCTTGATGGCGCCGAGCTGCCTGAGTAACGTCAGATTGTCTTCGAGGTGCCAGTTTTCGACGATGCGGCCGTTCTTCACGCGATACAGGTCGAAGGCCTGGAAGTCGATCGTCTGACCGTTGCCTTTGAGATTCTGGAACTGTCCTGTGAAGTGCCCGTAGAAATGCAGATGGACCGAGGCACGGTCGCCGGCCACCACGAGGTCGTCGATTTCGGCGTGCAGGTCGGGCACCGCCGCACGAAATCCCTTCGACGCCTGCAGCGGACCGTCACGACCTTGCGGGCGCCCGTCCGGCAAGGTGCGGTCCACAAAAGCCGGCGACAGCGCGCGTGTCGCGTAGGCCTCGCCGCCGGTGTTCCAGAATGCTGCGTAGCGGCGCGCGGTTTGCACGATCGCGGCACTTTGCGCCGAGTTCGATGCAACGGCGAGATGGTGCGGCACGGGCAGGTCGGCGTCGCTCGCGGCATGGGCGCTCACGGCGCCCGCGAAACTCGCGGCGATCAGCATATGGCGGGCGATTCGGGACATCGATGAGGTGGACATGGCGCGTTCCAGAGAGATGTTGAGGTCGATGGAGCGCATTCTCTGGCTAATTGCCGTGTTTGATAATTGGTCTAACTCTTAAAGGATTGTCGGGTTATTTTTGAAAACGATGCGCGCGGCGCGAAGGTTCGGCGTGAGGTCAGAGAGTCAGTCTCCCGCCGGTCGCGCGATGTCGATCGTCAGATAGAATGGTGCGCTTTGCCCGTACACGACTCTGCCCATGTGGTTCAAAAACCTTCAGCTTCACCGTCTTCCCGCACCGTGGTCCGTCACCCCCGAACAGATGCAGAAATGGCTCGCGCCGCATGCGTTCGCGCCCGGCAACAGCGTCGAGATGCAAAGCCACGGCTGGGCATCGCCGCGTGATAACGATTCCAGCGACTCGCTGGTGTATTCGCTCAATGGCCAGATGCTGCTGGTGTTTCGCGCCGAAAAGAAACTGCTGCCCGCTTCGGTCGTCACGCAAGTGACCAAGGCGCGCGCGTTCGAACTCGAGGAACAGCAAGGCTTCAAACCCGGCCGAAAACAGATGCGCGAACTCAAGGAGCAGGTCACGGACGAACTGTTGCCGCGCGCCTTCAGCATTCGCCGCGATACGCGCGTGTGGATCGACTGCAGGAACGGCTGGCTCGTGATCGACGCGGCTTCGCAAGCGGTCGCCGATGAAGTGCGCGGCCTGCTGGTGAAGTCGATCGATCAATTGCCGCTCGGCACGGTACGCGTCACGCACTCGCCGGTCGCGGCCATGACCGGATGGCTGCTCGCAGGCGAGGGTCCGGCGGGCTTCACGCTGGATCAGGACACCGAGTTGCGTTCGCCCGCGGAAGGCAACGCCACCGTGCGCTACGTGGGACATACACTGGACGCCGAAGACATGCGCCGTCATATCGAAGCCGGCAAGCAATGCATGCGGCTCGCGATGACATGGAACAATCGCGTGTCGTTCGTGCTGACGCCGTCGCTCACGATCAAGCGCATCGCGCCGCTCGACGTGTTGAAGGAAGCGGGCGATCCCACCGCGCAGAACGACGACGAACGTTTCGACTCTGACGTCACGCTGATGACCGCCGAACTCGACCGCATGCTGTGCGATCTGCTCGACGCGCTGGGCGGCGAGCAGGGCGAAGCGATTCCGCAAGCCGCGGCGGCGTAAGACGTTTCGATTCGTGGCAGGCCGGCGCGTCTGAACGGGGCGCGCCGCATGCGCATGGACGGCTCCGTCGTGCCGAAGCGTTGCGCGCCCGAGCCATGAACGTGTATAAGATGGCGATCGGCAGGGCGCGTCAATCACGGAGGGCTTGCGATGGTTCGTCTGGTCATGATTCTGCTTGGAGTCGATTACCTGCGCACGCGCTGGCGATCGTTGCGGCTCGTCGGCTGCATCAGTTTGCTGCTCGGCGTCGTCGTGTTCATCGATGCGCTCGATAGCGCGCTCTACTTTCCGATCACCCCATTCGCATTGTTCCTGTTGCTGGAAGGCCTCGCCACGCTGGCCGTCGCCTGGACCGGCATGGGCGGGCAACGTACGCTGCGCTATGTAAAAGGCATTGCGTTCTCCACTGCGGCGGCGCTGATTCTCGTCGGCCATGAGCACGGCAACTTCATTCTGTCGATGATCTTCGGCACGCTCTTTCTCGCCGATGGGCTGTTGCAGATCGTCTCCGCCAAAGTGGTCCGCTATCGCACGTGGCGGCTCGCGATGATCGGCGGCGGTGTCGAAATCGCGCTGGCGATTTTTTTCTATCAACCTTATCCGACGCACTACGTCGGCACGGTGCCGTACTGTCTCGGACTCGGCCTGATCTTCGGCGGCTGGAACATGTTCTTGCTGAGCACGCGGGTGCGGCGGCTCGACTCGAATCCCGCGGTCGCCGCGAACCCCGGACTCGCCGCGAACGGCGCTGCGGCGGATGCCGGCATCGCCGCCGCGAGCGAACTGGCCGCGAGCCGCGTGATCGCCCACGAATGGGATGGGCCCCCCGCCGCCGATGAAGCCGCCTTGACCGTACACGTGTGGACGCCCGTCGGCTCAGCGAAAAGCGAGGCGCGGCGGCAGCCGATCGTCGATCGTTATATCGCGGCGGTGGATCGCAACGGCGTGATATCGACTGGACATGCTGCGCTCGAATCGCCCGAGGGCATCTACATCAGCCTGTATCCGGGCGTCGAGATCGACCGCTCGCCCGACGACTTCGCGCGGCTTCTACGCGCCACGCGTGAGAACGACGTGCCGGGCCTGTTCCAGCCCGACTACGCGACCGAGTCGAAAGCGTGGTGTCCTTCCACCGTGCAGGTGCGGATCCGCAATTACGATCCGGTCCGGTTGCGGCGTTTCTGGGACGCGTATCGGCAGGACGCGACGTATAACCTCACGCACCGCAACTGTTCGAGCAGTGTCTCGCGCGCACTGGAAGCGGCTATCGAAGGGGCATCGGCGCGCGTGTGGGGCGGCCTCGGCGGGTGGCGGCCGTTTCTGCGCGTGATCTCCACACCCGAACTGTGGGTCGCCGCGCAAGTGCGCAAGCGAGCCGCAACGATGGCATGGACGCCCGGCCTCACACTCGACTATGCGCGCGCCCTTAGCATGCTGGCCGACCCGCGACCTTCGGGCTGGGTCAAGATGGCGCGCCTCGCGGTGCAGAGAATGGTTCGCTCGCGCCAGCAATGGCGCGAAGAGGCGCGCCACGCGAGCGTCGCCGAGGACACGGCGCGCGACGCGGTGCGCGAATGAGGCGCGCTCGCGGCGAGCGCTGCACAACTTCGACGTCGCGGTAAAAATAGCATCTGTATCAACGGCTTGCAGTTTTTGCCGGATAGTTATGCACAGATTTGAGCACAGATTCTGTTGATAACTCCGCGCACGCGACGCAGCACCCAAATGAGTGTTTTCAACCAATATGGCGGGTGTATGCTGACCCCGTCGGTCAACTTGTCTGAGACCACTCGACCACACCGGAACCCGGCCGTGGCTCATTGAAGATCAAAACCGCGCGGCGCGCTCTTCGCCTGCTGCGGCTGTGGCTTTTTTACAAGCGTGAACACGATGGACAGGACGAACCCGGCGGCATTCATCAGGCGGTCAGATGAATGAGCCGCAGCGATTCACGGTGCGTCACGTCAGTGTCTACCGTTACTCTGAACCCGTGCGCTTCGGCGAGCATCGCATGATGTTTCGCCCGCGCGCCAGCCACGATTTGCGCCTCGTTACCAACCAGTTGGTGATCACGCCTACACCGTCGCGGCTTCATTGGCTGCACGATGTATTCGACAACTCGGTGGCGGTCGCGAGTTTCGCGGACAAGGCGAGCGAACTCCGCTTTGACAGCGAAGTGACGCTCGAGCACTTCGAAGCGCCAATGCCCGACTATGCACTCGAACCGTATGCGGTGAACTGGCCGTTCGCGTACACCAACGAGGAAGCGTCCGATCTCGTGAACGCGCGCAGCCGTCCGTATCCGGACAGCGACGTGGACGAGTGGGCGCGCCGTTTCGTGCCGACGGCCGGCGGCGCTGCAAAGAGCGGCAAGCGCGGCGCTGGTGCCGGCGGCGGCACGATGGCGCTTTTGCGCGCCATGACGCTCGAAATCAAGAGCACGTTTTTCTATGTGCGCCGCACGGAAAAAGGCGTGAACCGTCCCGGCGACACCTTGCGCAGCCGCAGCGGCAGTTGTCGCGATTTCGCCGTGCTGATGATGGACGCGGTGCGCTCGCTCGGTCTCGCGGCGCGCTTCGTGAGCGGCTATCTGTTCGTGCCCGAGCACGACGCGGCGCAAGGCGGCGGCGCGACGCACGCATGGTTGCAGATCTATTTGCCGGGTGCCGGCTGGGTCGATTTCGATCCGACCAACAGTATCGTCGGCAACCGCCATCTGATTCGCGTGGCGGTGGCGTGGAACGCATACCAGGCGCTGCCGTTGTGGGGTACGTGGCATGGCGCGCCGCATTCGTTCCGCGGTTTGCAGGTGGATGTGAGCGTGACTGAAGGTGAATGAGTGCGAATGAGGACAAGCACGGGCGAATAAGAGTGCACCGAACGTCCCGGATGGATAAATGGAACGTGTTCGCACGTCAACTGAATGTTTCAACTGGAAAAGGGCGCTGCGATGAAATTGCGCGTTGGCTATGAACTGGTCTATGAGTGTGTGCAACCGACGCCGATGCTGCTGATGTTGAACACCCACTATTCGCATGCGAAAGAGGTGCTGAATCCCGATTTGCTGGTGGTCGATCCGCCGGTGCCGATCCGTCAGTATCGTGACTCGTTCGGCAATCTGTGCAGCCGGATCGTGGCGCCGCCGGGAAAAGTTTCCTTTTCGACGAGTGCGGTGCTGGAGGTGTCCTCCGAGCCGGAAACGCGGCCGCCGTACACCGAACAGCATCCGGTGGAAATGCTGCCTGACGATACGCTGGTGTTTCTGCTGGGCAGCCGCTATTGCGAAACCGATCTGCTGTCCGAATTCGCATGGCAGACCTTCGGCACGCTGCCGCTCGGGCGTGTGCGCGTGGATGCGATCTGCAACTACGTGCACAACCATATCGTGTTCGGCTACGACTTTGCGCGTCCGACCAAGACTGCGTGGCAGGCCTGGCAGGAGCGCAAAGGCGTATGCCGGGATTTCGCGCATCTGGCCGTGGCGCTATGCCGGGCCATGAATATCCCGGCGCGTTATTGCACCGGCTATATCAGCGACGTCGGCTTGCCGCCGCCCTATGCGCAGATGGATTTCGCCGCATGGTTCGAGGCGTATATCGGCGGATGCTGGCAGATCTTCGACCCGCGCAACAATGCGCCGCGCACGGGGCGCGTGCTGATGGCGCGCGGGCGCGACGCGGCTGATGTGGCGATCAGCAATGCCTTTGGGCCCACGCAACTATTGAAGTTCGACGTGGTGTGCGAACCGCTGTAGGTGCGTGGCCTTGAAATACGCACGGCGGCCTGACGTGGCATCGTGGCGAGGGCGCGCACATGAGCCGTCGCGGCATCATTCCCAGAGCGCTAACGCGCGCTTGCGTCGCGCCAGCGCCGCGCCGATCGAGACGACGGCGCCGATGCCGCCCATCGTCAGCGACAGGATCACGATGAGCGGACCGGTTTGCGTGCGCGTCGAGAAGACGCTGACCAGCAGGCCGGCGAGCGGTTGCGTCAGGTTGTTCAGCAGGATCACCACGCCGGTCGTCTTGCCGTAATCCTGCGGCGGAATGATCTGTTGCCGCGCGCTGCGGATATACACGTTGAACATTTTGTCGAAGCCGACGATCAGCAGGAAGCCGAGCGCATAGCCCCACGGCGCCGCGCTTGCGCCGGCGATCACGCCGCCCGCGCAGATCGAAACGAAGCCGACGAGGCCCAGGGTCCGGGCCGTCCATGCGGCCCGGGCGATCGTCAATAGAATCAGCACCGTGGCCACGGCGCCGGCCGTTTGCAGCGCGGCATAATAGTGGTTCGACTGCGCATGAAAGCCGGTCACCATCGCAGCGGATGTGGCGAGCGTCACGCCGATCACCAGATTTTCGGCAGCGGCGAGCAGCACGACTTTCTTCAGGTCGGGCAACATCAGCACATGGCGCAGCGCGATGCGCACGGGCAGCGTCCAGTGGCCGGCAGCCGCGGGCGGCGGATCGGCGGCGCGAAAACCGCTCGTGCGCTGCCAGAGCAGCAGCGCGCCATCGGCGCACAGAAACAGCACACCGGTCGCACTGACGACCCATTCCCAACGCCATAGGCCGAGCAGCAGCGCGGCGAGCATCGGACCGAGCGCGAAACCTAGTTGATCCGCCAACTGCGACCAGGCGAGCACACGCTGAAACTGCCGCGTGCTGAAGATCTGAGGCAGCATGACTTCACGCGCGACGAGGCCCTGGCTCGTCAACACGCCGCATACGGCCGAGAGCGCGATCAGCCAGCCGATACCGCCGAATAGCGCATAAGCGACTACGCCGCCGAAACACGCCAGCGCGCGCACGGCCTGGCTCACGCGCATCAATCTGAGCGGCGAGACGCGGTCGCACAACGCGCCGAAGAAAGGAAACACGAGATAGCGGGGCAGCGTTTCGATAAAGAACGCGAGCCCCGACCACGAAACCTGATGCGTGGTCTGGAATACGACGAGTGGCACGAGAAACAGCAGAACCTGATCGGCAAGACGCGCGACAAACAGCGAGCAGAAAAAAGCCTGATGGTTGACGCGCACCGTTCATGTCCCGCCGTTTAGAGGTCGAGACCGATCCTATCAAAGATGGCGGTCTCGCGCCGCACGGCCACTCCACGCGAGCGCATGGCATGTCGCGACGCTGCTAGCCGCGATAAGCCGCTTCGAGCTGCGCGATATCCAGCTTGACCATTTTCATCATGACCGCCATCACACGGCTCGCTTTGGCGGCGTCCGGGTCGCGCAGCATTTCGCCGAGCACGTCCGGCGCGATCTGCCACGAGACGCCGAACCGGTCCTGCAGCCAGCCGCATTGCCACGGTGTACCGCCATCGGTGAGTTTCGCCCAGTAGCGGTCGATCTCCTCCTGCGAGCCGCAGTGCACGAACAGCGAAATCGCCGGCGTGAAAGTGAATTGCGGGCCGCCGTTCAGCGCCATGAACTCCTGGCCTTCAATCTCGAACGTGACGGCCAGCACGTCGCCTTTCGGTCCGGGTCCGGCGTCCGTGTAATGCATCGTCGTGGCGATGCGGGAATCGGAAAACACGGATGTATAGAAGCGGGCCGCTTCTTCCGCCTTACCGTCGAACCACAGGCAAGGTGCAATCTTTTGCATGACGCTTCTCCTTCTCACCGGACGGACCGTGCGTTACTTCATGGCGGCCATGGCCTGCTGGATTTCTTCCGCGCTCAGGTCGCGCTTGTGCGTGGCCAACGACCAGCTATGGCCGAACGGGTCTTTCAGCTGGCCGTAACGGTCGCCCCAGAACATGTCGGTGACGGGCATCACGACGGTCGCGCCGGCGTCGACCGCCTGCTTGAAGCTGGCGTCGACATCTTCCACATAGTGGTGAATCGTGACCGGCGTGCCTTTCAGCGAATTCGGGCCGAACGCCTGGTGCTCAGGCCATTCGTCGGTCAGCATCAGCATGGAATCGCCGATCTTCAGGCTGGCGTGCATGATCTTGCCGCCTGGGCCGGGCAGGCGCACCTGTTCGACGGCGTTGAAGGCCCTGGCGTAGAACGCGATGGCGTCCGCGGCGTTGGCGCAGATCAGATAGGGCGTGAGCGAGTGCATCCCGTCGGGGATCGGTTTGACAGCATTGCTGGACATGACGGCGACTCCTTGAAGTAACAGGTTCGTGTTGAAAGACCGACTGTACGAGCCAGGTCTCCAACGTTACGACGAGTACATGACCGTTGAATCGACACTCCGGAAAAAATATTTTTGCGCCGGGCGTGCGGCGAACGCCCGGGCGCAGGTTTTAACCGGCGGGATTGTCCTCGTCCGGCGGCGCGGCGGACGGCGCCGGGACGCCGCCATGCGGCGCGCCGAGGATGCTGATCTGGAACGTCGGCGTGGCGGCGAGCGATTGCAGCGTGGCGTCTTCGGGAATGTGTTCGAAGAGCGGCAAGATCACCGAGCCGCCGATCACCGCGCGCCGGCTATTGTCGGCGGGCCGCAGGCCCCATACGTCCTGATAGACGACCGGCACCGCGCTGCCGTTGCGGGTGGTGTTGCCGATATACAGCATCACATGGCCACCGATGTAGATCAGCGTGCGCAGCGGCTCGCCGTGCTGCGCCAGATAGTCGAGCCGTTGCGCAGGCGTGGACGACGACAGGTCGATCATCCGCCCTGCGCTCATCTGCGTGGACGAATGGCGCGGCAGCCAGACGCCGAACGCCGCGAAGATGCTTTGCAGTTCCGACGAGCAATCGTTGTACAGGCCGCTGTTGCCCCAGCCGTAGGGCCGCCCGATCAATGCTTTCATCAGCATGGCCAGATGGCGCGGCGTGGCGGTGAGCGGCGTCGGCGCGATTTGCGCGCCGCTCAGCGCGGCGGTGCGGATCAGTGCTTCGCCGTCGGCGTTGCGGGCCGGGACGAGTACCTGGCGCGCGGCGGGGGCATCGGCCGTGCCAGTCATCCCGCTTGTCTGGCTCGCGTTGCCCGGATCGCTTGCGACGGGATTTGCCGCCGCCGGGCGTGCCGCATCCGCCTGGACGAGCGGCAGCAGCGTGCCGGCCGGTGCGGCGAAGCGGAACACGCCGCGGCTGTCGCGCACCGGCGCCGACGCGACGATCACCGCACCGAGCGATTTGCCTGCCGCGGCGCGCCATGTGTCGACAAAGCGGTCGTCGGTCGTGCCGACGCCGTCGCTGCGCACCCAGCCCTGCACATCGGGCGTCTGTACGTAGAACCATGCACCGTCGACGCTGTTTCCAAGCACGTACAGCGGCGTTCCCGGCCGCACGGCCGAAATCTGCAGATTGTCGAACGGATAGCCTTCGCCGGCCAGACGGTGATCGTAGAACGACGGGTCGGTGGTCGGCAGTTCGCGCACCATCAGGTTGCCGGTGGCGATCGCGCGCCGCTCGGGCCGATAGACGGGCGTCTGCGTGAACTGCCCGACGTTCATGTTTTGCGCGATCGCGTCGATCCACGCCTTGTCGTGCGGCCGGAAGTTTTCGCCATAGCCGATACCCGCGCCGCTCCTGCCGGTGTTGTCGAACTTGTCGATACGCCGCTGTTGCAACGCGGCAATGTCCGCGCCTTGCTGACGATAGACGCGCATCGTCACAAAGCTGGCATTCCACGGCGAGGGCGCGCTGGTGCCGGTGCCGAAGTAGCGCGCGTAGAGGGCTCTGAAATGCGCCTGCTGATCCGCTGCGCTCAGGAACGGCTGGTCGTAGCCCGGGCTGTCCGGTTCGAGCCAGTGATCGACGTCCTGGTCGTAGCCGGCGATCGGGAACAGGGTGATTGTGTCGAGCGGCGCGTGTGCGTCGTGCGGCGGCGACGGATTGCTGCAGGCGGTGAGCGCCACGAGCGCGGCGCACAGCGCGGCGGCGCGGCGAGCGTTCGGCCATGCGGCGGCGAAGCAGGATAGAACGGCAACGGGCATGGGATTCCGTGAAGAAGGTCCAGAGCACGATAATACGGTGTCGGCGCATTGTGCCGCATGTCTTGCGGGCGCTTCGTCGTGTACGCCCGCTGTGCGCACTCATGTGTGCGCCCATTGTGTACGCCCATACGCAACACTTATGTGGTTTCATTGAGGTTCGCGTCGTCAATAGCGGCGGTGCGATACCTTGCTTCACACGCAGGCTGCCGTAACCGGCGAGCGTTTCACCACACTCGCTGCCTACCCGAACGCATCGCCTCGAAACGCTCGCGCGAGGCTGCAAAACAGGAGAACAACATGCAAACCAGTGCACGCAATCAATTCGCCGGCGAAGTCACCGAACTCAAACACGGCGCGGTGAACGACGAAGTCACGCTGCGTACGCAGAACGGTCTGGAGATCGTCTCGATCATCACGCACGGCAGCGCGACCTCGCTCGGCCTCGCGGTGGGCAAGAAGGCGTTCGCGCTGGTCAAGGCGTCGTCGGTGATCGTGATGGTCGATGTGACGAAGAACCAGGTCTCGGCGCGCAATTGCATCACCGGTACGGTGTCGGCGGTCACGAAGGGCGCGGTGAATTCGGAGGTGTCGATCAGCGCCGGCGGCGCGCAGATCGAGGCCATCATCACCAACGAAAGCGTCGATCGCCTCGGTCTCGCGAACGGCAAAGCGGCGACGGCGATTTTCAAGGCATCGAGCGTGATTATCGGCGTGGAGTGACGAGCGATCGTCGACTGATTCATTCCCGTCGGTTTCAGCGCTGAATGACAGCCCGCGGGGCTTGATGGAACGGCAAGGAAAGAGGCTGTGTGCGTGGCGCGGCGCTCCGCTTTGCGCGCCGTGAAGGAAACGGCGGCTTGCTTTAAACTGCGCGGTTTACAGTTTCTTTTTCCGCTTTCATCACGGACGCCGTCATGTTCGAAGTTTCCACCGCCTCGCATCTGCCCAAAGCCGCGCACTACGAAGAACTGGTCGCCCAGGCGCGCTCGCTGTTAGCCGGCGAAACCGACTGGATCGCGAACGCCGCGAATTTTTCCGCTTTCGTGTTTCACTCC
This sequence comes from Paraburkholderia dioscoreae, assembly GCF_902459535.1. Classification (NCBI taxonomy): domain Bacteria; kingdom Pseudomonadati; phylum Pseudomonadota; class Betaproteobacteria; order Burkholderiales; family Burkholderiaceae; genus Paraburkholderia; species Paraburkholderia dioscoreae. The sequence continues at coordinate 1,283,866 of NZ_LR699553.1, forward strand.
CTCAGTGATCTGAACTGGGCGGGATTCTATTTCCACGACGGTCAGGAACTGGTGGTCGGACCGTTCCAGGGCAAGCCCGCGTGCGTACGCATCGCGCTGGGCAAGGGCGTATGCGGCACGGCGGCGCAAACCCGTCAGACCCAGGTCGTGCGCGACGTGCATGAGTTTCCCGGGCATATTGCCTGCGATTCGGCCTCGCAATCGGAAATCGTCGTGCCGCTGGTCGCGCCGGACGGCACGCTGATCGGCGTGTGGGATGTCGACAGCCCGGTTGTCGCACGCTTCGACGAAGAAGACGCGAAGGGCATGGAAGCGCTGTGCTCGGTGTTCATCCAGGCAGCGTTGCCGCGCGCCGCGTAGGCTTCCTGAGATTTGCGCAGTAGCGGCGCGGCGGAATCTGGTGTTTTTCCGCAGAGTCGCAGCCGCTACTAGCAGCCGAAGACGTTCGGCGCCGACGTCACCGGCAAGGCCATCAGTATGACGCGGCTCGACGAACCGCTTGCGGTGTTCCGCTCGAACGGTTCGACCCGCTAGACTGGCGAGTGGACCAGATCGATTGAAATCGCCACCTTTGCCGCAAAGAGTCGGGGATTACACCAAGGGAAACGATTGGCGCGAAGAACGCGGGCTCTACGAGGTCGGCGGGGGCGCGAAAGCCGTTATCATACGCACGGTTGCCCAAAACATCGGACCGGAGTTTCGCCGCTTTACTCGGGGCTTCACTGTTTGCGCGCGCGTAAAAAACACGTTCGATCGCTCTTCCACTACTCAGGAATATCAAAAGGCCGGCGCGATGCAAGACCCCCTCTACGCCGCAGCGCGTCCGTGCGCCGCCGCGCTGGCCTCGGCGCCTTGCGGCATGTTTATCTGCTGCGCGGACGGCACGTTCGATTCCATCAACGCCGCTTTCGAAAAGCTGACTGGATTTGCGGCAGAGGAACTGATCGGGCGGCGCACCTTCGAGTCCTTGTTCGACCCTGCCGAATTGGTGAGGCGGCGCGCCGAGCTGCCGCCGCTTGAAATGGTGACGTCCCGCTATGAAGGCGAATGGAGTTTCCTCAGGCGCAATGGCACGCCGATTCGCGTGGTGCTGGCGTTGGCGCCGCTCGTCACGGGGCCGGCGTATGCCGGCGGTGCTGCCGCCGGACCGGCGTGTTACGTGGGCATGGCATTCGACATGACACGTTACGCGCAGTCGGAAGCGCGTCTCTGGTACGTCGCGCATCACGACGGCGTGACCCGTCTGCCAAATCAAACGCTTTTTACTGAACGGCTGGAGTTGACGATCGCGCGTTGTCAGCGCAATGGCAGCGGTTTCACCGTGCTGATCGCCGAACTCGATCACTTGCGCAAACTGCGCGACGCGCTCGGCTTGCATGCCGCTGAGCTCGTGCTGCAGATCGTCGGTGAACGCTTGCGCGGTCTCTTTCCAAACGACGGCACCATCGCCTCGATCGGCGGGACGCAGTTCGCGCTGCTGGTCAACGAAACCGGCGCGGCCGCCGATGCCTTCGCCGCCGAAGCGCTGGGCCGCATCGCCGAAGCGATCGACTACGCCGGCACCGCGTTGAACATCACCGCGAGCATCGGCATCGTGGCTTATCCGGCCGACGGTGGCGATGCGCCTACGCTGATGCGTCGCGCGGGCGTGGCGTTGTCGGCGGCATCGGCTGTGAACGGCAATGCGGTGCGGCGCTTTTCCGCCGCGCTGGAAGGTCAGGCCGCGCGCCGCTTCGAACTGGAGACCATGCTGCGTGAAGCGATCGAGCGCCAGCAACTGCATCTCGTGTATCAACCGCAGGTCACGCTCTCCAACGGCCGTATCGCGCAAGTCGAAACGCTGCTGCGCTGGAACCATCCGCAGCGCGGCCTGATCAGCCCCGTCGAATTCGTGCCGGTCGCGGAGGAGGCGGGCCTGATCGAGCAGATCGGCGAGTGGGTGATCCGGACCGCGTGCCGCGACGCCGGAAAATTGCTGCGGCTGACCGGCACGTTGCCGCGTTTCGCGGTGAATGTATCGCCGCAGCAGTTCCAGCGGCAGAACCTGTTCGAGACGATTCGCGAAGCGCTGGACGAGGCCGCGCTCGACCCTTCATATCTCGAAGTGGAAATCACCGAGGGTGTCCTGCTCGGCGACACCGAACAGGCTTTGCAAACGCTTTTTGCGCTGCGCGATCTGGGGGTGGAAGTCGCGGTGGACGACTTCGGCACCGGCTATTCGAGCCTCGCGTATCTGACGCGCTTTCCGCTGAATCGCCTGAAGATCGACCGCTCGTTTGTGATGCGCATGAGCTCGGATCCGCAGTGTGAGGCGCTGGTGGGCGCCATCATCGCGATGGCGCATGCGCTCAAATTGCGCGTGACGGCCGAAGGCGTCGAAACGGCGGAGCAGGCGGCGCAACTGGAAGCGCTCGGTTGCGATGAAGCACAAGGCTTCTGGTTTTCGCGCCCGATTACTGTTGGCGCGCTGCGGAATTTGTTGAGGCCGTTGGGTACACTCTAAGGCGCGGATTTGCCGACGGCCGGATGACGCGCCGGCATGCAGTATTGGCGCCATACCGGCAGAGATGATTAGCCATCCATATCAATTATTGATCCGATGCAGGGCGTCGTCGCGATGAACGGCATGCTTGCCGCTCTTCTCGCTTTGCACTTCGTAATGCGGATCGGATGGGGACGCATCGACGGTTCTTCCCTCAACGGTCGTATGGGCGGAGATGACGCGCACCACCTTGCCCTGCGTGACGCCTTGCGGCGTGTTCCAGCCAACGCGATCTCCAGGCTTCAGAAGTTGGGACATGGGGCACTCACTCCTGTACACGATTCAGGGCCACCGCTCTTCCGAGCATGTTTCAGCAAGCCTTGTGCCTCGCCACGTGAGCGTAAAGAGCAGGAACGTATCCTGCTTCGTTGCGTCTGGACACCCAACCGTAACGGAACGAAGACTCAAGATGAACGATCTCCTCGCCCGACTCTTTCACTTCCAGCCGTCGCTGCTCGTCACGCTGACGCACGACGTCCTTCATATCGTGCTGGCCGTGCTGATCCTCGTGGTCGGCTGGTGGCTGTCGAATCGCGTCGGCACGATGTTCGCCCGAGCGCTCGCGCGCACGCATGCGGACCCGACGCTCGCGCCAATGCTGGCCGGCATGAGCACATGGGCCGTGCGCGTGCTGGTTTTCATCGCGGCGCTAAGCGAAGTCGGCATCGCGACCGCCAGCGTGCTGGCGGTGCTCGGTGCGGCCGGTCTTGCGATTGGACTCGCGTTGCAAGGCACGCTGCAGAACATCGCCGCCGGCATGATGCTGCTAATGCTGCGGCCGTTTCGCGTCGGCGACGTGATCGAAGGCAGCGGCGCGGCCGCGGGTATCGTGCGTGAAGTGGGGCTCTTCACCACGCGCATCGAGCGCGGCGACGGCAACGCGGTATTCGTGCCCAACAGCCAGATCTGGAGCAATCCGGTGATCAATTACAGCAGCGGCGGCACGCAGCGTATCGAGGTCGAAGTGGGCCTCGCGCAGCGCAAGGACGTCGACGCAGCGATCGGCGAGTTGAAGAAACTCGTCGCCGACGAACCGCGCGTGCTGAGCGGAGCCACGCTCGCGCCGGTCGTCACGGTGGCGGACTATCCGGACGATGGCGGCGCGACGCTGCGCATCGCGGCGTGGGTGCGCACGCCGGACGCCTCGCTTGCCAGCGGCGATCTGCACGAGCACGCGCAGGCCGCGCTCGAACAAGCCGGTTGTCCGGTCGCGGCCTAGCTCGTCGCGCATGGGCCGACTCAATGCGCTCGCGGATGGGCGAGGAAGAACCTCACCATTTCCGCGGCCGCGTCGGGGCCGGACGGGTCCGTGTACGAGCCTTGCTGGCTGCCGCCCGACCATGCATGACCCGCGCCGTGAATCGACCAGTACTCCGCTTCCACGCCGTTCGCCGCGACATGCCGTTGCTGCGTATAGGCATGCCGGCCGCTTGCAGCCCCGGCTTGCGCGCTGATTGTGGTCGTGCCGGCGTCGAAGGACGCGACGATCTCGGCCGCATTCGACGGATGGACCGTCGTGTCCGCATCGCCATGAAACACGATAAGCGGACGTTGCGGCACGGCGCGCGTGCGATGACGTTGCGCCTTGCCGCCCCTCATCGCGCCGAGCGCCGAGGGCAGATCCTTCGCGCAGCCGTAGGCGAGGCCTGAATGCACGCCCGCTGCCGCGTAGAGATCGGGCGAAGTCTTCAGCATGATGTCCGCCATCGCGCCGCCCGCCGACAGACCCGCCACATACACGCGCGCCGGATCCACGCGATAGCGTCCCATCACCTCCCGCGTAATGCCGGCGATCAACGACGGCTCGCCCTGGTCGCGCATCTGATCGGCAGGCTTGAACCAGTTCCAGCATTTCGAATGATTGGCCGCCTGCATCTGATTCGGATACACGACGATGAAGCCGTGACGCTCAGCCATTTCGTTCATGCGCGTGCCGGCGGCGAAGTCGTCGGCGTTCTGGGTGCAGCCGTGCAGCATTACGATCAGCGGCAACGGTTCGCCTGTGTAAGCAGCAGGCACGTAGAGCTTGTACTGACGTTGTCCGGCCGAGTTGCCGAACGTGTGTGTGCTGAAGGTGCCCGGCGTGTCGGCGTCGAAGGTCGGCGCGGCGGGGGCGTGGGGCGCGGGGCTCACTTGCGTTTGCGCCTGCGTCCATGCTTGCGCCCATTCGCCGGCGTTGGACGGTGTGAAGGGTGTCCGCGCGTGGTCCATGTGAGGCTGGTTTGCGTTGCCGCCCGAGAGCGCGCGCTGAACAGCGGCGGTGGCTTCCTGCGGGCCCTTCGTGCGTAATAGCTCGAAGGCGTCTTTCATTGATTTCAGAAAATCTTCGTTCATCTTCATGATGTTTGCGTTGTCCTGCGTGACCTGTGGGGGGGCGTACGGGAGCGGGTCGACTGAATGAGTCATGTCGTTTAGCCACGATCGAATCGGGCGCCGCGCCTAACTGATGCGGCCCGCCAGCGCTGCCTTGACCGCGGGCGGCGCGTGAAAGGCGCCGAGCACCACCACCGATGCAATCGTGGCCGCCGCGAGTTCGGGTGGCACGTCGGCTGCGATGCTGGCGAGGCCGAGCACATGAATGTCGAGTTGCTCGTGCGCGGCTCGAGCCGCTTCGAGATCCTGCCGGGAGAAGTGCTGCAGACCGAGCACCAGGGCGCGCCGCGTCACGGTTTCCGTGACGACCTGCGCGTGCACGGCGAGCTGATTGCGGATCGCCGTGCGGATCAGGTCGGTACGGTTCGAGTAAAAACCTTCTTCGACCAGCAGATCGATCTGGCCGAGGTCGATCGGACCCAGGTTGATGGTGATTTTTTCGGTCTCGCCGCCTTTAGGGCGAGAGGTGTCGATGAGGCTGAGTTTGGGCATTTGCACTCTGGGAGGCATCTTGAGGCCATCCAATTAACATCCAGTGGGATGGTTATACGCCTGGGGTGGGGTGTGGTCAATGGGGAAATTGGGGGTTCGGTCGGGGGTGGGGTGTTGAAGGATCGGGCGGTTGGCAGAGCCGGTTTGGCTAACGGCCGGCTGTATAGCTTGCCGATTCCGTATCCGAGCCACGGGAGCCCAAGCCTTTTCGGGCAGTTCTTCGCACGGCGCATCACATTGAGCAATAGCGTTACGCGGTCCGGGACGCTCACAGAAAAAAGGCCGCGCGAGGCGGCCTTCAAAGGATGTATGGCATTGTCGGGCCGGGAGCGCTGGCGACGGTGATACGGCGTCACTACTCTGGAAACAACACCGACCGCTGTATCCGCGAATGTCAGTGAGTCGGCCGGGTCGACCCCTTCCCCGTGTTCGGATGATCGCCAAACCGGGTATGTTGGTACATCTGCGCGCCGCGCACCGTATGCATGGAGCCCCGGACGCTTAAGTGAACTAAGGCGCCTAATCGTTGCTTTTTATGCCCATGCGAAGGGCTTAATATATTCATTCCAATTGAATAACAAGCTCGTTACAGATCGAGAGCAACTTGACCTGCTCTATCACGGCACAGACCGCGTAGCTCGACTGTCGCAGCACATGCAGATACTCATCGCTTATGCCGAGATATTGAAGGAACGCGACGCGCAAATTGGCGAGATCATGACGGCCCTTTTTGCGCGCGTGGATACTTGGTTGATGGCGCAGCAATAGGCCGCAACAAAGAGGAAAGTGCTCTTTCCGATGTATGCCTATGGCGCCGTCGCGTGCGCTACATCAGCTTTTCATCGCCACGCTGCGATTGCAAAAAAAAAGTACATCATGCGCAAATTCATAATAAAACGCTGGCTGAAAGTCTCGTTGGCTGCAATCCTGTTCACGCTTTACTGGACCACCCGCAAACAAGTGGGGATTGGGCCGCTTGGGTGCCGGTTATAGGCGTTCTCGGTTCGATTTCCGTTGCCATTGGGCTTTCGCGAGTTCAGCCGCGTCAACAAGTTGAGACCGAGTTGCGAAGCCGCTGGCGGCGCCTTGCATTTGCCCAGGCTATAGTGGATGACACCATTGGTTTAATCGGCATGTCGTGTTCAGCCTTGAGAAATCAATCTTCGGCTTCGGAATACGCTTACGGCTATTCACTAGCGGAGGCGCGTGATAGTTTATGACACGATGAAGGCTATCCCCGGGCTTGATCTGGGGCATACGAGGCGGCGGCCGGCTTTATACGCGTTCGCAGGTCGCTGGACGGATCATACTCTCGTGAACGATATAGCAGTCGGCGCACCTTGCGATTGAGGATGACCTTGGATATCAGCGATGCACGCAACGGGTCAACGAGATAGCCGGGCGAGCAGAAAATGGTAAGGCTGATATTTTTATGTAACGCAAAGAGCATGGCGGGAAATAGACGCGTTCATGAACGCTGACACAAAGGGCTAGAACCCTTAAGTCGCACCAGCTGTGACGACTTAGTGGGCGGAACTTAACTCCGCCGCAGCGCCAGTCACGCTATAAAACAGTTATTTTTGCCTACATCAAAACAATATCGTACTGCTCCTGACTCAAATTCGACTCCACCTGCAACGACACCGGCTTACCGATAAAATCGATCAACATTGCCAGATGCTGCGACTCTTCTTCGAGAAACAGATCGATCACCTGCTGCGACGCCACCACGCGAAACTCGCGCGGATTGAACTGCCGTGACTCGCGCAGAATCTCGCGCAGCACGTCGTAACACACCGTGCGCGGCGTCTTGACCTGCCCCTTGCCCTGGCAAACCGGACAAGGCTCGCACAGCACATGAGCAAGCGATTCACGCGTGCGCTTGCGCGTCATCTCAACCAGGCCGAGCTGCGAAAAACCATTCACGGTCACGCGCGTGCGATCGCGCGAGAGCGCCTTTTTCAATTCGCCCAGCACCTGATCGCGATGCTCGACGTTTTCCATATCGATGAAGTCGATAATGATCACGCCGCCCAGATTGCGCAGACGCAATTGCCGTGCAATGGTGTGCGCGGCTTCGAGGTTGGTCTTGAAGATCGTATCGTCGAAGTTGCGAGCGCCGACGTAGCCGCCGGTGTTCACGTCGATGGTCGTCATCGCTTCGGTCTGGTCGATCACGAGATAGCCGCCGGACTTCAGATCCACCCGGCGCGACAACGCGCGCTGGATTTCGGACTCGATGTTGTACAGATCAAAGAGCGGCCGCTCGCCGGTGTAGTGGTGCAGCTTCGACGACACCGCCGGTGTGAACTCGGCCGCGAAATCGGCCAGCATCTGATACGTCTCGCGAGAATCGACCTGAATGCGCGATGTCTCGTCGTTGACGAAATCGCGCAGCACGCGTTGCGCGAGATTCAAGTCCTGATATAGCAGGCTCGTGGGCGGCATGCGCTGGCCTTGCGACAGAATGGTGGCCCACGTCTTGCGCAGATACGCGACGTCGCCGGCCAGTTCCTCACTCGTCGCATCTTCGGCGATGGTGCGCACGATGTAGCCGCCTTTCTCGTCGGCGGGCAGCACGGCGGTCAGACGCGCTCGCACGGCCTCGCGCTCGGCTTCGCTCTCGATCTTCTGCGAGATGCCGATATGCGGCTCCTGCGGCAGATACACGAGCGTGCGCCCGGCAATGCTCACCTGCGTGGATAGCCGCGCGCCCTTGGTGCCGATCGGATCCTTCACGACCTGCACCATCAGCGTCTGGCCCTCGAAGACGATTTTTTCGATCGGCTGATGCGGCGCCTGATGCTGCGGTTCGCCGGCAATGCGCGGATGCCAGATGTCGGCGACATGAAGGAACGCCGCGCGTTCGAGACCGATGTCGATGAAGGCGGATTGCATGCCCGGCAGCACGCGTACGACCTTGCCGAGATAGACGTTGCCGACGCGTCCGCGCGACAGCGTTCGTTCGACGTGAAGTTCCTGGACGGCGCCTTGCTGGACCAGCGCGACGCGCGTTTCCTGCGGCGTGACATTGATCAGGATTTCTTCATTCATGGTGTTATTTTAGAAGTCGATGCGCGCTGCACGCAGGAGGGCAGCGGATTCAAAAAGCGGCAAACCCATGATACCTGAATAGGACCCGTCGATATGCTCGATAAACTCCGCGGCACGCCCCTGCACACCATATGCGCCCGCCTTGCCGAGCGGCTCGCCGCTCGCCACATAGCGGCGGATCGCCTCTGAGTGCAGTGCAGCAAAACGCACCTTCGACACGGATAGCGCGGCGGGCAGCAACGCACCTTCGGCGTCGACCACGGCCACGGCGGTCAGCACTTCGTGATCGCGGCCGGCGAGGCGCGTGAGCATCGCGAAGGCGTCGTCGGCATCGACGGGCTTGCCGAGTATCGCGTCTTCGATCGTGACGGTTGTGTCCGCAACCAGGATCGGCCGCGCGGCATGGCCGCCGCCCACGAGGCGCGCACGTGCAGCATGCGCCTTGGCGACGCACACCCGCTGCACGTAGTCGTGCGCGCGCTCGCCGGGCAGTTCGGCCTCAAGCGCTTCGGCGTCTTCATCAGGGCGCGGCAGCAGCAGTTCGAAACGCACGCCGAGCTGTTGCAGCAGTTCCTGGCGGCGTGGACTCTGCGAAGCAAGGTAGACGAACGAATGCAGCGATGCGGCGGACGTGGACATGAACAGGTCTCGATCAAGCGGATTGTAGGGATGTGCAACGGGTGCGACGGGCGTGACGCTCGAGCGTCGATCAGTGCGTTGGGGAAGCCTTCGATGCGAGCGGGACAACGCGTGCTACGCGCGTGCCATTGTGCACGCCAACATGCACATTGCTCTGCGCCAGAAAACGCGACCCAGAAAGCACGACAACAAAGGTGCGGTTACAGAGCGCGACTATAAGGCGCAACCGACAACCCGCGACCCAGCCGCGTGGTCGACGCGCCGCCTCGTTCGCTCACACGCGATGATAGGGGTGATTTTGCGTGATGGTCCACGCGCGGTAAAGCTGTTCGGCAAGCAGCACGCGGACCATCGCATGCGGCAACGTCAGGCTCGATACACGCAGCAACATATCGGCGCGCGCTTTCAGATCGGGGTCGAGCCCGTCGGCGCCGCCGATCAGAAACGCCACGTCGCGGCCATCCTGCTGCCAGCCAGGCAGGGCGCCGGCAAGCTGCATGGTGGTCCAGTCCTTACCGCGTTCGTCGAGCGCGACAATGCGAGCGTTCTTCGGCAACGCGGCTTCGATCTTGACACGCTCGGCGGCCATCACGCTTTCAGCCGGCCGTCCCGACGAACGCTGCTCGGGTTTGATTTCGCGCAGCTCGATGCGCAGCTCGGGCGGCATGCGTTTCGCGTATTCGTCGAAGCCGGTGGCGATCCAGTCCGGCATTTTGTGGCCGACGGCGAGGATATGCAGTTTCATTGCGGAAGAAATCGCAGACTATGACGGTAAGCCGGTCAAAGCCCGCTCACTTGCGGCGGGCGGGCGCCTTGCGCGCGGGTTTCTTCACGGCCGGCGCCGCTTCTTCGTCCTCGTCTTCGTCGGGCTCGCTCGAACGCGCTCCGCCGAACGGGTCCGGCGTGGACAGCTTGATGCGCACCGGCTTGTCGCCCCAGATTTCTTCGAGGTTGTAGTACTGGCGCAGGGCCGGCTGCAGGATGTGCACGATCGCGTCGCCGCAATCCACCAGCACCCATTCGCCGATGTCCTCGCCTTCGGTACTGATGATCTCGCCGCCGTTTTCCTTGACGCTTTCACGCACGCTCGAAGCGAGCGCCTTGGTTTGCCGGTTCGAGGTGCCGCTCGCGACGATCACGCGATCGAACAGCGCGGTCAGGTGGCTGGTGTTGAATACCTTGATGTCTTGCGCTTTGACGTCTTCGAGAGCGTCGACGATCACGCGTTGCAGTTTGCGAATATCCATGAGGTTACCGGTGGTACAGATGATGTTGAAGAATATAGTCCCACACCGCAGTGGGGACATGGCTCGCCGCCTGGTCTTGCTGTTCGCCGCCCGCGAGGGCGAGCCGCCGGTTCACCTGCTCGCGCAGATGCGCGCGAATGTCGGTGGCCGAAACGTTGAACGCAAGCGTCGTATCGATCAGCAAGTGGCCGCAGGGCGTGGCTTGCAGAACGTCGGCGCGGGCACGGCGCGCGTCGATTTCTTGAACGACCGCCGGCGGAATCGACGTGAGGTCGAAGCCGGGCCGGGTGGCCGCGCAGATATGGGCAAACTCGAACAGGCGCCGCCAGTCGCGCCAGGTGTCGAGGTGTACCAGTTGATCCGCGCCGATCAGGAGCGCAATGGATGCGTCCTCACCTTCGCGTTCACGCCAGCGTTGCAGCGTGTCGATCGTGTAAGTCGGGCCTTCGTGCTCGATCTCGTCGGTCGCGACACGCACGGTCGTGCCCGGCAGCACCAGTTCGCTCGCCGCCGCGCGTGTCATGGCGAGCCGGTGCACGGCCGGCGACACATCCGATTTCTGCCAGGGCTGGCCGGCCGGCAACAGTACGAGCTCGGTCAGTTGCAGCACGTGCGCGAAACGCCGCGCGAGCGCGAGGTGGCCGTCGTGGATCGGATCGAAGGTGCCGCCGAGCAGTCCGATCCGGCGAGGCAGGGCAACAGGATGAGCGTTCGGCTTCAGGTGAAGATCCTTTGTCGTGACGACTGGAGCGAGGTGCGGGCGCAGCCCGTCACACCCACTCGCGCGGCACGAGAAAATCGCTATAAAGACGCGCTTCCGGCGTGCCCGGTTCGGGCTGCCAGTTGTAGCGCCAGTTCACCACAGGCGGCATGGACATCAGGATTGACTCGGTGCGTCCGCCGCTTTGCAGCCCGAACAGTGTGCCACGGTCGAAGACCAGATTGAACTCGACGTAGCGTCCGCGCCGGTAAGCCTGGAAATCGCGCTCGGCCTGACCGTACGGAATGTTGCGGCGCTTTTCGATGATCGGCAGGTAGGCCTTGAGGAACGCGTCGCCCACGCTCCTGAGCATCGCGAACGATTGATCGAAGCCCGGTGCCGAAAAATCGTCGAAGAAAATCCCGCCAATGCCGCGCGGCTCGTTGCGGTGCTTGAGGAAGAAATACTCGTCGCACCAGCGCTTGAAACTCGGGTACAGGTCCGCGCCATAAGGCTGCAGCGCGTCGCGGCAGGTGCGATGAAAATGCTGCGCGTCTTCCTCGTAACCGTAGAACGGCGTCAGATCCATGCCGCCGCCGAACCAGAATACGGGCTCTTCGCCGGCCTTGGTCGCGATCAGCAGACGCACGTTCATATGCACGGTCGGGCAGTGCGGATTGTGCGGGTGCAGCACGAGCGACACGCCCATTGCTTCGAACCCGCGGCCGGCCAGTTGCGGACGCGCCGCGCTCGCCGAGGCCGGCAAGGCGTCGCCCGCGACGTCCGAGAAGCCGATGCCGGCGCGCTCGAAGAAGTTGCCGCCTTCGAGAATCCGCGTGTAGCCGCCGCCGCGCAGCTTTTCGCCGGGCGCGCGCTGCCAGGCGTCGGTCGCGAACGGCGTGCCGTCGAACGCGCCGAGCGCGTCCGCGATCTGCGTTTGCAGGCCTTGCAGCCAGCTGCGCACGGCTTGTGCGTCGTAGCTCGAATCGGTCATGAATGCAGATGCTGAGGGCGGCACGCTCATCGTGCCGCGGGTTCGTCGTGAGGGCGATGGCCGGGCCCGCGTCAGGTTGCAACCTGCGAAGGCGCGGCCTTGCGGTTTTACGCGCCGGGCGGGACGCTCCCGGCTCCGCTCAGCCACATTGGCCCGGATTGGCCCACATAGTGCGGTGGGCGCCGGTATCGCCGCGAAAACCCGCAGTGTAGCGCCGTTGGCGCCGCACGCGGGTGAGTGGGGTGATGGGCTTAGTGCTTGCCTTCGGTCCTGGCGTCGTGCTTGCGGTTCAACGCACGGTAGCCGATGTCGCGCCGATACTGCATGCCGTCGAACGAGATCTGGTTGATCGTTTCGTACGCGACCGACTGCGCGCTGCGCACTGAATCCGCCAGACCAACCACGCACAGCACGCGGCCGCCCGAGGTGGTCAGCTTGCCGTCCGTCAACGTGGTGCCGGCGTGAAACGTGACCGAATCCGCGGTTTCAGCCGGAATATCGCTGATGCGGTCGCCCTTGCGCGGCGTGTCCGGATAGTTGTAGGCGGCGAGCACCACGCCGAGCGCGGTGCGGCGGTCCCATTCCAGTTCGACCGTATCCAGCGTACCGGCAATCGCCTGCTCGACCACCTTCGAATAGTCGCCCTTCAGACGCGCCATGATCGGCTGCGTTTCGGGGTCGCCCATGCGGCAGTTGAATTCGAGCGTTTTCGGGTTGCCTTGCGCGTCGATCATCAGACCGGCGTACAGGAAGCCGGTGTAGCGGATGCCTTCCTTCTCCATGCCACGCACTGTAGGCAGGATGATTTCGCGCATCACGCGGGCGTGCAGTTGCGGCGTGACGATCGGAGCGGGCGAGTAGGCGCCCATGCCGCCTGTGTTCGGGCCCTGGTCGCCGTCGAGCAGACGCTTGTGGTCCTGGCTGGAGGCGAGCGGCAGCACATGCTTGCCGTCCACCATCACGATGAAGCTCGCTTCCTCGCCGGCGAGGAATTCCTCGATCACGACACGCGCGCCGGCGTCGCCGAGCTTGTTGTCCGACAGCATCATGTCGACCGCAGCGTGCGCTTCTTCCAGCGTTTGCGCGACCACCACGCCCTTGCCGGCGGCGAGGCCGTCAGCCTTGATGACGATCGGCGCGCCCTTGGCGTCGAGATACGCGTGCGCGGCGGCGACGTCGGCGAAGGTTTCGTATTCGGCGGTCGGAATCGCGTGGCGTTTCATGAATGCCTTGGCGAAGTCTTTCGAGCTTTCGAGCTGGGCAGCTTCTCTAGTCGGCCCGAAAATCTTCAGACCGCGCGAGCGGAACAGGTTGACGATGCCGGCCGCGAGCGGCGCTTCCGGCCCGACCAGCGTGAAGGCGATCTGCTCCTGTTCGACGAAATCGGCGAGCGCGGCCGGATCCGTGATGTCGATGTTGCGCAGACGCTCGTCCTGGGCGGTGCCGCCGTTGCCAGGAGCCACGTAGACGAGCTGGACCCGCGGCGATTGCGCGAGCTTCCATGCGAGCGCATGTTCGCGACCGCCGGAACCGACGACGAGTAACTTCATGTGAATCCCCGAGACTTAAAAACCATAAACGGCTGACGCAGCACGCTCAGCCGTGGAATGACAACAAGGTTTGCAGCGAGCCCGCAGCAGCCGCTGGCGGCGCGCAGGGCACAGTGCAAACGCGGGTGGAAGCGCGGTGCCCGATCACACTCAAGCCACACCCACGCCACACTTACGCGCTATCCGCAACGACGCGAGGGCCGGCCGGCGGCGTGGCGCGGTTCGACGGGAACCGCCGCACTACGCGCCGCCGGGGCACGCTCATTCGTCGGCGATCGCGGCGTTTGTATAGACTTCCTGCACGTCGTCCAGATTCTCCAGCGCGTCGAGCAGCTTCTGCATTTTTACGGCGTCCTCGCCGGTGAACTCGACTTCCGTTTGAGGTTTCATCGTCACCTCGGCGAGTTCGGCCTTGAAGCCCGCGGCTTCCAGCGCCGATTTCACCTTCGGGAAGTCGTTCGGCGGGCACAGCACCTCGATACTGCCGTCGTCATTCGTGACGACGTCGTCGGCGCCGGCTTCGAGCGCGGCTTCCATCAGCTTGTCTTCCGGCGTGCCGGGCGCGAACAGGAACTGGCCGACGTGATCGAACATGAACGCCACCGAGCCGTCCGTGCCCATGTTGCCGCCGTTCTTCGAGAACGCATGACGCACTTCCGCCACCGTACGCGTGCGGTTGTCGGTCATGGTGTCCACGATTACCGCCGCGCCGCCGATGCCGTAGCCTTCATAGCGGATTTCTTCGTAGCTTGCGCCGTCCACGCCGCCCACGCCACGCTGGATCGCGCGGTTGACGTTATCTTTGGGCATGTTGGCGTCGTACGCCTTTTCGACGGCGAGCCGCAGACGCGGGTTCGAGTCGATATCGCCGCCGCCCATGCGCGCCGCGACCTGAATTTCCTTGATGAGCCGCGTCCAGACCTTGCCGCGCTTGGCGTCGGCCGCTGCTTTCTTATGCTTGATGTTGGCCCATTTCGAATGACCCGCCATACCTTTCTCCATCGCGCGCGCCAGTGGGGCGCACGCATTGTGCAATTGTCGTTGCGTTTCCGTGGCGCTCGAGCCTAACCACGCCCGGCCGGCCCGGCTAGCGGGACCGCAGTTCGGCAGCGCGGTTGGGGCGGGCGGTGCGGCGAGGCTCCACGCGACAAACGCCGCGCCGGCCTGACAGCCCCGCGAAAGGCGCGGTGCGCCAGGCGGTGGTGCAAGTTGAGCCGCTCTTTGAGCGGATTCGAATTTTATCACGCCGCAAGGGGGCGGCAGAGGGCGAGATAGCTGCAAACGACGTGAAAAGTGTGCGGCGGCGGCCTTTGCAGCGTCGCCGTCGCGCGCTTTTCAGGCCGCTTTCAGTTTTTCGTGCCGAACAGGCGGTCGCCGGCGTCGCCGAGACCGGGAACGATGTACGCATGCTCGTTCAGATGCGAATCGAGCGAGGCGACATACAGCTTGACGTCCGGATGCGCGTTCTGGAACACCTGCACGCCCTCGGGCGCGGCGACCAGCGCGAGGAACAGGATGTTCTCGCCCGCCACGTTGCGGCGCTTGAGCACGTCGACCGCATGCACGGCGGAGTAGCCGGTCGCGACCATCGGATCGCACAGAATGAACACGCGATCTTCGAGGTCCGGCAGGCGCACGAGATATTCGACCGGGCGATGGTCCTCCGCGCGATACACGCCGATGTGGCCCACCCGCGCCGACGGCACCAGCTCCAGCAGTCCGTCCGACATGCCGATGCCGGCCCGCAGCACTGGCACGATCGCCAGCTTCTTGCCGGCGATCACCGGCGCGTCGATCTCGACGAGCGGCGTGGTCAGGCGGCGCGTGGTCATGGGCAGATTGCGGGTGATTTCGTAGCCCATCAGCAGCGTGATTTCACGCAGCAGTTCGCGGAACGTGCGGGTCGAGGTATCCCGGTCGCGCATGTGCGATAGCTTGTGCTGGATCAGCGGGTGATCGAGGATGAAGAGATTGGGAAAACGGCTGTCCTGAGTCATGGCGGGGGGCGCAAGCGGCGGCTAGAGGGATCGGTTCGGCGCACCGCGCTGCCGCAAAACGGCTGGCTGGCGGACGCGCCACGGCGCAAGTTTACCGAAAGAGTGCGCTCCGAAGATACCGGAGATTGCGGCGGCCCGGCACAGTCCGGCACCGATTCTTCTAGAATCGGGGAAACTTCGCCACGAGCGCGCGCCGGGCCTGTCGCTTCGCGCGATGCCGCGACGGAACCGCAAACCCGGTACGGCCGGCGCTTTCTCCCGACGCACAACTTCACGAGGACAACACTGATGGACATGGGAATCGCAGGACGCACCGCGCTGGTCTGCGCGGCCAGCAAGGGACTGGGGCGCGGCTGCGCGGAAGCGCTCGCCGCCGAAGGCGTCAACCTGACGATCGTCGCGCGCACCGCTGAAACGCTGGAGGCGGCCGCCGCGGAGATTCGCAAGCAAAGCGGCGTGGAAGTGAAAACGGTGGCATGCGACATCACCACGCCCGAAGGCCGCGCCGCGGCGCTCGCGGCCTGTCCGCAGCCGGATATTCTGGTCAACAACGCGGGCGGACCGCCGCCCGGCGACTTCCGCAATTTCACGCATGAAGACTGGATCCGCGCGCTGGAAAGCAACATGCTCACGCCGATCGAGCTGATTCGCGCGACCATCGACTCGATGAGCGCGCGCGGCTATGGGCGTATCGTCAACATCACGAGTTCGGCGGTGAAAGCGCCGATCGACGTACTCGGTTTGTCGAACGGCGCGCGTTCGGGGCTGACCGGCTTTGTCGCGGGCCTCGCGCGCAAGGTCGCGCCCACCGGCGTGACCATCAACAACCTGCTGCCGGGGCTGTTCGACACCGACCGCATCGCGGTCACCTTCGCGGCGCAGGCAAAGTCGCAAAACATTTCCGTCGACGACGCCCGCCAGCAGCGCATGAAAACGATCCCCGCTGGCCGCTTCGGCAACCGTGACGAATTCGGCCGTGCCTGCGCGTTCCTGTGCAGTGTGCATGCCGGCTACATCACAGGGCAGAACTGGCTGATCGACGGCGGCGCTTATCCGGGCACGTTCTGAACGGCAGGTGTCGCAGCTTCCTCATCACAACAACAACGACAATCACAACGGTTTCAGGAGTCTTACGTCATGACCACCCGTATTGCGCTGATCGCGCACGATCATAAAAAGGATGACATCGTCAAACTGGCCGGCGAATACGTCGACACGCTCAAGCGTTGCGATATCGTGGCGACCGGCACGACCGGCGGGCGCATTGCCGACGCGCACGGCCTCGCCGTCGAGCGGATGTTGTCCGGCCCGCATGGCGGCGACCTGCAGATCGGCGCGCAACTTGCGGAAGGGCGCGTGGACATGGTGATCTTCCTGCGCGACCCGATGACGCCGCAGCCGCATGAACCGGACATCAACGCACTGGTGCGCGCGTGCGACGTGCACAACATTCCGTGCGCCACCAACATCTCGACAGCGCGAATGGTGCTCGACTCGCTGACCTTACGCCTTACGCAGCAGGTCTGAGATCGCCCTCGCGCCACCACCCAACCACACGCAACCAAGGAGACATGATGGTCAAAGCAATCCGATTCGATAAAACCGGCGGCCCGGAGGTCATGAAGTGGGTCGACGTCGAAGTCGGCGAGCCGGGCGCGGGCGAGATCCGCGTCAGGCAGACGGCGGTCGGGCTGAACTATATCGACGTGTACTTTCGCACGGGGCTCTATCCGTTGCCGTTGCCGGGCGGTCTCGGTATGGAGGCGGCGGGCGAGGTGACGGCGCTCGGCTCGGGCGTGAGCGGTCTGAAGGTGGGCGATCGCATCGCCTACGTGGCGCGCCCGCCCGGCGCGTACGCGCAGGAGCGCGTGCTGCAGGCCGCTCAGGTCGTGAAGGTGCCCGACGCCCTCACCGACGGGCAGGCCGCCTCGGTCATGCTGCAAGGCCTGACCGCGCAATATCTGCTGCGCCGCACGTATCCCGTGAAAGCCGGCGACACGATCCTGATCCAGGCCGCGGCGGGCGGCGTCGGCCTGCTGGTGTGCCAGTGGGCGAAGGCGCTCGGCGCGACGGTGATCGGCACGGTCGGTTCGGATGAAAAAGCGGAAATCGCCACGGCGCATGGTTGCGACCACGCGATCGTCTACACACGCGAGAACTTCACCAAGCGCGTGCGCGAGATCACCAATGGCGCGGGCGTGCCGGTGGTGTACGACTCGATTGGTAAAGACACGTTTACGGGCTCGCTCGATTGCCTCGCGCCCCTCGGCATGTTCGTGAGTTTCGGCAATGCGTCGGGGCCGTTACCGCCGATCGATTCGTCGGAATTCGCCGGACGCGGTTCGCTGTTCTTCACGCGCCCGACGCTGTTTACCTATATCGCCAAACGCAGCGACTACGAGGCGATGTCCACCGAACTGTTCGACGTGCTGGTGTCGGGCAAGGTCAAGACGAGCATCAATCAGCGTTACGCGCTGGCGGATGTCGGCCGCGCGCACGCGGATCTCGAAGGGCGCCGGACTACCGGGTCGACGATTCTGCTGCCTTGAGACGCGGTATGCGGCGAGCGTTTCGTTCGAGGCGCTCCCGTCCGCGCGGCGTGAAAACAAGATTCGAACGGCGTGCTCAGCGATCAGGCGCCGCCGCCTGTTTCTCCAATGCAGCTTTCACCCGCTGGATCACGTCGTCCCAGGCGCCGGGTCGCGTCTGCCTGAAAAGCCGGGCGTTCGGATACCAAGGGGAGTCCTCGCGACGCTCGAGCCAGCGCCAGCAGGCGTCGAACCGCGAGAGAATCCAGACCGGCTTGTTCAACGCGCCGACAAGATGCGCCGTGGACGTGTCCACGGCGATCACCAGGTCGAGGCTTTCTACGATGGCGGCGGTGTCGGCAAAATCGCGGACTTCGTTCATTGGATCGATGGGACGGTATTCGGACGGAATGTCGTTGATTTGCGGTTGGGTCGTTGCGCCTTTCTGCAAACTCACGAACGTGACGCCCGGCACTTGCAGCAGCGGCAGGAAGGCGAGCGCGTGCAGCGAACGACGCTGATCGACGGCATTCGCATCAGGTTGATGCGGGCGTGGATCGCCGGCCCACACAAGTCCGACCTTGAAGCCCGATGCCGGCAGGCGCCGCTTCCAGTGCGCGATCCGCTCCTCCGGAGCCCGCAGATAGGGCATCGAAGCCGGGATCGTATCGAGGGTCGTTTCAAACCGATGTGGCAGGCTCATCAAGAAGCACCAATAGTCGTGCGGCGGAACATCGTGCTGGCCATCCAAAGGAATGCAATGGTCCACGCCTTCGATCAGTTCGAACAGGCTGTGCAAAGCGCGAGGGCAGGCAATACTCAGATTCGCCACGCCGCGCGCCTTCAATAAAGGCAGATAACGGACGAACTGAAGAAGGTCGCCGAGGCCTTGTTCAGGCCAGACGAGTAGCGATCTGCCTTGCAGCGATCCACCTTGCCACTGCGGATAATCGACATTCGGCGTGGGAATGGCGTGCGGTTCCATGCGCGGATCGTAACGAATTTCGTAACGTTGCCATCCCTCGATATATCGGCCTTCCGTCAAAAGATGCTGCGCGAGAGCGTACTGTTCCGATACCGAATCCGGTTCGCGCTCGATCACTTTCCGATAGGCCTCTTCCGCCTCGGCGCGCCGATGGGTCATGCAGAGAATGTGCGCCAGATTGCGAGTGGCGACGCGATGTTCGGGATCGAGGTTCAGCGCGCGGCGAACGAAGGATTCGGCTTCCTCGTAGCGATAGTCTTTCATGAGCGCCACAGCCAGGCCGTTGCACGCTTCGCAATGTTCGGGTTCGAGCTCCAGCACACGACGAAATACGCTTTGGGCTTCCTGATGGCGTCCTGTCTTCAGGAGGACCATGCCGAGATTGTGCTGCGCTCTTTCGCGCCGGGCGTCGAGAAGGAGGGCCCGGCGGCAGTATGGCTCCGCTTCCGGAAAGCGCTCCGCGCCGATCAACAGGCTGGCCAGATTGATCAACGCCGGGACGAAATCGGCATCGTGATCGAGCGCACGACGAAAAGCCGCTTCGGCTTCGTTCCTCCGTTCCGTGTCGGCGAACAGCGTGGCGATGTTGTAATGCGCGGCGGCATAACCGGGCGCGAGCTGGATCGCGCGATGGAGTAGGGCTTCTCCTTCGGTCTCGCGGTGCTGGTCGATCAGCATGTTGGCCAGATTGACCAGATAGATCGAGTTTTCGTCGATGCCGAGCGCGCGGCGAATGAGAGTCTCTGCCTGGGCGAGTTCGCCGCGATCGGCGTAGAGCAGCCCGAGCAGATGTAGCGCGTCGGCGTGGCGGGGATCTTCGGCGAGTACCTGAAGATACGCCTGTTCAGCCTCATGAGGGAGCCCTGATTGATGGGCTTCGAGTGCGGATTGAAACAGCAGCATGGAGAACGGGTTCTTGCAGTAGTGATGACATGGCCATGCCCGGTGAAGGCCCAGAGCCCGATGGCATGAGGTCGAAACGTCAGGTGATTTTTATACACCGTGGTGCCCGCGAGCGCAGGGAATGTGCGTGGCGAATCAACGCAGCGTGGAGCACGCGGGGTTCGATCATTCGCCGCGCCGCGGCATACAGGTGACGCGACGCGGGTTCAGCCGCGGCAAGCAATCCGCCGAGCATAGCCTGGTCGTGTCGAACAACATCTCATTTTTAACGGTGCGATACGGCCGCGGCTGGGTGCGCGCTGAACGTGCGATCAGGCCGTCATCAGCATTTCGCGGTGTCCGCCGCGTTTACGGAATTTTTATACTCCCCACCCCATCTTTGACCAGCCCTTTACGCGGTTCGGCATAACGTTGCACCTATCCAAAGTCCGTGTAATGGAGAACAAAATGGATGTGCTGTATGTCGGGGGGCTGGTGCTGTTCGCCGCGCTGACCTTTGCGTTAATTGCCGGCTGCGAGAAGTTGATGCAGTTCCGCCGTGGCCAGGGAGCGCGCTCATGACCTGGATTCTCTGGTTGTCCGGTGCGGCGACCGCGCTGCTGTTCGTGTATCTGGTCTATGCGCTGTTGCGCGCGGAGGACATTGAATGAACTCGAACAATGTCCTGCAAGCGGGCCTTTTCATCGTCGTGCTGCTGGCAGCCGCGGTGCCTATGTCCCGTTATCTGAGCGCCGTGATGGACGGCAGTTCGCGCGTGGTCCGCTTCGGCGGTCCTGTCGAACGTTTGCTGTATCGCATCGCGGGCGTCGATCCTGCCACCGAAATGAGCTGGAAGCACTACGCGATCGCCACGATCGCGTTCAACACGCTCGGCGTGGCGTTTCTCTACGTGCTGCTGCGCGTGCAAGGCTGGCTGCCGGGCAACCCGCAGCAGTTCGGCCCGATGACCGTGGATGGCGCGTTCAACACGGCGGTCAGTTTCGTGACCAACACGAACTGGCAGGATTACACGCCGGAACAAACCGTCGGCTATCTGACGCAGATGCTCGGCTTCACCGTGCAGAACTTCTTTTCGGCCGCCACCGGCATCGTCGTGGTGATCGCATTGATTCGCGGCTTTGCGCGCCACACCGCGCAAACCATCGGCAATTTCTGGGTCGACCTGACGCGTGTGACGCTGTACGTGCTGCTGCCCATGTCGGCGATCCTCGCGGCGCTGTTGATGAGCCAGGGCGTGATCCAGAACTTCAAGGCGTACGAAGACGTGCCGACCTTGCAGACCACCACCTATGCCGCGCCGAAGCTCGACGCGCAAGGCAATCCGGTGAAGGACGCGAAGGGCAATGCGGTGACGGTCGATACGCCGGTGAAGACGCAGACGCTCGCAATGGGCCCGGTTGCTTCACAGGAAGCGATCAAGATGCTGGGCACCAACGGCGGCGGCTTCTTTAACGGCAATTCGGCCCATCCGTATGAAAACCCGACGCCGTTCTCGAACTTCCTGCAGATCTTCTCGATCCTGATCATCCCGGCGGGGCTGGCACTGGTGTTCGGCCGCATGATCGCGGACCGCAAGCAGGGGGTGGCGGTGCTCGCCACCATGACGATTGCGTTTGCCGTCTGCGTATTCGGCGAGATCAGCGCGGAACAGAGCGGCAATCCGGCTATCGCCGCATTGCATGTCGATCAGTCGGCCAATGCGCTGCAATCGGGCGGCAATGCGGAAGGCAAGGAAACGCGCTTCGGTATCGCGCAGTCGGGCATCTTTACGGTTGCAACCACCGCAGCTTCGTGCGGCGCGGTCGCCAACACGCACGATTCGCTGACGCCGATCGGCGGCCTGTATCCGATGCTGCTGATGCAACTGGGCGAAGTGATCTTCGGCGGCGTGGGTTCCGGTATGTACGGGATGCTCGTGTTCGCGCTGCTGGCCGTGTTCGTGGCGGGCCTGATGATCGGCCGCACGCCGGAATACGTCGGCAAGAAGATCGAAGCGTATGAGATGAAGATGGTGTCGATCGTCGTGCTGCTCACGCCGCTGCTGGTGCTGGTGGGCACGTCGATCGCGGTATTGAGCGACGCGGGCAAGGCCGGCATTCTCAACCCCGGCGCGCACGGTTTCTCCGAAATCCTCTACGCGTTCAGTTCGGCCGCCAACAACAACGGTAGCGCGTTCGCGGGCCTCACCGTGGGCACGCCGTTCTACAACTGGCTCACGGCGATCGCGATGTGGTTCGGTCGCTTCGGCACGATCGTTCCGGTGCTTGCGATTGCCGGTTCGCTCGCCGCGAAAAAGCGCATCGGCGTGACGGGCGGCACGCTGCCCACGCATGGACCGCTGTTCGTCGTGCTGCTGCTCGGCACGGTGCTGCTGGTCGGCGCGCTGACTTATGTGCCTGCCCTCGCGCTCGGTCCTGGTGTCGAACATCTGATGATGATGGGCGCCCATTGAGACCCGCGATGAAAACGGGTGAGCACGCGCAAACGGGAAATTCGAGGATTCAATGACTGAACATAATGCAACCAGGTCCATGTTCGACCCGGCGCTGCTGCGCCCGGCGATCGTGGACTCCTTCAAGAAGCTCACGCCGCGCACGCAGTTCCGCAATCCGGTGATGTTCTGCGTGTACGTGGGCAGCATTCTCACGACCATTCTCTGGATCGCCGCGCTCGGCGGCCAGGCCGAGGCGCCCGCGGGCTTCATTCTCGCGGTCACCTTGTGGCTGTGGTTCACGGTGCTGTTCGCCAACTTCGCGGAGGCGCTGGCCGAAGGCCGTTCGAAGGCTCAGGCCGCGTCGCTGCGCAGCGCGAAGAAAGACGTGATGGCCAAGAAGTTGAACGAGCCGCATCCGAAGTCGCCGATCCGCATTCTGACGGCTTCCGATCTGCGCAAGGGCGACGTCGTGCTGGTCGAGACCGGCGACGTGATTCCGGCCGACGGCGAAGTGGTCGAAGGCGTCGCGTCGGTCGACGAATCGGCGATCACGGGCGAATCCGCGCCGGTGATCCGCGAGTCGGGCGGCGACTTTTCGTCGGTGACGGGCGGCACGCGCGTGCTGTCGGACTGGATCGTGGTGCGCGTCACGGCGAATCCGGGCGAGGCGTTTCTCGACCGCATGATCGCGATGGTGGAAGGCGCGAAGCGTCAGAAGACGCCGAACGAAATCGCGCTGACCATTTTGCTGGTCGCGTTGACGATCGTGATGCTGCTGGCCACCGCCACGCTGCTGCCATTCTCGATGTTCTCGGTCGAAGCCGCGAAAGCGGGTCACGTGGTGACGATTACCGCGCTGGTCGCGCTGCTGGTGTGTCTGATTCCGACCACGATCGGCGGGTTGCTGTCCGCGATCGGCGTGGCCGGCATGAGCCGCATGATGCAGGCGAACGTGATCGCCACGTCCGGCCGCGCGGTAGAAGCGGCCGGCGACGTCGACGTATTGCTGCTCGACAAGACGGGCACCATCACGCTCGGCAACCGCCAGGCTTCGCAATTCGTGCCGGCGCCGGGCTTGACGGAAGAAGCGCTCGCGGACGCCGCGCAACTGTCGTCGCTCGCCGACGAAACGCCGGAAGGCCGCAGCATCGTCGTGCTGGCGAAGCAGCGCTTCAATATCCGTCAACGCGATATGGCTTCGCTGCATGCCGTGTTCCTCGCGTTCACCGCGCAAACGCGCATGAGCGGCGTCGATCTGCCTGGCCGTGAAATCCGCAAGGGCGCGGCCGACGCGGTGAAGAACTATGTCGAAGCGAACGGCGGACGTTTCCCGAACGAAGTCAGCAACGCGGTCGCCGAAGTCGCCCGCCGTGGCAGCACGCCGCTGGTGGTCGCCGAGAAAGGCGAGCAGGGCGCGCGCGTGCTCGGTGTGATCGAACTGAAGGACGTCGTGAAGGGCGGCATCAAGGAGCGTTTCGCCGAACTGCGCAAGATGGGCATCAAGACCATCATGGTGACGGGCGACAACCGGCTGACCGCGGCGGCGATTGCCGCGGAAGCCGGCGTCGACGATTTCCTCGCCGAAGCCACGCCGGAAGCGAAGCTCTCCACGATTCGCGCGCATCAGGCCGAAGGGCGCCTCGTGGCAATGACCGGCGACGGCACCAACGACGCCCCGGCGCTCGCGCAGGCCGACGTCGCGGTGGCGATGAACACCGGCACGCAGGCCGCGAAGGAAGCGGGCAACATGGTCGACCTCGATTCGAATCCGACCAAGCTGATCGAGATCGTCGAGATCGGCAAGCAGATGCTGATGACGCGCGGCTCGCTCACCACGTTCTCGATCGCCAACGACGTCGCCAAGTACTTCGCGATCATTCCGGCCGCGTTCGCCACGACCTATCCGGCGCTGAACGCGCTGAACGTGATGCATCTGGCCACGCCGGCTTCGGCGATCATGTCGGCGGTGATTTTCAACGCGCTGATCATCGTGCTGCTGATTCCGCTGGCGCTCAAGGGCGTGCGCTATCGCGCGCTGGGCGCGGCGATCCTGTTGCGCCGCAATCTGCTGATTTACGGTTTGGGCGGGATCATCGTGCCGTTCATCGGCATCAAGCTGATCGATATGGTGCTGGCCGCGTTCGGTTGGGTCTAAGCGCTTGTTCAAGAGGAATCATTCATCATGAAAAATCTGTTCCGTCCGTTGATCGTGCTGTTCGTGGTACTCGCCGCGCTCACGGGAATGGCCTATCCCGCGGTGATGACCGCTTTCGGTCAGGCAGTCTTCCACGATCAGGCCAACGGCAGCATGCTCGAACAGAACGGCAAGGTGGTCGGCTCGAAGCTGATCGGCCAGCAGTTCGATGCGCCGCAATACTTCTGGGGCCGCCTGTCGGCTACCAGCCCGATGCCGTACAACGCGCAGGGGTCGAGCGGGTCGAACCTCGGCCCGACCAACCCGGCGTTGCTCGACGAAATCAAAGGCCGTATCGACGCGCTGAAGGCGGCCGGCACGGATATGTCGAAGCCGGTGCCGGTCGATCTGGTGACGTCCTCAGGCAGCGGTCTCGATCCTGAGATCAGCCCGGCCGCCGCGGCTTATCAGATCGAGCGCGTGGCCAAGGCTCGCAAGCTCGCGCCGAACGACGTGCAGGCACTGGTGGACCGCTATACGAGCGGCCGTCAGTTCGGCATTCTGGGCGAGGCGCGCGTGAACGTGCTGCAACTGAACCTGGCGCTGGATGAGATGAAGCGCGGCTGAGCGACAAGGCGCAGCGCTTCGCTTTGCAAAGGCGGCGTCCGGGCGACCCCGCCTTTGCCTTTTGACGGCGCGACGGCGAGCGCATGCAGCGGTTGCCGCGCTGAGCTATTGGCGACGATCAGTACTCGTAGTGCCCGCCAGTCGCAGTCGCCGCCATTCGCGGTGGCTCCATGTGCGGAGGCCGCCATTTGCGACTGCGTCGTCTCCGTGCCACCATGCATGAATTGACGCTCGCCCAACGATGAAAACCATTGAGCATGAACCGCCCCGATCCCGATGAGTTGCTCGACAAGCTGCAACGCGACGAAGAAAAACGTCAGCGAGGCAGGTTGAAGATTTTTTTCGGCGCGTCGGCGGGTGTCGGCAAAACCTATGCAATGCTGCAGGCCGCGCGCCGCCGTTACGACGAAGGCGCCGACGTTGTGGTGGGCATTGCCGAAACGCATGGCCGCAGTGAAACCGCGGCGCTGCTCGAAGGTCTCGATGTGCTGCCGCTCGCGCAGATCGAGTATCGCGGCCGCAAGCTCGGCGAGTTCGATCTCGACGCCGCGCTCGCCCGCAAGCCGCAACTGATCCTCGTCGACGAACTCGCGCATTCGAACGTGCAGGGCGCGCGCCATCTGAAGCGCTGGCAGGATGTCTACGAACTGCTCGACGCGGGCATCGACGTCTATACGACGGTCAACGTCCAGCACCTCGAAAGCCTCAACGACGTGGTCGGGCAGATCACCGGCATTCGCGTCTGGGAGACGGTGCCGGACCGCGTATTCGATAGCGCCGACGAAGTTACGCTGGTCGACCTGCCTGCGGAGGAACTGCTCGACCGCATGCGCGACGGCAAGGTGTATTTGCCGCAGCAGGCCGAGCGCGCGGTGCGCAACTTTTTCCGCAAGGGCAATCTGATCGCGCTGCGCGAATTGGCGCTGCGCCGCACCGCCGACCGTGTCGATGCGCAAATGCGCGAGTACCGCGCCGACCGTTCGATCCAGCGCATCTGGCAGGCGCGTGAGCGCTTGCTGGTGTGCGTCGGCCCCGGCCCGGAAGCGCCGATGCTGGTGCGCGCGGCGGCACGCCTTGCCGCCAGCCTGAAGGCCGACTGGATCGCGGTTTATGTCGAGACGCCCGCGCTCCAGCGTTTACCGGATGCGCGCCGCGAGCGCACGCTGAACGCGCTGAAGCTGGCCGCCGAACTCGGCGCCGAAACCGCGACACTGGCGGGCGCCGACGCGGCCACCGCGTTGATCGGCTATGCGCAGGCGCGCAACGTATCGAAACTGGTGGCCGGCGCGTCGGCGCGCACGGGTGTGGAGCGCCGGCTGCGCCGGCCGCTCAGTGAACGTATCGCCGAAAAGGCGGGCGATCTCGATCTCACGCTGATTCGCGCCTCGTCCGAGCGCGACGGCGGCGAGCATCGGCATCTGCTGAACACTACCGCGAACGCATGGCGCGAGGCGTTGAGCGCGGCGCGCGAACGCCGCTCGCCGCCGCGCGCCTATGCTTTCGCGCTGGCGATCTGCGCGGCCATCACGCTGCTCGCGAGCCAGTTGATCGACCATATCGATCTGACCAACCTCGTCATGCTGTATCTGCTCGGCGTGATCTTCGCCGCGGTGAAGCTGGGGCGCGGGCCGGGTGTGGTGTTGTCGTTCATGAGCGTGGCCGCGTTCGATTTCTTTTTCGTGCCGCCGCGCATGTCGCTGTCGGTCTCCGATACGCAGTATCTGCTGACCTTCTTCGGCATGCTGCTGACGTCGCTGGTGATCAGCCATCTCACGTCGAGCCTGCGCCGCGAGGCGAGCGTGGCGCGACGCCGCGAGCAGCGCACCGGTGCGATGTACGCGATGGCGCGCGAACTGGCCGCGGCGTTGACCACGGAGCAGATCGTCGGCATTGGCAGCCGTCATGTGAGCGAGGTGTTCGGCGCGCGCGTCGCGATTCTGTTGCCGGACAGCGTCGATCAGGTGAAGCAGAAGATCGAGGATCCCGACGCGGCGGTCACGCTCGAAGGCGAGATGCTCGATAGCGACGTCGGCCAGTGGGTCTACGATCAGCAGAAGCCGGCCGGCCACGGCACCGACACGCTGCCGGCCGCCGCCGCGCTATACCTGCCGCTCAAGGCGCCGATGCGCACGCGCGGCGTGCTGGCGGTCGTGATGCGCAACGAGGGCGAGCTCGACGTGCCCGAGCAGCAGCGCATGCTCGACGCGTTCGCCGCGCAGATCGCGCTCGCGCTGGAACGGGTGCATTACGTGGACATCGCCCGCGATGCGCTCGTCAACATGGAGTCGGAGCGTTTGCGCAACTCGTTGCTGTCGGCGATCTCGCACGATCTGCGCACGCCGTTGACGACCATCGTCGGTTTCTCGTCGATGCTCGCGCAATCGCCCGACGCGCAGCCCAACGCTGAACTGGTCGAAGCGATTCATGAGGAAGCGCTGCGCATGACCGGCATCGTCACGAATCTGCTCGACATGGCCCGCCTGCAGGCGGGCAGTCTGCAACTGAATCAGCAGTGGACGCTGCTCGAAGAAACCGTGGGCGCCGCGTTGCGCGCGTGCAAGCGCGTGCTGGCGAATCATCCGGTGCAGGTGAAGCTGCCCGCCGATCTGCCGCTCCTGCATCTGGACGCCGTGCTGATGGAGCGGCTTTTCTCCAACCTGTTCGAGAACGCGGCCAAATACACCGCGCCGGCCACGCCTTTGACGATCGGCGCGCAGCGTCTCGACGCGGACGGCAAGTCGTTCGTGCGCGTGACCGTGGACGATAACGGCCCCGGCCTGCCCGCCGGCATGGAAGCGCGCGTGTTCGAGAAATTCACGCGCGGCGAGAAGGAATCGGCCAAACCGGGCATCGGTCTCGGCCTTGCGATCTGCCGCGCGATCGTGGAAGCGCACGGCGGTACAATCGGCGCGCTCAATCGCGTGTCGGCGGACGGCCATGTGGAAGGCGCCCGTTTCTGGTTCACGCTGCCGGTGGAAACGCCGCCCGACGCGCCGGATGCCCTGGAAGACGAAGGCGCCGATGCTTTGACGCATGCCGATTCCGACAGCGAATCAACTCCTAACCCGCTTGCCAAGCCCAGCCATGAGTGACCCCAGCATCACCGTCGTCCTGATCGAAGACGAAAAGCAGATTCGCCGCTTTGTGCGAACAGCGCTGGAAGGCGAGGGCATCGTCGTGCACGACGCCGAAACCGGTAAGCAGGGTCTCGTCGAAGCCGCCACGCGCAAGCCCGATCTGGTGATCGTCGATCTCGGCCTGCCCGACACGGACGGTCTGGACGTCATCCGCGAACTGCGCGGCTGGAGCGAGCTGCCGGTAATCGTGCTGTCGGCGCGCACCCAGGAAACCGAAAAAGTCGCGGCGCTCGATGCCGGCGCGGACGACTACCTCACCAAGCCGTTCGGCGTGTCCGAACTGCTGGCGCGAATCCGCGCGCATATGCGGCGGCGCAATCAGGGCGGTGCGAACGAGTCGCCGCAGGTGCGCTTCGGCACGGTGACCGTCGATCTGGCGCTGCGCCAGGTGAGCCGCGACGGCGCAGCCGTCCATCTGACGCCGATCGAATACCGGCTGCTCGCCACGCTGGTGCGCCATGCAGGCCGCGTGCTGACACACCGCCAGTTGCTGCGCGAGGTGTGGGGGCCGTCGCATGTCGAGAGCCATCACTATCTGCGTATCTATATGGCGCATCTGCGCGGCAAGCTGGAGCGCGACCCGGCGCAGCCGGAACATATCATCACGGAAACCGGGGTCGGCTACCGGCTGGTGGGCGCGGTTTGACGCTGTGTGGGGAATTTGCCACGGCTGGGGGGTCCCGTTGCGGCGAGCCGCTGGCCGTGGCGCTGCGGTGATGTTGGTATAATTTACAGTTCGTAAGGACGACCTTGCGGTTTCACGAACGGGGACGGCCCCATCTGATCATGGAGCTTGTCTCATGTCCTGGATTCTTCTGTTGATTGCCGGTTTGCTTGAGGTTGCATGGGCGGCCGGTCTCAAAACCTCCGAAGGTTTCACCCGTCTCTGGCCTTCCGTGTTCACGGTCGTGACAGCGCTCGGCAGCTTCGCGCTGCTGGCCATTGCCATGCGCCAGTTGCCGCTCGGCACGGCCTACGCGGTGTGGACGGGCATCGGCGCAGTCGGCGCGTTCATCTTCGGAATCGTGATGATGGGCGAGGCGTTGAGCGTCGCGCGGGTCGCCAGCGCGGCGCTGATCGTAATCGGATTGATCGGACTGAAACTGTCTTCCGGGCATTGAGCCTGGCATTCCAACCCGCTGGCGGGCGTATTCGGCGGGTCCGCCGGCACACGGATCGCGCCCGCATGGAGTTCGCCATTTATTCGCCGCTCTGCGTTCTGCGAATTAACGTGGCTATAATGAGACCGAATCCAACCTGAAATTGTCCGCGGCCCATTTGGCGCGGCCGGCTTGGCGCGGGTCTGACGATTTCGGCGTGGCTCATCCATGATTGGCCCGTCGAAGCGCCCGGCACGCACAGCGCGCCCGGAGGCGGCCATGCTTGAATCACTTTCGCTCGCTGCGGGCCTCTCATGGGGCAGCGGTCTGCGCCTCTATCTGACGGTCCTGTTGGCCGGCGTATTCGCCCGTCTCGGCCTCGTCCATCTTCCCGATACGCTGTCCGCGCTGTCTTCGCCGTGGGTAATCGGCGTGGCGGGCGTGCTGACCGTCACCGAATTCCTCGCCGACAAGATCCCCGCGTTCGATTCGCTGTGGGACGCGGTCCATACCTTCATTCGCATTCCGGCGGGCGCCGTGCTGGCAGCCGGCGCGCTCGGCCATGCCGATCCGGCGCTGCTGACCGTGGCCGCGCTCGCGGGCGGCACGCTGGCGGGCACGGCGCATCTCGCCAAAGCCGGCACGCGCGCACTGATCAACCTTTCGCCGGAACCGGTGTCGAATGTCGTGACCTCGACCGCTGAAGACGGGCTCGTGTTCGGCGGCATGCTGCTCGCGCTGTTCGTGCCGCTCGTCTTTCTGGTGTTGATGGTGGGCTTCCTGATGCTGGCCGGCTGGGCATTGCCGCGGCTCTGGCGCGGCGTGCAGGGCGGTTTTCGCGGCATGGCGACGCACATGGTGTCGCGCTTTGCCAGGAGCAGGCACGATTGAGCGATACGGTACGGGGTTCCACGGCGCGCACGGCTTCACCTTCGACGCGCCGGTTCGGCGGTATGGATCTGTTGCGTCAGTCCGTGCGCATGACGTCGCGCGACTGGCGCGCCGGCGAATTGACGATGCTGCTGCTGGCGCTCGTGCTGGCCGTGGCGGCTTTATCGAGTGTCGGCTTTCTGGCTGACCGTCTGCATCAGGGGCTTGAGCGCGACGCGCGGCGTATGATCGCCGCTGACTTCATCGTGCGGGCCGATCATCCGGTCGATCCGCAATTCGCCGGACAGGCCAAAGCGCTTGGTCTGAACACCGCCAGCACGGCGATCTTTCCCAGCATGATCAATTCGACCGGCGCGCAGCCGGTCTCGCGGCTCGCCGCCATCAAGGCTGTATCGCCGGGTTATCCGTTGCGCGGCGCGTTGCGCATTGCCTCGGCGCCGGGTGCGGCGGACTATCCGGCGCGATCCATTCCGCCGCCGGGCGTCGTGTGGGTCGATCAGGCGCTGCTCGACGCTTTGAAGCTGCATGTCGGCGATACGGTGAAAGTCGGCAACCGCAACTTCACGATCGGCGCGGTGATCACGCGTGAGCTCGACCGCGGCTTCTCGTTCGTCAATTTTTCGCCGCGCCTGATGCTGCGCGTCGACGACGTGCCGTCCACCGGCCTCATCACCTACGGCAGCCGCGTGACCTATCGCCTGCTGGTCGCGGGGGCGGACGAGTCGGTGGCGCGTTTCGCGCAGTTCGCGCACGACCGGGTGGACGGCGGCAAGATGCGCGGCGTCGCGCTCGAATCGTTGCAGGACGGCCAGCCGCAAGTGCGCCAGACGCTCGACCGCGCGAGTCACTTCCTCACGCTCGTCTCGCTGCTCACCGCGTTGCTGGCGGCCGTGGCGATTGCGATGGCCGCGCATCGGTACATGCGCCGGCATCTGGACGGCTGTGCGGTGATGCGCTGCCTCGGCGTCAGTCAGACGACACTGCGCGCGCTCTTCACGCTCGAATTCGTGGGGTTGGGTTTGATCGGCGGTGCGCTGGGTGTGGCGCTCGGTTATCTGGGGCATCTCGCGCTGCTCACATGGCTCGGCAGTCTGATCGATGTCGCGTTGCCGTACCCGAGCGCATGGCCGGCGCTCGAAGGCATCGCGGCCGGTCTCGTGCTGTTGCTGGGCTTCGCGCTGCCGCCGCTGTTGCCGCTCACGCGCGTACCGCCGGTGCGCGTGCTGCGCCGCGAATGGGGCGAAGCGGGGCGCACGGCATGGGCGGCTTACGCGCTCGGCATCGTGCTGTTCGCCGCGCTGCTGATCGTCGCGGCCGGCGAGTTGAAGCTCGGCGGGATCGTGGCGGGCGGCTTCGCGGGCGGGCTGCTGGTGTTCGCGTGCATCGCGCGGCTGGCGCTGTGGGGCGCGGCGCGCCTCGTGCGCAGCGAGCGCGTGAATGCGGGGATCGGCTGGCGTTATGCGCTGGCATCGCTCGAACGGCGCAGCAGCGCGAGCGCATTGCAGATCACCGCGCTCGGCATCGGCCTGATGTGCCTGTTGCTGATCGCCATGACGCGTAACGACCTCGTGGCCGGCTGGCGCAAATCGACGCCGCCCGATGCGCCCAACGAATTCATCATCGACATCCAGCCCGATCAGCGTGACGCCGTTACGCAGTATCTGAGCGCGCATGGCTTACCCGGCACGGTGCTTTCGCCGATGGTGCGCGGCCGGCTGACGGCGATCAACGGCAAGCCGGTCAATCCGGATTCGTTCAAGGGCGACGACGCCAAACGTCTCGTGGACCGCGAGTTCAATCTGTCGTACACCACCGAGTTGCCCGACGACAACCGCCTCGCCGCCGGCACGTGGTACGGCGACACGAAAACGCCGCAGATTTCGATCGAGCAGGGGCTTGCCAAGCTGATCAACGTGAAGCCCGGCGACATGCTGCGTTTCGACGTGACCGGCTTGCAGATCGACGCGCCGGTCACGAGTGTGCGCAAGCTCGACTGGGGTTCGTTCAAGGTCAACTTTTTCGTGCTGATGCCGCCCGCGGCGCTGCAGGATTTCCCGGCGACGTTCATTACCAGTTTCCATCTGCCGCAGGAAAAGCAGTCGACCATCGACGGCCTGATCGCCGCCTATCCGAACCTCACGGCGATCGATACCGGGCCGATTCTCGCGCAGGTGCAGCGCGTGCTGCAGCAGGTGATCGGCGCGGTGCAGTTCCTGTTTGCGTTCACGCTCGCGGCGGGCGTGCTCGTGCTGTACGCGGCGCTCGCCGGCACGCGCGATGAGCGCATGCGAGAATCCGCGCTGCTGCGCGCGCTGGGGGCGTCGCATCGTCAGGTGCGCTCGGTGCAGATCGCCGAGTTTGTCGCGGTAGGCGCGCTGGCGGGTCTGATGGCGGCGGTAGGCGCGCAGGCGATCGGCTACGTGCTGGCCACGCGCGTATTCGAGTTCTATCTGAGCTTCAATCCGTGGCTGCTGCCGGCGGGCATTGGCGCCGGCATAGCGTGTGCCGGCGTGGGCGGCTGGCTGAGCTTGCGGCATGTGCTGGCGCGTCCGGCGTTGCAATCGCTGCGGGACGCGTGAATTCTTATTTTCTGGTTGATGAGTGGGTATGAGCGATTTGAACGACGAAGTGTCCGCGGCGCAGCCGACGGCCTTCGAACTGGTGGGCGGCGAAGCGCGCGTGCGCGAACTGGTTGACCGCTTTTACGATCTGATGGATCTCGAAGCGGATTTCGCCGGAATCCGGGCTTTGCATCCGCAATCGCTCGACGGTTCGCGCGACAAGCTGTTCTGGTTTTTGTGCGGATGGATGGGCGGCCCGGATCATTACATCAGCCGGTTCGGTCATCCGCGTTTGCGCGCGCGGCATCTGCCGTTCGCGATCGCCTCCAGCGAGCGGGATCAGTGGCTCAGGTGCATGGCGTGGGCGATGGAAGATGTGGGTCTTGCCGAGCCGCTGAGGGAACGCCTGCTCGGCTCGTTTTTCGAAACGGCTGACTGGATGCGCAACCGGAATGGTTGAGAAGGTCGGCCATGCCGGTCGCACGGCTTCACCGGACTATGCCGCTCTGCCTCAGCAGGTCCTTGAGGTTCTCGACTGCTGGTTCGGCGCACCGGGCACGCCGGAGTTCGGCAGCGCTCGCAAATGCTGGTTTTCACGCGACCAGGCGTTCGACACGATGCTGCGGCAACGCTTCGGTACCCTGATCGATGCGGCAAGCGAGTCCATGCTCGACCACTGGGCGGCAACGCCGCTCGGCGCGTTGTCGCTCGTCATCGTGCTGGACCAGTTTTCCCGCAATTGTCATCGCGGCACATCGCGCGCATTCGCTGCGGATCAGAAAGCACTGCGCACCGCGCAGCAGATGATCGCAAGGGGAGCCGACTGCCTGTTGCCTGGCGTGCATCATCGCGCGTTCGCCTATCTGCCTTTCGAGCATGATGAAACGATCGCGAGTCAGCGCGAGTCGGTGCGTCTGTTCAAGCAGTTGGCAGCGGAGCCGGGCGGCGCGTCGTATTACCGGTCCGCTGTGCGGCACGCGCAAGTCATCGAGCGATTCGGGCGCTTTCCGCATCGCAATGCGCTGCTTGGGCGTTCCTCGACGACCCAAGAAACCGCGTTCCTGCGCGAACCCGGCTCGTCGTTCTAGACACAAGGCAAACGCATACGACGCTGTTTCTATCAGGCGAGTGCAGCCGCTGACATACGCACGAACACCCGCACGAACACCCGCACGAACACCCGCACGAACACCCGCATCACGACAAGGAACGTTGCAGGAGCAAAGCAGCCTCTAGCGGCCGCCGGACACGTCGAGCAAAGCACCCGTCACATACGAGGCGGCGTCGCTCAGCAACCAGACGATGGTTTCGGCCACTTCGCCGGCCGTGCCGGGACGGCCCAGCGGTGTGGTCGCGCCGAGTTGCACGGCGCGCTCGGGCTTGCCGCCGCTCGCGTGGATCTCGGTGTCGATGAGACCGGGGCGCACTGCGTTCACGCGCACGCCTCGCGGACCAAGTTCCCTGGCAAGGCCGAGCGTCATCGTATCGACGGCGCCTTTCGAGCCGGCATAGTCGACATATTCGTTCGGTGAACCGAGACGCGACGCCGCCGACGAAACGTTGACGATCACGCCGCCCGCGCCGCCGCGATCGGTCGACATGCGCCGCGCGGCTTCGCGCGCGCAGAGATACGCGCCCAGCACGTTGACGTCGAACATGCGCTTCAGGCGCGCGAGGTCCATGTCGGCGAGCTGGCTGGAAGGCGCGACGATTCCAGCGTTGTTGACGAGCGCATCGAGCCGCCCGAACTTCTGCTGGAGCGCGTCGAACATGGCGAGCACGTGGGCTTCGTTGGCGACGTCGCCGGCGATCGTCAGCGCGCGGCCACCGGCGCGTTCCACTTCGGCGGCGGTGTCCTGCGCAGCGGCGAGATTACGCGCGTAATTCACGCCGACGGACCAGCCGCGCGCGCCCAGCAAACGCGCGGTTGCGCGGCCAATGCCGCGGCTGCCACCGGTGATCAGAACGGCTTTCGTCATCGCAACCTCATGGTTCGGGCAGAGTCAGACCGCGTCGCGGCTGATTGCCCACTTGTCGCTGGCGGGTGGCTGATAGCGTTGCAGCTTGCCGATCAGCGCGGCAGGATCGGCGTCGATCTGCAGGATGTCGAAATAGTTCTGGCGCATGAAACCTTCTTCGACGGTGTGCTGCAACAGCTTGATCAGCGGGTCGTAGAAGCCGTCGATATTCAGCAGCGCCACCGCTTTCTGGTGATAGCCGAGTTGCGCCCATGTGTAGACTTCGAACAGCTCTTCAAGCGTGCCCGCGCCGCCCGGCATCGCGACGAACGCGTCGGACAGGTCGGCCATCATCTTCTTGCGATGATGCATGTCGGGCACCACATGCAGTTCGGTCAGGCCGTCGTGGCCGACTTCCTTGTTGACCAGAAGCTCGGGAATCACACCGATCGCACGGCCGCCTTCGGCCATCACCGTGTCGGCGATCACGCCCATCAGGCCGACCTTGCCGCCGCCGTAGACGAGCGCGAGATCGGCTTGCACCAGCGCGCGGCCAAAGGCGCGCGCGGCTTGCGCGTACAACGGTTTGGCCCCGCTGGAGGAGCCGCAATACACACACACCGACTTCATGCTCAGGCGTCCTTCGGTTCGTTGCGGGGCGCGGCGCCTTCCTTGGGCGGCAGGTAGTCGTAAAACTCGCGCTTGGGCAGCTTGCCCGACACGAGATCGTCGAAAATCTGCCGCGAGCGGCCGCGCAGATAAGGTGCCATCAGCGACACGATCTGCACGCTCACCTGGTGCAGTTCCGCGCGAATCGCTTCCTGCTCGTTGTATTTGCGCGGGTTCATCACGAACTGATACGACAGCCAGTACGTGCCGATCACGCCGACGTTGGTGGCGATCACTTGCAGCTCTTCCGGCGTGGCGACCATTTCGCCGTCGGCCACGAGCTGTTCGCAGAACTGGCTCGCAAAACGCACCTTGTGGCTGATGATCTGCTTGAAATGCGTTTCGAGCGTGCGATTGCGTGCCAGCAGATCGTTCAGATCACGGTACAGGAAACGATAGCGCCAGGTGAAATCGACCATGTACTGCAGGTACGACCACATTTCGTCGATGGTCGCGCGGTGGTCGTCGGGGAAACGCAGACGCTTTTCGATCTCCTGCTCGAACTGGCTGAAGATGCTGTTGATGATGTCGTCTTTGTTGCGGAAGTGGTAGTACAGGTTGCCTGGACTGATTTCCATTTCCTCGGCGATCGTCGTCGTCGTGACGTTCGGCTCGCCGATTTCGTTGAACAGTTTCAACGACAGTTCGAGAATCCGTTCGCGCGTGCGGCGGGGAGGTTTGGCTTCCATGTCGTCCGGCCCTGGTTACGCCGGGCTGGGACGCACGGCGGCGTGCCGCTCTTCGCGTGATCCGCCCGGACGCGGTTGGTGTATCGAACGATTATAAACCGAGCGTTCTTATGCCAAGGGGATACTCAGGGTTTTCATTCATCGAGGCGATGTCGCGTGTGGTTCGACGGCGGCATGGCCGCACAAAAGCGGCTCGCGGCACGACCTCACAGCCATGCCTTGAGCCATTGCACGACGAGCGGCCCGACGATCAGCAACCACGTCATCAGGCACATGCCGAGCGCGACCATCACGGCCGCGCTGCCGAGATCCTTGGCGCGTCGCGAGAGTTCGTGGCGTTCGAGCGAAATCCGGTCGATGGCCGCCTCCACGCTCGAATTGAGCAGCTCGACGATCAGCACGAGCAGCACGGAGCCGAGCAGCAAGACGCGCGACACCGGATCGACCGGCACCAGCACGCCGCACGGAATCAGGATCGCTGCGAGCGTGAGTTCCTGGCGAAACGCGCTTTCCTCGCGAATCGCCACGCGAAAGCCGGCGAGTGAGTTTTTCATCGCGTGCCACGCGCGCGTGACGCCGCGATTGCCCTTGTACGGATTGAAGGGCAGGGGCGCGAGCGGATCGTCGGGACTGAGCGGTTCATGCGGCGCGTCGTGTTGCACGTCGTGTTGCGTGCCGGGCTGCGTGTCGTGTGCCGTGCTTTTGGCAACGCTCGCGCCGTTAAAGCCGTTCAAACCATGCGCGCGATCTGCATGATTCGGCGCGCCCGGTTCGCTCACGTCGTCGAACGGTTCGATGCTGTCGGTATCGACGGCACGCAGCGCGCCGTTCGACGCGCGTGCCGCGCTGGAGGGTCTGGTTCGCATGGACAGCTCCGCGCGCCGCGTCATGCGGCGGCGCTTTCCTCGCGGTACGCTGCGCGCGGGAGCGGCTTCAGATGCGCGGCGAACTGCTCGGAGGCCGCCCCCCAAGAGAAGCGTTCGGCCCACGCGCGCGCATGATTGCGATCGATCTTCAGGGCTTCCAGGCAGGCTTCGCGCAGATCCTCGTGCATTGCACCCGCGCCGCCTTCGCCGAGCACGTCGATCGGACCGGTGACCGGATACGCCGCGACCGGCGTGCCGCAGGCAAGCGCTTCGAGCAACACGAGTCCGAACGTGTCGGTACGGCTCGGGAATACGAAGACGTCCGCCGCCGCATAGACCTTCGCGAGCTCAGCCTGCGTAAGCACGCCCAGGTAATTCGCTTGCGGATAACGGGACTTCAGTTCGGCGAGCGCCGGGCCTTCGCCGGCAACCCACTTCGAGCCGGGCAGATCGAGCTTCAGAAATGCCTCGACGTTTTTCTCGACCGCCACGCGTCCCACGTACAGAAAAATCGGCCGGGCGGTGTTGAGCACCTTCGAGTCCATCTGGTGAAAGATGTCCAGGTCGACGCCGCGCGTCCACAGCACGACGTTGGTGAAGCCGAACTTTTCGAGGTCTGTCTTGACGACCGGCGTGGGCGCCATCACGGCCAGCGACGGCTTGTGGAACCAGTGCAGGAACTTGTAGGTCGCGGCGAGCGGCATGCCGAAGCGCGCCTGCACGTACTCCGGAAAACGCGTGTGATAAGCGGTCGTGAACGGCAGCTTGTGCTGGATCGCGTAGGCGCGCGCGGCCATGCCGAGCGGACCTTCGGTGGCGATGTGCAAGGCGTCGGGCGCGAAGGCGTCGATACGCTGGCGCAGCTTGCGGCGCGGCAGCAGCGACAGACGGATCTCCGGATACGTCGGGCAAGGGATCGTCCTGAATTCGAGCGGTGTCAGCAGATCGACGCGGTGGCCGAGCGCGCTCAGTTCGCGCGTGGTGTTTTTCAGCGTGCGTACGACGCCATTGACCTGCGGTTCCCACGCATCGGTGACGATCATGATCTTCATCGGTTTTGGCCCAATAGAAGTTAAGAGGGATTACGCGGTCGCCCGGGCCTTTTGCACGCCCACTTCCGGGGAGCGCATCACGGTCCAGTAGATCACCTTCAATTCGCCTTCATACGTCTCGACGAGTGCCGACAGGCTTTCGACCCAGTCGCCGTCGTTGCAATACAGCACGCCGTCGATATCGCGTATCTCGGCTTTGTGGATGTGTCCGCAGACCACGCCGTCGCAGCCGCGGCGGCGCGCTTCGTCGGTCATCACGCGTTCGAACGACGAGATGAAATTCACCGCGTTCTTCACCTGATGCTTCAGGTACTGCGACAGCGACCAATAGGGAAAACCGAGCCGGCTGCGGATCCGGTTGAACCAGCGGTTCAGGATCAGGATCATCGTGTAGAGCGTGTCGCCGAGGTAGGCGAGCCACTTGGCGTGCTGGATCACGCCGTCGAACAGATCGCCATGCACGATCCACAGACGCTTGCCGGCGAGCGTGGTGTGAAACGCCTCGCCGCGCACGTGGATGTCGCCGAACGCGAGGTCGCAGAACTGGCGCGCGGCTTCGTCGTGATTGCCGGGCACGTAGATCACCTGGGTGCCTTTGCGCGCCTTGCGCAGCACTTTCTGCACGACGTCGTTGTGCGCCTGCGGCCAGTACCAGCCTTTCTTCAACTGCCAGCCGTCGATGATGTCGCCGACCAGGTACAGATACTCCGACTCGTTGTGGCGCAGGAAATCGAGCAGATAGGGCGCCTGGCAGCCGCTCGAGCCGAGATGGATGTCGGAGAGCCAGATGGTGCGGTAGCGGTGGGGCGCGGCGTGGTCGTCGTCGTGCTGACCGGCGTTGACGTCGAACGGCAGTGGCGCCACGGGCAACGGCAAGCCGTGACCCTGATTGGGTTCCGGGTGGAACGCGACGGAGTCGACGCTCGGGCCGGTCTGGCGGAACAGGGAAGTCGCGGACGTTTTGGGGTCCATGGCTCACGCGTCGAGTTGCGGTGTGCGTATTGGGCCGGGTGTGCGTGACTGTGCCATGACAGTCATGAGAAGTTCTTATTACTGCGCGGCGCGGGGGAGATGAGGCGGTGGGGTGGGATGCGGGACGATGAGGTGCGAGAGGCGGGGAAACGGGAGAGGCGTGGAGAGCGAGAGGCGGGGAAACGGGAGACGCAGCACGGTGCGATGAGCGATGAAGCGGAAGACGCGGCGAATTGCGGGAGGCGGAACTCAGCGCGCGACAGGCCGGCTGGCGCGGCTCGCACGATGTGGTGTCGATCGACAGGAGCGCGAATAATCGGCCGGCTAGCCGACCGCTCAGCGCGAGACGCTGACGACCCGTGTGCCGGCGAGGCGATCGTGCAGGAACTGGCGCAGCGGATCGAACCGGCCGGTGGCGGCCCACAGTACGAACCAGATGCCGGCGATCAGCAAGGTTTGCGGCAGCGTGAGCCCAAGCAGCGGATGCAGCGCGAGCGGTGGCAGAAACCACAGCCACGCAAGCACGTAGCGAGCGATGGCGCGGCCGGCGGAGAGCGGCGCGCCGTTTGCGGCGACGACGCGCAGGCGCCAGGTTTTCATCGGCAGGGTCTGGCCGCTGTGAGTCCAGAACCAGACGAAATACACGCCGACCACCACGCCGATCCATGCCGCCAGCAGGTTGTGATGAGTCAACCCATTGCGTTGCTGCGTTAGCGTGCTGAACAGATAGCCGGCGACGAACACCACGCCGAACAGGATCAGCGCTTCGTAGAGCAGCGCCGCGAGACGCCGCCGGACGGTGGGCACGCTGCCGCTCGTATCAGCGGGTGATGCCGGAGTCGTGAGCGGCTGGGACACAGTCGGGCGCCGGTCAGGAGCCGTTGAAGATCGACGGCGCTTCGGCCGGCGAAACGGGCAGTGGCGTAGCGGGCACGAAGCTGCCGGC
Source organism: Paraburkholderia dioscoreae (assembly GCF_902459535.1). Taxonomy (NCBI): domain Bacteria; kingdom Pseudomonadati; phylum Pseudomonadota; class Betaproteobacteria; order Burkholderiales; family Burkholderiaceae; genus Paraburkholderia; species Paraburkholderia dioscoreae. The sequence goes on from NZ_LR699553.1 coordinate 1,323,906, forward strand.
GGCGGGCACCGGCGGCGCGGCGGCCGGGCTCGGCAACGACGCGGCTGCGGCTACCGCGGCGCTTGCCGCCGCGGCGCCGCTCGCGCCGTGCTCACGCGCATTGACGAGGCGGTCGAGCCCTTTGATCTCAGTGCGGCCCGAGGGCGGCGCGCTGACCACGCTGGGCCGCCGCTTACGCTCGCTGGCGGCGAGCCGCTCCTTCTGCTCTTCGGGCAACTGCTGATAGGCCTTCCACGCGTTCTGACGGGTTTCGCGCGGCAATTCCTTCGACACCTGATAGTTTTCGCGCGCGACACGCCGCTGATCGGGCGTCATGCGGGTCCACTCGGTCATGCGTTCATGCAGGCGTTTTTGTGCATCCGGCGACATCTTCGGATAACGCGACGCGATCTTGATCCATTTGCGCTTGCGTTCTTCGCTAAACGAATCCCATTGGGATTCGAACGGTGCGAGAGCGATATGCTCGGCCGCGGTCAGGTGCGACCACGCCATCGGGCTGTTGCTGCCAGGCAGGCTGGGCAATTCGACGGCGAGCGTGGGCGCGGGCGCCTTGGCGGTGGCGTTGCCGCCCGCAACGGGGGCGCTAACAGCGGACGGGCCCGGATAAAAGCGCGGATATGTCGCGGCAAACGACACCAGCGCCGCGATCGTGCATCCGAAAACAACGGCCAGGCCGCGCTTGTAACTCACCCGGAAAATCTCCCGCTCAGTGGGCGCGTGAAAGGTACGCGTTGAAACCGTGGTCGAGATAGGCATTGAGCGGCAGGTCGTCGCTTAGCATGGCGGCATCGATATCGGCGAGCTCGGCGGTGCGTTGCTGGTCTTCCCAGTAGGCAATGCCCACGAGGCTGACGACCAGCGCGGCGAGCGGCCACGCAAGGGCAAAGCGGCGCAGCGGCGAACGGCGGCGCTGCGGCAGTTCGACCTGCGGCATGCCGGCGGACATGCCCGCAGCGGCGAAGGCCGGCACGAACACGGGCGCGCTCACGGTTTCGGGCTTCTTGCGGGCGAGCGCGGCACGGCGCGCCGCGGCGAGCCGATCGACGGCGGCAGACGGAATATTGGCAGCGTTTTCGTCGAGCGCGCGGCGCACCTGGCGGGCGAACTCGAGTTCTTTCGTTTCGAGGGAGCTCATAGCGTGATTCCTTTGGCCTTGAGCGCTTGCGCCAGCGTGTGGGTGGCCCGCGAGCAGTGCGTTTTCACACTGCCTTCGGAGCAGCCCATTGCGGCGGCAGTCTCGGCGACATCCATATCTTCCCAATAACGCATGAGAAACGCCTCCCGTTGACGTGCCGGTAATTTTTGGATCTCGTCGTCGATTAACTGCAGAACCTGTTCGCGTTCGAGTTTCTGTTCGTTGCTCTCGGCGCCCGCCGAGCCCTGCTGTGCCTCGAATGTTTCGAGGGGGTCGAATTCGTCGTCGTCGGCGTTGCCGAGCGAAGAAAACAGACTAACCCAAGTATTGCGCACTTTGGCACGACGGAAATAGTCGTGCATCGCATTCTGGAGAATACGCTGAAACAGGAGCGGAAGTTCGGCGGCCGGACGATCGCCGTATTTTTCGGCGAGCTTGATCATCGCGTCCTGCACGATGTCGAGCGAGGCGTCGTCGTCCCGCACGGCGTAGACCGTCTGCTTGAATGCGCGCCTTTCGACGCCCGCCAGAAAATCGGCGAGTTCCTTGTCTGATGCCATCCGTTTGGGGGTCGGCGCAGCGAGCGTGCGCGTAATCGGTCGAAAAATGTCGTAAAACTCGCGGATGCTAACAAACTTTTGCGCCGCGCGGGCGAAACGTGATTCACCTTGCATCTCGATAACAGCCTTCCGGTCAATATCGCGAGTCCGGCGCAGCGCACCCAGGCAATATTTGCTTGACCGCGCGGGCGTCTGCAGATATCGTCGCTGGTTCGCAACATAAGTGACTTGTCTCATTGAGGTGTGGCCCAAGAAGCTCACCTGTCAACTGGACGCGCCGCTTGAACCCGAGCCACAAGCCCGGCAGAGAGCACCCGATCAATTTTTTGCCGAAAATTCGAAAGGTGAATAAATGAATATGCCCAGCGCGGAATTCTCCACGTCGGATACGACCCCTCATCCCGAAGCTGACTCTATCGGCGCCACCGTGCTTATGAAAGCACTGGCCGACGAAGAGGTCGAGTTTGTCTGGGGCTATCCCGGCGGCTCGGTACTCTACATTTACGACGAGCTGTACAAGCAGGACAAATTCCAGCACATCCTCGTGCGTCACGAGCAGGCCGCGGTCCACGCCGCCGACGCCTACGCGCGTTCCACCGGCAAGGTCGGTGTGTGCCTCGTGACCTCCGGCCCCGGCGTCACCAATGCGGTGACCGGCATCGCCACCGCCTACATGGATTCGATTCCGATGGTGGTGATCAGCGGCCAGGTGCCGACTGCCGCGATCGGCCAGGATGCGTTCCAGGAATGCGACACGGTCGGTATCACACGCCCTTGCGTGAAGCACAACTTCCTCGTGAAGGACGTGCGCGACCTCGCCGCCACCGTCAAGAAAGCCTTCTACATTGCCCGTACCGGCCGTCCCGGCCCGGTGCTGATCGACATTCCGAAAGACGTGTCGAAGGCGCCTTGCCAGTACGAACCGCTCAAGAGCGTGTCGCTGCGCTCGTACAACCCGGTCACGAAGGGCCACTCCGGCCAGATCCGCAAAGCGGTCGCGCTGTTGCTGTCGGCCAAGCGTCCGTACATCTATACCGGCGGCGGCATCATTCTCGCGGACGCATCGCGTGAGTTGAACCAGTTCGCCGACCTGCTCGGCTACCCGGTCACCAATACGTTGATGGGTCTGGGCGGCTACCGCGCGAGCGACAAGAAATTCCTCGGCATGCTCGGCATGCACGGCACGTACGAAGCCAACATGGCGATGCAGCACTGCGACGTGCTGATCGCGATCGGCGCGCGTTTCGACGACCGTGTGATCGGCGACCCGGCGCACTTCGCGTCGCGTCCGCGCAAGATCATCCATATCGACATCGATCCGTCCTCCATCTCCAAGCGCGTCAAGGTCGACATTCCGATCGTCGGCGACGTGAAGGAAGTGCTGAAGGAGCTGATCGAGCAGCTGCAAACGGCCGAGCATGGCCCGGACACCGCGGCGCTCGCCGATTGGTGGAAGGACATCGAAGCCTGGCGCGCGAAAGACTGCCTCAAGTTCGACCGCAAGAGCGACATCATCAAGCCGCAGTACGTGGTGGAAAAGGCATGGGAACTGACCGACGGCAATGCCTTCGTGTGTTCCGACGTCGGCCAGCACCAGATGTGGGCGGCCCAGTTCTATCGCTTCAACAAGCCGCGCCGCTGGATCAACTCCGGTGGTCTCGGCACGATGGGCTTCGGCCTGCCGGCGGCGATGGGCGTGAAGATGGCGCACCCGGACGACGACGTGCTCTGTATCACGGGCGAAGGCTCGATCCAGATGTGTATCCAGGAGCTCTCCACCTGCAAGCAGTACGAGACTCCGGTGAAGATCATTTCGCTGAACAACCGCTATCTGGGCATGGTGCGCCAGTGGCAGCAGATCGAATACAGCAAGCGCTATTCGCATTCGTACATGGATGCGCTGCCGGATTTCGTGAAGCTCGCCGAAGCGTACGGCCACGTCGGCATGCGTATCGAACGCACGGCCGACGTCGAACCGGCGCTGAAGGAAGCGCTGCGCCTGAAAGATCGCACGGTGTTTCTCGATTTCCAGACCGATCCGACCGAAAACGTCTGGCCGATGGTTCAGGCCGGCAAGGGCATCACCGAGATGCTCATGGGTTCGGAAGATCTATAACGACGGCGCGCTTGGGTTCATTCACCTGAGCGCAGCGTTGGCTTCGTCCTGCGCGCCTTCATGAAAGGCGACCAGCGGACGAAGCGGCGCAAACCGTTCGCAGACATCGACAAAACATCTGGAAGAAGCGAATCATGAGACACATCATTTCCGTCCTGCTGGAAAACGAACCGGGCGCGTTATCACGCGTGGTTGGTCTCTTCTCGGCACGCGGCTACAACATTGAAACCTTGACGGTGGCTCCGACCGAAGACCGTTCGCTGTCGCGCATGACCATCGTCTCCATTGGCTCGGACGACGTGATCGAACAGATCACGAAGCATCTGAACCGCCTGATCGAGGTGGTGAAAGTGGTCGACCTTACCGAGGGCGCCCACATCGAGCGCGAGCTGATGTTGATCAAGGTGAGGGCGGTCGGCAAGGAACGTGAGGAGATGAAGCGGATGTCGGATATTTTCCGCGGCCGCATCATCGACGTCACCGAAAAGACCTACACGATCGAACTGACGGGCGCGAGCGACAAGCTCGATGCCTTTATCGAAGGGCTCGACGCCACCGCGATTCTCGAAACGGTCCGCACGGGCAGTTCGGGTATCGGGCGCGGCGAGCGCATTCTGAAGGTGTGACGCGCGAGCGTTCAACTCGTCTCGATCCAGACCGGGCAGTGGCTGCACGAACCCGGTCCAGCAACAACTATATGCAGTATCTGAATCTCACTGAATCATCGAATTTAGCCAAGGAACCGACATGAAAGTTTTCTACGACAAGGACGCCGACCTCTCCCTCATCAAGGGCAAGCAAGTCACCATCATCGGCTATGGCTCGCAAGGCCATGCGCACGCGCTGAACCTGAAGGAAAGCGGCGTGAACATCACCGTCGGTCTGCGCAAGGGCGGCGCATCGTGGAGCAAGGCTGAGAACGCCGGCCTGCAGGTCAAGGAAGTGGCGGAAGCCGTCAAGGGCGCAGATGTGGTCATGATGCTGCTGCCGGACGAGCAGATCGCCGAAGTCTATGCGAAGGAAGTGCACGCCAACATCAAGCAAGGCGCGGCGCTCGCTTTCGCACACGGCTTCAACGTGCATTACGGCCAGGTGATTCCGCGTGCCGACCTCGACGTGATCATGATCGCGCCGAAGGCGCCGGGCCACACGGTTCGCGGCACCTACTCGCAAGGCGGCGGCGTGCCCCACCTGATCGCTGTCGCGCAGGACAAGTCGGGCGCAGCGCGTGACATCGCTCTCTCGTACGCTGCGGCGAACGGCGGCGGCCGTGCCGGCATCATCGAAACCAACTTCCGCGAAGAAACGGAAACCGACCTGTTCGGCGAACAGGCCGTGCTGTGCGGCGGTACGGTCGACCTGATCAAGGCCGGCTTCGAAACGCTGGTGGAAGCGGGCTACGCGCCGGAAATGGCGTACTTCGAATGCCTGCATGAACTGAAGCTGATCGTCGACCTGATCTACGAAGGCGGCATCGCGAACATGAACTACTCGATCTCGAACAACGCCGAATACGGCGAGTACGTGACGGGTCCGCGTATCGTGACGGCTGAAACGAAGAAGGCGATGAAGGCTGTGCTGACCGACATTCAAACGGGCGAGTACGCGAAGAGCTTCATCCTCGAAAACAAGGCCGGCGCGCCGACGCTGCAATCGCGCCGCCGTCTGACGGCCGAACATCAGATCGAACAGGTCGGTTCGAAGCTGCGCGCCATGATGCCGTGGATCGCGAAAAACAAGCTGGTCGATCAGTCGAAGAACTAAGCTAGTCTTGGGTTAGGTCCGGCGCGGCGCTGTGCCGCAACAGCCGGACAAATCAAAAAGCCGTCCAAGGGTGCTGAACCCTGGGCGGCTTTTGCTATCCTACGGTTTTACAAAAACACAGAAGCCATTCATGAATTACCCTCATCCGATCATCGCGCGAGAAGGCTGGCCGTTCATCGCCATCGCGGCCGTCGTTGCATTACTGATTCACTTCTTCGCGGGGTTCGGCGTTTCATGGCTGTTCTGGCTGCTGCTGATTTTCGTCGTGCAGTTCTTCCGCGACCCGGCACGCCCGATCCCCACTCAGGCAAATGCCGTGCTGTGCCCGGCCGACGGCCGTATCGTCGCAGTCGAAACCGCGCACGATCCGTATGCCAATCGTGAAGCGCTGAAGATCAGCGTGTTCATGAACGTCTTCAACGTCCACTCGCAACGCTCGCCGGTGGATGGCGCGATCTCCAAGGTCGAATATTTCCCGGGCGCGTATCTGAATGCCGCAGTGGACAAGGCTTCCACCGAAAACGAACGCAATGCGATCGTGATCGAAATGGCCGGCGGCCAGACTGTGACTTCGGTGCAGATCGCCGGTTTGATCGCGCGGCGCATTCTTTGCTACGTACGGGCAGGTGAGCCGCTCACCCGTGGCCAACGTTACGGATTTATCCGCTTCGGTTCGCGCGTCGACGTGTATCTGCCGGTGGGCAGCCGTCCGCGTGTGTCGATCGGCGAGAAGGTTTCCGCGTCGTCCACGATCCTCGCTGAACTATAAAGCGGCACCAAGGAGGTTTTCCGAATGGCCGCATTCAAACCGCGTCGACCCCGTAACAGCGGACCGCTGCCGCGTCCGTTCCGCCGTAACAAGCCGATGGTGACGGAGGCGGCGGTCGACAGCCGGCGCGCGCAGCGCCAGCAGTTCCTGAGAAAGCGCGGCATCTATCTGCTGCCGAATGCCTTCACCACGGCGGCGCTGTTCTGCGGCTTCTTTGCCGTGGTGCAGGCCATGAATGTGCGCTTCGAGGTCGCGGCCATCGCGATCTTCGTGGCAATGGTGCTCGACGGCATGGACGGCCGCGTCGCCCGCATGACGCACACGCAAAGCGCGTTCGGCGAGCAGTTCGACAGCCTGTCGGACATGGTGTCGTTCGGCGTGGCACCGGCGCTCGTGATGTACGAGTGGATACTGAAGGATCTCGGCCGCTGGGGCTGGCTCGCAGCGTTCGTCTACTGTTCGGGTGCGGCATTGCGTCTCGCGCGTTTCAACACGAACATCGGCGTGGTCGACAAGCGTTTCTTCCAGGGCATGCCGAGCCCGGCCGCGGCTGCGCTGATCGCCGGTTTCGTGTGGCTCGCCACGGACAACCGCGTGCCGCTCAAGCTCGTCTGGCTGCCCTGGGTTGCCTTCGTGCTGACCATCTACGCCGGCGTGACGATGGTGTCGAACGCGCCGTTCTATAGCGGCAAGGCGCTCGACGTGCGGCATCGCGTGCCATTCGGCGTGATCCTGCTGGTGGTGGTTGCGTTCGTGCTGGTGTCCTCCGATCCGCCGCTGATGCTGTTCGGCCTGTTCGTGCTTTACGGCCTGTCCGGCTACGTGTTCTGGGGTTATCAGGCGTTGCGGGGCAGGGCCAATCCGGCTCGGTCGGTGGCGCGCGACAGATAATCGTTCGCTTGCGCGAGCTGTTGAACCACATGAGAAAACGGCGGCTTCTGGCTGCCGTTTTTCGTTTGCCGGGCCCGTCCGACGGCGCCGGCAGGCAGGTCCGGCGCCAATTGCATGGCGGCGGGAATGCCGCTATAGTCGTTGGATGAATGCGTTCACGTTCCTTGTCGAGCCGCGCCATGAGCTTCCCTAGGCCGGTGCGCCGCTGAACATGCCAATGCAGGAGTGCCCGCTGCGCTGATCGTCGCGCTTTCGTCACGTTGATCGTTTTTGCCCTCCGTCTGCCTCGTCTGTGATCGAGTATTGCCAGCGCTAGCGCAGACAACCGAATTCCAATATCCCATCCCCACAATTGAACGACTCCGCAGGAGACTCGACATGTCCGACAAACTGATCATATTCGACACCACGTTGCGAGACGGCGAACAATCGCCCGGCGCGTCGATGACGAAAGAAGAAAAAATCCGTATCGCGAAGCAGCTCGAACGGATGAAGGTGGACGTGATCGAAGCAGGCTTCGCGGCAAGCTCGAACGGCGACTTCGATTCGATCCATACGATCGCCGGGCTGATCAAGGACAGCACGATCTGTTCACTGGCCCGCGCGAACGACAAGGACATTCAGCGCGCGGCCGACGCGCTCAAACCAGCCGATCACTTCCGCATCCATACGTTCATCGCAACTTCGCCGTTGCACATGGAAAAGAAGCTGCGCATGACGCCGGATCAGGTGTTCGAGCAGGCAAAGCTGGCAGTGCGTTTCGCCCGCAAATTCACCGACGACGTCGAGTTTTCGCCGGAAGACGGCAGCCGCTCGGATATGGACTTTCTGTGCCGCGTGCTGGAAGCCGTGATTGCCGAAGGCGCGACCACCATCAATATCGCGGATACGGTCGGCTACGGCGTGCCGGAGTTGTACGGTCAGCTCGTGAAAACGCTGCGCGAGCGCATTCCGAACTCGCATAAAGCCGTGTTCTCGGTGCATTGCCACAACGACCTCGGCATGGCGGTGGCGAATTCGCTGGCCGGCGTGCAGATCGGCGGTGCGCGCCAGGTCGAGTGCACGATCAACGGTCTCGGTGAGCGCGCGGGCAACACGTCGCTCGAAGAAATCGTCATGGCCGTGAAGACCCGCAGGGATTACTTCGGGCTCGATATCGGTCTCGATACCACGCAGATCGTGCCGGCTTCGAAGCTGGTGTCGCAGATCACCGGTTTCGTCGTCCAGCCGAACAAGGCGGTGGTCGGTGCGAACGCGTTCGCGCATGCTTCGGGCATCCACCAGGACGGTGTGCTGAAGGCGCGCGATACCTACGAAATCATGCGTGCCGAAGACGTGGGCTGGAGCGCGAACAAGATCGTGCTCGGCAAGCTGTCAGGACGTAACGCGTTCAAGCAGCGTCTGCAGGAACTGGGTATCGCGCTGGATAGCGAAGGCGAGTTGAACACGGCGTTCGCGCGCTTCAAGGAACTGGCCGACCGCAAGTCGGAAATCTTCGACGAAGACATCATCGCGATCGTCACGGAAGAATCCGCCGAGGCGCAGGAAAAAGAGCACTACAAGTTCCTCTCGCTGTCGCAACATTCGGAAACCGGCGAGCAGCCGCATGCGAAGATCGTGTTCTCCGTGGAAGGCAAGGAAGTGACCGGCGAAGCGCGCGGCAACGGCCCGGTCGACGCCACGCTGAACGCGATCGAAACGGAAGTGGGCAGCGGTTCGGAATTGCTGCTGTACTCGGTGAACGCGATCACCACCGGCACCCAGGCGCAAGGCGAAGTGACCGTGCGTTTGTCGAAGAGCGGGCGCATCGTCAACGGCGTGGGCACCGATCCGGATATCGTCGCGGCTTCCGCGAAGGCGTATATCTCCGCGCTCAACAAGCTGTATTCGAACGTGAACAAGTTGAATCCGCAACGTTCGGAGTGAGCGAGGCAAAGGCAGCGCGCAGACGGCGCGGCTGCCTGTCCGTCACAGGAGTCGCAAAAGCCCCGTGTCTTGAATGGCATGGGGCTTTTGCATTGAGGCGTCACTCTGTCGCCGTGCGCCGCATCGACCAGCCGCGTGATGCGCGCGCCTGTGCCTGAACCTGATGCCGCACTTCGACGGCAATGCCGCGGCCCGGCGCGTCCGCCACGAACGTATCGAGCAGGTCGCGCACGTCGTGGTCGACGAAATCGGCGCGCGTCGCATCGACGATCAGGGTGGCGCCGTCGGGAATCTGCTGCAGGTAGTGCTTGAGCGGCACTTTGCCGAGAAACGACACGTCCTTGCGAAACGACAGCAGATAGTGATCGCCGTGTTGCGCGAGCACGATCGGGCTACGCAGATTCGCATACAGCGCGAGCAGCACGCTGCACAGAGTGCCGAGCACGATGCCGATCAGCAGATCGGTGGCGAGCACGCCGACCAGGGTGACGATAAACGGTGCGAACGGCGCGAAGCCCTGTTTCGCCACGGCGACGAACAGCGACGGCTTGGCGAGCTTCAGCCCGGTGAAGATCAGGATCGCCGCGAGGCAGGCAAGCGGAATCAGGTTGATGACGCTGGTGAGCGCGAACACGCTGACGAGCAGCAGCACGCCGTGAATGATCGCCGAGAGCCGGCTCTGCGCACCCGCATGTACATTGGCCGAGCTGCGCACGATCACCGACGTGATGGGCAGTCCGCCGATCGCACCGGCAATCAGATTGCCCACGCCTTGTGCCTTCAGTTCGCGATCCGGCGGCGCGGCGCGTCGTTCGGGATCGATCTGCTCGACCGCTTCGAGGCTCAGCAGTGTTTCAAGGCTTGCGACGATCGCCAGCGTGATGGCCACGCGCCAGACATCCGGATTGACGAGTTGTGCGAAGTGCGGCCCGAAGTCAGCCCACTCGAGCGCGAGTTGCAACGCGGCGAACGATTCGAGCGGCGGCAGGGCGACCCGATGTTCTGCGGGTGGCGCGAGCGACGGCGCCAGTACGCTGAGCAGCAACGTCGCGCCGATCCCGAGCAGGACGACCGCAAGCGGTGCCGGTACGCGACGCACCAGCACGAAGCGGCGTAGTGCACGCGTTTCCCAACCGACCAGAATCGCCAGCGACAGCAACGTGATCACGCAGGCCGCCAGCGAAATCGAACCGAACGGTGTGCTAATCGAGCCGGCGGCATGCGCAACGGATTGCGCGGCGGCCGCCGCGTCCGTGCCGGACAGCCCGAGCGCGAGCGGGAACTGCTTGACGATCAGCAACACGCCGATAGCCGCGAGCATGCCCTTGATCACCGGCGAGGGCACGTAGGCGGCGAAGCGGCCGGCTTTGAGCATGCCGAAACCGAACTGGATCGCGCCGGATAGCAGCACCGCCAGCAGGAAGGCGGAGAAACTGCCGAGTTGCGCGATCCCGTCGATCACAATCACGACGAGGCCCGCCGCCGGACCGCTCACGCTCAGGCGCGAGCCGCTCAGCACGGCCACCACGAGCCCGCCGACAATGCCCGAGACGAGCCCGGCAAAAGGTTCGACGCCCGATGCATTGGCGATGCCCAGACAAAGCGGCAGCGCCACCAGAAAAACGACCGTGCCCGCTAGCAGGTCGCGCTGAAACGTGGAGAAAAAAGCTCGAAGGTTCATGGTGTCGGTGCAGTAAAGAGTGAGGCCTGGTACGCGGCGAAAGCTGAACCGCTCCGGAGTCGCAAGAGGTGCCGCGTTAAGCGGCGCTGTGGGCGGCGGTCGTGCAGGTCATCGCGTCGTCGGCTTCGTAGCCGGACGTGAGGACTTTGATGCGGCCGTCTTCGAGCGCGAAGATCCAGCCGTGCACGAGCGGCGCCGGATCGGCGTCCCGCACGATAGGGTGCGCGCGTAACCCGCGTACCTGTTCGAGCACGTTCAGCTCGGCGAGGCGGTCGATACGCTGCCGCTCGTTCGCTTGGCCATCCAGTTCTTCGTGATGTGCTTTAGCGAGTGCGCACAGCGGCGCGATCCGCCGATTCACGTGCGGCAGGCCCGGTTCGGGCGGCAGAAGGGCTGCGCGCACGCCGCCGCATCCATAATGGCCGCAGACGATCACATGGCCGACCTTCAGCACCTTCACCGCATATTCGAGGACGCTCGCCGAGTTGTCGTCGCCGGCCTGAAAGAGATTGGCGATGTTGCGGTGGACGAACAGGTCGCCCGGCTCGCAATGCGTGATGGTCTCGGCGGGCACGCGGCTGTCCGAGCAGCCGATCCAGAGCACGTGAGGATTCTGCCCGCGCACCAGATTGCGGAAAAACGCGGGGTTGCGCACGGCGGTTTCGTGCGCCCAGGCGACATTGGCGACGAGGAGGCGTTTGGGACGGTTCATCGAGAGGGCTCCGTAAGTAAGGCGCATTGATTCGGCGCCGAATTCACGGCTACGCTCGCGCGGCCTCATGAGAGGCCGGCTCCAAATCAATTATTACGAAAGCCTTTCTACCAAAAAATAAATCCGCTGTGCACGAAATAAAATTCGCTGTCATGCGCAATAAATAAAAAAAAGCCGCCTGGGAAGGCGGCTTCGTAGATGCAGGGCTTGCGGGCCTGGATTCGCTCAGAACAGGCTGCGGCGATCCGGATCATGCAACGGATCGGGCGTTTTCTGCGTGAGCCGCACAATGCCCTGGTCGTCGAAATAAAAGCTGTACATCATGTACCAGACGTTGTCTTCCAGATAGCGATAGGTCCAGACTTCGCGCTTCATCAACGGAAAGTATGCCGTTTCGACCGGGCGGCCGAAGTTCACCAGCACGTCGCTCTTGGTCCATTTGCCGATTTCCGCGCGGTAGAACTCGTTGGGTTGCAGCACCTGGCGCACGTTGACGATCTTGCCGGATGCGTCGATGTCGGCCGCGGTGGTGGTTTCGCCCATTGGCTGGGTTGGCCACATCAGCCGCTTGCCGCCGTTCGGCAGGTCGTAGCTTTCGCGCGGCGGCCCGAGACGCGCGACGATGGTCGATTCGTCCGCGCCTTGCTGGTATTGCTGCCAGGGCTGCACGCAGCCGGCGAGCACCAATGCGCTCAGGCAAACGAGCGCCGCGCGGCGCAGGCGCCTTGCGGCCGGCGCTCCGATCGAGGCCGCCGTGACGTGGTGGCGGTTGAACATGTATTCCTCCGATGGCGTGTGAGTAGCGGTTTTTATCATCGAGACGCATTATTTTGACACGCGCTGCGGTAAAAGATTTGCGCTTCGTGAAGAGCCGGCCGGGAATGACAGTAACGGTTGCGCCGGCTTGCTTATTCCGTCGTGAACGACCTATGATCCGCGCTTTCACCAATCAGGCGGGGCGATGACGATGGCGAAGTGGCAACGGACGGCGACGGCGCTGGCGGCGATTTTGATGACGGCGGCAGCGCACGCGGCGGGCGAGCCGGCGGCTAAGCCCGTGGCCGGCGCCGCAGCTAGTCCGGCAGCTAGTCCGGCAGCTAGTCCGGCAGTTAGTCCGGTAGCGAAGCCAGCGGCTAACGCCCCAGCAATACCGCCAGCTAACGCCGCAGCGAAGCCCGCGAGCAAACCCACCGGCGCGCCGATCCAACTGGCGCTGATCGAAGGCATGTCCGGCCCGTTCGCCAACGCAGGCGCGGCGGTGGAGCGCAATCTGCGCTTCGGTGTCGAGCAGGTGAACGCGCATGGCGGCGTAAAGCTTGCCGACGGTGCGCATCCGTTCGAACTGGTCGTGCTCGACAGCAAGGGCGGCACCGAAGAGGCGCTCACGCAGCTGCGGGCGGCCGCCGACCGCCATATCGGCTACATCATGCAAGGCAACAGCTCGGCGGTCGCCGCCGCGCTGATCGGCGCGATCGACAAGCAGAACAGCCGCGAACCGGGCAACCGCGAACTGTTTCTCAACTATTCCGCCGACGACCCCGCCCTCACCAACGCCAACTGCAGCTTCTGGCATTTCCGTTTCGACGCTCACGCGGGCATGCGCATGGACGCGCTGGCCGACGTGATCCAGCGCGACAAGGCGGTGAAGAAGGTCTATCTGCTGAACCAGGATTACAGCTTCGGCCACGATGTGAGCAGCCTCGCGCGTTCGGCGCTGGCGGTGAAGCGGCCGGACATCGCGGTGGTCGGCGACGAATTTCATCCGATCGGCCGCGTGAAGGACTTCGCGCCGTACGTCGCGAAGATCCGCGCGAGCGGGGCGGACGCCGTGATCACGGGCAACTGGGGCAACGACCTGACGCTGCTCGTCAAGGCCGCGCGCGAGCAGGGGCTGGACACGAAGTTCTACACGTTCTACGGCAACAGCCTGGGGGCGCCCGCCGCTCTGGGCGACGCCGGCGTGGGCCACGTGGTCGCCGTGGCCGACTGGCATCCGAATGCCGGCGGAGCGGCTTCCGACGCGTGGTACGCCGCCTTCCGGGCCCGCTTCCGGGCCGCGCAGGACGATTATCCGGTGCTGCGCATGCCGCTGATGATCGAAACCCTGGCCGCGGCGATGTCCCGCGCCGGCAGCGCCGACCCGACTGCGGTGGCGCGAGCCCTCGAAGGGATCAAATTCGACAATGGCTTTCACGCCTCGTGGATGCGCGCCGACGACCATCAACTTATCCAGCCCCTTTACGTGATGGAAATGGACAAAGCCGGTACGCCGGGCGTGCATTTCGATAACGAAGGCTCCGGCTACGGCTTTCGCACGGTGCTGGCGTTGCCGCCCGAGCGCACCGTCTTGCCGACCGTCTGCAGGATGAAGCGGCCATGACGCCGGCGAGGCGCGCGCCATCGCCCGATCCAGCGGGGTTCGCGGCCGGAATGGGCTGTGCTACAATACGCGTCCCGTTGTGAGGCAGGCCTTTATCCAAGGCATGTGAGCACACGGGTAACCCACGGCACGGCCTTTCTTCCGTGACCGCCTGTCTAGTTCTTAAGGAAATCGACATGTCCGCAGTTGAAACAAGCAAGAAGTCCGAAGTCGTCGCGCAATTCGCACGCGCAGCTAACGACACCGGCTCCCCCGAAGTTCAGGTCGCGCTGCTCACGACCCGTATCAACGAACTGACCGTTCACTTCAAGGCCCACTCGAAAGACCACCACAGCCGCCGCGGTCTGCTGCGCATGGTGAGCCGCCGTCGTAAGCTGCTCGACTACCTGAAGGGTAAGGACGCGGATCGTTACCGCGCACTGATCGAGAAGCTGGGTCTGCGTAAGTAATCGGCCAGTCGTTCAGCAAGATGCCTGTGTCAGTTCCACTGATACAGGCATTTTGTTTTTGCACGGTGCGCTTCATGTGATGCGCGCCGGCTGTTCTCCGCAGTGGCGTGCCGGTTCATGCGGCGGGAGCAGGAAGCAGCAGTAAAGCAGTAGAGCAGGCAGTAAAAAAGAGATTCATGGCCGGGCTTCAGGGGCGGAGCTTTGTGTCATTCCAGCGGTTCGCGCGCGTACTCAACGTAAAGCGTGGTTCTCTGGAATGGCATAACACTACTCTTCCCATGCGGCGCCGGTCCTGGCGTTGCCGCGCCGCTTCTGGTTCGCGCGGCATTACGAAGAGGAAAAGCAATGACTATGTTCAATAAGATCGTCAAAGAATTTCAGTGGGGACAACATAAAGTTCGCCTCGAAACCGGCGAAATCGCTCGCCAGGCGAGCGGTGCCGTAATCGTCGACGTCGAAGATACCGTGGTGTTGGCCACCGTGGTGGGCGCCAAGACGGCCAAGCCGGGTCAGGACTTTTTTCCGCTGACCGTCGACTACCTCGAAAAGACCTACGCCGCCGGCAAGATTCCGGGTGGCTTCTTCCGTCGCGAAGGCCGTCCGTCGGAAGGCGAAACGCTGATCTCGCGCCTGATCGACCGTCCGTTGCGTCCGCTGTTCCCGGAAGGCTTCTACAACGAAGTCCAGGTCGTGATCCACGTCCTGTCGCTGAACCCGGAAATCCCCGCTGACATTCCCGCGCTGATCGGCGCGTCGGCGGCGCTGGCCGTGTCCGGTCTGCCGTTCAACGGCCCGGTCGGCGCAGCACGCGTGGCCTACATCAACAACGAATACGTGTTGAACCCGACGCGTCCGCAAATGAAGGAATCGGCGCTCGACCTGATCGTCGCCGGTACGGAACGCGCGGTGCTGATGGTGGAATCGGAAGCGCAGCAACTGAGCGAAGAAGTGATGCTCGGCGGCGTGGTGTTCGGTCATGAGCAAATGCAGATCGCGATCGACGCGATCCACGATCTGGTTCGCGAAGGCGGCAAGCCGGAATGGGACTGGAAGCCGGCAGCGAAGAACGAGCCGCTGATCGCACGCGTAACGGAATTGGCGCAAGCCGACCTGCTCGCCGCTTACCAGTTGCGCGACAAGCAGGCCCGTTCGGCCAAGCTGAAGGAAATCTACGCAGCCACGTCGGCGAAGCTGGAAGAAGACGCGGCAGCAGGCGGCACGGTGGCGGCCGACAAGGCAACCGTCGGCAACGTGCTGTTCGATATCGAAGCGAAGATCGTCCGTACGCAGATCCTGAACGGCGAGCCGCGTATCGACGGCCGCGACACGCGTACCGTGCGCCCGATCGAAATCCGTACCGGCGTGCTGCCGCGTACGCACGGTTCGGCACTGTTCACGCGCGGCGAAACGCAAGCGCTGGTGGTGGCCACGTTGGGCACGAAGGGCGACGAGCAGAATATCGACGCGCTCGAAGGCGAGTACCGCGAACGCTTCATGCTCCACTACAACATGCCTCCGTTCGCGACCGGCGAAACGGGCCGCGTCGGTTCGCCGAAGCGCCGTGAAATCGGTCACGGCCGCCTGGCCAAGCGCGCGCTGGCTGCGTGCCTGCCGAGCGCCGACGAATTCGGCTACTCGATTCGCGTCGTGTCGGAAATCACGGAATCGAACGGTTCCTCGTCGATGGCTTCGGTGTGCGGCGGCTGCCTCGCGCTGATGGACGCCGGCGTGCCGATGAAGGCGCACGTCGCCGGCATCGCGATGGGCCTGATCCTGGAAGGCAACAAGTTTGCCGTGCTGACCGACATCCTCGGCGACGAAGATCACCTCGGCGACATGGACTTCAAGGTGGCGGGCACGGAACAAGGCGTGACCGCGCTGCAAATGGACATCAAGATCCAGGGCATCACCAAGGAAATCATGCAGGTCGCCCTCGCGCAAGCGAAGGAAGGCCGTCTGCATATCCTCGGCAAGATGACCTCGGCGGTGTCGGGCGCGAACACGGTGCTGTCGGACTACGCACCGCGCATGATCACCATCAAGATCAATCCGGAAAAGATCCGCGACGTGATCGGCAAGGGTGGTTCGGTAATCCGCGCGCTGACCGAAGAAACCGGCACGACGATCGATATTTCGGACGACGGCGTCGTCACCATCGCCAGCACGAGCAGCGAAGGCATGGCCGAAGCGAAGAAGCGTATCGAGAACATCACGCTGGAAGTCGAAGTGGGCCAGGTGTACGAAGGCACCGTGCTCAAGCTGCTCGATTTCGGCGCGATCGTGAACATCCTGCCGGGCAAGGACGGTCTGCTGCACATCTCCGAAATCGCCAACGAGCGTATCAAGGACATCAACGACTACCTGAAAGACGGCCAGCAGGTGAAGGTCAAGGTCATCCAGACGGACGAAAAGGGCCGCGTGCGTTTGTCGGCCAAGGCGTTGCTGAACGACGCGGCGAATGGTGCGCCGCAAGGCGAGCCGACGCCGCAGCAGTAATGCGGTAGCGGGACAACGGCCGGCAGCGTGAATGCGCGCCGGCCGTTTTTCATGAAGGGTTCAGGTGCATTGCGCTGCACGCGGGCGCCCCGGAGAAAATCCCGTCGGGCAGGCAAACGGGTACTCTGTTTGTTCATGCCGGCATGCAACGCAATCCAATCTTGGAGCTGACGCAGATGAAAGCGATCGAAATCACCGAATTCGGTGCACCGGAAGTCCTGAAGCTGGCCGAGCGGCCCACGCCGCAGCCGGCCGCGGGCGAGGTGCTGATCAAGGTGGCCGCATCCGGCATCAACCGTCCGGACGTGTTCCAGCGCAAAGGCGGCTATGCGCCGCCGCCGGGCGCGTCGGATCTGCCGGGGCTGGAAGTGGCGGGAGAAATTGTCGGCGGTACGATCGACGAGAAGAACAACCCGTTTGGCCTGAAAGTCGGCGATCGCGTATGCGCGTTGCTCGCCGGCGGCGGCTATGCGGAATACGCGGTCGCACCGCTGCTGCAGTGCCTGCCGGTGCCGGCAGGCTTGTCGGACGTCGAAGCGGCTTCGCTGCCGGAAACATTCTTCACGGTGTGGAGCAATGTGTTCGACCGTGCTCAACTCGGCAAGGGGGAAGGTGCGCCGGACGAAACGCTGCTGGTACAAGGCGGTTCCAGCGGCATCGGCGTGACGGCGATCCAGATTGCGCATGCGCTCGGTTTTCGCGTGTTCGCGACCGCCGGGTCGGACGAGAAGTGCCGCGCGTGCGAAGCGTTGGGCGCCGAGCGGGCGATCAACTACAAGACTGAAGATTTCGTCGAAGTGATCAAGTCGCTGACCAACGATCGCGGTGTCGACGTGGTTCTCGACATGGTGGCGGGCAGTTATGTGTCGCGTGAGCTGACGGCTTTGGCCGACGGCGGACGCATCGTGCTGATCGCATTGCTGGGCGGCGCGAAAGCGGAACTGAACCTGAACGAAGTGCTGCGCCGCCGTTTGACGGTGACCGGTTCGACGCTGCGTCCGCGGCCGATCGAATTCAAGGCGAAGATTGCCGCGCAACTGAAAGAGCGCGTCTGGCCGCATCTCGAAGATGGCAGCATCAAGCCCGTGGTGCATCGCGTGTTTCCGGCCGCGCAGGCTGCCGACGCACACGCGCTGATGGAAAGCAGCACGCATGTCGGCAAGATCGTGCTGTCTTGGGGCCAGGACGCTTGACACGGTCGGTTTGACCCGATCCACCCCACGCAGTAAAATTGCGCGTTTTGCGCACGCCGCATGAATCCGCAAGGCGGACTGTAAGCGCAAACAAAAGTCCGCCGCCAAGACAAGACGAGACGATGTCGAAACAACGAGCCAAACTGGTAGTCGGTAACTGGAAGATGCACGGGCGCCTCGCCGATAACGCCACGCTGTTGCAGGCGGTGGCGCAAGGCGCGGGCGAATTGCCGGCCGAAGTGCGCGTCGGTGTCTGCGTGCCGAGCCCGTATCTCGCGCAGTCTCAATCGTTGCTGGAAGGCAGCCGGGTGGTGTGGGGCGTGCAGGACGTGTCAGCGTTTACGCATGGCGCCTACACCGGCGAAGTGGCCGCGCCGATGGCGGTGGATTTCGGCGCCACGCTGGCGATCGTCGGGCATTCGGAGCGCCGTGCCTATCATCGCGAGAGCGCCGAGCTGGTCGCGGTGAAAACGCAACGCGCGCTCGAAGCGGGTTTGACGCCGATCGTTTGTGTCGGCGAAACGCTTGAAGAGCGCGAAGCCGGTTTGACTGAGCAGGTGGTCGGCACGCAACTGGACGAAGTGCTGGCGAAATTGTCGGAGCAGGAGGCGGCGCGCATTGTCGTCGCGTATGAGCCAGTCTGGGCCATCGGCACGGGCAAGAGCGCGAGTTCGGAGCAGGCGCAGGCCGTTCATGCGTTCCTGCGCGCGCGTCTGGCGGCAAAGGGCGTGGCGGTGGCGGATGTGCCGCTGTTGTACGGTGGCAGCGTGAAACCGGAAAACGCGGAAGAATTGTTCCGCCAGCCGGATATCGACGGCGGCCTGATCGGCGGCGCGTCGTTGAAAGCCCAGGATTTCCTGGCGATCTGCAAGGCGGCGGCCGCAACGAGCGTCGCCGATTGAGCAGGGCGCCTTGGCGAGGATGACCCCATCCCGTGCAACACGCAGTGTGTAGCGCGGTTAAATAAAGACTCAGGTGAGTGTAATGCTGTATTTGAAAACATTGATTATCGTCGTTCAGCTGTTGTCGGCACTCGGGGTTATTGGCCTCGTGTTGCTGCAGCACGGCAAAGGCGCCGATATGGGCGCGGCTTTTGGTAGCGGAGCGTCCGGCAGTCTGTTCGGCGCGACCGGTTCTGCAAACTTTTTGTCACGTACGACAGCCGTTCTCGCGGCGGTGTTTTTTGTCACCACGCTGACACTCACTTACCTCGGAGCATATCGCGCGAAACCTTCCGCAGGCGTGCTGGGCGCGGCTGTGACGGCTCCGGTTGCCGCTTCTGCCGCTTCGGCGGCGGCGGGCGGTTCGGCTGTTTTGCCGGCATCAGCTGCGTCCATTCCGGCGACCGACGTGCCGAAATAAAATTTTCGTTCAAGGTGCTTTTGTGCGTTGAACAAACTGTTTAGACCAGTTATAATTCAAGTCTTGAAGCGATTCGCGGGTTTTATAAGTTGTTTTCCCGGATTGCATGCAGTGCCGACGTGGTGAAATTGGTAGACACGCTATCTTGAGGGGGTAGTGGCGAAAGCTGTGCGAGTTCGAGTCTCGCCGTCGGCACCAAAATGTTATCTAAATGCCAGCCGCTTGCTTCGCTTCGGCTGGCATTTTCACTTCTGGCGTGCGGCTTGCGTTGGGCTTGCGGCATGTGCGTTTCGGAAGTGATTTCGCGTCAGGAGTGCTATGCTCCTGACGGCACTCAGAACCCAACCGATTGAGGACTGTCTTGAACCTCGCAGCCTATTTCCCCGTCTTGTTGTTCCTCATTGTAGGCACTGGTTTAGGCGTAGCACTGGTCAGCATTGGCAAGATCCTTGGTCCCAATAAGCCTGACACCGAGAAAAACGCACCGTACGAGTGCGGCTTCGAAGCATTCGAAGATGCGCGCATGAAGTTCGATGTGCGCTATTACCTCGTCGCCATTCTCTTCATCATTTTCGATCTTGAAACCGCGTTCCTGTTCCCGTGGGGCGTTGCCTTGCGCGACATCGGCTGGCCCGGCTTCATGGCGATGATGATTTTCCTGCTCGAATTCCTGCTGGGCTTCGCCTATATCTGGAAGAAGGGCGGCCTCGACTGGGAATGATGGATTAATCGCCGGTTTGCGTGGGTGGCCTGGCTTGCCACCCCGTCTGGAGTGGAAAGCAAATGAGTATCGAAGGGGTCTTGAAGGAAGGGTTTGTCACCACCACGGCTGACAAACTGATCAACTGGACGCGCACCGGCTCGCTGTGGCCGATGACGTTTGGTCTCGCGTGCTGCGCGGTCGAGATGATGCATGCGGGTGCTGCCCGTTATGACCTGGACCGGTTCGGCGTGGTGTTTCGTCCAAGTCCGCGTCAGTCGGATGTGATGATCGTCGCCGGCACGCTGTGCAACAAGATGGCGCCGGCTCTGCGCAAGGTCTACGACCAGATGGCCGAGCCGCGCTGGGTTATCTCGATGGGCTCGTGTGCGAACGGCGGCGGCTATTACCACTACTCGTATTCGGTGGTGCGCGGCTGTGACCGGATCGTCCCGGTCGACGTCTATGTGCCGGGTTGCCCACCTACGGCGGAAGCGCTGGTGTACGGCGTGATCCAGTTGCAGGCCAAGATTCGCCGCACCAACACAATCGCCCGTCAATAAGGCCAACGCCTCCCCCACAATATGGCAAGCAAACTCGAGACCCTGAAAGCGAACCTCGAGGCGGCCTTTGGCGGCCTCCTGCAGAGCACTACCGAGGCAATCGGTGAGTTGACGATCGTCGTGAAGGCTGGCGACTACCTCAACGTGGCAACCCGTCTGCGTGACGACCGCTCGCTCGGTTTCGAGCAATGCGTGGATCTGTGCGGCGTCGACTATCAGACCTACGCCGACGGCGCTTACGACGGTCCGCGTTTCGCGGCCGTTCTGCATTTGCTGTCGGTGCAGAACAACTGGCGTCTGCGTCTGCGCGTGTTCGCACCGGACGACGAAGTGCCGATCCTGCCGTCTGTCGTCGAAATCTGGAGCTCGGTCAACTGGTACGAGCGCGAAGCATTCGACCTGTACGGCATCGTGTTCGAAGGCCACCCGGATCTGCGCCGCATCCTGACCGACTACGGTTTTATTGGTCACCCGTTCCGTAAAGATTTCCCGGTCTCCGGCTACGTCGAAATGCGTTACGACCCGGAAGAGAAGCGCGTCGTCTATCAGCCCGTGACGATCGAGCCGCGGGAAATCACACCGCGCGTGATCCGCGAAGATCGCTATGGCGGTCTGAAACACTAAGAGAACGCCATGGCAGAGATCAAGAACTACACGCTCAACTTCGGCCCGCAGCACCCGGCAGCGCACGGTGTGCTGCGCCTCGTGCTCGAACTCGACGGCGAAGTCATCCAGCGCGCCGATCCCCACATCGGCCTGTTGCATCGCGCGACTGAAAAGCTCGCCGAAACCAAAACATTCATTCAGTCGGTGCCGTACATGGACCGTCTCGACTACGTGTCGATGATGGTCAACGAGCACGGCTACGTGATGGCGATCGAAAAGCTGCTCGGCATCGACGTGCCGGTACGCGCGCAATACATTCGCGTGATGTTCGACGAAATCACGCGCGTGCTGAACCACCTCATGTGGATCGGCGCGCATGCGCTCGACGTCGGCGCGATGGCGGTGTTCCTTTACGCATTCCGCGAACGCGAAGACCTGATGGACGTGTACGAAGCGGTCTCCGGCGCACGGATGCACGCGGCTTACTATCGTCCGGGCGGCGTCTATCGCGATCTGCCCGACGCAATGCCGCAATACAAGGCATCGAAAATTCGCAATGCGAAGGCATTGTCAAGGATGAACGAGAACCGTCAGGGTTCGCTCCTCGACTTCATCGACGATTTCTTCACGCGTTTCCCGAAGTGCGTGGACGAATACGAAACGCTGCTCACCGACAACCGGATCTGGAAGCAGCGTCTGGTCGGTATCGGCGTGGTCAGCCCGGAGCGCGCGCTGAATCTCGGTATGACGGGCGCCATGTTGCGCGGCTCGGGTATCGAGTGGGATCTGCGCAAGAAGCAGCCGTATGAAGTCTATGACAAGCTCGATTTCGACGTTCCGGTCGGCGTGAATGGCGATTGCTATGACCGCTATCTGGTTCGCGTCGAAGAAATGCGCCAATCCACGCGCATCGTGAAACAGTGCATTGAGTGGCTGCGTAAGAATCCAGGCCCCGTGATGGTCGACAATCACAAGGTTGCGCCTCCGTCGCGCGTGGGCATGAAGTCGAACATGGAAGAGCTGATTCACCACTTCAAGCTCTTCACGGAAGGCTTCCACGTGCCGGAAGGCGAGGCGTATGCGGCTGTCGAGCATCCGAAGGGCGAGTTCGGCATCTACCTGATCTCGGACGGCGCGAACAAGCCGTATCGCCTGAAGATCCGCGCACCGGGCTATGCACATCTGTCCACGCTCGACGAAATGGCGCGCGGTCACATGATCGCCGACGCTGTGACGATCATCGGCACGCAGGACATCGTGTTCGGCGAAGTGGATCGCTAGGACGTATTCATCGGCGCGCGTCTTCAGATTGCACCGAAGCGCGCGGCAAGCAAAGGAACGCCGGGTCTGTCGCAGCATGATGTGAGCGACGGGTTTTCGTTCGGTAGGAATTGAAAGAGTCGTGTCTGAAAATGATCTCAGCTGAAGGCCTGAAAGAAATCGATCGTGCGATCGCGAAGTATCCCGCCGATCAGAAACAGTCCGCCGTGATGTCGGCGTTGGCCACTGCTCAGGAAGAGCATGGCTGGCTGTCGCCCGAACTCATGCAGTTCGTCGCGGACTATCTCGGCATGCCGGCAGTCGCCGTGCAGGAGGTGGCTACCTTCTACACGATGTACGAGACCTCGCCGGTCGGCAAGTACAAGATCACGCTCTGCACGAACCTGCCGTGTCAGCTCGGCCCGGACGGCGGCTCGGACAGCGCTGCTGAATATCTGAAGCAGAAGCTCGGCATCGACTTCGGCGAAACCACGCCCGACGGCAAGTTCACCCTGAAAGAAGGTGAGTGCATGGGCTCGTGCGGCGACGCGCCGGTGATGCTGGTGAACAACCATCGCATGTGCAGCTTCATGAGCCGCGCGAAGATCGACCAGCTGCTCGAGGAACTTTCGAAATGACGTGTTTACACGATCGTCACATCAAACCGCTGATTCTCGCCGGCCTGAACGGCGATAACTGGCATCTCGAAGACTATGTGGCGCGCGGCGGTTATGCCCAGCTGCGCCGTATTCTGGAAGAGAAGATTCCGCCCGAGCAGGTGATTGCCGACGTCAAGGCGTCGGGTCTGCGCGGCCGAGGCGGTGCGGGCTTCCCGACCGGCCTGAAGTGGAGCTTCATGCCGCGCCAGTTCCCCGGCCAGAAGTACCTCGTCTGCAATTCGGACGAAGGCGAACCGGGTACGTTCAAAGACCGCGACATCCTGCGCTTCAATCCGCATGCGCTGATCGAAGGCATGGCCATCGGCGCGTACGCGATGGGCATTACGGTCGGCTACAACTATATCCACGGCGAAATCTGGGAGGTCTACAAACGCTTTGAACAAGCGTTGGACGAAGCTCGCCGCGCCGGGTTCCTTGGCGAAAACATCATGGGTTCGGGCTTCTCGTTCGAACTGCATGCGCACCACGGTTACGGCGCCTATATCTGTGGCGAAGAAACCGCGCTGCTCGAATCGCTGGAAGGCAAGAAAGGCCAGCCGCGCTTCAAGCCGCCGTTCCCGGCGAGCTTCGGCGTGTACGGCAAGCCGACCACGATCAACAACACTGAGACGTTTGCCGCAGTGCCGTTCCTGCTCGCAATCGGTCCGCAGAATTACCTCGAAATCGGCAAGCCGAATAACGGCGGCACGAAGATTTTTTCGATCGCAGGCGACGTCGAGCGTCCGGGCAATTATGAAATTCCGCTCGGCACCCCGTTCGCCACGCTGATGGAACTCGCTGGCGGCGTACGCGGCGGCAAGAAGATCAAGGCTGTGATTCCTGGCGGCTCGTCCGCACCGGTGATTCCGGGCGACATCATGATGCAGACCGACATGGACTACGACTCGATCGCCAAGCAAGGCTCGATGCTCGGTTCCGGCGCGGTCATCGTCATGGACGAGACGCGCTGCATGGTGCGCTCGTTGTTGCGTCTGTCGTATTTCTATTACGAAGAATCGTGTGGTCAATGCACGCCTTGCCGCGAAGGCACGGGCTGGTTGTACCGCGTCGTGCATCGTATCGAACACGGACTCGGCCGTCCGGAAGATCTGGACCTGCTGAACTCGGTCGCTGAAAACATCATGGGCCGCACGATTTGTGCGCTCGGCGATGCGGCGGCCATGCCGGTTCGCGGCATGCTCAAGCACTACTGGGACGAATTCGAATATCACGTCGCCCATAAGCATTGCCTCGTCGGCGGCCATGCCGGCGCTGCAGCGGCGTCGGAAACAGTGGCTGCCTGAGCACGCAAACAAGTACGTAGAACAGGTACACACCAGAACACGTCAACCGCGGGATTCATCGCCTGAAACGGGCGCTGAACAGGCGAACGATTGAGCGGTAACAGGTTAAGGAAGATTGACCATCATGGTTGAACTTGAAATAGACGGCAAGAAAGTAGAGGTGCCTGAAGGCAGCATGGTGATCCAGGCTGCGCATAAGGTCGACACGTACATTCCTCACTTCTGCTATCACAAGAAGCTGTCGATTGCGGCCAACTGCCGGATGTGTCTGGTCGATGTCGAAAAGATGCCGAAAGCGGTGCCCGCGTGCGCCACGCCGGTATCGGCCGGCATGATCGTGCGCACCAAGTCGGACAAGGCGGTGAAGGGCCAGCAAGCCGTGATGGAATTCCTGCTGATCAACCACCCGCTGGATTGCCCGATCTGCGATCAGGGCGGCGAGTGCCAGTTGCAGGATCTGGCCGTGGGCTACGGCAAGTCGGCATCGCGTTATAGCGAAGAAAAGCGCGTCGTGTTCCACAAGAACGTCGGCCCGCTGATCTCGATGGAAGAAATGTCGCGTTGCATCCACTGCACGCGTTGTGTGCGGTTCGGCCAGGAAGTGGCCGGCGTGATGGAACTCGGCATGCTGGGCCGCGGCGAGCATTCGGAAATCACGTCGTTCGTCGGCAAGACGGTGGATTCGGAACTGTCGGGCAACATGATCGATCTGTGCCCGGTCGGCGCGCTGACCAGCAAGCCGTTCCGTTACAGCGCCCGCACGTGGGAACTGTCGCGCCGCAAGTCGGTGAGCCCGCACGACTCCGTCGGCGCCAACCTCGTGGTGCAAGTCAAGAACAATCGCGTGATGCGCGTTCTGCCGTTCGAAAACGAATCCATCAACGAATGCTGGATTTCGGACAAGGACCGCTTCTCGTATGAAGGCCTGAACAGCCCCGAGCGTCTGACTCAGCCGATGCTCAAGCAAGGTGGCAAGTGGGTCGAGACCGACTGGCAAACCGCGCTCGAATATGTGGTGAAGGGTTTGAAGGGCATCAAGGGCGACCACGGCGCGAACGCGTTGGCCGCGCTCGGCAGCGCCCACAGCACCGTCGAAGAACTGTTCCTGTTGAAGCAGCTGGCGCAAGCAGTCGGCACGCCTAACGTCGACTTCCGTCTGCGTCAGTCGGATTTCTCGGCGCCGGTCAACGGTGCGCCGTGGCTCGGCACCGCCATCGCCGATCTGTCGAACGTCGACGCCGCGTTGGTGATCGGTTCGGATCTGCGCCGCGATCATCCGCTGTTCGCCGCGCGTCTGCGTCAGGCCGCAAAGGGCGGCGCGAAGCTCACGCTCGTGCAGGCCACCAACGACGACGCGCTGATTCCGCAAGCGCAACGCGTGGTAGCGGCGCCGTCCGCATGGCTCGACGCGCTGGCCGGTATTGCCGGGGCCGTGTCGGAAGCCGGCGGCGTGGCGCTGCCGGAAGCTTTCGCCGGCACGCAGCCTTCGGAGGCCGACAAACAGATCGCGAAGTCGCTCGCCACGGGCGAACGCCGCCTCGTGTTGTTGGGCAACGGTGCGGTCCGTCATCCGGACTTCGCGGTCATCCAGGCCGCGGCGCAATGGATCGCAGACGCGACCGGCGCGACGCTGGGCTTCCTCACGGAAGCGGCCAACACGGTCGGCGCGCATCTCGTGAACGCGTTGCCGGGCGAGGGCGGTCTGAGCGCTCGCGAAGTGTTCGAGCAACCGCGCAAGGGCTATGTGCTGCTGAACGTCGAACCGGAGTTCGACACGGCCAATCCGGCGCAGGCTTTGGCCGCGCTGAAGCAGGCTGAAATGGTGGTCGTGCTGTCGCCGTTCCAGACCGGTGCCGAATACGCCGACGTGCTGCTGCCGATCGCGCCGTTCACGGAAACCGCCGGTACGTTCGTCAACGCCGAAGGTACGGTGCAGACGTTCAATGGTGTCGTGCGTCCGCTCGGCGACACGCGTCCGGCCTGGAAGGTGTTGCGTGTGCTGGGCAGCCTGCTGGGTCTGCCGGGCTTCGAATTCGAGACTTCGGAAGAAGTGCGCACGGTCGCTCTCGGCGACGGCGAACTGAAGTCGCGGCTGTCGAACAGGACCGGTGTCACGGTCGCACGCGGCAAGGCGGCGAAGGCTGCGGAAGGCAAGTTCGAGCGGATCGCGAACGTGCCGATCTATCATGCCGACGCGCTGGTACGCCGGGCAGAGTCGCTGCATCTGACGGCAGCGGCACGGGCAGCGAACACGGTCGGTCTGCCGGCGGCGCTGTTCGACAAACTGGGTTTGAAGGAAGGCGACGCAGTGCGCGTGCGCCAGGGCGAGCAATCGGTGCAGTTGCCGGCCGTGCGCGACGCGAATCTTGCGGAGACGGTCGTCCGCGTATCGGCGGCTACGCCTGCCGGTGCAGCGCTGGGCAGCCTGTTCGGTGAACTGGTGGTGGAGAAGGCGTAAATGAGCTTGTTCGATACGATCAACTCGGGCGGCACCCAGCTTCTCGGTGTGGCGTGGCCCACGGTGTGGGCACTGGTGCGCATCCTGGTGGTGGCCGTCGTGATCCTGCTGTGCGTGGCTTACCTGATTCTGTGGGAGCGTAAGCTGATCGGCTGGATGCACGTGCGTCTCGGCCCGAACCGCGTGGGCCCCGCAGGTTTGCTGCAGCCAATCGCCGACGTGCTGAAGCTGTTGCTGAAAGAAGTGATTCAGCCGGCGCAGGCGAGTCGCTGGATTTACATGGTCGCCCCGATCATGGTGGTGGTGCCGGCCTTTGCGGTCTGGGCGGTGATTCCGTTCCAGGCGGGTGCGGTGCTCGGCGACATCAACGCGGGTCTTCTGTATGCAATGGCGGTTTCATCGATCGGCGTGTACGGGGTGATTCTGGCAGGCTGGGCGTCGAACTCGAAGTACGCGTTCCTCGGCGCCATGCGTGCCGCGGCCCAGATGGTGTCGTACGAAATTTCGATGGGCTTCGCGCTCGTCGTCGTGCTGATGACGGCCGGCACGCTGAACCTGTCGGGCATCGTCGCTTCGCAGGAACACGGTATCTTCGCGTCGTACGGCTTGAACTTCCTGTCGTGGAACTGGCTGCCGCTACTGCCGATGTTCGTCGTGTACTTCATCTCGGGCATCGCCGAAACGAACCGTCACCCGTTCGACGTGGTGGAAGGGGAGTCGGAAATCGTCGCGGGCCACATGATCGATTACTCGGGTATGGCGTTCGCGCTGTTCTTCCTCGCCGAGTACATCAACATGATCGTGATCTCGGCATTGGCTGCAACACTGTTCCTCGGCGGCTGGAGCGCACCGTTCGGCTTCCTGTCGTTTATCCCGGGCATCGTCTGGCTCGTCGCCAAGGTTTTCTTCCTGTTGTCGGTGTTCATCTGGGCGCGTGCCACATTCCCGCGCTATCGCTATGACCAGATCATGCGTCTGGGCTGGAAGATCTTCATTCCGGTCTGCGTGGTGTGGCTGGTGGTGGTCGGCTTCTGGATCATGTCGCCGTTGAATATCTGGAAATAAAGGGCGGATGAACCCATGACCGCAATCCAAAACTTTTTCAAGACCTTCTTCCTCACGGAGTTGCTCAAAGGCCTCGCGTTGACCGGACGTTATACGTTCCAGCGCAAGGTGACCGTGCAATTTCCGGAAGAGAAGACCCCGATCTCGCCGCGTTTTCGCGGTCTGCATGCGCTGCGACGCTATGAAAACGGTGAAGAACGCTGCATCGCGTGCAAGCTGTGCGAAGCGGTGTGTCCGGCGCTCGCTATTACGATCGAGTCGGAAACGCGCGCGGACAACACCCGCCGCACCACGCGCTACGACATCGACCTGACCAAGTGCATCTTCTGCGGTTTCTGCGAAGAGAGCTGCCCGGTCGATTCGATCGTCGAAACGCACATTCTCGAGTATCACGGCGAAAAGCGTGGCGATCTGTACTTCACGAAAGACATGCTGCTGGCTGTGGGCGACCGCTATGAAACGGAGATCGCTGCGAACAAGGCAGCGGACGCACCGTATCGTTGAAGCGCTTCAGTTGAAGCAGTAAATGCAGCGGTAAATGCAGCAATCACGGCCTGTTGTCGGGCCGGGCGCCACGGCCTGAACGCCGCGGCACGGCGCACCTGTGCGGCTGTTCTGGCGGTATGCCAGTTGTATGTCAGCCCCAGGTGCCGAAGAACAATGCCTGACGATGGCCTAACGATGAACCGGTAATCATGGAATTCACGACCGTACTGTTCTACATCTTCGCGCTGCTCCTGGTGGTTTCAGGGCTGAAGGTGATCACCTCGCGCAACCCGGTGTCGTCCGCACTGTTTCTGGTGCTGGCGTTCTTCAACGCAGCCGCGATCTGGATGCTGCTGGAGGCCGAGTTCCTTGCGATCCTGCTGGTGCTGGTCTACGTCGGCGCGGTGATGGTGTTGTTCCTGTTCGTCGTGATGATGCTGGACATCAATATCGACGTGCTGCGCAAAGACTTCAAACGCTTCGTGCCAATGGCCACGCTGGTCGGCGCGATCATCGTGATCGAAACCGCGCTGATCCTGTGGCACGGTTACGGCGCGACCGCCACGGCGCTGCGCGACACCACGGCCGCTGCTAACGGCATGGGCGACTGGTCGAACACCCGCCTCATCGGCAAGATCATTTACACCGACTACATCTTTGCGTTCGAAGTGGCCGGTCTGGTGCTGCTGGTGGCGATCATCGCGGCGATTGCGCTGACCACGAGCCACAAGAAAGACAGCAAACGTCAGAACGTCAGCGAACAGGTCAAGGTACGGGCTCAAGACCGTGTGCGCGTCGTGAAGATGAAATCCGAAAAGACCGCGGCCACCGTCGCGGCGGAAGAAGCCGCGGCAGCGGCGGCAGCAGCGGCCGACTCGGCGCCGGCCAAGAACAGCTGAGCGGACAGGAGATAGAAATCATGTTGACCCTTGCCCATTACCTTGTCCTCGGCGCGATCCTGTTTGCGATCAGCATCGTCGGCATTTTCCTGAACCGTCGCAACGTCATCATCATCCTGATGGCGATCGAATTGATGCTGCTCGCGGTGAACACCAATTTCGTCGCGTTCTCGCATTACCTCGGCGACGTGCATGGCCAGATCTTCGTCTTCTTCGTGCTGACGGTTGCGGCAGCGGAAGCGGCAATCGGCCTCGCGATTCTGGTGACCCTGTTCCGTAGCCTCGACACGATCAATGTCGAGGATCTCGATCAGCTCAAAGGTTAATTTCAGGAAAAGCGGTTATGTCCACGATACTCAATGAAAACCTGCTGCTGGCGATTCCGCTGGCACCGCTGGCCGGCTGTCTGGTTGCCGGGCTGTTCGGAAAGGCGGTAGGGCGAGCCGGTGCGCATTCGGTCACGATTCTCGGCGTCGCGATCTCGTTCATTCTTTCGGCCATCGTCTTCTTCCAGGTGATGGACGGCGCGAGCTTCAACGCGACCGTCTATGAATGGATGTCGATCGGCAAGACGAAGTTCGAGGTCGGCTTCCTGGTCGACTCGCTGACGGCCATGATGATGTGCGTGGTGACCTTCGTGTCGCTCATGGTGCATATCTACACGATCGGCTACATGGCCGACGACGACGGCTACCAGCGCTTCTTCTCGTACATCTCGCTGTTCACGTTCTCGATGTTGATGCTCGTGATGAGCAACAACTTCCTGCAACTGTTCTTCGGCTGGGAAGCGGTGGGCCTGGTGTCGTACCTGCTGATCGGCTTCTACTTCACGCGTCCCACGGCGATCTACGCGAATATGAAGGCGTTCATCGTGAACCGCATCGGCGACTTCGGCTTTCTGCTGGGTATCGGCCTGCTGTTCGCGTTCGCCGGTTCAATGAACTACGGCGACGTGTTTGCGAAGCGCACCGAACTCGCGGCATTGACCTTTCCGGGTACGGACTGGGGTCTGCTGACGGTGGCCTGCATTTGCCTCTTCATCGGTGCGATGGGTAAGTCGGCGCAGTTCCCGCTGCACGTCTGGCTGCCGGATTCGATGGAAGGCCCGACGCCGATTTCCGCGCTGATTCACGCGGCAACCATGGTGACGGCCGGTATCTTCATGGTCACGCGCATGTCGCCGCTGTTCGAACTGTCGGATACGGCGCTCTCGTTCGTGACGGTCATCGGCGCGATTACCGCGCTGTTCATGGGCTTCCTCGGGATCGTGCAGAACGACATCAAGCGTGTGGTGGCTTACTCCACGCTGTCGCAGCTAGGTTACATGACGGTGGCGCTCGGCGTGTCGGCTTACCCGGTCGCCGTGTTCCACCTGATGACGCACGCGTTCTTCAAGGCGCTGCTGTTCCTCGGCGCGGGTTCGGTGATCATCGGCATGCACCACGATCAGGACATGCGCAACATGGGCGGCCTGCGCAAGTACATGCCGATCACGTGGATCACGTCGCTGGTGGGTTCGCTGGCGCTGATCGGTACGCCGTTCTTCTCGGGCTTCTATTCGAAAGACTCGATCATCGACGCAGTGAAGCTGTCGCATCTGCCGGGTTCGGGTTTCGCGTACTTCGCAGTGGTGGCAAGTGTCTTCGTGACCGCGCTGTATTCGTTCCGTATGTACTTCATGGTGTTCCACGGCAAGGAGCGCTTCCGCGATCCGAAGCACCCGGATTCGCCGATGGGTGCCGAAGCCGCTGCCCATGCGCATGACGCGCACGGCCACGGTCACGACGACCACGCACACGAGCCGCACGAAACACCGTGGGTGGTGTGGCTGCCGCTGGTGCTGCTGGCGATTCCGTCGGTGGTGATCGGTGCGATCGGCGTGGGTCCGATGCTGTTCGGCGACTTTTTCCAGCACGGCGTGGCGTTCGACAAGGTGATCTTCATCGGCGAAAACCATCCGGCGCTGCATGAGATGGCCGAGGAGTTCCAGGGCTGGGCATCGATGGGCCTGCACTCGGTCGCGGGTCTGCCGGTCTGGCTGGCGCTCGCGGGTGTGGTGGTCGCATGGTTCCTGTACCTGATTCGTCCGGATTTGCCGGCTGTCATCAAGCGCGCATTCGGCCCGATCTACACGTTGCTCGATAACAAGTACTACCTGGACAAGATCAACGATGTCGTGTTTGCGCGGGGCGCCGTGGCAATTGGCCGTGGTCTCTGGAAGGAAGGCGACGTCGTGGTGATCGACGGCATCGTCAACGGCAGCGCACGCTTTATCGGCTGGTTCGCCGGCGTGATCCGTTTCCTCCAATCCGGCTACATCTACCACTACGCGTTCGCCATGATTATCGGCATGTTGGGGCTCCTGACCCTGTTTGTAACGCTCGGCGGCAAATAAGGCGAGGGACACTAATGCACGCTTATCCGATTCTCAGCATCGCAATCTGGTTACCGATCCTCGTTGGCCTGCTGGTCCTCGCTATCGGTTCCGACCGGAACCCGGCTCCCGCGCGCTGGATTGCGCTCATCGGCTCGGTCGTCAGCTTTCTCGTGACGATCCCGCTGATTACGGGTTTTGATTCGAGCACCGCCGATCTGCAGTTCGTCGAAAAGGCGAACTGGATCGAGCGCTTCAACATTACGTACCATCTGGGTGTCGACGGCATCTCGATGTGGTTCGTCGTGTTGACGGCCCTGATTACGGTGATCGTCGTGATCGCCGCGTGGGAAGTGATCACGAAGAACGTGGCGCAGTACCTGGCCGCATTCCTGATCCTCTCGGGCATCATGGTCGGCGTGTTCAGCGCGGCCGACGGCATGCTGTTCTACGTGTTCTTCGAAGCGACGCTGATTCCGATGTACATCATCATCGGCGTGTGGGGCGGGGCGAACCGCGTGTACGCGGCATTCAAGTTCTTCCTGTACACGCTGATGGGCTCGCTGCTGATGCTGGTCGCGCTGCTGTACCTGTACGTCCAGACCGGCACGTTCGACCTCGCCACGTGGCAGCATGCGCAGATCGCCATGACGCCTCAGGTGTTGCTGTTCATAGCGTTCTTCATGGCATTTGCCGTGAAGGTGCCGATGTGGCCGGTTCACACGTGGTTGCCCGACGCCCACGTGGAAGCGCCGACCGGCGGCTCGGTCGTGCTGGCCGCGATCATGCTGAAGCTGGGCGCATACGGTTTCCTGCGCTTCTCGTTGCCGATCACGCCGGACGCGAGCCACTTCCTCGCGCCGGTTGTCATCACGTTGTCGCTGATCGCAGTGATCTACATCGGCCTCGTCGCGATGGTGCAGGCGGACATGAAGAAGCTGGTCGCGTATTCGTCGATCGCGCACATGGGTTTCGTCACGCTCGGCTTCTTCATCTTCAACCAGCTCGGTGTGGAAGGCGCAATCGTTCAGATGATCTCGCACGGCTTTGTGTCGGGCGCGATGTTCTTGAGCATCGGCGTGCTGTACGACCGTATGCATTCGCGTCAGATCGCCGATTACGGCGGTGTCGTCAACGTGATGCCGAAGTTCGCGGCGTTCGTCATGCTGTTCTCCATGGCGAATTGCGGCCTGCCTGGCACCTCTGGTTTCGTCGGCGAGTTCATGGTGATTCTGGCGGCGGTTCAGTACAACTTCTGGATCGCGGGCGGCGCGGCAGTCACGCTGATTCTCGGCGCGGCCTACACGTTGTGGATGTACAAGCGCGTGTACTTCGGCGCGATCGCCAACGATCACGTGAGGAGCCTGCTCGACATCAACCGCCGCGAATTTTTCATGCTGGCAGTGCTCGCTGCACTGACGTTGTTCATGGGCCTGTATCCGAAGCCCTTTACCGATGTGATGCACGTATCCGTGGAAAACCTCCTCTCCCACGTTGCGCAATCAAAGCTGCCGTTGCCTCAGTAACGCAGAGCGGAGGAATTTAAAGACCATGCAAAACGCCCCTATGACTGCTCTGTTGCCTGACGCGCTGGTGATGCTCGCCGTTGTCGTCGCGTGGCTCAACGACACGTTCGTCGGCCAGGCCGGTCGCCGTACCACGTATTTCATCGCGTTCTTCTCGACGCTGGTCGCCGGCATCTGGTTCGCGATGAATGCGTTCGACCCGCAAGTGCGCTACTACTTCGGCCACATGTATGTGGTGGATTCGTTCGCGAACGTGATGAAAGCGGTGGTGACGCTCGGCTACGCCGTGTCGATCGTCTATTCGCGCCGCTACCTTGAAGATCGCGGACTGTTCCGCGGCGAGTTCTTCCTGCTGGGAATGTTCTCGTTGCTCGGCCAGCTCGTCATGATCTCCGGCAACAACTTCCTGACGCTGTATCTCGGCCTGGAACTGATGTCGCTGTCGCTGTACGCGGCGATTGCCTTGCGTCGTGATGCGGCGCAGTCGAACGAGGCGGCCATGAAGTACTACGTGCTCGGCGCGCTGGCTTCCGGCTTCCTGCTGTACGGCATCTCGATGCTGTACGGTGCGACCGGTTCGCTCGACCTGAACGAAGTGTTCAAGGCGATCGGCACGAGCCACTACGACCCGAGCGTGCTGCTGTTCGGCGTGATCTTCATCGTGGCGGGCGTGGCGTTCAAGATGGGTGCGGTGCCGTTCCACATGTGGGTGCCTGACGTGTATCAAGGCGCTCCGACGGCCATGACGCTGATGGTCGGCGGCGGTCCGAAGGTGGCCGCGTTCGCGTGGGGCTTGCGCTTCCTGGTGATGGGTCTGCTGCCGCTGGCGGTGGAGTGGCAGCAGATGCTCGTGATTCTCGCGGCGCTCTCGCTGATCGTCGGCAACATTACCGGTATCGTGCAACGCAACGTCAAGCGGATGCTCGCGTACTCGGCGATCTCGAACATGGGTTTCGTGCTGCTCGGCCTGCTGGCCGGCGTGGTCGACAGCAAGACCACGGGCGCGGCCAATGCGTACGGCTCGGCCATGTACTACAGCATCGTCTACCTGATCACGACGATGGGCACGTTCGGCGTCATCATGCTGCTGGCGCGCCGCGATTTCGAAGCCGACACGCTCGAAGACTTCAAGGGCCTGAACCAGCGTAGCCCGGTATTCGCGTTCGTGATGATGATCATGATGTTCTCGCTCGCCGGCATTCCGCCCGCAGTCGGCTTCTATGCGAAGCTCGCGGTGCTGCAGGCCACCATGAACGCCGGTTTGACCTGGCTGACGGTGCTGGCCGTGATCACCTCGCTGTTCGGCGCGTTCTACTACCTGCGTATCGTCAAGCTGATGTATTTCGACGATCCGCAAGACAAGTCGCCCATTCTCGCCGACACCAGCACGCGTGCCTTGCTCGCCTTCAACGGCGTGGCCGTACTGGTGCTCGGTATCGTGCCGGATCCGTTGTTGAAGGCCTGCCTGCAGGCTATCCAGCACACGCTGCTGCTCTGATGTCGGCTGCGGGTTGGTTTATCGTGCTGTTGGCGCTGGTGGGCGCCAACCTGCCGTTCCTGAATCAGCGCCTCTTCGCCGCCGTGCCGTTGAAAGCGGCGAAGAAGAGCGCCTGGATCCAGATTGCCGAATTGATTGTGCTGTACTTTGTGGTCGGCGCGCTCGGGTTTCTGCTGGAAGCGCGCGCGGGTAACCGCTTCGAACAGGGGTGGCAGTTCTACGCAATCACGTTCGCGCTATTCGTGGTGTTCGCATTCCCCGGCTTCACCTTCCAGTATCTCGTCAAACGCCGCTGACGGCGCCTCGCCGTCGGCGCACCCAGTTGTTCCGAGGTCCGCATATGGCTGAACTTCCCGATCACGACGCCGCGCTTACCGAGACCTGTCTCGAGAGCAAAACGATCCACCAAGGGCCGTTTCTGACGCTCAAGTGCGATACCGTTCGCCTGCCGGACGGCAAGCATGCCACGCGCGAATATGTTCAGCACCCGGGCGCCGTGATGGTGATTCCCTTATTCGACGACGGCCGTGTGTTGCTGGAAAGCCAGTATCGCTACCCGATGGGCAAGGTCATGGTCGAGTATCCGGCCGGCAAGCTCGACCCGAACGAAGGCGCGCTGGCCTGTGCGATTCGTGAGTTGCGGGAAGAGACGGGCTATACCGCGCGCGAGTATGTCTATCTGACGCGCATTCACCCGATCATTTCGTACTCGACCGAATTCATCGACATCTATCTCGCGCGTGGTTTGACTGAGGGGGAGCGCAAGCTCGACGAAGGCGAGTTTCTCGAACTGTTCACGGCGAGTGTGCCCGAGGTGTCCGAGTGGGTTCGCACCGGCAAGATCACCGACGTCAAGACGGTGATCGGCACGTTCTGGCTGGAGAAGATTCTGTCGGGCGCGTGGCCGATGGCGGAGCCGGAATAACGTCAGCAGTTCAGAACGTGTGCCGGCCATCCCGAGCAGGCAGGGTATCGCCGCACGGTTCAGCGCGGCAGCCTCCTGGCGGTTGATCCGCTACTGATCCGCTACGGGCGTTACGACGGAGCGGAAGGTGCCACGCTACGGCATCCCGCCGCGTGCAAATCCATGACGATCCGTTTCCACGCGCTGTCCACGGTAGCCGGCACAGGCGGAGAACTCGACGCCGCCACCGAATCGACTACGTCGCGAATGAACACGTGATGCACGTAATCGGCGCTACAGGTTATTGGCGCACCATCTCCAGTGCGTAGCGCGGCAAAAGGCCGGCCGGGGCGGCTTGCATTGCCGAGGTCCGCCGGCATCGCAAGCGCGGCCGTGAGGGCGAACAACGCCACGCCGATCAGCGCGACGGTGCGTCGCGAGGCGATCCACGTAAGCCCGGCAACCGCGCGTGGCAACGACTGAAGCACGGTGGCTAACAACGGCAGCGAGTTGCTGCCGATACCACCGGCGCCGCCGATGTCGGCGGGCGAAGGCGACACGGTCCGGCAGAATCGATATCCGATACAAGGTATATAGATCAACTGGCGCTCGAGCCCAAGCGGCTGCAACGAACGCCGCAAGCGCGACACCAGCCGCGTCAGGCGATTCACGTCGACGTCCTGCTCATCGCCCCAGATCCGTGAGATCAACTCGTCACGTTCGAGCGTGACATCGGGCTGTTCGACGAATGCCTGCCGTAACGCGCTTTCGAAACCTGTGAGATAAACGGTTGCCCCAGCATAGGTGACTACGCCCTCTTCGGTATGAATTGCCGGCAGGCCGACCGAGTCGGACGGTGCCGGCTGATTTGGCGCGCTGTCGCGTAATTGCGCGAACCAGTTACGAAGGGCTGCGCCGCGCGCAGGCTCGTCCGTGACGACTGCGCCAGCCGACGCAGGCGCCGCATCCTGCGGAGGTTGGTCGGCATCGATCTGAAGTCCTTCCGGTTCGAACCGGTAGCCTGCACGGGGCATGGTCACGATATGGTTGCCGAGGCCGAGCGGTCTCAACGACTTGCGTAGGCGGTAAACCAGTTGTGTCAGATAGAGCTCGTCCATATGGATCGCACGCTCGCCCCACACGACCCCCATCAACGCTTCTCGGTCGCATACACGTCCGGCGCTTTCCACCATCAGGCGGAGCACTTCTTTTTCCTGTCCCGACACGCGGACGGCGATATGGCCGACGGATACACGGTCATGTCGCCAGTCGAAACGAACGATGCCACTATTTTTACTCACGGTTCCTCCGGCGTATTTAATACGCATAACGTAGCATCGGTGAACGGTCTCAGCCAATGGAGGAAGCCGGGCGCGCGCGCGCTATAGCGGACATATCCCGATACCAGGTGGAGTATCGCAACTTCCATGTGGCAGGCAGCGGCATGGAGGCCGGCAAGGCAGGTGAGATGCGAATCTCCGCCGTCTTCTATGGCGCATGCAAACCGGAGGAAAAACAATCACGTCGCGGCAGCAGTTGGTTTTTTATCTGCCGCGACTCTTTTTTCCATCTCACGGTTACCCATCATGAATTCATCGATAAATCACGGCACGAGCGTCGTCTTTTTACAGCGAGCGCTGGCGCAAGAAAATCCACGCCTGAAAGTGGATGGCCTGTCGGGCCCCGAGACACAAAGTGCGCTGCGGCGATTCCAGCAACTGCGGGGGGTGCCGGACACTGGCACGGTGTGTGAGCAGACTCGTGCGCTGGTTGCGCAAACGGCGCAGCGTGCGGGGTTGCTTTCCGAACCCGATGTGGCCGAGGCCAGCGACGCGCTAGGCGTTGCACCAGCACGGCTTCTCGCGCTGATCGAGGTCGAGAGCGCGGGCTTCGGCTTCCTGCCGGATGCTCGAGCGAAGATCCTGTTCGAGCGCCATGTGATGTATCGGCGGCTGGTTGCCGCGGCGTTGCCCGCACAACGGTGGCGCAGCGAATTTCCTGAGCTCGTCAATACGACACCCGGAGGCTATCTGGGCGGCGCGAAGGAATACGAACGTTTCGATGCGGCCAGTGCGCTCGATTGCGTTTGCGCGATCGAGGCCTGCAGCTGGGGGTTATTCCAGATCATGGGCCTTCATTGGCTGTATCTGGATTACGCCAGTGCGTCCGACTTTGCCGCGTCGATGACCATCGATGAGCGCAGCCAGCTCGACGCATTCGTTCGTTTCATCGAACGCGACGCCGCAATGCTTCACGCGTTGCAGCAGGGAAGGTGGGACGATTTTGCGCGACGCTACAACGGTCCGGCCTATCACACACATGCCTATGACACGCGACTGGCGTCGGCGGTCGCGCATTTCGACGCCGTTGCAGGTGGAGGAGCGGCGCAGGTGGCATGACCTGGCCGATCTCCTACGCCGCCGGCTGTCGGAGCGCGAATTTTCGATGGATTCTCCATGTCGTTCGTCGATGAGGCATCCGAACATGAACGGGTCGATCAGGCAACGCCACGGTGCGTAG
This sequence comes from Paraburkholderia dioscoreae, assembly GCF_902459535.1. NCBI lineage: Bacteria > Pseudomonadati > Pseudomonadota > Betaproteobacteria > Burkholderiales > Burkholderiaceae > Paraburkholderia > Paraburkholderia dioscoreae. Next base: position 1,362,162 of record NZ_LR699553.1, read on the forward strand.
CAGTCGACATCCACTTTTCATGAACGAGGTTCTTATGACGCAATCGAATACTCCCACGTCCGCAAGCGGCTCCGTACAGCAGGGGCGCCAGAACAGCAAGCTGGTGTACAACGGCGATCCGGGCGACAAGGCCGGTGCCAAGGGCGCGACGGAAAAGAAGTATCAGATGAACGGCTACCAGCCGGCCACCGAAGTCGAGAAGTTCAGCTACACGTCCGGCCGGGTGGCGAAGCGGGTCTACAACAGCTACAAGCCGAACGACGCGAAGGTGTTCGGCTACTACACGGACTGGTCGCAATACGACGGGCGCTACGACGGCGATTTCGCCGACGATTCGTGCGGCCGAGGCATCGACCTGATGCTGCTCGACGCGAAAGCCTATGACAAGCTCGTGCTCGGCTTTGCCGGCATCATCGGCGACAAGGGCGAGAAGCAGAACACCATCAACCGCGCCGCGCAGGATTTCGGCCGCAAGAAAGACGAGGCCACGTTCGTCGATGCATGGGGCGACGTCGCTTCGTATCGCAACTGTGGCTTCCCGGGCTGGGTGAGCAACGACTATCAGGCACTGTTCCATCAGGACACCGCGCAAGGGGTGCTGGGCGGTCTGCGCAAGCTGAAGGCCAAGAATCCCGACCTGGTGCTGTCGTTCAGTATCGGCGGCTGGACGATGAGCGAGGCGTTTCACTGGGTGGTCGCCGATCCGGCGCGGCGCAAGACGCTGATCAACAGCATCCTCGATCTCTTCAAGCGCTTCCCGATGTTCGGCGCGATCGATCTCGACTGGGAGTACCCGGCGGCAGAGGGTAACGACGGCAATACCTATTCCGATGCCGATACGCCGAACTTCCAGGCACTGGTGCGCGAACTCAGGCAAGCGTTCGACGGCGCGGCCCGCAAGGATGTGATGATCAGCATTGCCGCATCGGCCGCCTTGTCGAAGATGAAGAAAGCCGACCTGAAGGGCATGATCGATGCCGGCGTGCACGGCATCAACCTCATGACTTACGACTTCTTCGGCACGCCGTGGGCGCCGAAGCTCGCGCACCATACGAACCTGCATCCGAGCCACCCGAGCGACCCGGACGAGTTCAGCATCGACGCCGCGATCGACTATCTGGTCCAGACCGGCGTACCGTTGAACCGTGTGGCGATCGGCTACGCGGCGTATAGCCGCAGCGCGCGCAATGCAAAGCTCACTAACCTGTCGCCGCTCGAAGGCACCTACGATCCCGGCATGGGCACGACCACCGGGAGCTTCGAATCGGGCACGACGGAATGGTACGACCTGATCTATAACTACCTCGATCTGGAGAACCAGCGTGGCATCAACGGCTACGACGTCTATACCGACGAAGTCGCCGACGCCGATTACCTGTACAGCAAAGACTCGAGACTCTTCATTTCGGTCGATACGCCGCGCACGGTGAAAGCCAAGGGCGAATACGCGCGTCAGCGCGGTCTCGCGGGTCTGTTCACCTGGACCATCGAGATGGACGGCGGCGTGCTCGTCAATGCCGCGCGCGAAGGGCTCGGCAACGAGATCGAGAAGCAGACGATCGACATGTCGCCGTTCTACTTCAAGGGCATCAATGTGCAGGGCGGCAACCGACCGCCGGCGGCCGCGATCGACGGTCCGCTGGAAGCGTTCGCAGGCGACGCGGTTCACTTCAGCGGCAAGCGCTCGAACGATCCGGATGGCGATGCGCTGACTTACCTGTGGTCGGCTCCGGGGCTGCCGTTCGACGGCGCCACCACTGTCGAGGTCGACGGCGTCGTGCCGACGGGTGCCGCCACGAGCTACACGGTGAAGCTGACCGTCGACGACGGTCACGGCAACACCAACACCGCGCAGGTCAAGCTGACCGTGAAATCGAAAAGCGGTCAGCCGCCGGTAGCCCGGATGACGATGCAACTCGCGTCGGGGACGGCGTTCCAGCTCTCGGGCACCGCGTCATTCGATCCGGACGGCGATCCGCTGTCCTACGCGTGGGCGGCGCCGCAACTGCCGTTCGACGGCTCGCACGAGGCGGTCGTGAGCGGGGTTGTGCCGAGCGTCGCCAAGACGACCGACTACCTGATCCAGCTGTCGGTGAGCGACGGCACGTCGACGTCGAGCGAGGCGATCTATCTGGAAGCCACGCCGTCGTCCGGTGGCTCCGTGAAGGCGGTCATTACGGGTAAGACGAATGTGGAGAGCGGCGCGCCGCTGTCGCTCTCGGGTGCGGATTCGACCGGCCCGGCACCGCTGGTCTACAAGTGGAGCGCGCCGGGCCTGTCGTTCGACGGCTCCGATCAGGCGAGCGTTACCGTGACCGCACCAACACTCGCGAAGACCATCGCGTATCCGGTCCAATTGACGGTGACCGGGCACGGCGGCGACGGCGCGCAGTCGGTCGCATCGGTCACCGTGACGGTCGTCGCGGGCCAGAGCGCCGGCACGTGGAAGCCGCAGGACTATCCGGGCGGCTCGGTAGTGACGCACGACTATCGCGGCCAGGGTCTGCGCAAGTACTGCGCGTCGTGGTGGGCGAGCCGCTCCGACGAGCCGGGCGATCCTGCTTGCACGAGCAAGCAGAAGTATGACGGCAAGGTCTGGGAGGACCTCGGCAGCGCCTGATTACCGGTTGCGGTGATCATGCCCTGACCGCGAAGTGCGGCGGCGCTCCGGCGAGCGCCGCCGCACACAAGCCGGTCGGCTTCTGGACCTTTGGAGTTGGATACCATCATGGCCACTTATCCTGTTGTTTTTTCCGCCACTCCGGTATTGGTGGGCGGCTTGAGAGGCAGTGTTGCCTTCGTCGCGTCGCACATGCTCAACGACTTCGAAAGGGTATTGGGCGTCGCTTGTGGAGCGCTCCTGTATCTGACGCGTTCGCATGAGACCACGACGTGGCGCAAGGCGATCTATTTCGTCGTGTCGCTCGTAGGTGGCAATGTTCTCGCACGGCGGATCGTCCTGAACTGGCCGCAGGTGGAACCGTGGCTGGCCGGGTTCATCGCGAGTGCGGCGCTCGTGACGTTCACGATTATCGCGCTCGACTGGAGTGAGCGGCACGTCGAGCCGACGCTGGACCGTCTGTACGCATGGATTGTCAGACGGCTCCTCAAAGGATGACGCAGGGTGTGCACGAAGAGCGCAAAAAAAGGCGGGTCGCGATGGCCCGCCTTGACACATGTCGTGCGAGGCGGCGCTTGTTTTTCTCCGTCTCCCAAGCGGGCTGCCGACACCCTTCGATCGAATTGATCCTGTCTCGAAAACGTGCCTTTGTCTTATGACTTCAGGCAGTCTCGCTCCACGAGCGTTGTATCTCTAGCATAGACCTCTGGCAACGGCATCAGGCATTTTTACTTCGGATGGCGAAGTATATGAGAGATATTTGATTCAGGGTGGATAAGTTTGTTGTCACTTGACAACCTTGCTTCCACTCATTAAATTGGAGGGCGTAGATGGTTCGAGGAACCCATTCCAAGAAAGAGGTCGAGGCGGCATTGGCGTACGCGGAACAGAACGGTTGGCGTGTTCAGGGCGGTGGCAAAAGCCACGCCTGGGGAAAAATGTACTGTCCCGACAAAGACGCCGAGTGCCGGTGCGGCGAGTTCTGCATAGCGAGCGTCTGGAGTACGCCGAAGAATCCCGGCAACCATGCCAGGCATCTGCGGCGCATTGTGGATAACTGCACGGCTCGCCGGTAGCAGGGGCGTTCTGTTGGCGACAGTGTCGGGCTGAATGAAAGCAGGAGTAACGTATGGAATATGTGTTCACCTTGAAGTACCAGCTCGCGGCGGAAGATTGCGATCTTGACGCGATCGTTGAGCGTCTGGGCGAAGCTGGGTGTGACGACGCCACCGTTGGTGTCGGTCAGCCGGGCCGCATCGCGCTGTTCTTTACTCGCGAAGGCGCGTCCGCATTCGGGGCGCTGGTCAGTGCTCTCCAGGACTTCAAACGAGTGGTGCCGTCCGGGCGTCTTGTGGAAGCGGGGCCCGATTTCGTTGGCCTCACTGACGTCGCCGAAGTCGCAGGCGTGTCGCGGCAAAACATGCGCAAGCTAATGCTGAACCACGCAATCGACTTTCCGCCTCCGGTCCACGAGGGCAGTGCATCGGTGTGGCATCTGTCGGACATTCTTGATTGGCTCACCGCGCGCGGTGGTTATGACATCAAGCCGGATGTGTTCGAGGTCGCAAGGTCGGCCAAGCAGATCAACCTTGCCAAAGAGGCACGCGAACTCGAGCCAAGGCTGGGCCGTCAACTGGAATGCCTCGTGGCATAAAAGCAGAGCGGCAGCCAGCGTGCGTAGCCTCGCAGGCGTATGTGATCGGCAAGCCCATTAGCCTTCCGGAGTACCTTCGGCGGGCCTCGGCGCAAAGCGTTAAAATCGCCCACCGCGTCTGGATTGTCGGCGACTTCCGGCGTCGGCGCCTTCGTCTGTAAAATTTTACGAACGACCGTTCACAAATTTACGTTTTGCGCTAAACTGGCACGCAAGCCCTGATTCCACATGAAGGTCCTCGATTTACAGTGTCCGCATGGCCATCGGTTCGAAGGCTGGTTCGCTTCGGCTGATGACTTCGAATCGCAGCAGTCCCGCAAGCTCGTCGAATGTCCGATCTGCGGTGCGAACGAGGTGAGCCGTTTGCCGTCGGCGCCGCGCCTGAACCTGTCGGGTGCGACCGGAACGAAAGCGCCGGCGGACGCAGGGGAAATGCAGGCGCGCGCGATGCGTGCCTTGCGCGAGGTACTGGAAAAGACCGAGAACGTGGGCGACCGCTTCGCCGAGGAAGCACGGCGCATTCACTACAATGAAGCGCCCGCACGCAATATTCGCGGTGTCACCACGCCGGAAGACGCGAAAGCCTTGGTCGAAGAAGGCATCGAAGTGATGCCGCTGCCGGTCCCGGCTGCCTTGAAGGAACCGCTGCAATAGCGCAGTGGCTCACTGGCGGCGGGTGGCGGCGGCCAGGAGACACTACGCATGAATCTGGACTATTCGCCCGCTGACAGCGCGTTCCGCGCCGACATCCGCGCCTGGCTTGAGACAAATCTGCCTCGGGAACTGAGCGACAAGGTACTCAATCACAAGCGGCTTTCCCGCGAAGACTTCGCAAGCTGGCACAAGCTGCTTGGCACGCGCGGCTGGTCTGCGCCAGCGTGGCCGAAAGAATACGGCGGCCCGGATTGGGACGCTACCCAACGGCACATCTGGGACGAAGAGTGCGCGCGTATCGGCGCGCCGTCCGTGCTGCCTTTCGGTGTCTCCATGGTGGCGCCCGTGTTGATGAAATACGGCAACGAGGCACAGAAGCGCCACTATTTGCCGCGCATTCTCGACGGTACGGACTGGTGGTGCCAGGGCTACTCGGAGCCGGGCTCGGGTTCGGATCTGGCGTCGCTGCGCACGCGCGCGGAGCGCGTCGGCGACCATTACGTGGTCAACGGTCAGAAAACGTGGACCACACTCGGCCAGTACGCCGACATGATGTTCTGCCTCGTGCGCACGGACAGCGGCGCCAAAAAGCAGGAGGGCATCTCGTTCCTGCTGATCGACATGAAAACGCCGGGTATCACCGTGCGGCCGATCATTACGCTCGACGAAGATCACGAAGTGAACGAAGTTTTCTTCGAAGACGTGAAGGTGCCGGTCGAGAATCTGGTCGGTGAAGAAAATCGTGGCTGGACTTACGCGAAGTATCTGCTCGGCCACGAGCGCACCGGCATCGCGCGGGTCGGCCAGTCCAAGCGCGAACTCGTCTTCCTGAAACGCCTTGCGTTGAGTCAGAAAAAGAACGGCAAGCCGCTGCTGCAAGATCCGGTGTTTGCCGCAAAAGTCGCGAACCTCGAAATCGAGTTGATGGCGCTCGAAGTCACCGTGCAACGCGTGGTCGCCAATGAAACAGGCGGACGCGGGCCGGGACCGGAAGCGTCGATGCTGAAGATCAAGGGCACGGAAGTGCAGCAAGCGCTGACCGAACTGATGTTCGAAGCAGTCGGGCCGCTCGCCGCACCGTTCGACATACCGTTCCTCGAAGGAGAGCGCGAACATAGCCTCGCCGGCGAGGACGATGCCGCGCCTCTCGCCGCGTACTACTTCAACTTCCGCAAGACGTCGATTTACGGCGGCTCGAACGAAATTCAAAAGAACATCATCGCGCAGATGATTCTCGGACTTTGAGGAGCGGCGCATGGACTTCACTTTCAACGAAGAGCAGCAGCAATTCGCCGATGCGTTGCGCCGCTATCTGGACAAGAGCTACGGGTTCGAAGCGCGCCAGGCGATCGTGCGGTCGGAAACCGGTGTATCCGATGCGCATTGGGCCGCGTTTGCCGAACTGGGCCTGACTGCGCTGCCGGTGCCGGAAGCGCAAGGCGGTTTCAACGGCGGCCCGATCGACATGCTTGTCGTCATGCGGGAACTCGGCCGCGCGCTGGTCGTCGAGCCTTATTGGGCGACTGCGGTCGGCATCGAGGCGTTGCGCCTCGCGGGTAGCGAACAAGGCGAAGACGCGTCGCTGCTCGAACGTGCGGCTCAGGGCGAGATCAAACTGGCTGTGGCATTTCACGAACCGCACGCTCGCTACGACCTTTTCTCGATTGAGACAACCGCGAGCGGGCAGGGCGGGCAGCAGACATTGAGCGGCACCAAGTCGGTCGTATTGCACGGCGCGCAGGCGGATCACTGGATCGTGCCCGCCCGGCTGAACGGCGAGATCGCACTCTTCGTCGTGGCGCGCCATGCGGCCGGCGTCACGATCACGGACTACCGCACGATCGACGGCCAGCGTGCCGCCACGCTCGAATTCAACGGCACACCTGCGCGCCGGCTTGCCGGCCAACACGCCGGTGCGGCTGCGCTAGAGCATATCGCCGACTACGGCACGGTGCTGCTGTGCGCCGAGGCAATCGGCGCGCTCGACGCCTTGAACCTCGCCACCGTGGACTACACGAAGACGCGCCAACAGTTCGGCCAGCCGATCGCGCGTTTTCAGGCCTTGCAGCATCGCATGGTGGAGATGCTGATTCACGCCGAGCAGGCGCGTTCCGTCACGTATCTGGCCGCCATGCGCTACAGCAGCACGGACGTCGACGAACGTCGCCGCGCGGTTTCCGCTGCGAAGGCACGGGTGGGTCAGGCCGCGCGCTTTGTCGGTCAGCAGGCGGTTCAGTTGCATGGCGGCATGGGCGTCACGAATGAGGTGGCGGCGGCACATCTGTTCAAGCGGCTTGCTATCATCGAAACCACATTGGGCGATGTCGATCATCATCTCGCGCGGTTCGCCGCGCTGCCCGGCTTCGTCGCGGCCGAGGCGTGATCAGCCGCTCGAATCGAATAAAGGAGAGACGACAATGGGTTTGAGTTACGAGGACTTGATAGTCGGCACGAGCATCGAAATCGGCAAGCACACGTTCACGCGTGACGAGATCGTCGAGTTTGCGCAGAAGTTCGATCCGCAGCCGTTTCATCTGGACGAAGCCGCGGCTGCCGAATCGCCGTTCCGCGGATTGGTCGCGAGTGGCTGGCATACCTGTTCGGTCATGATGGGCATGCTGGTGCGTAACGCGTTCGCGGATTCCACGTCGATGGGCTCGCCTGGCATCGACGAAATCCGCTGGTTGAAGCCGGTACGAGTCGGCGACACGATCACCATGATGAACGCCGTGCTCGACAAGCGTATTTCGGAGAGCAAGCCGGATCGCGGCATCGTATCGACGCAATGGGAAGGCATCAATCAGCATGGCGAAACGGTGATCACGGTGCGCTCGAAAGGACTGTTCGGGCTGCGCAATCCGGGTGCCGCGTCATGACGGACAGTGCGGCGGCTGCCGCCACGTTGGGCAGTGCCACCGCCTTGCGCGCGCTGGTGGGTGCCGAGCCGCTCGTTAGCGAATGGCTGACGGTGGACCAGACGAGTGTCGATCGTTTTGCCGAAGCGACCGGCGATCATCAATGGATTCACGTCGACCCGGAACGGGCACGGCGGGAGTCGCCGTTCGGCGGTCCCGTTGCGCACGGTTTCCTGACGCTGTCGCTGATTCCGGCGCTGCTCGACAGGACGGTGGCGCTCGAGCAGCGTATGGGCGTCAATTATGGATTGAATCGCGTGCGTTTTACGTCGCCGGTGCCGGTCGGTTCGCGGTTGCGCGCCGGATTCGCCGTCGAGTCCGTTACCGAAGTGGAGAACAACGGCGTGCAGGTGCTATGGAATGTGACGCTGGAACGGCAGGGCAGTGAGCGGCCGGTGTGTGTCGCGGAGTTCATCACGCGGCATTATTTCTAGCGTTTCCGCGTACGTATATTGAAAAAGCGCGAGCGGCATTCATGCCGGCTCGCGCTTTTTGCTGATGCGGATTCAGATGCCGCGGCGAAATCAATGTTTCGTGGATTGCGCCGCGTCTCCAAAAAAATGCCTGCCCGGCCTCAAAACCGCGTAATCGGCGTCTCCACGCGAGCCGCCGCGCCGGCATCCATATAACGTGCGAGTTCGAGTTTGGCGATCGCATTGCGGTGCACTTCGTCGGGGCCGTCGGCGAAACGCAGTGTTCGTGCGGACGCATAGGCATACGCCAGCGGGAAATCGTCGCTGACACCGCCGCCGCCGTGCGCCTGAATCGCCCAGTCGATCACCTGACAAGCCATGTTCGGCGCGACGACCTTGATCATGGCGATCTCGCCGCGCGCACCTTTGTTGCCGACGGTGTCCATCATGTAGGCCGTTTTCAGGGTGAGCAGACGCGCCTGCTCGATCATGCAACGAGCTTCGGCGATACGCTCCTGCGTGACGCCTTGCGCGGCAACCGGCTTGCCGAACGCGACACGTTGCAGCGAGCGTATCGACATCAATTCGAGTGCGCGTTCGGCGAGACCGATCAGGCGCATGCAGTGATGGATGCGTCCCGGCCCGAGCCGACCTTGCGCGATCTCGAAGCCGCGCCCTTCACCGAGCAGCATGTTGGTGGCGGGTACGCGCACATTTTCGAGCGTGATTTCCATGTGCCCGTGCGGCGCGTCGTCGTAACCGAAGACGGTGAGCGGCCGGCGCACGGTGATGCCGGTGGCGTCGGCGGGAACCAGAATCATCGACTGCTGCTGGTGGCGTGGCGCATCCGGATCCGTCTTGCCCATGACGATATAGATCTTGCAGCGCGGATCGCCCGCGCCGGACGACCACCATTTGTGGCCGTTGATCACGTAGTAGTCGCCGTCGCGCACGATGCTGGTCTGAATATTGGTCGCATCCGACGACGCGACTTCAGGCTCCGTCATCAGAAACGCCGAACGGATCTGGCCTTGCAGCAGCGGTTCGAGCCACTCGCGCTTGTTGTCGTCGCTGCCGTAGCGTTCGATGGTTTCCATGTTGCCCGTGTCGGGCGCGTTGCAGTTGAATACTTCGGGCGCCCACGGTACGCGGCCCATGATCTCGCACAGCGGCGCGTATTCGAGGTTCGTCAAGCCGGCGCCGCGCACGGATTCAGGCAGGAACAGATTCCACAAGCCGGCGTCGCGCGCTTTCTGTTTGAGTTGTTCGATCAGTTCGGTGGGCAGCCACGCGTTGCCGTTCTGTCGATTGCGTGCAATCTCCGCGTAGAACGCCTGCTCGTTCGGATAGATGTGCTCGTCGAAGAAGGCGAGCAGTTTCTCGCGCAACGCCTGAACCTTCGGGGTGTAATCGAAATTCATGTAAGACCTCGCGAATGACGGGTAACGGACGACGTTTGTTCGGGGCGCGGCCGGACGCGCGAATCCGCTCAGCGCACTTTCTGCGCGTAGCGCCAGGCGAGTTCGGCCATCGGCTTCGCGCGGCGGCCGGCGTCGAGCGCCTGCGCGCTGGCCGCGGTGCCGTCGACGACACGCTTCATGATCCCTTGCAGGATCGCGGCGATGCGAAACATGTTGTACGCCAGGTAGAAATTCCAGTCGCCGTGAATCTCGAAGCCGGTGCGTTCGCAATAGCGCGCGACATACTGGCTTTCGTCGGGAATGCCCAAGGCCGCCCAGTCGAGGCCCGCGATCCCGCGGAATTGCGTCGGATCGACGTGCCACGCCATGCAGTGATAGGCGAAGTCGGCGAGCGGATCGCCGAGCGTCGACAACTCCCAGTCGAGTACGGCGAGCACGCGCGGTTCCTCGGGATGAAAGATCAGATTGTCGAGCCGGTAGTCGCCATGCACGATCGAAGCGCGCTCGCCCGTTTCGGCCGGCATATGCTGCGGCAGCCATTCGATCAGGCGCTGCATGGCGTCGATCGGCTCGGTCTCGGACGCGATGTACTGCTTGCTCCAGCGACCGATCTGGCGCGCGAAGTAATTGCCCGGCTTGCCATAATCGGCGAGGCCGACCGCCGCGACGTCGACGCTGTGCAGCGCCGCGATCACGCGGTTCATCTCGTCGTAGATCGCGGCGCGTTCGGCGGGTGTCATGCCGGGCAGCGACTGGTCCCAGAGCACGCGGCCTTCGACGAACTCCATCACATAGAACGCGCGGCCAATCACGCTTTCGTCCTCGCACAAGGCGAGCATTGTCGCGACCGGCACATCGGTGTCGGCAAGCGCGTGCATTACGCGATATTCACGTTCGACGGCGTGCGCGGACGGCAGCAGTTTCGCCGCTGGACCGGGTTTGGCGCGCATCACATACGAGCGGGACGGCGTGAGCAGCTTGAAGGTCGGATTGGACTGCCCGCCGGCGAATTGCTCCAGCGTGAGCGGGCCGGCGAATCCGTCGACGTGCCGGGTCAGCCACGCGGCGAGCGCGTCGCTGTCGAAGCGTTGTCGCTCGCTGACCGGGCGCGTGCCCTCGAAGTCCGAATAGTCCGGCTGGTGTTCCGGTTCGCCGGTCTGTGTGGCTTGCACCATCTGTCTCCTCCAGTTCGGGTTCAGCTACGCTTGTATTGAATGAATTGTGCGTAGAGCATTTCCATCGTGGTGTTGCGCACGCCGCGATGAAGCGGCGACGGCGGTGAATAGTTGATCGTGCGCAGCACCCAGTCGCGTGGCACGACGCCCACGTCGAGCGCGTTGATGCAGCCGGTGGCTTGCGCCAGGTGCCCGAAGAACGTGCGGCCGCCGGCCGTAAGCGCATGCGACAGGATCGCGCGATTCACGCCGCCGTGCAGGACGAGCAGCACGGTGTCCCACGAGGTGTCCTCGCGCAACGCAGCGAGCGCGGGCAGCACGCGATCGAATAACTCGCCAATGGTCTCGCCGTCGAGAAAGCGCGTGCTTTCCGGCACGATTCCGTCGAACACGCCGAGAAACGCGGCCTCCATATCGTGGAGCGGAATATTGCCGAGCTTGCCGCCGCGAATCTCTTCCCAGGCGGGCTCGATTTCCAGTTCGATCTGCTGGCCGGTCTCGGCGAGCACGCGCCGCGCCGTTTCGATGGTACGCGGCAAACCGCTGACGATCACCCGGTCGAACCGGATCTGCTGCGCGGCGAACTCGCGGCCCGCCGCGCTCGCCTGTTCGCGGCCGTTGGCGTTCAAGGGCACGGTCTCGGGATCGATCGCGCGGCCGGAGCCGTCGAAATAGGTGACGTCGCCGTGACGCATCAGAAAGATGCGGCGGCGTTTGGGCAGTTGATAGTCAGGCATGGTCCTGTCGGTCACTGATGTTCACTTATACACCGGAGCGCGTTTTTCGAGGAACGCGGAAATCCCTTCCAGACTGTCGCGATGATGCAGCGATGCGACAAAGTTGTCGCGCTCCGCAACGAGATGGTCGGCGAGTGGCTGCGTGCCGGCCGCGCCGATCAGCCCCTTGATGCGAGCGACCGAATTGGGCGAAATCTTGCCGAGCTCATCGGCCCAGGCAACCGCGGCGTCGCGCACGGCGCCCGTTTTGGCGAGTTTGTTGACGACGCCGAGTTCATGCAAGCGCGTGGCGCCGATCGGTTTGCCTTCAATCAGTACTTCGGTGGCCAACTGACGCGGCAGCGCTTGCGCGAGAAACCACGAACCGCCGCCGTCGGGTGTCAGGCCGACGCGTGCATACGACATCACGAATTTGGCCGTGTCCGCGGCAACGATCAGGTCGCACGCGAGCGCGAGCGAGAATCCCGCGCCGGCGGCGGCGCCATCGACAGCGGCGATCACCGGCTTTGAAGAAAGGCGCAGCGCCGAGATCCATTCGCCGAGAAGATCGATGCTCTGGGCCTGCACGGACGGATCTTTCGCGCGATTTTCCAGCAGACGGTTCAGATTGCCGCCCGCGCAGAAGAAGTTGTCGGCGCCGGTAATCACGACGGCGCGGATCGACGGATCGCGCTCCACCGAGTCGAGCGCCTCGATGCCGGCAGCGTACATGTCCGGATGCAGCGCGTTGCGCGCGCCGGGATTCGACAGCGTGAGAACCAGTGTCGATTCGCTTTCGGTCGGGCGCGAGGTCAGCAGTTCGGCGCTCATTGTTGCGTCTCCGTGGTGTGCGTTTCGGTATCGGCTGCGTCGCGCTGGGTCAGCGGCAGGCCAAGTTGAGCTCGCCGCGCGAGCCAGGGCGACGGACGATAGCGCGGGTCGCCGAGCACGCTGAACATATTGCGCAGGATCGCGAGAATAGTGGTCGAGCCGAGCGTGTCGCCCAGCGCCAGCGGGCCGCGCGGGTAGCCGAGGCCGAGCGTCACGGCGAGATCGATATCTTCCGGCGTGGCGATCTGTTGTTGCGCGATATCGCAACCGATGTTGACGATGGTCGCCACCACGCGTTGCGCGACGAAGCCGGTCGAGTCGCGGATCACGGTGACGGGAACGCCGTCGGCGGCAAAGAGCGCATGCGCCGTGTCACGCGCGGTGCGCGTGGTGGCGGGCGTTGTCATCAGCGTGCGGCGTTGCGCACCAACGAGCGGGAAGAGCGCGTCGATCGCGACGACACGGGCGGCGTCGAGCGCTTCGTCGACCGCGGCCGTGGTTGCGTCGTGACCGAACGGTGTGACGACGATCAGCGAGTTCGCTTCGGGCGTGATGCCGTCGTCGAGTTTCACACCGGCTTTTTCGACGAGTTGCGCGACGGCGTCATGCGCTTGCGGATAACGCTTGCTGACCCACACACTGGCCGGCAATCCGGTCGGCGTGGGCGCTTCGGCAGGCACCTGCTGCTTGCCGTCTTCGTAGCGATAAAAGCCTTCACCCGTCTTGCGGCCGAGTAGTCCGCCCGCGAGCCGCGTGCCGGTAATAGGCGAAGGCGTGAAGCGCGGCTCTTCATAGAACTGGTGATAGATCGACTCCATCACCGGATGCGAGACGTCCAGCGCCGTCAGATCGAGCAACTCGAATGGGCCAAGGCGAAAGCCCGCCTGCTCGCGCATGATGCGGTCGATGTCCGCGAAACTCGCCACACCTTCACCCGCCACGCGCAAGCCCTCGGTATTCATGCCGCGGCCCGCGTGATTCACGATGAAGCCGGGCATATCTTTCGCGCGCACCGGCGTGTGACCCATGCGGCGCGCGAGATCCATCAGCGCGTCACCCGCGGCGGGATCGCTGCGCAGACCGTCGATCACTTCGACGACTTTCATCAACGGCACGGGATTGAAGAAGTGATAACCGGCCACGCGCGACGGATCGCTGCAGCCGGCGGCAATTGCCGTGATTGACAGCGAAGACGTGTTGGATGCGAGGATGCAGCGTCCGCTCACAATGGTCTCCAGTTCGCGGAACAGCGCCTGCTTGACGTCGAGTTTTTCGACGATCGCCTCAACGACCAGATCGCAACCGGCCAACTCGCCGATGGCCTGCGCGCCGCTGACATTCGCGAGTGCGGCGAGAGAGCGCGCCTGGTCGAGCTTGCCTTTAGAGGTCAACTTCGCGAAAGTTTCGGCGAGGTAGTCGCGCGCAGCGCCGATTGCAGCAGGGTTGGTGTCATACAGACGCACAGTGAGGCCGGCCAACGCGGCAATCTGTGCGATGCCGCGGCCCATTGCGCCGGTTCCGACAATGCCGATAGTCTCGATGCTGAAATTGCGAGAGGTCATTGTGATGCTCGACTCCATGATTATTTTAGAATAGCACGATCGTGCAATTTACTGGATGATTGATCGAAGACCGCTGCTTTGACGTTGACAGGCGGTCGCATACGACCCGAAGGAAGGAGACACCCGATGATCAAGCTGTGCGGTTTCGCGCTCTCTAACTATTACAACAAAGTGAAGTTCGTGCTGCTCGAACACGGCATTCCGTTCGAGGAGGTGGCGGTGCTGCCGAGCCAGGAAGAGGCCATGCTCGAGCATTCGCCGCTCGGCAAGGTGCCTTATCTGCAGACTGAAGACGGCGATCTGTGCGAATCGCAATGCATTGTCGAGTATCTGGCGGCGCGCTTTCCCGACAAGGCGATTTTCTCCACCGACCCTTGGGAAGCGGCCAAGGAGCGCGAGCTGATCATGTTCGTGGACGTGCATCTCGAACTGACCGCGCGCAATCTCTACAAGGAAGCGTTCTTTGGCGGCACCGTGACCGAGGCGACCAAAGGGCGTGTCGAGAAACTGCTTGAGCATCATATTGCCGGCTTCAGGCGGATCGCGAAGTTCGGGCCGTATCTGAGCGGCGAGCGCTTCAGCGTTGCGGATACGGCCGGATACGTGAGCTTGCCGCTGGTGGGCATGGCGACGCAGACCATCTACGGGCGCGATTTTCTGCTGGACGCCGGCGTGGACTGGAAGGGCTACGTGAAAGCGATCAACGCACGGCCGGCCGCGCAGCGTGTGACCGAGGATCGCAAGGCGTATATCGCCGCGTCGCGCCCGGGTTGACGGGCGCGGCCTGCCAGTAAGCGAACGGGCGCGCACCGCGCACGCCCGGGCCGTTGCGCGCGATGGCAAGAAACGGGGGAGCGTTCTTGGCATCGCGCGGGACATTTTAAAGCCGCGCCAGCCGCTCGAGCGCGGTGGCGAGCGTGCTCTCCTGCTTGGCGAAGCAGAAGCGCACCACGCCCGACTCATGTGCCTCGTGATAGAACGCCGAGACCGGAATGGCCGCGACGCCGATCTCGCCGGTCAGCCATTGCGCGAATTCGGCTTCGGGCAAATCGCTGATTGCCGAATAGTCGACGCACTGAAAGTACGTGCCCGTGCACGGCAACAGCCTGAAGCGTGAATTCGCGAGGCCGGCGCGGAAGAAGTCGCGCTTCTTCTGATAAAACGCCGGCAGGTCGAGATACGGCGCCGGATCTTTCATGTAGTCGGCGAGGCCGATCTGCATTGGCGTGTTGACGGTGAACACGTTGAACTGGTGCACCTTGCGGAACTCGGCGGTGAGCGCGGCAGGCGCGGCTACGTAGCCGACCTTCCAGCCCGTCACATGGTAGGTCTTGCCGAAGCTCGACACCACGAAACTGCGCTGCGCCAGTTCCGGATAGCGGGCCACGCTCTCGTGCGGCGCGCCGTCATAGACCATGTGTTCATACACTTCGTCGGAGAGGATCAGCACGTTGGTGCCGCGCACGATTTCTTCGAGCTTGCGCATATCCTGCTCGCGCCAGACCGTGCCGGTCGGATTGTGCGGCGTGTTGATCAGCAGGAGCCGGGTTTTCGGCGTGATCGCGGCAGCGAGCCTGTCGAACGGAATCGCGTAGTCGGGCGCTTCCAGCGTGACGAAGACCGGCTTGCCGCCGGCCAGTTCGATGGACGGCAGGTAGCTGTCGTAGGTCGGTTCGACCACCACCACTTCATCGCCCGGATGGACGCTGCAGAGAATCGCGGTCAGCAATGCCTGGGTCGCGCCCGCCGTCACGGTGATTTCAGTCGTGGCGTCGTAGCGGCGGCCGTACAGGTTCGCGATCTTGTCCGAGATCGCCTGACGCAGCGGTGCGGCACCCGCCATGGGCGGGTATTGGTTGTGGCCCTCGCGCATGGCGTTCGCGACCGCGTCGACAATTCGCGGATCGCAGTTGAAATCGGGAAAGCCTTGACCCAGATTCACCGCGCCTTTTTCGGCGGCGAGCGCGCTCATCACGGTGAAAATCGTCGTGCCGACATTCGGCAGGCGAGACGGAAACGTGGGACTCGTTGGCGTGTCGTGCGGTGCATTCATGGCGCTGTCCGGAGCGTGGGCAAGTGGGTTAGACAAAGGCGTCGTTTGAAACGGGCGAAGCCTGATTGTAGGGAATCGCGGCGCGGTGTGCGCGCCGCGAAGCTCGCGTTAGCCGTCTGGCCAGGGCCATGCGGCTGGCGAGTCATGCGGTTGCGGGCTCGCCGGTGGTGCTCGGTAACGCGCCGATGGCGACGACGAAGGGCGCCGGCTGGGCGATCTGAAAGCCGAAATCACGTGCAATCCGTTTGGCCAGCTTCAACACCGCGCGATCTTTCGAGACCAGCCAGTCGGCCTGCGCGGCGTGCGCAAGCTCGAGAAACTTCTGGTCGTCGCGATCTTTGCATTTGGGCAAGGGCCTGGCGTCTTCCTGTGGCGCAACGGGTTCGACCAGCTGCGCGAGCCGAGCGACGACCGTGAGCGCGGCGGCCTTGTCCACTTTGCGATGCACGAATTGCGGGTAGTCGAGCACGTAGGTGAGTTCGGCGAGGCAGCGCGCGTCGATCAGCGCAGCCAACGCGCCGCTTTCGAGCGCGGCCGCGATCGGCCGCGTGTGCGGATCGTCGAACACGAGAATGTCGATCCACACATTGGAATCGAGGACGACGCGCAAAGCGCCGCGTGAGGCATGGGAACCGGGCATTCGTTACAATCTGGCTTTCGTCTTTGACCGCCAGGCACGGCGTGCCTGCAAGCCTCTATGATAATCGTTCTGTCGCCGGCGAAATCGCTCGACTACGAAACCCCGCCTCACGTCAAAAAGCACACGATCCCCGATTTCGTCGACGACGCGGCCGAGTTGATCGGCGGATTGCGCCTTTTGTCGCCGCAGCAGATCGCCTCCTTGATGGATATTTCGGATCAGCTCGCGCACCTCAATTTCCAGCGCTATGCGGAGTGGTCGCCCAAATTCGGCACGCACAACGCCAAGCAGGCGGTATTGGCGTTCAACGGCGACGTGTACGAGGGCTTCAGCGCCAAGACGTTGTCGGCGGCGGATCTGGACTATGCGCAGAATCACGTGCGCGTGTTGTCCGGCCTGTACGGTTTGCTGCGCCCGCTCGACCTGCTGCAACCTTACCGGCTCGAAATGGGTACGCGTTTCGCCAACCCGCGCGGCAAGGATCTATATGCGTTCTGGGGCGAGCGGATCACGCAGGCCTTGAATGTGCAACTGAAGAAGAACGCCGCGGCGTCCCGTGTGCTGGTGAATTGCGCGTCGGGCGAGTACTTCAGGTCGGTCAAGCCGAAGCTGCTCGAGGCGCCGGTCATCACGCCCGTGTTCGAGGACTGGAAGGGCGGCCGCTACAAGATCATCAGCTTCCATGCAAAGCGCGCGCGCGGCCTGATGGCGCGCTACGCCGTGGAAAACCGTCTCGACAAGCCCGAGCAGTTGAAGGACTTCGACGCCGAAGGCTACGCGTTCGACGCTGAAGCGTCGAACGATTCCACTTACGTATTCCGCCGCCGCGTCGCTGAATAGGCGTTTCGCCGCGCACACAAGCAGGGAAGAAACATCATGACGTTATCCATTACGAGCACTTTCGACGCTGGCGCGATCGAGGTGCTGTCCTGCGAAGAAGCGGACAATATCCGTTTGCGCGTGCGGCCGGACAGCCATGCCGAATTCGCGCAGTGGTTCTACTTCCGGTTATCCGGCGCGGCGGGCGAGCGCTGTGTGATGACCTTCGAAAATGCGGCCGCGTGCGCTTTTGCCGAAGGCTGGCGTAACTACCAGGCTGTGGCGAGCTATGACCGGGTGAACTGGTTCCGCGTGCCTACGTCGTACGACGGCCGCGTGTTGACGATCGACCACACGCCGGATTTCGACCGTGTTTACTACGCGTATTTCGAGCCGTACAGTGAGGAGCGTCATTCGGAGTTTCTGGGCGCGGTGCAGCAGATGCCGCAGGCAACGCTCACGGAATTGGGCACGACCGTCGAAGGCCGGCCCGTGTCGTTGCTCACGCTCGGCACGCCGCAAACCGGCGACACGCCCAAAAAGAAGATCTGGCTGATCGCGCGCCAGCACCCCGGCGAGACGATGGCCGAATGGTTTATCGAGGGTCTCGTGAAGCGGCTCGCAGGTTGGGGCGATTGGGCGGGAGACCCGGTGGCGCGCAAGCTCTACGATTACGCTGTCTTCTACATCGTGCCGAATATGAATCCGGATGGCAGCGTGCACGGCAATCTGCGCACGAATGCGGCTGGCGCGAATCTGAATCGCGAGTGGATGGAGCCGGATGCCGCGCGCAGCCCCGAGGTGCTGGTGGTGCGCGACGCGATTCACGCCACCGGCTGCGACCTCTTCTTCGATATCCACGGCGACGAAGCGCTGCCTTACGTGTTCGTGGCCGGCTCCGAAATGCTGCCGGGATTCACGGAGCGGCAGCGGGAAGAGCAGCAGGCGTTCATCGAAGCGTTCAAGCATGCGAGCCCCGATTTCCAGGACAAGCACGGCTACGCCGCGAGCAAATATCGCGAGGATGCACTGAAGCTGGCGTCGAAGTACATCGGCAACGAATTCGGCTGCCTGTCGCTGACACTGGAGATGCCGTTCAAGGACAACGCCAATCTGCCCGACGAACGGGTGGGCTGGAACGGCGAGCGTAGCGCGTCGCTCGGCGCGGCGATGCTTCAGGCAATCTTGCGGCACGTGGAGACGTTTGCTTAAACCGTGCTCCGCATAAAAACGAGGCATGCACTTCACGGTGTGCCTCGTTTTCATTGCTCACCGTCGGACCAGCGGCTCGGGCGACATGATGCCGCGGGCGCGAACCGCTACTGGGTTTTCTTCTTTGCCGGTGCCTTCTTCGCGGTGGCTTTGCCAGTGCTCGTTCTCGACGACGACTTGCCCGAGCTCGATTTCGAAGACTTCGTGGTCGCTTTCTTCGTCGTTTTGCCGCTTGCCGAGTGCTTGCCCTTGGCGCTCTTATGTTTGCCGGACGACACTCGCGATCCCGAGGGTTCCGAGCTGCGCGCGCGGGCCGGGGGCACCGGATCGTTCCAGCTGAACGCCAGCATCTGCGCGCCGACATAGCCGCAGCGGAATTTCAGATCGGCGGGGTCGCCGTCGCCGCTCTGGCGGATGCCAAGCCCTTCGACCGTGACGATGTTGTCTACCTTGACGCGCTGTTTGCCCTCGTCGAACGAATCGTTCCACGGCGTGACCGAGGCATGCGCGCTATCGAACGAACTGGGCGGAAATTCGACGTGGTCGAAGACGGTCGAGGTGCTGGCAACAAAGTTGCCATGAGCCGCGCAGTCCGCAACGAGCGGGTCCGCATGCATTTCATTGACAAACTTATTGACGAGATCATTGTGCTGTTCGAGTTGATCGGCGAGCGCGGAGGTGGAGCATATGAGCGAAAGACTCGCCGCACATGTTGCCAACCGGCCGACCAACCGCAGCAATCGGCGCGGTACGTTGGTGCGATCCATCTAGTTCGTTAGACGCTAATAAGACATGAGGCACGTAAGATGCCCCGCGAGAGGGTGGAGTTCAATCCTGACACAAATATTTTGTCCTGTCGTGGTGCACGGGCGGCTCGACGCGGCCGTCCATTGCCGCCAACACGCGTTCGATGTTGATGCAAGTGTCAGGTGCGTGGTCCGCCCAATCGATATCTCCGTACGTCATAAGTGGTGACCCACGCAGGACGATAAACCGCGATCAATGCCGTCGACATGCCGGTGAACCAGGCTTCCCCTGTGGCAAGTAGAAGCACACTGAACGCGTAGCCGGCGGGTATCACGGTCATCGAGCCGCCGACGAGCGCGATATGAATGCCGAGCGCCGCGGCCGCCGTAAGAGACACGGCAATGGCAGGCGAGACAAACCCTTGGCCGAAGATGAACATGAAGAGATTGCGCGGCAGCCACGCGATGCTGATGCGTTGAACCAGAGTCGAAATGCCGACTGGCAGCGCACCGTACACGAGGAAGGTGAGCGCGATACCCTGCCAGGGTGCATCGAAGACGACGGCGGCAAGACCTGTCACCACCGCCATGGCGATCAGCGCCAGCGCCCAGTCGAATAACGTGACGACTAGCGTGGCGCCGAGCAGATGCATGACGGTGCCGTCGTCGAGCCATGCATTGCTGGCCCACAGCACCGACACTGCGACGATGATCGCAAGCCAGACATGCTGCAGTGTGCCATCCTGAAGTCGTTTGAAAGGATTTTTCCACAGCGCGAGCGCGACCACTATCGCAGTGGCGGTCCAGCCACCGACAGCGACCCAGAACGGAAGCGGTGTGTAGAGGAAACCCATGAGTCTCATATTACTCGTTGGACGAGAAAAGGTGTGAGCGGATTCCATGCCAGCAGGCGCAAACGCTGTCAGAAAGTGCTCGCCCGGGTTCTGTTCCGCCCGCCCGCGCCGCTCATGCAGGACCTTGCGGAAGCGGGTCCGCTGTCGGTCCGGCGGCGGGCGCATCGCCGTATTGCGTGCCTGGTTCGGCTGCCATCGGCAACCGGGCGGCCGTGTCGTTAGCGGGCAACGGATACTGGAAGCGCCGTCGCGTGCGGCGACGCAAAGGCACTATGCCGGCTTGTCCCATGATCGGGCGAATCGGGCCGTCGGCATCGTTACGCAATACCTGTAGATGGTTTGACAGCCAACCGTTGTAGAGCGCGACCGCGGCGGCGCGATTTGGCGCGCCGAGCTGCTGGAATATGCTGGTCAGATGGATCTTGACGGTGCCCTCGCTGATGCCGAGGGTGCGCGCGATCATCTTGTTGGTGCTGCCCATGTGGACGCAGCGCATGATCTGCTGCTGACGGGGTGACAGCCCATTGGCCAGTTTGGTGCGGCGTGGCGGAGGGCTCTTCTCGTCGAACGGCCGGATGGCGATATCCGGCGGCAGGGGAGGATCGAGCGCCAGTGCGCCGGGTGGCACGTAGTGACCGCCCAGTAGCACCATTTCAAACGCGCGCACGATCAGACACGGGTCGGTGTCGCGCGGCACGACGCCGAGCACGCCTTCGTCCATGAGCTCTCGCACGGAGACCGGCGAGATCTGGTCGGTTAACACCGCAATGCGCAGATCGGGGTAGTGACTGAGCAGATGGCGCGTATCCGCGATCGACATCCAGTCCTGCCAATCGATCACGAGCAGGTCGGGCCGCTGACGCTTGAGTGGGCGTTCAACCTGACGCCAGTCTTGCGCTTCGTTAAAACGCGCCAGCCGGTCAATTTGCCGCAGTAGTGCTTTGAGCCCATCACGCCGTTCCGCGTTTGAGTTGAGTATCGAGAATCGCATGCATGTCTCCAGATGAATCGGGCGAAGTGGCGCGATGCAGACGCACGGCGAGTGAGAGCCGGATGCGTTGCAATGCGTCGCCGTCCCTATGATGACAAATTCCCTTCGACTTGACGGCCTGTCCAAAAGGCATAAGAGGAATGACATGGAAAAGATCAGATACAAAAAAGCCCCGCGCGCGGCGGGGCTTTTTTATGTGGCGCGAAACGCGCCGGTGGCCGTGTTCAATGGAAGTGCGGCTGCGCGGGCTCCGCGTCCTCCGGCATTTCGGCATGGACGATTTCACCGAGCGGGTCGGCATAGAGCGGCACGCCGCAGTCGTCGCAATATTCCGGCTCGAAGCGGCCGGCGTGCCGACGCACCTCGGTTACACCGGTCTCCTTGAGCAACGCGACGATTTCTTCGAGCGGATCGTCCGAAGCGGCGGTTTCTTGCGGCTCTTCGTCGATGCCGGGTTCGCCGTTCTCACGGCCGTACAGCGGCCATACGACGCCGTAGATCACGTCATTGCTGCCCCGGCGCGTAAAGCCGACGCGGTATTCGTCGATACGGCGTTCGCCGAAGCCCGCGACGACCGCGCGCAATTCCTGAGGCGCTGCGCCGATCGTGTCGAACAGATAGCGCACGGCGGTGCGCACGGTGTGAGGGCGTACGCTCTCGTCGGCATCACGGCAGGCTGAATAATAGGCGTCCGGTAACAGACACTCGAATTCGCAGCCCGGCAACACCAGCGACAAATTGGCGCCGCCTTGCGTGGCCCATTGTTCAAGACATTGGCCGCGCTCGATCCGGTTGCCGTGCTCTTCTTCCTGCCAGCGGAACGTCGGCTCGCCCGCCGGTGCCGCGACTACGGCCAGCAGGAAGCGCGGGTCGGCCAGAATCGGCGAGGTCTCCGGCAACTCGCCGAAATTCAGCTTCACGTTGCCGCCGGCCATGGCTGCCTGAGCGAGTTGCTGGGCAATGCGCCAGGTTTCGACATGATGACGTGGCAGTTGATCGATGCTGTACAGGAAAGGCGCCATGGCGACCCGCGTATTCGCGGCGAGCACGTGAGCTTGCAGATGCGCGCGCAGGGCGTCGGCGGCGTCGGTCTTGAGCGGGCCGGACGGAATCATGTAGCGGGTCCAGGCGAGCACTGGCGCGGCGATCAGCAGCGCTTCGTAAGGCACGCCTTCGTGTTCGAGGATGAACGACTCGCTGTGGGTTTCCGCCATATCGGCGAGCGCGCCATACGCGTCGGGATGATTTTGCTGCAGATGATCGAGCGCGGCGTCCAGCGTAGTCTGGTTGGCATTGCGGACGATCTTGGCCAGCAGCGCATCGAGTTTCGCTTCCCAGAAGCGGTCCTCGGTGCGGCTGCCCGACGCGAAAAGCGCGAGCGAAAGACCGACGAGCTTGTCGGCATCGGGTGGGAGACGTTTGGCGATTCGCGAGCGCATAAATCCGGAAATTGGGGTGTACAACCTTATATTCTAGTCTTTTCTATGCCGCCATATTATTTGGTCGGCAATGCCGGATGAATTAGGACGTTTCCACACGAAAAATCAGCCTGTTGAGCGCGCCTGCGGACCGTTGCACGGCGACCTGGCCCAATGTTATAAGACGCTCCCGGACGCGTGACTCGCTTCTATACTGACCGCTTTCAGCGGACGTCTGACAAAAGTATGTCTACTCGTCGCCGGCGGTTTGGCGCAACAGGAGATTCAACATGAAATCGGACCAACTGATCGAACGTCTTGCCGCTGTGTTCGCGCTGATTATCCTGGTGGGCGGATCGCTGCTGGTGCTGGCGCCTTTCACGACCGCGCTGCTATGGGGTGCCATTCTCAGCTATAGCTCCTGGGGCTTGTACCGGAGGCTGACCGCGGCGCTCGGGGGGCGGCGCAAGTGGGCGGCCGCGTTGATCGTGTTCATCATTCTGATTGTCGTGCTTGGGCCGTTCGTCTATGCGGGTTTTGCCTTTGGTGCGCACGTGCACGACATTGTCGCACTGGTTCAGCGGCTCTTTGAGGCCGGTTTGCCGGATTTGCCGTCGTGGGTTGCGCGGATTCCTCTGGTGGGTTCCAGCATCGAGACATTTTGGGAGCGTCTCACAAGCAGCAATTCGGAATTGATCGCGCAATTGCGTACGCTCGCAGCGCCCGCCGGCAAGTGGATTCTGGCGGCTGCGATTGCGGTTACGCATGGTCTCGGGCTGTTGGCGTTGAGTATCGTGCTCGCTTTTTTCTTTTATACGGGGGGCGAGGGTGCCGCCGCCTGGCTGAATGCGGGCATGCGGCGTATTGCCGGCGAGCGTGCCGACTATCTGCTGGCGCTTGCGGGCAGCACGGTGAAGGGCGTGGTCTACGGGATTCTCGGCACGGCGCTTGTACAGGGGATTCTGGCTGGATTCGGATGCTGGATCGCAGGCGTGCCGGCACCCGCGCTACTTGGGCTGGCTACATTCTTTCTGTCTGTAATACCGGGCGGCCCAGTAGTCGTCTGGTTGCCCGCGGCGATCTGGCTGTACCACGGCGGCGCAACCGGCTGGGCGATCTTTCTGGTGGTGTGGGGCGTGCTGGTCGTCGGCATGTCCGACAACGTCATCAAGCCGATCCTGATCGGCAAGAATAGCGACATGCCCTTGATCCTGGTGATGCTGGGTATTCTTGGCGGCGCATTTGCTTTTGGTTTCCTTGGCGTTTTCATCGGCCCGACCTTGCTGGCGGTCGCATACACCGTGCTTCACGACTGGACCATCGGCGCGCCGGCTGCGCGTGCGTTGGCGCCCGATGTGAAAGTACCTGTCGTCGATGAGCCGGGCGGTATAAAAAAGGCGCCCTGAATAAATTCCAGATAACGCTTGCAAGGCGGAGTCTGTCTCGCTAGAATCTCGCTCTTTCGTGCTTCGGACAACGGAGTGCGGGAGGCGGGAGAGCCAGTAGTGGCAAGGCTTTCAGCGAAGTGGGCGGGTTAGGCAAGTTGGAAAAACCTGTTGACGACGTAGCGAAAGTTCTTCATAATCTCGTTTCTCTGCTGCTGATGCAGCGACGCAGAACGAAGCGGTGCCGGGTGGTTGTGAGGTTGGCAATTGCGGTGGTGGCGGTTCGGTAGTGAATGCGTAACCGATCTTTAAAAATTAACAGCCGATAAGTGTGGGCGCTTGATGCGCGATGCGAGGCGGATCCTTCGGGGTTTGCCGAGAAGCGAAAGTATCAAGTCTCACACAGTAATGAAAGGAAGGTTTGACTGTCGCAAGATGGTTGGATCATTCGTCAGTACGTTGAGTGAGCGACCGGTCTCGGAAGAGACCGAAAAACAGTAACAGGTTTGAACTGAAGAGTTTGATCCTGGCTCAGATTGAACGCTGGCGGCATGCCTTACACATGCAAGTCGAACGGCAGCACGGGGGCAACCCTGGTGGCGAGTGGCGAACGGGTGAGTAATACATCGGAACGTGTCCTGTAGTGGGGGATAGCCCGGCGAAAGCCGGATTAATACCGCATACGCTCTGCGGAGGAAAGCGGGGGATCTTAGGACCTCGCGCTACAGGGGCGGCCGATGGCAGATTAGCTAGTTGGTGGGGTAAAGGCCTACCAAGGCGACGATCTGTAGCTGGTCTGAGAGGACGACCAGCCACACTGGGACTGAGACACGGCCCAGACTCCTACGGGAGGCAGCAGTGGGGAATTTTGGACAATGGGGGCAACCCTGATCCAGCAATGCCGCGTGTGTGAAGAAGGCCTTCGGGTTGTAAAGCACTTTTGTCCGGAAAGAAATCCTCTGCCCTAATATGGCGGGGGGATGACGGTACCGGAAGAATAAGCACCGGCTAACTACGTGCCAGCAGCCGCGGTAATACGTAGGGTGCAAGCGTTAATCGGAATTACTGGGCGTAAAGCGTGCGCAGGCGGTTCGCTAAGACAGATGTGAAATCCCCGGGCTTAACCTGGGAACTGCATTTGTGACTGGCGGGCTAGAGTATGGCAGAGGGGGGTAGAATTCCACGTGTAGCAGTGAAATGCGTAGAGATGTGGAGGAATACCGATGGCGAAGGCAGCCCCCTGGGCCAATACTGACGCTCATGCACGAAAGCGTGGGGAGCAAACAGGATTAGATACCCTGGTAGTCCACGCCCTAAACGATGTCAACTAGTTGTCGGGTCTTCATTGACTTGGTAACGTAGCTAACGCGTGAAGTTGACCGCCTGGGGAGTACGGTCGCAAGATTAAAACTCAAAGGAATTGACGGGGACCCGCACAAGCGGTGGATGATGTGGATTAATTCGATGCAACGCGAAAAACCTTACCTACCCTTGACATGTATGGAAGTCCGCTGAGAGGTGGATGTGCCCGAAAGGGAGCCATAACACAGGTGCTGCATGGCTGTCGTCAGCTCGTGTCGTGAGATGTTGGGTTAAGTCCCGCAACGAGCGCAACCCTTGTCCCTAGTTGCTACGCAAGAGCACTCCAGGGAGACTGCCGGTGACAAACCGGAGGAAGGTGGGGATGACGTCAAGTCCTCATGGCCCTTATGGGTAGGGCTTCACACGTCATACAATGGTCGGAACAGAGGGTCGCCAACCCGCGAGGGGGAGCCAATCCCAGAAAACCGATCGTAGTCCGGATCGCACTCTGCAACTCGAGTGCGTGAAGCTGGAATCGCTAGTAATCGCGGATCAGCATGCCGCGGTGAATACGTTCCCGGGTCTTGTACACACCGCCCGTCACACCATGGGAGTGGGTTTTACCAGAAGTGGCTAGTCTAACCGCAAGGAGGACGGTCACCACGGTAGGATTCATGACTGGGGTGAAGTCGTAACAAGGTAGCCGTATCGGAAGGTGCGGCTGGATCACCTCCTTTCCCGAGCTGACGTGTCAAACGTTGAGCGCTCACGCTTATCGGCTGTGAAATTGAAGACAGATACGCAGACGGACTCAGGGGTCTGTAGCTCAGTCGGTTAGAGCACCGTCTTGATAAGGCGGGGGTCGATGGTTCGAATCCATCCAGACCCACCACTGATTCTGCGGTGGCTGACCGGTGAACCCCTTGGGATGAAAGCAGATCTGATCTGTGCATGACTGGGGGATTAGCTCAGCTGGGAGAGCACCTGCTTTGCAAGCAGGGGGTCGTCGGTTCGATCCCGTCATCCTCCACCAATCCTCAATGCGTAGCGTTCTGCGAGAGAAGCAGAGCGTTGTGCATTGGCGATTGAGCCAGTCAGAGTGATACGCGGTTATGGCAATCGCGATATCGGCTGTCGTTCTTTAACAATCAGGAAGAAGTAGTAAAGAGATTCACGAAAGGTCACTTAGAGATGGGTGATTGAGTAGGTGAATCAGGGTTGTGATTGTATCAATGTATTTTAAAGGTGATCGAAAGATTGCTTTGGAATACGGCGCAACACGAATACTCAACCTGTAGCGGCATGTGACTCGAGAGAGACACACCCGTTATAGGGTCAAGCGAACAAGTGCATGTGGTGGATGCCTTGGCGATCACAGGCGATGAAGGACGCGGTAGCCTGCGAAAAGCGGTGGGGAGCTGGCAAACGAGCTTTGATCCACCGATATCCGAATGGGGAAACCCGGCCCGTATGGGTCATCCGTAGCTGAATACATAGGCTACGTGAAGCGAACGCGGTGAACTGAAACATCTAAGTAACCGCAGGAAAAGAAATCAACCGAGATTCCCAGAGTAGTGGCGAGCGAAATGGGACCAGCCTGTACTCTTTATCTTCATTGTTAGTCGAAGGCTCTGGAAAGTGCCGCCATAGCAGGTGATAGCCCTGTAGACGAAAACAGCGAGGAAGAACTGGGTGTACGAGAAGTAGGGCGGGACACGTGAAATCCTGTCTGAAGATGGGGGGACCATCCTCCAAGGCTAAATACTCGTGATCGACCGATAGTGAACCAGTACCGTGAGGGAAAGGCGAAAAGAACCCCGGGAGGGGAGTGAAACAGATCCTGAAACCGCATGCATACAAACAGTCGGAGCCTTCGCAAGGGGGTGACGGCGTACCTTTTGTATAATGGGTCAGCGACTTACATTCAGTGGCAAGCTTAACCGATTAGGGCAGGCGTAGCGAAAGCGAGTCCGAACAGGGCGATTCAGTCGCTGGGTGTAGACCCGAAACCAGGTGATCTATCCATGGCCAGGATGAAGGTGCGGTAACACGTACTGGAGGTCCGAACCCACTAACGTTGAAAAGTTAGGGGATGAGCTGTGGATAGGGGTGAAAGGCTAAACAAACCTGGAAATAGCTGGTTCTCTCCGAAAACTATTTAGGTAGTGCCTCGTGTATCACCTTCGGGGGTAGAGCACTGTCATGGTTGTGGGGTCCATTGCGGATTACTACGCCATAGCAAACTCCGAATACCGAAGAGTGCAATCACGGGAGACAGACATCGGGTGCTAACGTCCGGTGTCAAGAGGGAAACAACCCAGACCGCCAGCTAAGGTCCCCAAATATTGCTAAGTGGGAAACGAAGTGGGAAGGCTAAAACAGTCAGGAGGTTGGCTTAGAAGCAGCCATCCTTTAAAGAAAGCGTAATAGCTCACTGATCGAGTCGTCCTGCGCGGAAGATGTAACGGGGCTAAGCAATATACCGAAGCTGCGGATGCACATTTATGTGCATGGTAGGAGAGCGTTCCGTAAGCCTGCGAAGGTGCATTGAAAAGTGTGCTGGAGGTATCGGAAGTGCGAATGCTGACATGAGTAGCGATAAAGGGGGTGAAAGGCCCCCTCGCCGTAAGCCCAAGGTTTCCTACGCAACGTTCATCGGCGTAGGGTGAGTCGGCCCCTAAGGCGAGGCAGAAATGCGTAGCTGATGGGAAGCAGGTTAATATTCCTGCACCATTGTTAAATGCGATGGGGGGACGGATCGCGGAAGGTTGTCCGGGTGTTGGAAGTCCCGGTCCTTGCATTGGAGAAGGCGCTTTGGCAAATCCGGGCGCGGAATTCAAGGGTGCGAGGCCATTCACTTAGGTGAAGAAGCAATCGGAAGTGGTTCCAAGAAAAGCCTCTAAGCTTCAGTTTAACAGGACCGTACCGCAAACCGACACAGGTGGGCGAGATGAGTATTCTAAGGCGCTTGAGAGAACTCGGGAGAAGGAACTCGGCAAATTGGTACCGTAACTTCGGGATAAGGTACGCCCCTGTAGCCTGACTGGCCTGCGCCAGAAGGGTGAAGGGGTTGCAATAAACTGGTGGCTGCGACTGTTTAATAAAAACACAGCACTCTGCAAACACGAAAGTGGACGTATAGGGTGTGACGCCTGCCCGGTGCCGGAAGATTAAATGATGGGGTGCAAGCTCTTGATTGAAGTCCCGGTAAACGGCGGCCGTAACTATAACGGTCCTAAGGTAGCGAAATTCCTTGTCGGGTAAGTTCCGACCTGCACGAATGGCGTAACGATGGCCACACTGTCTCCTCCCGAGACTCAGCGAAGTTGAAGTGTTTGTGATGATGCAATCTCCCCGCGGCTAGACGGAAAGACCCCATGAACCTTTACTGTAGCTTTGCATTGGACTTTGAACCGGTCTGTGTAGGATAGGTGGGAGGCTTTGAAGCGTGGACGCCAGTCTGCGTGGAGCCGCCCTTGAAATACCACCCTGGTTTGTTTGAGGTTCTAACCTTGGTCCGTTATCCGGACTGGGGACAGTGCATGGTAGGCAGTTTGACTGGGGCGGTCTCCTCCCAAAGTGTAACGGAGGAGTACGAAGGTACGCTAGGTACGGTCGGAAATCGTGCTGATAGTGCAATGGCATAAGCGTGCTTAACTGCGAGACCGACAAGTCGAGCAGGTGCGAAAGCAGGTCATAGTGATCCGGTGGTTCTGTATGGAAGGGCCATCGCTCAACGGATAAAAGGTACTCTGGGGATAACAGGCTGATACCGCCCAAGAGTTCATATCGACGGCGGTGTTTGGCACCTCGATGTCGGCTCATCTCATCCTGGGGCTGTAGCCGGTCCCAAGGGTATGGCTGTTCGCCATTTAAAGAGGTACGTGAGCTGGGTTTAAAACGTCGTGAGACAGTTTGGTCCCTATCTGCCGTGGGCGCTGGATATTTGAAGGGGGCTGCTCCTAGTACGAGAGGACCGGAGTGGACGAACCTCTGGTGTACCGGTTGTCACGCCAGTGGCATCGCCGGGTAGCTATGTTCGGAAGAGATAACCGCTGAAAGCATCTAAGCGGGAAACTCGCCTTAAGATGAGATATCCCCGGGGCTTCGAGCCCCTTGAAGGGTCGTTCAAGACCAGGACGTTGATAGGTCAGGTGTGGAAGCGCAGTAATGCGTTAAGCTAACTGATACTAATTGCCCGTAAGGCTTGATCCTATAACAGGTGTGTTTTGTGCCGGTCATGGCGGATGCTTCAGCATTTACCAGGACCCCACCCCCGAAGGGGGCAGGACACCACGCACGGTTGAGATCAGTGTTGTGCCAGAAACAACACAACCCCCCGAATCTCCCTCTGGTGAGCATCACCAGAAACTACTTCTTCCCGATTGGCGGTATTGCCCCATGGGCAGTACGGCAACAAGTCATGCCTGATGACCATAGTGAGTCGGTCCCACCCCTTCCCATCCCGAACAGGACCGTGAAACGACGCCACGCCGATGATAGTGCGGATTACCCGTGTGAAAGTAGGTCATCGTCAGGCTCCCCCGCAGCAGACAGAAACCCCACCCCAAAAAGGTGGGGTTTCTGCGTTTACCAACCCCTCCACACCGCCCTTACAGAACCGGATCAGCGCGAAAACCCGACACGAACAACCCCCTTCACTCCTTCCCCAGTCGCACCGCCTTCGCGTAGCCCGTCAGCTCCAATTTCCCGGTATTGTCCCGAGATCCATTTCGACTTCTATCCTTTTACAACTGCCCCACACTGGAGCAAAAAATAGCTCCTTCCCACGGGCACAAGCTGTCCTAAAAACAGTTTGATAAATTCCGTCAGTTCTTCCTACGCGCGTCGCGTAGCTGCCCGCTACCTGGGGCGGCCCCCGTGAAAACCGGACACGAGGAACGCTTAAACTTTGAGGTAGTCTTACGCCTATGTTTAAGCCCAGCTCTAACGTGGAACCCATTGAAGTTTTGACCCAGCCCGAACAGCGCCGCAGGCGCTCTGTCGAGGAAAAGCTTGCGATAGTGCGCGAGACCTTCGAGCCCGGCGCAACCGTTTCCGGAGTTGCCCGTCGTCATCAAGTGAATGCAAACCAGGTGTTCGCCTGGCGCAAGCTCTATCAGGACGGAAGCCTGTCAGCGGTCAGTGCCGGCGAGCATGTGGTACCGGCATCGGACCTGGCCGAAGCGATGAAACAGATTCGTGAACTCCAGCGATTGCTGGGCAAGAAGACGATGGAAGTGGAAATCCTCCGCGAAGCAGTGGAGTACGGCCGGGCAAAAAAATTGATTGCGCGCTCACCATTGCTGCCAGGGGACGACCGATGAAGACGGTCTGTAATGTCCTGGGTGTGTCGCGCTCTAATCTCGCAGTGAAAATAAAGCGCGACGCCGAATGGGTCGACAAGCGCAAGACACCCGCCCGTGACGACATGCCGCTCGTTGCCGAGCTCCAGGAGTTGGTTGCTGATTTGCCTACTTACGGCTACCGGCGCGCCTGGGCTCTCCTACGCCGAAACCGGGAGGCACAGGGACAGCCTCGGGTTAATGCAAAACGGGTTTATCGGGTCATGCATACCCACGGCCTGCTGCTTGA
The DNA here is from genome assembly GCF_902459535.1 of Paraburkholderia dioscoreae. NCBI lineage: Bacteria > Pseudomonadati > Pseudomonadota > Betaproteobacteria > Burkholderiales > Burkholderiaceae > Paraburkholderia > Paraburkholderia dioscoreae. The sequence continues at coordinate 1,393,138 of NZ_LR699553.1, forward strand.
GCGCCGCCCTCGACATCCCGAATCCAGGCGCCGGCACGATGGAAGGGTCGCGGTGGACCAGAGCAATGCGCGCTGGTGCTCGGACGGCTTCGAATTCCGCTGTGATGACGGCTCGCCGCTGCGCGTCATCTTTGCACTGGACTGCTGTGACCGGGAAGCCATGAGCTGGGCTGCGACCACTGGAGGCTATACCGGAGACATGGTGCGTGATGTCATGCTTCAAGCTGTAGAAAACCGTTTCGATGGTGCGTTAAAGGCCGACAACGAAATCGAATGGCTCAGCGACAACGGTTCCTGCTACATTGCCGAGGAGACGCTGACGTTCTCGAAAAAAGTGTTGTCGCGCGCAGTTGTAAATTGATACAGCAACGCAGTTAGGAATTGATACACCTCGTTGTAGGGTTGCTCCTTTTGGGCGGCCCGTGATCAGCTACGAGGAGTACATGGAAATCGAGATTCTGCGTCGCCAGGGAAACAGCCTTCGGGACATCGCGGTCGAGACCGGCATGGCAGTCAACACAGTCAGGAAGTATCTGGAATCGGGTCCGCCGCAGCGTAAGGCCCGTCAGCCAGTCGTCGGCAAGCTTGCGCCCTTCAAGGCCTATTTGCAGGGCCGTGTCGAAGCAGCGAAGCCGGACTGGATTCCGGCGACGGTGCTCAAGCGGGAGATTGAGGAGCGCGGCTACACGGGCGGTTTGCGTCGGGTGCAGGAGTATCTGCAGAAGCTTCGCCCCGCTGCACGCCCCGACCCGGTGGTCAGATTCGAGACAGAGCCGGGACATCAGATGCAGATGGACTGGATTGAGTTTCGTAAGCCGGGGCACAAACTCGGCATGCTCGCGGCGTTCGTTGCGACGTTGGGCTACAGCCGTGTCAGCTACGCGGAGTTTGTCACCGACATGCGTATCGAAACGCTGCTGGCTTGCCATGTGCGGGCATTCGAGGCATTTGGCGGCGTCACCAGAGAGATCGTGTACGACAACATGAAGACGGTGATTCTGAAACGCGATGCCTATGGCAAGAAGCAGCACCGATATCATCCGGGGTTCGCTGACTTCGCCAAACACCATGGGTTCGTGCCGCGCGTGTGCAAGCCATACCGCGCGAAGACGAAGGGCAAGGTCGAGCGTATGAACGGATATCTGCGCTATAGCTTCTGGGTCCCGTTGGTTTCAATGCTCAAACAGGCAGGGCTCACAGCCGACTGCGGCCTGTGCAATGAGCGCGTCAGGCTGTGGTTGCGCGACGTCGCCAACGTCCGGGTGCATGGCACTACCAAACGGGTTCCGGCCGAGGTGTTGCTCGAGGAGCGGCCGCATCTTCTGCCACTGCCGGCACCATACGTGGGACGATCGGTTCGAACGGGAGCGACGCCACATCAGCAGCCGAAACCAGCATCACGGTACGCGACCTCGGAGTGGAACAAACCGTTGCAGCACCCGTTGTCGGTCTACGACGCGTTCAGCCGCGCACAGGAGGTAAGCGCATGACGCCGCAGCTCGAACGACTGACTGTGTTGTGCAAGCAGCTCAACCTGCTGCACTTGCCGACACAGATTGCGCACCTCGGCCAGATGGCCGCCAAACGCGAGCTCGGCTATCTCGACTTCCTCGAACAGGCCTTGAAGGATGAAGCGATGGCACGCGCGGAGCGAATGCGCCGGATGCTGACGCGTCTGGCTGGATTCCCGGCAATCAAGACGCTTGATGAATTCGACTTCGAATTCGCGCTCGGCGTACCGAAAGCATTGGTTCTCGAACTCGGCAGTCTTGCCTTTGTGGAGCGTGCCGAGAATGTCGTGCTGCTCGGACCCAGTGGCGTTGGCAAAACCCATCTTGCCGTCGCGCTTGGATATCGTGCAACGCAGGCCGGATTTCGCACCCGCTTCATTACTGCCGCCGATCTGCTGATGCAATTGACGACAGCGTTGCGGCGTAACCAGCTGGAGGAAACTATCAAGCGGATCACGAAGCCATACAGGCTTCTGATCATTGACGAGATGGGGTATCTGCCCATGGACCGGGAGCAGGCGAACCTGCTCTTCCAGGTGGTCGCCAAACGGTACGAAACCGGAAGTCTCATCCTGACCAGCAATCTTCCGTTCGGCCAGTGGGACCAGACCTTCGCTGACGATGCAACGCTCACGGCGGCGCTCCTCGACCGGCTGCTTCATCACGCACACGTCGTGCCGATCTCCGGCGACTCGTACAGGCTGAAGGAAAAACGTCAGGCCGGCATGATCAACCGCATCCCACCACCGCACCTGAACGACGCGGACGATGTCAAACGCAAACGCAACTCGAAGGAGGCAGCACTCAGCTAATAACCGTATGCGCAGGTGTATCAAATTCAAATTGCGTTTGCGTCCGAAGCTGTATCAACTTGAGATTGCGTTTGACAGTGGGCCTGAAACCCATCACGACGCCGGTCAGAAGTCCGCAGAGCAACGGAATGGCCGAGAGCTTCGTCAAAACGATGAAGAGAGACTACGTCTCGTGGATGCCCAAGCCGGACGCGAGAACGGCGTTGCACAACCTGGCCATCGCGTTTGACCACTACAACGAGTCGCATCCGCACAGCGCCCTGAAATACTGCTCACCACGCGAGTTTCGCCAGCGAGCAGATTCACCAACCTAAGCGTGACCGCATGTCCGGTCATGCAGGGGCAAGTCCACTACCTTAACATCCATCTCAAAATACTGTATAAATATACAGTGAAAAATCGTTGCTTCATGCTTGCCCGATGTCGGGCAGGGCGGAGCATTCCCTATTCAAGAGCGTGTCTATGGCAGCAGCGATTCAGCTGGCGACGACCGCGCTGTCGTCCAAATTGCGACGTCAGGTGTGGCAGGGCAATGAGCTTGCCGAGGCGGACTCGCGTGTGATTTCCAGCGGTTATGCCGAACTGGATAAGTTGTTGCCGGGACAGGGCTGGTCGGCTGGCGGCCTGACGGAGTTATTGATCGAACATGGTGGCGTGGGTGAAGTACGTCTGCTAGCCCATGCGCTTTGTTATCTGACGAAGCAGGCCGGGCGGCATGTCATGCTCGTGGCGCCTCCATATCAACCATGCGCGGCGGCTTTGAGCGCTTGGGGTGTCGATGTCGAGCGAGTCTTATGGGTGCGTTCGAGTGAAGACCAGGCCCTGTGGGCCGCTGCTCAGGCCTTGAAGCAGGATGGCATTGGCGCGGTCCTGGTTTGGCTGCCGAATGCGCGCGCCGACAAAGTCCGGCGTCTCCAGGTGGCGGCTCAGGAGTCGGCCTCGCTGGCATTTTTGATCCGGCCTATCGAGTCGGCCCGGCAATCTTCCCCGGCACCGTTGCGAATGATCTGCGAGCCGCTCTTGCCGGCCAATGCGCAGACGATCAACCGTCGTCAATGGCTACAGGAGATTGGTTTGTCGATCGACATCTTCAAGCGTCGCGGGCCGCCGCTAGCTGAGCCTCTTCGGCTTGTTTTGCCTTTACAAAGCGTTTTGTTGCCGGAAAACGGGGTCGGCAGTCATCAAGAACCAGAGATCAAACATGCTGTGGATCGCAGTCACATTGCCACTCTTGTCACTGGAAGCGGTGAAGCCTCTCGTGCCGCTCCCGGCTGGTTTGCTCGCGAAGTCGAATCGGCGTGAGTCGCGCGACGAAGCAGGCCAACCCCACAATGCCGAAGACATCGATAAAAGGCATTGCTACGCCCTGGCCGATCATGCGCACATCCTGATGCCGGATTTCGATGCACTGCGCGCCGGCGTGCATGCAGGTCACTCGCGTTCATATGCATTGGCGTTGGCACCGGGGCTTGAACTGCTTGCCGCCGACGCCGCCCGCGAAACTCAGTCGTTCGAATCAATCGCGCTTGCATTGCTGGCGTACACACCGAAAGTGTCGCTTGCCGACGCGCACACCCTGCTGCTGGAAGTCGGTTCCGGTTTGAGGTTGTTCGGCGGCTTGCGCGCGTTGTTGGCTCGGGTGTCCGCCACGGTGGCGGAGTTTGGCTATACGGCGCGCATTGCCTGTGCGCCGACCGCCTGGGGCGCGTGGCTGTTGGCACAGGCGCGCTGTGCTCAGCAAGGGCGTCGCTGGCATGTGGTCAAGGAAACCTCGCTCGCGCGCGTGCTCGATGGTTTATCCGTATCGCTACTGCCGGTCACGCAGGCGCATCGCGATGCGTTTTCGCATGTCGGCTGTACGACACTGGCCGATTTGGGTCAGTTGCCACGCTCGGGTATCGTGCGACGTTTCGGTAGCGGAATTCTGGATCTGCTGGCGCAGGCGTATGGTACGCGCCCAGATCCACGCGAATCGTTTCGGGCGCCGGCGTCGTTTCATGCGCAACTGGAGTTGCCCTCGCGGGTCGATAACGCGGATGCATTGCTGTTTGCCGCGCGTCGGCTGATTGTGCAGTTAGCCGGCTGGCTGAGCGCGCACCATGCGGCGCTCAGCGGTTATACGTTGCTGCTCGAGCATGAATTGGCGTCCCGTCATGCACCGAAGACATCGAGTCTGAAGGTCGCATGGGCCATACCGTCGCGTGATGCCGAGCATCTGATCTGGTTGCTGCGGGAAAAACTCAATCAGACAGTGCTGGTGGCACCGGTTATCGAGTTGAAGCTGGTGGCGGATCAGATCGGTGAATATGCCGGGCAGTCGGACACCTTGTTCCCCATGCCCGAATCGGATGGGGATTCGATTGCACGTCTGCTCGAACGCCTGAGTGCGCGGTTGGGGCCTGAGAATGTGCTGCAGATGTCGGTGCAGGACGATCATCGTCCCGAACGGGCGATGCGCGTTGAAGCCTATCAGGCGCAAGCGTTTTCGCGCAAGAAGCGTTCGCCAGCGAAGTCCCGGTCGAAACTCAAAGCGGACCAAACCTGGCTGACCGATGAGTTGCGGCACGCTGCCGCGGAGGAAGGGCGCGAAGACGGCGAGAGGGCTACACAGGCCAGCCAACACCCATCCAGAACGAGTAACGCTAGCAATACCAACACATCCGCACCGCAACCCAACAACGCACAGACGTCCCTCGACCTACCCGACAGCGCGTTGCCTTCCCAGCCTCGCCCTGTCTGGATGCTCGATAAGCCGCTGCGTCTGATGATGCGTGACCAGCGGCCGATCTATCGCCGGCCGCTGAAAATGCTCACGCGTACCGAACGGATTGAGGCAGGGTGGTGGGACGGCAACCGTGTCGAGCGCGATTACTACGTCGCGGCCGATGACGGCGGCCATATGTTCTGGGTATACCGCGAACGTCTTAGCGGCGAGTGGTATTTGCAGGGTTTATTCGGCTGAACATCATGCCTCTATCCCAGCCATCATTCCTTGCGAAGCAGACACTTGCCACCCATTTGCCGGCATATGCCGAGTTGCATTGCCTGACTAATTTCTCTTTTCTGCGTGGCGCTTCACATCCTTATGAACTCGTCGAGCAGGCGATGTCGCGTGGCTATAGCGCGCTCGCGATCACCGACGAATGCTCGCTGGCAGGCGTCGTTCGAGCCCATACGGCGTTGAAGGAAATGAGGGAGGAGCGGGAGCGTCAGCAGAAAGAGCGCGAGGATAAGGCCAAAGCGGCCAAAGCGGAGCAGGCGGCAGCGCCTTTGGAAGATGCATCGAAAACTGGAGCTATACAACAGGAAGCCGAAGAAATAGAGGATGCCGAATCATTAAAACCCCTCCCTCATCTGATCATCGGCAGTGAACTCAATCTGACTGACGAAATCGGCGAACCCTTCTGCACCCTGGTTGCGCTAGCAACCAACCGCAACGGTTACGGCAATCTTTCCGAACTGATCACGCTGGCCCGCTCGCGCGCTGACAAAGGCAGTTATCGACTCGGTCCGTCAGACTTCACCGATTCCTTGCCCCATCTGGCACATCTGCAGACATTGCCTGATTGCGTCCTGATGCTCGTGCCGCAGCGCGCGGCGACACTCTCGCATACGCTGCGTTGTGCGCATTGGCTCGCATCATTCGCTGCACGGCGTGCGTGGATCGCGCTCGAACTCTGGCAAACAGGTAGCGACGATCTTCAGATCGACGCCTTGCGCATGATTTCAAAAGCGAGCGGTTTGCCACTGGTCGCGGCAGGTGGCGTTCTAATGCATGCCCGCTCGCGCAAGCCTTTGCAGGATACGATGACCGCGATCGGCCTCGTCACACCGCTATCGGTATGCGGTCACGCGCTCGAAGCGAATGCGGAGCGCCACATGCGTACGCGCGTACGGCTCGGCAAACTGTATCCGCGCGATACGCTGGAAGAAACGCTGCGTATCGCCGCGCTATGCCGCTTCTCGCTGGACGAACTCAAGTATGAGTATCCCGAAGAACTGGTGCCCGTCGGCGAGTCGCCATCGAGTTATCTGCGCAAGCTGGTCATGGCCGGCGCGATGGAGCGCTGGCCTGAAGGCATGGACCTGAAGCGGATCGGTCAGATCGAAAAGGAGTTGGCGCTGATTGCCGATCTGAAGTACGAAAAGTATTTTCTGACGGTGCACGATATCGTGAGTTTCGCGCGCTCCAGAAACATTCTGTGTCAGGGTCGAGGTTCGGCGGCGAATTCGATTGTTTGCTATTGCCTGCACGTGACGGAAATCGACCCTGTGAACATGAACATGTTGATCGAACGATTCATCTCCCGCGCGCGCAACGAACCGCCTGATATCGACGTCGACTTCGAGCATCAGCGGCGCGAAGAGGTGATTCAATATATCTACACGAAGTACGGCCGTCATCGAGCGGCGCTTACTGCATCGCTGATTACGTATCACGCGCGCAGTGCGCTAAAAGATGTGGGCAAGGCGTTGGGGCTCGAGGCGTCGTTGATCGAGCGGATCAGCAAGTCGCAACAATGGTGGGACGGCACGGATGCGGTCGCGGGATATCTGGCCGAAGCGGGCTTCGACGCCAACTCGCACATCACGCAGAATCTGATTCGCCTCACCGGGGAGTTGCGCAGCTTTCCGCGTCATCTGTCGCAACACGTCGGCGGGTTTGTGATTGCGAAAGACAAGCTGTCGCGACTCGTGCCGATCGAAAACGCGACGATGAAAGACCGTAGCGTGATCGAATGGGACAAGGACGATATCGACGCGCTCAAGCTGCTGAAAGTCGACGTGCTGGCGCTCGGTATGTTGTCGGCCATTCGGCGCGCATTGGAATTCGTTGCATTAAGGCGCGGTTTTCCGAAGTTCCGGGTGCAGGATATTCCGCGCGAGGATCGGGCTGTCTACGAAATGTGCGGGCATGCCGATACGATCGGCGTATTCCAGATCGAATCGCGTGCGCAGCAAAGCATGCTGCCGCGTCTGAAGCCCAACAAGTACTACGATCTCGTGATCGAAGTGGCGATCGTACGGCCCGGGCCGATTCAGGGCGGCATGGTGCATCCCTATCTGCGCCGCAAGCAGGGCCTCGAACCGGTCGACTATGCGAAGGATGAACTTCGTCCCGTGCTCGAACGCACACTCGGCGTGCCGATTTTCCAGGAACAGGTCATGCATCTGGCAATGGTTGCGGCGGAATATAGCGGCGAGCAGGCCGATCAGTTGCGGCGCGCCATGGCAGCATGGCGGCGCAGTGGCAACCTTGCGAAGTATCAGAAGGATTTGAACAAGCGAATGCTCAAGCGCGGCTATGAGCAGGAGTTCATCGACCGCATCTGCAAACAGATCGAAGGCTTCGGCGAGTATGGTTTTCCGGAGAGCCATGCGGCGAGTTTCGCATTGCTCGTCTATCTCAGCGCGTGGTTGAAGCGCTACGAACCGGCTGCCTTTCTGGCTGGTTTGCTGAACAGTCAGCCGCTGGGGTTTTACTCGCCGTCGCAACTCGTTCAGGACGCGAAACGTCACGGCGTCAAGGTATTGCCACCCGACGTGACCTTGAGCGATTGGGAGTCGACATTCGAAAGACGCGGTCATGAAGGGCGGCGGATCTCATCGGGCGAAACCTGTTTGCATCGTCAGCAGACCGTACTATCTGCTCAGCAATTGCGCGATCTTTCGCTGCGGCGCCTGACGGTGAGCAGGACGGTCCGGCGCGCCGCACAGCGATTGACTGCCCGCGTGTTTCAACCGTCGGACACCTATGGTGCGCGCGGTCCCGCCGTGCGCATCGGCATGCATCTGATCAAGGGCCTCGCGCAAGGGGTCGCCGAACGCATCATGGCGGCTCGCAACGACGCGCAATTTACCGATGTCGACGATCTCGCGCGCCGCGCGGCCTTGACGCGGCGCGATCTCGAAGCGCTTGCTGCGGCGAATGCGCTGGTCAGTATCGCGGGACATCGGCGCGAAGCGTGGTGGGCCGTGACGGCGCAGCACACGGTGCCCAGATTGCTCCGCGATGCGCCGATCGCCGAAGCGCCGCTGGCGTTGCCGCAGGCAGCAGAAAGCCGCGAAATCGTCGACGACTATGCGAGCCTCGGTCTCACGCTCAACCGTCATCCGCTCGCACTGTTGCGTGCGCGCCTTGCGCGACAGCGTTTTCGCTCTGCCGCCGAACTTGCCGCCTGTCAGCACGGCACGCTGGCGCGAGCGTGCGGCATCGTCACCGTGCGACAACGGCCAGGCACGGCAAACGGCACAGTGTTCGTGTCGATCGAAGACGAAACCGGTTCGATCAATGTGATCGTGTGGCCGTCGCTGGTGGAAAAGCAGCGCAAGGTTTTGCTGGGCGCATCGTTGCTGGCGGTCTACGGCGTTTTGCAGCGCGACGACGGCGTGGCTACCGGAGGCAATCATGCCGACAATGGCGTTCACGCGAATCAGGCCGGCAAGGCGAAACAGAAACACAAAGGCGAGGTGATCCATCTCGTCGCCCATCGCCTAGAGGACCACAGCGAATGGCTCGGCGAACTGGCTACGGCGAGCCGCGATTTTCACTGAGGCTGGCTGGCCGTAGGCAAGCGCGCCGGTTCGGCGTCAGGCTATCGTGCCGGTGCGCCGCACCCATCGCAACATGGGCGACTTCTCGTGGCCGGCCCCATCTGCCCGACGAGACGTTCTACGCCTGCGCGGCACCGCGCCACGGGAACGCGGCCAACACTTGCCGGATCGCCATATCGAACGGTGTACGGCGGCCGATCCCGAGCGCTTCGAGCCGGGTCGAAGCCAGGTGGCAGTTATGCGGGCGCGGCGTCGCATCGGTTGGCGTGCATTGCGGTGTCAGATGCGCGTCGAGTTGCAACGCTTCGGCAAGGCGCACGGCGATCTCGTACTTGTTCATCGGTTCGTCGCCCGACCATTGCACGATGCCGCGAATCGCATCGCCGCGCGCATGCAATTCGAGCATCTGCCGGATCACGAACGCGACGTCCGGCGTGAAGGTGGGATAACGGATTGCCCATGCATCCATGACGGCGGGTTGGCCAGCCGGTGCAGCCGACGCGGCGATCGCCGGCACGAGACTCGTCACGGCCGACTCGGCCCAACTGGCGATCGGCCCGTACAGCAGCGGCAAACGCAGCACGCAGCCCAGGTCGGTCGATTCCATCAGCGCGCGCTCGCCTTCGAGTTTGCTGTGCCCATAGGCATTGAGCGGCGCGGGCACGGAATCGTGCTGGTAGGGCGGATGCGTGCCGTCGAACACGTAATCTGTGGAGATCGACAGTGTCCATGCGCCGCGCCGGTTCGCCGCTGCGGCAAGCGTGCGCACCGCATCGACGTTCAGCGCGCGGGCCAGCGCGGGATCGTGCTCGCACACGTCCGGTCGGCGCTCCGCCGCGGTAATCACGAGCGCGTCCGGCGCTTCGCGCTCGACGAACTGCTCGACCGCCCGCGCGTCGCGAATATCCAGCGCGATCTTGCCTGGCGCCGGCCGGCTGAATGCCGTGGCCACGACTTGCCAGCCGGCGTGCTGTGCCAGTTCGTCTGCGAGCGCGCGGCCGAGCAGCCCCGAGGCGCCGATGACGGCAACTTTAAACATGCCGTGAGCTCGCTTAGCGGACTGCGCCGGACGCGCCGGTTGTTGCGCGAGTTGCCGCGCCGGTTACCGTGTAACCGGCTTCGTCGATGGCGGCCTTGAGCGTCTCAGCCGGTTGCGCCGATTCGACCGTCACGCGCCCGGACGCCAGATCCACCTGGACCTGCGCGGCTTCATCGTGTTCGCGAATGGCGTTCGTGACCGCCGCGACACAATGCTGGCAGCTCATGCCTTCAACCTGGAATTCGATCGTCATCGGGATTACCTCGGGAAAATGGATATTGCGATAGTTGAATTATGCCTGCCGATCCGCAATTGAGTGGTGACCTTCCCATGATGGGAAGGTGTACGATCGATCCACATACTAGGGGAAACGCCATGAATATCGGTGAAGCGGCCCGCGTGTCGGGCGTCACGGCGAAAATGATTCGCTACTACGAAAGCGTCGGCTTGCTGGCGGCCAAAGCGCGCACGAGCGCCGGCTATCGCGTATACGGCCCGCAAGAGGTTCATTCGTTGCGCTTCATCCGCCAGGCGCGCCGGCTCGGCTTTCTGGTCGAAGACATTCGACGGCTGCTCGCACTGTGGCACGATCGCTCGCGCGCCAGCGCCGAAGTGAAGACGATTGCGCTGGAACACGTTGCAGAGCTGGATCGACGCATCGCCGAACTGACCGATATGCGCGACACGTTGGCGCACCTGGCCGACCATTGCCACGGCGACGACCGCCCCGATTGCCCAATTATCGAACGCCTTGCCGATACCGACCTGGTTTCAGGGCAGGGTTGTCATCCGATTTGACGTGTTGTGGCGTCGGTTCGCAAGCCGAAGTCTGAATTCGCCGCAATTCGAGCAGTGTATGCACCAATATAATGCATAAAAATATAGGGAAACATCATTCATCGAGAAAAACGCATCTCGAATTCAGCGAAATCAATAACTTATGTGCACCGCGCCCGTGCACCATTCCAAAACGGAATGCACGTCATGCGGGCATTTCACTAGTAAGCCTGCACCATCGGTCTATAATTCGGGTTAACCCTTTTACGGGAAATCCCTGATGCCCAATCCACCGGGGATTCAATCTTGATCCTTGGAGAACATCATGTTTGCATACGTACTTGAAAAGCTGAGCACCTGGTTTGAAACTGCAGAACGTACCCGTCGTGAAGAGTACTTGGCTTCGTCTTCGGACATCGTCCAACTTGAACAGCGCATTCGTTCGCTCGAAAGCAATGGCTACTCCCTGTAAGTTTCAAATGCATCAAGTGTGACCTCGCAGCGCTAATGCGCGGCCGTGGCAGTAAAAGCGTTGAGCCCCGTCTGTCTATGCGGGGCTTTGTCACATCTGGGCTGCAAAAATCGCGGCCGGACGGCGCCCGAAAACTATTCGTGGCGAATATCGACTAGCCTCGCGCCTACCGTCGCGGTAAGGTAAAGCGTTTTCCGCGCAATCCGGCTTCTCAAACTCAACCGGTCCGCCCATGTCACCTGTCCGCACGCTTCCATCCATCCTGGTCCTGACCCTTGCAGCCTCGCTGACACCGGTCTTTGCCATGTCGAACGCTTCTGCCGCGTCGACCAGCGCGCGCAAGCCGGTGATTCTCGACTCGCAGAACGGTATCAGCGACGGTCAGAGCGGAACCGTGCTCCAGACCGCGCCGCTTTCGCGGCAGCCGATCGTCGAGGCGCAGCCCATCGCAACACCGGCCGAACTGGCGCCGAATTCGTCGATCCCGATCGTCGTTGCGCCGTATATCCAGTTGCCTGCAGGCGGGGCCATGCCACCGCAGTCGCAGCCCCGTCCAGCGCCTCGTCCGCAATAAGCGCTCGCGGCCCGATTGCTCCCGGCCGCTCTTCTCCCTTTCCATTGACGCTTCCGCGAGTAGCCGTCCGCAGCCGCCGCGCGTACGCCGGCACGCCTGTGTCTCGTGCGGTTGACGAGCCGCAGCGGCATGCACCATTGGGGTTTGGGCGCATGGCGCGGGCGAAACCGTCAGACGACAATCATCGCGCGGTCTATCGCCCGCGACTCAGGTCCGCATCAAGCCTGCGCCGCCGTATCGACGATAAACAGAACAAGGAGACATCGAATGCCGATTTACTGGATGCGACAGGCTGCCAGCGCTTGCGTCACGGTGCTCGCGCTGGTTGCGCTACCCGGCACCGCGCTCGCCAAAGACACGCCGGAGAAGCCCGCGCTGACAATGGCCGTCGGTGGTCTGCCGGGTCTTTACTATCTGCCGGTACTCACCGCTCAACAGTTGGGCTACTTCAAGGACGAAGGCCTCGATGTCACGCTCGAAGACTTCGCGGGCGGATCGAAAGCGCTGGAAGCGGTGGTAGGTGGCAGCGCCGACGTGGGCGCAGGCGCATTCGAGCACACGCTGTTCATGCAGGAAAAAGGGCAGCACTACCGGGCGTTCGCATTGATGGGACGCGCGCCGCAGATCGTTGTGGCGGTGCTGAAATCGAAGGCCGATCAACTCAAGACAATGGCGGATTTCAAAGGCGCGAAAGTCGGCGTGAGCGCGCCGGGTTCGTCGACGGATCTCGTGCTCACCGTGGCTCTGCGCAAAGCCGGCGTCCAGCGCAACGAGATTTCGGCGATCGGCGTGGGCAGCGGCGCCGCCGTGCTCGCGGCGGTGAGCGGCGGCCAGATCGACGCGCTCTCCAACGTCGATCCGATGATGACCAAACTGGCTCGCAGCGGTGCGATCAAGGTGCTGGTCGACACGCGCACGGTGGAGGGCACGCAAGAGGTGTTCGGCGGGACGATGCCGGCGGCGACACTTTATGCCTCAGACAGTTTCATCCAGAAGTACCCGAAGACCACGCAGGCGCTCGCCAATGCGATCGTGCGCGCGGATCATTGGTTGCAGACCGCGAGCGATGCCGATCTGCTGAAGATGGTGCCGCCGGCCTATCTGCTCAACGACCCGACGCTTTATGTGGAAGCGTTCCACAACGTGCGCGACGCCTATTCGCCGGACGGCCTGATGCCCGCGGACGGTCCGGCGACGTCATTGCGCGCGTTGTCCTCGTTCGATAACCGGCTCGATCCGAAAAAGATCGACCTGAACGCGACCTATACCAACGACTTCGCCCGCAAGGCCGCGGCGCAACTCAAGTAGGCGGCGGGAGTGACTCGCCGAGCAGCCGGCTGCGCGCGTCGCGCGTAGCCGGGCACAACGCTCACAGTCCAGACGAACTGCGTACGCCAGCGGTCACGAAAGAGCTCGCAGCCAACCAAAGCTCACCACCACACCATGAAGCTCAGTCGCCGCGATATTCCACCTTGAACTGTGCGGCGTTGTCTTCTCCTAGCACCTTGACGAGCCATGGCATCTGGTCTTTCAGCGTTTTTGCCAGTGTGTATGGCGGGTTCAGGATGAACATGCCACTGCCGAAAAGTCCAAAACCGTCTTCAGGCGGATTGCTGACCGTCAGGCTCACGTGCAGCCAGTTTTTGTCCTGCAGTTTCTTCAACTGATCGGGAAAACGCAGCGACTCAGGACGCCTCACTTGCGGATACCAGACGGCATACGTGCCGGTCGGGAAACGCTTCAGGCTTTCTTCGACACAGCGCAGCGTGCGTGTGTAGTCGCGCTTGTCCTCATACGACGGATCGAGCAGCACCAGCGCGCGGCGCGGCGCTGGCGGCAGCAAGGCGAGAATGCCGTCGAAGCCGTCGCCCGCATACAGCATGGCGCGGCGGCCCGCGTCGCGGAAATTGTGGCGCAGCACGTCGATTTCGGTGGTGTGCAGTTCGAACAGACGCATGCGATCCTGCTCACGCATCTGCCGCCACGCGATATACGGCGAGCCGGGATAGAAGCGTAACTGGCCGTCTGGATTGAGCGCGCTGACTTCGTCGACGTAGTCGGCGAACATCGGCGGAAGATCGTTGCGCTCCCACAATCTGGCGATGCCAGTCCGGAACTCGCCGGTTTTGGTCGCGTAACCTTCCTTCAGCGAATAGACGCCGGCGCCCGCATGCGTGTCGATATACCAGTAGGATTTGTCCTTCTGGCCAAGGTAACGCAAGAGCTGCAACACGACGGCGTGTTTCAGAACGTCGGCGTGATTGCCTGCATGAAAGGCGTGGCGGTAGCTGAGCATGATGAGGAGACGCTGAAAGAGGGCATGCCGCTCCGGGGCGGATTCGGCGCTGCGGATGCAATGCGGCTGCACAACGGGCATACGGCGCCGGTGTGCAGCGCGGCCGCGTATTGTACGCGACGCCGCGATGCGCACCGCGCTTTGCCGTGAGCGCCGCGTAACACGATCCCGGCCGCGATCCGCCGATTCATGTTACGCGCTCTCGGGTGCCACCCCGGTCAGTCGTGCGCGTCGCCGATAATTTCCTCGATCCGCTCCTTGAACTCCGGCGTGATCCGTCCTGCCACCTCGGCGGACTTCATGTTTTCGCCGATCTGTTCGACCCGCGACGCACCCGTGATCACCGTGCTGACGTTGGGATTTTTCAGAATCCAGCCAATGGCGAGCTGACCGACCGTGCAGCCCAGCTCGTCCGCCACTTCGCCGAGCTTGCCGACCACGTCGTTCTTGCCCGCGTCGGTGACCTGCTTGCGCAGCCAGTCGTAGCCTTGCAATTGCGCGCGGCTGTCGGCTGGCACGCCGTTGCGGTATTTGCCGGTCAGCAGGCCGGACGCCAGCGGGCTCCAGGTGGTCAGGCCGAGGCCGATATCCTCGTAGAGCCGCTTGTATTCCTGCTCGACGCGGTTGCGATGGAACAGGTTGTACTGCGGCTGCTCCATGACCGGCGTGTGCAGATGATGCCGTTGCGCGATGTCATAAGCGGCGCGGATTTCATCGGCGCTCCATTCGGAGGTGCCCCAGTACAGCGCCTTGCCGCGAGTGATCATGTCGCTCATGGCCCAGACGGTTTCCTCCACCGGCGTGTTCGGGTCAGGACGATGACAGAACACCAGGTCGACATAGTCGAGTTGCAGACGTTTCAGCGACGCGTCGATCGCATTCAGCAGATATTTGCGGTTCAACGTGTGGTACTGGTTCGGCGCTTCCGCGAGGCCCCAGAAGAATTTCGTCGACACCACATAGCTCACGCGCGGCCAAGCCAGTTCCTTGAGCGCCTGGCCCATGATTTCTTCGGATTTGCCGCCGGCATAGACCTCGGCGTTGTCGAAGAAGTTGACTCCCGCATCGCGCGCCGCCGCGAGCGATTCGCGCGCCGCGCGATTGTCCACCTGGTTGCCGTAGGTGACCCACGAGCCGATTGACAGTTCGCTCACTTGCAGGCCGGAGCGGCCCAGTCGTCGATAATTCATGCATTCCTCCTTGTTGGTGATGCCACCGGAATCCCGCTGAAAACGTCCAGTTTAAAGAGATAAGCTGCAACACGCTTTTTACCGATGGAGTTCACACGGTTCATGCACAATAGCAGCGTTGGCCGCACTGCAGCATCCGGCCGAACGGCCTATGCCGTTTGGCTGACTTCACGCCGCCGGCGGCCCGTGGTCTCATTGCTCATCAACTGCATGGAGGTTCTGGATGTCTTCACTGAACACAAATCTGAATGGCAAAGTCGCGGTGGTTACCGGCGCCGCAAGCGGCATCGGCAAGCAGATTGCGCTGACCCTTTCCGCAGCGGGCGCGGCGGTCGCGATCGCCGATCTGAACCAGGACGGGGCGAATGCCGTTGCTGAAGAAATCAGAAAGGGCGGCGGCAAGGCAATCGGTGTGGCGATGGACGTCACGAACGAAGACGCCGTCAACCAGGGCATCGACAAGGTGGCCGCGGAACTCGGCTCGGTTGACATTCTCATTTCCAACGCAGGCATCCAGATCGTCAATCCGATCGAAAACTATTCGTTTTCAGACTGGAAGAAGATGCAGGCGATCCACGTGGACGGCGCCTTCCTGACCACCAAGGCAGCGCTCAAGCACATGTACAAAGATGATCGCGGCGGCATCGTGATCTACATGGGTTCGGTCCATTCGCATGAAGCGTCGCCGCTCAAATCGGCTTATGTGACGGCAAAGCACGCACTGCTGGGCCTCTCGCGCGTGCTCGCCAAAGAAGGCGCAAAGCACAACGTGCGCTCGCATGTGGTGTGTCCGGGTTTCGTGCGCACGCCGCTCGTCGACAAGCAGATCCCCGAGCAGGCCAAGGAGCTCGGCATCAGCGAGGAAGACGTGGTGAAGCGCGTCATGCTGGGCGGTACGGTCGACGGTGTCTTCACCACGGTGGAAGACGTCGCGCAGACGGTGCTGTTCCTGTCGACCTTCCCGACGGCGGCGCTCACCGGGCAGTCCTTTATTGTGAGCCACGGCTGGTATATGCAATAAGGAGGCGCCCATGGCGCAACGCAATCTCAAGCGGGCGCGCGCCGGCGCGCCCGGCGACGGGGAAGGCGAGGGCGCCGGTCCGGCGCCCGCCGTGCACCCCGGCCGGCACATCCATTTGCCTGATTACGAAACCGTTGCCCTGATGCTGCAAGGTGGCGGTGCGTTAGGCGCCTATCAGGCCGGCGTCTTTCAGGGCCTTCACGAAGCCGGCATCGAGCCGAACTGGCTCGCCGGCATTTCGATCGGCGCGTTGAATACGGCCATTATTGCCGGCAATCCGCCGGAGAAGCGCGTGGAGCGGCTGCGGCAATTCTGGGAGACGATCTGTCAGCCGGCTTTCGGCCCATCGTTGCCCACGTTTATCGAGCACGCGCTGTTCAACTCCAGCGAAGCCGTACGCAAGGCGTTCACGGCAACCCAGGCAATGGGCGCCATCGTCGAGGGGCAAAAGGGCTTTTTCGTGCCGCGCTTCCCGCCGCCGTTGCCCACGGTGTCCGGACCGCCGCAGCTGGCCAGTTACTACGACACCACGCCGCTGAAGGCCACGCTCGAAGCGCTGTGCGATTTCGACCGGATCAATTCGCGCGAAACGCGGGTTTCGGTGGGCGCGGTCAATTGCGGTACGGGCAATTTCGCGTACTTCGACAACACGCACACGACACTGAGGCCCGAGCACTTCATGGCGTCAGGTGCGCTGCCGCCAGGCTTCGCGGCGGTCGAGATCGACGGCGAGTATTACTGGGACGGCGGTTTGATGTCGAACACGCCGCTCTACGAGGTGATCCAGTCCACGCCGCGCCGCGACACGCTCGCGTTCCAGGTCGATCTCTGGAGCGCGATCGGGCCGGTGCCGGACAACATCACCGACGTCCAGGGGCGCATGAAGGACATCCAGTATTCGAGCCGCACGCGTCTCGTGACCGACATGCTGCAGCGGTCGCAGCGTTTCCGGCACGTATTGCACGAGGTGCTGGAACGCGTGCCCGCGGATCAGCGTGACGATCCGTGGTGCAAACTCGCGGAAGATCTGTCGTGTTCGAAGCGCTACAACGTGATTCATCTCATCTACCGTGAGAAAGAATACGAAGGGCATTACAAGGACTTCCAGTTCGGCCTTTCGACCATGCGTGAACACTGGCAAAGCGGTCTGGAGGATATTCGCCGTTCGCTCGTGCAACCGGATTGGCTCGACATGCCGAATAACGACGCAGGCTTTGTCACGCACGATATCCACCGGGATTCGCGCTGAAGAACCGCACGGGCCACAAAAAAACGGCGCCCGAAAGAGCGCCGTTTTCATAAGCAAGTGCAAGTTCCATCAAAGCGCGTGCAATGCGTGCCCGCGCTTTCCAATGCCTTACTTCAATACGTGAGCGATCGCGTTGGCCACCGCGTCCAGGTTGCGCGTATTCAGCGCGGCCACGCAGATGCGACCCGTGCTCACGGCGTAGATGCCGAATTCTTCGCGCAGACGGTCCACCTGCGGCGCCGTCAGACCTGAGTACGAGAACATGCCGCGCTGCGCGTTCACGAAGCTGAAGTCGCGATCCACGCCGCTAGCCTTCAGCCGTTCGACCAGACCGTTGCGCATGGCGCGGATGCGGTCGCGCATTTCGGCCAGTTCCGTTTCCCACGTGGCGCGCAGCTCCGGCGACGCGAGCACTGCCGCGACCACCGAGCCGCCGTGCGTCGGCGGGTTCGAGTAGTTCGTGCGGATCACGCGCTTGAGTTGCGACAGCACGCGAGCGGCTTCTTCCTTGCTGGCCGTGATGATCGACAGCGCGCCGACGCGCTCGCCGTACAGCGAGAACGATTTCGAGAACGACGACGACACGAACACGTTCAGTTCCGCCGCGGCGAACAGACGGACGGCCGCTGCGTCCGCTTCGATGTTGTCGCCGAAACCCTGGTAGGCGATATCGAGGAACGGCACCAGATTGCGCGCCTTGACGACTTCGACAACCTGCTTCCATTGCTCGATGTTGAGGTCCACGCCGGTCGGGTTGTGGCAGCACGCGTGCAGCACGACGATCGTGCCGGCGGCATAGCTGTTCAGCGCGCTCAGCATGGCGTCGAAATTCACGCCGTGGGTGTGCGCGTCGTAGTACGGGTACGACACGACTTCGAAGCCTGAGCCTTCGAACAGCGCACGGTGGTTTTCCCAGCTCGGATCGCTGATCGCGACCTTGGCGTTCGGGTTCAGGCGCTTCAGGAAGTCCGCGCCGATCTTCAGCGCGCCCGTGCCGCCCAGCGCCTGCGCCGTCACGACGCGGCCCGCTGCGATCAGCGGCGAATCGTTGCCGAGCAGCAGCTTCTGCACAGCGGCATCGTAAGCGGCGATGCCTTCGATCGGCAGATACCCGCGCGGCAGCGCGGCATCGACGCGGGCCTTTTCTGCGTCGCGCACGGCGCGCAGCAACGGAATCTTGCCTTCTTCGTTGAAGTACACGCCGACGCCAAGGTTGACCTTGGTGGTGCGCGTATCGGCGTTGAAGGCTTCGTTCAGGCCCAGAATCGGGTCGCGGGGAGCAAGTTCGACGGCGGAGAACAGAGACATGATGGGTGGGCAGCAGTAGTGAAAAGAGGGCGGCTTCGATTGCGGACGGCCGGGGCCAGCAGAGGCGTCCGGCGCAACGCGCAAACGGACTGCGGACAGCGGCGAGCGAGCGCAACTTCGCATTGTAACGAATTCGCGACCATTTTTCGGTCGAGAAAGCCGGCCGGCCGGAAATTTCTGCTTGAAAAACAGGCACTCCGATACCACGTGCCATGAGCGGCTCTGTCCGTGAGACCGTCCGCAAAGGGCCGGAAAACGGCTCGCTGCCGTAAAGGCCGAGGCTGGACACGCAAGCCCGGCTGCCCGTGAGCCAATGCCGTGCGACTCCTGCAAACGGCCGCCACATCGCCTCCGGCCACACCCGCGCGAACCCTCGAAAAGCCTACGCAGACCCGCTCGATCGTCGATTCCCGCAACCCGTTAGAATAGTTCTTTGCCCCAAGGCCCGATGCCGCCCCACATGTCCGAACAACATCTGACTGAAGCCGAAGATACGCTCGACGAATCCAAATTCGTCAGTTTCGAAGGCTCGCCGTTCCAGCTCTACCAGCCGTATTCGCCTGCCGGCGATCAGCCCACGGCGATCGACACGCTTGTCGAAGGCGTGGAGGACGGCCTCGCGTTCCAGACGCTGCTTGGCGTGACCGGTTCAGGCAAGACTTTCACAATGGCGAACACGATTGCGCGGCTCGGCCGCCCGGCCATCGTGTTCGCGCCGAACAAGACGCTCGCCGCGCAGCTCTATTCGGAGTTCCGCGAGTTCTTCCCGCGCAATGCGGTCGAGTACTTCGTCTCGTACTACGACTATTACCAGCCGGAAGCGTACGTGCCGCAGCGCGACCTGTTCATCGAGAAGGACTCGTCGATCAACGAGCACATCGAGCAGATGCGGCTGTCGGCTACCAAGAGCCTGATGGAGCGGCGCGACGTGGTGATCGTGGCAACAGTGTCGGCCATTTACGGTATCGGCAATCCGTCCGAATACCACCGGATGATCCTGACGCTGCGCACCGGCGACAAACTCGGCCAGCGCGACATCATCGCGCGGCTGATCGCGATGCAGTACAACCGCAACGAAGCCGACTTCCAGCGCGGCTCGTTTCGCGTGCGCGGCGATACGATCGATATTTTCCCGGCCGAGCATGCCGAGATGGCGGTGCGCGTCGAACTGTTCGACGACGAAGTCGAAACGCTGCAGTTGTTCGATCCGCTTACCGGACGCGTGCGTCAGAAGATTCCGCGTTTCACGGTATATCCGTCGTCGCACTATGTGACGCCGCGCGATACCGTGGTGCGCGCGGTCGAAACGATCAAGACCGAACTGCGCGAGCGGCTCGAATTCTTCTATAGCGGCGGCAAGCTGGTCGAAGCGCAGCGGCTCGAACAGCGCACCCGCTTCGACCTGGAAATGCTCCAGGAGCTGGGTTTCTGCAAGGGCATCGAGAACTACTCGCGGCACTTTTCCGGCGCGGCACCCGGCGAGCCGCCGCCTACGCTGGTCGATTACCTGCCGCCGGACGCGATCATGATGCTCGACGAGTCGCACGTGCTGATCGGGCAGTTGAACGGCATGTACAACGGCGACCGGGCACGTAAAGAAAATCTGGTCGACTACGGTTTCCGCTTGCCGTCCGCGCTCGATAACCGGCCGCTCAAGTTCAACGAGTTCGAACGCAAGATGCGCCAGGTGGTGTTCGTTTCCGCCACGCCGGCGGACTACGAGCAGAAGACGGCCGGACAGGTGGCGGAGCAACTGGTGCGTCCCACCGGCCTCGTCGATCCGGAAATCGAGGTGCGGCCAGCGCGTAGCCAGGTCGACGACGTGCTGGGCGAGATCAACGAGCGCGTCAAGGTGGGCGACCGCGTGCTCGTCACCGTGCTGACCAAGCGCATGGCCGAGCAGTTGACCGAGTTTCTGGCCGACCACGGCGTCAAGGTGCGTTATCTGCACAGCGACATCGATACGGTGGAGCGGGTCGAAATCATCCGCGATCTGCGGCTCGGTACCTTCGACGTGCTGGTTGGGATCAACCTGTTGCGCGAAGGGCTGGATATCCCGGAAGTGTCGCTGGTCGCGATTCTCGACGCGGACAAGGAAGGCTTTTTGCGCGCCGAGCGCTCGCTGATCCAGACCATCGGCCGGGCGGCGCGGAATGTGAACGGCAAGGCGATTCTCTACGCCGACAGGGTCACCGACTCGATGCGCCGCGCGATCGACGAAACCGAGCGGCGGCGTAACAAGCAGATCGCCTTCAACCTCGAGAACGGCATTACGCCGCGTGGGGTGGTCAAGCGGATTCGCGACATTATCGACGGCGTGTACAACGTCGACGACGCCCGCGCCGAACTGAAGGAACAGCAGGCGCGCGCGAAGTTCGAAGACATGTCCGAGAAGCAGCTTGCCAAAGAACTCAAGCGGCTCGAAAAGCAGATGATGGAGCACGCCAAGAACCTCGAGTTCGAAAAGGCCGCGCAGACGCGCGACCAGCTCGCCTTGCTGCGCCAGCGGGTGTTCGGCGCGAACGTCGGCGATCACGTCTCCGGCGTCGAGTAATGCGTCCTCCCGCCGCGGGGCGCGGCAATGCGCCGCGCCCATGTCAATTGCTGCCGGGTGCTCGCCCGGCAGCGCGCCGCGTCATGCCACGCACTTCCTTAAAAGCCCCTTAAGACCCTGCTGGCATAAGGCTTTGCGTGCGTTCTGAATTGTTCTCCCTTGCGATCGATGATAAACTGGACCAATATTGAGAATGGTTCGCATTAACGTTCGTATGCGATGGCCTGCGATCGGCCGCGGTGTTCAAGCCAGGCCCGCAGCCGCTGCGTCAAGGCATGCGCAACGCACCGTTCCAATGGGTTCGATTCCAGTCTGATAAAAACAAGGAGTTTCAATGCGGATTTCTTCATTTGTGCGCGGCGGCGCAGCAGCGGTGGCCGCGGTCGCGGCTTTGTCGGCAACGGCGGCGGAATACCCGATCGGCAAGCAGCAGATTCAGGGCGGCATGGAAATCGGCGCCGTTTATCTGCAGCCGATCACGATGGAGCCCGAAGGCATGATGCGCAAAGCTTCGGATTCGGACATCCACCTCGAAGCCGACATCCACGCGGTCAAGAACAACCCGACCGGTTTCGCCGAAGGCGACTGGATGCCGTACCTGCAGGTGCGTTATGAACTGACGAAAGCCGGCTCCAATCAGACGCAGAAGGGCGACATGATGGCGATGGTCGCCAACGACGGTCCGCACTACGGCGACAACGTGAAGCTGCAAGGTCCGGGCAAGTATCACCTGAAGATGATCGTCGAGCCGCCGATGCAAACCGGCCACATGGCTTTCGGCCGCCACGTCGACAAGGAAACCGGCGTGGGTCCGTGGTTCAAGCCGATCACGCTCGAATACGACTTCACGTTCGCCGGCATCGGCAAGAAGGGCGGCTACTGAGCGCCGCGTATCGTCATGTGTGACCACGCTTCGCGGCGTGGCCGCGCGCGGGCGAATAGTTGAATGAAACAATGCAGCAGGCGGCGCGTCGTTGATGAACCCCACGGCGCCGCGTTTTCCGGAAAGGCTAATGAGAATTAACCGAAAGATCGCAACCTTCGCCGCCACGGTTTTGCTGGCAGGCGCGGCCCATGCAGCCGACCTGCCGACCTTCAAGCTGGAAATGAACGACGGCAAGCTGACTCCGGCGCGCATCGAGGTGCCCGCGGGGCAGCGCATCAAGATCGAGGTGCGCAATACCGGCAAGGGCGCGGCCGAATTCGAAAGCGTGCAGTTGCGTAAAGAAAAGGTATTGGCGCCGGGTGCGGATTCGTTCGTCGTGATCGCGCCGCTGGAACCGGGCGAGTACAAGTTTTTCGACGACTTTCACCAGCAGGCGCAGGGTGTGATCGTCGCGAAGTAGCGGCTTGGGGCGCGAGCGCGGGCTTTTTCACGGCTCGTGCGCTCGCCGGGGCAGTAGCAGGGTAGAGGGAGAGCTTGGATGGGTCAGATTCTGTTCGTCGTGTGGCGGGAAAGTGTCGAGGCGCTGCTGGTCGTCGGCATTCTGTACGCATGGCTGAAAAATGGCGACGACGATGCGCGCCGCGGTTTGCCGTATCTGTGGGGCGGCGTGGCAGCCGGGTTGATCGCGGCGGTGGCGCTCGGCGCGGCGCTGGTCGGCTTCACCGAAGTGCTCTCCGGCGACGCGCAGGATTATTTCCAGACCGCGATGGTGCTGATCGCCTGCGTGCTGATCGTGCAAATGGTGTTGTGGATGAAGCAGCACGGCCGCTCGCTGAAGCGTGACATGGAGCAGTCGCTGCAAAAGAGCCAGCGCGATTCGAACTGGTGGGGCGTCGCGCTGCTGGTGGCGTTGGCGATCGCGCGTGAAGGCAGCGAAACGGTGATCTTCCTGTACGGCCTCGGCTTTGGCCAATCCGGTCACGTGGACGGCAGCCAGATGCTTGCGGTCGTGATCGGCCTCGGCCTCGCGTTCCTGACCTTCTACGTGCTGCAACTGGGCGGCAAATTCTTCTCGTGGCGGCTCTTTTTCCGCGTCACGGAAATCATGCTGTTGTTTCTCGGCGCGGGCCTGTTCCAGACTGGTGTCGACAAGCTGATCGATAAGGAAATCCTGCCGACGCTCGTCGACCAGATGTGGAATTCGTCGGCGATTCTCGACGACTCGAGCACCTTCGGTTCGCTGGTCTCGACGTTGACCGGTTATCGCGCGCATCCGGCGCTGATGAATCTGCTGGCGTACGCGGTGTACTGGGCGGTGGTTTATCTGCTGGTGCGCCGTGCGAATCGCAAGCCGGTGCCGCAAGCCGCCGGGCGTGCGGCATGAGCACCGTCATGACCCGCCCTGGCCGCCTCGCAGCGGTTGGGCAGTGGATGCAGCGGCACGGCGCCGCGATTCGCGGCATTCAGTGGGTCGTGGTGGCGGTGTACGCGTTCCTGATTCTGGTGCCGGCGGTGATGCCGCTGCCGGGCGACACGGCGCACCTGTGGAACAACCTCACGCTCGCCGCGCAGTTCGTTTTCTGGGGTATCTGGTGGCCGTTCGTGCTGCTTTCGATGGTCATGCTCGGCCGTGTCTGGTGCGGCGTGCTTTGTCCCGAAGGCGCGCTCGCCGAATTCGCCAGCAAATACGGACGAGGCTGGGCGATTCCTCACTGGATGCGCTGGGGCGGCTGGCCGTTCGTCGCGTTCGGCATCACGACCATCTACGGGCAGATGGTGAGTGTCTACCAGTATCCGAAAGCCGTGCTGTTGGTGCTCGGCGGCTCGACCTTCGCGGCGATGATCATCGGCCTGCTATACGGACGCGAGAAGCGTGTCTGGTGCAAGTATCTGTGCCCCGTCAACGGGGTCTTTTCGCTTCTGGCGCGGCTCGCACCGTTCCACTACAAGGTCGATGAGGACGCATGGCGCCGTTCCTACAAGGACGGTGAGCATGGGCATCGGGTGATTCCGATCAATTGCGCGCCGCTCGTGCCGTTGCGCAATATGAAGGGCGCATCGGCCTGCCATATGTGCGGCCGCTGCAGCGGGCACCGCGACGCGATTGCGTTGACGTGGCGCGCGCCGTCGTCGGAAGTGGTTCAGTTGGGCGACAAGCAGGCGAATGCGTGGGACACGGCGTTGATCCTGTACGGCCTGCTCGGCATTGCGATCGGCGCGTTCCACTGGACCGCGTCGCGCTGGTTCGTCGATCTGAAGATGTTTTTCGCGACCTGGCTGGTCGATCACGACATTACATGGCCGCTCGACACCAATGCGCCGTGGTTCCTGTTCACGCATTATCCCGAGCAGAACGATGTGTTTTCGTGGCTCGACGGCACGATGGTGATCGGCTACATCCTCGCCACCGCGCTGGTGTACGGCACCGCGCTGCTGATCCTGCTGATGGGCGCGACGCGCATGCTGGGGCGCTTCAATGCCGTGCGTCTGCATCATTTGACGCAAGGGCTGATTCCGATAGCCGGCGCGGGCGTGTTCCTCGGCCTGTCCGCTACCACGCTGTCGTTGTTGCGCGCGGAGCATGTGTCGTTGTGGTGGGCGTCGGACATGCGCATCGCGATTCTGGCGATCGCCAATCTGTGGAGCGCATGGCTCGCGTGGCTCGTTACGCGTCGCTATAGCGAGCGCTTCGTGCAGCGCGGCCTCGCGATGGTCTGGTTCGTCGCGGCGCTGGCCGTGGTCGATAGTGCATGGTGGTTGATGTTCTGGGGCTGGGCTTCAAAATAACGCTTCAAAGCAACGCATGGCCTGTCGCTGCGACCTGACGCAGCAGCCGACGCCGGCCCAAACACGAAAGCCGTGGAGATGACACCATCCCACGGCTTTTCCATTTTCTGCATGACCGGCACACGCCGTTGCGTGTCGCCGCATCGAGTGAGAACCAAAAAAGCGGCCTGGCTGGCTGCGACGGCTGGCTTGGTGTCTGCACGAAGGGGTCTAGTTCTCACGTGCAAGCCGTCGTGGCTGGCTAATGCCCAACACCTCTCTGGGAGGTGGTCCCCACAATACCCGGTACTTACCTCTGTTCGTCCTTACTTCGTCAGGATCAGCTTGCCCAGCCGCGTTGCCCGCAACTGGTAGGTTTCGCCGTTGTGCACGATGCTGACGTGGCTATGTCCTTGCAGCAGTGCGTCGCTGCGTACGACCCGCTCCGACGTCCCGCCCGAACCGTTGGCGCGATCCGCGCCGGGCTTCTGGCCGGGTGCCGTTGCCGTCGATGCTTTCGGACGGCTGGTCAGCGCGGCCGCGGGGCGGCGCAGGCTGAGTGTGGAAGGGCGCATGGGATCGGTCATTGGTTTTAGCTGTTGGTCGATTCGATGAGTTAATTCTAAATGATAACTATTCCTATTTACAAGAAAGAGAAATTGATCGGATTTGAGTTTCGATAGTCGTACGATGAAGTGGCGGATCGGCGGAGAAAACGGAAGAAGGCCGCCGCGCCGATTGGCGGCCTTGCCGGCGATAGCAAGCGCAGTGAGAAGCGCAGCGGGAAGCCCGCCCGCCGGATTCAATGCAGCGAGCCGGGCTCCTGCTTCGCTTGCACGTATTGACGGATAAGCCGAACGGTATCGATATCGTTCTCCCGATACGCCGACTTCACGATTTCCTGTGTCTGGTGCGCGTCGGGATCGGTCGACTCGGGCAGCGTGGTTGCGTACTCGAAGCGCAGGAACAACTGCAGTTCGTCCGGTTGCTCGATGGTCATGGTCAGCGAGCCGCCGACGTAGTCTGCCGTCTGCAGAATGTCGTAGCGCACGCTTTGGCTCTCCTCCAGCGTGACGCGATCGCGCACGGTCGCCTGGCCGTAGTGCAGTTCCCGTTCGAGCACGTTGCCGTCGCGCGAAAGAATCGTGCAGCTGTCGAGTCCCATTACGAACAGTTGCGGCTGTTCGGCGCGCAGCACGAGACCCTCCCACAACTGCGCGCGGGTCATGGATTCGACAAACGGATTCAACGGGTCGTTGATCTGGATAAGGTGTTCGAAATTCAAAACGACGGCTTCCTATGAAAGCGATTACGCGACGGCGAGCCCGGAACGGATCGTGATCGAATGCGTGAGGATCTTGTGAACCGGGCACTGATTGGCAATTTGCAAGAGCCGTTCCCGCTGCTCGTCGGACAGTTCGCCTTCCAGCACGATCCTGCGGTCGATGGTCGTGCCCGCCTCGCCGGTTTCGAGCGAGAGCGTCACGCGCACGTCGGCAAGCGGCCAGCCCTTGCGCTGAGCGTACATCTTCAGCGTGATCGACGTGCACGCGCCAAGGCTCGACAACAGCAACGAGACCGGTGTGGGCCCGCGATCACCGCCGCCGAGCGACTCGGGTTCGTCGGCCAGCCACGTGTGTTTGCCGTCGTCGAAAAGAACCTGGAAATTCGTCGAACCGATGTGGGCGGTGACGGTGGACTCTGCCATGCGCGCTCCTGAACAGGGACGGAAATCGCCGCGCGCCAAGGCTCGTGATGACTGAGCGGCGCGCGGCCTGAATCGCTATTGTGAACGAATGTGAACGAACTTACCGGCCTTCGCGCCTTGGGACGCCGCACAAGCTGCGCGTGAGTGTGCCCGCGTGCGTGCGCCGCGCCCGCCTGCGACTCAACTCAATGCGTGATCGCGCCCATGCGCCCGGCCTGGTAATCGACGACAGCCTGGCGGATCTCGTCTTCCGTGTTCATCACGAACGGGCCATAGCGCACCACCGGCTCCTTCAGCGGCACGCCTCCCAGCAGCAGCACTTCGAGCGGCTCCGTGCCGGCCGTGAGCGTCACGGAGTCGCCGTCGTTCTGAAACACGACCATTTTCTGCGCGCCGATTTCCTGACGCGCTTCGCCTTCACCGTAGAAACCTTGGCCGGACAGGCTGTAGGCGAACACGCGATAGTCGGCCGGCACCGGCTGCCGGATCGTCGCGCCCGGTTGCAGCGAGAAATGCTGGTACAGAATCGGCGTACGCGTTTCGATCGCGGCTTTGACGCCGAGCGCTTCGCCGGCGATCACCTTGACGCGCACCTTGCCGTCCGCGGACGTCGCCACGGGAATGCTCGAGGACGGCATTTCCTGGTAGCGCGGCGCGATCATCTTGTCGCGGCGCGGCAGATTCACCCACAACTGCAAGCCGTGTACGCGCCCACCCGTGCGGACGAACGACGGGTCCGGCATCTCGCTGTGCACGACGCCCGCGCCCGCGGTCATCCACTGCACGTCGCCGGCGTGCAGCGTGCCGGAGTGGCCGGCCGAATCCTTGTGGCCGAACTGGCCTTCGAGCACATAGGTCACCGTCTCGAAGCCGCGATGCGGATGGTCGGGCGCGCCTTTGGCCTCGCCCGGCGCATAGTCGATCGGCCCCATTTCGTCGAGCAGCAGGAACGGATCGAAGTCCATCAGCAGGCGGGTCGGAAACGGGCGGTGGACGATAAAGCCGCCACCCTCGGTCGTGCGAACGGCGGGAAACGTGCGTTCGATCGTGCGGCTCGTGCTCATCAAAGTCACCTCAAAAAATGGGGAATAGCGTTATTTTTGAAACATGGAGCTATTATAGGGACCGTTTTCCGGGGTGCCAGCCGCCCTCACGCAATGGATTGTTCTATTACTGGAACGATGAGATGAAGATCGATTCACATAATCTGAATGACCTGATGTATTTTTCGCAGGTCGTCGAACATGGCGGTTTTTCGGCCGCCGAACGCGTGCTGGGCATTTCCAAGTCGCGACTGTCGCGCCGCCTGACCGAGCTGGAAGCGTCGCTCGGCGTGCGTCTGCTGCAGCGGTCCACGCGCAAGCTGGCGCTGACCGAAGCCGGGCAACTGTTCTACCAGCATTGTCAGGCGATGCTGAGCGAGGCGCAGGCAGCCGTCAACGTCGTTCAGCAACTGCGTTCCTCGCCGCGCGGCACGGTGCGCGTCAGCGTGCCCGTCACGATTTCTCAGACCATCCTGTCGCAGATCCTGCCCGAATTCATGCATCGCTATCCCGAGGTGCGCGTTGTGATGCGGGTGACGAACCGCGTGATCGATCTGTTCGAGGATTCGGTCGACGTCGCGCTGCGGGTGCGCTCCGATCCGCCGGAAAACGCCAACATCGTGGTGCGGCCGCTATGGCGCACGCAGCAGATGCTGGTCGGCGCGCCGAGCCTGTTGCAGCAGAATGCGCCGCCGTTGCTGCCGGCCGATCTGAACCGCTTCGAAACGCTCGACGTGCCGACCGGCGACGGACGCCACGTCTACAACCTGATCGCACCGGACGGCACGCGGCACGCGCATGAACACGAGCCGCGCCTCGTGACCGCCGATCTGATGACGATCCGTGAAGCGGTGCTCGCTGGCGTGGGCATCGCCGCGTTGCCGGAAATGATGTACGGCGCCGCGTTGCGAGCCGGACAATTGTCGCCGGTCATGCCGGGCTGGACATTCCCGACGCCGCAGTTGTACGCCGTATTCGTGTCGCGCCAGGGGATGGTGCCGGCGGTGCGCGCTTTTGTCGATTATCTGGTCGAGATGCTCGATCCCGACGACGGTAAGCACATCACGGGCGAGTGTCCCGCACGTGAGGAAAAAGGCGCGGCGCAGCCGGCGTTCGCGATTGCGTCATAGCACTTCTCATGCGCCACAACATCGCTTTTAGCATTTAAGCGCGGCTTGTCATGAGTACTTTCAATGGCCGTTTGCTTGAATGCGCGCGCTACCGGGCCTATAGTGAAATCCCTTCGCTAAGGAGTCTCTTATGCGGAAACTCATGGCCGCTATCATAGCGGGCCTGATAGGGCTGACCGCGCTGTCCGTGTCGATCACGGCTGTCGCATGCGGTGACTCAAGCAGCTATCAATCTTCGACCGATGGCAAATGATCCCGCCGCCCGAAGGCGCCGAGTGCGCACAAAAAAAGGCCTTCATCTGACGATGAAGGCCTTTTACTTTTTTGCCCCTGTTTAAAGGGCTTTTTGTCGCATCACTTCGTTTTCGGTTGCGTCACGAAGCCGATCTTCGTCAGGCCGCCGGCCTGGGCCGCCGACATCACTTCCGCCACTTTTTCGTACGGCACCTTGCGGTCCGCGTCGAGATGCAGCTCGGGTTGCGGGTTGGCTTGCGCGGCCTGCGCAATCTTCTCGCGCAGGGTGGCGTCGTCAACCTTTTTGTCGTCCCACATGACGTTGCCGTCCGCGTCGACCGCGACTGTCACCTGGGCGGGTTTGGTGTCTTCTTTCTGACTGCTTGCATGCGGCAGATCGATCTTGACCGCGTGACGAATCACCGGGATCGTCACCATGAACACGATCAGGAGAACCAACATCACGTCGACGAGCGGCGTCATGTTGATTTCGTTCATCAGGCCGTCGTCATCGTCGCCGGCAAAGGGGCTCATTGCCATCGGAGTGCCTCGTCGATCAGTTCGTGCGGGCGGCGAGACGCAAGCCGTCGCCGCGTCTGGACGACGACAGGCGCGCGCCCGTCACGAAGAATGCGTGCAGGCCATGCGCAAAGCGGCTCAGTTTGGCGACGACCGCCTTGTTGGCGCGCGTCAGTGCGTTGTAGCCGAGCACCGCCGGAATTGCGACGAACAGGCCAAACGCGGTCATGATCAGCGCTTCGCCGACCGGGCCGGCGACCTGATCGATCGACGACTGGCCGCTCGCGCCGATCGCCAGCAGCGCGTGATAGATGCCCCACACCGTGCCGAACAGCCCGACGAACGGCGCCGTGCTGCCGATCGACGCGAGAATTGCGAGACCGCTCTGCATGCGCGCGACGCTTTCGTCCATCGTGTCTTTCAGGCAGCGCGTGACCCAATCCGACACGTCCATGCGATCGTGCAGATGCGGTTGCGTCTGATGATGGTGATCGGCCGCTTCCTGGCCCGACAGCGCCAGTGCGAGAAACGGGTTGTCCTGCGGCGTCGACGAGCCGGCGCCGAGCTTCTTCACGCCGTCGGCGAGATCGTCCGAATGCCAGAACGCCTGTTCGGCATTCTTCGTGAGGCGCTTGAGGCGCATCACATTCCAGCCTTTGATGACGATCACGGTCCACGACATCACCGACATGATCAGCAGCGTGAGCGCGATACCGCGCGTCACGAAATCCCCTTGCGCCCACACGTGCGCCAGTCCGTAGTTTTGCATTGCAATTCCTTTTTTTTTGAAATCTGTCTCAATCGTGCAGATTGAAGTCGAAAGGCTGGGTATAGGCAGCCCGAACCGGTTGGCCGTTCTCGAGAAATGGCTTGCAGGCGCTCGCGTGCATGGCGGAGAGCGCGGCGTCGTCGAGGCGGCTGAAGCCGCTGCTCTTCTTCAGCTCGATGCTTTCGAGCTTGCCGGTCAGGCCGACCACGAACCTCACATATGCGGTGCCGGTTTCGCCGCGACGCTTGGAGAGCGCCGGATAGTCGGGCTCGGCGATGTTGCAATCGAGATGCGAGACGTTCTTGGGCGCGCTGATCTCCATCGTCTGGCGGCTAATTGCCGGCGCGGCGGGCGCGGGCGGTGCAACCGGCGCGGCCAGCGTCGGATCGGGCGCGGCGACGGGCGTAGGCGAAGGCGCGGCGGATTCGGGCAGCGGTCTGGGCGTGGGCTTGGGCGTCGGGGTCGGCTTGGGCTGGACCTTGGGCTTGGTATGAACCGGCGGCGTCGGCGTGGGCGGCGCGATCGACTGCATCGCGACCGGCGCGGCAACCGGTGTGGGCGGCAGCAACTGCGCGGTCATGACATGCGATTCGAGGGCCGGCTGAACGGGGTCGTGACGCAAGGTCAGGATCACGGCCAGCAGTGCGACGTGGATCACTGCCACCACGGCAGTTGCGGTCAGGACGCGGGAATTCAGTCGGGAAGACGAAGCCGGCATGGTGCCGGCCGAAATGGTATGCGTGGCCGGCATATTAGCGTGGCGGCGCGCTGTGGAAGCAGCGCGTCAGGCAAGACGTCGTCATGTTCGAAAAATCAGCAGCGAAATGAACAAAGTAGTCACGAAACCAATCAGCAATTCCATCTCGAACTCCTTTGAAGGGTGAGGCGGGTAGCTGGCTGGTACGAATACTGGCTTGCTGACGGCAGTGGGATAACGCGTGAACAGCGAGAACGGCAGTGGGCGGCGAGCGCCCTTGGTGCGGCGGTGGCCGCGCCTTGCAACCCGGTCTCAGGCAGCCTTGCGTTCGTAAAACGTCAGCGGTACAGCGTGCTGATTATGCTCGAAACCGCACCGGGTCGCGCACACGCCGCTCTGCATCATGACGTCGCGCACGGACTCCGCGCACTTGCCGCAGCAGGACGCGACGCCGAGCTCGAACTGAAGCTCGTCGAACGAATCGACACCGTCCGCGATCGAGGCACGGATCTTTCGGTCAGAAACAGACTTGCAGACACAGACAATCATGGCAGGCGTCATAGCTAACGTTAATGCGAATTATTATCATTTTGTTTGAGCCGTTTGGCAAGCGTCCTGCATGATTTTTTGTAACAAAACCAGACTCTTGGAAGGGTTTCGTCTATAAGGCGGGATTTGACGCGGGTAGTCGGCGGCGCGCCAAAGCGTCTAAAAAGTGCGCGGGAAGCGGCCTGGCGGCGCAAAAAACGGAAGTGTCGGTGAATTTATGCGGCTTGGGAATTCGACGCGGCCGTGCGGCGAGACGGGATCAGCACCTGTTCGACCGTTGCATCGATGTGCAGCAGGGTGGCTGCCAATTGCTGCTGATGCGTGCCGTCGCCGGTCGAATAAAAACGGGGCAGAGCAGTGCCACCGCTTTCCGGGGCCGCGCGCAGGCCGTGCTGGTCCAGTACCCGTTCCAGCTGACGCGCAATGGCGACGCTCGTATCGATTAGCACAAGCCGGTCGCCGACGATATCGCGGATCGCCGTATCGAGAAACGGGTAGTGCGTACAGCCGAGCACTAACGTATCAGCGCCCGCGTCGAGCATGGGCTGCAGGTAGCCGCGCAGCAACGCGTGCAATTCGGCGGAGCTGATGTCGCAACGCTCCACGGCCTGCACCAGTCCGTGGCCCGGCTGGCAAAGAAAGCGGCAATCTGCCGCATAGCGTTCTAGCAGCGCCTGGAAGCGTGCGCTGCGCAGCGTCACTTGCGTGGCGAGCACGCCCGCGACGCGGGTTTTCGACTGCAAGGCAGCGGGTTTAATGCCGGGTTCGACGCCGACCAGTGGAATGGGCAGTTTTTCTCGAACCATTGCGATGGACTGCGCGGTTGCCGTATTGCAGGCGACCACGAGCGCCTTTGCGCCTTGCTTGACCAGCCATTCGCCGATCGCGAGCGTGCGGTCGGCAATGAAATCGTCGTCGCGCTCACCGTAGGGGGCGTAGAGCGAGTCGGCGACATACAGGATCGCTTCGTCAGGCAACTGGGCCCGGACCGCCCGCAATACCGACAGACCGCCGAGACCCGAATCGAAAATGCCGACCGGTGCGCGCGACCCGGCGCCAGACGTGAACATTCCTGTATTCGTAGACGTTGATTCTGCGGGCATAGGCGAAGAGGATGCGTGCGGCACGGCGCTCAAGGGAACCTGGAAAGGTGCGCAAGTATATCGCCCGTGTGGCGCCCCGAAGAGGACGTCCTCCAGAGCGCCCCCAGGAGGACTTCTTCCGCACGTCCCCAGAAGGGTCGCCATCCATGGTGTCATCCGTTGCGAACGGGCAGACCCACGAACGGCGCGCGGGGCGCTCGCGGCGTGATTCGATCAGGACTCGACCGAACCCATTGCGGTTTGCTGATAGTTCTGGATACCGACCTTGTCGATCAGGTCGATCTGGGTTTCGAGCCAGTCGATGTGTTCTTCAGTGTCGTCGAGAATTTTCGTGAAGATTTCGCGCGAGACGAAATCACGCACCGATTCGCAATACACAATGGCTTCCTTGCAGGTGCCCTGCGAAATCTGTTCGAGCTTCAGATCGCATTCGAGGATCTCTTTCGTTTCCTCACCGATCAGCAGCTTGTGCAGATCTTGCAGGTTCGGCAGACCGTCGAGCATGAAAATGCGTTCGATGAGCCAGTCGGCATGTTTCATTTCGCCGATCGATTCGTCATATTCATGCTTGCCGAGTTTGTCGAGACCCCAGTGCTTGTACATCCGCGCGTGCAGGAAGTACTGGTTGATCGCAGTCAACTCGTTCTTCAGTTGCGCGTTGAGGTACTCGATAACTTTCTTGTCGCCTTGCATGGTATTTCCTTTTGGGGAATTTGAATTTTCAACAACAATAAACGCCATACCTGAAAAAGCCAAGGAAACAGAAGTATCTTTTGACATTGTTTCGGGTATTGCCTGTCGCGTTGGCATTGCGCGCGGCAACAAAAAAGCCGGGACCGCGGTCCCGGCTCTTCGACAGGCGTGACAGGCGTTAGCAGCGAATCAAACCGTCGCGACCGGAATCTTGCCGATTTTGGCCTGCCATTCCTTCGGGCCGGTCTGGTGAACGGAGGTGCCGCTCGAATCGACGGCCACGGTGACCGGCATGTCCTGTACGTCGAACTCGTAGATCGCTTCCATGCCGAGGTCTTCGAACGCGAGAACCTTCGCGCTGCGAATCGCTTTCGACACGAGGTACGCGGCGCCGCCCACGGCCATCAGATAAGCGGCCTTGTGCTTCCTGATCGCCTCGATCGCGACGGGGCCGCGCTCGGCTTTGCCGATCATCGAAATCAGGCCGGTTTGCGCCAGCATCATCTCGGTGAACTTGTCCATGCGCGTTGCCGTGGTCGGGCCAGCGGGACCGACGGCTTCATCGCGCACCGGATCGACCGGGCCGACGTAGTAAATCACGCGGTTCGTGAAGTCGACCGGCAGCTTTTCGCCCTTTGCCAGCATGTCGGCAATGCGCTTGTGAGCAGCGTCGCGGCCCGTCAACATCTTGCCCGACAACAGCAGCGTCTGGCCCGGCGTCCACGCAGCGACTTCTTCCGGCGTGAGCGTGTTCAGATCGACACGCTTGCTCTTCTCCGTGTCCGGCTCCCAATGCACCTTCGGCCATGCGTCGAGCGACGGCGCCTCGAGTTTGGCGGCGCCCGAGCCATCTAGCGTGAAGTGCGCGTGACGCGTGGCCGCGCAGTTCGGGATGATCGCAACCGGCTTGGACGCGGCGTGCGTCGGCGCGGCCATGATCTTCACGTCGAGCACCGTGGCGAGACCGCCGAGACCCTGCGCGCCGATCCCGAGCGCGTTGACCTTCTCGTGCAGCTCCACGCGCAGTTCTTCGATCCAGTCCTGCGGGCCGCGTGCGATCACGTCCTGAATGTCGATCGGATCCATCAGCGATTCCTTCGCCATCACCATCGCTTTCTCAGCGGTGCCGCCGATGCCGATGCCGAGCATGCCCGGCGGGCACCAGCCCGCGCCCATGGTCGGCACGGTCTTCAGAACCCAGTCGACGATTGAATCCGACGGATTCAGCATCGCGAACTTCGACTTGTTTTCCGAACCGCCGCCCTTGGCGGCGACCTGCACGTCGACCGTATTGCCCGGCACGATCTCGTAGTGGATCACGGCGGGTGTATTGTCTTTCGTGTTCTTGCGGGCGCCTTCCGGCGGATTCACGATCGACGCGCGCAGCACATTGTCCGGGTTCAGATAACCGCGGCGCACGCCTTCGTTGATCATGTCGGTGACGCCCATCGTCGCGCCGTCCCAACGCACGTCCATGCCGACCTTCACGAACACCGTGACGATGCCGGTGTCCTGGCAGATCGGGCGCTTGCCTTCGGCGCACATGCGGCTGTTGGTGAGAATCTGCGCGATGGCGTCTTTCGCGGCGGGGCTCTGTTCGAGCTCGTAGGCGCGGCCCAAGGCCTGGATGTAGTCGAGCGGATGGTAATAGCTGATGTACTGAAGCGAATCAGCAATGCTCTGGATCAGATCTTCCTGTTTGATGACGGTCATGGCTAGCTCAGTGGAGACAGGGGCGCTTGTTGTCGGACACGCGGGACAGCGCGGTCAGTCGTGCGCCTTCAGGGGAGTGGAACCTTTAACGGCAGCCACGGCGTGCAGCACCGCGGGCTCTTCGAAATGCTTGGGATGCGTATGCGTGGTGAGGCGGTCGACCAGTGCCATCACGACTGCCGAGACGAGGAACGCCACGTGGATGATCACCTGCCACATGATCGTATGCGTGGAATTCTGATCGGGGCTGATGAACGTCTTCAGCAGATGGATCGACGAGATGCTGATCAGCGCCATCGACAATTTGACTTTGAGCACGCCGGCGTTCACATGGTCGAGCCATTCCGGTTCGTCCGGATGACCCTCCACGCCGAGGCGCGACACGAACGTTTCATACCCGCCGATGATCACCATGATCAGCAGGTTCGAGATCATGACCACGTCGATCAGGCCGAGCACGACCAGCATGATGTTGGTTTCGTCGAGCGTTAGCGATGCCGTGACGAGGTGCCAGACTTCCTTGAGGAAGAGCACGACGTAGACGGCCTGCGCCACGATCAGACCGAGATAGAGCGGCACTTGCAGCCAGCGGCTCATAAAGATGATGGCGGGCAGCGGGCGCATGGGGCGGCGCTGTTGGGCGGAGTCGGGTCGCGGAGCGGACATGGGCAAGAGTCAGATGAAACGCAGGTGTCGGAACACGGACCAGATGCGCCGGGCCGGAATGCGCGAGACGCAATATACAAATACGCACGCCGATCAGGCACGCAGATCAGGCAAACCAGGCGCGGACGGCGCGGTGCACAGACACGGGAGGCCGCAAAGGCAAAAGCTCGTGTCAGGCGCGCTATTGTACAGCGTCGGGTAAATTTGCTGCATTGCGGCGGGCAGGGTGCGCGGCGGGGCGGGAGGAGGCGCAGATCAATAGCCGTTGTGCCGACGCTACGCGTACGGTATGGGGAGCAGGCGCCGTTTTCGCAGAGCGTTGATTGCGTCGAAAAGGCAGGCCGGGCTCTCGTGCCAACGGCGGATGACAGCCGCGGATGACAGCCGACCTCCGCGGGCGCGTCCACAGCGATGTGGCGACGGGCGTTGCGGTGGTCGGCTGCGTTCGCCGCTACGTCAAGCGGCGCCGCCTCCTGGTGCACCGGTGGTGCCCAGCAACGGCGCGATCAGGCTCGTGATCTGCGGCGCAATCTGTGATACGGCCGAGGCTATCGCGTTGACGATGTTCCCGATCAACCCACCGCCCTGCGAAGGGTCCGCGCCGCCTGTTTGCTCCGTCGTGTTTTGTTGCTGCCTGAGCATGCCGTTGTCCATTGCCGCCGGGTGATAGGGGCGCCATGCAGCCCTCGCGGAACCGGACTGCATATCGTCGCCGGCATTGTGAGTGTGCTCCGTGGAAAATGCCCGGACCGAAGTGAAATCAGTGCGGTTCTGCGGTTCGTTGCGTGCTGCCATGTTGCCCGCATCGAACTGCATGCTGTTGTTGCCGATTCTGTTGATCGCGTTCATCGTCGTCAAATCCTAAAATCAGGTAAGAGGAAAAATGCATGCGGATAGCTGTTTTCTCGGAAATTGCTGAATCAGCTTCCGGATGCCTGACATGCGGAAATGTATAAATCAAATTTGGCTGTTTTCTATTAATCTCCTGTAGTTTATCCAAGCTGGCCAACGGACACATCCGGATCGATTAAATCCAGATCGATCGGGTGTTTTCTATCCAGTAATTGGGTGACGCAGATTATTCTGACAAAGCCGGTGAAATTACAGATGGCTTCCTGAGTCAGATCAATTTCAAGTGCCCATCTGGAAATCAGTTTTCCTACAGTCACAGATTCCTGGCGTGCGATTTCTTCGATGATTCGCCAATACACTTCCTCGAGCCGTAGACAGGTTGCCAGCCCGTTGATTCTGACGGAGCGTTGCCGCGGCTTGGCGAGCTGCGGGGTGAAATTGCAATACCGTGTCATCCGCATGTGCTTACACGTGTAGGAATACGGGAATGGAGTGCCTCCATTACGGCAGTGAATGTCCTGATGCATTTCAAGAT
Source organism: Paraburkholderia dioscoreae (assembly GCF_902459535.1). Lineage (NCBI taxonomy): Bacteria > Pseudomonadati > Pseudomonadota > Betaproteobacteria > Burkholderiales > Burkholderiaceae > Paraburkholderia > Paraburkholderia dioscoreae. The sequence goes on from NZ_LR699553.1 coordinate 1,430,359, forward strand.
AGCCATGCATCTGCGACGTGAGTCGCGCGGGTTGTTTCTCATGTTCGGATGAGTCCAAGTGGCGGCTAGTCCATCTTCTCTCCGCAATAATCCGACTTGGTCATAAAGATGTATGACGTTTCACTTAGCGCATCGCCTTATTTTCGGGATATGCGAACCGAATATGTCGATTGAGAGCGCATGAATCATGCGCATTGGCTTTGCGCATACTTGATAAAAATCGGCTGGATTGGTCGCGCTTCAAATGAACATATGGCGTCATGCATATATATGACCATCAGCGGTGTCGGCGCGATTAAATTTCACTGACGTAATCAATGCAACGTAGCCAGGAATTTTCAATGCTTATCATGAGCCGAAATGGTTCGCCCAATAAGAAGGGTGGCGGCGGACCGCAGTTCTTGCCATCGTGCGCGACGGGTGCCGCCATGTTTCAGGTGGCGGGTCAGCTTGCGCTGGCCTGGGCGGTGTTTCTGGCCCCCGAGGCTGAGGCCGCTACGCCTGTCTGGCACGGCGCACCGATCCACTATGCCGCGAACGGCGCGCCGTTGCCGGACGTGTTGCGCGACGTGCTCGCGGTGGAAGGGCTGTCCGCGGACATCGCCCGCGACGTGAAGGGCGTGGTCAACGGCCGTTTCGACGACACGCCCGGCAACGTCTTCATGCAGTTGGTCGAGGCTTACGGCCTTGTCTGGTATTTCGACGGCAAGGCGATGCACGTCGCAACCGCCGCAGGAGTGCGCAGCCAGGTGATCCCGTTTGCGCCGATGACCCGCGAAGCGGTTGCGTCGTTGCTGCGCAACCTCGATCTGGACGACCCGCGCCTGCCGATCAGGTACTCCGCGACGACCGCGAAGGTCGCCGGCCCGGTGGCTTTTGTCGACGCCGTGGCCGAGGCGATCGACAAGGCGCAGCGGCAGAGCACCGCGGAGCCGTCGTTCGACCAGACCGAGATTCGCATTTTCCCGCTGCGCTACGCGCAGGCGCAGGACATGCACTATACGGTGGGATCGCAGGACCAGGTGGTGCCCGGGGTGGCCTCGCTACTGCGGCGGGTCATGATGGACACCTGGCAGGCTGTCGCGCCGCGCGCGGCGGCCCGCTCACGCGCCGATGTCCGCGCCGATGCCCGCAGCGCGCGCGGCGCTCCGCCGCCGTTGCCGAGCCTGCGCGGTCTGGGTCTCGCCGGCGGCGCATCGGCCGACGGCGACAGCGCGCCGCCGCCATTGCCCGATGCGGCAACCTCGGAGCCGGGCCGGACCGATCAGCCCAGCGCGACGCCTGCGCGACGCAACATCATCGCGGACCCGCGCACCAACTCCGTGGTGATCAACGACCTCGTGTCGATGATGCCGAACTACGAGCGCGCCATTGCGATGCTCGACCAGCCGCAAGAACTGGTCGAGATCGACGCGGTCGTGATCGACGTATCGTCGAGCGCGGCGCGCTCGCTGGGCGTGGCGTGGGGCGGATCGAACGGGCGGGTCAGCGCGGCGTCGGGGACCATCAACTCGCCGTTGACTTTCGGTGCGCCGGCTCTCGCGACCGCGGCCGGCGTGGCGAGCGGACTGAATCTCGCCACTCTGGTCGGCAATTCGGCGCAATACCTGTTCGCGCAGATCCACGCGCTGGAAGACGCCGGCCAGGCCCGTGTGCTGTCGAGTCCGCAAGTCCTCACGCTGAACAATATGGAAGCGGTGCTGACTTCGCACAGCTCGGTTTATGTGCGGGTGGCGGGCAACCAGGACGTCGACCTCTACAACATCGACACCGGTCTCACGCTGAAGGTCACGCCGAGCATTGAATCGGCCGCTGAGCCGCGCCGCAATATCCGGCTCAACATCCAGATCGACGATGGCGCGTTCAATACGTCGATGTCGGTCGACGGCATTCCGAAAGTCGACAACCATTCGATCGTCACCCAGGCGATCGTGCGCGACGGCGAGAGTCTGCTGGTCGGCGGGTATCAATATGAGCGCAGCGAAAGCACGACTTCGAAAGTGCCGGTGCTCGGCGACGTGCCTTACGTCGGCGCGTTGTTTCGCGATACCCAGACGACGCGGGAGCGGCTCGAGCGATTGATCCTGATTACACCGCGCCTGAAACGCGCGGGTGGCAATGGAGAACCGGCCAGTGGGGCGGTCACGGCGGGGCAAGCCGTGATGACCGGAGGCGCGGGGCCGGACTTTGCGCCCGCCGCCGCTTTTGCGCCCGCTGCGGGCACCGGGCCAGGATTGTCCGCGCAGGCGACACGGATGACGCCGCCGACGCTTCGAGTGGCCACCAACGTCCCGACGGCCACCACAGTCCCGGGCACCGCCAACCCGTCCGCAGCCGTCACCGCCGCGCTGCGGACGCTGCCGGCGAGCGCTGCCCCGACTGCGCCGCTGCCGTCCGCGTCGTCGCCACCGCCACTGCCCGCGTGGCAGCCGACACGCAAGATGCCTTGGGATGACCGCCATGACCGCTGACGCATTGATCCTCGTGACGGACGGCGTGCATACCGGCGCAAGCGTCGCGTTGTCCGCCGAAAGACCGCTGCGGATCGGCAGCGGCAGCGAAGCCGATCTGATGGTGATCGACGAAGGCGTCGAACCGCTGCACGTCACCGCCCAGTTACGCGGCGCGGCGCTCGAGTTGCTGGCTCACCAGCCCGGCGTCGCCGTGTTCGGCAGGCGCTTGCCGCCGGGGCGGCGCGTGCTGTTGCGGCGCGGCGCCTGGTTTTCGGCCGGAGCGGTGACCTTCCAGTTCGGCGGCCGTGACGCACCGACCTCGTCGATGGCGGGCGACGCTGAGTATGCCTATCTATTGCGCCACGCGCCGCTCGCTTACTGCGCGAAACGCTGGTCCGGCGCGTCGCCGGTTGCGAAGGCGACGGTCTTTGCAGTTCCGGTGGCCTTCGTGCTGCTGGCGTGGCTGGCGTCGAATCCGGCGATGCCGGGCGCGCCGCATACAGCGCGTGGCGACGACGCGTTCCGGCTCGTGAAGACGCGTCCCGATGCGAAGTCCGGCGCGCTTGTCTACGAGGGCTACGTGCAATCGCCCGCGGATCTGGCCGCGCTAACCGCGCGGGCATGGTCGCGGCAGCGCACGCCGGTGATGCATGTGATCGTGCTCTCGCAGTTGCAGGAGCAACTCGGCGATTTTCTCGCGCGTTATTACCGCGGCGCAGAGGTGCGGCCCGCCGAGCCTGGTGCGTTCACGGTGGTGCTGCCTGGCGCACAGGGCTTCCTGTCGCCTGAATCATGGGATTACGCACGCGTTGCCAGACTGGCGCGCGGTGAGATCGATGGACTACGTGGGCTCGCGTTTCCCGGCCACGTACAGGAGGGCGCGAAGGTGCGCGTGCCGTTCGAGGCGCTGGGGATGAATCTGCTGTCCGGTAGCCACGCGGTCTGGCTCACCGACGCCCAGGGCGTGCGCTATTTCGTCGGCGCGCGATTGCCTGTTGGTCGAATTACGCGAATCTCGGCCTGCGCGGCGGAGGTGACGCGCGACGATGGTTCGATCTACGAATTTCTTATGGGCGCAGTTCATGAGCCAAAAAACTGCCGCTAAAAGCGCGCTCGGCATGTGCGGCGATTTGCCTATCGAGGCGAAGCTTGCCGAAGCCGACGGTCTCGGCCGTGAGGAAATCGTCGCCCGGTTGACGCATGAGATCGGCTGCCTCAACAGCGCATTGCCGAGCGCGTCGCCAGCGTTAAAAAAAGAAATGGTTTTGCTTGTCGAGTGTTTGTGCGCGGCTCGACAGGTGGTGGAACGAAGCGTCAGCTTCAGGAACGCGCACGATTAAGTTAAGGAATGGAAACTATGAATCCAATCAATACGGCCATGTCCCCGAATCCTGGCGGCAATGCCTTCACCGGTAACGGCGGGGTACCGGCAATGAACAAGGCCGGCGGCATTTCGACGTCGGATGTTCTCGCCGTCGTGTTGGCAAAACTCAAACAGGACAATGACAAGGTCAGTCAACAAATGCAGCAGGTCCAGGGCGGCGGCGCGCAGCAGGGCAACGGCGCCGACAACTCGCAAGGGAATACCGACATGCTGAAACTCCAGCAGGCGGTGACCGAGATGAACACGGATACCTCGCTCGGCACCAACATGATTCAGGGGGTGGGCGATACGCAGAAGGACACCGCGAAGGCAACCCACTAACGCCTCTTTAATCAGGTCGAAGACGCCCTCGCGGCGTCTTCGGGGAGCCATTGCAGATGCAGCACGACACATTGGAACTGCTGATTTCGATAGGTCACTACGCCCGCGTCCATCGACGCTTCGACGAGGCGCGCTATCTGTTCGGCCGGCTGGCGCTGCTATACCCGCGGCGAGCTTTCCCATACCTCGGGTTGGGGCTCATCGAACTCGATCGCGCGAACTATCCCAGTGCGGCGTTGCTGTTCGGCCGCGCGCTGGAGGCCGTGCCCGACAGCGTGCTCGCGCGCGCCTGGCTCGGCGTGTGCCAGGTGCTCGAAGGACATTACGCGCTCGGCGCTCGCATGCTGATGACCGTGGCGGACAGCGACCAGCCTGGCGCGACTTCGATGGCAGCGGCATTCCTGAAATTGCCTGAATGCGCGCCCTTTGCCGCTGCTCGCGTTGCGCAGGTCGAGCCCACCGCAGCATCCCTTTCAACCATTGAACGACTGACTATTCGAAACGGGTATTGAAATGTTGCTACTCCCCGACACTATCGTGCCGCTGCAAGCCGGCGCGTTGTCTCCCGTATCTCCCGCTGCTGGCGCGTCCGCAGACGGAGCAGGCGCTGGAGTATCGCCACTCGAGCGGCTGCTGGCGAGTGCGCAGGACAGGCAGGACACCTCGACGCGAGGGTTGTCGCAGCACCTGGACCAATTCGGCGCGAGCCATATCTCGACGGAAGACATGCTGCGTCTTCAGGTCGATCTGAACGCCTTCGAGGTGCAAACGCAAATGATGACGCACGTCGCCGACGACATCGGCCGTGCGATCCAGACCCTGACGCAGCGAAGCTGATGCGCCGCGCCCTGATCCTGCTGCCGGTGCTACTTTTCCTCGTCGGCTGCAGAACCTCGCTTTTCGAAGGCCTGGACGAGGACCAGGCGAACCGTATCGTCGCCGCGTTGAGCCACCACGGCATCAACGGCTACAAGGAGCGCAACCCCGACCGCACGTGGAACATCACGGTCGACGACGAGGATGCGGTAATCGCCACCGAACTGGCGAGCGCCTATGCACTGCCGCGCGGCGGCCACGCGAATCTCGGCGATCTGTTCAGTCGCCAGGGGCTTATTTCGAGCCCCGAGGAAGACCGTGTCCGCTACGTGTACGGGCTCTCGCAGGAACTCTCCGAGACGCTCGAAAAAATGGACGGCGTGCTGCTTGCCCGCGTACACATCGTGCTGCCCGAAAAGGATCCGATGGACCCGGCGCAGGACACGCTGCCGTCGGCTTCCGTGATGATGCGTTATCGCAGCGACTACAACCTCGAGCCGATGCGCGACCGGATTCGTGCGCTGGTCGCGGGCGGCGTCGAAGGGCTGACGCCTGCGCGCGTCTCGTTGACGCTCGTCGCGGTCACGCCGGTGCTGACGTTCCCCGGCAACTGCGCAGCCGGCGACGATGTCGCCGGTGCCGCCGGTGCGGTTGCCGCGACGACCTGCCCGCAGAGTAACGGCTACGTGCCGTCGCGCGCCACGGCGATGCTGGTTGTGCTGGCGTTGCTAGTATTGCTGATGAGCGGATCGATCTGGCTGTGGGATTCGGGAAGGCGCACGTGGTTCAAGCCGAAGAAGCGCGCCGACGCAGCCGACGGGAGCGGTCGTGCGAAGTCCGCCGGCCATGCCGAGGGCGACGCATGAGGCACGCCTATACCTGCGCACCGGCCTACTGGGCGCATCACAGCTGGCTCGAACGCGGGCAGCCCGTCCGTGATGAACGCACCGCGCGCGCCGCCCACGCATTTCTGTTCGGCCGTTATCCGCAACTGGTTCGGGTGGCGCTGGCTGATGTGCCGCCCGTGCTGCCGATCTGGCCGCGGCCCGCGTGTGCGCGCTTGTGCCGGATCGTCGCCGCGCTCGCGTTCGCGCCTTCTCTGCGGCGCGTCGTCGCCGCGCAGGGCCGCGCCGCGTTTGCGGCCGGTGTCGCACCGCGGTTGCTGGCGGAAATTCAGCGGCATCCGCGCGCCGCAGCGGACGACCTGAAGGTCGAGCCGACGCCGTCGCTGTTCAGCCGGCGCGACATGACGGCGGCTGGCCTGGCACTGACGCTCGCCGCCGCCGCTGATTCGCGCTACGCGTTCTGGTGGAGCCTGCGCTTGCCGCGCGAGATCTGCGAGGCCGCGAGCAGTTATCGCGTGCGTGAACTGTCCTCTGCCGACGCACGCAAACTGGTCGCCGAGGCCCGCCGTCTGATGGAGGCCCATCCATGCTGATCTGTCGAATGGGCGCCTGGCGGATCGAATCGGACGGGCATCTGAGCGCGCACGAACTGGCGTCGCTCGATGGCCTGCGCGCCGTCGACTCGGACCGTGCGGCCGAACTGGCGCACGAGCGCCGCCGCCTCGCCAGGCAAGTGCGTGAGCTTAAGCGCCGCGCGTGGCGCCGCGGCCGGGCCGCCGGAACGGCGGCGGCGCTGCGTGAACAGGTGGGACATATGGGTGCGGCGGCGTTCGCTGCCCACCGTATCGAGGACAGGCTCACGCAAATCGTGCTCAGCGCGGTGAGCGACATTGTTGGTCAACTGCCGCCGTCGGCGGTGTTGTCCAATCAACTGCGCCGTGCGCTGATGGTGGCGCAGTCGCAGCGGTTGGTGTCGGTGCGAGTCGCACCGGCCGACTTCGATGACGCAGTCCGTCTGATCGCGACCCTCGAGCAGGAACTTGGCGCGCCGCTTTGCAGCGTGCTTGCCGACGTGGGGCTACCCGCTCATGCATGCGTCGTTGAGACCGAGTCTGGCGTGATCGACGGCGGTTTGAAGATCCAGTTGCCGGCGCTGGAGCGCGGCATTCGCGACAGCGTGGCGGCGTTGCTGCGCGAATATGACTTCGCTGATGGCTCCGGACATACGGCGCTCGATATGGTTGGGCACGGCGTGCGGCAGACGTTGGCCGCGCTGGCGGCGCCTTTGTCGACGCGGGCATCGCCGAGTACGCCGAGTGTGCCGAGTGCGCAGCCGCCCTTGCCGAACACAGTCCGTGTGTTCCGGCGGCCACTCGCGCGGGAGGTGGGATGACTCTCTGGCCCGACATGGAGACCGTAGCGCTCGCGGACGTTGAGCGCATCAACCTGGCGATCCGCCACTTCGGCAGTCCGCATGCGGTGTCGGTCGGCACGCGGGGTTTCACGCTGCTGTTCGAGCCGTGCCGCGCACGCTATCCGCTAAGGGTATCAGGTGTTGCCGGGCAGGCACCGTTCAGTGCCGGCTGCGATGCCGGCGCGTTGCTGCCGGAGCTGACGCCGTTAGTGACCGAGGCGCGCGGCGATGCGGCGCTCCTGCATGTCGCGGACGCGTTGAGTGACTGGCTGTGTGCGCTCGAGGGACTGTTCGGCTTCACGATCGAACTCACCGGTGTCGCATTCGACGGCTTTCCGGAGCAGGGCGCCTATGGCCTCGCGGTGACCCACACGACGAGCGGTCGCACCGCCCATTTTTCATTTTGCAGCCCGGCGGTCGATGAATGGCTGCGATTGCGTATACCGCCCGCGCCTTCCAGAAACGCATTGCTGAGCCGCCTTTACATACGCTTGCCGGTTTGCATGCCCGGTCCGTGGCTATCGCTGCCGAGGCTGCGCAGGATCGCGGTCGGTGACGCACTGCTATTCGACCGCGATTCCACCTACCTGCGTGTGCCATTGCGAGTCGGCACATGCCGGATCCTGTTCCAATTTACCAAGGAGTACACCGTGATAGACCGTGTGATGACCGATGAAACCCAGCCCGTCGAAGTGACCAGCGAACTGCTGCCGATCGACTCGATCACCTTCGCCTTCGAGGCGGTGCTCGGCACGTTGTCGTTGTCGGTAGCCGAACTGGCGCATCTGCGCGAAGGCTCGATCGTCGCGTTCCGGTTGCCGGCGCGCGAGCGCAAGGTCACGCTTTTGTGTCAGGGCATTCCCTTTGCTCGTGGCGAGTTGATCGATATCGAAGGCGCGATGGGCGTGCGCGTCACGCGGCTAACCCAGGAGGATCTGCCGGCATGACCGATCAGTTCAATCCGCTGCAGACCATCAGCCTGTTCTTCATGCTTGGGCTGATGCCACTCGCAGTCGCTATGACCACCTCGTTCACGAAGTTCAGCATCGTGCTCACGCTGCTGCGCTCCGCATTGGGGGTGCAGCAGGCACCGAGCAATCTCGTGATCTCCGGCCTCGCCCTCGCGGCGACGCTGGTGGTCATGGCGCCGACCATTTCGAAGATCGAGGCCGCGCTCGATAACGGCGACGGTGCGATGCCGCGCGCCACCGAACTTCTGCAGGCCGTGCGCGGCCCGCTGGGCGACTTCATGCTGAAGCACTCGCGAGCCGACGAACGGCAGTTTCTCGTCGGCGCCGCGAAACGGATCGATCCGGAGCGAGAAGCGCGCGAAACGGACATGCAGTTGCTGATTCCGGCATTTCTGATCAGCGAGATATCGAGTGGCTTCGAAGCGGGCTTCCTGCTCTATATCGCATTTCTGGTGGTGGATCTGGTGGTCGCCAATGTGCTGAGCGCGATGGGCATGATGATGCTCTCGCCGAGCACCGTGTCGATTCCGTTGAAGCTGTTCATCTTCGTGTCGGTATCGGGCATGTCGAAGCTCATGCACGGCCTTATCGTCAGCTACGTCAAATGAACGGCCTGCCTTCTCTTGCCAACTTGTCGAGCGATGCGCTGATGCTGGTGTTCTGGCTCTCGCTGCCCGCGCTCGCAGTTGCCACCGCCGTTGGTCTGCTGATCGGCCTGTTGCAGTCGGTCACGCAAATCCAGGACCAGAGCCTGCCCTATGGCGCCAAGATCATCTGCGTAGGGGGCGTACTGATCATCACCGCGCCGTGGGCGAATCGCGAACTCTCGCGCTTCCTTGCGCACGTGTTCACCTATATCGCGGCGGGCCGCTTGCATTGACCATGGACCCTATCCGCTATCTCGAAGGTTTCGCGTTCTGCACGATCCGGCCGGCCGTCGCGCTCTCCATGATTCCATTTAGCCAGAGCGGCCCGCTCGGAAGCAAGTTGCGGGTGCCGCTTCTTCTAGTGATCGCCATGCTGCCGCAGCAGGTAGGCTGGCCACCGCATCCTGTGCCGGCGATGGTGGTCGAAGTCGCCACCGGTGTCGTGCTCGGCCTGCTGCTCGGCACGATCTTCCACGCCGCCGGCGCTGCCGGCGCGATGCTGGATCAGCAGGGGGGCTATGCGAGTGCCGCGATGTACGACCCGCATTTCCAGCAGGAAGCAGCGCTGTTCGAACAATTGTTTCTGCAATTCGCCGCGCTGACGCTATTCACGGGGCCCGGCCTGCCACTGCTGTTCGGTTTCTTCACGGACGCGTGGGTGCTGTGGCCTCCTGGGCAATGGCGCGGCGACCTGGTCGACGTGTTCCGCCAACTGGCACTGCGCAATCTCGCGGACGTACTCACCGAAGGCGTGCGGCTTGCGACCCCGTTGCTCGGCCTCATGCTGCTCGTCGATGTCGCGTTCGGGCTGATGTCGCGGCATGCGAAGCGGCTCAATCCCTTCGCGACCGCGCGCACGGTCAAAGCCGGAGTGCTGACGTTTGCGGCTGTGCTGAGTGTGCCTGCTCTGTTCGCACAGTTGCGCATCGCGTTCGATCACGTGATCCATCTGCAATGAGCAACAAGAGCGAAGCGCCGACCCCCAAGCGGATCCGCCGCGCGCGCAGGGACGGCGAGATCTCGAAGAGCACGCATCTGACAGTGGCGTTCAGCGGCCTGTGCTGGTGGCTTTATCTGTTCATCGAGGCACCCCACCTGTATGCGCTGGGCAACGAGCTGATCCTGCGCGTGACAACCTTGGACGGCTCGCGCGAGTTCGGCGACCGGCTTGCGTCGACGTGTGCCGCGCTTTACGCCTTCATGTCGCCGGTGTTGGCGGCGCTCGGTGTCGGCGCGCTCGCGGTGCTGGTGCCCGAACTGATGCAAACACGCGGCCTGTTGGCATGGAAGCGCGTCATGCCTGACGTCAAGCGCCTGAATCCCGTCAATGGATTGAAGCAGATGTTCAGCCTACGCCTTGTGTGGGACACCGTCCTCACGATCATCCAGTTCACGATCCTGCTGTTTCTGTTTGTGCAGGCACTGGTCGCGTGGCTGCGGCAGCTTGCGCCCATCTGGACATTTTCCTTACCGGTTCATCTTGGCTATGCGGCCGTCTCGCACTCGCATTTGCTGCTCTGGATGACCGTATCGCAGATCGCGCCCGGCGTGGCCGACTATCTCGTCCAGCGCTTTCTGTGGCTGCGCGGTTTGCGCATGGACAAGAACGAAATCAAACGCGAATTCCGCGACGACGAAGGCGATCCTTACGTCAAAAGCCGTCGTCGTGCGCTTCATCGGGAGTTAGGTCAATAACATGTCGAACCGTTCCATTCTCAGCCGCTACGATCTGTCGGCATTTTTCGCGCGTCACGCGGACCTCGCCGTCGGCGTCGGCATTCTGGCGGTCCTTGCCTTGCTGATCGTGCCGGTGCCGCCGTTCGTGCTCGATCTGTTCATCTGCGTGAGCTTCGCCTCCGGCCTGACGATGCTGACCACCACGCTGTATGTATCGAAGGCCGCCGACCTCGCGAGCTTTCCGTCGCTGCTGCTGATCACGACGTTGCTGCGCCTTGCGCTGGCTATCGCTTCGACCAAGATGATCCTGCTCCATGCGCACGCCGGCCAGATCATCGGCGCGTTCGGCGAGATGGTGGTCGGCGGCAATGTGGCGGTCGGCCTCGTGGTGTTCGTGGTGCTGGCGGCGATCCAGTTCATCGTCGTGGCAAAAGGCGCGGACCGTGTCGCGGAAGTGGCGGCGCGCTTCACGCTCGACGGCATTCCGGGGCGGCAGATGAGTATCGACGCCGACATGCGCAGCGGGGTGGTCACGGCTGCCCAGGCGAGCCGTCTGCGCGCGTCGCTCGAACGCGAAACCTATTTCTACGGCTCGCTCGACGGCGCGATGAAATTCGTCAAGGGCGATGCGGTGGCGAGCCTCGTCGTCGCGCTGGTGAATATCGTCGGCGGATTGGCGGTCGGCATTGCGCAGCGCGGCATGTCGTTTGGCGACGCGTTGCACACGTACACGATTCTGACGGTCGGCGACGGTCTGGTGTCGCAGATTCCGTCGCTGATCGTCTCGGTGGCCGCGGGCATTCTGGTTACCCGCGTGAGCGCCACCGATGGCGCTGACGCCCATCTCGGCGGTGACATCTACAGGCAGCTGGCGGCGCATCCGAAAGCCATCGGCATGGCCGGCGTGGCGTGTCTGTCGCTGGGGGCGATTCCCGGCTTTCCGCACATCCAGTTCCTGGTGGCCGGCGGTCTGCTGCTCGTGCTCTCCATCACGCTGATGCGCAACGCTGCGCTCGCGAACAACTCGCAGCGCGCGCTGATGCCCGGCATGACGCGCGACGGCGGCAATTACGTGCCGCGCATTCTCGACGATGTCGAATTGGGCACGAGTGCGGCATTGCGCCTGCGGCTCGGTCTGGAGGCTTTCGATGCATTGCGGCCCGAGGCGCTGAACCGCCAGATCGGCCAGTTGCGCCGCAAGCTGATGGTCGAGCTGGGCGTGCCGTTTCCGGGTCTCGCGCTATTGCGCGACTCGCGGCTCGCGCCCGAGCGCTACGTGGTCGATATCGAGGACGTGCCGTTTGCGAGCGGCACGCTGGTCGCCGCACACACGCTGGTGAGCGGCGAAGCGAGCCGCATCATGTTCGAAGGCGTGCCGGGCTACCGGCCGCAAGCCGCGAAATCGGTCTGGGTGCCGAGCGCGACCGCGGCCTCGCTCGACGACCCGGAGATCCACAAGGCGAGTGTCGACGAGGCGCTATGCGATCACCTCGCGGAAGTTTGCGAGCGTTCGGCGGCCGACTTTCTCGGCACCCAGGAGACGCGCTTTTTGCTCGATCAACTATCGATCGAGTTTCGCGAGCTGGTCGCTCAGGCGGTGCAGGCCGTGAACACGGTTCAACTCGCCAGCGTGCTGCGGCAATTGCTGCAGCAGCGCGTGCCGATCCGCAATCTGCGCGCGATTCTCGAAGCCGTCGTACGCGTCCCGGCGGCCGAGCGCACGATCGACCGGATGGTGCGGCAGGCACGCATTCAGCTAGGTCCGCAGATCGCGCGCAGCTACGCCGACCTCGAGACGTGGACGATCTCCACGGCGGTGCTCGATCCATCATGGGAAGCCGAGCTTGAAGCGCAGATCAGAAGTGGCGTGGACGGTGAACCGCAGTGTGTGCTTTCCGTAGAGGAACTGGAGCGTGCACAGCGGACCTTCATGACCGAGCTGAACGGGATCTCGCTGATCGTGACGAATGCGATGCTGCGTCCGCATCTGGCGCGTCTGTTGCGCGACTTCGGCCGGCGCATCGACGTGCTGGCCATTGAAGAGATTCCGTTCGACGTCTACCGCGTCCAATCCGTCGCGACGCTGGGCGCGGCATGAAGGAGAACCTCATGTCATCTCCGGGAAAGAGTGCGGCGGTGTTCCTTTCCACACCGACGCTGCGCGGCCGGGTGGTTGAAGCACGCGGCGTGATCGCGCGGGTGGTGGGCGTATCGTTGCGGATCGGCGAGAAAGTGCGCCTGGTGCGGCCGGATACGCATGAGGCGCAGTACGGTGAAGTGGTCGGGTTTGCGCACGATGGTGCGCTGGTCATGCCGCTTGCCGGTCTGAACGGCCTGTCGGATATCACCGAGGTGCAAGGCTGCGGTTCGGAGTGGGGCATGTTCGACGCGGCAGGACTGCTCGGTCGCGTGGTCGACGGGCTCGGCAATCCGCTCGACGGCGGTCCCGCGCCGCAGCCGCTTGCGAGTGCGGCTGTGCAGAGCCGGACCGGGGCGACGCTCAATCCGCTTGAGCGGCCGGTCATCACGACACCATTTGCTACCGGCGTGCGCGCCATCGACGGCCTGCTGACCTGCGGCGTCGGCCAGCGCACCGGCATCTTCGCGCCCGCAGGCGGGGGCAAGAGCACGATCATGGGCATGATCGCCAACGGTGCATCGACCGATGCGGTCGTGGTCGCGCTGATCGGCGAACGAGGTCGCGAAGTGGCTGAATTCATTCACGACCACCTCGAGCGGCGGCGCGCGTCGACGATCGTGGTCGCCGCGACGTCCGATCGTCCCGCCGCGGAACGGATCAAGGCGGCGGAACTCGCGGCGCAGGTCGCGGTGGGACTGCGCGCGAGCGGACGCAACGTGCTGCTGCTGTTCGACTCGCTTACGCGCTATGCGCGCGCGTTGCGCGAACTCGGGCTGGCGGTCGGCGAGCCGCCGTTGCGCGGCGGTTTTCCGCCGAGCGTGTTTGCGCAGTTGCCGCGTCTGATCGAATCGGCCGGCGTGACGGCGCAGGGCAGCATCACCGCGTTCTACACGGTGCTCGCCGACGAGGCCGATCTGTCCGATCCGGTTGCCGAGGAAGCCCGCTCGCTGCTCGACGGCCATATCCAGCTTTCGTCGAAACTGGGCGCGGCCGGTCACTATCCCGCCATCGACATTCTGCGCAGCCGAAGCCGGTTGATGACGCGCGTCGCCGGTGCTGCGCATCAAGCGGAATCGAACCGCGTGCGCGACTGGCTTGCGCGCTATGAGGAGGTCGAACTATTGCTGCAGATAGGTGAATACCAGCACGGTAACGATGCGGATACGGACCGGGCCATCGACCGGCGGGCAGCGATCGAGCGCTTTCTGCGCCAGCCCTACGACACGCGTTGCGGTTGGGACGACGTGCGAAAACAGTTGCATGCGCTGTGTGATGGCAATCATCCGGTATGAGCCATAGCGTCGCGAGGCTGGCGAAGTTCTGGCGCGTGCTGGCGCGAGTACGGCGCTTGCGCGTTCAACGTAGGCTGCGCGATGTGGTGGACGCGCGCCGCGGCGAGCGTCGCACGGCGGGCGAGGTCGCACAGCGCGTCGCCGCACTTGAACGGCATGCCGAGGAGCGGCTACGGGTGCTCGCATCGTGCCGGCGCGACGTGACGGCAGGCCGACAGTGGCATGCGACGCTACGCGCGCACGACGCGCGCACGCCGACGCTGCGCCGGCAACTGGCCGAAGCCGAGGCCGCGCATGCCGAAGCATGCGCGGCGGCGGCGCAAGCGTTGACGAACTGGCGGCGCGAGACGATTCGGCAGGAGGAGGCTTGCACTCGCGCTCGCGATTGCCTGATCCGGTTGCGCGAAAGCGGATAAACGCTGAGCGCGATTCCCGATATGACGTATCCGACAGCCGAACACAACGGGGCCGGGCGACTTGACGTCGTCCGGCCCCTTCCAGTGTGATACGACTCTCGCCGGAGGAGGGCAGGCGTTGTCCTCCTCCGGCGAGCCTGATCGCTGATCGCGCGCGCTTAAGCCGCGTGTTGGTTGAAATCGCTTTGCGTCGGGTTCTTGCCGGTCGTCGGGTCGTTAAAGCCTTTGCCGTTGCGCGCTTCCACCAATTGGTAGGCGCCCTGCGCGGCGGCGGCGATCTGACGGCCATTGGAGTTGTGCTGCACTGAGAGCGGTGTGCCGTCCCGATTGTTGATGCCGCCGATCTGCAACGCCTGGTTCTTGTTGACGACGTCCAACTGGCTCACGTAGGAGACTTTCGGGTTGTTCTTGTCTGCCTGCGTGTTGAGTATGACTTTGGTACCGTCATCCAGGTTCAACTCCACCGGTTTCGTGAACATCGCCGAGGTGCCATTCTGCTTGAAATGTGGGTCTCCTTCCGCTACGGTCTTGGCGCCGGTTTTATTGTTGGTCACGGTCACCGATTGATCCTTCTGATTGACATCGATCGTGTGGCCATTGTCTTGGAGCGTGACGTGGTCGTTGGTGGCGCTGGTGACGTTCCACGAGGCTGCATCGCTTCCCGAACCGCTGCCGTGGTCGTTGCGCGGCGGTGTGCGATCGCATTGATTCGAATTTCTCTCGAAGCGGCTGTTGGTTGTCGCACTGCCGCGGCCGCCGAACGAATCGTCGCGGCGGTCGCAGCGTGCTTGCGTTTGATTGGAGCCATAGCCGCGGCTGACGGTTGTCGACTGCGAAGTATATGTGCTGCTGGAGCCGTTCGGTGAGGTGTGGCTAGCCATGGAGAAGGACGTCTTCGAGAAGCCGCCCTGCATGTTGGACATCTGCGGCGACGGACGGTGAGCGTCAAAGGCGCTGGCACGCGGAAGCGGCGGTTGCGCACCGCCGTGCGTATGACTATTCGCGTTGGCCTGGAGCGAGAAGGAGAGGTGATTGGTTTGCATCGCTGCTTGCATGTCGATTTTCCTGAGGTAAAAGAGTCGGCTTGACTGGAGAGGCGGAACCGCCTTGCCGACGATATGGAATGGTTCCGTGTATGACATGGTAGAGAGATTGGATTGTCGTTCGGCGTACTTATTTATAGTGTGAAAGATGAGTTGTGAATTATTCGGGTTTTCATCCTGTTCGCAGCGGCCTGTCGAGAGGCGGCGATGTGGATGGTCATGGAGTAAGGCGGTTTCGAACAGGCGAATGTTGCTGTCAAGGTAGGGTCGACGCACGCGCAAACTTAATATTCCCGTACGACATGCGGCTGCGGTACCGATGATCTGATGGCGCTGCCGGTGAGCGGATTTTCAGCGCGCGCCGTTCGTCCACAACTCATCGAGGTGCGACCATGTCAACCAGCCCGATCAGCGGTCCCGGTTCCTTTGCATCGCCCGGTCCATCCAGTCCCAACACAACTTCCGCCCCGTTGGCCACGCCCCCGCGCGGCGCGCAGGCGGCAACGCCGGACAAGCCCGGACCCGGGGCGTCCGCCAGCCAGGTCCAGTCGCAGGGCCAGTCGCAGAACAGGTCGCAGGGCGCGGCGACGGCGCACACGCTGCAGCATCATCACGCCGCGGCGACGCGGCAGCCTGACCAGATATCGGCAACGCAGTTCGCCACGTCCATGGTCACGACATACGACGGTGGCGCGCACTCGCGCAACGAGGCCGCCGACCGGAACAACACGCTGCCCGTGCTGCAGACGGCGCGCCTGTCGATGACCGGCCTGCCGCCCGGGCAGGTGAAGAAGAACCTGGATGAAATGCAGTTTGCCGGCGCGCTGGCACAGATGAGCGAGGCAAGGCGCGTCCAGTTCGCCCAGCGCGCGAACGCGCTGCGCACGGCGCCGCAGGACCAGTATGCCGCCATGCAGAGGTCGTTGCGGAACGACGTCAACCGTGAACTGGGCCGCGTGCGGGCGGACCCGGTGAGCCGCATGCAGGCGGTATTCAACGCGCCGGTGGGCATCGCGTTGCTGGGCGAAAACGGCCAGCAGCAGATGGCCGCGTTGCGCAACGCCCAGACGCAGATGAATGCGCCCGGCGCCACGCCCGCGCAGCGGGAGCAGGCCTTCGCCGGCGCCAGCGGAATCAAGACGCGTCTGCAGAGCCAGATCCTGCAGAAATCGCAGGATATTTACGCCGCCCAGCAGAAGAAATGGGCCGACTCCATGGCGCGTGTGAACCAGATGCTCGACGACGCGCAGAAATACCAGGCCGACACGATCCAGTTGCCGGGCAACTCCGATGATCCGGAGTGGGACGAGAACACGCGCAAGCCGGCCTACGCGAAGACGTTTCCGTACCAGTCGGTGATGGAGAAGCTGCTGTCGCCCGATGGCTATTCGCAGCAGGAGCGTGGCCATTCGACTGGGCGCACCCTGCCGCCGGAGGATCGCGCGCGCGATCTGCTGACGTTCCAGCAGGGCATGTCGGATCCGGGCTCGGACATTCACCGGCGCGTCATGAAACTGGAGCAGCAGGCACTCTCGACGATGGCCGCGCCCGGCCCCGATCTGGACGCGGGCAGTCCGGCCACGACTCTCAGCGACGTGGCGGCCCATCCCCCGCAATATGATCAGAACTACGTGCAGAATCTCGCAGCCGGTTATCGGGGGGTGCTCAGGGATACCGAGCTGCAGAACCGGGTGATGCTGCGCAAACCCATTCCGGGTCTGGCGGACCAGGTGCTGTACGGCATCGGCCGCTTCGCCGCTGACCTGTCGCCGATCCCCGGCCTGGACTGGTTCGCCAACCAGCTGCTCGACGTCCAGTTTCCGGATCACGGCGGGCTGAGCGACCAGCAGGTGAAAAACGTCGACATGGGGGCGATGTTTACCGGGTTGCTGCTCGGCAGGGGCGAGCCGGAGGGCGAGGCACTGCTGAAGCCGCCGGTCGTCGGGCATGGCGAGGCGCCGGGGGGCGGACCGGGGGAAGTCCATGGCACGGGCAGCGGCACTGAGAGCCGCACTGACGGCGGCACCGGCCCGACGCAGGAACCGCCCCCCGGCATGACCGCGCCGCAGGCCGGGCCGGCTGCAAACGGACCTCAGGGTCAGCCGCCGCAGGGCGGCGCGGGCTCTGCCTTCACGCCCGGCGGCATGCCCAAAGGCTATGCACTCAACCGCGCGCCGGCATCGTATGGGCCATCGGCGACGCCGGGTGTGTATGCCGATGCGGCCAACGGCCAGAAATTCATCATCGCCGACGGGCAGGCCTTTGCGGTGCGCTACGACAAGGAGAATGCCACCTACCGGATCTACGATCCGGCCAACCCGAGCCGTCCCACCTATCCCGTGCGGCGCGACCCGGAAACCGGACGGTGGGAGATCCACAACAATGTCGGTTTGCAGGGAGGCATGGATAACGGCAGTTCCTCGTCTTCCGGAACCGGCACCTCCTCGCATTCTGGAAGCCCGCCATCATCCGCATCTTCGGACCTGCCGCCATTCGCAGATTCGTTTCACGTCATGACATCGACAGGCTCAGCGCCGTCCTTTGCCATGATGGAAACGCTGAACCCGGGCGGATGGCATTCCACCGCCGGCAATCAACTCGACAACCCCGCCTACGTCAACCAATACAAAGCCGCGTTCGACGCGTTGCCCGCTGCGCAGCGGCGCGCCATCCGGGACTGGACTCATCTGGATATCGGCGGCGGCAGCGACAGCGACCGCTATTCCAGCGGCGCCAGCTACGAAGGCAACAACTTCGAGTTGAATCAGCAACTCTACAGCCGTGTTTATGAAGCCAACACAGCCGTCAATGCCCGCAGGTTGCAGAAGGGCATCGACCGTCTGCCAAAACCGGCGGGACAGAGCCGTCTGCTGCGTATTGCCGACGTGGCCCCAGACTATGCCAGCCACTTTGCACCAGGCGACTACGTGACCAATTCGCCAGCGTTCATGTCCGCGTCGAGCAAAAACGAGTATGCGAATGCCACGTTGAAAGACGAGGCTGGCGGAAGTGGGCCCGATCATGCCCATGCGCTTTACGATATCGAGGCACTATCGGCGACGCCGTTCATCAAGCCCATCACTACGCTGGCCGATGAGGAAAGCGAATGGCTTTTCAGACCGAATACGGTATTCAGGGTCGAGGAAATCGCCACGGCTACACCGAATGACCCACAGGGAACGCGACGCATTGGGATGCGCCTCGTCGAAGTACCGATAACCGAGCCTACCTATGCGAAGAATATCTATACCGGCGAACTGGAACTGGTCTATCCGCCGGGAATGCAACCGGCCTACACGACGCTGCGGCCAACCACGAATCCGCCGATACGGCAACCGGTTCCGCAGCCTCCGCATTTGCCCCCGGCGCCGACGGCCGGCGACCCGAACGTGACTGCTCCAAAGCGAGTCTGATCTGATCGGCACGGCGAGCCCTAACATTCCCTAGTGGCTCGCTACGCTCGCGAGCGGCGCCGTTCGCGCGTGTGGCGCAGCCTGTTCAGTCGACGCGGCCCGGTACGCTGCGGGAATCAAGCGGCGTGCAGATGCATCAGCCGCCGCGGGCTGGCCCACTGACGGAGGCCGATGCCCTTGACGGCGCCGATGCAGTGGTTATCGCACAGGGTGTTCCATCAGCGCTCGGACTCTTACTGCGCTGGATCGGGGTGGAAGCGCGCGATCTCTTCCCGCAAATGCTGATTCGTGATCTCCTCAACCTGGTACACCGTCAGGTTCATACGAGCGGCGATCTCTGCCGACGTATGGCCTTCGCCCAGTTGACGGATCACCTCCTGCCTGTGCGCCGGCGAGACCGGCTGCGCACCTGCGGCCGCCGCGGGCTGGCTGGCCTGTTCGGCTAGAAACTCCTGATGCAGCTTCCGGGCTTCACTCTTCACATACCGGTCAATAATCGCGTTGACGACGTCAGGCCTCAGTTGCATGTTTTGCGCAATCCGCTCCGCCGGAATCTGATTCGTCAATTGTCTGAGAACCTCCGATGTCATTGGATCTTCGCCTGCAATCTGAGGCTCGTCGACGCACTGGCGTTTTGCCGGTGGGTGCGTGTGCCCGCCGGTGGAAGCGCCTGGTTGCGGCGACGCAGGTCTGCGCAGCCCGGACGATTCGGCGGCTTGGTCCGCGCCGGCTGGTGCGCGAGCCATTCGCGCACGGTACAGGTCGGCGGCTAGACGGTCAGCCCGATACTCCCGGTCGATACGGTCCACGGTTTCGGGCTGGAGATGCATTTCTTGCGCGATCTGTGCTCCCGGTATGCCGGCGTCCAGCCGGGCAATAACCTCGCCTGGGAGTGTTAATGATTTCAACGCCGGACTCAAGAAATCCGCGGGATCCATAGTCTGTTTGATTTTCGCCACAGTATTGACAGACATCCTCAATTCTCTTCCCACGGCTGAATTTGCCCACCCGTCTCTAATCAAGGCCTTGGCTTTTTGCCCTGTTTTCTCCGATAACTTCGTAGCGTCAGCACGGCGTAAGCCGCGAGCGGCGACGGGATCGATGGGGCGAGGCTGCGGTTCGTCAACATACGGGTGTCTGGCCGATGGATGCGTGTGCCCCCCGGTGGAAGTGCCCGGTTGCGGCGACGCAGGTCCGCGCAAGCCAGACGAAGCAGCGGGCTGTTGCGCACCGGCCGCCCGTTGATCTTCTCGTATAGGCAATGCCCTGTGCGCCATGGGGCCACGCCAATACCCTCCTATCAGATCGACGGTTTCAGGTTGAATATGCATATCTCGCGCGATCTCCACTCGCGAAGCGCCGGCGTTCAGCCGGGCCATGACCGTTTGTCTGAGTGAATTTGAGGCAAGCGGTGGGCTCGGGAATACCGCGAGATTCAAGCTTTTCCTTATCGCACGTACACTAAATTCGCCTATGCCTAATCTGTCCGCGGTATTCACAATCGTCCATCCGTCCCTAAGCAAGGCCTCGGCTTTTTGTCTTGTTTCCGCTGGTAAACGGCCGACGCCTCCCTGCAAACCGACATTGTTGTGGATCTCCCACCGTCCGGTTTCCGGGTCGCGCCGCACGGGATAGGTGGGACGGCTCGGGTTGGCCGGATCGTAGATCCGGTAGGTGGCATTCTCCTTGTCGTAGCGCACCGCAAAGGCCTGCCCGTCGGCGATGATGAATTTCTGGCCGTTGGCCGCATCGGCATACACACCCGGCGTCGCCGATGGCCCATACGATGCCGGCGCGCGGTTGAGTGCATAGCCTTTGGGCATGCCGCCGGGCGTGAAGGCAGAGCCCGCGCCGCCCTGCGGCGGCTGACCCTGAGGTCCGTTTGCAGCCGGCCCGGCCTGCGGCGCGGTCATGCCGGGGGGCGGTTCCTGCGTCGGGCCGGTGCCGCCGTCAGTGCGGCTCTCAGTGCCGCTGCCCGTGCCATGGACTTCCCCCGGTCCGCCCCCCGGCGCCTCGCCATGCCCGACGACCGGCGGCTTCAGCAGTGCCTCGCCCTCCGGCTCGCCCCTGCCGAGCAGCAACCCGGTAAACATCGCCCCCATGTCGACGTTTTTCACCTGCTGGTCGCTCAGCCCGCCGTGATCCGGAAACTGGACGTCGAGCAGCTGGTTGGCGAACCAGTCCAGGCCGGGGATCGGCGACAGGTCAGCGGCGAAGCGGCCGATGCCGTACAGCACCTGGTCCGCCAGACCCGGAATGGGTTTGCGCAGCATCACCCGGTTCTGCAGCTCGGTATCCCTGAGCACCCCCCGATAACCGGCTGCGAGATTCTGCACGTAGTTCTGATCATATTGCGGGGGATGGGCCGCCACGTCGCTGAGAGTCGTGGCCGGACTGCCCGCGTCCAGATCGGGGCCGGGCGCGGCCATCGTCGAGAGTGCCTGCTGCTCCAGTTTCATGACGCGCCGGTGAATGTCCGAGCCCGGATCCGACATGCCCTGCTGGAACGTCAGCAGATCGCGCGCGCGATCCTCCGGCGGCAGGGTGCGCCCAGTCGAATGGCCACGCTCCTGCTGCGAATAGCCATCGGGCGACAGCAGCTTCTCCATCACCGACTGGTACGGAAACGTCTTCGCGTAGGCCGGCTTGCGCGTGTTCTCGTCCCACTCCGGATCATCGGAGTTGCCCGGCAACTGGATCGTGTCGGCCTGGTATTTCTGCGCGTCGTCGAGCATCTGGTTCACACGCGCCATGGAGTCGGCCCATTTCTTCTGCTGGGCGGCGTAAATATCCTGCGATTTCTGCAGGATCTGGCTCTGCAGACGCGTCTTGATTCCGCTGGCGCCGGCGAAGGCCTGCTCCCGCTGCGCGGGCGTGGCGCCGGGCGCATTCATCTGCGTCTGGGCGTTGCGCAACGCGGCCATCTGCTGCTGGCCGTTTTCGCCCAGCAACGCGATGCCCACCGGCGCGTTGAATACCGCCTGCATGCGGCTCACCGGGTCCGCCCGCACGCGGCCCAGTTCACGGTTGACGTCGTTCCGCAACGACCTCTGCATGGCGGCATACTGGTCCTGCGGCGCCGTGCGCAGCGCGTTCGCGCGCTGGGCGAACTGGACGCGCCTTGCCTCGCTCATCTGTGCCAGCGCGCCGGCAAACTGCATTTCATCCAGGTTCTTCTTCACCTGCCCGGGCGGCAGGCCGGTCATCGACAGGCGCGCCGTCTGCAGCACGGGCAGCGTGTTGTTCCGGTCGGCGGCCTCGTTGCGCGAGTGCGCGCCACCGTCGTATGTCGTGACCATGGACGTGGCGAACTGCGTTGCCGATATCTGGTCAGGCTGCCGCGTCGCCGCGGCGTGATGATGCTGCAGCGTGTGCGCCGTCGCCGCGCCCTGCGACCTGTTCTGCGACTGGCCCTGCGACTGGACCTGGCTGGCGGACGCCCCGGGTCCGGGCTTGTCCGGCGTTGCCGCCTGCGCGCCGCGCGGGGGCGTGGCCAACGGGGCGGAAGTTGTGTTGGGACTGGATGGACCGGGCGATGCAAAGGAACCGGGACCGCTGATCGGGCTGGTTGACATGGTCGCACCTCGATGAGTTGTGGACGAACGGCGCGCGCTGAAAATCCGCTCACCGGCAGCGCCATCAGATCATCGGTACCGCAGCCGCATGTCGTACGGGAATATTAAGTTTGCGCGTGCATTCGGGCGGAGCCGACTCATTTCGCTGTGCTGTAGCGATACCACAATGCAGTCGATGGGCATGACCTAATGAATGCTCGTATCGCTCCATTCAGAGGTCATCGAAATGACGACATCCACTTTGAACAGCACAGTACGTGAAAGTGCACATGAAGATGGTTATCCTAAACAATATGATAATGGCGTGAAGCAGGGCGTCTCGCCGTCGCTCCCGACGATCCAGTCGCCCGACCCGCACGACCCAGTGTCTCCCTCCCTATCTACACCGTTCTCCAACAGTCTGAACTTCAAGACAGGACTTCTCCTGTCTACGTTGAACACTCTGCAGGACCGGCAGTCTCGGCCGGGAGACAGTTCCTTTTCATCCCGATTGATCTCGGCAAACCGTATGGGGCACGCGGCTAACGGCATGGCGTCGAATCTTGGGAGGTTCTTCGGTTCGTTAGGAAAGGCGCTGGATCCGTACGGTGGACAGAACACTACCCTGGCCGGATTGCAGGCAGGTAAGGGACTGGGCAACGCGATCGGCTATGCGATCGATTTCTCGAAGGTCGAGGATAAGCAGGCAACAGCGCGTAATTACATGCGTGGACCCTTGAGACAGGGAGCTTTCTCGCTTCTCCCCGGACACGATCCGAACGAAGAAATCATGCTCGTTCATTTCCGACCAGCTTCGGCATCGAAACAATCCCAAACGACCACACCCAGAACGGGTGATGCGCAAGTGCAAACGACGAACTCGCTGTATCAGTCGCACGGCACGCAGACGCGTTCGCCCGCAATGGGTCGCGATAGACGGACTCAAACGGATGGTTCCAGCGTCAGCCGGACGACGCAAACGCAGCAATTCGCGCATAGCCGCCTCACGCAGACGGATCCGAATCAAACCGAAATGCGACTGGCGCACGCGCCCGACGAAGAGACAGCGGACGAGCACGGGAATTGGCCGGCAGGCAATCACGCCAGTACTCAAACGGATAAGCAGGTTGTCGATGAAGAAACCCAGATATCGCGAAACGTGCAGGGTGCCGAGGTCCAGACGCGTTCGCGAAGAACAACGGATAGCGGTAATCAGGCGACGCCGCGGGTCGCCGACGCAGGCAATCAGAGTCGCATCCATGTGGCGGATCAGGCCGTGCAAACGCACTCATCGAGCCAACTGGATGAATCTGTTCAGACAAGCGCGCAAATGGAGCACAACGAAACGCAAACGAACCTCCGCCAGCATGACCGCGCGGTTCAGACTGCCAATAAGGCGAAGATCGATACAGCGACTCAGGCCGCTCCGTTCAAGACCACGGCAGGAACCCAGACAACGATCGTGAGGCACGACGCCGACGTACAGACCGTGCCGCCAAGCGTTGCCCCGTCAGGGACGCTGAAGCCGGATGCCTCAGACGGCGCTGGGCAACCAGTGCAGCCGGGTGTCCAGCAACGAAGAAGCGGGCATGATGCCGGATCTCAGGCCGGGGGGACGTTGCTTGATCGTGCATCTCAAGCGAATGTCGGCACTCAGCAGCGCGCCACGCAGATGTCCCCACCGGTGACCGATCATCACGGCAGTCAAACAGTGGTCATAACGCGCGAACGCGACACCCAGGCCGCGCCGCCGGTCCGATCTCGGGCTGTTCAGACTGAGCGCGTGTCCGCGAACTCCAACGTTCCCGAAGCTACGCGCAAGGTGCTGCCAGGCAGCATGAAAGCCAATGGCCACTGGTTACCGATCGACATACTCGCGCTGGCATCGAGTTCGACGAACGTGAACAACGACTCGAACACGATGAACAGGATGTCATTAGCCGCAGACTCGTTCAGTACCAGCGGCGACGCCATCGCCGTAGCCAACATCAACGGCAACAAGCTGCTGGGCCTTTCGTCGAAAGCACTGTCGCTGCTCGGCACGGCGATCGGACTCGCTCCGTCAGTCGGGCAATTGTCTTCCGATGTCAAGGAACTGATCCGTAATCCGGGAAACGAGCAGGCGAAATGGAACGTGGGTAACGACGCCGCGCAACTCGCAGGCGGCCTCCTCGCAACGGCCGCGTCTTTTGCTTTTCCGCCGGCGGCACTTGCACCGTTGCTGCTACCGAACTTCGCCGAGATCTATCACGCGGAGGCGCTTCGGCAGAAAGTCAGCGACCTGCGCGCGCAGGGGCTCAATGCAGAAGCCGACGCACTTCACACTGAGTATCAGAAAGCTGCACTCAATGCGACGCCTGTGGTCAACTGGTTCTCTTCTTTCTATACACCTGCCATGCGACCTGCCATCGAGAGCTTCGAACTATCTCAAGGAAACAAGCCCGGCGCGGCGCCTATGGGGGACATAGGTTCCACAGCCAGAGGCGACGCGACTGTTCTCGACTACTACGGACAAGCGATGCAGCAGCGTGGACAGAGTCTCGCCAAGTCCGCGACACCTTACCTGAAGGCGCTAGCCAAGGACACGGGAACGGACTCCGTTACGATCGTATCGCGTGCGCCGCAGATGTTTGGGTGGCCATCTACGGGACAGCCGATGCGCGTATTTGACCGATCGATTGCGATGACCTATTCGAAAGAAACCGGCTCGGTGAGCTATCAGTTCTTCGGCAAGGAGAAGGACGGCGTTTTCCGGCTTCCCGTGCTGAACGAAGGCGTGACGACAGGACGTGGAAAAAAGAACCTTGTTGTCTTGGGTAATATGCTGGACCCCGACAAGCAGGGGGTTAAATTCGATCTTCAGGCGTATCGCGGCGATAAAACGGGCAGCATCTATCTGGTCGACCCCAATCACTACACGGCTTGAGGAATGGGAAGCGGCTGGGCGTTGATCCTGATTTAATTTCCAATACTAAGTAAAGTAGAGAGCCTGCTAATCGGTATTGCAGCGCCTGGATTCAGATGGCGATGCGCGCTTGCCGGATTGCAGTCATGCCGCTCCGGGGCCGCCGACAGGGCGGTGAACTCGCGAAGGCGACTGGGTTCATCGAGCGACGTCGCGTCGCTCGTCCGGCCGCGGTGCGGCGCTGCTGGCAGACCGCTACAAAAGCGCTGAACTACCCAGGAGTAACCCTGGGTGATGCTTGGGAATGGCGATGACGACGCGCATGTCTGCGGTGTGCCGTCATGACACGGCTGGATGGCTTCGGCTAACATTGAAGAATATAAGCGGCAGTGCGCGTCACTGCCGACGATACCGCTGCCCGTAAGTAGCAGGTAAGTTGCGGCCTTTATCGTGTTTGAGAGTCGGTGAGCGATCGCGCGCATGGTGCAGTGCGGCAGAGGCGATCGGGTTGCCGAGGGTTGGAGACACCCGCCGCAGCTTTCGGGCGCCATACGATACGGCGCGTTTCACGCGCGTCGGCACAGGTTTTACGTTTCATCTTCACCAAGGGGTTGTCGATGTCTGCGATTGAATCGGTTCTTCAGGAACGCCGTGTTTTCCCGCCCTCCGCTGAAACAGTAGCGGCTGCGACGATCTCCGGCATGGATGCGTACCGGGCGCTCGCCGCCGAAGCGGAGCGCGATTACGAAGGTTTCTGGGGGCGCCTCGCTCGCGAGACGCTAAGCTGGAATACGCCCTTCACCAAGGTGCTCGACGAATCGAAGGCGCCGTTCTACACGTGGTTCGAAGACGGCCAGCTGAACGCGTCGTACAACAGCATCGACCGTCACGTCGAAGCCGGCAACGGCGGGCGCGTCGCGATCATTTTCGAGGCCGACGACGGCACCGTCACCAACGTCACTTATCAGGATCTGCTGCAACGCGTCTCGCGCTTTGCGAACGCGTTGAAGAAGCGTGGCGTGAAAAAGGGTGACCGCGTGGTGATCTATATGCCGATGTCGATTGAAGGCATTGTCGCGATGCAGGCTTGCGCGCGGATCGGCGCCACGCACTCGGTCGTGTTCGGCGGCTTTTCGTCGAAGTCGCTCAATGAACGGCTGGTGGACGTGGGTGCGGTCGCGCTCGTCACGTCGGACGAGCAGATGCGCGGCGGCAAGGCGCTGCCGCTGAAGAACATTGCCGACGAAGCGCTCGCGATGGGCGGCTGCGAAGCGGTCAGGAGCGTGATCGTGTACCAGCGCACCGGCGGCAAGATCGCCTGGAACGCAGATCGCGATCTGTGGATGCATGAACTCACGCAGGCCGAATCGGATCAATGCGCGCCCGAGTGGGTCGGCGCCGAGCATCCTTTGTTCATTCTGTACACGTCCGGGTCGACCGGCAAGCCGAAGGGCGTGCAGCACAGTACCGGCGGCTATCTGCTGTGGGCCGCGCAGACCATGAAGTGGACCTTCGACTGGAAGCCCACCGATGTGTTCTGGTGTACCGCCGACATCGGCTGGATCACCGGCCATAGCTACATCACGTATGGTCCGCTGACGCTCGGCGGCACGCAGGTCGTGTTCGAAGGCGTGCCGACCTATCCGAACGCCGGCCGTTTCTGGGACATGATCGCGCGGCACAAGGTGTCGCTGTTCTACACCGCGCCGACAGCGATCCGCTCGCTGATCAAGTCCGCCGACGCCGACGGGAAAGTCCATCCGAAGAGCTACGACCTGTCCACGCTGCGCGTCATCGGCACGGTCGGCGAGCCGATCAATCCGGAAGCGTGGGTGTGGTACTACGAGAACGTTGGCGGCAGCCGTTGCCCGATCGTCGATACGTGGTGGCAAACGGAAACCGGCGGTCACATGATCACGCCGCTGCCGGGTGCCACGCCGCTCGTGCCGGGTTCGTGCACGTTGCCGCTGCCCGGCATCATGGCGGCGGTGGTCGATGAAACCGGCCAGGACGTGCCGAACGGACAGGGCGGCATTCTGGTGGTGAAGCGCCCGTGGCCGTCCATGCTGCGTAACGTGTGGGGCGATCCGGACCGCTACAGGAAGAGCTACTTCCCCGAAGAACTCGGCGGCAAGCTGTATCTCGCCGGCGACGGCGCGGTGCGCGACAAGGAAACCGGCTACTTCACGATCATGGGCCGTATCGACGACGTGCTCAACGTGTCGGGCCACCGCCTCGGCACGATGGAGATCGAATCGGCGCTGGTATCGAACCCGCTCGTCGCTGAAGCGGCCGTGGTGGGGCGCCCCGATGCGACAACCGGCGAAGCCGTGTGCGCGTTCGTGGTGCTCAAGCGTTCGCGTCCGGAAGGCGAGGAAGCGGTGAAGCTCGCCAACGAACTGCGCAACTGGGTCGCCAAGGAGATCGGTCCGATCGCCAAGCCGAAGGACATCCGCTTCGGCGAAAACCTGCCGAAGACGCGTTCGGGCAAGATCATGCGCCGCCTGCTGCGCTCACTGGCGAAAGGCGAGGAAATCACCCAGGACGTGTCCACGCTGGAGAACCCGGCGATTCTCGATCAGCTCGGCGAGTCGCTCTGAGCTTGGGTTTGCCGGTGCAAGTGGCAGGGGCGTATCGAACGGTGCGCTCTTGACCTGAGGCAACTATCGGCCACTCAAGCCGGCTCGCCATGGCCACCGCGCGGACAATCCCGATTGCCTGCACGGTGGCTTTTTGATACATAGGCGCATGGCCGCGCCGCACCCTCCCTCTCACGCTACGCTCAATCCTCCGCCCGAACCTCCCGCGGTCTCGGCGGCGATGGCGCGCGCGCACCAGAAGTACTGGCGCTTCAACCTCGCCCTGATCGCGACGCTGATGACGGTGGGCTTTCTCGTGTCGTTCGTCCTGCCGCTGATGGCGCCGGCTCTCGCGCAGGTGCGTATCGGCGGTTTCAGGTTGCCGTTCTACTTCGGCGCGCAGGGCGCGATCCTGATCTACCTGGCGCTCATCGTCGTGTATATCGTGCTGATGCAGCGCGCCGATCGCCGGCTGCAACGCGCCTTCGTTGCGGACGCAGGCGCCGTGGTCGGCATTGCCGGCGCCGACGGTGGCGCTGGCACGCCCACCGCGCGCGGAAACTGAGCCGATGAAGCTCACGAACCGGCTGATCCGTTCCTACGCCCTCTACACGCTCGGCTTTCTGCTCTTCATCTATGTGATGTGGCGCATCGAGCGCACTACCGGTCCGGGCGTCTGGATCGGCTATGTGTTCCTGTTCGTGCCGATCGCGGTGTATGCGGTGATCGGCTTGCTGTCGCGGACTTCCGATCTGGTCGAATACTACGTGGCGGGACGGCGCGTGCCATCCGCCTTCAACGGCATGGCGACGGCCGCCGACTGGCTTTCGGCGGCCTCGTTCATCGGCCTTGCCGGCTCGATCTATGCGACCGGATATGACGGTCTCGCGTATCTGATGGGCTGGACCGGCGGCTATTGCCTCGTCGCATTCCTGCTCGCGCCGTATGTGCGCAAGCTCGCCCGCTACACGATTCCCGATTTTCTCGGCACGCGTTTTTCGAGTAACGCAGTGCGCGGCCTCGCGGCGCTATCGGCGATCCTGTGCTCGTTCGTTTATCTGGTCGCGCAGATCCAGGGTGTCGGCCTGATTGCGACGCGCTTTATCGGCGTGGATTTCGCCGTGGGTATTTTCTGCGGGCTAGCGGGCATTCTGGTGTGTTCGTTTCTCGGCGGCATGCGTGCCGTGACGTGGACACAGGTCGCGCAGTACATCATCCTGATCGCCGCGATTCTGATTCCCGTGTCGATGATCGCTCACAAGGACGGCCTTGGCTGGGTTCCGCAATTCAACTACGGCCGCCTGATGGAGCGTGTGGAAGGCCTCGAGAAGCAGGTGCGCGAGGCGCCGCTCGAACAGACCGTGCGCGACGATTATCGGCGCCGTGCCGCGCTGATGCAGGTTCGGCTCGATACCTTGCCGCAATCGTTCGTCGACGAGAAGCTGCGTCTCACGCAGGAAGTTGCCGATCTGCGCCGCCATAATGGGCCGCTGCGCGAGATCAAGGAACGCGAGCGGGCGCTCGAACTGTTTCCACGCGACGCCGCCGCCGCGCAGATCGTCTGGACCCAGCGGCGCGATGAAATGCTGATGCGCGCCGCCGCGCCGGTGCCGATGCATGAGCCGTTCCCCGCCCCGAGCGACGAAGAGCGGCGCACCCATGAACGCAATTTCCTGTCGCTGCTGCTGTGCCTGTCGCTCGGCACGGCGAGCCTGCCGCATATCCTGACGCGCTACAACACGACGACCTCGGTCGCTTCCGCGCGACGCTCCGTCGGCTGGACGCTCTTCTTCGTCGCGCTGTTCTATCTGACGGTGCCGGTGCTCGCCGTGCTGATCAAGTACGAGATATTGACCAACCTGGTCGGCCATCACTTCTCGGACTTGCCGCAATGGCTCATGCAATGGCGCAAGGTGGAGCCGAGCCTCATCAGTCTCGCCGATACCAACGGCGACGGCATTGTGCGCTGGAGCGAGATCCAGATGCAGCCCGACATGGTCGTGCTTGCCGCGCCGGAGATCGCGGGGCTGCCGTACGTGATGTCGGGGCTGATCGCCGCGGGCGCGTTGGCCGCGGCGCTCTCGACCGCGGACGGTTTGCTGCTCACCATCGCCAATGCGCTGTCGCACGATGTCTACTACCACATGGTCGATCCGAACGCGTCGAGTCAGCGGCGCGTGACGATCTCGAAGATTCTGTTGCTGGGGGTGGCGCTGTTTGCGTCGTATGTGGCGTCGCTCAATACGGGGAACATTCTGTTTCTGGTGGGCGCGGCGTTTTCACTGGCGGCGTCGAGCCTGTTTCCTGTGCTGGTGCTCGGCGTGTTCTGGAAGCGCACCACCCGGCTCGGGGCGGTGGCGGGCATGGTGGCGGGGCTGGTGGTGTGCATCTATTACATCGTCTCCACGTACCCGTTCTTCACGCAGATGACGGGCTTCGCCGGCGCGCGGTGGTTCGGAATCGAGCCGATCAGCTCAGGTGTATTCGGCGTGCCGGCGGGCTTTCTGGTGGCGCTCGGCGTGAGTCTGATCGACCGGAAACCGGACGCTTATACGCGGGCGCTGGTGGACTATATCCGCCATCCGTAAGGCGGATTGCGCGAGGGTGTAGCGCAGGGCGCGAAGTTTGCTATAATTCGGCTCCCCGCCGGAGAGATGGATGAGCGGTTTAAGTCGCACGCCTGGAAAGCGTGTATAGGTTAATAGCCTATCCGGGGTTCGAATCCCCGTCTCTCCGCCAGAAATGAATGATAAGCCGTTGAATCTAAAGAGATTCAACGGCTTTTTGTTTTTCTGGCCCACAAATCGGCTATCGAGAAATTTTCCTTGCCGTTGAGTACGCAACAGGAAGGTCCTTGCGGCTGCACTGGCATTCCCTTGCAACCGGCGGCGCCGATCGCGATGGTCACCGAACATCTCGGCATCGGTATCACGGCATCGACATCATTCGAACATCCATATACGTTCGCGCGCAGGCTGTCGACAGCGGACCATCACACGAAGGGGCGGGTCGGTTGGAATATCGTGACGTCCTACCTCGAGAGTGGGGCCAGGAACGTGGGGCAGAGCGGTCTCGCGGTTCATAACAATAGATATGAGATCGCTGCGGAATACCTCGAGGTGATCTACAAGCTCCTGGAAGGTAGCTGGGAGGATGGGGCGGTTGTGCGTGACCGTGAAAAGCGAATCTTCGCTCATCCGGAAAAGGTGCATGAAATCGGCCATAAGGGACGTTATTTCGACGTGCCGGGCTACCACCTGAGCGAGCCGTCGCCGCAGCGTACCCCCGTTCTTTACCAGGCCGGATCATCGGGCGCCGGAAAAGCATTTGCTGCTGGACATGCCGAATGCGTATTTGTGTCCACTCCGCTGCGCAGCACGCTACAGGAGTATGTCGCTGATATCCGCCGCCGCGCTGCAGTGGCCGGGCGCGACCCACGATCGATCCTGACTTATGCGCTCGTCACGGTGATCGTCGACGAGACCGATGCGAAGGCGCAGGCCAAGTTCGAGGAATATCAGCGATACGCGTCGCGTGATGGCGCGTTGGTACTTCTGTCAGGTTGGACAGGCATTGATTTTGGCCAGTATGCGCCGACGGATCTGGTCAAACAGGTTGAAACCAACGCGATTATCTCGGCTGTCGAGCATCTGGCGAATGGCGGTAAGAAGTGGACGATCGACGAGCTGGGGCGGTGTCGGTGGGCTCGGTCCGGTGTTCGTCGGTTCGGCTTCAACGGTAGCCGACATTTTGCAGACATGGGTTGAAGAAACCGACGTCGATGGCTTCAATCTGGCTTATGCCGTCGCCCACGAAACGTTTGCCGACGTGGTGCATTACCTTGTGCCCGAGTTGCAGCGGCGTGGTGTTTATCCGACTGTCTATAAACCCGGGACACTGCGCGAGAAGCTTTTCGGCGAGGGCGCGTACTTGCCGGAAAATCATCCGGCCAATCAGTATCGCGATATCGAGCGAGTCAAGCGCGAGCAGCAACAACAACTGGCCACCGCAGGGTGATCGGGGAGACCGGGTGTGGGAACTGTTCAGCTGGTTGATGTGGATGTGCCAATCGGTGCCGCATTTGCAGAGGTGAGGTTGAGCGTGGATATCCTGGCGCGTAATACTCCTCATGGTTTTGCAAATCATGTCTGAGAAAATAGAAGATGGAAAGGTAGCGTCCCGTCATCGTGTGAATTCTTCCGAGCCGTTCGAGCCACGTCCACGTCCGGGCGTACCTGCGCACACGATCCGCGATGATGCCGAGGCGATCACGGTTGCCCAGCGTCTTGCCGCCGAATTCGCCGGCGGTGCTTCCGAGCGTGATCGCGAGGGGTGGATTCCCGTCGACGAGGTCGATGTGTATTCGCAGTCGGGCCTCTGGGGCATCACGGTGCCGCGCGCTTATGGTGGCGCGGACGTGTCCTATGCGACGCTCGCGGAAGTCATCCGGACCATTGCCGCAGCCGATTCGAGCATCGCGCAGATCACGCAGAACCATCTTGCGCTCGTCTCGCATATCGCTCTCGATGCGAGCGAAAGCCAGAAGAAGCATCTCTTCGAACTGGTGCTCAAGGGATACCGCTTCGGCAACGCATTCTCGGAGCGTAATAGCCGTAACGTCGCCGCGTTCGAGACGCGACTCGTCGAGCAAGGTGACGACGTGGTCGTGAATGGGCAGAAGTTCTATACGACCGGTGCGCTGCTCGCGCATATCGTACCGATTGTCGCAGTCAACGCTGACGGCGAGGGCTTTCTGGTGTTTGCGGATCGTGACGTGCCTGGGCTGACAGTCGTCAACGACTGGTCGAGTTTCGGCCAGCGTGTGACGGCATCGGGTTCGATTCTGATCGACAACGTGAAGGTGCCGAAGTCGCGTGTGGTGCCCGTAAAAGCATTTGATCGTCCGACCGCTGCGGGACCGATCTCGCAGATTATCCAGGCAGCGATCGACGCCGGGATCGCCAAGGGGGCGCTCGACGAGACGGTCGCCTTTCTGCGAACAAAGAGCCGGCCCTGGATCGACAG
Organism: Paraburkholderia dioscoreae; assembly: GCF_902459535.1. Lineage (NCBI taxonomy): Bacteria > Pseudomonadati > Pseudomonadota > Betaproteobacteria > Burkholderiales > Burkholderiaceae > Paraburkholderia > Paraburkholderia dioscoreae. The sequence goes on from NZ_LR699553.1 coordinate 1,463,254, forward strand.
CGGCAAGGACACGGCAGCCGAGGATCCCTTCACGATTGCAACGATCGGGAACCTCGTAATCCGGTTGCACGCGGCGGAAGCGCTGCTTGATCGGGCTGGACGTCGTATCGACACGGCGCTGCGCGAACCCGGTGAGGACACGGTGAATGCAGCCGTACTTGCAACTTCGGAGGCCAAGGTGCTGACCACGGAGATTGCCATAGAGGCAACGAATCGCCTGTTTGAACTGGCAGGAACGCGTTCGACGCTGGCTGAGCACAATCTCGACAGGTACTGGCGCAATGCGCGCGTGCATACGCTGCATGACCCGGTGCGGTGGAAGTATTTCCACGTCGGAAATTACACGCTGAACGGTGTCAGCCCGCCGCGCTATCCCTGGAACTAGGTTTTCTGCCCGAGTGGGCTCCCGGCAAGGAAACTCGCCAACGAACTCCGTTAGTCCGTTCCGAATTGCAGATGGGTCGCGAGGCCGGGCAGCGTTTCGAGGTTGGGACGAGAGCGGAGCAGACCGTCAAACAGTTTGCGTGAAATCAATGTGTCGGGCCGGCGCCCGTCAGGACGCTTGTGAGTACCGGTGGTTCGGGATACTGTGCAACGACGGGCGTTCCGCTTGACTCTTGAAGCAGCGGCTCTACACTTGGCGCCATCAAATGGCGCAGGGGATAACACTATGGCACGGTGGTTTGAAGACAACTCGCGCTCCATCGGTCACACTCCGCTGGTTCGTCTCAATCGCGTGACGGACGGCGCTCCAGCGACCGTTCTGGCGAAAATCGAAGCGAGAAATCCCGCCTATTCCGTGAAGTGCCGGATTGGAGCCTCGATGATATGGGACGCAGAAGCGCGAGGCCTGCTCGGTCCGGGCAAGGAGATCGTCGAAGCGACGAGCGGCAACACGGGCATTGCTCTCGCCTATGTGGCGGCGGCGCGCGGGATTCCGCTCACCCTTACCATGCCGGAAACGATGAGCGTCGAGAGGCGCAAGCTACTGCTCGCCTTTGGGGCGAAACTCGTGCTGACCGAGGGCGCGCGCGGCATGCCGGGTGCCGTGGCGAAAGCGGAAGAGATCGCCGCTTCGCAGCCTGATCGTTACGTTCTGCTTCAACAGTTCAAAAATCCGGCAAACCCCGATATACACGAAAAGACAACGGGTCCGGAGATCTGGGACGACACCGACGGCGGCGTGGATATCTTCGTATCCGGCGTGGGAACCGGCGGCACGATTACCGGTGTGTCGCGTTTCATCAAAAAGATCAAAGGCAAACCGATACTGTCAGTCGCGGTTGAGCCGGCTGCGAGCCCGATTCTGACGCAGACACGGGCGCGTGAGCCGCTAAAGCCGGCGCCGCACAAAATTCAGGGCATTGGTGCCGGGTTCGTTCCCGACGTTCTGGATCTTTCTCTGGTCGACGATATCGAGCAGGTCTCCAATGAAGAGGCGATCCTTTATGCGCGGCGTCTCGGCAGCGAAGAGGGGATACTCTCGGGCATCTCGTCCGGGGCGGCCGTCGCGGTTGCGGTGCGACTCGCAAAGCGCCCGGAGAATTCAGGGAAAACGATCGTCGTCATACTTCCCGACTCGGGTGAGCGATATCTGAGCACAGTCCTCTACGAAGGACTCTTTGACGCCCAAGGGAAGCCTGCGTAACCACGGGCGCGTTGCCGACCGGCAACGCAGAGAAGTTTGGGAACCTCAATGTAGCCCCTGCGAAATGCCAGGTTGGATTAATTGATCGAACCGTCCGTCCAGGCGAGCGTGCGGCCGTCGCTTGCGTTCTACAGCGCGCCGGAAGAGGTGGACAGCATGATCACCGTGGTGAAACGGCTGGCGGTGCACTGAGACGTCCGGCGCGCTTACGAAGAATGTTCAGCCTGCGGCGAGCACCAACACTGCTGTGCCAGATTTCCTTATTGTTGCGGCACGCCTTCCCATGCCGGCAGCGTCGCGCCGTGATAGACGGTCAGGATGGTGGACGCGACGTTGGTCTGCTGATAGCTCTCCACCAGCGTCTTCACCCAGGGCGCCTTCGCATCTTTCGCGTTGACAGCGATGAAGTTGCGATAGGGATTGCCCGGGACTTTCTCCTGCGCGATGCGCTCCTGCGGAATCTTGATGCCGGCCTTGATCGCCCAGTCGGTATTGACGACGGCGGCGTCCACATCGCCGATTGCGCGGCCAACGATGCCGGCGTCGAGCTCCTTGATCTGAATGTGCTTCGGATTATCGGCAATGTCGCGAGCGGTCGGCAGCAGGCCAACGTCGGGACGCAGCTTGAAGAGCCCGTTCGCTTGCAGAAGCAGCAACGCGCGGCCTTCGTTGCTCGGATCGTTCGGTACGCCGATCGTGGCGTTTTGCGGGAGCGCTGCGACGGATTTCACCTTTCGCGAGTAAAGGCCGATTGGTTGCACGTAGGTATAACCGACTGGCACGATCTCGTAGTGGCGCGCTGCAATTTGCGCGTCGAGATAAGGTTTGTGCTGAAATGAATTGGCGTCGAGGTCGTGTTGCGCGAGCGCTTCGTTTGGTTGAGTGTAGTCGGAGAACGTCGTGACCTTGACGGTGAGGCCATGCTTGGCCGCATTGGCCGCGACGGTGCGCCACACGTCTTCATCTTCGCCGGACATGATGCCGACACGCACTGTTTGATCGGCTGCCAACGCCGACTGTGCGCTCACGACGCCGCAAGTCAGAAGAAGGGACAACATGATGCGGCTGAGAGTACTGGTCGTTTTCATATTTTGTGAAGTCATCAAAATGAAGGATCAGGAGATCCTAGAGGCACAGCCGCCGTCACACAAACAATATCCAGCACTAACGTTATGGCGGATGAGCGCAAGCAGAAAGGCGCGGCGGCAACGCTAAAAAAACAGGCGCGAACAAGTCGTGCGGACGAATCGAACGCGGCATACGCAGTTTCCGACCAGATAGCAGGTTTGACTCCAGCCAGGCATCGGGTCGAGAAATGGCAGGCGGTTTGATATGGGTCGGCGAGAGCGGCTATTGGCGCATCTGCCTGCCGGCGCCAGGATAAAGCCGCTTCATTTCATGCGTTTTGCCAGCGCGCGTCGGTGACGACGAGCTTCTTCGGGATCAGCTTGATGTCGTAAAGCGTGTCCGCGATTTGCTGTTGATACGCAAAGGTGCCCGCGTCGACCGGCAACACACCATAACCTGTGCGGCCGAGCGCGAGTTCGAGCGTGCCTGTGTCGAGGCCGGTAAGCGGTGCAAGCTGGGTAGCGACAGCCGCCACGTTGTGCTCGGCCCAACTGTCGAGCTGCTGAAGTTCGGCCAGCACCGCGTGGACGGCGTCGGCGTGCGCTGTCGCAAACGAACGGCGAGCGACATAATATTCGACGTTGCGCACCAGGCCTTCGCCATTCGTGAGCACGCGCGCGCCCAACTGGCGTTCGGCGGCGGCAAGATACGGATCCCAGATCGACCAGGCGTCTACACTGCCATTGGCAAAAGCGGCGCGCGCATCGGCGGGAACCAGGTAAGCCGTCTGGATCTCGTTGTAGCCAACCTTGCCGTGCTCCAGGGCTTTGACGAGCAGATAGTTGGCATTCGAGCCTTTGGTGACGGCTATTTTCTTGCCGCGTAACTCGGACAGCGAGCGGATCGGCGAGTCCTTGGGCACGATCAGCGCTTCGCCGCGCGGTGCGTCCGGCTCGGCGGCGATGTAGACGAAGTCCACCCCGCCCGCCTGAGCAAACACCGGCGGCGTCTCGCCCACGACGCCGATATCGACAGCATTTGCATTCACGCCCTCCAGCAATTGAGGACCCGCCGGAAATTCGAGCCACCTGACGGAAAAGCCGAGCGGAGCGAGACGCTTTTCAAGCGTGCCACGCGCCTTCAGTACGATGAAATTGCCATATTTCTGATAACCGATATTCACAACCTTGCCGGCTTGCGCATTGGCCGTGCCGCTTGCGCTCAACGCCATGCCGAGAGTGCCGAGTCCACGGAGCGCTGTGTCCGCGCCAAGGCTTGCGGCCATTTTCAATAACGAACGGCGGCTGTCGCGCACGCCGTTGGGCTTCGATTCGGTATTAGACATGAGGCGGATGTCCTGACGGGATAAACACGCCGCGCGAGCGGTATGGCGCTGCCGTTATTGCAGCAGCTTCGACGCACGAATGAGTGAGTGCGCATGATGCGCAACACTCAACGCGCCGTCAAAGAATAGTTTTTGCTATCGATACCGGCTATGCGGATATATGCCGTTGCTCAACCTTGCCGCCGTCGCCGGTGTCGTATTCGGCGGGCAGGCGAAGAGGATGTTGCGCGCCCTGAGCGCGTCGCCCAGGGGGGCGGTCGCGATGGGTAATCGGTGGGCTATTTCCCGGAATGCTATCCGCGCGGCTATGCGAATGAAGACCGCGCATACCCGTACATGCACTGCTAGTGCTTGATGGTGCGTTTTTCGTGCACATCATGAAATTCTTCTCGTACCGGTCGAGATATCCAAAGCAAATTTGCTTGGTTGTTGCACGACAGCGTTCAAACGTATGCTCACAGGTTCCTTCTTCAGGATGCCATACCTATGACCGTGCATGCAGCGACCGCCGCACAACGCAATGAGTGCTTGAGCCTGTCTCACGAAAGACAGAACCGAACCGCAGGGACGTCGACGCAACGCGTCGGCGTATGGGCCTATCGAGCCGCGCCAACCAGAGTGGTCCGTTAAATGAAAGCCGTTCATTTATCTCTGGCCGGACTCGCGGCCGTTGCCTTTGTTTCCATACTGAGCGGTTGCGGCAAATCCGATTCAGCACAAACCGGTCTGTCGGCGCAGGCAGCGAAGCCGGTCTCCGGTGGAACGCTCACGTGGGGTGTCACCACCGAGCCCGCCTGTTTCGACCCGCATCGCTCGTCGCAACAGAATGCCTTCTGGGTGGAGCGCAATTACATCGACTCGCTGATCAGCAAGAAGACCGACGGTACCTACGCACCGTGGCTCGCGAAGTCGTGGAGCGTTGCCGACGACGGCAAGAGCTACACCTTCAATTTGCGCGACGACGTTCACTTCACCGACGGCACGCCGTTCAATGCCGCCGCCGTGAAGGCCAATTTCGACTACATCCTGAACAATGTCAGCACCACGTCGGCCTCGGCGTCCCTGCTGGTTCACTATGACCGCGCTGAAGTCGTGTCGCCCTACGTCGTGCGTCTCGTCATGAAGCAACCCGATTCGACCACGCTCGAATCGCTGTCCAGCGTCAAACTGGGTTTCATTTCGCCGAAAGCGCTGGCCGGGAATCATGATCTGTGCGGAGGAGGACCGGGTGTGGTGGGAACGGGCCCGTTCGTATTCAGCGCCTATCAGCGTGGTCAGGCGGCCGTCTTCGCGCGCAATGCCGACTACAGGTGGGCACCCGGCAATGCACAACACCAGGGCGCCGCGTATCTCGACCGGGTGACTTACCGTTTCCTCCCCGAAGCGGCGGTGCGCACCGGTGCGTTGAGTTCCGGCCAGGTCGATCTGATCGAAGGCGTTCAGCCGACCGATGCGAGTGTGTTCGACAAGGTCGACGGTTTCCAGTACCTCACGGGCCCTTCGGCGACCACGTCTTTCACGCTGAACATCAACTACACCGTCGCCCCGGCCAGTGATGTCCGCGTGCGGCGCGCGCTGCGCGACGGCTTCGATCTCGATGCGATCGTGAAGAGCGTCTATCTCGGGACCGTGCAGCGCGCATGGTCGAACATCGGTCCGGACAATGCGGACTACAACGCCGCGCTCAAGGGTTCATGGGGCAACAACGTGGCCGCGGCGAACAAGCTGCTGGACGAAGCGGGCTGGACTCAACGCGATAGCGAAGGTTTCCGCACCAAAGACGGCAAGCGTCTGTCGATTGAGATCGGCTATCCGCAGCCGTATGTGCGCGACAGCCGCGACGTGCTGATTCGCGCTATCCAGTCGGCGTTGCGTCAGAACATCGGCCTCGATCTCGGCTTGCGCATCAACACGGCGGGCGATTTCGCGAACGAGAAGGCGACCGGCAACTGGACGATCTACCCCAACACCGACAATCCGTCCGACGTCGCGATGGAACTGTGGGACATGCTCGGCGACCAGGGTTTTCTGTACAACGCGATCAGGAATCCGGACCCGACGATCACAGACGCGATAAACCGTGCGCGCCTGCTGCCGGTCGGCGATGCGCGTCGCCAGTTGCTCGCCGACGTTCAGAAACGCGCCGTCGATCAGGCCTTTATCGTGCCGCTGTTCGCGCCGGCCTATCATCTCGCGGCGAAGTCGTCCGTGCATGGCATCGGCTTCGAGCCGGAGCTCGACGGTCCGGCCAGTTCGTACGACATCTGGGTCGACAAACAGGGAGGCTGACGTGGTCAGGAAGATCGTCACACGGCTGTTGACCGGTCTGCTCGTGTTGTGGCTTGCCGCCAGCGCGGCGTTCGTCGCGATTCACGCACTGCCGGGGCGTATCGAGGACGTGCTGGCCGGCGACCTTTCGTATCCGGGGCTGCGCGAGTCGATTGCCGCGCAGTGGGGACTCGACCACAGCCTGCCGTGGCAGTACGGACGATTCCTGCTGCGCCTCGCGCATGGCGATCTGGGGATCTCGTTCGTGATGCAGCAACCGGTGCTGGCCGTGCTCGGCAGCCAGCTCTGGCCGACTGTGCAGCTCGCGGCCGCGGCCGGCGTGCTCGCCATTGTGCTGGCGCTGGTGGTTGCCACCTCGACTGCGGGATTCAGCGGAGGCGCCGGCGCATGGGCGAGCCGCATTGCCTCGACGCTCGAACTCGCCTTTACGTCCACGCCCGTATTCTGGCTCGGGATGTTGTTGCTGATCGCGTTTTCGTTTCACTGGCGTTTGTTCCCGGTCTCCGGCGCGGCGGGCTGGCGCGCGCTCGTGCTGCCGGCGGTGACGCTCGCGTTGCCCACGGCCGGGGTTCTGTCGCAGGTGATGCGCGAAGCGTTGGAGACGACCCTCGACAAACCCTTCGTGATGACCGTGCGGGCGCGTGGTGTTTCCGAGGCGGCCCTGCGTGTGCGGCATGTATTGCGCCACGCGTTGCTGCCGGTCGTCACTCTTGGCGGCTGGCTGATCGGCGGCCTGCTTGGCGGGGCGGTGATTACGGAGAAGATGTTCGGCCGCCCCGGCATCGGCAGTGTGACGCTGGCAGCGGTCACGTCGCAGGACGTGCCGGTGGTTCTGGCCGTCGTGTTGCTGGCGGCATTCGTCCATGTGGTCATGTCGACGCTGCTCGATGTCGCCTATCTCTTCATCGATCCCAGGCTGCGCAATTCATGAGTGATCTGCCGCTTTCTCCGGTTTCACCGATTGCGCGCCCTGGTTGGGCGTCGCGGGTTCCCGTGCCGGTGCTGCTCGCCGCAGCGTTCCTCGCGGTGCTTGCTTTTTCTATGGCTTTTCCGCGCGTCGTGACGCCTTACGACCCGCTGGTCAGCGATGTGGCGCATGCCATGCAGCCGCCGGACGCTACGCACTGGTTCGGCACGGACAGAATCGGTCGCGACGTGTTCTCGCGGGTGATCTACGGCGCCCGATATTCGCTGCTGATCGGGCTGTCGAGCATGATCGTGAGCCTGTTGGTGGGGCTCGTGCTCGGCGTGACGGCCGGGCTTGGCCGACGTGCGGTCGATGAAGGCGCGTCGCGTGTGTTCGACGTGTTGTCGGCGTTTCCACCGGTTCTGCTGTCGCTGTTCGTGGTCACGTTTCTTGGCCAGGGGATCGTGAACATGGCGGTCGCGGTCGGCATCGCGGGGATTCCGAAGTTCGGGCGCGTGTTGCGCTCACAGACCCTTGGCGTGAGACGTGCCGATTACGTGACCCATGCCGTGACGTTCGGCATGTCGCGAGCCCGCGTGTTCGTGCGTCACATCCTGCCTAACGTGCTCGCGGCCGTGCCGGTGATCGCGACCATCGACATCGGCAGCGCGATCATCGCAGTATCCGCACTGAGCTTTCTGGGGCTGGGACCGCAACCGCCGACGCCCGAGTGGGGCGTGATGCTCGCCGAAGGACGCGACGTGTTGCGTGTCGCGTGGTGGCCGAGCGTGTTCCCGGGCATGGCGATCACGCTGACGGTGATGGCGTTTTCGCTGATCGGCAAATTCCTGGCTCGTGTCTATGGAGTGCGCACCCGATGAAAACAGATCCGTCATTGGCGCAGCCGCAATCGCTCGTCGATATCCGCGGGCTGAGCATCAGTTTCCCGCACGCCAACCAGGGGAAGCCGCTCGTACGCGGCGTCGATCTATCGATACGCGCCGGCGAATGCGTCGCGCTGGTGGGTGAATCCGGTTCGGGCAAAAGCCTGACTGCACGCAGTCTGATCGGTCTCGCCGGCCAGGGCGCGCGGATCGATGCGCACCGGTTCGATGTCAACGGCCTGCCTGCGCTCGACTTTCGCGAGCACGACTGGCGAGCGCTGCGTGGTGCGTTCGCGGGACTCGTCATGCAGGATGCGCTCGTGTCGCTCGATCCGCTGCGCACCGTGGGGGCCGAGATCGGCGAGGCGGTCGCGTTGCACGCCGGACTGCGTTGTCACGCTGAGCGCTCGGCGCGGGTGCGGGCTGTCATGAGCGATGTCGGCATTCCCGAGCCCGAGCGGCGTGTCCGTCAATACGCGCATGAACTGTCGGGCGGATTGCGCCAACGTGCGTTGATTGCGTCGGCGATTGCAGCGGGGCCCTCGCTTCTGATTGCCGACGAACCGACCACGGCGCTCGACGTGACCGTTCAGGCACAGATTCTCGCGGTATTGGCAGCCCGTTTGCGCGAGGGTGTGGGCGTGCTGCTGATATCTCACGATCTCGCAGTGGTCGCGGATATCGCAGACCGTGTATTGGTGATGTACCAGGGCGAAGTGGTCGATAGCGGTCCCACCGGAAGCGTGCTGAACAATCCTTCTCATCCTTACACGCGGCAGTTGCTCGCTGCGCAGCCCTCCGCGCTCTCGCGTGGCCATCAACTCGGGTCGGCGCGGATGGTGCCCGATCCGCAGGCACTCGGCGAAAGTGGCGAACTGACGATTCTGCGCGAACCACTGCCGGCCCGGCCGGCGCCATCGGACGAGATCGTGTTGAAGGTCGATGCGATCGGCAAGCGCTATGCAAGGCGCGGAGCAGCAGGCAACGATATGTTCACCGCACTCGACGATGTATCGTTCAGCGTGCACCGAGGTGAAGTGGTGGGGATCGTCGGCGAGTCGGGTTCCGGCAAAAGCACGTGTGCCAACATTGTGCTCGGACTCGTCACGCCATCCGCAGGCGCGGTGGATTTTCTCGGTACGCGCTGGAACGGCGCGAAGCTCAAGGAAGCATCGCGCCGCGCATTGCGGCCGCGTCTTCAATACATTCCGCAAGACCCGCTCAGTTCGTTCGATCCGCGACATACCGTGCAACAGTTGCTGCAAGAGGGGCTGTTCTCTGTGGACCTGTCCAGGCGCGCGGTGATCGATCGCAGTGTCGAATTGCTTGAACAGGTCGGACTCGATGCCGGGTATCTCGGCCGGCGGCCTGCAACATTGTCAGGAGGTCAACGTCAGCGTGTGGCCATTGCCCGGGCGATCGCTCCGGAGCCGGCGTTGATCGTGTGCGACGAGCCTGTATCGGCGCTCGACGTTTGTGTGCAGGCTCAGGTGCTGGATCTGCTGGCCGCTTTGCAGGCGCGACTCGCCATGTCCTTGCTGTTCATTTCGCACGACCTCGACGTCGTGCGTCATGTCGCGGACCGGGTACTGGTCTTCAAGGACGGGCGGGTTGTGGAAGCAGGGGAGGCGGAACGTGTTTTCGAATCGCCGCAACATGCCTATACCCGCGAGTTGATGGCGGCGTCGCCGTCGGTGCGTCGCGTGAAGCGCTCGCTCGAACCGGGCGGGGCGCTGATGAACAGAAGCTTGCTCGTAACCCTATGAGCTTTGTCTGGTTGCCCCGCGCTTCAGTGCCCGTTATTTTCGAACCATGCCTGAATCACGCCAGCGGTGGCATGCAGCGGATCGACGTGCCACGTTGCCGGGATGCATTCACCGCGAGTCGTTTGCTCCGCGTCACTCCCTGATTGGTGGACCGGACCCGCTTCGAAGCGCAAACCGGCAAGCGGCGCCGGTGCATATCTCACGCATGATCGCCAATGCATGAACAAGCGTCCTTCCGCGATCGTTCGATCCCGGAAGGTTGATGACTCTTGCCGAACGACTCAGGCTTTGCCCACCCGATAAAAACTCGGCGGCAGAGTGCCGTTGACTGCAAATGCGCCGACCTGGCGTTCGCGATAAACGCGCGGATTGTGCGACGAAATCGTGCGCGCGTTACGCCAGTAGCGGTCGAGACCTTCCGTGCGCAGCGTGGCCGATGCGCCCAGCGCGTCGAACAGATCGGTACTCGCGTCGAGCACCAGCCGGGTCACGACCGAGACGGACTGATCCACTTCCACATGGGCCTCGGTGTTGGCATGCTCACGTCGTGCTTCGCTCGCAATCGGATCCTGGTGAGCCTCGTAGCTGCGCTGCAATGCTTTCGACGCTTGCAGCACCACGGCATTGGCGGCATAGGCCGCCGCGTGCAGACGTCCGACTACCTGAAGGATTTGCGGATCGTCGGCCACGCGCGCCGCGTTGCCGTGACTGTACACACGGTCGCGATGGTGCACGCGCTGCGCAACGTCGTCCGCGAGGGCGCGCCCGATACCGGCCAGCGACGCCAGGTGGACCAGCTGATAGAACGGCACCGCATACGGAAAACGCGAGGAAGTCGGGCGGACCCATTCGGGCTCCACCGCGACGTCCGTGAAGATCGCGGTGCCGCTGGCGGTGAGCGCCTGGCCGAAGCCATCCCAGTCGTCCACTACTTCGACACCCTGCGCATGACGCGGCACCTGCAGGTACACCGTCTCCTCACCATCCTGTGCGGCCACGGCGATCCAGTCCGCGAACAGTGAGCCGGTGGTGTAGAACTTCTTGCCGTTCAGGCGCAGGCCATTCGGGGTCCTCGCCAGATGGGTGGCAAAGGTGCCGACCCTGGCGCTGCCCGCTTCGGACAGCGCTGCGCCGATCAATGCGCCCTCCGCCAGCAGGCCGAGCCAGCGCGCGCGCCAATCTTTTTCAGGCGCGGTCAGTACATCCTCGACGAACCCCAGGTGCGCCCGCACGGCGTTGACCACGTTGGTGTCCGCTGCGCCCAGCTCGATCAGCAGCGCAATCAGTTCGGGCAAGGTAGCGTCCACGCCGCCCTGATCGCGCGACAAACGCAGGCGGATGAAGCCCGCTTCGCGCAACCAGCGGATTTCCTCGTGCGGCAGTTGATGCAATCGGTCGCGCTCGACCGCGCTGGCACGGATGCGCGCGAATAGTGGCCGGAAGCGGCTGGCGAGTTCCTCATAACGGTCGCTGGGCGCGGCGCCCCAGGCGGAGTGGGGCTCGAAAGGGGCATCGCTATCCGATGAGGCGATGGTCGCGGGCACGGCATGGGTCATGGTCGGTCACTCTTTGAGGGAAAATAACGTGTCGAAGTGCGTGTGCGTGTATCAACGGGCGGAGCCAGCACGGGTGGGACGTTTCAGCCCAAGGTGCTCGCGCAGCGTGCGCCCTTCATATTCGGTGCGGAAAAGGCCGCGCCGGCGAAGCTCGGGCAGGACCTGATCGATGAATTCGGCGAGGCCTCCCGGGAACCAGGGCGCCATGATGTTGAAGCCATCGGCACCGCCTTCTTCGAACCACTGCTGCAACTGGTCGGCGATCGTTTGCGGCGTGCCGACCACCTGCTGATGGCCACGCGCGCCGGCAATACGCAGATACAGCTGCCGGATCGTCAGCTTGTCACGACGCGCCAGTTCCACCAGCAGATGCTGGCGGCTTTTGGGGCCATTGGTTTCGGGAAGCTCGGGAATGGGGCCATCCACGTCGTGATTCGACAGATCGATGCCGCCTATCACGGTCGACAGCAACGCTACGCCAACCACGGGATCCACGAGCGACTGCAACTGCTCGAATTTTTCGTCAGCTTCTTCCTGCGTGCGGCCTACTACCGGGAAGATGCCGGGCATGATCTTCACGTCGTCCGGATGCCGGCCGAAAGCGGGCAAACGGCCCTTGATGTCTGCATAGAAGGCCTGGGCTTCGTCGAACGTCTGGTGCGCGACGAAGATGACTTCCGCGGTGCGGGCTGCCAGCGCGCGGCCGTCCTCGGAGGCACCCGCCTGCACGATCACCGGACGCCCCTGCGGCGAACGGTTGACGTTCAGCGGTCCGCGCACCTGGAAATGCTCGCCGCGATGATCGAGCACATGCAGCTTGTCCGTATTCAGGTAGATGCCGCTCGCCTTGTCGCGTGGAAAGCTGTCTTCCTCCCACGAATCCCACAGGCCCAGCACGACATCGTGGAATTCAGCGGCACGTTCGTAACGCTTCGCGTGCTCCGGCAAATCGTCGCGGTTGAAGTTGCGGGCTTCCGTGGAACTGCTCGATGTCACGAGATTCCAGCCTGCCCGTCCCCCCGAAATCTGGTCCAGCGACGCGAACTTGCGTGCCACGTTATAGGGTTCGTGGAACGAGGTGGAAACCGTCGCGATCAGACCGATGCGCTCGGTGACGGCCGCCAGCGCCGAGAGTAACGTAAGCGGCTCGAAGAATTCGCTCCGGGCCGTGCGCGCGAGCGAGCCGGGATGCGTGCTTCTCACACCGGACGAATCGGCGAGAAACACGGCGTCGAACTTGGCCGCTTCGGCGAGGCGCGCCAACGCCACATAGTGGCGAAAGTTGCTGCCCGCGTCCGCTTGTGCATCGGGATGACGCCAACCGGCGATGTGATGGCCGGTCTGCATCAGAAATGCGCCGAGGCTGAACTGGCGAGTGGCTTGAGTCATGATGGCCCTGAAGGTGGGTGGGAGATCTGGCAGACCGGGATGACGGTGGTGGTGTCGGAATCCAATGCACGGGTGGCCGCGTCGCAAAGCAGCCCTTGCGCATCGGCAACCAGCGCCCGCGCATGCATTGCTACCTGAAGCGTGATTGGGAATTCGACCGCGCCGCGATATACCCGCGGATAGAGGCCTGACATGCGTCAAACGAAGCACCCGTGTCGGAAAGCGTGGCCCGGTCTGGAAGCCCAATGGTCAGTCGGTGATTGTTTCCCGTTGCCCGGTTGGACTCAACAAACCATTTTCGATATGCATATTGCGCGGGAAGGAATTATCTGGCGCCGGGCTTCGAACAGGTCAGTCGCGACGGAAATGGTTTGCTGCGAGTTGGCCGACGCGAAGCCCGCAATAGCAGGATTGGATTCGGTAGCCGGGGCGGAGCCGGCAGAGCCGAGGTTGTCGCCCGTGGCGCCCAGCGACGAAAATCCAGGGAAGTCCTTGCTGGGAACGGAGGGGATGGAAATTCGCGGTATTCGGCACACGCAACGTAGTCCCCCTCTCTTCGCCAGAAACCGGACTAAAACCCCGTAAGTTGAAACGATTACGGCTTTTTTGCTTTTTTGGGCCCTTTGTCGGCCATCATGCAGCCCGGTATCGTGCAAACTTACTGTCGAAGTTTTGTGACCGCTGTCGCTCGACACGGGAATTCGCCCGCGGGAAAAGCTACGGCGCGTCCTAAAGAACGACAATGCGCTGCCGATAGTGCGTGCAGAGGTTTTGTGAAGGCGGATTTGGGCGTTCGTTGCGGATCAACTACGCATTGCCTCGGAAAAGCATCCTAAAATGCCCGACCAGGCCCGGATTTTCGGGGAAGTGGCGGTATGGCCTTGCCGCCGGGTCATGGTCGTCACGGATAAGCATTCAATGATGAGACATTCCGCTACGGAGGCGCTGTGATTCGAAACTGGCTTGGCGGTGTGTTATTGATGATATGTTGCGTGAGCAACGTCTTTGCGGCCGGCCCCGATTGTTCCCGGCCGTTTACGCTCGGATTACACGACCACGGGCTGCTCTATTCGCTCGATACCGATAGCGGCATCGACAAGGACTTCGCGGATGAGTTGATCCGGCGCAGCGGTTGCCAGATCAAGCTGAGCCTCATGTCGCGTGCACGTATCTGGAAGCTGATCGAGTCGGGTGCGCTCGATTTCAGCCTTTCCGGAATTGCGAATGACGAACGCAACCAATATGCTTCGTTCGCATGGTACTTCAGCAACAAATACTATCTGCTCGTGCGCAAAGACGCAGGCATCCACGACGTCGCGGAGTTCGAGCAGGACGATCACGCCCAACTCGGGGTAATCCGCAGTTTTCGCTATAGCGATTCCGCCAATCAACTGGTCGACAAACTGACGGCGGAAAACCGGATAAGCCAGGCAGGCGGACTCGAACCCCTCTATCAGGCGCTCATTCTGCGGCATATCCAGGGCATGATTATCGAACCGTTCGACTATCCCGCGCTGGAAGAGAAAAAGATACGCGACGTGACCACGATCATCGAGTTCAACGATCCCTCCGTGCCGCACGGACTGATCATGTCAAAGAAAGCACTCCCGGAGGCCGAACGGAAGAAGTGGCAGGCGCTGGTGGACGAAATGCGCGCTGACGGGACTGTGCGCCGCATCTTCGAAAAATACTTCAGGCCGGAGCTGGCCGATGCGATGGTGAACTTCAAGGCGTCGCCGTGACCCGGGTGCGCTCCGTCCTGCTGCCGCTGCTCGTGTTAACCGCGTCGCTTTGCGTGACGTGGACGGTATGGAATCACGAGCGGCAAGCCACCAGCAAAGAATTGCGCACCCAGTTTGATTACACCCTGGGCGATGCGGTCAGCCGCATCGAACAGCGCATGGCGAGCTACGAGCTCATGCTGCGCGGCGTGCAGAGTCTGTTTGCCGCGAACGGTACGATCGACCGCGACAGGTTCCGGCGCTATGTCGGCGCGCTCAATCTCGACGCGAACTTCTCCGGGATCCACGCCGTCGGTATCGTCGAATGGGTACCGGCGGCGTATAAGGCGAGTCACATGGCGAGAATGCGCGAGGAAGGCATTCCCGGCTATACGATCCAGCCCGAAGGGCAGCGTGAGGACTATGCGCCGCTCGTTCAGCGCGAGCCTTATGTCGGCCTCACGCAGAGTTCGCCCGGCTTCGACACCTGGAGCGATCCGGTGCGGCGCGCCGCAATGGAGCGAGCCCGCGACTCCGGCATGGCGGCACTTTCGGGAACGGTGCACCTTTTGATCGATGCGGATTCGGAGCGCCGGCCGGGCTTCATCATGTACCTGCCGATCTATGCGTCGGGTGAAACGCAGGAGAACGTCCTGCAGCGGCGGGCCCACATTACCGGTTGGGTCTATGCATCGTTCCGTATGCACGACGTGATGGCGAGCCTCTACGGCGAACAGCCCGCGGGCGTCTCGCTGGCCATTTACGATGGCGTAGCGGCATCGGACGCGGCGCTTCTATACCGCACCCCGGCTGCGAACAGGCGGCATGCGCCCGCGTTGATGTCCGCAAACGAATACCTGGTCGTGGACGGGCGCGACTGGACGCTGTCGATGGATGCCTCCGACGAATTCCGTTCCCGGCTGGGCAGCAACGCGGAGTCGTTGATTGCAGGCGCTGGAATCGGGCTGAGTCTGCTGCTGGCTCTTCTGACCTGGCTGATGGTGACAGGGCGGGAGCGCGCCATCCGTCTGGCTTCGGAAATGACACGGGAGTTGCGCGAGAGCGAAGAGAAATTTCGCGCGATCGCCGATTGCACGGTGAACCTGGAGATCTGGTGGGGACCGGACGGGAAACCGCGCTGGATCAATCCGTCCGTCGAACATTACACGGGCTACACGGTCGCCGAATGCATGGCCATGCCGAACTTCGCACGCACGCTGATCCATCCGGATGACGTAGAGCGCGTTGCGCCTGAATTTCAGAAAGGGCTTCAGGGCTTTCGCGGCGACGATCTCGAGTTTCGTTGCGTGCGCAAGGATGGTTCGCTGCTGTGGCTCTCGCTCTCGTGGGTGCCGATCAGCAATGCGAGGGGAGACTTCGTCGGCTTTCGTACGAGCGGGCGCGATATCACCGAGCGTAAGAAGTCGGAAGAGAAGATCCGGGAACTGGCCTTCTACGACACGCTGACCCGCCTGCCCAATCGCGCACTTCTTCTGGACCGGCTGAGGGAGTCGATGGCGGCCAGCCGCGAGAACAACGTCTGCGGCGCGCTCATGTTCATCGATCTCGATCACTTCAAGACGTTGAACGATACGCTCGGCCACGACAAAGGCGATCTGCTGCTGCGACACGTCGCGTATCGGCTGTCCAGTAGTGTCAGCAAGGGAGACACAGTCGCGCGGGTGGGCGGTGACGAGTTCGTGGTCGTGCTGGGCAATCTGAGTCTGAACAAGGCGGCCGCGACCGCGGAGACCGAGGCCGTGGGCGAGAAAATCCTCGCCGTGCTGGGCCGCGCCTACGAGCTCAATGGCGTTCAGTTTCGCAGTACCGCCAGCATCGGCGTCACCGTCTTCGACGCAGAGCAGACCTCCACGGACGAGCTGTTCAAACAGGCCGATCTCGCCATGTATAAGTCCAAGGAGCGTGGCCGCAATGCCATGTGCTTCTTCGATCCCGCCATGCAAACGACGGTGCTGAAGCGAGCCGAGCTCGAGGTGGGCTTGTGCAATGCGATCGAGGAGAACCGCTTCGTTCTGCATTATCAGGCGCAAGTCGTCGACGGCGATCATATAACCGGCGCCGAGGCACTCGTGCGTTGGGAGCATCCCGTGTGCGGCCTGATACCTCCGGCGGAGTTCATTCCGCTTGCGGAGGAAACGGGCCTCATTCTCGAAATAGGGCGAATGGTATTGGAGTCCGCATGTGCGCAGCTCGCGCTGTGGGCAACGCAGCCGCAGATGGCGCATCTGTCGATCGCAGTGAACGTCAGCGCCCGGCAATTCCGTGAGCCGGACTTCGTGGAGAGCGTGCTGGACGTGATCAACCGGAAAGGGGCGAGGGCGGACCGGCTGAAGCTGGAACTGACCGAGAGCGTTCTCGTTGAAAACGTCGAGGATATTATCGAAAAGATGGGCGCTCTTCGAGCTCGAGGCGTGACGTTCTCTCTGGATGACTTCGGGATTGGATACTCCTCGCTGTCCTACCTGAAACGGTTGCCATTGGACCAGCTGAAAATCGACCGTTCCTTCGTGCGCGACATCCTGGAAGACCCCAACGATGCTGACATTGCGAGAACCATTGTGGCGCTTGCCCGCAGTTTCGATCTTGGCGTCATCGCCGAGGGCGTCGAGACCGAGGCGCAAAGAGACTTTCTTGCGGTAGCAGGATGCCATGCCTATCAGGGGTTTCTTTTCTGCAAGCCGCTTCCGGTACGGAGTTTCGAGCAGTTCGTGGCGAGCTTCGAATGCCGGGACCGGATGGAAGACCGGCGGCATGGTCGCGATGAGAGAAGCGTCGATTCAGATACGGTGACCTGACCGGCATTGTGCAACGCACCGTCCGGCCGATTTTCGATGCTGTACACTTCAGCGGAAACTTCAGCCGGAGGGCGCGGCATGGATCGCAAGGTCAAACTGCTGTCTGGACTGAATCTGTCGAGTGCAATCGGTGCGGAAATCGGTGCGCTTTGCCGACCCGTGGTGACGCGCTCGGAGGGTACGGTTTACTACATCGACCACGCCAGTACAGAAGTTCTGCGCGAAAAATATAAACACGATCCGAATGTCGATATCGACGCGCTCGTGGACGTCGATGCCGTATGGGGCCAGCAATCGTTATCCGAAGCGCTTGGCGGCAAATTGGTCGATTATGTGATCGCCTCTCATGTGGTCGAGCATGTTCCCGATCTCGTCGGCTGGCTTGCCGAGGTCGGTGCAATACTCAAACCGGGCGGCCAGTTGCGGCTCGCAGTGCCCGATAAGCGTTTCACCTTCGATCTGATGCGGGAAGATTCGCGCATCAGCGACGTACTGAGCGCCCATGTCGTGCGGGCGCGCATTCCGCAGCCGCAGGCCATCATCGACCATATTGTGAACGTGCGATACGACGTCAGCGCAGGAGAGATTTGGGCCGGCATACGTTCGGATGGGCGGCCGGCGCATACGTTCGCGGATGCGATTGCTTCCGCCCGGGACGCATTTGCAAACGGCAACTATCACGACGTGCACGTCTGGGTATTCACGCCGGTCACGTTTGCAAGGATTTGCCGGCAACTCGTTGAAAACGGATTGCTGAGCATGTCATGCGCTAACTTTTTCGACACCGCCAGAAACGAACTCGAGTTTCAGGTTCACATACGGCAGTGCGCCGATGTGGAATTCGCTGCCGCCACCTGGGCACGCGTGGAAGCGGCAGCCATGTCTCTGCCGCCACCCGCGAATCCCGCTGTGCCGTTGCCTGAGGGGCGCGCCGCGCCTTCTCTATTGCAGCGTGTCGTCCGGCGCATGGGACGTGTGCTGTCATAGCGCGATCCCGGCAGCGGACCTCCGTCGCCCTCCTTCATTGCAACTCGATTACGGTTATCTATTATCGTGACGACCCGGAATGTTTCCGTAATCTGTAAAATGCGCGGATGGAAACACACAGCATCCGAGACGCAAGCTCTTTGCGCTACGTAGCCGGCCTCGATGGACTCCGAGCCATTTCGATGATGCTGGTCGTTCTGTTTCATTACACGAGCTATTTTTCCAGCCGCCTGGCAGGGTTGGGCGGCACCTGGAGCGGTGTAGTGCGTATTGCTTCGACCGGCTGGATAGGCGTCGACGTATTTTTCGTGATCTCGGGTTTTCTGATCACAACAACGCTGTTGAAGAGGCCGGTCGATTCGCTCGCGTCATACTCGACATTCATTCGGCGCCGCGCAATCAGATTGCTGCCGGCCTATGTCGCAAGTCTGCTGATATTCA
Organism: Paraburkholderia dioscoreae; assembly: GCF_902459535.1. Taxonomy (NCBI): domain Bacteria; kingdom Pseudomonadati; phylum Pseudomonadota; class Betaproteobacteria; order Burkholderiales; family Burkholderiaceae; genus Paraburkholderia; species Paraburkholderia dioscoreae. Next base: position 1,482,071 of record NZ_LR699553.1, read on the forward strand.
CACTTGTCGCGCTACTGGGTGATCCGCATAGCAAAGTACTGAGAAACGAGTATCTGCTATGGACATTCACGGCCAGCCTGCAGTCGCTGCTGGGTGATCGGGTCGCACTTGCCGATCAGTATTTCTCGATGGCGCATTTCTGGACGCTGGCGGTGGAATGGCATTTCTATCTCGTCTTCCCGCTTCTCGTCGCCCGTTGCCGCTCATACTTTCGCCCGGCCGTGGCGCTGCTGCTGATCGCCATCGCCTTCCGACTGATATGCCATTTTGCCGGGATTTCCGACAACGGCATCTATACATTCACGCTTTGCCGGATCGACTCGATTGCGGTAGGTTGCCTGCTGGCACTCGTGCCTGCCCGCATTGGTTCAAGGCAGTCGGCAGCGGCCGGCATGCTCGGCGCGGCGCTTTTCATATCGATCTGGATTGCCTTGGCGCTTTCAGACGTGCCATTCAAGACCCTGGCATGGCTTCAGACGTTTGGTTATACGCTTCTGGCCATTTCGCTCGCGTTGATGATCTACCGGGTCATCCATTCCTCTCCGCGCTCGGTGATCGTGCGTGCGCTGGAATCCAAGCCGCTTGCTTCGACGGGACGCGCAAGTTATAGCCTGTATATCTGGCACTTGCCCTTTTATCCGGCCGTTGTGCTGGCCGCGCAAAGTAACTTCACGGACGTCAGGCTTGCCTATCTGGTCGCAGTGCTGACTGGCGTCGTGATGACGGCGGCGCTCGGGGGGCTCTCTTATCGGCTGGTCGAATCCCGGTTCGCCCGGGCGCGCCCAGCGGTGCTTGCCTGAAAACGGCGTACCGTTGCGCGGCAACGCATTCGCACTGCTGCAGAATCACCGCGATCGACCCCGTCGGGTAATCGCGGCAAGACGCGCTGCGCGGGATCGTAGAGCAAGGCGGATCATCTTGCTCTAAACTAGCTGCCGCCCAAGCCAGCCTAGTCAAAAGCAAGAACGCCATGCCTCCAGAACCCGCCGACCCGTCCGACTCTTCATCCGTTAGTCTGCCGAAACAGCCCGCATTTCAACGTTTCTGGTGTACCCGCATCCTCTCGTCGCTGTCGTTCCAGATGCTCGCTGTGGCAATGGGCTGGCACATCTACGCGCTCACACACAGCGCCTTCGCACTGGGCCTCGTCGGCCTCGCGCAATTTCTACCGATGTTCGTGCTGACGCTCGTGGTCGGCCATGTTGCCGACCGTTATGACCGCCGGCGAATCGCGGCCATCTGCCAGAGCCTCGAAAGCGTTGCTGCATTGCTGTTCGCCTGCGGCACTTTCGGTGGCTGGATCAGCGCGCCGGTCATCTATGTGCTGGCCGCGTGCGTCGGCGCGGCGCGAGCATTCGAGTCGCCCGCGGTGGCTTCACTGCTGCCGGGCGTCGTGCCGCGGGGGCAGTTGCCCAAAGCCACGGCGTGGGCCACATCAGCGAATCAGACCGCGCAGATCGCGGGCCCGGCACTGGGCGGTCTGCTCTACGGCATCGGCCCCGGCGCGGCTTATCTCGCCTGCACGTTGTCGTTCGCCGCCGCCGCCACGGCCGTGTGGAGCATCCCACTGCGGGCGAAGCCGGCGAACCGCGCGCCCGTCACGCTCGAGTCGGTATTCTCGGGCATCGCCTTCATTCGCAAGGAGCCGGTCATTCTCGGCGCACTGTCGCTCGATCTGTTCGCCGTGCTGTTCGGCGGCGCGACCGCGCTGTTACCGGTCTTCGCGCGCGACATCCTGCACACGGGGCCGCTCGGCCTCGGGCTGCTGCGTTCGGGCACGGCCATCGGCGCGCTCGCGGGCACCATCTGGCTCGCGCATTTCCCGTTGCGCAACCGCCCCGGCGCGGCGATGTTCGGCGGCGTAATCGCGTTCGGCGCGGCCACTGTGGTGTTCGGGCTGTCGCATCAATTCCTCGTGTCACTCGTCGCGCTCATGGTGCTGGGCGCCTCGGACACCATCAGTGTCGTCGTGCGCCTGTCGCTCGTGCAGTTGCGTACGCCGGACGACATGCTGGGACGCGTCAGCGCGGTCAATTCGCTTTTCATCGGGACGTCGAATCAATTGGGCGAATTCGAATCCGGCGTGACGGCGGGGTGGTGGGGCGCACAGCCGGCTGTCCTGGTAGGCGGCGTGGCGACCATTGCCGTCGCTTTGCTATGGATGCGTTTTTTTCCGGAACTCGCTCGCACGCGCTCACTGGAGCGCGAAGAGGAACTGGCGCCGAGCCATTGACCGGTTGCACCCGGCGCGCGGACATATTCCCAACCTTTAGCGGCTTGCGCGCCTCCCACGCGCGGATGATCTGACGTCGGCTTCACCCATCCATGATGGCGGCACCTTCACTCGGCTCCTCTCATCATGCGCATTGCCCCGTTGCCTCCGCTCCAATGCCTGGTCGCATTCGAATCGGCCATACGGCATGCGAGTTTCACCAAAGCCGCCGCGAAACTGCATCTGACCGTTTCAGCGAGGCGAAGTGGTGAGCGAGCGCGGCAGCGTGGCGTCGCGCTGATCGACGCATCTGTGTTTTGGCGCAGGCCGTTGCTCAGGCCCGCGCGGCACTCACGCGCAGTGCGCTCCATCGCACTGTCGCCAGAACCGATGCCGCGACGATCAATGCTCCGCCGACCCACGCGGTTGCCGAAATTCGCTCACCTAGCCAGAGGCAGGCAAACAACGCTCCGAACGCCGGTTCGCTGCCCATCAGCAGCGAGACGCGTGTCGGGCTGCTGCGCTTGATCGCGAAGTTCTGCGCAAAGAACGCGAACAGCGTGCATGCAATCACGAGATAGCCGACGTAACTCCAGAACACAGCATGTCCGGCAAGCGAGGGCAACGGCTGCCACTGCTGCGGCACGAACAACCAGGCGGCCGCGGCGCTGCCGAATGCCACCACACCCGACTGAACCGCTGTTACCGACAAGGGCGGCAGGGCAGAGTCGCGCATGACGCGTTTGGTTACGCACACCGTCAATGCGCGCAACAGCGCGGCCAGCAGAATCAGCGCATCGCCCGGGTTGAAGCTCAGTGCGCCGTCGCCCGCGAGCAGCCACGCGCCCAGCAGGGAAAGTGCCACCGCCAGCCATTCGACACGACTCGGCTTGCGCCTGAGCAGCAACCATTCGACAAGCGGCGTGAGCACCACGCATAGGCTGATCAAAAAGGCGGCGTTGGCCGCACGGGTCATCAGGATGCCGAAGGTTTCGCACAGAAAGATGCCCAGAAGCAGCGCGCCGGCGATCAGCACGCCGCGTAGCGTGCGGGCGTCGGCGGCGCGCAGATGGCGCAGAGCCGGCGACAGAATCACGAAAGTGATGCCGAAGCGCAGCGCAAGCAGGCCCAGCACCGGATAAAACACTAGCGCGCTCTTGACCACGCCGTAACTGGTGCCCCACACCACGGCGACGGCGAGCAGCATCAGATCGGAAAGCATGAGCAGGCGTTCCTGTTTCGACATGGTAGACCTCGATTGAAAGAGCCCGTATTGTCGAACTTTGCGTGACGCGTGATAATCGGGTCGTGGTGCATAGCGTTTGTGTCACAAATGCATTAATAGACTGGTCGCACTCACGGAATCCGACGATGACCCCAACGGAGCTTTTCGCCTTGCTGCCGGACATGGCGGTATTTGCACGCGTCGTCGATGCGGGTAATTTCTCGGTGGCCGCGCGGCAACTCGGCAGCACGCCATCCACGGTCAGCCGCCAGATCAAGCGGCTCGAAGACGCGCTCGCAACGCGTTTGCTCGAACGTTCCACGCGCACGGTGCGAGTCACGGAGTCCGGCGCACAAGTGGCGCGATTCTGCCGCGACATGGTGAGCGCCGCGTCGGGTGCGGTCGATGCGGCGGGACAACTGGCTGGCAAACCCCAAGGCAAGGTCAGCGTAAGCGCGCCGACCCAGTTCGCGAAGTCCGTGATTCATCCGCTCATCCCCGGCTTCCTGCGCGCTTACGACGAGGTTGACCTGCAACTGCTTTTCACCGATCGCGATGTCGATCCGCTTGCCGACGATATCGATCTGGTGATCCGCCTGACCGAGCATCCGCCGCAGGGTCTCGCGGGGCGCCGGCTGGGCGCGGTGCGTTGGCTGCTGGTGGCGTCGCCGGCGTATTTGCGCGAGCGCGGTACGCCGGCGCAGCCGCGCGATCTGCTGAAACACGCGTGTATCTATCTCGGCGAGACGGCCGACGACAACCGCTGGCGCTTTCGCCGCGGCACCGAGACACAGAGCGTCGACGTGAAGGGGCGCTACATTGCGAATCACGCCGGTGCGCGACTCGAAGCCGCGTTGCAGGACTTCGGTATTGCGTGCGTGCCGGAATTTGCCGCCGCGGAGTGGTTGCCAGGCGGCGAACTCGTACAGGTTCTACCGGACTGGAATCTCGAAGCGCGCGCTTACGTGGGGTCGGTGTGGCTGCTTTATCCGCCGAACCGTTTCTTGCCGCCGAAGGTGAGGGCGTTGATCGATTACCTTGTCGAGCATCTTCACGACGCGCTCGATACGGCATGAGAACCGCCGCACGCGTGCTGAATCGCGGCGGATATTCTTCGGTTTCTGCCCGGGTGTTTCGCTGCGGATGCTGCCAGACAACCCGGACAAACGAACCCTCAAGCAACCACCTCACTCAAAGGCAAAACCCCCAGAGCATTCCGAATGGCGTCGGCCAACTCAGCAGCGGCAAACTTGGCCACATACCCATTAGCCCCAGCGTTCTTCACATGCGCCTCGTTGGCCGCCCCGGTCAGAGAAGAATGAATGATGACCGGAATATCACGAGTACGTTCGTCCGCCTTGATCTGCCGGGTCAGCATGAACCCGTCCATCTCGGGCATCTCGAGATCGGTGAGAACAAGCGCAATACTATCCTTCACCCGCGTCCCATTGGACTGAGCCTCGCGCGCAACCTGCTGCAAGGTATTCCAGGCTTCTTCCCCGGTCTTGGTCATGACGAAGTCAGCCCCAATAGCACTCAAAGCCTGCTCGATCAACTTACGGGCAAACCCGGAATCATCGGCAGCAAGAATCTTCGCCCCATGCCGAATGCCCAACGCCGCCCCAACGGAAGCAGGATCGACACTCGGATGCTGTGACGGAAACACATCACGCAACACCTGCTCCACATCGATTACCTGAGCGAGCCGCGAGTCGCCCGTATTGCCGTCGATCCGCGCGATACTCGTGACGAGATTGCCGCCTGCCGCGCCCTCGGCGGACAACACCTGGTTCCACTCCAGCCGTACGATATCGTCGACTTCCTCGACCGCGAACGCCTGCGTCGAGCGCGCGAATTCCGTCACCAGCAGGATGTTCAGACCGCGTGTGGGCTCGCAGCCCATCAGTCGCGGCAGGTCGATCACAGGGATGATCTGCCCGCGAATGTCCACCGCGCCCATCACGAACGGCGACGAACCGGCGATCGGCGTGACGGTCGGCATCGTCGAGATCTCACGCACCTTGAAGACGTTGATGCCGTACAACTCATGCGCGTCGCTGCCGGGTACGGAGCCCAGCCGGTACAGCAACAGCTCGAATTTGTTGGAACTCGTCAGGTTGCTGCGTTCATCGCTCGCGCGGTTTTCTACGGCCATTGAATCTCTCCAGAATTGCGGTGCGTGTGGTGCGCCATGCAATCGCTATGTTCGATCCTGGCGCGCGCCCTACCTTTCAGTTATCGGCGCGATCGGCGGAAAGTTCAACGATTCCACGCTCTTTTCCTTGCATGCTCTGGTTAACACGCAGCCGATAGGCGAGGCATGAGGTCGCCCGAACGGGGCCGCCGCGATGCAGACCTGGCAGGCCATTCATATGAAGGTTACCTGCGGTTACAGAAGCGACAGCGTCGTATCACATGGTGCACAGCGCGCCTCCTAGAATGCACAGCGATTAAAGCGTGGCGCAGTCAGGGGCTCGCAAGCTGACCGCGAGGTGTCCGTGCGGTCAGCACGCCGCCCGAGGCGCACACGCATTTGCCGTCGTTTCGCTTCCACCTCAAGGAGAACGTATGATCCGCTTGCCTCTCGCCACCATCACCAGTGCCTGCGCGGCTGGTCTGCTCGTCGTCGCCACCGCGGCCAGCGCTCAAACCGCTCCCGCGGCGCCCGCTGCGGACGCCGGCCGTCTGCATGCCGCCGACCAGACATTCATCGCGGACGGCACCAAAGCCGTCGCGACGCAGCGCGACGCCGCACGCCTCGCCACCTCGCGCTCGACCGACCGCGACGTCAAGGCGTTCGCCGAACGCGTGTCGGCCGATAACGCGAAAATCTCCGACGCGCTGCGCGCGGCGAGCCCGCGCGGTGTCGATGTGCCGAAAAACGACCCCGACGCAGCCGTGATCGCGAGCATCAACAACCTGCGCGGCGCCGACTTCGACAAGGCCTATATCGAACAGGTCGCGCTCGCCGGCGAACAGAAAGCACTGTCGGCATTCCAGGCGGAAATCGCTTCGGGCCGCGACGAGCAGTTGAAGGACGCGGCAAAGAAGGCGCTGCCGACTATCCAGGAGCACTACGCGATGGCGCAGGATCTCGCCAGGCGCAAGCATCTATCCAGCGCGGCGCAATAAGCAGCAGGCAGTAGACAGCAAGCACTTTGACACGCGTCACGCTGCTGCGTGAACGCGTGTCAGTTCCAGTGCGCAGTTTTCGGCGATAATCGGCTTCGCTCTTTCGGGTCCGCTGCGCGCATGATGCTGCGTGGCGCGCGCTCCGAAAGCTCCCATGATCTTCACGTGCATTCGATCGAAGCTGTCCGCATGAGCAAGCCTGTCAATCTGCCGCAACAGTTGGACCATATGCTTCGGCAAGCCGTCGGGCTTCAGCAGAACGGCGCATTTGCCGAGGCCGAGGAACTCTATCGCGAGATTCTCGAACTCAAACCTCGTCATTTCGACGCGCTGCAATTGCTGGGTGCGCTGGCGCTGCAAGCGGGCCGCTTGCAGGAAGGCGTCGAATTACTCAGAAAGGCGCTTGCCGTCAACGCGAAACAGGCGCCGATCCATTCGAATCTCGCCTATGCATTGAACGCGTTGCAGCGTTTCGACGAAGCACTCGCGAGTGCGGAGCGCGCACTGGCCTTGCAGCCCAAATTTCCCGACGCACTGAACAATCGCGGCAACGCGCAAGCCGGCCTGAACCGGCCGCTCGACGCGCTCGCCAGTTTCGATCGCGCGATTGCGCTGACGCCGGATTTTGCGCAGGCCTGGAACAACCGCGCCTGTGTGCTGCGCGACCTCGGCCGTCCCGCCGATGCGCTCGCCAGCTGTGATCACGCGCTCGCATTGCAGCCGGCTTATCCCGACGCGTGGAGCAATCGCGGCAACGCATTCAGCGACCTGAACCAGCCGGAAGAAGCGGAACGCAGCTACCGTCGCGCGCTCGAATTGGCCCCGGCATTTGCCGACGCCTGGAATAACCTCGGCCTCGCGCAGATCGATCTCAATCAGCACGCGCAAGCGCTCTCGAGTTACGAGCGCGCACTCGCCGCGAATCCCGCGGCGGCTGAGACGCATTGGAACGAGTCGCTGTGTCTGTTGCAAATGGGGCGGCTCGAAGCTGGCTGGCAGAAATACGAGTGGCGCTGGGAGCGCAGCCGGATCAAGGCAAGCCGGCGCGTGTTTGCACAGCCTCTTTGGCTGGGGGATTTTTCGATCGGGGGCAAGACGATTCTGTTGCACGCGGAGCAGGGCCTCGGCGACACGCTGCAGTTTTGCCGTTATGCCGCGCTGGTGTCGAAGCTCGGTGCGAAGGTCATGCTCGAAGTGCCGCCCGAATTGATGCGCCTCATGTCCACGCTCGACGGCGTGGACCAGTTGATCGAAGCCGGCGAGGCGCTGCCGCCGTTCGATTGCCACTGTCCGCTGCTGAGTCTGCCGCTGGCATTCAAAACAGACCTCGACAGCATTCCTTCGGCCACGCCGTATCTCTACGCGCACGCCGAAGCGGCTCGCCAATGGCGCGACCGGATTCACGCGCAAGCAGACACGCGCCTGAAAGTCGGACTCGTGTGGGCAGGCGGAAACCGGCCGCATGTCGCTGAACTTCGCAAGAACGACGCGCGCCGTTCGATCGCCTTCGAGCAGCTCGCGCCCATTCTCGACGTGCCCAACGTGCAGTTCTTCAGCCTGCAGAAAGGACCGGCTGCACAGCAGTTGAAAAGCGGCGAGTGGGGTGGCCGCATTGTCGATTACACGGAAGAACTGGACGATTTCGCCGACACCGCGGCCCTGGTGGCGAACCTCGACCTGGTGATTTCCGTGGACACATCCACGGCCCATCTGGCCGGCGCACTCGACCGGCCGGTGTGGATTCTGAACCGCTTCGACACCTGCTGGCGCTGGATGCTGGAGCGCACCGATACGCCGTGGTATCCGGGCGCGAGGCTGTTCAGGCAGCCCGCGTTGGGCGATTGGGACAGTGTGATGCAGGCCGCGCGTGATACGCTGGCTGCGTTGAGCGCATCGGCTGCGAACGCCGCGCATCCCGGATAAAGATACCGTTCCCGCTCCGGCGAATTTACGCGGACGCGCGTAGACTGAACGTCCGTTTATCGACGGTTCAGCCACGGAGATACATCAATGGAATACAGACATCTGGGTGCATCCGGTTTCAAGGTGCCGGTACTGAGCTTCGGCACGGGCACGTTCGGCGGCAAAGGCGAGTTCTTCCAGGCGTGGGGCGCGACCGACGTCGCCGAGGCGCGTCGTCTGATCGACATCTGCTTCGATGCGGGCGTCACCATGTTCGACAGCGCGGACATCTATTCGAGCGGGGCCTCCGAGTCGGTGCTCGGTGAAGCGCTCAAGGGCAAGCGCGACAAGGCAATCATCTCGACCAAGGCAACCTTCCGTTTCGACGACGGGCCGAACAGCGTCGGCTCGTCGCGCTTCCATCTGATTCAGGCGGTGGACGCGGCGCTCAAGCGCTTGCAAACCGATTACATCGACCTGTTCCAGTTGCACGGTTTCGACGCCAGAACGCCGGTCGCCGAAGTGCTGTCGACGCTCGACGATCTGGTGCGCGCCGGCAAGATCCGCTATACCGGCGTGTCGAATTTCTCTGGCTGGCATCTGATGAAGTCGCAGGACGTGGCGGACCGCTACGGCTATCCGCGCTACGTCGCCAATCAGACCTACTATTCGCTGGTCGGCCGCGATTACGAGTGGGAGTTGATGCCGCTAGGCGTCGATCAGGGCGTGGGCGCGGTGGTGTGGAGTCCGCTCGGCTGGGGGCGTCTCACCGGCAAGATCAAGCGAGGTCAGCCGTTGCCCGATTCGAGCCGCTTGCATAAAACCGTCGACATGGCCCCGCCGGTGCCGGACGAGTATCTGTTCCGCGTGCTGGATGCGATCGACGAGATCGCGGCCGAAACCGGCAAGACCGTACCGCAGATCGCGCTGAACTGGCTGCTGCAGCGGCCTACCGTCTCGACGGTGCTGATCGGGGCGCGCAACGAGGAACAGTTGCGGCAGAACCTCGGCGCGGTGGGCTGGAATCTGACGCCCGAGCAGGTAGCCAAACTCGACGCGGCGAGCGCGGTGCGTCCCGCTTATCCGTACTGGCATCAGGAAGGCTTCGCGGAGCGCAACCCGAAGGCGGTGTGAGCGCGTGCTTGCGTTCGGCGACACGCTGCATACACGCGCTCCGGTTCGACCTCACTTCGCGAGTTCGGCCGGGGCGGCGAACAGTTCGCTGTAATAGCGGCGGCCGGCGTCGAGATGCGGGCCGAACGCAAAACCTTGCGCGAGCATGGCGTCGAAATCCGCGCGTTCGATTTTCATCACGTAGCTGTGTTCGGTGGTGACGAGGCGGCACGAGGTGCCGGTCGCCGCCGCCGCGCTGAACCACTTGCCCGCGCTCGCGTGGCCCGACGCAAACACATGTTGTCCGGTTTCGATTTGCCAGCCGCCGTCCAGCAGAATCCAGATGGACTGGTCACGAGCCGTAGTCGTGTCGTGCGTGCATTGGGCGACGACGGCACCGGCTTGCGCTTCCCATTCATGCGAGTGGGCGATCACCCATCGCAGTTGATCGGTCGTCAGGCGGGTAAAGAACGGCGTGTGCTTCAGCAAATGAAGGTAAGTGACCGAGGGTTTCATGGTCGTGCTCCTCGTCGTGACTGAGGCGTCGGACGGTTGAGGTTGAGGTTCGCATGCGCCGATCAGAACCGGCAGCAGGACGGCGCATGCGATCAGCGTGGCTGCTTTCATGGCGGTATGTCGTACCGCCGCGCTCAACACCGGACCCGTGCTTCGAGTAAGTCGCCCATGCCGATTCGCCGCGCGAAGTCGATCCGCACACGCTCCGACACTTCAATATGGCCGGCTTCGGCGAGCGACTGCGCGGTCAGTTTGCCGATGCCCGTGCCGGCGCCCGTCACGAGGATGACGTTCTTCTGCATTTTCTTCTCCGATTCGATGAAGTGAGGCGGCCTTCAAAGGCCGCTCGGCGAGATGCGCGTCAGGCGCATCATGCGAGGCCGCCGTTGGCACGCAGAATCTGACCGTTGACCCAGCCCGCGTCCGGACCGGCGAGGAATGCCACCACGGATGCGATATCGTCCGGCTGGCCGAGACGTTGCAGCGGCGGCATCTTGGCGAAGGTCTGGATCTGTTCTTCAGTCTTGCCGTCGAGGAACAGCGACGTCGCGATCGGACCCGGCGCCACGGCGTTGACGGTGATGTTGCGGCCGCGCAGTTCCTTGGCGAATACATGCGTAAAGGCTTCGACGGCTGCCTTGGTCGCGTTGTAGATCGCGTAGCCCGGCATGTTCAGCGCCAGCGTGGTGCTCGAAAAGTTGACGATGCGTCCGCCGTCGTTCATGCGCGCGGCTGCTTCGCGCAACGTGTTGAAGGTGCCGCGTACGTTGATGTCGAAGGTCTGGTTGTACAGCGCGTCGCTGGTGTCGGCGAGCGGCGTGGTCTTGAGCACGCCGGCGTTGTTGACGAGCACGTCCACTTTGCCGAGCTGCTGTTCGGTGATCTCGAACAGGCGGCGCACGTCGTCGGCGTTCGACACGTCGGCCTTTACCGCGACGGCTTTGGCGCCGGCCGCCGTGAGTTGCGCGACGAGCGCATCGGCTTCGGTCGAACTGGACGCGTAATTGATCGCGACAGCGAAGCCGTCGTTGGCGAGGCGTTGCGCGACCGCTGCGCCAATGCCGCGGGATGCGCCGGTGACGATAGCGACTTGCTGGCTGATTGAGGCGTTCATGATCCGGTTCCTTGTGTGTGGTGAGTGGATGAGTCGAATCATGGACGCTTTCCGCGCATAGATAATCGGGTTAGACTGGTCATCATCATTCCATTTGCTTTAATAATTGGCGTACAAACCGACAGAACTGACGCCACCGGACACCAGCAGACACCCACATGGATCGTTTCGAAGAAATGCGCGTTTTCGTGCGGATCGCCGAGCGGCAAAGCTTCACGCGCGCTTCGGACGATCTGCAGATTCCACGGGCCACCGTGACCAACCTGATGAAGCGCATGGAGCAGCGGCTCGGCGCGCGGCTGCTCGAACGCACCACGCGCACGGTGCGGCTCACGCACGACGGCGAGGCGTACTATCGCCGCTGCGTGCGGCTGATTGCCGATATGGAGGAGGCCGAGGGCTCGTTCTCGAATCTCGCGCCCAAGGGCCTGTTGCGGGTCAATTTGCAGGGCACGCTGGCACGGCATTTCGTGGTGCCGGCGCTGCCGGCGTTTCTCGCGCGCTTTCCGGAGATCGAACTGACCATCGGCGAAGATGACCGGCTCGTCGATTTGGTGCGGGAGGGCGTGGATTGCGTGCTGCGGGCAGGTAACCTGCAGGATTCGTCAATGGTGGGGCGGCGCGTCGCGCAACTTCCGCAAGTCACCGTGGCGAGTCCGGCGTATCTCGCGGCGTATGGCGAGCCGGCCGATCCGTCCGCGCTGTCCACGCACCGGGCGGTCAATTACGTGTCGAGTGCCACGGGTAAGGCCGTGCCGCTCGAATTCAACGTGGCGGGCCGCGAGGTGGCGATGGTACTGCCGTCGGCGGTATCGGTGACCGGTACGGAACTCTATACGGGCTCGGCGCTTGCCGGGCTCGGCATCGTGCAGGTGCCGCAATACCGGGTGGCGGCCGAACTGGCGGCGGGGCGGCTGAAAATCATTCTCGCGGACTTTCCGCCGCCGCCAATGCCGGTATCCGTGCTGTATCCGCAGAACCGGCAGTTGTCGTCGCGGGTACGGGTGTTTGCGCAGTGGCTGGGCGATATTTTTGCCACGGCCACAACATGATGTCTTCTATTCCTTGACCGGATACGGCTGCGAGCCGGCAGCGGCGGTCAAGGCGCAGGTTGAGCCGGGCACGCCAGGCCGCGCGCGATCGTGCGGCGCAGAGAAGTCCTGAACCGGGCCGAGCGGCACGATGCTGGACGGATTGATGCTGCGGTGACTCCCGTAGTAATGCCGCTTGATATGCGTGAAATCGACCGTCTGAGCAATGCCGGGCAACTGGTAGATGTCGCGCGTGTAGGCGGACAGATTCGGATAGTCGGCGATGCGGCGCAGATTGCATTTGAAATGGCCGACATAGGCGGCGTCGAAACGGATCAGCGTCGTGAACAGCCGGATATCGGCTTCCGTGAGGTGCGGGCCGCTCAGATAGCGTTGCGTTGCGAGTTTCGCGTCGAGCCAGTCGAGCGTTTCGAAGAGCGGCGTGACGGCTTCTTCATACGCTTGCTGCGTGGTGGCGAAGCCTGCTTTATAAACGCCGTTGTTCAGCGTGTCGTAGACGCGCGCGTTGATCGTGTCGATTTGCGCGCGCAATGGCGCCGGATAAAAATCGCCGGGCTTCGCGCCAATGCCGTCGAACGCCGAATTCAGCATGCGAATGATTTCCGACGATTCGTTGCTGACGATCGTGGCGCGCTGCTTGTCCCACAGGATCGGCACGGTCACGCGGCCGCTGTAGTGAGGGTCGGCGGCGGTGTAGACCTGGTGCAACAGTGTCGCTTGATTGACGGTGTCGGGCACGACGCCGGGGCCGTCCGCGAAAGTCCAGCCGTTTTCCAGCATCAGCCAGTGCACGATCGAGACGTCGATCATCGTTTCGAGGCCTTTGAGCGCCCGCATGATCAAAGTGCGATGCGCCCACGGGCAGGCGAGGCTTACATACAGGTGGTAGCGTCCCGCTTGCGCTTCGAAGCCGCCGGCGCCGCTCAGACCCGGCGAGCCGTCCGCCGTGACCCAATTGCGGAATGCCGCGTCATTGCGCACGAAACGGCCGCCGGTCGATTTCGTGTCGTACCAGCGATCCTGCCATTGTCCGTCCACTAAAAGGCCCATGTCGCTGCTCCTTACGTGTGCGCTATCGTGCCACGACCGCGCGCAATGAATGTTCCAGAGAACGTTCGATCTGGTTTCGGGCATTTCATGCGCGGCTCGTGCGGCGTTTTCGAAAGCCGACCGCCATCGCGCTTTCCCGAAAACGCCGCCGCCCTATCGCTATAGTGGACTGGCATTGTCGCTTTGCCGTACCATCTTTGCGTCGAACTCGTTCGAAGGAATGGAACATGTTGTCGGAAGACGAACTGGCTCTACTCGACGCGATTCGCGAGACCGGTAGCCTGTCGCGCGCGGCGGCGCGCCTCGGCAAGGCGCCCTCCACGGTTTCGCATGCTGCCCGGCAACTGGAGACGCGCTTCGACGCGCTGCTGTTCGACCGGCGCCACTACCGTCTGCAACTCACGCCCGCCGGCCAGCTTCTCGCCGATGAAGCCGCGCGTCTGATGCTCGACATGTCGCGCATGACGCAGCGCGTGAAGCAGATCGCGAGCGGGTGGGAAGACCGCCTCTGGATAGTTACGGATGAAATCCTCGAGTTCGAACTGATGATGCCGGTGGTGCGCGCGTTCGACGCGCTCGGCTCGGGCGTCAAACTGCGCTTCACCCACGAAGTATTGAGCGGCACCTGGGAGGCGCTGCGCGACGGCCGTGCCGATCTGATCGTGGGCGCGACCAACGAACCGCCGGCGATTCCCGGCCTGCGCTGGTTCGAGCTCGGCGTGATGGAGTGGGTGTTCGCGGTGTCGCCGCGCCATCCGCTGGCGGCCGTCGAGGGGCCGCTCGGCCGCGAGCGGATTCTCGAACATCGCGCGGTGGTGGTGGCGGATTCGTCGCGTACGACGGCGGGGCGCGCTTACGGTCTGATCGGCGGACAGGCGTCGCTGGCCGTGCCGTCCATGCGGGCGAAAATCCTGGCGCAACGCGACGGTCTGGGCGTGGGGTGGTTGCCGCGTCAGCGTGTCGCGACGCTGTTGAAGCAGGGTGAACTGATCGAGAAGGCGACTGCCGACCCGCGTGAGCCGAATGTGCTGTACGTTGCGTGGCGCGGCGATAATGAAGGGCGCGCATTGCAGTGGTGGCTCGAACAGCTGCGGCAACCGCGGCTGGCGAAACGCCTCGTGCGCGGCGTGGATATGACGGTCGGCGGGTGAGCCTCGCAGCGGCCAACGGCGAGTGAGTGGCTTTTTATGCGGCTAGCGCGGCTTCTCGTGGGATCATACGCGCCGTGCTGGGCGATTCTGCTTTCCGCACAGTATGGAACGAGGAGCAAGGCGATGATCGATGGACTGGTGGGCGGGCGGTTGTACGGCGAGGCGCAGATTCGCACCGGGCAGAACGGCAGGCGTTTCGTGACCTGCAAGGTGCGCGCGGCCACCAACGACGGCGACACGATTTTCGTCAACGTGATTGCCTTCGACGACGACGTGCAAGCCGCGCTGCTCGCATTGAGCGACGCGGACAGCGTTGCGCTGAGCGGCACCTTGACGCCCAAGGTCTGGACCGACAAGAACGGGCTGGTCAAGCCGGCCGTGGATATGGTCGCCCACAAGCTGCTGACGGCTTACGAAGGCCGCCGTGAAGCAGACGAATGAGGCGTGCCTCGCGGTCCGCCGCCGGCATCCCTGAGATAGCCGACGAAGCGGTCCGCGACCGGCTCGGCGTCGCCGCTTCTGCGCAACAGGAGCACTTGCGACATCAGCGTCTCGCCCGTTAGCGGCAAGAAGCAGACGCGCGGATCCTGCACCTGGCGCAACGTGTACGGCACGAGCGCCACCCCCATGCCGAAGCCGACCATCGTCACCACGGTCTGCCACAAGCGCGCTTCATGGCGAATCAACGGACTGAATCCGGCGCTCACGCACTGCGCAATGATCAGGTCGTGATAATGCGGCGACACAGTGCGCGGAAAGAGAATGAACGGTTCCTGCGCCAACGCCCGTAAATCGACCTTGCGTTTGTGCGCGAGCGGATGCGCGGCGGGCAGACAGCACAGGAACGGTTCGGAAAAGATCGGCGCGGAAATGACGTCGGACGGGAAATTGCCCCAGTGCGCGCAGCCCATGTCGATCTGCATCCGCTGGATCGCGTGGACCTGCTCGCTGGTATTCATCTCCTTCAGCACGATTTCCACGCCGGGGTAATCGGCCTCGAAGCGTTTCACCGCCTGCGGCATGCCGCGGTACAACATGGAATTCACGAAGCCGATCCGCAAACGGCCGGCAAGGCCATGCGCCGAGCGCACGGTCATGCGTTCCGCCTCGCTCGCCTGCAGGAGCAGGCGGCGTGCTTCGCCGAGTAGCACCTGGCCCGCGTTGGTCAGCGATACCGTCTTGTTGGTGCGCGCGAGTAGCTGCACGCCGAGTTGTTCCTCGAACTTGCGAATGTCGAAACTGAGGGCGGGCTGCGAAATGAACAGCCGCTTGGCCGCGCGGCCGAAATGCAACTCCTCGGCAACCGCCACGAAATAGCGCAACTGCTTCAGGTCCACGGCTGTCTCCAGGTTTCTTATCGATAAGCTGCGTCTATCGTACCGGATATAAGTTGTATTAGACGATTATCGACGCGGCTTTTATGCTCCTTTCACTTGCACTACGTGCATGGGACCGGAGTAACGCGCCAAAGCGCGAACTCCGGTCGATAAAGGAGACACGCATGAGCGAAATCACCGCGCAGCCGGCACACGGCTCGTCCAACATTCCCGACAGCCGGGGCATCAACTTCTTCACCAGCGATCCCGACTTCGAGCGTCTGCTCAAGCTGCATCTCGGCGACGCGCTGTTTCACGATCTCGAAGGCCAGCTCGTTTCGCTGGGCCAGCGCGCTTCCGACGAACTCGATATCTGGGCCACGTCCGCCGACAGAAATCCGCCGCAGTTGCGTCATCGCACACGGCGCGGCGAAGCGCTGCAAAGTATCGACAAGCATCCCGATTACGTCGCGCTGGAACGTGTGGCTTATGCGGAGCTGGGACTCGCCGCGCTGAGTCACGAGACCCGTGACGGCAAACAGTCGCCGCCGCCGCTCGTCAAATACGCGCTGACGTTCCTGTTCGTGCAGGCGGAATTCGGCCTGTGCTGTCCCGTCAGCATGACCGATTCGCTCACGCGCACGCTGCGCAAATTCGGCGCGCCGGAACTGGTCGCGCGTTTTCTGCCGAAGCTCGCCTCGCGCGATTTCGACACGCTGTTTCAGGGCGCGATGTTCATGACGGAACAGGCGGCGGGCTCGGACGTCGCGCGCATTGCGACGCGTGCGTCGCTCGAGAGCGATGCGGACGGCGGGCAAACGTGGCGCCTGTACGGCGACAAATGGTTCTGCTCGAACGCCGACGCCGATCTCGCGATGGTGCTCGCGCGTCCGGACACGGCGCCGCCCGGCATCAACGGACTCGGACTGTTCCTGCTGCCGAAGACGCTGCCGGACGGATCGCGCAACAGCTACCGGATCGTGCGTCTGAAGGACAAGCTCGGCAGCCGCTCGATGGCGAGCGGCGAGATCGTGCTGGAAGGCGCGGTGGCGTATCTGATCGGCGAGGTGGGGCGCGGTTTTCATCAGATGGCGGACATGATCAACATGTCGCGCCTGTCGAACGGCGTGCGTGCCGCGGGTTTGATGCGCCGCGCGCTGACGGAGGCGTTGCACATTGCCCGCAATCGCGAAGCGTTCGGCCGCAAGCTGATCGATATGCCGTTGATGCAGCGTCAGTTGCTCAAGATGATGCTGCCCGCCGAACAGGCGCGGTCGATGTTCATGCGCATTGCGCTGCTGCTGCAGCAGGCCGACGCCGGCGACCGCCAGGCCGCGAAATGCGTGCGCATTCTCACGCCGCTCATCAAGTTCCGCGCCTGCCGCGACGCGCGCCGCGTAACCGGCGACGCAATGGAAGTGCGCGGCGGCACCGGCTATATCGAAGAATGGAGCGACGCGCGTCTCGTGCGTGATGCGCATCTCGGCTCGATCTGGGAAGGCACCAGCAACATCGTCGCGCTCGATATCGCGCGGGCGGCGAAACGCGACGGCGCGCTCGAACCGTTGCGCGCTTATCTGCGGGATCTGCTCGGCGCGGCGGGATTGCCGCCGGCCAGTCTCGCGTTGCTGCGCTCGACGCTCGCGCGTGCGTGCGATGCGCTGGCCGGCGTGGCGGATTCCGGCCGCGACGAATGGGTCCGGCAAGCGGGCACCGCGTTGTATCACGCAACGACAGCCGTGCTGATGGCCTGCGAAGGCGTGCGTCTTGCGCCAGACCACCGGCGTCTCGCGCTCGCGCATCTGGTGGTGCGGCACAAGCTGTTGCCGTCCGATCCGCTGGCGTTGCAGTCGGAGCAGGACGAAAGCGAGGTGATCGACGCGCTGGTCAAAGGCCGCAGCGTCACGCTCGTGCAGGCGTTGCAACTGTGGCAGCGAGGGGGCGCGCAATGACGGCACCCGTGAATGCCGGCACACAAGGCGCGCTGCAAGGCATCAAGGTCATCGACCTGAGCCGCGTGCTAGGCGGCCCGTACTGCACCCAGGCGCTCGCCGATCACGGCGCGCAGGTGATCAAGCTCGAACCGCCGGACGGCGACGAAACACGCGGCTGGGGGCCGCCGTTCTATGGCGACACCGCATGGTATTTCGCTGGCGTGAACCGCAACAAGCAGGGCATCGCGGTCGATCTTTCACGCGACGAAGGCCGCGCGATTCTCTGGAAGCTGCTCGAAGACGCCGACGTGCTGGTCGAAAACTTCAAACCCGGCACGCTGGCGCGCTGGGGCATGGACTACGAGCGCGATTTGCGCGAGCGTTTCCCGAAGCTGATTCATTGCGCCGTGTCGGGGTTCGGTCCCGACGGCCCGCTCGGCGGCTTGCCTGGCTACGATGCCGCGATTCAGGCCATGACCGGCCTGATGAGCGTGAACGGCGAGCGCGACGGCCCCGCCATGCGCGTCGGCTTGCCGGTGGTCGACATGGTTACCGGCTTGAATGCGTTCGCCGGCGTTCTGCTCGCGCTCGCCGAGCGCGCGAAGAGCGGTCGTGGCCAGTCGATCGATATCGCGTTGTACGACTGCGGCGTTTCACTGCTGCATCCGCATCTGCCGAACTATTTCGGCTCGGGCCGCACGCCGCAGCGCAGCGGCAATGCGCATCCCAACATCACGCCGTACGACAGCTATCGCACCGCAACCGCGCCGATCTTTCTCGCGGTGGGCAACGACCGGCAGTTCGCGAAGCTGTGCGCGCATCTCGGCGCGCCCGAACTCGCCGACGATCCGCGCTACGTCGACAACCGCAGCCGCTGCGCGCATCGCGAGCCGCTCAAGGCCGCGCTGGAACACCTGCTCGCCGCGCACGACTGCGAACCGCTCGCGCACGCGCTGATCAACGCGGGCGTACCGTGCGGACCGGTGCAAACCGTGGACGTGGTGGCGCGGCATCCGCACACCTTGCACCGCGGCATGGTGGTCGAGATGGGCGAGTATCGCGGCACCGCGTCGCCGATCAAGTTGTCGCGCACACCGGCCACGTATCGCAGCGCGCCGCCGTTACTCGGTGCCGACACGCGCGACGTGCTCGATGCATTGGGTATCGACGCCGCCACCCAGCGGCGTCTGTTCGAAGCGGGCGTGCTCAAAGCGGGCGCACCTGAAGCATAAGCGCAGCAGTTCCCGGTGACGGCACGAAGAAGCCGCGCCATCCAGAAGAACGACCTTGGAGACACAGACATGAATCGCGATCCAGACGTCCACGCCGCAGGCCGGCAACCCATGCGCGCCGCAGCCGCGGCCTTTGTCGGCACCACGATCGAGTGGTACGACTTTTATATCTACGCCACGGCGTCCGCGCTGATCTTCGGCAAGCTGTTCTTTCCCGGCGGCGATCCGTTCTTCGCCACGCTGGCTTCGTTCGGCACCTTCGCGGTCGGCTTCTTCGCGCGACCGTTCGGCGGGTTGGTGTTCGGCCACCTTGGCGACCGTATCGGCCGCAAGAAGGCGCTCGTGGCGACGCTCGCGATCATGGGCGTCGGCACCGTCGGTATCGGCTTTCTGCCGACTTACGCGAGCGCCGGCGTGTGGGCACCGGTGCTGCTCGTGCTGCTGCGTGTCGCGCAGGGGATCGCGATCGGCGGCGAGTGGGGCGGCGCGGTGCTGATGGCGAGCGAACATGCGCCGCAAGGACGGCGAACGTTCTTCGCCTCGTTCGCGCAACTCGGCAGTCCGGCGGGCCTGATCCTGTCGCTGCTCGCGTTCCGCGCGGTGGCCTCGATGGACAAGGACGCGTTTCTCAACTGGGGATGGCGTCTGCCGTTTCTCGCGAGCGCGGTGCTGCTGGTGGTCGGCCTGCTGATCCGCGCGGGTGTCGACGAATCACCGGAATTCAAGGCGCTCAAGGCGCAACGGCGAGTGGCCGCGCTGCCCGTGGCCGAAGTCGTGCGCGATGCGTGGCGCACGCTGTTGCTGTGCCTCGGCGCGAACGTGATCGGCGTGGCCGGCGCATGGTTCGTCAATACTTTCATGCTCAATTACACGACGCAGACGCTCGGCCTCGACCGATCGTTGATTCTCGACTGCCTGTTCGTCGTAGCGTTCATTCAGTTGTTCACGCAACTAGGTTCGGGATGGTTCGCGCAACGCATCGGCACGGGACGTTTCCTGAAGGGCGCGGCAGCGTTGGCGATGCTGTCGCCGTACCCCATGTTCGCGCTCGTCTCGACCGGGCGGCCGGTGGCGATCGTGATCGGCATTGCAATGGCGGTGATGTGCATGTCGAGTTCCTATGCGGTGATGGCCGGCTTCATGTCGACCGCGTTCGCCGTGCGCCTCAGGTATTCGGCGATTTCGCTGTCGTACCAGGTGTGCGCCGCGCTGGCCGGCGGCCTGACGCCGTTGATCGGAACGTTGCTCGCGCATCGTTATCCGGGTGCCTGGTGGCCGCTTGCCGTGTTTTATAGTGTTCTGGCCGGGGTGTCGCTGGTGTGCATCAGTACGCTGGAGCGCCGCAAGCGCGGCGCGGCGCATGGCGTGGTCGAAGCGGCCTAGCATTGCGCGCGTGATTGTGATTGTGATTGTGATTGTGCGCGTGCCGCCGCCGCCCGGAAGCGCGAGGAAATGCGCTTTTCGTGGTTAACCCCACGTCATAGTCCCCCGACATAATGTCATCCTCTCTGGCGCAAAAGCCGCCTACCATCAAAGCGGAAGGCAAAAACGGGGGAAGTCATCATGAATCGCTATCGTTCGCTGGGGGTCGTGACCGGTGCCGCCCAGTTTGCCAGCGCCGACGTACTGTGCAGAATGAGTGCCGCCTGGCAACGGCGCGGTGCGGCGCGGCCGTTCGATCTCCTTCTGGAGCGGCAGTCGTGGCAAGGGCCGGCCTCGCAACGCGAGGTGGATGCGCAGTTCAAGATCCACGTGTTCGACACCATGCGGGCGTTCGAAAAACGCGGTGTCGAAGCGATCGTGTTGCCGTGCTTCCTTAGCCATACCTTCATCGACGAACTTTCTGCGAACGTGGCCGTGCCGGTCGCCAACATCATGACGGCGCTCTCGGCGTATGTGCGGCGAGCGTTTCCGTCGGTGCGCCGGATCGGCGTGCTGACTTCGGATGCTATCCGCGATAACGGACTTTTCGAGCGTTATTTCGACGCCGCGCAGTTCGACGTGCTGCATCCGCGCAACGAAGCGGGCTTCGATTGCGTGACGAGCGCCGTCTATAGCGACGAAGGCATCAGGAACGGCTGTCTCTATGGCCGGCCGGTCGAGTTGTTGCGCGCGGCGTGCGCGGATCTCATTGCGCAGGGTGCGGAGATCATCCTGCCGGGGCTCGTCGAAATCGCGCTGGTCGCGCGCGCACTCGGGCGGCTCGAAGTGCCGCTCGTCGACGTCAATCTGGTGTACGCGCGCTATGTCGCGGCCGCCCAGTATTCGCAGCAGGCGCGGCGCTTCAAGGTGGGCGTGCTGGGCGGAGTCGGGCCGGCGGCGACGGTCGATTTCATGGCCAAGCTGGTGCGCAATACGCCGGCCGCGTGCGATCAGGACCACATCAAGATCATGGTCGAGCAGAACCCGCAGATTCCGGACCGCACCGCCGCGTTGCTCGGTAACGGCGAGGATCCGACGCTTGCGCTATATGCCGCCTGCAGGACGCTCGAAGACGGCGGCGCGGACCTGATCGCGATTCCGTGCAATACGGCGCATGCGTTCGTCGAGCGGATCCAGCCGTCGCTCGGCATTCCGATCGTCAATATGCTGACCTGTACCGCCGATTATCTGCGCGAGACCTTTCCGGGCTTGCGTGAAGTGGGCGTGCTGGCCACCACGGGTACGCTGGCGAGCCGCGTCTATGAACAGTCGCTCGAAGCGCGCGGTTTCGTGCAGATCGCTCCCGGCGAGCAGGCTCAGGCGCGGCTGATGCATGCCGTCTACGGACCGAAGGGCGCCAAGGCAGGGTTCACTTCGGGCGAGTGTTGCGACGACCTCGCCGCGGCGGTCGACGACCTGATCGCGCAAGGCGTGCAAGTGATCGTGCTGGGCTGTACCGAGTTGCCGCTGCTGTTGCGCGACGCCATGCTGGCTTGTGCGGCCGGGCGGTTGGTAAGACTTGTCGATCCGACCGAGGTGCTGGCGAAACGCTGCGTGGCTTATGCGCTGGGTGAACGCGGGGCGCAGGGTGACGTGCCGGGGGCGGCGCTGCCGACGGCGCGGCGGGGCAGTGTGGAGAGTGTTTGCGGGTAGGAGCGCGGGTGCCCCGCGCGAGGGGTCATTAGCGCTGCTCTGTGGTGGTGCGTCAGTGGCCCGGTCCTATGTCCGCGTGGCGCCGCGTTTCCACCACAATGCCCAGAGGACGGCACGATCAGTACTGCAGCGTCCAGTGCGCCCAGTATGGGCAACGGGTCGGCCCACTTGCCCATGTTTGTCGACCGGGAATAGTAAGGCGCGCCGCTGCCATAAGCCTCCGCCAGATTGCACACGTTGACCGCGCCTGTGGCAAGCAGGACGGCACACACCGGGACAACGGACAGAACGCGTTTTGTGCCATTTGCTCGCGCACAAAGTTTTCCATTCATGGAATCCTCTTTGGTCATCGATGAGGTTTCAGACTATCCGCGTCCCGATCACAACTTGTAAAAAATTCGCTTATCGGTTGCTGCGTCATCGCAGCATTGCTGGCGACGCACGATCGGGTAGGCTACTGCTGGCGGAACAGCAGATCTTGTCCGCACAGGGCTCCCGGCAAGACAGTTGCAATTGCGACTTGCAGGCCAAACCTGTATAAATATACAGTATAGTATCCCCTTGCAAGCTGGGCTTTGGCGCGCGTTTCCGCCGGCCCCAGCGGCACCGAACTTGCGCGGTCGCGAGGCGTCCGTGAGAGGTGGCCCACTCATTCAGGCGGTCGAAAAAATTGGCATCTAACGGCATTATCAGGATTCGCGGCGCGCGCCAGCACAACCTCAAGAACGTCGATCTCGACGTACGAACCGGCGAAATGACGGTCGTGACCGGCCCGTCCGGCTCCGGCAAGTCGAGCCTCGTGTTCGACACGCTTTATGCGGAAGGGCAGCGGCGCTACGTCGAAACGTTCAGTGCTTACGCACGGCAGTTTCTGGACCGCATGGACCGGCCGCAAGTCGACCGCGTCGACGGCGTGCCGCCCGCCATCGCGATCGACCAGACCAATCCGGTGCGCAGTTCGCGCTCCACCGTCGGCACCATGACGGAGCTCAACGATCACCTGAAGCTCCTTTACGCGCGCGCGGCCGAACTGTTCGACCGCAAGACGGCCCGGCAGGTGCGGCACGATACGCCGGAAACGATCTACGCGGAGTTGCTCGAGCGCACCGCGCAGAACGAGCTGCGGCTCGTCGTCACGTTCCCGGTCGAACTGCCGGAGTCGGCGTCGGAGCAGGAAGTGGAGCAGTGGCTGTCGGCGAGCGGCTACACGCGCGTTCAGGCGCAGCGCGAAGTCGATTCGCCCACGGGTAAGCGCAAACTGCTCGACGTGGTGGCGGACCGCTTCCGGCTGCGGTCGGTGGACAAGCAGCGAGTGGTCGAGGCGATCGAGGCGTCGCTCAAGCGCGGCGGCGGGCGCGTCAATATTTACGTGCTGCCGGCGTCGTCCGAAGGGCCGGAAGCTCAGGAAGCCGAACCGCAAATCTGGCGCTTCTCCACCGGGTTGCATAGCCCCGAAAGCGATCTGCGCTACGCGGACCCGCAGCCCGCGCTGTTCTCGTTCAACTCGGCGTACGGCGCGTGCGAAGTCTGCCGCGGTTTCGGCCGCGTAATCGGCGTCGACCTCGGGCTGGTGATTCCGGACGCGCGCAAGACGCTGCGCGACGGTGCGATCAAGCCCATGCAAACGCCGGCCTGGAAGGAATGCCAGGACGATCTGATGCGCTACGCGGCGAAAGCGGATATTCGCCGCGGCACGCCGTGGGGCGAACTGACGGACGCCGAGCGCGACTGGGTCATCAACGGCTCGCCCGACTGGAACGGCAAGTGGCAAAGCCACTGGTACGGTGTCAAACGCTTCTTCGAATATCTCGAATCGAAAGCGTACAAGATGCATATCCGTGTGCTGCTGTCCAAGTACCGCAGCTATACGCCGTGCGAAACCTGCGGCGGCGCACGCCTGAAAACCGAATCGCTGTTGTGGCGCCTCGGCAGCAAGGCGAATGCGGACGACGTGTTGCCGGCCGGGAAGCGCTTCCTGCCGCGCGGCGTCGACTGGACGCGCGAACAACTCGAAGCGTTGCCGGGTCTGACCGTGCACGACCTGATGCTGATGCCGATCGAGCGTATCCGGCGCTTCTTCGACGAAGTCAGCTTGCCGAGCGCGCTGCTCGACGATGCGCTCAAACTGCTGCTCGCCGAAGTGCGCACGCGCCTCAAATATCTGTGCGACGTGGGCCTCGGTTATCTCACGCTCGACCGGCAAAGCCGCACGTTGTCGGGCGGCGAGGTGCAGCGGATCAACCTGACCACGGCGCTCGGCACGTCGCTCACCAAGACGCTTTTCGTGCTCGACGAACCGAGCATCGGCCTGCATCCGCGCGACCTGAACCGCATCGTCGAAGCCATGCACCGCTTGCGCGACGCGGGTAATACGCTGGTGGTGGTCGAGCACGATCCCTCTGTCATGCTCGCGGCGGATCGTCTGATCGACATGGGCCCAGGGCCGGGCGAGCGCGGCGGCTCGATCATTTACGACGGCGTGCCCGAGGCGATCCGTTCCTCCGGCACGCTCACCGGTGAGTATCTCGGCGGCCGCCGGCATGTGGCGGACTCGGCGCACTGGTCACAGCGTCCGGTGAATGACACCACGCCGCGCATCGTGCTGGAAGGCGCGACGGAACACAATCTGCGCGATGTCACGGTGGAGATTCCGCTGGAGCGGCTCGTCTGTGTGACGGGGGTATCGGGTTCCGGCAAATCCACGCTGCTGCAAGACGTGCTGTATCCGGCCATGGCGCGCCACTTCGGTCTTGCCACCGAATCGCCGGGCGCATTCAGAAGCCTGAGCGGCGCCGATCAGGTCACCGACGTCGTGTTCGTCGACCAATCGCCGATCGGCAAGACCGCGCGTTCGAACCCGGCCAGTTATGTCGGCGCGTTCGACGAAATCCGTAAACTGTTCGCCAAGGCGCCGCTCGCGCAGCAACGCGGCTATGGCCCGGGCATGTTCAGCTTCAACTCGGGTGACGGCCGCTGCCCGACCTGCGGCGGCTCGGGTTTCGAACATATCGAAATGCAGTTCCTGAGCGACGTGTACCTGCGTTGCCCCGATTGCGACGGGCGCCGTTATCGCGCGGAACTGCTCGAAGTGAAGATCGAACGCGGCGAACCGGCGCGCGCGCTGAGCATTGCCGACGTGCTGGAATTGACGGTGAGCGAAGCAACCGCCTTCTTTGCCAAAGACGCCGAAGTGCTGCGCGTGCTGCAGCCAATCGTCGACGTGGGTCTCGAATACGTGAAGCTCGGCCAGCCGGTGCCCACGTTGTCGGGCGGCGAAGCACAACGGCTCAAGCTCGCCGGGTTTCTCGCGGAATCGGCTCAGGCGCGCACCGCGCGCAACGCGAAGCAGCCGGTCGCGAAGCGTCTGTTCATGTTCGACGAACCGACCACCGGCCTGCATTTCGACGACATCGCCAAGCTGATGCAAGCGTTCGGCAAACTGCTCGCGAGCGGTCATTCGCTGATCGTGATCGAGCACAACCTCGATGTGATCCGCTCTGCCGACTGGCTGATCGACCTCGGTCCCGAAGGTGGCGACGGCGGCGGCCGGGTGCTGTGCGTCGGCACGCCGGAAGACGTCAAGACGTGCCCGGAATCGCATACCGGCGAAGCGCTGCTGCAATACGACCGCGCCATGAACACAGCGGCTGAGCCGGCGTCGCAAGGCCTTCCGCTGCAGAAGGCGCTGAGCGCGGCGCGTGCGCGCCGCGCCGTCGAAGGCGAGGACGTGGTGCGCATCGTCAATGCGCGCGAGCACAACCTGAAATCGCTGGACGTGGACATTCCACACGGCAAATTCAACGTGATTACCGGGGTCTCCGGTTCGGGCAAGTCCACGCTCGCTTTCGATATTCTGTTCCACGAAGGGCAGCGCCGTTACCTCGAATCGCTCAATGCCTACGCGCGTTCCATCGTGCAGCCGGCGGGGCGGCCCGAGGTGGACGCGGTGTACGGCATTCCGCCGACCGTCGCGATCGAGCAGCGGCTTTCGCGCGGCGGCCGCAAGAGTACCGTGGCGACCACGTCCGAGGTGTGGCACTTCCTGCGTCTGCTGTATGTGAAGCTCGGTCTGCAGCATTGCATTCACGACGGCACGCCGGTTACGTCGCAAAGCGTCGAATCGATCGCGGCGCAGTTGCTGCGCGATCACAAAGGGCAGCACGTTGGTTTTCTCGCGCCGCTGGTCGTGAATCGCAAGGGCGTCTATACAGATCTGGCGAAGTGGGCGAAAGCACGCGGCAATACGCATCTGCGTGTGGATGGCGAATTCGTGCCGGTGGACCCGTGGCCGAAGCTCGACCGCTTCCGCGAGCATACGATCGAGTTACCCGTGACCGATCTCGTCGTGTCGCCGGACCATGAAACCGAGTTGCGTCAGGCGCTCGACCAGACGCTGGAAGTGGGCAAGGGCGTGATGCATCTGCTGGCGCCGCTCGACGGTTTGCACGACGCGATGAGCGGCGGCCGTCCTACGGCGCAACTCGGCGCCGTGAAGGTGCTGTCCACCAAGCGCGCGTGTCCGGTGTGCGGCACGAGCTATCCCGAGCTTGACCCGCGCATGTTCTCGTATAACAGCAAGCATGGCTGGTGTACGACCTGCGTGGGCACGGGTCTCGCGCTCACGCGCGAGCAGCGCGCCGCCTACGACGACACGATCGTCGTCGACGACAATCGTGGCCGCGAACAGAGCCTGCCTTCGGAAGAGCAGGAGCCCGAAGGCCTCGTGGATGAACCGTGTCCGGACTGCGCGGGCACGCGTCTGAATCCCACCGCACGCGCGGTCACGTTCAACGCGCAGTCCATTGTCGACGTCGCGCAATGGACCGTGTCCGACACGCGCGCGTGGATCGACACACTGGAAATGACCGGTCGCGACGCAGAAATCGCGCGTGACGTGATCAGCGAAATCGGCAGCCGCCTGCAGTTTCTCGAAGAAGTCGGACTCGGCTATCTGAGTCTCGATCGCGCCGCGCCGAGTCTCTCGGGTGGCGAGGCGCAGCGTATTCGTCTCGCCGCGCAACTCGGCAGCAATCTGCAAGGCGTGTGCTACGTACTCGACGAACCGACCATCGGCCTGCATCCACGCGACAATCAGATTCTGCTGAACGCTCTGCGCAAGCTGGGCGAGAAGGGCAACACGCTGGTGGTCGTCGAACACGACGAGGACACCATCCGGCGTGCCGATCACATCATCGACATCGGGCCGGGCGCAGGCAAGCGCGGCGGCACGCTGGTCGCGCAGGGCAGTGTGGCGGATCTGTCGGCGCAGCCCGATTCCGTGACAGGGCAGTTTCTCGCCAACCCTATCGTGCATCCGTTGCAGCCGCGTCGCGAAGTGGTCGCGGCGAGCAAGCGCATGGCCGCGGTGCCGGAAAACTGGCTGACCGTACACGGCGGCAAACTGCACAACCTGCGCAACGTCACAGTCGGCATTCCGCTATCGCGGTTGGTGGCGGTCACGGGCGTCAGCGGTTCCGGCAAGTCGACCCTAGCACGCGACGTGTTGATGACCAATCTGCTGGATGCGGTCGGGCGGTCGGTGCTATCGTCGCCGGCCACGCGGCGCGCACGTGCCGCGGCCGAGGAGAAGCCCGCGGCGAACCGGCGCTCCAGCGTGCTGGCGCGCACGGCGCCGCGCGCGCAATTGAACGTGACGCATGCATGGCAAGGTTGCGATTCGATCACCGGCTGGGAGACTATCGACCGCGTGCTTGAAGTCGATCAAACGCCGATCGGCAAGACGCCGCGTTCGTGTCCTGCCACTTACATAGGCGTGTGGGACGCGATCCGCAAACTGTTCGCCGGCACGCTCGAAGCGCGTGCGCGCGGCTATACGGTCTCGCGTTTCTCGTTCAACACGGGCGAAGGCCGTTGCCCGGCCTGCGAGGGGCAGGGCGTGCGCACCATCGGCATGAGCTTTCTGCCCGATGTGAAAGTGCCTTGCGATGTATGTCGCGGGCAGCGCTTCAATCCCGAGACGCTCGCGGTCACATGGCGCGGCAAGAATATCGGCGACGTGCTGACCATGGAAATCGACGAAGCCGTCGAGTTTTTCGCGCCCATCTCGAACATTGCTCATCCGTTGCAGTTGATGAAAGACGTCGGGCTCGGCTATCTCACGCTGGGTCAACCTTCGCCCACGTTGTCGGGTGGCGAAGCGCAGCGTATCAAGCTCGTCACCGAATTGAGCAAGGTGCGCGACGACATTACGCGGCGCGGTCAGAAGCCGCCGCACACCTTATATGTACTGGACGAACCGACCGTGGGCCTGCATATGGCCGACGTCGCCAGGCTGATTCGCGTGCTGCATCGTCTCGCGGACGGCGGCCATAGCGTCGTCGTCATCGAGCACGATCTGGACGTGATCGCCGAGGCGGACTGGATCATCGATCTCGGTCCGGAGGGTGGCGTGGGCGGCGGGTCGATTGTCGCCGCCACGGATCCCGAAGGACTCGCCCGCGTTGACGCAAGTCATACAGGCGCCGCGTTGCGGCCCGTTCTCGCGCGATCGCGGGACAACCACACCATCGTTGCGGGCGAAGGCACGAACGGTTGATGTAGCAGGGAGCGGCGCAATCAACGTTGCGCCGCTCCTTTCCTGTTTATTGCACCTGGCAGGTTGCGCGCTCGCCAGGCGACCGCCGACACGCGCATGCGGTCGATGAGAAGTTGTTCTGCTCCCCCTGCTAAGTCCACTCACGCTCGGCGTTATTCCGTCTGTTAGCTTTATGTAATTTAATTGAATTGTTTTGTAATTAACTATAAGACGTCATTGAGATGCGTATTTAAAGTGTCGTAAATACCGCTAAAAATATTTTCGAACGCGGTTTTCCTTCTGCTATCGTCTCGCCTTCGGCGGCGGTCTCACTCCGGCGTCCCGATCATCCCGGCACACATACTGTTGGCGGTCCGCCCGATCAAGCGGCGACCGCGCGAAAAGGCGCGCCCGACTGGCCTTCCGTTTGGTCGGGGCGTTCGGTCAGTTGAGAGTTTCGAGTGCATTCTTGCACGTCACGAGTGCAGTGAAATCCCATTCTCGTGCAGAAAAAAAGCCGAATGCTTATCTGCTCCACACACGCTTATTCTTTTAAAGCGGCGCCAATTCGGTATGAGTTAGAGTCATCTCTCTAAACTAAGTATGCCGCCATCAAAAAAAGTTTGACCGTACATTTTTTGTCCTGCTATCTTTGCGTCCCATGAAACGCATGTGACGTTCGCGCAAAAAGTTCCAGGCGCTACGACCCACATCGATCAGGTTGTCTCGATCGTGTATGCAAGGCGGAAGTGAGTGGGTCAAATTTAATCTATTAGTAGTTCTACTTAGATCGGCTACTGGGCTCGCATGACCTGCGGCCGCAGTCCTCCTGAGTCACGTCCGTGCCATCGGAACGAGGTTTGGCAGTTCTGCGTCCGTTTTGGACTACGAATCAAAAAGTGGTCGATCACCAGATGGCTGAAGTGAATGTGGTTTGCGGTATGTAAGCGCACTGCAGTTACAGAAATGAACGGTTCACGCCGGAGGAGTAAAGGTGGGTACGAAAGTCGAAGGGCAATTTCCGGCAGCAGCGGCCCGTATGGAGAGGCCAGGGCGCCCGCGTGAGTTTGGGCGCAAGCAGCAAAACCCAGTACGTCGCTTCGGCGGTATCGCAGTCGTTCTGCTCTTGCATATCGTGCTGATCTACGCACTGATCAATGGCCTCGCCACCAAGGTCGTGCAGGTCATTCAGCATCCTATCGAAACGAAGATCATCGAGCCGGTAAAGCCGCCGCCTCCGCCGCCGTTGCCCACGGTGCAATTGCCGCCGCCGAAGTTCGCGCCGCCGCCGCCGCCGTTCGTGCCGCCGCCGGAAGTGCAGGTGCAGACGCCGCCGCAGCCGACCATTACGCATCAGGCCGCACCGGTTGTGTCGGCACCCGCCGTGGCGCCGCCCGCACCACCGGCGCCGCCCGCGCCGAGCAAGCCTGTGAGCACTGAAGTCGGGGTTGTGTGCCCGAACTCGGATCAGATCCGTTCGTCGATCCGCTACCCGAAAGAAGCTCAGGAAAACAACGCAACGGGTGATGTTCTCATTGAATTCGTTGTCGACCCGCAGGGCCATATTACGAATGAACGCGTTGCCAAATCCGCAGACGACTCCTCACTGGATCGTGCTGCATTCAACGCGGTCAAGCAGTTCACGTGCGTTTCCCAAGGCCAGGCTGTCCGTGTGCAAGTTCCGTTCTCGTTTAACCTGAACTGAAGTCACCGGCTGTTCGGTACCGGTAGCGATTTATCAGTGTTAGTTTTGAAGTTGTACTAATGAACTTGGAGCAGGCATGAAGAAGCGTACTCTCGCCGCACTGGCGGCAACCATGTTGATCGCCGTAACTACGGTGGATACCTTTGTTGCACCGCAAATGGCCCATGCACAGGCCAGCGACGCTACGGCGTCGGCCGCAGCGCCTGCCACCGCTGCGCCGCAAACGGCGAGTTCCGTCGCTGACGAAGCCGTGCCGCCGCCGGCACCGGCCACGTCCGAAACCGTCAATAACCCGTACGGCCTCGGCGCACTCTGGAAGAACGGCGACTTTGTCGCGCGCTTCGTGCTGATTCTGCTGGTGCTCATGTCGATGGGCAGCTGGTACATCATGGTCACCAAGTTCGTCGAGCAGTTCCGTGCGAACCGCCGCGCGAAGAGTGCCGATGAACAACTCTGGACTGCGCCGTCGCTGGTCGAAGGCGCGAAGCTTCTCGACGAAGCGTCGCCGTTCCGCTTCATCGCGGAAACGGCGATCGAAGCTGGCGAGCATCACGAAGAAGCGCTGCTCGAAGCCGTGGACCGCAACACGTGGATCGATACCTCGGTCGAGCGTGCCATCACAAACGTATCGAATCGTCTGCAAGACGGCCTGGCGTTCCTCGGCACGGTGGGTTCGACGGCGCCGTTCGTCGGCCTGTTCGGCACGGTGTGGGGGATTTATCACGCGCTGACGGCAATCGGCATTGCCGGCCAGGCTTCGATCGATAAGGTCGCGGGTCCGGTGGGCGAGGCGCTGATCATGACCGCCATCGGTCTCGCGGTGGCCGTGCCCGCGGTGCTTGGCTACAACTTCCTGGTTCGCCGCAACAAGTCGGTGATGGAGCGTGTGCGCGCATTCGGCGCGCAGCTGCATACCGTTCTGCTGGCGGGCAGCCGCCGCCCGGCGCGCGCCGCGGCTCGCGAAGCGTCGCTGGTTCAATAAGCGGAGTCTGTCATGGCAATGAGCGTTGGGCAGGACGACAACGACGAGGTCATCTCCAGTATCAACACTACGCCGCTCGTCGACGTGATGCTGGTTCTGCTGATCATCTTTCTGATCACGATTCCGGTCGTGACGCATACGGTGCCGGTGCAATTGCCGAAGGAGACGATCCAGCCGCTGCAGACCACGCCGAAAAGTATCGTCATCGCGGTCAATCGCGACGGCGACTTCTTCTGGAACGAGAAGCAGGTCGACGCGCCGACGCTGCTGGCACGCCTGAAGACCGTGTCGGTCATGACGCCGCAGCCGGAAGTGCATGTTCGCGGCGACCAGAACGCGCGTTATGAATTTATCGGTCGGGTCATTACCGAGTGCGAACGCGCCGGTATTGCGAAGGTTTCGTTTATTACCGAGCCACCCGCGCGCGGGGGGTGACTTTGCATGGGATCAGACTAAGTGCTGAAGCACCAAGTCTGATCGACAGGAGCCGATAATGGGAATGAACGTATCGTCGGGCGGCGGCAGTGAACCGGATGTGATGGTGGACATCAACACCACGCCGCTGATCGACGTGATGCTGGTGTTGTTGATCATGCTGATCATCACAATTCCGATCCAGACGCATGCCATCAAGATGAATCTGCCGGTCGGCAATCCGCCGCCGCCGATCACGCAACCTGAAATAGTGCAGATCGATATCGATTTCGACGGCACCACCACTTGGAACGGTCAGCCCGTGCCGAACCGTGCCGCGCTCGAATCCAGACTTGCTCAGGTGGCGGCTGAACCGGTTCAGGCCGAAATCCATCTGCGGCCGAACAAGCTGGTGCCGTACAAGGATGTCGCCGAGGTGATGGCGTCCGCGCAACGACTGGGCGCGACGAAAATCGGCCTGATCGGCAATGAGCAGTACATGCAATAGGGAAGGGCAATGCAAACGATTCATCAACGGTTCAAGCGTGCCGTCGTCGCGGCCGCTCTCGTGCTGCCGCTCGCCGCTCACGCCGCCGACACCCTGCGGCCGGATGTGGCGAAGCCGCTGAATGCCGCACAGGATCTGTATCGCGCGCACAAGTACAAGGACGCGCTGACGAAGATCGATCAGGCGGCGGCCGTGCCCGGCAAGACGCCGTATGAAAGTACCATGATCGAGGAGATGCGTGGCGCGGCTGCGGCGGCGGCTGGAGAATCCGGCGTGGCTGCTCAGTCCTACGAAACGTTGCTGGGTTCCGGCAAGTTGAGTGGTGCGGACGAACAGCGCACGTCGGCGGCTCTGGCCGGCATCTACTTCCAGCAAAAAAACTATGCGCAGGCCGCTAAGGTCGCGCAGCGTTATCTGAAGTCGGGCGGTAGCGATCCTGACATGCGCACGCTGCTGGTTCAGTCTTACTATCTGTCGAACGATTGCGCGAGCGTGGTGAGCCTGCTCAAGCCGGGCATCAACGCGCAAGTGCACGCCGGTCACGCGCCTGACGAGTCGCAACTGCAATTGCTCGGCACGTGCGCACAACGCGTGAAGGACGACGCTACGTATCGCAGCACGCTTGAAAAGCTGGTTGCCTATCATCCGAAACAGTCGTACTGGGACGATCTGTTCTCGGCGATTCGCAATAAACCTGGCTATTCGTCGAAACTCGATATCGACACGTATCGGTTGCGCCGTGCAACAGGCGCATTGTCCACCGCCGACGATTACATGGAAATGACCCAGCTTGCAATCGTGGCGGGCACCGCCGCCGAAGGCAAACAGGTCATCGATCAGGGTTTTGCTTCGGGCGTTCTGGGACATGATGCGCAGGCGGACCGCGAGAAGCGTCTGCAGGCACTCGCTGCAAAACGGGCGCAAGCGGCGGCCGATCCGGCGAACCCTGTCGCACCGGTCGATCTGGGCTTCAACCAGGTTTTTGCCGGGCAGGTGAAGCAGGGTTTGGCCGCGATGGATAGCGCGATCGCCAAGGGTGGTCTGGATCATCCGGACCAGGCGCAACTGCATCTCGGCGAGGCGTACTACGTGGCGGGCGATAAGGCACGCGCGGTGCAAACTTTTCGTGCCGTGAAGGGCACCGATGGCTCGGCGGATCTCGCCCGCTTGTGGGTGCTGGTGGCGTCGAAGTAAAAGCATTCTGTTCCCGTTACGTCCCATCAGACGAGGCGCGCTCGCGGTTTCCTCATGGCGGGCGCGATGGGGTGCTCGTCGCGGCGAAGGTGGACCGTTTCCA
Source organism: Paraburkholderia dioscoreae (assembly GCF_902459535.1). Classification (NCBI taxonomy): domain Bacteria; kingdom Pseudomonadati; phylum Pseudomonadota; class Betaproteobacteria; order Burkholderiales; family Burkholderiaceae; genus Paraburkholderia; species Paraburkholderia dioscoreae. The sequence continues at coordinate 1,515,536 of NZ_LR699553.1, forward strand.
ATGCCGGAGCGTGGTTGCACTCGCAACTATCGCCTGGCCTCCGGAGGAGGCGGACATCTTCCGGAAAACACATTGATCGAGTTATCCATGACGGCATCCCGACAGGCGTATCGGGGACGCTTGAGGAGGGGTGTAGCGCTAGATGAAACTTAATTTGCTTATATCAAACTATTTTTGACTACAGGATTCTGTCTTGCTATGGTTTTGCCACTCAATAACAAGGCACACGTTGCAGTCTCTATAGGAAGCAAAATCCGCGCGCTTCGCCAACGGCTCAAGCGCACGCTGGATGAAGTGGCAAAGACTGCGGGCATTTCCAAGCCCTTTCTGTCGCAAGTGGAACGGGGTCACGCAACACCTTCGATTACATCGCTAGTTGGTATTGCTCGAGCTTTAGGTGTCACGGTGCAGTACTTCGTCGACACGCCGACCGAAGACAAGTCGGTGCGTAGAGGGAGTGATCTGAAGTACTTCGGTTTTGACGGAAGCGCCAATCTGTTTGGGCGGCTCACGAATCTGTCGGTTGGCAGCAAGCTGGAAGTCATTCTCGTCAGGATGCCGGTGGGACAGAATCCGTCGGAGGTCACGACGCACGCGGGGGAAGAGTTTCTATATGTAATGAGCGGTCAGATCTCGCTCACGCTGGAAGGTACGACGTTCGTGTTGCAGGCGGGCGACACTGCGCATTACGAGTCTACCGTGCCGCACTCCTGGTCCAATACCGCACGTGAAGAAGCGGTGGTCGTGTGGGTGGGGACGCCAAGATTGTTTTAGTGCTTCAGGCCATGCTTTCGAAAAAATAGGTCAAGCCGTATTTGTAAGCATAACTTAAGTCTATTTTCAGGATTTGGGGAAATCAGGCTGGCAAATAGCGGAATCCACTTGCGTGGCGGCAGAGATGACAGCAATTGGGCAAGCGCTACGCGTTCCGATTGCAATAAATTAGTAGTCCGACACTGAGTTATTTGATGTTGCTTTAACGGAGCGCGGCGCAAGATCGCCGTATATCGAGTGGAGGGGTTCACAAGACCTCTCATCACATACTGCTGTGGCCTTACTGACGAGCGAGAAGGGGAAAAATGAAACAACGGGCATTGGCGCTGGCCATTAGAAGAATAGTCTGGGCTGAACTGGCATTGTCGGCCGCAATCGCCGTACCGGCGTTTGCGCAAAGCCAGCCGGCCGCTACCGGCACTGCGGCGGCCGCAACGACGGAAAGCGCACCGGCAACGGGCGCTGCTGCGACACCGTCCACGGATAACAATACTGCCACGGCTACCGGCAAAGGGGTTCAGCAACTCAAGAAATTTGAAGTGACCGGTTCGCTGATCCGCACGTCGGACAAGGTCGGCAACACGGAAGTCCAGACCATCACGCCCAAGGAAATCCAGCAAAGCGGTTATACGACCGTGGCCGACTTCCTGCGCGGCACGTCCGCCAACTCGGGGAGCAGCTGGGGCCAAACGACAATGAACAGCTCCGCGCAAGGCGGTGGCGGCATTGCATTGCGCGGTCTGAGCGAGAAATACACGCTGGTGCTGGTGGACGGGCAACGGGTGGCGAATTACGGCAAGGCGGTGAACTTCACCGACACGTTCTTCGACGTGAATTCGATCCCGCTCAACATGATCGACCACATCGACATCGTGAAGACCGGTGCGGTGTCGGTGTATGGTTCGGATGCAATTGCAGGCGTGGTCAACATCATCACGAAGAAGGACTTCCAGGGCCTGCAGATCGACGGCCAGCTCGGCAAGGCGCAGCATCCGGGCGACGCGCAGGGCAACTTCAGCGTGCTCGGCGGTATCGGTGATCTGAACGGCGACCGCTTCAACGTGACGGCCGCCGCGAGCTATTACCGCGACACCGGCTCGTCGCTCGGCGATCGCGACATGACCGCGAATCAGGACTTCAGCCAGTTCCCGGGCGGCCTCGCGGGCCCGCTTGGTCCGAACCAGCAGTCGTACTGGACGACGGCCGACGGCACCAACATGGCACTCAGCCCCTGTCCGCCGGGCAGCGTGTCGGCGAACGGCGCATCCACGTGTAAATCGAATCCGGCCAGCACCACCTCGCTGGTGCCGGCGATCACGCGCCTGAATGCGAAAGTGCGCGGCACTTTCAAAGTCAACGACGATGTGCAGGCTTACGCCGACCTCTGGGTGAGCCGCAACGAAACCGTGCAGAACGAAGGTCCGGCGGTGCTGAGCAGCCAGACCAACGCATTCAACCCGGCCACCGGTTCGGCGTTGCCGCTGTCGCGCACGGTCTCGGGCACCAACCCGTACAACCCGTTCGGTGTGCCCACGTTGATCAACTACACGTTCCCGAATACCGTTTCGGCGGATACGGTGTCGACGTTCTGGCGTGCCATGACCGGTGTGAAGGGTTCGTTCACCACCGCCAAGTTCGGCGATTGGGATTGGTCCGCGGATTACGGCCATTCGCAGAGCACGGTCGACACGACTTACGGCAATGCGCTGAATGTGGCTGGCGTCGAGAACATTCTGCAGAACGGCGTGTTCAATTTCTCGAATCCGTCGGCCACGCCGAACGGCTTGAACGGCGTGTTCCAGAACGACTATGAGCAGGCGATCTCCAAGCTCGACAGCGTCACTGCGAAAACCTCGACGGGCAACCTGTTCAATCTGCCTGGCGGCCCGGTCGGTGTCGGCTTCGGTACGGAATTCCGTCACGAGAGCAACCTGATCAACTCGCGCACCGATAGCGCGCTTGGGATTACGGCGCCGGCCAACGTGCAGACGGTCGACGGCGAGCGCAACGTGGCCGCCGTGTACTATCAGGTCGATATTCCGATCATCCACAACCTGACGTTCACGCAAGCGGGCCGTTACGACCACTACAGCGATTTCGGCGGCGCCTTCTCGCCGAGCTTCGCGTTGCGCTTCCAGCCGGTCAAGATGCTGACGACGTACGCATCGTACAGCCGCGGCTTCCGCGCGCCGACGCTGGTCGAGAACTCACAGGCAACGTATCTCGCCCACCAGAACCTGGTGGACCCGAACGACCCGAGCGGCACGCCGACCAAGCACTTCACGACGGAACAGGTCAACGGCAATCCGGCACTGCAGCCTGAGCATACGAAGAACTACAACATCGGCTTCGAGCTCTCGCCGGATTCGTCGACGGATATCGGCGCGGCGTTCTACAAGATTCACATCGACGGCGTGATCGGCACGAACGATCCGAACGCGGTGATGGATGCGAACAACCCGTCGAACGTGATTCGCAATCCGGACGGCACGGTGGCCTACATCAAGGAACAGTTCGTCAACCTCGGTTCGCTCGATACCGACGGCTTCGATATGAACTTCCGCAAGTCGGTCGGCACGAAGTACGGCACGTTCACGCTGGCCGGCGACTGGGCCTACGTGTGGCACTTCAAGCTGAACAGCCCGGGTGCGCCCACGCAGGATTTCGCCGGCAACAACCTCGCGCTGCTGCAGCCGTTCGGTGCATCCAATCCGCGCTGGAAGGGTAATACCAGCCTCTCGTGGGATTACCGCAAGCTGACCACCACGCTGACATGGCAGTACACTGGCCCGTACACGAACGCGGTGGCGACCGAGTTCGGCGACGGCGGCACGCTGTCGGTGGCGTCGTACAGCCAGTTCAACCTGATGGCCACGTATCGCGGCTTCAAGAACTGGACGATCTACGGCGGCATCAACAACATCTTCGATCGCAAGCCGCCGTTCGACGTCGAGTGGCAGGCCACCCCGGATATCACGGGTTACGACCAGTCGCTTTACACCAACATCGGCCGCTTCTTCCAGGTTGGCGCGTCGTACCGCTTCTGAAGTCTTTGATGTTCGTGACTTACCGGCGGTCTGTCCAGTCGGTCGGCCGCTCCGGTTTCCGTTCAACGGTATCGGGGCGGCGCAGTTTTGTTAGGGACGTACTTTGGAGTTCCCCGTGCACAATGCTCGTTCAGAAGCACCGCGAGCGAGGGCAGCCGGCCAGCGCAGCGCTAGCGGGGAAAGCTACGGGAGCGACGGCGTCACGCCGTCACTCGCGCCGATTCGACTTATCGCGCACCGGCTTGAGGCCGGCGCGCGTCCTTACGCATTCCGAAGATGAGACTTGTGAAGTTTCGCTGGCCACGCGCCGCGCGGACGGCAGCGTCCATGCCGCGGCTTCGCACCGCCGCACGAATCGCGCTGTACGCCGGTGCGTGTCTGGCATTGAGCACGGTCTGCGCGCAGGCCCGGCCCTCGATTGCGCAATACGACGAGCCTAAATATCCCGCCGATTTCACGCATTTCGAATACGCGAATCCCGACGCACCGGCCAACGGTACGCTCAGTTTCGAGAACTACAACGAACTGCAGACTTACGATTCGCTGAATCCGTTTCTGGTGCGTGGCGCGCCCGCACCGGACATTCTGAATCTGATGTTCGACACGCTGATGCAGCGGAGTTGGGACGAACTCGCGTCCGAGTATCCGTTGATTGCTAACGACGTCGAGGTCGCGTCCGACCTGAGCTCGGCGACTTTCCATATCAATCCTGCCGCGCGCTTTTCGAACGGCGATCCGATCACCGCTGCCGACGTCAAATACTCGTTCGACACATTGACGGGTCCGAAAGCGTCGCCGCTCTTCAATGCGCAGTTCTCGGTCATCAAGAATGCGATCGTGATCGACAAAAACACAATCCGCTTCGATTTCAAACACGCGGAGCGAGACGCCCCGTTGATTGCCGGTGATTTGCCGATCTTCTCGCCGAAGTGGGGCATGCAGCCCGACGGCAAACGTCCGCCATTCGACCAGATCGCAGTCGCCCCGCCGATCAGCAGCGGCGCATATCTGATCGAAGCGCGCAAGAACGACAAGGAGATCGTGTATCGCCGCAACCCGGACTACTGGGCTGCCAATTTGCCGTCGCGGCGCGGCATGTTCCGTTTCGAGCGCATCACCTTCAAACTGTATCGCGACCACTACACGCAACTGGAAGCATTCAAGGCTGGCGATGCCGATGCTGTCGTCGAATACAGCGCAACGCAGTGGGCACGCAAATACGTCGGCAAGAACTTCGACAATGGACTATTGAAGAAGGGCGAATTCGCCGACGGTCCCGCGCAGATGCAAGGCATGCTCATGAACCTGCGCAAGCCGATGTTCCAGGATCCGCGCGTGCGGCACGCGTTGACGATGGCCTTCGACTACGACTGGATGAACCGCATGATGTTCTACGGTCAATACCGTCGCACGAGCAGTTATTTCGAAGCGAGTCCGTTCGGCGCGACCGGCATGCCCGGACCGAAGGAACTGGCTTTGCTTGAACCGTTGAGAGCGAGCGTACCGCCAGAAGTGTTCGGTCCCATGCTGAAGCAGCCCGACACGATCGCACCGAACTCCTTGCGCGGCAATCTGCGAGTCGCGCGCGATCTGCTGGCGCAGGCTGGCTGGCACTATCGTGACGGCGCGCTGCGCGACGCCCACGGCACGCCCATGACGATCGAAATCATGGACGACCAGCCCGGCATGGACCGCCTGATCCTGCCGTATATGCAGGCGCTCGGCATGCTCGGCATTCAGGCGCATATGCGCGAGATCGACAGTGCGTTGTACCAGAAGCGGCTGGACAACTTCGAATACGATATGACCACCTTCATCTATCCGCCGGTCACGATTCCAGGCGCTGAATTGACGCGCCGTTTCGGCAGCGCGGCGGCGTCGGAGATCGGTTCGGAAAACTATCCGGGCATTCGTTCGAAAGCGGTCGACTCGCTCATTCATTCGGCCCTCTCTGCCGACAATCTCGACGACCTGGAAGCAGCGACGCGTGCACTGGATCGCGTGCTGATCTATTCGTTCTACCTCGTGCCGGAGTACTACGCTCCGGGGGCACGAATCGGCTACAAGTCGACGCTGGGTCATCCGGACAAAGTGCCCATGTCGTATCAATACGAAGACTGGGTGATCGACTACTGGTACAACAAGGCGCCGACCGCCCAGGGCGCATCTTCCACCACGGCTACGGCCCACTGAGGCATCGCATGCTCGCCTACATTCTCAGACGATTACTGTTGATGGTGCCGACCCTGCTCGGCGTAGTCACACTGACCTTTGTCGTCACGCAGTTCGTGCCGGGTGGGCCGGTCGAACAGGTGATGACGCAACTCCGCCACGGCGCCGGCCGTGGCGGAGAGGCGGGGGCGGGCGGCGGCGGCTATCACGGCAGCCAGGGCGTCGATCCGCAGCAGATCGAGCAGATCAAGAAGCAGTTCGGCTTCGACAAGCCACCGCTCGAACGCTATCTGCTGATGCTCAGGCGCTACGCGACGTTCGATCTCGGCCAGTCCTACTATCAGCACGACAGCGTGTGGGACGTGATCAAATCGAAGCTGCCCGTATCGATCACGCTAGGTTTATGGACGGTACTGCTCACCTATCTGATATCGGTGCCGTTGGGGATCGCGAAAGCGGTGCGCAACGGCTCGCGTTTCGATACCGTCACGAGCGTGCTGGTACTCGCCGGCTATGCAATTCCCGGCTTCGTGCTCGGCGTATTGCTGCTGATGTTATTCGGCGGCGGCACATTCTGGCAGGTGTTTCCAATGCGCGGTCTCACATCGGATAACTTCAACGATCTCAGCGCATTCGGGAAGGTACTCGACTATCTCTGGCACATCGTGCTGCCGGTCACGGCTTCGGTGGTCGGCAACTTCGCGATCGTCACGATTCTGACCAAGAACACGTTTCTGGAGGAAATCGGCCGTCAGTACGTGTTGACGGCACGCGCCAAGGGCGCACCGGAGCGCGACGTACTGTGGAAACACGTGCTGCGCAACGCTGCGATTCCATTGCTCACGGGTTTGCCGGCGGCCTTCGTCGGCGCGTTTCTGAACGGCAATCTGCTGATCGAAACGTTGTTCTCGCTCGACGGCATGGGCCAACTGTCGTACGACTCGGTGATCCGCCGTGATTATCCGGTCGTGCTCGGATCGCTCTTTCTCTTCACGCTGATCGCCCTTGTAACCAAACTCATTGCTGACGTCTGCTATGTCCTCGTCGACCCCCGCATCCAATTCAACCGCCTGGACCGCTGACGCGGCCGGCGCGGCGCACGCGGCGTCGCCGTCTCCGTGGCGGCGTACGTGGCTGCGCTTCAGGCAGCAGCGTCTGGGCTACTGGAGCCTCGTGATTTTCGTGTCGCTGTTCGCGATCAGCCTGCTCGGCGAGGTGCTGTCCAACGACCGTCCGTTGATTGTTCGTTACGACGGGCATTACTACTTTCCAATTGTGAAGGACTATCCGGAGACGCTGTTCGGCGGCGACTTTCCGGCGCGTGCGAACTACCTCGATCCGTATATCCGTTCGCGGCTCGAATCGAACGGCAACTTCGCGATCTATCCGCCGAATCATTTCCACTACGACACGATCGACTATTTCGCCGCGCACCCGTATCCTGCGCCGCCTACTACGAGTAACTGGCTCGGCACGGATCAGTTCGGGCGCGACGTGCTGGCGCGGCTGCTCTACGGGTTCCGCTTGTCGGTGTTGATGGCACTGGCGCTCACGGTGTCCGGTGTCGTGGTCGGCGTGTTGACTGGCGCGATACAGGGCTTTTATGGTGGACGTACGGATCTGATCGGCCAGCGTCTGATCGAAATCTGGAGTTCGATGCCTGACCTGTATCTGCTGATCATCTTTGCGTCGATCTTCGAGCCCACGCTCTGGCTGCTATTCATTCTGCTGTCGATGTTCGGCTGGCTCGTTCTGTCGGACTACGTGCGCGCCGAATTCCTGCGCAATCGTTCGCTTGATTACGTGAAGGCGGCGCGCACCATGGGGCTTAGCAACTGGCAGATCATGTGGCGCCACGTTCTGCCGAACAGCCTGACACCGGTGATTACCTTTCTGCCGTTCCGCATGAGCGCCGCGATCCTGTCGCTGACCAGTCTCGACTTTCTCGGCCTCGGCGTGCCGCCGCCCACACCGAGCCTCGGCGAACTGCTACAGGAAGGCAAGAACAATCTCGACGCGTGGTGGATCTCGATGTCGGCGTTTGCCGCACTGGTGATCACGCTGCTGTTGCTGACCTTCATGGGCGACGCTTTGCGCAACGCATTGGACACGCGCTCGCGTGGTTCGGCTTTCGGCGGAGGTCCGCGATGACGACTATTCAGGCGCCTACCCAGGCACCCGCCGGCCGGCCGCTACTGGAAATCGACCGTTTCTCCGTGCGTTTCGGCGACAAGGTCGCCGTGCATGAACTCAGTCTTTCCATTGCACGCGGCGAGCGCGTTGCACTGGTCGGCGAATCGGGTTCCGGCAAGAGCGTCACCGCGTTATCGATTTTGCGGCTCGTCGAGCACGCCGAATTGAGCGGCCGCATGCTGCTCGACGGCGAAGATCTGCTGCAGAAAACCGAGCAGCAGATGCGTGGCCTGCGCGGCGCGGACGTGGCGATGGTGTTTCAGGAACCGATGACCGCGCTCAATCCGCTCTTCACGATCGGCAAGCAGATTGCCGAGAGTTTGCGTCTGCATGAAGGTCTACGGCCGAATGCGGCGCGCGAGCGCGGCATCGAGTTGCTCAGGCGCACCGGTATTCCCGAACCGGAGCGGCGTATCGACAGCTTTCCGCACCAACTGTCCGGCGGCCAGCGGCAGCGCGCGATGATCGCGATGGCGCTCGCTTGCCGCCCGCGTTTGCTGCTTGCCGATGAACCTACCACGGCGCTCGACGTCACCGTTCGCCAGCAGATCGTCGATCTGTTGATCTCCTTGCAGGAGCAGGAAGCGGCCGAACGCGGCATGGCCGTGCTGCTGATCACACACGATCTGAATCTGGTGAAGCGTTTTGCGCAGCGCGTCGCGGTGATGGAAAAGGGCGTACTGGTCGAAACCAATACGACCGAGGCACTGTTCGCGAACCCGCAGCATCCATACACGCGGCGCCTGCTGGACAGCGAGCCGCAACGCGCGGTGGCGCCGGTCGAGCAGGGCGCGCGCCGGCTGCTGGAAGTGCAGGGGCTGGCTGTCGACTACCGCACGTCGGCGAAAGGCTGGCGTTCGCTGTTCGGCCGCTCGACATTCCGCGCGGTGCATGACGTCGATCTGAGCGTGCGGCGCGGCGAAACGCTCGGCATTGTCGGCGAATCCGGTTCGGGCAAATCGACGCTGGCGGCAACGGTGCTTGGTCTGCAACAGCCGGCTGCCGGCCATATCCATATCGACGGCTTGCCGCTTTCCACGCTCAAAACAGCGAAGTCGCGCCGCGCGTTGTATTCGCGCATGCAAGTCGTGTTTCAGGATCCGTTCGGCTCGCTGTCGCCGCGCATGACGGTCGAGCAGATCATCGGCGAAGGCCTTGCCGTGCATCGGCCAGAAGTGGATGCGAGGGCGCGGCGCGCGCGCGTCGGCAGCCTGCTCGAAGAGGTCGGCATGCCCGCCGATGCGATGCTGCGTTATCCGCATGAGTTCTCCGGCGGCCAGCGTCAACGCATTGCGATTGCGCGCGCGCTGGCGGTCGAACCGGAGTTGCTGGTGCTCGACGAACCGACCAGTGCGCTCGACGTCTCTATCCAGAAGCAGGTATTGAATCTGCTGACAAATCTGCAGAAAAAGTACAAGCTAAGCTATTTGTTCATTACGCACGATCTGGCGGTGATGCGAGCCATGGCGCATCGTGTGATCGTGATGAAGTCGGGACGCATAGTGGAAGCCGGCGACATACTCGACGTGTTGCATGCGCCGTCGCATCCTTACACCCAGTCGCTGCTGGCGTCGTCGCTCAATGTGCCGGAGCCGGGCGCCGCCGCGACTCATACGGGAAAAGCCAATGATTGACGAACGTTGGGCGCAGGCCGCCCGTACGCTGAAGAGCCGCGCGGCATTCTGGTCGCTGCGCATAGTCGACGAACAGATCGACGATCACGAGATCCGCAACGATATCGCGCAACCGCTGCGCACGGTGCGGGATCGCGGGGCGATGCTGATCGCCTGGGTGGGTGCGGGCGCGGGCTATGCCGCAACCGCGAATCTGTCGGCGGCGGGTTTGCAGGCGGCGCTCGACATGGCCACCGCACGCGCGGAAGCGAGCGCCGCCTTGTCGTTGATCGACCACCGCGAAGTCGCGCGTCCGGCGGCAAGCGGTGAATACGTGTCGCCGAATGCGCAACATGCGTTGCCGAGCCGCGCCGAATGGCTCGACCGTTTGAGTGCGGAATGCACTGCGGCCAATCTCGACGAAAGAATCGTGGAGCGTGTGGCGGCGGTGCAGATCACGCATACGGATCAGCTCTACATGACGGGCGACGGCGTGCGGATCGACCAGCAGTTCCGCTTCGTGATGCCGCAATTGAGCGTGGCCGCGCACGCGAACGGCGATACCCAGGTGCGCACGCTCGGTGGCAACTACGGCACGCTCGGGCAGGGCGGCATGGAAGTGCTGGCGCGTTTTGGCTTCGAAGGTTCGGGCGCGCGCGTCGCTAACGAAGCGTTGCAATTGCTGGCCGCGCCGAATTGTCCCTCGGGCAAGCGGGATCTGTTGCTGATGCCCGACCAGATGATGCTGCAGATTCACGAATCGATCGGCCATCCGCTCGAATTAGACCGCATTCTCGGCGACGAACGCAATTTCGCGGGCTGGAGCTTCGTCAAGCAGGACATGTTCGGTTCATACCGTTACGGTTCCGAATTGCTGAACGTCACCTTCGACCCGGAGTTGCGCGAGGAAGCGGCAGCCTACGCCTTCGACGACGACGGCACCGAAGCGCACAAGCAATACCTTATTCGCAACGGCGTGCTGGAGCGTCCGCTCGGCGGCGCGCTGTCGCAGCAGCGAGCCCGCATGCCGGGCGTGGCGAATTCGCGCGCGTCGAACTGGAACCGGCCGCCGATCGACCGCATGGCGAATCTGAATATCGAGCCTGGCGAGAGTTCGCTGGAAGAGATGATCGGCAACATCGAACACGGCATTCTGATGCGCACCAATACGTCATGGTCGATCGACGATCATCGCAACAAATTCCAGTTCGGCTGCGAGTTCGGTCAACTGATCGAAAACGGCAAGCTCACGCAGATCGTCAAACAGCCGAATTATCGCGGCATTTCGGCGAATTTCTGGCGCAGCCTGAGCGCGGTGGGCAATGCGGCCACGCGTGAAGTGTATGGCACGTCCATGTGCGGCAAGGGCGAACCGGCGCAGATCATTCGCGTGGGCCATGCGTCGCCGGCCTGCGTATTCAGCCATATCGACGTATTCGGAGGCGCATGATGAGCCAGTTCATCTCTTCGCGCGCGGCCACGTCGGTGGACTGGCAACGGCATTTCACGGCGCTCGCCGATGCAATCGGGCGCCTGCAGCACGGTGGCGAAACCACGCTCAGTTCGTTTGCCGGCGAGCAGTCCGATTTCATTCGTTTCAATTCGGGCAAGGTGCGACAGACCGGCAGCGTGTCGCAAGGCAAGCTGACCTTGCGTCTGATCGACGGTGCACGTCAGGCGTATTCCACGCTGACCGTGTGCGGCGATCTGCAACAGGATCTCGACGAAGTGAGCGCCACGCTCGTCACCTTGCGAGAGGGGTTGCGCGACGCGGCGGACGATCCGCATCTGCTGTTCGACACGTCGAAATGGGAGCGGACCACCCAGCGTTCAGGCAAGCTGCCGGACCCTGACGGCCTCGCGAGTGTCGTCGCGCAATGCGCGCAAGGGCTGGATTTCGTGGGGTTTTACGCCGGCGGCACGATCGTGCGCGGCTTCGCATCCACGAGCGGCAGCCGCGGCTGGTATGAAGTGGATAACTTCAATTTCAGCTGGTCGCTGTACGACCCGAGTGGCCGCGCGATCAAAACGACCTACGCCGGCGACGACTGGAGCGACGCCGTGTTCGCGCGCAAAGTCGAGCAGGCCGCGACCCGCCTTGCCGTGCTCGCGCGCGCGCCGCGCGCGTTGGCGCCGGGACGCTACCGTTCCTATCTGGCGCCCGCGGCGTTGTCCGAACTGCTCGGCGTCACCGCGTGGAGCGGCTTTTCCGCTCGCGCGCAGGCGAGTTCACGCAGCGAGTTGTACAAGCTGCATGTGGGAGAAGTCGTAGTCGACCCGCGCGTAACGATCAGCGAAGATCTGAGTCTCGGCATCACGCCCGGCTTCAACGACGACGGCTATCTGCGCGACAGCGTCCCGTTGATCCAGGCTGGCCGCAGCGCAGAGCGGCTGACCAACGCACGCAGTGCGCGCGAATACGGCTTGACACCCAATGGTGCGCTCGCCGGCGAGTCACCGGCCGCGCTCTCGATGCAAGCAGGCGATCTGCCTGAAGAAGACGTGCTGGCGAAACTCGGTACCGGGCTCTACATCGGCAATCTCTGGTACGTGAACTTCTCGGACCGCATGAATTGCCGCCTCACCGGCATGACGCGCTTCGCGACTTTCTGGGTCGAGAACGGAGAAATCGTCGCCCCGCTCGAGGCCATGCGTTTCGACGACAGCCTGTACCGTTTGCTAGGCAGCGAACTCGAACAACTCGGCGCGCAGGCCGAACTGCTTTTGAGCGACTCGACGTGGGGCGAGCGCGCCACGGGCGGCATGCAATTGCCCGGCATTCTGGTGAAGTCATTCGAATTGACGTTATGAGCCTATGGATCGACACGAAAAAATAGAATCAAAGCCTGAGAGCTTGCCCGAGGGCCTGACGCTGCGCGCCTTGCGCGTGGCAGACACGGAACAGTTTCACGCCATGCTGCAAATGCCCGTGGCGATGAACGGCAATCCGCAGATGCCGTTTCGGACTGTTGCCAGCACACGAGAGCACCTGGAAGAATTCGAGGCCCCCGGAATTGCGATCGCTGCGACGGTGGGCGACACGCTGGTCGGGGAGGCGAGCCTCAGTCCATTCAAGGGGCGCCGCGCGCATGCCGCTTCGATCGGCATTGGTGTACACGACGCATGGCAGCGGCGCGGCATCGGACGTGCGCTGATGACCGAACTGCTCGATCTGGCCGACAACTGGCTTGGTCTGCGCCGAGTCGAGTTGCATGTCTACACCGACAACCACGCGGCACTCGCGCTCTATCGCAAGTGCGGCTTCGAGATCGAAGCGCATCAGCGCGGTGCGGTATTGCGTCGCGGCGTTTTGATCGACTGTTATTTCATGGCGCGGCTGCGCGAGCCGGCACCGTGGATGTCGCCGCTATCGGCCACCCATCTTGCAGTGGAATAAGACCATGAAAGAAACAAGGTCGCCGGACGGCGCCGTGCACGAGAAATGTATTCTGGTTCGCGCGCTCGAATCGTCTGACATGGACGCGTTCGCCGAGATCATGAGCCTGCCCGGTGTGCGGCGCGGCACGCTGTCGGTCGGCTATCGCAGTCCTGAACAACTCGCGGCGTGGTATGAGCGGCGCCTAAAAAGCGGCGTGAACGTGTGCGCGATTATCGACGGACGCGTGGTCGGCCACGCCGGTCTCGAGGTTCACCGGCCGAGCCGCGCGCACTGTGCGCATATGGGGCTGGCCGTGCACGACGCGTATCATGGGCGCGGTGTCGGCTCGGCGCTTCTGCAGGGTTTGATCGACTGCGCGGACGGTTCGCTCGGTTTGCGCCGCATCGACCTGACGGTGTTTTCCGACAACGCGCCGGCCATCGCGCTGTATCGCAAGTTCGGCTTTGTCGAAGAAGGTTATTCGCGCGGTTTCGCGCTGCGCGACGGCATCCTGGCCGATGTGCTGCATATGGCCCGTCTCGTCGAAGCACCGCGCCTCCAGACAATCTGAATGGATTCTTTGAGTGCCATTTTTCTTCATCGACCGCCCGGTCTTCGCATGGATCGTCGCGCTCGCCCTTGTCGTGGCGGGCGCGCTGGCTATTCCGCAACTGCCGGTGGCGCAGTATCCGCGTCTTGCGCCGCCGCGCGTCGTGATATCCGCCACGTATCCGGGTGCTTCGACTGAAGTCGTGGACGCCAATGTCGGCAGCATCATCGAGGAGAGTCTCGATGGCGCCGACAATATGCTGTACTACGAAACGACGAGCGACAGCCTGGGCGAGCTCGAAATCGACGCGACCTTTGCACCGGGCACCAATCCCGATCTCGCGCTGGTGGATATCCAGAACCGGCTCAAGCAGGTCGAGCCGCGCTTGCCACAGCAGGTCGTGCAGCAGGGCATCAGCGTGTTCAAGGCCGCCAACACGTTCCTGATGCTGGTGGCGCTCACCTCCACCGACGGCACGCGCGACTCCGTGCAACTGAGCGATTACCTGAGCCGCTACGTGTTGCGTGAATTGAAGCGAGCGCCAGGAGTGGGCTCGGCCCAACTCTGGGACGCGGACGAAGCGCTGCGCATCTGGCTCGATCCGATGAAGCTGCGCGAATACGGCCTCGGCGCCGCCGAAGTGAACGCCGCCATTGCCGCGCAGAATGCGACCGTCACGGCCGGCACGCTGGGTGACGCGCCATTCGTGCCGGGCCAGCAACTCACCGCCTCGGTGAGTGTGAAGGGGCAATTGATCTCGCCGGCCGAATTCGGCCAGATCGTGCTGAAGGCGCGGCCGGACGGCTCGGCCGTGCGCCTGCGCGACGTCGCGCGGGTTGAAGTGGGGCGCGACAATTACTCGTTCTATTCGCGCCTGAACGGCAGGGCCGCGGCGACGGTCGGGATTCAACTCGGGCCGCGCGGCAACGCGCTCGAAACGTCGAATGCGATTCGTGCGCGGCTTGCCGAGTTGTCGAAAGGATTGCCATCGGGCGTCTCCATCGAAATCCCGTTCGACAACGCGCATTTCGTGCAGATTGCAATTCACGAGGTGCTCGTCACACTCGCGGAAGCGGTGGTGCTGGTGTTCTTCGTCATGTGGCTGTTTCTGCGCGATCTGCGCTACACGCTGGTGCCGACCGTGGTGATTCCGGTCACGCTGATGGGCGCGTTTCTCGCCATGTACGCGTGCGGTCTGTCGATCAACGTATTCACTCTGTTCGGCCTCGTGCTCGCCATCGGGATTCTCGTCGACGACGCGATCGTGGTGGTGGAGAGCGTGCACCGCGTGATGGAAGAAGAGGGCCTGCCGCCACGCGAGGCTACGCGCAAGGCGATGTCGCAGATCGGCGGCGCGATTGTCGGCGTGACGGCGGTGTTGACGGCCGTGTTCGTACCAATGGCGTTTTTCCCCGGCGGCGTCGGCGGCATTTACCGGCAGTTCGCGGTGGCCATGATCGCGTCGATGCTGGTGTCGTCGTTCATGGCCTTGTCGTTGACGCCCGCGCTGTGCGCGAATCTCTTGAAGGCGCACACGCAATCGGTTCGTCAACGTGATGCGCGCCGCGGCGTTCTGGGTTTCGCGGCGCGCGCGGCAAGCCGCTTCACATCCGGTTTCGATCGGGCCGCGCGTGGCTATCGCGGCTTGACCGCGCGCACGCTGCACCGCATTGGCCCGATGCTGGCGGTCTACGCGGTGCTGGTCGGCGTGTGCGGTTTGCTCTACTGGCAGATGCCCGGCGGTTTTCTGCCGAGCGAAGACGAAGGCCAGTTGCAGGTGATGGTGCAATTGCCCGCGGGTGCCACGCAGGCACGCACGCTGGCCGTAGTGGAGCGGGTGGAAAAAATCCTCCACGCGGAGCCCGCCATCGCCAACGTGACGAGTGTGATCGGCTGGAGTTTTTCCGGCAGCGGCCAGAACGTGGCGATGGGGTTTGTCGAACTCAAGGACTGGGGCAAGCGTGATGTCGACGCGCTGGCTCTGCGAGACCGGCTCAATGCAAAGTTCGACAGGATTCTGGACGGCAACGTAGAGGCGCAATTGCCGCCTTCGGTGCCGGGCGTCGGGCATTCGGACGGTTTCGTGTTTCGTCTGGAGGATCGCGGCGGAGTGGGGCTCGACGCGCTGAAGGCCGCGCGCGAGCAACTGTTCACGCAGGCCAAAGCGAGTCCTGTGCTGGCTTCCGTGCACTCCGAGGATCTGCCTGACGCGCCGCGCGTCGAGCTGATCGTCGACCGCGCGAAAGCGTATGCGCTCGGCGTGTCGTTCGATCGCATCGCCGACGTGCTGGGCAGCACCTTCGGCTCGACCTATATCGACGATTTCCCGGCGGGCGGCCGCATGCGCCGTGTGATGATCGCCGCCGAGGCCGCCACGCGCATGACCGAAGACGACCTGCTGGCGCTCGCGGTGCCCAACTCGACGGGCGGCATGGTGCCGCTCTCGGCTATCGCGACGCGCCAGTGGACGATCGGCCCGGTGATGCTGACACGCTACAACGGTTATCCGTCGCTCGACGTGAGCGGTCACGCGGCCCCCGGCTACAGTTCCGGCGCGGCGATGGCGGAGATGGAACGGCTCGCCGCCGCGTTGCCGGTTGGCGTCCAGTACGACTGGGTCGATGCGGCGCGCGAGGAAACCGCGGCCGCGAAACTCACGCCGCTACTGATCGGCCTTTCGTTGTTAGCGGTCTTCATGGCGCTGGCGGCGCTCTACGAAAGCTGGACGATCCCGTTAGCGGTGCTGATGGTCGTGCCGCTCGGCGTGATCGGCGCGGTCGCGGCCGTGCTGTTGCGCGGCATGCCCAATGACGTGTACTTCAAGGTCGGCATGATCACGGTGATCGGCCTCGCGGCGAAGAATGCGATTCTGATCGTGCAATTCGCCCGCGATCTGTATCAGCGTGGCCTGCCGTTGACGCGTGCCGTGACCGAAGCCGCGGGCGCGCGCTTCCGCCCGATCGTGATGACCTCGGCGGCGTTTCTGCTCGGCGTCGTGCCGCTGGTGGTGTCGAGCGGCGCGGGCGCCGAAAGCCGCCGCTCGATCGGCACCGGCGTGTTCGGCGGCGTGCTGGCTGCCACGCTGTTCGGATTGGTGTTCGCGCCGGTCGCGTTCCATGCGGTCGCGTCGCTCACGCACGGCCGGCGCCGGCTTGCGCAACTGCATCGCAAGAGGGAGGAGCGGCGGGTACGCCGTGCCACGGTCGAACGCGCGCCACTCGACGAATCGCCCACGGCCTGACGGCGTTCCGCCCGCCACCTGATTCACGCGCGCCACGGCCACGAGGCGCGCGTATTCCCCTGAAGGTTGCGCTTGCCGCACGTGAAGAAACCTTTTCAGATCAGACGTATAAATACGCGATGTTTCAATATAGAAACGTTTTCAGATGTTCGAGAAAAGCGTTTCTAAATATTTAATCGGTATCGGTTCTATAAATACTGCTTGGATGGCATTCTGGCGGATGTTAAATTCCCGGTTTGCGAATAAAGCCGCTATGGAACGGTCATTATCTGCGAGGTTTGGAGTTCAGGTTTGAAACACTTTCTTGTGCCGACGCGACACCCGCAGGTCACAAAGCAGCCGGCTCTACAGAGGCGCGAGCAGTGCGTGACGATGGCTCGGGAGCAAGGCTACAAGCCGTTCCGGCACCAAGGCGGAAAATTTCGCCGGCATGATTCGCTGCCGCGCCGGAACGGCCGGCGTGAGACATATGAAACGCGAGATAACGGTTTTCTTCATACATTCCGTATCTCGATAGTATTTGTTTTTCAAATTTACTATAGCGAGGTGTTCGGCTAACATCACGCTTAATCCGTTAAGTGGCATGGTTCGAAATCACCCTCGTCATAATCATCGCGTTCATATCGGCCGCTAACGGGATCGGGGTCCACAATGTACGACAGTCTGGGGAAATATCATGCCGCACATGCACCTTGATACTGCGAGGATCACCTGGTTGCATACGCCGACGCTGAGCGCGCGCAGTGCAACGCGGCGAATCGGCGTGTTGCTGTTCGACGGCTTCTGGCTGCTCGGGCCGGGCACGGTGGTGGAGATGTTCCAGACCGCCAACGAACTGTCGAGCTCGCGAGCCGGCGAAGAGCAGCCTTACGAAGTGCAATTCCTTTCAATGGACGGCGGCAGCGTCGCCAGTTCTTCTTCGGCCCGCATCTGGACCGACCGTATCGACGCGCGTTTCGGCAGCGGCTTCGACGTGCTGTTTATCGCCGGCGGCTACGGTGCGCATGTGGCTGCGCGCGACGAGCGGGTACTCGGCTGGCTGCGTTCGGTGCAATCGCGCACTCGCGCGATCGAAACGATCGGTGAAGGGCGACTCGTTCTGGAAGCGGCCGGCCCGTCGGATCACGACGCACCGCAGGTGAACCGCTATCTGAACGGCGTCACGAGCGAGTCCGCTCTCAGCGCATCCAATGATCGTCATGACTGCGCGCGCAGCGCGCTCATGTTCATCAAACGCGACCTTGGCGCTGAACTCGCCCGCAGCGTCGCCGATCGCGTGATGCCCGGCATGGCGGCCAACTGGGTGCCGCTGCCGGCGGAAGGCGGCACACTCAGCGTGGCCGAAAAAATCCGCGCCGCAGCGCGCTGGATGGAAGCGAATTGCGACCGTCCGGTTTCGGTGGCGGACGCCGCGCAGGTCGCGGCGATGAGCGAGCGCAATTTCCTGCGGCGTTTCAAGCATGAAATGCAACTCACGCCGTCGGACTATCTGTTGCAGATACGGCTGCGCATTGCCTGCAACTTCCTCACCGAGACCGAATTGCCGGTCGACAAGATCGCGCGCCGCAGCGGAACGGGCAACGGCGATCGTCTCGCGAAGATTTTCCGCAAGCGCATGGCGCTGTCTCCAACCGAATATCGCGCCCGCAGCCGGATCACGACGCGGGCGTAGTATTCGTGGAGGCGCTCGTGCCGGCAGAAGAGGCGGCGCCTTACGAGAATTGAACGCGTCCGTCGTGGCGGCCGCGTTTTTGCCGGTCAGGATACTTACGAGTGCAGCGGCCATGGGCAACAAGGTGATCGCGACGGCATTGCCGGAGGTGAAACTCATCGAGCCCGAGGTGTTCTGCGACGAATTCGGCTTCTGCTTCGAAAGCTTCAGCGAGGACGAGTTTATCGCCGACCTCTCGCCAGCTTTCCAGTTCGTGCAGGACCGGCATTCGAGCGCGGTGCACGGCGTGTTGCGCGGGCTGCACTATCAGGTGCAGCGTCCTCAAGGGCGGTTGATGCGGGTCGTGGTGGGCGAAGTGTTCGGCGTCGCGGTGGACGTGCGGCTCAATTCGCCGAACTTCGGCAAGTGGTGCGGGGCGGATCTGAGCGCGGCCAATCACCGCCAGATCTGGGTGCCGCCAGGCTTTGCGCACGGTTTCGTGGTGCTGTCCGAGGTCGCCGAGTGTCTGTGGAAGACCACGGAGTACTGGTTTCCCGAACTGGAGCGCTGCATTCTGTGGCGCGATCCCGACATCGGCATTGAATGGCCGATCGATTTCGAGCCGATTCTCGGCACGAAGGACGCCGCGGGCCGGCGTCTTTACGAGGCGGAAAACATCGCCTGAGCGCTCGGGTGGCGTTGTGTGCCCTGACGGCCGTGCACTGCCGGTGCTGTGCTGCAACGGGAATCAGCGCGTCGCGACCACCGCGCCGACGCTTGCGGTCACCACCAGCAGCGTGCCGGCGATCTGTAAAACCCCCATCGGCTGATGCAGCACGACGAAGCCCGCCAACGCGCCGATTGCCGGTTCGACACTCATCAGGATCCCGAACGAAGCAGCCGGCATGTGGCGCAATGCCACCATTTCCAGCGCGTACGGCAGCAGCGGGACCAGCAGCGCGAGGCCTGCCGTTGCCGCGATCTGAGCGCCCGCCACGTGCAGCCCGCTTTGCGCCAGTCCGAACGGCGTGGCCGCGAGCGCAGCCGCGATTAGCGACACCGACAGCCCTTCGAGTCCCGCGAACAGGGTGCCGGTCTTTTTCATCAACACGATATAGCTGCCCCAACCGAGCGCCGCGCCGCACGCGAGCAACACGCCGAGCGGTTCGCCGATCCAGCCGGCGCGATCGCGCGAAAGCAGTATGACGCCAGCAATCGCCAGCGCGGGCCAGAGCAACGCTCGCGCGCGGCGCACCGCGAACGTGGCCACGGCTAGCGGCCCGAGAAAGTCGATCGCGACGGCAAGCCCTAACGGAATACGCTGGAGCGCTGCGAAAAAGCACAATGTCATGCCGGCCATCGCCGCGCCCAGCACGCCGGCGGCAAGCCAGTGCGAGCGCGAATAGGTCCGAAAGCGCGGGCGCACCAGCACGGCGAGCACCAAAGCCGCCCAGCACAACCGCAGCCACGTAGTGGTGAGCGAACCGTACGCGGCCATGGTCGGTGCGGAGAGCGCGGCGCCGAATTGCACGCTCGACATCGACAGGACGCACAGCAACGCCGCCCCGGCTGCGGTGCGGGCCGGTTTCACGTTGTTCTGCGCGGGAGTCAGCGTAGGTTGAATGGTCGTGTCCTGCATAGGGGATTGCCTGATGCCCGATTGGAATTCGTTGACGCTATCTTATCGGTGCAGGCGGTATTAAGATAAGTTGATATTTCTTATGCCGACTTCAAAAACCCTTATGAGCCGAGATCTCGACAGCAGCTTGCTGCGGGCCTTCGTCACCGTGGCGGAGACGGGTGCGGTGGGCGTCGCGGCAACGCGGCTCGCACGCACTCAGGCCGCGGTGAGCATGCAATTGCGCCGGCTCGAGGAAGAACTCGGGCAGCGTTTGCTCGACCGCTCACCGCGCGGTGTGCAACTCACCGAAGCCGGGCATCTGCTGCTGCCCTATGCGCACACCATTCTCGGCGCGGGCGCCGATGCGCGTCGCGCGTTGAGCGCCGGGCAGGTGTCCGGCATCGTGCGGCTCGGTATGCTGGAGGACATTGCGGTCGGTCGTTTGCCGCGCGCGTTGCGGCGTTTTTCGATCGCTTATCCGCAAGTGGCGCTGGAAATCGTGGTCGACAGCAGTGTCGCGCTGTCGAACCGGCTCGCGGACGGCAGCCTCGATGTCGTGGTCGGCGATCCCGCGCTGGTCGACGCGGCGCCGCTGCTGACCTGGCGGCAGCCGCTCTTCTGGGTCGGCGCGCGCGGCTTCAGCCGCGAAGCGGAGGCGCTCTTGCCGGTGGTGGCATTCGGCGGTGCGTGTCTGTGGCAGCAGCAGGTTCTGACGGCGTTGCGGCGCGCGGGGATTGCGTGGCGCATCGTGTGCACCAGCACCAGTCTGCCGGCCGTGCAATCCGCGGTTGAAGCCGGGCTTGGCGTGTCGGTGCTGCTCGACGGCAACATCCGCTCGGAATCGATGCGCGTGCTGGGTCAAGCCGATGGTTTGCCCGACGCGCCCACCGCGGACTTCGGGCTTTTCACGCGCGAAGTGTCGGGCGCTCAGGCAGCGGCCGTGCAAACCTTGCAAACGTTCCTCTGCGAGGAATTGCATCTCGGCCTGCGCGAAGGCGAACCTTCGCTAATGCCGGTTTCGTCCGCGTTGGGATGATGCGCGGGCCGCTCCTTCTACGTGAGTTTTTACGACATTTTTTCTTGAGACGTACCCACGCGAAATCTACACTTCGGGCATCCTGATACCGCGAGGTGCTCAACGTGAAGCGACGTGCAACGACACAACAATCCGTTCGTATCGACTACGTGTGTCACGGCGTGGGCCGCGTCGAATTGCGCCGCTTCGACCCGGCTCGCGATTCGTACGTTGCGTTGACGGCATTGTTGCATCGCGCCTTCACACCGCTCGGCGCGATGGGCCTCAACTGCACATGCGTCGATCAGACCGTCGAGACGACACGGCTGCGCGCCACGCGGGGCGATTGCTATGTGGCGGCGTGCGACGGACGCATCGTCGGCACGATGACGCTCTATGCGCAGGATCGTGAATCGGCTTGCGAGCTATACCGTCGCGACGATATCGCCAGCTTGCGGCAGTTCGCGGTCGAACCGGTGTGGCAGGCGCGCGGCATCGGTACGCTGCTGCTCGCATTCGCCGACCATTGGGCCGCGACGCGAGGTTATGCCGAGCTCGCGCTCGATACGCCGCAACCGGCTGCGCATCTGATTGCGTTTTATCGCGGCCAGGGGTTTCGTATCGTCGATTTCGTGCGCTTCGACGGCAAGCGTTACGACAGCGCGATCCTGAGCAAGCCGCCGGTGGCGACGCGTACGCTCGCCAACTGGTCGCACCGATTGAGCGCGCGGGCGCCGATCGCGTGCGCGGCGTGAACAGGGTGACGGCCTGCCGATTGACGCGGATTCATTCGTCATCCTCAAGTCTGCCGTAGGCAAGCCCCTCCAGCAAGACATCGCGCAGCGGGTCCAGCGCGGGATCGCGCAGGTTACGAGGCCGTGGCGCAGTAACGCGGATCTCGCGCGCGATGCGGCTCGGACGGTCGTCACCGGGCGGTGACAGCAACAGAACGCGATCGGACAGGTAAAGCGCTTCATCGAGATCATGCGTGACGAGCAGCGCGGCTGTTCCGTGGGCGCGCGTCAACGAGAGCAATACCTGTTGCAGCCGTGAGCGCGTGATGGCGTCGACGGCGCTGAACGGCTCGTCGAGCAACAGCAGGTCGGGCTCCGCGAACAGGCCGCGCGCCAGCGCAACGCGTTGCGCCATGCCGCCGGACAGCCGTTTCGGCAGCGTATCGCGGATACCCGGCAGACCGACTTCGGCGAGCAGCGCATCCACACGCGGATCGTGTCCCCGTCGCGGGCCGGCGGCGAACGCGATATTGTCGGCTACGCTTAGCCACGGCAGCAGCCGGGGCTCCTGGAAGATCACGCCGATCCTCCCGGACGGTCCGCGCTGCGGTTGATTCTCCAGCACCACTGAGCCAGCGACGTCCCGGTCGAGACCCGCAATCGCCCGCAGCAGCGTGCTTTTTCCGCATCCGCTGGGACCGACCAGACTCAGAATTTCGCCGCGCGCGAGTTCGAACGATACCTGTTCGAACACCGTGCGTTGCCCAAAGCGCCGGGTGAGCCCGCGCACTTCGAGCATGGGTGGCTGGGTCATTGTCCGTCTCCCGTCCCAACGCGTGCGTCGCGCCAGGACAGCACGCGCGTCTCGATTGCCTTGAATGCGCCGTCGCTCAGTTTGCCGAGCAGCGCCAGCAGCAGGATCGCGCCGAACACCACATCCGGCCGGCCGGTCTCGCGTCCGTCGCTCAGCAGATAGCCGAGTCCACGTGTCGCGGCGATCAGCTCCGCGGCGACCATGAACATCCACGCGAGACTCAGGCCGGTGCGCAAACCCGTGAAGATCTGCGGCATCGAAGCGGGCAGGAGGATGCGCGTGAACAGCGCGCGTTGCGTCAGCCGGTTGACCTCGCCGAACTCGATCAGCTTGCGGTCGACGCCGTGTATGCCGGCCACGACGCCGAGCTGCACCGGAAAGAATGCACCGATCGCGATCAGCGTGATTTTGGGGGCTTCGTCGATACCCATCCAGAGCAGAAGGATCGGCACCCATGCGAGCGAAGGAATCGCGCGCAGCGCCTGAAACGCGGGGTCGAGCAGTGCATCGGCGCGGCGGCTGAGTCCCATCGCGGCGCCGATCAGCAACGCGAGCGCGGAGCCCAGCGCAAAGCCTGCGCAGACCCGCGCGACGCTCGCGCCGACATGCCGTGCGAGACGTAGACCGCCGAGATCCCATAATGTTTGCGCGATGGCGCTCGGCGCGGGCACGAGATGCGCGGGCAACACGGACGCTCGGACCAGGACTTCGATCACGGCGAGAAACAGAACCGGCAGCGCAAGCCCTGCATAACGCCACGGACGCAACGGGTCGCGTATGCGCTGATTCTGCGCGGGATTGCTCGCGGCGAGCCGTTGCGAAGCGCGCCTTGCCGGCGCGAGCGTCTCTTCAGTCGCGGCCATGATTCCGGCCGCCCGTGCAGGCACTGACTGCTTGCGAAATTCGTATTGAGCGCATTATTTCGCGTTGGAGTTTGCGGACGCGATGACGGGTTGAGCGATTTTCGAATCGATCAGCGCGTCGATGACCTGATTGAGATCGGTGCCGCTTTTCACCAGTTGCTCGTCGACGAGAATCGGCGCAGCGGTTTTGAGCGCGGCGATCTGCTGCGCGCCGGGCTGCGGGTGGCTGAAATCGTTACGACTGAGTTGCAGCTTCGCGACCGCGAGCGACACCTTCGATTCTTCAGCGACGATCTTCGCCGTATCGTCGGGATGCGCGGCGATCCACGCGCGCGCTTTTTCATAGACCTTCAGCACGCGGGCCAGCGCATCCGGATGTTCGCGAATGAAGTCGTCGCGCGCGTTCAGGAAGCCCCACGTGTTGAAGTCGACGTTGCGGTACAGCAGGCGCGCGCCGTCGTCGACCTGCGCGGCGGCCATGTGCGGATCGAGACCGGCCCATGCGTCGACCTGTCCGTTCGCCAAGGCGGTGCGGCCGTCCGGATGCTGGAGGTTTACGAGTTCGACGTCGTCGCGCGACAGTCCCACCGTATGCAGCGCGCGCAACGTGAAGAGGAACGGGTCGGTGCCCTTGGTCGCGGCGATCTTCTTGCCTTTCAGATCGGCGAGACTCTTGATGGGTGAGTCCTTGCGCACGACGAGCGCGGTCCACTCGGGGCGCGAAAAGATATAGACGGCGCGGATCGGATTACCGTTCGCCTTGCCGAGCACGGCGGCGAGCCCCGCTGTCGAGCCGATATCGATCGCGCCGCTGTTCAGATACTCGAGCGCACGGTTGCTGCCGAGGCTGAGCACCCACTTGACGGGGGTGTGGTCGGCGGCGAACTCCTGTTCCAGCCAGCCGTTGCGTTTGATAACGAGGCTTTCCGGCGAGTAATACGCGTAGTCGAGCTTCAGTTCGGCGAGCGGCGCGGCCTGCGTGGTGCCGACGCCGGCGACGCACAGCGCGAGCGCGGCCGCTGCCGCCGACATGAAGTCGCGCAGAACGCGCGCGCGGCGCGCGGGCGACGTGCGTGCCCGAGCGAAGAATGCAAAGCCCCGAACCAGTGCCATTGATTGTCCTTATGGTTGCGTGTGATCTGAACGTCCAATGTAGCGAAAGCGTTCACGCATGCGAACCAATTAAAGTTCAGAATCAAAGCAGTTCTGGCGCTATTGCAGAGCAAAAAAAACCGGCACCAACAGCAACAATTGCAATACCGTGTGGCAAGTATTGCAACCGCATGCCGATTTCGTGCCGGGCCTGTATGTCCAACTGAACGGTCGAAGCGCTAATCAGCGTCGCATCACGCCCATCAGCAAGGTGACGAGGAAGATCACCACGAAGATGAAGAACAGCACCTTGGCGATTTCCGTGGCGCCGGCGGCAATGCCGCCAAAGCCGAATACCGCGGCGATGATGGCGATGATGAAAAAGATTGCAGCGTATCGAAGCATGGGGCCTCCCACCGATGGATTGCTGGATTGAAGCTGGAAACGGCGACTCGTTGTGGGCACTGCGTGCTTTGACGGGTTATTTGCCGGCTAGCGCAATACAGCAATAGGTGTGCCAAGCGGCCGGCGGTCCAAGTGGCGCCGGCCGGGCAAGATGGGTGTCGACGGCTTTGCCCGTCAAGGTGCGGCGGCGTCCGCCACTTCGTCGTTCCAGTAGGGCGGCAGCGCCTTATACGGATTGCCGCCGGCAAGCGACGTGACATACACGCCGCCCGCGCCATGCGCTTTTGCGTATTGCACGACGCCTGGCAACTGCGCAGCGGTCGCGCCGTACACCATGTGCACGAAGCGGTTCTTCGGATAGCCGGCTTGCCAGCTCATCGGCTGGTATTTCGCGTAGCTCTTCGCCGTGCTTTCGAATACGACGAACTGGTCGGCCGTCGGCAGGCTTGCGTAGAGTTCGGGAATGTTGGTGCCCGGATTGGCCGTCACCGAGTAGGCGGCGTTCAGTCCTTTGATGTAGTTGTAGATCGACTGGTAGAACTGGATGTGCGACATCTGGCTGTCGGACGTCATCTCGTCGATGAAGAAGCCGTCCACCTTATACAGCGCGACATACGTGTTGATATCGGTCACGACCGCGGACAGCGAGCGCTTGCCGTACGACGTGGACACGTAGCCCAATACCTTGCCGCCTGCGGCGCGAAGCCTGGTGGCAGCCGCGGCATAGTTCGGATCTTCCTTCACGCCGGGGCCGCTGTTCGGATTCAGGATGGCGGTAGTCGGCACCTTGCGCGCCGTGGTCGTGAGACTGTTCCAGTTCGCGACGCTGCCGGTGGCATTGAAGTAGGAGGGTACGACGAGGCTGGTTGCCGTGCTGCCCGCGAAGGCCGTGCCGTCGATGCATCCCAGCAGCAGGCCCGCAATGAGTCCCGCTCGCCCCAGATACCTGCCGGTGCGGCCCGCAACGCGGGTTCCGCGCACCGATTCCGAAGCAGCAGCCGAAACCGCACCCATTCCCCGATTTTTCCGCATGTAGCCTCCTGACGCGGTTCTTCGAAACCGCTGTCGATTGGCCCGCCGTGGATACGGCGGGCAACTGGCAAACTCCCGCAAGGGAGTCCCTATAGTTTTGCGTCGCCGGATCGCTCCGGGTTTGCCCAAACTGCGCTAACGGCATCCTCTCGCATTTTCTTTAGGGAGCCAGTTTAATTTTTTTGTCGCGTTTTGAGGCGGGTGCGCTTACGGGCCTTCCCGGAATGATTTTTATTTTTCATTCCGGTATCTGTTGCCACACTCGCGGTCTTGTCCGCCCGATTTAAACCCAATCAAACTTTTTTAGAAAAACGCACGATAGTGCATTTTTATCCGATGATTATTGATCAGAAGATTGGCGCTCAGCGGAGTTTGACTCGAACTGGATGCGGCGATTTTCCAACACATTTTCGAACCGCTTGACGACTCGATTTTCCAGCCAGGGATCGGTGAGTATCGCTTGCGCTCGGGCGCGCAATCGTTTGCCTTTGAATTCAAGCGGATGCGTTTTTCACTATTTAACTGTCCGGAATCGCGCAATGGCATAACTCAGCTTGAGACCGCCCCATCTGATGTGCTATCTTCCACGGCCTTAGCAGGAAACAAACAAAAAGTCGGTTTCGCATCCGGCGCAACGTCGAATTTGCGCCGTGTAAATAATGCAAAATGGGCCGGCTCAAAAATCAGCTAGCGGGACATCTCTTCATACGGGATAACGCCGCTCGCGTTCAGACAGAACGGGGAAAAGATTTTGGCGATGAAGAAGCGGACCCGGGCACGCGCCGGCGGGGACTCTTGCGGGGTTGTCGAAAGGGCGAACGAACGATTTCTCACGCGTACCTTGATTGCGGTAATGCTCGGCACGGCCGGTATCGTACCGCTCGTGACGCATGCCGAGCTTGCGCCGCCGCAGTCCGCTGCCGCGGCCGCCCATTCTGCTTCCTCTCAGCCGAACCTCGCTTTCTTTTACGCGGCCAATCCGCCTGTCGGCGAATTGCAGGCCTTCGACGCCGTCGTGGTCGACCCGGCCACCGGTTTCGATCCGGCGGCTCATCCGCTGGCTCATACCACGTGGATCGCGCGCACACACGGTGCCGAGTCCGCCGGTTCGGCCGACGCATTCCTCTCCAGCCAGATCGAACCGCTGTGGCAGCGTGGCTATCGGGGCTTTCTGCTCGATACGCCCGCCGCCGTCGCCGCCGCCGGCCGCATTCATGACGCGCATCCGGACGCACGCCTCGTGGCGGGCGGCGCCGACGTCATGCGCAATGCGCTGCCGTATGCGAAGTCGCTCTACGCGGTGGTGGGCGAGTCGCTGGTTCGCGGTGTGGATGACAGCGGCCAGCTTCTCGACGTCCCTGAATCGTTGCGCGCACAACGCATTGACGAGGCGCGCGCGTTCACGCAGCAAAGCGGCGTGCCCGTTGTGTCCGTGGAGTATTGCGGGCGCACCGACCGGCAGTGCGCCCGCGAGACGGCCGCGCGCGTCGTGTCGGCCGGCATGCTGCCCTATGTGACGAGCAAGGCGCGCGACGTGGTCGGCATCGGCAAGATAGAAGTGCTGCCGCGCAAGATTTTGATTGTGCAGGACCGCGACACCCAGGATCCGCTCGACCTGAGCGCCGGTGTACGCGATCTGGCCATGCCGCTCAACTATATGGGCTACGACGTCGAGTATGCCGATTTCTCGTCGCGTCTGCCGGACGCCATCACGCCGGATCGCTACGCGGGCGTCGTCGCGTGGATCCAGCGCGGCGCGGTGCCCGATCCCGAGGCATGGCAGCGTTGGGTCACCGCGCGCATGGCCGATCACATTCCTGTCGCGTTTCTCGGTCAGTTCGGCTTCGACGCGGCCGGTTCGGCCGGCGCGGCGCTCGATCTGCAAGCCGTGGGCGGCACGCTGGCCGCACCGGTCACGGTAGTCAAAAGCGATCCGATGGTCGGCTTCGAAATCAGCCCGAAGCCCGAACCGCGCGATCTGCAAGGCGTGCGTGTGGGTTCGCGCAGCCAGCCGTTGCTGCGCGTGTCGGCCAATGGCGTGCTGCTCGATCAGGTCGCGCTCACGCCGTGGGGCGGCTATGCGCTCAGTCCCTACACCGTGGCCTCGCTCGACAGCATCGAGCAGGAGCGCTGGGCGATTCAGCCAATGACCTTCATGAAAGCGGCGCTGCATTTGCAGGACATGCCGTCGCCGAGCGTCACCACGGAGAACGGCCGGCGCCTGTTGATGTCGCACGTGGATGGCGACGGTTTCGCGTCGCGCGCCGAATTCCCCGGTCCCGACTATTCCGGCGAGGCGCTGTACCAGCAGATCTTCACCCGCTACCCGGTGCCGATGACGCTCTCGGTGATCGAAGGCGAGGTGGGTCCGAAGGGCCTGCATCCGGATATCTCGCCGCGTCTCGAAGAGATCGCACGCAAGATGTTCGCGCTGCCGCACGTCGAGATCGGCACGCACACCTATTCGCATCCGTTCCAGTGGGAGCAGGTGGACAGCAAGACCGGCGCACAAGTGGATCGCGGAGGCGGCGACGCGGCGTTCTCGCTGAATATTCCGGGTTATCACTTCAATATCGACCGTGAGATCACCGGTTCGATCGACTACATCAACACGCGTCTCGCGCCGGCCGGCAAGAAGACCGTGATCCTGCAATGGTCGGGCGACTGCCGGCCGCCGGGTTTCGTCGTGCGCAAGGTGTACGAGGCGGGCGTCTACAACTTCAACGGCGGCGACACGGTCATCACGAAGTCGGCCAATAGCTGGACCAATATCGCGCCGATCGGCGTGGACAAGGGGCCTGGCGCTTATCAGGTGTACGCACCGAATCAGGACGAGAACGTCTATACGAACGACTGGCAAGGCCCGTTCTATGGCTTTACCCGTGTGCTCGAGACCTTCGCAATGACCGACCGGCCGCTGCGTTTCAAGCCGATCGACATTTACTATCACATGTACAGCGGCACCAAGGTGGCCTCGTTGCGCGCGCTCGACCAGATCTTTTCGACGGTGCTCAAGCAGCCGGTGATGCCGGTCTACGTGAGCGAGTACATCCGCAAGGTGC
This sequence comes from Paraburkholderia dioscoreae, assembly GCF_902459535.1. Classification (NCBI taxonomy): domain Bacteria; kingdom Pseudomonadati; phylum Pseudomonadota; class Betaproteobacteria; order Burkholderiales; family Burkholderiaceae; genus Paraburkholderia; species Paraburkholderia dioscoreae. Next base: position 1,544,794 of record NZ_LR699553.1, read on the forward strand.
TCGACTGGCACACGTTCGCGGTGGCGAAAGAGGTGGGTCCGCAGGCGAACGACTGGATCGTGCGCGGCAATGGCGAAGTGCGTGAGTTGCACTGGCCGCAGGCGGCGAGACCGTCGCTCGATAACGCCTCGGGCGTGACCGGTTTTGCAAACGGTCCTGACGGCACCTATATCCATATCGACGGCGGCAGCGCCCGGTTTGCGATCGGCAGCCCCGTAACAAGGGAAGCGGCGCCGTATATCGGCGAAGCCAACGGTTTCGTGCGCAACTTCCGGCGCACGCCGCAGGGCGTGCGTTTCGAATTCGCCGGTCACTACCAGCCGTTCGTCAAGCTGGCCAACGCTCAGCAGTGCAAGGTCAGCGTGAACAATCAGGCAGTAGTCACGCGTCGTGACGGCGATTTCCTGCGTTTCGACACGCCGGCCGAGGTCGGACCGAAACTGAACTACAAGTCAGTCGAGGTCGCCTGTGGCCGATAATCGCCCTCGCATCGCGCCTATGTGGCTGGTTCTGCTGCTCGCGGGCGTGGTGTTGATCACACTCTATCTCGTGCATCCGCGCGGCGGCCTGCGCAGCCGGATGACGTCCACCGACGCGCCGAGCGATCTCAGCATCGCCTATCTCGAAGCATGGTTGCGTGTGCAGCCCGACAACACGGAAATCCTCTCGGTGCTCGGCACGCAGTATGTGCGTCTGGGGCGCAACCAGGACGCGCTCCGTATGGCTGCCCGCATGGAGGCGATTCCCGGCGAACAGATGCGCCGCGCGGCGCAGTTGCTGCGTCTGACCGTCGAGACGCGCGAGACGTTCGCGCTGCCCGCCAACGACCCGGGCCGCGATGCCGCGCTCGCGCGGTTGCGCACGCAGCTCGCCAATGCGGCGGCCCTGTCCTGGTCGAATGCCGATCTGCAGATGCTGGCTGAAGCAGCCGCTTCGGTGAACGCGCAACAACTCGCCGGGCAACTCTATGCGCGCCTTGCCGCGCAGGATCCGGCGCAACAAACCCGCTGGAACCGCGAAGTGGTGCGCTTCGCCATGTACGGCGGCGACTATCGTGGCGCGGCGAACGCCTGGTTCCGCCTGCAAGCGGCCTCGGCGACGTTCGATGCGCAGCGTCAGTGCTTCATCGCAGGTATTCGGGCCTTGCAATCGGGCAATCTGCTCGACGAAGCGCTCGCTGCCGCCAACGACCACGGCGCCGCGTTTGCCCACGATCACGAGACGCTCGTCGTGCTGCTGAACCTGGCGCGCGCGGCGCATCGCCCGGATCTCGTCGACCGTTATGCGAAGGCGCTGGCCGGCTATGCGCAGGCACGGCCTGATGAAGACGGCGCGCTGCGTCTCGTCGACTTCATCCGCCAGCGTGCGCGTGAAGACGGTTCGCAGGGGCAGTACGCCTATATGGACGGCCCGCAGGCCGGAGCGGCGCTCGCGATGCGCACCCGCACGCAGGGTTGGGGCGATGTGCATCTCGTGCGTGTCGCGGCGTCCACCGCGGCATCGGCGCCTGCCGCAACGGCGTCGAATCCGGCAGCGAATACGGCGCCGGCAGCGGCATCGAGCGCCGCAGCGAATGCAGCAGCGAATGCAGCAGCGCCCGCAGCCGCATCAAACCCTACAGCCACGTCGAACGACGTGCCGAGTCTCCTCTATCAGTCGTTCCTCGAATCGAACGATCTGCCGAACGCACAGCGCGTGGCGACCGAGCAGGTCGGCAAGAATCCGGGCTCGCCGGTCTGGACCAAACGCCTCGCTCAGGTCTCCGAATGGAACCATGCGTCGCCGCTCGCCTTGCAGATGTGGCTCGCGTACGCGCAGGCCACGCACGATCCGGAAGGCTGGAAAAACGTCATGCGCCTCGCGCCCATGCTCAACGACGACAATGCCTATCTGGCGGCGTTGATCCAGGCATCGAACGCGGCGCCCGGCGACCTCAAGCTGGTCGACTCGGTGGTTGCGGCCTACGAGCGTCTCGGCCGCCCGGACGACGCGCTGGCTTTCCTGCGCAGCCGCCAACGCAATTCGCCGGCTGAAGCGATCGATACGCGTCTGGGTCAGCTCGCCGAGCGCTCCGGTCACGACGACGAAGCGCTGGCCTACTACCGCAAGCTGAATCAGCTGTATCCGTCGAACACGCAATACGCGCTGCGCACGGCGAGCCTGCTATATCGTCACGGCGACTACAAGGGCGCGCTCGACACGCTGCTCGCCGCGCGCAAGGGCGCCAAGGACGACGACGTGCTGTTCTGGCGCAATGCCGCGCAACTCGCGCGTCTTTTGCAGCGTGACGACATTGCGAATGACGCCTACAGGCATCTGCTTGCCAGCGGCAAGGCGGCGCCCGAAGATCTCGCCGCAATGACGTACTTCTACGACGCATATCCGGTCGACGCGGCCCGCACGTCCGAGTTGCAGTTCCGCCGCGACCAGTCGCAGCGCGCGCTGCAGAGTGCGATTCACTATTACACCGATGCCGAGCAATACGATCGCGTCGACGCGTTGCTGAAAAGCCTGACGCCCGAGCAACTGGCCACCGCTGAAGGCGACCCCGCGTTTCTGCGCGTGCGCGCCGAATACTATCGCCAGACCGACCGTCCGCTCGACGCGCTGCACGACTTGCAGCACGCGGTGGCGCTGCCGGGCGCGACGCTCGACTTGCGCGCCGCGCTGCTCTGGACGCTGGTGGACTACGGCAGCGAAGCGCAACTGCGCGAGGCGGTGGCCGAATGGCGCGATGCGCCCGCGCAGGCGCCGGCTTTGTGGGGGCCGCTGGCCGCCGCGCTGATGCGCCTGAACCGGCCTGAAGCCGCGCTCAAGTATCTGCGGCTGCAATCGGCGGCCATGTCGCGCGATCCGCTCTGGCAACTGACCTACGCCGAAGCGCAGGAAATGGCGGGGCGCAGCGATCTCGCGTGGTCGATCCGCCGCAACGTCTGGCGTCAGATGCAGCAGGAAGAGGCCGCCGTTCGCGCCAACAGCGCACAAGGACAGATCGTGCTGCGCACGCGCGCCTCGCAGGGCAGCGAAGTGCGTGAGCAGATGCTGGGCCGCCGCGTGACGCTCGCGTCGATCTTCGAAAACGCGGACGTGTCGAAGGCTTTCCTGATCGATCTGCTCGCCAGCGACGCCGGCCGCAACGACAACACCGAAGCGCGCCGCACGCTGCTCGGCGACGCGGCCGGCCTGCCGCCCGCGCAGCCCGTGAAGGCGCACGCTGCCGCGGCGTTGCCGGATCAGGCGCAGTTGAGTTCGTCGGTGGCGCGCGACGTGGCGCTCGCCTGGGCGATGTCGCATGAAGCGAATCCGTTGGCGAAGCGCTGGCTGGCTCGTCAGTACGCCAATGTTCTCGTGCAACCTTCGGAGCAGTTGATCGCGATCGCGCTCGCCGACAACGACAAGCCCGCGATGGAGCGGCTGCTCGACCAGCAGGGCGCGCGCTTGCCGCTCTATAACCGTATCGATGCGTCGATCGCGGTGGATCGTCCGGGCGCGGCCGAAGACCTCGCGTTTCAGGGGCTGGAAGGCGCGCCTTACGATTCGGAACTGCATAGCCGCCTCGAGCAGACCGCTCTGACGTGGCCGCAATCGCTCGATGCGACCGTGACCAGCTACGTCGAGCATCCGCTCGATTACATCGAACAGACGCTGGCGGGCAGCATCAAGATCGCCGATCTGTATATGGTCGGCGTGAACGGTATCCAGCGCTTCCAGCACTCCACGGATCAGGGGCAACTCACCAACGTGCCGTCGGTGGATCGTTCGGTGGAATTTTTCGCGCGGCGTCAAACGTACGACACCGCGTTCATGGTCACCGTGGGACGCCGCGAAGCGCTCGACAGTTTCTACAGCGTGTCGGTGGCTGCGGAGTGGGGCAGGAATTCGCCGTTGTCGATCGCCTTGAAAGCGGGCCGCAACCAGACCGCGCGCGAGTCGCAGGCGTTGCAGGTGGGTGGCATGAAGGACAACGTGGTCGGCACGATTACGTACCGCGCGACGCAGAGTCTGTATGCCACGGGCACCGTCGAGGCCGATCGCTTCTACAGCCAGGCGCGCAGCTATCTTGGCAGCGGTGTGCTGTCGAGCGGTGAAATCGGCTATCGCATCCGCACGAACTATCCGGACTACACGCTGCGGCTGATCGGCGCGCATGGCGACTACGGCGCGAGCGGCGAGGCCGACGGCCTGATCTCGCGGCTGATTCCCGTGAGCGCCGGCCCGGTCAGCGCGTCGACGTTCATCCCGCAGACCTACTCGCAATACGGCGTTTTCTTCGGCTTCGGCAACGATCTGATCGACCAGTACACGCGTGCATGGCGGCCGTTCCTCGACGTCGGCGTGCTGCATGATTCGTTCCAGGGTTGGGGTCCGTCGCTCAGTCTGGGCCTCGCGGGCACGGTGTTCGGCGGCGATCACGCGGCGCTCTTTTTCTCGCATCAGCGCGTCTCGCGTCTCGGCACGCCGGTGACCCAGATCGGCGCTCGCTATAGCTGGTTTTATTGAACCGGATTTCGCATAGTTATCCCAAGGAGAATTCTTCATGTACGGCATTAAACGATTGGCTCGCACGAGCGCCTGGTGTGTCGCGGCAACCGCGCTGGCCCTGCTGGTGAGCGCATGCGGCACGGTGCGCCAGACCTCGGGCCCCGCGCTCGCACGCGGCGACAAAGTGGCGGTGGTGTCGATCGCCAACTACACTGAAACGCCGGATGCGGGCCATAGCGCCGAATCGATCGCGGCCAATACGCTGCGCGCGGGCGGTATCGCCGATGTGCGCATTGCCCCGGCCGATTCGAACCGCAATTCGCTGTTCGACACGACGCAGCGGGCCGACAGCGACAAGGCGCTGGAATGGGCGCGTTCGCAGAACGCCCGCTACGTCCTCTCGGGTGCGGTCGAAGAATGGCGCTACAAGACGGGTGTGGACGGCGAGCCGGTGGTCGGCGTGACCTTCGAGCTGATCGATGTGTCGAACGGCGCCGTGGTGTGGAGCGCGACGGGTACGCGCACGGGCTGGAGCCGCTCGGGTCTGTCGAGCGTGGCGACCTCGCTGATCGCCAAGGTCCTGTCGCCGTTGCAAGCGCGTCAGTAAGCTTATCCCCAAGGTTGCCGGTCGGCGCCCGAAACGCGGGCCGCGAACCGACACCCGACATGTGAAAAGGAAATGGCCGTGAATACCGCAGCCGTGGAAAACAATCCGGGCGCATCCAAGCCGCGCCACGCGCATCCGTTCGGCAATCTCGGACGTGTGCGCCGCTTTCTGGCGCCCGCGGTGGCGCGGCCGTTCGCGATCGTGGAGACTGTCGTGCTCGTGCTGGTCGTACTGGCCGTGGCGCGGTGGCTTCATCCGGAAGACCCGTTGCTGCTGCGCTCCGGTTTTCCGTGGCTATGGCTGGTGTCCTTGCTGGTGGCCTTGCGGTACGGCAGCCTGCTTGGTTTGCTGAGCGGGGCTTTCATACTCGGCGCATGGGCGCTCTTCTATCCGCATGGCGGCCCGTTCCCCGCGCTGTATTTCGCCGGCGGCCTGATCCAGACGATTCTCGCCGGGCATTTCGGCGATACCTGGGGCAGCCGCGCCGAACGCGCCTCCTCGCTGAACGATTACCTGAACGACCGTCTCGTTGCGTTGACCAACAGCCACTACCTGATGCGGCTGTCGCACGAGCGGCTCGAAAAGGATCTGCTTTCCCGGCCCACCACGCTGCGCGATTCGATTACCGAATTGCGCCGGCTGTCGGTCTCCAGCGAGACGGCGCTTGCAGTGCCGGCGGTTGCCAAAGAGGGACATCCGCTGGGCGGCGCGAGCGGCTTGCTCGAATTCGTCGCGCAGGCCTGCCAGATCGAAGTCGCGGCGCTGTATCCGGTGCGTGATAACAAGCTCGACAGCGAGGCGATCGGCCGGATCGGCGATCCGTTCGAACTCGAAATGCACGACGAACTCGTGATGCATGCGCTCAACACGCTGAGCGTCGCGCATCTGAAGAACGAAGACACGGTCGTGCCGGTCAGCCAGTACCTGGTCTGCGCGCCGCTGGTGTCGGCGGACGGTGAGCTGCGCGCGCTGCTCGTCGTCAAGCGCATGCCGTTCCTGTCGCTCAACTTCGACAACCTGCAATTGCTGCTGGTGTTGCTCGGCTATTACGCCGACGGCGTCGAGCATTCCGCCTTCGTGCAGCGCATTCTCGATAGCGTGCCGAACTGCCCGTACGAATTCGCGCTCGACCTGAGCCGTCTCGCGCGTCTTCAGCAGAAGGCGGGCGTGGCGTCGTCGCTCGTCGCGCTGGCTTTTCCGCGCGACGAAGAGGGCGACTCGCTGTTCGAGCATGTGATGCGCCGCCGCCGCTCACTCGACGTGATGTGGCCGGTGCAAACGGCGAAGCAGTCGGTGCTGGTGAATCTGATGCCCGCCACCGACACGACCGGCATCGACGGCTATCTGGCACGGATCGAAGCCAGCCTGACGGCACAGTTCAACACCGACCTGGAGCGTGCGCGCGTCGGCGTTCATACGCTCCACCTGGAGGGCGACGAGCCCGGCGCGGCGCTGATGCGCCTTCTCAAACGAAGCGGCCTCGATGTCTAAGACCCTTTCTTTCATCGTCGGCGCGCTGGCGGCCGTGGTGGCCGTGATCGTGCAATACCTGGCGATCGCGAGCCTGCTGCAACCGGCCGGCGCGACCGATCCGCTGCTGCGCTTTTTCGCGCTGCAGGCATTGGCCGGACTCGCCGAAGCCGTCGCGTTCCGCTCGTGGCTGCCGCTGAATTATCGCGAGCCCCGGGCGCTCTCGTTGCTGTTCCTGTGGCTCGCCTGTACCTTCGTGCCGCTGTTCGGCGGCCTCGTGGTGCTGAGTAGCTGCATCTGGGCTGCGCTCTTTCCGGCCAGCAAGGACAGCGATCAACTCGCCGACGTGCCGCGCCCGGAATTCGTCACGTATCTGGTGTCGCGCGTTTCGCACGGCGGCGGCGCGCGGTTGCAGGCGCGGCTCGCGAATACCCAGGTATCGCCCACCGACCGGTTGTCGGCGCTCGTGGCGATCCAGAGCATGCCCACCCGCACCACCGGCACGTTGCTGCGCGAGCTGCTGGCCGATCCGCTCGAAGACATCCGCCTGATCGCTTACGGCACGCTCGACCACGCCGAAAACGAAATCATGCAGAAGATCTTCCGGACCAGCAAGGCACTGGAAGTGACCGGCAACGACACCGAGCGGCACGCGCTCAACCGCATGCTGGCCGAACTGTATTTCGAACTCGTGTACCAGAACCTCGTGCAGGGCGCGGTCTACCGCCACACGCTGCAACAGGCCGATCGCTACGCGCAGACGGCGCTCGAAACCGATCCGACCGATGCGGCGCTATGGCTGATTCGCGGCCGTCTCGCACTGGCGAATGCGTTGCCCGATGCCGCGCACGAATACATTGCGCACGCGCTCGAACTGGGCTTCCCGCGTGAGCGGCTGGTGCCGTGGCTCGCGGAAGCCGATTTCCTGCGCGGCGACTACGCTCGTGTCTCGCAGCTTCTCGCATCGCTGGGCAATGCGGCCGCGTTGCCCACACTCAAACCGGTTGTGAAGTACTGGTCATGATGAAAGAACTCCCGATCCGACGTGCCGCCGATGCCGATGTCTGCCTGCTGCTGGAAGGCACGTTCCCGTTCGTGCGTGGCGGCGTGTCGAGCTGGGTCAACGAAATGATCCGCTCGTACCCGGAGATCCGTTTCGCGATTGTCTTTATCGGCAGCCGGGAACAGGACTACGCCGGGGTTGCCTATGCGCTGCCGGAAAACGTCGTGCATCTCGAAACGCATTATCTGTACGAGCAGGCGGTCGCGGACTTTCAACCGCGTGCCGTGGATGGCGACGCCGCCGCGTTCGCGCACTCGCAGGCATTGCACGACGCGCTGCGCGATCCGCGCAACGGCCGGGACGCCGGCGAGCTGATGGCCAGTATGATCCCGATGCTCGGCGCACACGGCGCGCTGAACGAGGAACAGTTCCTGTCGAGCCGTGCGGCGTGGGACACCATTGTCGATCAGTATCAGAAGTACTGTACCGATCCGTCGTTTACCGATTACTTCTGGACCGTGCGGATCATGCACAAGCCGCTGTGGCAACTCGCGCGCGTCGCCGAGAAACTGCTGCCGGCGAAGGTTTATCACACGGTATCGACAGGTTATGGCGGCTTTCTCGGCGCCTTGATGCATTACCGCACGGGCCGCCCGCTGCTGGTTTCCGAACACGGCATCTATACGAAGGAACGCAAGATCGACTTGCTGCAGAGCCAGTGGATTCGCGACAACCGTGGTGTGTTCGAACGCGATATTTCGCGCGTCAGCTATTTCCGCGAGCTGTGGGTGCGTTTCTTCGAAGCGATCGGCAAGCTCGCTTACGACGCCGCCGACGACATCGTCGCGCTGTACGAGGCGAACCGCCAGCGCCAGATCACGGACGGCGCGCGCGCCGAGCGCACGCAATGCATACCGAACGGTATCGACGTCGACGCGCTGGGGCCGCTGGTGGCCGAGCGCAAACCGCGCTCGCACCGCGTGGTGGCGCTGATCGGGCGGGTGGTGCCGATCAAGGACATCAAGACCTTCATTCGCGCGATCTTCATTGCGTCGCGGACCATGCCGAATCTGGAAGGCTGGATCATCGGGCCGGAAGAGGAAGATCCCGCCTACGCGCTCGAATGCCGCGCGCTCGTGGAGAGTCTCGGGCTCGGCCGCAATGTGAAATTCCTCGGTTTCCAGCGCATCGACGACATGCTGCCGCAAGTGGACGTGATCGCGCTGACCTCGATCAGCGAGGCGCTGCCGCTGGTGGTGCTGGAGGGCTTCGCGGCCGGCGTGCCGGCCATCACAACGGATGTGGGCTCGTGCCGCCAGCTGATCGAAGGCATGGATGCGGAAGATCGCGCGCTCGGTTCGGCCGGCATGGTGGTTCAGCTCGCGGACCCGGCGGCGTTTGCCCAGGCGGTGCTGTCGCTGCTCGCCGACGAGACCCGCTGGCACGCCGCGCAGCAGGCCGGACTCGCGCGCGTGCGCCGCTATTACACCAGGAAGCAGATGATCGACCGCTATCGCACCCTGTATGACCGGCTTTCCGCCATGCCGGATCGCGAGCGCAACGGCACGGCCGCCGACGCGGCGCGCTGCCCGATGCACCACGCCACTCAATCCGGGGCGGAGCCGCGCGTGCAGCCGGCGCAGTCCGTTCAATCGCGGGAGACACGCTGATGGCGGGTATCGGCTTCGAATTGCGCAAGATCATGCGCCGCGACACGCTGACCGGCGTGGCGCGCGCCTATGCCTACGCGGGCCTGATCAGTTCCGGGCCGCTGATCCTGTCGATCTTCGGGATCCTGATCATCGGCCTGATCAGTCTCACCTCGGTGATCCCGACCTTCGCGATCGTGCAGTTTCAGGTGTCGGTCACCTATCTGATCGCGCTCAGCCTGATTCTCACCGGGCCGCTGCAGTTGTCGTTCACGCGGTTCATTTCCGACCGGCTGTTCGAAAAACGCGATGACCTCGTGCTGTCGAACTATAACGGCGTGGTGCTGGTGTCGTCGATTCTCGCCAGCGTGGTCGCGGTGATCGCGATGCTGGTGGGTTTCCGCGAGGAACCGCTGATCTATCGCTTGCTGATGATTACGGGCTTTGTCGTGGTCAGCAACATCTGGATCGCCGTGATCTTTCTGTCGAGCGTGAAGCAGTATCGGCAAATCCTGCTGGTGTTCGCCGTGGGCTATGCGTGCGTGGTGTGCCTCGCGCTCGCGTTGAACGGTTATGGACTTGTCGGATTGCTCGGCGGATTCGTGGCGGGGCACATCGTGCTGCTCGCCGGCTTGTCGGGTCTGATCTACCGCAATTACCGCAGCGAGCGTTTCGTTTCGTTCGAAGTGTTCGAGCGGCGCTTCGCCTATCCGAGCCTCGCGCTGGTCGGCCTGTTGTTCAACATCGGCGTGTGGCTCGACAAGTTCATGTTCTGGTATGCGCCGGGTACGGGCACCCGGGTCATCGGCCCGCTGCACGCGTCGGTGATTTACGACATTCCGATTTTTATCGCCTACGTGTGCGTGATGCCCGGCATGGCGACCTTCCTCGTGCGCATCGAGGCGGATTTCGTCGAGTACTACGACGCTTTCTACGACGCCGTGCGCAGCGGCGCGACGCTGCGCCATATCAACGAAATGCGCGACATGATGGTGGGCAGCGTGCGGGCCGGTCTGTATGAAATCATCAAGGTGCAGGCGGTGGTGCTGTTGCTGATCATCGCCTTCGGCGAGCGCGTGCTGGGCTCGCTGGGCATTTCGCCGCTCTATATGCCGCTGCTGGTGGTGGACGTGGTGTCGGCGAGTCTGCAGGTGCTGCTGCTGGGGCTGCTCAACGTGTTCTTCTATCTCGACGGGCGGCGCGTCGTGCTGCGGCTCACCGGCGCATTCGTCGTGCTGAACGGACTCTTCACCGGCATCACGCTCAGACTCGGGCCGGATTTCTACGGCTATGGATTTGCGCTGGCGCTGCTGGTCGTGGTGGTGGCGGCAGTGAAAGTGCTCGACCACAAATTCATGTCTTTGGAATACGAAACGTATATGTTGCGGGGTTGAAGCGAAAGCGTTGCTGTTTTTGATCCTGCCTCATGCGAGGCCTGCCGTTCTGTAACGGTGGTGCCTCGCGCGTGGGGAGGCGAACCGGCGCGCCCGCGCCCTCGGCCTGACACCGTTCGACTTCGGATTCCACATGCCTCAGTATGACTTTGGCCCGCTTCAGCGGGCCGCTCGCGCGCGCCTTGCTTTCAATGTCCAATGTGCCGGCCGGCTGGCGCGTCGATGGATCGGCGCGGCTGTCGCTATCGCCGCTACTGGCTCGATGGCCGCTTGCGGAGGTGGGTCGGGCGGCAGCGGGGCTAACTCCGCTAACGTTTCCAGCTCTTCCACCTCTTCTAACTCGAACAATTCGGCGAATTCGACCGGCTCGGCGAATCCCGCGACGAACGCGAACAGCAACGCGAATACCAACACGCAGCCGATGAGCCCCACGCCGGCGATCTCCGCGGCTCGCGCGTTGCCGGCCCAGCCGGTGTGGGCGGCCTATTACGGCCTGGGCAGCGCGCTCGACATCGCCCAGGCCGCGGCCACGTTCAAATTGATCGTGATCGACGCGGATCCCGGTAACGGCACGCCTGCCTTCTCCGCGGCGCAGATCGCGGCGTTGAAGGCGGATGGCGCGAAAGTGCTCAGTTATCTGAATTTCGGCGCGTGCGAGAAATCGCGCACTTACTGGAACACTGTCCCCTCGGGCTTCGTGTCGTGTGGCGCGAATACGTCGGCGCAAATCAGCAAATATCAGGGCTTCCAGGAATACTGGATGAATCCCGCCAATGCCGACTATCAGAATCTGCTCGTCAACTACGTGGCGGCGCGGCTCGCGGCAACCGGTGTCGACGGTTTCATGCTGGATAACTTCGAGATCGTCGGGCACGGCGCCGGTTCGTCCACCGCTCCGTGCGATGCGGCCTGTGCGCAAGGCGGCCTCGATCTCGTCAAGCAACTACGCGACCGCTTTCCGGACCTTGTGCTGGTGCCCAATGCCGCGCCGGTGCAGGCTATCGGCGGGACGACGGGAGGCGTATCGTTTCCGTGGCTGATCGACGGCGTGATAGCCGAGCAGGTCTTCCTGCCGTCGACGAGCACGTCGGTGGTGCAGCAGTTGAAGTCGTGGCAAAGCACCGAGCAGAACCTCGGGCGCAACGGGTTCTTCGCAGGGTCGCTCGACTATGTGTCGTCGTGCACGGCGAGTTCGACCGCGCAAACCGCGTGGACGGCCGCGCAACAGGCGGGGTTCAGTCCGTCGATCTCGATTGCGTCGCTCGATAGTATCTGCTGGTGGTCGTTCCTGCCGGTGGGCAGTTAGCACCAGCCGCCTGAAGCGGGCCGGCTGGCCTGCACAACATGAAAGAGGAGCCGGGCTTGCCTGAGCACGATCACGACCGATGTTCCACATTGCGCGCGCTGCTGCGCCGTGTGAGCCGGCTCGCGCGCATGGCCGCATTCAGCGCGCTGGCTTCGGTGGCGCATGCGCAGGGCGCGGCGGACGCTCCGGTGGGACCGTCGGTGGCGCTGTACTACGGCGCGAATCCGCCGGTAGAAGAACTGTCCGCATTCGATGTCGTGGTGGTCGATCCCGACGCGCACTTCAATCCGCGTGCTCACGCGAAAGCGCATCCCGCGTGGTTCGCCTACGTGAGCGTGGGTGAAGTGAACCCGCATCGCGCGTATTACAGCGCAATGCCGTCTGCCTGGCTGCTGACTGTCAATGAAGCGTGGGCTTCGCATGTGGTCGATCAGACGGCCGCCGATTGGCCGGCGTTTTTCGTGGACAAGGTGATCGCGCCGCTCTGGAAAAAAGGCTTTCGCGGCTTTTTCCTCGACACGCTCGATTCCTATCACCTGGTCGCCAAAACCGCTGCCACGCGAGCCGCGCAGGAAGCAGGGCTGGTGCGGGTGATCCGCGCGATCAAGACGCGCTATCCACGAGCGAAGCTGATCTTCAACCGGGGCTTCGAAGTGTTGCCGCAGGTCCATGATCTTGCCTACGTGGTCGCATTCGAATCGCTGTATCGCGGTTGGGACGCCGGCAAGCAACGCTATACGGAAGTGCCGCAGGCCGATCGCGACTGGCTGCTCGCGCAGGCGGCGACCGTCCGCGGTCAGTACAGGCTGCCGGTGCTGGCCATCGACTATTGCTCGCCCGCGGACGACGCCTGCGCAACCGAAACCACCGCGCGCATCGCGCAAGCCGGAATCATGCCTTACGTGACCGACGGCGGACTCGCGACGGTCGGCGTGGGTCTGACCGGGCGGCAATGAGCGGCGAGCCGCTCGAGTTGAATCGATAGAAAGGGGAAATTCGCATGGTCTTGAAGGGCACGATTCTGGTAACCGGCGGTGCCGGCTTTATCGGTTCGCATACCTGCGTGGAATTGCTGAACGGCGGTTACGACGTGGTCGTGGTCGACAACCTCGTCAACAGCAACCGCGAGTCGCTCAAACGCGTGGAGCAGATTACCGGCAAGCGCGTGGCGTTCTACGAAACGGATTCACGCGACGAAGCCGCGTTGCAGCACATTTTCGACGCGCACCCGGTGACCGGCGCGATTCACTTCGCGGCGTTGAAAGCGGTGGGTGAATCGGTCTCCAGGCCGATCGAGTACTACGACAACAATCTCGGCAGTCTGCTTACGCTGCTCGCGGTCATGCGCGCACGCAATGTGAAGCAGTTCGTGTTCAGTTCGTCGGCCACGGTGTATGGCGTGCCGAAGACCTCGCCGATCGACGAATCGTTTCCGTTATCGGCCACGAATCCGTACGGCCAGACGAAGCTGATCGCCGAACAGGTGCTGCGCGACCTGGAAGTGTCGGATCCGTCATGGCGTATCGCCACGCTGCGTTATTTCAATCCGGTCGGTGCGCACGAGAGCGGTCTGATCGGCGAAGACCCGGGCGGCGTTCCCAATAACCTCATGCCGTATGTCGCGCAAGTGGCGGTCGGCAAGCTGGCGAAGCTGCGCGTATTCGGTGGCGATTACGACACGCCGGACGGCACCGGCGTGCGCGATTACATCCATGTGGTGGACCTGGCGCGCGGACACCTGGCCGCGCTCGACGCGCTGGTGAGGCGCGATGCGAGCTTTGTGGTGAATCTCGGCACGGGGCAGGGCTATAGCGTGCTGGACGTGGTGCGCTCGTTCGAAAAGACATCGGCGAGGCCGGTGCCTTATGAAATCGTGGCGCGCCGTCCAGGCGACGTGGCGTCCTGTTTTGCCGATCCGTCCGCCGCTGAAAAGCTGCTCGGCTGGCGCGCGCAGTACGGCATCGAACGGATGTGCGCGGACCACTGGCGCTGGCAGTCGACCAATCCTGCCGGTTACGCCTGAGACTCAACTCGAACTCAGCTCGAACTCAGCTCGATCCGGGGCGGCTCGCCCCATCCGGTACAACATCACGTGGGAAAGCAATTTTATGTGTGGCATTGTCGGCGCGGTAGCGCAACGTAACATCGTCCCGGTTCTGATCGAAGGACTGCGTCGTCTCGAGTATCGCGGTTACGACTCGTGCGGCGTCGCCGTGCTGGCCGCCGCCGGCCCGCGCCGCGCGCGCAGCACGGCGCGGGTCGCGGATCTCGACGCGCAGGCGCGCGAGACGCATCTCGAAGGCGGCACGGGCGTCGCGCACACCCGTTGGGCGACGCACGGCGCGCCGGTCACGGACAACGCGCATCCGATCTTTTCGAAGGATGAGTTGGCGCTGGTGCATAACGGCATCATCGAAAACTACGAGCCGTTGCGCGAGATGCTGCGGGCCAAGGGCTACGTGTTCGTTTCGCAAACCGACACCGAAGTGGTCGCGCACCTCGTGCACAGCCTGTATCGCGGAGATCTGTTCGAGGCCGTTCGCGAAGCCGTGAAGCAACTGGACGGCGCGTATGCGATCGCGGTCGAACACAAGGATCATTCGCATCTCCTGGTGGGCGCACGGCAAGGCTCGCCGTTGGTGGTTGGCCTCGGCGAAGGCGAGAATTTCCTCGCCTCCGACGCGTTGGCGTTGGCCGGCGAGACCGAGCGCTTCATCTTCCTGGAAGAGGGGGACGTGTGCGAGTTGACGCTGGAGCGCGTGCGGGTCGTGAGCCGCGAGGGCGCCGACGTACAGCGCGAAGTGCGCACCGTGGCGGCGTATGGCGGCGGCGTCGAACTCGGACCATACCGCCACTTCATGCAGAAGGAAATCTTCGAGCAGCCGCGCGCTATCGCCGACACGGTGCCGCAAGGCGAGTCGCTCGACGCTTCGCTGTTCGGCGCGAGGGCAGCCGCCGTGTTCGCGGATATCGACAGCCTGTTGATTCTCGCTTGCGGCACGAGCTATTACTCGGGACTGACGGCCAAGTACTGGCTCGAATCGATCGCGAAGATTCCGACGCAGGTCGAAATCGCCAGCGAATACCGCTACCGCGATTCGGTGCCCAATCCTGAGGCGCTAGTGGTCGTGATTTCCCAATCCGGCGAAACGGCCGACACGCTCGCCGCGCTGAAGCATGCGCAGTCGCTGGGACATGCTCATACGTTGTCGGTCTGCAATGTGGCGACGAGCGCAATGGTGCGGTTGACGTCACTGTCGTTTCATACGCACGCGGGCCGCGAGATCGGCGTGGCATCGACCAAGGCGTTCACCACGCAACTGGTCGGCCTGTTCGTGCTTGCCGTGACGTTGGGGAAGATCCGCGGCACGGTGAGTGCGGAGCAGGAAGCCGATTATGTGCGCCAGTTGCGCCATCTGCCGGCCGCGTTGAACGCCGTGCTGGCGCTGGAGCCGCAGATCATCGCGTGGTCGGAGAAGTTCTCCGGCAAGGAAAGCGCGCTGTTCCTCGGGCGCGGCTCGCATTATCCGATCGCGCTGGAAGGGGCGCTCAAGCTCAAGGAGATTTCCTACATTCACGCAGAGGCTTATCCGGCCGGTGAGCTCAAGCATGGCCCACTGGCGCTCGTTACGGATGCGATGCCGGTCGTGACGGTCGCGCCGAACGACGCGCTGCTCGAAAAGCTGAAATCGAATCTTCAGGAAGTGAAGGCGCGAGGCGGCGAACTGTATGTGTTTGCCGACGCCGACACGCGGATCGGCAGTGAGCCCGGTATTCACGTGATCAGAATGCCGGAGCATTACGGCCCGTTGTCGCCGATTCTGCATGTGGTGCCGTTGCAACTGCTTGCCTACCATACAGCGTGCGCGCGCGGGACTGATGTCGACAAGCCAAGAAATCTGGCGAAGTCCGTTACAGTAGAGTAAAAGCGTAAACGCGTAAGCGCCGCTTCGTGGACTCCGGCGAAGCGCGCGCGCCTTGTGCGAGGTGCTTTTCGTCGCCGCTCGCTTTGCCCGCCGTAAATATTCGCGTCGACGCTTCTTCCTTGCGTCAGGTCAAATGGACCCGGAAGTTATCCAGCAACGATACGGCGCATGTCCAATAGCGCATCGCGGAGGGCTTTTCATGTCTGAATCGCACGGCCACGTCCACGCCCACGCTCACTCACCGGGTTCCGTAACCATCGATTCCGCTCAAGCGTCCGGGCCGCAACGCGGGGGCGAGACGGGCGTCGTCTACACTTGCCCGATGCACCCGCAGATACGGACATCGGCGCCGGGCAATTGCCCGATTTGCGGCATGACACTCGAACCCGTGACCCCGCCCGCGGTCGAGGAGCGGAACGTCGAACTCGAGTCGATGACGCACCGGTTCCGGGTTGCGCTCGCGCTGTCCGTGCCGCTGCTGGTGATGACGATGGGGCCGATGGTTTCATCTTTCGACCTCGGCGCGGTCGTGGATCAAATCGGAGCCCGCCTGGCACGGCCACACTGGATGTCTGCATCGTGGGCACAGTACGTCCAGGCAGTACTCGCCACACCGGTCGTCCTGTGGGCAGGATGGCCTTTTCTGCAGCGCGGCTGGACATCCTTCAGGACGTGGCAACTGAACATGTTCAGTCTTATCGGACTGGGCGTGGCCGCGGCGTACGGGTTCAGCCTGTTCGCGCTGTTCTTTCCCGATACGTTGCCGCAGGCGTTCCGGCGCGGCCATGAGTTGCCGCTGTATTTCGAGGCCGCATCCGTCATCGTCACGCTTATTCTGCTCGGGCAGGTGCTCGAACTTCGCGCGCGTTCACGCACGTCGAGTGCTATCAGGGATCTGCTCAAACTGGCGCCGCATACGGCGATTCGCGTTAGGTCTGACGGGACCGAGGAAGCGGTGCCGCTGGAAGATGTCGCCGTGGGCGACTTGCTGCGCGTCAAACCGGGCTCCAAGGTTCCGGTCGACGGCGTTGTCACGGACGGCAGTTCGAGCGTCGACGAATCCATGATTACCGGGGAATCCATTCCGTCGGAAAAGGGTACCGGCAGCAAGGTGACGGGCGCGACCGTCAATCAGACCGGCACGTTCCTGATGCGTGCGGAGAAGGTCGGCTCGGATACGCTGCTGGCCCGAATCGTTCAGATGGTCGCGCAGGCGGGTCGCTCCCGCGCTCCCATCCAGAAGCTGGCTGACAAGGTGTCGGGCTGGTTCGTGCTGACGGTGCTCGCAGTCGCGCTCGCTTCGTTTGTGGTGTGGGCTGCCGTCGGGCCGGCTCCTGCGCTTGCGAACGCGCTGGTCGTCGCCATCAGCGTGCTCATCATTGCGTGCCCCTGTGCGCTCGGATTGGCAACGCCTGTTTCTATCATCGTAGGAGTCGGCCGCGGCGCCAAGGAAGGAGTTCTGATCAAGGACGCGGAAGCCCTCGAACTGATGGAGAAAGTCGATACGCTGGTGGTCGACAAAACCGGCACGCTGACCGAGGGCAAACCTCGCGTGCAAACGGTCGTGGCGCTGGCGGAGCAGTCGGAGTCCGTCGTGCTGAGCTATGCGGCCAGCCTTGAAGGGCCGAGCGAGCATCCATTGGCGCAGGCCATTGTGGCCGAGGCGCGGGAGAAAAACGCGCAGACCAGGCCGGTTGAAGCATTCAATGCGATTGTCGGCAAGGGTGTGAGCGGCCGGATCGACGGTCACGGCGCAGTGCTGGGCAATACGGCGCTCATGGACGACACGAAGGTCGATTGCGCCGCCGTACGCACGGAAGTGGACCGGCTGCGCGAAGCCGGCCAGACCATCATGTACCTCGCAATCGAGGGCACGCTCGCGGGCTATATCGGCGTCGCCGACCCGGTCAAGGAAACCACCGCCGAGGCGGTCCGGTTGCTGAGGGCGTCGGGTATCCGGATCATCATGCTGACCGGCGACAACCCCGTCACCGCCAACGCAGTGGCAAAAACGCTGGCGCTCGACGGCGTCAAAGCCGGCGTGCTGCCGCAGGACAAGTACAGGCATGTTCAGGAGTTGCAGCAGCAAGGGCATATCGTTGCAATGGCGGGAGACGGTGTCAACGATGCGCCGGCTCTTGCTCAGGCCAATGTGGGCATTGCGATGGGTACCGGCACCGACGTGGCGATGAACAGCGCCCGCGTGGTGCTGGTCAAGGGCGACCTGCGAGGCATCGCGCGAGCCCGGGCCCTGAGCGTCGCGACGATGAAAAACATCCGCCAGAACCTGTTCTTCGCCTTTGCGTACAACGTGATTGGAATCCCGGTCGCCGCGGGCGTGCTGTATCCGTGGCTAGGCGTGCTGCTGAGTCCGGTTCTCGCGAGCGCCGCGATGGCATTGAGCTCGGTCTCGGTGATCGGCAACGCGCTTCGTTTGCGGGCTGTGCAAACGTAGAGACACCGATAAAGCCGCTGACAAGGCACTGACATTCAGCGCACCGGCACATCGGGCGATCGGCGCGATTACCGTGATCGCCCGACAGCCTGTCGTCCTCACTTCGCCGTGCGAGCCGCCGTGATAATGGCTGCCGCGACTTCGGCCGGCTGCGACAGCATGACGACGTGGCTCGCGTCGACCTTGACCACCGTCGCGCCGATCTGTTGCGCCATGGCTGCCTGCAAGGGCGCGGGGATCATGCGATCCTTCTCTGTCCGCACGTACCACGACGGCCTCGTGTAACTTGCGGACTGGAGGATGCGCCATTCGGGCCGCTTCCTGGAGCGGTCGAATGACCGATTCGACGCAGCCCGGCTGGACGGGCGGGTACTGACAACAAGGTCGAAAGCCATGCATGACATTTCTGCAATCCGGGTGCTGGACGCTGTCAAGGCGCTGGCGTTCATTGGCGACCTCAGCATGGGGCAGCCAACCGACCATTCGCCGCGCACCGGCTGGCTCGCGGCGCGGCTCGCGGCGGAGGCCGGTCTTGACGGCGCGCAATGCGATGTCGTCAGGGAAGTGTCCCTTCTGAGGTGGTCTGGCTGCACCGCGAACGCAACCGGTTTTTCCGACTGGCTCGGCGACGACATCGGCGGGCGTGCGGCGATGCTCGCCATGCGGCCGGACTGGGCCGGTGTCGGCGAATCACCGGCGCAAGTCGGCGCCGCGATCATGCCGCTCGCCCAGATCCACTGCGAAGTCTCCGGTGAGGTGGCTCACATGCTCGGGCTGGCTGATGCGACTCAGGAGGCGCTTCGGCGGATTTTCGAAAGTTGGGATGGCGGAGGTTTTCCGGGCCAGATGCCGGGCGGCGACGTACCGTCCGCGGTGTTCATGGTCGCGGTGGCCGGGGATCTCGAGATCCTGAGCCGGGTCTACGGTCTGGAGCGCGCGCAGATGTTGATCGCGCAGAAGGCGGGCCGGCAATATCCGGCGGAGTTGGCGCGGCTTGCCGCGGTTCGCGGAGCGGCATGGCTCGAAGAACTCGACCGTTCGGTCGCGCAACGTCGTGATGAGCCCATCTGCACGGACGCGATGCAGCTTGTCAGCGCGCCCGAGATCGTCGCCGATGTGATCGACCTGAAGCTGCCATGGATGACCGGCTATTCGCGGCGAGTGGCCGGGACGGCCGCCGCCTGCTGCGCAAGTCTGGGCACCGATGAGGAAGCGCGGCGCCGCGCGTATGTGGCGGGCCTGCTGCATGGCATGGGACGCATGGCGGTCCCCAACGCGATCTGGAACACGGCGGGCGGGCTTTCCCCTGCCGCATGGGAGAAGGTGCGCCTCGTGCCCTACTGGACCGCGCGTGCCGGCAAACAGATCGAAGGGCTGGCCCGGGAATCGGAGATCGCTTCTTTCGCGTACGAGCGCCTCGACGGTTCAGGCTATTTCCGAAGCAGTGCCGGCGATGCGATTGGACGCGAAGCGCGTATTCTCGCGGTCGCCGCCGCGTGGGTCGCGTTACGCTCGGCTCGCCCCTGGAGGCCGGCGTTCTCGCCGGATGAGGCTGCCGCTCTGCTCACTGAGCAGGCGCGGGCAGGGCGCTTCGACGCGGAAGTGGTCAAGGCAACAGTGTCCGCGGAACTCGGGGATTGCCGGGCGTCCGTTGAGGATGACCGGGCACGGAGTCCGAAAACAGGATTGCTTTCGCCACGGGAAGCCGAAGTGCTGAAACATATCAGTCTCGGTGCGAGCAACAAGGAGGTTGCCCGCGCGCTCGAGTTGAGCCCCAGTACCGTGCGAACGCATGTGGAAAGCGTCTTCCGGAAGCTCGAATGTTCCACTCGGGCAGCGGCTACATTGAAGGCATCCGCGCTTGGGTACATCTAGGCGTATGGCGGAAAACAGTGAAGAGCCGACAGCACGCTTTGCCGTCAGCGAACCAGAATGCGGTAGCCGTAACTGGCCGGAACGACGCGGCCTTCACCGCAGTTGCGTTACCGCGAGCAGCAATACCATGCTGCCGATTGCACCATCCAGCACGCGCCATGCCGTTGCCCGCTTGAAGAGCGGCGCGAGGGCGCGTGCGCCGTAACCCAGGCCGATGAACCAGATACCGCTGACCGCCATCGCGCCCAGCGCGAAGGCAACCCGCGCGCCTTCCGGTTCGCGCGCGCCGGCCGTGCCGATCAGCAGGAACGTGTCGAGATACACATGCGGATTGAGCCACGTGAAGGCGAGCGTCATCAGAATGATCGGTACGGCGCGCTGCACGGGCGCCGCGCTGCCGGCCTCGCTTTCCAGCACCGCGTGTTCCGGCCGCACTGCGCGGCGCAGCGCGTTGATCCCGAACCAGGCCAGATACGCGAGCCCGACATACAGCATGGCGTGGACGAACACGGGATAACGCTCGACCAGTACCGAAGCGCCGCCGACGCCCGCGCCGATCAGAATGAAGTCCGACAGCGCGCACAGCGCGACGATCTTGCCGACGTGCGAGCGCATGATGCCCTGCCGCAACACGAAGGCGTTTTGTGCGCCGATGGTGACGATCAGAGATGCGCACAGGGCGGCGCCGTGAGAAAAAGACAGCCAGTTCATAGTCGATCCAGTAGACGGGAGAAGCGAACGGGGCTAGTCTGCGGGTTCGCTTGTCATAAGAGAAGCTAATTCACTTAATGCCGATTAAGGAAAGCTAATGCTCGACTATGCGTTGCTCGACGCGCTGGCCGCCGTGGTGCGCCACGGCTCGTTCGACCGTGCCGCCAGCGAGCTCAACGTGACGCCGTCCGCGGTGTCGCAGCGGGTCAAGCTGCTGGAAGAGCGCGTGGGGAGCGTGCTGGTGAAGCGCGGCCAACCCTGCGTCGCGACCACTTCGGGTGCGCTGCTGTGTCGCCACACCGAGCGCGTGCAATTGCTGGAAGCGGAGCTGACCGGCCGCCTGCCGGCGCTGCCCGGCGCGCTGGTCGAACCGTGGCCGGCGCTGCGCGTGGCCGTCAACGACGACAGCGTGGGCACCTGGTTTATCGACGCGGTCGCGCAATTCTGCGTAGAACGGGAAATGCTGCTCGATCTGGTGATCGACGATCAGGACCATACCGCGCAGCGGATTCGCGACGGCAGCGTGCAAGGCGCGGTCACCACGCAGGCCGAGCCGGTGCAGGGCTGCCGCTCCACGCGTCTTGGGCGGATGCGCTATCTGGCGGTCTGTTCGCCGGACTTCCTCGCACGTCACTTTGCCGGCGGTGTTACGCGCGAGAGTTTGCGGCGCACGCCGTGCGTCGACTTCAATCCGAAAGACCAGTTGCAAAAGCGCTTCATGCGCCGCATCACGCGCGCGGAACTCGATCCGCCGTTGCACTGGATTCCGCATGTCGCCGGCTTTTTGCGCGCCTGCGTGACGGGCCTCGGCTGGGGCATGTGCCCGGAGCGCATGATCGCCCCGCATCTGGCGAGCGGGGAGCTGGTGGAAATGGCGCCCGGCAAGCCCATCGATGTCGATCTGTACTGGCAGAGCTGGCGTTTGTCGATCGGCTGGCTCGACGATTTCGGCGTGGTGCTACGCAAGCGGGCAGCGGAGTTTCTGGACTGAGAGTCCGCCATGCACGATCAGGTTGCCGCTCGATCTCTCCCATACGTGCCGGGCCGAGCTTCGCTCAACTGCCGGGCACATGCTTCGGAAACCGCAGACTGAATGTGGTGCGCCTGTGTGCCACGCTTTCCACGCTGCATTCGCCTCGATGTTCGTCCATGATCGATTTGACGATGGCGAGCCCGAGGCCCGTGCCGCTTGCCGAGTTGTGCCGCGATGGATCGACCCGGTAGAAACGGTCGAAGATGCGCTCCAGATGCGGACTGTCGATGCCCGCACCGGTGTCCGACACCGACAGCTGAGCGTAGTGCCGGTGCTCGCCGCACTGTATGTTGACGGTGCTGCCGCGCGGCGCGTGGCTCAATGCGTTCGAAATCAGATTGTTCAGCGCCCGTTGCACCAGCGGCACATCGCCTTCGAAGCACGCATTGCCCGATACGACGATCTCGACGCCGGCATCCGCGGCCATGATTTCGTAGTAGCCGGCGATCCGCATCGCTTCGCTGCGTGCATCGACGGACTGCAGCGTCAGCCGGCGGTGACCGCTGTCCGCACGCGCGAGGAACAACATGCTGTCGATCAGGCGCGCGAGCCGCTGGAATTCGTCCACACTCGATTCGATCACGCCGCGATATTCATCCGCTGAGCGCGGTTGCGACAGGGCGACCTGCGCTTCGGCCAGTAAATTGGTGAGCGGGGTGCGCATGTCGTGTGCAAGATCGGATGAAAATTGCGTGAGCCGTGTGAACGATTCATGCAGGCGTGCAAGCATCCGGTTGAAGGCGCGGCTCAGTTCCTTCAGTTCGCCGGGCATGTCGTGCTCGGGCAGCGGCTGCGCAAGGTGGCTGCTGGAGATCCGCTCGGCACGCGCTGTCAAACAGGCCAGCGGCCGCAGCCCGAGGCGGGCAATCGACCATGCAAGCAGCGCGTTCACCAGCGTCCCGGCCGTGATCACAACGAGCACGTTGAGTGCATAAGCGCGCAGCAACGCGCGTTCGCCGCGCGTGTCGTATTGCACGACCACGCGCACCTGAGTGCCGGACAACCCGCCAAGCGGCGCCATCGCCACCAGAAAACGCAGCGGCTGTGTCCCGGCCGATACGCTCACGGGTACCAGGCCGGCGCGCACGGTCATCGTCTCCGCGTTCGGCCAATAGCCGCTAGTGCGGATGAGCGGCGCGCTTCGCGTGTCGAACAGGGCGATATCGAAGTTCTTGTGGCCGTACACCTGCTTGTGCCAGGTCTCACGATCGGCGCTGACCGCTGTAATGCTGGGCATGGTCAGGAGGCGCGTTTGCAGCGATGCGAGGATGGTGGCCATTTCACGCGCCGACGTGACCTCGAGACGCGTTTGCAAGCCGCGGTGCAGCAGGACGCCGTTGAATATCAGCAGCGTCGAGGTCGAAAGCGCGAACAGGACCGATAGCCTTGCGCGCAAAGTGCGCAGCAGGGGGCGCACGGGCTGCTTCATGGACCGGGCTTTCGCGCGCAAACGCATTGCCGTGAGCAGACTTCGCATCAAGACTGTGACAGGCCGCGCTCTTCCAGCACGTAGCCCATGCCGCGCACGGTGTGTATCAGCCTGGGTTCGTAGTTGTCGTCGACTTTCGCGCGCAGGCGCCGGATCGCGGCATCCACGACGTTCGTGTCGCTGTCGAAGTTCATGTCCCACACCTGGGAGGCGATCGTCGAGCGAGGCAGGATTTCGCCCTGACGACGCATCAGCAGCCAAAGCAGCGCGAATTCCTTGGCCGTGAGCAGGATCGTGTCGCCCTGGCGCGTGGCCTTGCGGCGCGTCAGATCGAGTACCAGGTTCGACACCTGCAGCGAGGCGGCGTCGCGGGGTTGTCCGCGTCGCAGGATGGAGCGGACACGGGCCAGCAACTCGGCAAAGTCGAACGGCTTGCCGAGATAGTCGTCGCCGCCCATTTCGAGGCCGCGCACCTTGTCGTCCACCTCGTCGCGCGCGGTGAGCAGCAGTACCGAGGTCGAATGGGTGCGGCGTAGATTTTTCAGCACTGTCCAGCCGTCCTGGCCGGGAAGCATGACGTCGAGGATGATCAGGTCGTAGTCTTCCGTCAGCGCGCGATGCTGGCCCGTCACGCCGTCCGCCACCCAGTCGACGGTAAAGCCCGCTTCGGTCAATCCCTTTCGAAGGTACGTGCCGGTTTTGATTTCGTCCTCGACGATCAGGATACGCATGGTTTTCTCTCCGGTGACGCTTTTCAGCGGCCGATACGCGTAGCGGGACTGCACGACATGGGGACGCGGGGTGCTTCGAGGCTGTGATCGTCGGCGGGCAGCTGGCTCGATGTCTGCGAGCGTGGCGATGTGCGTATGATCGCGGAAGACACTTCAAGCGATAGCAGGCCGCGTGTAAACAATGGGCCGTTCTGGCCTCCCGGCTTGCCGGAAGCCGATGCGGCTGCGGATACGGCTGCGCAGGACGGTTCGCCGCCGTCGAACAGCCCGTCAGGCTGATTCCACCAGAACGCCAGAGAGCTGATCGCAATGACAACCAGCGCGGCTGCCAGTGAGACGGGCTGTTCGATCTGAAGTCGCTCCCATTGCGCGGGGAAGCCCGTGCCCAAATGGGTGATGCGCATTGTCAGGCTTCGCATTCTTTGAAAATGCCGCATACCGTACGAGTCGAAAGTGAAACGGTTTCATCGTACGTTGACCTGATCGATATCAACATGAGAGCAAGATGACAATTTCGTCATATATGGCGCGTGCATATTTTGTTTCGGTATTCGACGCGCATGCTCGGTTTCGCATGGCTCGCTCATGCTCATGCTTAGCGAGCCGCGCGAGTGGCCATGCGTCCCTCAGTGCAGACGGATCACCGGATGCACGCGCCTGCGCAGCCAGTGGCTCGCCGTATCGAGCGCCATACGTGCGAAACCGGTCAGCGTCATGACGTGCCGGCGATAAATCAGCTTGTAGATCGCGCTAGCGAACCAGCCGTCGACGAACACCGGCTGCGTGAGCAAGCCGCTGCTGAGGTTGCCGATCGCGCCTTCACGCCCGAAGCCGACCAGCGTGCCGGCGTCGCGATACACGAACTCGGGCAGCGCTTTGCCTGTCACGCGGCACTTCAATGCACGCGCCAGAAACAGTGCCTGCTGATGCGCGACCTGCGCACGCGGCGCGAGGAAGGTGCCTGCGTCGTCGGCGGGACAGGCTGCGCAATCGCCGAGACCGAATACGTTCGCGTCGTTCGTGCATTGCAGGGTGCGATTCACGTTTATCTGTGCGTTGCGGTTTACGGCGATACCGTCCAGCGTGCGCAAAACCGGCGGCCCCGCGATACCCGCCGTCCAGATCGCGATGTCGCTGGCGAGCGGCGTACCGCCGTCGGTTAGCACGGCATCCGCTCGCACTTCGGTGACGCGCGTCGCGCTCAACACTTGCACGCCGAGGCTCTCGAGCATCTGCTCAGCGCGCGCCGAGATCGATTCGGATAGCGCGGGCAGTACGCGCCCACTGATTTCGATCAGACGGATGCGAAAATCGCGCGCGGGATCGAGCGAAAACGGACTGTAGCGATTCAGCAAACGCACCGTGTCGCGCAGCGCGGCGGCAAGTTCGACACCGGTCGCACCCGCACCGACGATGTTGATCGACACCGGTGTGTCCGCATGCGCGGTGCGTGCGCGGCGCGCGTGGCTCGCGCGCAGGCAGGCGTCGAGCAGCTTGCGGCGGAAGGCTTCCGCATGCGCGACCGATTCGAGCGGCAACGCATGTTCGGCGGCGCCGGGCACACCGAAATACTGCGTGACGCTGCCCATGGCCAGCACCAATGTATCGAAGGCGATCTGACGTGCTGGCAGGATTTCGCGGCCGTCCGCATCACGCAGCGCGCTCACGGTGATATGGCGTTGCGCGCGATCGAGCGCGGTGAGTTCGCCCTGTTCGAATTCGAAGCCGTGCCGTTGCGCTTGTACCGCGTATTGCAACTGATGCGTGGCGGGATCGAGCTGGCCCGAAGCGGCTTCATGCAACAGCGGCTTCCAGAAGTGCGTGGGCCAGCGATCGACCAGCACGATCCGCGCGAGGCCGGCACGCCCGAGCGATGCGGACAGGCGCGTGGCGAGCCCGAGTCCACCCACGCCGCCACCGACGATGACGATCCGATGCCCCGCCGTGTTTTCGTTTCGCTGCGCACGTTGCGCGCGTTGTGTCGTTGCGCCTGCCTGCTGATCGATTTGGATCATGATCGCTACCCTCCTGACGTTGTTCGCACCGGGGCCGGTGATGGCGCGGCGTGGAGCGCGCTACCGAAGATTCCCCGGCTCATCTGTCAGGCCAGTATAAAATCGGCGAAAACCGCAGCACAATTTAATGTTTATGCGGAACATATAGGTTTTCACTTATGTTAAAAGCCGCTACGTTTCGTCAGTTGAAGGCCTTGCATACGGTGGCGAAGCTCGGCAGCGTGTCGCGCGCGGCCGAAGAATTGCGGCTCACGCAGCCGGCTGTTTCGCTACAGGTGCGTTTGCTGGAAGAGGCTGCGGGTGCGCCGCTATTGCAGCGCGTAGGGCGTGGCGTGCAGTTGACCGCGGCCGGTGAGATTCTCGCCCGCTATGCGCTGGAAATCCTCGACCTGTGGAACGGCGCGGCGGACGATCTGGCCGCGTTGCACGGCGAGCAGGGCGGCACGCTGCGCATCGGCGCGATCACCACGGCCGAGTATCTGATCCCGCCGTTTCTCGTGCGTTTCACCGAATCGCGTCCGCAGGTGAAGGTGCAGTTCAAGGTCGGCAATCGCGCCGACATCATCCGTATGCTGGCTACGCATGAAATCGATCTCGCGGTAATGGGCAGCGCGCCGCGCGAATTGCGCACGGTAGCGACCGCGTTCGCCAAACATCCGATGGCGTTCGTCGCCTCACCCGCGCATGCGCTGATGAAGAAGAAGCGCCTGTCGCTCGACGATCTGCAAAGCGCCAATCTGTTCGTGCGGGAGCGCGGTTCGGGCACGCGTTCCACCGTGGAGAATCTGTTTCGCCTCGCGGGCCTCAAGCTTCATATCGGCTCCGAACTGTCGAGCAACGAGGCGATCAAGCAGTTGGTCGAGGCCGGCCTCGGCATTGCGTTTCTGTCGCTGCACGCATGTTCGCTGGAGTTTCAGGCAGGCCTGCTCGCGTTGCTGCCGCTGTCAGCCAATCCGATCGAACGCGACTGGTATGTGATGCATGTATCGGATAAACGGCTGCCGCACGTGGCCAGTCTGTTCCGCGATTTTCTGATCGAGCACGGCATGTCCGGCGCGGTGCCGGTGCCGCTGCCGACCGTCGCCGCTGCAAGGAAGCGCCGCCAGGCGCGTCAGGCAGACGGCGCGTAAGCCGTGTGAAAGGCGCGTGAATTCTCGCTATTAATCCATGCCGCAACTAAAGCAGCAATTCGATCGAATGAAACAGGCGGCGCTGCTCGGGGTCTTGCGAGCGCGCGCCTTCGTCGATCACTTCGCGCAGGCATTCGAGAAAGCACGCGGCCGCCGGACTCGTCGGCGCGCCGCGGCGTGACGTGATGCTGACGATGGTTTCATCCACTGTCTCACGCAGCGGCAGCGCCCACAATTGCTCCTTCGCGAGCGTCACTTCCACGAGCGGCCACGGAAAAATGCTGAGCATGTCCGTGTGCGCGAGCAGACCCAGCACGACCGCCAGCGAATGCGCGAGATGGATGGTGTGCGGCACCTGCATGCCGCGCTTGCGGAACACATTGTCCGAGATCGACTCGCGGCTCGCCGGATCCCAGTTCAATACCCACTCCGCGTCTTCCAGTTCGAGCAGTGTGCGGCAACCGGCTTTCGGATGATCGCGCCGCGCGACTACTGCCGAATGCGTGGAAAACAGCGGCACGTTGTGGAATTCCGATTGCGGCGATGCGGGCGGCGACCGGCCGATCGAAAAGTCGAGGCTGCCGTCGCGCAATCGCGGCTGCACGACCGCCAGCAGTCCTTCGAAAAACTCCAGTTGCACGTCAGGCATGCGCAGCCGGAACCGTTGCACGGTGGGCGGCAGAAACGTCAACGCGACCCACGGCGTGACGCCAATCGACAGTTTGCCGGCCGCGGCGCCGCGTAACGCTTCGATCTCCGCGTGCGCGCGCTGCAATTGCCCGAGCACCACGCGCGCATGCACGACCAGCGCGCGGCCGAACTCGGTAAACGCGATGCCGCTCGCACTGCGCACCAGCAGCGGCGCTTGCAGATCGGCTTCCAGTTCGCGCATGGCCTTGGTCACCGCGGCGGGCGACAGATCCAGCGAGCGGGCGGCGGCCCGGATACTTCCAGTATCGGCAATCGCCGCCAAGGTGCTGAGCTGATGCAGTTTCATCTGACGAGGCGGAGATAAGGTGGCAACCAACGGTTGCTGCCGCAACGATTCTACGCCTGCCGCTGGAAAATCGGCGTCGTTATGCTGGGTTCACGCTTTTCATCGACGGAGACACCACGTGAACACTATGGCCATTCCGGCGGGCATCGCCGAACTCGAAGACGAAATGATCGCGCTGCGGCGCCGTATTCACGCGCAGCCCGAACTGGCTTACGAAGAGTTCGCAACCGGTGATCTGGTGGCCGAACGCTTGCAGGAGTGGGGTTACAGCGTGCATCGCGGGCTGGGTCAAACGGGTGTGGTCGGGCAACTGAAAGTCGGCACCGGCACGCGCAAACTAGGGCTGCGCGCCGACATGGACGCGCTGCCGATTCACGAAACCACTGGCCTGCCGTACGCGAGCAAGGTGCCCGGCAAGATGCACGCGTGCGGCCACGACGGCCACACGGCCATGCTGCTCGCCGCAGCCAAACATCTGGCGCGGGAAAAGTGCTTCGACGGTACGTTGAATCTGATTTTCCAGCCCGCCGAAGAGGGCTTGGCCGGCGCGAAAAAAATGCTCGACGATGGTCTCTTCGACAGGTTTCCGTGCGACGCCGTGTTTGCGATGCACAACATGCCGGGTTTTCCGACCGGCAAGTTCGGTTTTTTGCCGGGCTCGTTCATGGCTTCGTCGGATACGGTGATCATCAAGGTGACCGGCCGCGGCGGTCATGGGGCGGTGCCGCACAAGGCGGTCGATCCGGTGGTGGTGTGCGCGCAGATTGTGTTGGCTCTGCAATCCATCGTCTCGCGCAACATCGCGCCGCTCGATATGGCGATCATCACCGTCGGCGCGATTCACGCGGGCGAAGCGCCGAACGTGATTCCGGAGACGGCCGAGATGCGTCTTTCGGTGCGCGCATTGAAACCCGAGGTTCGCGATTACTTGCAGGAACGCGTCACGGCAGTGGCATGCGGCCAGGCGGCCGTGTTCGGCGCGCAGGCGCATGTCGATTATCAGCGTCGCTATCCGGTTCTCGTCAACGATGCGGGCATGACCGTTCTTGCGCGGCAAGTCGCGCTCGACTGGCTCGGCGAAGGCGGCCTGATTGCCGATATGCAGCCGCTCACCGGCAGTGAAGATTTCGCGTTTCTGCTGGAGCGTTGTCCGGGCAGCTACCTGATCATCGGCAATGGCGACGGTGAAGGCGGCTGCATGGTCCACAACCCCGGCTACGACTTCAACGACGATTGCCTCGCCACCGGCGCGGCCTATTGGGGGAGACTCGCGCAGACGTTTCTGGTCTGAGGCCGGAGCTTCTGCATAAGCGGGCAGAGCAGCGCCTGCGCATCAGCAGCAAGAACATCACGGAGACACAGATGGATTATTCCGCCACATCGCGGCCCGCCGGCACTCAAGCGTTGGGCATGCAGAGCGCGTCGGCAGCACAGCCTGCAAGGCGCACGAGCCACGCCAAAGCGATTGCCGCGATTACACTCGGCAACGGCCTCGAGTTCTTCGACTTCACAATCTATAGTTTCTTCGCGACCATTATCGGCAAGCTGTATTTCCCGGTGGAAGGGCAACTCGCGCAACTGATGCTGGCGGTCGGCACATTCGGCGTCGGTTTCATCATGCGTCCGGTGGGCGGCATCGTGCTCGGTGCGTATGCCGATCGCGCGGGTCGCAAGGCCGCAATGAGCCTCACGTTGTGGCTGATGACGCTCGGCTCCGCGATCATCGCGTTCGCGCCGACTTACGCGGCGATCGGCATTGCCGCACCGCTGCTGGTGATTCTGGCGCGGCTGATTCAGGGTTTTGCGCTGGGCGGCGAGATCGGTGCGTCGACGTCGCTGTTGCTGGAGTACGGCAGCAACAAGACGCGCGGCTTCTATGGCAGCTGGCAGTTCGTGAGCCAGGGCTTGAACACGGTGTGCGGATCGCTGCTCGGTGTCGCGCTGGCGGCGGCGCTCTCGACCGCGGCACTGGAGAGTTGGGGCTGGCGCGTGCCGTTCGTGATCGGTATGGCGATGGGGCCGATCGGCATCTATATCCGGCGACATCTCGATGAGACGCTGCCGGGCGTCGAAGACGGCCCGGCGCCGCAGTCGGGCGACGGTGTGACGGCGGCTTGGCAGCCTGGTTCGCAGCCGGTGCGCACGCTATTTCGCGAGCATTCCCGCGTCATCACGACGGGCGTTTTGACGACGATCGGCGGCACGGCGGCAAACTATATCGTGCTGTTTTATCTGTCCACTTACGCGATCAGGATCTTGCATCTGCCGATGTCGTCGGCACTCTGGGCCGCGTGGACCGCCGCGATGGTGACGGTGATCTGTTCGCCTTTTGCGGGCGCGTTGTCGGATCGCGTTGGACGCAAGCGAGTGTTGTGGGTTTCTCGCGTGCTGCTGATCGTCGCCGTGTATCCGGCGTTCATGACGATCAATGCATCGCCGACAGTGCCGGTTCTGCTGTCGGTAGTTGCCGGACTGGCCGTGCTGGTTGCGTTTACCGCCGTGCCCAATATCGTCATGTTGCCGGAGATGTTTCCTCGCGAAATTCGCGCGACTGGCATGTCGATTGTCTATTGTCTCGGGGTTTCTATTTTCGGCGGGTTCGCGCAGTTTTTTGCTACCTGGCTGATTCAGGTTTCAGGGAGTCATCTCGCGCCGGCGTGGTATCTGATCGGGTGCGGGATGGTTTCTTTGTTGCCGTTGCCGTTTATGCAAGAGACTGCCGGGCGAGATATCGGGTAGTGGTTTTTTTTGCCCGCGCGGCCGTGTTCTTCCGGATGCCGCGCAGGCAAAAAGGCGGCGGTCACCGAGCCGCCGACTTTCCCCCATCTGCCACCGGCGCTTCGTCTTCAGCCGCGGCGTCCCGAGTCTCCGGCATGGCGGCCCACACCAGCAAAACCGCCAGCGCGCCGGCCGTGGCCAGACCAAAAAAGCTCACCGCATTGCCGAAATGATCGGCCACAAACCCGGCGGCGGTGGTGCTCAACGTAGCCCCGATCC
Organism: Paraburkholderia dioscoreae; assembly: GCF_902459535.1. NCBI lineage: Bacteria > Pseudomonadati > Pseudomonadota > Betaproteobacteria > Burkholderiales > Burkholderiaceae > Paraburkholderia > Paraburkholderia dioscoreae. The sequence goes on from NZ_LR699553.1 coordinate 1,576,004, forward strand.
CGGCTGCCAATCCGAACAGGCCGATACACAGGTTATAGCGTCCCTTGCCGCCCGCCACATCGGCGGCAATCAGCGGCAGCATCACCCCGAACACAGCAGCGCTCAAACCGTCGAGCATCTGCACCGGCACGAGCAAATAGGGGCTGCTGATTCCGGCAAACAACAACGCCCGTATCGGCAGCGCTGAAAAGCCGAGCAGCAGAATTGGCCGGCGTCCCCAACGCTCTGCCGAGCGCCCGACCCACGGCGACATGATCGCCACGATCGCCTGCGGCACGATGATGCACGCCGCGATCACGAGCTGCACGTTGTCGCCCATGCCGGCCGTCACTTCGCCGGCGGCGAGATTGAGCATCGCCGCATTCGACAGATGGAACAGCACGATGCACGCCGCGAACAGCAGCATCCGTTTGTCGCGCAACAGCTCGCGCAGACTCTCGCGCCGCTCGATCTGCTGCGGCGTCGGCGCGGCCTTCGGCAATTCGACGGTGTCCGTGCGCTGGATCATCGTCAGCGCGAACAGGGCGGGCACGGCGAGCGCGGCTGTCAGCCAGAACACCGCGCGCGGCGAATAGTACTCGCCGAACACGCCCATCAGGCCGGCTGCGACCGCGCTGCCGATCGACGCCCAGCGCGCATTGCGCCCCAGCCGGTCGCCGAGATTCGCGCGTCCCACCAGCGCGAACGAGATCGCGGCGAGCGCCGGCGTCAGCATGCAACTCGCGAAGCCGTGGAACACCTCGGCGGCGATCACCGGCAGCACCGTCGGACTGACGGCCAGCAGCACCGCGCTAAGAATGATCGCGATGATTGCCCAGGCCGCCGCGCCTTTCTTGTTGCGCAACGCATCGACAGCGGCGCCGCCGGGCACCTGGCTCACCATCGCGCTGATCGTGCCCACGGAGAGCGCCATGCCGATCTCGCCTTGGGTCCATTTATGCGAGGCGAGATAGGACGCGATGAACGGTCCAAAACCTGTTTGCACGTTGGCGACGAAAAAATTCAGCCAATCGAGCGCGCGCAAGCTGCGCGCCGTTACCAGAGTGCGGCCTGTCATCGGGCCGCCCGTGCGTTGGAAGCCGTCGTGGTCGTGGCTGCGGCGGCAGGCGCCGCGACGGCGGGCGCGGAAGCAGGGGCGGGCGCTGGCGCTGGCGCGGGAGGCGGCGCCGGCGACACCGCGCGGATCGGCTTGTCGCTGGCATAAGGAGGCGACGCGTTGATCTGCGCGTCGCTCAATTCGAGCAGCGGATGCAGCTCCTTGTCTTTCGTGACGAAGCGCAGCGCCGACCAGTTGGCGGCAATCGTGCGCCGTTCGGGGCTCACCATGCCGTTGACGTCGAGCACGACCGCCTGCGGCTGCGCGTTGGCGTCGACCAGCACGTCGATCACGCGGCCCACCTTGGCCCCGTTCGAGCGTTCGACCGTGGCGTCGATCAGCGGCAATTGCAAGGCGGCCGCGGCCGCCTTGGCCGGGTTCGCCGGAACCGCGGCGGCATTGAGTGTAATGGGAGCGGTTTTCGCGGTCGGCGTGAAGCGGAACGCGCTCCAAGGGAAGTTCACCTTGCGGTCGCCGACGCCGAGGAAACCCTGCAGATTCACGACCATCTCACGCGGCTTGCCGCCGGCGTCCGCGATCAGATCCACTGCGCGTCCGACCACCTTGCCGTCGGGCTTCTGCACTTCGCTATCGAGCAGTGCGCGCGCCTCGTTGCGCTCGATCGTGCGCAGCACGATCAGCGGCGGGGGCGGTGGAGGCGGTGGCGCAGGCGTGACGACGGGCGGCGGAGGCTCGACCTTGTGCGGCTTGACGACCGGTTTCCTCGGCTTTCTCGGCTGCTCGGGCTCGGCCGCTTCGGTCTCGACCGGTTCGGGCGCGGAGGCGGCCACCGGCGCGCTGGCGGGTTCGACGGGCATCACCGTGGCGTCGACGATCGGCGCCTGCTGCGGACCCCACAGCAGGCTGCTGCAACCGGACAGCGCGAACAGTGCGAACACGGCAAGAATCAGGTGACGCCAGGCAGGACGCGAAAAACCGCCGCTCATCAAGAAGGACTCCAAGGGCCGGTGCGGACGGGCGCAATGGGCCGCCGCGGTTAAAACGGGTACGGGCCAGAGTGTAACCCGCGACGTTGGGCGGCTGCGGTTTTGCAGGCAATCTGACAGGTGGCCCCAAGCATGGTTCATGCCGCTGCGCCGGTGTGTCGATGTGTCGGCGGGTCGCGCGCTTCATTGGCATGTGCCGAAACTCTCAAAACCCTTTCATCTCTTCGTGACGGACCGTAGGTGTAAACGCGCGGGCTGTGAGGCTGATTTGCCGTGCCTTAAACGATATAAGCGTCGCGACATGCCGGGCATGCCATTCATGCGATGGGAGACATATTTGTGTTGCCCTACATTTCGAGACAGCAAAAAAGACCCCATCCCACATTAAACCAACGCAACGAGACGAACCTGACGACGACCGTATCGACGGCCGTTTCAGCACGCTGATAAAGGAGGCACTCATCATGATGGAACCCCACGCCCAACCGATTTCTGAAGTCGGCGCCGAATCATTCGACGCAAAGGGCTTTCTCGACCGCTACTTCGAAATCTCTTCACGCGGCAGTTCTCAGCGTCAGGAAATCGTCGCGGGTATCACGACCTTTCTGGCGATGGTCTATTCCGTGTTCGTCGTGCCGGGCATGTTCGGCAAAGCGGGCTTCGACACCAGCGCGGTGTTCGTCGCCGTGTGTCTGACCACGGCCTTCGGCTCGCTGCTGATGGGCGTGTGGGCGCGTTTGCCGATTGCGATCGGCTGCGCGATTTCGCTGACGGCCTTCACTGCGTTCGGCCTCGTGCTCGGCAAGGGCCTGCATCCGAATGTCGCACTCGGCGCGGTGTTCCTGATGGGTGTCGTGTTCACCGCGATCTCGGTGACGGGCGTGCGTTCGTGGATTCTGCGCAATCTGCCGACAGGTATCGCGCACGGCACGGGCATCGGCATTGGCCTCTTCCTGCTCCTGATCGCCGCCAACGACGTGGGTCTCGTCGTGAAGAATCCCGGTGCGGGTTTGCCGGTGTCGCTCGGCAACATCACGGCGTTGCCGGCGCTGATGTCGGTGGCGGGACTCGCGGCCATCTTCGGTCTGGTGCGCCGCCGCGTGCCGGGCTCGATCCTGATCGTGATCGTGGCGATTTCGGCGATCGCGCTCACTATCGATCCGGCTGTGTCGTTTCACGGCGTGTTCGCCGTGCCGTCGCTGAGCGCGCCGGGTCATGCTTCGCTGATCGGCGCGATGGACCTCAAGGGTGCCTTGTCGATGGCGGTGCTGCCCAGCGTGCTGGCTCTCGTGATGACCGCGGTGTTCGATGCCACGGGCACGATCCGCGCCGTCGCGGGACAAGCGGGGCAACTCGATGAAAACGGCTGCATCATCAACGGTGGTCGCGCCTTGACGGCCGACTCGCTGAGTTCGATTTTCTCGGGCCTGCTCGGCGGCGCGCCGGCGGCGGCGTATATCGAATCGACGGTCGGCGTGGCGGCAGGCGCGAAGACCGGCATGGCGGCCGCGGTAGTCGGTCTGCTGTTTCTCGTGGTGATGTTCTTCTCGCCGCTCGCCGGCCTCGTGCCTTCGTATGCGACGGCTCCCGCGCTGATGTATGTTGGTCTGCTGATGCTCTCGAACGTCAGCAAGCTGCACATGGACGACATGGTCGACTCGATGTCGGGCCTGATGTGCGCGGTGTTCATTGTGCTGACCGCCAACATCGTGACGGGCATCATGCTCGGCTTCGCGACGCTGGTGATCGGCCGCGTGGTCAGCGGCGAGTATCGCAAGCTGAACGTGGGCACGGTGGCTATCGCGATCGTGCTGGTGGGTTTTTATCTCGGCGGCTGGGCGATCTGATGGTTGTGGGTAGGAAGCAGGACGTCATGCATTCCGGCGTCCCGCTTCGTAGAACAGCGCGAATAGTTCCGATTGCGAGTTGACGTTCAATTTCGCGTGCGGCGTCGAGCTCGAAGCGTCTACGCTTCAAAGCGCCATGTCGAAGGCCGGCTTGAGGAACAACTCGATCGCCATTACGGCGAGTCCCATCGCGGCCGCTGACAGCGTCAACGTGCCGTATTCGTCGTAGCGTGCATCGTAGAGACACGCCACGATGAAAAGAATCGCCAGCAGATTGGTTAGCCAATCGAAATTCAGCGCGTAAGTCATCGATCAAATCCGGGCTCATGCGCGACTCGGACTGTCGAATCGCGCGATCAGGTGAGCGCGATTCTATCGAGTTGAGCTTACGGATTCGCAACGGCTGCGCTTACATGGATTACGCTCTGGAGGGCGTCTTTGGGTGCCCGGAAGAAGCCCTCTTTGGGGCCGCTTCGACGCGAGCCCCCTTGGTTCACGCTTCGGACGAAGCACCCTTCGGCGACATCAACTCCTGCTCGATCCAGTCGATCACCGAAGTACGCCTGGGTTGCCAGCCGAGCAGCTTGCGGGCGCGCTCGCCGCGCACGCGGCTGTTCGAACCGAGCCCATACGAAGCCATTTCGTAGCCCCATTCCTTTTGTGCTTCTTCGAGCGGCCAGTCTTGCGGTTCGCCGAGCTTCATCGCGCGCGCAATCGCGGCGCTCATGTCGCGGAACGACGCCTCGCCGCTTTCGACGAAATAGAACGTGCCCGCGGGCGTTTTCTCGAGTGCGAGGCGATAGAGTTCGGCCACGTCGTCGATATGCACGTTCGACCAGATGTTGCCGCCGCTGCCCACGTGACGCACCACGCCGCTCTTCTGCGCCTGACGCACGAGGCGCGGCAATTGCACGCTCGCGCTGCCGGGGACCGCGCCGTGGCCGTAAATCAGCGTGTTGCACAGTACGGCCGAGCGGATGTTCTGCTGCGCGGCGTCGAGCACGAGTTGATCGATCGCCACGCGCGCGGCCTTGTCGGCGGTCGGCTCGGGCAACGCGTCTTCGTGATAGATGCGCGCCTGACCCGCTTCGCCGCCCGACGCATCGCCGACGATGCTCGAACCGCTCGTGTGCAGAAACGTTTTGCCGGACCCGGCGAGTCCTTCGATCAGCGCCTTCACCGCGCCTTCATGGTCGCTGCTCGCGGCATTGATGACGGCGTCGGCGGCTTTCGCTTCGGCGATCAGCAGCGCGCGGTCGTCGAGTGTGCCGATCACGGGTTCGATACCGAGCCGCTTCAGTTCGGCGCTATGTTCGGGGTTGCGAATCAGACCGCGAACGCTGTGGCCGGCACGCGCGAGATGCGCTGCAATGGATCCGCCGATAAAACCGCTTGCGCCTGTGATGAAAATCTTCAAGTCGTTCTCCTTGTTGAGAAACACGATGACATGCACGCAGTATCCGCCTTCTTGATTCTCGCAAAAAGCGTGTTAGTCTCAAATCAAACTTGATTTGAAATCAACAATGAAAACTTCGACCGACGAGTTGCTGGTGTTCGTCACGGTGATCGACAGCGGCTCGATCACCGCGGCCGCTGAGAAGCTGGGCCAAACCGTTTCCGGCGTGAGCCGCGCGCTCACACGCCTTGAAAAGAAACTCGATACCGCGCTGGTGCGGCGCACGACACGCCGTCTGCAGCTCACCGAAGAGGGCGAGACCTTCCTGCAGCGTGCCCGCGCGATTCTGCACGCGATGGAAGAAGCCGAAGAGTCCGTCACGCGAGGACGCGAGCGGCCGTCGGGGCGCCTGCGTGTCGATGCCGCGTCGCCCTTCATGCTGCATTGCGTGGCGCCGCATATGACGGCGTTTTCTGCGCTGTATCCGGAGATCAGGCTGGAATTGACCAGCAACGAACGGATCGTCGATCTGCTGGAGCAGAAGGTGGACATCGCGATTCGCATCGGCGAGTTGCAGGATTCGACCTTGCATGCGCGTGCGTTGGGCACCAGCAAGCTGCGGGTGCTCGCGAGTCCGGCGTATCTGGCCGAATATGGCGAACCCAGATCGGTGGAAGCCTTGCGCGAGCATCGGCTGATCGGCTTCACGGCGCCGGAGCATCTGAACCGCTGGCCGTTGCGGGAAGGGCGCAAGGGCGGGGCCGCAGCGCTGAAGATCGAACCGGCGATCACTGCATCGAGCGGCGAGACATTGCGGCAACTGGCGTTGTCGGGATGGGGCATCGCGTGTCTGGCCGACTTCATGAGCGCGGCCGACGTGCGCGAGAAGCGCCTCGTGCCGATTCTCGGCAATGTGCTGGTGGATGAGCGGCAACGGGTGAGCGCCGTGTATTACCAGAGCGCGTCGCTGGCGGGGCGCGTGCAGTGTTTTCTGGATTTCATCGCGGCGCGCGTGAGGCTTTAGCGGCGTTGTTCGATTCGTTCGCCCGAAACGAAGCCCGCGGCTTGCCTGAGCCCGCGGGCTTTTTTTGCGCCGTCAGCGGCCTCGCCTATAACGCTCCTATGAGCACGGAGCGGCGGCCGGTCAGAGGCGGAATTTTTTTGTCCGCGTGGCGCCTGCTATTTTGAAGGTGTATATACAAGTTAAGTCCGCCGGACGGGAAGTGCGATACGTAGCGGGCGACCGCTGGAGGTGTTGGCATTGGCAAGATCCACGCCAAGCATGCGTTGCAACTTAATGGAAACTCCCAGGCCGAATCCTCAAAAAACAAGTTGTATATACAAGGAGACGCCGCTAGACTTCTCTCGAATTGTATAGACAGGACGACAACCATGATGAATCTGAAGCCCGGCCACCTGACTCTCCCGCAACTGCGCCAGATCGCGCGCGAACACGTCGCGTTGCAGCTCGATCCCGCCAGCCATGCCGCGATCGACGCCTGCGCGCAAGCCGTCGCCGATATCGCCGCGAAGGGCGAGCCGGCCTACGGCATCAACACGGGCTTCGGGCGCCTTGCCAGCACGCATATTCCGCACGACCAGCTCGAACTGCTGCAGCGCAATCTGGTGCTCTCGCACGCGGTCGGCGTGGGTGAGCCGATGTCGCGTCCGGTCGTGCGTCTGCTGATCGCGCTGAAGCTCTCGAGCCTCGGCCGCGGCCATTCGGGCATTCGCCGTGAGGTGATGGACGCGCTGATCACGCTGTACAACGCGGACGTGCTGCCGGTGATTCCGGTCAAGGGTTCGGTCGGGGCATCGGGCGACCTTGCGCCGCTCGCGCATATGTCGGCGGCGCTGCTCGGCGTCGGCGAAGTGTTCGCGAAGGGCGAGCGCATGCCGGCCACCGAAGGTCTCGCGCTCGTCGGCCTCAAGCCGCTCACGCTGCAAGCCAAAGAAGGGCTGGCGCTCCTGAACGGCACACAGGCTTCGACGGCGCTCGCGCTGTACAACATGTTCGCCATCGAAGACCTGTACCGCACCGCGCTGGTGTCGGGCGCGTTGTCGGTAGATGCCGCAATGGGTTCGGTCAAGCCGTTCGACGCGCGCATTCACGAATTGCGCGGCCATCAAGGTCAGATCGACGCGGCGGCGGCATACCGCTCGCTGCTGGAAGGTTCGGCAATCAACGTCTCGCACGCCGATTGCGACAAGGTGCAGGATCCGTACAGCCTGCGCTGCCAGCCGCAAGTAATGGGCGCGTGTCTGGATCAGATGCGCCACGCGGCCAACGTGCTGCTGCTCGAAGCGAACGCGGTCTCCGACAATCCGCTGATTTTCCCCGACACCGGCGAAGTGCTGTCGGGCGGCAATTTCCACGCGGAGCCGGTCGCCTTCGCGGCCGACAACCTCGCGCTCGCCGCCGCGGAAATCGGCGCGCTGGCCGAACGCCGCATCGCGTTGCTGATCGACGCGACGCTGTCGGGTCTGCCGCCGTTTCTCGTGCGCGATGGTGGTGTGAATTCGGGCTTCATGATCGCTCACGTCACGGCTGCGGCACTCGCCTCGGAAAACAAGACGCTCGCGCATCCGGCTTCGGTCGATTCACTGCCCACTTCGGCGAATCAGGAGGACCACGTGTCGATGGCGACGTTCGCCGCGCGCAAGCTCGGCGACATTGCTGAAAACACCGCGAACATTCTGTCGATCGAACTGCTGGCCGCCGCGCAAGGCGTCGATCTGCGCGCGCCGCACAAGACCAGCCCGAGCCTGCAGAAAGCGATGGACGTAGTGCGCAAGGACGTCGCGCACTATGAGCTCGACCATTACTTCGCACCGGATATCGCGGCAGTTACGCGTCTCGTGCAGAACGGCACGATCGCGAAGCTGAGCCCGTTCTCCTTCGCGTCCGAACAGTAAGTTTCAAGCACGCATATCAAGCCAATGAACGCACCGGCCTATCAGGGCATCAAGGACTTCATCCTCGCGCGCATCCATGCGGGCGAATGGGGTGAAGGCGACCAGGTGCCCTCCGAAAACGAGCTTGCGCGCGAATTCAACGTGGCGCGCATGACGGTCAACCGCGCGTTGCGCGAGCTGACCTCGGAGCAGGTTCTCACGCGCGTGCAAGGTTCGGGCACTTTCGTAGCCCGTCCCAAGTACGAATCGACGCTGGTGGCGATCCGCAGCATCTCCGACGAAATCGTCGCGCGCGGTCATCGTTATCAGGCAAAGGTGCTGCACATCGGCGCGAGCATCGCCGACGAAGCGCTCGCCGAGGAAATGCAGGTGAGCGCGGGCAGCCCGGTGTTTCATTCGCGCGTGCTGCATTTCGAAAACGACGAGCCGGTGCAGCTCGAAGAGCGGTGGGTCAATCCGGCGGTCGCGCCCGAGTACGCGCTCCAGGACTTCACCAACACCACGCCGAACCAGTATCTCGTGCGCGTCGCGCCGTTGCAGCGGGTCGAGTACCGCATCGAGGCGCTAGCCGCCGACGCCGATACGCGCGAACTGTTGACGATGGACGAGATGGAGCCGTGCCTCGTGCTGCATCGGCGCACGTGGTCGCAAAGCCAGGTCGCTTCGATCGCCAATCTCTGGCATCCCGGCAGCCGCTATCGCTTCACCGGACATTTCTGACTACGCCGTCTTTTCCGAACCCGAATCTTTTTCGACCATCTTCAAGCATTCCGAGGGCCATCATGAACAACCCGAAACACATCGACCCGCGTCTCGATCCGACCCGCACGATCCGCGCACCGCGCGGCGCGGAAAAGACCTGCAAGACCTGGATCGCGGAAGCCGCGTACCGGATGATCCAGAACAATCTGGACCCGGAAGTCGCCGAGCATCCGCATGCGCTGGTCGTGTACGGTGGCATTGGCCGTGCGGCGCGCAACTGGGATTGCTTCGATCAGATTCTCAAGTCGCTGAAGGATCTGAACGAAGACGAAACGCTGCTGATTCAATCCGGCAAGCCGGTCGGTGTGTTCCGCACGCATGCCGACGCGCCGCGCGTGCTGCTGGCGAATTCGAATCTGGTGCCGCATTGGGCGACGTGGGAACACTTCCACGAACTCGACCGCAAGGGCCTGATGATGTACGGCCAGATGACGGCGGGCAGCTGGATCTACATTGGCAGCCAGGGCATTGTGCAGGGCACCTACGAGACGTTCTTCTCGGTGGCGAACCAGCATTTCAACGGCGAGCCGAAGGGTCGCTGGATTCTGACCGGCGGCCTCGGCGGCATGGGCGGCGCGCAGCCGCTCGCGGCCACGATGGCCGGTTTCTCGATGATCGCGGTGGAATGCGACGAGACGCGCATCGACTTCCGCCTGAAGACGCGCTACGTCGATAAGAAAGCGAAGACGCTCGACGAAGCGCTCGCCATGCTCGACGAAGCGAAGCAGGCCGGCAAGCCGGTGTCGATCGGCCTGCTGGGCAATGCCGCCGACGTGTTCGCCGAGTGCGTGACGCGCGGCATCACGCCGGATTGCGTGACCGATCAGACCAGCGCGCACGATCCGATTCACGGCTACCTGCCGCAAGGCTGGCGCGTCGAAGACTGGCGTGAGCGCATGAAGACCGCGCCGGATTCGATCATCACGCCGGCCAAGCAGTCGATGGCCAACCAGGTGCAAGCCATGCTGACGCTGCAGGAACGCGGCGCCGCCACGCTCGACTACGGCAACAACATCCGTCAGATGGCGCTGGAAATGGGCGTGCAAAACGCGTTCGATTTCCCGGGTTTCGTGCCGGCGTATATCCGGCCGCTGTTCTGCGAAGGCAAGGGTCCGTTCCGCTGGGTCGCGCTGTCGGGCGATCCTGAGGATATCTACAAGACCGATGCGAAGGTCAAGGAATTGATCCCCGACGACCCGCATCTGCACAACTGGCTCGACATGGCGCGCGAACGCATCGCGTTCCAGGGGTTGCCCGCGCGGATCTGCTGGGTCGGCGTGAAGGATCGCTATCGTCTGGGTCAGGCGTTCAACGAAATGGTCAGGAACGGCGAACTGAAGGCGCCGATCGTGATCGGCCGCGATCACCTCGACACCGGTTCGGTGGCGAGCCCGAATCGCGAAACCGAATCCATGAAAGACGGCTCGGACGCAGTCAGCGACTGGCCGCTGCTCAACGCGCTGCTGAATACGGCGGGCGGCGCCTCGTGGGTGTCGCTGCATCATGGCGGCGGAGTCGGCATGGGCTTTAGCCAGCACTCGGGCGTCGTGATCGTCGCCGATGGCACGGATGCCGCAAAAGAGCGCCTCGGTCGCGTACTGTTCAACGATCCGGCTACCGGCGTGATGCGTCACGCGGATGCGGGCTATGAACTCGCGCAGCAAACGGCGCGCGAGGCAGGTCTCAATCTGCCGATGCTGGGCCGCTGATCGTGGCGCTTCACGGCACGCTCGTCGTCGGCGGGGCAACCCTCACGCTGATTCGCGGCGCCGAACTCGTGGCGGCGCCGTGGAAGAACGGCGGCGGCGTCACGCGCGAGGTGGCGGCGTTTCCCGAAGGCGCGGGGCTCGATGCTTTCGTATGGCGGGTGAGCGTGGCCGATGTCGCGCAAGCCGGGCCGTTCTCGCGCTTTGCCGGCATTGATCGCACGCTCGTGTTGTTGTCCGGCGCGGGCATGTTGCTCGACGAAGCCGGCGACGGGAGCAGCGCGCACGGCGTGAAGACCTACGCGTTGACGCAAGCGCTCGACATGGCCCATTTCACCGGCGAGGCGCGCATCGAGGCACGCCTCGTCGACGGCGCAACGCGCGACTTCAACCTGATGGTGCGTCGCGACGCGGCGCAGGGGGAAGTGCAAGTATGGCGCGGGCCAACGCAACGCACGCTTTCTGCTGACGCGGTTCTGCTGTATTGCGCGCAAGGTGCCGTGCGGGTCACGCCCGGCGACGCGCAACCGCTGCCGCTCGATACCGGCGACACGCTGCGCATCGATTCGCCGCACGCGCTGTCATGCGCGGTGGAAGGCGAGGGCGCCTTGCTCGCGATCAGCATCCGCTACGCAAAAAGATGACGACGATTCGCGTGCATACTCGCCAATGTCACGGCGCACGCACGCGAACCACCACAGACACGCAACAAGCTGCAAAGAGCACGCGATGAAGCAAACCGTCTGGCATCACCTGAAACTTTGCCCGCAGGGCGATCCCCAACACACGCTGCCCGATGCCGCGATCGCCGTTGAAAACGGCACGATCGTGTGGCTCGGCGCGGCCTCCGCATTGCCCGCCGGCTACGCCGCATGGCCGCGCGAAGATCTGCACGGCGCGTGGGTGACGCCCGGTCTCGTTGATTGCCATACGCACCTGGTGTACGGCGGGCAACGCGCGGACGAGTTCGCGCAGCGCCTCGCGGGCGTCAGCTACGAAGAAATCGCGCGGCAGGGCGGCGGTATCGTCTCCACGGTGCGCGCCACGCGTGCCGCGGACGAAGCCTCGCTGCTGCGTCAGTCGGCTGCGCGGCTCGAACCCTTGCTCGCTGAAGGCGTGACGACCGTCGAGATCAAATCCGGCTACGGCCTCGATCTCGCCAGTGAGCGCAAGATGCTGCGCGTAGCGCGTCAATTGGGCGAGCGTTATCCCGTGACGGTCTACACGACGTTTCTCGGCGCGCACGCGCTACCGCCTGAATTCGCCGGCCGCGCCGATGCGTATATCGACGAAGTCTGCAACACGATGCTGCCGACGCTCGCGGACGAAGGTCTCGTCGACGCGGTCGATGTGTTCTGCGAGCGCATCGGCTTTTCGCTGGAACAGAGCGAGCGCGTCTTCAAGGCGGCGGAGCGTTACCAACTGCCGGTGAAAATGCATGCCGAGCAGTTGTCGAACGGCGGCGGCACGGCACTCGCGACGCGTCATCATGCGCTGTCCGCCGACCACCTCGAATTTCTCGACGAAGCCGGCGTTGCCGCGATGAAGGAAGCCGGCACGGTGGCCGTGTTGCTGCCGGGCGCGTATTACTTCATCCGCGAGACGCAGTTGCCGCCGTTGGAATTGCTGCGGCGCTATCAGGTGCCGATTGCGATTTCGACCGACAGCAACCCCGGCACGTCGCCCGCCACGTCGCTGCTGCTGATGATGAATATGGCGACCACACTCTTTCGCATGACCGTACCCGAAGTGCTGCAAGGCGTGACGTCGCACGCGGCGCGCGCGCTCGGCAAGGCGGATCGGCACGGCTCGCTGGAAGCAGGGCGCGCGGCCGATTTCGCGGTGTGGTCGGTCGACTCGCTGGCCGAGCTGGCTTACTGGATTGGACGCCCGTTGTGCGCGCGAGTGGTGCGTGCGGGCGAGACCGTTTATGCGCGGCGTGAATCGAGCCAGGGCTTGAGATGACGCAATCGCAATCGCAATCGCAGAAGCAACCCATGAATCAATCGCTATTCGCCGGGCACGCGTATCTGCCGGATGGCTGGCGCCGCAACGTGCTGCTCGAGTGGGACGCAAACGGCACGCTGACGGCCGTTACGCCTGATACTTCCACGGTGCCCGCCGGCGTGCAAAAAGCCGCCGGTCCGGTATTGCCTGGCATGCCGAATCTTCATTCTCACGCGTTTCAGCGCGCGATGGCCGGCCTCACCGAATATCGCGCTGCCTCCGGCGCGGGCGCCACGGATAATTTCTGGAGCTGGCGCGATCTGATGTATCGCTTCGCCGCGCGCATCACGCCGGAGGGTCTGGCGAGCGTCGCACAGTGGCTGTACATCGAGATGCTGAAGGCGGGCTATACGTCGGTGTGCGAGTTTCACTATGTACATCACATGCCGGGGGGCGAGCGCTATGCGAATCAGGCGGAACTCGCGCAGCGTGTCGTGGATGCGGCATCAACGAGCGGGATCGGCATGACGATGCTGCCGGTGCTGTATCAGTACGGCGGCTTCGGCTCACGTGCGCCGCGTGACGATCAGCGGCGTTTCATCAACACGCCGGAGAGTTTGCTCGATCTGCTCGGCACGTTGCGCGCGGCGCGCCCTGAAAGCGCCGCGTTGCGTTATGGCGTGGCGCCGCATTCGCTGCGCGCGGTTTCCGCGGATTCATTGCGCGCGCTGCTCGGCGGTATCGACGGCACCGCGCCCGTGCATATTCATATTGCCGAACAGACCGCCGAAGTCGACGCGTGCCTCGAAACCGAAGGGGCGCGTCCGGTGCAATGGCTGCTCGATCGGTTCGATGTCGACAGCCGCTGGTGCCTCGTGCATGCCACCCATGTGGATACCAACGAAACGCTGGCGCTCGCGAAGAGCGGCGCCGTCGCCGGCTTGTGCCTGACGACCGAAGCCAATCTCGGCGACGGCATTTTTCCGGCGCAGGACTATCTCGACGCGCAAGGGCGCATTGGCGTGGGCTCGGATAGCCATATCGGCGTCGATTGGCGCGCGGAACTGCGGTTGCTCGAATACGGGCAGCGCCTCACACGGCGGCAGCGCAACGTGCTGGCGTCGGCGCAAGCGACGCATGTCGCCGACCGTCTGTACGACGCCGCGCTGGCAGGCGGCGCGCGCGCGACGGGCCGCGCGGTCGGCGCCTTGCAGCCGGGCCGCCGCGCCGATTGGCTCGTGCTCGACGCGGATCATTCGAACATCGCCGAGCATGTGCCGGACACGTGGCTCTCGGGCGTTGTATTCTGCGAGCATGGCGATACGCCGATTCGCGATGTCTATGCCGGTGGCGAGAAGGTCGTCGACAACCGCCGGCATCGCGATGAAGAGGGCGCGTACGCGCGCTATCGCGTGGCGCTTGCGGAACTGCTCAAATAAAGCGCGCGAGCGGGCCTTTGCACGATCTGCTGAACTGATTCTTCGATCCTATCGATTCCGGACTGACATGACTGCTTCGAATACACCGCCGGTTTTCTCGCTGCATCAGGGACGCCTGCCGCTCCTTGTTTCGATTCCACATCTCGGCACGCAAATTCCCGCCGACATCGCCGCGACCATGACGCCGGTCGCGCAACGCACCGACGATTGCGACTGGCATCTGGATCGTCTCTACGCGTTCGCGACACGCATGGGTGCGTCGGTTCTTTCGCCGACCTACGCGCGTTACGTGATCGACCTGAACCGTCCGCCCGACGGCGCGAACCTCTACCCGGGTCAGGACACGACTGGCCTGTTGCCGGTCGATACCTTCGACAAGGAACCGTTGTATCTCGACGGCCATCTGCCCACCGAGGCCGAAGTCGCGCGTCGTCGCGATGCTTACTGGAAACCGTATCACGAGGCGCTGCAGGGCGAGCTCGCGGCATTGAAAGCGAAACACGGCAGAGTGCTGCTGTGGGAAGCGCATTCGATCCGCTCGCACGTGCCGCGTTTCTTCGAAGGACGTCTGCCCGATTTCAACTTCGGCACGGCCAATGGTGCGAGCGCGGTGGCGGGATTGGCCGAGGAAATGGCCGCTATCGTCGAGCGGCATGACGGCGGCTATTCGGCTATCGCCAACGGCCGCTTCAAGGGCGGGTACATCACGCGCGAGTACGGGCAGCCGTCGCAAGGCGTGCATGCCTTGCAACTCGAACTGTCGCAGATCACGTATATGGAAGAGCACATGCCGTATGCGTATGACGAAACGCTGGCTGCGAAAGTCGAGCCCTTGCTGGAAGCGCTCGTCGTCAATGCATTGGAGCGCGTCGAGGCGGCGTGACGCCGGCGTTATACGTTGTAGCCTGCACTGCGGGCTCTCTCTCTTCTCTTCCACGCGGTTCACGACGCTGCGCAAGTTGCGCAACGCCGTGTCCGCGTCGGCTTACGCCGCAAAGGTGTAACAGCATGTGTCCGTGATTGCATGCTGCCGTGTTCGCGCAGAACGTATGGAACGCGTATGGCGCGTTGCTCCGTGCCCAACCTTGCCGGCGAAAAAAAGCCCCGCTTCTAGCGGGGCTTTGCAGTGTGCCGTGCCGGTCAGGGCATGGCGCCACCCTTAATGGCAGCGGTTTTCCCAGTGATGATGAACGCGTACCTTGTGGCACTCGCGATGATGATGATGCTCATACGCTTGTGCGGGAGCGATGGCGCTCAGTGCGGCGACGGCAGCCGCGATGGCGAGGACGATCTTCTTCATTACAGAATCCTTAACTCAGTGTTGGGGTACTAACGCTGCAGCACGGGGCGTACCGCAGCGGTTTGCAAGCATGCCACATTGCGCGCGTGGTGCGGAGGAACGCTGACCAGACGCACGTGTCAATTCACAACGGCGAGCGCCGCGAACCGCCTCTGGCGGTGAAGGGCGGCTGACGGTGTGCATTGGCGCGGTGGCGTGTAATTACGACAGATCGACGCTCACGCGCTGAGATGCCGGGATTGCGCGTTATGCGGTGAAGCGGCTACCCTTTCAAAACGATGACGCGCGCGAGCGCGTGATCACTACATCGGGCAAAAAGATGGAAGACCCAGCGATGGAAGATTCCGACGAATTGCTGCTCCCGGTCTGGCGAGCGAACCTGGTGCTGTTGACCCGCGAGGTCGGTGCGGCGACGCGTCTCGCGCGCATGATGACCTTTTCCGCGAGCTACCTGAAACTGATGTTGTCCGGTCAACGCGAATTCAGCGAGGAATTCGTGCGGGGGATCGAAGCGGTCACCGGATTGCCGGGTGGCTGGATGAACGTCCCGCACACCGAGCAGGACATACCGCTCAACGCACGCGAAGCGATCGACAACGAACAGCCGCTCGCGCGCTTTCGCGGTACGGCGCATCCCGTGCGAAAGAAGACGGTGCTGCGCCCGCCTGAGCCGATCTTCGGCCAGCCGGGACCGGCCAGACGTGTCGAAGAAGAAACCCTCGACGCTGAAACGCACCGGCGGCAGGCGCATTTTCGCAAGGTCCGCGACGTGGCGATTCAGGAGGTGCGGCGTTTCGAGCGGCATCTGAGTCATGCGCCGGTGGAACTGGCGTTGGTGCGCGCCAAGGTGGAAGACGTGATCGCCGCCGCCGATCTCGAGGATCCGATCCAGGCCGATCTCGCGGGGCGGCTGGAGCAGATCGAAAAACATCGCCATCTGCTGCTCAGGCACGTGGAGCGGTTGCAGGCTTTACTCGGGCAGCTCGGCGAAACGGAGTAATGGCGCGCTGCTGTCCGTTCATTATGTGTGCTTCTTCGATTCCAAGTAGTTGGATCGGGACTAGTGAAACGGGTGGAAACAACGAAAACGCGCGCCGGCTGCCAATGTGCTAAAACCACGCTACGAACTGAGCCGGGGTGCATCTTGGGGAAAATAGCCGTCACGTTGCAGCGGGCGCTCGCCGGCGTCACTGTCTCGCCATGCGTCGCGCGAACGGTGCGGCGCATGTTTCGCGTTGCATTCGCTTCGAGTCCGCGAGCCACGCGCGCGCCGGGCAGGGCGCGGTGCACATGAGGCGGTGCCCGGCGGTTTTTCTCAGGCTGGCCTTCTGGCTGACGCTTGGCGCACTGTCGCCGGCTATCGCATGGGCCGACGACAGCGCGTCCACCGTATCCGGCGACGACCTCGCGCCCTCCACAATCGAGCGCGACGTCCATCTCTTCACGATCCAGAAAGACGGCTCCATCGAGGAACACGACGACACGGTTCTGCGCGCCAACACGACGAGCGGCGTCGACGATATCGCGCAACGCTATGTGTGGTTCAACAAGGACATCGAGCAGGTGCAGTTGCTGGCCGCGGAAACGATCGATCCGGGCGGCGTCGCGCATCCCGTCGGTCCCGAGGCGATCCGCGACGTGCAGGAGCCGCGCTCCGCAGGCGCGCCGAGCTTCGAGGACGGTGTGTTGCGCACGGTGATTTTCCCCGGCGTGGAGCCGGGCTCACGCGTGCATCTGGCGTTTCGCAAGACCCGCACGAAACCGTTGCAGGCGGGCACCTTCGCGTATCTCGTCGAACCGACGCGCGACCCCGTCGAACTGCAGCGCCTGATTTTCGATCTGCCCGCCGACGTGCCGCTTTATGCCGACGCGCGCGGCTACGTCGCTGTGCCGCCGGTCACGGCCAACGGCCGTACCCGCTACGAGTTCGACTATCGGCACGGGCCGTATGCGCCGCTCGAAGCGGGGTCGGTCGGCTATGCGAACTGGGGCGACCGCCTGATGGTATCGACGGTGCCGGACTTCGCGAATTTTGCCGCGCGGTATCGCGGGCCCGCGCTCGACGCGACGATTGGCGATCCGGCGATCGTCCGCCTCGCGCAAGCGCTGACCGCCGGCGCCGCCGACCCGCGCGCGAAGGCGCAGTTGCTGTACGACTGGATGCGTTTGAATATCCGCTACGTGGCCTTGTTTCTCGGCGAGACGGCGGCGATTCCGCACAAGACGATCGATATCCTGCGCAACCGTTATGGCGACTGCAAGGATCATGTCGCGCTCTATGGGGCATTGCTCGCCGCGGTCGGCATCCGCAGCGAGGCTGTGTTGCTCAACCTCGGGCCGTACTACAGTTTGCCCGACGTGCCCGGCTACGGCGCAAGCGCAATCAATCACGCGATTGTCTGGATTCCTGAGTTGTCGTTGTATGCGGATACGACCGCCGGCGGCACGGCATTCGGTTATCTGCCGCCGAGCGTGATGGACAGGCCGGTGCTGCTGGTGGACGAGGGCGTCCTTTCGCGAACGCCGGCCACGCAGTTGCGCGAACGCAGCGCGCGCGTGCAGATCGACGTCGATGAAAGCGGCGCGGCGCATTACGCCTACCGCGCGGAAGACGCGGGTTTTACCGCCGAAATAGAGCGCAACACGTTTCGGCGGGCGACGCGGCAACGCACGCAGCAAATCGCCGCGAACCGTTTATTACAGACGGGTCTGCACGGCACCGCGCAATTGCACACGGCGGATCTCATCGCCACAAATGGGCCGTTTGCCACGTCGATGCAGGGAAAAGTGGAGCATTTCGTCTGGACCGACGGCACCACTGCAATACCGGCGTTGACGAGTTTCTCCGGCGGCATGGGCTCGCAGGTGCAGGCGTGGCTTGCGGAGCCTCTGAGGACTCAGCCGTGGACTTGCATAGGTGGAGAATTCGACGAGACGCTGGAAATGACGCTGCCGCGCTTCGCGCGGGTGACGGATTTGCCGGCCGACACCGCGGTGCAGAACCGCTTCGTGACGTTTTCATCCAGCTACGTGTTCGATCCCGCCGCGCGGCTCCTGCAGGTCAGGCGGCACCTGCGCGCCGCCTTTGGCCATCAGATGTGTTCTGCTAATGAATTCGCCGAAATGCACGACGACCTCGTGCGAATCGAGCGGGATCTCGATGCCGGACTGGTCGTCAAGGTTACGGATTCGAAGAATCGGTAGCGATGTTGCCGGCACGGGCGCAAACAACGAAACCCATGCCGGAACCGGAAAGTACCTTAGCTGCCCGTCTTCGTCACGATGGGCACCCACGCTCCGCTCTTGACCTGATAGAGCGTCGATGCGCCGCTCTTCAACGCGCCGGTGCTGTCGAACGAAATCTTGCCGGTCACGCCGTCGAAATCGATGGCCTTGAGCACGGGCCGGTAGACGTTCGGCGAGGCGGATTTGGCCTGCTGCATGGCCTTGATCGCGGCCCATGCGCCGTCATAGCCGAACGGCGCGTAGGACAGGATATCCACGCCAAAACGCTTCTTGAACTTCGTGGAGAAATCCTTGCCGCCGGGCAGTTGGGCGAGCGGCCGTCCATATTCCCAGGCCATCACGCCCTCAGCCGAATCGCCGGCTAGCTTGATGAAATCCTGATCCATCACGCCGCCGCCGCCCACCAGTTGCGCGTTCATGCCCAGCTGCTTCATGCGCTTCGCGAAGCCGGCGGCCTGCGTGTCCAGTCCGCCGAAGAAAATCAGATCGGCGTTGGTCGATTTGAGCTTGGTGATCTGCGTGCTGAAATCGACTGCTTTATTGTCGGTGTACTCACGCGCGATGATGCTGCCGCCATGTGCTTTCACCGCCTTCTCGAATTCGTCGGCCTCGCCCTGGCCGAACGCGGTCCGGTCGTCGATGATCGCGATGCGTTTGGCCTTGGTCACCTGCACGGCATACACGCCCGCATTGCCGGCGTTTTGCCCGTCGGTGGAAATCACCATGAAGGTGTTCGCGAAGCCGCGTCCCGTGATGACCGGATTCGTGGCCGCCGGGTCGATCACCGGAATGCCGGCCTGCTCGTAGATCTGCGAGGCGGGAATCGTCGTGCCCGAGTTGAAGTGGCCCACCACGGCCGACACGCCCGAGTCGACCAGCTTCTGCGCGGCTTGCACGCCGATGCGCGGGTCGGCCTGGTCGTCTTCGGAAACGATCTGGAATTGCGCGACTTTGTCGCCGATCTTGATCTTCTGCGCGTTGGCTTCCTCGATCGCGAGCCGGACACCGTTCTCCAGATCCTTGCCGTAGCCGGCGTTGGCGCCCGTCAGCGGCGCGGCAAAACCGATCTTCACCGGCAGGTCGTCGGCGAACGTGGCCGGTGGCGCGACGGCGAAGATAGCGCCAACGAACAGGGCAAGCGGTTTCAGCGTATTGCGAAGACTCATGGTCTCTCCTTCCATCGACAGTTCAGGGTGTGAAAGCGGCAAGGCAGTAACGCTGGATTTCGACGCACGAGCGTGCACATTGCACGGCGCGCATCGGGAGACTCGGATGATCGGTCGCCATAAACAATAGTGGAATACGCCCGAGGGAAGCCCCCTGGGGACGCACCGGCGCGTTCATCCGTCCGTCAATCTGGCCCGAATATAGAAAGCCAATTTGCCGTCGTCTTGGCAGTTCAAGGCGTTTTGAATGAGCATTTCGGCATAGCCGACGCAGCGCATTCGCTGACAGCGTGCGGGTACGGATGCCGGCGCGGGGGTGCCGATTGCGGCACATGCTTAAGAGACCGGCGCGAATGCGCCGGCCGGGTGTCCGCGGCGCAGCGTCGGGAACGATCCCGCATGCCTGCGCCGAGGTAAAGGCGTCGTGAAGTGCGAACTAAAGCCGAGCGCTCAGTGCTCGCCTTGCTGGCGCAGCAATTCTTCACGCAGACGCAGAAGGGGCGCCTTGGTGTCGTCGTCGGCCCATGTGTCGAGATCGTCGATGGCGCGCTGGCAGCCGTCGAGCACGAGGTCGAGATCCACCGGCACGCCGTTGTTCAGCGCGAATTCGATGGTCTCGGCGAACTGCTGGCATTCGTCCTCACCGTACGAGATGTCGAGGTTGTCGGCGATCACTTCCGCGATATTGCTGCGCGCTTTGTCGTCCGGCGTCACCATGTCGACGATGCCGCGCGCCACCGCGGGCGAATAGTAGAGCGCAATGTCGAGCCACTGCGCGGGATCGAAATCGGCCTGGTCGAACTGGCTCTCGAAGAACTCGATCGCTTCCTGTTCGTGCGTCTCGTCGGCATCGACGCTGATGCACAACTGCTCAAAATATTCTTCCCGCTCGCTGCGGATATAACCGTCCATCGATGCCTCGTCTGCTGAATGCCGGGTGCCTGAAAGTGCGGCGCGGAAGGGCACGGGCCTCGTCCACGCGGCACGCATTATAGGACGGCCCGCTGACTGGCGCGGGCGCGCGGCATGAGTTACCTCGCTCGTGGCGGCGGCCATTACGGATCGCTCGTGCTGGCGTATAACAGCATTTCCGCTCCCGTAGTGCGGGGATGACCTGGCGCAGGCGTGCCTGCACGCCACCTACGCCGTATCCGCCACCCATGCATCGAACCACTCGCGCGGCTGCGCGATTTCACTTTGCGCGGCGACCAGTTCGAGCTCGTAGCGTCCCGCTTGCCAGGTTGCCTTCACCACCGCATTCACGGCGGCAAGCGTGTGTTCGAAGGCGGCGCGGATCGAATCGCCGAGCAACGTACGCGCGACGAACACCGCGCTCGTCAGATCGCCCACCCCCACCGGTTGCCGTGCGAACGGGTAGAGCGGGCGCTGTCCCATCCATGCTTCGCGTTCGGTGACGACCAGCATGTTGAAGCGGTCGGCGGGGCTGTTGCGATCGAGCAGATGTTTGACCAGCACCAGCTTCGGCCCGCGCGCAATGAGCTCGCGGCACGCCGTGACGGCTTCCTCCAGCGTCTCGATCTCGCGGCCCACCAGACGCTGCAATTCGGTGTGGTTCGGCGCCATTGCGTCGGCCACTTCGGGCATGGTGCGCACGAGAAATTCCTGAATGCCCGGCTCGACCTTGCAGCCGCTCACGGCGCCCATGACCGGATCGCAGAAGTACCATGCACGCGGATTGGCGGCCTTCACCGCCTTGACGATCTCCAGCACCGACTGCGCCTGTTCGGGCGTGCCCAGATAGCCGGAAAGCACGGCGTCGCAACGCGGCAGCATGCCGATCGCGCCGATGCCGTCGACCAGATCCACCATTTGCGCGGCGTCGATCGCGCCGCCGGTCCAATGACCGTATTGCGTGTGGTTCGAGAACTGCACGGTGTTGAGCGGCCACACGTTGACGCCGAGCCGACGCATCGGAAACACGGCCGCGCTGTTGCCGGCGTGACCGAAGACGACATGTGACTGGATGCTCAGAACGTTTTTCGTCATGGTATGGCCCGCGCAAACGGGTAGGCGCGATCAATGAAAACAGGAAGGATGCGCCGCGGCGGCGATCCGGCAGGTGCGGAATGCCTGATGCGGCAGGACTGCTTCAGATGGTGCAGGAAATCGGCACACTCTGCATCGTCAGGAAACAATACATGAGTTTGCCGCGCGCGAGTTGATCCGTCCCCGAGTTGTTGCGTCGAACCATCAAACGCGCGGGCGGCGCAGGCTGGGCGGCGAGAGCGCTGGCCGCCCGGAAAAGACGGGTCAAGCCGGCTTCGGCGACTCAAGGCTCCACGCAGTTGAGGCCAGGTGGCCACGTCGGGCGAGCTCAGGCGAGCTCGCGATAGAGCGCCAGATAGCGCTCCGCCGAGGCGCCCCAGCCGAAGTCCTGGCGCATCGCGCGCCGCTGGGCCGCTTTCCATTCGGCGCGGCGTTCATGGAGCGCGAAGGCGCGGCGGATCGCGGCGCCTATGCCCTTCAGATCGAAGCGTTCGAACACGAAACCGGTGGCGAGGTCGTCGGCGAGATTTTCGAGCGACGCGTCCACCACCGTGTCTGCAAGACCGCCCACGCAATGCACGAGCGGCAGCGAGCCGTAAGCGAGCGCATACAGTTGAGTCAAGCCGCAGGGCTCGAAACGCGACGGCACCGCGATCACGTCGCTGCCCGCGACGATCGTATGCGCGAGCTTCTCGTCGAAGCCGAGTTCCACCGCGACGACTTCCGGGTGCGCATGCGCGACGCGTTTCAAACCGTTTTCCAGCGCTGGGTCGCCGGTGCCGAATACCACCAGTTGGCCGCCATGTTTGATGATTTCGGGCACGGCCTCGAGCAGCAGGTCGAGGCCTTTCTGTTCGGTCAGGCGGCTCACCACGCCGAACAGCAGCGCGTCGCTTTTCTGCGCGAGGCCGAAGCATTTTTGCAGCGCTTCCTTGCACGCCAGTTTGCCGGCGAGGCGCGTGGCGCTGTAGTGGTCTTCGAGGAGCGCGTCGCTGGCCGGATTCCAGACCGTGTAGTCGACGCCGTTCAGAATGCCGCTCAGGTCGTGCGAGCGATGGCGCAGCAGCCCGTCGAGTCCGCCGCCCTGGGCGAGCGTCTGGATTTCGCGCGCGTAGGTGGGGCTCACGGTGGTGATGCGGTCGCTGAAGTAAAGGCCGGCCTTGAGAAACGACAGTTGCCCGTAGAACTCCACGCCGTGCATGCTGAAGTAGTCCGCCGGCAGGCCCAGTTGACCGAACTGGTGCGCGGGAAACACGCCTTGATACGCGAGATTGTGCACCGTGAAGACGCTGCGCGCGAAAGACCGGCCATGCTGGCGTTCGGCCGCTTTCAGATAGGCTGGCGCGAGCCCCGCATGCCAGTCGTGCGCGTGGACGATCTGTGGTGACCAGGCCGGGTCAAGCTGCTGCCCGAGTTGCGCGGCGACCCAGCCGAGCAACGCGAAACGCTGGGCGTTGTCGCCGTACGGCACGTGCTCGTCGTTCAGATAGGGATTGCCGGGCCGGTCGTACAGCGTGCTCGCGCGGATCACATAGACGATCAGGCCGTTCGACGCCAGCGTGCCCCGTTCGAGCGTGACGCCCGGTGCATCGAACCGGCGCCCCAGTTGCGCGACCGGCGCGAGATCGGTCAAACCGGCCACCACCGCCGGGAAGCCGGGCAACAGCACGCGCACATCGGCGCCGCGCTCGATCAGCGCGGGCGGCAGCGCGCCCGCGACGTCGGCGAGACCGCCCGTTTTGAGGAGGGGATACAGCTCGCTTGCGACGTGCAGGGCGCGAATCGTCATAGGCTCCGTCTCATCCTGGGTTGGTGCGGCTCGCGGCTGGCGGCCGGCCTTACTTCACCGTCTGCCGCAAGGCTTCCGGCGTGACCAGCACCACGCCGTCGTCGGTACGGTAAAAGCGCTCGGCATCGCTCACCGGATCTTCGCCGATTACCGTGCCGTCCGGTATCGCGCAGCCGCGGTCTATCACCACTTTCTGCAGCCGGCAGCTCGCGCCGACGGTAACCTGCGGCAACAAGACTGCCTCATTGATGTTACAGAACGAACTCACTTTGACGTTCGACGAGAGCACCGAGCGCGAGATCTGCGAGCCCGAGATCACGCAGCCCCCGCACACGATCAGATTATTGCCCGAGCCCTGCAGCCCCTTCATGTCGCGCACGAATTTGGCCGGCGGCAACTGTTCCTGATATGTCCAGATCGGCCAGCTGCGATCGTAGAGATCGAGCGTCGGAATGGTCGAGGCGAGGTCGAGATTGGCGGCCCAGTATGCGTCGATCGTGCCGACGTCGCGCCAGTACGGCTCCACGTTCGGGTCCGACGACACGCACGACATGCTGAACGGATGCGCGATCGCCATGCCTTGCGTGACGACGCGCGGCAGGATGTCCTTGCCGAAGTCGTGATCGGTGTCGACGGACGAGATGTTCTCCTCGAGCAGCGAATACAGGTAGTCGGCGCTGAACACGTAGATGCCCATGCTGGCGAGCGCCGTATCCGGGCGGCCGGGTATGGCGGGCGGGTCGGCGGGCTTTTCCACGAAGCCGGTCACGCGGCGGTTTTCATCCACGTGCATCACGCCGAAGGCCACCGCGTCCATGCGCGGCACCTCGATACAGCCGACCGTGCAGTCCGCGCCGCTCTCCGCGTGGTCCGCGATCATGCGCGTGTAGTCCATCTTGTAGATGTGGTCGCCGGCCAGCACCACCACGTATTTCGGCCGGATGGAACGGATGATGTCGAGGTTCTGGAACACCGCGTCCGCGGTGCCGCGATACCAGTGCGCGCCTTCCACGCGTTGTTGCGCGGGCCACAGGTCGATGAACTCGCCGAACTCGCCGCGCAGGAAGCTCCAGCCGCGCTGCAGGTGACGCAGCAGCGAGTGCGCCTTGTACTGCGTGACGACTGCGATGCGGCGGATGCCGGAGTTCAGGCAGTTGGACAGCGCGAAGTCGATGATCCGGTATTTGCCGCCGAAGTGCACGGCCGGCTTGACGCGTTTGTTGGTAAGCGGCCCGAGCCGCGTGCCCCGTCCGCCCGCCAGGACGATGGCGAGGGTGGTGCGTTGCAGATCGTTCAGCCGTGCCGGAGTGTCCATGTCTGTCTCCTTTATCGACCGGAGTGAGCGCGAAGCGCCGACTCCGGTCCCATGCAAGATGGTTGCTGGTTAGTATGCCCCGGATGGTTCGGTCGCTTGCTCTCCCTGATGATTCGTGCTGCCAGGCGGCTCCGTCTTCGCGGGCCCGTCTGCCAGTTCTATCACTGAATGGCCGCGGCCGAGTAGTCTGAATTGTGCCGATGCGGTTCGCGTGCGCACCTTGCGCACGATCAACCCTTGCATCGCGGCGCTCCGTGCGCCACGACACATAGAGGGCGAAGTCGGGCACCGCAATATGCGTGCCACGGCCGGCCGGCGGCTTGATGAGCCTGGGCCGGCGGCAGCAGAGTCCGGCGGGGCGTCGTAGAATCGTCGGCTCCCGGCCGGAGGTTCGGGCGCCGGCCTGGCCGTGCGTCTGCCTCGCATGGCTCCCCGTGCTTTTCCCTTGATAAACGACTTCGATGAGTTTTCGCCGCCTTTCTTTGCTCGCCATGTCGAGCGTTTGCGTACTGGGCGCCGCCTGCGCGCCTGCCGTTTTTGCTGCTTCTGCCGCTACGCCGGCGAGCGCCGTCACGCTCAGCGAGGCCGCTTCGGCCGCCTCAGCCGCCTCAGCCGTTGCCAGTGCCGCAGGCGATGCCGGTCCGGCCTACGGCCCCGAGTTGCAGGGCTTCGACTATCCGGCGCCGGTCGGGCAGTACGATTTCACCTCTCAAGGGGTCGCGCTGCATATGGCGTACATGGACATCAAGCCGGCGCATGCGAATGGCCGCACAGCGGTGTTGCTGCACGGCAAGAACTTCTGCGCGGCAACGTGGGAGGGGACCATTCGCCAACTGAGCGATGCGGGCTTTCGCGTGATCGCGCCCGACCAGATCGGCTTTTGCAAATCGAGCAAGCCTGAGCACTATCAGTACAGCTTTCAACAGCTGGCGCGCAATACGCACGCGTTGCTGCAATCGCTCGGCGTGACCGACGCGACCGTGATCGGCCACTCCACGGGCGGCATGCTGGCGATCCGCTACGCGCTGATGTATCCGCACGAGACGCAGCAACTGGTGCTGGTCAACCCGATCGGTCTTGAGGACTGGAAGGCGAAGGGCGTGCCCTCGCTTTCCGTGGACCAGTGGTATGAGCGCGAGCTGAAGACGACCGCCGACGGCATTCGCCGCTACGAGCAGTCCACCTATTACGCGGGGCAGTGGCGTGCGGACTACGAACCGTGGGTGCAGATGCTGGCGGGCATGTACCGCGGTCCGGGCAAACAGATCGTCGCGTGGAATTCCGCGCTGCTGTACGACATGATCTACACGCAGCCGGTGGTGTACGAACTGGGCGAGTTGCAGATGCCGACGCTGCTTTTGATCGGCCAGAAGGACACCACGGCGATCGGCAAGGACGCCGCGCCGCCCGCGGTGCGCGCGAAGATCGGCCATTACCCCGAACTGGGTAAGGCGGCTGCGAAGGCGATTCCGCATGCGACGCTGGTTGAATTCCCGGAACTCGGGCACGCGCCGCAGATGCAGGATCCGCAGGCGTTTCACAAGGCGTTGCTGGAGGGGCTGGCTGCGCTGCCGTCGAGCTGGTGACGTGATGAACGGCTGGGTTTCGCCGAACGACAAAAGGGGCGAACCTGTCTGAACTGCATGCCAAAGACTGGAAGGTATCCAACTTTGGGTGCGGCTCAGCGGCCGCCCCTTTCTCCATTCGTCGACGCGCTTAACTACCGGTCGCCAGATCTTCACGCACTTGCGCGCCGATCTCGAACGAGCGCAGCCGCGCCTTGTGGTCGTAAATCTGCGCGGTAAGCATCAACTCGTCCGCACCGGTTTGATCGATGATCGACTTCAACGCTTCGCGCACCGCGTCACGATCGCCCAGTGCCGTGCAGGCGAGCGAGTGCGCCACGTTGTTCAATTCCATCTCCGACGCCTCGAGCCGCTCCACCGGCGGCTGCAACTGACCCGGCGTGCCGCGCCGCAGATTGATGAACTGCTGCTGCAGCGAGGTGAATAGACGCCGCGCTTCTTCGTTGGAATCGGCGGCGAACAGATTGACGCCGACCATCGCATACGGTTTGTCGAGCGCGGCCGACGGACGGAATTGCGCGCGATACACCTGTAGCGCGGTGAGCATGTAATCCGGCGCGAAATGCGACGCGAACGCGAACGGCAGGCCGAGCGCCGCGGCGAGCTGCGCGCTGAAGAGCGACGAGCCGAGTAGCCACAATGGCACGTTCAGACCCGCGCCCGGCACCGCGCGAATCCGCTGGCCCGGCACGGGGTCGGCGAAATAACGCTGCAATTCGACCACGTCGTCGGGAAACGAGTCCGCGCTGTTTTGCAGGTCGCGGCGCAGCGCGCGAGCGGTGCTCTGATCGGTGCCGGGCGCGCGGCCGAGACCCAGGTCGATCCGGTCGGGGTAAAGCGAGGCGAGCGTGCCGAACTGTTCCGCGATCACGAGCGGCGCATGGTTCGGCAGCATGATGCCGCCCGAGCCGACGCGGATTTTTTTCGTGCCGCCCGCCACGTAGCCGATCACCACTGAGGTCGCCGCGCTGGCAATGCCCGTCATGTTGTGATGTTCCGCCAGCCAGAAGCGCCGGTAGTTCCAGTTTTCCGCATGCTGGGCCAGGTCGAGCGTATTCCTGAACGCGTCTGCCGGCGTGGCGCCCGCGGTGACCGGCGAGAGGTCGAGGACTGAAAAGGGGATCATTGTCTGTTCACTTGTTGTTTCGGGCGCTTCCGCGCGATGGGGCATTCTCGCAAAGGTTCTGCTTTTCTGCTGACGCTGCCGCGATGTCCACGTTCACGAAAGGGGGTTTGTGCGCGCGGCGCCGGGCAGGGCAAACCGCGTCGACAGCACGGACCGTTACATGCAGATCCGATATAGATATGGCCGATCAATAGTTAACATGCGCATGCCGCGCTGCTACCTTAAGCGCCTCGAAGCGAACCATGCATCCGGCCAGTCACGTTACCGCCCCGCCGGGCAGCAACCATTCAGGGAGACACGAGCGTGTCCATCGAATTCATCGGCATGATCCAGACCCGTGGGGTGTCCGAAACGTATGCGGCACAAGGTTTCGTGATCGATATCGATCACGGCCGTGAGCCGATTCCCACTACCCGCGAACGGATTGCGCGCGTCGAGCGCGTGGCGGTGTAACGGAGGCGCGATGACCGATCTTTCTCTCACCGCTATCACCACGTTCGCGAAGGAGCCGCCGGCAATCCAGCGCCACGCGCCGTTGCGCAGATTCTGGTTCGACGAGGTTCCACCGCGCGAGAGCATCGCAGCGGAACGCCGTTACCGGCAGGTGCGGCTTGCCGTCGCGTTTCGCCTGTTCGCGCGCTACGGTTTCGATCAGGGGCTCGCCGGCCATATCACTGCGCGCGATCCGGAATGGCCCGATCATTTCTGGGTGAATCCGTTCGGCAAGCATTTCAGCCGTATCCGCGTGTCCGATCTGTTGCTCGTGAACGCCGAAGGCGAGATCGTGGTCGGCGAGGGGCCGCTGAATCAGGCCGCGTTCGCGATCCACGCGGCGATTCACGAAGCGCGTCCCGACGTCGTATCCGCGGCGCACACGCATTCGCTTTATGGCAAGGCATGGTCGTCGCTGGGCCGTACGCTCGATCCGCTTACCCAGGACTCGTGCGCGTTCTACCAGGATCACGCGTTGTTCGACGATTTTCGCGGCGTCGTGCTCGATACCGATGAAGGCGCGCGCATCGCCGCCGCGCTCGGCGGACACAAGGCGGTGATTCTGAAGAATCACGGCATTCTCACGGCCGGGCCGAGCGTCGAAGCCGCGGCATGGTGGTACATCGCGCTCGACAACGCGTGTCACGCGCAACTGCTCGCTGAAGCCGCGGGTACGCCGCAGGCTATCCCGCACGATATCGCGACGCTCACGCACGAGCAGGTGGGCCGCGCGGGCGGTGCGCAGTTTGCGTTCCAGAGCCTGCTGGAAGGGCTGGTGGAAGCCGAGTCCGACGTACTCGATTAAAGCTCTGAACCATGTCGCATGACGCGCTTGCAGCGTGCCTGCGGCGCTGGCAAAGGACTAAACAGAATCAGACTATTTGATGCCGACCTTTTGCGACACGACCCACACGACGGGATCGGACATCGAGCACTCTACCGAACTGACTTCGCTCGATGTAATGACTTCAATCGCGCATCCGGTGTGTTTATAAAAGGTGATGTCGTAGACATCGCGCCAAAGGTCTTTGCCGATCTTTTCCGAGGCGATCCGCACCGCCGTGGTCATCGAGTCGTCGAGTTGGACCGGATCCGTGATACGGACGTTTTTCAGAATGAGCGGTGTTATGTTTTTCGGCCAACTCGCGCATTGCAAAGGCGAACCGGCGAAGCACAGGGCAGGAGCTGCCAGCACGGCCAAGTTCGCGGCGGCCCTCACAGCGACACCGTGATCGTATGATCGCCGCTTTCCCAGATGTGCCGGCGCGTGACGATGTTGACGATCACGCAGCCGCCGGACACCGGCAGGGATCTCGTCTTGCTCGATTCGACCTGGACTTTGGCGATAGATCCACGGCATCCGGTCACTTCATTTCCAGTTGGGGGTCGCGATATTACCGACTCCGGTGTCTAAAAATAGGATTGCCATATTTTTTACAAATAAGCATGGGCTGCTCACCTGTTTGAGCGATTGCTGGCTCTGCAGCGTCTGGGGTTTGATGGGCCTGCCGCGTGGCGCGGAAATTGCTCGGCATTCCCGTATCGCCGAAGACGGCGTGCCGCAGGAAAACCACGCGGCAAAACGGCTCGACGCCGGCAGCGTGGATGCCGTGCCTCCGGGCAGCGGCGATATTCACCGCGTGAGGAACGTTTTTGGTGACCGTACGTCGATCGGCATTCACGTGTACGGTGCAAATATCGGTGCGGTGAAACGGTCCGTCCAGGCAGGCGGCGCCGCGCGAAAACTTTTATCTCCGGCGATGCGAACGACGTGTTGCCGAATATCTGGAATGTTGTGAAGGAGTCCCCGATCTCATGAGTTTCGTTCAGGCATTTCGTACCCGATCATTCGAAGATGTGCGCTACGCGCTGCTCGAGCACGAGGAAATCGCGCTCGTCGATGTGCGCGAGGAAGATCCCCACGCCCGCAGTCATCCGCTTTTTGCAGCCAATCTGCCGCTCTCGCGGCTCGAACTCGACGCGCCGGTGCGCTTGCCGCGCCAGGCCGTGCCGATTGTGGTGTTCGACGCCGGCGAAGGGTTCGCCGAGCGCGCCGCGCGCCGTTTGAGCGAGCTGGGCTATACCGACGTCGCCCTGCTCGAAGGCGGTTTGCAAGGTTGGCGCGAGGCCGGCGGCGAGTTGTTCCAGGACGTCAACGTGCCGAGCAAGGCGTTTGGCGAACTGGTGGAAAGCGAGCGCCATACGCCGTCGCTCGCCGCGCCGCAAGTGCAGGCGCTGCTCGATCACGAAGCCGACGTGGTGGTGCTCGACGCGCGCCGCTTCGACGAATACCAGACCATGAATATTCCCGGTAGCGTCAGCGTGCCCGGCGCGGAACTGGTGCTGCGCGCGCGCCAGCTTGCGCCGGACCCGGCGACGCGGATCATCGTCAATTGCGCGGGGCGCACGCGCAGCATCGTCGGCGCGCAGTCGCTGATCAACGCGGGCGTGCCGAATCCGGTGGCGGCGCTGCGTAACGGCACGATCGGCTGGACGCTGGCCGGCCAGGCGCTCGCGCACGGCAGTTCGCGCCGCTTCGACGCGGTGGTCGACGATCAGCTGCGTCTGGCCGCTGCCGATTCCGCGCGCGCGGTGGCGGATCGCGCCAGGGTGGGCCGCACTTCGCGCGACGAAGCGCGCCGCTGGGCTGGCGAAGCGGTCCGCAGCGTGTATCGCTTCGA
Source organism: Paraburkholderia dioscoreae (assembly GCF_902459535.1). Taxonomy (NCBI): domain Bacteria; kingdom Pseudomonadati; phylum Pseudomonadota; class Betaproteobacteria; order Burkholderiales; family Burkholderiaceae; genus Paraburkholderia; species Paraburkholderia dioscoreae. The sequence continues at coordinate 1,606,768 of NZ_LR699553.1, forward strand.
CGTGCGCACGCCCGAAGAATACGAAGCGGGGCACGTGCCAGGCTTTCGCAGCGCGCCGGGCGGCCAGCTCGTGCAGGAAACCGACATGTTCGCGCCGGTGCGCGGCGCGCGCGTGATTCTCGCGGACAACGACGGCGTGCGCGCCAACATGACCGCGTCGTGGCTCGCGCAGATGAACGTCGACGTGTATGTGGTGGATGGTCTGACGGCTGCGGACTTTGGCGAAAAAGGCGCGGCGCCCGCCGCCCGCCATGCGCCCACGCCGCCCGACGTCGACGAAATCTCTCCGGCCGGGCTGCGCACGCTGCTGCAATCGCCGGGCACCGCCGTGCTTGATTTCAGCGACAGCGCGAACTACGTGAAGCGGCATATCCCCGGCGCGTGGTTCGTGATTCGCGGCGAACTCGAGAAGGCGTTGCTCAAGCTGCCGGATGCGCAGCGTTACGTGCTCACCGGTGGCAACAATCTGCTCGCGCGCTTCGCCGCGCCCGAGGTCGCGGCCTTGACCGGCAAGCCGGTGCAGGTGCTGGGCGGCGGCACGGCGGCGTGGATCGAAGCCGGCTTGCCGGTCGAGAGCGGCGAGACGCGCCTCGCATCACCGCGCATCGACCGTTACCGGCGTCCTTACGAGGGCACGGATAACGCGCGTGAAGCGATGAATGCGTATCTGGAATGGGAGTATGGTCTTGTTGCCCAACTCGCGCGCGACGGTACGCACGGGTTTCGCGTGATCTGACCGGCTTGGCCGAACCGGGCCGACCGATGCGACGACTCATGCTGTGTCATGTTTTCTTTCGCATTCCGATCTGTTCTGCGACATACGTTGTCCAGAACGTCTGGCGTTGCGGCGCTTGCGGCGTCAGCATTGCTGCGCGCCGAGCCTTAGATGTTGCAGGCGGCGGGGCGCTCGGCCTTCGAGTCGATTGCGCGTGAGGCGGTTGCGACGTCGGCGCCGGTCTGAAGCCGTGGCTACCACCGGCGAATCATCTGCCGATTCGGTGTAAACGCGCTCTCGTCTAAATCGGCCAATCCGTTTAGATTAGCTGCACTTGGAAGGCTTATCGAGGGACCAGGGCGGCCAATCAAGCAGCGGTTTGCCATTCCGGCGATAGCGCGAGGTGAGCAGCCAAGGTTGCTCACTGCTTCGTCCGGGACCAGACCGCTGCGCGTCGTCCGCGGTGCTTCTTTTCCAGGCGGCCAGATGGCCGCTTTCACCGACCGTATCGGCCGACCTGGCGACGCTTTGCACAGCGTCGCTTTTTTGCTTGTGGCGCCGGTTTTCACGTGGTTCGCCGCGTGGCCTCGCACCGCCTCCGCCTCCGCCGCCTCCGCCTTCGCCATCTCGGCCTTCGCTACCGCTACCGCGTTGTTCGACGGCGCACACGCCGTGCCGCGCCCGCTCGCGGTTTTGCCCGTGCGCGGTTATCCTGTAGTAGACACTACACAACGGGATGCAGGCGTTCGCGGCCTGCATCCGTAGAGGAAATTCGCTGTGAGCCTGAAATTGCTGACTGTCGCCATGCTGGCCACGTGCGTTGCGCTGACCGGTTGCGACGACCAACAGAGCGAGCGCGCCGTGCAAAAACTCAAGGAATTCTTCAATGCCGTCAAACCGGACGCTTTATTGCTCAAGGACATGACGCCGGGCGTCACGACCGAAGCGCAGATCCGCGGCCAGATGGGCAAGCCGGAAACCGAGCGCACCTTCACCGACGGCTCGAAACGCTTTGAATATCCGCGCGGCCCGCAAGGCCTGAATACATACATGGTCGACATCGATCGCGACGGTAAATTGCAGGCCATCACCCAGGTGCTGACGGCGGCCAACTTCGCGAAGATCCGCATCGGCATGAGCGAGGACGAAGTGCGCCGCCTGCTCGGCAAGCCCGGTCAGGTCGCGGTGTTTCCGCTCAAGCCGGAGACGGTGTGGAGCTGGAAGTGGCGCGAAGGCGGCGTGACCGAAGAAGGGATTTTCAACGTGCATTTCGACCAGTATCAGAAGGTGTACACGACATCGCGTTCCGACGTGAATCGTGGGCGATAGAAGATAGAAAGCGGGGAAGAAGATGATACGTCGACGTCGATACAGCCGGATCGGGCTGGTGTTGGGGGGCGGCGCCGCGCGCGGCTGGGCGCATATCGGCGCGATTCGCGCGCTGCACGATGCGGGCATCAGGCCCGACGTGGTCTGCGGCACGTCGATCGGCGCGCTGGTGGGCGCGGTTTACGCAAACGGCGACCTCGACTGGCTCGAGGAGTGGGTCTCGCGGCTCACGTGGCAGACGGTCGTGCGCCTGCTCGATCTGCGCTTTTCCGGCGGCCTGCTCGGCGGACGCAAGGTGATCCAGCTGTTCGCCGACAAGTTCGACGGCCGTTCGATCGCCCAGTTGAACATGCCGTTCGCAGCGGTCGCCACTGAACTCGATTCAGGCCGTGAATGCTGGTTGCAGGACGGCAGCGTGGTCGAGGCGGTACGCGCCTCGATTGCGATTCCCGGCATTTTCACGCCCGTGTGGCAGAACGGCGTCTGGCTGGTGGACGGCGGCCTGAGCAACCCGGTGCCGGTTTCGGTGGCGCGCGGCATGCGCGCGGACTGCGTGATCGCCGTCGATCTGAACAACGATATTCTGAACGGCCGCGATTTCGGCGGCGCGGTGGTCGATACGCCGGCCATCGATCCGGCGGCGCCGCAGGCGGTCGCGCTGCGCCGCAACGGCAAGCCCTGGCCGCGCTGGCTCGCGCCCGCCGAAGGGCGCGCCACGGACGACGTGCGCGTGCCGCCCGCGCCGAGCGCACGCGTGCCGTCCATGCTGAGTTCGATCGCGCAGAGTATCGACATCATGCAGGTGCGGATCACGCGCAGCCGTCTGGCGGGCGAACCGGCGGACATCCTGATTCAGCCGCGCCTGGGCGGCATGGGGATTTTCGACTTTCACCGCGCGGCGCCGGCTATCGAGGAAGGGCGCGCGGCGGTGGAACATATGCTGCCGGCGATTCGGGCAAGGTTGGGGGTCGATTAGGGCGTTCCGAGCGCCCGCCGTCTATCGAAAAAGCGACCCGAAACTTGCTAAAACGCGGCAGCGCTTACCGTGCGCCAGCCGCGTTGCAAACCCGATTTCCCCGCAAAACCAAGCCCTGCAAGCCGCGCACAGCGCTAAAGCACGCTCTGCTGCATCGCAGCAAAACTCCCCCGCGCCTTTGAGAATTTAATTTTCGCTTGCGAGACTCCGCGCCATGCCGGACGAGTGGGGCTGACACGAGCCGACGCCGTCCGGCACATCCTCAAACAACCTGGATGGAGACGCGCGTGTTCCTATATGGCTTTGGTCCGGTGCTGCTGGCGGGCACGATCCAGACGATCGAGCTGTCCGTCCTGTCGCTGGCGGCCGCCGTGCTGCTCGGCCTCGCGGGCGCGGCGGCGAAACTCTCGTTCAACCGCCCGCTGCGCGCAATCGCAACCGGCTATACGACGCTGATCCGCTCGGTGCCCGACCTCGTTCTGATGCTGCTGCTGTTCTACAGCATCCAGATCGCGGTCAACGATCTCACCGACGCGCTGAATCTGCCGCAGTTCGATATCGATCCGTTCGTGGCCGGCGTGCTGACACTCGGCTTCATTTATGGCGCGTACTTCACCGAGACTTTCCGCGGCGCGTTTCTGGCCGTGCCGCGCGGCCAGCTCGAAGCGGGCAGTGCGTACGGCATGAGCGGCGCTCGCGTGTTCACGCGCATCCTGTTCCCGCAGATGATGCGTTTCGCGCTGCCGGGCATCGGCAACAACTGGCAGGTGCTGGTGAAGGCCACCGCGCTGGTGTCGATCATCGGTCTCGCCGACGTGGTCAAAGCCGCGCAGGACGCCGGCAAAAGCACCTTCAACATGTTCTTCTTCATCCTGATCGCCGCGCTGATCTATCTGGCGATCACGACCGTGTCGAATCTCGTGCTGATCTGGCTGGAAAAGCGCTATTCGATCGGCGTGCGGCACGCGGAGCTCTGAGACCATGATCGATATCCTCAATCAATTCTGGCGCGCGTTCCTCTACTGGGACGGCCAGCGCATGTCGGGTCTCGCGGTCACGCTGTGGCTGCTGGTGGCGTCGGTCGGGATCGGTTTCTGCGCGGCGATTCCGCTGGCGGTGGCGCGCGTGTCGAAGAAGCGCTGGCTCTCCACGCCCGTGCGTCTTTACACTTACGTGTTTCGCGGCACGCCGCTGTACGTGCAACTGCTGCTGATCTATACGGGCATGTACAGCCTCGAATTCGTGCGCTCGCAGCAATTGCTGGACGCGTTTTTCCGCAGCGGTTTTCACTGTGCGATTCTCGCCTTCGCATTGAACACCTGTGCGTACACCACGGAGATTTTCGCCGGCGCGATCCGTTCGACCTCGCACGGCGAAGTGGAAGCGGCGCGCGCCTACGGCATGAGCTGGTTCACGATGTACCGCCGCATTGTGATACCGTCCGCGCTGCGCCGGGCCTTGCCGTTGTACAGTAACGAAGTGATCCTGATGCTGCATGCCACCACGGTCGCCTTCACGGCCACGGTGCCGGACATCCTGAAAGTGGCGCGCGACGCGAATTCGGCCACTTACCAGTCGTTCGACGCGTTTGGCCTCGCGGCGCTGATTTACCTGGTGGTGTCGTTCGCGCTGGTGGCGCTGTTTCGCCGCGCCGAGCGTCATTGGCTGGGATATCTCGCGGTGCGCACGCATTGAGACGCGCCGTGTTGGCAGTGGGCGGCGGTTTGCGCGGGCGCCGTCATGAAGATCGATCCGTATTTTCAAAGGGAGAGCATCTTGCTCCACACGACTCAAACCGAAGCTTGCAAGCTCGCCGTACAGGACATCCATAAGCGCTACGGCGACAACGAAGTGCTCAAGGGCGTGTCGCTCAACGCGAACAAGGGCGACGTGATCAGCATCATCGGCGCGAGCGGGTCGGGCAAGAGCACCTTCCTGCGCTGCATCAATTTTCTCGAACGGCCGAACGCCGGGCAGATCGTCGTGGACGGCGAAGCGGTGAAGACGAAAACCGATCGCGCCGGCAATCTCGAAGTCGCGGATCACAAGCAGTTGCAGCGCATCCGCACGAAGCTCGCGATGGTGTTCCAGCACTTCAACCTGTGGGCGCACATGAACGTGATCGAGAACATCGTCGAAGCGCCGATTCATGTGCTCGGCTTGCCGCGGCGCGAAGCGGAAGAGCGCGCGCGTGAGTACCTCGAGAAGGTCGGCCTCGCGCCGCGCCTCGAAAAGCAGTATCCGTCGCATCTGTCGGGCGGTCAGCAGCAGCGTGTGGCGATTGCCCGCGCGCTCGCCATGAACCCCGACGTCATGCTGTTCGACGAGCCGACTTCCGCGCTCGACCCCGAACTGGTCGGTGAAGTGCTGAAGGTCATGCAGAAGCTCGCCGAAGAAGGCCGCACGATGATCGTCGTCACGCACGAAATGGGTTTCGCGCGCAACGTGTCGAACCATGTGATGTTCCTGCATCAAGGCCGCACCGAAGAAGAGGGCTTGCCCGCGGAAGTCCTGAGCGCGCCGCGCAGCGAACGGCTCAAGCAGTTCCTGTCCGGCAGCCTGAAGTAACGCGCGGCTCGCGCCGTAGCGTTTGATCCCGTCAGCGATGGCCCGCACGTCCAGCCCTGCTCGCACCACGCAAGTCGCCATCGTCGCGTTGCCGCCCGTGTCCATGTCGGGCGTCGGGCCGATTGTCGATGCGCTCAATCTCGCCAATGAAATCGACGGCCGCGCGCTGTACCGCGTGCAGGTGTGTTCGTGGGACGGCCGCGCGGTGCCGCTTTCGGGCGGCGCGCACTGGGCCGCCGACGCCGCCTTCGGCGATGCGATCTCCTGCGACTGGCTGATCATCGTCAGCGAGCGGTTCCAGCAGTTCGCCGACTATCGCCTCTTTCTGGCCAGCCTGTCGCGCGTCGGCCAGCGCACGCCGCTCGTCACCGGGATTCACCACGGCGTATGGTGGCTCGCTATGGCCGGGCAGTTGTCCGGCTACCGCGTGAGCGTCAACTGGGAAACCTATCAGCAGTTCTCCGAGCAGTTCGAACGCTCCATCGTCACGCAACAGATCTTCGAAATCGACCGCGATCGCGCGACCTGCGCGGGCGGTCAGGCAACCGTCGACTTCATGCTGGCGATGATCGGCCGCGAGCACGGTCCCGAACTCGCGGATCGCATTGCCGACACGCTCGGCGTGGGCGCATTGCGCGCGGGTGAGGAGCGTCAGCGTATTCCGTTCGTGACCGCGCCGGGCGAGCGCCACCCGCGTCTGAACGACGCATTGCTGCTGATGGAAGCGAATATCGAGGATCCGCTTACCACCGATGAGATCGCGGGTCTGGTCGGCGTGTCGCGGCGGCAGTTGGAACGTCTGTTTCGCCAGTATCTCGGCTCGATGCCGTCCAAATACTACCTGGGGCTGCGGCTTTCGAAAGCGCGCACGCAATTGCAGCGCACCAGCAAATCGGTGGTGCAGATCAGTCTGGCTTGCGGGTTTTCGTCGGCGGCGCACTTTTCGAATGCGTACCGCGAACGCTTTGGTGTCACACCGCGCGAGGATCGTCGTAACTGGATCGACAGGCAGACCGGCGCGAGCGGCGCCGCGGCCAGCGAGCCGCGGCCGGGCGCGCTGATCGAGCGGCCGGATCAGGCGGATTGAGGCTTTGCCGAGGCTGCGCGGAAGCTTTGCCGAGGCGCGCTCCGAAGCACGAGATGAAGCGGCGCCGGGCAGAGGCTGATCTACGCAAAGAGGCGTGGTCGGGGGCTGGCGGCACAGCCCGCGCAAAATGCCGCCCGTTCGCGTGGAACCTCATAGAAAGCGTCGCGTATGCGCAAGACGTATTGCGCGCCGTTACCTACACTAGCTGTATCACCTCTCACCTGTAACGAGGATTTGCCATGAACGACCTGACAGTGACACGCCAGACCTTCGACGAAGTCATGGTGCCGGTGTTTTCTCCCGCCGCCTTCGTGCCGGACCGCGGTCTCGGCTCACGCGTCTGGGATACGCAGGGCCGCGACTATATCGACTTCGCCGGCGGCATCGCTGTCACCGCGCTCGGTCATGGGCATCCCGAACTGCTGAAAGTGCTGCACGAGCAGGGCGGCAAGCTGTGGCATATCGGCAATGGCTACACCAACGAGCCGGTGCTGCGTCTGGCCAAACGCCTCGAAGAGCTGACGTTCGCCGACCGCGCATTCTTCGCCAACTCGGGTGCGGAAGCGAATGAAGCCGCGTTGAAGCTGGCGCGCCGCGTCGCGTTCGATCGCCACGGCGCGGATAAATTCGAAATCGTCTCGTTTACGCAGTCGTTCCACGGCCGCACGTTTTTCACGGTGAGCGTCGGCGGGCAGCCGAAGTATTCGGAAGGCTTCGGCCCGGTGCCGGCCGGCATCACCCACTTGCCGTACAACGACATCGAAGCGGCGAAAAAAGCCATCGGCGCGCAAACCTGCGCGGTGATCGTCGAGCCGATTCAGGGCGAAGGCGGCGTGATCCCGGCGGATCCGGCGTTCCTCAAGGCGCTGCGCGAAGCCTGCGATCAGCACGGCGCACTGCTGATTTTTGACGAGGTACAAACGGGTGTGGGCCGCAGCGGCTATTTCTACGCGTACCAGGAAACCGGCGTGACCCCGGACATCCTGACCACGGCCAAGGCGCTCGGCAACGGCTTCCCGATCGGCGCGATGCTGACCACCAACGAACTGGCCGCGTATTTCAAGGTCGGCGTGCATGGCACGACATACGGCGGCAATCCGCTGGGCGCGGCGATCGCCGAAAAGGTGGTCGAGCTGATCAGTGATCCGAAGCTGCTCGAAGGCGTGGGTTCGCGCAGTGAAGCGCTGAAAGGCCATCTGGCGAAGCTGAACGAACGCTTTGGCCTGTTCACGGAAGTGCGCGGCCGTGGGCTGCTGATCGGTGCGGAACTGACCGCCGCATTCAAGGGCCGCGCGAAAGATTTCGTTACCGCCGCCGGCCAGCATGGCGTGATCATGCTGATGGCCGGTCCTGACGTGCTGCGGTTCGTGCCGTCGCTGATCATGCCGCTCGACGATATGAACGAAGGCTTCGCGCGTCTGACCAGGGCGATCGAGGGCATTGTCGGCGCGAAGGCCGAAGCGGCGTCGCACTGAGCCACAGCATTGATCACGCGTCACATTCAACAGGAACGATGATGCTCTTCGTACGCCCAGGCCGCCTCGCCGATCTCGATGCGCTCGAGCATATGGCGCGCACCGCGCAACCGGTGCTGCATTCCCTGCCGCACGACCGGCGTGCGCTCGAAGCGCGCGTCGCATTGTCGGAAGACTCGTTTCGCGCGGAGGTCGATTTTCCGGGCGAGGAGTTCTATCTGTTCGTGCTCGAAGATGCGTCAAGCGGCAAGCTGATGGGTACGGCGAGCATCGTCGCCGCAGCCGGTTACTCGGACCCGTTCTACGCGTTTCGCAACGACGCGCTGATTCACGCATCGCGCGAACTGCATGTGAATCGCAAGATTCACGCGCTGACCATGTCGCATGAGCTAACCGGCAAGAGCCGCCTCGCCGGCTATTACATCGATCCGTCGCTGCGGGGCGACGCCGCCGCGCATCTGATGTCGCGCGCACGGATGATGTATATCGCCGCCAATCGCAAGCGCTTCACGTCCGAGGTGTTTTCGCTGCTGCTCGGCGTCACCGACGAGAACGGCGTTTCGCCATTCTGGGAAGCGGTGGGGCGCAAGTTCTTCGGCCGCGACTTCGCGGACATCGAAATCGAATCGGGTGGCCGCAGCCGCACGTTTATCGCCGAAGTAATGCCCACCTATCCCATCTATGTGCCGTTGCTGCCGGAGGCGGCGCAGCGTGTGCTCGGCGAGCCGGATTCGAAGGCCTTGCTCGCGTATGACATTCATCTCGAAGAAGGCTTCGAGACCGATCGCTATGTCGACATTTTCGACGCGGGTCCGGTGCTGACCGCACAAGTGGATCGCAGCGCCTGTGTCACGCGCAACGAAACGCGCGTGGTGCATGAGAACGATGCGGCCGCTAACGGCTCGACGTATCTGATCGCGCATAACGCCGCCGACGGCGAGTTCCGCTGCGTGCTCGGCGAACTGGCGGCGGGCAAAGCGGCCGCCGCGCCGTTGCCGCACGCGGCGCGCGCCGTGCTCGGCGTAGAGGAGGGCGACACGGTGCGCTGCGTGCCGCTGCACGCGTCGCAGCAGGATGAACAATCGGGAGAGGCACGATGATCGTCGTTCGCGTTGTGCAACGAGGCGATGTGGACGCGCTGATGCGGCTCGCGCAGGAAACCGGCCCAGGCCTCACCACCTTCAAGCCTGACCGCGATGCACTCGCGGCACGCGTGGAACGCGCGCGCCGCACGATGGAAGACAAGGCCGAGCCGTATGAAGCCGGCTACTTCTTCGTGATGGAAGACACCGATACCGGCGACGTGGCCGGTGTGTGCGGAATCGAAACAGCGGTAGGCCTGCAACAGCCGTTCTACAACTATCGCGTGAGCACGGTGGTGCACGCGAGCCAGGATCTCGGGATCTGGACGCGCATGCGCGCGCTGAACATCTCGCACGACCTGACGGGTTACGCGGAAGTGTGCTCGCTGTTCCTCAGCCCGCGTTATCGCACGAGCGGCGTGGGCGGCTTGCTGTCGCGTTCGCGCTTCATGTTTCTCGCGCAGTTTCGCGAGCGCTTTCCGCAGCGTCTGTGCGCGGAATTGCGCGGCCATTTCGATGCGGAAGGCAGCTCGCCGTTCTGGCGCGCGGTCGGCTCGCATTTCTACCAGATCGATTTCAACGCGGCGGACTATCTGAGTTCGCACGGCCGCAAGGCGTTTCTCGCCGAGCTGATGCCGCGCTATCCGGTGTATGTCGAGTTGTTGCCGGAAGAGGCGCAGGACTGCGTCGGCCTCACGCATAGCGACACGATTCCGGCGCGCCGTATGCTCGAAGCAGAAGGGCTGCGCTACGAGAATCACGTCGATATCTTCGATGCGGGTCCGGTGCTCGAATGCCATATCGCCGATTTGCGCACGGTGCGCGAGAGCGTGGTGGTGCCGGTCGAAATCGGCGAATCGGGAGCGCCGCAAGATGGGCGCAAATCGATGGTGTCGAATACGTCGTTGGGCGATTTTCGCGTCGGCGTGGTGGCGGGCGTGCCGCAGGACGGCGTGTTCCGCCTGAGCGCGGCCGAGGCCTCGGCACTCGACGTCAAGGCGGGCGACCTCGTGCGCGTGCTGCCGCAGAAACACAAACAGGGATGATCATGAGCGAGCTTTTCATCGGCGGCGAATGGGCCGCCGGCACAGGACCCGCATTCGCGTCGCACAACCCGGGCACGGGCGCGGCGGTGTGGGAAGGCAACAGCGCGTCGGCTGACGACGTGGACCGTGCGGTGCGCAGCGCGCGCCGTGCGTTTGCCGCCTGGTCGGCGTTGAGTCTCGACGAGCGTTGCGCGGTAGTGCGCCGCTTCGCTGCGCTCGTCACCGAACGCAAGGAGGCGCTGGCCGAAGCGATCGGCCGTGAAACCGGCAAGCCGTTGTGGGAAGCGCGCACGGAAGCCGCTTCGATGGCGGCCAAGGTCGAGATTTCGATTCAGGCCTATAACGAACGCACTGGCGAAAAGCGCTCGGCGATGGCGGACGGCACGGCCGTGTTGCGGCATCGTCCGCATGGCGTGGTGGCCGTGTTCGGGCCGTATAACTTTCCTGGACATTTGCCGAACGGCCATATCGTGCCGGCGCTGATCGCGGGCAATGCGGTCGTGTTCAAGCCGTCCGAACTCGCGCCCGGCGTGGCCGCGCTCACCGTGCAGATCTGGCGTGACGCCGGTTTGCCGGCAGGCGTGCTGAACCTCGTGCAGGGCGAGAAAGACACCGGCATTGCGTTGGCGAATCACCGGCAGATAGACGGCCTGTTCTTCACAGGTAGTTCGGATACCGGAACATTGCTGCACAAGCAGTTCGGCGGCCGCCCCGAGATCGTGCTGGCGCTGGAAATGGGCGGCAACAATCCGCTCGTGATCGGACCGGTGGCCGATGTCGATGCCGCTGTACATCACACGATCCAGTCGGCGTTTCTGTCGGCAGGCCAGCGTTGCACGTGTGCGCGCCGTATTTTCGTGCCGAACGACGCAGCCGGCGATCGTTTCATGGAGCGCTTCACCGAAGTCACCTCGCGCATCACGGTCGGCGAATATAACGCCGATCCGCAACCGTTCATGGGCGCGGTGATTTCGGCGCGCGCGGCGTCGCGTCTCGTCGCCGCGCAGGAACGCTTGCTGGCTGACGGCGCCAAAGCATTGCTGAAGATGGAGCAACGCGATCCGAAGCTCGGCTTCGTCACGCCCGCGATTCTCGACGTCACGAACGTGGCGAATCTGCCGGACGAAGAACACTTCGGTCCTTTGGCGCAGATCATCCGCTACGGCAGCTTTAACGAAGCGCTGGAACAGGCCAACGACACCGAGTTCGGCCTCTCGGCGGGCCTCCTCGCCGACGACGAAGCGCTCTGGGTGCACTTCCAGCGCACCATCCGCGCGGGCATCGTCAACTGGAACCGGCCGACCAACGGCGCCTCGTCGGGCGCGCCGTTCGGCGGTCCGGGCCGCTCGGGCAATCACCGGCCGAGCGCGTACTACGCTGCCGACTACTGCGCGTTCCCGATGGCTTCCGTCGAAAGCGCGCAACTGCAAATGCCCGCGAGCGTCTCGCCGGGCCTTCAATTCTAAGGATCGACGATGCAAGCCACTGAAGCCAATTTCGACGGCCTGGTCGGCCCGACCCACAACTACGCGGGGCTCTCGTTCGGCAACGTCGCGTCGCAGAACAACGAGAAGTCGGTTGCGAATCCGAAGGCAGCGGCCAAACAGGGCCTGCGCAAGATGAAGCAACTGGCCGATCTCGGCTTTCATCAGGGCGTGTTGCCGCCGCAGGAGCGTCCGTCGATGCGTCTGTTGCGCGAGCTCGGTTTTTCCGGCGACGACGCAACGGTGATCGCGCGCGTGGCGCGAGACGCGCCCGAGTTGCTCGCCGCGGCAAGTTCGGCTTCGGCAATGTGGACCGCGAACGCGGCGACCGTGAGTCCGTCCGCCGATACGCACGACGGCCGCGTGCATTTCACGCCGGCCAATCTGTGCAGCAAGCTGCACCGCGCGATCGAACACGAATCGACGCGCCGCACGTTGCGCACGATTTTCAACGACGCCGACCGTTTCGTGGTGCACGAGGCATTGCCCGGCACGCCCGCGCTCGGCGACGAAGGCGCGGCGAATCACACGCGCTTTTGCGAGGAATACGGCGCGCGTGGCGTCGAATTCTTCGTGTATGGCCGCAGCGAGTATCGTCGCGGACCCGAGCCGAAGCGCTTCCCGGCGCGTCAAAGCTTCGAGGCGAGCCGCGCGGTGGCGCACCGTCATGGCCTCGCCGACGCGGCCACGGTGTACGCGCAGCAGAACCCCGACGTGATCGACGCCGGTGTGTTCCACAACGACGTGATCGCGGTCGGCAATCGCAACACGCTGTTCTGTCATCAGTTTGCGTTCGTCGAACAGAACGCGGTGTACGACGAATTGCGCGCGAAACTCTCCGGCCTGAAAGCCGGCTTCAACGTGATCGAAGTGCCGGACGCTCAGGTGAGCGTTGCCGATGCGGTCAGTTCGTATCTGTTCAACAGCCAGTTGCTGACGCGGCCGGAGGGCAAGCAGGTGCTGGTGGTGCCGCAGGAATGCCGCGAAAACCCGCGCGTGGCCGCTTACCTCGACGACCTGACCGCGCGCACGGGCCCGATCGACGACGTGCTGGTGTTCGATCTGCGCGAAAGCATGAAGAACGGCGGCGGCCCGGCATGCCTGCGTCTGCGTGTGGTGCTCGACGACGCGGAACGCGCGGCGGTGACACAAGGCGTGTGGATCGACGACGCGTTGTTCGGCCGTCTGGATGCGTGGATCGAGAAACATTATCGCGACCGTCTCGCACCGGCCGATCTGACCGATCCGCATCTGCTCGCCGAGTCGCGCACCGCACTCGACGAACTGACGCAGATTCTCGGCCTGGGTTCGCTGTATGACTTCCAGCGCTGAACGCGGCATGCCGGTTTCGCTGCTCGACGATTTTCTCGCTTATACGCTGGCCGGTACGCGGCCGGCCGCGCATGAAGCACAGGGCACGTGTGCTGGCGGCGTGCGCTGGTCGTGGCTGGACGATGGCGTACTGCTGATGGAGCCCGCGGCGCCGGAAGAGGGCATACGCAGTGTGCTCGTCTCCGCCGGCGTGCATGGCGACGAAACCGCGCCGATCGAACTGCTCGCGTTTCTCGTGCGCGACATCGCGCATGGCACCGCGGCGCTGACCTGCCGCCTGCTGGTGATTCTCGGCAACGTCGACGCAATGCGCGAAGCGTGCCGTTATCGCGACGACGATCTGAACCGGCTCTTCGGCGGCCGTCATCTGCAGGTGCCGCAGAGCCGCGAGGCGCCGCGTGCGGCGGCGCTGGAGCGCGCCGCCACGCAGTTTTTCGGGGCGGCGCCGGACGATCCCGGCGCGCGCTGGCATATCGACATGCACACGGCTATCCGCGCGTCCGCCTTCGAGCAATTCGCGTTGCTGCCACATACCGGCAAGCCGTTTTCGCGCGCGATGTTCGAGTGGCTCGGCGAGGCGCGCATCAGTGCGGTGCTGTTGCACACCACCAAAGGCAACACGTATTCGCATTTCACCGCGCAGGCATGTGGCGCACAAGCGTGCACGCTGGAACTCGGCAAGGTGCGTCCGTTCGGGCAGAACGATCTGACGCGTTTCGCGGGAGCCGATCATGCGGTGCGGCACCTCGTGGCCGGCATGCGCGGCGGGGTGAGCGCGCATATGCCGAGGGCGTTTACGGTAATCGACCAGATCACCAAACAGAGCGAAGCATTCGAATTACTGGTCGCGGCCGACGTCGCGAATTTCACGCCGTTCGCAAAAGACACGGTGCTCGCGCGCGATGGCGATTATCGCTATGTCGTGCGTCACGACGAGGAGCGTCTCGTGTTTCCGAACGCGACGGTCAAGCCCGGTTTGCGCGCCGGCCTGATGGTCATCGAAACGACGCAGGACACGCTCTCGAAGCTCGTGTAGTCCACACAGGAGCCCGCGACCGTGCGCGCGGGTTTGCCTGAACGCGACATTTATTTACAGCTTCACACCTTCGGCTCACGGCGTTCGCTCCACGACGCGCCGGGCGGCGCGCCCGCAGGGGCGGCAAACGCAGCCTGTACAATCGCGGCCTCGCGGCTGTTGCGCTGCATCACGCCGGCCGCACGAGTTTGAATCGCATTTTTGGCGCGGCAATCATGCTTGCCCGGATTCGGCTCCGTCTTGTTCAATACCGTAGAGGAACACCCGTAATGAAGATGAATTGGCGAAACATGGCCGCGCTCGCGTTGTTCGCGGCGGCAACGGCCACGGCCGGCACCGCATCGGCTGCGGATATCAAGGAAGTGCATTTCGGCGTCGAGGCGTCGTATGCGCCGTTCGAATCGAAGTCGCCGTCGGGCGAACTGCAGGGTTTCGACATCGACGTCGGCAATGCCGTGTGCGCGAAGCTGAAGGCCAGATGCGTGTGGGTCGAGAACTCGTTCGACGGTCTGATCCCGGCCTTGCAGGCGCGCAAGTTCAACGCCATCAACTCGGACATGACGATCACGGATCAACGCCGCCAGGCGATCGATTTCACCGATCCGATCTACACGATCCCGAATCAGATGATCGCAAAGAAGGGCAGCGGCCTGCTGCCGACGCCAGCTTCGCTCAAGGGCAAGCATGTGGGCGTGCTGCAGGGCACGATTCAGGAAACCTATGCGAAGGCGCGCTGGGCGCCGGCGGGCGTGGACGTCGTGCCGTATCAGACGCAGGACCAGATTTACGCCGACCTCGCTTCGGGCCGTCTCGATGCCGCGTTCCAGGACGCGGAGGCCGCGTCGAAAGGCTTCCTGAAGAAGCCGCAGGGCGCCGGCTTCGACTTTGCCGGTCCGGCCGTCACCGACGAGAAGCTGCTCGGCGCGGGCGTCGGCTTCGGCGTTCGCAAGGGTGACAAGGCATTGAAAGACGCGCTGAACCAGGCGCTGAAGGAACTGAAGGCGGACGGCACGATCGACCGCTTTGCGGCCAGGTACTTCGACGTGAAGGTGGTGTTGAAGTAACGCGCGCCTCGCGCGTTTTCGCTGTATCTGATGGTGCGAATGCAAACGGCCGCGGCCGTTTGCATTCGAGGTGCGAGGCATTAGCACCAGCGTTGGCGCCAGCCAATGGCGCGGCGTGACCGCCGATCGATCAACGCGTGTTCGCTTCCGGTTGATCGAGATAGTCGAACACCACTTCGCCGAGACCGAGCGTCAGATCGGCGATCAGATGGCGCGCCTCCACGACCTCCAGCACCGGCAATGCCGCGACCGGAGCGAGCGCGTGCGGCGCCAGTTCGAGCGCGGCCGGACCGGTCCATGCGCCTTTCAGATCGATGTCCTGCAGGTAGTAGCGCACCAGTTCGCAGATGCGCGGCGTGCCGTCCACATGCGGAATCACCTTGAGCAGGAAGTTCGGCGTTTCGAGGCGTTTTTTTCTGCTGCGCGAGATCGAGTTGCCGGTGCTTGTAGCCCATCGTGCCGGTGGCGATGCGCACCGGGCCGTAGTCGAGCGTGCCGACCAGCGTGTCGGTGTGGACGGCGAGCACCGGGTTCGCGAGCTTCTTCGGAAATCCCCACAATTCGCGGCCGCCGGCGATCGGCGGGTGGTCGTCCAGATACATGGCCAGCGTGTAGCCGCCCGCGACGCCCTTGTACGAGACTGGAATCACCTGGCCGCTTTCCGTGTAGTCGCCGAAGCCGGTCGAGTCCGGCATGCGAATGAATTCGTAATGGACCAGCGGCTCGCCGATTTCGAGCGGCTCAGGCACCACGGCGCGCAGTTTGTCGGGATCGGTGCGGTAGGTGATGATCAGAAATTCGCGGTCGATGAACCGGTACGGGCCCATAGGAAATGCCGGACTGGTGATCGGCATCGCGAAGGCATTTGACAGCACGCTTTTGACGTCCATGTTTTCCTCGATGGTTAAACGCGGTTGGAACGCTTCTGCACTGCACAAGAGTATCGGCGATTTCGGGCGGGATTTCTTTCGGACGCGTCTCCAATTATTTCGAGATATTGCTTCATGGACGTGTCCGCGCATGGCGGCGTGAGATAAAATCGCCAGACGCATCGCGGGCATCAGGGGCTTCACGTCTCGGGCCGCGCTGACGGCGCAGCGAAAACCAGAATACTGAAGTAAGCGCCGGGGCGGCGCTCAGCGGGGGGAGCACAATGACCAGCATCGCAATCGAGAAACCGGGCCAGAGTGGCGCCACGGACGATGCGCAATTGAATGCCAGCTTCGCACGACAGCCGATTCTGAATCGGGACGGCATGCTGTGCGGCTATGAGATCAAGGTGCGTGCACCGGAGTGGACCGCGGAGATGGTGGAAGCCGCGCGGACCGCCGCGCACGCGGACAGCGAGATGGACGCCGGGGTCTCGGCGCGCCGCGCGCCGAATCCGGCGCAACTCGTGGCGCAAGCCATCATTCGCGGTTTGCTTCAGGGCGCCGTGCGCGGTGCGCTGACCGGGCATCCGGCCTACGTCGACGTGAGCCGCGAGATGCTGTTCGACGACGCGATCCTGCGGTTGCCTGCCGAGCGCTTCATGCTCGAACTGGCGCCCACGATCGCGGTCGACGAGGCGCTGGTGGCGCGCATCGTCCAGTTGCACGGGCGCCGCTATCGCTTCGTGCTCGACGAGGTGACCCAGCCCAACGAAGCTTTCGCCAAACTGCTGCCGTACGCCGAAGTCGTCAAGATCGATTTCACGCGCGCGTCGCGCGCGCTGCTGCCCAAACTGGCGAGCGTGCTCAAGTCGGCGGGCAAACTGCTGGTCGCCTCGGGCATCGATGCACAAGCCGATTTCGAAACGGCGCACGGACTCGGCTTCGATCGCTTCCAGGGTTACTTCTTCGCGCGCGCCCAGACCTCGACCACGCGCCGCGTCAGCGCGCCGCGCCACGCATTGCTGAATCTGCTGCAACTCCTCTCGGGCGATCCGACCGTCGCGCAGCTCGAAGCTGAACTCAAGCTGAACCCGGTGCTGGTGATGCATCTGATGAAGCTCGCCAATTCGAGTGGCCTCGCCGTCGGCCACAAGGTGACGACGTTGCGCGAAGCGATCAATGCCACCGGCACCAACCGCATCGCCCGTTGGACACAACTGCTGCTCTATGCGGACGGCCGCAAGGTCGCGCTCGAAGACGATCCCTTGCTGCAACTCGCGGCGACCCGCGCGCGCTTCATGGAACTGGCGATCGAGCGCCTGCCCGAAGCCGGCCGCGATGAGGCCGACGCGGCGTTCCTGACTGGCGTGTTCTCATTCGTCGACGCCGTGTTCGGCGGCTCGCTCGAAAGCACCTTGAATGTGCTGACGTTGTCGCGTCCCATCCAGGCCGCGATCCTGCACCGAGAGGGCGTGTTGGGGCTGTTGCTGAGCACGGTCGCCGCATTGGAGCGCGGCGACTGGGATGAGATCGGTACGTTGTGCGCCCATCTTGCGCCGCTCACCGTCGAGGACGTTGCGGCAATGGGGCTGGCGGCAGGCGCATGGGCCGGTGTCGCAGACCGCAGCGCGGAAGGACTGGAAAGAATCGAGGATTGAAGCCGGCGGTCCGGCAGCGGGCCGCGGTATGCGGCGCGTGCCGGCCCCCTGGCGAGCCTGACCCGACTTCAACGTGGCGTCGGGCAAATACAGAACTGGTGAGAGTGAAGCGGCGCGATCAACGATCACGCCAGGTCTTCACATCGTCTCCATTTCCCGCATCTGCCCCAGGCCGAAAAAACGGCCTAACTCCCTCGCCAGTTCATTCAACACGCTCATTTCTTTCTGTGAGATGCGGCGTGGCTCCTGACTATGCGACCAGTCGCCGTATAAAAGCGCGACCGTGGTGTCGCTTTCGTCGACGACCGGCAGCAGCACGAAGGCGCGGGCGTCGTCGAATGAGCGGCGGAACCATTCGGGTAGCCGCGCGACCATCTTCGGATCGCGCGCGTTCTCGATGAAGATGCCCACCGAGTTGGCGATCGCCAGATGAAACACGTCGGGCTCGAAGGCGGTGTTGAAGGTTAGTTTGGGCAACGCCGCGTCGATCTTCGGACCGAGTCCGAGGCGCGCCTTGAAGGTGCCGTTGCTGTGCTTGACGAACACCACCGTGCGCGCAAAGCCCAGACCGGCCAGCAGGGTTTCGGCGGCCATCGCCAGCGCCGGCGCGAGCGGGCTGCCTTCGGGCAGGCCGCGCAGATCCTTGACCCCGACCGCGATGCGCGCCTCGGGATTGAGCGCCTCGCGCGCGATCGCGTCCGCGTTGGCGCGCAACTCGACGATTTCGCGCATCACGCCGTCGCCACCTTCCTCGCGGGCGAGCGCGACGCTCATGTCGAGCAGCACTTCGGCGTCGGTGTTCAGCGCGCCGCTATATTCCTGCGCCAGCGCGGCGATGCGTTGCTCGCGCTCCCAGTCGGGCGTGTTCTGCTGGGTGAGCACGTCGGCGACCGCCGTCGAGTAATTGGTGATGGCGCGCAGCCACTGCACCTGGCGCGGCTGCGTGACGTCCTGCGGGTCGAACTCGCCCATGCCGGAGCGGATCATGTCGGGCAGGCGCCAGCGCACGGCGGCTTCGGCGCCGATTTCGTCGAATGTCACGCCGAGCACCAGCACGCAGGCCTCGGCTTCGAGCGTGCCGCTCTCGATGTGACGGCGAATCTGATCCCATTCGGCGTCGAGATAGAACACCACCAGCAGCTTGCCGATCTGCCGCATCAGCGTGCAGACCACGGCTTCCTCGCCGGCGCGCAGATCGCCGCGCTCGGTCAGCTTGCGGGCGACACAGCCCGACAGCAGCGTGCGGTTCAGTTCGAGCTTCGCGTCGATGCGGCGCGGCGCGCTGGCGTGAAAGTGATCGACGATTTTCAGGCCGACCACGAGATGGCCGACCGCGTCCATGCCGAGCACCATCAGCGCGCGCGATACGGTCGTGATGTTGCCGCCGAACGCCATGTACATGGCCGAATTGGCGAGCCGCAGCACCTTTTGCGTGAGGGCGAAGTCGGACAACACCACCTGCACGAGGCCGGTGAAGTCGAGGTCGTCATTGTTCATCGCCGCCATGGTGGAGCGCAGCGACTGCGACAGCATGGGGAAATCGCCGCGCTCGCTCATTCGCGTCCAGAGCCGGTCGAGCACTGCCGCCTTTACCATGTGAGTCCCGCAAAAGCCATACGTGTTCCAATGAGTGCCGCGCCGGCCATAAGCCGGCCTGTTCCGCTGCATGAGCGCTTTGCCTGCATCGCTATGCAGTGTGCAGGTGAAGCGTGCGCGCCTCGAACCGCTCGGCGAGTTCGTCGGAGGGCAGCGCCTTGCAGACGAGCCACCCCTGGATGTGGTCGCATCCCATCTCGGTAAGCAGGGTTCGTTGAGCTTCCGTTTCGACGCCTTCGGCTACCAGTTCGAGATCGAGTGTCTGAGCGAGGCCCACGACCGCGCTAACGATTGCCTGATCGTTTCGCGAGGTTAGCAGATTCTCGACAAAACTCCTGTCGATCTTCAGCTTGGCCAGCGGGAAGCGTTGCAGGTAAGCCAGGCTCGAATAGCCAGTACCGAAGTCGTCGACGGCGAAGCGGATGCCCATCGCCGTGAGGTCTTCGAGCAGAACCTTGGCATGCGCCGGGTCGTGCATCAGCAGGCTTTCGGTGATCTCGAACACGAGGCGGCGCGGATCGATGCCGGTCAGTTCGATCGCCTCGCGCACGGCGTCCTTGAAGCGCGGATCGCGGAACTGCTGCGGCGACACGTTCACGGCCACGTATTGGAGGCAAATGCCTTTGGCGTCCCACTGGATCAGCTGCATGCAGGCCACCTTCAATACCCAGTTGCCGAGGAAGTTGATCAGGCCGATCGATTCCGCGAGCGGGATGAACATGGACGGCGGCACCAGTCCGTGCACCGGGTGCGACCAGCGGATCAGGGCTTCCACGCCGACCACGCCGTGCGTGCGGCTGCTCGTGATCGGCTGGAAGTGCAGCGAGAACTCGCCGTTGCGCACGCCGTCGTAGAGGTCGGCTTCCAGCTTCAGGCGTTCGGCGTCGGCGGGATTGTCGTCGGGGACATAGAAGGCGAGCGTGTTGCCGCCGGCCGCCTTGGCCTGCAGGAGGGCATGGTCGGCCCAGCGCAGCAGGTGGGTGTCGTGGGCGGCGGTGTCGTTGGCATGGCGCACGTCGGGGTAGAGCGCAATGCCGATGCTGGCCGACAGATGCACCTGCTGGCCGTTGAATACATACGGCTGCTGGATCGCGGTGAGCAGGCGCCGCGCCAGGGTCTCGGCGGCGGCCGCCGCATCGGTGCGGCTGGCGGCGGGCTTCACGAGGATCGCGAATTCGTCGCTTGCCACGCGCGCCACGGTCTCGGCCGGGCTCGTCATATTCAGTATGCGGCGCGAGGTGTCGCGCAGCATTTCGTCGCCAGCGTCGTAGCCGAGCGCGCGGTTCACGCGTTGATAGTCGTCGAGGTCGAGCAGCAGCAGCGCGGCCGGCGTGCCGTGCGCGTCGGCTTGCTGCTGGGCGTCGAGCAGCACCGGAATCAGCGCCGACTGGTTGGCCAGATTGGTCAGGCGGTCCAGATGCAGTGCCTGGGTCAGACGTTCCTCGGTGGCGCGCCAGGCCGACACGTCGAAGCCGGCGATCGCATAGCCGTCGGCGCCGTCGTGGCTGCTGCGCACCACGCGCAGTTCGACGGTGATCGGGTAAGTGAGCGACTTGATGAGACCGAGCGTGGCCTTCTCGACATTGCCCGAGGCGGCGGCGCGTGTAAGCAGCGCGTCGAGGCGCGGCACGTCGGCCGGCGCCACGAGATCGTGCAGCGTGATGGTCTCGAGGTACTCGCGGTGATAACCGATGAAGCGCAGGCTGGCATCGGACACATAGAGGAAGCGCAGTTCGTCGTCGACGTGCGCCAGCAGGTCGACGGCGCCGACCACCTGTTCCAGTTGCGCAGCGCGGCTGGCAGCCGTCTGCGGTTTGCCGTGCTCGCGCCGGCCGAACGCACGAAGCCGGTCGATGACCGTGCGCAAGGAGCCCCGGCGGGGCGCGGTGATCCTGTTCGCTTCCATGTTTATCGCTGGGAACCTGTATTCGTCTGCAGGCGAGGCGGCTGTTTTTCCGCCGTGTCGGGCGGTCGAGAGGGTATCAGGCCGCCCCATCAGAACGAGATAACGGCCCGTGCCGGGAAATCTTTAGCGGGTGCTGCAAAAAACACCCGGTAAGGAAAAGCTATGCGCGGCATAGGGGTGGCGAGGGGCCGATTCAGCTAAAGTGCGGCTACCCGATGTCCGTTAATACGAGAAACCTGTTGTGCAGCGCCGGCCGTGACGCCGCTGCTGCGTAGCTTTCCGAACACTTGCACCGATGCCCTATGTCTGAACGTCATCAAGCCAGGGTCATTGCCCGGCACAGCGAGGTGCTCGACTCAACTGCCGAAGGCGCTGCGCCGCTGCCTCCCGCGCAGTTCGTCTATCTGGGCCGCCAGCCGATCCTCGATCGCGACGGTGCGCTCAATGCTTACGAATTGTTGTTCAGAGCCGGCGCGCATAACTACGCCGAAGTCACCGACGACGCCCAGGCCACGGCGCAGGTGGTGGCGCGCGCCATCGGCGGGATCGGCGTGCCGACGGTGCTGGGCCGGCATCGCGGCTTCGTCAATATCGACCGGGCGCTGCTCTTTAACGACATCGTCCATCTGATGCCGCCCGGGCGCTTCGTGCTCGAAATTCTCGAGACCGTGGAATTCGATGCGCCACTTTGCCGCCGTCTGGGCGAACTGCGTCGCGCCGGCTTTCAGGTGGCGCTCGACGACATCAGCGAACTGTCCGACGAGCTGAGCGCCGCGCTGCCGTATGCCGACATCGTCAAGATCGATTTCTTGCAGACCGACCGCGCCGTGCTGCCGAAGCTGGCGTCGGTCGTGCGCGGGCAGGGCAAGACGCTGATCGCCGAGAAGGTCGAGACACGCGAAGACTTCGCGCTCGCGCGCGAGCTCGGCTTCGATCTGTTTCAAGGCTACTTTTTCGCGCGGCCCCAGGTGCTGGCCGCGCCGCGCAACCGCTCGCCGCGGCCGGGCCTGCTGCGTCTGCTCGCCTTGCTGTCGCGCGATGCCGGCATCGCCGAGCTCGAAGCCGAACTCAAGCTGAACCCGAGCGTGGTGGTGCAACTGCTGCGCCTCGTCAATTCGAGCGCGTTCGGCCTGGGGCGCAATATTGCGTCGCTGCGCGAGGCGATCATCGCCACCGGCACGCGGCAGATCGCGCGCTGGGCGCAACTGCTGCTTTACGCCGACAGCGGCGATCTGCCGTTGCGCGCCGATCCGCTGGTGCAACTGGCGGGAACGCGCTCGCGCTTCATGGAACTGGCCGCCGCCTGGCTGCGACCGTCCGATGACGAATTCGCCGACGCCGCGTTCATGACCGGGATTTTTTCGCTGATCCATGTGGTGCTGGGCAGCTCGCCAGGCGCGGTGCTGGAGAAACTCGGCCTCGCGCCGCAGATTCGCGAGGCGATCGTGTCGCGGCGCGGCGAGCTGGGCACCTTGCTGCGCCTTGCCGAGGCGGCCGGCGAAGGGGGCGACGCGGCGTCGATTGCGCTCGGCGCCGATGCGCCGGCTGGTTTCGTGACCTTCACGCCTGAGGTGCTGGCCGAGCTGAACCTGTCGGCCGCGGCCTGGTTCGGTGCGCATATCGGCGAAGTGGCCGCCTGACGGGCGGACGGTGTTGCGGTATTTCTGCGGGTTGGCGTGAGTTGGCCTGGCAGGCGCGGTGGGGCGGTGGGCGTGGTTTGCCCGGGTTGGCCTGGACCGTGTCCGCGGCCCGCGCGGCAGCGACTCGCGCATCTTTCGGGCGGCTTCTTACGTACCTCGTGAGTACGTGGTCCAATAGCGAAGTTGGCCGGCGTTCCCGTGAACGCAATGGCCTTGGGTTCGTTGGACGAACCGCGTGCATCAACGCCTGGAGGAACAGACAGATGAAGAAGAAATTCATATCGGCGGTACTGGCCGGCGCCGTGTCGGTGGGATTCGCCATGCATTCGCTGACGGCCTCGGCGACCCTCAAGCCGGGCGACGTGGCGCCGCCGTTCACCGCACAGGCTTCGCTGGGCGGCAAGACCTACACGTATTCGCTCGCCGACGAGTTGAAGAAAGGACCGGTGGTGCTGTACTTCTATCCGGCGGCCTTCACCAAGGGCTGCACGATCGAAGCTCACGAGTTCGCCGAAGCCGTCGGCGAGTACAAGAAATATGGCGCGACGGTGATCGGCGTGTCGCACGACAACATCGACACGCTGACGAAGTTTTCGGTGAGCGAATGCCGGAGCAAATTCCCGGTCGCGGCCGACGCCGACTCGAAGGTGATCGGCGAATATGATGCGGGCATGCCGATGCATGCGTCGATGGCCAATCGCGTGTCGTATGTGATCGCGCCGGACGGCAAGGTCATCTATGAATACACGAGCCTGTCGCCGGAGAAGCATGTCGAGAATACGTTGAAGGCGGTGAAAGAATGGGCCGCGACGCACAAGCAGCCGTGAAGCCGAAAACTGACATCCACGTAGTTTCCGCAGTGTTTTCTTGGGGTGCGGGGGGACAGCGCTCGTGCCAGGCTGAGTTTTTTTGCCTGTGAGTTTGCAATGCCGATTCTCGTTGCGTTGATTGCGCTGGTCGCGCTGGTGTATGGCGCGGTCCGGGCGTTTTATGCCCTGCAGGCCGCGTTCGGACTGGCCGTCGCGGTGGGTGTTGCCGTGCTGGCCGTGTTCGTGCTGGTGGCTGCTCTGGCGTACTGGTGGCGCCGCCGCAAGGAGGTGGCGCCGAATGTCCGCAATGGCGACTGGACGCACGAACTCCAGGGCACTTGGGGATCGGTCCGGCTCGCTGCCGGCAAGCGCCTGTGTGAGATTCAGGTCGGCGTGGAGCAGGGCGCCTATATCTTTGCCGATCTGCTCGAGGCCGAGGCGCAAGGCCGCGAGGCGCAAGCGCAGGTCGCCCTGAAGGTCAAGGATGCGAAGCGTGAGGTATGGGTGTTGCCCATGTCGAACGAGCGGCAGGCGAGGCAATGGCAGCGGATTTTTTTGCTTGCCAGAGACCAGAAGCTGTAGAAGAAAACGATCTGGTCATATGTATTCGAGACCGGCCCGGGGAAAGCAGTATTGGACACGGCACTGCCAATCCTTCGGCCGCAGGGCAAGCGCATGAAGCTCAAGAGGTCAGCAGGCGGGCGAGATATTGATCGTTGGCGCAGGCCTTGAGGCGGCGTATCTTCAGTTCCGCTTTGGTGTCTGGATCGCCACCCAGCTATTGGCGCCTGAGAGAATCGCACACAGCGCCACCACCGGCATCTCCGTCAGATCATGACTCGGCGTGCGCTGAGCGGCTCGTGTAAATCGCCAACGCTTCTTCGATACTGATCGCGTCTTCCCGCATCGCTTTCCCCGGCCGCAAAAAACCTGAATAAACGCGCCTTTAGAAAGGACTTATGCGCCTCTCTTGACCAGCTGTAACGATTCATACAATTGCGCTGCCTTCGGCCGTCCTGGCGGCGCGGTTTCGGACTTGTCCCATAGCCGCATGCGTCGCCCATTGGCATAACGATAGTTATCTCGAACGTGGACGTATAAATGCCAAAGCAGATCGTTCAAAACCTCCTCCATGCAGCGTTGATGGAATGCTGCTCACCCGCTCTGGTCAATAAAATCGCAACGCACGCGCAGTGCATTGCGGCAGCCACGGCGGCCGAACACGATCTGAACGCCTTCGCCGCCAAGGATCCCGCATCCCGCGGTTCGGTCGAAGAGATAGCGTTGGGATACTCGTCTTACAAAGCGGTACTTCACTACCGCCTCGCCCACGCCATTCTCCACATGGCCTCGCTTGACGGCGACCGGAATAGGGAAATCGCAAGTGTCGCCGCCCTCGTATCGGCGCGAGGCAAGTTGCTCTCAGGCGCCGAAATTCATCCGCGCTGTCATATTGGCCGGCGCCTGGTTCTGGATCACGGGTGGGGTACGGTGATCGGTGAGACGTCGCGTATCGGCGACGACTGCTACATCCTCGGCGGTGTCGTTCTCGGGGCCACGGGCATAGCCGCCAACCCGTCCGGCAAAAGACACCCAACTTTGGGAAATCGGGCCGAGATTGGTGCATTCGCGCGAATCTTCGGCGACATTGTCATTGGCGACGACGTATTCGTCTCGCCGCATTGTGTGATCACGGAGAACATTCCATCCGATTCGGTCGTGACACTCAAATCCGCACTTCAATTGACGCGGAAGCGGAAGTCCAAAGATCCTGCCAGAACCCTTTTAGACTTATCCTGAACGCCATGTTTTCATTGAACCGCAAGACCAATAAGCGCTACTACGAGGATTTCAATCTGGACCGGTGCGTTGCCACGGTCGTCAAGCTCGGTGCCGGGCATGTCGAACTCGATGCCACTGTCGCCTATCCGGAGGGAGGTGGGCAGGACGCGGACCACGGCGTTATCGTTCTACAGAATGGCGTTGAGGTTCGCTTCATTCACGCCAAAAAAATGTACGGCGATCATCTGGCAGTCGCAGATTTCCCCGACATTCAGATAGGCGGGGTGATCGAGCATATCGTTCATCCCGATGACATTGGATATCTTGCGAACGTGCGCGTAGGCGACGCAGTCGAGGTGCGAATCAACCGCTTGCGCCGGGCGCAACTTTCTCTGAGCCACACGGCGTGCCACTTTCTCCTGATCGGCGTGCAACAGATAAGGCCGGACGCGGCTGCCTGGATACTCGGATGTCATATTCGGACCGACGCCGCACGGCTCGATTTCGCCGTCGACGAGCGCATCTCCGCAGAAGAAATCCGCGAGATAGAAACCATCGCCAATGCATTTGTCCTACGCGCCAGTGATGTGCGCGTCTATCCGCATTCCGTCCATCCCGACGCCCGATATTGGGAGTGCGAGGGCAACGTGATCCCCTGCGGCGGCACTCACCTCGGCAATGCGCGGCCGATCGGGCGCATGGAGATACGCCGCAAGAGTGTGGGTGCAGGTAAAGAGCGTTTATCCTGTTCGTTCAGCGAAGCCGTATTCGCGACAGACGTCTTTCATTCGTGACGTTTCTGGGTCCGTGCACTCCACCTGCTCCGGCTGCATGGAGAGGGTTGGTTGGGTGTGAGAAGGAAAACCGAAGCAACGGGCTATCGTTGCCGCTATCCGAAAGAGGATAGGTAAGACTCGACGCCGTCGTAGATCATGGTTAGCACGACGGCCCCGCTGGGCAGTATTTTTTTCAGTTTGGAGATTGCCACGAGATTGGCCGCCGAGGAAATTCCGAGGCTGATCGAGTCGCTCTGCATGGTTTGCCGGATCCTCGACTCGCAGTCGAGCCTGGAAACCTTGATCATTCCATCAAGCACGGACAGGTTCAGAACGGCCGGAACGACGCCGATCGACAATCCCTGGATTTCATGCGGCGCATGCCGGTCGGCCAGCAGATCGCATTGCTCCGGCTCGACCCCGAATACGCGCATGCCAGGCCAATGCTGCTTGAGCGTCTCGCCAATGCCGGTGATATGTCCACCCGTGCCGATCCCCGCCACGAAACAGTCCACTTGACGGTCGCCAAAATCGCGCAGGATTTCCTGAGCGGTGGACTCTCGATGCGTTTCCGGATTGGCATGGTTGCGCTGCTGATTGAGCATTACGTAGTCAGGATGCTCGAGCTGCAATTCCATGGCACGTTGACCGTGAGAATTGTTCCCCAGGCGGCTGTCTGAGAGCACCACTTTGGCGCCATACAATCGCAGCAGTTTTTGCTTTTCCGGACTGTAGTTGTCGGGTATCACCAACACCACTTCATAGCCGAGAATATTGCCGGCGATTGCGAGTCCAATGCCCGTGTTGCCGCCGCTGGGCTCTACGATGGTTTGCTGCCTGCCTCGTACGAGCACGCCCCTGCGTTCGGCATCGAGAATCATGCCCAAGGCGATCCGTGCTTTGTGGCTACCGCCTGGATTGAAGGATTCAAGCTTCGCAAAGACATCGAGCCCAAGTTCGCCAGAGAAGGCTCCCAGGCGAACAATAGGTGTGTTGCCTATGGTTTCGAGTATCGACGGGTAGATCATCGCTTCGGCAGCCGGTCACGGATTAGTAGATGGGCATGTCGGGCTCGACATCCCGCACCCAGCGTTTCATGCCGCCTTCCAGTACTTTCACATGGGGGAACCCGACGTCCTGAAGAATGATTGCGGCGCGCTCGGCTCGCAGTCCGCCATAGCAGATCAGATAATAGGTTTCGCGAGAATCCAGTAAGGCGGTGCGCTCGCTCAACTCGTCCAAAGGGATGTGCAGCACGCCGGGCAGCCGACAGACCTCCAGTTCATTCGCGTCACGTACATCGAGCAATATAGGGTTGCTGTCGGCGCGCTCCATGATTGCCTTGAGCGCATACGGTTCGATGAAGAAATCAGGTGCCAGCGGTTGCCGGTCCGTGTTCACGCTCGAACACACTATTTGAGCGGGTTCGCAGAGCTTGCCATGACGGTTCGGGGAGCAAGACGGGCAGCCGGAACGGCGCGAGAACCGGACCTCGTTAAATCTCATGGTCAACGCGTCGAAGCGCATCAGCCGCCCGGCCAGCGATTCGCCGATATCGAGAATCAGCTTGATGGCCTCGGTGGCCTGAATGAGACCGACGACGCCGGGCAGCACGCCAATGACGCCGCCGGCAGTGCAGTTTGGTGCAAGTTCCGGAGGCGGGCTGTTGGGAAAGAGGCAACGATAGCAGGGCCCCCCGCGATAATTGAAAACGCTCATTTGCCCTTCGAAGCGATATATCGCACCGTAGACGAGAGGTTTGCCCAATTGCGCACACACGTCATTGACCAAGTAGCGTGATGCGAAGTTATCCGTGCCGTCGACTATCACGTCGTATTGCCCGATCAGATGCCGGGCGTTGTCCGCGTCGAGCGCGGCGGCATAGGTGTCGATCTCAATGTCCGCGTTCAGATCATGCAGACGCTGTTTCGCCGATTCCACCTTGAGCATGCCGAGTGTGCTGTTCCCATGCACGATCTGGCGCTGCAAATTGCTGCGCTCCACCACGTCGAAGTCGATTAGCCCGAGGGTGCCTACGCCGGCAGCGGCCAGATAAAGGCAGATTGGCGAGCCCAATCCGCCTGTGCCGATGATCAGGACTTTCGCTTTCTTGAGTCGCAGTTGGCCTGCACGCCCAACGCCTGGCAGCGTGATGTGACGGACGTAGCGGCGAATCTCGTCATTGGAAAGGTGGTCGGTGTCGAGGCCGCCGGATGTAGCCAGCATGATTTCGACTTCGCCGCCCGCCGGAACTGCGTGCTCGGGGTCCACCACTTCGCCTGAACTGGTCAGGAGAAAGTGTTCCTTGAAGGCGTCGTTTTCGTAAAACAGGTGAACACGCAGTGGTGAATGGCGCGCACAAACGTGCTCGATCACCTCCCGCACTGTGCGGCCCTCGGCTTCCATGCGATGGGATGGCAGGCGTGCGGCTCTCGCGAGGACTTCCGGGAAGATCACGACTTTCATTGTCAACTCCTGATTGGTATTGCCGGGTTTTCCTGGCCGGCGTGAATCTCTTGAACACAGGCAAAACATTTGCCGTTCCATTGGAAAAACTTTGCCCCTTTGGCATGACCCGCGCGGACATCCACGACGAGATAGGCGACCGGGTACGCCGGCTTGCCCATGAACAGTGCCTTGTTCTCGTCTTCATGACTGAAGTAGGCGCCGACGTCTGGATGCGAGTGGTAGATGACCGTGGCGGGATTGCCGCTTTGGAAGCTTCGGTTCATTGCAAGCGTGTCGGCGACGGAGAAGGTGTACCCGTTCGCGCCGGTGCGCGTATGGATATCAGGTTGCCGGCGATTCAACTCACTCTGGATATTGACGCCATGATGGACGGTTCCGTCGGCGAAAACGAAGCCGCAGCATTCCTCCGGATAGGTGCGGCTGGCGTGGCGGTAGATGCACTGCAGATTGTCGTGATTGAGCATGTCCATAGTGGCCTCACCGAGACATCTGCCTGTTTTTTACCAGGAGTTTTTCCGCGGGCAACTTTGTGATGGCGAATCCCAGCAGTAACAGGGCTGAATAGAAGCAAAGGTCTTTTGAAATCGGCAGCCCCTCGTACCAGGAGCCGATTACGACGGCAAACACGGGGAAGATGATGAACACGAACGAGAGAATGACCGGGCTGAGCCGCTTGAGCAAAAAGAAATAGACGATGAATCCGCCGACTGACGCGGCCAATCCCAGGTAGGTCAACGCACTCCATGAACGGAGTGTGATGTTCTCGAGTCTGGGATGTTCGAGAAACGTTCCTGCGATGAACAGCATTAAGCCGGCGATGCCGATCGGCAGCGTGTTGAAGGTGATTACGCCGATATGCGCGCCCTGACGTTTGGTGATGACGTAACACAACGCATGCATGACTGCGGCGGCGAGAATGGCCAGAACCCCGAGGAGTTCGGCGTGATCCATGTGCATGCCTTGCGTTTTAACGATCATGAACAGGCTGCCGAAACCGACGGCGATGCCGATCAATTGTGAGAAATAGATTTTCTCGCGCAGAAATAATGCGGAAAATATCAAGATAAAGACCGGCATGCTGCTAAATATTAGGGCTGTTAATCCCGATGCAACATGTAGCTCGCCGTAGTTGAGAAAATAATACGGAACGCAAAAGTAGCCCAGCGTGACGAAAATAAAGAAGCCGATTTTTTCACGCGGGAAGAAAAGCGGCTCCTTGCGCACCAACGCAAAGACGAGGAACAGCGGGAAGGCGATCAGAAAGCGAAGTCCGGCGGAAGTCAGTGGCGGCGCGCTTTCAACGGCTATCTTGATGCCCAGCCAGGTGGTGCCCCAGCTCAGACAGACAATCAGAAACAGGACGGACGTCACAAACCCGGTGCGCCAATCTCTGTATGCATTGCGCGGAATATCGATAGTGGCCGTTGTCGGCATGACGTCAATGTATCCCTTATCTTAATTTAAATTACGGTGAATCAGTAGAATTGGCGCGGATCAGATCGATAATCGTATTAGGATGCCTAATGACAGTCAAACCAATTATTGACATGGTTTCAATTCTGAAGCCGTCGCTCGAGTGTGGGCGCACACCCAAATACAAGCGCCTCGCGGAGGCGCTCGCGACACGCATTCACGACGGTTCGATCGCGGGCGGAGCCAAGCTCCCACCGCACAGGCTGCTGGCCGACAAGCTCGGTGTGACCGCCGGCACGGTTAGTCGCGCGTATGCGGAACTGGAGCGCATCGGACTGGTTGTCGCGAGAGTGGGCGACGGAACCTTCGTGCGCAAACGCGGCCTGGAGCGTTCATGCGACCGCGGCTTCAAGAATTGTAGCGACGAGCCGCACCGGTGCATCGATATGAGTCGCAGCATGCATATTCCCGGGCAGGAGGCCGTGATGCTCGCACGCAGCCTCGATGAGTTGGCCGCAGATGGCGAGACCCTGCGCGAACTCATGCTCTATACACCGGACCTCGGCTCCGCACGACATCGTCAGGCGGGTGCGCAATGGTTGGGCCACGGCGACTTTGCGAGCGGACCCGATCAGATCGTGTGCGTCAACGGCGGCCAGCACGGGCTGCTCTGCGCGCTGATTGCATTGCTTCGCGCGGGAGACATCGTGGTCACCGAGCGCCTCACTTATCCTGGGCTGATCAGCGCGGCGCGGCTGCTGGGCATCAAGCTGCTCGGTATCGAGATGGACGAGGAAGGTCTCATGCCTCAAGCACTACTGGACGTATGCCGTACCCATCGCGTTTCGGCGCTGTACTGCACGCCGAGCATCCAGAATCCGACCACCGCCGTGCTGTCCGTCGAACGCCGCGAGATCGTCGCAAAAGTGTGCCGGGCCCACAATGTCCTGATTATCGAAGACGAAGCGCATGGCGTGTTAATGGCCAACCGGCCACCGCCGATCAGTCTGTTCGCGCCCGAGCGCGGCGTCGTGATCGGCAGTTTGAGCAAGGTCGTCGCGGCAGGCCTGCGTGTCGGTTATGTCCATGCGCCTTTGCCGTTGATCAGCCGCTTCGGTGCCGCGGTGAGGGCCACCTGCTGGATGGCGACGCCTCTACCGCTCGAACTCGCGAGCCGCTGGATAGAGGAAGGGGTGGCGCAGAGGCTCATGCGTCAGCAGGCAGCCGAACTCGAACGTCGGAAACATCTGGTGGAACGCCATCTGTCAGGACTGAATTACGTGACGCATCCGCAAAGTCCGCACTTCTGGATAGAGGTTCCGGCGCCGGGGCGCGCGGTGGATGTTCAGACCGTTCTGGGGCAGCAGAACTGTCTTGTCAGTGCTGCCGGACTGTTTGCGGTGGGGCAGAGCGTCGTGCCTGAATTCGTCCGCGCGAGTGTCAGTCATGCCGGTGGCGGCGACGAGCTCCTGCAATCGGGTTTCGCGGCGCTGTCAGCCACGTTGCGACAACACGCGCACGCGAAGCTCCCGCACGCGAAACCCGAATAGCATCAGGACGGCGCAACCCCCGTTCTGCGAGCCTTGCGCGACTCCCATCTGAGCCGGACCCGGTCCATGTAGAGATACACTACCGGCGTCGTATAGAGCGTGAGCATCTGACTGACAATCAGGCCGCCGACAATCGCGATCCCGAGCGGCGCGCGCAGCTCCGCGCCTTCGCCGCGGCCGAACGCGAGCGGCAACGCGCCGAGCAGTGCGGCACAGGTGGTCATCATGATCGGCCGGAAACGCAGCAGACACGCCTGAAAAATCGCATCGCGCGAAGACAGCCCGTGCCGCGATGCTTCAATCGCGAAGTCCACCATCATGATCGCGTTCTTCTTCACGATGCCGATCAGCAGAATCACGCCGATTAGCGCGATGATGCTGAACTCGGTCTTGAAGAGCAGCAACGCCAGCAGCGCGCCCACGCCTGCTGAAGGCAGCGTGGACAGAATCGTCAGCGGATGGATGTAGCTCTCGTACAGCATGCCAAGCACGATATACACGGCGGCCAGCGCGGCCAGAATCAGGATCGGCTGATCGGACATGGACTGCTGGAACGCTTGCGCCGTGCCCTGGAAGCTGCCGTGGATGGTGCCAGGCATGCCGATCTGCGCCATCGTGTCGTAGATCGCCTGGGTCGCGGTGGAAAGCGACACGCCCGGGGGCAGGTTGAACGAAATCGTCGAGGCCACGAACTGGCTCTGGTGGTTCACGGAGAGCGGCGTACTGCCTGGCCCGAAGCTCGCGATCGCCGACAGCGGCACCATCGTTTCCTTCGCGGTCGACACCGCCGCGCCCGACGAAGCGCTCGACTTGCCGCTCGCCGCGATCGAATTGATCGCCTGGTTGCGCGCGGAGTCCGCTGCGATGCTCGCCGCGCTCGATGCGGTCGTGCCCGCCGTGCCGCCCGTCGTCGCGCTGGTCGCGCTGGTCGAGGTCGTGCTTGCCGTCGTCGTCACCGTGCCCGCCGGCGCGTTGGTGGTCTGGGCGCCGCTCGCGCTGCCGCCCGAGGTGCTGATATAGATCTGCTTGAGCATGTCCGGGCTCTGCCAGTACTTCGGCGCGACTTCCATCACGACGTGATACTGGTTCAGCGGGTTGTAGATCGTCGATACCTGGCGCTGGCCGAACGCGTCGTACAAGGTGTTGTCGATCTGCGCCGGCTTGATGCCGAGGCGCGCGGCGGTGGCGCGGTCGATCGTCACCATCGCTTCGAGGCCGCCTTGCTGCTGGTCGGAGTTCACGTCGGCGAGTTCGGGGCGTGCCTGCAGCGCCTCGGTGAGCTTTGGTCCCCACAGGTAAAGGTCGGGCGTGGAATCGGCCAGCAGCGTGAATTGATATTGCGCGTTCGATTGCCGTCCGCCGACGCGAATGTCCTGCACCGCCTGCAGGAAGGTCCGCGCGCCGGCCACGTCGCCGAGCGGCGCGCGCAGTTGCTGGATCACCTGATCGGCGGAAAGCTTGCGCTCGGACTTCGGTTTCAGCGTCACGAACATGAAGCCGGAGTTGGTCTGCCGCCCGCCCGTGAAGCCGGCCACGCTGTCCACCGCCGGGTTCTTGCCGACAATCTCCATCATCTGCGCGAACTTGCCTTTCATGGCCTGGAACGAGGTGCTCTGATCGGCCTGAATGCCGCCGATCAGCCGCCCGGTGTCCTGCTGCGGAAAGAAACCCTTCGGCACGATGATGTACAGCCAGACGTTCAGGCCGATCGTCAGCAGCAGGATCGTCACGATCAGGCGCGGATGCAGCAGCGCCCAGCCGAGCGTGCGCTCGTAGCCGCGCTGCATCGACGCGAAACCGCGTTCGAGCCAGCGGCCGAAACGGCCTTCTTCCTTCTGCTCGTGCGGCTCGCGCAGGAGGCGCGAGCACATCATCGGCGTGAGCGTGAGGGAGACGATCAGCGACACGCCGATCGCGAGCGAGAGCGTCAGCGCGAATTCGCGGAACAGGCGCCCGACAATGCCGCCCATCAGCAGGATCGGCAGGAACACGGCGACCAGCGAAATACTGATGGACAGCACGGTAAAGCCGACTTCGCGCGCGCCGAGGAACGCCGCCTTCATGCGCGGCACGCCATTCTCGATATGTCTCGAGATGTTCTCCAGCACCACGATCGCGTCGTCCACCACGAAGCCGGTCGCGATGGTCAAGGCCATCAGCGAAAGGTTGTCGATCGAGAAGCCGAGCAGATACATCGCGCCGAACGTGCCGATGATCGAGATCGGCACGGCCACGCTCGGAATCAGCGTGGCGCGCCAGTTGCGCAGGAACAGGAACACCACCATCACCACCAGCGCCACCGCGATCACGAGGGTACGCTCGGTATCTTTCAGCGACGCGCGGATCGTGGTGGAACGGTCGGCGGCCGGCGCGATCTCGACGTCCGCGGGTAGCGACGCATGCAGTTGCGGCAGCATTGCCGTCACCCGGTCGATGGTGTCGATGATGTTCGCGCCCGGCTGGCGATACAGGATCACCAGCACCGAACGCTTGCCGTTGAAGAGGCCGAGATTGCGCAAATCTTCTACCGAATCGACCACCTCCGCCACGTCGGAGAGTTTCACCGCCGAGCCGTTGCGATATGCGATGACCAGATCCTTGTATTGCGACGCCTTGCTGGCCTGGTCGTTGGTGTAGATCTGCACGCGGTTCGGGCCGAATTCGATCGAGCCTTTCGGGCTGTTCGCGTTGGCGGCGGCGAGCGCCGCGCGCACGTCTTCGAGACCGATGCCGTAGTGCGAGAGCGCATTCGGCTCCAGTTCGACGCGCACGGCCGGATTGGCCGAGCCGCTCACGTCCACTTCGCCGACGCCGTCCACCTGCGACAGCGACTGTTGCAGCACGGTGGCCGCGGAGTCGTACAACTGGCCGGCAGTGAGCGTTTTCGACGTGAGCGCCAGAATCAGGATCGGCGCGTCGGCCGGATTGACCTTGTGGTAGGTCGGGTTGCTGCGCAGGCTCGCCGGCAGATCGGCGCGCGCCGCGTTGATGGCGGCCTGCACGTCGCGCGCGGCGCCGTCGATGTCGCGGTTCAGGCCGAACTGCATGGTGATGCGCGTGGAGCCGACCGAGCTCATCGAGGTCATTTCGGTGACGTCGGCGATCGAGCCGAGATGCCGTTCGAGCGGACTGGCGACGCTGGTCGCCACGGTATCCGGACTCGCGCCCGGTAACGTGGCCTGCACCGAAATGGTCGGGAAATCGACCTGCGGCAGCGGCGCCACCGGCAGCTTCGTGAACGCGAAAACGCCGGCCAGC
The DNA here is from genome assembly GCF_902459535.1 of Paraburkholderia dioscoreae. Classification (NCBI taxonomy): domain Bacteria; kingdom Pseudomonadati; phylum Pseudomonadota; class Betaproteobacteria; order Burkholderiales; family Burkholderiaceae; genus Paraburkholderia; species Paraburkholderia dioscoreae. The sequence continues at coordinate 1,641,691 of NZ_LR699553.1, forward strand.
GCAATGCCGACCGCGAGCAGCGTGGTGGCGACCGGGCGGGAGATAAACGGACGCGACAGATTCATCGCTCAGTTCCCCGCGTCGGTGACGGGCGGCGTGGACTTGCCCCGATTGAAGCGCTCACGCACGCGGCGGCCGAGCGAGTCGAACGCGAGGTAGATCACCGGCGTGGTGAAGAGCGTCAGCAACTGGCTGACGATCAACCCACCCGCAATCGCGATACCGAGAGGACGGCGCAGCTCCGAGCCGGCACCCGTGCCGAGCATCAGCGGCAGCGCGCCGAGCAGGGCGGCGAGCGTGGTCATCAGAATCGGCCGGAAGCGCAACAGACACGCCTGATAGATCGCTTCGCGCGGCGGCTTGCCTTCCTCGCGCTCGGCGTAGAGCGCGAAGTCGATCATCATGATTGCGTTCTTCTTCACGATACCGATCAGCAGCACGATACCGATGATGCCGATGATGTCCAGATCGTGCCCGGTAATGAGCAGCGCGAGCAGGGCGCCGACACCGGCCGAGGGCAGCGTGGAGAGAATCGTTATCGGATGGATGAAGCTCTCGTACAGCACGCCCAGCACGATATACATCGTGACGATCGCCGCGAGGATCAGGAACAGTTCGTTCGACAGCGACGCCTGGAACGCCAGCGCCGCGCCCTGGTAGCGCGTCTGGAACGACGCGGGCAAGCCGATGTCCTTCTGCGCCTGGTCGATCGCCTTCACCGCCGCGCCGAGCGATGAGCCCGGCGCGAGGTTGAACGACACGGTGGTGGCCGGGAACTGGCTCAGATGCGTGACCAGCAGCGGCGCGGGCTTCTCGATGAAGCGCGCGATCGACGACAGCGGCACTTGCCCGCCCGTGGACGTGGAAGAGGGCAGATAGATCGACTTCAGCGATTCGGTGTAGTGCTGCATTTCCGGCTGCGCTTCCAGAATCACGCGGTACTGGTTCGACTGGGTGAAGATGGTCGAGATGATGCGCTGGCCGAACGCGTCGTACAGCGCGCTATCCACGGTGGCCGGCGTGATGCCGTAACGCGACGCAGTGGCGCGATCGATTTCGATGTAGACCGACTGGCCGTTGTCCTGCAGATCCGTCGCCACGTCCGCCAGCTCAGGCGACTGCCGCAAGCGCTCGACGAGCTTGGGCACCCACGTGGTGAATTCGCCGATGTTCGGATCGGTCAGCATGAACTGGTACTGCGTGGGGCTCACCGTCGAGTCGATCGTCAGATCCTGCACCGGTTGCATGTACAGCGACGCGCCTGGAATATGCGCCACGTCCCGCTGCAACTGGCGGATCACTTCGCTCGCGGTGTTGCTGCGGTCGTCGCGCGGCTTCAGGTTGATCAGCATGCGGCCGCTGTTCAGCGTGATATTGCTGCCGTCCACGCCGATGAACGAGGTCAGGCTTTCCACGTCCGGATTCTTCAGGATCTGTGCGGCGAGTTCCTGCTGGCGCTCGGCCATCGACGCATACGACACCGACTGCGGCGCCTGCGTGATCGCCTGGATCACGCCGGTGTCCTGCACCGGGAAGAAGCCCTTCGGAATGTATACGTACAGCAGGCCGGTCAGCACCAGCGTGAGGAGTGCGACGACCAGCGTGGAGCGTTGCCGGTTCAGCACCCACGTGAGCGCGACCGCGTAGCGCGCGATCACCCAGTCGATCGCGCGGTGCGCCTTGGCCTCGAAGCGGTGGCTCTCGTGCGGCGGCGTGTGGCGCAGCAGTTTGGCGCACATCATCGGCACCAGCGTGAGCGACACGACCGCCGAGATGACGATCGTCACGGCGAGCGTAATGGCGAATTCGTGGAACAGGCGGCCGACCACGTCGCCCATGAAGAGCAGCGGAATCAGCACGGCGATCAGCGAGACCGTCAGCGAAATGATCGTGAAGCCGATCTGTTTCGAACCCTTCAGCGCGGCTTCGAGCGGCGACTCGCCTTCTTCCACGTAACGCGCGATGTTCTCGATCATCACGATCGCGTCGTCCACCACGAAGCCGGTCGCGATGGTCAGCGCCATCAAGGACAGGTTGTCCAGCGAGAAACCGCACAGGTACATCACGGCGAGCGTGCCGATCAGCGACAGCGGCACCGAGAGACTCGGAATGATGGTCGCGTAGATGTTGGCGAGGAACAGGTACATCACCATCACCACCAGCACGACCGACATGGCCAGTTCGAACTGCACGTCGCGCACGGAAGCGCGGATCGTGGTGGTGCGGTCGGTGACGATCTCTACGTCGAGCGCGGCGGGCAGCGCCTGCTGCAATTGCGGCAGCAGCTTCTTGATGCTGTCCACCACCTGGATCACGTTCGCGCCCGGCTGACGCTGCACGTTCAGAATGATCGCGGGCGTGCCGTCCACCCATGCGCCGAGCTTGGTGTTCTCGGCGCCCTGCACGATCGTGGCCACGTCGGTCAGCATCACCGCGCGGCCGTTCTTGTACGCGACCACCGCGCTCTTGTACGCGTCGGCGTCGGTCAACTGGTCGTTCGCGTTGATCGTGTAGTTGCGCGTGGGGCCGTCGAAATTGCCCTTCGGCGTGTTGACGTTCAGGTTCGAGATGGTGGTGCGCAGGTCGTCGAGATTCAGACCGTACGCGGCAAGCGCGCGCGGATTCGCCTGAATGCGCACGGCCGGGCGCTGGCCGCCTGACAGGCTCACCAGGCCCACGCCCGCCACCTGCGAGATTTTCTGCGCGAGACGTGTGTCGGCCAGATCCTGCACTTGCGTGAGCGGCAGCGTCTTCGAGGTGATCGCGAGCGTGATGATCGGCGCGTCGGCCGGATTGACCTTGGCGTAGATCGGCGGCGCGGGCAGGTCCGAGGGCAGCAGGTTGCCGGCCGCGTTGATGGCGGCCTGCACTTCCTGCTCGGCGATGTCGAGCGGTAGATCGAGGCTGAATTGCAGCGTGATGATCGACGAGCCGGCCGAGCTTTGCGACGACATCTGATTGAGCGACGGCATCTGCCCGAACTGGCGTTCGAGCGGTGCGGTGACCGACGACGTCATCACGTCGGGGCTCGCGCCCGGATAGAAGGTCTGCACCTGGATCGTCGGATAGTCGACCTCGGGCAGCGCGGAGAGCGGCAGGAAGCGCAGCGCGACGAGACCGACCAGCATGATCGCCGCCATCAGCAGCGCGGTGCCGACGGGACGCAGAATAAAAGCGCGGGATGGATTCATGCGATAGGTGCCGTGCCTTTATTGCGAGGCTTGCGCCGCGTGTTTGCCGTGATGCCCGCGCGTGCCGGAGGCGCCCGACGCCGCGGCTGCGCCACGCGCACCGGAAGCACCACGGGGCTTGTCGGCCGGAATCGTGATTTTCGCGCCTTCCTTGAGGCGGTCCGAACCGTCGATCACCACGCGCTCGCCGACCGCCAGGCCGGATTTGATGCTGGTGCGCTCGCCGTCCACGGGGCCGACCTTGACCGGCCGTACCGTCACCGTGTTGTCCGGCTTCACGACGTACACGAACTGGCCCATCGAGCCGTTGAGCACGGCCGGCGTCGGCACGATCACCGCGTCCTTGATCGTATCGACCAGCAGGCGGGTGTTCACGAACTGATTCGGGAACAGCAGGTTCTTGCTGTTCTGAAAGACGGCGCGCAGCTTGACCGTGCCGGTGGTGGTATCGATCTGGTTGTCCAGCGTTTCGAGCATGCCGCCTTCGAGCGACGTAGTGTTGCTGCGGTCATACGCGGTGACCGAGAGTTTCTCGCCCGCCTGGGTCTGCTGGATGATCTGCTGCAGATTGTCTTCGGAAGTGGTGAAGATCACGCTGATCGGCTGCAACTGCGTGATCACGACGATGCCGTTGGTCAGGCTCGGCGTCACGTAATTGCCCGGATCGACCTGGCGCAGACCGACGCGTCCCGACACGGGTGCAGTGATGCGCGCATAGACGAGGTCGAGCTTGAAGGTGTCGATGTTGGCCTTGTCGGACTTCACCGTGCCTTCGTATTGCCGCACCAGCGAAGCCTGCGTATCGACCTGCTGGCTGGCGATGGAGTCTTGCGAAAGCAGCGTCTGATAACGCTTCAGGTCGAGCCGGGCGGTTTGCAGCAGCGCTTCGTCGCGTGCGAGTGTGCCCTGCGCGTTGTCGAGCGAGATCTGATAGGGGCGCGGGTCGATCTGGGCCAGCACGTCGCCCTTCTTGACCATCTGGCCTTCCTTGAAATACACCTCCTGCAGCGTGCCGCTCAACTGCGGCAGCACCGTGACGTTGGCAAGCGGCGTGACCGTGCCGAGCGCGGTCAGCACCACCGGCATTTCGCCCTGCGTCGCGGCCGCCACGTGAACGGGTTGCGCCATGTTGGCCATGCCGCCGGCGCCGCCTCGGCCAGCGCGGCCGGCCCGGCCGCTGCTCGCCCCGCCGGCGTCGGCCGCGCCGCTTGCCCCACCGCCGGGGCCGCCCCAAGGGTGCCAGCGCCACACCACGAACCCGAGAATGACCAGCGCCGCGATGATCAGTGCGATGTTGCGGCCGCGGTGCCGCTTCACCATGCCCGGTGCATGGTTCGGTGTGCCGGCTGGCCCGCCGCTGGAGGACGGTTGGGGAGCCGCAGGGGTGGGGCGAGAGGTTTCCGAATGCTTTTGTTGTTCGTCCATCGGTTCGGTCAGGTGACTGGCTTGGATGTGAGCCGCTCGCGCGTTCGCGCCGTTTCGACAGGCCGGCGGGCCGGCACGCGAGTGACACGGCAGGTGGTTTCGACAACGGGTGCACCGCGCTCGTTCAGCGCGATGCTACCGGAGGCGCGGGACAGGGATGTTAGCGCAATGCGGCATCCTGACAGGCGGCCGGAGCGTTATCGACAAGGAAAACAGCAAGCCGGGCGTGTGTCCCGCGACGGGAAGGCATGATCCTACGTCGCGGGCTCTGTAACAGTCCACCCGCGTATTTTTCTTTTGATTACGAAGGTTACAGAATGGCTGTAATGTTCGTGGCGGCGGGCCGGAGGGCCGGCGTGCCATTGACCGCTTCAGGTGTCCAGACGGCGCCCGGGCGTGCCGCCGATCTCCAGCACGATGCTGGCGACGCACTCGATCAGCGCGGGCGCGGCGCGCGTGATCAGCCAGTCGCGCGGGCACTGGTCGGCGGAGCCGCCGCAATTGACCGCATAGCGTTCGCCCGACGGGCCGACGAAGCCCAAGGCGATCGCATTCAGGCCGTCGTACCATTCGCCTGTCGCAATGGCGAAGCCGCGCTCCATGGTCTCCTGCAACGCACTGTCGAGCCGGTTGCCGACGTGGCCCCAGTCGTCGCCTTCGGCGGCCTGCAGGCCGATCAGCAATTTTTCCCGCTCCGGCGCTTCGAGCGCGGCCAGATACGCGCGGCCGATGGCGGTACGGCTCAGATTCATGCGCGAGCCGATCTCGAGACGCGACACCAGTACCGCCGAACGCGGCCGGATCGCGTCGATCACCACCATATCGAGGCGGTCGCGCACAGCTAGATGCACGGACAACGCGGTGCGTTCCGCGAGTTCGATCAGGAACGGCCGCGCGCGAGCGCGAATGTCGAAGTTGCGCAAAAAACCGTTGCTCAGTTCCAGCACCGACGAGGTCAGCACGAAACGCTCGCTGTCGGGCAGGCGGAACAGGAAACCCGCGCTGACCAAGGTGGCGGTGATCCGCGAAACGGTGGGCTTGGGAATGCCGGTCAGTTCCGTCAGCTCGCGGTTGCTGAGCGGCGAGTCCGCGGCGGCGACGGCGCGCAGTACGGTCAAACCGCGCGCGAGGGCCGTGACTTCCTCGCCGGAGCCGTCTTTTTCTCTGGCGGCATCCGGTGCGACTTGGGAGGGCTTGGATCGAGGCATGTGGATTTTTGGAACTTTATTTCAATTTTTTGTACGCAACCGCGCTGACAATCCTCTCTCAAAGGACGCGCGGGAGCCCCGGCCTGGGGCATGCATTGGATTTTCCATCAGAAGATTCATTGTATCGGAATATTTTGCCGCAACGAATGTTGCCTCTTTAGATTTTGCTTGACTTAGTCAGCATAACCATAAAAAATGGAATCTCATTTCGAAAGACGGTTTCAGGTTCTGTATTTTGAAGTCTTCGAACCTGCCGTGGTCCGCGCAATGTCTGGTCGAGTGTCTTCCCACAGTCCACCGTAACAGCCCCTGTCGCGCACCGTATGGGCGGCGAGTCGCACACCAAACTTTCGAATACCGTCTCTCAGGTTCTAGCACGGCCCTCGGAATGGCTAGAACTTTTTAAGGCGTCACGGCAACGTGACGCCTTTTTTTTATTCTTATCGGCGCACAACAAAGTCTGCGGCATTTCTAAAACGCCCCTTTGCGTGCAACAAAGGCTGCAGGTTTCGCGCGAGGTTGTAGAACAACTGACTGAGTGGGCCAACAACGCATCGCCTTTTCTCCTATTGGTGTCGGTGGATAACACATGTCGTCTTGCCGCAGACTATCAGGATCAGCTAACACATCTGAACGACATCCATAGCCGGGAAGGCATCGCGCAGCCGCCTTCCGGCGAATTGCTCACTGCGTGTGTGTGGACAGATTGAGTTCACTCGCTATTGTCACAACCACAGACATCGTAGTGATTTTCCGTCACGAGACTAAGCAATCAGCCTACGTGCCATGGCCCGAGCTGATTAAGGAGTGCGGGCACCTGATGAAGCCTACCGAGCATCCGCCGGCCCGTTACGAGGTAAAGGCGTTTCCCGAAGAAGCGCTTTTCAAGGCATGGTGTACTCGCTTCGAGAAGGTTTGAAAAGGAAAGCACACTCCTTAAACGTCCGGGACACACGGCATAGGGACATCGAGGCTAAACCGCGGGCAAAACGGGCGGCGAGGGGGCAGAAGTCAGATGCATCGCCGGCAAGACGCAAGATGCCGAGGCCGCCAAAACCAAACCACCGCAGAAGCACCGGAACTCCAAAACGGGAGCGGCCTGGCATAGGAATGTCCGCGTGGAGGCAATGCCGAAAGGCCTTGCCGAACAGCCTTCGTTGACGGGCTGCTGTCTTCGCTGTGCATAGTGGACATGCCCATTCTGCTCGCGGAGTCCGCGCTCTTGCTCATGTTGCCAGGAACCCGGTTGTGCGGATTCGATACTGGCTCGCTGTGGTACGTTATCCTATTGCGTCTACTCTCCACGACGAGCACGACCGGAATACGAGGTTGTGCATGTTTCGTCTGGATTCGAGGCATTCCACGCTGGGCCGTGTGCGCGCCGGCGAACTTTTGCCAATGGCGCGCGGCGCAGCGGGAAAAGTCCTGAGTGCTTTTCGCAACGGCGTGACTTCCGAATCTCATGAGTCGATGATTTTCATATCGTTCGGCGAACGGGATCCTTCCTGTGCCGCATTGGCGGCTCCGGTCTTCGGACCCGAAGGTCAGATTGCTGGCGCCTTGTCGCTATCGGGCCCCCTCAAGCGCTTTACTGCGACTGCCGTGAAAAAAATGAGTGTCCCGCTGCTCGCCGCGGCGCAAACCGCCACGCAATCACTGGGTGGCCAGTCGAGCCAGCGCGTCCGCGTGCGCCGTCTGCGGGGCGCAAGCGCAAGGAACCAGCATAAAGCGCTGATTCTGAGGGAAGTTCGATCCCACTGATCCAAAAACGCCGCACGTGTGCTCTCCGTTGGAACGGCTACAGCTATCCCAAAGCAACATGCCGGTGCTGCCGGAGCGATGCGTGCTGTCTTCGTGGCCAGACGCGGCACAGTCAAGGCGAAGACACAGGCGGTCAATCAGCTGGCAGCGTTGCTCGTAAGCGCGCCTCGGGAAATGAGAGATCGCCGTCTGAAAGCAAAGACTACGGCATGCGTTGAGGGCTGCGCCCATGTTCGGCCGTTTGGGCAAAACGCCGATGCTGCAAGTGCTTACGAGCACACTGCGGTTGTTTGCGAAGCGTTAGTTGGCATTGGCTCTGGAGCTTAAAGCGCCCGACGCCATGCTCGACCGCCTGACCGGCTTGTATGGCACTCGTGCCGGAGATGCTCGCTGCAAGACTGTGCCGTCCGATCCACATTGCCTTGTCGTTCGACGAGGAGGTTGGTTGCCTCGGACTGCGGCTCAGTGGCGCGGTGGCGCCACCTGCAACTCGTGTGCGCTTTCGTTGCTCGAGGGGTGCATCGTGCGCCCAAGTCCGAACAGCGCCGCACACGCGACCAGCGCCGGAATTGCACAGAACAGGAACACGTGCGAAGGCTGTGCGCTGACGGCAATAACGGCGCCGCCTGCCAGCGGTCCTAGCAGCGAGCCGAAGCGCCCGACGCCTTGTGACCAGCCAACGCCAGTACCGCGGATCGAGGTCGGATAGTAGCCGGTGATGAACGCGGTCACGGCGAGTTGCGCGCCGATGATGAAAAAGCCGGTCAGAAAGATTGAAATCATGATCAGCACTACGTTGTGCTCAGCGAAACTGATCGACGCGACCGACACCGCACCGAGCAGGTAGGCTAATGTGAGAACGCGCAATGGCCTGCGCTTCATCGCACGCGATACCGCCAGACTGCCCACGATACCGGCGAAATTGATCATTACCGTGCCGAGCACAGCATCCTTGATCGGCAAACCGGCCTGTCTCAACAGCGACGGAATCCAGTTGATCAGGCAGTAGGTCAGCACGAGGCTTGCGAACAGCGTGATCCACAGCAGCACCGTGCCCCTTCCCAGACCGTTGGCGAACAGTTCACGCACACTTCCGCGAGTCGCACGTGGTTCAATGAGGTAAAAATCGTCGCCCGCGCGGAACGTATTGACGCCGTCGATTTTCGACAGAATGTGTGCCATGGCTGCGCGCTTGCCGCTCACATAGGTCATATAGCGCACGGATTCAGGCAGGAGAATCAACAGCACGGGCACGCAGAGCAGCGGCAACACCGCGCCGAGATAGAAAATCGACGTCCAGCCTTGATATTCGATCATGCGGCCGGCGAACGAGCCGCCGATTACCGCGCCGAGCGGGAAACCCCACATGCTGATCGTGACGATCGTGGTGCGGGAGCGGGCCGGTGCATATTCCGATGCCAGCGCCAGGAAGTTGACCAGCGCACCGCCCAGACCGACGCCGGCCCCGAGGCGGCAAATCAGCAGTTCGTCGTAGCCTGTCGCGAACGCGCAGGCGCCAGTCAGCAAACCGAACAGCGCGACCGCACCAATCACGAGCATTCGTCGACCGATCCGGTCCGCTAGCATGCCGAAACCCACCGCGCCGATGACAGTGCCAAGCAGTCCGGCCGAAAAGATCGGGCCGAAGGCTGACGGTGCGAGATGCCACGCCTTCGAAATGGCAGGCGCGACGAAAGCAATCGCCTGAGTGTCGTAGCCGTCGAGCATGATGATGATGAACAGCAGCGCAAATACTCGCCACTGAAAGGCGCTCAGCGGTGCTCCATCGATCACGCTGACCACGTCGATACGCTTGCCTGTCTCCATGTTCATTCCTTTTTATCGCATGAATACCGCTGTTCGCGACGCGCTTGCGTGTTATCCGGCAAGCCTCGTCGTGTGGGCCCGGCCGGTCATGGCGGCGGCTATTTTCTCCGCGACCATGATGGTGGGAATATGCGTGTTGCCGCTTGGCACAGATGGCATAACCGATGCGTCGGCCACACGCAAGCCGTCTACGCCATATACCTTGCCTGTTGGCGATGTCACGGCCATTGGGTCGGCGGCATCGCCCATCCTGCACGTGCCGCATACGTGGCCGGTGCCGGTCACCGCTTTTTCGATCAGGCGGACGAGACCTTCCTCATCCGCTGTGAAGGCCGCAAGGGAACGCATGCTCGCGAACCGCTCCAGCGTGCGCATGCCGCCGCGTGGGTCGGTGTCGATCCACGTTGCGGCGACACGGGCGCGAATCGCATTCCAACGGGACACGTGGTTGTAGCGCATCAACCCCGCCACGTCTTCGAGTATGAACGGCGCGCCGCACATCGCGGAGACTTCTGGCGCGGCGAACATGTCGATCGCCATGCGCATGCCGTCGAGCAGGCGCGTCATGTCGCGCGAGTCGGACAGAAAATTGAAAGCGACTCTTGGCGCGCCATCGGGCTTCGCAGGATCGAGCGCGACTTCACCGCTTGAAAACGGGCGCATCAATACCGGCGCCAGCGACGCGAGTTGTCGTCCCAGTGCATGCCATGACAGATAGCTGCGCACATACAAACCCAGATCGCCGCGTGGACACTTCTCATGTGCGGACGACCAGCGCAAGTACGTCGATCCGGCGGGGCGCCAACCGGGTGCGTCGCGGCCGTCAGGTTGCAGCAGCGCCGTCGTGAATACGATCGGATGATTCTGGAGATTGCGTCCGACTCCTGCACGATCGGCGACCACGCGCAGGTTCATTTCGGCCAGATGTTTTGCTGGCCCGATCCCGGAGCGCAACAGCAGCGCCGGAGTTCGAAGCGCACCGGCGGTCACGATCGTTTCGTGCGCATACGCCGACATCTGGCTACCGTCCGCACGGAGCAGTTGCGCGCCCGTCACCTTGCGGCCCTCGACGATCAGCCGGGTTGCCTCCGTTTGCGCGAATATCGTGAGATTGGCGCGCTGGCGAGTATCGGCGTCGAGATAGCACAGACCGGCTGACGCGCGCGAGTTCGCGCGACGGCTGATCGGTAGCGAGCAGTGGCCGTCGCGAAAGTCGGCGTTCATGTCGTCGATCTGCGGCATGCCGAGTCTGCGCGACGCGTGCGATACCGCGCGCGCGAGCGGTTGCCATTGCGCTTCGGTCTCGCGGCGAATCGGAATCGGCCCCGTCTTGCCATGCATTGCGCCGGCGAAGTCCATGTCGTGCTCCAGGCCGACGAAATACGGCAGCACGTCGTCCCAGCCCCAGCCGCGCGCGCCTGCGTCGCGCCAGCCGTCATAGTCGCCGGGCATGCCGCGCAGTGCCCACATGCCCATGATCGCCGTGCTACCGCCCATGATCTTGCCTTGCTGCAATGGCACGGCCGGCGAGTTGTCCGCGCGGCGCCAGTGCACCCGGGTATCGCGCCACATATAGTCGTGATTGAACGCGGACAATGGGAAGATATTCGTGATGTCTGCCGGCTCCCGACCGGGCAGCAAATCCGCGCCGGCCTCGACCAGCGCAACCCTCGCCCGCGGATCGGCTGAGAGCCGGTGTGCGAGGACCGAGCCTGCGGCGCCCGCGCCGATAATCAGGTAGTCGAAAACGGTATCCATGGGTCGCATAGCGCTCAGGTGGCTCCGGCCTTGCCGCTGCACGGTGACGTGCCCGGCAGGGGCCGAATCGGAATCACGCCGCCGCGAATCCGGCGGTGATGCACCAGACGGTCCCGGTACGACTCGCTCATGTCCAGCGGATCCCAGTCGAACTGGTCGTCGAGTTTCACGTCGACGCTTGCCACGCCTGGCAACGCACTCAGTGTCCGGTACGCTTCGCTCGCGAACGGCGCGCCCATCAGGCAGCCATATTCCGTGACCGCGACCGTAACGGTGACGTGCATGCCGTGCGGGAGCGCTGCAAGCTCGACGCGCCGGACAAGGCCCATATCGTCGAGACCTGCCGCGCACCCGGCCGCGACGCTGCAAGGATCGATGATGCCGTTCAGCGCCGCACGCACCTGCGTTTCGCCGATCATGCCGCACGCTCCTGCTGCGCCGCCTGGCTCCATGGCGGCGCGAGGGCAGCGAGCCGGCCGAATTCGTCGCCCGCGAGCCGCTGCCGCAGCGCGGCGACATTCCAGCCGAGAAAGCGCGCGTGGTTCAGGCCGAGAATTTGCCGCTTCATCGCTTCCGTGAGTTTCGGGTAGCCGAAGCCCTCGCACATGTCGTCCGGAATCTGAAAATCCCAGAACAATTCGATGAACGGGCGCGGATGATGGGCAACGCACCCCGTAGCCCAGAAGATCCTGTCTTCACCGCCCCATACCAGCAGCGAGCCGAGCAATTCGGCGAAGCGGCGCGGCGAGCGCTGTAGCAGATACGCGCTGCTGCCTTCGAGATTGACTGTCACGTTTGGAAAGCGCTGCATCTGCCAGGCGGTTTCCTCAAGGAACGCGATCCCGCCATGCACGACCTCGAAGGTCAGGTCGGGAAAGGCGGTGGCCGCGCCCGCCACGTCGAACGGAGCGAACGGTTCGCTCGGCACCTGCCCTTGCGGAATCGCCTTGTGCGTGGCAATCATTTTCACGCCGAGCTTGCGTGCTTTTTCCAGCAGCGGGAATGCGATTTCAGGGTCGTCGAGCCGGTAGCTCTTCACCTCGCCGTCAACCAGATCCATTGGATAAAACTTGAGGCCGACCACTTTGTCTTCTTCGACCAACTGATCGATCAGGTCGAGCGCGTCAGGCTGCCAGGGACTAACCGGCCCATACAGCGCCACGCGATCCGGGTAACGTTCGCGCATCGCGCGGCCGACCGAGAGTGGCGAGCCGCCGTCGCGATAGATGCCGTAGAGCGGCGTGCCGTGATAGATACACACGTCGGTCTGGCTTTCGGCGAACAATGCCTGTGCCATCAGATCGGGATCGGCGGCATGCCGGAAGCGCTCGCGCGACAACGCCCATTTGGGATCGCCATCGGGAATCAGCTTGCTGTGACCGGCGTAGAGCGTGTCGGACAACTGTATGGCCACACGTTCCTTGAAAATGCCGTCGACATGATTTTCCAGCGTCGTGTTATAGCCGTGTACGGTCGAGTCGATGACGAATACATCATCGAGCGGCCAGCGAGGTTGGGCGTCTTGCATAGGGTGTCTCCTCCTTTTTTTTGCGGTGGCCGTGGCCGTGGCACGTCAGCGTTCGTCGACTACCGTGTTGCGCAGGATGCCGATCCCTTCGATTTCTGCTTCGATCACGTCGCCGTGTTTCAGCAGCCGCTCCGGGAAACGCCTGTTGAATCCCGCGACGCCGCTGGTGGTACCGGTCGTCACGATGTCGCCCGGTTCGAGGGTGAGACGGGACGACCAGTAAGCGAGAATCTCGCCGCATTTGAAAATCATCTGGCGGGTGTTGTCGTGCTGCCGCGTTTCGCCGTTGACACGTAGCGCAATGTTCAGCGCGTCGGGATCGGCGAGTTCGTCGCAAGTGACGATGCAGGGGCCGAGCGGGCAGGTGGTATCGAGATTCTTGCCCTGAAACACGACGCCGGTCGGTTTTTCGACGACGATCAGATCGCGCATGCTGATGTCATTGACGATCGTGAAGCCGGCCACCGCTTCGCGCCAGTTGTCCGCACTCAGGTCGCGGCAGCGTTGGCCGATCACCATCGAGAGTTCGATCTCGTAATCGAGTTCCTCTGTGTGGCGCGAGCGCGTAATGGCTTCGTCGGGACCGATCACGGCGGACGGCATCTTCAGAAATGCGACGGGATATTGAGGCAGTTCGCGTAACACGCCGGCGTCGCGTCCTTCCTGGATGTGGCCGCTGTAGTTCGCGCCGATCGCGATGATCTTGCCGGGCCGTTGCAGCGGCGCAAGCAGCCGGACCGCGGCGAGCGGGCGCAGGATTCCGCTGCGAGCGAGAACGGTGTTATCGGGGCTTTGCGCGAGTGCGTGAACGTGCCGCAGCGCGTGGCGCGCCGCGCGCATCGAATGGCCGCCGCCTTCCAGAAAGCGCTTCATATCGGCAGGAATGCGGATGCGGGCCAGATCGTCGGCGAATGGGTCGTGCTCGACGTCTCTTCGCCATGCGGCGTACGCGAGAGAGAGATCGACCACACTGGCGCCGGCACCGGGCAAAGCTCTGGCCGATTCGACCAGTGCGCCGACGCGGGCGCCGGGGGCGTCGGGTGTGTGGAAAGAGACCAGCTTCATGAGTCACTCCAGGCTGAGCGTTGCACGATTCGTGTGACACGGGCCTGAACGGCATAAGGCGCGAGTTCCTGCGCGAGGCGTGCCTCGGCTTCCGCGGAAATGCGCGTGCCGAGCACGACGACGTCGGTTACGCCCGCGACAGCGAGCAGTGCCGGCCGCACGGAGCCCGCCGTGGTCACGGGACGATACTGGCAACCGGCGCACATGCCGGTGTACTTCACGGTCACGACACCGTCGGCGCTGAGGTCGATCAGTTCCAGACCGCCGGCATGAGCGCGGATCATTTTCGATAGCGCGTCGACCGTCTGGTCGACCGCCTTGCGCTCGGCGCTCATGCTTTCACCGCGCCCGCAGCGGCGTGCGGATTCGTCGCCGGCAATGCAGCCAGCTCCCGTTTTTTCTCTTCGATGTTCACGCCCATCAGGCGCGCGAAGTTCTCGCCGAGAATCTTGCGGCGATCGTCGCGCGTAATCTGTGGATAGCCATAGCCCACGCGCAGATCTTCGGGTATTTCGATTTCCATGAACGCGTTCAGATAAGGAGCCGGTCCGCCTGCCAGCGCGGCCTCCGAGCCCCACAGGATCTTGTCGGAGCCGACCATCTGAAGCAGCCGGCCAAGATGATCCTGCACGCGGCGCGGTGCGATCCGGTAGAACGTCATATAACCTGCCAGCGACAGGTAGACGTTCGGAAACCGCGCAGCGATGGACAACATCTCCTCGAAATACGGAAGCGCGAGATGATGGACCACGAAATTCATGTCGGGAAAATCACGCGCCGGGCCTTGCAGATCAATCGGACTCAGATATTCCATGTTCTGCAGACCGTACGGATTGCCTTTGTGAAACTGCAACACGCGGATGCCGGTGTTGCGGGCGCGCTCGAACAAAGGGTATGCAATGCGTTCGTCGTCGCACCGCCAGCAGTCGGCGATCTTTGCATGACCGTTGTAGAACTTGAGCGACTTCGCGCCGAGCGTGCCGACCTGGAAGTCGATCTGATCCAGAGCGTCGTTCAGTCCACGGTACATCGGGTCCACACCGCCGCAGAACATGACGCGCTGCGGGTGGGCTGCGGCCATGGCGTGCTGGGTGAGGACCGGCGCGTACCAGTCTTCGAACCAGTCGAACATCGGCACGACCTGGGTCATGGCCATGTCGGTGGGGGAGCTGTTGAACACGAGATCGTACATGTCGTCGACCTCCCAGCGGCGAGCCCACTCGAAGTCGGGATCGTCGTGACGCGGCACACCCGGCCAGCGCAGTTTGTTCACGTAAGCCAGAATCCTGTCTCGTGCCGGCGCGGCGTCCGCGCGGTCGCGACGGATGTTGGGCGTCGACATGTCGTACAGGTGGATGACGTTATCGAACACGAAAATGTCGTCAATCATGATGCGCTCCAGAAGCAGGCGACGGGCGGTGATTCACGCAGCGACGCTGCGGGTATCCAGTTGTGGTGAAAAGGAGGTAGGCCGAAGGATCACGCTGCGCATGGCGAGCATCGGCGCGAGCCGATCGACTTCGCGCCGATAAACTGCCCAGCGTGGATCGCTTTCCAGTGCGGCGCGCATCTGCTCGCGGCTCGCGAGACTCTGGTGTCGCCATAAATGCGTCACTTCGTTGAGCGGGCCGATATCGGTGACGAACATACCGAGGAAGGTGCCGTCGAACGCGGCAACATGATCGAGTTGAACCGGCAGCGCGTAGTTCTCCCATACGTCGAGCCAGGCCTTCAGCTTGTGCATGTCGACCGTATAGGTGCGTTGTTCGACGATCATCCCGTGACTCCTGCGCCGCCTTCAGGCGTGGCAAGCGAACCGAACACCTCGTAGAGCGCGGCGGCGTCCTGGTCGGCGCGCTGCTGTTCCTCGGCGACGGCATAGATCTTCAACGCGGCGTCGAAAAGAGGCGTTACCGCGCGGTGGCTTGCGATGTAGTCGGCAATGATCCTGGTATCCTTGAATGGAATTGCCAGATCGGCTGCCTTGGTGACGGGATCGTCGTAGACACCGGCGATCATCAACGGCACGCGGGCACGCCAGATGCCGGAAGCAGCGGGGCTATTGCCGATCACGTCGTGAATCAGGTTCATATCGATGCCTGCGCGCGTGGCGAACTGCATCGTTTCGGCAATCAGAACCGTCGTCGTGCTGACCAGGTGGTTCACGACGAATTTGAGTCGTGACGACATGCCGAATGCGCCCACATAGCGTTGCTGCCGCGAGATCGCCTGAAGCACCGGCTCGACTTCGCGCCAGGCGGTTTCGTCGCCGCTCACGAGTGCGCTCAGCGTGGCCTCTTTAGCCTGCACCGCGCCGCCGATCAACGGACAGTCCAGCAAACGCGCGCCGCTTGAGCGGTTCAGGGTCGCCACCGCGCGTTCCTTGTCGTCGATAGAGAGCGTGCTCGTTTCCAGAATGACGTGGGGAGCGTGCGTCGCTGCTGCGAGTTGATCGATCACCTGATGCAGCGCGGCGCCCGAAGGCAGCGACAGAATCAGATGATCACTGTAGGCCGCGACTTCCGCGAGTCGGGTTGCGACTTCGCCGCCGATATCTGCCAGCGCCGCACGCCGCGCGGGGGCGATGTCATAGCCTTTCACTTGCCAGCCGCGTTCGAGCAGCGAGTTCGCCATTGGCAAACCCATCAATCCGATGCCGATTATTCCGACTTTGCCTGCCATCGTTCAGCTCCTCCAGGTTCCAGAATGCCTTCAAATAATTTATGATTCATATTGTATTCAAATTGAATTCAATAAGAGAGGCGTGATTTCCCTAAGGTCGATCACGTCGGCTCGTGAGGTCTTTTTTAGCGGCTCAGATGACGTCGAAGAAATTCGATGGCCGGTTGCGTAACCAGATCGAAGTCGAACGAATACGTGGGAGTGACGTCGCAATAGTGATTCATGAACGGAATCACATGAGTTTCGGCGTGCGGATTGTTATGGCGCTTCAACGCTTCGTTCATCCACTGCGTTTGTTCGACCGGTACATGCATGTCGAACGCGCCATGAATGCCGAGCACCGGTTGACGAATTTTGTGAGCATGACTGATGGGTTGCACCTCTTCATAAAATGCGCGGTGTTCGTCGGGTGCGCCGCCTAGCCACTGGCAAAGCAGTGCGTAGCGTCCGGGTGCGTATCCCGCTACGCCGCGCACATGCTGCAGCAGATCGGTCGGTGAGCCGAATGAAAGCGCGGCGCGCAGTTCGGGCCATTCGGCGGCCGCGCGCAGTGCGCTCGTGCCTCCACGCGACATGCCCATGACGGCCGTGCTGTCCGGCGCGACCGAAGGTTGGCGTTGCAACCAGTCGAATGCGATCTTGATGTCGCGGTGATCGTCGATCGGCGAGCCGGCGCGGTAGGTGACGGACAGCGCGTGAAAGCCGCCTGCCGCGAGCCGGCTCGCCAGCCAGTCGATGCTGTCGATCAGGCCAGTGCTGATGCCGCCGGGACAGACGATGACAGCCGGCGCGCGTTGGCCGTTGGCAGGCGCGTAATGGCGTGCACCGAGGGTGAGGCCGTCGCCCGTGAGCGTGACATCATGGGTGGAGTAGCTGGGGTTCGACACAATCGGTTCTCCGGATGATGGATGACTGAAACGAATCGGGATCTGTCGTCATGCGCTCGGCGGCCTTCTCGGCCAGCATGATGACGGGGATGTTCGTATTGCCGGTCACCATGGCCGGCATGATCGACGCGTCGACGACGCTCAGACCGTTCACGCCGTACACACGGCAGTCGGCGTCGACTACGGCGAGCCGGTCGGCCGGCGCGCCCAGCTTGCAGGTGCCGGCGACATGGCCAACCGGCACCGCGCGCTCGCGCGCGACCGCTTCGAGCAGCGTATCGTCGCCGCGCAAAATTTCTGCATCGATTCCGACGTAGGCGATCGCGCGCCGACGCAGTGACCCGTACATGTCGAGTGCGCTGCTGAGTAAGCGCGCTTTCACGGCATTGGTTAGCGTGGGCTGATTCAGTGCGCGAATCAGCTTGCCTTGCGTCGGGAGGCAGGCGCCGTTGAGGTGGGCCGACACAATGGGATCGGCGAGCATGTCGAGCGCGAACCGCAGACCGTCGCGCAAACGCACGCGATCGCGCTCGTCGGAAAGCAGATTGAATTCCACCTTCGGCGCTGCTTGCGGCGCGGCAGAGTCGAGCGTAACGCTGCCACGCGAAAACGATTTATAGACGGAGACGCCGACACCGCCCATCGCGCGGCCTAGCGCATGCCACGAGGTTTTGTTCAACAGCACCATGAACATATCGCTGGCGGGGCAATTCGCAATACCGGACGAGTAGCGCAGGCAGTTGCTGAAACCCGGCCGCAACGCCGCGGATTGCCGTGAATTGCGTTTCAGATGGGCCGCGATCGAGAGCATAGGATGATTCAGCAGATTGCGGCCGACGCCTGGCAGATCGGCTTGCACCTCGATGCCGAGCGCGCGCAACGCGACCGGATCGCCGACGCCCGAACGCATGAGCAGCGTGGGCGAGTAGATCGCGCCGGCCGCGACGATCACTCGCCGGGCCTGTACTTCGTGCGCCACGCCGCCGGTGGTCAGCGCGACACCCGTGACGGTACGGTCGCGAATCAACACACGATCCACGTGTGCCGACGACACGATGCGTAAATTCGGCCGCGCGCGAACCTGTGCGTCCAGATAGGCGGTGGCAGCGGAGATGCGCCGTTCGGTCGTGTTGCTCATCGGTACCGCGGCAATGCCATCGCGAAACTCGCCGTTCATGTCGCCGAGTTCGGTGAAGCCGCGCTGACGCAATGCGGCGGCGGCTGCGGCGCTGAATGGCGGCCATTGCGCGGCATGATGGCGGCGGATTGTGACAGGTCCCGTGTCGCCATGCAGCGGGCCTGCGTAATCCATGTCGCGCTCGATACGTCGAAAGTAGGGCAGCACGTCCTCCCAACTCCAGCCGCTCGCGCCGTTCTGCGCCCACTCGTCGTAGTCGGCCGGCAGACCGCGCAACGCCGCCATGCCCATCACGGACGAGCCGCCGCCGATCACTTTCGCCTGCTCGAACGGCCGGGGCGCTTCGCCTGGACGCACCTGCGCGAGCAGATCGTTCCAGAAGAATTCACGTTGTCCATACGAGCGCGGATAGCTGTCCAGCAACGTGCCGGGTTCCGTGCCGGGAGCGAAGTCGCGGCCGGCCTCGAGCAGCAGAACGGTGACGCGCGGATCCGCGGACAAACGGCTGGCCAGCACGCAGCCCGCCGAGCCTGCACCGATGATCACGACGTCGTAGGCACCCAGGCTGGCGGGCGTCGGCGTGGCGCTCATGACTTCGTACTCCGTGACGTCGAGCAGGCGCGGCGCTTCACAGCAGGCCGCCATTCACGTGAAGGATCTGACCGGTGACGCCACGCGCGGCGTCGGTGGCGACGAAGTGAACGACATCGGCGATGTCGACGGGCATGGCAATGCGACCTTTGGGCGTGGCGGCAATGACGGTTGCGCGTCGGGCTTCAGTGGTCTGCGACATCATGGTCTGGGTGGCGGTCATGCCCGGCGACACGACGTTCGCGGTAATGCGGCGCGCGGCGATTTCCCTGGCGAGCACGCGCACGTAGACTTCGGTCGCGGTCTTGGCGCCCGAGTACGAAGCCGTGCCGGGATACGGCTGGCACGCCGTACTCGAAGAAATGAACACGATGCGTCCGCCGTCGCGCACGTTGCGCGCCGCCAGTTGAAGCGCAACGAACTGGCCGCGTGCGTTCAGTGCCATGACGCGGTCGAAATCCGCTTCACTCGTGTCGATCACGCTCTTCACGACCGCGTCGCCGCCGGCATTCAACACGGCGATATCCAGACCGCCGAAAGTCGCGGCGGTCCGATCGAACAACTGCGCGATCGCTTCGGGATCGCGGACGTCGGCAAGTACTGCGCTGGCCATGCCGCCGGTTCGCTCGATGTCGTGAACTACAGTTGCGGCGTCTTCCTGATCGGCGTCGTCGCGATAGTTTACGACCACGGCCGCGCCGCCTCGTGCGAGCGTGCGTGCGATCTCGGCGCCGATGCCGCGGCTCGCACCGGTGACGAGGGCCACTTTGCCGCTCAACGGCGTAGTCGGGGTGCGCGGCGCAGTTGCGCGGGATGAATCATTCATGAGGCTGTCTCTTGCTGATCGCTTTTCTGGGGCTGCAAGCGTGGTAGCAGCGAGCGCATACCGGATGCGCTCGTACTGGACTCGTGTCAGGCGGCCGGCGCGACGCCGGTGCGAATGTGCTGTCCGGTGATCCACCGGGCTTCGGGGCTGGCCAGGAAGGCGACCACGTCGGCCGCTTCTGTCAGATCCGCAACGGGCTTGCCGCCCGGATTCGCAGTGACGACGTTGACCGTGACGCCGCGCGCGCCGATCTCCTTCGCCAGCACCCGGCAGTACAGTTCCGACGCCGCGCTCGCGCCCGCGTGGACCGCGTTGCCGATCTCCAGCGCGTGGGACTCGTCGCCCGACGTCACGACGATGCAGCCGTTGTCGCGTACGCGCCGGCCGGCCTGTTGCAGAACGAAGAAACGCGCTTTGGCGTTCAGCGCGGTGAGCCTGTCGTAGTCGGCGAGGTCGACGTCGGCCAGCGGGCAGGACGCCAGTGCGTCCGGTGCATTGCTGACAACGATGTCGATTCCGACACCTTCGACAACGCGTTCGGCCTCGTCGAACAAGGTTGCGATAGCTGCCGGATCGGTCAGGTCGCCGCAAAGGGCCGAGGCTTGGCCGCTCGCGCCACGGATGGTAGCGACCAGAGCATGCACCGCCTCAACGGACGACTCACGCAATGCATGCAGCACCACCCTTGCGCCTTGTGCCGCCAGCGCAGCGGCGACGCTCGGACCAATGCCCTGGCAGGCCGCCGTGATCAGCGCGGATTTGCCGGAAAGGGCGCCAGTTTGCATCTCGTCTCCTGTTTATTGTCAGCCGCTCGACGCATCTGTTGCGTTCGCTGAATTGAATTCAATTTGAATTCATAATAGGGGTGAGCGATATGACTGTCAACCGTCATCATCCGCTCGGGCACGAGACGAGGGTTTTCCCTCTCATTGCAATACATTGAGAGCGCGCTTTAGAATTCATAATGAATTCAATTTGAATCCTATCTTGTTCGTGGGCTCTGTCGCCCGCTTGCGCCAACCATAAGGACCGCTTTATGCCAAATCCGATCTCGGACGCCGAACGCGAAGCACGTGTCGAGCTTGCCGCGCTTTATCGACTGATCGAACAGCACGGGTGGGGCGAAGGAATCTACAACCACGTCTCGCTGCGCATTCCCGACGCGCCCGACCATTTCCTGATCAAGCGCCACGACCTGATTTATTCCGAGGTGACGGCTTCGAATCTCGTCAAGGTCCGCATCGACGGCGACCTCGACGAGACGGCCGGTGTCAACCGGCCGGGATTCGTTCTGCATGGCGGTGTGCTGTCGGACCGACCGGACATCAACTGCGCGATTCATGTTCATACGGCGGCGGGCATTGCCGTTTCCGCTGACCGCGCGCCGCTCAAAATGGTGTCGCAATATGCCGTTCGCTTTTACGGCCGCATCGGTTATCACGAATACGAGGGAATCACCGATGGCTTGAGCGAGCGCGAGTCGATTGCGCGCGATCTGTCGAGTCACACCGCGCTTTTCATGCGCAATCACGGCGTACTCGTCGTCGCCGCAAGCGCGCCCGCGGCGTTCACCCGCATCAAGGATCTGCTCGAGGCGTGCCGTATCCAGTTGATGTTGCAGGCGAGCGGCGATCGGCTCGTGGAAGTGCCGCCGGAAGTTTGCGAGAAAACGCTGCGTCAGTTCGAAAAGCACGACAACGGGCGCGGCGGTGCGGAGTGGCCAGCTTACCTGCGTATGCTGGACCGGCTGGACGCCTCGTACAAGCTTTGAGGTTTGAAACGGCCGCAGCGCGGCCGCTTTACGCCGCTATTAGCGCATGCCGCGAAAATATTTGACGACAGTCTCGGCCACGCGGTGCAGATGTTCCTCTGCCGCTTTCTGTGCCGCTGCGCCATCTCGCGCGAGCAGCGCCTTGAGGATCGTCTCGTGCTCGTCGATGACGCTGTGGGTGGGAACATGCTGCCGCACGCCTTCAATACGCGGCCGCCGTACGTGGCTGGACAGCATTGAATGCATATCCGCCAGCACGGGATTGCCCGTCAATTCGATCAGTTTGCGATGGAAAGACTGATTGAGCCTGAAGTACTCCTCTGTCTCATCGGAATCGAAGTGCTGGCTGAATCGCTCATGCAGTTGGGCGAGTTCTCGAAGCTGTGCGTCCGTTGCGCGTTCGCAAACCTGGCGTGCCGCGTAGCCTTCCAGTGCGGCGAGGACATCGAGTTTGTCTTCGATGGTCTCGACGGAAATGGGGCTCACGATCGCGCCGCGATTGCGGAAAAGCTGCACCAGCCCTTCCGATGCCAGCACCTTTAACGCTTCGCGTAATGGCGTACGCGACACTTCCAGTTCCTCGCATAGCTCGCGCTCCGAGATCGGCGTGCCAGGACGAAGTACCCCGTCGACTATCTTGTTGCGCAGAATTTCGGTGACCTGGTGATGAAGCGGCTGAGTGTCTTGCGTCATGAGTAGATGGAAGGGTCGATGGTTGTGCTGCGCGGCGAACGCCAGAAAGTTGGAATCGCCCAGATTGCATTCGATTGGTATTCTGAATGTATCACAGCATTCATCGCACTGAAACTGTGCGATTGGATGCCGCGCCGACCCAGACGTGCGCATGACGAAGCGCACGCACCGGCGCCGGAAATTTCGTCAACTTGGCCCGCTTTTCCCTTGCGGCGCCGCATTCCGCCACATTGCACGCAGGCTTTCCCTCTACCGCTAGTGGAAAACGATAAATGAATTTAAATTGAATTCAATTTAAATTCAATCTGCGTGCTCGATAACAGATGCGTACGCCGAGTGCGGGCCACCAGAAAAAATTCGACAGAAGAGCCCGCGGACGACATGACAAGGAGGAGACGGAAGTGAAAAAATTTGCAGGACTAGGTTTGTTGATTGTCAGTAGTGCTGCTTTTTCACAGAGCAGCGTGACACTCTACGGACGGCTGGACGCCGGCGTGCAATATCTCAGTAATGTGGCGGGCGCCGACGGGCGGCGCTCCGCACTGTGGAGCGCCGACAGCGGCGATGATGGCGCAAGCGCTTTCGGCGTCTACGGCACGGAGGATATCGGCGGTGGCTACAAGGTGAACTTCAAGCTGCTCGACTATCTGCTCGTGACAAACGGGCTGAGTGCTACTCCATTCTGGAACAATGCCTGGGTGGGCATGTCAGGACCGTTCGGCTCGTTCCGGATGGGACGCGACGACTCGATCCTGAAAGACGGCAACTTCGACTACGACCCGTTTTCGCAGCAGCACGCCGGACTGGCTTCGCTCGTGCGTGGCGCGAACTGGCCGAACTTCAGCAATACATTCAGCTACTACACGCCGACTTTCGGCGGCTTTGACGCGGGCTTTCAATACTCGCTGAGCGGCGTGCCCGGCCAGTTCAATAGCGCGCGCGCCGACGGCGTGCAACTGAGCTATCGACTCGGCGCGTTTTCGGCACGAACGGTCTACCAGGAGGTTCGCGATCCGAACGGCAAATACAGCGATCTGTACACGGCCCAGAAGCAGTTGTTCGCCGCGGCCGCGTTTGTGGGCGGCGCATTCAAGGTGCAGGTCTCGTACACCTATATGGCCGCGCCCGACGCTCCGCTCGGCGGTCCACGATATGCCGATTTCGGCTGGTTGGGGCTGACTTACACCGCTTCGCCGTTTCTGCGCGTCACCGCTGCTGCATACCATATCCATCAACGCGATGGGCAAGGCAGTGCGACGCTGCTGGACCTTGGACAGACCTATAACCTGTCGAAGCGAACTTCTCTTTATGCGACCGTGGGCTATCTGATCAATGGGAAAAACACCAACTTCTCCGCGGTCGAACAGCCCGAGACCTCGGCCTGGAATCCCGCACCAGGCCACAATCAACTCGGCTTCTATGCAGGCGTCATGCATTACTTCTGACAGCTTACGGATCGATAAAAGGACTTCACATGAGAAAAACAATCGTGGCGCTTCTGCTAGCCGCAAGCCTTCAGACGATGGTGACCGCGCCCGTCGCGCAAGCTCAGTCGGCGAGCGGAGCGGCTTTGCCGGACGACGCCGTTGCGCATCCCAATCGTTACTTCCGGAAACAGTCGCCCGAAGACAAGCAACTCACACGGTCGGTTCGCAGACAGATCGCGAAGCTGAAAGGTGTCGATGTCAGCGACGTGTCGGTCAGTTCTCGCAATGGACTCGTGCGCCTTACCGGGACGGTACAGCGTGCCGACGAGTCGCAGCAACTCGGTCAGGCGGTGCAGGGCATGACGGGAGTGAACGCGGTCATCAATTCGCTGACGATTCGAACGCGGATGTAGGCGGACGGCGAGTCGCATCTGGAAATCAGCCGAGTGTGTCGTTCGCATGAGAAGGCGGCGCGCTCGACGTCCACGCGCTGCGCTGCCAGTCTTCGCCATTTCGCAAATAGGGTTTGAACAGGGTACATCCTATTGGTAGGGATACCCATTCGCATGTACCTTGAAAGCGTGAAGGTGCGCGCACGGAGCACGGGACAGATGCTGCGGCGCGGAGGAGACAGGAGACGCGACGTGCAGAATCCTTCGACCGAATGGTCAACCAGCGACGTTCCTTTGGGCGACCGCACCGACGCCTGGGAATCGGTACTCAGTGCGAGTTATCGCGAGTGGCAGGTTCCGCGTCGTCTTCCGGCCACGTTCTATGCCCATGTGAAGCAGCACGACTTCGCCGGGGCGGGGATTGTCGAGACAGTTTGCGACCCTTGCATGGGACAACGTACGCGCGGACACGTCCGCCACGACGATGAGCTTTACGTCGGCGTTCAATTGACGACCGCCGGCCGCGAGCGGTTCAGGATCGGAGATTCCGGTGTGGAGGTCGCCTCGGGCGATGTCGTCGTCTGGACAACCGACCAGGTTGTCGAGTTCGAGGTTCTCGAGCGCCTGCACAAGGTCACCTTGATGATTCCCTGGTCGGTGATGCGTGAGCGCTTACCGGAACGCAAACACCCGCCCACCGGCGGCAAGATCGAAAGCCGCACGGGCGTTGGCTCGCTGCTCGCCGTTCACCTGCTCGCGCTTTCAAATGAAATCGCGACGCTCGACGAGAGCGTTCAAGGCCCCGTCAACAGGTCCACACTCGAGCTGCTGGGTATCGCGCTATCAGGTCAGCAACCGTCTGCAACGTTCGATGCGAGCGCGGCCATGCTTCGGCGCGTGCAGGACTTCATTCTGCAACATCTGCACGAAGACGATCTGAATCCAACCCGAATTGCCGAAGCAAACCGCATTTCGCTGCGCTATCTGCATATGCTTTTTCAGCGCAGCGACATGACCGTCTCGGGGTGGATTCTGGACAGACGGCTGCATGCCTGCAAGCTGGCTCTGACGGATCCCGCCTACAACCGCCAGCACATCTCGGAGATCGCATTCCGCTGGGGTTTCAATTCGACCAGCCATTTTTGCCGGGCGTTCAAGGAAAAATATGGAGCCTCTCCGGGCGACGTGCGCCGGACGGTGGGGGCCGGGCCTGCAGATGAGCCGGCATGACAGGCAGACGACAGGCGGACAGGAGATGACCTGTCCGCTCAATAACGAAACTGTCTGGTAAGGCGACGCCACGCCGCGTTGCGCGTTGCGGCCAGCCAGTTACACCGAGAAGCGGCAGAGCGTCTCGCCGCCATCGATGCGAATGAGATCGCCGTGAATGTAACTCGATTCGTCCGAGGCGAGAAATACCGCGAGGTTCGCGATATCTTCGACTTCGCCCCAGCGTTTCAGCGGAATGGCGTCCGTGAACACCTTGTCGAAGTCTTTGTCGTCGAATAGCGCGCGTGTCAACGACGTTTTCGCATACGTGGGGCAGATACCGTTGACGCGAATCCTGTCGCGCCCATATTCGATTGCCAGGCAGCGTGTCAGATTAGCGGCCGCGCCCTTCGATATGTTGTAGACGGACTGCTTCGGGTGGCCTTGCAAGCCGGCAGTCGAAACGATGTTGATGATATTGCCGCCGCGCGCCTGCTTCAGAAATACCTTGATGGCTTCCTGACAGCCGAACCACGTGCCTTTCACATTCACGTCGAAGCAGACGTCGAGGTCTTCGACCGCGAACTCGTGGGCAAGCTTGCCGGCCCGATATATACCGGCGTTGTTGACCATCACGTCGAGACCGCCGTAGAGCCGGACCGTTTCCTTGACCAGGTTCGCAACCTGGTCGAGCCTCGTCACGTCGCATGCCACATACTGAGCCTTGCCGCCGGCCCCGGTAATGGCGGCTACGGTAGTCAACTGCGGGTTGCCTTCGAAGCCGCCCTGGTTCGGTGCCTCGTGGATATCGCTGACAACCACGCTGGCACCTTCCGCTGCATACGCCATTGCGATGCCGCGACCGAATCCCGAACTTGCGCCCGTGACGATGGCGACCTTTCCTTTGAGCCTTTCCATGAATCCTCCTGGGAGAAAGGATGGCCAGCCGCAACGGGTTGGCCGTTACCGCGTTCAGCGTGCCGTAAAGGCGCCGTCGACTGTGAGCATGGAACCCGTCATCCACTCCGCGTCGTCGGAAGCGAGGAATAGCGCGGCTCTCGCGACATCGTCCGCGGTGCCGACGCGCGGCCACGGCGTCAGGTCGTGAAGCAGCTTGTTGGTATCGTCGTTTTCGAGGAAGGAGCGCACCATCGCGGTTGCGAGAAACCCGGGGCAGATCGCGTTCACGTTGATGCGCTCGGGCGCGAAGTCGAGTGCGAGTTCGCGTGTCAGATTGACGACCGCTCCCTTCGACGCGCAATAAGCCGGTTCGAGCGCCAGCCCGACCAGGCCGCCGATGGACGCGATGTTGACGATCCGGCCACGGACCTGGGCGCCGGTCGACGTCGTCAGCGGTTCCTGTTTCATGAACTGCGTGATAGCGTACTTGCAACCGAGCCAAACGCCTTTTGCATTCACGTTCATCGTGAAATCGTATTGCTCTTCCGTCTCGTCGATGATGCTGTGCAGACCGGTAAACACGCCCGCGTTGTTGACGATGATGTCGAGCCGGCCGAAGGTCGAAACCGCATGGCCGATGATCTTCTGGACGTCGGCCGCTTTGCTGGCGTCCGCCGCGATGAACGTGGTCTTGCCGCCTTCCCGGGTGATGACCGCATCGGTATCGGTTTCGATATCCTTCTCGTAGCCGCCTTGCAGTGCCGACTTCTTCAGATCAGAGCAGACGACATGCGCGCCCTCGCGCGCGAGAGCTAGCGCGATTGCTCGTCCATTTCCCGAACTGGAACCGGTTACGACGGCGACGCGACTTTCAAGTTT
The DNA here is from genome assembly GCF_902459535.1 of Paraburkholderia dioscoreae. Classification (NCBI taxonomy): domain Bacteria; kingdom Pseudomonadati; phylum Pseudomonadota; class Betaproteobacteria; order Burkholderiales; family Burkholderiaceae; genus Paraburkholderia; species Paraburkholderia dioscoreae. The sequence continues at coordinate 1,668,849 of NZ_LR699553.1, forward strand.
GCGGGTCAAGATTGTCTCCTTGAGTAGTAGTACTTTCGAATGACTTCGCGTTACATGATTCGTAGACGATGCGTGACGCCCGATGTGCCCGGTCAGGCGGGAAATGCCGTGAACGTATGAACCGCAATTTTTCCGTCCTTGACGACCAGTGTGTCCGTTGCCAGGGTAACCCAGGGCTTCGCCTCCCACGCGAGGTATGCCACGTCGCGCACCGTGCTCATGCTCGTAATCCTGAACGCCGGCCAGAACGCCGGGTCCGCGCCGTCAAGGAAGGCCTTGAAGAAGCCGGTTATCTCCTCGCGGCCGCGAAAGGTCTTGTCCGGCGTGACGAGCGCGGAGTCGTCGTCATAATCCTTGAGAATCTCCGCAACGCCGTGAGCAAAGGCGCCGAGATGATGGTCGAGGATCTGCCTGGTTGCAGCTTCGGTCTGTTCAGAGGAATTTGACATGTCGAATGTCCACAGGAGGGGCGGCGGGATGTATCGGCAACGATGAGCGTGCCGATACATGACATGGAAAGCGGACTTTTCAGCCCGCGTACGCGCGCTGGGCTTCGTCCCAGGTGACCACCACGATTGGCGTGCCGTCTTCCTTGATAAAGGAAAGCGGGCCGAGGAACGTCATATAAAACTCACTGTCGACCGGGAACGAGGTTTTGTCGTGACGGGCATTGGCAGACTCGTAGCCGTATGCCGGCGCCACGACGGTGTCGCCGCCATCCTCGCTGCCGCCACGGACGTCCATGCGGCCTTTTGTCAGCAGATATTCGCCTGGCCCGACGTGAAAGTGAGAGTTAAAGGACGAGCCGGCCGGACAGTCGAAAATCGCAGTCCACGCGCCCATCTCGGGCGAGGCGTGGAGCATCTTCCAGCGAATGCCGCCTCGGGAAAGTGCGTCCGGGAAGGGCTTCCACGGAATGTCGTCGATCTGAACGGCTTCTTCGCGAACCTTCGGTTTGATTTCCATCGTCGTCTCCTGATTTCGCCGAACCAGAATCGAGTTCGGTAAGGTTTGTGGGTGAAACAACGATATCGCAGGCAACGAGACAAAGATTGCACGCTAGCGCAACTCGGGTTGCCTGACAGTGCAGTGGAGGTGTGGAGGTGTGCGGACGCCAATGCACGGCTTCGATTTCTTCGCCGCGTACCGGAAACGGAATGACTCATGCATCGGGCCACCCAATGTCTGGCGTCCATGATTTGCGCCGCACGCCGAGGGACTTCTCAGGGTGCGAAACTCAGGCTCCGCTCACCGTACGTGCAATGGTGTCGCAGAGCCACTGCTGCGCCGCTGAATCCTCAGGGCGAAGTTGCCAGCAAAGGTCGACATCGAAAGACGAGACAGGAAACGGCAGTGGCAGCGGGCGCACGCAAATCCTGCACAGGCGGGCCAACGCCGATTGTTCGCCCCGTAGCAATTGTGATTTCACGCTATCGGCATAGAAAAAAGATAGGTCCCACCTAAACTGAATTCTGTCAGCGGCGCGCGTCTCACCGACTTGCACCGCTCTTGAAACCGGATTAGGGATCCATCATGAAAAACAGACTTCTTGCGATGTTGCTCGTTGCGGCCACTACCTCCATCGCTGCGCCTGCATTTGCCAGCGGCTATGGACCGGCGCCTTCCTACCGTCCTTCGGTCGGGGCTCCCGCGTCACAACGAGGCCAGAGCGCACAAACCGTCGCAGCGGAACGCAACGATGCGGTCGGCTCCGTCAATGATTCGTACGGCGGCGTGGTTGCGCAGTCCGTGGCGTCTGGCAGCCGTCAACCTGACCAGTCGGCTGCTCGCCTGTACTCGCGTCATTAATTCGAAAGGCGTCTGCTGATCAAGGCTGCAGCGAGGTGTCGAAATGCTGAAGATTATTCAAGGTGCGGTCGTGATCGCTGTGCTGATGCTTTATCTGGCGCCCGCAATGATTGCCGACGCCAGAAACCGGGAAGACGCCTTTGCGGTGACGATGGTGAACATTCTGCTCGGGTGGACGGTTCTGGGCTGGTTCGCTGCGCTGATATGGGCGCGGCATCCGATCAGCGACCGTCGATTGAAGCACTTCGCAAGACGGGCGCAACGCGCAGTTGCACGCGTTACCATCAACGCAATCGTTGCCCGATCCGAAGGTCGTGCCAGTTCAATCCCGGTGGTCAACCCTCGGCTGGTGCCGTTGGTAGCGCGCATTGCGGCAAGGAGCAATCGCTGCCCAAGGAATTGAGTTTTTTCCGCATGGCAAGGTACGGTCTACCCGTGGCTGTCGATCCATGCGCGAGCCCATTCGAGTCCAGCCTGCTGCGCGCCCTCGTCAGTATCGAAAAAGCCAAGGACACCGGACGCTTCAATCACCCTGTTGTTTTGAGTAATGGTTCCGCTGGCAGCGTAAGGTCCAGGTCGATGCGGTTCCTCATGCTGCTGTATTGCATGTCCCCAGATGTTGTAGCCGTGGTAGGTTTCCGATTCCATTAACGCGACACCCCGACATAAGCCTGGCGGGAATCGACCCGCAGGATGTTCCCCTCAGGCGTGATCTGCCGCGGGATGTCTGTCAGATCAGGTGTTGCGGTTCGCGAATCCGCCGGGATTTCACGCTGTTTCGCAATCAACTTCGGCGCGGGCGCCCGAGCGCTTCGTGCATGATATTTCACGGTCCGCGAAGCACTGTGCCGATGTATCGACTGTTTATGCGACAGTTTGGCGGGCGGTGCGTCGGCCCGCGCCTCAGGCGGATTCCAGACTTCCACATAGCGTTCGCCTGCCGACACAGTAGAAACAACTGTCAGCAGCAGTGCGCCGAGGCCCAAGAATCGAAGCATGTCTTCTCCGTATTTTTCCAGTCGTTCCAAACCTTGCACGACTCACGGTTCCTACGCATGAGGCGCCGTCGCATGCGGCCACACGGCGGTCGCGCACCCAACATCGCGACGGAAGTCCGTGCGGGATACTGTACATTCATACAGGTATTTTGGCAAACAATGACATCGTCGTTGTCGCGCTCGCCAACCCGCTAATGACCAGGTTATCGGGAATGCGGCCTCGGGAATGCGGCCACGTCACTCCTTTCTCCGCTTCACGCTGCGTGCAGCAGTAATCCAGACGGACATAGACCTTGCGTCGATTCACGACGCGCCCTTGTAGGTCGCGACAAAGCCCGCGAGGTCTCCCCAGTTCGGCGAAGACAGCAATTCCGGATGATCCTGCTGAACTTTGAGCGCGACGCTACGAAAGGCTTGTGCACATGCCGAAAGGCCAACTGGCTGCGAAACGGGAGACGGTACAGGTGAGTTTCCCGGCATTGGCACATTCAGCCTGGGCGCAGGGCCCGGCGTTTTCATTTCGGAAAGGGCGGAACTGAGCTTCGAAAGTTGTGTGCGTGCACTGACCGGGGCGGAGTACGTGCCGCCGGCGTTGAATTTATCCGCGAGAAGCTGAAGGATCGACGTATGGTCCAGGTCGCCGGAAAAGACGCCGCCCGGCGTGACATAGGGCGAGATCAGGAATGCTGGTACCCGCAGCCCGGTAGTCTGAAACCGATATCCGGCAACGTCGGTCGGGATATCGAGGGGACTGACATGATCGAAGAACCCTCCATGCTCGTCGTACGTGACGATCATCAGCGTCTCATTCCATCGCTCTGACGTGGAAATCGTTTGATAGATGTCGGCGAGGAACGCTTGCCCTGGAGCAACGCCGGTAGGCGAATGGTCGTCATTCGGAGTCCGGTGTGGCCCGTCCGTGTATTCCGGTTCGATGAAAATGACTTGAGGCATGTTCGAACCGTTCGTCCAGTCTGCCTTGAAGCGCGAATACCGCCTGAACCTGCCGCCAATGCCATCCAACGGCAAGGCGAGCGACGTCACTATTTCGGGCAACCACTTGGGCATCAGGCTGAAGAACGGGAAAAATCCTCCCGACTGGTAGACACACCAGCTTGTGGCGTGTGCGGTCAGCCAGTCATATACCAGGGACTGCTGTGGGAGAAAACCAGAAACGTTGTCGCTAATCGCACTCTCTCCCGACATGGCCATCAGGCGATTGGCCTGGGTTCCGGTCGGAAGCGGCGCAAACCAGCTATCGCAAATCGTGAAATGGTTTGCGAAGAAATCGTAAACAGGCAGCGCATCGGCGGTGTAATAGCCCATTACCATCGAGAGATCGGCTGGCGCAGGGTGTCGTGCCGCGTAGCTTGCAACGAACCCACCCAGTTCGGGGCAGCCTCCACTCGCGCACGGCGTGTTTATTTGTATCGAAATCGGCGTGCGGTCGTGCGGAGGGTCGGGGATCAGTTGGGTCGCCGGCGAGAGAGCATGGATCGCATATGTCCTGTCGTCGTAAAGATTCGCGAAATTCTGCTGCCACGCGGGGTCGGCAGAGAGTCCGTTGACGTCTTTTCCGTCGAGGCTCAGATAACCGAGAACATGGTCGAACGACCGGTTCTCCATCATGACGATGATGATGGTTTTAATGCTGTCCATTGACATGCTGCCTCCGTACAACGGCATCACAGCGACCATGTCGCCTGCCAGGTTCGCGCCCCGCAGGAAACTACGGGAGCGCGACACTGCAGACCTCCTGACGCGAACCTGTCTCCTGCATTGGCGGCTTGCAGCGCGAGCCGGGATCGGATAGCTCAAATACTCGTTGCAGAAGAGCCGCACTTTCAACGCAGGCTCTATACCAGAGTCTTGCTTCCGGCTAGACGTTAAGGCTAGTTCACGTTACATCGCCGTTCAACTTCAGTTCTCGCTGAAGGCAAGTTGTTCCCGCTTCGCTCGATCCAATAGGCCTTTGCGAACCCGACTGATGGCAAGCCGTAGGAAGTCGGGTGGATCGGAGGAGAGGAGCATCCGCGCCTGGAGTGGCGCGGCGCGTGGCGCTTTCAGCGCGACAGCAACGACACCGTTGCGATGCCGAGAATGGTCATCACGAGCGACGCACCCACATGAATCACGATCTCGCCCGCAGCCCAGCCGAGCCGGCCGTCCTGCAACCGCTGCACGACTTCCGCTGAAAAAGTCGAGAAGGTCGACAGACCGCCCATCAAGCCGGTGATGACGAAGAGCCGCCATTCCGGTGCGAGCTGCGGCGCCCGCGCAAACCCTGCGACGGCGACGCCGATGACGTAGCCGGCAATCACGTTGGCGGCGAAAGTGCCGAGCGGCAAGCCGCTGAACAGGCCGTTCAGGCGGATGCCCAGAAACCAGCGAAACAACGAACCGAGCGCGCCGCCGATTCCGACGGCGAGAATGGACCAATACATGGGAGGCCTGGCAAAACCGGGGGTGTCGACAAACCGGGCTGAGCATGGAGCGCGATGCTGCGTCCGCAATCATCCGGGCGAGCAGGCATCATCAGCCACAAGGGCGGTTAAAGGAGAATGCCATCTCCAGCGCAGGAGTCTAACACCGGCGAGGGCATGTGGGGACAGTTCGGCGTGGGCGCGGACAGCCCGCCGGCCCGCGCTGTCCGCCCGGATCCGGCATGCCCGGTGGCGAGGCGCACGTGCGGGAGCCGGAGCCGCCAGTGCGCTCATGCGAAGCAAAACCGCCGCCGAAGCTTTCTTACTCGGGTGTCGCCGAAATCTTGTGGATCGACAGGTCGGCGCCGTTGTACTCGTCTTCCTGGTCGAGCCGCAGGCCCACTGTCAGCCGGATCGCGCCGTACACGAGCGCGCCGCCGAGCGTCGCCACCACAATCCCGCCCAGCGTGCCGACCAGTTGCGCCCCGAACGACACGCCACCCATGCCGCCGAGCGCGCGCAGGCCGAAGATGCCCGCCGCGAGGCCGCCCCACGCGCCGCACAGACCGTGCAAGGGCCATACGCCCAGCACGTCGTCGATGCGCCAGCGGTTCTGCACGCAGGTGAACATATAAACGAAAAGCACGCCGGCAATGCCACCCGTCACCAGCGCGCCGAGCGGATGCATGATGTCGGAGCCGGCGCAGACCGCCACCAGTCCGGCAAGCGGCCCGTTGTAGGTGAATCCGGGGTCGTTGCGGCCGGCGAGCCACGCGGTCAGGGTGCCCCCCACCATCGCCATCAGCGAATTGACGGCGACGAGGCCGCTGATCTTGTCGACGGTCTGCGCGCTCATCACATTGAAGCCGAACCAGCCGACCGCCAGCACCCACGCGCCCAGCGCGAGGAACGGAATATTCGACGGCGGATGCGCGGCGATGCCCCCGTCGCGGTGGTAGCGCCCGTGGCGCGCGCCCAGCAACAATACCGCCGGCAGGGCGACCCAGCCGCCGAACGCATGCACGACCACCGAGCCGGCGAAGTCATGGAACTGCGCGCCGAACACCTCGGCGAGCCAGTTCTGGATGCCGAAGCGGCCGTTCCACGCGATCCCTTCGAAGAACGGGTAGATGAAGCCGACCAGCACGAACGTCGCGAAGAGTTGCGGATTGAATTTCGAGCGCTCGGCGATGCCGCCCGAGACGATCGCGGGAATCGCGGCGGCGAAGGTCAGCAGGAAGAAGAAGCGCACCAGCGCATAGCCGTTGTGTGCCGCCAGCGACTCGGCGCTGCCGAAGAACTGCACGCCGTAGGCGATCGCGTAGCCGATAAAGAAGTAGGCGATCGTCGAGACCGAGAAATCCACCAGAATCTTGACCAGTGCATTGACCTGGTTCTTTTTGCGCACCGTGCCGAGTTCGAGAAAGGCGAACCCAGCGTGCATCGCCAGCACCATGGCGGCGCCGAGTAAGAGGAAGAGGGTATCGGTGCCGGTTTTAAGACTTTCCATCGATGTGTCCTGCTGATGACAAAAAAGCGGGCAATGAATGCAAGAAGCGGGCCAAAGTTGTGCCAAAACGCGTCGATACGGTGCAGTTCGGCACCGGGATGGGATTGGTTGGGTGCTTTGTTAAATGCTGCGGACACGCCTTTGCACATTTTTGCGGCTTTAGCCGGCACAGTTAGTGTGCATAACGTCGTAACCAAGGGCGGAGCGAACCAAAAATGGGCAAAATATTCGATTTCATTTACGTTTAATTCAAAACCCTAACGTGGGGCCGACATTCATCCGGCATTCTTTGCGGCAAATGCCTGGTCAATGGCGTGCCCTCTTTGTTTTCCTGGGTAATCGCCGACATAATGTGCCGTCCCCGAGCATGATCTGCCGGCCACCGACCTCCAGTGCGCACGCATGAGACTGACCACCAAAGGCCTGTTGCTGATCGCGATTCCGGCCGTCTTCGAACTGGCGCTGTTGTCCGGGCTGGTCAAGGCCCAGTCGGACGCGGCGCAGGCGGAGCGCTGGGCCATCCATAGCCAGGACGTGCTGCGTCAGACCACCGCGATTCTCGACCCGGTGCTGGGCGAGTCCGTGGCGCTGCGCGGGGCGGTGCTCGCCAACGACGCCCATTTCGCCACACCGGTAACGGTGTGGATGGACGTCGACCGGCGCATCGACCAACTGGCCGATCTGGTCGCCGACAATCCGGCGCAGGTCGAACGCGTGGTTCAGGTGCGCCAGGCGGTGCAGGCCTACCGGCAATGGTCCGACCGCGTTCAGGACATGCTGCATTCCGGCCGGCGGCGCGACGTGCTTGCGCGCTTTCGCGATCTCGCGCCGACCGACGTGCTCGACCGGTTTCGTCAGCAGCTCGCCGCATTCCAGGCCGAGGAGCGGCGTCTCGACACGCTCCGCTCGAATGCCGCCGACGCCGCGCGCGAGCGGCAGCAAACCCTGGTGGTCGCGGCGGTGCTCGGCTCGTTGCTGTTCGTCGCGCTGGCCGTCTGGTTGTTCACGCGCGGTGTGCGCGGCCGGCTCGCGCTCCTTGCCGATAACGCCGGGCGTCTCGCGGGCAACGAACCGCTGGCGCCGATCGGTCCGGGACGCGATGAAATCGCCCGCCTCGATCTGACCTTGCACGAGACGAGCCGCCGCCTGCTCGAAGCCGAGCGCATCCAGGCGCGCTTCCAGGCCGATCTGGCGCGCCGCACCGGCGAACTCGCGCGCATCAACGAGACCTTGCGTCAGCAGACTCAGGAAAACGAAATGTTCATTTACAGCGTGTCGCACGATCTGCGCGCGCCGCTGGTGAACCTGCAAGGCTTCTCAAAGGAGCTGATTCGCGCGTGCGACGAACTGCGCGTCGCGGTGCGCGAGTCGTCGCTCGCGGCCGGCACGCGGCAGCGCATCGAACGGGTGGTCGACGAGGATATCGGCGAAGCGCTGCACTATCTGCAGACGGCGGTGCTGCGCGCCTCGCACATCATCGACGCGCTGTTGCGGCTGTCGCGCGTGGGCCGGGTGGAGTACCGGCAGCAGAAGGTCGAGGTGCGCGATATCGTGCCGCGCGTGATCGATGCGATGCAAGGCTCGATCCGGGCGCGGCGCGCTCACGTCCACGTGCACGAATTGCCTGCGGTATGGGGCGACCCTACCGCGCTGGAACAGGTGTTCGCGAATCTGATCGGCAACGCGGTGAATTACCTGGATCCGTCACGGGAGGGCAGGATCGAGATCGGTACGACGCCGGCGCCGCCGGGCGTGCATTCGCTGCGGATCTTCTATGTGAGGGACAACGGCCTGGGCATTCCGGCGGTTGCCTTGCCGCGGCTATTCAACGCCTTTCAGCGGTTGCACGGCAATGTGGCGGCCGGCGAGGGCATCGGCCTCGCGCTCGTGCGCCGCGTGGTGGAGCGGCACGGCGGGCGCGTGTGGGCGGAGTCGAAAGAAGGCGTGGGCACGACGTTCTATCTGTCGCTGCCTGAAGCCGACGCGCGGATCGCGCAACTGGCTGCCGGTACGCAAGGGCCGCCGACGGCGCCCGGTGTTCAGGCCGCTCGCGACGCCCGCCCGGCCCTGGAGGAGCGTGATCGAAAGAGCGGCAGCAGCATTGGCAGCAGCAGTGGCAGCAGCAGCGCCGCCGCGCATGCCGCCGATGCCGCCGATGCCAAGCCCGGCATCAGTACGCCTTAGCTCGGTTACGACGCGGTAAAGAGACGACGCGGTTTGAGCAACTGCCTGCCGCGAATCGACCAGTAGCAGCCGCAAGCGATGAGTACGGCGATACCCGCCATGAGCTGGAGGGGCGTGGGGCGCACGCCGTGTATTCCGTTCAGTGCAAAAAGGCCGCGCGCGACGAGCAGCAGCGCCGCCCACATCGACCACGCGGCCTGAACCAGCATGCGCATGCCGGCCAGACGTCGCGCGCGATTTTCACTCGACCAGTTGGCCGGCGCGCGTCCGCAGAAAAAGGCAATTGTCAGCAGCACGACGGCGAGAATCACGATCCAGTCGGTCAGTTCCATTGAAAACACTCCCAAGTCAGCCGGCGACTATAGGAAAGGCTTCCGTTGCAAACTATCGGACTAGTCTCAAATGGGATGAGTTTTGACGAGCGCGGGTTGCCGCAAGGGCAGGGCGCTCGCCGGTATGGATCAGGCAGAAGGGATCAGAGCTCGATGCGTGTACCGAGCAGCACGAGGAATTGGCGCAGCCACTCGGGATGCGCGGGCCACGCCGGGGCGGTGACGAAATTGGCGTCGGTGGTCGCGGCGTCGACGGGAATGTCGGCGTATTCGCCGCCCGCCATTTTCACTTCGGGCGCGCAGGCCGGGTAGGCCGAAATGCGCTTGCCGCGGATCACGTCGGCGGCGGCCAGCAGTTGCGCGGCGTGACAGATGGCGGCGATCGGCTTGCCCGCTTCGGCGAATTGCCGCACGACTTCGATTACCTTGGGATTGAGCCGCAGATATTCCGGCGCGCGGCCGCCTGCTATCGCCAGCGCGTCGTATTGGCGCGGATCGGCGTCTTCGAAGGTGGCGTTGAGCGTGAATTGATGGCCGGGTTTTTCCGTATAGGTCTGATCGCCTTCGAAATCGTGAATCGCGGTCTTGATCCGGTCACCGGCCTTCTTGTTCGGGCAGACTGCGTCGACCACATGGCCAACTGCCTGCAGCGCCTGAAACGGCACCATCGTTTCGTAATCCTCGGCGAAGTCGCCGGTCAGAAACAGAATTTTCTTTGCCGCCATCGTATGCCTCCAATTGATCAACGGAACACAGCGAATGCGTCATTGACGCACCTATAAGCTCAAGCAGTCTACTCCACTACGTTTGACAGAACCGCGACGGATCACGCAATGGATACGATCGAATGGCGCTCGCGCCCGGTGTCCCTGAACTCGACGCCCACATGGGCCTGAGCGCATAACGCGGTTTCGGGCGAGCGGGCTTCGAGGCTTCACCGATGAGCGTACCGGGAAGCTTGCTGAAGAGCGCGTGCAGCACAACGGCGTATCATTGGCGCGTTTTCGCATGCGGAAGCCGCTCGACGCGGCTCACACTGAAATATGACTTTACCTATCCATTCATCTTTGTTGCGCCGTGCCGCGTTCGTGGCCGTCGTGTTCGGCGGCCTCGCCGCCTGTCAGAAGAACGACGCGTCCGCGGGCCAGGTCGCCGGCAAGCTCAACGACGCGGCCCAGGTCGCCGGTCAGAAGCTCGATCAGGCGGCCAGCTACGTCGGCCAGCAGGTCGACGCGACCAAATCCGCCGCGCAGCAGAATCTCGAATCCGCTTCCGCGCCGTCGATCAGGATCGACCCCAGCGCGCTCGCTTCGACCGCGCAGGCGAATCTGCAGAGTGCGGCGAGCGCCACCAATGCGCAACTCGGCAAGGCCGCGTCGCTCACCGGCCAGAGCCTCGAATCGGCCGGGCGCAAGCTCCAGGAGTGGTCGGCGCAGAGCTCGGCGTCGTCGGCGAACGCGTCGGCTTCGTCCTCGGGCGAGTCGAGCGACGCGCAAAAGCAGATGGACAAGTGATATGCCGGCCGGACCGCATGGCCGTTTGACAGCCGGATTAAATGTAATTACTATGGTTACATATTGTCGTTGCCGGACGGGTTTACTGTGAACACGAGTAGCCGGTTTGCATTTGCGGTGCATGTGCTCGCGCTGCTGTCGTTGCAGGGGGGCGTGCCGCTTTCGTCGGAAATGATCGCGGGCAGCGTGAACACGAATCCCGCGCTGATCCGCCGGCTTCTGACCATGCTGGCGGAAGCGGGCCTCACCACTTCGCAACTGGGAGCGGGCGGCGGGGCGCTGCTGGCACGGGCGCCTGAACACATCTCCCTGCTCGAGGTGTATCGTGCGGTGGATGACGCGCAGTTATTCGCATTGCATCGCGAGGAGCCGAATCCGGCGTGCATGGTCGGGCGCAACATTCAGGGCGTGTTGCGCGGCATCATCGACGAAGCGCAGCAGGCTATGGAGGCTTCGCTCGGCGCGCGTACGCTGGCCGACGCCACAGCCGACGTGGTGCGCGCCGAAAAGCTGCGCGAACGCAAGAAACGCTCGCACGGGTGAGGTAGCAAAAAGGCAGCAGGAAAGCAGGAAGAAAGGGGCGCGTGCCGGTCAATCGAAACACGCGCTTCTCGACGAACGGGGGCTCATGCCCCTCTTTTTTCCCGGTTATATGTAATCAATATGGTTACATATATATCAATGAAGGAGCATTGAAAATGAGCAAACAGTTGAAGATCGCGTTGTTCGGCGCCACCGGCATGATTGGTTCGCGGGTTGCCGCGGAAGCCGCTCGCCGCGGGCATCAGGTGACGGCGCTGGCGCGCAATCCGGCGCGCGTGCCGGCCGGTGTGGCGAATCTGAAAGCGGCGCAAGCCGATCTGCTCGACGCCGCAAGCGTGGGCGCGGCGGTGCGCGGTCACGACGTGGTGGCGAGCGCCTATGCGCCGCCGCAGGACGACCTCGCGGCGCTCGGCAAGGCCACCCGTGCGCTCGTCGAAGGCGTGCGCGCGGCGGGCCTGAAGCGCCTCGTCGTGGTGGGCGGCGCGGGTTCGCTCGAAGTGGCGCCGGGCAAGCAACTGGTCGATGCGGAAGGCTTCCCGGATGCCTACAAGGCGATCGCGCTCGCGCATCGGGACGCGTTCGCTTACTACCGCGGCGTCACCGACCTCGACTGGACCTTCTTCGCCCCGGCCGCGCTGATCGCACCGGGCGAGCGCACGGGAAAATTCCGCACGGGCGCCAACACTTTGCTGACCGACGCCGAGGGCGATAGCCGCATTTCCGCGGAAGATTTCGCAATCGCTTTCGTCGATGAACTGGAGCAAGGCCATTTCGTCCGTCAGATCGCGACGGCCGCTTATTGAGCCCGAAACGAGGCTGAGTGGGGCGCGCGCGGTCTTCCATGCGGGCAGGCCGCGCAAGCGTCCTAACATTCGGTTACGCATGTCAGGTTGCTCTGGTTGAAACTGCGGCTACACTGGCGTCTCCCGTTTTCCTACGGATTGCCATGCAGTCATGCCCGTTGCGGCGTGAGTCCGGGGCTGCGCCGTTCAACGGCGGGCAGCCGGCGACTCACGCCGCCTTCCACTTTTCCCCTTGCCGTAGCGAGCGCGACGCGCGCCGCGCCGTGCGCCCGCCACTCGCGGCGCGGCTTGGCGCATGGGCCGCAGCGCTTTGCGCCGCGCTGATCCTGTGCCTTGGCGGGATGCCCGCGAATGCGCTTGCAGCCGGCGCGGCCACCGGCACGCCGGTTATTCCGGCCCTGCAGAGTCTGATCAACAGCGCGACGGTGACCGCGGCGCCCGCGTCTCCTGCTTCAGGCGCATCGGCGGCGGAGGCGGCGTCCGCGCCCTCGCCGGCGAGTCAGGCGGAGCTGGCGCGTTCGCTCGACAGCGTGATCTCCACGCTCGACAACGACCGGCAACGCACCGCGCTCGTCGCCCAGCTCAAAAAACTGCGCGACGTCTCGCAGAACGTCGCGCCGGCCGCGCCCGTGCAACCGAGTCCTGGCTTGCTCGGCGCGATCGCGTCCGGCATTGCGTCGTTCGAATCCGACGTGCATCAAGGGCGCACGCCGGTCCGCTATTGGGGCGGACGCTTCAATGCCGCCGGCAACGAGCTCTACACGATCATTTCGGGGCAGGGGCACGAGAGCTTCGGCCGCATTGTGTTCTCGATGATTGCGATGCTGGCGGGCTGGGGCGCGTGCGCCGGCGCGCTGATCTACGTGCAGCACCGGTTGTACCGGCGCTTCGGCATCGTCATGGGGCTCAATCCGAACCCCACCACGCGCGAGTTGCTGATCTTCGCGCTGCGCCGCGTCGGGCCGTGGATCATCGCCTTTCTCGCCGCGCTGCTGTTCGTGCGCGCCATGCCAGACGCGCTCGGCCGCACGCTCGGCATGGTGGTTGCCTATGCGATCGTTGCGGGTGCGGTGTTCTCGGCGATCTGTCTGATCATGTTTTCGCTGTTCGGCTCGGGGCATCGGCGGATCGCCGTGCGCCTGCTGATCGATCATGCGCGGCGCGTGCTGTTCGTGGTCGGCGTGTGCGGCGCGCTCGGCGACGCCGCCGTCAATTACGACGTCGCGCATCAGCTCGGGCCGAATCTCGCCGCATTGATTTCGACCGCGGCCAACATGACGGCCGCCGTCCTCACCGGCTACTTCGCGCTCGCGTTTCGCCGTCCGGTCGCGCACCTGATCCGCAACCGGCCCTACGAGCAGCGCACCACCCACAAGGCCGCGACCGACGCCTTCGACGTGCTCGCCGCGCTGTGGCACGTGCCCGTGCTGGTGCTCGCCACCGCGTCGGTGGTTGCCACGCTCGGCGGCTCGGGTTCGAACGAAAACGTGCTGCAGATCTCGGTGGTGACCGCGCTGCTGCTGGTGCTGGCCTTTTTCGTGTCGGCCATCGTGTTGCGCCTGACGCGTCCGCGCAGCGCGCGCACGCGGCGCCGCTCGCCGTATCTGACGCGCCTGCTGCGTTTTTTCGGCACGCTGGTCACGCTGTTTGTCTGGTTGTTTTTCTTTGAACTCGCGGCGCGTTTGTGGGGCGTCTCGCTGGCTGCGGTGGTCGAAGAAAACGTGGCGGCGCGCGGCATCGCGCATGCGGTGACGGCGATCATCGCCACCGTGTTCATTGCGTGGCTGCTGTGGATTCTGGTCGATACCGCGATCACGGAAGCGCTCAATCCGGGGGGGCCGCGCAACAAGTCGCGCGTGCCGAGCATGCGCGCCCGCACCATGCTGCCGCTGTTGCGCAACGTGCTGCTCGTCACGATCATGACCATCGCCGGCATCGTGACGGCGGCCAATCTCGGCATCAATGTCACGCCGCTGCTGGCGGGCGCCGGCGTGATCGGCCTCGCGATCGGCTTCGGCGCCCAGTCGCTCGTGACCGACCTGATCACGGGGCTGTTCATCATCATCGAAGACACGATTTCGGTGGGCGACTGGATCGACGTGGACGGCGGCCACGCGGGCACGGTCGAGCATCTGTCGATCCGCACAGTGCGGCTGCGCGACGGGCAAGGCGCGATTCACGCGATTCCGTTCTCGCAGATCAAGATCGTCAAGAACCTGTCGCGCGATTTCGCGTATGCGGTGTTCGAGGTGCGCATGTCGTTCTCCACCGACGTCGATGAGATCACGCAGTTGATCCGTGAGGTCGGCGCCGATCTGATGGCCGATTTCCGTTACCGGCGCGAGATGCTCGGACCGATCGAGGTGTGGGGACTGGACCGTTTCGATCCGAACTGGATGGTCGTGAAAGGACAGATCAAGACGCGGCCGCTGCAGCAATGGAGCGTGGCGCGCGCGTTCAATCTGCGTCTCAAGCGCAAGATGGACGAAGCGGGCATCGAGATTCCGGTGCCGCAGATGCGTGTGTATACGTCGTCGAAGGATAGCGAAGGGCAGCCTTTGCAGGACGACGAGATGTCGGGGTTGGGCCCGCGTGGACATGCCGAGAGTCAGCCGGAGACGTCGGCGTCCGCATCGGCGGCGCGGGCCGTGCATCCGCCGCTTGCGGTGGCGCGCGACGTGTCGCACGAACCACGGCCGGCGCCGCCGCCGACCGGGCAGACAGCGCCGGTTCCACCGCAGATTCCTACAGCCGGCGAGGCGGGCGGGAAGACCTAGCTGCGGGCGTCGTGACCACAGTCGGCAACGCGCACCACGTCGTTGACGTGCGTCGCGATCTGCGCACCCGCGACGCCGTAAATATGCAGCGAGACGGCAGGCTCGTCGCTGCGATTGCCCAGTTGATGAATCCCGCCACGGCCGCCTCGCACGAACGACACGGCGCCCCGATTGCGTGCTTGTGTGCGCGTGGCGCTCGCGCAGTGCCGTGCGCCGTTCCACTCGAATACCGTTTCGCTCAGCGTGCCTTCCATCACCGCGTAGCCGCACCATGTGTGATGCGCGTGCACGGGGCTTGCCTGCTGCGGCAGCCACACCAGCGCGGCGATCGCATAGCGGCCGTACGGGTCCGCAGCCAGCAGATGACGCCGGTACTTCTCCGCCGAGCCTTCGCGCTGCGCTGCCGTGAGCAGGTCGGGATTCGCCGCCGCGTCCGCGAGCGCAATGCGCATGCTGCGCGCGAAGAAGGCTGACTCAGACGGTTCCGGAGATGGCCCGCAGGCTTCGAACATCGCATCCAGGGCATCGCACAGGCGCGCGAGGGGCGCGTTGCGCGCGCCGTACAACAGCATGTCGGCCCGATCGCGCGAGGCGGCCTGAGGCGCTCTGGCGGACTGCGACTGTTGGACTGGGAAACGCGTCGGTGACGCTGTGTGAAAGTCTTGGCTCATGGTCGTTGGGCGGCCGCCGGGGCTGCTTGTCGGTTATTTTTGGATAGCGATATTTATACCGGTTTGCCCAGAGAAAGAGTTTCCATATAATTCCCCCTGGAATCGGAAAAGTAGAATAATTTCCTATGGGGGTGTCAGGATGGGAATGGATATCATCGACCGGAAGCTGCTGGAGTTGCTGCAAGCGGACGCGACCATGCCGATCGCCGAGCTGGCGCAACGCGTGAACCTGTCGCAAACGCCTTGCTGGAAGCGGCTGCAGCGTCTGAAAGAGGCGGGCGTGATCCGCGCGCAGGTCGCGCTTTGCGACGCGCGCAAGCTCGGCGTGGGCACGACCGTGTTCGTCGCGGTGCGCACCAATCAGCACACGGAGGAATGGGCGCAGACGTTCACGCGTGCGGTGCGGGACATTCCGGAAGTCGTGGAGGTGTACCGGATGAGCGGCGAAACCGATTACCTGCTGCGCGTGGTGGTGTCCGATATCGACGACTACGACCGCGTCTACAAGCTGCTGATCGCGGCCGTGCCGCTATACGACGTGAGTTCGAGCTTCGCGATGGAGCAGATCAAATATTCGACGGCTTTGCCGGTGCGCTATACGGTGTAGGCCCTGCATTGGCGAGCCCGATGCGATTTGGGTCAGGAGTGTCAATATTCAGTTAACATTGTTCATAACTGGCGATTTTTTTACCAGTCCTTGATATAAATGGACTGACTCTGGTGTATGTTACGAAAAGTTTCAGTTTCGTCGTAACAATACCCATAATGAATAAAAAGACCTACAGGCTGATCTTCAGCCGGCTTCGGGGCATGCTGGTCGCGGTATCGGAAACCGCCACGGCGGCAGGTAACACAGTATCGGGAGAAACCGGATCGGCGCGGCAGGCCGCGCGCCAGACGGTGTTGCGCCGGTCGCTTTCGTGCTTGGCGCTGCGTCATGCCGCGCTTGGCGCGATGACGCTCGCCGGCGCGCTCGTCATCTCCACGCCCGAGGCGCACGCGCAGATCGTGCCGGGCGGCGCGCACGCGCCGTCGGTGATCCAGACGCAGAGCGGGATTCCCCAGGTGAACGTGAACCGGCCGTCCGCTGCCGGCGTTTCGGTCAACACGTACGGCCAGTTCGACGTCCAACGCCCCGGCGCGATCCTGAACAATTCACCGACGATCGTGAATACGCAGCAGGCAGGCTATATCAACGGTAATCCTAACTACCTGCCGGGGCAGTCCGCGTCGATCATCGTCAATCAGGTCAACAGCAATAATCCCTCGCAATTGCGCGGGTACGTCGAGGTGGCGGGCCGGCGCGCGGAGGTGGTGATTGCAAATTCGTCCGGTCTGATTCTGGACGGCGGCGGTTTTATCAACACCTCGCGGGCGATTCTCACCACAGGCAATCCGACCTATGGCGGGAACGGCGCCCTGACCGGTTTCGATGTTACGGCGGGGCGGATCACGGTCCAGGGCGCGGGGCTGAACGCATCGAACGTCGACCAGGTGGACCTGATTGCGCGAGCCGTAGCGGCGAACGCGGCGATCTACGGCAACACGCTGAATGTCGTCGCCGGCGCGAATCACGTCGATCACGATACGCTGGCTGCCACGCCTATTGCGGGCAGCGGATCATTGCCGGCCGTTTCGATCGACGTGAGCCAGTTGGGCGGCATGTATGCGAACAGGATTTTTCTGGCGAGCAACGAGTACGGCGTGGGCGTCTCGAATGCAGGCGTGCTCGCCGCGCAGGCGGGCGACCTGACGCTGCAATCGAACGGCCAGCTCGTGCTTGCCGGCAAGACCACGGCAAGCGGCAATCTCGCCGCCACGGCGGCCAGTATCCAGAACAGCGGCTCGACATACGCGCAGCAGTCAGCGGCGGTCAATACGTCGGGCGCGCTGTCCAACACCGGCACGCTCGCCGCGCAGCAGAACACGAACATCAGCGCTGCGAGCCTCAGTTCGAGCGGCACGCTCGGCGCGGGCATCAACGGCGACGGGTCGATCGGTCATGCAGGCGATCTGACGGTCGCGACTTCGGGCGCGCTGGGTGCGACGGGACACACTGCCGCAGGCGGCAATGCGACGCTGACCGGCGCGGCGCTGAGCCTCGGCGGTAGCCAGACTTCAGCCAACGGCAACCTCACGTTGCTGGCCAGCATTGGCGACATGAGTCTCGCGGGCGCGAGCGTCGCTGCGGGCGGTGCGATCAATGCCACCGCGCGGGGGACGCTGACGAACGATAACGGCGCGCTTTCCTCCGCCGGTGCGCAAACGGTTGCGGCGGGCGCGCTGTCGAATCAGGGCGGCCAGATCATCTCGCAGTCGACGCTGAACATCGGTACCGGCGGTGCGTTGAACAACCGTCAGGGCATCATCCAGTCTTCCGGAAACCAGACGCTTGGCGCGGCCTCGATCGACAATACCGCAGGGCGCGTGGTGATGCTCGGCAACGGCGCTCAGAGCGTCACGGCGACCGGCGCGCTGGTCAATGCGCCGGGTATCACTGCAACGGGCGCGGCAGGCGGCGTGATCGGCAGCAACGGCGCGCTCGGCGTGTCGGTCGGATCGATTGCGAACCAGGGGCAGTTCAACGCGCTAGGCGACGCATCGCTTCACGCCCAGTCGATCGACAATCATGCGGGCAGCGTCACGGCGGGCGGCAATCTCAGCGCGAGCAGCACGGGCGCGCTCAATAACCGCGACGGTACGCTCTCAGGAACGGCGACGACCGTGAGCGGCGCGTCGGTCGACAATTCCAGCGGCACGGTCGAAGGCAATACGCTGACGCTGTCCAGTAGCGGCAACCTGACCAATCGCGGCGGCCATATCAGCCAGTCCGGCAATGCGGCGCAGCGCATTTTCGCAGGTGGCGCATTCGACAACACCGGGGGTTCGATTGCATCGAACGCGACGGACCTCGACGTCTCGGCGCAATCGCTTACGAACGATGCCGGTTCGATCCAGCACGCGGGTAGCGGCACGCTGGCCGTGACTACCACGGGAAATCTGTCGAACAGCGCAGGCAAGCTGGTGACCAATGGCACGCTCGACGTGACCGGCGCGGCCGTATCGAATCAGGGCAGTCTGAGCGCGAAGGGTGATGCGACCGTGCGGGCGCAGACGCTCGATAACCACGCGGGCAGCATCGTCGCCGGCGGCGCGCTGGTCGCGTCAGGCATTGGCGTCGTCGACAACCGGAACGGCACGCTTTCAGGTGCGGCTACGAACGTGAGCGGCGCGTCCGTCGACAACTCGAACGGCACGATCGAAGGCGACACGCTGGCGCTGTCCAGCAGCGGCAACCTGAGCAATCGCGGCGGCCGCCTCACCCAGTACGGCAGCGCGGACCAGACGCTTTCGGCCGGCGGCACGCTCGACAACACCGGCGGCACGCTTGCCACCAATGCGACCAACCTGACCGTGTCAGGCCAGTCGATCACGAACGACGCCGGTTCGATCCAGCACGCCGGCACCGGCACGCTGAATGTGACGACGCCTGGCGCGCTGTCGGATGTGGCCGGGCAGATCGCGACCAACGGCGCACTCATCGCCCGCTCGGCCAGTCTCGATAATTCGAACGGCGCCGTGTCCGCCCAGGGCTCGGCACAGGTCGATGCGAACACGAGCCTGACGAACCGCGGCGGCACGCTGTACGGTAAAGCCGGCCTGACGGCGACCACCCAGGGCGCGTTCGACAACACTCAAGGGTGCGTGCAGACCGATGGCAATCTGTCGGTGAACGCAGGCGGGGCGCTTTCGAATACGAGCGGGACGATTTCGGTGAACGGCGCGTCCGGCAATGCCGCGACCGCCACCGTGTCGGCCTCGTCCATCGACAACACCTCGGGCAAGCTCACGAATAGCGGCAGCGGCGCGACCACCATTACGGCCGCGACCGGCATCACCAACAGCGCCGGCACGATGGGCGGCAATGGCGACGTGACGCTCGGCGCGCAGACGCTCACCAACACCGCCAGCGCAAAATTTGTTGCCGCGCGCGTGGCCAGCCTGAACGTCACGAACCGGGTGAACAATTCGGGCGGGACGATCTACGGCGGTACGGCGCTGAACCTCAACCAGTCCGGTGCGAGCGTGATCAACGACAGTGGCCGCCTCGAAGGCGGCCAGGACGTGTCGGTGCGGGTGGCGTCGCTCGCGAATTCGGCGGGCGCGCTCAGGGCAAATCGCGACATCACGGCTAGCGGCATGGTCAGCGGCGATGGCACCATGACGGCCGGCCGGAATCTGGGGCTCGCCGTCACGGGCGACTACACCAACGGCGCGTCGAACAGCCTGCGTGCGGACGGCAACATGACGGTGTCGGCCACCGGCGCGCTGACGAACGCCGGCACGCTCGCGGCGAGCGGTGCGTTGAGCGCAAGCGGCGCGAACGTGGTCAATGCGGCCGGCGCGGACATCAACTCGGCGTCGACCACGGTCAATGCGACGGGCACGCTCACCAATGCCGGAAGGATCGAGGGCGATTCGGTCACGACCCGCAGTGCGACGCTCGCGAACACCGGCACGCTGATCGGCAACACCGTGCAGGTCAACGCGGCGGACGTGCAGAATACCGGCGCGGCCGCGGCGATTGCGGCCGCTCAGAGTCTGAACATCTATGCGTCGAACTCGGTCACGAATTCGGACGGCGCGCTGATCTATAGCGGCGGCAGTCTCGCGATCGCGAAGGATGGCGCGCGCGACGGCTCGGGCATGCTCGCGAACCAGACGGGGACGCTCACGAACAGCGCCGCGACAATCGAGGCGGTGGGTGACGTGGATATCGCCGCTCGCACGGTCAACAACCTGCGCACGGGGGTTCAGACGCAGGCGGGCACGCCGCAGAACACCGGGACGAACACGCTGACGCTGTGGACCGCAGGCCTCTCCGGTGATGACCTCGGCTTTTACGACAGTTCGGTCTATCCGCAGTGGAACTGGCGGGGCGGAGCGATCGGCACGGCAACCATCGGTGCGCTGATGCATCCGATCACGGTCACGGTCCCGAAATCGCAGGTCGCCAGCCTCGATGCCAACGCGCAGACATTGTCGTTTACGCAGCCGCTGACCGATACGTATATCAGTACCTCGACCCCGCTGGTCGAGGTCTGCAACACCCACGATTTCTGCAGCCAGCAGCATGTCTCGCAGACGCGCACCATCACGAACAACGCAACCCAGTACTACAACGGCATCACCGACAACGGCAGCACCTACACGATCACGCTGTGGCCGGACTACAACCCCGCCACGAACATCCGGCCCGACAACGTGACCGTGCGCACCGATCTCGGTTCGGACAATCACGACTACGTCGAGATGAAGCGCGTATCGACCAGCACCACATCGACTGACCAGCTGCTGAGCGCCGGCACGCCCGCGCTTCTGCAGGCGCAGGGTTCGATCCGGATCAATTCGGACGGTGGCGCGATCAACAACCAATCGTCGACCATGACCGCGGGCGGGAATCTCATTCGCCGCGCCGTGGGCGGCAGCGTGAACGACTCAGGCACGGTGCTGCAGCAGACCGTGACCGCCGACACACAGTCCACCTATTACTGGCATCAGAAGACCGGCGGCAGTGACGACACGAAGATCGTCGAAGACGGTATCACGCAGAGCACGACCACGGTCGCGGCGCTGCCCGCGATTGCGACCGCCAACGGCGCGGTGCAGACGAGCGGCCAGACCATCAGCGTCGCCAGTGTGAACCGGGTCGGCCAGACAGTCGTGGGTTCCGGCGTGACGGGCGGCAACGCGACGGGCACGCAACTCGGCGGCGTGAACGGACAGGCCGCGGACGCGGGCACGGCAGGCGGCGTGACTGGCCAGACGGCGAGCGCGAACATTGCCACAGGCGTGAGCGGCCTCACCGTACGTCCACAGACACTCGGTGGCGCGGCAGGCGGCATCCCGAACCTGAAGCTGCCGGTGAACAGCCTGTACACGTATCAGACCGCGCCAGGGGCGACGTATCTGGTCGCAACCGATCCACGCCTGACGACTTACACGAAATTCATCTCCAGCGACTATCTGCTGGGCGCGCTGGGACTGAACCCGCAGACCACGGAGAAACGCCTCGGCGACGGGGCTTATGAGCAGCAACTCGTGATGAACCAGGTCACGCAGTTGACCGGCCGAACGTTCCTCGCCGGCTATTCGGACAATCTGGATGAGTACACGGCGCTGATGAACAGCGGTGTCACGTATGCGAAGTCGTTCGGACTCACGCCGGGCATCGGCCTGACCGACGCGCAGATGAAGCAGCTGACAACCGACCTGGTGTGGCTCGTGTCGCAGACCGTGACGCTGCCCGACGGCACCCAGCAGACCGTGCTCGTGCCGAAGCTGTATCTGGCACAGGCCAACACGGTCGATCTGCAGGACAGCGGCGCGCTGGTCGCCGGTAACGCGGTGAGCCTGAATGCGACCGGCGACGTGAGCAACAGCGGTCATATTGTGGGGGACATGGCCACTGCGGTGCTCGGCAACAACATCGTCAATAGCGGTGTGATCGGCAGCGGCGGCACGACGGTGGTGTCGGCCGTGCAGGACGTGCGCAACACGAGCGGGCGCATCGGCGGGGTGCAGACGGTGGTTCAGGCCGGGCGCGATGTGATCAACGAAACGGCGACCGCGAGTGTGTCGAACACACTGCAGCAGGCCGGTTTCACGTCCAGCGCTTCTTCGCAAAACATACTGGCCACCGGCACGATTTCGGCGTCGGAGAATGCGGTGGTGCTGGCGCAGCGCGATGTGAATCTCGCCGGCGCCGCCATCGAGTCGGGCAATAGTGCCTTTGTGGGCGCGGGCCGCAATATCAACGTCGGCACGACGACGCTTGGCGCGACGCAGGATGCGGGTACTAACGACGGGCTCAACGGCGGGCATACCACCACGACACAGAACGTCGGCAGCACGATCACGACGGGCGGCAACCTGACCACGGTGTCGGGCGGCAATACGACGCTCACCAATGCGACCGTCAGGACGGGTGGCGATGCAGCGATGATTGCCGCCAACAATCTGACGCTGACCGCCGCGACCGACACGCGTTCGCACAACGAGCAATCGCTCGGCGGCCCGCAGTCGAAGCACACCGGTTCGAGCTACGACGAGACGGCGCAGGGTAGTAACCTGAACGCCGCCAGAGATCTGACGCTCGGGGCCGGGCAGACGGCAGCGGCGGCTGCGCTGCTGTCGGAGCATGGCATCGTCGCGGCGGCGGACGCGCCCATCGGCGCAGGCAATCTCACGGTGCTGGGGTCGAGCGCGACCACCGGGTCGAGTGCCGCAGACGGTAGCGTGAGCGGAGGCGCCGCCACGCTGGCGGCGACCGGCAATGTGACGATCGGCGCGGTGACCGAAACGCACGACTCGCAGAGCTGGTCGCACAATGAACGCTCGGGCTTCATGTCGAGCGACAAGACGACCGACCAGACATCGTCGCATCAGGTGATCTCCGTTGGCTCGACGGTCTCGGGTGATACGGTGAGTGCGAATGCCGGTCACGATCTGACGATTGCGGGCTCGACAGTCGCCTCGACGAACGACATGTCGCTGTCGGCCGGGCATGATCTGACGGTGACGACGACGCAGGACACCAGTCAGAGCAGCCGTTTTCACCAGGAACAGAAGTCGGGTCTGGGCGGCACGGGCGGCGCCGGCATTTCGTACGGCACGAGCGACCGGAAGGAAACGACGAACGATAACTCGGTCACGCAGAACGGCAGTCTGGTGGGCAGCACGGACGGCAGCGTGACGATGACGGCGGGCAACGGTTTGCATATCACGGGCAGCGATGTGATCGCGGCGCGGGATGTGACGGGCAAGGCGGCGAGCGTCACGATCGATGCGGCGACGGGTACGAATCACCATGACGAGACGCAGGAGACGAAGACGAGCGGCTTCACGCTTGGGCTGGGCGGTAGTGTGGGGGATGCGATCAATAACGCGATCCAGCAGTCGCAGGCGGCGGGTAGCAGTCAGGATGGACGGGCCAAGGCCCTGCACACGATTGCAGCGGTCGGCAACGCCGGCAGCGCGGTCGGGTCGCTGGCGGGTGGCGGTGCTCCGGATATCAGCGTGCAGTTGAGCTACGGCACGAGCAGGACGAAGAACACTTTCACGGAAGACCAGACCACGCAGACCGGCTCGACCGTCAAGGCCGGTGGCATGGCATCATTCACCGCGACCGGTGGCGGTGATGGGGCAGCGTCGTCGAATAATGGCAACGTGACGGTCGCCGGTTCGAGTGTCAGTGGCAACGATGTCATGCTGAGCGCGAAGAACGATGTGAATCTCCTGAACACGACGAACACCGATTCGACGCGCAGCACCAACGAATCGAGCAGTGCGAGCGTGGGCGTTTCGTACGGCACCAAAGGTTTTGGTGTGTCGGCGTCGATGAGCAAGGCGCACGGCGATGCGAATTCGGATGCGGCGATGCAGAACAACACGCATGTGAGCGCGGCCAACAACGTATCGATCAGTTCCGGCGGCGATACGAACATCGTCGGCTCGAATGTAAAGGGCAATCACGTTTCTGCGGATGTGGGCGGGAACCTGAACATTGCCTCGGTGCAGGATACGACGGTGAGTAGCGCGCATCAGCAAAGCTCGGGCGGTGGTTTCAGCATCAGCCAGGGCGGGGGCGGCGCGACCTTCAGCAGCCAGCACGGCAGCGCGAACGGCAACTATGCCGCAGTGAACGGGCAGGCCGGGATTCAGGCAGGCTCCGGTGGTTTTGATGTGAACGTGAAAGGCAATACGGATCTGAAGGGCGCGTACATTGCCAGCGATGCGGACCCGTCGAAGAACACCCTTGCCACGGGTACGCTGACGTACTCGGACATGCAGAATCATTCGGACTACAGCGCGTCGACAAGCGGCTTCAGTGCGGGCACGCAGGGCGTCATGCCGATGCTGGGTCAGTCGGCAAGCGGCAGTTCCAGTGCGACGACGAAGAGCGGCGTGAGCGCGGGCACGATTACCATTACCGATTCCGCGAATCAGAAGCAGGAAGTGGCGAGCCTGAACCGGGATACGTCGAACCTGAACGGTACGGTGTCGAAGCTGCCTGACGTGAACACGGTGCTTGGCAATCAGGCTGATGTGATGAACGCGGCCAATGCGGCAGGGGAAGCGGTGGCGAAGGACATCGGCACGTACGCGGACTACAAGCAGAAAGCGGCGCTTGATGGAGCGAAGGCGGCGAACGCGCTCGGTGAAACCGGCACGGCGGCGCAATACGGGCAGGATGCGGCGGACTGGGGAGAAGGGGGCGCGGATCGCGTCGGTATGCACATTGTGGCGGGCGCGGTGCTTGGCGGGCTGGGTGGTGGCAACTTTGGCAGCGCGCTCGGCGGGGCGGCAGGTGCGGGGGTTTCGGCTGGACTCGCGCCGAGGTTGAATGAGTTGAGTAATTCGATTGCCAATGGGGATCCGACTGGCAATGCGACGGCTGACAGGATGCTCGGGCAGGTTGTGTCGAATCTGGTGGCGGGGGCGGCGGGAGCGGCTGTAGGGGGTGGTGCAGGTGCTTTTGCTGCGTCGAATGCGGATCGGTACAACCGGCAGTTGCATGAGGACAGCAAGGCCAAGGAACAGACGTTGGCGAAGAAGCTGGCCGACGAGAGCGGCGGCAAGTACAGCGAGCAGGACGTGGAAAACCAGATGGCGCGGATGGACCTGACGGTGAACGGGCAAACTGAATCGGGTGGTGTTCGGGTGGCCACTGGCGTGCAGCCGCAGGATGGAACCGACTGGCAACCTTATGGCGTGAACAAGGCGGGACAACAGGTGTGGGCGCAAAGCCTTGGGCCGGGCGATCCCGATTTGCAGGCATATATTGCAAAGGGGGCGCAGGATAGCGGACTGTCGTACCAGCCAACCACCACTGGCTCGAATCCGGGCTTGATCCGAGCGCCGGACATGGTGAACTTCCAGGTGGACTACTTCGTGGGCAGTGCGTGGGGGACGTTCACGCGTGATGGGAATGCGTTCTTTGGGTACGGTGTGAATTTGGGCATTCCGAATTCCGTAGGCGCTGGTGTCAATGTTTCCGCTGGTTATCTCAACACGACATCGGTCCGACCAGGGCAGACGAACAACTTCGCCGGCGGATATGCAGGAGGTGGCTCCGCTCTATATGGTGGTTTGGGCGGCGGTATTATGGTGTCACCTGGGAATGGGACTGCAACCGTCATTGGATTCGGTGCAGGTACGAATGTGGGCAAGACCGACAACCCTGCGTCAGTGGGTTGGGGCTTCTCTAACGATCAAGGCAAAACCGGAATCAAGTGGTAGCAATATGGGACCTTCGATTACATCAACGCCAAAGACGCGATTGCAAAAAGTCGTCTGGTGGTGCGCCTTCACTGCGATGATGGGGTTTATCGTGTACGTGGTGATAAAGAACGTGTTCTTTAGCTGAAGCAACAACCCCGGCTGCGGCCGGGGTTGTTGTTTGCGGAGTCGTTCAATCCGGCGTGATGACGAGCCTGCCGTGCTGAACCTCGATCCTCACACGCTGGCCGGGCGGGAAGCCGGCCTGCTCAAGCCAGATGCCGGCGATGCGAAGCCACGGAAAGAACGTGGGTGTACGCCAGTCCCTGCCCGGTTTCGGCGAGGGCCGCCAGCGCATGATCTGCTGGACGGTGGCGTGTCGCTCGGGATGGGTGTGCAATGCTTTAAGATTGGCATTAGCCATGATCAACTCCTCTATTGAGTTGGTGGTGGTCAGCGGGCGATGAGTGTTGGTAGCATTCACCGCCCGCGCTTCGTTTACATCAGTTCTCCTGCTGTTGTTCGGTCGTAACGGCTTGCCTAGCCGCTGATGATCTGCTTGGCGCGGTACTTGAGGATCATTCCATCGAGCAGCGCCTTGATGATGTTGCGGTCTTCGTCGGGCATCTGGCTAACTGCCTCGAACTGCAAACGCAGGTCATCGGACGGGCCGCGCTCGTTCTCATCAAACACCAGTTCATCAAGGCTGACATTGAGCGTCTGTGCCAGACGCGTCAGGGCTTCTAAGGTCGGTTGAGCCGACCCTGCTTCATATCGACGAACCTGATTGACGTGCAGCGTCGCGGCCTCGGCCAGCTCTTGCTGGGTAAGGCCGCGGGATTTGCGCACCTGAATCAGGCGTGCGGGGAAGTTCATGGGCAGGAACCAAAGTGTTGCGGATGCCATGACTGTATTCCCCGGTCCCTCAATCTGTTGCAGACAGATACATTATAAGGTATTAAAATAAAACCTCAAAAGAGTATTGACAGATTTTAGCCAGAAGGACGATTCATGCCGCGTATTCCGCAAGCCGAGCTGGACAGACTGAAGCGCGAAGTGTCGCTGGTGCGGCTGATCGAATCGCAAGGTCACGCGCTGAAAAAGCGCGGCCGCGATTGGGTCATGCGCTGCGTGTTCCATGAAGAGGACACGCCGAGCCTGTCGGTGTCAGAAGCGAAGAACGTGTACCACTGCTTCGGCTGCAACGCGTCGGGCACGGTGCTGGACTGGGTCATGAAAACCCAGGGCGTGAGCTTGCCGCACGCGGTGCAGTTACTGCGTAACGATGCGCCGCTGGCTGCGGCGGACAAGGTTGGGGTCAAGCTGAGTTTTACGCGCCCGCTTGCCTCCTTAGCTGCGGATGCCGATGAAGTGGTGCTGCTGGGCCAGGTGGCCAGCACGTACCACGAGACGCTGAAACAGAGTCCGGAGGCGCAGGCGTATCTGACCCAGCGCGGGCTGGTTCACGGCGAAATGATCGACACGTTCCGGCTCGGCTATGCCAACAAGAGTCTGACGTACCGGCTGCCGCCGGGGTATGCGAAGGAAGGCCGTGACGTGCGTGCGAAGTTGCAGCGTGTTGGGGTGTATCGCGAGTCTGGCCATGAGCACCTGAACGGGTGCCTGGTGGTGCCGGTGTTTGATCTTGAGTCAGGTGCAGTAAAACAGATGTACGGGCGACGGATCGCGCCGGGTAACAAGATCCCGGCGGGCCAGCCGAAGCACCTGTATCTGTCGCTGCCGCTAGCCGGTGTGTGGAACGAAGTGGCGCTGGTTGCCAGCCGTGAAGTGATCGTATGCGAGGCGCTGATCGATGCGCTGACGTTCTGGTGTGCGGGGCATCGCAACGTGATCGCAGCGTTCGGGGTGAACGGGTTCACGCAGGACCATTGGGCGGCACTGAAACGGCACAGCACGCAGCGGGTGTGGATCGCCTACGACCGTGATGACGCGGGCAATGCTGGGGCGGAAAAGCTCGGTACGGCGTTGCGCGAGTCGGGGATCGAGACATGGCGTGTGCTGTTCCCGAAGGGGATGGACGTGAACGATTACGCGAGGAAGGTTGCGCCGGCGGAAAAGAGCCTTGGGGTGCTGTTGCAGCAGGCCGAATGGATTGGCAAGGGCAAGCGGCCAGCGGTTGCGGCGCAGGTTGAACCGGTGCCGGTTGAGGAAGTGACGGACGTTCAACCTGCCTCCTCTTTAGTTGCTATTGCTGTGCCAGGTGAAGCGGTTACGCCAGCCACAGAGATGGCAACTAAGGAAGAGGTGCAGCCCGCGCAGACGGACGAGCTCGACGTGAAGCAGACGGAAGGCGGTGAACTGCTGTTCACGTTTAGCGAGCGCGTATGGCGTATCCGTGGCTGGCAGAAGAACCTTGGGCCAGAACAGATGCGGGTGAATGCGCAGGTGCGGCGCGGCGAGACGTATCACGTCGATACGCTCGATGTGTACAGCGCGAAGGCACGCGGGTTGTTCCTGAAGGCGGCGGCTGTCGAGCTTGGCTCACAGGAAGACACGCTCAAGCGAGATCTCGGGCGCGTGCTGCTGAAGCTGGAGACGTTGCAGGACGAAGCGATCCGCACGTCGCTCGCGCCGAAAGAAAAAGGCGTGACGCTGGACGCTGTTGAACACGCGGCAGCGCTGGAGTGGCTGAAGGCGCCGGACCTGATTGCACGGCTTGAAGCGGATATGGCGCGCTGCGGTGTGGTGGGGGAAGCGACGAACCTGCTGGCCGGGTATCTGTCGGCGGTGTCGCGCAAGCTCGATGCGCCGCTAGCCGTGCTGATCCAGTCGAGCAGCGCGGCGGGCAAGAGTTCCCTCATGGATGCAGTGCTTGACCTGATGCCGGACGAGGAACGGATCCAGTACAGCGCCATGACCGGACAGAGTCTGTTCTACCTGGGCGAGACGGACCTGCAACACAAGATTCTGGCGATTGCCGAAGAGGAAGGCGTGCGTCAGGCGGCGTATGCGCTGAAGCTGTTGCAAAGCGACGGTGAGCTCACGATTGCATCGACGGGCAAGGATGAGGCGACGGGTAACCTGGTGACGAAGCAGTACCGCGTAAAAGGTCCTGTGATGCTCATGCTCACGACGACCGCGATCGACGTCGACGAGGAATTGCTGAACCGGTGCCTGGTGCTGACGATCAACGAGAGCCGTGAGCAGACGCGCGAGATCCACGCACGGCAGCGGGCGAAACAGACGCTCGAAGGGTTGCTGGCCGAGACGGACAAACAGCACATCATTGACCTGCATCGCAACGCGCAGCGGTTGCTGAAGCCGGTGCATGTGGTCAATCCGTATGCAGAGCAGTTGACGTTCATGGACGACAAGACGCGCATGCGGCGCGATCACATGAAGTACCTGACGCTGATCCGCTCGATCGCGCTGCTGCACCAGTACCAGCGGCCACACAGGACGGTCACGCATCGCGGCGAGGCGCTGACGTACATCGAAGTCACGAAGGCCGATATTGCGCTGGCGAACCGGATCGCACACGAGGTGCTGGGACGCACGCTCGATGAATTGCCGCCGCAGACGCGGCGGCTGCTGCGCCTGATTCATGCAATGGTGAATGAGCGCGGCGAGCGCGAACATGTGAAGTCGCGCGAGGTGCGCTTTACACGGCGGGACATACGGGACTACACGCGCTGGAGCGACGGTCAACTGAAAATCCATTGCACGCGTCTGGCTGATCTTGAATACCTGCTGGTTCACGGCGGCAGTCGTGGGCATCAGTTGCATTACGAGCTGATGTATGACGGCGCGGCCGATGACGAGCCAAGACTCGCCGGACTGATTGAGCCGGAAGAACTCGATAACGATGAACGCAAGTCAGGGTCAACGGTGCGCAGGTCAGCCTCAAGTCAGGGTCAAATTACCCCCATGTCAGGGCATGGCAATCAGGCTCAAAGCCAGGCGGCACAAGGCGAAGGCGGCGAACCGGTCGGGGTGAACGGGAACGCAACTATCTACGGAAATACGGGCAGCCCTTCTTTAGCCCGCGTTGTTAAGGATTCCTCATGCGCAAACGGCTGACACCCCGTGCGCCGTTGCCAGTAATTGGCCCGGCCGACGATGCGCAAAGCCTGTATCACCAGATGCGTCCGTTCCTCGAATGGATGCGGGTGCGCAACTACAGCGAAGAAACGGTAGTGCATCGTGAGACGCATCTGCGCGGGTTCATCGCGTGGTGCGATGAGCGTGGGGTGAGCCGGCCGCAGGAAGTGACGCGCCCGATCCTGGAGCGCTATCAACGGCATCTGTTCCTGTACCGCAAGGCGAACGGCGAGGCGCTGTCGGGGCGCAGCCAGCATATGCGGCTGGTGCCGGTGAAGCTGTGGTTCCGGTGGCTGGTGAAGCAGAACAGGATCCTGTCGAACCCGGCGGCGGATATCGACATGCCGCGCGTCGAGAAGCGGTTGCCGAAGCACATTCTGAGCGCGGAAGAGGCTGAACGGGTTCTCAATGTGCCGGACGTGTCGAGCGCGCTGGGCATCCGTGACCGGGCGATCCTGGAGACGTTCTACAGCACCGGCATCCGGCGTGCGGAGCTCGTGAACCTGTATGTGCATGACGTTGACGCTGATCGTGGGACGGTGATGATCCGCCAGGGTAAGGGTAGCCGTGACCGGTTAATACCGATCGGCGCGCGTGCGCTGGCGTGGATCAGGAAGTATCTGGATGAAGTGAGGCCGCAACTGTCGCTGGCCGAGGATGAGGGCGTGCTGTTCCTGGCGGTGACGGGAGATTCGATCGGCACGCGCAGTATGGGGTTGATGGTGTCGGACTACATCAAACGATCGGGCGTGAACAAGAGCGGATCGTGTCACCTGTTCCGTCACACGATGGCCACGCTGATGCTGGAAAACGGTGCGGATGTGCGCTTCGTGCAGGTGATGCTCGGCCACGCGCAACTGACGAGCACGCAGGTCTATACGCAGGTGGCGATCCGGGCGCTGAAGGAGATTCATACGGCGACGCATCCGGCGCGGCTGGAGCGTCGCGAGGACCGGGAACAGATTGATGAAGTGAAGCCGATGCGGTTGCTGCATCGGGTGTATGGGAAGTCGGAGTAAGGCGTTACGCGGTAACGCGAATGGAGGCGCAGGCGATGGCGAAGACAGTGGCAGAAAGACAGGCGGCATACAGGGCGAAGCGGTTGCAGGCGTGTACTGACGGGAATGGCGAGCGGAGGTTGAATGTCTGGGTGAGTACGGGTGTTGCGCTGGGACTGGAGCGGCTCGCGCGACGTTACGGCGTAACGAAACGGGACATGCTGGAGCGTCTGGTGAAGACGGAAGATGACCGGGTGCTCGCGGGCATGGAACTCGACACGCCGGAGTGGGACGCGTACTTCGGCGCGCAGACCGGCATGTGCGTGACGGGCGGATAACGGTCAGGCAATGGATGCGCGTTACGCGGTAACGTCCATCGACATGAACGCGACCGGGACGCGCCGGGAGGAAGTGAAGAACGTAAAAGGCAAGCGCGGCCTTGCGGCCGGAAACCTGGAGGGCCGGGGGTAAATGGGCCTGCGGCCCATTTAACATAACCGCTGGGAAATTAGCACCGTTTGGCGGGCCGTCATCGCGCCAGCCGTTGCCTCTGCCGGCCCGCCAAACGGTGCTAATTTGCGTTATGTCTGGCGCCCCCGGCCCGCCGGGTGCGCGTTGCGCACACCAGTAAGTCAGGGCCATAAACCGGCCAGAAACCTGGCGTACCAACAAAGCCAGGCATGGCGCTACGCGCAAGAAAAAGTCAGGGGGGCGCGCCGCGGCCGGTCGGTGGTGTGAACCCCGCCCACCCGGTGCGTCTGCTGCGCTCGGGCTGCGGCCGCGGTGCGGCCTTCGCTCCGTGCTCGCAGCCTGCCTCCCCGTCCGCCCCCAGGGGGCTCCCCCAATGTGCCGTTACTGCGTAACGGAAAACAAACCCCTCACACAAAAGCAAAAGCGTGCTTCGCATGCGGTGCAAGCCGCCGAGTCGTCTTGCACCGCATAGCCGAGCGTAGAACCCTGGTGGCCGTCAAGGCTGCCCTCCGGCGCGCTCGCGCGCGGCCTTGACGGAGTAAGCGCCCGGGGTAAGCGAGGCGTCGTTACCGCGTAACAACGGTCAGCGCGGTTGTGGAACAGTGGAGCACAACGGCCCTGTTCCGCCTGGTTTGCCGTCGCACTGCGTGCGCCGTCAAACCAGGCGGGATGAGATTGCTTCGTGATGCGATGTAATTGAGATGGACGTAATGCGTCCTCTGGCAAACTCGCGCCTTCTGGCCAGAACCCGCGTCGGGGCAAAAAATTGCGGATGGAAACGCGCATCATGGAAAACCCGTTTGCAAGTGCCTGTCGCGTCAGGAGAAAACCTGTATCGACAACGGCGGGCGTGTCGGGATGTGGTGTTCGGTACAACCGGCAGTTGCATGAGGACAGCAAGGCCAAGGAACAGACGTTGGCGAAGAAGCTGGCCGACGAGAGCGGCGGCAAGTACAGCGAGCAGGACGTGGAAAACCAGATGGCGCGGATGGACCTGACGGTGAACGGGCAAACTGAATCGGGTGGTGTTCGGGTGGCCACTGGCGTGCAGCCGCAGGATGGAACCGACTGGCAACCTTATGGCGTGAACAAGGCGGGACAACAGGTGTGGGCGCAAAGCCTTGGGCCGGGCGATCCCGATTTGCAGGCATATATTGCAAAGGGGGCGCAGGATAGCGGACTGTCGTACCAGCCAACCACCACTGGCTCGAATCCGGGCTTGATCCGAGCGCCGGACATGGTGAACTTCCAGGTGGACTACTTCGTGGGCAGTGCGTGGGGGACGTTCACGCGTGATGGGAATGCGTTCTTTGGGTACGGTGTGAATTTGGGCATTCCGAATTCCGTAGGCGCTGGTGTCAATGTTTCCGCTGGTTATCTCAACACGACATCGGTCCGACCAGGGCAGACGAACAACTTCGCCGGCGGATATGCAGGAGGTGGCTCCGCTCTATATGGTGGTTTGGGCGGCGGTATTATGGTGTCACCTGGGAATGGGACTGCAACCGTCATTGGATTCGGTGCAGGTACGAATGTGGGCAAGACCGACAACCCTGCGTCAGTGGGTTGGGGCTTCTCTAACGATCAAGGCAAAACCGGAATCAAGTGGTAGCAATATGGGACCTTCGATTACATCAACGCCAAAGACGCGATTGCAAAAAGTCGTCTGGTGGTGCGCCTTCACTGCGATGATGGGGTTTATCGTGTACGTGGTGATAAAGAACGTGTTCTTTAGCTGAAGCAACAACCCCGGCTGCGGCCGGGGTTGTTGTTTGCGGAGTCGTTCAATCCGGCGTGATGACGAGCCTGCCGTGCTGAACCTCGATCCTCACACGCTGGCCGGGCGGGAAGCCGGCCTGCTCAAGCCAGATGCCGGCGATGCGAAGCCACGGAAAGAACGTGGGTGTACGCCAGTCCCTGCCCGGTTTCGGCGAGGGCCGCCAGCGCATGATCTGCTGGACGGTGGCGTGTCGCTCGGGATGGGTGTGCAATGCTTTAAGATTGGCATTAGCCATGATCAACTCCTCTATTGAGTTGGTGGTGGTCAGCGGGCGATGAGTGTTGGTAGCATTCACCGCCCGCGCTTCGTTTACATCAGTTCTCCTGCTGTTGTTCGGTCGTAACGGCTTGCCTAGCCGCTGATGATCTGCTTGGCGCGGTACTTGAGGATCATTCCATCGAGCAGCGCCTTGATGATGTTGCGGTCTTCGTCGGGCATCTGGCTAACTGCCTCGAACTGCAAACGCAGGTCATCGGACGGGCCGCGCTCGTTCTCATCAAACACCAGTTCATCAAGGCTGACATTGAGCGTCTGTGCCAGACGCGTCAGGGCTTCTAAGGTCGGTTGAGCCGACCCTGCTTCATATCGACGAACCTGATTGACGTGCAGCGTCGCGGCCTCGGCCAGCTCTTGCTGGGTAAGGCCGCGGGATTTGCGCACCTGAATCAGGCGTGCGGGGAAGTTCATGGGCAGGAACCAAAGTGTTGCGGATGCCATGACTGTATTCCCCGGTCCCTCAATCTGTTGCAGACAGATACATTATAAGGTATTAAAATAAAACCTCAAAAGAGTATTGACAGATTTTAGCCAGAAGGACGATTCATGCCGCGTATTCCGCAAGCCGAGCTGGACAGACTGAAGCGCGAAGTGTCGCTGGTGCGGCTGATCGAATCGCAAGGTCACGCGCTGAAAAAGCGCGGCCGCGATTGGGTCATGCGCTGCGTGTTCCATGAAGAGGACACGCCGAGCCTGTCGGTGTCAGAAGCGAAGAACGTGTACCACTGCTTCGGCTGCAACGCGTCGGGCACGGTGCTGGACTGGGTCATGAAAACCCAGGGCGTGAGCTTGCCGCACGCGGTGCAGTTACTGCGTAACGATGCGCCGCTGGCTGCGGCGGACAAGGTTGGGGTCAAGCTGAGTTTTACGCGCCCGCTTGCCTCCTTAGCTGCGGATGCCGATGAAGTGGTGCTGCTGGGCCAGGTGGCCAGCACGTACCACGAGACGCTGAAACAGAGTCCGGAGGCGCAGGCGTATCTGACCCAGCGCGGGCTGGTTCACGGCGAAATGATCGACACGTTCCGGCTCGGCTATGCCAACAAGAGTCTGACGTACCGGCTGCCGCCGGGGTATGCGAAGGAAGGCCGTGACGTGCGTGCGAAGTTGCAGCGTGTTGGGGTGTATCGCGAGTCTGGCCATGAGCACCTGAACGGGTGCCTGGTGGTGCCGGTGTTTGATCTTGAGTCAGGTGCAGTAAAACAGATGTACGGGCGACGGATCGCGCCGGGTAACAAGATCCCGGCGGGCCAGCCGAAGCACCTGTATCTGTCGCTGCCGCTAGCCGGTGTGTGGAACGAAGTGGCGCTGGTTGCCAGCCGTGAAGTGATCGTATGCGAGGCGCTGATCGATGCGCTGACGTTCTGGTGTGCGGGGCATCGCAACGTGATCGCAGCGTTCGGGGTGAACGGGTTCACGCAGGACCATTGGGCGGCACTGAAACGGCACAGCACGCAGCGGGTGTGGATCGCCTACGACCGTGATGACGCGGGCAATGCTGGGGCGGAAAAGCTCGGTACGGCGTTGCGCGAGTCGGGGATCGAGACATGGCGTGTGCTGTTCCCGAAGGGGATGGACGTGAACGATTACGCGAGGAAGGTTGCGCCGGCGGAAAAGAGCCTTGGGGTGCTGTTGCAGCAGGCCGAATGGATTGGCAAGGGCAAGCGGCCAGCGGTTGCGGCGCAGGTTGAACCGGTGCCGGTTGAGGAAGTGACGGACGTTCAACCTGCCTCCTCTTTAGTTGCTATTGCTGTGCCAGGTGAAGCGGTTACGCCAGCCACAGAGATGGCAACTAAGGAAGAGGTGCAGCCCGCGCAGACGGACGAGCTCGACGTGAAGCAGACGGAAGGCGGTGAACTGCTGTTCACGTTTAGCGAGCGCGTATGGCGTATCCGTGGCTGGCAGAAGAACCTTGGGCCAGAACAGATGCGGGTGAATGCGCAGGTGCGGCGCGGCGAGACGTATCACGTCGATACGCTCGATGTGTACAGCGCGAAGGCACGCGGGTTGTTCCTGAAGGCGGCGGCTGTCGAGCTTGGCTCACAGGAAGACACGCTCAAGCGAGATCTCGGGCGCGTGCTGCTGAAGCTGGAGACGTTGCAGGACGAAGCGATCCGCACGTCGCTCGCGCCGAAAGAAAAAGGCGTGACGCTGGACGCTGTTGAACACGCGGCAGCGCTGGAGTGGCTGAAGGCGCCGGACCTGATTGCACGGCTTGAAGCGGATATGGCGCGCTGCGGTGTGGTGGGGGAAGCGACGAACCTGCTGGCCGGGTATCTGTCGGCGGTGTCGCGCAAGCTCGATGCGCCGCTAGCCGTGCTGATCCAGTCGAGCAGCGCGGCGGGCAAGAGTTCCCTCATGGATGCAGTGCTTGACCTGATGCCGGACGAGGAACGGATCCAGTACAGCGCCATGACCGGACAGAGTCTGTTCTACCTGGGCGAGACGGACCTGCAACACAAGATTCTGGCGATTGCCGAAGAGGAAGGCGTGCGTCAGGCGGCGTATGCGCTGAAGCTGTTGCAAAGCGACGGTGAGCTCACGATTGCATCGACGGGCAAGGATGAGGCGACGGGTAACCTGGTGACGAAGCAGTACCGCGTAAAAGGTCCTGTGATGCTCATGCTCACGACGACCGCGATCGACGTCGACGAGGAATTGCTGAACCGGTGCCTGGTGCTGACGATCAACGAGAGCCGTGAGCAGACGCGCGAGATCCACGCACGGCAGCGGGCGAAACAGACGCTCGAAGGGTTGCTGGCCGAGACGGACAAACAGCACATCATTGACCTGCATCGCAACGCGCAGCGGTTGCTGAAGCCGGTGCATGTGGTCAATCCGTATGCAGAGCAGTTGACGTTCATGGACGACAAGACGCGCATGCGGCGCGATCACATGAAGTACCTGACGCTGATCCGCTCGATCGCGCTGCTGCACCAGTACCAGCGGCCACACAGGACGGTCACGCATCGCGGCGAGGCGCTGACGTACATCGAAGTCACGAAGGCCGATATTGCGCTGGCGAACCGGATCGCACACGAGGTGCTGGGACGCACGCTCGATGAATTGCCGCCGCAGACGCGGCGGCTGCTGCGCCTGATTCATGCAATGGTGAATGAGCGCGGCGAGCGCGAACATGTGAAGTCGCGCGAGGTGCGCTTTACACGGCGGGACATACGGGACTACACGCGCTGGAGCGACGGTCAACTGAAAATCCATTGCACGCGTCTGGCTGATCTTGAATACCTGCTGGTTCACGGCGGCAGTCGTGGGCATCAGTTGCATTACGAGCTGATGTATGACGGCGCGGCCGATGACGAGCCAAGACTCGCCGGACTGATTGAGCCGGAAGAACTCGATAACGATGAACGCAAGTCAGGGTCAACGGTGCGCAGGTCAGCCTCAAGTCAGGGTCAAATTACCCCCATGTCAGGGCATGGCAATCAGGCTCAAAGCCAGGCGGCACAAGGCGAAGGCGGCGAACCGGTCGGGGTGAACGGGAACGCAACTATCTACGGAAATACGGGCAGCCCTTCTTTAGCCCGCGTTGTTAAGGATTCCTCATGCGCAAACGGCTGACACCCCGTGCGCCGTTGCCAGTAATTGGCCCGGCCGACGATGCGCAAAGCCTGTATCACCAGATGCGTCCGTTCCTCGAATGGATGCGGGTGCGCAACTACAGCGAAGAAACGGTAGTGCATCGTGAGACGCATCTGCGCGGGTTCATCGCGTGGTGCGATGAGCGTGGGGTGAGCCGGCCGCAGGAAGTGACGCGCCCGATCCTGGAGCGCTATCAACGGCATCTGTTCCTGTACCGCAAGGCGAACGGCGAGGCGCTGTCGGGGCGCAGCCAGCATATGCGGCTGGTGCCGGTGAAGCTGTGGTTCCGGTGGCTGGTGAAGCAGAACAGGATCCTGTCGAACCCGGCGGCGGATATCGACATGCCGCGCGTCGAGAAGCGGTTGCCGAAGCACATTCTGAGCGCGGAAGAGGCTGAACGGGTTCTCAATGTGCCGGACGTGTCGAGCGCGCTGGGCATCCGTGACCGGGCGATCCTGGAGACGTTCTACAGCACCGGCATCCGGCGTGCGGAGCTCGTGAACCTGTATGTGCATGACGTTGACGCTGATCGTGGGACGGTGATGATCCGCCAGGGTAAGGGTAGCCGTGACCGGTTAATACCGATCGGCGCGCGTGCGCTGGCGTGGATCAGGAAGTATCTGGATGAAGTGAGGCCGCAACTGTCGCTGGCCGAGGATGAGGGCGTGCTGTTCCTGGCGGTGACGGGAGATTCGATCGGCACGCGCAGTATGGGGTTGATGGTGTCGGACTACATCAAACGATCGGGCGTGAACAAGAGCGGATCGTGTCACCTGTTCCGTCACACGATGGCCACGCTGATGCTGGAAAACGGTGCGGATGTGCGCTTCGTGCAGGTGATGCTCGGCCACGCGCAACTGACGAGCACGCAGGTCTATACGCAGGTGGCGATCCGGGCGCTGAAGGAGATTCATACGGCGACGCATCCGGCGCGGCTGGAGCGTCGCGAGGACCGGGAACAGATTGATGAAGTGAAGCCGATGCGGTTGCTGCATCGGGTGTATGGGAAGTCGGAGTAAGGCGTTACGCGGTAACGCGAATGGAGGCGCAGGCGATGGCGAAGACAGTGGCAGAAAGACAGGCGGCATACAGGGCGAAGCGGTTGCAGGCGTGTACTGACGGGAATGGCGAGCGGAGGTTGAATGTCTGGGTGAGTACGGGTGTTGCGCTGGGACTGGAGCGGCTCGCGCGACGTTACGGCGTAACGAAACGGGACATGCTGGAGCGTCTGGTGAAGACGGAAGATGACCGGGTGCTCGCGGGCATGGAACTCGACACGCCGGAGTGGGACGCGTACTTCGGCGCGCAGACCGGCATGTGCGTGACGGGCGGATAACGGTCAGGCAATGGATGCGCGTTACGCGGTAACGTCCATCGACATGAACGCGACCGGGACGCGCCGGGAGGAAGTGAAGAACGTAAAAGGCAAGCGCGGCCTTGCGGCCGGAAACCTGGAGGGCCGGGGGTAAATGGGCCTGCGGCCCATTTAACATAACCGCTGGGAAATTAGCACCGTTTGGCGGGCCGTCATCGCGCCAGCCGTTGCCTCTGCCGGCCCGCCAAACGGTGCTAATTTGCGTTATGTCTGGCGCCCCCGGCCCGCCGGGTGCGCGTTGCGCACACCAGTAAGTCAGGGCCATAAACCGGCCAGAAACCTGGCGTACCAACAAAGCCAGGCATGGCGCTACGCGCAAGAAAAAGTCAGGGGGGCGCGCCGCGGCCGGTCGGTGGTGTGAACCCCGCCCACCCGGTGCGTCTGCTGCGCTCGGGCTGCGGCCGCGGTGCGGCCTTCGCTCCGTGCTCGCAGCCTGCCTCCCCGTCCGCCCCCAGGGGGCTCCCCCAATGTGCCGTTACTGCGTAACGGAAAACAAACCCCTCACACAAAAGCAAAAGCGTGCTTCGCATGCGGTGCAAGCCGCCGAGTCGTCTTGCACCGCATAGCCGAGCGTAGAACCCTGGTGGCCGTCAAGGCTGCCCTCCGGCGCGCTCGCGCGCGGCCTTGACGGAGTAAGCGCCCGGGGTAAGCGAGGCGTCGTTACCGCGTAACAACGGTCAGCGCGGTTGTGGAACAGTGGAGCACAACGGCCCTGTTCCGCCTGGTTTGCCGTCGCACTGCGTGCGCCGTCAAACCAGGCGGGATGAGATTGCTTCGTGATGCGATGTAATTGAGATGGACGTAATGCGTCCTCTGGCAAACTCGCGCCTTCTGGCCAGAACCCGCGTCGGGGCAAAAAATTGCGGATGGAAACGCGCATCATGGAAAACCCGTTTGCAAGTGCCTGTCGCGTCAGGAGAAAACCTGTATCGACAACGGCGGGCGTGTCGGGATGTGGTGTTCGCTTCAATAGACAACTACACCCTGAAGAAAAGACGTTGGCGAAGCAGATCGCGGACAAGAGCGGCGGCACGTACACGCAGGCACAGGTCGAAGACCAGCTTCGTATCATGGGTGTAAGCGTGAATGGGACAAGTGAATCTGGCGCGCCGACTACACTTATTGGTCAAATGCCGACGGACCCGGGCGCACAATGGATATCGGGCGGGACGACGGCAGACGGCAAACCGATTCTGACGCAAGTCACGGCGCAGGCCGATCCGCAGTTGCAGTCGTATATTCTGGCCAACTACAACAGCGCTTCGGCGGGTGGAGTGCCGAGCCAGTTCACGTATCAACAGACTGGAAGCGGCTCGATTAATATCACCGGTCCGTTCACGAAGTTCGATAAGTCGGACGCGGACTTCATGCGGAATACGAGCGCCGACACGGCCTCAATGGTTTCTAACACTGCCGGATGGATCAGTTCTGCTGCGGCCACCGGCGCAGTATCACCGTCTCCATTGGCCCCTGCTTTCGGTGAAATTGCCTTTGGTGCTACGGTAGTAGGCATTGCCGCAGACGGGGTATCGCAACTGGTTCGGCCTAACGTCGGACAGTACACATATCAAGGCGTAGTAGCACTAGCAGGCCAGATCGCAGCGGACCGCGCTCCGACAGCATCGTTGGTGGTCAATGGAGCCGCAACGGCACTAAACAACGCTCCATATTCGACACAAATCCAAGATTGGATAACTCGTCAATCCAATTCGATATTCAATGTAAATGCGAATGGGACAAGGAAATGAAATTTGTTGAGGCGGGAAATTTCTCTGGCTGGGTACGCATTACGTTGTTCGTGGTAGGCCTTACCGCATTTGGAATGAGCCTCGCGCTCGATTGGTTGCCGCGCGTGCCCAGGATGGCGGCTTTCCTGTTGGGCTTTGGGCTAATGGCTTTAGGCGGAATTTCTAGTCGCGCCCACATGCTTAACATCAAACCCTTCGACAACAGCTACAAAAAGGCGCGCGAGAGCTACAAAACCGAAGACGATAAGCACGATGAACCGAAATGAAGCGAACGAAATTCGGCGTCGCACAGTTGATACTCCACCTGTCCTCGATCCTGCAGGTGGTGGCTGCGCTTATGGCGGCAACCTTAGTGGTTCCCCTTGGTTTCGCCCCGCAAGCCCCGACAACGCAGCGCGTCTCGACGACCAATAATGGGATCACCAAGATACTTTATTTTACTGTCGAGTACGCCTTGCTGGCTCGGTGCCTGAATCGCTGTACAGGCCTAGTCTGGCGCATTGCTTCGGGCATATTCCTCATCAACACGGGCGTTGCTGCGCTAGCGACAGCTGCGCGACCCAACCTACATCCGGTATTGACGTGCGGCGTTGCCATCGCTGGCACAATTTCGGTGTGGAATGGTCGTGAGTTGGTCTGAAACGATGCAGGTGCAGCTGCGGGAAACAGACATGTACAACCGGCAACTACATCAGCCCGAAAAAAACGAAGGCACAGCAGATTGCAGCGGCGGCAAAGGATCAAGGGCTGATGAACCCTGATGGTTCGCCGATCACGGCGGCACAGATCGAAAACGCCATGCGTGGGGCGAACAATAGCCAATATGGTGAGATCGCTGCGACGGGCGTCGTTGTGCCGTTGAACGCGGGTACGCCTGCGGGTGCGGTTTATGACACGGCCGGGATGAAGCTGGTGGCGGACAGCACGGGGAGTTATCTGGTGCAAGATCCGTCGATGTTGGCGACACCATCAAAAGCGCTGCAAGACTTGATTACCCAGAACACGGGCGGCTCAAATTCGCCGTATAGCTGGAATGCGCCATCTACCCAAAATGCAGCCGGGCCAAGGATCGATGCTACTGGGCCGTTCACTCCGGCGGCAAATGGCTGCATTACGGCTGAATGTGCGGCCGGCATGCCCAACTCAGATCCACGCAGCAATCCCGACGTTACCGTGCAGGCGGGCTTTCACGTGCCGGTCTCTCCAGGAATTGCTGTCGGGCCGAATTTCTCGTACACGCCGAGCGATGATTCGGCTTCGCTTAAGCCGGACGTCACAATCGGTAGTTTGGGGGATTTCGGAGCGAGCATCAATTTTTCGGGCGATTCGCGTTATTCAGGTCCAACGTCGGTCGGGGTGGGCATTGGCAAATACTTTGGCGTCCAAGTAGTCCCGAGTAATGTAACGGCGTGGCAGGAAAAATCCTGGTATGACGCGACGCGCTACATAAATGGTGTTTCAGTCGGTATCGGCGCGGGCTTCAGTACACCTGTCAACGCTTCGGTCGATCCGACCTATCAATCTCCGGTGAAGCGATGAAACCATTCTTTCAGACAACGCTTAGCCCTTCAGCAGGGGCGGTCGTGATTGGATTGCTGATTGTCGGCGTAATTGTGGTCTTTGTTCTACTGCCCGCAATTTCGCGAATAGCTGATAGAAGCGCCGGCCAGCTTATTGCGCAAGCGCGCGTCATCGCATCGTTCGGTCAGTCGGCTTTCCGTTCAGGGGGCGCGTTTTATAGATTCAGCGTTTACGAGCAGCATCTTGTTGTGTGTTTTATAACTGCGCGGTCGTATTCCTACAAAGACGTTCGGCTGGTACAGGAGAAGTATGTGCAACGGGGGAAATTGACGGTAGATCTAGAGGGTATTCGCGTTGTCCTGTGGGGCAATGCCGAGAGTCTTGAACGCTTAGCGACGGGCCTGTCCGAACGGATAGCAAATCAATGACGGCGATAACGTTCGGTGCGACTCCTACGGGCGGTAGCAATACGGTTCGGTTCAACAGACAACTTCACCCGGATGAAAAGAGCGCGATAGCAAAACAGGCGAACGGCGACCAGGCGGAACAGGACAAACTGACAAAGGCGGCATGTCTCGCAGTGAAATGCTGGGCCGAGTATCCGCATTGTGTGGTGCGGGGCTTTGGTCATTTGTAGTTGCGGGGCTCTGCCGAATAATATTCAAGCTTGGTGACAATGAGTCCATGCT
The DNA here is from genome assembly GCF_902459535.1 of Paraburkholderia dioscoreae. Taxonomy (NCBI): domain Bacteria; kingdom Pseudomonadati; phylum Pseudomonadota; class Betaproteobacteria; order Burkholderiales; family Burkholderiaceae; genus Paraburkholderia; species Paraburkholderia dioscoreae. The sequence goes on from NZ_LR699553.1 coordinate 1,711,211, forward strand.
GTGGGTTGGTAACTATGGTTGGTATTCCTGGCTCAACGCCTAAAACAAGAGGCCAGAAAATAGTGGGTGCGGTTGTCTTCACGGCGCTGATGAGCTTCATCGCGTACGTGGTGGTAAAGAATATCTTCTTTAGCTGAAACAACAAACCCGGCCTTGCGCCGGGTCTGTTGTTTATGGGGTCATTCAGTCCGGCATGATGACGAGCCTGCGCTGGACTGCCATGACCGGGAAGCTATCAGTTGGGCAGCGACTACTGGCGGCCATAGCGGCCGTCGTGCGTGATGTGATGCTCGCAGCGGTCGAGCAACGCTTCGACACGACGCCGGCAAGTGCACCCATCGAATGGCTGTCCGGGCAGGAGTCCCATGTATTCGAGCATCGCGTCGGTGACCTGCATCCACGGAAAAGCAGTCCGTTTGCCCTGTTCGTACGGGATGTGATCGCGGCGCGGGATGTGACAGGCAAGGCTGCGAGCGCCACGCCCGATGCGGCGACGGGTACGAATCACCATGACGAGACGCAGGAGACGAAGACGAGCGGCGTCACGCTCGGGCTGGGCGGTAGTGCAGGGGGATGCGATCAATAACACGATCCAGCAGTCGCAGGCGGCTGCTAGCAGTCAGGATGAACGGGCTCAGGGCCCTCTCTGCGCACGATTGCCGCAGTCGGCAACGCCGGCAGCGCGGTCGGGTCGCCGGCGGGTGGCGGTGATCGCCAGATTCATACGTTGCCAACAGCAAACAGGCATTCCCGAGCACAGACGTGAGTCCAAATGCCGCAAGCACACACGACAGCACTGCAAAGCCTTATTGGACCAATCCGTAACAGAGGCGACGACCGCTGCTCCACCTATCAACAGCGCAATTAGCGCACAGTTTTCGGCCAGGAAGATTTATTATTACGGTCCGATTACTTCCGGGGCGGTGTTTAACCTTAACGCAGCAAGAGCAGTATCTAAATATTCACGCCGCATACCGAAGCGACCGTCACGTTCACGCCGATAAAGCAATAGAAATGAACAAGCTCGTCGGGCTGGATAAGTCAATCGCTCTCGACTGCACGTTTCACGTAGGCCAACCCCTTTAAAAGCCGACGAAGTGATCGTCATTCCTTGCCGCACAAGGGGTTAGAGTGCAATCCCATTTCACATTCCAGCCGGAGAGCCAATGATAATAAAGGAGGCGCAATAATGCGCACATTGACAGCAGGTATCCTCTTCACCTTCGCATTCACCGCCGGATGCGCGCCAGCGCATTACGTCACAACTGGAACTCCCGACTACGATCCTCGTATTTCAGCACGTGTGCGTATCAAGTCGGGCAACGACCAGCAAGCCGCGTCGTTCAGAGTGGGGGCGTGCTACTCCAATGCATGGGAAAGCGACCCACAGCGAGTCAATGTCGACGACGGTTTCATGGCGCGCTACAAATACTCGTCACGCAGCGTCGTGATTGGCATGCCACAGAGTCCCCGGCCCTGGATGCGTGTCGAAGGTCTGCGTTTCAAGGACATGATCCGGGAATACGTGATTCCGGCCGGGCAGCCGATCACGTTGGCGCTGAGTACGGCCGGGGACGCAGGCGGCAAATACGGCGGCTATTCGTGGTCCTGCAAGCCGCACGAGATGACCTTCACGCCGATCGCCGGCCAGGATTACGACGCGTATCTGCTTTTGCAGGACGAAGGGCGTAGGGCCCCGAACTGCTCGATCGAGGTTCGCCACATCGACGCCAGTGGACTGGACGAACCTGTTGAAACGCAGTACGCATCCAGGTGTCCGTCGTCGGGCACAGAGACCGCGCCAAAACGGGGGCCGTGAAAAGCGTCACGCAGTCAGATCAATAATAACCAGTAGAGAACAAGACCAATGCAACACTTACGCGTTGCGAGAGCACTGTCGGCAGGAGTGACGCTGACGGCTTTCGGCGTTTCGGCGCAAACGTCGCCGCCTTTACCCGATTTTGCAAATGCCGCACGCAGCGCGGCGCAGCAACAGCAACTCATCGAGCAGCAACGACAAGCCCAGGAGCGCGCCCAGGCGGTCAATGCGCCCGTCGTCCGCGCAGGTACGCCCAAGGCCGCCGGCTGGCCTGAACTGCCTGCCGGGACTCCCTGCTTCCGCATCCAGTCATTCGTTCTGGACATACCGGAGACCTTGCCCGATGCCGTTCGTGCACAAGCCGCCTCGGCGCTGCCGCAGGACCGCTTTGCCTTTGCCCGCGAATGGCTCGATCACTACAGCGGACAATGCGTCGGCAAGCAGGGCGTCGAGTTGATCGTCAAGGGCCTCGCGCAGGTGATTCTCAGCCGGGGCTACATCACCACGCGCGTCCTTGTCCCGGAACAGGACCTGTCGAAAGGCACGCTGCGCTTCTCGCTCGTGCCCGGTGTTATTCGCCAGTTACGCTTCGCCGACTCCGCAACGCGTGGCACGTGGAAGTCGGCATTTCCGGCACGCGGCGGCGATCTGCTCGACCTGCGCGATCTCGAACAGGGACTCGAACAGATGAAGCGCGTCGCGAGTCAGGATGTCGACATGCAGGTCGTGCCGACCGGAACACCGGGCGAGAGCGATGTGGAGATCACCGTAAAACGCACAAAGCCGTGGAGCGTCGTTGCTTCCGTCGACAACTCAGGCACGCGGGCCACCGGCAAGCTGCAAGGCAACCTCGGCGTCGGCATCGACAATCCACTCGGACTGAACGACATATTCAACGTGGGCGCGAATCAGGACCTCGAACTGGGAGACAAAAGCCTCGGCTCGCACGGCTGGAACGGCTCCTATTCGGTTCCCTGGGGTTACTGGACGGCTACGCTCTTCGGCAACACGAATACTTATTACCAGCAGATCGCTGCGGTGAACCAGACGTTTGTATCAAGCGGCAATTCACAGATAGCAGGGCTGAAACTGCAACGTGTGTTGCGCCGCAGCCAGGACGACGTGTTCGGCTTTGAGGCGCAACTGACCAAACGCTGGGGCGCAAGCTTCATCGAGGACACCGAAATTCCGCAGCAGCATCGCGACAACACGTTCATCGAGGCAGGGCTGACCGACCGCCACTACTTCGGCGCCGCACAGTTCGACGGCACGCTGGCCTACCGGGAGGGCATCGGCTGGCTCGGTGCGATGCCCGATACGGCGAACGGCCCGACGTACCGCTTTCACATGGCCGTGTTCGATGCGAACCTGTCGGTGCCGTTTTCTGTCGCGAGCCAGAGCCTGCGATATGTGACGACCTTTCACGGTCAGTTCACGAACAACACGCTGAACTACATCGATGACCTGACCATCGGCAGCCGCTACACGGTGCGCGGCTTCGACGGGGAAACGCTGCTCGCGGCGGAGCGCGGTTTTTACTGGCGAAACGAACTCCAGCTGCCGATCGGCCAGACGCGACATTCGTTCTATGCGGGTATCGACTATGGCCAGGTTTTCGGCCCCAGTACCGCCTTTCTCGCGGGCACGCAACTGGCGGGCGCAGTGATCGGTCTGCGCGGGAGCATGCCGGCTCGTCTCGGCAGCTTAGCGTACGACCTTTTCGCCGGTACGCCGATTTACAAGCCGTCGGGATTTCCGACCGCGCGAGTCTCCGCGGGTTTTCAGTTGACCGCACAGTTCTAGACCCCTGGGCGTTTGTCAGTCCCACCGTTCGGATCTATAGCCATAGCGCGCTTGCATGCCCTTTGACACCTGGTCTGTGCCCATTGCAAGCCGAGTGCAAGCTCGGTGGGCGTAGAATGCCGCCTTCCCAGACCCCATCCGCGACAGCCTCGCGAACCGAGCCCGCCTCATGAACAAACCGCCGCGCAAGAAGAACCCGACCTTTGGCATTGCTGTCTTCATCGTGGTCGCGGTACTGCTGGTGATCGCCACGCTCTTCTATAACGCCATCAAGGAAAAGCACGATTTCGACAGCCAGAACGAACCGGCACCGTCGATTTCATCGGACGCGGCGGCAGCGGCCACCGCGGCGAAGCCGGCAAGCGGCGCGGCTCAGTAAGACTGCACGCACTCTGGTTTGAGCATCGCGCCTGATCGTCGAGCGACGCTCGCCGCCAGGCAAAACGCCGACCTATCCAAAACGTAAGAGCACACCGGCCGCACAACGCGAGATGTCGGCTCACGCCACGCCGTTTCACTCATCCGGCAGGCGAATCACGCTTGCATCCTTGCGGATCAATGCCGCCGCCGCCAGCATCTGCTTGCATTGATGCGCAAGCAATTTCATATCGTGCACGGCGTCCGCCGAATAGTCCGGCGACTTTTCCGTTTCGACCACCATCGCATCGAGCTCACGGTTCAACTGCTTGATCTGCTCGGCCTGATCGGCGGGCGGCGCGGTGCCGGTTTCGGCTTCGGTGAGATTGTCGCGCACCACGCTCAACGCGCGTTGCAGCGGCTGTAGCGAGATGCCTTCGGCCTGTTGTTGCGCCGTGGTGCGCAGCAGCGGCGCGGCCGCGGTGATCTGCGAAGCGAGGACGTGGCTGCGCACCAGCAGGCCGTTCAGTTCCGGCACGAACTTTTGCGCGGACTTCGGTTCGAGCATCATGCGTTGAAACGCCTGGCCCAGATTGGCGAACGCTACGTGGACGTTCTTGCGGGCGAGCCGGTAGCGGTAATCGCGATCGAGCGCGGTTGCCGCGGCTGCGGCGGCAGCGGAGGCGCCGGAGGCCGGCTTCGCGGTCGGATTGCTGACCGTGGTGGTGCCTGCGCCGACGTCGGCAGGCGGTATTGCTGCATCGGCATCCACGGCCGCTTGAGCGTTTGCGTTGTTGCCTTCAGAGGCGCTTGCGCGGCCGCTTGAGGCAGCACTTACGCCTTGGCTTGCTGCACCGCTTGCGCCACCGCTTGAGGCAGCGCTTACACCCTGACTTACCGCACCGCCTGCTCCGCCGTTCGGACCAACACCTACGCCTCTGCCCGCCGCCGCGCTTACGCCACCGCCTGCCGTCGCGAGCGCCGGTTTGCCGAAGTCGATCGCCGGATCGGCCATCGCCGCCGCGGGCGCGCGCGCGCCGGCCTCGGTCACGGTGGCGACCACCGCCGCGGCCGGCTTGCCGCTCCACCACCAGCTTGCTTCCAGGTATTGACGCGTCGCGCTGATCATGTTGTTGACGAGCTTGCCCATCAAACGGTATTCCCAGTACGGGAACAGGTGGCTTGCCGCAATTGCGATTGCGCAGCCCACCACGGTATCGATCGCGCGCTCGCCGATGATGCGCATGCTGCCCGGCGCGAGCAGATGGAACATGAGCAGCACATACGACGAGGTGAACACCACGCTCGCCGTGTAATTGAACAGCAGCAGACTGTAGCTCATGACCATCGACGCGAACATCACGACCAGCAGGATGTGAGGTTCCTTGACGAATACGATCAGCGCGATGCTTGCCGCGCAGCCGATCAGCGTGCCGACGATCCGCTGCCCGTTGCGCTGCTTGGTGAGCGAATAGCCGGGCTTCAGAATGATGACGGTGGTCATCACGATCCAGTACGCGTTGGTGAGCGGAAGCAGACGGCCGAGCCAGAAGCCCACGGCGACCGCGATCGTCACGCGCAGCGCATGGCGGAAGCTCGGCGAGGCCATTGTCAGGTTCGAGAAGATCTGGCCGAACGGCACGCGGCGGCTCGACACGAAACGCGTGAGCGCCTGGTCGAGGCGCAATTCGGTCTCGGTAGTGCTGGGTTCGTTCGAGAGACTCTTGCGCATCTTGTCGATCAGGCGCGTGGCGCTCCAGATGCGCCGGAAAGTCGACGAGATCGCCGCATAGGCCTCATGGTTTTTTGCCGGCAGGTTCTGTTTGCGCATCAACTCGATTTCGAATTCGATGGCGCGCAATTCCGCCTTGACGTTCACACGTGTACGTGGCGCCTGGTTTTGCAGCACCGCGAGCCCGATCTCCTCGAGATCGGCGGCCGCCTTGCGGATCAGATCGCGATAGAACACCAGCAGATCGGAGCCGCCGAACGTGTTGCGCACCAGCGGGTAATCGGTGTGCGCGCCGACAAACAGCTCGTGCAGATCGACTGTGTTGATGAACAGATTGAACAGCATGGCACGGCGCGGCTCGAGCTTGCCGCTCTTGAGCTTGGGCAGGTTGCGCAGCACGATGTCGCGTGCGGCATCCTGGCGCTCCACCGCGGCGATCTGCTTGTCGACCAGGTTGCGATAACACTCGTCCAGATCGTTATCGAGGTCGTAGAACTGGGCGCGCGCCAGCAGATAATCGGCGCACGCGAACACGCTTTCGGCCAGCGCCTGCTGTTCGATGCGGTGCATCATCCAGCGGCTCACAAAGGTCGACCAGTAGGTGTACCAGAGGCCGCCCACCAGAATCCACGAGGCGTTGACGAGCGCCTGCACCGGCGTGAAATGCTCTTCCAGCGTCATGGTCATCATGAACAGCGTGGCAAAGCTGATCTGCGGCCAGCGGTTGCCATATACGACGATCAGCGACAGCAGGAAGGTGAGCGGCACGACGGTGCACCACAGCGCCACCGCGTTCACGGTGGCGAGGCCGGTGGCGAGCGCGGACAGGAAGCCGATCACCGTGCACGCCAGCATTTCGTTGTGCTTGTACTTGAGCGGACCCGGCATGTCGACCACACACGCGCCGAGCGCGCCGGTGGCGATCGTGAAGCCGAGATCGCGATCGTGAAACACGATCAGGCACAGTACCGCCGGTAACGACACGCCGACTGCGATGCGCAGGCCGCCATAAAAGTACTGGCTATAGAGGAATTTTTTTATTTCGACCGAATAGCGCATCGACTGCCTGGATTCCATTCACTGAGAAAACCGCGGTTGAAGGGGCAGACCCAAACTGCCGTCGAGTCTAACTGATTTCATGGGTGATCTGACCTCGTCCGTTCGGCCAGGTTCTGCGTTGAGCATGCGTTTGTTATGCTGTCGCTTCACTGTCTGTCGCGGCTCCGGCGTTCCGCCAGTGCCGCATGCAAACCCCAGGATCCATGCTCCAGCTCTTCTACTCGAACCGCTACGAAACGCTTGTCGGCGCGCTGCTCGACGACCTGGCGCAAGCGCCGTCCGACCCCTGGACCGCGCAGCCCGTGATCGTCCCGAGCGCTGCCGTGCGGCGCCGTCTCGAGCTCGATATCGCCGCGCGCCAGGGCATCTGCGCGAATGTCAACTTTGGTTATCTCGCGCAATGGCTGTGGGCGCAGATCGGCGGCGTGATCGAGGTGCCGAAGCATTCGCCGTTCGCGCCAGACCGGCTCGTATGGCGCTGCTACCGGCTGCTGGGCCAACTGAACGACGGGGGAGAAACGCTGCCCTGGAATGCGTCGCCGCGTCTGCGCACGTATCTCGACGCGGCGGACGCTTCGATGCGCTACGAACTGGCGCGGCGCGTGGCGACCGTGCTCGACCACTATCTGACGTATCGCCCGGAATGGCTGCTGCAATGGCAGAAGGGCGGCTCGATCTTCGCGAGCGGTGCGGCGGACGACTCCGGCCCGCGTCTTGTCGGCGCGAGCGAAGCGGCGCGCGAAGACGAGCGCTGGCAAGCCGCATTGTGGCGCGCGGTGCTCGCGGAACTGGCGGGAAACGGGCAAACGGCCGCAGCCGCGTTGCCGCCCGCCTACCGTTTTCTGGATGAAATCGGCACGCTCGATCTCGAGGCCATCTCGAACGCACAGTGGCCCGAAGCGGTCAGCGTTTTCGCGCTGCCCACCATGCCGCCGTTGCACGTGGCGCTGCTGCGCGCGCTTTCGCGCTGGGTCGACGTGCGCCTGTACGTGATGAACCCGTGCCGCGAGTTCTGGTTCGACGTGGTCAGCGAAGGGCGTGTTCAGGCGCTCGACGCCGCCGGCCAGCTCGACTATCAGGAAGTCGGCCATCCGCTGCTCGCCGAGTGGGGCCGGCAGACCCAGGCGCAATTGCACATGCTGCACGAGCTGACCGAGAGCGCGGCCTCCGGCGAGACCGGCGATTTCACGGAAAATCCGCAACCGAGCTGGCTTGCCGCCGTGCAGAACGGCATCCTCGATCTGCGCAAGGAGACCGACGCCGACGAACTGCTGATCGAGCAAGGCATTGAGGTCCACGTTTGCCACAGTCTGTCGCGGCAGCTCGAAGTGCTGCACGATCGCCTGCTCGGCTGGTTCGACGAATTCGACGACCTTCAGCCGTCCGACGTGCTGGTCGCCGTATCCGATCTCGCGGCGGCCGGCCCCTTGATCGACGCCGTGTTCGGCACCACGCCGCCTGGCGACACCCGCCGCATTCCGTATCGGATCACCGGCTTGCCGCCGTCGCAGGCCAATCCGGTCGCGCGGTTGCTGCTCGATTGGCTGGCCTTGCCCGAGCGCAGCGTGGGCGCGCCGGACCTGATCGAATGGTTGCGTGTCGACGCCATTGCCGTGCGTTACGGGATCGACGCGAGTTCGCTCGAAGCCGCACAGGAATGGCTGGCCGCGGCCGGCGCGCGTCGTGGGCTTTCACCGGTCGAGCCGACCGGCGAACATGTGCCGATCGCGCGTCATACGTTGGCGGATGCGCTTACGCGTCTGTATCTCGGCTACGCCATGCCGGACGGCGGCGAACCGGTTGACGCGTGGCTGCCGGTCGAAGGCGCCGACGGCGCGGATGCCGAGCTGCTCGGCCGCCTGTCGCGCTTCGTGGACGACATTGACAGCTTCGCGGCGAATTGCGCGGTCGAACGCACGCCTGCCGAATGGACCCAACTGCTGCTCGACACGCTCGCGCAGTGTTTCGACGGCGGCGTTGAATTCGCCCATTCGCTCGCCGCCGTGCGCGACGCGATCGACCAAATGGGTGACGCAATGCAAGCCGGCGCGCAAGAGGTCGCGATGCCCGCCGCAGTGGTGCGCGGCGCGCTCACCGAAGCGCTCGACGACCCGGCGCGCGGCGGCGTGCCCTGGGGCAGCGTGACGTTTTCGTCGTTGACCAGTTTGCGCGGGTTGCCGTATCGCGTGGTGTGCCTGCTCGGCATGGACGACGGTGTGCTGCCGAGTCTCGCGCGCGCCGACGAGTTCGATCTGATGGCCGCGTTCGGCAAAGCCGGCGACCGCCAGCGGCGCGACGACGAACGCAATCTGTTCCTCGATCTGCTGCTCGCCGCGCGCGATCGCCTCTTCATTGCTTATACGGGCCGCAGCATTCGCGACAACTCGCCATTGCCGCCGGCCGCGCTGGTCGACGAATTGCTCGACCATCTTGCGCAGGTGTCGGCGGGCGAGGGCGCGAGTCCGGCTGAAGTCGAGAGCGCGCGGCATGCGTTCATTGTCGAACATCCGTTGCAGGCATTCGCATCGGACTATTTCTCGCCGCAATCCGGTCTCTTCAGCTACGACGCGGATCGCGCCGAGCTGGCCACGTTACTGGCCGCGCCCGCACATCCCGCCGCCGCACCTTTCTTCGATCGACCCTTGCCGCCAGAAGAGCCGGCGCCGATCGCCTTCGACGAATTCGTGCGCTTCTGGCGTCATCCTGCGCGGGCGTTGTTGCGTGACCGGCTGGGCATCGTGTTGTCGGACGCACAGGGCGAATTGCTCGACACCGAGCCGTTCGAACTGGATTACGCCGGGCGCGATGCATTGGCGGATCGTCTTTTGCCAGTCCTGCTCGACGCCGCTACGGAAGACGACGTCATCTTCGAACGCGTGCGCCGCGTGGCGGCGGCCAGCCCGGAATTGCCGGGCGGCGCGACCGGCGCGGTGTGGCGCGCACGTGAGCTCGGCGCGTTGCGCCAGCTTGCCGACAGCGTGCGCCGCGAAGCGGCTTCGGGTGTCGAGCGTTTGCCGTTCGTGCTCGACATCGCACCGCGCTGGCCGGAGAGCGCGGAGATCGCCGGCCCGCTTTTCGGCCCGCATGACGCGCTGCTGCGGCAAGCCGCGCAAACGCCGCTGCAACTGCACGGCAGTCTGAATCTGCTCACCGAAACAGGACAAGTGATTTTCCGCTACGCCAAACCTACCGCACGCGACTATCTGTCGGCGTGGCTCGCGCATCTGGTGTATTGCGCCGCACGGCCGGACGGTCCGCGCCGCACCGTATGGCATGGCAGCGGCGAGAGCTTCGAACTCACACCGGTCGCCGCGCCGCTCGACGAACTGGCGCCGCTTGCCGCGTTGTTCAAGGCAGGGCGCATGCTGCCGCTGCGCTTTTTCCCGAAGAGCGCGTGGGCCCGGGTCAGCGAAAGCGAATCCGCGGCGCTGGGCGTCTGGATCAACGACCGCGTGCGCGGCGAGTCCGACGACCCCGCGTTGCGCATCGCCTTGCGCGGCACGCCGCTCACGCTCGAGGAACCGTTCGGCAGTCTCGCCGCGATCGTGTTCAAGCCGCTCATCCAGCATCTGCGGAGCGCGTCATGAGCGGGGGCAAGCGGAGTTACGCGCTGGTGGCCGAGGAACTCGACGTCTTCGCCTGTTCGCTCGACGGCGTGAATCAGATCGAGGCTTCGGCGGGCACCGGCAAGACCTGGAATATTTGCGCGTTGTATGTGCGGCTGCTGCTCGAAAAGAACCTGAATGCGGATCAGATTCTGGTCGTCACGTTCACTAAGGCGGCGACGGCGGAATTGCACGAGCGCATTCGCGGCCGTCTCGCCGAACTGCACCGGGCGATCGAAATGGACGACGACGGCGGCGATCCGTTCGTCCGCCGTCTCTTTGAAACGACGCTGGCGCCGGAGCGGGGCATCGAGCGCGAGGCCGCCTTGAAAATGGTGCGACGCGCGCTGCGCACCTTCGACCAGGCGGCGATCCACACCATTCACGCATTCTGTCAGCGCGCGTTGCAGGAAGCGCCGTTTGCCGCGGCCATGCCGTTCGCTTTCGAAATGGAAGCCGACGACGCGGCCTTGCGCTTCGAAATGGCGGCTGATTTCTGGCGCGAGCAGGTGGAGCCGGTGGCACATGCGCATCCCGCATTTGCCGCGTGGCTGGTGGCCAAACACGCCGGTCCCGCTTCACTCGACGAGCAGCTCGCGCGGCGTCTGAAAAAGCCGTTGGCGCAGTTGCGCTGGGGTAAGCTCGACACGAGCGGCAATGGCGCGGATCCGCAAGCAGGCTTCGATGCGGCCTGCGAGCTCTGGCATGCAGAGCGCGACACGATCGTCAGTTTGCTGGCCGAGGCGCAGGAGCGCTTGAGCAAGACTTCGCACAAGCCCGATCATGTGAGCGGCGCCATCGCCGCATGGACCGAATACTTCGCGCAGGGCGACTGCCATGCGCCGCCGCCGAAAGCGGCGTTGAAGCTGACGGCTTCAGCCTTGAAGAAGGCCACCAAGGTGAAGTTCGAGCCGCCCGTGCATCCGTTCTTCGAACACGCTGAAGCGCTGGCGGCGGCCGTGGTCGCGGCCGAAGCCGCGCAACGCGCGCGCTGGCTCTCGCTCGTGCAGGCCTGGCTCGACTACGCACCCGCCGAACTGGTGGCGCGCAAGCGCACACGCCGGGTCGTGTCGTTCGACGATCTGCTGTCCAACCTGTATCGCGCGCTCGCCGCGCACCCCTGGCTTGCCGACGCTTTGCGCGCGCGTTATCCGGCTGCGCTGATCGACGAGTTTCAGGACACCGATCCGCTGCAGTTCGCGATCTTCAGCCGCATTTTCGCGCCGGCCGGTCCGCTGTTTCTGGTCGGCGATCCGAAGCAGGCGATCTACAGTTTTCGCGCGGCGGATCTGCATACCTATCTGGCGGCGCGCGAGGCGGCATCCGCGTGCTACACGCTGGCCGTCAATCAGCGCTCGACCGCGCCGATCGTCGAGGCATGCAATCGGCTCTTCGAAGCCAATCCTCAGGCATTCGTGCTGGACGGTCTCGACTATCAGCCGGTGCGTGCGGGCGAACGGCGCAGGCCACCGTTCTCCGACCCGCAGGCGAGCGCCGGCGACTTCCGTATCTGGACCTTGCCGCAGGGCGATGCCGCATTGAACAAGCGCGAGGCTCAGCGCGAAGCGAGCGAGGCGTGCGCCGCCGAGATCGTGCGGCTGCTGCGCGGCGCGCGCGAAGGCATGGTGACGATCGGCGACGCGCCGCTCGCGCCGGGCAACATCGCCGTGCTGGTGCAAACGCACAAGCAGGGCAGTCTGATCAAACGCGTGCTGGCCGCGTGGGGTGTCGGCAGCGTGGAACTGGCGCAGGCGTCGGTGTTCGCGACGCTCGATGCCGAGCAGATCGAACGCGTGCTCGCCGCGGTCGATACGCCGGGCGATCTGCGCCGTTTGCGCGCCGCGCTGGCAACCGACTGGCTGGGCCTCGACGCCGCCGCGTTGTGGCGTCTCGAGCAGGTGGCCGACGCGCCGTCGCCCGCCGACGACCCCGCGCACGCCGCCGACGCGATGGGCTGGGTGGAACGTTTTTCGCGCTACCGCACGCTGTGGCATGAGCGCGGCTTCGCGGTGATGTGGCGCACGCTGATGCGTGAGCTGCGTGTCGCGCAACGGCTGGTTGCCGGACCGGACGGCGAGCGTCGTCTGACGAACGTGAACCACCTGGCCGAACTCGTGCAGGCGCGCGCCGCGACGCAACCAGGTATAGCACCGACCTTGCGCTGGCTCGCCGCGCAACGCACCCAGGGCGGTGGCGAAGAGGCGCAGTTGCGACTCGAATCGGATCGCAACCTCGTGCAGATCGTTACCGTCCACAAATCGAAAGGGCTCGAATACGCGGTGGTGTTCTGTCCGTTCCTGAACGATGGCGCGTTGCGCGAGCCGCCGTCGTCCGGCTTGCCGGATGCCCGCGAGTACCACGACGAAACAGGCACAGCGGTGCTGCACTACGGTTGCGACGACGAAGAAGCCGAACATGCGTCGCGCTACGCGGTGCGCGAGCAGGCGGCGGAGCGGGCGCGGCTCGTCTACGTGGCGTTGACGCGCGCGGTGTACCGCTGCTATCTGGTTGCCGGCACGTATCAGTCGTCGCGCTCAACCAGGGAATCGCGCCGCAGCGTGCTGAACTGGCTGGTGGGCGGCAGCGGCCACAGTTTCGACGACTGGCTCGCCGAGCCGCCCGACGAAGCCGCGTTGTCGGCGCGCTGGCAGGCGCTGGCGGGTGGGTCGATCACGCTGCAGCCCTTGCCGAGGCCCGAGCGCCGCGTGCCGCTGGAAAGCCTGCAGGACCGCAGCGCGCATATGCAGGCGCGGGCCAATCGCAGGCCGCTGCGCGATCAGTGGCGCATGGCGAGTTTCAGCGGCCTGATCGCCGCGGGCAGCAAAGCTGATGAGGCGCACGCGCCGGTGGAAGAAGTGCGCCCCGATCACGACGAAATCGCCGATGCGCTCGTGGTCACGCCGGTGCCTGCACCGCACCCTCAAGCCCACGCGGAAGACGATGTTCTCGCGTTTCCGCGCGGCGCGGCGGCGGGCGACTGTCTGCACCGCATGTTCGAACTCGCCGATTTCACCGCGCCGCCTACGTGGACCGACGCCATTCGCGGCGCGCTGCGCGAGCGTCCGGCGCCGGCTGCGCCTGAGCTCGCCGCGCGCCTGCCTGCGATGATGCACAACCTGCTCCGGGACGTGGTCGCTACCGAACTGCAGCCCGGCATGAGGCTCGCGAATCTGGATCCGCGCCGGCGTCTGAACGAGCTCGAGTTTCTGTTCGCGGCGCCGTCGCTGGATTTCCCTGCGTTGCGGGAACTGCTGATCGAACACGGCTATCCTGACGTCGCACTGGAACCCGGCGTGCTGCGCGGGTTCGTCAAAGGATTTATCGACATGATCGTCGAGCACGACGGACGTTTCTGGATCGTCGACTGGAAGTCGAACCATCTGGGCGACACGGCCGCCGACTACGCCGCCGCGCCGCTCGAAGCGGCTATGGCGAGTCACGCGTATCACCTGCAGGCGCTGCTTTATACGGTCGCATTGCATCGTTACCTGAAAACGCGGGTGCGCGATTATTCGTACGACACGCACATCGGCGGCTATCTGTATCTGTTCGTGCGCGGCGTACGTCCGCATTGGCATGACGCCGACGGGCCGGCGGGCGTGCACAGGCGGCGCCCGGCATTCGAACTGGTCGCGCTGCTCGATGCGGCGATGATCGGAGGTGTCGCATGAGCACGTTCGAACAGAGTGCGTCTGTGCCGCCCGAACTCGACGACATCGGCGTGAATCTGCCCGCGCCGGCCGATTTCAGCACCGCGCTCGCGGAAGGGTTTGCGCGTCGCATCGGCACGCTGGCGCGGCGCGGCGGTGCATCGGCGGAGGCGGTCAAATGGGCGGCGCGGGGCGCGTTCGCCGCGAGCCGCGCGACGGCCGAGGGCCACGTGTGCGTGCCGCTCGCGTTGCTGGCGCGACGCTTCGAGGCATCGAGTGCCGAAGTGCGCGCGGCGCTGTTCGCGAGCGGCATGGCGAGCGATGGCTCGCAAAGCGCGGCAGCGTTGCGGCCGTTGGTGGTGGATGGGCAAGGGCGGTTGTATCTGGCTCGCTATTACGATTACGAGCGGCGGCTTGCGCGCGCGCTGGTCGCGCATGCTGGAGCGGGTGTCAGTTCCCGTGCCGCTCTCGGTGCTGAAGCAGGCGGCAACGCGCAGACCTTGCACGAGCGCCTGCTGCGCTACTTCGGCACGCCGAAAGACAACGAAGTCGACTGGCAACGTGTCGCGGTGGTTATGGCGCTGTCGGGACAACTCACTATCGTCAGCGGCGGACCCGGCACCGGCAAGACCACCACCGTGGTCGGCGTGCTTGCCTGCCTGCTCGATGCGCGCTCTGATCTGAGAATCGCACTGGCGGCGCCCACGGGCAAAGCGGCACAACGCATGCAGGAGGCCTTGCTAGGGCGTGCCGGCGATTTGCCGCCCGAACTCGCGGCCCGTTTGCCGCAGACGTCGTACACATTGCATCGGTTGCTCGGTTCCGGGCCGGGCGGGCGCTTCCGGCATCATCGGGACAATCCGCTGCCTTACGACGTCGTGGTGATCGACGAGGCGTCCATGATCGATGTCGCGATGGCCGCGCATCTGCTCGACGCTCTTGCACCGCAGACGCGTCTCGTGATGTTGGGCGACAAGGACCAACTGGCCGCTGTGGAAGCCGGCGCGGTGTTCGCCGAACTCAGCGCGCGTCCGGCGTTCACGCAAGATGGTTTGCGGCGGATCGCGGAGGCGCTCGGCATCGACGAATCGCGGCTGACGCAGGCGTTGCCGCACGCATCGCGCAGCTTGGGCGAGGAGCGCACCGGTTCTTTCAAGCAGTCCAATGCGCCGGACGCTTTCGAAGCGCGGCCCGACGATCTGTTCGCCTGTGCGGATTCGCAGGACGTCTTTAATGAACCGCTCGCGGGTGAGCTTTTTGACGGTGCCGCGTCATCGCCGGGTCCGGCACCGCACGCGTTAAATCCGCTCGCCGATTGCGTCGTCTGGCTCGAGCGTAACTATCGGTTCGGTCTCGAATCGCCGATCGGCCGCCTGTCGCTTGCGATCCGTAACGGCTCGGCGAGCGCGGCGCTCGACGTCCTACACGCTGATCCCTCGGAACCTTGCGCAGCGGCGCTTTACGAAGACACCCATGCGACGCTTGCCGAGCGCACCGTCGCGCGTCTTGCCGCAGGCTTCGCGCCCTACGCCGATGCGCTGGCTGCAGCGCTTGCAGCCGAAACGCCCGACCCGTTACCGCTTTTCGACGCGTTGAACCGTTTCCGCATTCTGTGCGCGACCCGTTCGGGGCCGCGCGGCGTCGATCAGGTGAATGCGGCGATGGCGGCGCAGGTGCGGCGCTCGGCCGGTGTGACGCTGGCAGTGGGCGCGCAGTGGTTCGCCGGGCGTCCCGTAATGGTGACGCGCAACGACTACGCACTGGGTCTGTTCAACGGCGACATCGGCATAGCGCTGCCGGGCGCAAGCGGCGCGTTGCGGGTGTATTTCCGTACCGGCGACGGCGGCTTGCGAGCGGTGTCGCCGGCGGCGCTTCCGCCGCACGACACCGCATTCGCGCTCACGGTTCACAAGTCGCAAGGCTCGGAGTTCGAGCATGCGGTGCTAATGCTGCCGTCGGTATTCAGCCGGGTGTTGTCGCGCGAGTTGGTGTACACGGCGATCACCCGCGCGCGTGAGCGGGTGGAAGTGGTCGGGGCTCGCGCCGTGCTGGCGCAAGCCATTGAAACGCCGACACAGCGCGATTCGGGCTTGGCCGCGCGGATAGCGGAAGTGTGGCGTGGCGCTGAATAGCATGACGTGGGAGCAGCTGCGTTGCCGGCAACGGCAGGTCGGATAACTAGACAAACTGAACGGCAGACGGCCGCATTGCGCGCCGGAACCGTTCAACCAGCAGCTCCACCCGACTGCACGCGCGCCTCGACCCGCGCGCGCATGGTCTTTCGATACCACAGCGTCCACAGCGTCAGGCCGCCATAAATGCCGTAGCCGGTGAACGGGGAAACCACGAGGAAGCGCTCGATCGGCCAGGTGAGCGCCATCCACGCACGCAGCGCCGTTTCGCCGGTCAGGCCGACGCCCCACACCAGCGTCATCAGGCGCATCGCGGCGACCAGCGCCGGGCGCTCCTGCCACAGCGTTTCGAAGCGCGCGGCGCCGCCTTCCATTTCGCGGGCAACGGTGGCGCGCGCAAGATAGAAGATCAGCGGTCGGCGCATGGGTAGTGAAAGAAGAAACACCACGCCGACCGCGCCAGACACCAGCGACTCGCGCAACAGCAGCATGCGCGGACTGCCGCCGAGTGCCATCGCCGCAACCGAGAGCACGATGCCGGACACCACCATCACGCTCAGCGCGTCGACGCGCCGGAATCGCACGAGTTCGACCAGACTCCAGAGGATCGGCGGCACGGCGGACGCGATCAACGCGCCAGTCTCGCCCAGATGCGGCAGCGCGAGCCGGTAAGCGAGCCATGGCAGCAGGAAGTTGACGGCCAGTTCCAGCACAAAACCCGGACGGAGCTTCATGTGAATTTACGCTGTAAGCGAAAAGCGCAGTATCGATGAAGCGGCGGTGCCGATGCAAATAGTTTTTCGCCTACGCAAGCGCGCCCGATAGTCCGTAATCGGCGTGGGGGCGCACTGTGTACACTCACGTCTTCCAGCCCAATCCCGTGTCATGACATCCCGCTATCCGATCCCATCGAACGAAATCGAACTGACCGCAGTGCGCGCGCAAGGAGCGGGCGGCCAGAACGTCAACAAGGTTTCGAGCGCCATTCACTTGCGCTTCGACGTGCGCGCTTCGTCGTTGCCGGAGGTGTTGAAAATGCGTCTGCTGGCGCTGTCCGATCACCGGCTCACGCGCGACGGCGTCGTGATCATCAAGGCGCAGGAGCATCGGACTCAGGAGATGAACCGCGCGGCGGCGCTGGCGCGACTCGATGAACTGATTGAAAGCGTCAGCGTCACGCGCAAGCCCCGCTTCGCGACCCGGCCGACGCGCGCGTCGAACCTGCGGCGCCTCGACGGCAAGGCCAAACGCAGCGAGATCAAATCCGGCCGCGGCCGGGTGGACGATTAGCGCTTGCCGCCGCGTCCCGCTACCGGGCGCAGGTCCGGCGTGGCGGTGGTCGGCACGAAGTCGACGCAGAGCACATGAGTGCCGTCATGCTCGAACGCGAGAGCGGCGGTATAGCAGTCCTGGCCGTCGGCGAGCGAATAGTGCGGACCCATCATCGCGACACGCCCCGGCGCGGCGAGCGCGTGCTTGAAATAGGCTCGCCGCGACCAGTTGCTGCGCGTGTCGCTATAGAGCGGCGCGAGCCGCAGCGGCGGCGGCGGCACCGAGGCGGCCGTGACCGAAGGCAGGGTCTGCTCGCCCTGTCCGTCGGTGATGAACACACGGCGTGCTTCAGGCAGATGCCACACCTTTTGCGCTGCCTGGCGCAGATCGCCGGTGGCCTGGTAGGTTTCGGCGGCGGCCAGCACCGCTTCAGCGAAACCTTCGAACCCGAGCCGCTGATGGCCGGCATGCCTGCGTTGGTAGTCGGCGAACTTGCTCCACATCGAGTCGATCAGCTCCGGCACTTTCGCGCAGGCCGCCTGCACGGAACTCTTCGGCTGACCGAGCCAGAAACCCTGCACGAAATCGACGTCGGCCTCCATCAGGATCATCAGTTCTTCGTCGGTTTCGACGCCTTCGGCCAGCACCAGCGTGCCTGACTGATGGAGCATCGCGATCAGGTGGCTGATCATCGAGTCGTCGCCTTCGCGCTTGCCGGCGCGCGCGACCAGCGAACGGTCGAGCTTGACGATATCGGGACGGAAGCGCCATACGCGGTCGAAGTTCGAGAAGCCGGTGCCGAAGTCGTCGATCGCGATCAGAAAGTCGCGCGGGTGCGAGGCGG
The DNA here is from genome assembly GCF_902459535.1 of Paraburkholderia dioscoreae. Lineage (NCBI taxonomy): Bacteria > Pseudomonadati > Pseudomonadota > Betaproteobacteria > Burkholderiales > Burkholderiaceae > Paraburkholderia > Paraburkholderia dioscoreae. The sequence continues at coordinate 1,729,484 of NZ_LR699553.1, forward strand.
CGAGCATGCTGGCGACGGCGGATTCGTCGTCCGCAGGCTGTTCGAGCACTTCGATCACGATGCGCTCCTGCGGCAGACCGAAGTGCGCCGACAGTTCGTCGATGAACGCGCGTTGCGGCCAGCCGGTTTCGAATACCTGTGGGCGCGTATTCAGAAAGAGCCAGCCGGTGCTGATGCCTTGCTCCATGAAGTTCGCCACGTGCAGGCAGCGCGCGATCCGGTCGAGCTCGCGCGCGTCGGCGGCCGAACGGGTGCCGGAGAAGAGCACTTCCGGCGAAACCGGCAGGCCGACCGGGTCGAACGCGCGCAGCAGCCCCTCATAGCCGACGACGCACTGGTGCGTCACCGACAGCACCGGCTGGAACACGCTGTGCAAAGTCAGCGCGCGCCAGGTCGCGGTCCAGCCGGACTCGTGCCGGGCAAGATGCGGGAGCAGGCCGCTCAGGGTCAATTCGCTGACGGATGGCATAAAGGCGGGCAGGAGAGCGGACATGGCGGCTTCGCGGCAAGCGGATGACGGGGCGCGCTCGACGATTCGGCGCGCAACGGAGGCTCGGCCCTCACGTGTGCGGGGCGGGTCGGATACAGCCCGGGAACGCGCAGAGCAATGCCAGCCATGCTGAACTCCGGCGGATTAATCAAAACCAGTCTAGCAGTTTGCAATTCGCGTGAATGTGCGGGTAATCACAGACGCGGGGTTGTGCCGGCGCTCCTGCCGGATGTCCCGCCGGGCGGTTTCCCAAGGCCGTCCGCCATGCTGCCGCCGGCCTGTCGCGCGAGTTTTGCACCCGCTTGCCGTGCGCAAAACCGATTGCCTTCGTCGCAATCAATCGCCTGTATGAAAACGAGCGTAACAGGGCGCCACGCGGACACCCGCCAAACTCCAGGCAAGGGCGGCTCTGACGTAGGGGCGCAGGAACGGGTTATCGGCTCGGCCCCGACGATGCGTGGCCGGCGAAGCCGCCGGCCGGTACGCGGATCCTGCACGTTTGGCGGGCGCCCGGTATGCTGCTGCTTTCTGTGAAACGGAGGTTAGGCATGTCGGAAATCGCGGTGGTCGCAATCTCGGTGGCGAAGCCGGGCTACGAGGAGCAACTGAGTGAGGTGCTCGAAGGGCTGGTCGGGCCGACGCGCAAGGAACAGGGAGCGCTTCAATACGATTTGCACCGCGACGTGCAGGAGCCGCGCCGGTTCGTATTTGTCGAGCGTTGGGAAAGCCAGGAAGCCCTGGCGGCGCATGCGCAATCCGCGCACATCACGGCTTACAGGAAAGTGGTGGCGGACTGGGTCGAGCACGCGGAAGTTCGCGTCGTGTCGAAGATCGCCTGAACGGGCGGGCGGCGACAGACGGCGCGTCGCGCAACGGCGCGCGGGTTGCCGGCCGAATGAGTTGGCCCGGCAAATCCGCGTGCCGTTTGATTACATCGGGCTGTTAATGCGTGGCTTGCGGAACGTCGAGGATCAGGATGATGGTCCAGTCGGCGTCGCCGTCGTGGTGATACTGCCGTTCCGCGACGATGAACGGCTGCTGCTTGCCGTCCGGCCCGAGAAACAGCACGTCGCCTTCCATCGGCAGGCATTCGACGGGCGGCAGCGCCAGAAACGCCTCCTGACCGCCGCGCGGCATCAGTTTTTCGATTTTGCGAGATGCGGCCTCAGTCCATTCGATATCAAGCTGGATGTTGCTCATGCTGTCCTCCGCACCAGGGTGCGCACGGGTTAGGGATTCCGGCTGGGTGCCGGTCGGTGCGCGACTTTAGCACACCGTCGGCTGCGCGCCGCAGGGCTCGAGCGGCCCGTTCGCGCCTGGTGGGCACGCCGCGCTGATCCGGGGCTTGCAAGTCCTTTGCCAGCTGCTTCGCTAGCGCTCTCGCCAGTCGATTAGACAACAAAAAGCCGAAGCCGGCGGTGCCGGCTTCGGCTTTTCACCTCCGCGGCAGGGCCGCAGGTGAGTGAGTAATTGCGCTTGCGACCCGGGTGCTTACGACCCGGCGTCCGCCTTGGGAGCTTTTTTGTGATGCATGCCTCCCTTATGGTGTTTCATTGTCGCGGCCGGTGCGCTTTCCATTGCTTGCTGGCGGTTTTGCAAATCTTGCGCACGCTGCTCGACGTCGGCGGCCTTGGCCGGATCGGTGCTCATCATGACGCCGTTGTCCTGCGCATAAGCCGCGCCCGTTACGGCACTGAGGGAAACCAGGATCGCCAGGGACACTTTCTTCATTGCTACCTCCGCAGAGTGGTTGTGGACCCGAGTAGTTGCCTGTCCAGACGGAAAGACACTGCATTCTAGTCAGCAATATCCGCTCCAGCGGGAGGTTTTGTAAGCGCGATGACAATTCGTTACATCTTGTTACGCTCACGCCCCGTCGCGACACGGGCTGATTTCACGCCCAAGTCACGGCAAGGGTTGAATGCCTAACCACAACCTTCGCATCTCTAAATAAACTGGTTGGTGATGTTGTCTGGATTCTAGAACCAGCCGATTGCACGATAGACATGAAATTGTGCGATCCCGATCAGTTCATGCAACGCGATCTCCGCACTCACCAGATTGTCATAACGCGGTAGTACACCAAGGTGTGCGCGCCGCGCGTTCGAAATCATCGGTTGCGGTGCGAGGCCGAAACGGTGGAAGTCGAGCATGGCGCGCGGCATCTGGTAGGCGGAGGTAATGAGGATCAACGAATCGTAACGTGAGCCCTCCAGAACGGCGGACACGTTGCGCGCGTTTTCATAGGTAGTGCGGCTGCTGTTTTCCAGCACGATGTCCGCGCGCGGCACCTGCTGGCGCAACAGATAAGGCAGATAGGTATCGGCCTCGGTCGCGCGATGCCGCTGCGGATTGCCGCCGCTCACGATGACATGGCATATGGCCGCGGCACGTTTGCAGGCGGCGTAGTTCTGCGCGCTCGCCATGATGCGCGCGAGCACGTCGCGGGGGGGTACGAGCACGTGGTCGTCGTCATAGACCGTGCCGCCGCCCAGCATGATGATGGCAGTGCGCGGAGCGAATCGGGCGGGCGTATCGGTCTGCCAGCGCGGCTGTGCGAGATGCAGTAAGGGTACGGTAAGCCAGCCGGCGGCGAGCAGCCAGAACAAGGCAGCGGTGCAGACGGCGAGCGGCCGTCTGGCACGCTTCCATAGCACGATTGCTGCAAAAAAAAGCGCCAATAAAGTGAATAGAATCAATTTAAATGGGGTAACGTATGTCTTTCGGGACAAATCTACGAGCTTGCTATCGCGCCGCAGCGGTTGCATCGTCGGTTCGTGGACAGAACGCTAACATGGCGTTCAGACGGGGGTTCCGAAAACGAGACCAGGCAGCACCTGGCGGAATTCGGCTGCACCAGTGGCAGCCAGCTTCCAGCCAAGGGCGGGTGCTATGCGCGTCACTGGTGGCGCGGTGACGTGTTGGCATGGATGTGTCATAGCTGCACTTTAAGAAAGAAGTGAGATGACCACGTATTCCAACGAAGCGGTACTTGAAGCGCTGCGGCGGGCGCAATATCGCCAGGTTCCATGGGCCAGAAGGCCGGGCGTCTTTCAATATCTTCGCGCACTAGGCTTGATGGACACCGTTCGGCAGCGCACTGTCGCACCGGCTCCGGGTTTTCATGCACCGGTTGATATCGCCGTGCTCACCGAGCGGGGCAGAGCGGAGTTTGCGCGGCTCGCACACGACGAGCGCCTGCTCAGCTGGACTGCACAGCGAATGAACGACTACGTCGTGGCCACAGCCGACACGCGGCCTGCCGCCGCGCTCGAAGTCCGGCCATAGGTCCGGCAGACTGGCAGGCATTATTTCCCGGCCGCTCGACGCGGCCGGCGTGATTCCATTGCTCCGATCTTCTGCTGTGTAATCCACGTGTGGCACATCGGTGCCGCACCGGACGCTTTGCGCATCTACACGCGCTGGTTACGCACAATAGCTGCAAGAAAGGCTCAAAAAAAAGCCCGTATCGCGAGGATACGGGCGTACCGGAATTACTACTGCCACGCTGCGCTAATGGCGCTAAATCAGACTGCCATAAGGCGGGGTGGTTCCCCCAATTAATCAATATCCGCAACGCTGTCTTGCGGGCGGGCGGAGAATCGCTGTCCATACGCTGAGCATGGCTAATGCCGACGCGTCGGATCCTGGCGAGGCGCCTCCGGCCGTGTGCGCACGTTGCTGGCGATATCGCCGCGCAAATCCCCGCGCGGCGCGGGCGGCGTGAAATCGCGAGCGTGCGTGTCGCCTTGCTGCCAGGCTTCGACGGTGGCCGCACGATCCGGCCGCCAGTTCCAAGCCTGTTGGCGCTGCTGTGCGAGCGCCGGTGCGGCCATCGATGAAACGACAATGCCGCACAGAAGCAGTGACATTGGTTTCATGCTGAGCTCCCGTCAAGCCGATTGACTCAAGGCCTGTTTGCATACACATAAGGTATGCCCAGTCGCGAAAGCACGCTGTAAGTAATAGTAAATGGATGTTTCACCAGCAACTAACGCGCTGCTTCAGACGTCTGAAGCAGCGCACAGGCAGGCTGGGTGTAACAGGAGGGACGACTATGCTAGGCGCGCCGGAGAGCGGTGCCCATGACTGATGCGTCGAGCGCCGGCTTGCAGCGCACGGCGACCCGGGGAACAGATATATGCCGGGCGCCCGTAAGCGCCCGGCAGTGAGGCAGTGAAGCAGTTCGCGTCAGGCCATTTTGACCGGAGCGCGCCACGATTCCGGGTTGGTCCAGAACGCGCCGCGCAGGCGGTCACGGCTCGGCGGTGCCGGCGGTTTCGCAGCGGTCGCGCCAATACGGCCGCGCAGCGAAATTTCGCGGCCGCTCGTGCCGAGTCGCTTAACTATTTCGGCGAGCGTACCATCGGCTTGCCACTCGTCGAAGCGACGGCGGCAAGTCGGCGGCGACGGATAACGGCCCGGCAGTTTGGACCAGCCTTCGCCTGTCGACAGCACCCACAGCACGGCGTTGACAACCGCGCGCGCTTCTACGCGTGGCCGACCGCGCCGTTCGCTCCGTGCTGGCTCCGCACAGAACAACGCCTCGACCAGCGCCCACTCGTTGTCTCTCAAATCGTCGAACAGCATCATGTTTCACCTCAGCGAAGCTAACTCCGGTGCGCTGCCCCGCGCCGCGCACTCTCCATGCACTCGATAGGCGAGTGCCAAGGAGGGTCGGGCTTGCCACGGTCTGCTATGCAGTCAGAATCATGGCGCCGACCCTTGTGTGCAGGTAAATGCAGGAAGTGTGCCAAGTTGAGTCCAACCGCCTGAAAGCCCCGTGACAGCGGGCCAGCGCGGGCGCTAGCTAGGGGCGTATAAGAATCCAAAAAACCCATCTCGCAAATCGGGACAATCACCAATCTTGTGCAATCAGGCCCGACCAGCGTGCGTTCGCGCCTTATTGCTGCATTGCAACGCAATAGTGAAAAACGAATGTGGTGCTGACTTTCGCCATACAATGCGCATCAAATGATGCAATTGATGAGGTTGGTAAATGAATGTCACGCTGCGCCAGCTAAGGGTTTTCATCGAGGTCGCCCGTCTGCAAAGCTTCAGCCGGGCCGGCGATGAAATCGGCCTGACGCAGTCGGCCGTCAGCCGCTGCGTGCGCGAACTGGAGAGCGAGATCGGCCTCAAGCTGATCGATCGCACCACCCGCGAGGTGCGGCTCACGGATGTGGGCGGCAACCTGGTGTCGAGCGTGTCGCGTCTGCTGACGGATCTGGACGACGCACTGCGAGAGATCCGCGAAATTGGCGAGCAGCGTCGCGGACGGGTGGTGGTGGCCGCGAGCCCGACGGTGGCGTGCCGCCTCATGCCGCGCGTGGTGGCCGCGTGCGGGCAGCAGTTTCCCTACGTCGCCCTGGGTTTGCGCGACGACGTGCAGAGCGACGTGGTGCGCAAGGTCAAGTCGGGCGAGGTCGACTTCGGCGTGATCATCGGCCCGTTCGCCGCTGACGACCTGCTCAGCGAATCGCTGATGACGGATTCGTTCTGTGTCGTTTGCCGCGACGATCACCCGTTGGCGGCACAGGAGCGGATAGCGTGGACGGATCTGGAAGGCCAGCAGCTCGTCATGCTCGACTACGCGTCGGGCAGCCGGCCGATCATCGACGCCGTGATGCAGGAATACGGCGTGAGCGCCACGGTGGTGCAGGAGTTGGGGCATTCCGCGACCGTTTTTGGGCTGGTCGAGGCGGGCGTCGGCGTGAGTGTGCTGCCGTGGCTGGCATTGCCGCTGCCGGCGGGGGCTTCGCTGGTTGCCCGGCCGCTCGTGCCACGTGCCGAGCGAACGGTCGAACTGGTGCGCCGGCGTGATCGCTCGCTTTCGCCGGCGGCGGAGGCGGTGTGGGGGCTGATTCGTCAATTGCCGGGGCGGGCGGAGGACTTGGCCTAGTGGTTTGGGGTGCGGTGAGCGTGATGTTTCCCGGAGCTTGGCGAGCGCTTGTTGGGGAGGTGGTGCGCGTTGAATGGCCCTTCCCGTGGTTGATCGTCCACGGAGATTTCGAGGCGGCGAATGCGCAGTCGGCGGCTTTGAAGTTAGCGAATTCGCGTTCGGCGTCCTTAAGTCCGGCGCTCATAAACCGGGTGCTCTTAAACCAGGCGTTCTTAAATCCGGCGCCTTCGCCGTCTCGAAACGAAGCGCCACGCTAAACTGTCGCCTCCGCTGAATTTCACTCCATGCCCTTCACCCGTCTGGAAGCATCAATGAGCGAATCGGATCTGCCTGTGCCATCCATCCCTAATGCGCGCGACGCCGTGCGCGCGCTGCGTCCTTCGCAGATCCGTGAAGTCGCCAACGCGGGCTTCGGCGTCGACGACGTACTGCCTTTCTGGTTCGGCGAGTCCGACCGCGTCACGCCGGCCTTTATCCGCGACGCCGCGAGCGCAGCGCTGGCCGCGGGCGCGACCTTCTACACGCACAATCTGGGCATCGCGCCGCTGCGCACCGCGCTCGCGGGCTATGTCAGCAACCTGCACGGCGCGACGTCGCCGGAGCATATCGCGGTGACGAGCGCGGGCGTCAATGCATTGATGCTTGCGGCGCAACTCGTGGTGGGCGCGGGCGACCGCGTCGTCGCGGTTACGCCGCTCTGGCCGAATCTGGTCGAGATTCCGAAGATTCTCGGCGCGCATGTCGAAACCGTCGCGCTCGGCTATGGCGAGCACGGCTGGCAGCTCGACCTCGAGCAATTGCAGGCGGCGCTGACGCCCGACACGAAAATGCTGCTGATCAACTCGCCGAACAATCCGACCGGCTGGGTGATGAGCCGCGACGAGCAGCGCGCCGTGCTGACGCATTGCCGCCGCCACGGCATCTGGATCGTCGCGGACGAGGTCTACGAGCGCCTTTACTATGCGGACGCCGATCCCGCCGATCCCGAGGCGCCCCCGCGTACCGCGCCGTCGTTCCTCGATCTGGCCACGCGCGACGAACGCGTGATCTGCGTCAATTCGTTTTCCAAGGCGTGGTTGATGACAGGCTGGCGGCTCGGCTGGATCGTCGCACCCGCCTCGTTGAAGGACGATCTGGGCAAGCTCGTCGAATACAACACCTCGTGCGCGCCGGCGTTCGTTCAGCACGCGGGCATCGCGGCCATCGAGCAGGGCGAATCCTTTACGCGGGAACTGGTGCATGACCTGAAAGCGTCGCGCGACCATCTGGTGCGCGCGCTTAGCGCCGTGCCCGGCGTCGACGTGAAGGCGCCGCCAGGCGCGATGTACCTGTTTTTCTCGATGCCCGGCGCGGCGCACAGTCTGGAGCTGTGCAAGGCGATGGTGCGCGGCGTGGGACTCGGCGTGGCGCCAGGCAGTGCGTTTGGTCCGCAAGGCGAGGGCTTCGTCCGCTGGTGCTATGCCTGCGACACGGCGCGGCTGGACGAGGGTGTCGAGCGTCTGAAACGGTTCCTCGCGCAGCAGACGACGGCCCGCTGACTGCGGGGCGGAAAAGGCGGCTGCGCAAAACAATTTTGAGCAAACTTGAGCAAAGCGGGGCGAACAACAGCCGAAGAACGCGGCTTTCCGTCCAATTAAGCCTGTTTTTTCGCCAAAGCACGTCCGTCAAGGCGGCGCCGGAAAATGCGCGGGGGATTTCATCTTTACGCACTGATTGTTTTTGCGTAATATGGCGCTCAGTCACGCGATTCCTTTCAGGAATATCGCTGCTCCGTCCGGCTGGGTTTGGTTCGATTGTCTGTTTCGCCTCCCCCCGGTGCGTGCTCCCATCAATATGACCGATCAGAATCGGGCGAGCGCGTCTTCAGTTCCACATCGTCTGTTTGATCCGGTTCTTTGACCACAGGGTCTGACCTAGCTGCATGAATACCCAAGAGGCGAAGATCGTCCTCGAGACTGCCTTGATCTGCGCGCAGGAGCCGTTAAAGCTCGGCGAGTTACGCAAGCTCTTTGCCGACGGCGTGTCGGCAGACACCGTTCGGACTTTGCTCGAAGACCTCAAGCAGGATTGGTCTGGGCGCGGTGTGGAGTTGGTCGGGCTGGCGTCGGGCTGGCGGTTTCAAAGCAAGCCCGCAATGCGTTCGTATCTGGATCGCTTGCATCCTGAGAAACCGCCGAAATATTCGCGCGCGGTACTCGAAACGCTCGCGATCATTGCCTACCGGCAACCCGTCACGCGTGGCGATATTGAAGAGATTCGCGGCGTTACGGTGAATACGCAGGTCGTCAAGCAGCTCGAAGATCGTAACTGGATCGAAGTGATCGGTCATCGTGACGTGCCGGGCCGTCCCGCGCTGTACGCGACTACGCGGCAGTTCCTCGACGATCTCGGGCTGACGGCGCTCGACGAATTGCCGCCGCTTGCGGATCCGTCAGCGCAGTTGAACGCGGATCTGCTCGGCCAGCATGCGATCGAGTTCGCAGACGCCGATACCGTGCAGGCCGTGACCTCGGACGAAGATGGCGCGCTTGAAGAACAGGTGGATTCTGGCGTAATTGAAGCGGGCGCTGCCACTGACACGGTTGTCGGCACGGCTGCGACTGGCGAGTTGCAGGATATTTCTCCGGCCGTGGGCGAGCCGCTGCAGTCCGGTTTCGCAGACGCAAGCGCGGATAGCCATGCCGATGATAGCCAGCCCGAGACGGCAGGCGAGACGTCGGGAACGGAAATCGCTGGCGAGCAGGCTGAAGCGCATCAGAAGCAGCACGCTGAGCCGGTGGAATCTGGATACGTGGCCGAAGTGGCCGGTAGCGCAGTGGAAATCGCACCGGCATCCGGGTCGCATCCGGACGCGCCTGGTGCGCCCGCCGCGCAGGAACATGCCCAAACGGCACACGTGGAACACGTTGCACCGCAGACCGGCTCCGCCGGGTCCGCAGAGAACCACGATCCGGTCTCCCAGACCGATCCGGCAATACCCGCGCACGACTCGGGCGTACTCCGCAATACGGAGCACGCCGCCGAGCCGAACCCGACCAAGGCGGCGCACGGCGATCCAGAGGATCGTCGCGATGCGGCGCAGGACGCAGGCATTCTGACCGACGACGAACCCGAGTCGCGCAGCGCCTGACGTAACCGAACTTTTTTTGCCACGCCCGCAACGGGCGTGCGCGACCTGACATTTTGAGGTTGTTTTGACACATACCCACGACACCGATTCGTCCGAATCCGAGCGCGCCGTGCCGTCGGCTCGCGCCGACGAAACGCGCACCACGCAAGCGTCGGCAGGCGAGGGCGAGCGCCCGGCGCAGACCACGGAAGCAGACGGTGAAGACCGTCCGCGCCGCGGCCTGCGTCGCGGGCCGCGCAGCCTGATCGCGCGGCGCCGCGCCGGCGCGAAGACGAAGGGCGCCGAAGGCGCCGCCGCGCAGGAGGCGCCGGTCGTCGGCGAGGCACCACCGGACGGCGAGGTCGTTGCGCAAGTGCGTATGCCGCGCAAGGATGCCGGTGCCAAGGGTCAGGGATCGCGGCGCAATGCAGGCGGCGCGCGCCGCGAAGGCGCACCGCGTGAAGGCGCCGCACGTGAAGGCGCACCGGGCGAAGGCCAGCGCGAGCGTCAGCCGCGCGAAGGCGGCCAGCGTCAGAACCGCCGCGGCGGTGAAGCGCCGGCGGTTGCGACGGAAGCCGGTCAGGACGATCTGTTCTCGTACGTCACGTCGCCCGCGTTCGACGCGGACAACAGCGCCACCGGCGGGGTGCGCGCTCCGATGCTGCGTCGTGGCAAGCCGGCCGCGCCCAAGCGCGTGCTCGCCGCGGACGACGACGCACCGAAGCTGCACAAAGTGCTGGCTGAAGCCGGCATGGGTTCGCGCCGTGACATGGAGGAGTTGATCGTCGCCGGCCGGGTGTCGGTGAATGGCGAGCCGGCTCATATCGGCCAGCGCATCATGCCGACCGACCAGGTTCGCATCAATGGCAAGCCGGTCAAGCGCAAGCTGGCCAACAAGCCGCCGCGTGTGCTGCTGTATCACAAACCGACCGGCGAAATCGTCAGCCATGCCGATCCGGAAGGCCGTCCTTCGGTGTTCGACAAGCTGCCGCCGATGAAAACCGCCAAGTGGCTGGCGGTCGGCCGTCTCGATTTCAACACGGAAGGTCTGCTGATGCTGACCACGTCGGGCGATCTGGCGAACCGTTTCATGCACCCGCGTTATAGCGTCGAGCGTGAATATGCGGTGCGCGTGGTCGGCGAACTGGCCGAAGGCATGCGTCAGAAGCTTCTGCACGGCGTCGAACTGGACGACGGCCCGGCGAACTTCCTGCGGATTCGCGACGGCGGCGGCGAAGGTACCAATCACTGGTACCACGTCGCGCTCGCCGAGGGGCGTAACCGCGAAGTGCGTCGTATGTTCGAAGCGGCCGGCCTGATGGTCAGCCGCCTGATCCGTACTCGTCACGGTCCGATCTCGCTGCCCAAGGGCCTCAAGCGCGGCCGTTGGGAAGAGCTGGAAGACAACCAGGTGCGTGCGCTGATGGCGTCGGTGGGTCTGAAGGCGCCGACCGAAGAGCGAGGCAGCCGCAACGCGGCGCCGGAGCGCAAGCAGCCGGATCCGATGCAAACGTCGATGGGTTTTATTAACCGTGAGCCGGTGTTGATGTCGCATGGCCGTTTCGATCAGCAGCCGCCACGCGGCCAGGGTCGGCGCGGTGGTGCGGCAGGCGGCGGTTTTGCTGGTGGCGCGGGCGCGGGTTTCGGCGGCGGCTATGGCAATCGCGGCGCCGGCCGCAGCGCCGGCGGCTTCAGCGGCCCGATGGGCGGGGGTGGGGGTGCGGGCGGCCCGCGTGGCGGCCGTGAAGTCGACGGCAACCGCGCGCCGTCGGGCAATGGCAATCGTGCGGCAGGCGGCGGCAAGCGTGTCGGCGGTGCGGGTGCCAATCCGGGCAATGGCGGCAACAACCGCGGGCCGGCCGGCAATCGGGGCGGCAATGCCAACCGCGCGGGCGGCGGAAACGCCAGCCCCGGCGGTGCAAATCGCGGTGGCGGCGCACCGCGCGGCCGTTCGCGCGGCCGTTGAGCAGTGGTCGTCGAGCGATAAGCGGGTCATGCATGGCGGTCGGCCACTGATCGTTCTTTAGCGATTGTCTCCAGCCACCGTCATTGTCGATCGACGCGACCTGAGTTTCGTGCCTCTCTCAGTTTTCATGCGGCACATAAAACCGTAGCCCATCGGTGGAAATGGGGGCGGATTTCACTTGCCCCGCCGGTCCCGTGTGAATACGGGGCGGCGCGAGCCGCCTTGCAAAAGGCCGGAAGTGTCGCCATATCGTTGCAGGATTCGCATGAAATCAAGCGGAAATGCGCGTTGGGCGGCGTTCTGCGGTTTGCGTTTGTCCTGAAAAATGGCTACAATCGCGAAGTCGCTGGGCGTGCGGCTTTTTATGTGCGGCTCAGGTGCGACCACCGGTAATAAGATGATGGGCGTTTAGCCCATTTTTTTTTGCCGCTCAGTTCTCAGTGGTTCGGCATCTCGGGTAGCACGAACGTGCGCCGGCTTGGCGCGCGGCCCGCATTGGTTGTTTGCAGAACAGGCGGCAGGCTCGCTGCGCGAACATCTAAGAGGGCATTGTGCAACTGACGGAACTGATTGAAACCACGGTCGTGGGACTCGGCTACGAGCTCGTCGATCTCGAGCGCACCGGGCGCGGCATGTTGTGTATTTATATCGACCAGCCGGCCGGCATTGCGATCGAAGACTGCGAGAAAGTCACGCGTCAGCTCCAGCACGTTCTGACGGTCGAAAATATCGATTACGAGCGGCTTGAAGTATCGTCGCCCGGTCTCGACCGCCCGCTGAAGAAACTGGCGGATTTCGAACGCTTCGCAGGCAGCGAAGTGGTAATCACATTGAAAAAGCCATTGGACGGACGGAAATCGTACCGGGGCATCCTGCATGCTCCGCAAGGCGAGACGATCGGTCTGGAATTTGAAGGGAAGGAAGGCGCCGCGATGCTCGATTTCACGCTCGCGGACATGGACAAAGCACGCCTCGTTCCGAAAGTTGACTTTAGGAGCCGCAAACAATGAGTCGCGAAGTGTTGATGCTGGTGGATGCGCTGGCACGCGAGAAGAATGTCGACAAAGACGTGGTATTTGCCGCGCTCGAAGCGGCTCTCGCTTCGGCCTCCAAGAAACTCTTCGAAGAAGATGCGGATATCCGCGTCCATATCGACCGTGAAAGCGGCGAGCACGAAACGTTTCGCCGCTGGAAAGTGGTGCCGGACGAAGCCGGTTTGCAGGAACCGGATCAGGAAATCCTGCTGTTCGAAGCACGCGAGCAGAAGCCCGAGATCCAGCTCGACGAGTACATCGAAGAGCCGGTGCCGTCGATCGAGTTCGGCCGTATCGGCGCGCAGGCCGCCAAGCAGGTGATCCTGCAGAAGGTGCGCGACGCCGAACGCGAACAGATCCTGAACGACTTCCTCGAGCGCGGCGAGCACATCATGACCGGCTCGGTGAAGCGCCTGGATAAAGGCAACTTCATCGTCGAAACTGGTCGTGTCGAGGCGCTGCTGCGCCGCGACCAGCTGATTCCGAAGGAAAATCTGCGCGTGGGCGACCGCGTGCGCGCCTACATCGCGAAGGTCGATCGCACCGCTCGCGGTCCGCAGATCGAACTGTCGCGTACGGCGCCCGAATTCCTGATGAAGCTGTTCGAGATGGAAGTGCCGGAAATCGAACAGGGCCTGCTGGAAATCAAGGCAGCCGCGCGGGATCCGGGCGTGCGCGCCAAGATCGGCGTGGTCGCATACGACAAGCGCATCGATCCGATCGGCACCTGCGTCGGCATTCGCGGTTCGCGCGTGCAGGCTGTGCGTAACGAGCTCGGTGGCGAAAACGTCGACATCGTGCTATGGTCGGAGGATCCCGCACAGTTTGTGATCGGCGCGCTCGCGCCGGCAGCCGTCCAGTCGATCGTCGTCGATGAAGAAAAGCATTCGATGGACGTCGTCGTAGACGAAAACGAACTGGCGGTCGCGATCGGCCGCAGCGGCCAGAACGTCCGTCTTGCCAGCGAACTCACCGGCTGGCAGATCAACATCATGACGCCGGACGAATCTGCGCAGAAGCAGAATCAGGAGCGCGGCGTACTGCGTGACCTGTTCATGGCGCGTCTCGATGTCGACGAAGAAGTGGCCGACATCCTGATCGACGAAGGCTTTACGAGCCTCGAAGAGATCGCCTATGTGCCGCTCAACGAAATGCTCGAAATCGAGGCATTCGACGAAGACACCGTTCACGAACTGCGTAATCGCTCGCGCGACGCGCTGTTGACGCTGGCGATCGCGAATGAAGAAAAGGTCGAAAATGTAGCGCTCGACCTGAAGAGCCTGGACGGTATGGACGCCGACCTGCTCGCAAAACTGGCCGAACATCAGATCCAGACGCGCGACGAACTCGCCGAGCTGGCTGTGGATGAACTGGTCGAGATGACCGGAATGGAAGAGGATGCCGCTAAGGCGTTGATCATGAAAGCACGTGAACACTGGTTCCAGTGAGAAATGACCATGGCGCACTAAATTGAAGCGGCCGTCAGGCCGCATGACCCGATGCTAACCGCAAGGAATCGGTCCTTGCATTAAGAGGAATGAATGGCGAGTAACAACGTAGCCCAATTTGCCGCGGAACTGAAAATGCCTGCAGGCGTGCTGCTTGAGCAGCTGCAGGCGGCGGGCGTCACAAAAGCGAGCGAAGACGACAGCTTGTCCGAAACGGACAAGGCGCGTCTGCTCGACCACTTGCGCAAGTCTCACGGCTCGACTGATGCTGACAAGCGCAAGATCACGCTGACGAAACGGCATACGTCGGAAATCAAGCAATCCGATGCGACGGGCAAAGCTCGCACCATTCAGGTCGAGGTGCGTAAGAAGCGCACTTTCGTCCGCCGCGACGAAACCTCCGCCGAAAACGGAGATGCATCGAATCATGTGGCCGAGGCCGACGTCGACGATCTCGAACTCCAGCGTCGTGAAGAGGAAGCTCGTCACGAAGCCGAACTGCTCGAAAAGCAGGCTCAGGAGCTGAAGGCTCGCCAGGAACAACTCGAACGCGAAGAAGCGGAACGTCAGGCGCGTGAAGCGGCTGCCGAAGCCGAGCGTCGCCGCGCCGAAGAAGAAGCAGCGAAGAAGCGCGCAGCGGCTGCGGCCGAGGCGGCGGCTCGCGAGCAGCAGACACAGGCTTCGAAGCCCGCGCAAGCCGCGCAACCGGCAGCCGCAAAGGCGGAGCCGGTAGTGGCCAAGGCAGCGGAGCCGGTGGTCGCCAAGCAAAGCGAGCAGGACGACGAGCGCGCTGCCGCAGAACGTGCAGCGCAACGCGAAGCCGCGAAGAAAGCAGAAGACGCAGCGCGTCAGGCTGCCGAGAAAGCGCGTGCCGAGCAGGAAGAAATTGCCAAGCGCCGTGCCGCGGCTGAAGCCGAAGCGCGCGCGATTCGCGAAATGATGAACACGCCGCGCAAGGCGCAGGTCAAGGCGCCGGAACCGGCACCGAAGCCCGCTGAGCCGGCCAAGGCCGCGGAAGCCAAAGGCACGCTGCACAAGCCGGCGCGTCCGGCGGGCGAGGCACCGGCCCGTCCGGCAGCCAAGAAACCGGCTGCTGCGGCTCCCGCTGCCACGACCACGCCTTCCGCCGGCGACAAGAAGAAGCCGGGCGGCGGCAAAGGCGGCTGGCAGGACGACGCAGCCAAGCGCCGCGGCATCAAGACGCGTGGCGACACGAGCGGCGGTGTCGATCGCGGCTGGCGCGGTGGCCCGAAGGGTCGCGGCAAGCATCAGGATCAGAACACCACGTTCCAGGCGCCGACCGAACCGATCGTGCGTGAAGTGCACGTGCCGGAAACCATCACGGTCGCCGATCTGGCGCACAAGATGGCGGTCAAGGCGTCGGAAGTCATCAAGTCGATGATGAAGCTCGGCCAGATGGTCACGATCAACCAGATGCTGGACCAGGAAACGGCGATGATCATCGTC
This sequence comes from Paraburkholderia dioscoreae, assembly GCF_902459535.1. Classification (NCBI taxonomy): domain Bacteria; kingdom Pseudomonadati; phylum Pseudomonadota; class Betaproteobacteria; order Burkholderiales; family Burkholderiaceae; genus Paraburkholderia; species Paraburkholderia dioscoreae. The sequence continues at coordinate 1,744,900 of NZ_LR699553.1, forward strand.
GAGGAACTGGGCCACCACGCGGTTGCGGCCAAGCTGGACGATCCGGAAGCCATGCTGGTCGAAGGCGAAGTGTCGGATGCGGAATCGCTGCCGCGTCCGCCGGTCGTCACGGTCATGGGTCACGTCGACCACGGCAAGACGTCGCTGCTCGACTACATTCGCCGCGCCAAGGTCGCAGCGGGTGAAGCGGGCGGGATTACGCAGCATATCGGCGCCTATCACGTCGAAACGCCGCGCGGCGTCATCACGTTCCTCGACACGCCGGGTCACGAAGCCTTTACGGCCATGCGTGCTCGCGGTGCGAAGGCGACCGACATCGTGATTCTGGTGGTGGCAGCCGACGACGGCGTGATGCCGCAAACGAAGGAAGCCATCGCCCACGCGAAGGCAGGCGGCGTGCCGCTCGTCGTCGCGATCAACAAGATCGACAAGCCGGATGCGAATCCGGAGCGCGTCAAGCAGGAACTCGTCGCTGAAGGCGTCGTGCCGGAAGAATACGGTGGCGATTCGCCGTTCGTGTCGGTGTCGGCCAAGACCGGCGCGGGCATCGACGATCTGCTCGAAAACGTGCTGCTGCAAGCCGAAGTGCTGGAATTGAAGGCACCGGTCGACGCGCCGGCCAAGGGTCTCGTCATCGAAGCGAAGCTCGATAAGGGTAAGGGTCCGGTTGCAACGATCCTGGTGCAGTCGGGTACGCTGAACCGCGGCGACGTGGTGTTGGCAGGTAGCGCTTACGGTCGCGTGCGAGCCATGCTCGACGAAACCGGCAAGCCGACCAAGTCGGCGGGTCCGTCGATCCCGGTCGAAATTCAGGGTCTCTCGGAAGTCCCGCAGGCTGGCGAAGAAGTCATCGTCATGCCGGACGACCGCAAGGCGCGTGAAGTCGCACTGTTCCGTCAAGGCAAGTTCCGCGACGTCAAGCTGGCCAAGCAGCAGGCCGCCAAGCTCGAGAACATGCTGGAACAGATGGGCGAAGGCGAAGTTGCGTACATGCCGCTCATCGTCAAGGCCGACGTGCAAGGTTCGCAGGAAGCGTTGGTGCAGTCGCTGCTCAAGCTTTCTACCGACGAAGTGCGCGTGCAGATCGTGCACGGCGCCGTGGGTGGCATCAGCGAGTCCGACGTCAACCTGGCAACGGCTTCGAAGGCGGTCATCATCGGCTTCAACACCCGTGCGGACGCGCAGGCTCGCAAGCTGGCGGAAAGCAACGGCGTCGATATTCGCTACTACAACATCATCTATGACGCAGTGGATGACGTGAAGGCCGCGATGTCGGGCATGCTGGCACCGGAGAAGCGCGAAATCGTCACGGGTACGGTCGAAGTGCGTCAGGTCTTCAAGGTACCGAAGATCGGCGCGGTGGCCGGCTGTATGGTCACGGACGGCTTCGTCAAGCGCTCGTCGTCGGTGCGCGTGCTGCGCAACAACGTTGTCATCTTCACGGGCGAGCTCGATTCGCTCAAGCGCTTCAAGGACGACGTGAAGGAAGTCCGTCAGGGCTTCGAGTGCGGTATGTCGATCAAGAACTTCAACGACATCGTCGAAGGCGATCAGTTCGAAGTCTTCGAGATCACCGAAGTCGCGCGTACGCTGTAATTCACGCGGCACGGCTCTAGGGGGCGGAGCGGGCTTTAACGCCCGCTCCGCCCGTTGTTTTTGGTGCTACACGTTTGTCGCGCAGAGCGCCCGCCGTCAAGCTTTCGGTCGTTCGGGCCGCCCTTGATGCCGTCTGAATAAAAAGGCCGCACCAAGGCCCGCACCACGCCGGCGCGAATCACTTTTTTGCATCCGTTAGATGCGGATCACATAACACCATGCCTAAGAAACGTTCTTCTCCTAATCGCAACGTGCAGATCGCCGATCAGATCCAGCGCGATTTGTCCGAGCTGCTGCGCGAGGTCAAGGATCCGCGCATCGGTATCGTCACGATTCAAAGTGTCGAGCTGACGCCGGACTATGCACACGCCAAGATCTATTTCACGACGCTCACCGGCGATCCGCAACAGACGCTCGAAGCGCTCACGCATGCGGCCGGCCATCTGCACAATCAGCTGTTCAAGCGCTTGCATATTCATACCGTGCCGACGCTGCATTTCCATTACGACAAGACGATCGAGCGGGCTGTCGAGATGTCGCGTCTGATCGACGAGGCGAACGCCAATCGCGCGAAAGAAGACTGAGCGCGCTGTTAGCCGCGGCGCTCGCTGCCTTGCCCGAGTCGCCCTGCGCTCAGTGCTGTTTTCCGAATTCATCGAAGACTTCGTCCTTCCGTCATGACCGCATCTCAACGCCCCCGCGTGCCGCGTCGCGCGCTCGACGGCGTGCTGCTGCTCGACAAGCCGCTCGGCCTGTCGAGCAACGACGCGCTGATTCGCGCGAAGCGTCTCTATCTGGCAAAAAAAGCGGGCCACACCGGTACGCTCGACCCATTGGCCACCGGTTTGCTGCCGCTTTGCTTCGGCGAAGCCACCAAGTTTTCGCAGGACCTGCTCGAAGCCGACAAGACATATGAAGCCACCATGCGCCTCGGGATTCGCACAACCACCGGCGACGCCGAAGGCGAAGCAATCGACACACGTGAAGTAACGTGCGACGAGGCGGCGATTCACGCGGTGCTGCCGGCATTCCTCGGCGAAATCACCCAGGTTCCGCCGATGTATTCGGCGCTCAAGCGTGACGGCAAGCCGCTGTACGAGTACGCGCGGGCGGGCCAGACATTGGAGCGGGAAGGGCGCCAGGTGACGATCCTGAAGCTTGAGATACTCGCCTGCGCGTTGCCGGATGTGACGTTTCGCGTGACATGCAGCAAGGGCACGTATGTGCGCACGCTGGCCGAAGATATCGGCGAGGCGTTGGGTTGCGGCGCGCATCTGGTGGCGCTGCGACGCACGGGCGTCGGCGCGCTGACGCTCGAAAATTCGGTGACGCTCGACGCGTTGTCCGACGCCACCGAAAGCGAGCGCGACGCCTGGCTGCAGCCGGTAGATGCGTTGCTGTCCACATTCCCGCTCGTGCAGCTAAACGAGGACGCGACGCGCCGCTTTCTACACGGTCAGCGGTTGAAACTGTCCGAGTTGACCATCACGGGCGACGCGGTGAATGCGCCGCGTGTTCGGGTGTACGCCGCGCAAGGGCGTCTGCTTGGCGTCGCGAAGCAGGGCGAGGGCGTGCTGGCGCCCGAGCGGCTGGTCGTCACCACAGCAAGCTAAATACCGCATTGACAGTAGACCGTGTGCGCGACGCGCACGGCCGATCGAAGGTGCAGAAAAAAGGCGGGACCGCTGTCGAGCGGTCCCGCCTTTTTTCATATCGTCTGCTGCGGCGACTGGCGCCGACAATCAGTGTGCCGCGGCGGCCGCCGCACCTGCGTCGCCACCGGCGCGCTCAGGCCTCGTGATCCAGATCAGCGCGATCAGCGCGACAAAGATACCGGCGGACACGAAGAACAGATCGTTCACACCCAGTTGCGCCGCCTGCTGCGTCGCCATTGTGTTGAACAGGCCATACGCCTGCGGTTGACTGAAGCCCGCCGCGCCCATCTGCCGGATCGACTGGTCGAACACCGGGTTGTACGCGTTGGCCTGTTCGGCCAGTTGCGCGTGATGCATGATCGTACGGTGATCCCACGCGGTCTGGAAGATCGACGTGCCGATGCCGCCGCACATGATCCGCACAAAATTCGACAGGCCCGACGCCGCCGGAATCCGGTTGCCCGGCAGTCCCGACAAGGTGATCGACACCAGCGGAATGAAGAACCCGGCCATGCCGATCCCTTGAATCAAGGTAGGCAGCAGCAGCGAATACGTATCGACGCCGGTCGTATAACGCGAGCGCATCCAGAAACACAGCGCGAACACGAGGAACGACAGGGTCGCGATATAGCGCGGATCGGTGCGCGGCAGCACCTTGCCCGTGATCGGCGACAGCAGCACGGCGAACAGGCCGACCGGCGCCATGACCAGACCGGCTTCCGTCGCCGTGTAGCCGATATCGGTTTGCAGCCATAACGGCAGCAGCACCAGATTGCCGAAATAGAGCCCGTAACCGATCGACAGTGCGACAGTCCCGCCGGTGAAATTGCGCCGGCTGAACAGCGACAGGTCGACCACCGGGTGCTCGGCCGTCAATTCCCACACGATGAAAAACGCGAGCGCGATCACCGCGACCAGCGCCAGTACGACGATGGTCGTCGACGAAAACCAGTCGAGATCCTTGCCCTTGTCGAGCATGACCTGCAGCGACCCCACCCAGGCGATCAGCAGGCCGAGACCGACGCCGTCGATCGGCGCCTTTCTGATAACCGAATCGCGGTTGCGGAAGATCATCCACGTCGCCACGGCGGCAATCGCACCGACCGGAATGTTGACGTAGAAAATCCACGGCCACGAGATGTTGTCCGAAATCCAGCCGCCGAGAATCGGGCCCGCCACCGGCGCGATCAGCGTGGTCATCGCCCACATGGATAACGCCATAGGCGCTTTGGCGCGCGGATAGCTCGCGAGCAGCAGCGTTTGCGACAGCGGGATCATCGGGCCGGCCACCGCGCCTTGCAACACGCGCGAAGCGAGCAGGAACGGCAGGGTCGGCGCGAGCCCGCACATCCACGACGAGATCACGAACAGAATGATCGACGCCATGAACAGGCGCACCTGGCCGATACGGTCGGTCAGCCAGCCGGTGAGCGGCACGGAGATCGCGTTGGCGACCGCGAACGAGGTGATGACCCACGTGCCCTGGTCGGACGACACGCCGAGGTCGCCGGAAATCGATGGAATCGATACGTTCGCAATCGACGTATCCAGCACGTTCATGAAAACGGCGAGCGACACCGCGATGGTGCCGATCACCAGTTGCGCGCCCTCGAGCGGCGGATGAGGGACTTGCGCCTGAGCCTGAGCCATTGAAGAAGCCTTGTCTGATTCGTCGCGCGGCTTACATCAGCTTCGCAGCGGCAGGCTTCGCGCCGCCGGTCTGGGCCGACTTCTGCGAGCCGCCGTTCGGGCCTGCGTTTTCCGAAATGATGCGAGCGATTTCCGCGTCGGCCTGGTCACCATACTTCTCGAACACGTTGGTCTGATAGACCGTGTTCGGTGCCTGGCCGAGTTGGCCGCCGTTGTCGTCCTTGATGGTCACGTCGGCTTGCATCGACAGGCCGATACGCAGCGGGTGCTGTTCGAGTTCCTTGGGATCGAGCGCGATCCGCACCGGCAGACGCTGCACCACCTTGATCCAGTTGCCGGTGGCGTTCTGCGCGGGCAGCAGCGAGAACGCCGACCCCGTGCCCGCCGAGAAGCCGACCACCTTGCCGTGAAACACCACCGACGAGCCGTACACGTCGGCCGTCAGTTCGACCGGCTGGCCGATGCGCATGTGCTTGAGCTGCACTTCCTTGAAGTTCGCGTCGACCCACACGCCGCCGAGCGGCACGATCGCCATCAGCGGGGTGCCCGGCGAGACGCGCTGGCCGACCTGCACCGAGCGCTTCGCCACGTAGCCCGTGACCGGCGCCGGCAGGTTGTTACGCGCGTTGCTCAGGTACGCGTCGCGGACCTTGGCGGCGGCGGCCTGCACGTTCGGGTGATTCGCGATCGTGGTGTTGGCGGTCAGCGCGCGGTTCGACGCCAGTTGCTGCTGGGCGGCGTCGACGGCGGCTTGCGCGCTCTTCACGGCATCGCGGGCATGCGAGATTTCTTCCTGCGACACGGCGCCGGTTTGCGCGACCGTCAGACGGCGCTTCAGGTCGTCCTGAGCGCGCGACAGATCGGACTGGCGCTGGGCCACTTGCGCCTGGTATTGATTGTCGTCGGCGAACAGGCCGCGCACCTGGCGCACCGTCTGCGCGAGATTCGCTTCAGCCTGTTCCAGCGCAACGCGGGCGTCGGCCGGATCGAGCACGACGAGCGGATCGCCGGCCTTCACCGTCTGGGTGTCGTCAGCGTTCACGGCGACGACCGTGCCGGTGACTTGCGGCGTGATCTGGACGACGTTGCCGTTCACGTAGGCGTCGTCGGTGTCTTCGTGGAAGCGCGCGACGAGGAAGTAGTACAGGCCGTAAGCGATCGCGGCGATCAGGATCACGATCACAAGCAGCGTCATCATGCGCTTGCGTTTGCCGTTGTTCGCCGGTTGTGCCGGCTGATTCGGCTGTTGGTTAGCCGCGGGCTGCTGGGGGGTGCTCATTGATGTGCTCCGGGTTCTCTCAGACGTCGTCGTTTATTCGGATGTTCGTGCGTGTGTTCGATCTGGCCGTGGTTCACGCGCTCAATTGGCCGCCGCGGTCGCGGTGGCCGCCGATGCCGGGGCGTCGGTCGGCACCACGAGACCGGTCTGCGTCGCGTCGAAACCGCCGCCGAGCGCTTTGATGAGGCCGATCTGCATATCGCGGCGGCGCATCTTCAGGTTGGTCACTGTCTGTTCGGCGGCGAGGCGGTTCTGGTCGGCGGTCAACACCTGCAGCTGCGGCGACAGGCCGGCCTTGTAGCGGATCACAGCCAGTTGATACGCCTTGGTCGAAGCGTCGAGTGCGCGCTGCGCGTCGCCTTGCTGCTGGTCGATCGATCTGATGGACGACACTTGCGTCGCGACGTCCGACAGCGCGCTGATCAGCGTCTGGTTGTAGTTCGCCACATCCAGCTCGAAGTCGGCGTAGCGGCCTCGCAGTTGCGAGCGCAGCGCGCCGGCGTCGAAGATCGGCAGGTGAATGGCGGGGCCGAACTGGATCTGCCGGCTGGCCGAGGTGAGGAAGCGGCCCCAGCCGAACGCGTCGAAGCCGAAACCGGCGGCGAGGTTGACGTCCGGGAAGAACTCGGCCTTCGCTTCCTTCACGTCGTGCATCGCGGCTTCGACCTGCCAGCGCGCGGCGACAATGTCCGCGCGGCGCGCCACGAGGTCGGCGGGCAGATTGTCCGGCAGCGCCACGGCGTCGCCCCTGGTCAGAGCCGGCTGGGCGATCTGCAGGCCGCGATCCGGGCCCTTGCCGAGCAGTGCGCCCAACTGGTAGCGCACGACCGTGATCTGGCCGTCGAGGTCGGTCAAATTGGCCTGGCTAGTTGCGATATTGCCGTTCGCGGTTTGCCGCTCGACATTGGTGTCGAGGCCGGCGGTGACGCGGCCGTTGGTGATGCGGCCGATATCCTCGCGATTGGCGATTTCACGCGCGGCGATATCGCGCAATGCATACAACTGCGCGAGCTGGTTGTAGGTGCTGGCCACCGACGCCGCGAGCGTCACGCGTGCCTGCTGCATGTCGGCCTCCGCGGCCTTTTCCTGCGACACGGCCTGGCCCAGACGCTGGCGATTCTTGCCCCACAGGTCGAGATCCCACGAAGCGCTCGCGAGCACATTGTTCTCGCTATACCAGGTGCCGCCGTACGGGGGCGGGTAGAGCGCGTTCGCGGAGAAGAGTTCGCGATTCCAGGAATAGCTGCCGTTGACCTTCGGATACAGCGCCGAGCGCGAGCTTTCGATATAGGACGAGGCCTTGGCGATACGCGCCTGCGCCTGCGCGATCGACGGGCTGCCTTCCAGCGCTTCCGCGATCAGCCTGGGCAGTTGCGGGTCGCCGAACTGATTGGCCCAGTCGAGCGACGGCCATTGGCCGCCCTGGGCGGGCAGGCTCTGCGCGGACTCGTACTGGGCCGGCGACGACATCTGCTTGTCGCTTTTCATACCGAAGTAGTTCGCGCACCCCGTAAGGGCAAGCGCCGTCACCGCGGCGGCGACAGCGGCCCGGCTCGAAAACGCGGGCGCGGGCAGGGAAAGGGATTTCATCGCTCGACTCTTGGAGTGGAATGTAATGATGGACACTGCAAGCAATTTCTTACGATTTACTGTCAAAATTGCTTGCTGCATCACGGGTTAGTCCCGTTTGTTCGCCGGAATTAACGAGCACGCGACGCAGCATGCTCTTCAGAAAACCTACTTCTTCCGGGGTGAAACCGCCGAGCAGACTGTCCAGCACGCCGTTGAAAATAGCCGGCATTCTGGCGGCGATCGCGAGACCTTCCGGTGTCAGTGCGAGGCGCACGACCCGTCGATCTTCATTGCTGCGCACCCGTGTCAGCAGGCCGCGTTTTTCCAGCCGGTCGATCAGGCGCGTGATGGCGCTTGCGTCGATGCCGTATTCACGAGCCAGTTCGGCCGCCAGCAGGCACTTGCCGCTCGCCACCATGAACAGGATGCTGCCCTGCTGGCTGGTAATGCCCAACTCGGCCATGCTGCGCTGGTTGATCAGGTTCGACATGGTCGATTTCACTCGCGAGAGCAGATAACCGACGCTTTCGCCAAACTGATACTCGCTGATGACGTCCGGCGTAGGTGGGGTGGACGGCTCTGTCATGATTCTCGTGCGAATGCAATGGTTGACTAGGCAGTAGTATAGTGGTCGGTTCGTTGACGCGGCAAGTGTTATTACAGCTTAGACAAGGGTCTTTTCCTGCTCAAGCGACAATCCGCGCGATTTCGCGTAGGTTTCGCTCGCCTGCTTAGGCTCGATTTCCGATGCGCCGCGCAATGGAAGCCGGTCGGCCCGTCAGGGAATGCCAGAAAGCTTCATTTACGCGTGCTATAATGTTGGGTTCCCAAAAGTGCGCTTTGGGCTTTGTTGGCTTCGTACACAATGCTGCTTTGCTGGCGCACTCAACTGTCTCCAGGTTCCTATGACTCGCGCCCTACGCAACATCGCCATCATTGCCCACGTCGACCACGGTAAGACCACGCTCGTCGACCAGCTGCTCCGCCAGACCGCCACCTTCCGCGACAACCAGCAGATCGCTGAACGTGTGATGGACTCGAACGACATCGAAAAAGAACGTGGCATCACGATTCTTTCCAAGAACTGCGCGGTCGAATACGAAGGCACGCACATCAACATTGTCGACACCCCGGGCCACGCCGACTTCGGCGGCGAAGTGGAGCGCGTGCTGTCGATGGTCGATTCCGTGCTGTTGCTGGTCGACGCCGTCGAAGGCCCGATGCCGCAAACGCGCTTTGTGACCAAGAAGGCACTGGCGCTCGGCCTGAAGCCGATCGTCGTGATCAATAAGGTGGACCGGCCGGGCGCGCGGATCGACTGGGTGATCAACCAGACGTTCGACCTGTTCGACAAGCTGGGTGCAACCGACGAACAACTCGACTTCCCGATCGTCTACGCGTCGGGTCTGAACGGCTACGCAGGCTTGACGCCGGACGTGCGCGAAGGCGATATGCGCCCGCTGTTCGAGGCGGTGTTGCAACACGTACCGGTTCGCCCGGCTGATCCGTCGGCTCCGCTGCAATTGCAGATCACGTCGCTGGATTACTCGTCGTACGTTGGCCGTATCGGCGTGGGCCGTATCACGCGCGGCACGATCAAGCCGGGCATGTCGGTGGCCGTGCGTTCGGGCCCCGACGGCGCGATCCTGAACCGCAAGATCAACCAGGTGCTGTCGTTCAAGGGCCTCGAGCGCGTGCAGGTCGACTCGGCTGAAGCCGGCGACATCGTGCTGATCAATGGCATTGAAGAAATCGGCATTGGCGTGACCATCTGCGCACCGGAACAACCGGAAGCGCTGCCCATGATCACCGTGGACGAACCCACGCTGACCATGAACTTCCTCGTCAATTCGTCGCCGCTGGCCGGCCGCGAAGGCAAGTTCGTCACGAGCCGTCAGATCCGTGACCGCCTGATGAAGGAACTGAACCACAACGTCGCGCTGCGCGTGAAAGAAACCGGCGACGAAACCACGTTCGAAGTGGCGGGCCGCGGTGAGCTGCACCTGACCATTCTGGTGGAAAACATGCGCCGCGAAGGCTACGAGCTGGCCGTGTCGCGCCCGCGCGTGGTGATGACGGAAGTGGACGGCGTGAAGCACGAGCCGTACGAAAACCTGACGGTCGACATGGAAGACGGCCACCAGGGCGGCGTGATGGAAGAACTCGGTCGCCGCAAGGGCGAAATGCTCGACATGGCGTCGGATGGCCGTGGCCGTACGCGTCTGGAGTATCGTATTTCTGCGCGTGGCCTGATCGGCTTCCAGTCGGAGTTCCTCACGCTCACGCGCGGCACGGGTCTGATGAGCCACACGTTCGACTCGTATCAGCCGGTCAAGGAAGGCGCGGTCGGCGAGCGTCGCAACGGCGTGCTGATTTCGCAGGACGACGGCGCGGCAGTCGCGTACGCATTGTGGAAGCTGCAGGATCGCGGCCGTATGTTCGTGTCCCCTGGTGAGCCGCTGTACGAAGGCATGATCATCGGCATTCACAGCCGTGACAACGACCTGGTCGTGAACCCGATCAAGGGCAAGCAGTTGACCAACGTGCGTTCGTCGGGTACGGACGAAGCGGTGCGCCTCGTGCCGCCGATCCAGATGTCGCTGGAATACGCGGTCGAATTCATCGACGACGACGAACTGGTCGAAGTCACGCCGCAATCCATCCGTCTGCGCAAGCGTTACCTGAAGGAACACGAGCGCCGCAGCGCAAGCCGTAAGGGCGCGGTGGACTGAGCGAGTTACGGGCGGATTGAAGGAACGCTGTTCCCGATACCTGCGTTGGGCACATGAAAAAAGCCGTTCCGGGCATGCCCGGAACGGCTTTTTTCGTTTATGGGCTAGCTCTGATTCGTGAGGTTGCCCGGTTGTAACCTTGGTGCTGTAGGAATCAGGGCTTAAAGCTCGGAGTTGGGAAGGCCGAAGTGATTCAGCAATCCACCGGGCTCAGGCAAGCCGTTGCCGAGGCCGGGAAACTTAGTGACTACCTGCGCTGATCCAAAGTCCCGCGCGTTGTGCGGAGTGTAAAAGCGAATGCTGTCTGGTGCGACTGCCTGACCACCTTCGTTGTATGCTGTTTGCATGTATCCCTTCAGGGCGTTTATCATTTTTTCTTTGTTATCGTAAGTGAAGACGCCGTTGTTTGGATCGAAAATGGCGTAATGGTTGTTTGGAAGATGTTGGGCAAGCAGGACGTGACCGTACCTCTCGGGGCCGTTCATTGCGTCACCAGCTTGAATGCCCATACGTATGTATGCGAGGCCGCCCTCAGGCATGTTGTTGTCCGCGCTCATGCTTCCGATCAGACTGTTGATGCGGTCATTACGCGTCGCGTCGTGGGTGGGGTTGATGTCGACAGACGACGACAGGCGATAGTTCGCGAGGGGAAGCGGAGTTTGCCCCGTCTGGAATTGATCGATGCGGTCGTAGATTTCGCCGGGATTTCCAGCGGTGTTGCTGGCCATGGCATTGTTCATATTGTGAACCGCGGACGGCAATGTATCCGGTTCTGCTGCGCCATCCGTGGCATGATCGATGCGGCGCATCGCTTCGCGAACAATGCCATCGCAGGTACCTTTTCCGTCCTTTCCGCCTTTTGTTCGATCGTGATCGAATTGATCGAACTTCTCGTGCCGTGATGAATGCTCCTCAAGCGCGTCGCCTCCCTTGCACTCCCGGAATTTGGATTTCGCGCATGCACCCAGTACTTGACCGCGCTTTTGTCGATCCAGCGGCGCATCGGCTTGCGCTGAATTCTTTGTGGTACGTCCATCGCCGAGCGCAATGTGGGCGGGATACATCCTGGACTGAGGGGCCGCATGGAGCAACTTCGAGTCCATGGGGCTGTTAGCCTGGAAGGTCTGGCTTTGTGTCACTTCGCTTATGCTGCTAACGGTGAGTTTCATCTGGCTTGCCTTTTCGATCGTGAAACATCATGGAAGTAATTGCGCGCTGTCCCGCGTGCGCCTTGATGACTTGGGACATGAATGCGTTCGAGACGCAACGGTATAGCGCCGGATCATTCTGTGAGACATCTTCCGGCGCAGGGTGCTGACCGGATACTGCGCGACGTGGCGCGGTTTGTGCGGAAGCGGGTCGCCGGCCGGATCACGCCTGCTCGCCGGCGAAACGATAAGGTTGCACTGCGCAAGGTGTGCGTGTTCTTCCTGTGTTTCCCGCGCCCGTTTGCCGAGCCGGGACATTCTTGCGGACACTGTCATGCACTGTTGCGAACTCTGGAAAACACCCGCAAAACCCCGTCACGAGGGGCTTGAGCTCCCGTCCGTCTGCTATCTGCACCATCTGTTCTGTGATATGCTCCCCGGGTGCAAAGTTTTAGGTCCTTCCAAGCAAGACTTGATTCGCGCAATCCGCTAAACGGTCAGGCCGTGTCGCGGAAGGTTCTGTAACCCGCTATTTCTCGAGAAACTCGAAGAAAGGTGAGCGTAAAAATGATGAAGCAATTCCAGTCGAACTCTTACCTGTTCGGCGGCAATGCTCCGTACGTAGAAGAAATGTACGAAGCGTATCTCGATAATCCGGCGTCAGTGCCCGAGAACTGGCGTAGCTATTTCGACGCGTTGCAGAACGTCCCTGCATCGGATGGCAGCAATGCCAACGACGTGGCCCACGGCCCGATCGTCGAATCGTTTGCTCAACGGGCCAAGGCTAATGCCTTCATCCCGCGCGGAGCAGGTGGCGGCGAAGATCTCGCTACCGCTCGCAAGCAGGTTTATGTGCAGTCCCTCATCGGCGCATATCGCTTCCTCGGCTCGCAATGGGCCAACCTCGATCCCCTGAAGCGCCGCGAACGTCCCGCTATTCCCGAACTCGAACCGGCGTTCTACGACTTCACCGAAGCCGACATGGACCAGGAGTTCAGCGCCACGAATCTGTATTTCGGATTCGAGCGTGCTTCGCTGCGCGAGATCGTCAAGGCATTGCGCGACACGTACTGCGGCACGATCGGCGCCGAGTACATGTATATCAGCGATCCGGAACAGAAGCGCTGGTGGAAAGAGAAGCTCGAATCGATCCGTTCCACGCCGAACTTCTCGAACGAAAAGAAAAAGCATATCCTGAATCGCCTGACGGCCGCTGAAGGCCTCGAGCGCTTCCTGCACACCAAGTACGTCGGCCAGAAACGCTTCTCGCTCGAAGGCGGCGAAAGCTTCATCGCGTCGATGGACGAAGTCGTGCGTCACGGCGGCGCCAACGGCGTTCAGGAAATCGTCATCGGCATGGCTCACCGTGGCCGTCTGAACGTGCTGGTCAATACGCTCGGCAAGATGCCGGCCGACCTGTTCGCCGAATTCGAAGGCAAGCACGTCGACGATCTGCCGGCTGGCGACGTGAAGTACCACAAGGGTTTCTCGTCGGACGTTTCGACCGAAGGCGGCCCGGTTCACCTGTCGCTCGCGTTCAACCCGTCACACCTCGAAATCGTCAACCCGGTGGTCGAAGGCTCGGCCAAGGCCCGTATGGACCGTCGCGGCGACGACAGCGGCCTGCAAGTGCTGCCGGTGCAGATCCACGGCGACGCGGCCTTCGCGGGCCAGGGCGTGGTGATGGAAACGCTGAACCTCGCGCAAACGCGCGGTTACGGCACGCACGGCACGCTGCATATCGTCATCAACAACCAGATCGGCTTCACGACGTCGGATCCGCGCGACTCGCGCTCCACGTTGTACTGCTCGGACGTCGTCAAGATGATCGAAGCGCCGGTGCTGCACGTGAACGGTGACGATCCTGAAGCGGTGGTTCTGGCTACGCAACTGGCTATCGACTTCCGGATGCAGTTCCACAAGGACGTCGTCGTCGACATCGTCTGCTTCCGCAAGCTGGGTCACAACGAGCAGGACACGCCGGCCGTCACGCAGCCGCTGATGTACAAGACCATTGCCAAGCACCCGGGCACGCGCGCGCTGTACGCTGAAAAACTGGTGCAGCAAGGCGTGATCACGGCTGCCGACGCGGACGAATACGTCAAGGCTTACCGCAAGGCCATGGACGAAGGTCATCACACGGTCGACCCGGTGCTCTCGAACTACAAGAGCAAGTACGCGGTGGATTGGGTGCCGTTCCTGAACCGCAAGTGGACCGACGCCGCCGATACCGCAGTGCCGCTCGCGGAACTGAAGCGCCTTGCTGAGCGCATCACCACGATTCCGGAAAACTTCAAGGTTCACCCGCTGGTCGAGCGCGTCATCAATGACCGTCGCGCGATGGGCCGTGGCGAAGCGAAGCTCGACTGGGGCATGGGCGAACACCTGGCATTCGCGTCGCTGGTCGCGTCGGGCTATGCAGTTCGCCTGACCGGTCAGGACTCGGGCCGCGGCACGTTCACGCACCGTCACGCGGTGCTGCACGATCAGAACCGCGAGCGCTGGAACGACGGCACGTACGTACCGCTGCAGAACATCGCCGAAGGTCAGGCCAAGTTCACGGTGATCGACTCGGTGCTGTCGGAAGAAGCAGTGCTGGGCTTCGAATACGGTTACTCGACCGCTGAGCCGAATACGTTCGTCGCGTGGGAAGCGCAGTTCGGCGACTTCGTGAACGGAGCGCAAGTCGTGATCGACCAGTTCATCTCGTCGGGCGAAGTGAAGTGGGGCCGCGTGTCGGGTCTCACCATGCTGCTGCCGCACGGCTACGAAGGTCAGGGTCCGGAGCACTCGTCGGCACGTATCGAGCGTTTCCTGCAACTGTGCGCAGACCACAACATGCAGGTCGTTCAACCGACCACGCCGGCGCAGATTTTCCACCTGCTGCGCCGTCAGATGATCCGCCTGTTCCGCAAGCCGCTGATCGTCGCCACGCCGAAGTCGCTGCTGCGCCACAAGGAAGCCGTGTCGGATCTGTCCGAACTGGCGAAGGGCGCGTTCCAGCCGATCATCGGCGAAATCGACGAAGCCATCGACGCGAAGAAGGTCAAACGCGTGGTCGCGTGCTCGGGCCGCGTGTACTACGACCTGCTCGCACATCGCCGCGAATCCAAGTCGAACGACGTCGCGATCATCCGTATCGAACAGCTCTATCCGTTCGCGCACAAGCAGTTCGAAGCGGAAATGAAGAAGTACGACAACGCGACCGAAGTGGTGTGGGTGCAGGACGAGCCGCAGAATCAAGGCCCGTGGTTCTACATCGAGCACCACCTGAAGGACGGCATGAAGGAAGGGCAGAAGCTGGCATACAGCGGACGTCCGGCTTCGGCCTCGCCGGCAGTCGGTTATTACGCGAAGCACTACGAGCAGCAGAAGGCGCTGATCGAAGGCGCTTTCGGCCGGCTCAAGAGCGCGTCGATCGCTAAATAAACACCAGACCGAACCGGGAAAGCGCAGTGCGCTTTCCCGTGCCGCATCCGAAAAGATCAATTGCGGCATTCGAGGTTCGCAGGCGGTCGTAGGATCCCAGATCGCGCGCCGTCACCCGATACGTATTCAGGATATTCATAATGGCTATTGTTGAAGTCAAGGTTCCCCAGCTCTCCGAGTCGGTTTCGGAAGCCACGATGCTGCAGTGGAAGAAGAAGCCCGGCGAGGCTGTTGCTCAAGACGAAATTCTCATCGAAATCGAGACCGACAAAGTCGTGCTCGAAGTGCCGGCACCCTCGGCCGGCGTGCTCGCGCAAGTCATCGCGAACGACGGCGACACCGTCACGGCTGATCAGGTGATCGCCAAGATCGACACCGAAGGCACGGCAAGCGCCGCTGCTGTCGAAGCCGAAGTGAAGCCCGCTCCGCAAGCCGCTCCGGCGCCCGCCGCTGCACCGGCTCCGGCGGCTCAAGCCGCATCCGCAACGGGTGCGAACACCGCTGCTTCGCCGGCCGCCGGCAAGCTGATGGCCGAGAAGGGTCTGGGCGCGGGCGACGTCGCCGGCACGGGCCGCGACGGCCGCATCACCAAGGGCGACGTGCTGAGCGCGGGCGCACCGGCTGCGAAGGCTGCTGCCCCGGCTCCGGCCGCCGCACCGAAGGCTGCGAAGCCGTCGCTGCCGGACGTGAAGGCGCCGGCTTCGGCTGAGCAATGGCTGAAGGACCGGCCGGAACAACGCGTGCCGATGTCGCGTCTGCGTGCGCGTATCGCCGAGCGTCTGCTCGAGTCGCAGCAAACCAACGCCATTCTCACCACGTTCAACGAAGTGAACATGGCGCCGGTCATGGATCTGCGCAACAAGTACAAAGACAAGTTCGAAAAGGAACATGGCGTGAAGCTCGGCTTCATGTCGTTCTTCGTGAAGGCGGCGGTTCATGCGCTGAAGAAGTTCCCGCTGGTGAACGCGTCGATCGACGGTAACGACATTGTCTATCACGGCTACTTCGACATCGGTATCGCTGTCGGTTCGCCGCGCGGTCTGGTGGTGCCGATCCTGCGCAACGCGGATCAGCTGAGCCTCGCCGAAATCGAAAAGAAGATTGCCGAATTCGGCCAGAAGGCGAAAGACGGCAAGCTGTCGATCGAAGAAATGACCGGGGGTACGTTCTCGATCTCGAACGGTGGTGTGTTCGGTTCGATGCTGTCGACCCCGATCATCAACCCGCCGCAATCCGCAATTCTGGGCGTGCACGCCACGAAGGAACGCGCTGTGGTCGAAAACGGCCAGATCGTGATCCGCCCGATGAACTACCTGGCGCTGTCGTACGACCACCGGATCATCGACGGTCGCGAAGCGGTGCTGTCGCTGGTCGCCATGAAGGATGCGCTGGAAGACCCGGCTCGCCTGCTGCTCGACCTGTAAGCGCCGGCCCGGGCGGTGCCGGCTTGTCATCGTGCAAGCCGGCACCATATAAGCATCAGGCAGGCAGCACGTCTTTCGCATTCCGCAGTACAGGAAAGGCGCGCGCCACGAAGTGTGGCGGCGCGCTGTTCCGCCATCCAAAGGATTGTCATGTCCAAAGAATTTGACGTCGTCGTGATCGGCGCAGGCCCCGGCGGCTACATTGCCGCAATTCGCGCAGCGCAGCTCGGCAAGACCGTCGCATGTATCGAAAAATGGAAGAACCCGGCCGGCGCGCTGAAGCTCGGCGGCACGTGTCTGAACGTGGGTTGCATTCCGTCGAAGGCGCTGCTCGCGTCGTCGGAAGAGTTTGAAAACGCATCGCATCACCTCGCCGACCACGGCATTTCCGTGGAAAACGTGAAGGTCGATATCTCGAAGATGATGGCCCGTAAAGAAGGCATCGTCGAGAAGATGACGAAGGGCATCGAATTCCTGTTCCGCAAGAACAAGATCACGTGGCTCAAGGGTCACGGCAAGTTCACCGGCAAGACGGACGCCGGCGTGCAGATCGAAGTGAGCGGCGAAGGCGAAACCGAAGTGGTCACGGCAAAGAACGTGATCATCGCCACGGGTTCGAAGGCTCGCCATCTGCCGAACATTCCGGTCGACAACAAGATCGTCGCCGACAACGAAGGCGCGCTGAGCTTCGAATCCACGCCGAAAAAGCTGGCTGTGATCGGCGCTGGCGTGATCGGTCTGGAACTGGGTTCGGTGTGGCGCCGTCTGGGCGCGGAAGTGACCGTGCTCGAAGCGCTGCCGGAATTCCTCGGCGCGGCCGACCAGGCGCTCGCGAAAGAAGCGGCCAAGCAGTTCAAGAAGCAGGGTCTGGACATCCACGTCGGCGTGAAGGTCGGCGAAGTGAAGACGACCGCCAACGGCGTGACGATCGCCTACACGGACAAGGACGGCAACGCGCAGACGCTCGAAGCCGATCGCCTGATCGTGTCGATCGGCCGCGTGCCGAACACCGACAACCTCGGCCTCGAAGCGATCGGCCTGAAGGCGAACGAACGCGGCTTTATCGACGTCGACGAGCATTGCGCGACGGCGGTGCCGAACGTGTACGCGATCGGCGACGTGGTGCGTGGCCCGATGCTCGCGCACAAGGCTGAAGACGAAGGCGTGCTGGTCGCTGAAATCATCGACGGTCAGAAGCCGCATATCGACTACAACTGCATTCCGTGGGTGATCTACACCGAACCGGAAATCGCGTGGGTCGGCAAGACGGAACAGCAACTGAAGGCTGAAGGCCGCGAGATCAAGACGGGCCAGTTCCCGTTCATGGCGAACGGCCGCGCACTCGGCATCAACAAGGCGGAAGGTTTCGTCAAGATGATCGCCGACGCGAAGACCGACGAACTGCTCGGCGTGCACATCATCTCGGCGAACGCATCGGACCTGATCGCGGAAGCCGTGGTGGCGATGGAATTCAAGGCGGCGTCGGAAGACATCGGCCGCATTTGCCATCCGCACCCGTCGCTGTCGGAAGTCATGCGCGAGGCGGCACTCGCTGTCGACAAGCGCGCGCTGAACATGTAATCACGCGCACGCCTGACTGACAGTATTCCGGCATTACCACAAAGGCGGGCGGGTTCACTCCCTCCCGCCTTTCTATTTGCAGCACAACATGAACGTCACCGAATACTACGAAAAAGAACTGCAGACGCGGGGTTACCAATCGGACCCGGCGCAACGCGCGGCGGTCGACCGTCTGCAGCGGTGCTATGAAGAGTGGACCGAGTACAAGTCGCGCCGCTCGAACGCGTTCAAGAAGCTGATCATCCACCCGGACCTGCCGCGTGGCGTGTATATGTGGGGCGGCGTAGGGCGCGGCAAGAGCTTCCTGATGGACAGCTTCTACATGATCGTGCCGGTGCAGCGCAAAACGCGTTTGCATTTCCACGAGTTCATGCGTGAAGTGCATCGAGAGCTGGAAGAACTGAAAGGCACGGCCGATCCGCTCGACGAACTCGCGCGCCGGATTGCCAGGCGCTACCGGTTGATCTGTTTCGACGAATTCCACGTGTCGGATATCGCCGACGCGATGATCCTGTACCGCCTGCTCGACAAGCTGTTCGAAAACGGCGTGCAGTTCGTGATGACGTCCAACTACGATCCGGACACGCTGTATCCGGACGGACTGCATCGCGACCGGATGTTGCCGGCGATCGAACTCATCAAGGAAAAGCTCGACGTGATCAACGTGGACGCGGGCATCGACTACCGGCAACGCACGCTGGCTCAGGTGGAGGTGTATCACACGCCGCTTGGCGCCGCCGCCGACAAGGCGTTGCGCGACGCGTTCGGGCGCCTCGCCGCGGTCCCCGACGAGAGCCCGATCCTGCATATCGAAAAACGCGAGTTGAAGGCGCTGCGCCGTGCCGACGGCGTGGTGTGGTTCGACTTCGCCACCTTGTGCGGCGGACCGCGCTCGCAGAACGACTACCTGGAACTGGCGAGCCGCTTTCACGCCGTAGTCCTCTCCGGCGTGCCGCAGATGTCGGCGCGTATGGCCTCGGAAGCGCGCCGCTTCACCTGGCTGATCGACGTGTTTTATGACCACAAGGTGAAGCTGCTGATGTCCGCCGCGGTGCCGCCCGAGCAACTGTATGTCGACGGTCCGATGGCCAACGAATTCACGCGCACGGTGTCGCGCATCGTCGAAATGCAGTCGAAGGAATACCTCGACGCGCCACGGCGGATCGTCGATACGTCGCTAACCTGAGGCGCGGCCAGGCACGGCCGACGGTGCTTTTGCGATAGATCATCGCGCTGCGTTGGCCGACGAGGCGCCTTTACGCGGCGTATTTTCAAGATTCGGATTGGTCTTATTTTCCGGCTGCGGACGACTGGATATCTTTTGTCAACGTTCTGACAAAGGAGAAACCATGAATCCCCACCGTGATATCAACGACGAAGAATGGCAACGTATCGCACCGCTGCTGCCGGAACTGCGTCCGCGTTCGGAGCTGCGCGGCCGGCCGCTCGCCAATACGCGCTCGGTGCTCAACGGCGTGCTGTGGGTCATGTACAGCGGCGCCACCTGGTCCGCCATGCCGCGTCGATACCCGTCGTATCAAACCTGCCATCGGCGCTTCAAGGCGTGGTATGAATCCGGTGTGCTCAAACGCGTGATGGAGCAACTGTTCGGCGCGGCGAGCGAAGAGCTTTGTGCGCTGATGGAAGCGCGCATGCGTTCGCATGTGAATGCGGAACAGAAGAGCGTTGAGGCGGAAAAGGCGCCGGTCGTCGCGCCCGCGGTGTACAGCCCGGCATCACCCCAGCCGCTGCCGTCCTCGCCGTTCGCGTTCAATTCGCCGTTCAAACACGCTGCATGAACGATTCAAGCGGGTGTCTTCAGGCAAAAGAACCGGTCGAGCGATTGTGATCGTCGGCCGGTTCAGGTGATTCTGCCAGGGCTCTGCCAGGAGCCCCAACGCGCCGGTCGCTATGAGCCCGGCTGGAGCCGCGGCGCATCAGCGCGTCAAACCTGAACTACCCGCGCATCATTGCTGGCGCACCCACGTCTGCGAGCGGCCGAGCAGCGAGACGCCAATATAGCCACGCACGACCAGTTTGTTGCCACCGTCTTCCAGGTGCATCTTGCACTTGTAGAGCTTGCCGTTTTCCGGGTCGAGAATCTGTCCGTGGTCCCAGGCGTCGCCGTCCTTTTTCATATCGCTGATGATCGTCATGCCGAGGATCGGCTGATCCTTGCGCGCGTCGGTGCATGCCGTGCAGCGGCGATCCGGCTGGTCGTTGGCGCCGAGCCCCTTGATCACCTTGCCGCTGAGCGAACCGCTGCCGTCCTGCGCGATCTGCACGAGCGCTTTCGGCTGTCCGGTGTGATCGTCGATGGTTTGCCACGTGCCTACGGGGCTGTCGGCCTGCGCCATAGCCGTCATGGCGCTGGCGAGCAATACGCCGGCGAGCGCGGCGTGTTTGACCGTGCGAAGCGCCATTGCGCGAGCGCGTTGTGTGAATTGCGTCATTGTCTTCCTCCTTGATTAAAGACGGCGCGATCATGGTCGCGCGGCGTTATCGGCATCTCGGGCGTTCTTCTGACCTGGGCCGCCGTGATGCCTGGTCCCTCAGGTTCTACTTCTATTTCCCTGATGCGCCACCCGTGGAATGCGGCTTGCGCGCCGCTGGTCGCAACATCGTCAGCGCAGAATACGTGAAAGTGCGCGCCCCGTTTGATAGTGGACCCTCTAATCAGGACGCGGCACTTTTGCGGATCAGTTCAGCTGGTACGAGAATGTCGCGTTGATGCGCGGGCTGCGTGACGCACTTTCCACCGGTGCGTCGCCAATCGCTTTGGCCACCGACAAATCCAGGCTGTAGTACTTCGCATCCGAGATCCGGAAGCCGAAAGCGATCGACGAAAGCTTCGACGGCGAGGGCGTGCCCGCATGTAGAAAGACGCGCGCCATGTCGAACGAGACATAGGGTGTGAGGGTGCGCAGATAGGTGAAGCCCGGCGTGAACGCACGGTTGACTTCCAGCATCATGCCCCAGCCCGAATCGCCCGATGCTTCACCCGGCTGATAGCCCTGCGCAAAACGCTGCGCGCCGAACGAGATCTGCTCCGAAGTCGGCAGCGACACGCCGCTGTACTGACCGGTCAGCGAGACCGCCGTGCCGATCTTCAACGGCCACTCGTTGGTTTGCGAAAAGCTGGCGCCGGTGCGCACGAAGTTGATCGACGCCGGATTGGTAACGGGCGAGCCCGGCACATTCGAGTCGCCGGATTTTGATGCGCCCAGAATGTCAAACGCCTTCGCCACGTTGACACTCGCGCGGCGCACCTGGCCGGTCTGCACGCTGGTGTAGTCGGCCTGCAACTGCATGACCCGTATTTGCGAGCGGAAGCCGAGCTGCGCACCGGTGTCGTGGTTATGGTAGCGATCCTCGTCGTGCGACGCATAGACCGAGGCCGTGCCGATCACGCTTTGTGTGTTGCTCAAGAGGATCGGATACGCCAGCGAGCCGCCCACCTTGTCGTTGATCACCGTGCGTTCGATGGAAGAGGGGAGTCCGGGATTGTCGGTCGGATTGCCGCGATAGTGCGAGGCGTCGATCTTCGCGATCAGCCCGTTGCTGCCGATCGGCACCGCGCCGTGGGCAGCGAGATAGGTGACGTTGTCACGCCCCTTCGGCAGCAAGGCCGACACGCTCAACTGTTCGCCGAACGAGGTCAGTCCGTTTTCGGTGGCGGTCAGCAAGCCTTGCACGCCGGGGTGATTGAAATCGATCCCAGTGCTGACGTCGAATGGCTTGCGCTCCACGTTCAGTTCGAGCGTGGTGGCGCCGTCGGTGTTCTGCGGCGGCGGCACATTGGCCGCGACTTTCACGCCCGGCAGCAGGCCGAGCACGTTCACGTAACGCTCGAAGGTGGCGCGCCGCAACGGCCGGTCGGCGGTGATGTGATCGGCGATCGCGCGGATCTTGTCTTCCACGGCGCCGGCCTTGCCCGTCACCTTGACCGCGGACACGTAGCCTTCCACCACCGTCACGCGCACCACGCCGCCTTCGAATGTTTGCGCCGGAATGAACGCGAACGAGAGCGCGAAGCCACGGTCCTGATAGAGCTTCGTGACGCCATTGGCGACCTGGATCAGATCGCCGATGGTCGTGTCCTTACCGACGAGCGGCGCGAAACGTTGGGCGACGTCGTCGAACGGAAGGGACTTCACGCCCTCCACCTGAACACGCGACGGCGTGATGTGGCGGGCGAGCAATGCCTCGAGTTGGGGCGCTTGCGGCGCGACTTGCACGGTCACGTTCGGCCCCTTGTCGGGTGCCTTGATCTGCGGCAGCGAATCCATCGGATTGCCGCCGACCGCCGAACCGCCTGGGCGGGACTGCGCGTGTGCCTGCATCTGCAGGGCGCTCGCCGCAATCGCCGCGAGTACGACGGTCCATGTGCTGCCATACCCGAGTTTCATCGGATTTTCCTCGTATGCCGTTCTTGTGTCGCGCACGCTCCGCCTGGCCGGGCGGGTCGCGAACGCTTATAGGTGGCTCGACGCGTACTGCGATGCTTGCATGTATTACGTCACGTGCTCCGTGAGGCTTGAGCCTTGCCTGAAAAAACGCGGAGCACCTGATGAGTCGGACTGTTTATGCGCATTGCCTACTCGCATGTTTCATGCGCCATCCGATGACTGCTTTCAAGCCGGTCTCATCGAATGGCTGACGTGCGCGACAGCCATGAAACACTTAGGCTTACTACTTATGGCTGGCCGGCAACACGCCGCCGAGCAGGGTCGTCAAGCCGCTCGCCGGCGAGCCTGACGCGCTCGTCGAACCGGCCGCGGAACTGAGCGTGCCGGTCAACTGGCCGACCAGCGCCGTCACCGGCGCGAGCGCCTGACCACCGCCGCCCGAGGCGCCGCTCGTGACGCCGGAAAGCGCGCCGGTCAGCGTCGACAGCGGATTCGATGCGCTACCCGAGCCGCCCAGCGCAGAAGTCAGCGAGCTCAAGGGTGAGCCGTTCAGGCCGGAAGTCAGCGAACCCAGCGGCGTGCCGTTTAGCGCCGAGGTCAGACCGGCCAGCGGAGTGCCGCCGAGCAGCGTCGACAGTGAGCCGAGCGGATTGCTGCCGAGCCCGAGACTCGCCAGCGAACTTTGCAGCGGGCCGAGCGGGTTGCTGCTGGCGGGCGGCCCATTGGCGACGTTCACGCTGGTGCTGCCGACGAGGCTCGTGATCAGCCCGGGAATCGGCATCGCGCCATTCGGCCCGTTCGGATTGACGAGACCGCCAGCGTTCGTCACCGTGTTGCCCAGCGAGCCGACCAGCGTGCCGAGATCGGCGCCGAGCGGATTCTTCGTGGCGCCGCCCACTTGCGAGCCGGCGGAGCTCAACGCGCCGCCCACTTGCGCGAGCACGCCGCCGAGCGGTGCGCCAAGACCGGTCTGCGTGCCGACCGCTTGCGTGACGAGTCCGGCCGTCGTCACGATCGGCGTGATGGCGGTGCTGATCGGCTGGGTGATCTGCTGCACGGGCACCGAGCCGAGCGAATTGCCGAGCGTCGCGCCTCCGGCGTTCAGCGCGCTCGCGGCGGTGGAGAGCGTGCTGGCCAAGGGTGTCGTGAGCGGCGACAGCGGCGCGAGATTGCCGCTGCCGAGTCCGCCGACCGCGGTGCTCAACCCTTGCACGACACCGCTCGTCGAACTGACTACCGAGCCGAGTCCGGCGACCGTGGTGCCGACCGGATTGGCCGTCGTGCCGGTCTGGCCGACGCCGCTGCTCACGGCATTGGCGAGCGCGTTCAGCGTGCCGCTCGTGCTCGATACGGCGTTGCCGAGACCTTGCGTGACTTGCGGACTCAGACCCGGAATGGTCTGCGAGGCGATCGCCGTGCCGAGGTCGTTCGTGGTCTGCGCGGCCGCGGTGGCGAGGCCGGTGGTGCCGGTCTTGGTGGTGCCGCCGCCGGTGCTGGTCGAACCGGAGCCGCTGCCGCTACCGGTGCTCGACGTGGTCGGCGGCGCGCTGACGGTGCTGCCGCCGCACGCCGCGAGCAGGGCGGCGACCGCCACGGCGATCAATGGCGTGCGCAACGACGACACAGTCGCGCACGTCGCGTGGAGAGAAAAAAAACCGTTGGGTGGACATGTGTGCTCCTCCGTGTCTTCTGGATGTCGTGTGCGGTGCTTCCAGTGCGCCGGTGCAACAGGTGTCTGAGCGGCGCGGCCCAGTTCGGCCAGGCATCGGCGCAGTGCCGGGGCGCGGCTGGCGGGCCGCGCCCCGGCTTGGGCTTCGGTCTGGGATCCCACTACGTTTTATTGCCGTTCCCGAGCGTCCTGCTTACTTCTTGCCCAACCCGCCGAGCAGACCGCCGACGAGCGAAGTCACCGGCGCGAGCGGGTTGCCCGTCGTGCCTTTGCCCGTGCTGGTCGACAGCGACAGACCGGCGCCCGAGGTGGTGGAGGCGGCGGTTGTCGTCGTGGTCGGCGTGGTGGCGACGCTGCCGAGCGCGCCTGTCACGCTCGACAGCAAGCCGATAACCGGGGCGAGCGGGCCGCTGCTGCCGCCGGCCGCGCCGGAGAGACCGCCCGTCACGCTCGATAGCAGGCCGGTGACGGGCGCGAGCGGGTTGCCGCTGCCCGATGCGCCGCCGACGGCGCCGGTCACGCTGCCGAGTGCGCCGGTGAGCGGAGCGAGCGGACCGCCAGCGGTGCCGCCGGTCAGGCCGCCGAGCGCGCTGGTGAGCGGAGCGAGCGGACCACCCGCGGTGCCGCCGGTCAGGCCGCCGAGTGCCGCGGTGAGCGGCGCCAGCGGATTACCGCCGCTGCCGCCCGTGAGCAGGCCGCCTACCGAAGCGACCGTCGCGCCGGTGTCGGTCACCGTATGGCCGAGCGCGGCCGTGACCGGGTTGCCGCCGGTCGCGCTCAACAGGGTGCCGGCCTTGCCGAGGCCGCCGCCGAGCGTCGAGAGCAGGCCGTTCAGCGGTGCGCCGAGACCCGTGGTGTTGCCGACCGTCTGGGTGGTCGCCGCGACCATCGACGTAATCGGCGTGATGGCCGTGCTGAGGGTTTGCGTGACTTGCTGGACCGGACCTGTCGAGAGGGCGGTGGTGAGCGTGCTGCCGCCGTTGGTGACCGCGCCGCCGAGCGTGTTGACGACGCCGCCGAGCGGCGAGGTGATCGCCGAGAGCGGAGCGAGCGGGCCGCTGCCGAGGCTCGTCACGAGGTTGCCCGCGTCCGTCACTGCGCCGCCGACATGACCCACCGCACCGCCGAGACTCGAGACCGTCGTGCCAACCGCATTGCCGCCCGTGCCAAGCTGGCCGAGCCCTTGCGAGACGCCGCCGCCGAGCGTGGACACGGCCGCGCCGACCTGCTGCACGATGCCGCCGGCGGCCTGCGTGGTTTGCGAACTGACGCCGGGCACGGTCTGCGAGCCGATCACGGCGCCGATGCCGCTGACCGTCGAGCCGACGTCGCTGACCACGCCGCCCCCGTTGCCTGCCACCGTGCCGAGCGCGTTGGCGACCGCGGTGGTGCCGGAGCCCGTGCCGGTTCCGCTGCCCGTTCCCGTGCCGGACGTTCCCGAGCCGTTGCTGCCGGTGGTGGTGCCCGAGCCCGAGCCGCCCGAACCCATCGAACCGCTGCCGCCACCCGAGGTGGAAAGTGTGCCTCCCGCAGAGCCGCTGCCGTTGCTGCCGGTGCCGGAACTCAGGCTGCCTGAGCCTCCGCACGCACCGAGAGAAAGCATCGCAGCTACGCTGGCTGCAATCAGGGTTGCCCGTATCGTGGTGTGAGTTGTTTGAATGTTCATGTCGCCCTCGCATCGCATGTGTTGTTGGATATTGCTGCGTGCCTGTCTCTGCACGAGCCGTGCCATTTCGACTGGGCAAGGTGGAAGATTTTTTCG
The DNA here is from genome assembly GCF_902459535.1 of Paraburkholderia dioscoreae. Classification (NCBI taxonomy): domain Bacteria; kingdom Pseudomonadati; phylum Pseudomonadota; class Betaproteobacteria; order Burkholderiales; family Burkholderiaceae; genus Paraburkholderia; species Paraburkholderia dioscoreae. Next base: position 1,770,806 of record NZ_LR699553.1, read on the forward strand.
GCGCTTCGGCTCGCGCCTTGTCCCATAAGGCTTTGGGGGAAGTTGATGGAACGCGCGCCGAATCAGAATGCGCTCGCGAAACGCGCTGCGCGGGGCGGTTACACGAGCGGCGTAACGTAACGAGCCCGGCACGCCGTTACGATGTACGGCGTAACGCAGTTGCGCGAAACGGGTCCGCGCGCTTGAAACGTTCTGTTCAAACAAATAATTAGTGGAGCGAATCTAACTCATGGTTATACCTATGTGCTGCAACGCACGGACTGCCGTTAATCTGAGCGAGCGGTTAAAACGCATACGCCACGAGCGTCAGGGCAGCGAACAATTGCTTAAATATGATTGTTCGGCTATAAAACCCGGAAGCATCGGAGATCGACGAGGGAGGTGGGTTATCGAACAGACAGCTCATGCGCATCCGTTTTATTGACGACGGCTGCAATGTGAAGCTACTGCGGTGCAACAAACAGGGCCGGGAATGAGAGACCAACGGTTCGTGCACTTAACGTACTCCACTGACCGATGCAGCACGTATACGAATGAAATAATGAAGTCCGAGGGTTCAAATGAAAAAATTCACACAACGCTTCCTGAAAGAAAACAAAGGCGTGACAGCCATTGAATATGGGCTGATCGCGGGGCTCGTCGTACTCGTCATTGCCGGGGCGGTGACGTCGGTCGGCGCGAACATCTCGACTGTGATGACGAAAGTCGCGAACCTGATCGTCGCGCCGTCCTGATCGTAAAAGGCAAACCGTAAACGTTGCGCGAAGCGGTTGGCGTTCCGGCGTCCATCCGTTTCGCCGGCGTATTAACGCATCGCTGAATGGTTAATGTGAATTGCATTGCAATTCGCATGGCGTAGCTTCGCCTGTCGAGTGCGAAATGAATGTTTTCGTCGGTATTTTGTTATTTGTCGCCTGGGCCGCGGTAGTCGCGATCAGCGATTGTCGTTGGCGGCGTATATCCAATTCAATTGTCGTGGCGGGTTTAGCGGCGGCATTCGGCTGCGCGTTATTTCAATGCGGGCCTTTCGGGATTTCGCCGGCTCGCGCGGGTATTGGCGCATTGATTGGTCTGGCCGCGTTGTTGCCGTTTTTTGCGCTCGGTGTGATGGGCGCCGCCGACGTCAAAATCTTCGCCGTCTTGGGCGCATGGTGCGGCATGCACGCTTTGCCCGGCCTGTGGATGGCCGCGAGTCTCGCGGCCGGCGTGCACGCGCTGTGGCTGCTGATCACGACCCGCACGCGGCTCGCGGGTCTCGTCCGCCAATCCGGCTCGACCTTCGAACTGGCTGGCAAGGCATCCACGCCGTATGCCGCGTGTCTGACCGCGGCTGCGAGCGGCTGGCTCGTGTTGCATGGCATGGCCGGAGGGCTGCGATGACACCCGCCGCGACACAGCGCGCGTGCCCGCAACGCCAACGTATCCACGCGCGCCGTGCGGGCGCGCAGCGGGGTGCCACGGCCGTCGAATTCGCCCTGGTATTCCCGCTCTTTTTCATGATCCTGTACGCGATCATCACCTTCAGCCTGATCCTCGTGGCGCAGCAGAATTTGACGATGGCCGCGGAAGAAGGCGCACGCGCCGCCTTGAACTGGCAGAGCAACACGTCGCTGCAAACCGCGTTGACCAATCGCGGCAATGCGGCCTGCGCGGCGGCGAAACTGGTGACCGCGAAACTGGTGCAGTACGCGCAATGCACGCCTTCCTCCACGACGTGCGGACCGGGCGGCACCATGCAATGCGTGAACGTGCTGCTCATTTATAACTATCAGGCCAATCCGATCGTGCCGATCTTGCCGCTGCTGGGAATCGTGGTGCCGAAGTCGCTGTCGAGTACCGCCACCGTACAACTCAACCCGGAGAACATCCAGTGATGCGCGCGCCGGCTCCAGGCCTCGTCGTCCGTGAACGCGTGATTGCGCGCGTGCACGGCCTTGCATCGTTTAACAGAGGCAGCCATTCGCCATGCCGAATCTGACCAGGATTTTCGCCGGCGTGTTGATCGCAGTGGCGCTCGTGCTCGGCCTGTTTGCGTGGACGCTGTCGCGCCGCCCGGCGCCGGTGGCCGTCACGCCCGCCACGCACGCGAGCTTTCCGGTGGTGGTGGCGACCCGCGCGCTGGCGCCGGGCAAACCCATTACCGTCGACGATTTGCGCATCCAGTCGCTGCCGATCAATCCGAACGGCGCCTTCACGGAGCCGGCGCAACTGGCCGGCCGCGTGCCGAATGCGGAGATCGGCGCGGATTCGCCGGTGCTGGAAAGCCAGTTGTCGTCGGGGCTCGCGGAGCGCGTCGAAGCTGGCGAGCGCGCGCTCGCCGTGCGGGTGGACGAGGGCAACGCGGTCGGCAACCGGCTGCGGCCGGGCAATTTCGTCGACGTATTTTTCACGCTCAAGCGCGATGGCGGCAGCATGGGTAATGGCGGCGAAATCGACCGGACCCAGGCGCGCTTGCTGATGTCGAAAGTACGCGTGCTCGCGTTCGGCAACGCCACCGCGAGCGGCGACAGCGCGGGCGACCCGAACGGCATGGTTCGCACGGCGGTGCTCGCGGTGCCGGTTGCCGATGTCGATCGTCTGACGCTGGCCGAGAGCGCCGGCCGTCTGATCTTCGCGCTGCGCAATCCGAAGGATACCGAAGTAGTCGATCAAAGCGTGTTGCCGGCCTATCCGGGCGTGCTGAAGACAGCGGCTCATGCGGGCACGGCGGAGCCGCTCCAGGACTCCACGCGCGCCGCGGCCGGCGTCGCGCTCGACACCTTGTCGGGCAGCGCCAACGCGGGCAGTGCCGGCACTGCCGCGAGGCTGCCGCCGCTGCCGCGCATGCCGCCGACGCGCGTGGCGGGCAATATCAACAGTACAAAGAGCGGTATCGAAGTGATACGGGGTGGGCGCGCCGAGACGGTCGCCTGGTAAAGCAGTTTCAGGGAGCGGGCGGCCGGTCGCGTCCATAACTACATGACAGAACGGATTTTTGTTTTCCGCAAGGCGGCGTGGCTCGGGGTGGCTTTGCTGGCCGTATCGGCGGCGACTGATGCAGCCGGGCCGGCGCCGCGGGGGCAAGCCGCGCAGGCGGCTCAAGCGGCTCAAGCGGCCCAGCCTGCGCTCGCCGCGCCCGCGCAGCGCATCGCCCTGACGGTCGGCGCGCAGCAGCAGCTCGCGGTCGGCCACACGCTGCAGCGTGTCGCGATCGGCGATCCTTCGGTGGCCGACGTGCTGATCATCAAGGGCGACAAGCGCGGTGGCGTGCTGCTGGTCGGCAAGGCTGCGGGCACTACCAATCTGATGCTGTGGGCGCGTGACCGTGACGCGCCGCTGCAATACACCGTCGACGTGACCACGCCGGCCGCCGCGTCGCTGTTGGGACCGGATACGCCGGCGGTCAAGGTGCTCGGCGGCACCGCCGTGGTGTCCGGCACGTCCGCGACGATGGAGGCTCACCAGCGCGCCGTGGTTGCGGCCGAGGGCTCGCTCGGTAAGGACGGGGCGGTATTCGACACCTCGACGGTGGCGAGCCGCGCGGTAGTCCAGGTAGACGTGAGAGTGGTCGAGTTCAGCCGTTCGGTGCTCAAGGAAGTCGGCTTCAACTTCTTCAAGCAGAACAACGGCTTCACGTTCGGTTCGTTCGCGCCGTCGGCGTTGAGTTCGGTATCGGCGACGGCGGGGCAGGCGCCGAGCATGACGGGCGTGACGCCGATTTCCTCGGCGTTCAACCTGATTTTCAACTCCGCCACGCATGGGCTGTTCGCGAACCTGAGCCTGCTGGAGAGCAACAACCTCGCGCGCGTGCTGGCCGAGCCGACACTGGTGGCGTTGTCCGGTCAGAGCGCGAGTTTCCTCGCCGGCGGCGAGGTGCCGATTCCGGTGCCGCAGGCGCTCGGTTCGACTTCGATCGAATTCAAGCCGTACGGCATCGGGCTCACGCTCACGCCGACCGTCCTGAGCCCGCAGCGTATTGCGCTGAAAGTGGCGCCGGAGGCGAGCCAGCTGGACTTCGCCAACGCGGTGACGATCAGCGGCGTGTCGGTGCCCGCGTTCATCACGCGGCGGGCGGACACCACCGTCGAACTCGGCGATGGCGAGAGCTTCGTGATCGGCGGCCTGATCGACCGCGAGACGGCTTCGAACGTCTCGAAGGTGCCGTTGCTCGGCGATCTCCCCGTGATCGGCACGTTCTTCAAACAGCTGAACTATCAGCAGAACGAGAAAGAGCTGGTGATCATCGTGACGCCGCATCTGGTCTCGCCGCTTGCCAAAGGCGCGAGCTTGCCGTCGACGCCGGGCGAGCAGTCCGAGCAGCGCAACGGGCCGGTGTGGCGTTCGCTGATCGGCGGCGTGGCGGCGCGCGATTCGGCGCCGGGATTTTCGAAGTGAAGCCGGCAGGCGCTCTCGCGGCGCACCGGGTGAATACAGGCGTGAGCCGGCGTGCGTGCGAACCGCGCGCGCCCGCCGGCAGGCAGTACGACGCGGGGGCGTTGCCGCCCATGCCGCATAAGGAAGTCCAATATGAACGCGAGAACGCATTCATTGACTGAACGGGCGGTCACCGACTATTTCGTGTTCGCGTCGCTGACCGGCGAACACGTGCATTGGCTCGCCGATACGCTGGTGGCGGCCGGTGTGGTCGAAACGGCCACACTCGATCCGTCGATGCTGACGCAGCGCATCGCGACGCTCAATCCGTCGCTGGTGTTCGTCGATTTTTCCTGCGGCCGCGCCGCGGCGGCGAGCGCTGCCGCGAGCGCGGTGCGCGCCGCCTATCCGGGCATGCAGATCGTCGCGCTGGGTTCGCTCGCCGAGCCCGAAAGCGCGCTGGCCGCGTTGCGTGCCGGCGTGCGCGATTTCATCGATCTGTCGGCGCCCCGCGAAGACGCGCTGCGGATCACGCGCCAGGTGCTCGACAATCTCGTCGAGCCGGTCAGCCGGCATGGCCATGTCACGGCGCTGCTGGGCGCGCGCGTCGGCATGGGCGTAAGCACGCTGGCCGCGAACCTCTCGGTGATGCTGCAGCGGCGCGACGTCGCGCAGGGCCGGCAAGCCGCCTTGCTCGATCTCGGCCTGCCGGCCGGCGACGCCTCGCTGCTCCTGAATACGCGCAGCGAATTCAGTTTCGTCGAAGCCGTGCGTAATCTGCGCCGCTTCGACCAGACCTTCGTGCATACGGCGCTGTCGCATCACGCGAGCGGCCTCGCGCTCACCACGCTGCCGCCGAACCTGGCCGATATGCGCGAGGTCTCGTACTCGTCGTCGATCGGTTTGCTGACTCGCCTGCGCGCGTTTTTCGACCAGCAGATCATCGATCTCGGCGGCTTCACGAATGGCGAGTTCATCGCCCATGTCGTGCAGGCCGCGGACGAAACCTGGCTGCTGTGCGATCAGGGCGTGGCCTCGATCGTATCGGCCGTCGGCGTGCTCGACGCGCTGCGCGAAGAAGGCGTGGACACCGCCAATGTGCGGCTGATCGTCAACAAGTTCGACGCCGATCTCGGCCTCGCTCCCGCGCAGATCGCGCAGCGTCTGGATATTGCGTTGCTCGGGACCTTGCCCGAGCGGCGTATCGCGCTCGGGCAGGCGGCCAATCAAGGGCATCTGCTGGTCGACGTCGCCGCGCGCGACCCGTATGTGCGCGCGCTCGAGCCGTTGATCGAGCGGCTCGGCGGCGCGCAGCGCGCCGTGGCGCAGGCACGCGGCAAGGCGGCATTCGGCGCGCTCAGGCGCCTCATTCCAACCACTCACAAGCGGTCATAGACGATGGCAAAAGACATCGAATTTGCCGACGACGCGCCTTCGTTCGCGCATAGCCAGCAGTTCCAGGATATCAAGAACGCTGCGCACGAACATCTGCTCACGCGTATCGAAGAACTCGGCTCCGAGTTCGGCCGCTGGTCGCGTAACGCGATCAACCAGTTCGTCGATCTGGAGATGGACAGCTTCGTCAGGCTGCGCCGGATACCGATCAACGAGAGCGAGGTGCGCCTGATCGCCGAGGCGCTGACCAAGGAGCTCGCGGGCTTCGGTCCGATCGAGGATCTGCTCGCCGACCCGGCCGTCGAAGATATTCTGATCAACGGCTACAACGACGTGTACGTGTCGCGCCACGGCATTCTGACGCGCATTCAGGTGCGCTTTGCCGACAACGCGCATCTGCTGCGGATCGTGCGGCGCATTCTCGCGCCGATCGGCCGGCGTCTGGACGAATCGAATCCGATGGTCGATGCGCGTTTGCCGAACGGCGGCCGCGTGAACGTGGTGATCGAGCCGCTTTCGATCGACGGCCCGATCGTCTCGATCCGCAAGTTCCGCAAGGATCCGATGCGGCCCGACGATCTGCTCGGCAACGGTACCTACAGCCCGGAAATCGGCGCGTTGCTCGAAGCCGCGGTGGCGGCGCGCTGCAACGTGCTGGTGTCGGGCGGCACGAGTTCGGGCAAGACCTCGCTTCTCAATGCGCTGGCGTTTCACATTCCCGAGGCGGAACGCGTCGTGACCATCGAGGACACGGCGGAGCTGTCGCTGAACCATCCGCACGTGGTGCGGCTGGAAAGCCGGCCGGGCGGCTTCGACGGCGCGGGCGTCGTGACGATTCGCGACCTGCTGCGCAATACCTTGCGGATGCGGCCGGACCGCATCATCGTCGGCGAAGTGCGCGGCGGCGAGGTGCTCGAAATGCTGCAGGCGATGAACACCGGCCACGACGGTTCGATGGGCACCGTGCACGCCAGCTCGCCGCGCGAATGTCTGTACCGGCTCGAAATGCTGGCGGGCTTCGCGGGCTTTCAGGGCACCGAGTCGAGCCTGCGCCGCCAGATCGCCAATGCGATCGACTTCATCGTGCAGATCGGCCGGCTCTCCAACGGGCGCCGGCGCATTCTGTCGATCACGGAAGTGACGGGGCTGTCGGACAACATCATCGCCACTCAGGAGTTGTATCGCTACGAGCCGATCCTGAATGCCGATGGCGACGAACTCGACAACTGGGTTTCGCTCGGCATTCATCCGCACTCGCCGAAGCTGGCGCGCTTCCGCCAGGCGCTCGGCGGCGGGGCCGGCAATGCGTTCGGCAATGCGGGTTTCGGCGGCGGTTTCGGTGGTTCGGGCGGTGGTGGCTTCGGCGGTTCGGGCGGCGGTGGCGGCGGGTTTGGCGGAGGCTTCAATGTCTAGCGCGGTTCTGGTCTTCGCGGCGCTTGCGCTGCTCTGCGCGGCGCTTGCATTGCTGCTCTGGCAGCGCAGCGCGCAACGCAAAGGCCAGGTGAGCGCGGAACGCTATATCGACAGCCGCGTGGCGTCTTCTGGTGGGGGCGCCTTTGGCGCTGCTTCCGCCATGCCGGCCGGCGCTGGCGTCGTCGGCGGCGGCGCGGGCTGCGTGGGCGGCGGCGCGGGCGGCGGCGCGGGCGGCGTGGGCAGCGGCCCGGGCGGCGTGGGCGGCGTGGGCAGCGTGGGCAGCGGCCCGGCAAGCGGCGCGCGCGCCACGCCCGCGCGCGCCACGACGCACGCCGTGATTGCACCGCAGGCGCCGCCTGCGGATGCCGGCTGGCTCGCCTATTGGCGTTATCTGCGGGCGCGCGCGCGTTTCATGGTGCGGCATGCGTTGGCGCGTGCGGGCATTGCCAATGCAAAAGGGCCCGCCGTGCTGGCGGGCACGCTGGTGTTGCTGCTGTGCGGCTGGGCCGCGCTGGTCGGCGGCGCGCTCGCGGCCGGCGTTGCGTTGTGCGCCTGCGTGATGTTCTTCTATTTTCTGCTGACGCTGCGCGTGAACAAACGCCGCCAGCAAATCGTGCGGCAGTTGCCGCTGTTTCTCGACGGCATCGTGCGTCTGATCACGCTCGGCAACAGCGTGCCCGCGGCCTTTCAGGCCGCGCTGCAAACGACCGAGGCGCCGTTGCGCGAATGCCTCGACTACGTGTCGCGGATGCTGCGCACCGGCGTCGAAATCGACCGTGCGCTTTCCCAGGTCGCGCTGATCTACGGCGTGCGCGAACTCGAACTGGTGGGCGCCGTGCTGCGCCTGTCGGTCAAATACGGCGGCCGCGCCGACGTGATGCTCGAACGGATGGCTTCGTTCATGCGCGACCTCGAACACGCCGAGCGCGAACTGGTGGCGATGTCGGCGGAAACGCGGTTGTCGTCCTGGGTGCTGGCCATGCTGCCGGTGGGCATCGGCGGTTTTCTGATCCTCTCCAATCCTAAGTATTTCGCTTCGATGTGGTTCGATCCGACCGGCCGGCAACTCGTCTATCTGGCGTTTGCTTTGCAACTGGGTGGGGCATATCTGCTCTATCGCCTTGCGAACCTGAGGAATTGACATGCAGACCCAACAACTCGTCGCGCTCGCGCTCGCTCTGGCCGCGCTCGGTTTGCTGCTGATCGCCGGACTGGTGCTGGCGCGCATGGCCGCCGCGCGGCGCAGCGAACGCACGCTGCGCCACGCGCTCGACGAGCGCGCGCTGCAAAGCGCGGCGCTCGCCGCCGCCGCGGCGGCACGCGGCGCAGAAGGCGCGCAGGGTGGCGCAAAGCGTGCCGCGCGGCACGCGCCGCCCACGGGTCTCAAAGGTCTGCTGGAGCGCTTCGCGCACACCGGGATTCGCTGGCTCGACACGCCGTTCGGCCGCCAGATCGTCGCCGAAGAAGATCGCCGGCTGCTCGAACAATGCGGTTTCGTGGATACGCGCACGCGCGGCCTCTTTCTGGTGGCGCGGCTCGCAGGTGCGATGGTGCTGCCCGTGCTGGCCGGCATGCTTACGCGCGGTCAGTTCGAGGGCTCGCGGTATGTGGCGCTGGTGATCATCGCCGCGATGGCGGGCTTCATGCTGCCGAAATTCGTGCTGCGGCGGCGCGCCGGCAAGCGCCGCAACGGCGTGGTCGACGAATTGCCGTTGCTGGTCGATCTGCTGCGGCTTCTGCAAGGCGTGGGTTTGTCGCTCGATCAGAGCTTGCAGGTGGTGGTCAACGACTTTCGCGGCATGCTGCCGGTGCTCGCCGGCGAGCTGGAAATCGCCCAGCGTCAGTTCACTGCCGGCCGCACGCGCGAGCAGTCGCTGAACCGGCTCGCAACGAGTTACGACAACGAAGATCTGCGCGCGGTTATGCGTTTGCTGGTGCAGGTGGACCGGCACGGCGGCGCCGTGCAGGAACCGCTCAAGCAGTTCGGAGACCGTCTGCGCGAAACGCGCCGCGCAATGTTGCGCGAACGCATTGGCCGGCTCGCCGTGAAGATGACGGGCGTGATGATCGTCACGTTGCTGCCCGCGTTGATGATCGTCACGGCCGGCCCCGGCGTGCTGGCTGTCCAGCATTCGCTGGGCGCGGCGAAGCACTGAGGATTTGCCATGACTCACACTCTCCCGTTCGATTCCGTCAAACATGGCGCGCGCTGCGCCGCGGCGCTGGCCTTGCTGGCGCTGCTCGGCGCGTGTGCGTCCAGAGACCTGACGGGCTACGGCGTCGGCCCGCAGGCCGAGCGTGCCGTGCTGGCCCAGCAGGCCAACAAGGATCCCGCGCCGGACACGCCCGGCATGTACCTCGGCCTGATCGACCAGATGCAATCGCAAGGACTGTACTTCGCTTCGCTCGCGCATATCGATGCGTACGACAAGCAGTACGGCGCGAGCCCCGACTCGATCCTGCTGCGCGCCGACGCGCTGCGCATGACCGGGCAGCCGGCCGCCGCCGCGGCCGCGTACGGAGAACTATTGAAGACGCCGCTCGCCACGCGCGGCTATCGCGGCCTCGGTCTGATCGCCGGCGCGGCCGGCGACTTCGCGCGCGCCGCGCAGGCGTTGCAGCAGGCCGTCCAGCTCGCGCCGACCGACGCGGCAACGCTGTCGGACCTCGGCTACGCAAGGCTGCGCGACGGCGACGTGGACGGCGCACGCGTGCCGCTCATGAAAGCGGCCGAACTCGACCAGAGCAATCCGAAGATCGTCAGCAACTTCGTGCTCTATCTGCTCGCGAGCGGCGACCAGGCGCAGGCGCTGGCGGTGATGAACCAGCAGAAGCTCGCACCGGACGTGCGCGCCGCGATTCGCAGCGATGCGGCGAAGGTGGCCGCGGCAGGACGCGCGCAAGCACGCGGCGCGCCGGCGCAACAGCAATCGGGCGCGGCGGGCGCGGCGGGCACGGGCACGGGCACGGTCGCGAGCGCGCAGGGCATCGAGCCCGCGCCGCGCCTGTTGCAGCGTTTCTCGCAATGAGCGCGCCGCGACTTCGGGCTGATGCATCAGGCAATCATGGAGCAACGATGAAAAACAGAATCACGAAGCGGGGTTGGCGGGCGTCGATGCCGGCCCGGTGGCTGGCCATGACCGCGGCGGCCGGCGTGCTGCTGGGCGCCTCCGTCTGCACGATGGCGCAGACGGACGAATCGGCGCAGCCGGTTCAGGCCGCGCAGCCGGCGGTACGCGCCAGCGAAGTGGGTCATGCGACCCGCGCATGGCTCGACCTGCAGAGCAGCAATGCGCAAGCCGCGCCGGCGCTGCCGACGCTCGGCGCCGAAGCCGGGCTGGCCTATCGCCGCTACATGGAGTCGTTCAAGAGCAAGATTCCCGATCTGTACGGTTCCGCATTGAACGCCGGCAACGGCGGCAGCGGCGCGATGGCCGTCAACAGCGAGCTGGGCGGAAGCAGCGGCGGATCGAACTGACATGCGCAAATTGCCTTTCGCCACGACGCTTGCCGCGCGCAACGCCCGTCCCCGGTGGACGGGGCGTGCGCCTGCGCGCCGCCAGCATGGCGCCATCGCGATGCTCGCGGCGATCTGGCTGAGCGTGGCGATTGCGGCGCTCGGTGCGCTCGACGTCGGCAACGTGTATTTCGCGCGCAGGCAGTTGCAGCGCACGGCCGATCTGGCGGCAATGGCGGCGGTCCAGTTGATCGGCTCCACGGGCGGCTGCGCGACCGCCACCACGGCCGCGCAGCAGAACGCCGCGGCCAACGGCTTCACGGCCGGCAGCACCACGACCATCAGCACCACGTGCGGCCGTTGGGACACGAGTTCGAACGCGTACTTCGGCACCAGCGGCAATCCGCTCAATGCGGTGCAGGTGAAGACGACCCAGGTCGTGCCGTATTTCTTCGTCGGACCGAGCCGTAACGTCTCGGCGACGGCCACCGCGTTCGCGTCCAACATCGACGCGTTTTCGCTCGGCACCGGCATCGCGTCGATCAATACGCAGCAGTCGGCGCTGTTGAACGCGATCCTTGGCGGCTTGCTGAACACGAGCGTGTCGCTGAGCGTGGGCGACACGCAGAGCCTCGCGACGGCGCACGTCAAGCTGGAAGATCTGAAAGTGGCGCTGGGCGCCGCGACGATGAAGGGGCTGCTCGGCACCACGGTGAGCTTTCAGCAACTGATGGTTGCGATGGTCACCGCGCTGCAGACGGGCGGCGATACGATCAATGCGGCGATTCTGCAGCGGTTGGCCGTGGCTATTCCGGGTGGCCAGAACATCACGATCGGCGATGGCGTCACGTCCGCACCCGGGTTGCTCGCGCTCGGCCTCGCCAATCCGGATGCCGCGGCGAGCGCGACGGTCAACGCGTTCGATGCATTGCTGGTTGCCGCGCAGATCGCGCAGCGCAGTCCGGACGGCACCTTGGGCAAGGCCCCGGTGATCAACGTGGCGGCGGGGCTCGCGGGCGTGGCCGGGATTTCGCTGCAGATCGTCAATCCGCCCGTGCTGGCGGTGGGCGAGGGCGGCACGTCGGCCGACGGGACATACCGGACGAACGCGCGCACGGCGGTGGTCAACGCGAGTGTGAATCTCTTGCCGCTCAACTTGCCGACGATCACGGTGGGCGGCGCGCCATTGCTCGCGGTGACCCTATCGGCATTGAGCACGCCTTTGAACGTCTCGGTGCAGACCGCCCAGGGTAGCGCGTCCCTGACGTCGGTCGATTGCGAGAGCACCAAGGCGGCCACGAATGCCACGATCAAGGTCACGCCTGGGATTGCCGCGCTCTGTATTGCCGGCGACGCGTCCTGCAGCAAGCCGGTCAACGTGGTGTCGTTGTCGGCGGTCGTGCTCGGCATCACGGTGCCGGCGGGGACGGTTGCGCTGAACCCGATCAAAGCCAGGCTCGATCCGGGCACGCTGACCCCGCTTGTCTTCAACGGTCCGTCGGGCAGTTTCGACGCCAGCAAAAGTGCGAATTCCAACGCCATCGGCAGCGATGGCGCCGTGCTGACCTCGACGTTGCTCAATAGCCTGTCGGGCGCGCTGGTCGTCAATGCGCTGGGTGTCGATCTAGGTGGCGTCGTGTCACTGATCCTTTCGGGCCTGACAGGCCTCCTCGTGCCGGTTCTCCAACCCGTCTTCAACCTCCTCGACGCAGTCCTCGTCCCCACACTGTCCCTGTTGGGCGTTCAGGTCGGCACCGCCACGGTCCACAACATGTCGCTGACGTGCGGCGTCGCGCAACTGGTCAACTAGCCTATCCAAGATGAGAACCACCACCAAAATCGAGGAACTCGATATCTACGTCTGGGAGGGCAAGGCCGACATCGTCGACCGGGTCGCGCGCTGCATGGCGAGCTTCGACGTCGAAGTGATCCGTGCTGACGATATCGCGATCTCGCCCGAGCGGACCGCGCTGCGGCCGTCGCTCGCAATCATCAGCGTATCCGTGATCGACAGCGGCGCGCTGATCCTGCGCGACTGGCAGGCGGCGCACGGCATCCCGGTAGTGTGGGTCGGCGCCGCGCCGCGTGAACACGATCCGGCCACGTACCCGTCCGAGTACTCGCATATCCTGCCGCTCGACTTCACCTGCGCCGAATTGCGCGGCATGGTCATGAAGCTCGTGCTGCAAATGCGCGCGCACAGCGCGAAGACGCACGAGTCCGACGCGATGATCGCCAACTCGGAGTGCATGCAGGCGCTGCTGCACGAAGTCGACACCTTCGCCGATTGCGACACCAGTGTGCTGGTGCATGGCGAAACCGGCGTCGGCAAGGAGCGCATCGCGCAACTGCTGCACGAAAAACATAGCCGCTACGGGCAAGGCCCGTTCGTCGCGGTGAACTGCGGCGCGATTCCGGACGGGCTGTTCGAGTCGCTGTTCTTCGGTCACTCGAAAGGCTCGTTCACCGGCGCGGTGGTCGCGCACAAAGGCTACTTCGAGCAGGCCGACGGCGGCACGCTGTTCCTCGACGAAATCGGCGATCTGCCGCTCTATCAGCAGGTCAAGCTGCTGCGCGTGCTCGAAGACAGCGCGGTGACGCGCATTGGTTCGGCGACGCCGGTGAAGCTCGACTTCCGGCTGGTGGCGGCGACCAACAAACTGCTGCCGCAACTGGTGAAAGACGGCACGTTTCGCGCCGACCTCTACTACCGGCTTGCCGTGATCGAGTTGAAAATTCCGTCACTGGAAGAGCGGGGCGCCGTCGACAAGATCGCCATCTTCAAGGCGTTCATTGCGCAGATCGTCGGCACCGAGCGTCTCGCCGCGCTGCCCGACCTGCCGTACTGGCTCGCCGACGCCGTCGCGGACACCTACTTCCCCGGCAACGTGCGCGAACTGCGCAACCTGGCCGAACGCATCGGCGTGACCGTGCGCCAGATCGGTGCGTGGGACGCGGCGCGCCTGCAACGCCTGCTCGCGCTCGCGCGCACCAGTCAGCCGGTGCCGGCCGAAAGCGTCGCCGAGGTGCTGGTGGACCGCAGCAAGTGGGACATGGCCGAACGCAACCGCGTGCTGGCCGCGCTCGACGCAAACGGTTGGCGGCGCCAGGATACCGCGCTCTACCTGGGCATCAGCCGCAAGGTTCTGTGGGAGAAGATGCGCAAATACCAAATTTTCGACGAAGAGCCCGAAACACGCGAAAGTGAGTAATAATGAGACGGTTGTACTAAAACAAAAACTGTTCAAGCAGGAATTACATGGACCGAAAGTCGAAACTACGACAGATTGCCTTCGCCGCAGTCATCGCGATCGGGGCAGCGCAGGGCGTGAATGCGCAGTCTCTGCCGGACAGCAGCGCGGGTGCTGGCGCCGGGGGCGGCGTTGTTTCCCAGCCGGGCGCGACGGTGGCGTTGCCGGCAACGCCACCGGCAGGACAGGCTCAGACGTCGGCGCTCACGCCCGACGAAGCGAAGCAGTCCGCCGCGGGCAATGTGGCGGAATTGCAGCAGATGATCCACGGCTCGGATCTGAGCGAATTGCGCACCACCTATAACGGTAGCTACGGCGCGAGCTTGCTGTTTTACGGCAAGGAGATGACGTACTACGTGGCGCTGTTCCAGCAGAAAAATTTCTGGCGTGTCATCAAGACCCAGGACGCCGCGCGTGCCGACATGATCTACAAGGATTTCGTGCGTCAGACGGTGCAACTGTCGGACGTCGAGATTCGCCGCACGCAGCTCGAGGCGCAGAAAGCGTTTACGGAGCGGATGATCGCGTTGTCGCAAGACCGCGCGAACCGTCTGCAGGCCGATCTGGATGTGGCGCGCCAGCAGCAGACCATCGTGGCGAGCCAGCAGCAGCAGACCCGCGCCGAAGCTACGGCGCTCGCTCAGCAGAAGGCTTCCGCGCAAGATCAGTTGCGTGCCGCGCAGCGTCAGGTGCGTGAACTGCAGCGCCAACTGGAAAGCGGCTTGCCCTCGCACTGAGGGTGACGGTCTGAAAAATATCGGGTGGGCCAGGGCGGCGCGGATCAACAGTACCGGCCGCCGCCCGTCACCAGCGCCGGCTGCGCCTGCTCAGAAAACGCGTGTCACGCATGGCACACGGCCTCGCTATTCCCTCAGCTGTTTGCGCGCGCACGAGCGTTCGCGCCTGACTCACCGCATGTACGGTGGTAGGGCTAATCTTCGCGGCATCGCTTCGCCATGTCCGCGAGAGAGCACTGCGGCAAGTTCTAATGCCGCTTCTTTCCCTCCGAAGGCGCTCCCTTTTCCTCTGCATGATGCGGATCACCCGTATCCACAGCGATCGGGTCGCTGGCAGGAAAACTTTCCTCTAGCGCCTCATCGAGCCGGCTGTCTTCCGATTCCGCGGGCGTTTGGGTTTCGGCGGGATGAGTCTCGGGGTGCTTCTTGCTGGTCATGACGTGCTCCGTAAGAAGAGAGTCGGCAATCCAGCATAGCGCAAAGCAGGCATCGGCGAACATCGGCCGAACGGTTTAAGACTGCGCGCCATCCGCGTGGGCGTCAGAACGGCGAGCCGAACGGGGCTGGAGCCGAAGCAACTTCATCAGCCAAAACTTAAAACCGATGCGCATCGACTCGTTTTCCGTGTGTCGATGGAAAGCGGCGCGGAAAAACAAATCATTCGCCGACCGCGTGGGCCGGCGGACAGCAACGCATGCCGCAGGCCGGCAGTGTCAAGCTCGGGAGGGGCGCAACCAGAACCTGTGAACAAAGGCAGCGAACAACATGAACCGGAAAAAAACCGCGTGCGCGCAGCGTCTCAACGCGTCACACGTCGTAGAAACAGAACTGGATCATCTGGATTGGGCAACGAAGCAGCCGGCGCAGCGCATGCTCGACGCCGTATATTGGCGCCGCCGCGTGCTGGCGGTTAAATGTAGATTCGAATTGACGGAACTGCAGGTGATGCGCCTGGAAAAAATCCTGCAGCGGCTCGGCCATTCAGCGGAGTAGCCGAGCGCTGCCGCAGTGGCTTACTCGGTGCTGCCGCTGCCGCCGTTACCACCATTACCACCGTGATTGCCGCCACCGTGGTTGCCACTGCCATGATTGCCACCGTCGCCGCCCGTGCCGAACAGACGCCGGCGGCGCGTCACGACCACCGGGCCGTCCGACGTGCCGCTGCTACGATCTGACGCAGGCCGGTCCGAAGACGGCGCGCCATACGACTCGCGCGGTTCACGCGGCTCACGATGATCGCGGGGTTCACGCGAACCGTGCGGCCCACGCGTGGTGTGCTCGCCATGCGAAGGACGCCCCGCGCGCGGAGCCGGACGCGTGCCGGTGTCGAGCTGGATCGTCGAGATGGCGCGCTTGTAGATGCCTTGCAGGCCGACAGGCGTGCGCAGCATCACCAGATACTGATCGAACGACTCGATGCACCCCGTCAGGCGGATGCCGTTGACAAGATAGATCTCAACGCGCTTTCGTTCTTTGCGCGCAGCGTTCATGAAGTCGTTTTGCGGATGCGATTCTGCGGAAGCCATGGACAATTCAGGTTAGAAAAACGGTTGTTCGCCGCGATTCTACCCTGTGTGGGGGCGGAACGCGTCGGCGGGCGAACTGCGTCCACTATAACGGCTTGTGGGCGCATAAGCATCTGATAACTATTGACTGTAACGTTGCGTTACGAATCTGCGGACGAATGCCGCATTCTTCCGCCACTCACGGGCCTTCGCGGCGCGGATGGCGGAAAAAGATAGCGCCCGGCCGTGTCTTCGGCGGAATAAACCAGCGCCTGCCCGCGTTATATCAGGCATGGCGGCGCTGCATCGTGCGCGTGGCCGACCGGCTTCTCGGCCCGCACAAGGCGTCCGGGCGCTCATCAGGAGATTCACCATGAAAGTATCCCGCATTCTTTCCGCCGTTTTCGTTGTGCTCGCGCTCGCGGCCGGTACGCTTGCGACGAGTGCCTGCACGACCGATGGCAGCGCCTCCGGCACGAGCGGCGGCAACAGCAGTGGCGGCGGCTACTGAGCGCCACACGCCGGGTGAATTTCGAAGCCGAAGTGATTTCGTGGCTCCCGCAGTTGCGCCGCTACGCGCGCGCACTGACGGGCGACCGCGCCTGGGCCGACGACCTCGTGCAGGATACGGCGGAGCGAGCGTTCGCGCGCTGGGCGGCGTTCCGGCCGGACAGCAATCTGCGCGCGTGGCTGCTGACGATCCTGCGGCATCTCTACATCGACCAGTTGCGCGGCCGCCGCGAGATTGCCGTCGACGACGAGAGCGCGCCGTGGCGCAACCTCGAAGCGCCTCAGGGTGAAGTCGACGGTCTCGTGCTGCGCGATCTGCAGCGCGCGCTGTATTGTCTGCCGGTCGAACAGCGCGAAGTGCTGTTGCTGGTCTGCGTGGAGGAACTGTCTTATCAGGAAGCGTCGAGCGCACTCGGCGTGCCGATCGGCACGGTCATGTCGCGGCTGTCGCGCGCGCGCGAACACATGCGCGCGTTGCTGACGGAGGGACCGGCTCAGGGGCCGGCGCGTAAAACTACGCCGTTAAAAGTAGTGAGAAATCCGTGATGAATAGCGACGACTACGATTCCAGCTTGCCCGAAGGGCTCGATCTGCGAGCGCTGTCGGCGTTTGTCGACGGCGAATTGCCAGGCGTGGAGCGCGCCGCGATCGAGGGGCAGTTGAAACAGCATCCGCAGGCCGCCGCGCGCGTGGCCGCATGGCGCGCGCAGAAGGCTGCATTGCGGGCGCTGTGCGGGGCGCCGCAGCGCAGCGAGCGTGACACGCGCAACGAACGCCGTGAGGACGATGCCGCCGACGAACCGGCCTTCATCGTGTTGCGCCGCAAGACGCCGTGGTGGCAGCGCGCGGGTGTCGCGGCCTGCTGGCTGGCGGCAGGCGCGGGGCTCGCGCTCGCGTTGGGGCCGCTCGCGCCGCGCCTGACCGGCGGCGCGTGGGGCGGTCTGGGCGGCCAGCCGCCGAGCTTCGCCGAGCGCGCGGACATTGCCTACGCGGTGTACACGCCGGAGCGGCGTCATCCGGTGGAAGTGGCCGCGAGCGAAGAAGAGCATCTGATCAACTGGCTCTCCAAACGGCTGAACCGGCCGCTCTCGGTTCCTTCATTGCAGGAATACGGTTACTCGCTGGTGGGCGGGCGGCTCTTGCCCGGCGAAGCGGGACCGGCGGCGCAATTCATGTACGAGAACGGCAGCGGCGCGCGCCTCACGCTCTACGTCACCGGCACGTCGCGCGACGAAACCGCGTTCCGCCTGTTCCGCGAGGGCAACCGGCGCACCTTCTACTGGATCAACGACGGCATGGGCTACGCGCTGTCCGGGCCGATCGCGGAAGGCAAGCTGCGCACCATCGCCATCGACGTATGCAGCGCGCTCGGCGGCAAACCGGAGTCGTGGCAATAGCGGCGGTCGCGGGCCCGGTCCTCTGCCGCGCCGGGTCTGCAACACGCGGTAACAGAAACCGTTCGCGCTGCCGCAGCGCATGCGGAATAGCGTCGCGAAGGGCTTCGTTTACTGCTTGCTGGATCGTGTTGTCGCCGCGCACTTGTGCGTGTTCACGGCGCGGTTTCGAGCAAGGCAAACCGACGGTGTCTTCACGGTGCCGACACGTTTCTTGCGGGTCGCAACGCCGGCGCGTCGAGGCAGCAAAATCATGCTCACATTTCATCAGTTCGGCAGCCGGCTGTATCGCGGCATAGTCTGGTTGTGTCTGGGCGCCGCGTGTGCGGCGCCGCTCGCGGCGCACGCGGATGACGACGCGCTGTCAGGCGATGGGTCAACGTGCCGGTTCGTGGCGGGGCAGGCGGAAATCGACGGCGTCATGCAGCAGATCACCGGCCGTGCGTGCCTGCAACCGGACGGCACGTGGCAGATCGTCGATGACGATGCCGCCGCTCAAGCGCTGGCGGATGGCGCGGCTTACTACTACGATCCGTGGTACTGGGGCCCGGCGGTCGTGTTCGGTGTCGGCGTGTCGTTCGTGTTCATCGACCGCTTTCATCATTTTCATCCCATGGATCATGTGCGCTATGTGCGTGGCGTGCGCGGACCGTATGTGGTGGGCGGCCACGGCGGTTGGCACGGCGCGCCGCCCATGCACGCATGGGGCGGCATGTCGCACGGCGGCGGTGGAATGCGCCGCTAACCCGCTGCCGCTCGCACGCGCGGCGGCCAAGGAGATGCTTTGATTCGCAGCTTGCCGCCGAAGGTATCCGCCGCGCAGTTCGATCGCGCACTCGCCGCCTGGCGCTCGATTGTCGGCGAGCCGCAGGTGGTGAGCTCGGCGGATGGGCTCGCGGCGTATCGCGATCCGTTCGCGCCCGGCGAGCGCGAAGCGTTTTCGGCCAGTGCCGCGCTCATGCCCGGATCCGTCGACGAGATCCGCGCGATATTGCGGATTGCCAATCAATTTCGCATTCCGTTGTGGACCGTTTCGACCGGACGCAACTTCGCCTACGGTGGTGCGGCGCCGCGCCTGGCCGGTTCGGTCGTGCTCGATCTGCACAGGATGAACCGCATCCTCGAAGTGAACGAGACAATGGGCTACGCGCTGGTCGAACCGGGCGTCAGCTACTTCGATCTGTACGCGTATCTGCGCGAGAAGGGCTACAGGCTGTGGGTCGATCCACCCGCGGCCGGCTGGGGCAGCGTGGTCGGCAATACGCTCGAGCGCGGCTTCGGCTATACGGACTACGGCGATCACGCGGCGGCGCAGTGCGGCATGGAAGTGGTGCTGGCCAACGGCGACGTGTTGCGCACGGGCATGGGCGGAATCGAAATCGGCACCGCGTGGCAGCTGTATCAGCCGGGCTACGGACCCTCGTTCGATGCGATGTTCATGCAGTCGAACTACGGCATCGTCACCAAGCTGGGCGTTTGGCTGATGCCCGCGCCGCCCGCGTATCTGCTCGGCGAAATCCAGTTCCGGCATGAAGCGGATCTCGAAACGATCGTGGAGATTTTGCGTCCGTTGCGACTCGATGAAACGATCCGCAATCACGCGGTGATCGAAGGCGGCCTGCGCCGCGCGGCCGGTCTGTCGGCGCGTGCGCAATGGTATGACGGCCCTGGCGCGATGCCCGAGAGCGCGGTGGCCGCGATGCTCGACAAGCTGGATGTGGGCCGCTGGAATCTGCATTTTGCGCTATACGGTACGCCTGAATTGATCGACGCGCGCTATGCGATCGTGCAGCGCGCGTTCGCCCGCGTGCCGCAGGCGCGGCTCTCCGCCACGCGTTACGCGGGCGATGCGCAGCCCACCGGGGGCGGCGATCGCAATCTCGCCGGCATTCCGGCGATGACCGCGTTTCGCATGCTCGACTGGCGTGGCGGCGCGGGCGCGCACGTCGACTTCGCGCCGGTGTGCCCGGCGACGGGGCGCGACGCGCTGCGTCAATACACGATGGTCAAAGCGCGCGCCGCGGAATACGGCTTCGATTACTACGGCGGTTTTACGGCGGGCGCGCGGCATCTGCATCACATTTTCGCGGCGATCTTCGACCGCGACGACGCGAACCAGGTCGAGCAGGCCGGCGCGCTGGTGCGTTCGCTGATCAGCGATGCGCGCGCGGCGGGCTACGGCGAATATCGCACGCATCTCGCGTATATGGATTTTGCCGCGGCCCAATACAGCTTCAACGACGGCGCTCTGCTGCGGCTCTCGGAGACGATCAAGGACGCGCTCGACCCGAACGGCATTCTCGCGCCGGGCAAGCAAGGCATCTGGCCGGCGGCATGGCGCGACCGGCGAGGCTACACCTGAGGCGTGCGCTGCACGCGCTCAATGACGACAGGAGCGATCAATGGACCGCCGCACTTTCATGATGACCGGCGCCTGCCTGCCGACCGTGGCAGGCGGCGCGTGGCCGTGGCTCGCGCACGGCGCGGCTCATGGCAATACGGTGGCGCTTGCCGATTCCACGCTGGCCCAGGGCGCCGCGCTCGCCGGCTATGCCGCGCACAGGCAGTGGCCGGTTTTCGAAACCGGCGACGATATCGGCATGCTGTGGCACACGACACTCGCACCGCTTCTTCGCGCGACGTCCACGCATGCGTCGGTCTCGCTGATCGGCATCACTCGCGTCTCCGATTATTTCGTCCTGAGCGAACTCGCGACTCGTGCGGGACACCTGATCGAACACACTCGCGAACAAGGCGCGAGCGCTAACGCGCAACCGGCCCATGTTGCGTTCGTGTTCGCGCCGCGCGTGCCGCGCTAGAACCTGTACGCCTTGTTCTTCGGATCGAACGTCGAGTCGTCGAATGTTTTCGGCGTGATGGTTTCGAACACGATTCTCTCGAAGATATTACCGTCGTTGTCGTAAGACTCGACGCTGCGGAAATACGGATGCCGCAGATCGAGGCCGAGCGTTTCCTTCTTCGCGTAGAACTGCGGCTGGCCCATCGGCGTTTCGAAGGTGAAAGCCACCACACGTACGCCGTCGATCGTTTTGACTTCCACCGTGGACGAGCGCGGCAGACCGGCGGCAGCGTATTTTTTGCCTTCGTCGAGGTACTGGTTCGCAATGTATTCGGTGCCGAGATCGCGCACGTCATGGTTCGATTGCGAGTGGGCGAGGGCGCCATTCAGCGAGGTCCACAACGGCATCACGTTCAGGATGCCGCCCAGGTGTCCATACAATTCGTCGGTCCGTTTGGACTCGTCGTAGATGACTTCCTGACCCGCGTGGCCGCCGTCGGGCAGCCACGTAGCGTAGATTCGCAGCGGGTCGTGCGTGAGGCGCACCAGCATGTGATCGGGCTTGTCGGGCCAACTGCCGTGAATGCGTTCCGAACGCGACATGGTGAACTCGTACGACGGATAACCGTTCGGCCCTTCCTTGATATAGCGCGGCAACGCGAGCGGGTCGAGCGACTGGAATAGCGCGACCAGTTGGGCGTCGCCGAGCTTTTCCAGGGCGCCGCTCTGTTGCGCGGCGCGCAGCCATTTGACCTGTTGATCCAGCGTGAGCTTGCCGACCTGCGAGGACGGCGTGGCCGGCGCCTTGACGGCGTTGACGGTATCGAGCGCGGGCGGCGTGTCGTCGTTTTGCGCGAACGCGGCGGGAGTGGCCAGTGCGGCCAGTGCGGCCGCGCCGCTCATGAGCGCGGCGAGCAGGAGTCCGCGCGACGGCACGCTTTGCAACGGTGCATGGCGCGACGCCCACAAGCGGGCGGCTTGCGTCGAATCACGGATGAGGTGCATGAAGGCCGGCGTGCGGCATGAGCGTGCGGACATGCGGTGCTTCATGAATCTCTCCGTAAGGTGATGCGAGGCGCAACCTCTGTCAGGCAGGCTTTTGCTTCGCGAGTTCCTCGTCTCGCAGTGCGCGGCGCAGAATTTTACCTACGTTGGTTTGCGGCAGCTCGTCGCGGAACTCGACGAGCTTCGGCACCTTGTAACCTGTCAGGTTCTTGCGGCAATGGGCGATCACCTGTTCCGCCGTCAGCGAAGGATTGCGCCGGACGATGAACACCTTCACCCGTTCGCCCTGCGCGGCATCAGGCACGCCGATGGCCGCCACTTCCCGCACGTCCGGATGCGTTGCGATCACGTCTTCGACTTCGTTCGGATAGACGTTGAAGCCCGACACCAGGATCATGTCCTTCTTACGGTCGATCAGGCGGATAAAGCCGCGCGAATCCATCACGCCGATGTCGCCGGTGGCGAGCCAGCCGTCGTCGTCGATCACCTTGGCGGTTTCCTCCGGGCGATTCCAGTAGCCCTTCATCACCTGCGGCCCCTTCACGCACAATTCGCCCGCCTCGCCGATGTTCGCCCAACTGCCGTCGTCTTTCCGGAAGCGCACGTGAGTGGACGGCGCGGGCAAACCGATCGACCCTTCGAAGTCGCGCATGTTGTTCAGATCGACCGGATTCATCGAGACGATCGGCGAGCATTCGGTCAGCCCATATCCTTCGATGATCGGTTTGCCGGTCACCGCCTTGAAACGCTCGGCCACCGACTTCTGCGTGGCCATGCCGCCGGCCATCGCGAGCTTGAGATCCGAGAAGTCGCGCTTGCAGAACTCCTCGTTTTCGAGGAACGCGTTGTAGAGCGTATTCACGGCGGTCATGCCGGTGAATTTTTCGTGACGGATGATCATCATCACGCGCTTCATGTCGCGCGGATTGGCGATCAGAATGTTGCGGCCGCCGAGCCCCATGAAGATCAGCGCGTTCACGGTCAACGAATAGATGTGGTAGAGCGGCAGCGGCGTGAGCACCGTTTCGACGTCGCCGGTCAGTTGCCCTTCGGACCACGCTTTCGCCTGCAGCAGATTGGCAATGATGTTCTTGTGCGTGAGCATCGCGCCCTTGGCGACGCCGGTCGTGCCGCCCGTGTACTGGAGGAACGCTATGTCCGCATGCGTGGGGCGCACGGGTGTCAACGGCCGCGAGTAGCCGATTGAAAGCGCTTCGAGCAGCGGCACGGCGTTGGGCAGGTTGTACGCGGGCACCATCTTTTTCACGTGCCGTAGCATGAAATTGAGCAGACGTCCCTTCAGATTCAGGCCGTCGGCAAGCAGATCGCCGAGACCCGTCACGATAACGTTCTGCACTTTGGTCCCCGGCAGCGCGTCTTCGACCGTCTTCGCGAAGTTCTCGAACACGATGATGGTTTGCGCGCCGCTGTCCTTCAATTGATGCGCGAGTTCGCGCACCGTATAGAGCGGATTCACGTTGACCACCACGCCGCCGGCCTTCAGTATGCCGAACAGCGACACCGGATACTGGAACGTGTTCGGCAGCATGATCGCCACGCGCTCGCCCGGCTTCACGCCGAGGCTTTGCAGATACGCGGCGAATGCGCTGGCCTTGCGGCCGAGCTCGCCGTAGGTCATGTTCGCGCCCACGCTCACATAGGCCACACGCTCGCGGAACCGGGCGATACATTCGTCGAAGAACTGCACGACCGATTCGTACTGCGCGACGTCGATGTCGTGCGGCACGTCTGCCGGATAGGACGCGTACCAGATGGCGTCGGTGTTGGGCGCGTGAACGGGCGCCTGAGCCGGCGCCTGAGTCTGCGTGGAAGCAGGCGCGGGGTTCGCGGCGTACTGCGGTGCGGAATCGGCGGCTAGCGGAAGCGGGGTTTGAGTGGACTGCGTCATGATCGTCTCCCATGCAAAGCGGTCGACCGGAGCTGGCGCTATGGTGCTTTGGCGCTTGTCCCGGTCCCATGCAAGATAGTGGCTGAAGCTGCAGCTTCACCTGTTTGTGTGTTGATCCTGCGGTCGGTCAGTCATCCAGGCACTCCGCGCGAGTGCGGCAGCGCGCGAAGCAAAAACACGCCGCGAAGCGAGTGCGAAAAACATCACGCCGCTCAGCGCTCCAGAATCGCGACCACACCCTGGCCGCCCGCCGCGCAGATCGAAATCAGTCCGCGCGCGGTGCCGGCCGGTTTGTCGAGTTGCGCGAGCATTTTCGCGAGACCGGCGACGATGCGTCCACCCGTCGCCGCGAATGGATGACCCGTGGCAAGCGAGCTGCCATTCACGTTCAGTTTCGCCCGATCGATCGCCCCGAGCGCGCCCGGCAAACCGAGTTGCGTGCGGCAATATTCGTCATCCTGCCACGCCGCGAGCGTGCACAACACCTGGGCGGCGAACGCTTCGTGAATTTCGTACAGATCGAAGTCCTGCAAGGTGAGTCCGGCGCGCGCCAGCATGCGCGGCACAGCGTATGCGGGCGCCATCAGCAGGCCTTCTTTCCTGTCGAAGAAATCGACGGCGGCGGTTTCGGACCAGCTCAGATACGCGAGCACCGGCAGTCCATGCCGCGCGGCCCAGTCCTCGCTCGCGAGCAGCACGGCGGAGGCGCCGTCGGTGAGCGGCGTCGAATTGCCGGCGGTCAGCGTGCCGGCGTCGCGATCGAACACCGGCTTCAGGCTCGCGAGTTTTTCCAGCGTGAGGTCGGCGCGCAGATTGTTGTCTTGCGCAAGACCCCGGTACGGTGTCATCAGATCGTTGACGAAGCCGCGCGCGTACGCCGCCGTCAACTTGCGGTGGCTGTCGTAGGCGAGTACGTCCTGCGCCTCGCGCGAGATGTTCCAGCGTTTCGCCATCAGCTCGCAATGCTCGCCCATCGAAAGGCCCGTGCGCGGCTCGCCGTTACGCGGCAGCAGCGGCTTGAAAAACATGCCGGGCCGCAGTTTGCTCAGCGCGCCGACGCGTTGCCCGGTGCTCCTGCCGCGATTCGCTTCGAGCAGGATCTTGCGCATCCGCTCGTTGACGCCGATCGGCGCATCGGAAGTCGTATCGACGCCGCCCGCAATGCCCACTTCGATCTGCCCCAGGGCAATCTTGTTGGCGACGAGGATGGCAGCTTCGAGTCCGGTGCCGCAGGCCTGCTGGACGTCGTAGGCGGGCGTCTCTTTGGCAAGCGTGGTGGACAGCACGGATTCGCGCGTCAGATTGAAGTCGCGTGAATGTTTGATGACAGCGCCTGCCGCGACTTCGCCCAGCCGTTCGCCGTGCAGGTTATAGCGGTCGATCAGGCCTTGCAGCGTAAAGGTCAGCATGTCCTGATTCGACGCGGTCGCGTAGGCGGTGTTCGAGCGGGCAAACGGAATCCGGTTGCCTCCGACTATGGCGACGCGGCGTACGGCTGGCGGCGGGTTGGACATGCTCGGCTCCTTCGGGTCGTTCCCTGGTTTTATTGAATGGTGCGAATGCTGCACATGCTGCGATTGCGGTGATGCCTGATAACGACGGTCCTGATGCAACAACGATTTCAGCGGGCCCGAATTCCACGCTTCGACGCCCGATGCGCGTGCGTCATTGCAGTCTCCATTGCATGCGCCCACGCAAATGCGGTTTCTGTCCGCCAATGTCGCGCACTTCAATGTCGCGTTCGATCAGCGAAGGCGATGCACCCCACAGTGAAGCCTCGCCGGGCAGCAGCATCGGCAGCTTGAATTCGGCGCTGAGCGTGGCTTCCGCGAGCGGCTTCGGCGGTTGCAGCGCGGAGGCGGCGCGCGCCAGCGTCCACATGCCATGCGCGATCGCGCGCGGAAAACCGAAGGCCTTCGCGGACAGCGCGCTCAGATGGATCGGGTTGTAGTCGCCGGACACGCCCGCGTAGTCGCGGCCGAGTTGCGACGGCAGTTGCCAGCGCGCGATGCGTTGCAGTGGTTCGGGCCCGAGTTCGAGCGGATCGAGCACGCTACCGCTCGCCTGCACGCCGCGCTTCAGATAGACGCTGTCGCCGTCCCACACTGCTTCGCCGCGCCGGTACATGTGGGTATGCAGCACGAACGCCTGGCCTTTGTCGTGGCGCAGCAGCGCGCCGAATTCCACCTCGACGCGCAGCATGTCCTTGTAGGCGAGCGGCCGGCGCAGGCGCACATGGTTGGCCAGATGCACGAGCCCGAGCGCCGACCACGGAAACGCCGGGTCGGTCAGCATCAGCAGATGCAAGGGAAAGGCGAGCAGATGCGGATACGTGAGCGGCACGCCGTGCTCGGGAATGAAACCGCACACGCGCGCGTAATGCCAGATCTGCCCTGGCTCAAGGGGAACGGCGGGGCGCACGAGACGCAACGGCGGCAGATGTGTCTCGCGCCCGCGTTTGACGATGCCGGACAACGCGCGCGCGTAGAGCTTCGCGGGCGCGGGCAAGGTGTCGATCACGACGGTCCTGGGCCGCACGGCGTCCGGCCGCGCCGTGTTCGATGCCTGACTGCCGCTGAACGGATCCCCCGGCTCACTCATGGTCACGCTCCAATCAGGCTTTGTCCGCACACGCGCACGACCTGGCCGCTCACGCCCGCCGATCCCGGATGCGCGAGCCACGCAATAGTCTGCGCGACGTCGACCGGCTGGCCGCCCTGGCTCATCGAATTCATGCGGCGGCCGGCTTCGCGGATTGCGAGCGGAATCTTCGCGGTCATCTGCGTTTCGATGAAGCCGGGCGCGACGGCGTTGATCGTGATGCCGCGCGCGTGCAACTGCGGCGCCATGCTTTGCACGCGACCGATCACGCCGGCCTTCGAGGTGGCGTAATTGGTCTGGCCGAGATTGCCGGCAATGCCGCTGATCGACGACACGCCGACGATCCGGCCGCCGTCGCGCAGAATGCCGGCGGCGAGCAGGGCGTCGTCGATCCGCTCCTGCGCGGACAGGTTGATGTCGATCACGCTTTGCCAGGCGGCCTCGGTCATCTTCACGATGGTCTTGTCCTTCGTGATGCCGGCGTTGTGCACGACGATATCCACGCCCTGTTCGTCGAGCGCGGCGGCGATCTGCGCGGGTGCTTCGGGCGCGGCGATGTCGAACGCGAGCGCGGTGCCGTTCAGTTGACGCATGGTGGCGTCGAGCGCCTCGCGGGCCGTTGGGATGTCGATGCCGATTACGTGCGCGCCTTCCGCCGCCAGCACGCTCGCGATCGATGCGCCGATGCCGCGCGCGGCGCCGGTCACGACCGCGCGCCGGCCCGCGAGCGGCTGCCGCCAGTCGAACGTGGGTGTCGTTTCCGCGCCGGCACTGGCGGCGGCGATGCGCACGACCTGACCCGACACATAAGCCGAGCGCGGCGACAGAAAGAAACGCAGCGTCGCTTCAGCGCGACCTTCGGCGCCTTGCTCCACGTAGACCAGATTGGCGGTGATGCCGCGCCGCGCTTCCTTGCCGAGCGAACGCGTGAAGCCTTCGAGCGCGCGCTGCGCGGTCCACTGCCGCGGCGTCGCACAGCTTTCCGGCGGCCGTCCCAGCACGATGGTGCGCCCGCACCTGCCGAGCGAGCGCAGTGTGTCGTGAAAGAAGCCGTGCAGCGGTTCGAGCTGGGTGCTGTCTTCGATCCCGCTCGCGTCGAACAGCAGGGCCGCGAGCTTGCCTTGGGAGCCGGAATCGGCCGCTTCGAAACGCCCCGTCATCAGACCGTGGCGATTGGCGAGCGGCACCCACAGCCCGGCGCCTTCATGCGCGACGCTGGTCACGCCGATGCCGGCCACGAGATTCGCGAGCGCGTCGAGCAACTGCGGTTCGCGGCCCGCACCGATCGCCATCAGGCCGCCGAACTCCGGCTGGTCGGCGCGATAGCGGCGCAGCACCTCGGGCTTCGGCAGGCCGAGCGAGCGCGCAAGGCGCGCGCCGAACGGCGAATTGACGAAGTTCAGATAAGAGTCGTTCATATTATTGATTGCTCCCGCTGGCCACGCCTCGAAGGCAGCCCCCGGCCCGAATGAAGTCCCTCGCGGGATTGGAGGCGTCGAACGTGTGTCAGTGTGCACCGAGTTCGGCGCACACGGCGCGCCTTTCCCGGATGTTTTTTTTACAAGCCGGCGCCGAGCTCAGGCTGCGAGCTCCAGCGCCTTTTCCAGCGTCTCCTTGCGTTTTTGCAGGTTGGCAAGCATGTCGAAGTCGGCGGGGAAGTCATCCACCTTCACGACTTGTGCGCCATAACGCGCGTAATCGTCGAGCACGCGGCGTTCGTCGGCGTCGATCAGGCCTTTTTTCTGCGCCGCGTCGGTCCATGCGGCCAGTTGCGGCAGGCTCTGCGGCATCGGCTCGAGCAAACCTTGTTTGACCGCGTCGCGCAGCTTCTGGTCGATCTGCGTGAAGCGCGGGTTCAGCTCGAACACCAGCTCGCCGTAGCCGAGCGCGTCGACATCCGGATGCGGCACGTACGAATCGGACACCAGACGGTTGCGCGCGGCACCCGGTGTTTGCATCAGTTCGGCGATTTCACTGCCGAGTCGGTCGGACGGTTCGCGGTGGGGCAGGCCGAACGGAAACGCGAGCACGCGCACGAGGCCGGCGGCGACGCGGTTCGGATAGTTGGCAAGCACACCGTCGAGCGCGTGTTGCGCCTTGTACAGCGAATCCTCGACGCCCCAGCGAACCAGCGGCAGGTCTTCTTCCTGGCGGCCTTCGTCCTCGAAGCGCTTGAGCGTGGCCGAAATCAGGTAGAGCTGCGACAGCACGTCGCCCAGACGCGCGGAGATGCGCTCGCGGCGTTTCAGATCGCCGCCTAGCACGAACATCGAGACATCGGCGAGCAGCGCGAATGCGGTGGAAAGGCGGGTCGCCGCGCGATAGTACGCATGCAGCGGCGCGTAGGCCATGCGCGGTTTGGCGATGAACGCGCCACCCGTCACGCCGTACACGAAACTGCGCACCACGTTGGACAGCGTGAAGCTGACATGGCCGAAGAACGCTGCGTCGAAATCGCGCAGCGCCTTCGCGCGATCCGTTTCGCGCGTGGCGGCCATTTCCTTCAGCACATACGGATGACAGCGGATCGCACCCTGGCCGAAAATGATCAGGCAGCGCGTGAGAATGTTCGCGCCTTCCACAGTGATCGCGATCGGCACCTGCTGATAGGCGCGCGCGAGAAAGTTCGACGGTCCCATGCAGATGCCCTTGCCGGCGGCGATATCCATGCCGTCGTTAATGACCATGCGGGCACGCTCCGTGATGTGATATTTGGCGATCGCCGAAATCACCGAGGGTTTTTCGCCGAGATCCACCGCGTGCGCCGACAGGCGGCGCGCGGCGTCCATCACATACAGGTTGCCGCCCATGCGGCCGAGCGCTTCCTGCACGCCTTCGAACTTGCCGACGGCGGTGCGGAACTGGCGGCGAATCGCGGCGTAAGCGCCGGTGCCGCGCACGGCGATTTTCGCCATCCCCACATTCGACGAGGGCAGCGAAATCGCCCGGCCCGCTGCCAGGCATTCCATCAGCATGCGCCAGCCGTTGCCGACCTGCGCGCGGCCGCCGATCACCCAGTCGAGCGGAATGAACACGTCCTTGCCCGAGTTCGGACCGTTCTGGAACACCGCGTTGAGCGGCCAGTGACGGCGGCCGATGTTCACGCCCGGATGGTCGGTCGGAATCAGCGCACAGGTAATGCCGGGTTCGTCGCTCATGCCGAGCAGGTGGTCGGGATCGAGCGCGCGGAACGCGAGGCCGAGCACGGTCGCGATCGGTCCGAGCGTGATGTAGCGCTTGTCCCACGTGACGCGAAAACCCAGCGTCTCGCGGCCTTCGAACGTGCCTTTGCATATGATGCCGACGTCCGGAATCGCCGCCGCATCGGAACCGGCGTACGGGCTCGTCAAGGCGAAGCAGGGAATTTCCTCGCCGCGTGCGAGGCGCGGCAGATAGTGGTTTTTCTGCGCGTCGGTGCCGTAGTGCATCAGCAGTTCGGCGGGGCCGAGGGAGTTCGGCACCATCACCGAAACGGCGGCGGCCGAGCAGCGCGTGGCGAGCTTCATGATGACCTGCGAATGCGCATACGCGGAGAACTGCTTGCCGCCGTACTGCTTCGGAATGATCATGCCGAGAAAGCCGCGCTCCTTGATGTACTGCCAGGTTTGCGGCGACAGATCCTGCCAGATCATGGTGGTCTCCCAGTCGTTCGCGAGATCGCAGAGCTGCTCGCATTCGACGTCGAGGAACGACTGTTCTTCCGCCGTCAGCGTGGCGGGGCCGTAGCCGAGCAGCTTGTCCCAGTGCGGGCGGCCCGAGAATAGTTCGGCGTCCCACCAGACCGTGCCGGCTTCGATCGCGTCGCGCTCGGTCGGCGACATCTCCGGCAGGATCTTGCGGAAGATATCGAGCACGGGCTTGGCGAGCCACGCGCGGCGCAGCGGCTTGAGCGCGAGCACGAGGGCAGGGAGGACGAATACGACAGCGAGCAGCGAGGTGGCCACCGGGCCCGTCGCGCCGCTGACATGCGCGGCTGCCACCCAGACGATCATGAAGGCAAGCCACCATACGGCGCGTGCCTGAACGTAGACGAGCGCGAGAGCGGCTATGACGAGCACTGGGATGAACCACGGCATGACGTTTCCTCCTGTTTCGATGGTGCGTGCGAACGCGTCCACGGGGCGCGGACGGTGCGCGTTCTATTGATTTTCTGCCCGGCGGCTGTGGTGCTTTTCCACGCGTTTGCGTGTTGCCTGCGTTTGCTTCCCCTCGCGCCTGCTTCGTTTTGCGCGTCGTGTCTGCAGTTCGACAGCGCGGCGTCGCTTAGGTGCGGGACTTAGACGTGCTGCTCAGGTATGCGGCGTTCATGATGTTCGGCTGCCTTTTTTGCTGGGTTTGTACCGGGTACTTGTTGCCTGTCTGATGCCTCGCCGACGGTGTAGAGATTGCCGGTCGATGCCTCGTGCGATGCTGCGGCATGCTTAACGTTGTGCGGCTTGCCGGCGTGACGCGGCGGGAATGTTATTGCCGGCGCGCCAGTGCGCTGCCTGTTCCTCGTGCGGACGGCTCATGACGGCGCCGCCCGCAGCGCCTGTTTGCTAAGCCGTGCCGTGCAACGCGTGCTGAAACGCGCCTGCCTCCATATTGTCGCCACGGCGTTCGCCTTCGGATACCCCCGCCGATGCCGATGCCGACGCCGATTCGCCTGACGCCCGCGTCGTGTTTTCCGCGCCTTGCGCGCTGCCCTCGATCGGGCATTCCGAGCCTCCTTCGGTAGCGTCGCCCAGTACCGCGGCGAATGCGGCCAGTTGCGAGCCGTTGGGCAGCGGCGCCTTGAGCGCGGCCACCATCAGCGAGGCAAGGCGTGCTATGAGCTGCAGGTCGTTCATCGACTTGCCCTGCGAGAACTCGGAAATCAGGCTGTCCGTATCGGTACCGGCCAGCACGCCTGAGAGCGCGCCGATCGCGAAGTGAAGCCGCCAGCCGAGCTCCTCACGCGGCAAATGCGGCAACGCGCGCTGGAACGCATCGAAAAAACGCACCGCTACCGAAGCGTAGTGCCCGTTGAGAAAGTCGCGAATGAACGACGACGGGTCGGTATAAGCGCGCCCCAGCAACCGCAGGAATGCCTTGCCGCCCACGCGTGGATCGCGCGACAGGCGCAGCGCCGGAATGAACATCGCGCCGAGCACATGCTCGCAGGTCAGACGCTCGCCGAGCATCGCGTCGAAGCGATCGAGCAGCTTGAGCCGCTCCTGATTGAGACGATCGAGGCGGCGCGACAGCATCGAGTGAATCAGCGATTCCTTGCTGCCGAAGTGGTAGTTCACTGCCGCCAGATTTACTTCGGCACGCGAAGTAATCTGGCGCAGCGACATGGCCTCATAGCCGCATTCGATGAACAGCGTTTCGGCGGCGTCGAGGATGCGGGACTTCGTATCGCCGGCATGCCGGCCTGTTGTGCGAACTGCCATGTTGCGTCTCCCAGTTGCCGGGCATGCGGCCCGCAAACAAGCGATTCAAATATCGATTTGAAACGGCCGTTTTTTTCAGGATAAGAAGGAATGGTGCGTGCGATCAAGGGTCTGTGTCGACTAACTCCTCTAGAAGACCTGACGAAGGTCGAGCTTTCCCTGCACGCGGCGCGTCAAACCGCGCGGAAATAAAAAAGGCCGTTCCGATGGAAATCGGAACGGCCTCGTATGGCTTTGCTACTCTGTTTGGCCCAGCTTCTGTTTGCTGACGCGTGCTTTGCGTCGCGGCGGTTCGAGCCGCCTTTGCCGCTTATTGTGCCCGATAACGCGCCGGCAAAATAGCTGTTTGGTTCAAACGCTTAAAGCTGTGCCGCAACCTGCTTCGCCGACTGCGTCATGTCGATGCCGCGGCGCTCGCGGCTGAACGGAATCAGCGCGGCGATCACCACGGCCACGACGCCAATTACCACCGCCATGATGAGCGCGTAGTTGTTGCCGTGCGCTTCAGCGGCGCTCGCTTGCAGTGGGCCGTTGACCGACGCGATCAGATTGCCGAGCTGGTACACGAGGCCGGGGAACGTCGCGCGAATTTCATCGGGCGAGATTTCGTTCAGGTGCACCGGAATCACGCCCCACGCACCTTGCACGGAGATCTGCATCAGGAAGGCGCCGAGCGCGAGCAGCAGCGGGGTGGTCGAGAAGGCCCACAAGGGCAGCACCGGCAACGCGATCAACGCCGCGATGAAGATCGCGCGCTTGCGGCCGATCTTCTCGGACAACGAACCGAAGAACAGGCCGCCGCAAATCGCGCCGACGTTCAGCGTGATGGTGATCCACGACACCGTATGCGCGTCGAACTGATGCTGCACGCGCAGGAAGGTCGGATACAGATCCTGTGAGCCGTGCGAGAAGAAGTTGAACGCGGTCATCAGAATGATCGCGTACAGCGACAGCTTGACGTTCTGCCGGAGCGTGGCCACGAGACCCGGGCGCGCTTTCTTTTCGAGCGTCTTGAAGGCGGGCGATTCCGGCACATGCGCCCGCACGTATAGCACGAGCAGCGCCGGCAGTACGCCGACAAAGAACATGCCGCGCCAGCCGATGTACTGATAGAACACGCCGAACACGACCGAGGCGAGCAGATAGCCGCTCGGATAGCCGGCTTGCAGCAGACCCGAGACGATGCCGCGCGATTTGGGCGGCACGGTTTCCATGGTCAGTGCGCCGCCCACGCCCCATTCGCCGCCCATCGCGATGCCGAACAGCGCGCGCAGCACGAGCAGGGTGGCCAGGTTAGGCGAAAAGCCGGAGAGCAATTCCAGCAGCGAGAAACACGCGATGTTGACCATCAGCGTGGGACGGCGGCCGTACCTGTCGGCGAGCCAGCCGAAAATCAATGCGCCGACCGGACGCATCATCAAGGTCAGCATAATGCCGAAGGCGACCTCCGGGATTTTCGTATTGAACTCCGCCGCGATATCTTTCAATACGAACACCATTAGAAAGAAATCGAATGCGTCGAGTGTCCAGCCCAGATAGGCGGCGATCGTGACGTTTCTCTGTTCCCGTGTCCAGCTCATTGATTGTTCTCCTGAGTCTCCAATCACCCGTGTTCAACTACGGGCGGCTCCGCAGCCCCGCACCCCCTGTGGCAAAGGCTCCGGGGCGAGTGTACGCCGACTGTTAAACGCTTGCATGAATGAACGCACGTTTATCCGTATTAATCCCTGGAGCAAGTTTCATGCGAAATGACGGTGCATGCATTATGTTTGGTAAATGTAATTATTGTATTAATAGTGTGTGCAATGCAGTTTGTTATTTGTAATCTATTTCAAGTGCCATTGCACGGTAATCCGTCAGTCTGACTTCAAGGTAATTCACGCGCGATAGAGGTGGTGCTCGCGGGATTCCGGTTGGCGGCGGCGCGGACCGGCGGGTATAACAGCGGCTCGCGGCATTCGCGCCGCGCATACAAGGGAGACTGATCAATGACAATTCCGCATTTATGCCTGCTCATCGTGGTGCTGTTGCCGTTTCCGTGGACGATGCTGGCGAAGGTCAGCAAGCGCTATGACAACCGCACGCCGCGCGCTTATCTTGCCGGGCTCGAAGGCTGGCGCGCGCGAGCGCATGCGGCGCATCAGAACGCGTGGGAGGCGCTGGCAATGTTTACCGCTGCGATCGTCGTGGCCGGGCAGGCGGGCGGATCGAGCCCGTGGATCAACTGGCTGTCCATCACCTTCGTCGTTACCCGGGTGCTGCACGGCGTGCTGTATGTGGCGAACGTGGCGCCGCTGCGGTCGCTGGTGTGGTTCGTCGGCATCGTGTGCGTAGTGTCGATCTTCTTTGTATCGGTTCGCTAGGTAAGCGTGGTGGCGTCCGCGCTGTTCGCGCGGGCGCGAGCCGTCTTTGGTGGCGCTTTAGCTTGAATGCCTTGTTGGATCGAACGAGCTGGCGCGGGCCGAAACGTGAGCGCCTGATCCGGTGGGCACGGCCGGGAAGCCCTATGGCACCTGCCTTTCGGCTTATATATGCAGTTTATGAATCAGTCGAGCTGAAAAATCAATTGGATTCATGCTGCGTCGCGGAATAAGATGCTTGGCATCCCGTTCATTTCATTGCAGCCGACGCGCCATGTCAGTCAAATCAATCACTTCCGTGCCAGTACGCCGCGAGCGGAGTCCGTTTGTCGTCGTGGCCGCCGTCACGCTGCTTACGGGCCTTGGCGCCGGTTTGGGCGGCATGCTGCTCGCGTTGCTGCTGCACGGCATCCAGCATCTCGCCTACGGCTACAGCGTGACGCACGTGATCAGCGCCGAGAGTTTTCTGCAAGGCGTGAGCGGCGCCGCGCCCGAGCGCCGCCTCGTCGTGCTGACGATCTGCGGGTTGGTGGCGGGGCTCGGCTGGTGGGCGCTGTACCGGTTTGGCCGGCCGCTCGTGAGTATTCGTCAGGCCGTCAAGTCCGACGATCCGCAGATGCCTGTGCTGAGCACGACGATCCATGCATTGCTGCAGATCGTCACCGTCGCGCTGGGCTCGCCGCTCGGCCGTGAAGTCGCGCCGCGCGAAGTCGGCTCGGCGCTCGCCGGCTGGCTGTCGCGCCGCGCGGGTCTGTCTGTCGCGCAGAGCCGGATCATGGTGGCGTGCGGCGCGGGCGCCGGTCTGGCCGCGGTCTATAACGTGCCGCTCGGCGGCGCGGTGTTCGTGCTCGAAGTCCTGCTGGGTACTTTCGGCTGGCCCGCCCTGGTGCCGGCCATCGTGACCTCGTCGGTGGCGGCGCGGGTCGCGCAGCTGGGACTGGGCAACGAGCATCAATACCTCGTGCCTTCAATGGTGCTGAGTTCATCGCTCGTGGTCTGGTCCGTGGTGTGCGGCCCGATTCTGGGCGCGGCGGCGTGGAGCTTCGCGGAGCTGATGAAGCGCTCGCGCGCGGCTGCCCCGAAAAACTGGCGCCTGCCGGTGTTGTCGCTGCTGAACTTCGCGATGATCGGCGTACTGGCGATGCATTTCCCGCAGTTGCTCGGCAATGGCAAAGGGCCTGCGGGACTGGCATTCAACGGTGGCCTGACCCTGAGTCTCGCCGCGATGCTGCTGGTGCTGAAGGTGGTGATTACCGCGAGCAGTCTGCGGGCGGGCGCCGAGGGCGGCCTGCTCACGCCGGGGCTCGCGAACGGCGCATTACTGGCGATCGTGCTCGGCGGGTTGTGGAGCATGGTGTGGCCGGGGGCGTCGCTGGGTGCGTTCGCGGTGGTCGGCGCAACCGCGTTTCTCGCTGCCTCGATGCAGATGCCGATTACGGCCGTGGTGCTGATGTTTGAATTCACCCGCATGAGCCAGGATTTTCTGATTCCGGTTCTGTTTGCCGTGGGCGGCGCGCTGCTCGGTTTTCGCGCCTGCGCGAAGTGGGTGCCGGCGCTGCAGTCGAGCTTTGGTTTGAACTGGAGCGGGGCGGCCAAAGCGCGATAAGGCGGTGGCCTTTGGTGGCGGCATGGTGGATGCCATGCCGTCGAACGCAAAACCGGCCGAAGCGCCGTTGCTCAAACGCTACGGCCTTTTTCTCGCCGCCACCTCGCGGATCAGATTCCCCACCACCTCCAGATCCTCGATTCCCGTCAGATCGCTTTTGGCCTCGCCGGTCTCGACAATTTCTCTCAATAGCCGCCGCACGGTTTTGCCGGCGCGTGTCTTGGGCAGCGCCTTGCAGACGAACACGTGCTCCAGACGCGCGATAGTCCCGATCGCGTCGCTCACCGCCGCGCAAATCTGGCCGACAGTCGCCTCGACCGGCGCCCCGGCCACCAGTGTCACGAACGCCACGGGCACCGTGCCCTTGACCGCGTCGCTCACGCCGACCACGGCCGCATCCGCAATCCCCGGCTGCGACGCCACGACCGATTCGATCTCCATCGTACTCAGCCGATGCGCGGCAACGTTGATGACATCGTCGCCGCGTCCGAGCACCCACAACTGCCCGGTGCTATCGACCACGGCCTCGTCGGACGTGTTGTACACGCCAGGATAACGGCCGAAATACGTATTCAGATAGCGTTGATGGTCGTCCCACACCGTGCGGGCGAGCGTGGGGAAGGGCGCCGTCAGGACCAGCGCGCCTTTGGTGCCGACCGGTGCAATCGATCCGTCTTCGAGCAGCACGCGGTACGCGTGTCCCGGCACCGGCGTGCCGCATGAACCCGCTTTCAGCGGCTCGACGCCGTAGACGGGATAGGTCCAGGTCGAACCGGTCTCGGTCTGTCCGTACGCATTGACGATCGGCAACTGATCGCCGAGCGTGTCCGATGTCCAGTGATACGTTTCCGGATCGAGCGGTTCCCCTTGCGTCGTAATTAGCCGCAAGCCATCGATCCGGTTGGCCTTCGCCACCTCGTCGCCGAGCGCGCGCAGCATACGCAGCGCGGTCGGCGCGATCAGGATCTTGGTGACGTGATGCCGGTTGGCGATCTGGTAGAAGCGGTCTTTGCCCGGCGTATCGAGTGCGCCTTCGTAGCACACCAGACTCGCGCCGTGTGCGAGTCCGCCGATCACGGCCTGAATCGGAAACGTCAACCAGCCGACATCGGCCGCGCACCAGTAGACATCGTCTTTTGCCGGGCCGACCTGCCATTGCACATTGGCCCACGTGCCAAGCAGAAATCCCACGACGCTATGCACCACACCCTTGGGCTTCGATTCGGTGCCGCTCGTGAAAATCAGAAATGCCGGCGCGTTGGCTTCGAGCGGCACGCACGGGCAATCGTCGGACTGCGCGTCGACCAGTTCCTTGTAGCCGGTCTCGCCGTCATGCAACGCGGGCGCCGCCCCGGTGCGATCGATCACGACGATGTGCTCCAGCTTCGGTGCCGAGCGCCGCGCTTTGCGGGCGTTTTCGAGTAACGGCACCTGCTTGCCGCGCCGATAGCTGGCGTCCGCCGTCACCAGGACTTTGGCCCGCGAGGTTTGCAGTCTTAGCGCGGCGGCGTCGGCCGAAAAACCCGCGAACAGCACCGTATAAATAGCGCCGATCCGGTTGCATGCCTGAATCGCAACAAAAGACTCCAGCATGTTCGGCAGATAGATCGCGACGACGTCGCCCTGACCGACGCCGAGCGAGCGTAGCCCGTTCGCAAAGCGTGCGGTGGCGGTGCGCAGTTGCGCATAGCTGAGCGTGGCGCAATCGCCCGGCTCGCCTTCCCACGTGATTGCCGGCCGCGACGCGTAATACGGATCTTCCGCGTAGCGATCGACGCAGTTGTCGCACACGTTGAGCATGCCGCCGGCGAAGTATTTGAACTCGGGGAAGTTGCCGTCGCGCACGCTGTCCCACGGGCGCATCCAGCGGAATTTCTTCGCCACCCACTCCCAGTAGGCGTCGGGGCCACCGACGCGCTCGATCTCGCGCGCTTGCGCGAGCAAAGCGGCCTGTTCGGCGACCCGCCATTGTTCAGGCCAGGGTAAAAGCGGTTCGGCAAGCAGCGTGCTCAGCGTATCGGTGGAGCTCATGCGGTGTCTCCTGCGTCTGACTTCACGGATAGATCCAGCGCGGATCGATCGGCACGGCCGACAAGCGGATCGGGCGCAGCGGCGACCCGGCTCATGCTGCGGATGCGTTTGCGCCCGCTTGCGTCCGTTCGTTCCGCTGGCTCCCGACCGTCCCGGTGCCGGTTTTGAATTGTTCTGCTTGTTTTTCTGATTGCACGGTTGCCGTTTTGCGTGTGAAAATCTACCTAACGTTTGTTAGATAGTCAAGCACCGGAGGCACTCGTGGGCGCAGAGGATTTCCCTGATCAGCAGCAACGTTCGCCCTATTTCAGCGAAGAGCACAGCATGTTGCGCGATGCGATACGCCGCTTTATGGCCAAAGAGGTACTGCCATTCGCGGATCAGTGGGAGATGGACGGCTATGTGCCGCGCGAGCTGCTGCGCAAGATGGGCGAGCAGGGTTTTCTCGGAATCCGGCAGTCCGAAGCATTTGGCGGTGCGGCAATGAATGTGCTCGGCACAGTGGTGCTTGCCGAAGAATTGGGCCGCTCCACCTTCGGCGGTTTTGCGATCACGGTGCTGGTTCATACGGACATGGCGTCGCCGCATCTGCAGCATGCGGGCAATCCCGCGCAACTCGAACGGCTGATGCCCGATCTCGTCGCGGGCCGCAAGATCGCCGCCGTCGCAATGACGGAAGCGGGCGCGGGTTCCGATCTGGCGTCCATGCGCACCACGGCGCGTCTCGACGGCGACCACTACGTGCTGAACGGCGCGAAGATGTTCATCACCAACGGCGTTCACGGCGACGTCTATTTCGTCGCGGCCAAAACCGGCGGCCCGGGCCGCAGTCACGGCGGCATCTCCATGTTCATTGTCGAGAAGGGCATGCCGGGATTCTCCGTCGCGCGGCCGCTGAACAAGCAAGGCTGGCTGTCGTCCGATACGGCGGAACTGGTGTTCGACGAATGCCGCGTGCCCGTGCAAAACCTGCTTGGCGAAGAGAACAAGGGCTTTTATTCGCTGGTCAGGAATCTGCAGAACGAGCGCATCACGCTTGGCGCGCAGGCGCTGGGCGAAGCATCCAAAGCAATCGAGATCACGCTCGCTTACGTCACCCAGCGCACCGCTTTCGGTCAGACGCTGTGGGAGAAGCAGGCGATCCGTCAGAAGATGGCGATGCTGCTCTCGAAGGTGGAAGCGGCGCGGCAACTCCTTTACAACACCGCATGGCGCGATGCGCAAGGGCAAACGGTCGTCGCGGAAGTCTCGATGATCAAGGCGCTGTGCGGAGAACTCGTCAACGAAGTGATGTACGCCTGCCAGCAGTTTCACGGCGGCTTCGGCTACATGCGTGAAGCGCCGATCGAGCGAATGGTGCGCGACGCCCGTGTGCAGTCGATCGGCGGCGGCGCAACCGAGGTGATGCTCGAAGAAGTCGCGAAGCGGATGGTATGACGTCTATGGTCAGCACGCCCGTTCCCGCCATATCGACGAGGGCAGCCGCATCGGCAGGCAGCGGCGATGTCGCGTCGGCGTCGCCCACAACTGCGGCCAGCGACTCACGCCGCACGATCCTCGATACGGCCGCACGCCTGTTTCGCAAAGAAGGTTACGCCGCCGTGTCGTTGCGCGACATCTCGGCGGCTTGCGGCATGAAAGCGGGCAGCCTGTATTACCACTTTGCGTCGAAAGACGAGATCGTGTCCGAGGTCTTGCGGATCGGCGTGGAGCGTGTGTTCGCCGAAGTGCGCGCGTCGATCGACGCATTAGGCAAAGACGCCGCGCCCGAGCAGGTGTTTCGTACGGCGGTTCGCGCGCATTTGCGCGCGTTGCTCGAATCGCACGACTATACGTCGGCCAACATCCGCATTTTTGGTCACGTGCCTGCGCAGATCCGGGCGGCGCAATTGCCATTGCGCGACGAATATGAGGCGGTGTGGGCCGACATCATTGCGCGACTTGTACCACGGCGGAAAAAACGCAGTGACGAGTTGCGTTTCGTGCGGTTCTTCCTGCTCGGCGCGATGAACGGCACGCTCGACTGGTTTCATGCGGGCCACGCTTCAGTCGACGAAGTGGCGCAACGGTATGCGTCGCTGGCGCTGTCGGGCCTGCTGGGCGCAAGCCGGGATTGATGCGGAAGTCGTGCAGAACAGGGATAGAAGCAGCGATATGTCATCCACCGTCGCGTTGCACGACCCGATCCAGAAACGCCAGCAGTGCGTCGCCGAACACGTCGTTCCGGTCGCCGGCCACCATATGCCCGGCGTCCATCACGTTCACGTATTCGCTCTGCGGACATAGCGCGCGAAATTCCCGCGCGCCTTCTTCACTTAATACGTCGGACAACGCGCCGCGCACCAGCAGGGTCGGACACGTCAGATGCCGCGCGCAATTTTCGAGTCGCTGCTGCCGTAACGCGAAGTCCCACTCCTGAGGCTTGAAGCGCGGATCCCAATGCCATCGATATTTGCCGTCAGCGGCAAGCCGCACGTTTTTCGCGAGGCCGTCGAGATTTTTCCGCCGTGCGCGTTGCGGCTGATAACTGGCGATCGCGTCGGCCACTTCTTCGAGCGACTCGAAGCCCTCGGGCTTTTGCGTCATGAAGTTGTGCACCCGGTCTGCGCCGTCCATCTCCACCCGCGGCGCAATATCGACGAGGATCAGCGCGCAGGCCTCGACGCGGCCTTCACCCGCCGCGATCAGACTGGTGCCGCCGCCGAGCGATGCGCCGATCAGCGCGGCGCGCGGCCTGCCGAGCGCCGCGATCACGCACCGCAAATCCTCGACCATCACGTCTTCGCCGTACGCGCCGTCGGGCGCCCAGTCGGAATCGCCGTGGCCGCGGGCGTCGAACGCGACTGCCCAGTAACCGCGCGCGCCGAGCTTTTCGCCCGCACCTTTCCACGCGTGCCGGGTCTGGCCGCCGCCATGCTGCAGCAGGACCAGCGGGCCGCGAGGGTCTCCCCACGCATCACCCGTAATCGCGACGCCGCCCGCGCCGCGCCACGTGAACATCGGCTCGGGCGTGCCGGGAAGTCTTATGCCTGCTGTCACGCGATGACTCCTTCAAAGAAATGCGGCCCTACTGGGATGACCGGCAACGGTTCACCAGGAATCGAAAGTCGGCGCGCGTTTTTCGGAAAATGCCTGCATGCCTTCTTTCCATTCGTCGCCACCGACCAGCATCGACAACGCCTCGATACCAAAGCGCCGCGCCGTGCGCAGATCGGCGTCTTCGCTGACATAGATGCTGCGTTTCGATTGCGCGACCGAGCGTGGTCCGAGTTTGCGGATCTCCAGCGCGATGTCAAGCGCGCTTTGCAGCAGCATGTCGCC
This sequence comes from Paraburkholderia dioscoreae, assembly GCF_902459535.1. Lineage (NCBI taxonomy): Bacteria > Pseudomonadati > Pseudomonadota > Betaproteobacteria > Burkholderiales > Burkholderiaceae > Paraburkholderia > Paraburkholderia dioscoreae. The sequence goes on from NZ_LR699553.1 coordinate 1,811,868, forward strand.
CGGCACCACCGCCGACACGAGCCCATAACGGTCCGCGGTGGCCGCGTCGAGATGGGTGGCACGCAGAATCCAGTCGAGCGCTTTGCTGCGGCCGACGTGCCGGATCAGTTTCTGCACGCCGCCGGCGCCCGCCACAGCGCCAAGTTTGGTCTCGGGCAAACCGATTTTTGCGTGCGAAGCGATCACACGGAAATCGCAGGAGAGCGCCAGCTCGCATCCGCCTCCGAGCGCAAAGCCGTTGATTGCGGCGATGGTCGGAAAGTGCAGTTCTTCCAGCCGGTCGAACAGCACGGCGATATCGGCCAGATAGTGGTCGCGCGCGTCGAACGGCTGATGGATCGATGCTTCGGGCCCCGCGAAATATCGCAAGTGCGCGCCGCAGCAAAACGCGCGCTCCTGCCCCGTGATGATCAGCGCACGGGTGCTTTCCATGTCGACGAGATCCAGCGCGTGATCGAACTCGGAGAGCAGTTCGAGCGACAGTGTATTCATCTGCGCAGGGCGTGTGAGCGTAATCAACGCAATCGCGCGCTCGGCCCATTCGAGCCGTACCGCGCTGCCTTCGAACGTCGGTCCATCAAATGTTCCACTCATAAGGTCTCCTGGTTGGTGCGCACGGCCACGCTGGCGGCGCAGTGCCGGGCGTGCCGATTTCTTTGGAAAGGGTAGGGGGACGACGGCCAGTCTGTCAAGAAAATGAACTGACCGTCGGGTTAGTTTTGATCATGCGGCGTGATGGAGCGGTCGGGAATACGGGCGATCCAGCAGCATAAAGTTGAAAACTAACCGTTGGGTTAGAAGATTGACCAGGAAGATTAAGGTCGTTATGATGGGTCCTGGAGACAGCACGCACCATTGTCCGTGGCCTTCGCCATGCGTGGCGGGAGCCGGGGAGGCCGGCGTGGCGCGTAGGTCGGAGAACAGCCTGTCGCGCTGGCTTCATCCGCGAAACGGAAAATAAAGGTCCAACATGGATGTCTATGTGATGGGAGTGGCGATTCATCCAGCGGCGGACGCGATCGGCGATCTGCGGCTGGAAGAAATGGCCTACCGCACCGCGCGCGCCGCGCTCGACAATGCGGGGGTCGAACGCCGCGAGATCGATCATCTGACGCTTGCCGCCAGCGACGAAATCGACGCACGCGGTATCAGCAGCATGCTGCTCGCCGCGCCGTCGGGCGGTTATCTGAAAGACGAAATGCGCGTCACCGATTCGGGCCTCGCCGGCCTGCACCTCGGCGCGATGCGCGCGGCGGCGGGACACTTGCAGCTCGGCCTCGTGGTCAGTTCGAACCAGAGCTCGGTCGTGCCGCTCGAAGACATCGCGCGAATGCGCGGCGAGCCCTTTTTTCTGCGGCCGGTCGGCTTGAACTTCGCGATTGCCGATGGCCTGTTCGCCGGCGCGGTGGCCACGCGGTACGCCATTTCCGCCGCAACGGCCGCCGAACGCGTACTCGAACGCATGCGCTCGGCGGCCCGCAACAGCCGCGCCGTGGCGCGTACGCTGCCGCGGCTTGACGACATCGCGGGCTCACCCTGTCTCGCTTATCCGCTGCGCGCCGGGCATCGCGCGCCGGTCACGGACGGCGCGGTCGCCATGGTGCTCGCGTCCGGCGAATGGCTGCGCGCGCATCCGCAACACCGGCCGCTCGCGCGCATTGCCGGCATGGCGTGGGGCGTCGACCGTTATCAGCTGGATGCCGAGCGCTTGGCCGGCCTCGATATTTTCCAGCGCGGCCTCGATGACGCGCTGTCGCGCGCGGGCCTAGAGAGCGTCGACGAACTCGAAGTGGTCGAACTCGAAGCGCAAAACGCATGGGCCGACGTGGCCTTCAGCCAGGCGCTCGGCGCCTCGGCGCGTGTGAGCGTCAGCCCCTCGGGCGGCGCATGGGCGCAAAACCCGTTCTTCTGCACCGGCTTGCTGAATGCCGCCGAAGCAGCGCTGCAGGTTGCCGGCCAAGCGGGCGGCCATCAGGTCGACGGCGCGCGGCGCGCGCTGGCTCACGGCGTATCCGGCTTTGCACAACAGACTCATGGCTTCGTCGTCATGGAAGGAATAGCGGCATGAAGGCGCACAACGTAGCGGTTATCGGCGTTGGCCAGACGGAATTCCGGTCGCGCTCGGACAATCAGACTTACGCCGAACTCGCGCAGGAGGCCGTCGCGCTCGCGCTTGTCGACGCCAATCTGCAGCCCGAGGAAATCGACGCGGTGGTGTTTTCAATGGCGCCGACCACGTTCATGGGTGTCGCGGACGCCGACAAATGGGCTGCGGATTACATCTGGGCGCGCGGCAAGCCGTTCATGCGCGTGCACACCGGTGGCGCGACCGGCGGCTCCGCGTTGCAGGCGGCACACGCGCACGTCGCGTCCGGGCAGTACGGCACCGTGCTGGTGGTCGGCGCCGACCGCATCACCGAAACGCCGGACGCGCAGTTCGTGTTGAACCTGATCTGGGACGCGTTCTACGAGCAGGACTTCGCGCTGAACACGGTGACGATGACAGCGCTCGCCACGCAGCGCTACATGCACAAGTACGGCACGACCGAGCGGCAATATGCGAATGTCGTGGTGCGCGCCCGCCGCAATGCGTTGAACAATCCGTCCGCGCATCTGAAGGGCGCGATCGATATCGACGCGGTGCTCGCGTCGCCGCGCATTTCGTGGCCGTACAAGCTGTTCGATATCTGTCCGCGTTCGGCGGGTGCGGCGGCGGTCGTGATTACGTCCGAGACGCTCGCGCGCGAACGCTGCACGCGCCCGGCGTTCATCACCGGCACCGCGGGTGTGTCGAACACGATATTCATGGGCGATCGCATGGGTCCACACGCCGATACCGATTTCGCCGATTTCGCGGAGTTGCGCCAGGCGGCACGCGAATGTTTCCGCCAGGCAGGCATAACAGATCCGCTGCGCGAGTTGCAAACGGTCGAAATCTACGACCCGTTCAGTTCGTTCCAGTTTCCGCAGCTCGAATCGCTCGGCTTTTGCAAACCCGGCACGGCGCAGCAACTGAGCGACGAAGGCGCATTCGACATGGATGGCGCAATCGCCGTGAATCCGTCCGGCGGCACGCTGTGCACGAATCCGATCGGCGTGACCGGCCTCGTGCGTGCGGCGGAAGCGGCGCGTCAGGTCATGGGCCGCTCCGCCGCGATGCAGGTCAAGAACGTTCACAACGCGCTCGCCACCGCGATTGGCGGGTCGACGCAATTTTTCACGGTCACGATGCTGAGCGACGAGCCGCGCCGTGCCCCGGCGGCCTGACAGGAGATCATTCATGAGCAAGAGTCCAGCAACACCCGAACCGCGCACTTTTCCGGGTGAATGGCATGTGCGCTACAACTATCCGGTAGGAGACGTGGGCGCGCATTTCTTCGACGCGTTGAAGGAGAAACGCATTGTCGCGACGCGCTGCAGTGCGTCGGACATGACGTATCTGCCACCGCGCGCGTACTGCGAGCGCAGCTTTGAAAAATGCGACGGCTATGTGGATGCCGGCATGGAAGGCACGATCGAAGCGGCGACTATCGTCAGCGCCGCATTCGACAACCTGCCGACGCCGCCCTATGCGATCGCCTATGTACGGCTCGACGGCGTCAGCACCGCGATGGTCAACTTCGTGCGCGGCATGGATCTCTCGGACGTACCCGCGGCGGCGGCGAAACTGCAGCCCGGCACGCGCGTGCGTGTCGAGTTCATCGATGCGCCGCAAGGCCGCATTACCGATTTCCACTACGTGCTGGCCGCCGCGTGAGTACCATCCTCTCCCGCATCGATCGCCAGTCCGACGCGTTCAGGAACAACGAAGCGCACTACGACGCGCTGCTCGCCGAACTGCGCGAGCGCCACGCGCATGTGCTTGCGGGTGGCGGCGAGCGGCTGGTCGAACGGCATCATGCGCGCAACAAGATGCTCGCGCGTGAACGGATCGACCTGCTGCTCGACCCGCTATCGCCGTTTCTCGAACTGTCGCCGCTCGCGGCATGGGGCATGTACGGCAACGCGGTGCCGTCGGCCGGCGTGATTACCGGTGTCGGCCTGATCGCGGGCACGCCCTGCATGCTGATCGCCAACGACGCCACCGTGAAGGGCGGCTCGTTCTTCGCCGAGACCGTCAAGAAACATGTGCGCGCGCAGGACATCGCCGGGCATCATCGTTTGCCGGTCATTTATCTGGTCGATTGCGGTGGTGCGTATCTGCCGGAACAGGATCGTGTGTTCCCCGACAAGGACCACTTCGGCAATACGTTCTACCGGCAATGCCAGATGTCGGCCGCGGGCATTCCGCAGATCGCCGCGGTGTTCGGCGGCTGCACGGCGGGCGGCGCATACATACCGGCGCTCGCCGACGAAGTCGTGATGGTACGCGGCCAGGCACGCATTCATCTGGGCGGCCCGCAGATCGTCAAGGCGGCGATCAACGAAATCGTCGACGGCGAAACGCTCGGCGGCGCCGAGATGCACACGCGCGTGTCGGGCGTCTCCGACTATCTGGCGGAAAACGAAGCGCAGGCACTCCAGCGCGTGCGCGACATCATCGCCAATCTGAACCGGCCGCGGCCGCTTTCTGGCGCAGTGCGCGACGTCGTGCCGCCGCGCTACGACATTGGCGAGTTGCGCGGCATCCTGCCGCCGGGGCTGAAGGAATCGTATGACGTGCGCGAAGTGATCGCCCGGCTCGTCGACGATTCCGAGTTCCAGGAATTCAAGCCTGAGTTCGGCAGCACGCTCGTGTGCGGCACTGCTTACTGGTGCGGTTATCCGGTTGGAATTCTCGCCAACAATGGCGTGCTGTTTTCAGAGTCGGCCACGAAGGGCGCGCATTTCATCGAACTGTGCAACCAGCGCAATATTCCGCTGCTGTTTCTGCAGAACATCACCGGCTTCATGGTCGGTACCGAGGCCGAGCGTGGCGGCATCGCACGGCATAGCGCGAAGCTCGTCTACGCAATGGCGACCGCACGCGTGCCGCGCCTCACGGTGATCATCGGCGGCTCGTTCGGCGCGGGCAACTACGGTATGTGCGGTCGCGGCTTCGATCCGCGCTTCCTGTTCGCATGGCCGAACTCGCGAATCGCGACCATGAGCGCGGACGTCGCGGCGACCGTGCTGACCGACCTGCGGCGCAGCAGTCTGAAAGCCGCCGCCGACGAAGCCGAGATCGCCGAAATCGATCGCGTCACGCGCGAGCAGTTCACCACGCAAAGCGATCCGTATTACGCCACTGCGCGCCTGTGGGACGACGGGCTGATCGAGCCGTCGGAAACGCGCGAAGTGATCGGCCTGTGCCTCGCACTCGCGGCGGCCGAAGCGCCGGCGACCGGCCCTTCACCCGTCTTCCGGATGTAAAGGCAAACATGTTCGAATCCATTCTTATAGCGAACCGTGGCGAAATCGCCTGCCGGATCGCACGCACCAGCCGCCGGCTGGGCATCCGCGTCATCGCTGTCTATTCCGACACGGACCGCGGCGCGCGTCATGTTCGCGAGGCCGATGTCGCGGTGCGAATCGGCCCGGCGGACGCAACGCGCAGTTATCTCGACGCCGACGCGATCATCCGTGCGGCACTCGAAACCGGTGCGAGCGCGATCCACCCGGGCTACGGGTTTTTGTCGGAGAGCACGCAGCTTGTGAGCCGCTGCGCCGAGCACGGCATTGCGTGGATCGGTCCACGCGGCGACGTGATCGAGCGGATGGGCTCGAAGATCGAATCGAAGCGTATCGCTGTCGACGCGGGCGTGCCGTGCGTGCCGGGTTACCACGGCGATAACCAGAAGCTCGAGCATCTGCTCGAACAGGCGCGCGCAATCGGCGCGCCGCTTCTGATCAAGGCGAGCGCCGGTGGCGGCGGCAAGGGCATGCGGCGCGTCGACGACCTCGACGATTTCGCCGCGCAATTGAGCATGGCGAAGCAGGAAGCGTTGCGCGCATTCGGCGACGACCGCGTGCTGATCGAAAAGCTGATCCTGCGGCCGCGCCATCTGGAAGTGCAGCTTGCGGGCGACCGTCACGGCAACCTCGTCCATCTGTTCGAGCGCGAATGCTCGATCCAGCGCAACTATCAGAAGGTGTTCGAAGAAGCGCCGGCGCCGCATCTCGCGCCGGCCGTGCGCGAAAAACTGCTCGACGCCGCGACGAAGCTCGGCAACGCGATCGGCTACGACTCGCTCGGCACGGTCGAGTTCGTGCTCGCCGAGGACGCCGATACGCCGTACTTCCTGGAAATGAACACGCGCCTGCAGGTCGAGCATCCGGTGACCGAAATGGTCACGGGTCTCGATCTGGTCGAACTGCAGATTCGTATTGCCGCCGGCGAACCGCTGCCGATGCAGCAGGACGCGGTCGCTGTCACAGGCTGGGCAATCGAGGCGCGTATCAATTGCGAAGACCCGGCGCATGGGCATCGGCCGGAGTTCGGCACGGTCGCGCGTTATAGCGAGCCTGCGCTGGCTGGTGTGCGCGTCGACAGCGGCATTGAAAGTGGCTCGGAAATCGCGCCGCACTATGACTCGATGATCGCGAAGGTGATCGGTTACGGCGCGACCCGTGCGCAGGCGGTCGAGCGTTTGCGTGCCGGTCTCGGCGCGTTCGAGGCCGCCGGCATCGGCACCAATCAGAGCTTGCTGTGCGCGATCGCGGATCACTCGCTGTTCCGCGCGGGGCGGTTGACCACCGGCTTTCTCGCGGAAGCATTCCCCGGCGGCTGGCACGACGATCCCGCGGACTTCCGCTACGCGGTGTGCGCCGCCGTGCTGCATCGGCTCGCGGCACGCGCGGCGCCGGGTGCCGATTACTGGCAGAGGCAAAGCGGGCACCGCTTCATGGCGGCGGCGGGGCGGCGGGCGGCCGCGCGCATGCGGGTCGCACTGGACGGCGACGAACAGCCGGTCAGTGTCGAACGCGATGGCGAACTCTGGCTCGTGAAAGCCGGCGACGAGGCCGTGCTCGATCTCCAGGTGCGCGCACTTGCCGACGACCAGTTGCTGCTGCTGCCGCGGCATGGTGTGCCGCGCCGCTACACGCTCACCGCCGACGGCGCGCATCTGTTCGTCAATCACGTCGGCACGCGCTGGCGCGTGCAGGTCGTGAGCGAAGTGGAAGCGCTGGCGCGCGTGGCTGCGCAAGCGGGCGTGCAGGGTAGCGAAGTGGCATCGGAAATGCCGGGCGCCGTGACGGAGATTCATGTCGCGCCAGGCGATCAGGTGGCCGCCGGCGACGTGCTGGTCGTGATGGAAGCCATGAAGCTGATCTTTCCGCTGGTCGCGCCGCGCGACGGCACGATCGCCGTGGTCCGTTGCGCGCTCAACGAAATCGTGCCGCGCGGCCATGTGCTCGTGCAACTGGAGCAATTGGCGACACCGGCGGACATACCGGCGCCAGCAGCCGAATCCATCGACAAATAAAGGGCGATACGGATATGCGCGGACTTTACTTCGAGGAATTCACGGTCGGGATGCGGTTCGATCATGCGCTCACGCGCACCGTCACCGAGTGGGACAACATGCAGTTCTCCAACATGACGATGAACCCGCAGCCGCTGCACGTCGACGCGCATTTCGCGGCGTCGACGGAGTTCGGCAAGCCACTCGTGAACAGCCTCTTCACGCTAGGACTAATGATCGGGATCTCCGTGTGCGAGACCACACTGCGCACGACCATCGCCAATCTCGGCATGACCGACGTGAGCTTTCCCGCGCCGGTTTTTCAAGGCGATACGCTGCACGTTAGAACCGAAGTGCTGTCGTTGCGCGCGAGCGCTTCGCGGCCCGGCGCCGGCATTGTCGAGTTCAGGCACGCGGCGTTCAATCAGAACAACGTCGAAGTCGCGCGCTGCACGCGCGCGGCGTTCATGCATCGGTCCCCGGCGTGAGCGCGGCGCAATCGTGGCTGTTCGTGCCCGGCGACAGCGCGCGCAAGATCGAACGTGCGCTGCAAGGCGACGCGCACGCGCTGATCTTCGACTGGGAAGATGCGGTGGCGCCCGCGGCAAAAGCGGCGGCGCGGCAGACCACGGCAGCCGCGCTCGCTGCGGCGGGCGCACCGGCCGGGCGCTGCTGGATTCGCGTCAATGCTTTGTCGACAGCGTTTTTCGACGACGACATTGCCGCGCTGCCGGGCGCCGCGATTGCGGGCGTCGTGCTGCCGAAAGCGTGCGGCGTGCGCGATATCGAGCAGCTCGGCGCAGCGCTGGAACAGTTTGAACGTGCGAACGGGCTTGCCGCCGGCGTATTGCGGATCGTCGCGATCGTGACCGAGTCGGCGGCTTCGGTACTCGCTTTATCGGAATTCCGCGCGCCCGTATCGAGACTGCACGCGGTGATGTGGGGCGGCGAAGATCTCGCGGCCGATCTCGGCGTGGCGAATAATCGCGAGACCCGCAGCGACGCTCATGCGGCCTATCGGGCGCCGTTCCAGCTTGCGCGCAATCTGACGCTGTTTGCCGCGGCTGCGGCAGAGTGCCTTGCGATCGACGCAGTCTTTACCGACCTGCATGCGCAGGACGCGCTGCTCGCCGAAAGTGCCGCGGCACGCGCCGACGGTTTCGGCGCAAAGGCGGCGATACATCCGGATCAGGTTGCCGTCATCAATCGTACGTTCGCGCCGACCGCGCAAGAACGGATGTGGGCGCAACAGGTGATCGCGGCGTTGGACCAGCAGCGGGGCGGGCTCGCCGTGCTCGACGGCAAGATGCTCGATGCGCCGCATTTGAGGCTCGCGAAGCGCATTCTTTCGCGCTAGCCATCGGGAGAGAAAGATCGGTTGCCGCACGTCGCCGGCCGGGAGCGGGCGGCGTGCGGTAGTCCGTCGATTAGCGGCGCACTTCGATTCCCTCGCGCTCGCGATCCCAAAGCTGCGCGCGGCGCGCGTCGGCATCGAGTTTCAGTTTGTATTTTTCGAGCTTTTCGCTGGCGGTCTTCGGCAGCCTGTCGATGAACTCGACAAAGCGTGGCACCATGAAATAGCTCATGTGCTCGGCGCTGAAATGCACGACGTCCGCATGCGTCATCGACTCGCCCGGCTTCAGCACGACATACACCATCACGTCGTCTTCGCTCAGTTCGGAGGCGACTGGAATCGCGGCCACTTCATGAATCGCCGGATGGCGGCACAGAATCAACTCCACCTCATACGCGGAAATATTCTCGCCGCGCCGGCGAATCGCTTCCTTCTTGCGGTCCATGAAAAACAGGTAGCCGTCTTCGTCCAGATAGCCGCGATCGCCCGTTTTGAACCAGCCATTGTCGAATTCGCGCGCCGTTTCCTTCGGCATCTTGTAGTAGCCCTTCATCATGCTGCCGGGTTTGAGCGGCAGCATGTAGATTTCGCCGACCTCGCCGGCGAGCAGGTCGGTGCCGTCGTCGGCGACGATGCGCAGTTCGCATTCGCCGCGCGGTTTGCCGGCCGAGCCGGCTTTTTCCGCCGGGTCCGAGGGCGTGAAGCGCGTCATCGCAAAGTTTTCTGTCATTGCGAACACGGATGTCAGCACTACGCCGAAGCGTTCCTGAAACTCGGAGTAGATCTCTTTGGGCACCGGCACTGCCATGCACAGGCGTAGCTTCGTTTCGCGCTCATGCGGACCGGGCGGCAGCTTCCAGATGATGTTGGTCATCGCGCCGAGCGTATTGAACTGCGTGGCGCCGGTTCGGCGGATGTCGTCCCAGAAGCGCGTTGCCGAAAAACGTGGCGCGAGCGCGATTGCCGCATCGGCCCAGAGCGCCGCGTAACACGAGTAATACGCGGCGTTGCCGTGAAAGAGCGGCAGGCACGTGTACAGCACGTCGTCTTCCCGATAGCCGAAGTCGAGCGTCAGCGCGCGACCCACCGCGTGACCTTGCGAATGCGGGCATTGCACGCCTTTTGACGGTCCGGTCGTGCCGGACGTGAACATGATGAGCTGCGTGTCATCGTAAGTGACACGGTCGAGCGGCGGCTGGCTCGCGTCGTCCGATTCGAGCTCGGACAGTGCACGGACGGTGCTTTCCGCGTTGTCCGGAAGGCTCGGCACACCGTTGCCGCCGTGGATGAAATACTGCCTGATCTGCGGCACCTCGCTTCTGATTGCGGCGACCCGCTCGCTCCATTCCTCATCGACGACGAAACACACCGAGTCCGATTTATCGAGGAAATAGCGCATCAGCTCGCCTTTCGCGGCGGTATTGATCGGCACCGCCACCGCGCCGATCTTGCTCAAGCCCCACACTACCCAGAAAAACTCCGGGCAATTGGGCAGCATCACCGCAACGTGGTCGCCGTAGCCGATGCCGTGCGCGATAAAGCCGTTGGCGTAGCGGTTGGTGATCGTCTCCAGTTCCGCATAGGTGTACCGGCGGTCCTGCCAGATCAGGAAAGTCCTGTCTGGAATGCGCTGCGCCTTGTCCGCCAGGATGCGGCCCATCGTTCGGTCTTCCAGCTCGTAATCCTGCATTGCCGTCTCGCTCCTTCTACTCGCCCAGATAGGCTTTGGTTAGTTCAGGATGGGTCGACATCGCTTGCGCGGTGCCCTGCATTTCGACCCGCCCGTGCTTGAGCACATACACCTGGTCGGCCAGCTTCAGGACCAGATGCGCGTTCTGCTCGACCACGAGAATGGTCATGCCAAGCTCGCGCAGCGTCTGCAAATGCGCGAAAACCTGTTTCGTGATGACGGGTGCGAGGCCGAGACTGACTTCGTCGGCGAGCAATAGCCTGGGGCGCGACATCAACGCGCGCGCGAGCGCGAGCATCTGCTGTTCACCGCCGCTGAGGGTCGAGCTGTCCTGTTTCTCGCGCCGCGCGAGCGACGGGAACATCTCGAGCATTCGCGCATAGTCGTGGGCAATCTCGCTGCGCGAGCGGCGCGTGTGTGCACCGGCCAGCAGGTTTTCGCGCACCGTGAGGTCGGGAAACATGCCGCGGCCTTCCGGCACGTGCGCAATGCCGAGTCGCACGATGTGTTCGGGTTTCGTCCGGCCGATGTCGCCGCCGTCGAAACGGATCGTGCCGCTGCCCGCACGCACGAGGCCGCTGATGGTGCGCAGCAGGCTCGTCTTGCCGGCGCCGTTCGCGCCGAGAATCCCCACGAGCTGCCCTGCGCCCACTTTCAGCGACACGTTCTGCAGCGCGCGGATCGCACCGTAACTGACACACAGGTCGTTGATTTCAAGCATCGGCCGGCACCTCGCCGAGATAGGCCAGCAGCACGCGCGGGTCGCTCAGCACGCCGTCCGCCGTGCCTTCGGCGATGACGCGGCCGGCGTCGAGTACCACGACGTGATTGCACAGCCGGCGCACGAGCCCCATGTTGTGTTCGACCAGCAGCACCGACAGTCCCTGTTCGCGCTGCAGATCGAGCACGACGTGTCCGAGATGATCGATCTCGGCGTCGTTGAGTCCGGCGATCGGCTCGTCGAGCAGCAGATGGCGCGCGCCCATCAGGATCACGCGCGCCAGTTCGAGCAGCTTGCGATGGCCGTAGGGCAGGCTGCCGGTCACCATGCCGAGGCTTGGGCTCAGGCCCACGCGCGCGGCGACCTGCATGGCAGCGTGGCGTGCCTCGGCTTCCGCGCGCCGCACGCTCGGCAGGCCGATCATTTCGGCGAGCACCGAATAGCGGAGCGTGCGATGGTTTGCGACCATCAGGTTGTCGAGCACGCTGAGTTCCGGAATCAGTTGCGGATGCTGGAACACGCGGCCGAGTCCTAGGCCCGCGATCTGATCGGGACGGCGGCCTGTCAGGTTCGTTTCACCGAGCCGGATGGTGCCCGCGCCCGGCCGTGAGATGCCCGAGATGCAGTTGAGCAGCGTGCTCTTGCCGGCGCCGTTCGGACCGATCAGACCGACGATGCTGCCGGGTTCCAGCGTCAGCGAGACGTCCTGCAGCGCGTGCACGCCGCCGAAACTGACGCTGATCGATTCGATCGACAGAGTGGCGGACCGATTCATGATGCCGCCTTGCGCCGGGCGCGCAGCAGACTGGTGAGCCCGCCGGGCAGCAGGATCACGACCAGCATCAGCGAGATGCCGAAGATCAGGCCCGGCGCATCCTTGAAACCGCGAAACGCTTCGGGCACCGCGACGTAGAACGCCGCGCCGAGCAGGGCGCCGCGCACGCTGCCCATCCCGCCGATCACGATCATGGCGAGAAACATGATCGACATGTTGACGTCGAAGCTTTCGGGATTCACGTAGCGCACCACGTTTGCATACAGGCCGCCCGCCACCGCCGTGTAGAACGCGCTCAAGGCGAACGCGACGACCTTGTAGCGCGCCACGCGAATGCCGATGCACGCGGCCGCCGTTTCGCTTTCGCGCAGCATCGAGAGGGCGCGGCCGGTGCGGCTCGACGCGAGCCGGAAAGCGGCCCACGTGCCGGCTGCGAGTGTCGCGGCGATCACCCATGCCATGCGGCTGCCGTCCGCGACCGACAGGCCGAACAGCGAGGGCATCGGCACCTGCATGCCGCCGCCGCCGCCCGTGACCGTGCGCCACTCGAAAATTACCTTCTGCGTGACGATGCCGAAACCGAGGGTGGCGATCGCCAGGTACAGGTCTTTGAGCCGCAGCGCCGGCAATGCGATCAGCGCGCCGATCACGGTCGCGAACGCGCCGGCGAGCGGAATGGCGAGCCAGAACGGCACGCCCCAGCGCTGCGCGAATATGGCCGACGCGTACGCGCCGATCGCGAAGAATCCCGCATGACCGAGACTGGTCTGGCCGGAGAAGCCGGTGAGGATCGTCAGGCCGATTGCGACCAGCGCGAAGATGCCGATCAGGTTCAGCAGGTAGACGAAATAGCCGCCGCTGAAGAGCGCGATCAGCGCATACAGCACGACGAAGCCGCCGAGAAACCACTGGTCGCGGCTGCTTTTCGCGCGCGCCGGCAGCGCGGTCGTGGTGGTGTGGTTCATCGTCGGCATGCTCAGACCTTGGTCGATTTGACGCGGCCGAAAATACCGGCCGGCGCGACGATCAGGACAACGATGATCAGGATGAACGACAACGCCTCGTTGAAGGTTCCCGACACATACGCGCCCAGCAGATTTTCGACCACGCCCAGCAACAGGCCGCCGACAAACACGCCCGGCAGGCTCGACAGGCCGCCGAGCACCGCGCCCGCAAAGCCTTTGATGAGCAGCGGCGCCATCAGGTTGACGTCGAGGAACAGGATTGGCGCGACCAGGATGCCCGCCACCAGACCCGCGACGCTGCCCATCGCCCAGGCGAGTGCGAACGAGCGGCTCACCGAGATGCCCATCAGCTTCGCGACCGCCTGGTCCTGGCTTGCCGCGCGCAATGCGATGCCGGCTCGCGTGTGACGCAGAATGAGCGTAAAGACGATGATCATCGCGACCGACACCAGAATGGTCAGCGCACTGTCGGGCGATACGTTCACGCCGAACAGCCTGAACACCGGCAGGTCGGCCACGGGGCTCGTGAACACATTGGTCAGATTGCCCCAGATCATTCCCGCGACGCTGTGCAACGCCATGTTCAGTCCGAGCGTCGCAATCACCGCATTGATGGTCGGCGAGCCCAGCAGCGGCCGGATGATCAGTTGCTGCACGACGATTCCCTGCAGCGCGGCGAACGCGATCGCGGCCGGCAGCGCGATCCACCAGCTCAGCGAATAGGTGTTGAGCATTGTGTACGCGACGAAGGTGGAGAACATTGCCATTTCGCCCTGGGCGAAGTTCGGCACGTCGGTGGCTTGCAGCACCAGGACGACGGCGATGCCGATCAGTGCATACAGGCTGCCCGAAGCGAGACCGCCGATGATGAGTTCCGCGGTCATGTGGCGCTCTCCTGTGTGTGCTTCGTGTGCTTCGGGTTCGAGGGCGGATTCGACGCGGCTGGCAGGGCGCCGCCCGCGAGCGCTCTCAGACGCGTTTTGCGCGCCTTGCCGCTCAGCATTTCGAGGAAACGCAGTCCGCGCGGATCGACGAGCGTGTCGAGCAGTTTCAATTCCTCGGCGGTGGGCGGCGGCGATACGGCCACGTCCGCGTGCCACTTGAGTTCGAAGCCGGTATTGCGCTCAACGTCGCCGCGCGTCACGCCGGGATGCAGATGCGTGACCTGCAGACGACCGGACGGTCCGCTCGCCATCACACACAGGTTGGTGATGACGACGATCGTCATGTCGACGCCGTTGCCTTGTCCCGGATGTCCCGCGCCGCTGCAGAAATCGAGCGACGGCACGAACACCTGGCGCGTATGGCGCGGCGCATAGTAGTAGAAACGCTTCGCCGCCGTGGACGCGTCGGGAATACCCGCCGAGCCGGGCAACCGCAGCGTCGGCCGTTCGTGCGCGCCGATGCAGACATTGTTGGTCGCGCCCATCGGATCGATCTGCGCGGGGCGCATGAATTCCGTCCAGCGCGGTTTACCGCCGAGAAAAATCGCCGGCATGTACAGCAGATTGATCTGCAGATAGTCGAGCCATACCGATGCGCGCGGCACGGTGTCGAATTCGTCGTGGCCGAGCGTCAGTGCGCGCGTGCCCTCCATCAGCGTATTGCCGTTCGGGCACAGGCTCGTGCAATTCGGCGCATGCATGTGTTTGGCGAGCATATAGGCGGACGTCGAGAGGAACGTGCCGATGCCTTCGGCGAGAAAGTCGCCGTCTTCGACCAGGCGGGCCATTGCGACGACCATCTGGTCGGTCTGCGCGCGCTGTTCGTCTGACAGCAGGAGATCGCTCATTGCGGCGGAGTCTGTTGCGTCGCTCATGCCAGCGCTCCGGTTGCGGTTTCAAGCCACTGCTGCCAGGCGCCGCTATCGCTGGTGCCGGCCGTGCCTGCGGCATCGGCGTAATCGAGTACCGCCGCAAGATCCAGCGGATGCTGCGGAAAGCACGAAGTCGGAAGGCTGCCGCCCGGCACTTCCACGAGGTGCGTTACGAAAATGCCGGGCAGTTGCACGCCGCCGTCCATTGCGCGAAGTTCGTCGGGCTCGACAATGGTTTCGGCGGTGACAATCGTAATGTCGGCGATGGCGGGCAGATGACGATCGAGCGCAAGCTGGCCTTGCAGGCTGCAATTGCCGAAGCGGTCGGCGGCGCTTGCGTGGAGGATCGCGACGTCCACGTGCAACGCGGGCACCGCGAACAACGTCGCCCCGGTGAGCGGACAGGCAAACGCTTTCAGGTCGGGCCGCGCCTTGGGGAGATCCGTGCGGGCGATATCGCCGCGCATCGGCAGGAACGGCACGCGCATGGCGGCAGCCTGCACGCCGTAGCTCAACGTGTATTCGGTCTCTTCGATCAGTTCGAGCGTGCCGTTCTGTACGCCGCGCGTGAAATGCGGCGCGAAGCCGACCACCTCGAGGCCTGTATAGCAACTGCGCAGACGCCGCACGCAACCGGCGCCGATCAGCAGATCGGTTTCAATGCCGCCCGTGAGCGTGACAATTTCCAGATCGCGCCGCCCTGCTGCGGCGAGTGAGAGCGCGGCGGCGACCGGCCGCCGGTACAGCGTCATGCCGCCGAGCGCGACGGTGTGGCCGTCGCGCACGGCGGACAGTGCGTCGTTGAGACCGGTCCGTTTGTCGGGATTCATTCGGCCTTCATCCAGTCGGTCTTGATGACCCACTTGCCGTCTTCCGCGCGCATGAACGCAACGGCGTTGCTGCCGGCGTGCTGCGTGGCGGTGAACGTGATCGGGCTCATCAGGCCGGTGTTGAAATTGTTCATCTGTTCGAGTGCGGCGACGATCTTGTCACCGGTCGGCTCACCCTGCACGTGCTTCAACGCTTCGACGAAAATCTCCGCGGCGTTATAGCCGTGCATGCTGTACGTGGTGGGCGGTGTCTTCGGCAGATACTTTTTCTGGCGCGCGATGAAGTCGAGCACCGCGGGTTTTTTCGAATCGAGCGGCTCCATCACTGCTACCGCGATCGCGCCGTTGACGAGCGCGGCGCCCGCCAGCGTGAATGTCTGCGGATCGCCGAGCGCGCTGTGGCCGCTGAATTGCGGCTTCCAGCCCATCTTGTTCGCTTCGCGCATGATCAGCGCGCCGTCGCGCGGAATACCGAAGAACACGACGTCTTCGGCGCCGGACTGGCGAGCTTGCGAAACCACACCGCTGAAATTCGACGTGCCGCGATCGAACGGCAGCTTGGTGAACGGCACGTTGTCCTTTTTCATCCGCGCTTCGAAGCCCGCTACCGCGTCCTGACCGAAATCGTCGTTCTGGTAGATGGCGGCGATTTTCGTGTGCTTGAGCGTTTTCACGAGATAGGTGCCCAGTACGTCGGCCTGCAGGCGCACTTCGGGAAGCGACGTGAACACATAGCGCTGTGTCGGCGTGGTCAGTTTGTGGCTGAACGCATAGGGCGCGATGATCGGCAGCCTGCGTTCCTGCGCATAGGGCAGCATGGCGGTGACGCCCGGTGTGCCCGTGGGCGACACGATGGCGACCACGTTGTCCTGTTCGGCGAGCTTCTTTACACCGGCGAGCGAGCGCATGGGCTCGTAGCCGTCGTCTTCCGCAATCAGTTCGAGCTTGCGGCCGTTCACGCCGCCCTGGTCGTTGATGTAATCGACGTACACCTGAATGCCGTCGCGCACGCCCTGGCCGAGCAGCGACATGCCGCCCGAAGCGGGACCGGTGAAGCCGATCTTGATCGGGTCTGCGGCGAACGCGGGCGCGGCGGCACAAATGCACGCTGCGGAGGTGAACACGGCTAGCACCGCGCGGAATGCCGACGAGCGAAAAGCGGTCATGGGTGTCTCCTGATTCTGTTTTTTTGGGGCTTGGGAAGAATCCCGCTTGCCGTTGGTTGTGCCGGCATGACGCCGATGCGGCCCCGTGAAACTCCGCCTGAGCCCATGCCGCCCGCCAGCCTCGCGTTCCAATTCAGCTTAACGCCATGCTGACTACGATGTCAACTAACTAACCGATCGGTTAGACAACTTACTTGTGGATATTTTTCTGGCCGTTCATCCTTCCGTCGCGAGGGTTTCGGGCCGATAGGAAGGTGGGAGGAAATGTGCATGAACTACAGGGAAACCCCAACCTAGATGTGTGAAACGATCCGGAGTGGCGACCCTCGGTAGCTCAATCTGACCCATGAGTCAGTTCAATTGACACGTGGTATTGCTGCGGATATCGTGGGCGATGAATCCGGGGGGATTGGCGACCCGGAAAGTGTCGGACAGAAGGAGACCCCAGCATGACCGAGCCGTCCGTTGTCGCAGTGAGCCGCGCCGGCACCGTAGGTGTCATCGAACTCGCGCGGCCTGAAAAATTCAATTGCCTGTCGCTTGCGGTGTTCGCGGCGATCAGCGCGGCCGTGGACGCGTTCGAGACGCCTGAGTCGGGCGTGCGCTCGATCATGATCTGCGCTCAGGGCAAGAATTTCTGCACCGGCGCGGATCTCGACGAGGTTCTTTCGTTGCGCCAGGACATCGGCGAAATGCGCCGCTTTATCAGCACTGCGCACCAAACCATGAAGCGGCTGTCCACGAGCAGCCTGCCGGTAGTTGCGGCATGCCAGGGTTTATCGCTAGCCGGCGGCTTCGAATTGATGCTGGCCTGCGATATTGCGATCGCCGCACGAGACGCGCGCTTCGGCGATCAGCATGCACAGTACGGCCTGCTGCCGGGCTTCGGCGCGAGCCAGCGGATCCCCCGTTTGATCGGGTTGCGCCGCAGCATGGATTTGTTCTTCTCGGCGCGCTGGCTCGATGCGCAGACTGCGCAGCAATGGGGTCTCGTGAATCGGGTCGTCGAAGCGGGCGAACTGCGGCAGGCGGCGCTCGATTACTGCGAGGAGTTGGCTACGCGCAGCCGCATCGGGCTTGCAACGATGAAGCGGCTGGCGCGCGAGGGACTCGAAGGGTCGCTGGAGGCGGGACTGAAGCTGGAGGAGGAGGTCGTGTCGGGCGGCTTGCTGGAAGAGGACGTGAGCGAAGGACTGGCGGCGTTCCAGGAGCGTCGCTCGCCCCGGTTCCGCTCTTAGGCGCGGGCCGCCACCCCGCGCAGCCGTTCTGATCAGACGGCCGAGATACCGCCCGTGATGCTGATCGCCTGACCGGTGATCTTCGCGGCGGCCGGTGACGCGAGAAACACCACCAGGCCCGCCAGTTCTTCCCTCGTGACCACGCCGAGCTTCGCCATCTTCTCCGCTTTGCCGAACAGCTTGCCGGCAAACGGGTCCGCCATGATCTTGTCGTAATGGTCCGTGCCGCTCGTGATCGACGGTGTGACGATGTTGGCGCGCACGCCGTCATGCTTGCCTTCGGTGGCGAGTCCGCGCGTGAACATGACGATGCCGGCCATTGCCGCGCCTATCACGCTTTCGCCGGGTGTCGGCAACTTGGCGGCGTCAGATGCGATGTTGATGATTGCGCCGCGCCGCGCTTCGCGCATGTAGTGCAACGCGGCGCGGCTGCAAAGAATCTGCGCAAACAGGCCGCGTTCGAGAATGCCGGGAATCTCCGCGACGGCGATTTCATGCAACAGCCTTGGCATGTCGTTGCCGCCGGTAGAATTCACCAGCACGTCGATACGGCCGAGCGATGCCATTGCGTCCGCCATGATCTTTTCGGCAATCTGCGGCTGCGCGGCATCGCCGATGGAAAGCGCGACGGTCGCGCCCGGAAAGCGTTGTTGCAACTCGGCCCGGGTGGCTTCGGCGCGCGCGGCATTGCGGCCGTTGATAAGGACGCCGGCGGCCCCCGCTTCGAGCAGAGCTTCGGCGCAGGCGCGGCCAAGACCCGCCGTGCCGCCGGTGATGACGGCAGTGGTTTGATTTAGCATCCGGTAGGTCTCGAGAAGAAGAAATAGAAGGGGTGTCGCCCTAGTTTAACCACAACTTGACTGCAGGGGCAACAGACCGACCTATGGGTTAGAATGGCATCCGATCAAATTTTTTCGAATCATTTTTTTGAATCACTCACTGAGATGAAACAGAGAGACGGCTTGCTTCGGTTTGCGCATGGCTTTTGCGGAGTGTGTGTATGAGCACCTGGAAGAATGCGGTGTTGGGCGCGAGCGAGCAATTCGATCGCAAGCGCGAGGTGCTGTTGCGCGAGGCGGCGGCGTCGTTCAATCGGAGCGGCTATCACGGCACGTCGCTCGCTGAAATCGCGAAGAAACTCGGCGTGACGAAAGCCGCGCTGTATACGTATGTACCCAGCAAGGAAGAGCTGCTTTATTTCTGCCACGATTCGGCGATGGACAGCGCCATGGAGATTCTCGTGCAGGCGCGCGCGGGAGCCGGAACCGGCCTGCAGAAACTCGCGGCTACGCTGCGCGGTTATCTGAACCTGATGCTCGGCGAGGACGGCAGCTATGTGGTTCTGCTCGAAGAGAACGCAATGAAGCCCGTGCACATGCGCGCGATCATCAAGCGGCGAGACAGGTTCGAACAGGGTTTGCGCGATCTGGTCGAGGAAGGCATTGCGGACGGCAGCATCGTGTCATGCAATGCGAAGCTCGCCATTTTCATGATCATGGGCGCAATGAACTGGAGCCGGAAGTGGTATCAACCGAGCGGCAGCTGGTCGGGCGCTCAGATTGCCGTTGCGCTTACCGAGATTCTCGAACGCTCGTTGGCGGGCACGCCGGTCGCGCAGTTGATCGCGGATCCGGGCAGCATCGAAGTGGAGGAGCCGGCCGAGGAGGCGCCGGTCGCGAAGGCGCGGCGGCGGCCGGCGTAAAGCCGGGCGGCGTGGAACGCCGCCCCTGCGGCTCAGGTTCGACGCGTTCTGAACACGGGCTCGCCCCCCAAGTCCGGGATGCGCAAATGTGGGAATCGTCGATACCAGTAGAACAGCAGGGGGCTAAATGAAAAAAACCCCGTAATACTTTGATCTTACGGGGTTTCTCGAACTACCTCGGCCTATGTTGGGTACCGTGCGGGATTCGAACCTGCGACCAACGGATGACAGTCCTACATTGATTCTCCCGTATTTGCCTTGCGACCGGTAGATGTCAAGGCATGTCATGCGCACGCGCGTGCCTGGGTGGCGACTTGGAGCAGGAAGAAACAAAGGCCGTAGGCTGGCTCGCTTCCAGCCCGAGTGTTCACATCTGCGGATCGTTGACGGGGAAGGTGGGGCGTCCGTCCTTCGCCGGCAGACCCCACTTCTGCATCACACTTTGGTAGAACCCTTGCTGCTGCAACTTGATCAGGGCTTGCTGGAACGCATGAGCGAGCCGCTTGCCGTTGTCGTCGACACCAAAGCCGATTCCGTATGACGAGAGGTCGTAGTAGTACACCGCCTGGTATTTGTCCGGAAACTTTTTGATGTTGTAGTTCGCAGCGGGCGAGTCGACCCACACGGCCTGGCTTGCTTCGTTGGTCAGCGACATCAGCGTCATGTTGGTGTCCGGATACGTCGCGATCGAGATCGCTTTCTTGCCGTTCGCTACGCATTTGCTGCTCACTTCATTGGCCCGTTGCAGCGGCGCCGTGCCGCGCGGCAGCGCGATCCGCATCCCACATAGATCGTCGAGTGATTTGAGCGTCAATTGCCGCTTAGGCGAGGCGACGATCGTCTGGCCAACGTTCAAGTAGTCGATGAACGTCACTTTGCTATGGCGCGACGGAAAATCGCCAAGCGACAACAGCACATCGAAGCGGTTCGCGGCGAGGCCCGGAATCAACGAATCGAACGATGCCTGCACGAACCTGATTTTCAACCCCAGAACTTTGGCCGCAGCAGAGACCAGATCGGGCGCGAAGCCCGCTACGTCGCCGTCTTCGTCGATGAACTTGACGGGTGCGATCTCCGGATTGACCGCAACCGTGATCGGTTGCTTCTGACGATAGAACTCCGGCACGAGCGCGGAAAGCTCGGGGCTTGCAGGTATGGAGTCGATATTCGGCGCGTCTTCGGCGAAAGATGGCGTAACGCTCAGGCCGAGCGTGGCGGCAACAGTGAGTCGTGCAACGATCCGGGTGAAACGAATGGGCGTGGTCATTATGTAGGGATGGTTGGAACGGGGTTGACCGGACTAAAGCATATGTTCTGCTGTGGCGCTCATCGCGCTTCCACTGCCGCAGCCGCGAAATGACGCTGATGCCAGAACAGACAGTGCGCGGACGGGTCGTCGTGTGTCGATGAATCGGTGATCTCGCCGATAAAGATCGTATGCGAATACCCGTTGTGCGTCGCGATTACTTTGCAATCGAGAGAGACGACACTGCCGGTCAGCAACGGCGCGCCACTCTTGCCAGCTTTCCATTGCGCCGGATCGAAACGGGACGGCCCTTTCTCGGTGGCAAAGCGTTGCGCGACGTTCTTCTGGTCGGCGGACAGCAGATTGACGGCAAACACCTTAACGCGCAGGATCACGTCGTGTGCGCTCGCGCTTCGGTTTACGCAGGCGAGCACCGTCGGTGGATCGGCTGACAGGCTGCACACCGATGTCGCGATCAGGCCGAACGGCGTGCCGCTTATAGCGGTCGTGATGACCGTGACGCCGTTGGTGAAGCGCGCCATCGCGTTGCGGAAAATTTCGTCGGTCGTGTCGGTGCTCATGTGAAACGCCTCGCGTCAGAAAGGCACCGCTCCTTGGCAAGCGGCGCACGATACTTTTTTAGTCGCCGAAATCTAATCGCCAAAGTGCAGGGGCTGCAGTCCGAGATTGCCCCTCAGCGTGCTCGCCTCGTACTCGGTGCGAAACAGTCCGCGCTTGCGCAGCTCGGGAAGAATGTATTGCGTCAGGTCGTCGACACCTTGCGGCAACGTCGCCGGGCAGATATTGAAGCCATCGGCAGCGCCGGCCCGGAACCACCTTTCCATTTCGTCGACGATGTCTTCCGCGGTGCCGACGATCTGCCAGTTATTGCCCGAGGCCACGCGCTTGTACATCTGGCGGATCGTCAGGTTTTCCCTGTGCGCCAGCGCCAGCAGATTTTCCGCAATACTGCGCACACGCTGATTGCCGACATCGGGCACCGGGCCGTCTAGATCGTATTCGGACAGATCGCCGAGCACGCCGTACAGAATGGCCAGTCCGCTAAGCGGATCGATCAGGTTTTGCAACTGATCGAACTTGTCCTGCGCTTCGCCGCGCGTCTTGCCGACATACAGTGTGACGCCGGGCATGATCAAAAGTTGATCCGGCCTGCGGCCGTATTTCGCAAGGCGGCCTTTGAGATCGTCATAGTAGGCCTTGGCGCCTTCCATGCCGCTTGCATTGCTATAGACGACATCGGCATAGCGCGCGGCAAGTTCGCGTCCCGCTTCGGCGGCACCGGCTTGCACGATGATGGGCCGGCCTTGCGGCGTGCGCGCGGAGTTCAGTGGGCCGCGCACCTTGAAGTGCTTGCCCTTGTGATCCGGCACGTGCAGCTTCGCCTCGTCATAGAAGACGCCGCTCGCCTTATCACGGATAAACGCGTCGTCTTCCCAGCTATCCCAGAGCTTCCTGACCACTTCGACGAATTCGTCCGCGCGCTCATAACGCTCGTCATAGCCGAGATGTTCGTCGCGGCTGAAATTCCACGCTTCCTGCTGCGACCACGACGTGACGACGTTCCAGCCCGCGCGGCCGCCGCTGATATGGTCGATCGACGCATACTTGCGTGCGATATGGAAAGGCTCGTTGTACGTGGTCGAAGCCGTCGCGACGAGGCCGATATGCGACGTGCACGCGCCGATCGCCGCCAGCAAGGTCAGCGGTTCGAGTTCGGCATTCTTTGCGTCGCGGGCGAGCGATCCTTTAGGCGTATCGTTTGCGCGGATACCGATTCCGTCGGCAAAGAAAATCATGTCGAGTTTTGCTTCTTCGGCTTTCTTTGCAGTACGAAGAAAGTAATTGAAATCGATGGCGCCCGCTGCCGGCACATCCGGATGCCGCCATGCGGCCATGTGATAACCCAGATAGCGCATCGAGAGGCCAATTCTGATCTTTCCGTCTGTAGCAGTCATTTTTACAATCCCGATCGAAGTTTCCAAAACACCGGTTAACCGCCATGCGCTAGGTGCGCAGGCTGGAAAGAAAGCGTTTGCAGCGTTCGGTGCCGCCGCCATTGAAGATGTGGGCCGGTGTGCCCTCATCGACGATGCGGCCGCCGTCCATCAGCACCACGCGGCTCGCCACCTTGCGCGCAAATTCCATCTCGTGCGTGACGACGACCATCGTGGTGCCCGCGAGCGCCAGCTCCCTGATCACGTTGAGCACTTCGTTGACGAGTTCCGGATCGAGCGCACTGGTCGGCTCGTCGAACAGCATCACTTCTGGTTCCATTGCGAGCGCGCGTGCAATCGCGACGCGCTGCTTCTGTCCGCCGGACAGTTCGGCCGGGTAGTGGTGCATCCGGTCCGCGAGTCCAACGCGCGACAGCAGATACTTGCCGCGCTCCATCACGTCGCGCTTGCGCTTGCGCCCGACAATGCACGGGCCGGCCAGCACGTTGTCGAGCGCCGAATAGTGCGGGAACAGATGGAAGCCCTGAAAGACCATGCCGAAGTAACGGCGTTGCTGATCGAGTGTTTTCTTCGGCAGGCGCACGCACCGCGTACCGCGCATTTCTGTGCCGAGCACTTCGCCCTTGAAGGTGATGCTGCCGGCGTCGATCAATTCGAGCATATTGATGCAGCGAAGCAGTGTGCTCTTGCCCGAACCGGACGGCCCGATCATCGCAACGACTTCGCCTTTGGACAGCGAGAAGTCCACGGCATCCAGCGCGGTGAAGTCGCCGAACTGCTTCGTGACGGCGCGCATGTCGAGAAAGCGTGTCGTGTCGTTCATCGCCGATGTGTCCTCGTGGATCGCGTTCACGTCCGCACTCCTTTCCTGAAGTGACGTTCAAGCAGACTCTGCGCCGCCATTGCGAGGCTCGTCAGCGCCAGATACCAGATACAGGCGACGGTCAGCAGCGGAATCGTTTCGAAGTTGGTCGCGTAGATCAACTGCACGGTCGTCAGGAGTTCGACGTAACCGATCACCGTGACGAGCGACGTGTTCTTGAACATCGTGATCAGTTCGTTGGCGAGCGGCGGAATGATGATGCGCACCGCTTGCGGCATGACCACATGCCACATCGTGTGGAAATCGCTCATGCCGATCGCCTTGCAGGCTTCGCGCTGTCCGCGATCGACGGCTGAGACGCCGCCGCGAAAAATTTCCGCGCTATAGCCGCCGAGGTACATCGCGAGACCGATCACGGCCGCGCTGAAGCGCGAGATGATCTGGTTGGTGTCGATGTCGAACAGATTCGCGTGAAGGAACGGCAGCGGCAGATAGAGCCGCGGAATCAGCGCCGACAGAAAGAACAGCAACAGCAGCATTGCTAGCGGCGGCGTCGCGCGGATGATCCAGATGTACACGTAACCGGCGGCGCGCAGCACTGCGTTGTCGGCCATCCGGCAGGCGGCGATCACGACCCCAAAACACAGGCCAAGCGCGCTCGACGACGCGGTGAGGACCAGCGTATTCCCTAATCCCTTCAGCACGCGCTTGTTGAACAGGTAATGGGCGACGATGTCCCATTGCCAGCGCGGGTTGTCTACCACCAGTTCGACGAACAGGATGACGACGACAAGTAGCATGGCGTACCAGAACCAGTCGGATTTCTTCGGGCGCGCGTGAATGCGCAAGCCCGCAGGCTGCTGCACGGCGGCCCTGTACGCTTCGCCATTTTGCCGGCGGGCGACCGGCGTCTCCGTGAAAAACGCAGCGGCGTCCTGCATGTCTTTTCGAGCTTCAATGTCCACTGGCCTGTCCTCGTGAAGCAGTCGTTTTGAAAGGCGCGCAATGCGTCGATGAAGCGACTATAGGCAGGCAAAACTATTACATCTAGTACAATTTTGTTCGTTTGATCCTACTCTATGTAATGCCCTAAAATCGCTGCACGGTGGCTTTCAACACCACCGCGTTGCGCCAATAATCGGGGAGACAGGCTCGTGGCCAGGCTCAATGCCAAGCAGATGGAAGTGTTCGTCGCGGTGATGACGCACGGCTCGATCACCGCCGCCGGACAGCGCCTTAACGTATCGCAACCGGCCGTGAGCCGGATGATCGAGCGCTTCGAGCAGGAGGCCGGTTTCGTCGCTTTCGAGCGGCGCCGAGGCAAGCTGGTGCCGACGCCAGAAGCGGAAATTTTCTTCGCCGAAGTCACGCAGGTATATCGCGGCCTCGATTACCTGAACGATGTAGCGAGAGAAATCGGCACCATGCGGCGCGGCTATTTGCGCGTCGGCGTATTTCCCGCATTCGCCGAGGGCTGGATCACTGAACGGATCACACGCTATGTCGCGGGGCGTGAGGAACTGCTGACGTCGCTGGAGCCGATGTCGACCGATAGCGTGATCGAAGCCGTGTCGCGGCAGACCATCGATCTCGGTATCGCGCTGCGCGCATCCGATCGCGAGGGGTTGCGTAGCGAGGAAATCGCCAGTTCGGAGATTGTCTGCATTCTGCCCAAAGGGCACCGCCTGACTGGACGACCTGTGTTGCAGCCAACCGATCTGTCCGGCGAAGACTTCATTTCGATGGCCGCCAAGGTGAAGGCGCGCACGTCGATCGATGCGGTGTTCGATTCGAGCGGCGTCGAGCGACGCATTCGCGCGGAGACCCCGTGGGCATCGACGGTCTGCCATATGGTGGCGCATGGTCTGGGCGTCGGGCTCGTGATCCGCGAGTCGGCGCTCGAGTTCGCGCATCTGGGCTATCACATCGCCGCGTTCAAGCCGCGCATCGACTATCGCGCGTATCTGATTACGTCGACCGCTCGCCCGTTGTCTACGGCGGCAAACGGGTTTCGCGACATGCTACTGCTCGAATTCAACCAGGCAAAGAAAACACCGCGGGCGCCGAAGCGTTGCCCGACCTGACAAAAAAGCCATGGCCCGCGTCAACAGGACGATGGGCTCACAGCTACTGCGCAGAACGCAAATACGCGGACGCGAATAAGCGAAGTTGATTAGTCGCTCAGCGCCGAATTGCTGAAGCTCAGGCTGCCGATTTCGACGTCTCTTACTGGAATCCTGCTTTCAATGGTCTATGTTATAGCCTGCGGTTTGCTTGCATTGGAACGATATCGCACTGCTCTGTTTTAGACGTCGCAACCTCGGCCTGATAAGGTGTATTAACCTGCCTGCGACTTCCACAGACTCAGTTCGACCCAACGGATTGTCTACTGTTGTTGGATTCAGCGCCCGCTCCAGCCTTAAAGTTCGGAGGCCCGTGCCAGTGCAAGCGTGTCGATGTACTCCCGGATGTTCGTCACTTTGCCATTTCGAACGGTAATGGCGAAGACCCAATCGTCCTCGAACGTCCTATTCGTGGCTTTGACTCTGCCGGTGGCGAAGCCGACAACCAGAACCCGGTCGCCCTGCGCTACGAATTCGGGGGGCTGTGGGTATGACGTTTCCACCATTTCGGAAGCCTTTTGAAGCAGATCCGCCAATCCCTCGTGTCTGCGGTGTGTGCCAGCCAGCGCCCACTCGCCCGGAATGACCCACTCAATGTCTTCGGCACAAATCGCCAGCAGACCTTGCTTGTCGCCGCGGCTCATTGCTGCAAAAAAATCCTTCACAATCTGGACATTCTCTTGCGTGCTCATCGAAATCTCTCCATTTCTGTTGCATCTGATCGTGTCCGATCTAGTCGGACGTGATCGAAATAGATCCGCGACTGGGGCAAGCGAGGGAACGATCGCATCCCTGAAGTCGATCGTGGGTCCGATCGCGGCCGCGGCGGATGCAAAGCTTTCAGGGTCGCGAGTGGTTGCAACTGACACTTCGATGCCGCTTCGGGCAAACGCCCTGGCCAGCGCCTGGCCGATCTTGCCGAAGCCGATAATTGCGTAGCTCATATATTTTCCTTCAGTTTGCCGAGCCTTACGGCGCTCCGGATAATCGAGTGGAGCGCCGTAGGGCGTAGCGTCAGAGTTGCGCCAGGCCGCCGTCGACAGCGACCTCGCTGGCGGTCATGAAGCTGCTGTCCGACGACGCGAGAAAGGCGGCCACGGCCCCGATCTCCGACGGATTGGCCATGCGCTGGAGCGGAGTCATAGCGGCGTAGACCTTCTGGCCTTCTTCGCCGAGCGCAGCCTTCGCGAGTTCTGTCGCCGTCGCCCCGGGTGACAGCACGTTCACCCGGATGCCGGTGCCCTTCAGATCCTCCGCCCAGGTCCGCGCGAGGTTGCGCACTGCCGCCTTGCTCGCGCTGTAGGCGCTCATTCCCGGGGCGCCTGTGGTGCCGGCGCTCGATCCGGTCAGGATTATCGAACCGCCCTGGCCCATCAGCGGCAGCGCCTTCTGGACCGTGAAGATCGTACCCTTCACATTGGTGTCGAAGGTTTCGTCAATGTGCTCGGCGGTGATCTTGCCGAGCGCAAGCTGGCTTCCCGCCCCGGCATTGGCGAAGACGATGTCGAGGGTTCCGCGCTCGGCCTTCACCGCCGCGTAGAGTCGGTCGAGGTCGGCCTCATCCGAGACCGAGCCCTTCACCGCGCGGGCATTGGGGCCGAGCTCGGCCACAGCGGCGTCGAGCGCTTCCTGCCGGCGGCCGTAGATGAAGACGAAGGCGCCCTCCTCGATAAAGCGCTTTGCTGCGGCGCGGCCGATGCCGGTAGCGCCGCCGGTGATCACAGCGGTCTTTCCATTCAGTCTGGTCATGTCGTGCATCCTTCCTTGGAGTTGTACGGAAGCAGGGAACTGCTGGCTTGAGATCAGTATGCAGTTCTGATAACCTACGGACAAGTATGCACCTTTTGGTAACCATGAAAAATGACTGACTGTTCTCAAAATTGCGGGGGTCGCTACTCCTACGGGCTCGCCGCCACGCTCAGCATCATCGCGGGCAAGTGGAAGCCGCTGATCCTGTACTTTCTGCTCGACGGCCCGAAGCGCTACGGCGAGCTCAAGCGCAACGTCCACGGCGTCAGCGCAAAGGTGCTGATCCAGCAATTGAAGGAACTGGAAGCCGATCGCGTGCTGGCGCGGACCGACTACAAGGAGGTGCCACCGCGCGTGGACTACGCGCTGACCCCGCTCGGACGCAGTCTGGCCGACAGGATTGTCCCGCTGTGCACTTGGGGAACCGAGAACATGGCAGAAATGGTGAGCATTCTCGCCGAGCGAGACCGTTTGCTTTAGCAGGACGCTGAAGAACCGCTGAGTCATACGACCCTCCGCGTTCGTAGGAGGGCGGCAGGTGGAATTCCTCCGCACAGAAGTCGGACGGTCTCTACTCCCTTGACCTGCCGCAGGATTTCCAGGCCGAGCCGCCGCAGCGTGTAGATCCCACGCTCTTCGGCGCGATTTCATATGGCCGAAAAGCCGAGTTGGTCGATGAGAACGACGTGAGAGACGTGTTGTTCCCAGTGGTGTCGTGGACCTGCCGGTGAGGACGAGGTGTCGGTGATTCAGCCGACATCGACCTTCAAGGCGATGTCGAAGGTGCCGGCGCCGTTTTTGGCCAGACCGATGAGCATCAGGCCAAGCGACTCGAGCGTCTGGGCCATATGTAGGCCGCCGACATCGAACGGACGAAGGCCGAGACTCTCGATGAAGGTTGAGACGCGCGCCTTGGCCTCCGGATCGTCGGCCGCGATGAACGCGTCGAGGCGCCCACCCCGAGCAAGGACGGGTCCGAAGAGGGTGTTGAACGCCTTCACGACATGCGCGCCGACGGGGGCGCCCCTGGCGATCTCCTGCGCAGCAGAACTGCCGGCGGGGGTGACGAGGCCCGTGGCGTCGGGGGAGATCGGGTTGGTGATATCGATGATCACCTTGCCGTCGAGCGCTTTCCTGTACTCGGCCACCACCGCCGCCGCACCGTTGTACGGCACGGCGAGGATGACGATGTCGCCCGCTGGCGCGGCGCCGTACGTCCCTGTGGTCGCTCCGGCTGCGAGCTGGTCGGCCAGCGCCCGCGCCCTGGCGGGGGTCGCGGCTGATTACCTCGACGGTGTACCCAGCCTTGGCGGTACGGCCGCCGATCGCCGCGGCCATGCCTCCCGAGCCGATGATGCTAATAGTGCGGATAGTGCGGATAGTGCTCATGTGCAGATTCCTCGTGAGTTGGGGTCTTGCTCCGTAGTCTTTAACCGGGGCATCCCCCGGCTAATATTTCGTGTGTGGCGAGCTGCGTGCGTCATCCCTCATGACATCCCCGGGTCGACAGAATCTTTGGTCGAACGGATCACGGCATCGCGACATCGCTGTCCGCCGGGCTCGTTGCGACCCGGCTCCCTGCCTCAGCTCGACTCAGCCGGCAGGGAAGTAATGGCCGTTGTCCAGATCGGCGAGCAGCCAGGGCTGGGCGGGTTCCCAGCCGAGGGTCTGGCGGGTGATGAGGTTGGACGCCGGGAGGTTCAGCGTGACCATATTCGCGAGGAATCCAAAGTATCCCGGCAGCATCAGTACGTCCGCGGGAATGCTCACGGCCGGCAGGCCCAGATGGCTGCCAATGGCCTCGGCGATCTTGCGGAACCGGATGCCCGCGCCCTCGATCCCGTGCCAATTTTTTCCAGCCGGACCCTTCTCCAGCGCCAGCCGGAACAAGGAGGCGAGGTCGCGGCTGTGCACGGCCGGCCACAGGTTCGCGCCATCTCCGGGGTAGCCGATGGCGCCTTTCTGCTTCGCGAGCCCGATCAGCAGCGGGAGGAAGCCGGCACTATCGGTCGTGCTGTGCGCGATGGGAGGAATCCGCACGATCGAAGACCGCACGCCCCGCGCCGCGAGGCCGAGCACAGCGATCTCCACGACGTTACGAACCCGCAGGGTTCCCCTGTACTCGTCGCCGCCGGGAAGGGGCGGATCCTCCTCCGTGGCTGGCCGGCCCAGGTTTTCCCACCCGGGCGAGCCAATGCTCCCCGCCGCGACCAGCGGCTTTCCGGTCCCTGCCAGCGCCTCGCCGTACGCGCGCATGATCTGCAGTTCCGCGGCGGCCACGGCATCGATCCCGCCGGAGGGAAGCAGGTCCTGCCTGTGCGCGAGGTGGATGACGCCATCGGAATCCGCCGCTGCCGCCTTGAGCCCATCGAGGTCGGAAACATCCCCGCGACGCACCTTGGCCCCGAGCGCGGACACCGCCGCCGCGGACTTGTCCGACCTGGCCAGGCCGGTGACCTCGTGGCCGGCGGCGATGAGCTCGGGGATGATGTACGAACCGATATGGCCGGTCCCGCCAGTGACCAAAACGTGCATGTTATTGCTCCTTGTAGGTGATGTGATGCGAGAAGTGGTGGTACCGATGCACTCAGCCGAGAAGGCTGCCGCCGATTGAGAGGTGGGTGGGCTTGACGGAGTGGAGGGTCACAGAATTCGTGTGGTCGGAGGCGACGGCGTTGGTGATGTCGACTAGAACCTTGCCTGCCAGCTCTTCGCCGTACTGCTTCACCACGCCGAGAACGGCGGAGTAGGGAACCGCCAGGATGACAATGTCCCCGGCCGGGGCGGCGCCGAACGTTCCTGTCGTCGCGCCGGCTCCAACCTGCTCGGCGAGCGCCCGCGCCCTGGCGGCGTCGCGACTCATCATCTCGACGGTGTGTCCGGCCCCGGCGGCAAGACCGCCGATCGCTGCGGCCATGCCATCTGCGCCGATGATGCTGATAGTGCTCATGTGCTGTCTCCTGGTGAGTTGGGTGGCGCTCGTAACCACTAGCAACCATCCTATTCAAATTACTTGCAAAAAACAAGTAAACATGGAATTTTACTTGCATCAAGCAAGCGATGTTAATATCTAGCCATGAAGACGACATCTAAAGAAGACGTTCGGTCCCATTGCGCAGTGAACTACGGCGTGGAGATCTTCGGCGACCGCTGGTCGCTCCTGATCATTCGCGACATCGTTTTTGCCGGCAAGAAGACGTATGGCGAGTTCCTGAAATCGGAAGAGGGAATCGCGACCAATGTCCTTGCTTCCCGCCTTGCGTTTCTTGAGGAGCAAGGAATTCTCTCGAGGGCACCCAGCCCCGACGACAGGCGGAAGGACTTTTACACGCTGACCGAGAAGGGCCTGGACCTCATTCCTGTCGTGCTTACCATAGTCCTTTGGAGTGCGAAGCACGATTCGAAGTCGTACGTGCGGCGCCGTAAGGAATTCGTTGCTCGATTGAGTCAGAGCCCCTTGCAGGTGAGTGAAGAGGTGAAGGCGCTGGTCCGCAATGGCGGATGTATGTTTCCTGAGAGCAAGAAATGAGCAAGACGGCAAGCGCGTCCTGTCACGTCGCACGAACGATATGCATACACCACCGGCTACGAGGTGCAGCGAATAACGGGGCCGATGTCCGAAACGGTCCTGGAAGCCGCTATTAATGTTTCACCAACCCCAGCGGCTGCTCAGGGTCGCACTGAGCCAGTCGTCGTCCGGCACAGTGCGGCCATGACGCTACATTCGCGCCTGTTGCGAGCTCACACCGAATGTCCCCTTCAGCCGTGCGCGCCTATGAACATTCGGCAATCCACGACGAAAACGGCCAGGTTATCGAAGTCGAACAGGTGCTACCTCGTGCCCTTGCGCCTGAAGAGATGCCCGGCGTGATCGAAGAATTCCGTCACGCCGCGGCGCTTGCGAAACAGGCCGGTTTCGATGGCGTCGAACTGCATGCCGCCAATGGCTATCTGCCTGACCAGTTCCTGCAGGACGGCTCGAATCACCGCACGGATGCATACGGCGGCTCGTTAGAGAATCGCGCGCGCTTTCTGTTCGAGGTGCTCGATGCCATCGGTTCAGTTTGGGACGCTGGCCAGATCGGTGTTCGTCTTTCGCCCGGAAGCTCGTATGGCACGGTGTCCGATAGCGATCCGCATGCTACGTTCGGCTACGTCGCGCGTCGTCTGGATGGCTACGGCCTGGCATACCTGCATATGGTCGAGCCTCGTGTGCGCGGTAACGACGACGTCGATGCAGCGGTATCGGCGGTTTCGGCAAAGGATCTGCGTCGTGTGTTCAAAGGCACCCTCATCGCGGCGGGGGGCTTTACTGCGGATAGTGCGCATCGCATGATCGAGGCAGGCGACGCCGATCTTGTCGCGTTCGGCCGCCTGTTCATCTCCAATCCGGATCTGCCCGAGCGACTGCGCGTCGGGGCGCCATTGAACCGTTACGACCGCTCGACGTTCTATGGCGGCGATGCGCGCGGCTACACCGATTATTCCTTCCACAGCGAAGCGCCGGTCATCTGAACCAGAAGCGAGCGTTGTTACTGGCCCCGCCGCAAGATCCCCTGCGGCGGGGCTGTTTAGTCTCTGCGGATCGTTTCCGTGGATTGTGCGGATTGCAAAGCCCGCTCGACAACGCCAATTTCATCGACCGTGTTCCGACGCGATAGACTTCGGGCTTAAAACATCTCAGCCACGACACGGACTTCACGATCCTTCAAGGAGAAGCAGCGGCATGGACCGGATGGCAGCAATGGAAACGTATGTCAGTGTCGTGGAGGCGGGTTCATTCTCGGCGGCCGCAAAACGGCTTAAGCTCGGGCAGCCGGCCGTCTCGAAGTCGATCGCGCAGCTCGAAGAGCGGCTCGGCGTGCGACTCCTGCTGCGCTCGACACGCGGCCTGACACCCACCGATGCGGGTCAGCGGTTCTACGAGCACGCGCGGCGCGCAATCGAAGAAGTGGATCTTGCTGAACAGGTGGTGCGCGACGCGTCTACTGGACTGTCGGGCGTGCTACGCATCAGCGCCGCAGTGACCTTTGCACGCCTGCACATCCTGCCGGCGCTCAAGACCTTCATGAACCGCCACCCGAATCTGCAGATTGACATCGTGCTGGACGATCGCACCATCGACCTGCTCGAAAAAGGCGTGGACGTTGCATTGCGCATGGGCTCGCTCGACGATTCGGCCATGACCGCGCGTCGCATTGGGCGGAGCCGGAGGCTGGTCGTCGGCACACCCGGCTACTTCGCCGAAGCAGGCGTGCCGAAATCGCCCGCGGATTTGAGCCAGCACCAGGCCGTGGTTTATTCGTTACGCGGTGGGGGCGAATCCTGGGCGTTCAGCCAGCACGGCAAGGAAGTAGCCGTGGTCGTGTCGGGTCGCGTCAGTGTCAGCGCCGCCGAGGGCATCCGCACGACGGTGCTCGGCGGCATGGGCCTCGCGATCGCGTCGGAATGGATGTTTTCTCCGGAACTTGCCGATGGTACGGTCAAGGCGGTGCTGACCGACTGGGAATTGCCCCCGATCGACCTTTGGGCGGTATTCCCTGCCGGACGCCTGGTGAGTGCGAAGGCGCGCGCCTTCGTCGCTTTCGTGGCGGAGGTAGTGGGCGTCGCGTCTGCCGGCAATGCCGGCACGCCCTCAGAACCCTAGCTTGCCGATCGACGCGCCGCCGTCGACGTACAGCGTCTGACCCGTCATGAAGGCGGTTCACGACCCATCCCCAGCCCCGGGCCCGCATACCGGGAAGCAACGCCTGAACGGTCTGGACCGCCGGATGGAGGTTCAGCGCGAGGACGTCGTCGAGATCGTCGAGCGCGACTTCACCCAGACGTTATGGCCTGACCAGCGCAACATTGTTCACCACGCCGTCAAACGAATGCCGGCGCACCAGATCCTGGAGCACGGCGTTGGTTGCATCACGGTCGGCGAGATCGACACGGACGAGTTCACCCGGAAAATCGCTTGCTTCACGCGCGAGGCCAACGACACGGTGGCCGTCGCCAATCAGGCGCTCTGTCAGCGCGAGACCGATGCCTTTGGTCGCGCCGGTAACGAGAAAAGTACGCTGTGTCATTAAATGTCCTTTAAGAACAGGAAGGAATCGAAAAGCCGCGGCGGGTTCTCCGGCGCGGCGTAGTGACCGTTTAGCCTTAAGCGCTGAGCAGTAAGGCTCAGGCGTTGGCGGTCGCTTTTTCCAGAACCGGGAACATATGCGACGGGTCGGGACGACGCGCGTAGTCCGGATTGACCTCGGAATACAGCACGATGCCGTCCTGTCCGATGACATAGCGCGCCGGCATCGGCAAGGTCCAGCTGGGATCGTTGTTGAACGTCGGCAGATCGTTCTTCAGGTTCTTGTAAAGCTCGACCAGATAGTCGGGCAGCGCGAAGCGCAGTCCGAAGTCGGCGCGCGTCTGACCGTTCACGACCGTTCATGTCACTCAGCACCGGAAAACCCAGTTCGTTGGTGCGCACCGACTTGCGGCTAGTGAGCGGTGTCTGCGGTGAGATCGCCACGACGTTCGCGCCATATGTCTGAATTTGCGGCAGCACTTCGTTGATCGCCTGCAATTCGATATTGCAGTACGGGCACCAGGCGCCGCGATAGAACGTCACGACCAGTGGCCCCTTCAGGAGCAGCGCTGCGAAAGACACGTCGTTGCCATCCTGATCTTTCAGGTTGAAGTGCGGCGCGCGATCACCGGCCTTAATGGCTCCGGCGGCCTGCCCGCTCGCAATCAGTTCTGCCGTGGCGCGTTCCATCACCGAATGAATCTCCGGCGGTGCGTTGAACGGCGGCTTGCCCGCCTTGAAGTCGGCCCGGAATGCGTCGAGTTTGTCTTGCAGTGACATGAGTGTTCTCCGTCGAGAGAAAGAGGAATTGAGGAACCAACGAGCCGGTGGCTTCAGGCTACGTTCTGCGCTGCCGCAATGCGCGCCACTTCGGCCGCAGTGATACCTTCGAGCGCCAGCCCGTAGCCGATGCCTTCGTCGATCACGCGACGCAGCCGCTGGGTCAGGCCGATGCGGGTGTATTTGGTGGTGAGCGGGGGCTGCTTTGCGATAGTCGCGGCGATGGCATGCGCACGACTGAGCAGTTGATCCGCAGGTACGATCTCATTGACGACGCCCAGCGACTTCCCCTCCGCAGCGTCGAGTTTTTGCTGCGTGAGCACGAAGTACCGGCCGCGAATGCTGCCGATCATTTCCGGCCACAGCAGATGGACACCATCGTTGGGGGCGATGCCGAACGCAGCGTGCGGCATGTCCTGGAACACCGTCTCGGGTGTGGCCACCACGATGTCGCACAGCAGGACGTATTCCGAATGCAGCAGGACCGGGCCGTTCAGCGCGGCGATCATCGGGACTTCGACGTCCAGGATGTTCATCAATATCTTGCGGCCTTCGCGGAAGATCTTGTCGTAGCCGCGCGGAGTAAAGAAATCGAAACCTTCCGGCGAAATCGCGTCCATGAAAGCGTCACCGCTACCGGTCAGGATGACCACGCGGTTATCCGGGTCTGCGCCGATCTGATGGAACATGTCGGTGAACTGTTCATGCGTATGGCCATTGAAGACGAGCTTCGCGCCGTCGGTATGGAAGCGGACTTCGAGCACGCCGTCCGGCGTACGGGTCAGTCTGGCGTTGGCGTATGCGTCTTTATAGCGGTCGAACGCGGACATTTCGGTTCCTCGGTGAGCTTCGATATGGGATTGGACGAGAGCCGCGAGGCGGCTCCCCGAGACGGCTTAGGCAGCGACAGCGACCGGCTTGGTCCACTCGTTACCGGCCATGAAGCCGTCGAGCTCGGTGTGGGCGATGTGGTTCGTGTAGTTGCTCATCACCTTGGTTGCCACGCCCAGAATCACTTCGAGGACGTTCTGACGGGTGTAGCCTGCGGCGAGAAAGGCGTCGACATCAGCGTCGGGAACAAAGCCACGCTCACGCACCACGAGCGTCGTGAAACGATGCAGCGCTTCGAGCTTTGCATCGGGCAGCGGCGTGCCGGCGCGCAGCGCGGCGATCACGCCTGCGTCCATCTTGATCACTTTCGCCAGCGTGCTGTGACCGGCCATGCAATAGCGGCAGTTGTTCTCGAAGTTCGAGGTCAGGTAGACGACCTGCTGTTCGTGCGGCGTCAGCGTGCTCTTTGAGAACAGATCCCACAACGCCGAGTAACCGGCCAGCAGCGCGGGCGATTCCGCCATATGCGCCTGAAGGTTGGGGACGAAGCCAAACGCGCGCTTCGTGTCTTCAAGGCTGGCCTTCGAGGCGGCCGGTGCGTTATCGATCGTGTAGGTTTGGAAGTTGCTCATCGTTTTGCTCCTGCTGGTTGACGGTGAGCAAATGATGAAGGTCAGCCCTTTTTCTAAGAAGGCAGGCACCGTCGATAACAGTCATTCCTCGCAGGCATAAAGCGATGGTTGAAGTGCTCACGCCTGAGGGGGCGGATGGTCCGGCGCGGTGAGCGGTGGTGGAACGCAAACGCATGGAAAGTCCTCGCCTGGCGGACATCCTACCGACGGCTCCGGTCAAGGGCGCGCCGGCCGACTGGATGGAGCGGAAGGCCGGAATATCTTAAAGGCGGTCGTTGTGGACGGGCTGGCCGGAGCGGCCGAAGTAGGGCGGCAGTGTGAATTCGTTGATGTCCCAGCGGCCGTTCGCGATCGCCGTTGGCGAACGACCGCTGTGCCGCAGTGAGCGGGCATGCCGGCATCAACATGCGAACGAGTCGAGCCAGCGCGGGGCCACGAGATGGAAGGCGTCTTCGGCCAGGCGTTTGCGGGCGATGGACTCGGCCTGGCGATATGCAACCGGATCGATGCCTTCGCGTACGAGATTGCGTGCGGTAGTGGCCGACCGTCGCGCATCAACGATGCGTGATATCGGGGTAGGGGCCGAGGCTGAGGAAATTATCCTTGCCCGTGCTCGGTCGTCGGTAGCGGAGCAATGCCAGTGGCGCGCACGGGAACCACGGGAACCACGGGAACTATAGGCAACAAAAAACCCCGTAAGACATTGATCTTACGGGGTTTCTCGAACTTCACCGGCTTACGCCGGAACAACTGATGGTGCCCAGGAGAGGACTCGAACCTCCACGGTGTTGCCACCGCTAGGACCTGAACCTAGTGCGTCTACCAATTCCGCCACCTGGGCACGTTTTCAACCTAGACCGCTATTTTAGCGTGATGATGCAGCGTGTCAATCCCCACATTCAAACTAACTTCGCTCCAATCAACCGCGCGGATATCGCGTGCAATGAAGGAATGCTTTCACTGCTCGACAACCGTCCTGCCACCACTCATTTCACCACGTGATCCACGCCGATAAACAGAAACGGATCACATGGGTTCACACAAAAAGTAAAGCCGCTCGTAAGCGGCTTTACTTTTGAATCTGGTGCCCAAGAGAGGACTCGAACCTCCACAGTGTTGCCACCGCTAGGACCTGAACCTAGTGCGTCTACCAATTTCGCCACCTGGGCAGGTGATGAACAGCAAAGACCGACATTATAGCGACAGATTGGTGACTGTCAAGCGTTTCTCAAAACTCGCCTGAACATCGCTCCGAGGAGCGTGCATGCGTCTCGCAGCAACCGCCGGGCGACTATTGACGGGCCGCTAGGCGCGCAATACGGGTGTTAGAATGCCTCGCAGTAGTTCGTTGGCACGGTGCACACGCCCGTCGGACTCAGCCTTGACCGAGCCGGACCCGAGCAGTCTTTTCTGTGCATTTGCAGGTGCAATTCAAGCGCGACTGAAGCGCAAGCGAAGCGCGCCGTCATCGCTTCCCAAGCCGAGCCACATCGCAGACCGACGTCCATGCAACGAGAAAAAATCATCGACAAGCCCTTGAGCAAATTTCCGTATCCGATTCCAAGCCGCGAAGAAATCCTCGGCGTCCTGCGCACGAGTGAAGCGCCGCTTGCCGCGAACGACATCGCCGAAGCCTTGTCGATCAAGCGCCAGGAGCGCGAAGGATTTTTCAAGCGCCTGGGCGCGATGGAGCGCGACGGCCAGATCCGGCTCGATCAGCGCAATCTCTATCAACTGACTCATCCGTCGAACTTCGTCGCGGGCCGCGTGCAAGGCCATCGCGACGGCTACGGTTTTCTGATTCGCGACGACGGCCAGGACGATCTGTTCCTGCCCACCGGCGAGATGCAGAAGGTCATGCACAACGACCGCGTGCTCGCGCGCATCGTCGGCTATGACCGGCGCGGCCGTCCGGAAGGGCACATCGTCGAGGTCACGGATCGCGCCAACAAGCGCGTGATCGGCCGGCTGCTCAACGAGAACGGCGCGCTAATTGTGGCGCCCGAAGACAAGCGTATCGGCCACGACATTCTGATCCAGCAGAACACCAAGAAGGCCAAGGTGGGCCAGGTGGTGGTGGTCGAGCTGACCGATTTCCCGAGCCGTCATTCGCAGCCGCTCGGCCGCGTGGTGGAAGTGCTCGGCGATATCGACGACCCCGGCATGGAAATCGAAATCGCGGTGCGCAAATACGGTGTGCCGCACGAATTCAGCCAGGCCGCGCTCGACGAAGCCGCGCGGCTGCCCGACGAAGTGCGCCCGGTCGATGCGCGTCATCGCATCGATCTGCGCGACGTGCCGCTCGTCACGATCGACGGCGAAGACGCCCGCGACTTCGACGACGCCGTGTACTGCGAGCCGGTTCAGGTCGGCCGCGGCGAGGGCTTCCGCCTGATCGTCGCGATCGCGGACGTGTCGCATTACGTGCATCCGAAGAGCGGGCTCGACGCGGACGCGATCGAGCGCAGCACCTCGGTGTATTTCCCGCGCCGCGTGATTCCCATGCTGCCGGAGAAGCTGTCGAACGGATTGTGCTCGCTGAATCCGAACGTCGACCGTTGCGTGCTGGTGTGCGACATGATCGTCACCACGCGCGGCGAAGTGAAGGCGTATCAGTTCTATCCCGGCGTGATGCACTCGGCCGCGCGGCTCACCTATACGGAAGTCGCCGCGGTGTTGAAGAACACCAAGGGCCCGGAGGCCGCGCGCCGCGCCGCCTTGCTGCCGCAACTGCAGAATCTGTACGGCGTGTACAAGTCGCTGTTCGCCGCGCGCCAGAAACGCGGCGCGATCGACTTCGATACGACCGAAACGTATATCGTCTGCAATGCGCAGGGCAAGATCGAACAGATCATTCCGCGCACGCGGAACGACGCGCACAAGCTGATCGAGGAATGCATGCTGGCCGCTAACGTCTGCGCGGCCGACTTCCTCAAGCGCAACAAACATCCGGGACTGTTCCGCGTGCATGCCGGGCCGACCGCGGAAAAGCTCGAGAATCTGCGCACCTTCCTGCGCGGCATGGGCCTCACGCTCAACGGTGGCGACAAGCCGCACGCGAGCGACTACGCCGCGCTGATGGCGCAGATTCGCGAGCGGCCCGACGCGCAGATGCTGCAAACCATGCTGCTGCGCTCCATGCAGCAGGCCGTCTACAGCCCGGACAATATCGGCCACTTCGGTCTCGCGTACGAGGCGTATGCGCACTTCACGAGCCCGATTCGACGTTACCCCGATCTGCTCACGCACCGCGCGATCTACGCGATCCTGCAGGGCCGCAAGTATCAGCCGGAGCCGCCGCAAGGCGTCGAGTTGAATACGGCGCTCTCGCCGCGCGCTCGCGCCATGCAGCAGGCCGACGACGAAAAACGCGGCCGCGTGCGCGGCAACAACGTGGCGATCTGGGAAGAGCTCGGTCTGCATTGCTCGGCCAACGAACGCCGCGCCGACGAAGCCTCGCGCGACGTCGAAGCCTGGTTGAAGTGCTACTTCATGCGCGACAAGCTCGGCGAAGAGTACGGCGGCATGGTGAATGGCGTGACTTCGTTCGGCATTTTCGTGCAGCTCGACTCGCTCTTCATTGAAGGCCTCGTGCACGTCACGGAACTCGGCTCGGACTACTTCCAGTATGACGAGATCAAGAACGAGCTGCGCGGCGAGCGCACCGGCATCCGTTATCGGCTGTCGGATCGGGTGCGGGTGCAGGTAAGCCGTGTCGATCTCGACGCGCGCAAGATCGACTTCCGGCTCGTGCGCGACACGCCGATCAAGCCGCCTTTGGCGCGTGGGCCGGGGGCTGACAAGTCGTCCGCTGAAAACGGCGGTGCACGCGTGCGTGCGCTGCCGCCGGCGGAAGGCGGCACGGCAGCGCCGGGCGCGCGCCGCAAGCGCGCCGCGCCCGCGCAAACCGAGGCGGTCAAGGAAGCGCGCGCGGCGCGCGGCGCGGCGAAGAAGCACGGCGCCGCGACCAAATCGGCGTCGAAACCGCAGGCACGCAAGAAGCGCTGAAGTCGCCGGACTGCCTGAACCGCGCGCATCGGGCACGTAGCAACGTGCCCGATGCGCGCGGTCTGCGTTTTATCGCCGGCAGGCATTCGAACGCGGCAGCGAAACGTGGCGGCGAAACGTGGCGGCGAAGCGCGGCAGGCAGGTTTGCGCAGATTCATATTCATCACAGCAGCGCGTGTTGCACGCGCGCTCAATCAAAGGTTGTATCAGTCATGGCACGTCTCAAGGTTTTATATGGTTTCCACGCAGTGACCGCGCGTATCCGGCACGATGCGTCGACAGTCGAAGATGTCTATTACGACGCGACGCGCAAAGACCGTCGCATGACCGAATTCCTGCACGCGGCGAAAGAGGCCGGCGTGCGCCTGATCGCCGCCGACGAAACGCGTCTGTGGGGCCTCGCGCACACCGAGCGCCATCAGGGCGTGGTCGCGCGCGCGGGCGACATGCCGCTCGCGCAGAACCTGGCCGAGCTGCTCGACGGCATCAACGGTTCGCCGCTGATTCTCGTGCTCGACGGCGTGACCGATCCGCACAACCTCGGCGCCTGCTTGCGCGTGGCCGATGCCGCCGGCGCGCACGCGGTGATCGCGCCGCGTGACCGCGCGGTGGGTCTGAACGCGACGGCCGCGAAGGTGGCGAGCGGCGCGGCCGACACCGTGCCGTACATCACCGTGACGAATCTGGCGCGCGCGCTGCGCGAGTTGAAGGACGCGGGCGTGTGGGTCGTCGGGACGGCCGGCGAGGCCACCAAAAGCCTCTACGACACCGAGCTGGACGGTCCGGTGGCACTGGTGATGGGCGCCGAAGGCGAGGGCATGCGGCGTCTCACGCGCGACACCTGCGACGTGGTCATGCAGATTCCGATGGCGGGCACGGTCGAAAGCCTGAATGTCTCGGTGGCGAGCGGCGTTTGTCTGTTCGAAGCCGTGCGGCAGCGGGCGGTGAAGAAGTAAGCCCGGCCGGCGCTCGCGCGCCACTCCGGTAAACTACCGTTTTTCTACTGCCCGCCAGCCTCTTCCATGACTCAAGACGAACTCAAACAACTGGTCGGCCAGGCCGCCGCCGACTACGTGAACGCCAACGTGCCCGAAGGCTCGGTGATCGGCGTCGGCACCGGCTCCACCGCGAACTGTTTCATCGACGCGCTGGCCGCCGACAAAACGCGCTATCGCGGCGCGGTGTCGAGTTCGCTCGCCACCACCGCGCGGCTGCAGTCGCACGGTTTCAAGGTGCTCGATCTCAACGAAATCGATTTGCTGCCGGTGTACGTGGACGGCGCCGACGAGATCGACCACAGCGGTGCGATGATCAAGGGCGGCGGCGGCGCGCTCACGCGCGAGAAGATCGTCGCGTCGGTGTCGGACGTGTTCGTGTGTATCGCGGACGCCAGCAAGCTGGTCGAAACGCTCGGCAATTTCCCGCTGCCGATCGAAGTGGTGCCGATGGCGCGCACCTCGATCGGCCGCCGCGTCACGGCGCTCGGCGGCGTGCCGGTGGTGCGCGTCACTAAGGAAGGCGTGCCGTTCATCACGGACAACGGCAATGAGATCATCGACGTCAAGGGTTTGCGCATCAGCGACCCGCGCACGCTGGAAACGCATATCAACGCATGGCCGGGCGTGGTGACGGTGGGCCTGTTCGCGAGTCGTGGCGCCAATCTGTGCCTGCTCGGCACGGACACCGGCGTCGAGACGATCGAGTACAGCAAGGGCTGAGCAACGCCGCCCGATCGTCGCGCGCGAGTTCGGGTCAACCGGCTCGCGCAGACGGCGAATGCGGGACTCGAGTCGATATGCGTGAGCATGCTTAACGTGCGCTAAGCTGCATCAACGCGTGCATCAACGCGCGGCCTGCCTGATCGCCTGCGTCATCCGCTGCAAATACTGCTCCACCGAAAATTCCGCTTGCGCATCGGCCAGCGCCTGTTTTGCAAGACGCTGCGCCAAGGCCGGATCGGCACGCAACGTGCCGATTGCCTCCGCTAGCGCCGCGACATCCCCTGGTTTCACCAGCCAGCCGTTGTGCCCGTGCCGCACGATCTCGGTTACGCCGCCGGCCGCCGAGGCGATCACCGGGCGCGCCGCCGCCATCCCTTCGACGACCACCCGTCCGAACGGCTCGGGTTCGGTCGATGTATGCAGGATCACGTCCATCGCTTTCATCCACGCGGGCACGTCGTCCTGAAAGCCCGCAAAGTGCACGCGATCGGTCACGCCGAGCGCCGCGGCCTGCTCACGCAGGCGCTGCGCATAGGCATCCTCGCCGAATAGCGGGGCGCCGACCAGCACGAGATGCGCGTCCGGCAAGCGCGCGAGCGCGTCGAGCGCGACATGCTGGCCTTTCCACGGCGCGAGGCGGCCGAACAGACCCGCGAGCCAGGCCGTTTCCGGCAAGCCGAG
The DNA here is from genome assembly GCF_902459535.1 of Paraburkholderia dioscoreae. Taxonomy (NCBI): domain Bacteria; kingdom Pseudomonadati; phylum Pseudomonadota; class Betaproteobacteria; order Burkholderiales; family Burkholderiaceae; genus Paraburkholderia; species Paraburkholderia dioscoreae. The sequence goes on from NZ_LR699553.1 coordinate 1,854,150, forward strand.
GCGCCGCCGCAGCGCGGCCATGTCGCTGCCGTTCACGCGGCTGAACGCGGCGGCGTCGATACCGTTATAGACGACCGGTGCCGAGCCGGCCGCGCTGCCGGTCAGCGCCGCGAGCGAACGCTCTGACGCCTGCGAGTTCACCACCACGTGATCGACCGCGAAGCGCACCAGCCATTTGACGACACTCAACTGCACGCGCCCGAAATGCTCGCGCGTGAGAATGTCGTGCTGATACCAGATCACCGGTTTGCGATGCAGCGGTTTGCCGAGCGCGCCGAGCACCAGCGCTTTCTGCGTGTTGAGAAACAGCACGTCGAAACGTCGTGCACGCGTGGCGATTGCGCGCACCTGACGCAGGATGCCGGGCACGACGCGCAGACAGTTCAACACAGACGCTTGCCGCTCGACGTTCGACACCCGCGCGTCGTTGATCACCTGCACGCGCACGCCGAGCGTTTCGAGGCGCGCGCGAAACGGGCCATCGGAAAGCAGCACGACTTCGCTGCGCGCGGCGCAATGTCCCGCCAGTTGCAGCAGCGCGAATTCAGCGCCGCCGAGCTGGCCGCTCTGATCGACGAACAGCACGCGAGGTATGGCGGGCGCTGCAGCGGTTGCCGTCGATGCAGAAGGCGCGGGTGCAGCAGGTGGATCGATCAGCGTGGGCTGAACCAGTTGCAAGGAATGAGTAAGCGGGGCGAGTGGCGAGGCTTCGATCGTCGGGCGCATAGGAAGGCGAAGTAATAGAAAGCGAGAAGGCGCAGGTTCGCAATAGGCGAATGGCGATACCTGATTATTCGCGTACAGTCGCGCGTCGAATGTGGGCACGCGCACGCACAGCCAACGATGCGCCACATACACTCGTTGCTAAGCCCAAGAGGCGTTAATTAAAAATCGGGGGGATCATGAAAGTGGCGATCGTGCACGACTGGCTGGTCGCGCCGGGCGGGGCGGAGAAGGTGCTTGAGCAGATCATCGAGTGCTTTCCCGACGCGGATCTTTTCAGTCTTGTCGATTTCCTCGAAGACCGTAGACCCCTGGGCGGCAAGCCCGTGACGACATCGTTCATTCAGCGGCTGCCGTTCGCACGACGCCACTATCGAGCTTATTTGCCGTTGATGCCGCTTGCTGTCGAACAGTTCGATCTGTCCGGCTACGATCTGATCATTACGAGTTCTTATGCGGTCGCCAAGGGTGTACTGGTCGGCCCGGATCAGACGCATGTGAGTTATGTGCATTCACCGATGCGCTACGCGTGGGATCTGCAGCATCAGTACCTACGCGAAGCGAATCTGACGCATGGACCGAAGTCGTGGGCGGCGCGCGCGCTGCTCCACTACTTGCGCGGTTGGGATTCGCATTCGGCGAACGGCGTCGACCGGTTGATCGCGAACTCGCAGTTCGTGGCGCGCCGCATGATGAAAACCTACCGGCGCGATGCGGCCGTGATTCCGCCGCCCGTCGACGTGCAGGAATTCGAACTGTGTACGCGCAAGGAAGACTTTTATCTGACTGCTTCGCGAATGGTGCCTTACAAGCGTATCGATCTGATTGTCGAGACCTTCAATGCCACACCGCACCGCAAGCTGATCGTGATCGGCGACGGGCCGGAGATGGCGACGATCCGTGCCAAGGCCCGCTCGAATGTGACGATTCTCGGTTATCAGCCGTTCGAGGTTCTGAAGGATCACCTGCAACGCGCGCGAGCTTTCGTGTTCGCCGCCGAAGAGGACTTCGGCATCGTCCCGCTCGAAGCGCAGGCATGCGGTACGCCGGTCATCGCATTCGGCAAGGGCGGCGCGCTTGAAACCGTGGTGCCGATCGGCGAGGCGCATCCCACCGGCGTGTATTTCGCGCGCCAGACGGTAGTGTCGATGCTCGACGCGATCGATCGCTTCGAGCGTCAGCGCAACCAGATCACGCCGGCGGCATGCCGTGCGAACGCTGAACGGTTTTCGGCGGCGGTGTTCCGGCGCGCATTCATGGCCGAGGTCACGCGCACGATCGCGGCGGCGGGGCTGCGTCATCGGGTCGGGGCAGTGGAGCGGGTCGAGCCCGATCCGGCCGCCCAGCCCCAGGATCTACGCTGGCCGGCCGAACCGGCGCCGAAAAGCAGTTGGGGCCGCTGACGGGCTCGAAGGCGACCACGTCAGTGGCTTGCGCATGATGGAGAGACGACCGCTGGGCAGCGGTAGGTCGTCTCATTATTCGCATATCGCGAAGTTCGCGAAACGAGAATAAAATGCTGTTCGTTGTCCCGCAGTGAGCTGTAAACAGCCGTTCGGACTATGCCTTCCGGCCGGCTATCGTTGTCGATTCGCTCCGTTTAGCCTTGCCGGTGGCGCGCCCATGTTCAGCGCGCGATTACGTGCAAGGAAATCCGATGCGGGTCATTTCAAAGAAAGCGTTGCTGGACTTCATAAACAGACATCCGGGGGCGCGCAGTGCGCTATTGACGTGGTATTCACTGGCGCAGGCATGCCTCGCGTATGGCTATAACGACCTGAAGCAGACGTTCGCCGGCGTGGACTACGTGCCGCCTCAATACACCGTTTTCGATGTAGGCGGCAACCGGTTCAGGATCGTTGCGGCGATTCACTACAACAGGCAGTCGTTATTCGTTCGTCATGTATTGACGCATGCGGAGTACGACCTTTGGACGAGGAAGAATCTAAACTCATGAATGCCGATCGCCTTCCGGGAGGTTTTCCCGACATCGCACAAACCTGGGCCGCGCTGCAAGCCCAGTTGCCGATCACGCCCATTCGCAACGAGCAGGACTACCAGACCATGGTGCGGCTCGCCAATTCGCTTGCCGATCATCTGAACGGCAACGAGGAGGATCCGCTGTCCGATCTGTTCGCGATCGTGACCGACCTGATCGAAAGCTGGGAAGCGCACAACGTCACGATTCCAAAAGCGGAACCGCGCGAGGTGTTGCGTCATTTGCTGGAAACGCATGGGCTCAGGCAAAAAGACCTGATAGGTATCGCATCGCCCACCGTGGTGAGCGACATTCTTGCGGGCCGCCGCGCCATCAGCAAGAAGGTGGCCAAGGCCCTGGCCGTGCGTTTTCATACCGACGTCAGTGCGTTTCTGTAAAAACGGCGCAGCGCCGGCCCTGTGCCATGCGCTGCGCTGACCGGCAAGCTTTTTCCGGTCCTTCAGTTCACTTCTCTTCACATCACTTCGGTTCGGTTCTGTCCATGCACCGTCGGCGGCATTTCTAACCGCCGGTATCGGTGTCCTCCCTCCGCCCTGTAGATCCGCCCAATACAAAAAGGGCTGCGCCCTCGATGCGGCGCAGCCCTTTTCGTTATCCCACGCTCAACGCGCTCTAGCCTGGCGCGTGAATGTCGGGCGGATCACCGGCGGAGTACGTGTACGCATACGCATAGTCGTACGTGCCGTTGCGATTGTGGCTCTTGAGCGGCACGGCATTCATCACGCCGCCCACCACCCGGGCCCGCGCGCGCCGCAACTTCTTCAGCGCGTCGGCCACGTGGCCTTCGGTGTGTGCGCCGGAGCGCATCACCAGCACGGTGGACCCGGCGATGTTGGCGACCACCGCCGCGTCAGCCACGGCCAGCAGCGGCGGCGTATCCACGATGACCAGATCGAACTCCTGCTCGAAGCGCGCAAGAATCTCGCTGAAGCGCGACGACGTCAGAATCTCCGACGGATTCGGCGGATAGGCGCCCGCCGCGATGAAGTGCAGGCCGTCCACGCCGGTCGCGCGCGCCACGGTTTCGAGGTCCGCCTCGCCGGTCAGCAACTCGGTCAGGCCGCCGTTCGGCGAGCGGCCGAGATAGTGCGCGAGCCGGCCGCGCCGCAGATCGGCGTCGATCAGCAGCACGCGCTTGCCCGATTCCGCCATCAGCGCGGCGAGGTTCGCACACAAAAAGCTCTTGCCGTCCGAAGGTGCCGGGCTCGTGATCGCGACGATCCGGTTGGGCGCGTCGAGCAGGCCGAATTGCAGCGTGGCGCGCAGACCGCGCAAGCCTTCCACCGTCGTATCGTACGGATGCGTCTTGACCAGTAGCGGCCGTATCGGTGTCTTGCCCGACCCGATGATGGTCTGCGTGCCCACCGGCACACTGGCTTGACCGCCGGCCGCCGGGCGCGGCCGCAACAGCCGCATGACGCCCGCAGGTTCGTCGGCGGCCGCACGTACCTCCGTCGGCGTGGAGCGCGGCGCGGGCAGGGCGGCGCGGCGCGTCGCGCTCAATTGCCGGTCGCTGCGCGCCTGTTCCGGGCTGAAGGCGATCGAGCCGAAGATCGGCAGATGAAAGCGCCGTTCGACGAACTCGGGATCGGACACGCCGGTAAAGAACGTGCGGCGGCAGAACGCGAACAGAATGCCGCCGATCACGCCGAGCACCGTGCCGGCCGAAATGATCAGCGCCGACTTCGGCCGCACCGGCTGGGACGGCAGCAACGCTTCGTCGATGATATGCACGTTGCCGATCGTGCCGGCACGCGAAATCGACAGCTCCTGCGTCTTGTTCAGCAGCGTCACATAGATTTCTTCGGCAACCTTCGCATCGCGCTGCAACGCGATGGCGTTGCGCTCGGAACTCGGCAGGGACGCGAAGTGATCTTCGAAGTGCTTTTTCTCACGCGTCATCGCGGCGATTTGCGCGTCGACCTGCTGCACTTCCTGAGAGGCTTCGGTGAAACGCTGCAACAGTTGCGCGCGCTGGATGCGCAGCGTGCCGAGCTGCTTGTCGTAGTCGAGGCCGCCGGCCAGATACACGCCGGCTTCCTGAGTCGGCTGGAACGAGAACGAGCCGACTTTCGACTGATACTCCGACAAGGCGGTTTCCGTCCTCTTCACTTCTTCGCGCAGGCGCGGCAATTCGCCGTTCAGGAAGGTCAGCATGCGGCTCGCTTCTTCCTGCGCGCGCTCGGTGCGTTGCTTCAGATACGACTGTGCCACCGCGTTGGCGATGTCGGTGATCGCGTGCGGGTCGGTGCCCGTGTACGACAGTTGCACGACGCCGGTGTCGCGGCCTTTCTCCGTGACCTGCAAACCGGCCGCGAGGCCGTTGACCGCGTCGAGCTGGTTGTAGCGCGTCACGTATAACTCGGTGCCGGGACGCGCCACCAGTGTCTTCACGAACAGCGTGACGCCGCCGCCTTCGGCTTCCTGGCCGGCCACGCCGGTCAGGATCTGCTGGCCGAACGCGTCGCTCAGTTCGTAGCGGCCGTGGTCCAGCACGCGCAAGGTCAGGCGCGCGCCTTCGAGCGACTTCGGCACGGTGATCGACTGGACCTCGAATTGCTCGCCGCCCCACGCATACGAATCCAGGCCGAAGGCCGCGCCGAGCGGATGGCCCGGACGCGCGAACAGCGCCGAAATCCTGCCGAGCACCGGCACGGACTTCTCGGACGTGGTGAAGTTCAGCTTGAACTGTTCGACCACGGGTTCGACCACGGCGCGGCTCTTGACGATCTCGATCTCGGCGTCGGTGCGCATCGGGCCGACCGTCGGCATTAGCGACGCCGAGTTCTGCGCTTGCCCGCTGCCGTTGTTGCTGCTTTGCGCGTCGACCTGAAGCAGCGCGTCGGCGGAATAGATCGGTGTGGCGATCTTCGTATAGAGCACCGCGGCGAGAATCACGCTCGCGGCAATGCCGATCACCCACCAGATCTGATCCATAACCATGCGCAGGAGGTCGCGCATCACGGCATCTTCGTCGCTGCTGGACGCCGGTCCCGGCTCCAGCATGTCATATGTACTCATAGTGATTCCCCGTTGCGAGCAATTTTTCTGAACAACAGCGCGGTGTGGAAGAGCGGTACGGCCGCGAGCTCGGCGGCCATTGTTTTGATGATCATGTCGTGGTCCCTCGCGAGAAACCGGTGCGTCGATCCGGTGCGTCGATCGGTCAGCGCATCGCTTCCTGCCATGCCCCGCGCATTGCGCGTAAACCGACCCGCCATTTGCGAAGCGCAAGTGCCACGCCGCCGCGCTCGAACGCTAGCGACAATGCGCGCAGGAACCCCGGGTCCGCGCGATCGCCGATCAGCGTCGAGTAAGCAACGAACGCCCATCGGCCGGGTGGCGTCAGGTATTCGCACATGATGAGTCGGAGATTGAACGACGCGTTATAGAACGCCGCGTCGTTGAAGGTGAAACGCTGGTCTTCGTCGCTGCGCTGGGCGGGGAAGTGCTCCACCAGCAGCGCCGGGTCGTAGATCAGTTTCCAGCCGCGCCGCTGCACGTCCAGACTGAAGGCCATCTCGCAGTGAACCTGCGCGCCGGTGCCGCGCAAGCGGGCGTCGAAACGCAGCGCGCCGATCGCCTCGCGGCGAAACGACATGTTCACGCCTTTGAGCACGTGGACTTCACGCGCCTCACCGTGGCCGATATGGTGATTGCCGATGGTTCGCCCATACCAGCGCACGATCCCCACGCGCGGCTTCTGCCCTTGCAGGATGCCGTTGCGTTCGTGCACGATGTCGCGTCCGCCCAGGCCGCCGAGCGTCGCATCGCGTTCGAAGGCGCGCGCGATCCGCGCGACCCAGTCGGAGTGCGGCGCGGCGTCGTCGTCGGTGAAGCAGAGCACGTCGCCGCTGGCGCTTTCGATGCCGAGGTTGTAAGCGGCGACCACGCCCGGCTCGCGCACCAGCACGACCGCGCGGCGCGAGTCGGGCCGGTTGGCCTCGCGGGTGCGCAACCAGTCGAGCGTGGCGTAATCGTCGTGGCGTGCGATCACGATCACTTCGTCGGCGCGGCGCTCCTGGGCGTCGAGTGCCGCGAGGCAGCGCGCCAGGTCGGCGGTGCGCCGGTAGGTCGGCACGATCACGGAGACTTTCACGAACGGTTCCCGTATTGGCATGATCAGAATGCGTTGCGGCCGACAAAGCCCTTGAAGATCGTGATGAACACGATCTTCATGTCGAACCAGAACGACCAGTTGTAGATGTAGAAGAGATCGAACTTGACGCGCGCTTCCATCTTTTCCACCTTGCTGGTGGCGCCGCGATAGCCGTTGACCTGGGCCCAGCCGGTAATGCCCGGTTTGATCCGGTAGCGGTACATGTAGCCGTACACCTGATCCTTGTAGAGATCGTCGTGTTCGACCGCATGCGGACGCGGGCCGACCACGGACATCTGCCCGAGCAGTACGTTGAGGAATTGCGGCAGCTCGTCGAGGCTAGTGCGGCGCATGAAGCCGCCGAGCTTCGTGACGCGGGCGTCGTTGCGCGAGGCCTGGGTGAGCTGGCCCTGCGCTTCGTGATGCACGGTCATCGAACGGAACTTGTAGATCGCGAACGGCTGGCCGTCCACGCCCTTGCGAATCTGGCGAAAGAACACCGGTCCCGGCGAGCTGAGCTTGATGCCGATCGCGAGCACCACGAACACCGGCGCGAGCGCCAGCAGCGCAGCCGCCGCGAACAGGCGGTCGAAGATCAGCTTGGGCCACATCTGCGGCGACGAGAAGGGCGTCGCGCTCAGATTGAGCGTGGGTAAACCGACGACATCGACCAGCGCGTGATTGAAAAGCGAAAGGCTGCGCACATCGGGAATGAAGCGCAGATTCACGAAGTCATGCCGGAACATGCGCGTGAACCGGTAGATCGTATGTTCTTCGGAAAGCGGCAACGCGAGCCACACTTCGTTCACGTGTTCTTCGCGCACCCTGGCGGCGAAGGCGTTCAGATCGGTCAGTACCGGCAGGCGGTTCAGACGCGCGCCGTACGATTCGGCCGCTTCGATGCTGGTGTCGAATACGCACACCGGCTTGAAGCCGGCTTGCGGCGCATGTTCGAGATGGGCGAGCAGCGTGCGTGCGAAGCCGGGTGCGCCGACAATCGCCACGGTGCGGTAGTTCATCCCGCGGCGCCGCACGATGCGCAGCGCCACGTGCACGAGGCACTTGGTCGCGATGATCAGTGCGCCGGAAATCAGCGTGGAGTAGCCGAACCACAAACGCGACACGGCATCCATGCGATGCAGCGTGAACGCGAGAAAGAGCGCGGTGGCGACCACCACTATCCACGCTGCGGCCACTCTCGCCAGCATGGATGACAGGTGTTTGCCGCGCCAGGTTTCATAGACCCCGAAGCCGGGAAACAGCAGCAGGACCAGTACGCAGTTAAAGGCGATCAGAAGACGCTCGGTGTCCGACAGCGCAATCGGCGTCGAGAACCGCATCCAGTGAGCGAGCAGGCCTCCCGCAATCACGAAGAGTGCGTCGAGGAATCGCGCAGTATTCCTGAACATGTTTGACTCTACCCATTAGTCGAACGGACCTGCGCTTACTCGACGGCTTCGGCCTGGCGCAGACGCGGCAGCAGGCGGTCGAATTCGCGCTTGACGAGGCCATAGCATTCGCAGGCGCGTGCCTCGAGTCCTTTGCGGTCGAGCACCTTGATATGGCCGCGGCTGTGATGGATCAGGCCTTCGTCGTGCAACTTGCCGGCCGCTTCGGTAATGCCTTCGCGGCGCACGCCGAGCATGTCGGCGATCAGTTGCTGGGTAACGGTGAGATCGTTCGATGCAACGCGGTCCACCTCGATCAGCAACCAGCGGCACAGTTGCTTGTTCAGCGCGTGATGACGGTTGCAGGCGGCGGTTTGCGCGACTTGCGTGAGCAGGGCGTGCATGTACAGCAGCATCAGGCGGCGTAGAAAGTCGGAGCGGGCAAATTGCTGCTTGAGCGCCTGTGCGCTCATCCGGTACGCGAAACCGGCGCACTGGACCTGCACGCGGTTCGGCATGGTTTCGCCGCCCGTGAGCACCGGCACGCCCGTCATGCCTTCGCGGCCGACCGCGGCGATTTCGACGGAGCTGCCGTCTTCCATCGTCGAGAGCATCGAGATGATCGCGGTGGTGGGGAAGTAGACATGATGAATGCGTTGACCCGAGTCACACAGCAATTGCTCGGTGCGCAGGTGAACCAGTTCCAGGTGGGGTGCCAGTGCCTGCCATTCGTGGGACGGCAGTGCGCCGAGCAAATGGTTACCGTGCAAATCGGATTGAAGTGTCAACATGATCGGTCCTCGCGTGAAAGTCGCGCTCTGCGTGACTTTCTGTTTTTGATCCGATGCCTGCATCCCTTGATAAACACGTGCTGCCTGGCGAGCAGCGAAGGATGAACAGGACCGGCCCCGTATTGGCCTGATGCGCCGCCGTTGTTGTCTATCTCGTCTGCGGTGACGCGGTGTTGCGCTCTTCTATTAGCGAGGAGCGTGCCAGCGATAGGGAAAACGAGGACTGGTGCGGGGTAACGCACGAAGGCTTAGCGCTGCGCGAAGCCAAACGCGGCTTTTTGTTTCAAATCTGTACACCGGCCTCGCGCCCGCCGCACGTTTCGCAGAGCCCCTTCGTTTGGATCAATGCCTTGCTGGGACTGGGCTGGCGGCTGACGGAAGGGGGTGGGTGCCAGGTGTCTCAGGGGTGAATCAGCCTTACTGGGCGTGTTTTCATGCGGCGTCCGGGATGTGCCGGAATTGATTCAGATGTGTTCGACACGCTATGTGCGGCGCCGCACCGATGATGTTTTTGGCGCCGCAAAAGTCTGAGAAAAACCAACAGTGATTCCGCAGACCAGACAGATGGATTCGCGCAGCGCGAGGTTTTACGCGCCTCGCGAAGGGGTGGCCAGATCAGGGAGACGTTCAGCCGTAGAACGTGGCGGATATCGCATTGACCGCGCGAACTTCGCCGGCGGGCGCCGCGTATGTTGCATCGGCTTTAAACACGGCATTCGATGCGTGTGCAACGAATCCGTCGTGCGGCATGAGCGGAATGAGCGGCACGACGCAACGCCGGTTCGGCGGCAGATGGAACCAGTCGTGTGCGGCGCGGTAGTGTGTGTCAACGATATGAACGAAGCGCGCAAAGCGCTTTGTTTCGATCACGAGCTGCCAGCCGTCGCCGTTACGCTCGGCGGCAACGCTCACTCCCAGATCGTGGCGCCCGGCAACGCGCCGCTCCGGCAGATAAAACGCTTCCGAAACGATCTCGCCGCTCGCCTTGTCGCGCAGCGTGGCCATCACCACGTCGTGCGCGCGCGGGCCGAAGCGGTACGCGTGCGTGAAATCGAAGAACTGGCCGAGGCACGCGGCCGCGCTTATACGTTGCGCGCTGTGCGACGCAAGCTCGACTTCGCAGCTTGCGCAGGCGACCTTGACGCTGCCCTCGCGCAGGCAGACCAGTTCGAGTTGTGCGACGAGGGGCTGCGCGCGCTCGTTGAGCAGATGAATATCGAGCCCGTTGAGGCCCTCGTCGGTCATCAGCACCTGAATGGGTTGCAGGGCTTTCGCGAGGCCGTGCAGGGCGCTTTTAGGCCGTCCTGTGGCATCGATCAAGCCCCAGCCTGCACCGGCTCGCAAATCCTGAAGCTGCCAGACCAGCGCACCGCCGCATGTCGAACCGTTGCGGCGCCATTCGGCGAATACGTCTCCCATCAGTTCGGCGACCACTGCGCGCGACAGGTCCAGATAACGCTCGGGGTCTTCGTAACGCAAGCATGCGGGCTCGACACCGTACAGCGTTTGCAGATAGTGGTCGCGCACGTCGTCAAAATCCCAGCCGGCGCCGGGGTCGCGCGGCACGGCGGCTTTCCAGCGCGGATCGTGCAGATGAATCGTGCCGGGCGCGTCGTGCAAGGTGGCGTCGTCGGGCACGTTGGCGAAGGCGAGGCATTCGGCGGCGAAGCGCACTTGCGAGCGGCGCACGTCGTCGAGCGGACGCTGATAGGCGCCTACGCCGTAGTAGTGAGTGACGCCCTCGTTAGTCGAAAACGGCCACACGCCTCCCGATGGCGAGTTGCTCACGTACGGCACGTCGCTCCGTTCGCGCGCGACGATGGCGGGCAACTGTTCGGTGAAGAGTGGTTGCGCGCGCATCGAAGGCGGCAGGCCGAACATGGCCGCCTGCTGGTCGACTTCGCTGCCGCCGCACAGTACCGCGAGCGAAGCGAAGCGCCGTGTGCGCGTCAGAAACTGGGTGGCTTCGCGCTCGATCGACGCACTGAACGCGGCATCGCTCGGGTAGTCGAAATTCGCCAACGCGAAGTCCTGCCAGACGAGCATGCCGTATTCGTCGGCGAGCGCATAAAACGCGTCGGACTCGTAGACCATCGTGCCGCCCACGCGCAACATGTTCATGCCTGCATTGCGGGCCAGCGTGAAAGCGTGGCGCAGTTGCGCCTCAGTGCCGTTGAGGGTGACGAGGTCCGCACTGGTCCAGCACGCGCCGCGGCAGAACACCGGCAGGCCATTTACGCGCAATGCGAAGCCCATGCCGTCGGCGCCGCGGTCCACTTCAATGCTGCGAAAGCCGACCAAACCCAATACGTGAGATGTCGGGTGCCCGTCATCAAGCTGCAACGTCAATGAATATAACGTGGGCTCGCCGTGCGTGTGCGGCCACCAGCGCTGCGCACACGGCACGCGCACGCTGCCGGTCAGTGTATATGCATCACGCCATTGCAAAGACGAAACACCATCCCTGCATTTAAGCGAGGCGCGTAAGTTCGCTTCATTCTGTGGACGAACGAAACGTAGCGTCAACGAAACAACGCCGTCGTCGCCGTCGAGCCGGCTCGACATGTCCACGGTGTCGAATGCGTGAGGCGCGTCGCTCAGCAATTCGACCGGACGCCACGGCCCGACCGCCTGCACCGAAGGACACCAGCCTGGCATATGGCCGAGCAGCGTGGTGCGCACGTTGCGCAAGGTGGGCGGCGACACGAGCCGTGGCCGCCAGCGAGCGCGTGAACGTTTTGCCGCCAATGCCGGGGTGAGAGAGCGGAAGCACAGCGCGAGCGTCGCGCTGCCGTTCAGTTCGATGTCGAGATCGTGCGTAACGAACATCGAATCGGAGTCGAGATGCCTGACGCCGTCGAGCCACACTTCGGCGACGGTCGCGAGGCCATGCAGGCGCAAGCGGCGTTGGCCGCTGCCTTCGAGCGCGAGGCGATACCAGTGATCGTCGAAGGCAAGCGGCGGCGGCTGCGAGATGTCCAGCAGACCCGCGGCACGCCGCGCGCTCGCAACGGTGCCGGGCACTTGCGCGGCGAGCCAGCCATGTGCGGGTAAATCGGCGGGCGACGCGCATGCGCCCGCCGGCGTGCTGACACACTGCCAGCCGATATCGAGCCGCTGCGGCCAGAGTGTTTGCGATGCCCGTGCCGAGGCGACATCGACATGTGCACCGGTATGCGCGGCGCTGCGGGCTTCGTCAGGCGCGCTCACGAGCGCTCCGCTCGCGTCGCCTTCATCGGGCGCGAGGTTGATCGTCAGTCCATCCACGGCAGGTTCCTGAGAAGTCCGCAAAGCTTCGCGCGGCGCGTCACAGCACCAGCGCGGCGAGCGGCGGCAGCGTCTTTTCGTAAGCGCTTTCGAGCACGTCGAAGCAGTCTTCGCACAGATCGCGGCGCCCGCGGGTAATGGCCCGCACGAGCCGGAACTGCATGACCATCGACTCCGACGCGATGCTCTGCGCCGCTGCCGGAATCGATGCCGGAATCTCGAAGCCTTGCGCGGAAAGCCACAGCAGATACTTCGAGAGAAACTCGAAGTTCGCGCCGAGCTGGCGCATCAGGTTGAACGAGTACGGGTGGAAAAACTTTTCGCCGCGTTCGAGCAGCGTCTCGAGATGCGCGGGAAACGCGGCACGCCATTGCGAAACCGGATTGACGAGCGGCCGGCGCCCAAGATGCGCGCACAGCAGTTCCGCCGATGCCTCCGCCAGTGCGGTGCCTTCGAGCGCGGGCCGCGCCTGCTTGGCGAATTCCACGTACGGAAACAGCAGATCGGGCTGCTGCGCGAACTGCGGCAGCTTGCGGAATACGCCGTCGTAGTCCTCGCCGTCGAGCCGGTGATAGCCGGTGTTGTGAAAATAGCCGAGACGGCGCGCGTCGGGATCGATGAAGTCGATGCCCACCGTGGTTTTTGGATGCTCACGCCGGTACGACGTGGCGCGCGTGTTCGGCAGGTAATAGCCGTCCACTTCCACCAGCACCGTATGACCGCGCGAAGTCTGCGCGAGCACGCGAGCTTCGAGTGAATCGTAGATGGCCAGTTCCTGCACCTGGGTGCCGTAGAGCCGTTCGATATCCTCGAGCGGAAACTTGAAGAAGGTGAACTGGTCGCCTTCGAAATCCTGCGTGACGGTAAAGCCGAACGCCGCGCGCGGATCGAGGCCGAAGCCATGAAGCAATTCGATCCACAGGTCCACGTAGCAGTTGGTCTCCTGCCACACACGCTCGCCCTGATGCAGCGCATGCGGCGCATGCTCGCGCGAACGCGTGACCGGCGTGACTGGCGTGACCGTGGCGATGCCGCCCGCGAGCGGCGGATCGGCGCGCCGGCTGGGCGGGAAGGCGGTGTGCGCGCCGTTCGGCAAAGGTGTCATCGACGGATTCATACGCGCTCTCCGGCGTCTTGCGCCGCCGCGTCGGACGCTGTCTGCATGGTCGCGATGCCATGCGCCACCCGTCCTTCGGTATCGCCCCACAGCAGCGCGCGCACGTCGTCCGGCCACGCGTTCACGTCGAGCCCATGATGACGGAACAGCGCGAGCGTGATGCGTTCCATGCCGAAACCGACACAGCCCGTATGCGCGACCGTGCCGTCGTCGCACTCGATCTTCCAGATCGCGCCGAAGTGTTCCATGTGATAGTTGAACGACAGGCAAGCCGTTTTGCCTCGCGGGTCGGCCACCGGAATCAGCAGTTCGAACTTGAGCGCCTGGGCACGCTGGCTGTCGGCGACGATCTTGCCGCCGCGGCCGAAGAACGGGTCGTTGGCGAGATCCACTTCGACCGGCAACTGCAGCAGATTGACGAGCAGCGAGCCGCGCTCGATCCACATCTGCCGGAACGCCATCACCTGTTCAGCGTTGCCGAGGCGCACGTATTCGCGCTGACGGAACATCTGCATGCGGCCGGGATCGAGCGAGGGTTCGTGACGGAAGCAATACGACAGCACGTCGATCGTGCGGCCGTTCGCGGGCAACGGACCGCGCCGCGCCATCACCGGGTAGATCGGATAGCAGGCGGCCGGCGTGAGCACCACGCGGGTCGGTTTCTGCTGCGCCATCCATGCGTCGCTGCGGTCGTCGTCGCTTTCGGTCATGGCGTCGTCGAGTGCGCGCAACAGGCGCCGGTGGCCCATGTCGTCGCCGCAGAACGAGTGAATCGTGCCGGCCAGATTCGGGAAGCTCTTCAGATACTCGCTGTCTTCGAAGTCGGTGCGGCGCATGGCGGGCGGAAAGCGCAGCACTTCCGGCTGCTGGTCCGCGCCCAGATGCGTGATCGCCACGTTCAGACGGTCCACCACGTCTTCGAAAATCTGACTGCGGCCGTACAGGCCGTTTTCGCCGGTATCGATCAACAGGCCCGCGGCCAGCAGTTCATCGCGGAAGCTCGGCGCTTCGGCCTGCTGTGCTGCGGCCGCGAGCGCGGCGGTATCGGTCATCGTGTTCATCTCAGGCTCTCCCGGGGGCGGCAGGACGTTGCGCGAGCAACAGGCTCGCGGTGTTCTGCGCAATGCGGTCGTTGTTGATCATCAGCGGCGCCGAGTACAGGTCGCGCAAATGGCGCCCGACGCTGTACGGTGTGCCGTTCTTGTAGCCCGCCATGCCGCAGATCATCAGCACTTCCTGCACGACTTGCAGCGCGGTGGTGGAGATGCTCGTCTTCAGCGTGTTCATGTCGGAGGCGAAGCCGAGCATGGCCGCGAGCGGCGCATCGGCTTGCGAGCCGCCGTGACGCGCGCTGTGGGCGGCCCGCGCCGCCTCCAGCGCGACCGCGAGGCGCGCCTGCATCATCTGCAGCAGACCGACCGCTTCGGCGAGGCGCAAGCCGGCCGGCGGAATCGAACCGGGCTTCGAACGCGCCTGTGCGCGGAAGAAGGCTTTCGCGCGATTCACGGCGTCGCTGGCCACGCCGGTCCAGACCGAGGCCCACAGCGTGTGCGAGACGGGCAGCATGGTCTGATCGGCGATCTCAGCGAACGGTGTCGGCAGAAGCTGTTCGGCCAGTCCCGTGGCGATGAGCCGGAAGCCCTCGCTGCAGGTGCCGCGCATACCCATCGAGTCCCAGCCGCCGCGCTTTTCCAGCTGCGTATCGGCGCGCAGCGCGACGATCAGCACCTGGTCGGCCGCGGCCGACTCGGCGGTGCGGCGGGCCGTGACGAGAATGCCGTCGGCGTGCGCGCCATACGAGATCGTCGGTGCGAGCTTTTCGATGCGAAAGCGCGCAGCGTCGAGCTCGACTGCGCAGGCGCTGGTGCGCATATTGCCGCCGATGGTCTCCTCCGAAGTGGCCGAAGCCAGCAGCCATTGGTGTTCGACCAGTTGCGCGAGCAACTTCCGGTGCCACGCCGAGCTGCTGCCGTGCGCCTCGATGCACGCCACCTGAATCTGGTGCATCGCATACACCATTGCGGTGGAGGCGCAGCCTTGCGCCAGCGTTTCGCAGATCGCGCCGACGTCGGCGAGCGACAGGCCCGCGCCGCCGAACGCCGCCGGCACCATCGCCGAGAGCAGGCGCTCGCGCTTGAGGGCGTCGAATGCTTCGACCGGAAAGCGTGCTTCGCGATCCACCGAGTCCGCGAACTGCGCGGCCACCGCGGCACAGCGTTGCGCGGCCGCGCGCCAGCCGGGTTCGGTTTCGACAGCGGTCAGAATGACCGACGGGTCGGTTTCGTCGTGCGCCGGCGTATGAGCGGCCGACGGCGCCGCATCCAGCAAGGGGGCGTTCATGCTGCCGCCTTCGCCTGTTGCAGCTCGGTCACCGCGGCGGCCATCGAATCGATGCTGGAGAACAGCCGGCGCGTCAACAGACGGTCCGGAATTTCAATGCCGAATTCATCTTCGATTGCCAGCATCAGATGCACGGTCGCGAGCGATGACAAGCCCGCGGCGTACAGATCGGCGTCGTCGGCCAGGGTGTCCGGCGGGACATCCAGGCGGGCCGATTCGGAAAGGATGCGTCGCAATGCGGTTTTCATGGTGTGGTCCCCCAGTTATTCAACGGTCTCGAATGTTGCGGACATCGATCGAACGCACGTGAATCGTTTTTGTGTCCATTGCCGCGGCGCATGCCGGTGTGGTCCATTTGCCGGGCGCGACGCGTTCACAGTCACGGCGTGCGGTTTCAGGCGGCGTGCTGACATGCCGTGCCCCGATGTCCTGTATTTAAGAATTGTCAAAGCCCAGCGTCAGTGCGATGGCGCACGGAAACACGCGGTTTGCGGACGTACCGTGTAGCCATCAGAACGGGCCGGCGCAGGCAGCCAGGCCGTCGAGGCGGGCGCGCGATGCCGGCTTCGTTGAATTTATTGGACCGCTGGGGAACGTGATGAACTGGAAAACGCTGGAATTCGATCAGCTTTCGGCACGCGAGTTGTATCTGATCTTGCGGGCGCGCAGCGCGGTGTTCGTGGTCGAACAATCGCATGTTTGTCTCGACGCCGACGGCCGCGACGAAAACGCGTTGCATGTATTCGCCGTGGAGGACATGGCGCGCCCGATGCCGATTCTCGCCTATGCGCGCCTGCAACCGGGCGACGCGGAAGATCCGGAGATCACCATCGACAAGGTGCTGACGAGCCCGCTGCGACGCGGCGACGGCACCGCCGAACTGCTGCTCGAACGCGTGCTGCAGGCGCTCGCCGAACGTTGGCCGGGACATGCCGCGCGTGTCAGCGCACCGCTCGGTTTGCGCGGCTTCTATGAGCAATTCGGCTTTCGCAAGACTGAAGGGCCGTATCTCGAACATGGCGTGCCGTTCATCGGCCTCACTCGCCAGGTGCGCGTGAGTCAGCCGCTGTTCGGCGTGCGGCGCCGCGAGCGCGACAGCGCCGTGCTGGTCAATACTTTCGAGTTGCTGTGATGGGGCGAATGCTCGTCACGCCATCCAGTGCGCAGCTTGCACTGGCGAGACCGGCGCCGGACAGGCCGCGCGCGCTGCCCGGCACGGTTTCCGGACCCGCCGCGCCGACTGCGGTGCCGCTTGCGCCGGTTACGCGCAGGCAGGTCAGAGGCCTGCGGCATCCGCTGCGCCTGCCGTTGCTGCTGTTTGCGGTGACGTTGGGGCTGATCGCGCTGCATCAGGGCCGACTGGTCGAGTACTTCTTTCCGTTCGCAGCGTTCGGTATCGCGTTGCTGTTGTACTGGCGCTCGCCCGCGCATTACCTCGGTTTCGTCTGCTGGCTGTTTTTCCTGACGCCCGAGGTGCGCCGTCTCGCGGACTTCGTCAACGGTGCGTTCAATGATCAAAGTCCGATCATGATCGCGCCTTTGCTTGCCGTCGCGCTCACCGGCCTGACCTTGCTCAAGCATGTCTCGCTGTTGGGGCAGCGCCGCGCGGCGCCGCTCGTGCTGATCGTGATCGCGCTGCTGTATGCGTATGTGGTCGGCATGGCGCAGGTCGGCCCAGCCGCCGCGACCTACACGCTCATCAACTGGCTGTATCCCGTGATGGTGGCGTTTTATCTCACCGTCACGTGGCGCCATTATCCGGACTATCACCGGGTGCTGCTGAAGACCTTTGTTTATGGCGGACTCCTGATGAGCGTGTACGGCCTCGTCGAATTCGTTTCGCCGATGCCGTGGGACGCGTTCTGGCTGATCGCTTCGAAAATGCAGTCCGAGGGGCAGCCCGTGCCGTTCGGCATGCGCGTGAGCAGCACGATGAACTCGTGCGGCCCGTTCGCGGTGACGCTCATGACGATTCTGCTGATGTCGTTCGCGGCACGCGGTAAAGCGCGCATCGTGCTGGGCTGCGTGGGAATTCCCGTGCTGCTGCTCACCAGCGCGCGCAGCACGTGGGGCGGCTTTGCGATCGCACTCGCGTATTCGTTTCTCATGCTCAACGGCAAAAGCCGCATGCGTCTGTTGGCCGGCGTGCTGGGACTGGCCGTAATGGCCGCGCCGCTGATGATGATCGATCAGGTCGCCGAACCGGTGATACAGCGCTTCAGCACGATGCAGAACCTCGGCCAGGACAACAGCTACCAGGCGCGCGCGGAGTTCTACAAGAGCTTCTTCTCCTCGGCGTTCACCGACATCGCGGGGCAGGGGCTCGGCACGATCGGACTCGGCACCAAGCTCTCCGACGACAAATCATCCACGGCGATGGTCGATTTCGACAGCGGCCTGATGGAAGTCCCCTTCGTGATGGGGTGGCCGGGCACGCTGCTGTACGCCACCGGCGTGCTCATGCTGCTGTGGCGCGCGTACCGCGCGAGCCGGCTGCATCCGAACGACCTGCTGGCGATTTCCGGCGTCGGCGTGGCCGTCGCGATTTTCTCGATGATGATTTTCATCAACACGCTGACCTCCGTATCGGGAATGTTTTTCTTTCTCGGCGTGACGCTGCCGGTGATCTCGCTGCGTTATGCGCGCGAACGCCAGAACGTGGCCGCCGCGGCTTCGCCACGTCACAACAAGATATCCAGATGAAGGACAAGAGGATGCGGATTCTGATCGTCACCCACGTCGTGCGCAAGAACGACGGCCAGGGGCGGGTCAATTATGAAATCGTGCTGGCGGCGCTCGCCGCCGGTCATTCGGTGACGCTGCTCGCCGCCGAGGCGGCGCCTGAACTGGTGCAGCATCCCCACGTGCGCTTCGTGCAGGTCGCCACCAGCCGTTTGCCGACCAAGCTGCTTCAATACCAGATGTTCGCGTGGCGCTGCGGCGCATGGATTCGCGCGCATCGCAACGAGTTCGACGTGGTGCACGTGAACGGCTTCATTGCGTGGGCGCGTGCCGATGTCAACGCCGCGCATTTCGTCCACGACGGCTGGTATCGCTGCGGCTTCTATCCGTTCCGGCTGCTGCACAACCTGTATCACGCGTACCAGGTCACCTACACGCTGCTGAACATCGTGTGTGAGAAGTGGGCATTCCGGCACGCCGAAGTGATCGTGCCGGTGTCGCAGAAAGTGGCGGGCGAGGTTCGCGCGCTGGGCATCGGCGGGGCACGCGTGCAGGTGATCCATAACGGCGTCGACACCGGCGAATTCACGCCCGGTGCGCCGGAACGGGCTCGCTTCAATCTGCCGCAAGGACCGTTCATGCTGCTGTTCGCCGGCGACCTGCGCATGTCGCGCAAGAATCTCGACACGGTGCTGCATGCGCTCGTGCGTACGCCCCCGAACGTGCATCTGGCGGTCGCGGGGATTTTGCACAACAGTCCGTATCCCGCGCTGGTGGAGTCGCTCGGATTGACGCAGCGGGTCCACTTCACGGACATGGTGATGGACATGCCCGCGCTGATGCGCTCGGTCGATGCGTTCGTATTTCCCTCGCGCTACGAGCCGATGGGACTCGTGCTGCTCGAAGCGCTGTCCGCCGGACTGCCGGTCATTACCGTGCGTACCGCGGGCGGCGCGGAAGTGATCGCGCGCGGCAGCGGCATCGTGCTCGACGATCCCAACGACGCCGCCGCGCTCGCCGTGGCGATCGAACATCTCGCGAAGGAACCGGACTACGCGCGACGCCTTGGCCTCGCCGCGCGCGCGGTAGCCGGCACCTTGAGCTGGCAGGCTATGGCCGAGCGTTATCTGTCGGTTTATGAGCAGGTGCATGCGCGGCGTACGTCGCGCGAGCTGCCGGCGGCGTGTGCGACCGCATCGGCGGAGCTATGACCGATATGTCCATCGACTCGCTGCAAATCGGTATGCACTGGTTCAACGAGAGGCCGGGCGGCCTCGACCGCATGTTCAAGGCGTTGATCGATACGCTGCCCGACCAGGGCGTCAATGTGCGCGGCATGGTGGCGGGCACGCCGGGCGTGTTCGATGCGTCGGGCGGGCGCGTGCTGGCCTTTGCCGGCGCGCAGTCGCAACTCGGCACGCGGTTGTGGGGCTCGCGTAGGCAGTCGCGCGCGCTGCGGGCCGCGAAGATGCCCGACGTGGTCGCCTCGCATTTCGCGCTCTACGCGGCGCCGACTGTGGGCGTATTTCGCCGCGTGCCGAAGGTCGTGCATTTTCACGGACCGTGGGCGGCCGAATCGTTTCCGGGCGGCGGTGGCGGCTGGTCTCGCGCGGCGCGTGTCGCGCTCGAACGTTTCGTGTATCGCAGCGGGACACGGCATATCGTGCTCTCGCAGGCATTCGGCTGCGTTCTGCACGAAACCTATGGCGTGCGTGAGGACAGCATTCGTATCGTGCCGGGTTGTGTCGACGTGGCGCATTTCAATACGCGCGCGACGAAGCGCGAGGCGCGCGGGCGTTTGCGTTTGCCGCAGGACAGGCCGCTGCTGTTCTGCATGCGGCGCCTCGTGTCGCGCATGGGACTCGAGGATCTGATTGATGCGATGGCTATCGTCAAGCCGATGATCCCGGACGTACTCCTGATCATCGCCGGAAAGGGGCCGCTGGAAGCGCAATTGCAGGCGCGCATCGTCTCGCGTGGCCTGGAGCGCAATGTCCGGCTGGCGGGTTTCGTGGCCGACGAGAAGGTGCCGCTGTGGTATCGCGCGGCGGATCTTTCGGTGGTGCCCACCGTGTCGCTCGAAGGCTTCGGGCTCACCACGATCGAATCGCTCGCGGCCGGCACGCCGGTGCTGGTGACGCCGGTGGGCGGCCTGCCGGAAGCGGTGGCGCAGCTGTCGTCCGAACTGGTGCTGCCGTCGAGCGGTTTCAGGTCGATCGGCGAAGGTATTGCCGACGTGCTGCTCGGGCGCCGCGCGGTGCCGGATGCCGAAGCGTGCCGCGCGTATGCGAGCGCGCATTTCGACCGGCCGGTGGTCGCCGCGCAGGTTGCGCGCGTTTATCGCGAAGCGATCAGCGCATTCTGATGCGCCTGTGATCATGCGAAGCTCTGCACGCAAAACCTTCGAGCGGCTCGTGTGCGTTATCGCCGTGGCGTTGCCGGTGCTCGTGCTGGTCACGGCGGGTGGTGCCGGCTGGACGACACACGGGCCGACGCTTGCCACCGAAGCGGCGGCAGCCACTGCTGCGGCAACCGCGACCGCCACGACCGTGGCCGCGGCCAGCCGGCCCGCCGCCGAAGCGCATGCCGTCTCCGCTCATCCTTCGCTATCCTACCGAACCTCGTGGATCGGCAATACGTGGGGCTACGCCGATCATCGCTGGATGCAGATCGACGTGCAGGCGCTCGCCGTCACGCCCGACGGTGACGTATTCACGAACGCACCCTGGGACGAAGGCGGCGGCGAACTCGGCCAATACCGCAACGGCGAACTGGTTCGCCACGGCGGCGAGTCGCATGGCTGGGGCATGATGGGCGGCGACGCGATCGCGGTGAACAGCGAGTACGTATACGTCGCACAGACAATGGTGAGCCTCGGCAACGAAGAGGCGAAGCACCGCGCGACTCCGCGCGAGGGCGAAGTATGGACGGGCGTGGCGCGCCGCAGCCGCGCCGACATTCGCGACGGCGTGCCGTTCGCCGGTCAGGTGAAATTTCCCGCCGGCAGCCGGCTCGCGTATCTGTTGATCTCCACCTATTCGGACAAGACGGACTATGCGGTCCGGGGCCTCGCTGTCGACGACACGCGTCTGTTCGTCTCGAACCTGCTCGACAACCGTGTGCAGATCTACGACGCGCAGACCATGCAGCCGGTCGGCGCATTCCCGGTGCATGAGCCCGGCCGCCTCGCGCTCGCTCCCGACGGCTCCTTGTGGGTCATTGAGAACAGCCGCACAGACAGCGCGCGGCGCGTGGTTCACCATGCGCGCGATGGCACTCGCCTCGCCGAACTCGCATTGCCCGACGGCGTGGTGCCGGTGGATCTGACGGTCGATACGCACGGGCGTTTGTTGATCGCCGACAACGGCGTACGCCAGCAGATCCTGATCTTCACGGCGACGCCCGGCGCGACGGCGGGCAGCACGATTGAGCAGGGAGCGGGCCTGCAACTGTCGGCGAGCTTCGGGCAGGAGCGCGGCATCTATGCGGGGCGCGCCGGCGCGCCGGGGCCGCGGCGCTTCAACGGGCTGACCGGCGTGGGCGTGGACCGCGGCGGCAACCTCTACGTGTCGATGAACGGTGCGGGACCGCGACCGTTCGGCACGGGCCCGAGTACTTACGACGGCGCACTGCTCGAAAGCTATACGCCCGATGGTAAGCAGCGCTTCAGTCTGCAGGGACTGTTGTTCGTCGACGGCGCGCAGTTCGTGGATGGCGAGCCGCCTTCGGTGTACAGCGGCAGCAAGCGCTTCACGCTCGATCTTTCGCGACCGCTTGGCCAGGAGTGGTCGTATGCCGGCTACACGGCGGACCGTTTCCGCTATCCGTACGATCCGTATTTTCATCTGTATCTCGGCGGCCAGCGCGGCATGCCGATGGTGCGCGACGTGCGCGGTCACCGGCTGCTCTATACGACCGACATGTACTCGTCGTATCTGCGGATCTACCGTTTCGCCGACGATCGCGAGACCGCGATTCCCGCAGGGCTTTTCTCTCAATCGCATATCGACGGCGCGTGGCCGCCGAACCAGCCGCGCCAGGGCGAATGGATCTGGCGCGACACGACGGGCAAGGGCGACTTTTCCCCGGCGGCGTTCGACCAGAACCTCCGCAGCACCGACGCGCCGCAAATGCGCGGCTGGTGGGTGGATAGCCACGGCGATATCTGGCAGGGCACCGAATCGCAGGGCATTCGCTGCTTTCCGTTGCAGGGCTTCGACCGCGTCGGCAATCCGGTCTACCGCTACACGGCGATGCGGCAGTATGCGCCGCCCGCACCGTTCTACCGGATCGCGCGCCTGAATTACTTCCCCGATCAGGACAGCATGTTTGTGGCCGGTTCGACGCCGGCGCATCCGTTCGTTCAGGAGAACTGGAACGGCGCGGGTTCGCAGTTGGCCCGCTACGACCACTGGAAGAGCGGCAAACCTGTGCTGCGCTATGTGATCGGTTTGCCCGACCGCGGCGCGCCGGACTGGTCGTCGATCAGCGGCTTCGCCGTGGCCGGCGATTACGTTTTCGCGGTCGAAACGCGCGGCGCGGTGGTGCGTGTGTACGACCGCGCGACCGGACGCGATGTCGGCCGCCTCTCACCGGGCAAGGAAGTCGGCTCGACGAGCGGCTGGGTCGATGTGCCGATGCCGATGACCGCCCATCGCCTCGCTTCGGGCGAATACCTCGTGCTGGTGGAAGAAGACGCGTACGGCAAAGCGCTGATGTACCGCTTCACACCGCAAACCGCGCCGCCTGCCGCGGCCGCCCCTCACTCAACGACTGTTGCGCAGACTCCATGAAAATCATTCACCTCGCCAATCACGCGAAATGCATCGGCAATGGCATCGTCAACGTGATGGTCGACCTTGCCTGCCTGCAGGCGCGCGCCGGCCACGACGTGACGGTGGCTTCGGCCGGCGGCGGCTTTGAAGCCCTGCTGGCGCGGCACGGCGTGCGTCATGTGCTGCTGCCGCAGTCGCCTAGACCGTCCCGCGTGGTGGGCATGGTGGCGGCCTTCAGACGCCTCATCGCGCAATACGATCCCGACGTCGTGCACGCGCACATGATGACCGGCGCGTTGATCGCTCGCATGAGCGCGCTGCGGCGACGCTACGTGCTGATCACGACGGTGCACAACGAGTTTCAGCGCAGCGCGACGCTGATGGGCGTGGGCGACCACGTGGTGGCGGTCAGCGATGCGGTGGCCGTGGCAATGGCGCGGCGCGGCATTGCGCGGGAGCGTCTGAGCGTGGTGCGTAACGGCACGATCGGCACGCCGCGCCTCGCCGACACGCCGATGCCCGCGCAGCCGCAACTCGCGCATCCATGCGTCGTCACGGTGTCGGGCATGTATGAACGCAAGGGCATCGGCGATCTGCTGTACGCCTTCGTTCTGCTGCACAAGCGCGTGCCGGACGCGGTGCTGTATCTCGTCGGTGACGGGCCGGACCGCGTTGCAATGGAGGAATTGGCGCAGCAGTTGGGTGTCGCCGCGCAAGTGCGCTTCGAAGGTTTTGTCGCGGACCCGCGCGCGTATCTCGCCCAGGCTGACGTGTTCGTACTCGCTTCGCACTATGAAGCCGCCGGGCTCGTGCTGTGCGAAGCGCGTGAACTGGGGCGCGCGATCGTAGCGACGCGCGTGGGCGGCATTCCCGAGATGCTCGACGGCGGCGAAGCCGGCGTACTCGTGCCGGTGCAGGATCCCGCTGCGTTGGCGGAGGCGATCGGGCATCTCATGACCGCGCGCGACGCGCATGCGGCGCTGACCGCACGCGCGCCGCACAAGCTCGAAAAATTCAGCGTGCAGCAGGTGAGCGACGGCTATCTGTCGATCTACGAACGCACGTTGGCAAGTTGCCAGCCGCGCCGTTTTGCCAGCATCGCCACGCGCGGGATGACGGCATCGGGCAGGGTGGTGCCTGATAGCGTCACGCAATCGACCACGATCTGATAAAGCGGGCCGCGCACAGCGACCCGCTTGAACCCGCCATTCTCCGGATTTAACTGCTGGTGGACGGCGTAAAGCGTGCCCAGAGCTTGTAGACGACGCCGCGCAGTTCGCTCGACCCATGCAGCGACAGCCCGAGGTTCGCGAGCGCCAGCACCAGTGCCGCGGCGATCAGCGTCGGCAGCGCGCTGATCGAATCGGCGAGCACGACCGCAACCAGCAGGAACGCGAGGTGAGCCAGCATATTGCGCACGATGGTCCACACGTGCAGCCGCGCAAAAACCAGCAGCACGCCATAGTCGAAGAGCGTTTTCAGCGTGACGACGACACCCGCGCCCATGATCCCGAACCAGTGAATCCCGCACCATAGCGAGCCGGCGAACACCGGCAGTTCGAACCAGCTTACCGTGGCGACGGCCGCCGGACTGGTCTGCGCCTGGATCAGAATGCCCAGAATCCCGCACTGGCCGCTCAGCCATACGCCGAGCACGAGCACGCTGGCGACCGGCGCGGCGGCCGCGACTGTCGGTCCGAGCCAGAGCAGCAGGAAAGGCTTGAGCGCGAACAGCGCGACGATCACGCACGGCGTAAACGCGCCGTTGAGAAAGGCGAGAGCGCTATGCGCCAATGCGTCCGCATCCGCGCGGGAGACGGCCGACAGGCGCGGGAACAGCGTGCGCACCATCGCGATAGGCAGCAGATTCAGGCGCGTGATCAGGTTCTGCGGCGTCGCGTAGTACGTCACGTAGCGCGCGCCGAGCAGTGCGCCCACCAGCACGCGGTCGAGCGTCGACGCAATCATGTTGGCGCCGGAGAACATCAGCATCCACCGGCCATAACGGAACAGTTCGGCCATCACATGCCATTGCGGCATCCGCACGCGGCGAATTCCCAGCGCGCGAAACGCGGCCGCGCCCAGCATCAGGCCGGCGACAAGACGCGCCACCACAGCCGCCGGAATCACCACCGCGAGCGAGGGCGAAAAGCAGAAGATCGCCGCTAACGGCAGCAACTGGAACAGCGCCGTGCCGAGCGTCTGGTTGATGTTGAAGCTGGCGAAGCGTTCCACGCCATTGATGGCGCCGGCAAATACCCACGAGACGTTGGCGATCGGCACGGCCACGGCGATCCACGGCAGGCTCGCCATTACTTCGCGCTGGAAGGCGGGTTCGATCTTCACGCCGTGCGTGATATAGACGACCGTGCCGACATAAATGAGCAGGCCGCCGACGATGCCGGTGCCCAGATTCATGAACCACGCGCTCCAGAAGATGCGCTCGATCGAGTCGTCGTTGGCGGCGCGTGCTTTGGAGATCTGATTTTCCGTGGCGAGACTCGTGCCGAGATCCAGCACGCTGAAATAGCCGATCAAGGTCCACACCAGATTGATCACGCCGTATCGCTCGACGCCCATCAGGTGAATGTAGGCGGGCACGGTGACGAGGGAGATGAACGTTGGAGCGATCGCTCCGGCGAAATTGATGACGATGTTCCTGACGATACTTCTTTCCATGGTGCGCGGTCCGGCGTCTGAATTCCTGCAATGGTGTGGTCCGTTCTGGCCGCTGTCGGTGCGTAGTCGCACCCTGCAGCACGCTTTACGCGACGGCGTCGGTCCGTCGCAGGTTTCGATATTGCCCTGGCCCCCAGCGCGTCTATGTGTGTGGCCGTACAGATACTTGCCATCGGGCAGGGTTAAATGCAAATCATCAGAAGGTAGTGCGCGCGGCGGCGGTTTGCCGCGCATTCATCAAACGGGGTTTGACAATGAAGCGTGCCGGATTCGAGCGCCGCTCGCGGGCCAGAATGCAAAGCGGCCTGAACGCGAACTGTTTGCGGAGCACACATGGTTGATCGCACCGGCGACCAGCAGGGAAGCGGCGCGACCGAACTGGATGCGCGGCTGATCTCCATCTGCATTCCCACCTGCAACCGGCCCGCGCTGCTCGAACAGGCCATCGCGAGTTGTCTCGCGCAGACTTATGGCGAGTTCGAAATCGTGATCGGCGACGATTCGACCGATGACAGCGCGCAGCAGGTGGTGGAGCGCTGCCGCTTGCACAGCGACCGGTCCATTCGTTACGAGCGCAATGTGCCGCGGCTCGGCCAGGCGTCCAATGTGAACCGGTTGTTCGCGCGCGCACACGGTGCCCGGCTCGTACTGCTGCACGACGACGATCTGCTCGAAGCGGATGCGTTGAGCCGTCTCGACGCTTGCTGGCAAGCCTGTCCAGAGTTGACAGCGGCATTCGGCAAGCAGCGCGTGATCGCCGACGACGGCACGCCGCGGCCCGACGCCAGCGAACGCCTGAATCGCGATTACCGGCGTGTGCCAGGGCGTGCCGGAAGGCTGCCCGTGCCGGCGCTGGCCGGCATCGACCAGATGTTCCCGAACAACGGCTATCTGGTGAATACCGTGGACGCGCGCCGCATCGCGTATCGGCCGGCCGCGGAAGTCGGCGAAGCGTGCGACTTCGATTTCGGGTTGCGGCTGAGCGTCGCGGCAACGGCGATCTGCTTCGTGGACGAGTTCGTGTCCGTATCGCGTGAAACGGCGCTGTCGATTTCGACGCATGCGCTGCCCGCCATGCACGCGTTTGCGCAGCTACGCGAGAGCCATGTGCCCGCCGCGGCGCAGGCCGCGCGCGAAGATGCCCTGCGCCGCGTGGCGCCGCGCGCGGCCTCGGCCTATGCGCGTGCGGGCGAGCCTGCCGCGGCCTGGCGTGTGCTGCTGTCGAGGCATTACCCGATGCGCGACAGACTGCGCGCACGTTTCCTCTATCACGTGCTGCTTGCCGCGCGCTCGACGTTCGCGCTGCGCGCGCCGCACGGCAATTGATGGCGCTGCCCGCTGCTGATCACCCGCGCCACGGTCGTTGGCCGATATATCGGACTCCGAGTCAATGTGGCGGGACGTACAGACCAATCATGCGATGGCTGATGTAATGCGTTGAAAGGGAGAACCTCGTGAGGAGCATAGCGTGAGGCCTGTAGTGTTCGGCGGCCAGTTCGGCTGGTTGCATCCGGCGAGCGGGGCGGACGGCGTGGTGTTGTGCTACCCGTTCGGCTACGACGCGCTATGCACTTATCGCGGCATGCGCAGGCTGGCCGAGCGGCTCGCCGCGCGCGGCATGCCCGTGCTGCGTTTCGACTATCCGGGCACGGGCGATTCGGCGGGCGAGGCGAACGAACCCGGCCGCTGGCGCGCATGGATCGACAGCATCAGGCAAGCCGTGGCGTTGCTGCGCGAGACCGCCGGTGTCGAACGCGTGACGCTGTGCGGCATGCGGCTCGGCGGCACGCTCGCCGCGCTGGCCGCTCAGGAGCTTGGCGGCGTGGACGGCCTCGTGCTGCTCGCGCCCGTTCTGTCGGGCAAGAACTATCAGCGCGAGTTGCGTGCGCATTATCGTCAATGGCTGTCGATTCCGGCTGCGATGGATTGCCTGGCCGAACCCGATACCGACGCTTTTGTGGAGGCATACGGCTTTCGTCTCTATCGGGACACCCTGGAGAGTTTGCGCGCCGTCGATCTGAAACGCGATGCACAGCGGCCGGCCGGCCGCGTTCTCATACTCGATTCGCTCGATCCCATGCGGATCGACGCGCTGGCTGCGCATTATCGCGAGCAAGGTATCGACGTCGACCGGCAGTCGTTCGACGAGTACAGCAAGTTCATGATGGAGTCGCTCGACAGCGAGATTCCGCAGGCGGCATTCCAGTCCATGGAAAACTGGCTGGCGGACGGCGTGGCCCGTGCGAGTGCATCCGGGCGCGCGAGCAAGATCGGCGATACCAATGCTAATGACCAACATGCCGCTGATCACGAGACGGCCCACGTGGTCGAGCCCGGTGTGATCGAAACGCCGGTATGGCTCGACGGCGGCAGGCTGTTCGGCATCTATTGCCGGCCCGAAGCACGCGGCGCGGCCGCCGCGCCGGCCGCGCTGTTGCTGAATACAGGCGCCGTGTCGCGAATCGGCAATGCGCGGCTCGGCGTGCGCTTCGCGAGGCGTCTCGCGCAACAGGGCATTGCCTCGTTGCGGGTCGATCTCGGCGGTCTGGGCGACAGCATGCCGTCGCTCGACGCATTGAGCCTCGACGCGCTCTACGCGCAGTCGGGCGTCGACGACGCCGCCTGCGCCGCGCGCTTTCTGACGGCGCAAGGCCATCGCGGCGCGGTATTGCTCGGCATCTGCGCAGGCGCCTATGTCGGCCTGCATGCCGCGGCGCGCGAGCCGGCGGTGCTCGGCGCGGTGCTGGTGAATCTGCAGAAGTTCGTCTGGCAGAACATCTGCGATGAGCACGGCAAGCCGACCGTCGCGGTAGCCGCGTTTGGTTCGACGCGCAGCTATCTGCGCTCGATGTGCCAGCCGGGCAAATGGCTGCGCGTGCTGAAGGGACAGTCGGGCGGCTGGCCGGTTGCGCGCGAACTCGCGGGCCGCTTCGCGGCGCGCTTCGCTCTCGCGTTTGCCGACCGGCTCGAACGTGTTTGCGGCATCGAGATCGCTGCGCAGGAAGAGCGCAGGCTGATAGCCGCAGTGGATGCACAAGGTGTCGAGACACGGCTTCTCTATGGCGTCCTCGATGAAGGCGTCGAAGAACTGGAACGCCATTTCGGTGTACGTGGCGCGCGATTGCAGCGCTTCAGGCATGTTCGCGCGGCGTTTTGCGTGCACACCGATCACGCAATCCTGTCGTCCAGCGCGCAGGAAAATGTGATGTCGTATTTCGAGCAGTTTTATCGCGGCAGCTTTAGCGAGCGCCACGTGGCCGATACCGTAGCCTCCCGCGAGCCGTCCACGCAGCGCGCCGGCTGGCGGCGCGCCCGGGCCACGCAATGGCTTGTAAAGCGTGCGCGCGCGTTTCGTCTATTCGGGGAAGCGTAATGAATGCGCAAGGATTGTCCGGCGCACCTACGCTTGAAGGGAGCGCGCCATGAACAGTCCTTCCGAGTTGGACCGCATCAACCAGGTTGCATGGAATTCGCCCGACGCCGCGCGCGTTTTCACGCTCGACAAGACCTATTCCGATCCCGGCGAGCAGGCGGCGTTCGATTGGCTCGCGCCGCGTTGCGCGGGCGAGCCGCTGCTCGATATCGGCGTCGGCACCGGCCGCACCATTCCGCTGATGACGGCGATCTCGAACGACTACACCGGCGTCGACTACACGCTGAAGCTGCTCGATCTAGCGAAGGCGCGCTATCCGGAACGCGACCTTCGGCATATGGATGCGCGGGACATGTCCGCGTTGCCGTCGGGCCATTTCGGACTCGCGGAATTCAGCTGGAACGGCATCGACTGCGTGGACTACGACGATCGCGTGAGGATTCTCGAGGAGATGTATCGCGTGGTGCGGCCCGGCGGATACGTGCTGTTTTCGTCGCACAACCGCGGCGGCCCCGGCTACCGCGAAAACATCTGGCAACTGCTGCCGCGATTCACGTTCAATCCGCTCAGATTGGGCTGGCGCACGCTGCATTCGGTGCGACGCTTTCAGCTAGGTACGCTGAACTATCTGCGCAACGTGAAGCTGAACCATGACTACGGCCGCTACGCGATCAAGACCGCGGCGGCTCACAACTTCGGCATTGTGATCATCTACACGACACTGGGTGAGCAGCGCCGGCAGCTCGCGCAGGTGGGCTTGCAAAGCGACGCCGTGTTCGGCAGTTGCGCAGGCGATCGCATTGCCGACGACGTGGAGGAGAGCAACGCGTGGTGGTTTCACTTCATCGCGCACAAACCGCTGGCCGCTTACCGTTTCGATTGACGGGCGCTGAAACGAAGAAGAAGCAAAGATGAAGCAAAGAAAGACACGGCATCGCCCGCAGCGCGCGGACGACTCCCTGCAACAAAGAACCGCGCCAGTTTGACCATACACGGGGAATCGCAAATGAATCGCATCGTAGAACCAGGCAATCCGCTCGCGGCGACCGCGAGCGTTACCGGAACGGCCACGCGTTTGTCCGTGCAGCCGGTGATACTCGCAGGCGGCTCGGGGACGCGATTGTGGCCGCTGTCGCGCGAACGCAATCCGAAGCAGCTGATCGGCCTGATGGGCGACGAGTCGCTGCTCGAAAGGACCCTGCGCCGGCTCGACGCGTCGTTCGCCGCGGTGGAGCACGAAACGCCGGCAGCCGGCACGCGCCTTATCGCGGCGCCGCTGGTGGTCTGCTGCGAGGACTTGCGGCTGCAAACGCTCGAACGTCTGCAACGCCTGGAGAGGCCGGGCCGGCCGGTGCGCATGGTGCTCGAACCGGTGCCGCGCAACACCGCGCCCGCGCTGACGGTGGCGGCGCTGGCGGCGCGCGCGGCGGCTGTCGAGGGCGACGATCCGGTCATCGTGGCGCTGCCGGCGGATCACCTGATCGGCGATCACGTTGCGTTCGGCAAGGCGCTCGCCGAGGCGCTCGAACACGCGGCGGCGGGCGCGATCGTCACGCTCGGCGTGCCGCCGAAGCGCGCGGAGACCGGCTACGGCTATATCCGCACGGGTACGGCGCTCGGCACGCGAGGCGCGCGCGTCATCGAGCGGTTCGTCGAGAAGCCCGATCCGGAACTCGCGGAGCGCTACGTCGCGTCCGGGGATTACTGGTGGAATAGCGGCATGTTCGTGGTGCGCGCTTCCGTGTGGCTCGCGGCGATCGAGTTGTGCCAGCCGGCGATCGCCGCAGCCTGCGCGGACGCGTTCGAGCAGGCCACGGTGGACGGCGACGGCGCCCTGCATCTCGCGCGCAAGGCGTTCGCCCTGTGCCCGTCCGATTCGATCGACTACGCGGTGATGGAGCGTGTGGCCACCGACGCACGGCTGGTCGGCGTGGCCGTCCCGCTCGTCGCGGGTTGGTCGGACGTGGGTGCGTGGGATTCGGTGTGGGAAGCGTCCGCGAAAGACGCCGACGGCAATGTCGCGCGCGGCCGTGTGATGTTCGCCGGCTCGACCGACAGCTTCGCGCATTCGGAGGGCCGGCTCGTCGCCTGTGTCGGCGTGAGCGGCGTGATGGTGGTCGAAACCGCGGACGCGGTTCTCGTCGTCGCGAAAGACCGCGTGCAGGACGTCAAGGCGGTGGTCAGCCGTCTCAAGCTGGAGCACGGCGCGGAAGCACAGGAGCATCGCAAGGTCGGCCGGCCGTGGGGTTATTACGACTCGCTCGAACGCGGCGCGCGCTTTCAGGTGAAGCGCATCGTCGTCAAGCCGGGCGGCCGTCTTTCGCTGCAGATGCATCATCACCGCGCCGAACACTGGATCGTGGTGCGCGGCACGGCGCGCGTCACGCGCGGCGAGGAATGCTTCTTTCTCACGGAGAATCAGTCCACTTACATTCCGCTGGGCGTTACGCACCGGCTGGAGAATCCGGGCAAGACTTCGCTCGAAATGATCGAGGTGCAATCGGGCGGCTACCTCGGCGAAGACGACATCGTGCGTTTCGACGACCAGTACGGTCGCGATCAGGAGAGCGGCCATGCAGGCAAGGGTACGTCACGCTGAAGCACCGCAGCCCGCGCAGGCGGCGGCTTTCGACGAGCGGCGCTTCCGTCATGCGCTGGGGCGCTTCGCGACCGGCGTCGTGGTGATCTCGACGGGCAGCGGCGACGGTTTGCATGCGATGACGGCGAACGCCTTCATGTCGGGCTCGCTCAATCCGCCGCTGATCGTCGTCTCGGTTGGACACCGCGCGCGCATGCACGAGCGCCTGATGGACAGCGCGCTGTTCGGCGTGAGCGTGTTGTCCGAGGCGCAGGAGCCGCATAGCCGCCACTTCGCCGGCGAGCCGCAAGGATGGCTCGCGCCGCGCTTCGCGGCGGTCGAGGGGCTGCCGGACGTGGTGCTCCTCGAGCACGCGGCGGCGCGTTTCGCGGCGCGCGTGGTGGACCGGCATCCGTGCGGCGACCATACGTTGTTCGTCGGCGAGGTGCTGGTGTTCTCGCTCGATGAGCACGCGCCGCTGATTTTCTTCGGCGGCCGCTATGGCTCGGTTGCGGCGCGGGGTGCAACGCAGGGGTCAACGCAGGCGTCGACCCAGGACTCGCCGTCACTCGCGGCCCGCCCGTGCTGATGCGAACCGATACGCACGCCGGCCGTCGTTTTGCGCCAGTCGATATCCGCCTCGCGTGTTGCAGATCAGACAATTCGCGTTGCAACGTGCGTCTTCGCACTATGCAAATTTCTCCGCACAGGCACGCTTGAGACGCAAGCTTATGGCCCGTCAGAATATGCGGCGTTACACGGAAGAAACAATTCTTCAGAGGGATAACCCTCTCGGGAAGTGTCCCAACTGGCGCAAGCGTTTTGAAGCTAGCAACGTATCGTAGAAGAACAAAGTCACACTCATAAAACGACACACAAGGGCCGCTCGATCAACAGGCTACGCGGGGGCAAACACCGCTTCGGGGAGAGTGTCATGGAACAGGCAAACAAAGATCGATCGCTCGTGAGCAAAGTCATGGATGGACTGGTCACGGGCATCGTCGAAGAGAAATACGGCGCCATACTGCCACCGCAGGATGTGCTGTCCAAGGAGTTCGATGTCAGCCGCACCGTCATGCGCGAGGCGCTGTCGATGCTGCTCGCGCGCGACATGCTGGACGTGCGGCCCAAAATCGGCACGCGCATCCGGCCGATGAGCGATTGGCGCATGATCGACGAGGACGTCGTGAACTGGCGTTTTCGCGCGAAACCCGATCCGCTGTTTCTGCGCGACGTGATCGAGTTTCGCATCCTGATCGAGCCGCGCGCTTCGGCGCAGGCGGCCGCGCGCGGCAGCGCGGCGGATATCGCGGCGATTCGCGAGGCGTTCGAGGCATTCCGCGCGATCCGCCCCGGCGAGCCGGGCTATCAGGAAGCGGATGAACTGTTCCACGCCCGCATCGTGGTCGCGAGCGGCAACCAGTTCTTCAAGCAGATGGCCGCGATCATTCGCGGTGCGCTTTCGACCGTCAACCCCATCGTCACCGACCGTGACGGACTGTGGGAAACGGCGGTCAATTCACACCAGCGCGTGGTGGACGCGATCGAGCGGCATGATCCGAAAGAAGCGGAAATCGCCTCGCTCGCCATGATCGATTACACCGCGGAAGAAGTCGGCAGCCAGTTTTCGGCGGAACCGCCGGCACGCGGCTGAGCGTGGCCGCTGCGGCGGCACGGCGGCTCGCCGATTGTTCCTCGTGAGACTGTGCAGCACGAAGGGCGCGAGTTCAGGCCCACGCGGGAGCGTGCGGCATGCGCGACAATAGCGCCTGTTCTGAACTGCATGGACTCGAAGGAACGATGACAATCGCAACACAGGAAGTCCCCGCGGACGGCACGATCCGCTGGGGCATCGTCGGGACGGGCCGCATTGCCCGTCGTTTTGCTCAGGGTCTCGCTCACGTGCCGCAGGCGCGACTGACCGCGCTGTGGTCACGCCGCGCGGAACCCGCCGGCGCTTTCGCCGAAGAGTTCGGCGGCGAGGTTTGCGCAAGTTTCGACGCGCTGCTCGCGAGCGGTATCCACGCGCTCTATATCGCCACCGTCCAGGACAGTCACGCGGGCTATGCGATCGCCGCGTTGCAGGCCGGGCTGCACGTACTGTGCGAAAAACCCGCCACCATCAATCAGCCGCAACTCCAGCGCGTGCTCGACGCCGCGCGTGCCGCGCAGCGGCTCTTCATGGAAGCCATGAAGCCGCCGTTCTATCCGCTCTACAGAAAGTTGCGCGCGCATCTGGACGCCGATCCGATTGGCGCGGTGGGGCTGGTGCGGGCCGGTTGTTCGGTGCCGGGCGTGCCGGACGATCATCCTTCGCTGTCGTTCGGGCATGCGGGCGGTGCGCTGCTCGACATCGGCATCTATGAAATGTTTCTCGCCGTCGACTGGCTGGGTGCGCCGCGCGAAGTGCAGACGCTCGGGCGGCTCGGCGCGACCGGCGTCGATACGTTCGCCAGCCTGAACAGCCAGCATGAGGGCGGCATCGCCCAACTGTTCTGCGGACTCGATCTGCACGGCAAAGGTGATGCGCTGCTGATGGCGACAGGCGGCCACGTCACGATTCACGAGCCGTGGTGGAACCCGTCGCGCGCAACGATCCGGTATGCCGGCGGACGTGTGATCGAACTCGATGAACCGTTCGAAGGCGGGGGCCTGAACTACGAGACCGCGCACTTCTGCGAGTTGATCCGGGCGGGGCAGGTGGAGAGTCCGGTGATGCCGCACAGCAAGTCGTTGCAGATGATCGCAATGGCCGACGCGGCGCGTGCGGCGCTTGGGTTGAAGTTCGCGGGCGAATGAGAGCGCGCCGAGCGTTCGTCGAGGCGCGCATCTCGTGGGCATGCGCGAACCCCGCGCGCGTCTGACGAGACGCGCAAGCCGGTGCTGCTGCCGTGCGATTGCGCGAAGCTGCTATGCCGATTCGCCGCCGACGTTCGCCGTTGCTGCCGGCGGCGGTGGTACGATTTGCGCGGGCATGCTGCGAGAGAAAACGCCGCACATGCCACTGCTTTCGAATCCCTTCCAATGGAGCCGCCTGCCATGCGCATGCTCGGAAAACTCTGGCGCGACAACAAGAGCCTCGTCGCGTTCCTCTTCCTGATGGTGCTGTTTCGCAGTGCCGTGGCCGACTGGAACGTCGTGCCGAGCGGCTCGATGCTGCCGACCATCCGTGAAGGCGACCGGATTTTCGTCGACAAGATGGCCTACGATCTGCGCGTGCCGCTTACGCATATCGCCATCGCGCATCTGCACGATCCGCAGCGCGGCGATATCGTGACGATCGATTCTTCGGCCGCGCATGAATTGATCGTCAAGCGTCTGATCGGTTTGCCCGGCGACAGCGTGGCGATGCGCGAGAACGTGTTGTACGTGAACGGCGTACGCGCCGATTACCAGCCGCTGAAATTCAAGCCGCTGCCCGGCGACGCGAGCTCACCCGGCGATTATCTGACCGAGCGCTTCGATGGCGTCGCGCATATCGTGCGGCTCGCGCCGCAAGCGCCAAGTCCGCGCGATTCGTTCGGGCCGGTGATCGTGCCGCCCGGCGAGTATCTGATGCTCGGCGACAATCGTGACGACAGCGCCGATTCGCGTTACTTCGGTTTCTTTTCGCGCAAGGAGCTGATGGGGCGCACGCGTCGCGTCGCGTATTCGCTCGACCCGGATCATTACTACGCGCCGCGCTTCGAGCGCTTCGGCGCGCGGCTCGATAGTTCGGCGTCGGCGGTCGCGAGCCGCTAAAGCGGGCGCGGCCGGGCGTTCAGTGGCGCGACGGCAGCGCGAGGCGCCGTTCGTACCAGCGCTGCACGCTTTCGAGCATCTGGCACAGCACCCAGTAGACCGCGGCCGCGGCGAGATAGAGCGGCAGCGGCTGATAGGTCGAGGCGATGATTTCCTGCGCGCTGCGCAGCAGTTCGGTCACGGTAATCACCGACACCAGCGAGGTGTCCTTGATGAGGCTGATCAGACTGTTCGACAGACTCGGCACGGCAATGCGCAACGCCTGCGGTGCGATCACATAGCGCAGCGTCTGGCGGCGCGAGAGGCCGAGACTATAGGCGGCGAGCCACTGACCCTGGTGAATCCCCAGAATCGCGCCGCGCATGCTCTCGGACAGATACGCCGCGACGTTCGCCGACAACGCAATCACGCCGGCCGGCGTGGGGTCGAGTGAAATGCCGAAGCTCGGCAGGCCGTAATAGATCACGAAGATCTGCACCAGCAGCGGCGTGCCGCGCATCACGCTCACGTAAATGCGTGCGATCCAGTTCAGCGCGCGGCTGTGGCTCACACCCATCAACGCGAGCACGGCGCCGGCGATCAGGCCGAAGATCATCGACAGAACCGCGAACTTGATCGTCAGGACGGCGCCCTGTGCGAGCACGGGCAGCGATTCAACGAGCAGGGAAGTGGTGGACATGAGCTGAACGGTGGTCGGGTTGGCGCGCAAACGCGCACATCATGAAGTTTGCTGCAGAAGCGCGAAGGGCGGCATCGCCGACGATGCCGCCCTCCGTTCCAGCCAGCGCGTCTTATTTGATCGGCTTGCTGACGTCGATACCGAACCACTTGTCCGAGATCTTCGAGAACGTGCCGTCCGCTTCGAGTTGGGTCATCGCGTCGTCGATCGCCTTGGCGAACTTTGGGTTGCCCTTCCTGAACGGAATGCCGGAAGGGTTGCCCGCGCCGACGTTCGCACCGGTGCGCAGCGGCAGCGGCGAGTTCTTCATCAGGTAGGCGAGCATCAGGCGGTCGTTGAGCGCCGCGTCCAGACGCCCGGCGGCCAGATCGCGCAGGTATTCGGGCGCGCCCGGATAGGTCTTCACGTCGATGCCCGGCACCGACTTCGCCATGTCCATGTAGTTCGTGCCCAGACCGACGCCGAGCTTCTTGCCCTTCAGATCCTCGAGCGATTTGAACTGGCGCGTGTCGTCCTTACGCTGGATCAGTTGCGCGGCCGAGTACGTGTAGGCCGGCGAGAAATCGAGCGCCTGCTTGCGCGCGTCGGTAATGCCCACCTGGTTGACGATCACGTCGAACTTGCCCGCCTGCAGGCCGGCGATGATGCCGCTCCACTCGGTCGTGACGAATTCCGGCTTCACGCCGAGCTTGGCCGCCACGGCTTTGGCGATGTCGACGTCGTAGCCGACCAGTTCACCCGAAGGCGCTTTCGAATTGAACGGCGGGAAGGTGCCTTCGAGACCGATACGCAGCGTGCCGCGCTGCTTGACCTGGTCGAGCAGGTCGTCGGCATGCGCGGTGACGGCGGTGAACGACGCGCCGATCAGACCGGCGACCAGAATCTTTTTCAGCAAACCAAATTTCATCGAGTTCCTTTTTTGTTCGTCTGGCGTTTTAACAGACGAAAGCATAACAAAGCAGACTATCGAAACCAAAATACCGTTTGTTTATGTCTATATTACGGGCGCCGCACAGGCTGGCGGGCCGCTTCGCGGGCTGCGCCTAGCGCAACGCCTGAACGCATTCGGCGACCAGCGCCGGTCCGCAGTAGATGAAGCCGGTATAGAGCTGCACCAGCGACGCGCCGGCCGCCATCTTGGCGCGCGCGTCCTCGCCCGAGAAAACCCCGCCGACGCCGATGATCGGCACCGTTTCGCCGACTTCCGCGCGCAGCTTGCGGATCACTGCGTTCGACGCGTCGAACACCGGCTTGCCCGACAGGCCGCCGGCTTCGTCGCCGTATGGCATGCCGGCGACGGCGGTGCGCGAGAGCGTGGTGTTGGTGGCGATCACGCCTTCGAAGCGATGGCGCAGCAGCGTGTCCGCGATCGATTTGATCTGTTCGTCGTCGAGGTCCGGCGCGATCTTCAGCGCGAGCGGCACCAGCTTGCCGTGCATGTCGGCCAGACGCTGCTGCTTGTCCTTGAGCGCCGCGAGCAGCGCGTCGAGTTCGCCCGCGCCCTGCAACTGGCGCAGATTCTTCGTATTCGGCGACGAGATGTTGACCGTCACGTAGCTGGCGAACGGATACACGCGGTCGAGGCAGTACAGGTAGTCTTCGGCGGCGCGCTCGATCGGCGTGTCGGCGTTCTTGCCGATGTTCAGACCGAGAATGCCGCGATAGCGCGCGGCCTGCACGTTCTTCACGAACTGGTCGACGCCCGCGTTGTTGAAGCCCATGCGGTTGATCACGGCGTTCGCCTGCGGCAGACGGAACATGCGCGGGCGCGGATTGCCCGGCTGCGCGCGCGGCGTCACCGTGCCGACTTCGATAAAGCCGAAGCCGAGCGCGGCGAGACCGTCGATGCATGCGCCGTCCTTGTCGAGCCCCGCGGCGAGCCCCACCGGATTGCGGAACGTCAGCCCCATTACGGTGCGCGGCGCATCCGGCACGCGCGGCGCGAGCGCGCCGGCGAGGCCGGTGCGGCCGGCGGCGCCGAGAATACGCAAGGTCAGGTGGTGGGCGTCTTCCGCGTCCATGCGAAAGAGTTGGGCGCGTACGAGCGGGTAGAGGGAACTGAACACGGGACGAAGCCGGGCGGCCGGAAAATGGGAACCCGCCATTTTACCGGCTTTAAGGCATGACTTTGACGCATTGATGAAGCCGACTCGCTGGACCGGGCGGCGACCGGCCAGGTGAGCTACGATGAGCTACGGCTTGAACGGCGGACGTTTGCCGTGAATCGCCAGATCGACCGGCGGCAGATCCAGGCCGGTGGGGTCGAGCACACGCCAGGCGCCGTCGATCAAGCCCTCTAGCGGGTGGAAATTCGCCTTGTACGCCATTTTCGGACTCTCGCGAATCCAGTAGCCGAGGTACACGTAGGGCAGCTTCAGGCTGCGCGCCTGCTCGATCTGCCAATAGATGTTGTAGGTGCCGAAGCTCGTGTGTGGCAGCCCCGGCTCGAAAAACGTGTACACCGACGAGAGCCCGTCGCCGAGAATATCGATCATGCTGATCATGCGCAGAATGCCGGGCGCATCCGGCCGCTCCGGCTGTTCTGGCCACTCGCGCGGCGGCTCGCGGAATTCGACCAGCCGCGAGTTGATCCGGCTCTGCAGCAGGAACTGCTCGTACTGGTCGCGGCTGTCGCGGTCCATGCCGCCGCCCGCGTGCCGCGCCGACTGATAGCGCATGTAAAGCGCATAGTGTTCTTCGTCGTAATGGAGCGGCGCGACGGTCGCGATCAGTTCGCCGTGTTTCTTCCAGACGCGGCGCTGCGTGCGGTTCGGCTCGAACCGGTCGACAGGTACACGCACCGGCACGCAGGCGCGGCAGCCATCGCAATACGGCCGGTAGGTGAACACGCCCGAGCGCCGGAAGCCGGCCTTGACGAGGTCGGTGTAGACGTCGGAGTTGATCAGATGACTGGGGGTGGCGACTTGCGAACGCGCGATGCGCCCGTCCAGATAACTGCAGGGATAGGGCGCCGTTGCATAAAATTGCAGCGCCGAAAGCGGGGAAAGAGGCAGCTCGTTGGGATGAGTCACGTTGGCAGCTCTCGAAGCGTCTCTGGTAATGCAAACCCGGCGCCTTGCGGTCGACGACCCGCGGCTAGTGACCCGCGGCTCGGTGGGCGGCGGGTCCGGATTCGGCCTGATTCTTCCTACGCCGCCGGCGCGACGATCTCGAGCAGCACGGTCTTGTCGAAGAGCCAGGGAATAGGCGGCGCCTCGACCGACGCGCGAACATGCGCGATGAACGCCTTGCGCGCTATCTCGCGACCGCCCAGCGACGCCAGATGCGACGTGTTCTGCTGGCAGTCTATCATTTCTATTTCGTGACGGCGCAAGTGTCCGACGAGCGCGGCCAGCGCCATTTTCGACGCGTCCGTGACCTCCGCGAACATGGATTCGCCGAAGAACATCTTGCCGAACGACACGCCGTACAAACCGCCCACGCGCCTGCCTTCGAACCAGGTTTCGATGCTGTGCGCGTCGCCCACACGATGCAGCGACGAGTACGCCTCGACCACGTCGGCGGTGATCCACGTGCCGCGCTGTCCACGTCGCGGCGCCTGCGCGCAGGCGCGCATCACGGCGGCGAAATCATGGTCGACGCGGATTTCCCACGCGTCGTCGCGCAGCACGCGCCGGAGCGTTTTGCGCAGCGACGGCGACACTTTGAATTCGGCGGGGCGCAGGATCATGCGCGGGTCGGGACTCCACCACAACACCGGCTGGCCGTCCGAATACCACGGGAAGATGCCGCGCCGATAGGCGTCGATCAGGCGCGACGTCAGCAGATCGCCGCTGGCGGCGAGCAGGCCCGGCGCGCCACTGTTCGCGCCGAGCGCGCGCTCGACGGGAGGAAACGGATCGTCGGGTCCGAGCCAGGGAACCATGCGCGCCGCTCAACCTTCGCGCAGCGAGCGGAAGATGTCGCCCGTGTGCAGGCCGAAGCTGCCGGCGGCGCGGTCGGCGAAAAAGAAACGCAATGTCTGGCCGACCGTGGGGAAGGCGATTTCGTCCCAGGGCACTTCATGTTCTTCGAAGAGTTTTACTTCGAGACTTTCTTCGCCGGCGGCAATGTCGAGATCGAGCAGGCGCGCCATATAGAACAGATGCACCTGATGCACGTGCGGCACGTTCAACAGCGAGAAGAGATTTTGCACTTCGACGCGCGCGCCGGCTTCTTCCAGCGTTTCGCGCGATGCCGCCTCGGCGGTTGTCTCACCCATTTCCATGAAGCCCGCCGGCAGCGTCCAGTAGCCGTAACGCGGTTCGATCGCGCGACGGCACAGCAGCACCTTGTCGTCCCACACCGGAACGGTGCCGACCACGTTGCGCGGATTCTGATAATGCACCGTGCCGCAACTGGCGCATACGAAGCGCTCGCGGTTGTCGCCCGGCGGAATGCTCAGGCTGACGCCGTGGCCGCAGACAGAACAGAATTTCATAGGAAGGGGGCAGGAAAGGGTGATAGGAGTTTATCACTGGGGCGCGGTTTTACTCAGGCGGGGGAAAGGTGGCGTGCGGGAGCTGGCGGTGAGTGGGCTTTATGCGAAGGGGTGCGACGGGGACAACAGGCAGAGGAAGGGTATATTTGATTCGGGATGCAGAATATCTTTCGCGCGGGCGTTGATCCGCGGGCGCGAATGGTGTTGCGGGTAAGGCATATCCTGATATCGCGAACCCCTGATGAGCTCCGGGTACGGAACGGGAAAGACGGACGCAGCGCGCGGAACTCGCAACCCGTTATGAAAGATTTGGCAAAAGAAACAAAAAAGGCCTGCCGGTTTGGCAAGCCTTGAATGTTGTTTTCGACGTCTTGAGCATACGCGATGCACTTGGTTGCGGGGGTAGGATTTGAACCTACGACCTTCGGGTTATGAGCCCGACGAGCTGCCAGACTGCTCCACCCCGCGTCCGTCGAAGAAAAGATTATAGAAGAAAGTGCATGACTATGCAACAGCTAATTAAGAACCGGCTTCAATCCGCCTATCTCGCGGCCGGCGCCGCGATCTCCTCAAAGTCGCCGCACGCATTGCCCGCGTCGCATGCCGGAAGGCACACGTAAGACGCTGCGCTAGAATTCAGGTTCTCTTCGCGGCGCCGCCGTGTCTGCACGGCGGCGTACGCTTCACCTCCTACGTTGCCCCGAACCCTCATGGATATCGCTCACGATCTGCAGGTGATTGCCGCTCAGGAACATGCCCTGGTGTTTCCCCAATTCGATCCCGACCGCGCGTGGCAGGTCGGTGCCTATCTGCATGAGGTCGCCAAGGCGCGTGGCATCCCCGCTGCGATCGACGTGCGCACTTTCGGCCAGCCGCTGTTCTTCAGTCTGCTCGACGGCGCCACACCGGACAACGTCGATTGGGCGCGCCGCAAAGGCAATACGGTCGCGCATTTTCGCCGCAGTTCGTACGCGATCGGTCTGAAGATGCAGCAGGCCGGCAGCACGCTCGCCGACAAGCACGGCTTGCCCAATACGGAATACGCGTCGCACGGCGGCGCGTTTCCGCTGACGGTGGCGGGCGCGGGCGTGATCGGTTCGATCACGGTGTCGGGTTTGCCGCAACGCGCCGATCACGAACTGGTGGTGGAAGCGCTGTGCGCGCACCTCGGCCACGACTACAGCAAGCTCGCGCTTGCAAAGGCCTGAAGCGATGCGGTTGCCCGCTTATGCATTGCTAGGCATCGCCATCGTGGCCGAAGTGATTGCAACTTCCGCGATGCGCGCGTCGGACGGTTTCTCGCGGTTGCTGCCTTCAGCGGTGGTGGTGCTCGGCTATGGCGTGGCGTTCTATTGCCTGTCGCTGACGCTCAGGAGTATTCCGGTCGGCATCGTCTATGCGGTATGGTCCGGCGCCGGCATCGTGCTGATCACGCTGGTCGCGGTGGTGTTGTACCGGCAGGTGCCCGACGTGCCGGCCATTATCGGCCTCGGGCTGATCATTGCCGGCGTCGCCGTGCTGAACATGTTCTCGAAGATGCAGGCGCACTGAGCACTCGCGCCGACCCACGAGCTTCGGGTTCGCTTCTTCTTATTTGCAGCGCACGATCATCGAACGGTTCTTCACGTTGGCCGAGACGACGTTCGTGACGCTGCCGCCCGCCGTGCCGCCTTCGTCATTGTCTTTCGACACGATGTCATAGCCCGTCGCGCCGCATGCCTTGCCGGCCTGCACGTAGCACGAGGCCCAGCTGGAAGCGGCGTCGGCGCCGCTGCAATTCACGGCGAAACCGGTCTGGCCGTTCGGCAGGTTGATCAGCGACGTGGTGTTCGACGATGCGCAGCCGGCGAGGCCCACGCCCAACAGCACGGCGGCGGGAAGGGCGGCCGCGAGCGACGTCCGGCGAACCAGCGCAAGCGCCGCACGGGTTCGGAGGCGGTCGAGGCGGCCGGCGCGGCGCAGTTGCGTCATGAAATGCATCGTGATGTTTCCTTTCAGATTGAGATGTTCGGGCGTGTCGCGCCAACCGGGCGCGGCTGTTGATTCACGGCGATCTCAGGGCGTTTCGATCGTAATGCCCGCCGCACTGACCAGCCGACGGCTTTCGGCGCCTTTCTCGGTGGCCGCGTCTTCCCAGATGCTGATGGCTTTCGGAATGTCGATGCCGTGGCTTTCGGCGTAGGCAAACCATTTGTTCGCCGCATCCGGTTCGGGCAGTTCGTGGTTTTGCAGAAAATATTTTCCCATATTGCGCTCGCTGAACTGGAAAAGGCGTCGTGGCAGCAGCACGGATCGTGCCGATGATCCAGTTCGACCGGCGCGAGCCGAACAAGTGCGATCGAGAGATCGCGTTGCTGGCCGCTACAGAACTAATCGGCTCGCAAGGCGCCTTACATACTGGTTGGCTGCGGCGTGCCGACTTGCGTGCAACTCGGGCGGAGCATGTGCACCGTAGGGCCAACGGAGGTCGACGCAGACAGGCGTATCGGGCGCGGATCCACGCGGCGTCCGCTCATGAACTCGAATTGCAACGAGGAGAACGAATATGGCTGAACGGGTCAGCGGCCCTTATCGCGGTTATTACATTAGCGCCGCCGCGCGCCTCGTACCGGCGGTCGACACACCGGCTACATCGGCCGGCGGCGCGAGCGGCACTTACGTCGGCTCGGTGAGTCTCGCTGAACATGGCCCGGACGATCCTCATCGGATGGAAACGCTGCTCGAACTCGGCGACGGGCAGCGCTTCGGCAGCGAAGAGGAGGCGCTCGTGTTCGTCGAGCAGGCGGCGCGCGATTACGTCGACCGCCTGCTGGGAGGCAGTTGATGGCGGCGCGTCAAGGGGAAAAGGCCGTCGCCTGGAGCATCGACAAAACCGCCGATGAAAGCGCCGCGGCAGGCTGGACCGCGGTCCGGCCGCGCGAGTACCATATCGACGTTGTCCGGGGCCGGCCGGTTCTCGCCGGCACCGGTTTCCTGTCGGATCTTTCTGATGAGGCGACCATGGAAATTCGGTTTCCCGCGGACGCGCCCGCTTACCGCGACTCCAATCTGACCGTTGTCTTTCCCGCGCTGGTGGACGGCGAGCCCGTGCCGTGCGCGATCTCGGTCGAAGCGCTCGAAGATCACTTCGGCGCCTATTCCGAAGACCTGGAAGGCTGGATGCGCGCGTTCGACGCCGGGCGTCGGCGCATCGAGGCGGTGGCGCGCGAGCACTTGCAGATCAGTAACGGCACGCCCGTGCTGCTGAAAAGCGGCCACTTTCCACCGGGCAACGTAGCCGGTTGATGACAACTGACCGTAATTGAGCGCGGCCGTTGGAACTGAGCGGACGGGGCGAGCCTGGGCGAGCTTTTATACATCGGCGCATACATCGGCGCAAAAGGCCGCTCGCTGGCCGGTAACGAGGCGCGAGCGCCGCTCATCGCACACTGGCGCGTCTGTCTTCTTCGCGCGCCCGATCAAACCGCGTTCGCGGTGCTGCCGTTTGTTCCAGCCTTCGGCGCTGCCGCCTCGCGCGCGGCGTCGAAAGCATGGCGGATGCCTTCCTCGTAAGACGTCCTGGCGATCGGGCCGATCAGTTCCGTCAACGCCGAATCGTCGAGCACGACCGGTTCGGTCATCAGGTAGTTCATCTCCACCAGTTCCCGCATCAACGGATTGAACAGGCCGAGCAGGCGCAGCAGCGTCTTGCCGGCCACCATCAGCTTCGGTGCGCGGCCGGCCAGCGCGTAGGCCTGCCGCGCGACTTCGCGCTGCGTGATGGTGCCCGCGCCGGCAAGGTGCCACCAGCGCCCATACGCTGCGGGCGTGCGCGTGAGCTTTTCGACCACCGGCCCGACATCCGGCAGATAGATGAATTCATGCGGGACGTCCAGCGGGCCGATCATCTGCGCGCGCTTGCCGGTTGCGGCGCCTTCGAACACGCCG
Source organism: Paraburkholderia dioscoreae (assembly GCF_902459535.1). NCBI lineage: Bacteria > Pseudomonadati > Pseudomonadota > Betaproteobacteria > Burkholderiales > Burkholderiaceae > Paraburkholderia > Paraburkholderia dioscoreae. Next base: position 1,898,749 of record NZ_LR699553.1, read on the forward strand.
TTCAGCAGGCTGCGCTCGATGCATGGGCCGTAGAAGTCGGGCAGACGCAACACGAGGGTCGAGAGGCCGTCCCGTCCGTGCGCCGCCAATACCAGATTTTCCTGCGCGAGCCGCATCCGGCCTTTGAACGTGTGCGGCTCGCGCGGATGCTTTTCGCTGATCGGATTGCCCTGCGCGCGGCCGTACGGATACACCGTGCCGATCAGAATGAAACGCTCGACGCCCGCCGCCGTGACGCCGGCGAGGGTTCGCTCCATCAGCGGCGGGTGCGCGGCAAACTGATCGTAGGGCACGCCGACCAGATAGATCACAGTCTGCAGACCCTCTGCCGCCGCGCGGATCGAAGCGGGGTCGTCCGGATTCCACGTGACGATCTCCGCGCGCGGGTCGCGGCCGAACGCGGCCTCCAGCGGCCCGCGCGAACGGCCGACGGCCCGGTAGTCGCGGCCCGCAGCGCCGAGCGCCGCAGCAATGCTCTGACCGGCCGCGCCCGCGGCTCCGAATAAACCCACTTTGCCTGTGCCTTGCATGACGACTCCTCGAAGCGGCGCCGTATCGCGGCCGCATAAATGGACTAACGTTGTCTGACGGTTGAAAATTTAGTGAACACTGTTTAGTGAACGGTGTTCAGTTTAATTTGACTTTTCAGTTTGTCAACCCGAGAATGTTCGCCATGGGAATCGCTGAACGAAAGAACCGCCAGAAACAGGCACTGCGCGAGCGCATCCTCGATGCCGCCCGCCGCATCGTGATGCGCGAAGGCTTTGCCGCGCTCTCCATGCGCAAGATCGCCGACGCCATCGAATATTCACCGGCCACGCTCTACCTTCACTTTGCGAGTCGTGACGAGATCGCGCAGGCGTTATGCGCGGAAGGCTATGCGCAACTGCTGGAGACATTCGTGCCGCTCGCGCGCCTTGCCGATCCGGCGGAGCGGCTCAAGGCGCTGGGGCGGGCTTACGTGGCGTTCGGCGTCGCGCATCCTGAAACGTACCGGCTGATCTTTATGGAAGATCCGAGCTATACCGGCGCGGCAATGGGCGGCGCGGCGAGAGGTGCGGGCAAGGACAAGGCGGCGCGGGACGAGGACTCCGGAATCGCGGCGGCGCAGGCGGCGAACGGTGAGGCGGCCGCGCCCGAGGACGACCCCGGCGAGGCCGCGTTGCACATCATGATCGCCGCGCTCGAAGAACTCAAAGCGGCTGGCGGGTTGCCGGCATCGACGGATCTGGCGGTGTGGGCCGAGGCATTCTGGGCGACCTTGCACGGCATCGTTGCACTGAATCTCACGTGTCCGGTATTTCCGGCTACATCGCTCGAGACTGTCGTGGCCGTCGCGCTGGATACCTGGCTGGGTGCGTCGCAGGCAACGGAAAACTCCGCGCGGTCGCGGAGCAGCGCGACTACCGGCGGCACGCGCAAGAAGAAATCTCCGCGCGCGAGCGCCGAGCCGCCGGCGAAGCTGGACCCGAAGTCGGAACCGAAGCCGGAACCGAAGCCGGAACCGCACCGCGAACCCGTCGCTCAGCCGTCGGGCAAGAAGCCGGCGCAAGCGGCAACGGCCGGTGTCGCCGCGCCCGCCGTTAGGCGCAAAGCCCCGAGTGCATGATAACGTTCAATTCCACCTCACTTTGCGCCGTTGCGCTTAGCTCCCCATGTCCATTTCCGCCTCGCCCGCCGTCAGCGACGAAGTCGCGACTTACGTAGCCAACCGCATCGGTTTCATCGAACTGGAAAGGCCGAAAGCGCTCAACGCGCTGTCCACCGGCATGATTCGCGCAATCCACGCGGCGCTCGACCAGTGGCGTGAAAATCCCGATGTGCTCGCCGTCGTGATACGCAGCCAGCACCCGCGCGCGTTTTGCGCGGGCGGCGACGTCCGCTTTCTGTACGAGACGGCGCAACGCGGCGAGCATGACGCGCGCGACACGTTTTTTATCGAGGAATACCGGCTCAATCACGCGATCTTCACTTATCCGAAGCCGTATATCGCGTTGATGAACGGCGTCGTGATGGGCGGCGGCATGGGTATTTCGCAGGGCGCGCATCGCACCGGCGGCCTGCGCGTCGTCACCGACTCGACCAGAATGGCCATGCCCGAAACCCGTATTGGACTCTTTCCCGATGTCGGCGCGAGCTGGTTTCTGGCCCGCACGCCCGGCGCGATCGGGCGCTATCTGTCCGTGACCGGCGAGACGATCGACGCGGCCGACGCGCTCTACGCGGGTCTGGCCGACACCTACATCGAGGACGCGGCATTGCCCGCGCTCGTCGATACGCTGCGCAGCGAGCTGTTCGAGCGAGGCGCGGACGTGGTGGCGTGCATCGAACGTGAGGCGCTGGCGCACCAGGTCGTGCCGCGGCCCGAGGCGTCGTTGCTGGCGAACGCGCGTGCGCTGATCGACCGCCACTTCGCGTTACCCGATGTCGCGCGGATTCTCGCCTCGCTCGAGAGCGAGCGCAACGGCGAGGCCGCCGATTGGGCCGAACAGATGATCGGGATCTTGCGCGAACGTTCGCCGTTGTCGATGGCGGTGTCGCTGGAAGTGGTGACGCGCGCCGAGGGTTCGATGGCGGACGTGCTGCGCTGCGACCTCGATCTGACGCGCTCGAGCTTTCTGCATGGCGACACGATCGAAGGGATTCGCGCGCGCATCATCGATAAGGACAACGCGCCGCGCTGGCGCTTTGCGCGCATTGAGGATGTGAATGCCGTTGAGGTCGAGAAGATGTTCGAGAGTCCGTGGCCGGCTAACGAACACCCGTTGCGGGATTTGCGCGGTTAGGCCCTAAGCCCGGAACAGCGGGAAACTATGCCGGCTTGGGAGCGGCGTAACGGCGTAGTGGTGCAGTGGCATAACGGTGCAGCGGCATAACGGCGTAATGGCGTAACGGCATGGCAGCATTGCGAACCATGTAACGGCCGGTCAGACCGGCCGCTCACCGCTCGCTCCTATTCTTCCTCTTCGCTCGCCATGAACGCGCGCATGAACACCAGCGCGCCCCAGCCCCACATGGCATTCGCCGCGAAACCCACCGCGAGGCGCGGCAGCATGTTGCCGCTCGGCCAGATGCCGCGCAACGGATCGACGACGAACACACCCGCCGCCGTCAAGGCAATACCACCGAACACGAAGGCCGGCACCCACGGCGCACGCCGATGCGGCGCGACGCGCAGGAGCCAGGCCATCAGCACGGCCCAGAACGCGCTCCAGATCGCGTTGGCGATGAACTCAGGCAGCCCGAGCGGTAAAAACGGCGCGGTCGAAAAACCGCTTGGGTCGATCATCCCGGCTGCATGCAGCAGCGCCAGCGTCGATTCGTGGAAGAACAGGGAAGCCAGAAAACCGGCGACGAACGGCAGGATGAGTTTTTGCATGCATTGCACCGCCAGGGTACAGGCGGCGTGCTGTCGCGTGGCCTGCACCGGGTTATTGGAAACGTGCGCCATTATATAGAGCGCCCCCCGAGCTGTCGCTTTACGCCAGGCTCCGGATAGGGCGCAAAACCTGGCGCGGCCGGCGTTTTCCCGCGAGGCGCACGCGCTTGCGCGCATGCATCACGCGCAAGATCCGTATGCTTTAGCGTCGGGCTAATCACGAAAGTGGAAAACCTAAGCTAAAAAAAATCGTTCAAAAGCGACAGCCCGATCCATAGACTGTTTCTCCATACAGACGGCGTTTGCCGCCGTCGCTGTTTAATCGAGCGCATGACGCGCACGTTTGGTCGAGGGAAGCCGTCGCGATGTCCTGCCTGATGCCGATCTTCACCCGCCACATGGCGCACGCGCGCCGGCGGGTCCGCTGCCGCCGCTAGCCAGCGCCGCTACCGCGTTTCTTCCGCCTCCTTGCGATGCACCGCCCGGCTGCGTGCCGGATGGATGCGCGCGGCCGCGTGCGCGCCGGCACTCGACGCACCGTTTCCATTCAATCCAGTTTCGACCATGCAGGAGCAGCAAATGAATGTGTTCTGGTTCATTCCGACTCACGGCGACAGCCGCTATCTCGGTACGTCCCAAGGCGCACGCGCAGCCGATTACGACTACTTCCAGCAGATCGCCGTCGCCGCCGATACGCTCGGCTACGAGGGCGTGCTGCTGCCGACGGGGCGCTCATGCGAGGATGCGTGGGTGGTCGCGTCGAGCCTGATCGCCGCGACCAAACGGCTGAAATTCCTGGTGGCGATTCGCCCGGGCATCTCGTCGCCGGGTCTGGCCGCGCGCATGGCGGCGACGTTCGACCGTCTGTCGAACGGGCGTTTGCTGATCAACGTCGTGACCGGCGGCGATGCGGCGGAACTGGAAGGCGACGGCGTGTTCGTCGACCACGACACGCGCTATGAAATCACCGACGAATTCCTGCACATCTGGCGCAAGCTGCTCACCGCCGCGCATACCAACGACGCGATCGACTTCGAAGGCAAGCACCTGAGCTCGAAGGGCGGCAAGGCGTTGTATCCGCCCGTGCAGCACCCGCATCCGCCGCTGTGGTTCGGCGGTTCGTCGCCGGCCGCGCACGACATGGCGGGCGAGCATATCGACACCTATCTGACGTGGGGCGAGCCGCCGGCCGCAGTGGCGAAGAAGATCGCCGACATTCGCGCGCGCGCCGCGGCGCGTGGCCGCCAGATCAAGTTCGGGATTCGTCTGCACGTGATCGTGCGCGAGACCGAAGAAGAAGCGTGGGCCGCCGCCGACAAGCTGATCAGCAAGCTCGACGACGAAACCGTCGCGCGTGCCCAGGCCTCGTTCTCGAAGATGGACTCCGAAGGGCAACGCCGGATGGCCGCGCTGCACGGCGGCAAGCGCGGCGGCCGCGCGGAGCTCGAGGTTTATCCGCATCTGTGGGCGGGCGTGGGCCTCGTGCGCGGCGGCGCGGGCACGGCGCTGGTCGGCAACCCGGAACAGGTGGCGGCGCTCATGAAGGAATACACGGACCTCGGCATCGAGACCTTCATTCTGTCGGGTTATCCGCATCTGGAAGAGTCGTATCGCTTCGCCGAACTCGTGTTTCCGCTGCTGCCGAACCGACTGAACAAGGTTTCGAACGGGCCGCTGTCGGGTCCGTTCGGCGAGATCGTCGGCAACAACTATCTGCCGAAGGCGGCCAGTTCGAGCTGAGTGCAAGTGCTGCAAACGGCATGCACGATCATCGACAGGCAATAAGGAAGGCAAGCATGGCTCAATCCACTGTAAGTACGGATCGGGACGAAACCGTTGAGGCCGGCGCGGGTTTGAACACGTTGCGCCGGATCGGCGCGCATCTCGCGCCGTGGCTCGCGCCGCTCGCGATTCTGCTGGTGTGGGAATTCGCCGCGAGGAGCGGCGTGTTGTCCACGCGCGTGCTGCCCGAACCGCTCGCGGTCGTGAAGGCCGCGTGGTCGCTGATCCAGTCCGGTGAAATGTGGGCGGACGTGAAGGTCAGCACGTGGCGCGCGGTGTCGGGTTTTGCGATCGGCGGCGGCATCGGGCTCGTGCTCGGGCTCGCCACGGGTCTGTTCAAACCCGCCGAGATCGTGCTCGATTCGACCGTGCAGATGGTCCGCAACATCCCGGCACTCGCGATGATTCCACTCGTGATCCTGTGGTTCGGCATCGAGGAGGAAGCGAAGGTGTTTCTCGTCGCGCTGGGCGTGTTTTTCCCGATCTACGTGAACACCTTCCACGGCATCCGTTCAGTCGATGCCAATCTGATCGAAATGGCGCGCAGTTATGGCGTGAGAGGTTTCGCGTTATACCGGCATGTGATTCTGCCGGGCGCGTTGCCGTCGATTCTGGTCGGTGTGCGTTTCGCGTTCGGGCTGATGTGGGTCACGCTGATTGTCGCCGAGACCATTTCCGCGCAATCGGGCATCGGCTACATGACGATGAATGCGCGCGAGTTTCTGCAAACCGATGTGGTGGTGGTCGGCATTCTGCTCTACGCCGCGCTCGGCAAGCTCGCCGACGTGCTGGCCAAGAGCCTCGAGCGCGTCTCGCTACGTTGGCATCCGGCCTACCAACGAGGAGCGAAGCCATGAACGCAACGACATTGTCGGCGTCGTTCAGTGGGATTGCCGGCAGCGATCTCGAAGCCGAACTGGCGCAAGCACGCACCGTCGATCACGACGCGAACGAAGCCGCGGACCAGGAGCACGCCGAAGCGACGCATCATCATGCCCGCGTCGCTGCGCGGGGTGATGCGCAACTGCCGGCCGGCGCACTGGCGCGCGACGACGCCCGCCGCGCCGCGGATTATTCGGTGGAGTTGCGCGGCGTCGGCAAGCGGTACGGCGAACGCAAGGTGCTGTCCGGTTTCGATCTGTCGATCGAGCGCGGCAGCTTCGTGGCGATTGTCGGCCGCAGCGGCTGCGGGAAATCCACCTTGCTGCGGCTCGTCGCCGGTCTGGAAAAGGCTACCGCGGGCGTGCTCGAAAAGCGCAACGAAGACGGCGGCACGCTCGACACCCGCATCATGTTCCAGGACGCGCGTCTGTTGCCCTGGAAGAGCGTGCTGCAGAACGTGATGCTGGGCCTTGGCCGCAGCGCACGCGAGGATGCCCGCGCCGTGCTCGCCGAAGTCGGCCTGCTGGAGCGCGCCAACGACTGGCCCGCGCAGCTTTCCGGCGGTCAGCGTCAGCGCGTGGCGCTGGCGCGGGCGCTCGTGCATCGGCCGCAATTGCTGCTGCTCGATGAACCGCTCGGCGCGCTCGATGCGTTGACGCGCCTCGAAATGCACGCGTTGATCGAGCGCCTGTGGCGCGAACATCGATTCACCGCGCTGCTGGTCACGCACGACGTGCATGAAGCCGTGGCGCTCGGCGACCGGATTCTGCTGATCGAGGAAGGACGCATCGCACTCGATCAGCCGGTGCCGCTGGCGCGTCCGCGCGCGCGCGCGTCGGCCGGTTTCGCCGCGCTCGAAGAGCATGTGTTGCAGCGCGTACTGAAGACGGCGCCGAATGACGACGCGTTGTCCGATCGTGCGTACGACGCACGTGACGAAGGCCGCGCGAGGCGGCCGACAGACGTCCGCTGGGCCGTCTGACATTCCTTGACTGACTGTTCTCAATCGCTTCTCTGGAGTCACCCGATATGAGCATTTCCGCAATCAACGTACGCAATCAGTTCAAAGGCAAGGTCAAGGAAATCATCCGCGGACCTGTGGTGTCCGAAGTCGACGTGGATACGCCGTTCGGTATCGTCACCTCGGTGATCACCACGCGCTCCGTCGACGAACTCGAGCTGAAGGTCGGCTCGGAAGTGGTCGCGCTGGTGAAGTCGACGGAGGTTTCGATCGCGCGCCTGTGAGGCCCGCGCTATTTCGCGTTCGCGCCGCTCGCGGGCGGCTCGTGCATCATCCTGTCGTTGGTGGGCTTGCGCGGGCGCTTGATCGGCATGTTGTCAGGATTGCTCGATCCGCTTGAGCCCGACGCGGACTCGGGCGGTTTGACCATCGATGAATTGTCGCCCGGCGCTGTGGTTTGCGCCGTTTTTTGCGTGGGTTGTTCTGCCTGCTGCGCTTGTCCTGGTTTCGCCGTTTGCGCGAATGTCGCGGTGCCGCTCGTGCCGGCTATCGCCAGCGCGGCGCTCGCTGTCAGCACTGTCCATCTGTTGCGCTCCATTGCCGTTCTCCTTGGCGACGCCGCCTGCCGGTTTCGCCGCCGTCACGCTGATGGGATGACTCCCGCCACGCAACCCGCGTGCCTCGACGCGCCCGCACGTACATGGCCTGCATACGCCCCCGAAACTTGCTAGGATGAATTGATCATGTAGACGGAGACGGCCATGTCGAAGTCATTGAGTCCCGAAGCGGTTGAAGCCTTGCGGCGTCTGAACGATGTCGGCGTCGGACAGCCGGCGCCCGAACTGGCGCAGTCCGTTGCTGCCGAATTGCTGGCGGGCGGACTGGTTGCCGATGCGAGCGGCGGCAACGTCGAGATTACCTGCAACGGCCGGCAATACCTGTCGGGCGATTGCGATTGATCGTCGGAGCAGGGCCGCGTCGCTTCGCTTCGCGAGCCGTCGAGCACGCTCGCCGGGCGAGTCTGGCCGTCATATTCGCGGCGATATCACGGAGGCGAACATGGAGCCGAAAGGCCTCGACATGGGGGACTATCAGGAGCGCTATCAGGACTACGACATCGACGTCGCCGTCGAACAGGTGCTGACGGGCGTCAAGGCACATTTTCGGGTGTTGCGGGACGACGCGGTGGTGGTCGACTGGCGGCTCGTGCATATAGACAGCTTGTGGTCCACGGAGCATGCCGCCGCCGAAGCAGGCTTCCAGGCGGCGCGCTCAGTGATCGACGCGGGCCTTGCCGTTTAGTCGCCCGAGGAGAAATAAGCCGCCGCGGCGTCGCGAAGCGGTGACAATGAGCAGCACGCTGGCAGCAGTGGCCGGTTGTGGAGCCGCAGAGGAACGGTTGTGGAACGGGTAAACGCAACTGGGCGCCAGCATCGATACTGCATGCGCGGCGCCCAGTTTACCGGTTGCTCTCGTGAGGCAGCCGGTTCAACGGCTACTGCTTAGTGGCCGAAGAAAACCGATTGCGGGCCCGAAACCGGCTCTTTGGCACCCGATTGCGACGACACGTTCTTCACGCCGCCGTAGGCATTCGATTCAGCATTAGCGCGTTCAGCTGCGACGGTTTGTGCGTTCTGGCCTTGTTGCGAAGCCGGTGCGCCGACCGACGGACGGTAGAACGGTGCCGGGCCGTAGCCGCTAGCGAAAGCGGGAGCGGCGATCGAGGCAGAAACAGCAACCAGCAGGGCGGCGATGAGCTTGGTCTTCATGGTGTGACTCCGGGAACGTTTCGACTTCATTTCAAGGAAGGCGTCGCAGGGGCCGGTGAGGTGTGTCTGCAACGTCGATGGAAAGCAGTGTATACCCCTACTATCGAGAATTTGTGCCGATAATCTGAAATTACTGTTCTTGATTCTGAAATAATCGGCTTGACGTAGGCGGGACAAGCGTGAGCGACGGTCCGACCCCGTCTGGCACGGGTTTCACGGGATTAAAGGCCCGGATCACGGCGGGGTTAAAAGTGGCGGACGGAGCGTGATTCCAGCGAATATCGATCTGAATCCGTGGCTTGGGAGAGCACTCTGATGGACCTATGGATTCAACCGTGCGCCGCTTGCGCCGAGCTTTACGGCCAGCCGGCCAGCCGAGGCCCGCACGGCAGGCTGACGCTGAATAATCGAGGGGCGGTCAAGGATGTGCGGGTGGAGGAGCACTACACCTGCGTACGCTGCAAGGCGGTGTTCGCTCGCATTCTGGCGGGTGAGCCTCACAAGCAGATATGGATGCTGCTGAATGCGAGTCAGCACTGACCGGCGATGGGCTCATTCCGGCGAAGGTGCCGTGTCTGGCGATGGCAGGGCGCCAGGGCGATTAGCGGTATCGGGAATGACGCCACGGGGAAGGCGTGATCAGAAGCCTTGACGGCCTCGCTGTAAAGTTTTCGGTGCGGCTGCCGAAAACGGAAGCATGAAATACTTCTTCGACTACACACTCGCCGATCGATACGGCTACGGGATGGCCGTGTATATCGCCGCTGAAACTTCCGATTTGCAGCGTGCCATTGATTTGACGAACGCACGACGCCTGCGCGCCGGCCGGCGCCTGCTTGACGACGCTCGAATCGAGGATGTGCTATCGGCCCTGCGCAACACGGGACGGCTTTCGGCTGAAACGGATGAGGGCGGAGCTAACGTTTCCGGCGCGGCGCGCTGAAGCGGTTGAAAACCGTACAGCCAAGCCAAAACAAAAACGGCGCAGTGATTTCTCACAACGCCGTTCATAAAACTTTACCGCTTGAATTCTTTGGGGTGGCTGATGGGGCTCGAACCCACGACAACAGGAATCACAATCCAGTGTATCCGTACAGCTACCACAAGGGTGTGAGGGGTGTGATGCCGATGAATGGAACGCAAGTTGTAAGCTGACAACTGCTTCTTGGGGCCAAGTTCGTTCCCCTGTTTCACAGCGCTTTCGCTTCGCAACCCGGCTGCTATCACAGCCGCGCGCGATGGTCGCCGGGTTGGCGTCCGGGTCGGAAGTGCTCCGCGCTCGACCTTGTGCTGGATCACCTGATCCTGTCGGGCTCAGTGTCCACGAAGTCAAGCGACTTCTTGCGCGGGCGCGCCGCCGGCATGGGCAATGGCGCCGCCCGCAGACCGCGACCGAGCGGTTTGGAACGCCTTTTCAAGGTCGTTGGAAACGACGATAACGAAATCAGCAAAGTGAAGGCGTTGCATACTGTGCGCCATTCGTCCGTTGACGCCGCGTTGCCATTGAAAAATCTGCAGAGGCGAGCCGACGCAGTAGGGTGTCTTAGCGTACTTTCTGATGGCCGCGCGCTCGACAAATTGTCACGGTCTAGCGCATACCAACTCACCAAGCAGTTCCTTGCACGGCCACGCGGCGAGTTGGCCTGCACCGTTCGGTCCAACGCGTTCGAAATTTAAATTGAGGCGATCGAACATAGGCTGCAAATTCTCGTACCGTTCACTCCAATAGAGCACCTTGCGATGATCATCCGATAGTTCGTTGGTCGCTCGCTTCAGATAGCCAGCCGCGTTCCGCATCATGATCGCGGACTCATATGCGCCAATCCCCGAATTCACCATCAACACGGCCACAAGCATGTAACCGGCAATCCGTTTTTCCTGCAATGCGAGGATTGCTAGCAGGCACACTAGCACGTAGAGCTGCGGATTCAGGCGTGCCCACCATGACTCGGGACTAATTACGCATAGCACCGCGACAATAGCGAGGAGCGGCGCGGTGCGCCTCACTGATCTCCACGACCAGACCGCGGATGCAATCGCCAATAGTAGCGCACCGCCAAAGAGCGGTCCCCAACCTCCCCATCTCACATCGACACCACCGGCTGTGGTGAACTCGACGGCGTCAACTGTGAACGGCGCTTTGAGCTGCGGGAGACGTGGTGTCGCCAGGTCGAGCGGATTTTCGTTTCTGGTCTTTCCCATGACACTCAATCCGAGTTGTGTAAAGCGATCAAGGGAGTGGAACTGCGGCGTGGTCTGTCCGGAAATCAGGTTCTCCACGCGCCCGACGCCCATCACGGGGTAGAAGATGTGATGCCCCTCGACGAGGTTTTTAACGTACGGGTTCACAGCCAGTACGACGAATGTCAGTGCAAGCATGGCCGCGCCGCTTGCCCCGATGCCGAGCGGAACTTTCCGTATCCGAGAAATGCAGAACGCGCCTGCGAGCAGCACACTCGAAAATACAAGGCCGGTGTCCTTTAACGTTGCCGCGCCGATCAAGGCTAGCAACAACGGTATAGCCAGGTGCCGCGAGCCGTTGTTCCAGAACAGGCCGTAGATGCACAGAATCTGAATCGAGAGGAAAGCGGCCATGCAGCCGTCCACGTAGTGCGTGAAAAGCTGAAGGATCGCGATCGGATTTAGAGCCACGCAGATCGCCGCGAGCGAGCGTGGCACTACGCTGGAGCCTCTCAATGCCGAGAAAGTAACTAGGCCAGATGCCAGCATCAGGATGAAGTTGATACTTTTTCCAATTTCGAAATTGCCAGTCAGCCTCAGTAACGATGCAGCGTAGAACCAAGAAATCTTCGGATAGCTATTTATGTATATCGCATAATGCCCGGCTAGTGACGACTTGAGAAAATCGAAATGCTCGGCCAATTCATGGATTGCGTTTGCGTGATAGCCAAGGCCGTCCGAGGAGAAATCGAAAAAAATAGTTGCTGCGGACATGGAGGCAACGATCGCGAGCAAGGCCGCGACCGTGACCCACACTGCGTGCGCCCTGCTGCGAACAAATGTTATGGCTGCACTGACGGTGGCGCCTAAAATCGGAGCTGATGCGGCAAAGTCGGCCGGCGCATGGATACCTTGCAACAAGGCAAATAGCGCCGCAGTGCCCACTATAAAAACGAGCAGAAAAACGGCAACATCTAGGACCGCGTCTGCGTAATCGGCGTCCGATTTTTTCATCATTGGAGCAGTAGAGGGTGGTCAAGAAGCGTTGAACGCATTCCTGAATACGTAGTTTTTGTCGAGATTGTATTTAACGATGTACCCGACCGTCAGGCCAAGCACAGCGCCAAGGTATCGCATGAAATCCGTGTGAAAGACCGCCTGAAAGACGGCCTCAGTACCCCAGAAGATGACTGTGGTGGCAAGGCCCATTGCCGTATAAAGGATAAACGTCGTGCCGTCATGTACAGCGCTAGTGGCTTGAAAACGGAAGATGAATTTCTTGTCGAGCATGTATTTGATGACGAGTCCGACGCCAGTTCCGACCGCAACCGATAGGGGCATTGCAAATTTTCCGGCATAAGCCAGCAGCGTCAAATGTTGCGCGCCGATGTTTGCTGCCATGGCGATTGCCGCCAGCAGTGAATAGGTGATCAACAACGTCATCCAGGCTCCGATTCAACCAACGGTCGTGAAAACCAGATACATAACCCAGATCCCGCCTGCCATCACCGCAACGAAGAGGATGCGCTTGAGCGGCGAGCATGTTTTTATTTCGTTGCTTGGCTCTGATAATTCGCGCAGTCTGCATCAATACTTTTTGGTATAAGTGGCGGCTGGACTGGTCGATCTGGAACTTCGGATCCGAACACGCTGAAAACGAACGAGCGCATAAGCGCGACGAGTGGCGCTGCGCCTGCGGCATGGTTAGCTTGGAAACCATCGTCGACCGATCCGGTAAGACAGATCCCATTGCGGCCCGCGCACATGCGGTCGATGACCCCGCCAGCTATGCCCCAGTCAGTTGAGTAAGGAGGTACGGCGCCCGAACCGCTGCCGTCTGGGAAATCCCGCGGGTCGTGGTGCCGCGGCGCGTCAGTGCTTACCGGATCAAACCGTTTGCTTTGGTCAATGGGTGTTTTCAGAGCGCGCGACACCCAGTAGTCGAGCACGGCACCTTCAAGTTTTTTTGTTTTCATAGTGCTTTGCCAGCTTTTTTACCGGCGTCCATTTTAAGAGCACTTGTTATAAGAAATCGCGCGGGTTCAAGTCCCCAATAGGATGAATAGGCATTGCCAACCCCGGTGCCTTTCACCATTGCCGCTAACGCGAGCACGCCCCTTCTTCATATGATACTTTAGCAGATGCACTTCCCAATTTTTCTGGGAGTAAATACGATGAAGTAGATCAAATTGCGTGTGCCGCGCGAGGAAACTGGTGATCTCCCGGACGACCTCACGGCATGGGCGGGCACTGTCCGGCCCAACCATATTGATTTACTGGCATGTTTTTGCCTCTGGTGGCGGCGTCACAGCGGTACTGCGCCGTGGGTCAAACGCAAAAAAGCCCGCAGCGAAGTGCGGGCTTAATTCCGAAAATCCGATTTTTGTTCCGAATTTTACTATGTGAAATTTCCGGAGTCGGCTAAACGGTTGATGCTAAAGGTGTTCTTTGGGGTGGCTGATGGGGCTCGAACCCACGACAACAGGAATCACAATCCTGGACTCTACCAACTGAGCTACAGCCACCACTGACATCTGCTTGACTTGCCGTAAAAACTTGGCTCGCCGATGAAGAAACGAGATTATACGAACAAGAATCTCGTTTGCCTAGTCCTTTATTCAAAAATTTCGACAGGCTCGCGCAGATGCTGCCTTGCTTCGTCGAAGATGCTCAGATCGCGTGCGGCGAGGCGTTTGCTGTCCGACAGGACACGGCGCCATCCACGTGCACCCGCTTCGCCGCGATAGAGGCCGAGGGCGTGGCGCGTAATGGCGCCGAGATAGGTGCCGCGCGCCATTTCAGCGGCGCAATAGTCGATCAGTTTTGCTTCGACCTGCTCGCGAGTCAGCGGCGAGTCTGTCGAACCATAGAAGCGGGCATCGACATCGGCCAGCCGATATGGGTTGTGATACGCCTCGCGTCCGAGCATGACACCGTCGACGTGTTGAAGATGAGTCTCCACTTCATCAAGCGTCTTGATGCCGCCGTTGATGATGATCTCCAGATGCGGGAAGTCGCGCTTCAACTGATACGCGTAGTCGTATTTGAGCGGCGGAATCTCGCGATTTTCCTTCGGGCTCAAACCCTTCAGAATCGCGTTGCGCGCGTGCACGATGAACACATTGCAGCCCGCATCCGCAATCGTGCCGACGAAATCGCGCACGAAACCATATTCTTCGACCGCATCGACGCCGATGCGGTGCTTCACCGTCACCGGCACGGATACCGCATCGCGCATGGCCTTCACGCAATCGGCGACGAGTTGCGGCTCGTTCATCAGGCACGCTCCAAATGCGCCGCGTTGCACGCGCTCGGATGGGCAGCCGCAGTTCAGATTGATCTCGTCGTAACCCCATTGCTCGCCGAGCTTCGCCGAGCGCGCGAGGTCGTCGGGTTCGCTGCCGCCGAGTTGCAGGGCGACCGGCGCTTCTGCGGGCGTGAACGCGAGATGACGCGGCACGTCGCCATGCAGCAGCGCGCCGGTGGTTACCATTTCCGTGTAAAGCCACGTATGCCGGGAGATCACGCGATGCAGGGAACGACAATGACGATCAGTCCAGTCCATCATGGGTGCAACCGATACGCGGCGCGGACTGGGAATTCGAGGTGACGACATGGGGCGGCCAGACGGCTTGATTCAAAACACCGATTTTACCGCAAGGCATGAAATCGCCGCCTTGCCGGGAGACCCGCGAGCGTTTCGAGCCAGAAGCCATGCAATCGACCGGCCCGCGAGTCACGCGCGGGCCACGTCAACGTCAATGTCCATGTCCTCCGCCGTGGCCGCCACTGCTGCCCCAGGAACTGCCGCCTCCGCCGTGGTAGCCGCCGTAACCGCCGCCGTGCCAGCCGCCGCCATGCCCGCCGTTTCCGCCGTGCCATCCATGACCGCCATGCCAGTACCCGCCACGGTAGTAACAGCAGGAGCCGCCCCAGCCGCCGTAGATACCTACGCTGCCGTAAACCGGCGCATACGGTGGTCCGTAAGCGTAACCGTAGCCGGGGTAATAAGGTTGCGCGTAGCCATAGTCGTATGCCGGTGCAACCACGCATCCGTTCAGACTGGCCATCACCGCCAACAGCGCCATTGATGCAATGAGCCTGCTCACGATTTTCTCCTTCGCATGAGATTGAGAAAAGACGCACGCCCAGGAGTTCAGCTGCATTTGTGTCCGCACATTACGGGTCGCCCGCGACCTGGCGGCTCCGTGAGATATACATGGCGATCGGAGACCACGGAATAAGGCGCAGCGGCACGCTTCCACACCTTACGTGATCCTCCTGCTGTAACAGTTAGTTAAATTTCCGCAACGCAACTGTAGGGCGCGCCTGTTAAGTTCCCTTCAGACAATTACCTCGAATCCAGGCCGTGCCTATTTACCCGCCGGACGAAAAGACCACACCCGCTCACTGTCAGGACCGCTCGATGCGAAGCCCGCAAAAATCCAGCCGTCAATGAAGTACGATCCACAGCCGGCCACCGCTTCAGAATGGCGTGCCGAAGGCGACGCTTATGCGGCGCGCGGCGAACTCGCCGCCGCGCTCCAACGTTTCGAAAACGCGCGTGCGCTTGCCCCTGCAGATGCGCTCGTGCATCAGCGCCTCGCGGCGACGCTCGCCGCCCTGAACCGTTTTCCCGAAGCCCTCGAACGCTATCGGGAAGCGATCGCGCTCGATCCGCGCGACACGGATTCGCATCACGGCCTCGGCTGGACGCTCGAGCAGATGCATCGGCTCGAACAGGCGGTGGACGCCTATCGCGAGGCCGCTCGCCTGAATCCGCAAGCCGACGGCTCGCACAACAACATGGGCAACTGCCTGCAGGCGCTCGGCCGTTTCGACCAAGCTCACGCAGCGTATCGCCGCGCAATCGAAGCCGCGCCGCAGGTGCCGCTGTACTACCGCAACTTCGTGCAGACCAAGCGCCTCACTACTGAAGATCCGGTATTCGTCGCGATGGAACGCCTTGTCGGCAATGCCGCGTCGCTCACGCCGGCCAATCAGGCGGAGATTCACTTCGCGTACGGCCAGGCGCTGTCCGATGTGGGCCGCAACGACGCGTCGTTCGATCACTTCCTGAAGGGCAATGCGTTGCACCGCGTTAGCGTGCGCTACAACGAAGCGGACACGCTCGGCCTGTTCGCGCATCTGCCCGAGCTGACGGCTTCGGAAGTGCTGGAGGCGAAGCGCGGTCTGGGCGATCCGTCAGCGGCGCCGATCTTTATCGTCGGCATGCCGCGCTCGGGTTCGACCTTGATCGAACAGATTCTCGCCAGCCATCCTCGGGTATTCGGCGCGGGTGAGCGCACGGAATTCGGGGAGGCGCTGGTGAGCTGCATTCGCCGCGATCCGGCCGATCCATTGCGGATCGACATTGAAGCACTTGGGGACGTCGACGCCGCGCCGTTGCGCGAACTCGGCGCGGACTATCTGCGTCGCATGCGCAACGCGCTGCCGGAAATTCAGAGCCTCGCGCGGAACGAAGAAGCCGACCCGACTCCGCGCTATACGCACTTCACCGACAAATATCCGTTCAACTTCATCAACCTGGGTCTGATCCATCTGGCGCTGCCGAATGCGCGCTTCATTCACAGCCGCCGCGCGCCTTTGCAAACCTGCCTGTCGATCTTCTCGCGCATTTTTCACGACGTGCCGTTCAGCTATGATCTCGGCGAACTGGGCCGCTACTATCGCGCCTATAACGCCCTGATGAACCACTGGCAACGTGTGCTCCCCGAAGGTGTAATGATCGAAGTCAAATACGAAGAACTGGTCGACGATTTCGAAGCCAATGTGCGCCGCTTGCTCGCGCATTGCGGGCTCGACTGGAACGAGCGCTGCCTGTCGTTTCATCAGACCACGCGCCAGGTGAATACGGCCAGTTCCGCTCAAGTGCGCCGGCCCCTGTATAAAACTTCAGTGCAACGCTGGCAGCCGCAGCAGGCGTTGCTTCGACCGCTGTTCGACGGCTTGGGCCCGGAACTCATGCCGGTTCATGGCGGTCAGCCTGACGAGGTCGTGGCAACCGGCGTGGAGCGTCGCTCATGAGCGCGGCTCGCGGTGCCGTGATATGGATGACGGGGCTCTCCGGCGCCGGCAAGTCGACGTTGGCCAACGCCTTGCATTTGCGGTTGAAGGAAGCAGGGCACGCCGCGATCGTGCTCGACGGCGATGTGCTGCGGCGTGGACTGAACGCCGACCTCGGCTTCACGCCCGAGGACCGCACCGAAAACCTGCGGCGGGTCGCGCACGTTGCCGCGCTCTTCATGCAGCAGGGCTTCGTGGTGATTGCCGCGGTGATTTCGCCGGAGCATCGGCACCGGCGCGCGGCGCGTGAAATTGTCGGCGATGGATTCGTCGAAGTCTTCGTGAACGCTCCGCTGCAGGTCTGCGAAGCGCGCGATGCCAAGGGGCTCTATGCCCGTGCGCGACGCGGCGAGATTGCGCATTTCACCGGTATTTCCGATCCGTTCGAAGCACCGCTCGCCGCCGATGTGGTGATCGAAACTGATCGCATGCCGGTCGACGAGGGCGTAGACCGGTTGCTCGCGCATCTGGTCGCGATGGGGCGTGTGAGCGGATAGCGCGTTGTCCTTATGCTGCTCGCGCCATCTATCGCAACAGACCGCCCGAATGATGGAGGACCGGATACACGCCGATGATGAACGCCGCGTAGATCGCGGCCATCGTCACGCCGGCGGCGGTGCCCCAGATGTCGCGCGATGCGGCACCCTGGCGGAAATGAACGGGCAGTCCGACGACCACGTAGCCGATCAGAAAGAACGCGATGACCGCCCGTACCGGCGAGAGATCGTGGCCGATAAATTCGAGCAGCGCGGACCAGTTGAATTCAGACATGGACGGGCAGGCAGGATGACGGGCAGGACGACATACGGACAATGGCGGGAACCGTGGCAGAGCGTGCGAGAACCTACGTGGATTAAAGTCCATTCAGCCGGCAGGGTACAAGCAAAAGACTGTATGAATTTGTACAGATCTGCATGGCTTGCACGATGCCTGCGGACTTTCAACCGCGCTTCACGACACTTCGCGGCGCTTTCACCGCGAGGCGATCAGCGCTTGCGCAAGGGCTCGAGTAGCGACTTCAAACCGTTGTGATCGATCTCGTGCATCAAGGCGAGCAGCCTGCCGATTTCGCCCGGCGGGAAGCCCTGACTGGCAAACCAGTTTAGATAATGACCGGGCAGGTCCGCAATCAGGCGGCCCTTATATTTCCCGTAAGGCATGATGCGCGTGACCAGCAGTTCGAGGTGTTCGGGATTCATTGCGGAAGGGGCGGCGCGGAGAAACCTTGCGCGTGGAAAAACGGGCGGCGCCCGTTGGAACCGCATTTTAGCGTGCCCTGCAGGTATCGCGCGGGCGTGGTAACGTCAGCGCTTTTCGTTCAACCAATCAACAGGACAAGTTCGATGGAATACCGCAGCCTTGGCGATTCCGATGTGCAGGTTAGCCTGATCGGTCTCGGCACCATGACATGGGGCGAGCAGAACACGGAGCAGGAAGCGCACGCGCAGATCGATTACGCGCTCGATCACGGCGTCAATCTGATCGACACCGCCGAAATGTACCCGGTGCCGCCGATTGCCGAGACGCAAGGTTCGACGGAGCGTTTCATCGGCACGTGGCTCGCGCAGCATCGCAGCGCACGCGAGAAAATCGTGCTCGCCACGAAGATCGCCGGCCCGGCGCGTCAACCGCATAACCCGCGCCATATTCGTGGCGAAGGCAATCAGTTCGACCGCAAGAATCTCACCGAAGCGCTCAACGACAGCCTGAAGCGCCTGCAAACGGACTACGTCGATCTGTATCAGTTGCACTGGCCGGATCGCAGCACGATGACGTTCGGCCGCGCCTCGTATCCGTGGGTCGACGACGCATACACGGTGCCGATCGAAAAGACGTTGTCCGTGCTCGCGGAATTCGTGAAGGCGGGCAAGGTGCGTCACATCGGCGTGTCGAATGAAACGCCTTGGGGTGTCGCGCAGTTTCTGCGCGCGGCCGAAAAACTCGGCTTGCCGCGCATTGTCAGCATCCAGAATCCGTACAGCCTGATCAATCGTACGTACGAAGCGGGTCTGTCCGAGTACGGGCATCGCGACAACATCGGCCTGCTGGCCTATTCGCCGCTGGCCTTCGGCTGGTTGTCGGGCAAGTATGAAGGCGGCGCGCGTCCGGCCGGCGCCCGCATCACGCGGTTCGAACGCTTCCAGCGCTACAGCAAGCCGCAAGCGGTGCAGGCCACCACGCGTTACGTGGAACTGGCGAAGCGTCACGGTCTGGCGCCCGCGCAGTTCGCGCTCGCGTTCGTCAATAGCCGGCCGTTCGTGACCAGCAATCTGATCGGTGCGACCTCGCTCGATCAATTGAAGGAAAACATTGCCAGCGTCGACGTGAAACTCTCGCCGGACGTGCTCGCGGAAATCGATGCGCTGCATGAATTGCAGCCGAATCCTGCGCCTTGATGCGCGAACGGCGGCGCGTCGGTTCGAGTCGGGCTTGAAAGAAGAATGAAGACTGAGTGCCGCTCGAATCGCCGCGCTGTCCCAAGTGCCTCGGCTTCACGGCCGGGGCACTTGCCGGATGGTCGGCATCTGAAATGCCATCACTGCCGGGCGCACGCTTAGCGGACCTTTGGCTTGCCGCGCACAGCATGAAGCGCGAGCGAACTCGCCCCCGCACAGAACATCGGATTGCAGCCCGGCGCGATCCGATCGCCAGCCAGCCAGCCAGCCCGCGCGCGGCGAGGCCACGCTACGGCGTGCGTGCGATACCTCTCCATTCGCCGTCGATTGGAAGGCAAATGTCCCTGCCGGAACACGAATCACGACCTAAACTGTGGTGGACGGGGCGGACTGAAAGCGCCAGACCGCGCGGCCGGCATTGCTGCAGCGCACACCGGTGGTAGGATTCAGGCCGAAAAAGGGAACGCGGCGCGCGCACGACGCAGCGTGCCGTCCACAACAGAGCGATAGGAACTCAGGACATCGAATGGCGCAACAAAAAACAAACCCAAAACTTGAGCAGGCGCTGACGCGCGGGGATCTGGCAATCCGTCAGGCGAATTCGGCGCGAGCGACGGCATTGCTGCGTGCATTGGGCAAGATGATCGTGGAGGCTTCGGCGACCATCGGCGTGGAAGCCTTCACGCTGATTCCCGACGGCGACCGGATCTATGATCCGGCCGATGGCCTATGGCCACAGGAATTGCAGATCTCGCTCGACGGTCCGGTTGAAGAATCCGATCCGGACGAAGTTCGCACGGTCCGGCTGATCGCCGATGATCCGGCCACGATGTTCCGGGTCGAATGGCAGCGCGCCGACGGCAAGATCGGCCGTCAGGACGGCGGACCGTTCGCGACGGTGGCGTTTATTTCCGACGTGGACATTCCGTGGACGGACGACGAGGACTGAGCAGGGGCGGGCCGCGACAGGCGCTGATCGCTGTCCGCTGTTAGCAACCGTTAGCCGGGCATCAGCGCCTGCGTTACTCGAAAGCCGGGCCTACTTCATCATTCTGCGTCTGAACAGAATCGCCGACACGATAAAGCCGCCCAGTGCATACGCCGTCAGCAGGGCCACATGCAACAGCGCGTGCTCGACCGGCCGCCCGAGCATGGCCGGCCGCATCAGGTCGACGGCATGCGCCAGCGGCAGCACCTGGGTGGCGCCTCGCGCCATGACGGGCAATTGCGACACCGGAAAGAACACGCCGGACAGTAACAGCATCGGCGTCAACACCAGCGTCTGATAAAACATGAAGAAGTCGTACGAAGGCGCGAGCGCCGTGACGACCATAGCGATGCTCGCGAACGCGAGCCCGGTCAGCACGATGACCGGCAACGCCAGCAGCATCGACGGAAAATTCGCGTAGCCCAACGCGCCGGCCACCAGCATGATCGCGGCGCCGGAGAGTATCGACTTGCTGGCCGCCCAGATCACTTCACCCAGCACGATGTCGCCGAGCGTGAGCGGCGTGTGCATGATCGCTTCCCAGGTGCGCTGTACGTGCATGCGCGAGAAGCCCGAATACATCGACTCGAAGCTCGCCGACATCATCACACTCGACGCCACCGTGCCCGCGGCGAGAAAGGCGATATACGACACGCCGTCCACATGGCCGACCATCAGCCCCAGCCCGAAGCCGAGGCCGAACAGATAGATCATCGGATCGGCGAGATTGCCGAACATCGAGGCGATCGCAAGCTTTCTCCACACCAGATAGTTGCGGCGCCATACGGCGATCCAGTTGGTTGCGTTCGCGGGAAAGGCGGCGAAGGTTTCCTGTTTCGATGGCGTGTCGCCCGGGCTTTCGTATGTGCGTGCGTTCATTGCGTGTCTCGTGCCGTGCCCCTCGAGGGGCTTCCTTCTTCGTTATAGCCGTAGCGCGTTGCGTGCGATGCCGATATCCATGCGCCTCTAGTCCTGCATCTCGCGACCGGTGAGCCGCAGGAACACATCTTCCAGATTCGCCGGCCGATGCAGATAGCGCAGATCCGCGCGCTGCTTGAGGCGTGCATGCACCGGTTGCGCGTCGTTGACGTAGCAGAACAGCGTCTCGCCGCTGATCTCGGTGCGCTCGACGAGCGGCGCCAGTTCATCGCGCAGCGCAACCGGATCGGGTCCGAAAATCTCGATCACGTCGCAACCGATCTCAGAGGCGATCAACGCGCTCGGCGCGCCTTCGGCGATCTTGCGTCCTTCCTCGATCACGCATAGCCGGTGGCAGAGCCGTTCGGCTTCTTCCATGAAGTGGGTGGTCAACAAAATGGTCTTGCCGCGCGCGAGCAACGAGCGCAGCCGCTCCCAGATCAGATGCCGCGCCTGAGGATCGAGGCCGGTGGTCGGTTCGTCCATGATCAGCACGTCGGGGTCGTTGACGAGCGCGCGCGCCAGCGTGAGGCGCCGCTTCATGCCGCCGGAGAGGTCGCTCACGCGCGCGTCCGCCTTGCTTTCGAGGCGCGCGAATTCGAGCAGCGGCGGCACCATCGCCCGGCATTGCGCGGCGCTCATGCCGAAGTAGCGGCCGAACACCAGCAGGTTCTCGCGCACCGTGAAGTCGGGGTCGAGATTGTCGAACTGCGGCACCACGCCGACGCGCGCCCGGGCCACGCGCGCGCGGCTGGGGATCGGCTCGCCGCACAGGCGGATCGTGCCCGCGTCCGGCGCCGCGATGCCGAGCAGCATGCGCAACGTGGTGGTCTTGCCCGCGCCGTTCGGGCCGAGCAGGCCGAAGCATTCGCCGGGGTTGACATGGAACGACAGCCCGTCGACGACCGTTTTTTCGCCGTAGCTTTTCTTGACCTCGTGAAATTCGATGGCGGCTTCAGGCATGGATCGAACGAGTCTCCGGGAAAGACATGAATGACGCGAATGGCCGGGAAGGCCGCCTATTCTAGGGCATCGGCTGCCCGGCGTCGGTTCGCTCCCGACGTTCCGGCGTGGGTTTCCTGCACTGCGGCATCGACCTGCGGACGCCGCCCGGCGGCGCGCGCACCTGTTTAGGGCGCGGCTGGCGTCCAGTAGCGCGCAGTTAGCGTTTTCCATCCCTTGCAACCTGAATTGCGGCGCACCATGATTCATTCAGATCGTGCGTCCCGCGCGAAGGGAGAAAAATCATGGCGAGCTACCAGAAAATCCTGCTGTGCTACGACGGCTCGCGCGAAGGCCGCAAAGCGTTGCGTTGCGGCGCCGACCTGGCGATGGATCTGAAAGCCGAAACTCACCTGTTGTCGGTTGTCGACATGCGTTCGAGCATTGCGCAAAGCGCGGGCCTGCTGACCGATGTGGCTTGCGGCAGCTTCGAAAAGACCGCCCGCGACATCCTCCAGGAAGGCGTGGACTGGCTCACCGAGCGAGGCGTGAGCGCACAAGGGCATTTCGCGTTCGGCCATCCGATCGACGAGATCGCCAACCTCGCCAATGAATTGCATGTCGACCTCGTGGTGGTCGGCCACCGCTGCCGTACGGGCTTGTCACGTTGGTGGATGGGTGCGGGTAATACGCCGCTGCTCGACCGCGTCTCGTGCAGCATTCTGGTGGCCTGTTCTTCTGCGCAGGAGCAACAGCAAGCAGCGGCTTGACGCACGGTCTCGGGGAGTGTGTTTGACTGGCCGGCCGCCCAAGCCTGACGACATCAGACGGTCATTCGTTCAGATTGACCGCGGCCAGCTTCCATGTGAATACGCCCTCGCGCTGAAAGATCGCCGAGTAACGTGCGTCGCCGGCGCCATGCTGGTACGTGACGACGAACTCGTTGATGCCGCGATAGCCCGCGGTGGTTTGCGGCGGTTGCGGGGGCGCGGCGTTGCCATTGCCATTGGCTGCGGTGCCAGTGGCGGGTGCTGCCGGCGCGGGTGAAGTCGCTGCGGCATCCGATGGAGTGTTCGTGGCAGCCGGCACGGGCGGCCGCTCGCCCGGATCGCCGCGCGGCGGCATGCCGTTCAACAGGGCCGCCACGCCGTCTGGGGTGGCATAGGCATCTACGAGCGGACCAATCAGCGCAACGCCGATCATCGCGCCAATGGCGGCCAATGGATTACCGTTGCTGTGTGCGTCGAGACGCCGTGTCAGCAAGCCGGCGACCTGCTGCTTCAGGCTCTCACGCAGCGCGGGAAAATCGACGTACTGATTGACCGTTTGCGCGTCGCGCGCATCGGCCGCGCGTTTGAGATTGTTCAGCGCAATATACGGCGTCGCGTACGCGAACCCGAGCGCGGCGATCACCACAATCACGAGCAGCGTGACGATCAGCGGCCGGGTAGCGCCGCCTTTGGTGCGTTTCAGAACGGCCATCGAATGGGGCTCTCCGTCAGGTGTGATCTAACGTGGACCGCCGCCACGCAAAAACGATCCCATGCGAAGCAATATCGCCACCCGATTGAAGGCCGATCAAGACTCGAATACCGCACCACGTAAGTTTGCTTCGTCGGCAATGCAGCGGTCGATCATGCGGCATACGGCGTCTACCGTGCCGACCATGATGAGCCGCGATGGGCCGTGATAGACACGCACCGGTGCGCGCCGCGCCGGCTCGGCCGTATTCAAACCCGAATTCAACGACACGCGGGCAAACGCCGGCAACGACGAGGGCAGGCTCGACGCGCTAGCAGGCGAGTCGAATAACGACGGCGTGCTGGCCGTGGGCGCCTCGATCAATGAGCAGGGCACCAGCTTGCGAAGATGGCGCAGACGACCGAACTGGCGAAAAGGCAGCAGGCGGGCAAGGCGTTCCATGAGACTCTCCAGACGATGCAACATTGATGCGGCGTTGGCGTGGCTTTCTATTCTGCCGAACGGGCAAGACGGGGCTTGGAACCAGAGCGCTTGAATTCCAGGCGCCTGGAACCAGTGTGCTTAGAACTCGCCGGGGCGAATCAGCCCGACGGCGATACCCTCCAGCGCGAACTCCGCACTGCCGGTTTCAACGAAGATGTTTTCGTAATCGGGGTTCTCGGCGATCAGTTCGAGCCCGTTCGGCCGGCGCTTCAGGCGCTTGACCGTGACGTCGTCGCCAAGCCGGGCAATGACGATCTGGCCGTCTTTGGCTTCGCTCTTCTTTTGCACCGCGAGCAGGTCGCCGTCGAAGATGCCCGCGTCGCGCATGGACAGCCCGCGCACCTTCAGCAGGTAATCGGGCTTGCTCGAGAACAGCGCCGGGTCGCACGCGTAGTGCTGCGAGATATGTTCCTGCGCGAGGATCGGGCTGCCCGCGGCAACCCGCCCGATCAGCGGCAGCGACAGTTGCATGATGCTGGCGTGCGGCAGCGTGAACTGGTGCGGCGAATCTTCCGGGCCGGCCAGCAGGCGGATGCCGCGCGACGCGCCCGCCGCGAGCTCGATCACACCCTTGCGGGCGAGCGCGCGCAGATGTTCTTCTGCCGAGTTGGCCGAGCTGAAGCCCAGTTCGGCGGCGATCTCCGCGCGGGTGGGCGGAAAGCCGGTGCGTTCAATAGCCCTGCGGATCAGATCGAAAACCTGCTGCTGTCGTGCGGTGAGTTTGGTCATGGCGCCACTGTATGGATGAACAGGTGACTGTATTTTTATACAGTATCGGGCGCAATTCAAGCTTTACTTTAAGTTCGTGCCGAAGGGTGGCGTTGCAGCGCCGTCAAAAGACGCTCCAACACCCGTTTTCGTGCCGCAACGCCTTATCCAGCTGCCATTACCACTTTTGCGTATTAAAGAATGAATAAACATTATTTTTAATGATGAAAGCGCTTCGATAGACTGGCCTCCGAGTTGGCGCTCATGTGCACGTGACCGCGACGCAGAGCAACACCACACGCTGTTTCAGCGAATTACGACGCGGAGAAAGTTGACATGAATCACCAAGGTACGGGGCTGGCGGGCAGGACGAAGAAACTCATCGTGGCGCTGGCACTGGGTGCGGCGGGCGCGCTCGGCGCGATGGCACAGGCACACGCTGCCGACACGACGCTGCTGAACGTGTCCTACGACCCGACGCGTGAGCTGTATCAGGACATCAACCAGGCGTTCGGCAAGGAATGGAAGGCGAAGACCGGCGACACGATCACTTTCAAGCAGTCGCACGGCGGCTCCGGGGCGCAGGCGCGTTCGGTGCTCGATGGTCTGCAGGCCGACGTCGTGACGCTCGCGCTCGCTTACGACATCGACGCACTGGCCAACAAGGGGCTGCTGGACAAGGGCTGGCAGAAGCGTTTGCCGGATAACGCATCGCCCTACACGTCGACGATCGTGTTTCTGGTGCGTAAGGGCAACCCGAAGCACATCAAGGATTGGGATGATCTGATCAAGCCGGGTGTCTCGATCGTCACGCCGAATCCGAAGACGTCGGGCGGCGCGCGCTGGAACTACCTCGCTGCCTGGGCGTACGCCGAGCATCAGCCGGGCGGCAATGACCAGAAGGCCAGGGAATTCGTCGGCAAGCTCTACAAGAATGCCGGCGTGCTGGATTCGGGCGCGCGCGGCGCGACCACCAGCTTCGTGCAACGCGGTATCGGCGACGTGCTGATCGCGTGGGAAAACGAAGCCTTCCTGTCGCTGAAGGAATTCGGTCCGGACAAGTTTGAGATCGTCGTGCCGTCGGTCAGCATTCTGGCGGAGCCGCCGGTTGCGGTGGTGGACAAGGTGGTCGACAGGCACGGCACGCGCAAGGTCGCCGAAGCGTATCTGAACTTCCTGTATAGCGAGGAAGGGCAGGAAATCGCGGCGAAGAACTTCTACCGTCCGCGTTCGAACAAGGTGCCGGCCGAGTTGACTGCCAAGTTTCCGAAGCTGAAGCTGTACACGGTGGACGATTCGTTCGGCGGCTGGACCAACGCGCAGAAAACACACTTTGCCGACGGCGGCGTATTCGATTCGATCTACCAGCCGCAGTAATACCGTCCATGCCTGCAACGGCATAGGCAAAGCGATACGCTCACGCGTCACTCCCAAGCGCGCCCCCAGGGGCGCGCTTTTGGCCAGCCGGGGCCCGGCGGCCGGTAACACGAGCATCAACCTGAACGAGTAACGAGCATGACGACGTTGACCTTCCGAAAACCGAGCGCGTTGCCCGGTTTTGGCCTGACACTCGGCATCACGGTGGCGTATCTGAGCCTCGTGGTGCTGATTCCGCTTGCGGCGACCTTTCTGAAGACCGCGACGCTCGACTGGGACCAGTTCGTGCGCGCGGTGAGCTCGCCGCGCGTGCTCGCGTCGTATCGCCTGACGTTCTTTTCCGCGCTCGGCGGCGCGCTGATCAATGCGGTGTTCGGCTTTCTGGTGGCATGGGTGCTGGTGCGCTACACGTTTCCGTTCAAGCGCATCGTCGATGCCGTGGTCGATCTGCCGTTCGCGCTGCCCACCTCGGTGGCCGGTATTTCGCTCGCAGCCGTGTACGCGGGCAATGGCTGGATCGGGCAGTTCCTCGAACCGCTCGGGCTGAAGATCGCGTTTACGCCGGCGGGCGTGCTGGTCGCGCTCACGTTCATCGGTCTGCCGTTCGTGGTGCGCACGGTGCAGCCGGTGCTCGAAGAGTTCGAGCGCGAACAGGAGGAAGCGGCCGCGTGCCTGGGCGCCTCGCGCTGGCTGACGTTTCGCCGCGTAGTGTTGCCGGCGGTGTTTCCGGCTCTGTTGACGGGCTTCGCGCTGGCATTCGCCCGCGCGCTCGGCGAATACGGTTCGGTGATTTTCATCGCCGGCAATGTGCCGATGAAGTCCGAAATCACCTCGCTTCTCATCATCACCAAGCTGGAGCAGTACGACTATGCGGGTGCGACTGCCATCGCGGTCGTGATGCTGGTGGTGTCGTTCCTGATGCTGTTGTTGATCAATACCTTGCAGTGGTATCTGCAGCGCCGCACGAGCCGCGGTGGCGCGGGTCCGGCGCCTGCCGCCAGTGTTGCGGCCGTCGGCGGGGGTGTGCAATGAGCCGCAGAACCGTGAATGGAGCGGACGGCGTGAATGGCGTGAGCGGCGTGAATAACGCCGCCGTGGCCGTGGCGCCGCGCGCGCCGTTGAACGTCGCGCGCCGTCCCGATCCGGTCACCGAGCCGCCCGTCGTGCGCTGGATTCTGACCGGCGTCGCGCTACTGTTTCTCGCACTGTTCCTGGTTGTGCCGCTCGTCGCCGTGTTCTATCAGGCGTTGAACAAGGGACTCGGTTTCTATCTGGAATCGCTTGCCGATCCTGACGCGCTCTCGGCGATCAAGCTCACCGTGATCACCGCCGCGATCGCCGTGCCGCTGAACCTCGTGTTCGGCCTCGCGGCTTCATGGTGTATCGCCAAGTTCGAATTCCGCGGCAAGGCGCTGCTGACCACGCTGATCGATCTGCCGTTCTCGGTGTCGCCGGTGATCTCCGGCTTGATCTATGTATTGATGTTCGGTGCGCAGGGCTGGTTCGGCCCGTGGCTGCAGGATCACAACATCCAGATCATTTTCGCGGTGCCGGGCATTGTGATGGCGACGATCTTCGTGACGTTCCCCTTTGTCGCGCGTGAGCTGATTCCGCTGATGCAGGCGCAAGGCAACGACGAAGAAGAAGCCGCGCACGTGCTCGGCGCGTCGGGCTGGCAGATCTTCCGCCGCGTCACGCTGCCCAACGTCAAATGGGGCCTGCTGTACGGCGTGATTCTGTGCAACGCGCGGGCGATGGGCGAGTTCGGCGCGGTGTCGGTGGTGTCGGGCCATATTCGCGGCCAGACCGACACCATGCCGCTGCACGTCGAAATTCTCTACAACGAGTACAACTTCTCGGCGGCGTTCGCCGTGGCGTCGGTGCTGGCGCTGCTCGCACTCGTGACGCTCGGCCTGAAGCTGCTCGCCGAGCGCCATATGTCGGCGGAACTGTCGGCCGCGCGCGATGTGCCCGCGTACGCCGGCCCCGTCACGATTCCGGCCACTGTCAGTCAAGCAACGCAAGCCACGCATGCATCGCAGCAACACCCGCTCAAGCAAGGAGAGCTGTAATGGGTATCACCGTTCGTAACCTGCAGAAGCGCTTCGGCGATTTCGTCGCGCTCGATAACGTCACACTCGACTTTCCGCCGGGTGAACTGGTTGCGCTGCTCGGGCCGTCGGGTTGTGGCAAGACCACCTTGTTGCGTGTGATCGCCGGGCTCGAATACGCGGACGGCGGCCAGGTCGTGCTGCAAGGCCAGGACGTGGCGACGGTCGGCGCGCGCGAGCGGGAAGTGGGTTTCGTGTTCCAGCATTACGCGCTGTTCCGTCATATGACGGTGTTCGAGAACGTGGCGTTCGGCCTGCGGGTGAAGCCGCGCAAGGAGCGTCCCTCGGAAGCGGTGATCCGCGAGAAGGTGCATGAGCTGCTCAAACTCGTGCAACTCGACTGGCTCGCGCAACGCTATCCGTCGGAACTGTCGGGCGGCCAGCGGCAACGGATCGCGCTCGCGCGCGCGTTGGCGGTCGAGCCGAAGGTGCTGCTGCTCGACGAACCCTTCGGCGCGCTGGATGCGAAGGTGCGCAAGGAACTGCGCAGCTGGCTGCGGCGCCTGCACGACGATCTGCATATCTCGACGATTTTCGTCACGCATGACCAGGAAGAAGCGCTTGAAGTGGCCGACCGTATCGTCGTACTGAATCGCGGGCACGTGGAGCAGGTGGGTAGTCCGCAGGACGTGTACGATCATCCGCAAACCTCGTTCGTCTACGAGTTTCTCGGCGCGGCGAACCGTCTGCATGGCAACGTCGACGCGAGCGGTTTCGTGGTGGACGGCGCGGCGCTGCCGGTGTCGATCAAGGCCGATTTCAGCGGCCCGGCGTTCGCCTATGTGCGTCCGCACGATTTGCAACTGTATCCGCAGGCGTCCGGTCATCGCGAGGGTATCGTCGTCGACGTGCGGCGCGTGGTGACGCTGGGCGGCTCGGTGCGGGTCGAACTCGCGGGCCGCGAGGGCAACCTGCTCGAAGCCGAACTCGATCGAGAAGCGTGGCGCGATCTGCAGCTCTCTATCGGCGACGGTGTGACGGCGGTGCCGCGTGCATTGCGCGTGTTTCCGGCGCAATGAGCGCCGTGCGGCTACGCGTAGCAACACGACCCGGTGTTTCAGGCAAACTCAAATAACTCAACTCTGGACGAACCGGAGACATACAGATGAATTTCCAGCAATTGCGCTTCGTGCGCGAAGCCGTGCGTCAGAACATGAATCTGACCGAGGTGGCGAACGTTCTGTACACGTCGCAATCAGGTGTGTCGAAACAGATCAAGGATCTGGAGGACGAACTCGGCGTCGATATTTTCATTCGACGCGGCAAGCGTCTGACGGGCCTCACCGAGCCGGGCAAGGCGGTGCATCAGCTGATCGAGCGGATGCTGCTCGACGCCGAGAATCTGCGCCGCGTCGCGCGCCAGTATGCCGATCAGGATAGCGGCCATCTTGTCGTGGCCACCACGCACACGCAGGCGCGCTACGCGCTGCCCAAGGTGATCCGTCAATTTACCGAGGTATTCCCGAAGGTGCATCTGGCGCTGCGCCAGGGCAGTCCGCAACAGATCGCGCAGATGATCATCAACGGCGAAGCGGACATCGGCATCTCCACCGAAGCGCTCGACCGTTTCCCGGATATCGTCACGTTCCCGTGCTATTCGTGGCATCACGTCGTGGTCGTGCCGAAGGGGCATCCGCTGGTGGGCCGGCCGAATCTGACGCTCGACGAGATCGCCGAATTCCCGATCGTCACGTACGACCAGGATTTCACGGGCCGCTCGCACATCGACCAGGCGTTCGCGAAAGCGGGTGCGTTGCCCGACGTCGTGCTGACCGCGATCGACGCCGACGTGATCAAGACGTATGTCGAACTGGGCATGGGCATCGGCGTGGTCGCGGCGATGGCCTACGACCCGAAGCGCGACACGGAACTGGTCGCGCTCGACACGCAGCATCTGTTCGAAGCGAGCACGACGCGAGTCGGTTTGCGCAAGGGCGCGTTCCTGCGCGCATACGCGTACCGGCTGATCGAGATGTTCGCGCCGCAACTGAACGAAGCGGACATCGCCGCGCAGTTGCGCGAAGCGGTCTGATGGATGCGTTGGGTCGTTGAAGGGCCGTTAGGCCCTTCACCTGGAAAAGAAGGTTGTCCTATCCGATCTTCCGCAAGGACTCCCTGGGTGCGAACCCTGCTGCGAAACGCTATCTGCAACTGGTCATCTTGTTGCGGTAGATAGCCAGGCATAAAACGGACAGTGACAGGGCGTGGCATCCCGGCCAGAGACGTATTGTCAATTGGCCGCCAAGTCCTTCAGCGGTTCGACGAACTCTCCGAGACCGAGACCTTTCATCAACTGCGTCTGGATCGACACTGCTTGAGCGTTAAGGACATCAGCGCCGAACGATTGCCCGACTACCAGGCGTGCGGGACGCGTGCCGTTTGGTTGTTCGACTACCCGCGCAATGGCTTCGGCTACGTCGTGCGGGTTCGGAGCGTCGTCACCTTCGAACAGCTCCATCAACGTCTCTACCATCTTGCCCGGAATTGCGCCGATTTCGCCGTACCCAGTACCGCGCGCGGCGTCGCCTGGCCGCTGCGCGCTCGCGAAAATATTCGTCGGATAGTTGCTGGGTTGGACGAGAACTACGTCGATGCCCAACTTCGACAACTCATAGCGGTAGCTATCGGTTAATGCTTCGATGGCGAACTTCGACGCGCCATAAAGACCGAAAAAAGGCAAGGTCACGCGGCCGAGGATCGAGCCGATATTCACAATCAAGCCGTCGCGCCGATCCCTGAAGACGGGCAACACGGCCCTCAGTGTCCGTTGGATGCCGAATACGTTCACGTCAAAGAGCGCGCGTACCTGTTCTGTCGTGAACGCTTCGGAGATTCCCGCCGAGCCGATGCCGGCGTTGTTGATGAGGACGTCGAGGCGTCCGGCCGTTTTGAGCACAGAAGTCACACCACGCTCAACGGAGACGTCGTCTGTCACGTCGAGTTCGATGACATGGATGCCCCTGGCTTGTAGCGCATTGGCATGGGGCCGGTTGCGCCCGGCGACATCACGCATGGACGCGAATACCTGGTGTCCGGCGAGCGCGAGCGTCTCGGCCGTGTCGCGGCCGAAGCCGCTGCT
This sequence comes from Paraburkholderia dioscoreae, assembly GCF_902459535.1. NCBI lineage: Bacteria > Pseudomonadati > Pseudomonadota > Betaproteobacteria > Burkholderiales > Burkholderiaceae > Paraburkholderia > Paraburkholderia dioscoreae. Next base: position 1,930,274 of record NZ_LR699553.1, read on the forward strand.
AGCTCCGGTAATAAGGATACATTTGGACATGGTCACTTCCTTTCACTGGTTTAACGCGTTTGAAGGACTGCGGCCAGATCCCAGATCCGGGCCAGCATGTCCGATGCGGGTAAGTTCAAACGTGCGACGCAATTCGAAGCCAAGCCGTTCATACAGCGCGATCGCGGAGAGGTTGTCGCTAAAGACGTGCAGAAACGGCGTCTCGCCTCGCCGCTCAATTTCTCCGCGCAAAGCTTTCATGAGTCGGCCCGCCAGGCCGCTTCCGCGATAGTCTTCGTCGACGCAAACGGCGCTAATCTCGAGGTACCGATCGACGTGCATCCGTTCGCCGGCCATCGCAATGAGATGCCCGCCGTCGCGAATCCCGATGTAATTGCCGGTTTCGTGCGTTCGTCTGCCGAATGGTCCGGGCTTGGTCTTCCGGACCAGATCGAGCATCTCTTTCGCATCCGCGTCACTCAAGCGGATTACCTCGTCATCCGCACTCGCTGCTTCACCGAGTGTGGAGATCATCTGGTGGATCACGCCCACGCGCGTCATGTGCAGGCCTTCGACTGGACCGACCGGTTCCCCGGATAGCAACGCGACCTGCTCATGAGGCAACAGGAGCTGACGGAGCGCCCGATATGCCGCAGGCGTTTCAGAGGCCAGTGCGGCAAAGGGCGCCACGTCCGGATCATATCGACGGGCAAGCGCATCTCCGTATCCAAGGTGTGCCTGATTCGTCGTGAGGGCCGCCCAGACCGGCCGGTCGAGGTCGGCGTCGGTGCGTATCGAACTACTCATGCTGTCTCCCTTTACTAGCGCAGCGGTGCTCCGGCGGATCAATTGAATTTCCAGCCGGCGTATTACTCTCGCTGCATCGCTACGCAGTCTAGACGGCCCGATGGGACGGAGCTATAGTCGCAAATGACATTAATGGGGCTATTTGCGACATGAAGCTGGTTATCTTCGCGCTTGACGGCCTGTTCGACACCGGGCTTACCGTGTTGCTGGATACCTTCGCGACGGCCAACGAGCTGGCCGTCGCGCAAGGATTCCCCGCGCCGCCCTTCGAGGTGCGGCTCGTTGGCGTGCGCAGCCGCATTCGTACCGCGCACGGGCTGTCGACGCCGGTCGAACTGGCGAGCGCCGTTGGTCACGCCGACTGGGTGGTGGTGCCTGCGCCGAATGTCCGGCAACCGGAACGCCTGGTGGAGGCCCTGGAGCGTCGCGACATGCGTGCCGCGATGGCATACCTTCGAACCTGGCACGCCGGCGGCGTTGGCGTCGCGGCGGCCTGTATCGGTACTTTCCTGCTGGCCGAAGCCGGGCTTCTGGACAATCGCGAGGCGACGACCACGTGGTCGCTGGCGCCGTTCTTTCGCCAACGCTATCCGGCTGTCAATCTGGACGACTCACGTATGGTCGTCGCGTCACATCGCGTAGTCACGGCAGGTTCGGCGATGGGCCATCTCGACCTCGCGCTATGGTTGCTGCGTCAGACCAGTCCTGAGCTTGCGACGCTCGTTGCGCGCTTCATGCTTATCGACAAGCGTTCATCCCAGGCCGAATACATCATCCCCGATCATCTCGCCCATGCCGATCCCCTGGTCGAGCGATTCGAGCGGTGGGCCCGCAACAATCTTGCTTCGGGTTTTTCGCTTCAGGCAGCGGCGGCAGCGTTGGCGGTTGGACCACGCACCTTGCAGCGCCGCACCGAGGCTGTGCTCGGCAAGTCACCGCTGGCGTTCTTCCAGGATCTGCGAATCGAACGGGCGCAAAACCTCGTCTCGATTGGCTACGATATCGAGACGATTGCAAGCGAGGTCGGCTATGCCGACTCGGCGACATTGCGGACCTTGCTGCGCCGAAGGCTCGGCCGTGGGGTGCGGGAACTTCGTGCGGAAATGCGTTAAACCTTGGCATGCACCGCGCTTGTCCGGCTTTACCGCCTGTGCACGTCAGCGAAACGACCTGCGCCTGTGGAAATCGCGTGCGACGACGACAGTGCATCGCCTGGCGCAAACGACGCCAAAAATAGTCACAAGTAGCAATGGTGGATCCCAACGCAGGCGCCTACTCTTCATCTGCCGATCCGCGTTACTGGAAGCCGGTAGTGTGTGAGGCTGCTCCGTACGGCGCGATGACGACCGGGCAGTCACCTGTTCTTGCGTGACGGTATGGAGGCGCCCGGCGCATCGCTTACAATCGCCGCCATGAATACTTCGATTCCTTCCTCCACCACGCCTTCAGACGAAGGCGCCACGCTGCTGCCGCGCATCGCCGTGCTGGCGACCGGCGGCACGATCGCCGGGGCGGCTGCGGACGCCACCAATACGTCCGGCTACCAGGCCGGCGTGGTCGGCGTCGAGCAATTGCTGGCGGTGGTGCCGGCCTTGTCCACGGTGGCGCGCATCGCGCCCGAGCAGATTGCCAGCATCGACAGCAAGGACATGGCGTTGCCGCTGTGGACCACGCTCGCGCAACGCATCAACGCGCTGCTCGCCGACGACGACATCGACGGCGTGGTGGTCACGCACGGCACGGACACGCTCGAAGAAACCGCCTACCTGTTGCATCTGACCATCAAGTCGGACAAGCCGGTCGTGCTGACGGCGGCCATGCGCCCGGCCTCGGCGCTCTCCGCCGACGGTCCGCTGAATCTGCTCAACGCCGTGACGGTCGCGGCGCACGTGGCGTCGCGCGGGCAGGGCGTGCTGGTGGCCTTCAACAACAGGATTCACAGCGCGCGCGACGTGGTCAAGACGAGCACCTATGCGGTCGATGCATTCCATTCGCCGGAAATCGGTGCGCTCGGCTGGGTGCAGGACGGCCGCGTCGAATTCCAGCGCAGCGTGGTGCGTCCGCATACGCTCGCCACCGAATTCGTGATCGGCGCGAAGTGGCCGCATGTGGAGATCGTGGTGAGCTACGCGGGCGTGTCGCGGATTGCCGTGGATGCGCTGGTTGCCGCCGGCGTGCGCGGTATCGTCGTGGCAGGCACGGGCAACGGTTCGATTCACGCTTGGGTGCAGCAGGCGCTGGCCGATGCCGCCTCGCAAGGCGTAGCGGTGGTGCGTGCGTCGCGCGTGGGTTCGGGGCATGTGATGCGCAACGGCGCAGCCGCCGACGACGCGCTCGGCTTCGTCAGCGCGGGTTCGCTGAATCCGTACAAGGCGCGTGTGTTGCTGATGCTGGCCTTGGCTGCGGGCGCCACGGGGCCGGTGGTGTTGCAGAAGATATTCGATACGTACTGATCGATTGAACGCGGACGGCGTGGTTCAAAGTCAGAACCGTGTCGCGCACATGAAGCTTGAATGACAACGCGGCGCCCAAGGCATCGACCCGGGCGCCGCGTCGTCATTTCTGCTTGAGGCTGTTTCTGCTTGAGGCTTTTAGCTGCCGCCGGAAACCGGCGGCGTGTGCAAGCCGTTAGCTCGCCAGATCCGGCGGCAACTTCCCGCCGTTCGCCGCCAGCGCCTGCATCACCTGTTTGTGCAGCCAGATATTCATACTCGCCGAATCGCTCGTGTCGCCGCTGTACTTCAGTTCCTTGGCGAGCTCCTTGCGATGCTCGAGGCTGCTGTCGACGCCGAGCGCCTTTAGCGTATCGACGATCGACGTGCGCCAGTTCAACGTTTGCCCGCTCTCACTGACGAACTGGTCCATGACGGCAGCAACGTCGACGTCGGCCAGCGGCGCGGGCGCCGCTGCAGCCGCCGGCGCAGCAGCTTGCGCCGCTGCCGGATCCGGTGTCGGCTCGACCGCAGGCGCAGGCTGGTCGGGTTTCGCTTTGCCGAAGAGCTTGTTTACGATGTCACCAAAAATGCTCATTCTGAATCCTTTGCAGATGGGTTACTGGCGCAAGCACATGCCGCTTGCGGGGTGCACACTGGTTGGGAATCGGGCGAACGATGCAGAGGACATGCGTTGCCCTGATCGGCAAGCCGCATTTGAACGCTGATACGCCCGCAACCAGACTCAACGAGTGTAGGAGAAAAGCGCGCAGCGATGTGTCAAAAAAGGTGGAGCGGCGGGCACGGAGTTGCAAGCAAATGCAAGCGGACTTGCGAGCACGTGTGCGAGGAGACTTGCAAGGGGAGGTGTCGGCAGGCGGCGTGCATGATGCACCCGCTACGAGAGATTGGCGGAAAAAGCATAACGATGAAATCCGACAGCCGGACACCCGACGACGACGTCTGACCGACCAAGGCTTCCCCGGCGCCGCCGGGTGCCGCTGCGGACCCCACTTGCCGCTCTCAGCCCAGAGCGGCACGATTTGCCCGCTTCGCCGTGCATATCGCACGACGAACCGGGCGCCCCACCTGCGAGTGCCATGACGTTGATCACGCAACGACCATGGCAGTCCGTATTGCTTGCTCAAGCTGCCTTGGCTTCGCTGCCCGGCGCTTGTGCGACTTCATGGTTGGCCATGATTTCGAGCGCTCGCACCATTGCCGAGTGATCCCATGCCTTGCCGCCATTCGCCGCGCACACGCTGAACAGTTGCTGCGCGCTCGCCGTATGCGGCAGCGCGATGCCGAGCTTGCGTGCGCCGTCGAGTGCGAGGTTCAGATCCTTCTGGTGCAGTTCGATGCGAAAGCCCGGATTGAACGTGCGTTTGGTCATGCGCTCGCCGTGTACTTCGAGAATCCGCGACGAGGCGAAGCCGCCCATCAACGCCTTGCGCACACGTTCCGGATCGGCGCCCGAGCGCGAGGCGAACAGCAACGCTTCGGCCACGGCTTCGATGTTCAGCGCGACGATGATCTGGTTCGCAACCTTGCAGGTCTGACCCGCGCCGTTGTCGCCGATCAGCGAGATGTTCCTGCCCATCAGATCGAACAGCGGCCTGGCTGTTGCGAACGCTTTTTCCGGGCCGCCCACCATGATCGTCAGCGACGCTTCACGCGCACCGACTTCGCCGCCGGAAACCGGTGCGTCCAGATAGTCGACGCCGAGCGCATTGATCTTCTTCGCGAACGCCTGGGTGTCGAGCGGCGAGATCGAGCTCATGTCGATTACGAGCTTGCCTGGCGAGAGGCCGGCGGCGACGCCGTCGTCGGCGAACAGCACGTTGGCGACGTCGGGCGTGTCCGGCACCATGATGATGACGATGTCGGCGGCCTGCGCGACAGCGGTCGAATTCGCGACGACGCTCGTCGTCTTGCCCAGATCTTCCGGCACCGGGTACGCGCCGTTCACGAACAGCGAGTGACCGCCCTTGATGAGGTTGCGCGCCATGTGCGCGCCCATGATGCCGAGGCCGATAAAACCGATCTTTGCCATGTGTCTGAATCTCCAGTGTTGTTTGGTGTCCCTCAAGAGGACATCCTTCGGGGCGGGAAGCGCCTGATCCGGCCGATCAATGAAACAATGCGGCGCTCAGGCGGCGGCGTGGGCTGCGCCGCGGGTTTGCCCGGCCACGCTCTGAATCCAGCCGAGACCGGCGGCCGTGGTCGTGCGCGGTTTGTATTCGCAACCGACGTAGCCGTCGTAGCCGAGCGAGTCGAGTAGCTCGAACAGGAACGGGTAGTTGATTTCGCCCGTGCCCGGTTCGTTGCGGCCTGGATTGTCGGCGAGCTGGATGTGCGCGATCTGCGGCAGGTTCTTCCTGATGGTCGCCGCCAGTTCGCCTTCCATCCGTTGCATGTGATAGATGTCGTATTGCAGGAACAGATTGTCCGAACCGACTGCGCGGATCACGTCGAGGCCTTCAGCAGAACGATTGAGCGCGAAGCCCGGAATGTCGTAGGCATTGCACGGTTCGACCAGCAGCCTGATGCCGTTTTTTTTCAACTCGCCCGCGGCGAAACGCAGGTTCTCGACAATGGTCGAGCGTGCCTTGTCCGCATCGACGCCGGCCGTGGGAATGCCGACGAGGCAGTTCAGTTGCGGTACCTTCAAAGCTGTCGCGTATTCGATCGCGCGGCCGACGCCTTCCTGGAACTCGCCCACCCGATCCGGCAGACACGCGATGCCGCGCTCGCCGGCTTCCCAGTTGCCCGCGGGCAGGTTGTGCAGCACGAGTTTCAGGCGGTTCTGTTGCAGACGTTCGTTCAACTCAGCGATCTGGTACGGATACGGAAACAGGAATTCGACGGCGTGAAAGCCCGCGTCCGCAGCCGCCGCAAAGCGGTCGAGAAACGGGACTTCGTTGAACAGCATGGTGAGATTCGCTGCAAATTTCGGCATGGTGCGTCTGTCTCTCAGGTCGGTCAGTGGAATAACTGCGTGACGCGGTTCGGTGTTGCAGAACCGCGCTCACGTGATGCTTATTTGTTCAACACGTCAGGCAACTCAGTCGAGCATGCTGATCGCGGTCGGTGCGTCTTCGCGAGTCGTGGCCAGCTCTTCGAACTCGTTGATTGCGTCGATCTCGGTGCCCATCGAAATGTTGGTCACGCGTTCGAGAATCACTTCGACGATCACCGGCACGTTGAACTCGGAGAGCATGGCTTGCGCTCTCTGCAGCGCGGGCTTCAGCTCTTCTGGTTTGAACACGCGGATCGCCTTGCAACCCAGACCTTCCGCAACCGCGACGTGGTCCACGCCGTAGCCGTTCGTCTCCGGCGAGTTGATGTTCTCGAAGCCGAGCTGCACGCAGAAGTCCATGTCGAACGCGCGCTGGGCCTGGCGGATCAGGCCGAGGTACGAGTTGTTCACCACCACGTGCACATACGGCAGCTTGAATTGCGCGCCGGCCGCCAGCTCTTCGATCATGAACTGGAAGTCGTAGTCGCCCGAGAGCGCCACGATCGGGCGTTGCGGATCGGCCGCACGCACGCCGAGCGCTGCCGGAATGGTCCAGCCGAGCGGGCCCGCCTGGCCGCAGTTGATCCAGTTGCGCGCCTTGTACACATGCAGGAACTGTGCGCCGGCGATCTGCGAGAGACCGATCGTGCTCACGTAGCACGTGTCGCGGCCGAACACCTGGTTCATCTCTTCGTACACGCGTTGCGGCTTCATCGGTACGTTGTCGAAGTGGGTCTTGCGGTGCATGGTCCGCTTGCGTTGCTGGCAGTCGGCGACCCATGCACTGCGGTCCTTCAGCTTGCCCGCGGCTTTCCATTCCTTCGCCACTTCCACGAACAGTTCGAGCGCGGCTTTCGCGTCCGACACGATGCCGAGGTCCGGGCCGAACACGCGGCCGATCTGCGTCGGCTCGATGTCCACGTGCACGAACTTGCGGCCCTTCGTATAAACCTCGACGCTGCCCGTGTGACGGTTCGCCCAGCGGTTGCCGATGCCGAGCACGAAGTCGGAGGCGAGCATCGTTGCGTTGCCGTAGCGGTGCGAGGTTTGCAGGCCGACCATGCCGGCCATCAGCGGATGGTCGTCGGGAATCGCGCCCCACGACATCAGCGTCGGAATCACCGGCACGCCGACGGTTTCAGCAAACGTGACGAGCAGGTCTTCGGCCGCCGCGTTCAACACGCCGCCGCCCGAGACGAGCAGCGGCTTGTCCGAGTCGTTGAGGAGCGTGAGGACGGCTTCGATCTGCTTGCGAGTCGCCTTGGGCTTGTAGACCGGCAGCGGTTCGTATGTGTCGATGTCGAATTCGATTTCGGCGAGCTGCACGTCGATCGGCAGATCGACCAGCACCGGACCCGGACGGCCCGAGCGCATCAGGTGGAATGCCTGCTGGAACACGCGCGGCACCAGCGCCGGCTCACGCACGGTGACGGCCCACTTGGTGACGGGCTTGGCGATCGATTCGATGTCGACGGCCTGGAAGTCTTCCTTGTACAGACGCGCGCGCGGCGCCTGGCCCGTGATGGCGAGAATAGGAATCGAGTCGGCCTGAGCCGAGTACAAACCGGTGATCATGTCGGTGCCGGCGGGGCCCGACGTGCCGATACACACGCCGATGTTGCCCGGCTGGGCGCGCGTATAGCCTTCGGCCATATGCGACGCGCCTTCGACGTGGCGGGCCAGCACGTGGCTGATGTTGCCCGCCTTGCGCATGGCCGAGTAGAACGGGTTGATCGCTGCGCCCGGAACGCCGAATGCAGTGTCGATGCCTTCTTTTTCGAGCACCAGCACGGCTGCGTCGACGGCTCTCATCTTGGCCATGAATGTCTCCTGAATGGCAGGGAATGGGCGAAATAAACGGGTTGAGTGCACTTTAGGCCTGACCTAAAGGTTTGATAAGATCAGTCCGGGTCGCTTATTTCGAAACAAAAAGTATGGAATGGCTTGTTGCCCGATGGGCGGGGCGCGCTGCGTGGGACCGGAGTAAGCGCTAAAGCGCTAACTCCGGTCGACAGGAGACAGAAATGGACCGGTTCAAACAGATCGAAACGTTCGTGCGCGTCGCGGATGCGGGTAGTCTCGCGGCGGCCGCGCTGGAGGAGGGTGTGTCGCCGGTGATTCTCGGCCGCCGCATCGATGCGCTGGAAAAGCGCCTCGGCGTCAAGCTGATGTACCGCTCGACACGCCGGCTGGTGGTGAGCGAAGACGGCGCCGCGTTTCTGGAGCGCTGTCGGGGCCTGCTCATCGAATGGGATCAGGCGGAAAACGAACTAAGCGCCGGGCGGCGCGCGATCAACGGCCATCTGATCGTGTCGGCGCCGGCAGCGTTCGGACGCAAGCACGTCGCGCCGCTCGCGCCGGCATTTCTCGCCGACAAACCGGAATTGCAGGTGTCGTTCAATCTGACCGACCGGGTGGTGGATCTGGTGCGCGAGGGTTACGACCTGTCGATCCGCATCGGCGGGGCGGTCGATCCGAATTTCGTCGCGGTCAAGCTGGCGTCGAACCGGCGCGTGGTGTGCGGCACGCCGGAGTACTTCCGCCGGCACGGCAGGCCGAAAACGCTCGAAGACCTGCCGCAGCACAACTGTCTCGCGTTCAATCTGCAAGGCGGGCAGAACCGCGGCTGGTACTTCCGCCGCAACGGCAAGCTGGCGACGGTGCGGGTGGGCGGCACGCTCGACTGCAACGACGGCGAACTGCTGCACCGCTGGGTGTCGGAAGGGCTCGGGCTCGGCTGGCGCTCCACATGGGAAATCCAGCAACAACTGGCACGCGGCGAGCTGGAAACCGTGCTGGACGAGTTCGCGCTGCCCGACTACGACATTCTCGCGGTCTATCCGCAGCAGCGGTATGTGCCGGCCAAGGTGCGCTACTTCATCGATTACCTGAAGGACGTGTACGCCAGCGCGGATTACTGGAACCGGCCGGCTTACTAGACGTAGGCGGGACGGGCCGACACCCGACACCCTGGCGATCCTGTGGTCCTGCACCCGGCCGGTCCGGCCAGACTTTTTTGCGGATTGCACGCGGCGTCGGGAATAAACTCGCCGAATGCCCGGTTATGCGCTGTAGAGAGTGTCACGACGAGCTCCGTCGCATAGTCCGCAATGCCCTGGAGGGCCGAGGTGGTCCAGACCGATTCAGAACCTGTTCGCGCGCACGGCGAGACCGACGCGGCGAGGAGCCGGCGCTTTCAGCAGATGGCGCTGCCGCACCTCGACGCCGCGTACAACCTTGCGCGCTGGTTGTGCGGTAACGCCAATGATGCCGACGACGTCGTGCAGGAAGCCTTCATGCGCGCGTTTCGCTTCTTCGACACCTTTCGCGGCGACTCGGCGCGGCCGTGGCTGCTGGCGATCGTGCGCCGCACCTGGTACACGGAATGGCGGCGGCGGGCGTCGTCGCACGAAACGGTGGAGTTCGACGACACGATGGACGACGCGTCCTTCGACGGCTGGACGGTGGGCGGCACCGACCCGCAGGCGCTCCTGATCCGCGACGAGGATACGAAGCTCGTACACGAGGCGCTCGCGCAGTTGCCGGTCGAATATCGGGAAGTGCTGATGCTGAGGGAACTGGAGGAAATGGGTTATCGGGAGATCGCGCTGGTGGCGGACGTGCCGATCGGCACGGTGATGTCCCGGCTCGCGCGAGGACGCAGCAAGCTGGCCGCGGTGCTGACGGAGAAGCAGGGCGGCGCGACGGCGCCGCACAGACCGTCGATGTGCGCGGCGGCGCCCGGCGCAAGCAAATCGGCCACGGCGAGCGTGACGCCCCTGCGGGCGTCCGCCAACGGCCGGCCACTCAACACGCCAGGCGGCAGCGCCGCGGGCAATGCTCAGGAGACGCCAGATGGACTGTAACGAAGCGCGGCCGCTCCTCGATGCGAACGCCGATCACGAATTGCCCGCGCCGGATGCCCGGCGCGTCCAGCAGCACATCGAGAGCTGCGCCGCCTGCCAGCGCGAAAGCGAGAACCTGCGGGCCTTGAGCGGCGCGCTGCGGGCGGCGCCTTATCATCGTGCGCCGCAGTCGCTGCGCGAGCGGATCGTCGCCGGATTGCCATCTGTCGACGAACCGGCTGCGGCGGCCGAGGCGCCGGTTGAGCGTGTCGAGCGTGTCGGGAGTGTCACGCCGCCGCCGCGCGAATGGGCGCGGCGCGGCTGGCTCGACCGTTTGCTGGACGGCTGGCGCGCCCCGCAAGGCGGCTTCGGCTGGCCGACGGGCGCGGGCGGCCCGGTTGGCTCAGGCGGCGTGTTTGCGCGCGGCTGGCTGGTGGCGCTGGTCGTCGCGTTGTGCGCGGTGGCGGCGGGCGTGGCGTTGAACCTGCGCCGGCCGGCGGAATTCGGGCCGTTCGCCGACGAACTGGTGGAAAGCCACGTGCGCGCGCAGGTGTCGGGACGCGACATCGACGTGATCTCCACGGACCGGCATACGGTCAAGCCGTGGTTCAACGGCCGGCTCGACTATTCGCCGCCGGTTGAGGATCTGGCGGCGAGCGGCTTCGCGCTGGAGGGCGGGCGCCTCGATTACCTCGCGCATCAGCGCGTGGCCGTGCTGGTGTACCGCTACCAGAAGCACGTGATCGACGTGTACGTGTTTCCGCAGGCCGGTGCCGGTGGCACGGGCCGGAACACGGACGGCGCCGCGCCGGCCATGCTCGCTCGCGAAGGCTACTCGATTGCGCACTGGAACGCGGAAGGCATGACCTGGTGGGCGATCTCGGACGCCGCGCCCGACGCGCTGAAGGGGCTGGAAGTGGCGCTGAAGGCACGTTTGCAAAGCGGTAGCGAGCGGACGGAGGCGGGGTCCTAGACGGGCCGCCGCCGCCTAAACCCTTGAAAACACACCCGATTCGCGCGCCGCAATAACGGGATATCTTGCAACCCGGCCCCAATCGGGTTACACTCTTTGGCTTCTCACTTGCCACACCGGTTCCGACGCCCGGGTGGCTTCTATCCAAAAGTCAGCACAAGGAGTGTGTATGCGTCATTATGAAATCGTCTTTATCGTGCATCCCGATCAGAGCGAGCAGGTGCCCGCCATGATCGAGCGTTACAAGAGCACGATCACCTCGCACGGTGGCCAGATCCACCGTATCGAAGACTGGGGCCGTCGCCAACTGGCCTACATGATCGAGAAACTCGCGAAGGCTCACTACGTCTGCATGAACATCGAATGCGACCAGACCACGCTCGACGAGCTGGAACACGCGTTCAAGTTCAACGACGCCGTTCTGCGTCACCTGATCGTCAAGATGAAGAAGGCCGAAACCGGCCCGTCGCCGATGATGAAGGAAGTGCAGCGCGAAGAAGCCAAGAAGTCGGCTGCTACGCAACCGTCCGAAGCGCAGGCTTAAGACACACTATTTAAGCTACCAGATCAAGCGTCGCTCTCGACCAAGGTTACATGAATCGGCTGCAACTCACGGCCAGCGTCGTCGAACGCGAACCGGTGCGGTATACCCCCGCCGGCGTTCCGATTGCAGGCTGCACGTTGCACCACCGCACGGAAGTCGTCGAAGCCGGTATTGCCCGGCAAGTCGAACTGACCATGCAGGCGGTAGCCGCAGGCGAGGCGAGCGGTAAGCTGGAAAGCTGTCAGATGGGCGTGGAAACGCTCTTCACAGGCTTTCTGGCGAAAAAGCACCGCAACGCTAGAGCTCTGGTATTTCACATCACAGCATTGCAGGACATTGGAAAGGACTGAACATGCCCCGCCCGACTGGTAAGAAATTCGACAAGCGTCGTCAGCAACAAAATCCGCTCTTCAAGCGCAAGAAGTTCTGCCGTTTCACGGCCGCTGGCGTCGATCACATCGACTACAAAGACCTCGAAACGCTGAAGGACTTCATCGGCGAAAACGGCAAGATCACGCCGGCGCGTCTCACGGGTACGAAGTCGCACTATCAACGCCAGCTGGATACGGCAATCAAGCGCGCACGTTTCCTCGCGCTGGTGCCGTTCACCGACCAGCACAAGGCCTAACCCGACGACGCGATAAGGAGTCTCCGAATGCAAATTATTCTTCTGGAAAAAGTCGTCAATCTGGGCAACCTGGGCGATATCGTGAAGGTCAAGGACGGTTACGCACGTAACTTCCTGATCCCGAACAAGCAAGCTCGCCGTGCAACGAAGGAAGCCCTGGCTGAATTCGAAGTGCGCCGTGCAGAACTCGAAAAAGTCGCCGCTGAAAAGCTGGCTGCTGCTACCGCTCAAGGCGAAAAACTGGCTGGCTCAACGGTTCAGATCAATCAGAAGGCTGGCGTCGACGGCCGTCTGTTCGGTTCGGTGACGAACGCGGACATCGCTGAAGCCCTGGTCAAGCAAGGTTTCGCAGTGGAAAAGGCGCAAGTGCGTCTGCCGGAAGGCCCGCTGAAGCTGGTTGGCGAGCACGCTGTTCAGATCTCGCTGCACACCGACGTTCTGGTCGATGTGACGGTTGCTGTGATCGGCGAACACGTCTAAGCAGCAAGTAGTATTTGCCAGGACGTTGCTGGCGAAAAGCAGGGGCCGGGTGACCGGCCCCTGCTTTTTTTGTGTCCGTTTTTTTAGCTTTTCGGCCGCCCGCGCGCCCTCGATTTGCCCGATAATTCCTCTCCATGAACGCACCGTCCAAAGATCCCCAACTCGAGTCGCTGAAAGTCCCGCCGCATTCGATCGAGGCCGAGCAATCGGTGCTGGGCGGCCTGCTTCTCGACAACGCCGCATGGGACCGCATTGCGGACTTTCTGTCGCAGAGCGATTTTTATCGCTATGACCACCGCATCATCTTCGAGCACATCGGCAAGCTGATCGCGGCCACCCGGCCGGCGGACGTGATCACGGTGTACGAGGCGCTCGGCACCGCGGGCAAGGCGGAAGAGGTTGGCGGTCTCGCTTACCTGAATGCGCTGGCCCAGAACACGCCGAGCGCGGCGAATATCCGGCGCTACGCGGAAATCGTGCGCGACCGCGCGGTGCTGCGCCGGCTGGTTTCCGTCGCCGACGAAATCTCGGCCGACGCCTTCAATCCGCAGGGCAAGGAAGTCCGGCAGTTGCTGGACGAGGCCGAGTCGAAGGTGTTTTCGATTGCCGAAGACGGCGCGCGCGGCACTCAGGGCTTCCTGGAAATCGGGCCGTTGCTCACGGAAGTCGTCGAGCGGATCGATACCCTTTATCACACGGCCAATCCGAGCGACGTGACCGGCACGCCGACCGGCTTCGTCGATCTGGACCGCATGACGTCGGGCATGCACGGCGGCGAGTTGATCATCGTCGCGGGCCGTCCGTCGATGGGTAAAACGGCGTTTTCGATGAATATCGGCGAATACGTGGCGGTTGAGTATGGCTTGCCGGTCGCGGTGTTCTCGATGGAAATGCCGGGTTCTCAGCTCACCATGCGTATGCTCGGCTCGGTCGGGCGGCTGGATCAACACCGCATGCGAACCGGGCGCCTGACCGACGAAGATTGGCCGAAGCTCACGCACGCCGTGCAGAAAATGAGCGAGGCGCAGATTTTCATCGACGAAACCGGCGGCCTGAACCCGATGGAATTGCGCTCGCGGGCGCGCCGGCTGTCGCGCCAGTGCGGCAAGCTGGGACTGATCATCATCGACTACCTGCAGTTGATGAGCGGGTCGTCGTCAGGCGAAAACCGTGCGACCGAAATCTCGGAAATCTCGCGCTCACTGAAGAGTCTCGCCAAGGAACTCGACGTGCCGGTGATCGCCTTGTCGCAGCTCAACCGGGGTCTCGAGCAGCGCCCGAACAAGCGCCCGATCATGTCGGACCTGCGTGAATCCGGCGCTATCGAGCAGGATGCTGACGTGATCCTGTTTATTTACCGCGACGAAGTGTACAACCCGGACAGCCCGGACAAGGGCACCGCCGAGATTATCATCGGCAAGCAGCGGAACGGTCCGATCGGACCCGTTCGGCTCACGTTCCACGGTCAATTCACGAAGTTCGACAACTTTGCAGGCGCGCAGAATTTCTACAGCGATTGAGCGGAGAAGTGAAGCGATAACTGGGGCGCCGTTGTAACGGCGCTTTCAAAAGTGCGGCGCGGGTCTCGCGACGGTACAATGTGGCGGTTTTATGTCAGCCATAATGTGACCAATTTTCGGGATCCCAATGTTCGGTCGATTCATGCCCACCGAGGGCAAGTTCTTTGAAATTTTCAATGCGCACGCAACGTGCATCGTCTCGGCAAGCCGTGAACTCGAGCTGCTGATCGACAATCTGCAGGACGCCGAGACCCATAAGCAAAACGTGCAGAAAGCCGAGAAGGCCGCTGACAAGCTCACGCACGAAACCATCGACCTGCTGCACAAGACGTTCATCACGCCGCTCGACCGCGACGAGATTCACAAGCTGATCACCACGATGGACGACATCCTCGACCTGATGGAGGACGTTGCCACCGCCATTTCGCTGTACGACGTGCAGGCCGTGACTTCCGAGGCGAGCCAGTTGGCGCACATCTGCACTGCCACTTCCGAGCGCGTGCAATTCGCCGTCAGTCTGCTGTCCGACATGAAGCAGGCCAGCCAGATTCTGAAGGCTTGCGAGGAAATCGACCGGCTGGAATCGGAAGCCGACCGCGTGCTGCGCTCGGCCATGTCGAAACTGTTCCGCGAAGAAGACAACGTCAAGACCCTGATCAAGCTGAAGGCGATCTACGAATTGCTCGAAACGATCACGGACAAGTGTGAAGATGTAGCGAACATCATCGAAGGCATCGTGCTGGAAAACGCATAATGCAATCGATACAACTCGCAATCTGGGTCGTCACCGGCCTGGTCGCCGTCGCGCTGATTTTCGACTTCATGAACGGCTTCCACGACGCGGCGAATTCGATCGCCACGGTCGTCTCGACCGGCGTGCTGAAACCGCAGCAGGCGGTCGCCTTCGCCGCGGCGTTCAACGTCATCGCGTATTTCGTGTTCCATCTGAAAGTGGCGGCGACCGTCGGCAAGGGCACGATCGATCCGAACATCGTCGACCATTACGTGATTTTCGGTGCGCTGGTCGGCGCGATCGGCTGGAACATCATCACCTGGCATTACGGCATTCCGTCGAGCTCGTCGCATGCGCTGATCGGCGGGCTGGTGGGCGCGGCGCTCGCCAAGTCGGGCTGGGGTTCGCTCAATTTCGACGGCCTGATGAAGACGGTGGCCTTCATCTTCATTTCGCCGCTGCTCGGCTTCGTGCTCGGCTCGTTCTTCATGCTGGCGGTGTCGTGGATCTATTTCCGCACGCCGCCGAGCAAGGTGGACCGGCGTTTCCGTCGCCTGCAACTGGTGTCCGCGGGCTTGTATAGCCTCGGCCACGGCGGCAACGACGCGCAGAAAACCATCGGCATCATCTGGATGCTGCTGATCGCGACCGGCTATGCGTCGTCGATCGCGGACGCGCCGCCGCTGTGGGTGATCGGCGGCTGCTATCTCTCTATGGGCATCGGTACGTTGTTCGGCGGGTGGCGGATCGTCCGCACGATGGGCCAGAAGATCACCAAGCTCAAGCCGGTCGGCGGTTTTTGCGCGGAGTCGGGCGGCGCGATCACACTGTTTACCGCCTCGTGGCTCGGCATTCCGGTGTCCACCACGCATACGATTACCGGCGCGATCGTGGGTGTCGGCGCGACGCAAAAGCTGAGCGCGGTGCGGTGGGGCGTGGCCGGCAACATCGTCTGGGCGTGGATTCTGACGATTCCGGCTTCCGCGGCCCTCGCCGGGGTTGCGTGGTGGCTCGGCCACCGTTTCCTGTAGGCGCGGGAAACGCGGAAAACGCACAACACGCGCGCGGCAGCGCTGCCTGCCGCGCGCTCAGTTGCAGGGTTAGAAGCGCGCCTAGATCAGCGGCGCGCTGCCTCCATCCATCGGGACGATTGCGCCCGTCACATAGCTTGCACGGCGGCTCGCCAGAAACAGCGCGACGTCGGCGATTTCCTCCGGTTTGGCGAAGCGTCCGAGCGGCACTCTGGCCTGGCCGCGCGCGAGCGCTTCCGCACTGCCGATGCCTTGCTGCGTCGCTTCCAGTTTGACTGCTTCCTCGACACGCTCGGTGAGCGTCGCGCCGGGATTGATCGCGTTGATGCGGATGCCGTAGCGCGCGTAATAGTGCGCGAGGCCGACTGTGGCAAGCATCAGCGCGGCATTCGCGGCGCCGCCCGCAATGTGGATATCGCTCGCGATCTTGCCGCCCATGCCGATGATATTGACGATCGTGCCGGGCTCGCTCCCATTACCGGATTTCGCCCGCTCGGCCATGCGGCGCAGCACTTCCTGCTGGGGATAGATGTAGGGGAAGTATTTCGCTTCCATGGTGGCGCGGAACGCCTCGGCATCGAGCGTTTCCGGGTCGTAGCGGCGCGCGGCGCCTGCGCTGTTGATCAGCACGTCGATCGGGCCGACCGCGGTGCTGACTTCTTCGACGATATCGGCGGCGCTGTGCGGCTCGTGCAGATCGGCGCGGGTCCGGTGCACCTGCAGGCCTTCTTGTTTCAACTGTTCGTAGGCGCGCGCGAGGTTGGCGGGATCGCGCGAGACGATCGCGACTTTCGCGCCTTCGAGCGCAAACGCACGGGCACAGGCAAGCCCGATTCCCTTGCTGCCGCCCGTGATCAACACCACCTTGTCTTTGAGTCCGAGATCCATCGTCATCACCCGCTGTCGAAAGAATATCGGTGACGATAGCAGATCGGCGGCGAGCTTGTGGTGCACCGGTCGGCAGCGCCGCGCATGATTGCGAGCGGCCGGGCGCGTCAGCGCGCTGACCACCAGCCGCGCTTCGCGACCTCAGAAGTTGCCGTTGGCGAAGCGGGCGATCGGGTCGTCGTTGGTTTGCGTGGGAGCGGGCATGCCGCGCGACGCCGTGGAAGCCCGCATGATCTGCACGCTGCCGCTCTCATCGGCTTGCTGCGCCTGCCGGGCTTGGCGGGCGGCGACGGCGGCGGGCGGCGGCGGTTCGAACGCGTCGGCTGCCGCGTCGATAGGATCGGGTGGGTGGACGGCCGCCGTTGGCGCAGCACTGCTTGAAGCCGTCGGATGTTGTTGAGCCGGTGCGCCGGAGTTGGCGTCGTACGCGCTGGTCTGAGCGCCAGGAACCGGCGTCGGCGACACAGCGCCAGCCTCACGCGCCTGGATCTGCGCGGCGCTCATGCCGGGCGGTGGCGGCTCAAACGGATCAGCTTGTGCCGATGCAGTGAGCGGCTGAGCCTCCGCAGTCAAAGGTGCGCGAGGCGCCGCTGCAACGCGGGCCGTCTGCTGCGGCTGGGATTGGGGCTGCAGCGCACCTGCGGCATAGACCGGCGGCTGTGTCGCCGTCTTCGCCGAGGTCGGCGCCACCACGGTCGCCGTCGTGCCCGCCGCACCAGCATACGCCGGCGTTGTTTGCGCCACCGGCGCGACGCGCTCAGGCTGCGGTGCCGCAGCCTGATAGCTCGGCGTATCGAACGGCGTTGGCGTTGCAGCCGGCGCGGCCACGCGACGAATGCCGTCGAAGCGTTTGGCCCAATACGGATTGGTCAGGTAATCGAGCCGCACCGTGCCGCCGGTCGACGGCGCGTTGACGAAGCGCAGCTTGCCGACATAAATGCCGACATGCGAATGCGCGCGCCCCGTCGTGTTGAAGAAAATCAGATCGCCCGGCGCGATCTCGTCCGGTTCTATCGACTCGCCGCGCCCACTCATGTCCGCCGTCGTGCGCGGCAGATTCACGGAAGCCGCGCGCGAGACCACGTAGCGAACCAATCCGCTGCAATCGAAGCCGCTATCTGGAGTATTGCCACCCCAACGGTATGGAATGCCGACCAGGCTCATCGCCTGAATCGAGATTTCCTCGCGGCCGATGCTGTGATCGACGAAATTCGGAAACCCGGGCGGCGGAGCGTGATAAGCGCCGTTCGCCACCACGACCGCGCTACTCGATCCGCGTGACGACGTCTTTTGCGGCGCACCGGCACAGGCGGCGAGCAGCAGAACGGTCAGCAACGAAAAGGCGAGTCGGCGCATGAAGACGAGGAGAGCGGTAAACGCTCGTTTAATGGCGGACGATGTCGGGATGGTAGCCCTTGGAGCCTCGCTCCGGCAAGAATTCTTCATAAATTACATGAAGTTCATGCGCTAAGTGTTGCCAGTCGGGAACGCACCACCAAGAAAAAAGCCACGTCCGGAATGCTCCGGACGTGGCTTCGTACTGAAGCTAACTAACTGAAACCTAGAGAATTTCCGACGCGTAGTCGGCGAGACGCGAACGCTCGCCGCGTGCCAGTGTCACATGCCCGCTGTGCGCCCAGCCCTTGAAGCGATCGACCACGTACGTCAGACCCGAACTGCCTTCCGTGAGGTACGGCGTGTCGATCTGCGCGATGTTGCCCAGACAGATGATCTTCGTGCCAGGGCCCGCACGAGTGACCAGCGTTTTCATCTGCTTCGGCGTCAGGTTTTGCGCCTCGTCGATGATCAGATACTTGTCCACGAACGTGCGGCCACGCATGAAGTTCATGCTCTTGACCTTCAGGCGCGAGCGGATCAGCTCCTGAGTCGCGGCGCGGCCCCATTCGCCGGCGGCGTCGTCGGTTTTCTGCAGGACTTCGAGGTTGTCGTCGAATGCACCCATCCACGGCTGCATTTTTTCCTCTTCCGTACCTGGCAGGAAGCCGATGTCTTCACCAACCGGCACCGTTGCGCGCGTCACGATGATCTCGTTGTAGCGCTTGTCGTCCAGCACCTGCGCGAGACCGGCGGCGAGCGCGACCAGCGTCTTGCCGGTGCCGGCCTGACCCAGCAGCGTGACGAAGTCGATTTCCGGGTTCATCAGGAGGTTCAGCGCGAAGTTCTGCTCGCGGTTACGCGCCGTGATGCCCCACACGTTGTTCTTGTGGTGGCCGTAGTCGCGCAAGGTTTGCAGCAGCGCCGTCTTGCCGTTCAGTTCGCGCACCAGCGCGTGAAACGCCGGCTCGCCGTTCTGCGGCTCCAGATAGACGAACTCGTTGACCAGCATCGACGCGCACAGCGGACCGGTCACGCGGTAATACGTGGTTCCGGTCTTGGTGTCCTGCCAGCTCTCCATGCCCTTCGCGTGCCTGGTCCAGAAATCCTGCGGCAGCGCGCGAATGCCGGAATACAGCAGATCGCTGTCTTCGAGCACCTGGTCGTTGAAGTAGTCTTCAGCCGGCAGGCCGAGCGCATGCGCCTTGATGCGCATGTTGATGTCTTTCGACACCAGCACGACCTGGCGATCCATCCGGTCGCGCTGCAACGCGCGCACCACGCCGAGGATCTGGTTGTCGGCTTTGCCTTCCGGCAGACCTTCCACCGGTTCGATGGCGGTGAGCTTGGTCTGGAAGTACAGGCGCCCGGAAGCCTCGCGGCTGCCCAGACGCGCGAGCGATATGCCGTCGGACATATTGCCGGCGTTCGCCACGAGCGCGTCCAGCGTGCGGCTCACCTGACGGGCGTTGCGCGCGACTTCCGACATGCCCTTCTTGTGGTTGTCGAGTTCTTCCAACGTCATCATTGGCAGATAGACGTCGTGTTCCTCGAAACGGAACAGGCAGCTCGGATCGTGCATCAGCACGTTCGTGTCGAGCACGAAAAGCTTCTGGACTTCGACCGGTTCGGTGGCCGTGCCGCGTTTCCTGCCGGTGCCGCGCGTGTTCGGCGCGGCGGCTGCGGGTGTGCTCGCCTCAGCCTGCTTCGCACTCGGCGCACGCGCGACGACCGGCTCTGCGGGCGCAGCCGGCTCGGCTTGCGGACGGGCAGCGGGAACCGGCTGCAACAGGGCGGCCGTCTGCTTCGATTTGCGGCTGCGGGTGGGCGCGGCCTCGCCCGAGGATTCGGATACAGCCGGAGCCGCCGACGACGTCGGCACAGGCCGCAAAGTGGTCGCGGCATTGGCGGCGTGCGCCATCGGCGTGGCGACGTTTGCGCGGCCATAGTCGGCCGACTCTGCGGATTCCCCAACGGTCGCCTGTTTCTTCGCGGCGGAGCGCGCCGGGCTGGCGGCTTTGGCCTTGTATTCGTCAGGCGGCAGGAGATTGCCGAGCTTGCTGGGGGGGGTAGGCAAAGGCATGGTTTCCCTCGAATTAATCGGGTCGCATATCGTGCGCCGCCTGTCGCATTCTGCCGGTGCCAATGGATGCGCACGCAGTTTGCGCCCGGAGGCGCGCATTCGGTCTAGAGATGCCGGTTCGCCTGGTCTTCGATCGGCTCCTTAACGGAAGCGCGTGGCCGAGTGAACGAACGGCCGCGCGCAATTAAAAAAGCCGCCGCCCCGGCGTACGGGGCAAGCGGCTCGCCTACAGTGCTCGCGTTGCGCCTCACGACTCCGACGGCACCCGGGAAAAACCGGAAACGGCCGTCAAGTCTGGCGCAGCGGCGAAGAATTTGGGGTGTACAGGCACTCATTGCAACCCAATATAACGCGCCTCAAAGCGCTTGTACAGCCTCCAGAATATCGTCGACGTGGCCGGGCACCTTCACGCCGCGCCACTCCTGGCGCAGCACGCCTTCAGCGTCGATGAGGAACGTGGAGCGTTCAATTCCCCGTACTTCTTTGCCATACATTTTCTTCATTTTGATGACGTTGAAGAGCGCGCACAGCGTTTCCTCGGGATCCGAGATCAACGGGAAGGGCAGTTCGAGCTTTGCCTTGAAATTGTCATGCGAGCGCAGGCTGTCGCGCGACACGCCGATGATCTCCGCGCCGGCCTTCCTGAACTTCGGATACAGATCGCGGAACTGCAGACCTTCGGTTGTGCAGCCCGGCGTGTTGTCCTTCGGATAAAAATACAGCACCACCTTCTTGCCCCGCAGCTTGGACAGCGTGATCTCGCCGCCGGTAGCGGGGGCGGTGAAGTCGGGGATGGGTTGGTCGACTGCGATGGGCACGAGGTTCTCCGGTTGTTATGGCCGGCGCCGGAAGATTGCGGCGGCGCCGGCCTGGCGTCGAGACTTTTGGGAGGGGCGGCCGGCGCGCGGCATGTTCTCGCGCGGCGCTCGGGTCGTCAGGGCCGGCTGCGGGCTGACCAGTCAGGGCTGGACAATCAGTTCGCCGGAGCGCCCTGGAATTTCGCCCCATGTAACAGGGTACGATGGCAGCGTGCTGCGGTCTAGCGCCGCGTAATAATCGCCCATCGTCGCGAAGGTGTGGCCTTGCGCGCGCCAGCCTTCCAGAAGCTGTTCGAAAATCGGCGCGAGCTTTTGCCCTTCGAGTTCCGCGTGCAGCGTGTACACCTGGTCGTGCGGATTGTTTTCCGTATGCTTGAGCATCCACGCGGCGACATTGTGCGGCTCGACACCGTCCACGCCGAGCACTTCGTCGAGCGTGGGCAGCGTGGTGGGCATCTGCACATGCGTGAGCGTTCGCCCGCCGACCACCGGCAGATACGGCGAGTGGCCGCGGCCGTCGGACGCGTAGTGCATGCCCCACGCGTCGATCTGCTCGAACGCGTGGCCGTTCATCTGCCAGCCGGCCGCGCCGTGCGTGACCGGCGGCGTGCCGAACACTTCGACGAAACGGTCGTGGCTTTGCTGCATCTGCGCCGTGGTCCATGCGCGGTCTTTCGAGCGCACGTTGTCCTGCCAGTAGACGTGATCCCACGTATGAATGCCGCACTCGAAGCCGGCTTCGTGGATCGCGCGCATTTCCGCTGCGGCCTTGGCGCCGATGTCCGGGCCGGGCAGCAATACGCCGTACATCAACTGTTTGATGCCGTAGTGTTCGACCACCGAGGTGCGCGACACCTTCTGCAAAAAGCCCGGCCGCAGCACGCGGCGCATCGCCCAACCGGTGTGGTCGGGCCCGAGGCTGAAGAGGAAGGTGGCGCGCGCCTTGAAGCGGTCGAAGATGCGCGCGAGATTCGGCACGCCTTCGCGGGTGCCGCGCAGCGTGTCGACGTCGATCTTCAGGACGATACGAGCCAAGGATCGGCCCTTATTGCTGTTCGACGAGCGCGCGCGCTTCGCCGACGTGGCCGCGATACGCTTCGAAAATCTTGCGCAGCGCTTCGTCGAAGGTCGACTTGGGCGCCCAGCCGAGTTCCTGCATGGTGTTGTCGATCTTCGGCACGCGGTTCTGCACGTCCTGATAGCCCGCGCCGTAGTACGCGCCCGACGAGGTTTCGACCAGTTGCACCTGCTTGGCCGTGTCTGCGTATTCCGGGAATTCGGCGGCGAGCGTCAGCATCTTGTGCGCGAGTTCACGCACCGAGAAATTGTTGGTCGGGTTGCCGATGTTGTAGATCTTGCCCGTTGCCACGCCGTCCTTGTTCTCGATGATCTTCATCAGCGCGCCGATGCCGTCGTCGATGTCCGTGAACGCGCGCTTTTGCGCGCCGCCGTCCACGAGGCTGATGTTCTCGCCGCGCACGATATGGCCGAGGAACTGCGTGACCACGCGCGAGCTGCCTTCCTTCGGCGTGTAGATCGAGTCGAGGCCCGGGCCGATCCAGTTGAACGGACGGAACAGCGTGAAGTTCAGGCCTTCCATGCCGTAACCCCAGATCACGCGGTCCATCAACTGCTTGGAGCACGCGTAGATCCAGCGCGGCTTGTTGATCGGACCGTACGACAGTTGCGATTCTTCCGGATCGAACTGCTCGTCCGTGCACATGCCGTAGACCTCGGACGTGGACGGGAACACGAGGTGCTTGCCGTACTTGACGGCCGAACGCACGATCGGCAGGTTCGCCTCGAAGTCGAGTTCGAACACGCGCAGTGGCTGCTTCACGTACGTGGCGGGCGTGGCGATCGCGACCAGCGGCAGGATCACATCGCACTTCTTGACGTGATATTCGACCCACTCCTTGTTGATCGTGATGTCGCCTTCGAAGAAGTGCATCCGTTCATGATTGATCAGGTCGCCCAGACGTTCGGTCTGCATGTCCATCCCGAACACTTCCCAATCGGTCGTTTCGAGAATGCGTTTGGACAGGTGATGGCCGATGAAGCCGTTCACACCCAGAATCAGGACTTTTTTCATGAGTAACGGGGAGTTTGAATGAGCTGGGCAAATTCGGCCGGAGTGACGACAGTCTCGCTGCCGCCGTGCTGGTGCCGCAATTCGTGGATGGCGATCGTGCGGCCGTCGCCGCATATCGCGAAAATGGCATTATCGCTTACGTGCAGGCCCGCGGGCAAATCCGAGCGAAGCGCGCCGGGCGCGGCCAGCCGCGCGCGCGCAACCATGAAGCGGTGCCCGCCGAGGTCCGTGAACGCGCCCGGATAGGGCGGCGCGACCGCACGGATCAGGTTGTAGACCTGCTGCGCCGGTTGCGTCCAGTCGATGCGGCCGTCTTCCGGCTTGCGGCCGCCGAAATAGCTGCCGTGCGAGATATCGTTCGGCAGATGCGGCGCTTCGCCCGCCAGCAAGGACGGCAGCACGCGCCACAGCGTCTGCTCGGCGGCCACCGTGACTTTGTCGAACACTTGGCTCGCGGTGTCGTCGGGCAGGATCGGCACCGGCGTTTGCGCGACGATCGCGCCCGCGTCCGGCTTGGCCGCCATTTCGTGCAGCGTCGCGCCGGTTTCGGTTTCGCCGTGAATCACCGCCCAGTTGGTCGGCACGCGGCCGCGGTACTTCGGCAGCAGCGAGCCGTGCATGTTGTACGCGCCTCGTGCGGCGAGCGCCAGCAACTCGACCGGCAACATATGGCGGTAGTAGAACGAGAAGATGAAGTCCGGGCGCGCGGCACTCACCGCGGCGTGCAGCTCGGGACTTTTGGGATCGTTCGGCGTCATCACCGGAATACCGTGTTCGGCCGCGACGGAGGCGACGCTGCCGAACCAGATGTTTTCGGTCGGGTTGTCTTCGTGCGTGACGACGAGCGCCACGTCCACGCCGCGCGCGAGCAGCACCTGCAGGCAGCGCACACCGACGTTGTGATACGCGAATACGACGGCGCGCGGCTTCATGGAGTGGGACCCTGGTCGAGGAGCGGCGCGGCCTGCACGGCCTGTACGACCGTCTGGCGCGGCGCTTCGGCGACGGTCGTGCCGTCGCGCTGTTCAAGAATGGTTTGCACGAGGTAGCGTGGACGCGCGCGCACCTGCTGATAGATCCGGCCGATATATTCGCCGAGCAGACCGAGCGCGAAGATGATCACACCGAGCAGGAAGAAGGTGATGGCGAACAGCGTGAACACACCTTGCACTTCCGCGCCGATGATGAAGCGGCGAATCAGCAGCAGCACGAACAGCGCCGCGGACCCGAGCGACAGGATCACGCCGATGAACGACAGCCATTGCAGCGGCACCACCGAGAAGCCGGTCACGAGGTCGAAATTCAGGCGGATCAGCGAATACAGCGAGTACTTCGATTCGCCGGCAAAACGCTCTTCGTGCGCGACCTCGACTTCCACCGGATTCTGCGCGAACGTGTACGCGAGCGCCGGAATGAAGGTGTTGATTTCGCCGCAGCGATTGATCGTGTCGATGATATGCCGGCTGTACGCGCGCAGCATGCAGCCCTGGTCGGTCATCTTGATGCGGGTGATGCGCTCGCGCAGCCGGTTCATCGCACGCGAGGCCTTGCGGCGCCACAGGCTGTCCTGGCGCTGCAGGCGAATCGTGCCGACGTAGTCGTAGCCTTCGCGCATCTTGTTGACCAGCTTGGCGATCTCTTCCGGCGGATTCTGCAGGTCGGCGTCGAGCGTGATGACGATCTCGCCGCGCGATTGCTCGAAGCCCGCCAGAATCGCCATGTGCTGGCCGTAGTTGCCGTTCAGCAGAATCACGCGGGTCGAGTCGGGACGCGCACGGAACTGCTCGGCGAGCAGGGCCGCGGACTTGTCGCGGCTGCCGTCGTTGATGAAGATCACTTCATAACCGGTGCCGAGCGCGTCTAGCGCAGGATAGAGGCGCGCGAACAGCGCAGCCAGACCGGCTTCCTCGTTGTACACCGGGATGATGACCGACACTTCCGGTGCGACGGCGCGATGTTCCGAATAACTCATTTCCGCTTATTTTCCGTATTGTTCGCAAATTTCATTGACCGCGCGGCACACGCGTTCCACGTCGCTTTCGTTCATCAGCGTGAAGAGCGGTAGCGTGACGGTGGTTGCGCCGAAACGCTCCGCATGCGGGAACATGCCTTCCCTGAAACCGCGTGCCCGGTATAGCGAGAACAGGTGGATCGCCGGGTAGTGCACGCCCGAACCGATGCCGCGCTCTTTCAGTTGGCCCATGAAGCCGGCGCGGTCGATCGAGAGTTTTTCGAGCGGCAGCGTGATCTGGAACATGTGCCAGTTGCTGTTTTCAAAATCAGCAAACGGCAGGCCGACTCCCAGTTTCGTCGCCGCGCTACCCTCGAAGCCCGCGAAATACGCACGCACCAGTTTCCGGCGCTGCGCGAGAAAGCGCTCCAGATGTGGCAACTGACCGAGCCCGACGCGCGCGGCGACGTCCGTCAGGTTGTACTTGCCGCCGAGCACGTCGCAGTCCATGCCGTCGAAGCCGGTGCGCGTGATGCCTTGCAGACGGTATTTCTGCGCGAGAATGGCTTCTTCTTCGTTGTTCAGCACCAGCGCGCCGCCTTCGATCGAGGTCAGGTTCTTGTTCGCGTGGAAGCTGAACGAGACCATGTCGCCCAGCCGCCCGATGCGCTCGCCTTTCCACGTCGAGCCGAACGCCTGCGCGGCGTCTTCGATCACCCGCAGCTTGTGGGCGCGGGCAATCGCATACAACCGGTCCATATCGACCGGCAGGCCCGACAGATAGACCGGAATCAGCGCCTTGGTACGCGGCGTGATGGCCTTTTCGAGCAGATCGAGGTCGATGTTGCGGGTGACCGGGTCGATGTCGGCGAACACCGGCGTCGCGCCGACTTCATAGATCACGTTGCTGGTCGAGACCCACGAGGCCGGCGTCGTGATGACCTCGTCGCCTTCACCCACGCCGGCAATGCGCAGGCCGATTTCCAGCGTCGCCGTGCCGGAATTGAACGTGCGCACCGGGCGGCCGCCGCAGAATTCGGAGAGCGCCGCCTCGAATTTCTGGTTCTGCGGGCCGGTGGTGATCCAGCCGGAGCGCAGCACGTCGGCGACGCCCTGAATCGTTTCCTCGTCGATCTCGGGTTTCACAAAGGGCAAAAACGGGACTGTTGACTGGCTCATGAATGCTTCGCTCGATTGAAAGGGGGCGCAACCCGAAGGGCGCGAACTAAACCACACACCATGCGCAACCGGGGCCGCGGCTAAAACAGGGCGCAACCGCGCAGCATACCGTGGTCAACCTTACGTATTCCTTAGCCGGCCGGATTGCCGGCTTAAGGTCTTTGCCGCCTGCGTCTGTTCAGGCGGCGCCGGCAATAAACAGTAATAGATTGTGTCCGGCACGCCGCCGGGCCGTTACATCTAGCTGCGAGCCAATACCAGCACGCCGATCAGGATGATGCCGATGCCGATCATTTTCTGTACCGACAACACTTCGCCGAACAGGTACCACGCCGCGAACGCGTTGACGACGTAGCCGAGCGAGAGCATCGGATAGGCGATCGATACGTCCACCCGCGACAGGCCGACGATCCACACGGCCACGCTGATCACATAGCAGGCCAGTCCGCCGATGATCGGCGGCTGGGTTGCGAGGCGAAAGGCGATGGGCAGGATGTTCGCACGGGTGAATTCGAAGTGTCCAACGGCATTCGTTCCGGCTTTGAGCAGCAACTGCGCGCCGGCGTTCAACGTGACGCCGGCAAGAATGCAAAAGAGGGAAATCGGGTTCATCGAACGGTTAGATCCTGATATGGGGTCATTGTTGTGCTTTTTCTACCGGCGCCGACTCTGGCGCCGGTGTCACGGCCGCCGGCCCGCCGGGCACGGCGAGCGGCTTCTCCACCACCACGCGGCGCGAGTCGCGGGCGATCACCTGCATCGGCAGGCCTTCCTTGAGGAGCCGGTCGTAGGTCGGCGGCGGGATCAGCGCGAGCGCATAGCGGTCGGCCTTCCAGCGCTCGATCCACGCATCGACGGACGGAATCCATTTCTGCGGTTCGACGGAGACGCCGAACGCCAGTTCGTCGGGATGCTCGACCATGATCATGGCGTGGTCGACATAGAACGGCAGCGTGTGGTCGAGCACGCCCACCGAGTAGAACGGCGTATCCGCCGGCAACCTGGCGATCTCCGCCTTGATGGCGGGCGCGAGCGGCGCACCGGAGCTCAGGCGGCCGAACACGTCGTGACCCGTGCCGGCGATGGTGCCGAGCAGCAGCCACGCCGCGCCGAAAGTGGCGACGGCGCCGAGGCTGCCGGCGCGGCTGCGGCGGTTCAGCCACAGCGCGGCCAGCGTCAGCACGAAGGCGACGGCGAGCGCCGCCAACACCCACGTGCGGTATTCGGCATACAGTTCGGCCGGATTGCGGGCACTGCCGAAACGCGGCAGGAACAGCGCACCGAACGCGGCCGCGACGAGAAAGAGCGCATAGCCGGCGAGATGGCGGCGCAACTGGTCGCGCGTGACGAGCGGCAGGTACATGCCGATCAGAAGCGCGATCGGCGGCGCGATCGGCAGCGTGTAGGACAGCAGCTTCGAATGCGACGCACTGAAGAACAGGAAGATGAAGACGGTCCACGTCAGCATCAGGGTGACCGGCGCGAAGCCGTTCGGCTGGCGCGGCAGGCGCCATGCGTGGCGCACGCTTTGCAGCGTCACCGAGAGCCACGGCAGGAAGCCCACCAGCAGCACCGGCACGAAGTAGTAGAACGGCCCCGGACGGTTCTGCTCAGGCGTCAGATAGCGCTTGAACTGCTGAACGATGAAAAAGAAATTGAGGAATTCCGGGTTGCGCTGCTGCACCAGTACGAACCACGGCGTGACGATCGCGAAGAACACGATCAGGCCGCCGATCAGATGCAGGCGCTTCCACACGGCCCAGTCGCGCGCGATCAGCGTGTAGAGCACGAGCACGGCGCCCGGCAGGATCACGCCGACGAGTCCCTTGGACAGCACCGCCAGCGCCATCGAGCCCCAGCACACCCACATCCAGCCGCGCACGCAGCCGGTCCGCAGGTTGGGGCGCTGCGCGAGCAGCAGTGCGCACAGCGTCAGTTCCATCCAGAACGACAGGCCCATGTCGAGCGTGTTGAAGTGGCCCATCAGGTTCCAGTACGGCGAGGTCGCCAGCACGATCGCCGCAAATACGCCGGTCGCCGCGTTGAACACGCGCGCGCCGGTGAAGCCGATCAGCAGTACGCCGGCAAAGCCCGTCAGTGCGGTATAAAGCCGCGCCTGCCATTCGCCGATGCCGAACCACGCGAACGTGAGCGCGTTCGCCCAGGTCTGCAGCGGCGGCTTCTCGAAATACTTGTAGCCGTTGTAGCGCGGCGTGATCCAGTCGCCGGTGACGAACATCTCGCGTGCCATTTCGGCGTAGCGGCCTTCGTCGCTCGGCAGCAGGTGGCGCCAGCCGAGCGGCACGAACCAGATCACGGCGAGGGCCAGCACCAGCAGCAGAATCGTGGTGCGGTTGAGCGGTAGCCTGGAAGGCGTATCGTTCATGGATTTCAACCTTTGTGGCGACGCCGCGCGGGCGGCGAAGCGGTGTTGTTCGGAAATGGCGACCGGCTATGCGCGGCGGCCCTCCGCGAAGCGACCAGCGCTGCGCGGGACTGCCGTGAGCGAGGCGCGCGCGCGTCAGACTCTGCGCGCCGCATTCTGGTTGCCCGCGAGCGCAGCCGGCCTTGATGGCGGCGGCTTCTTCGCCTGCCGTCTACAGCGCGCGGCCACGACGCGCGGCCGTGCTCAGGCTGCCGGTACTGCCTTCGATGGCGCGCAGTGTACGTGATCGGCCGTCACGCGGACAGGGCGCGCAGTGAGCCTGACGAGCCGGCCGGACAGCGTGGCCGCAGCGCACACGGGGTGCGGCACGCTGCGGCCAACCCGTGCTGGCGCGGCTGCGCGGCACGCGCCTATGCTTCGATCAACAGCGCGGCCGCGACCTTGCGGCCCTCGGCCATCAGAATGTTGTAAGTGCGGCAGGCGGCCTTGAAGTCCATCGTTTCGACGCCGATCCGCTTCGCGGTCAGCGCGGCGGTCAGGCGTGGATGCGGAAAGCGCAGCCGCCCGCCGCTGCCGAACACGACCACTTCGGGCGCGGAATCGACCAGCATGGCGAAGTGCTCGGCGCTCAGCTGCTCGAAGGAGGCGATGGGCCAAGGGATGACGGGTGCGTCCGGCAGCACGAGAAGGCTGCCTGAATGGCGCACCAGATTGATTTCGACGTAGTCGGCGCCGTAACCGGTGACGGTGTTGAGGGCGCCGCTCGAATCCTGATGTAATTTCAAATTGGTTTTCCGAAGTCGTCGTGAGACATCATGCGTGTTGGCGGCCTGACCGGGCTGGGCCCGGGCGGGGCGATTCGACGCGAGTGGGACACGCGCATGGGGCACAAGCGAGGCAAAAGCGGGGCAAATGCGGCCGAAAAGGCTTGCCGTTGCGGTTGGTGCATTGCGGAAGTCGGCCAAAATCCGCTAAATTATAACTTTTTAGCCGCCTTGCGGCGCCCCTCGCTCATATGCCGCCACAAGCCGCGCTGAGTCGGCGGGTGCGGCCCACCGGCTATCCGCCTTGGTTTTGCCCGCTTTCGGCCGCTTTTCGTCTGCTGTGTCTGTGTTCGTCAACGCGAAGAGGGTTCGCGAAGCGGCCTGCGCAGCGGCCCGACGAATGGGCTCCGTGATTGACCTGACCCGATCCGCGTCCGCCGGTCGTCGCTTGCCGTCGCCGTCCGTGCCGCGTCCGAATTCCCCATATCGGCGAACCTGCCCGGCCCTGTTGCTGTTTGCCCGCGCCGGTTTGCCCAAGCCATCAACCAGGATGAAGTGCCCGCCGTGAAACCGATACTCAAATCCAACAAGTTGTTGAATGTCTGCTACGACATTCGCGGGCCCGTCCTCGAACATGCGAAGCGGCTCGAAGAAGAGGGCCACCGCATCATCAAGCTGAACATCGGCAATCTCGCGCCGTTCGGCTTCGACGCGCCGGACGAAATCATTCAGGACATGATCCTGAACCTGCCGGGGTCGTCGGGTTATTCCGATTCCAAGGGTGTGTTCGCCGCGCGCAAGGCGATCATGCATTACACGCAGCAAAAGGGCGTGCACGGCGTAGAACTGGACGACATCTATATCGGCAACGGCGCCTCGGAGCTGATCGTGATGGCGCTGCAGGGGCTGCTCAACGACGGCGACGAAGTGCTGCTGCCCGCACCGGACTACCCACTGTGGACCGCCGGCGTGAGCCTGTCGGGCGGCACGCCGGTGCACTACATCTGCGACGAATCGAATAGCTGGATGCCCGACCTCGACGACATTCGCGCGAAAATCACGCCGAACACCCGCGCGCTCGTGGTCATCAACCCGAACAACCCGACCGGCGCGCTGTATTCGGACGAACTGCTGCTCGGCCTGATCGAGATCGCCCGCCAGCACGGCCTCGTGATTTTCGCCGACGAGGTCTACGACAAGATCGTCTACGACGGCAAGAAGCACACGTCGATGGCGGCGCTCTCCGAAGACGTGCTCACGGTCACGTTCAACAGCCTGTCGAAGAGCTACCGGTCATGCGGTTATCGCGCCGGCTGGATGTTCATCTCGGGCCTGACCGCCGGCGAGAACCGCCGCCATGCCAAAGACTACTTCGAAGGGCTCGGCATTCTGGCTTCCATGCGCCTCTGCCCGAACGTGCCCGGCCAGTACGCGATCCAGACCGCGCTCGGCGGCTACCAGAGCATCAACGACCTGATCGTGCCGAGCGGGCGCCTGTACAAACAGCGCGAACTCGCGTATGACATGCTGACGGCGATCCCCGGCGTGAGTTGCGTGAAGCCCGAAGCGGCGCTGTACATGTTCCCGCGGCTGGACCCGAAGATCTATCCGATCCAGGACGATCAGCAGTTCATTCTCGACCTTCTGCTGGAAGAGCGCGTGCTGCTCGTGCAGGGCACCGGCTTCAACTGGCCGACGCCGGATCACTTCCGCGTCGTGTTCCTGCCGAACGTGGACGACCTTGCGGATTCGATCAACCGGATCGCGCGTTTCCTCGACGGCTACCGCAAGCGTCACACAGCCTAGCGCACAATAGGAACAGGGCGCACGGCGCGGCACGTCTTACAGGCGAGTATGCCTGGGCACATGCCGCGCCGGGCGACCCGCGCCGGACCCGAGACCCGTTTACTTTTAATCATCTACTTGAAAACACACGCTGCATGGAACCGATCAAAGTTGGACTGCTGGGCTTCGGCACGGTAGGCAGCGGCACCTTCACGGTACTGCGCCGCAATCAGGAAGAAATCAAACGCCGCGCGGGCCGCGGCATCGAGATTGCGCGCATTGCCGTGCGCAATCCCGCCAAAGCGACAGCGGCGCTCGGCGCCGAGGCCGGCACGGTGGCGCTGACCGATGAGTTCAATGCGGTGGTCGACGACCCGTCGATCGATATCGTGGCCGAGATGATCGGCGGCACGGGCGTGGCGCGCGAGCTCGTGCTGCGCGCGATCCGCAATCGCAAGCATGTGGTGACCGCCAACAAGGCGCTGCTCGCGGTGCACGGCACGGAGATTTTCGAAGCGGCGCGCGCCAACGGCGTGATGGTGTCGTTCGAGGCGGCGGTGGCGGGCGGCATCCCGATCATCAAGGCGCTGCGCGAAGGGCTCACGGCCAATCGCATCCAGTACATTGCGGGCATCATCAACGGCACGACGAACTACATTCTCTCGGAAATGCGCGACCGCGGGCTCGACTTCGCGACCGCGCTGAAAGCCGCGCAGGAGCTCGGTTACGCCGAAGCCGATCCGACCTTCGACATCGAAGGCGTGGACGCCGCGCACAAGGCGACCATCATGAGCGCGATCGCGTTCGGCGTGCCGGTGCAGTTCGACAAGGCCTACGTCGAAGGCATCAGCAAGCTCGCGGCGATCGACATCAGATATGCCGAGGAACTCGGCTACCGTATCAAGCTGCTCGGCATTGCGCGCCGCACGGACAAGGGCATCGAATTGCGCGTGCATCCCACGCTGATTCCGGAAAAGCGCCTGCTGGCGAACGTGGAAGGCGCGATGAACGCGGTCGTGGTGCACGGCGACGCGGTCGGCACCACGCTTTACTACGGCAAGGGCGCGGGCGCCGAGCCCACGGCTTCCGCGGTGGTGGCCGATCTGGTCGACGTGACGCGTCTGCACACGGCGGACCCGGAGCATCGCGTGCCGCATCTGGCGTTCCAGCCGGACAGCCTGTCGAACACCCCGATCCTGCCGATCGACGAAGTCACGAGCGGCTACTACCTGCGTCTGCGGGTGGCGGACGTGACTGGCGTGCTGGCCGACATCACGCGCATTCTGGCCGACACCGGCATTTCGATCGACGCGCTGCTGCAGAAGGAATCGGAGCAGGTCGACGCGAACGGCAAGGGCGAAACCGACATCATCCTGATTACGCACGAAACGGTCGAAAAGCACGTCAACGCTGCGATCAAGACGATCGAAGCGCTGAAGACCGTTGTCTCGCAAGTCACGAAGCTGCGCATGGAAGCGCTGAACTAGGCCGAACTATGAACTACCTCTCCACGCGCGGCGCCGGAGCCGGCGAGCACCATACCTTTTCCGACATCCTGCTGGGCGGTCTCGCGAAGGACGGTGGCCTGTACCTGCCCGCCGAATATCCGCGCATCACCGGCGACGAATTGACGCGCTGGCGCACGCTGCCGTACGCGGACCTGGCCTTCGAGATCCTGTCCAGATTCTGCGACGACATTCCCGCCGAAGACCTGCGCGCACTCACGCGCAAAACGTACACCGCGGCCACCTACTGCAACGTGCGCGACGACGAAAGCGCCGCGCAGATCACGCCGCTGAAGACGCTCGGCGTCGAGGACGGCGCGCCGCTGTCGCTGCTGGAGCTGTCCAACGGACCGACGCTCGCGTTCAAGGACATGGCGATGCAGTTGATCGGCAACCTGTTCGAATACACGCTGGCAAAGCACGGTCAAACGCTGAACATTCTCGGCGCGACTTCGGGCGACACCGGCAGCGCCGCGGAATACGCGATGCGCGGCAAGAAGGGCATCAGCGTGTTCATGCTCTCGCCGCACAAGAAGATGAGCGCGTTCCAGACCGCGCAGATGTACAGCCTGCAGGATCCGAACATCTTCAACATCGCCGTGGAAGGCGTGTTCGACGACGCGCAGGACATCGTCAAAGCCGTGTCGAACGATCACGCGTTCAAGGCGAAGTACAAGATCGGCACGGTCAACTCGATCAACTGGGCGCGCGTCGTCGCGCAGGTCGTGTATTACTTCAAGGGTTACTTCGCGGCCACGAAGTCGAACGACGAGCGTGTGTCGTTCACCGTGCCGTCGGGCAACTTCGGCAATGTGTGCGCGGGTCACATCGCGCGCATGATGGGTTTGCCGATCGAAAAGCTGGTCGTGGCGACAAACGAAAACGACGTGCTCGACGAGTTTTTCCGCACGGGTATTTACCGCGTGCGCAAGGCGGTCGAGACGTATCACACCAGTAGCCCGAGCATGGACATTTCGAAGGCTTCGAACTTCGAGCGTTTCGTGTTCGATCTGCTGGGCCGCGATCCGGCGCGCGTGTTGCAACTGTTCCGCGACGTCGAAGAGAAGGGCGGTTTCGACCTCGCCGCGAGCGGCGACTTTGCGCGCGTGCAGCAATTCGGTTTCGTGTCGGGCCGCAGCAGCCACGAGACCCGCGTGGAGACGATTCGCGACGTGTTCGAGCGTTACGATACGATGATCGACACGCACACGGCCGACGGCCTGAAGGTCGCACGCGAACATCTGCAGCCGGGCATTCCGATGATCGTGCTGGAGACCGCGCAACCGATCAAATTCGGCGAGACGATCCGCGAAGCGCTGCTGCGCGAACCGGAGCGGCCGGCGGCTTTCTCGGGCCTCGAATCCCTGCCGCAGCGCTTCGAAGTGCTGCCCGCGGACGTGCAGCACGTGAAGGACTTTATCGTGGCGAACGTGGACGCGTAAGCGAGTCACAGTTGTCGAAGCGTGACCGGATCTGCGGCTCACGCAGCCGTCCGGCACGCTCCCGCACGCCGTGCGCTCCACGTCGAACGGCGCTTGCCGCGAAACCTCGCGGCAAGCGCTCAAACACCAGAAATTCCCCCATAACGCCACGCAGCCCAGGCTTCCTGCTTCGACCGCTACAATATTCTTTTAACCTGCGGCTCCGAGACCCGAGATGTCCACACCCATGCCCCGCGCGCCGATGCTTGCCACCGCCGAAGCGCTGGCGACCCTGCTCAGCGCAGCGAGCCCGATTGCCGGCACAGAGTCGATCCCCACGCTGGATGCGCTGAACCGTGTTCTCGCGGCCGACGTCACTTCACCGCTCGACGTCCCGCCAATGAACACCAGTTCAATGGACGGCTACGCGATCCGCACGGCGGACCTGACGGTTCGGGACTACAGCCGCTTGCCGGTTTCGCAGCGCATTCCTGCCGGCCACGCGCCGGAGCCCCTGAAGCCCGGTACGGCGGCGCGCATCTTCACGGGCGCCACGGTGCCGCCCGGCGCCGACGCGATCGTGATG
The DNA here is from genome assembly GCF_902459535.1 of Paraburkholderia dioscoreae. Taxonomy (NCBI): domain Bacteria; kingdom Pseudomonadati; phylum Pseudomonadota; class Betaproteobacteria; order Burkholderiales; family Burkholderiaceae; genus Paraburkholderia; species Paraburkholderia dioscoreae. Next base: position 1,965,058 of record NZ_LR699553.1, read on the forward strand.
CAGGAGCAAACCGAAGCCGCCGACACAGACGTCGTGATCCTGCACAGTCCGGAACCGGGCGAATGGATTACAGCGCAAGGCGCGGATATCCGCAGCGGTTCGGTCATCCTTCCGGCGGGCACGCGGCTTACGCCGCAGGCATTGGGGCTCGCCGCGTCGGTCGGTTGCGCCGAACTCGCGGTGCGGCGGCGCGTCAAGGTTGCCGTATTTTTCACCGGCGACGAGCTGACCATGCCGGGTGAGCCGCTGAAGCCTGGCGCGATCTACAACTCGAACCGTTTCACGCTGCGTGGCCTGCTGGAAAAACTCGGCTGCGAAGTGACCGATTACGGCATCGTCGCCGACAAGCTCGATGCGACCCGCGCGACCTTGCGTGAAGCCGCCGAGGCACACGACCTGATCCTCACGTGCGGCGGCGTGTCGGTGGGCGAGGAGGATCACGTGAAGCCGGCTGTGGAAGCAGAAGGGCGTCTTGCCATGTGGCAGATCGCGATGAAGCCGGGCAAGCCGCTCGCCTTCGGCGCGGTGCGCCGTGCAGCGCGGCGTGGCGAGACCGCGGCGGCGCCGGATTCGGCGTCGGCGGAGACCTTCTTTATCGGTCTGCCGGGCAATCCGGTGTCCAGCTTCGCGACCTTCCTACTGTTCGTGCGCCCGTTCATCCTGAGTCTGGCCGGCGTGCAGGCGGTCGCGCCGCGCGCGCTGTCGCTGCGCGCGGACTTCACGCAGAGCAAGGCCGATCGCCGCAACGAATTTCTGCGCGCGCGTATCAATCCGGCTGGCGGGCTCGATCTGTTTCCGAACCAGAGCTCGGCTGTGCTGACCTCGACCGTCTGGGGCGATGGCCTGATCGACAACCCGCCGAATCACGCGATCAGCGCCGGCGAGACCGTACGCTTCATTCCTTTTTCCGAATTGTTGAACTGAGGCCGGCAACCGCCGGCGCCATCCCGATGAAGATCCAACTCCGATATTTTGCGAGCGTGCGCGAAGCGCTCGAATTGGCCGACGAAACCGTCGATCTGCCCGACGGCATCGCGACCGTCGGCGACGTGCGCGCGTGGCTGCGCGTGCGCGGCGGTATCTGGGCGGATACGCTGGCCGAAGGCCGCGCGCTGCGCATGGCACTCAACCACGTCATGACCGGCGCCGGCACGCGCGTCACCGAGGGCTGCGAAGTCGCGTTCTTTCCGCCCGTCACCGGCGGCTGAGTCGCCACGCCGCTTAATCGCATAGGAGCCGCAGATGCCCGTTCGTATCCAGACGGAAGACTTCGACCTCACCGCCGAGGTCGCCGGATTGCGCGCGCGCAACCCGAAGATCGGCGCGGTCGCCTGTTTTGTCGGCACCGTGCGCGACCTGAACGACGGCAGCACGATCGAGACGATGGAGCTCGAACACTATCCCGGCATGACGGAGAAGTCGCTGGAGGCGATCATCGTCAGCGCGCGTGAACGCTGGCCGGGCATCGAGGTGCTGATCGTGCATCGGGTCGGCAAGCTGTATCCGCTCGATCAGATCGTGCTCGTGGCGACGACGGCCGCGCATCGCGGGGAAGCGTTCGCGTCGTGCGAATTCGTGATGGATTATCTGAAGACCCAGGCGCCGTTCTGGAAGAAAGAGAAAACCGAGGCCGGCGAGCGCTGGGTCGACGCCCGTGTCACCGACGACGCGGCGCTCGCCCGCTGGGGCATCGAATCGGACAACCGGACGGTGGAATAGGCGTGGCGGTGGGGTTGCGGCATGATGGGAGTCAGCAGGCGTTTGTGGCGGCTCTCAAACGGTTCTGAAGCGCGCTTGGCACATAGCATGCGCGCGCATCTTGCGAGCGCGTGACGGGCCCAAATAGCCTGACGCCGTGTTGATGCAGACAGCCCCGAAGCAGTCCCGAAGTGTCAGCCGCACGGCGCCAGCGTCGATAGGCCCACTAAATCACTCGTCCCGAGCTTGACCGACAACCCGCGTCGGAAATGGCTCGCCTGGCGCGCGTGCCGCATGAGCGGCATCGTCACCCTCGCGCGGCGGCCGTTTGGGCGCAACGCGTTCGAGCAGCGCCTGTTGTTCCTCCGGGATCTTGTAATCCCAGCCGAAACGACTCAACTGCAGGCTCTGGGCGATACGCAGCGCCGGTTCCATGAAACGGACCGCCGCAGCCGGCTCATAGCGCGACTGGACCGTGTCCAGAAACAGATACAACCAGCGGCTGAAGTGCTGCGGCTCGATTCCCTCGAGCGGCTGGTGCGCCTGCTGCACGTTGCCGCGGTATTGCTTTGCGCCGAGTACAAGGCTGCCCCAGAACGTACACATCTTGGGCAGATGATCGTCCCAGCGGCCTGCGAGTGTCGCGTCGAACACCGGCCCAAGCAGCGCATCGGCACGCACACGGTCATAAAAGGCGTAGACCAGTTCGCGGATATTCGTTTCGGTGGGACGGGCGGCGCGTTCGACCGCCGGCGCGGCAGGGAAAGACGGGTTCATGCTGATTCCAGAAAATGCGGCGCTTCGTTGTAAGTTGCCACACGGCGCCGCGCAGCGTCAGAAATGGCCTCAAAGTGGAGTCCAAACGAAAGGAAGTAGGCTGCGAATACCCCGCTTTTCGTAAGAATGCCCCAGGCAGGAAACGTTACCATTACTGCCGAAAGTTCAACACCGCCTGTCTGCGCAGAACAGGAAAACATGCGCAGCGCCTGCATCTTAGGGCGAAGCGACGGCACACGGCAACCCTTGCATCGACGCGGTTATCTCCGGATCGCGGCTTGCGCTCATCGTGATACCTGCACCCATGAGACTGACCGACTATACGGATTACTCACTACGCGTTTTGCTATACCTTGCCGTGCGCGGCGAAGGGTTATCGACGATCCGGGACATTTCGGACGCGTACGGCATTTCCAAGAATCACTTGATGAAAGTCGTGCAGCAGCTCGGCGAACTGGGTTGGGTCGAGACGGTGCGTGGGCGCAACGGCGGATTGCGGCTCGCCGATCGAACCAGCGCGCTGACGGTCGGCGAAATCGTGCGCGCGACGGAAAGCGACTTTGCACTCGTCGGCTGTTTTCCGGACCAGCAGGGCGAGCGCCGGGCTTGCGTCATTACGTCGCAGTGCCGTCTGCGTGGCGCGCTCGAGGCGGCACGCCACGCCTTTCTCTCCGAGCTCGACCGGCATACCATTGGCGAGGTGGCGCAGCCGCACGGGCCGCTGTCCGCGCTGCTCGGCCTGAGCAGCGTGATTCCGATCGTGCCGGTCGCGCCGGCCGGCGGCGGCTCCGCGCCGCTTGCCTGAAGGCGGTGCGGCAGTTCTCTTGCGTCAAACGTCAAATATTCGTCGCCTGATGCAAAAAAGCGCTTGAAACCTGGATAAAACACCTCATTTTGGTGGTAATCGAAATTGGAGGTCTCTTGATGAGAATCGACAAACTCACCACTAAATTCCAGGAAGCACTGGCCGATGCGCAAAGTCTGGCTGTCGGCCACGACAATCAATACATCGAACCGGTTCATGTCCTGTCGGCGCTCGTCGCCCAACAGGATGGTTCGGCGCGTTCGCTGCTCTCGCGTGCGGGTGTGCATGTGCAGGCGCTGCAAACGGCGCTCGGCGACGCCATCACGCGTCTGCCGCAGGTGCAGGGCACCGACGGCAACGTGCAGATCGGCCGCGATCTGACCGGCCTCCTGAACCAGGCCGACAAGGAAGCGCAAAAACTCAACGACACGTTCATCGCGAGCGAGATGTTCCTGCTCGCCGTCGCGGACGACAAAGGCGAAGCCGGCCGTCTCGCGCGTCAGCACGGCTTGTCTCGCAAGTCGCTGGAAAGCGCGATCGCCGCAGTGCGCGGCGGCTCTCAGGTGCACAGCCAGGACGCCGAAAGCCAGCGTGAAGCGCTGAAGAAATACACCGTGGATCTGACCGAGCGCGCGCGGGCCGGCAAGCTCGATCCGGTGATCGGCCGCGACGACGAAATCCGTCGCTCGATCCAGATCCTGCAACGCCGCACCAAGAACAACCCTGTGCTGATCGGCGAACCGGGCGTGGGTAAGACCGCGATCGTCGAAGGTCTGGCGCAGCGTATCGTCAACGGCGAAGTGCCGGAAACGCTCAAGGGCAAGCGCGTGCTGTCGCTCGATATGGCGGCGTTGCTGGCCGGCGCCAAGTATCGCGGCGAATTCGAAGAGCGCCTGAAGGCCGTGCTGAACGACATCGCGAAAGACGAAGGCCAGACCATCGTCTTCATCGACGAAATTCACACCATGGTCGGCGCGGGCAAGGCCGAAGGCGCGATGGACGCGGGCAACATGCTCAAGCCGGCGCTTTCGCGCGGCGAGTTGCATTGTGTCGGCGCGACCACGCTCGACGAATATCGCAAGTACATCGAAAAGGATGCCGCGCTCGAACGCCGCTTCCAGAAGGTGCTGGTCGACGAACCGACGGTCGAAGCCACCATCGCGATCCTGCGCGGTCTGCAGGAAAAGTACGAGCTGCACCACGGCGTCGATATCACCGACCCGGCGATCGTGGCGGCGGCTGAACTGTCGCATCGCTACATCACGGATCGGTTCCTGCCGGACAAGGCCATCGACCTGATCGACGAAGCCGCTTCGAAGATCAAGATGGAAATCGATTCGAAGCCGGAAGAGATGGATCGGCTCGACCGTCGTTTGATCCAGTTGAAGATCGAGCGCGAAGCCGTCAAGAAGGAAAAAGACGAAGCGTCGCAGAAGCGTCTGCAACTGATCGAGGAAGAAATCGAGCGGCTGAACCGCGAATATTCGGACCTCGACGAAATCTGGACCGCGGAAAAAGCCGCGGTGCAAGGCAGCGCGCAACTGAAGGAAGAGATCGAAAAAACGCGTGCGGAAATCACGCGCCTGCAACGTGAAGGCAAGCTCGAGAAGGTCGCCGAGTTGCAGTACGGCAAGCTGCCGGGACTCGAAGCGCAGTTGAAGGAAGTGACCAAGGCCGAGGCGAGCGAGCAGAACAATCCGACGCGTCCGCGCCTCTTGCGCACGCAGGTCGGTGCGGAAGAAATCGCTGAAGTCGTGTCGCGCGCCACCGGCATTCCCGTGTCGCGCATGATGCAGGGCGAGCGCGAAAAGCTGCTGCAGATCGAAGAGAAGCTGCACGCGCGCGTGGTCGGCCAGGACGAGGCGATCAGCGCGGTGGCCGATGCGATCCGCCGCTCGCGCGCGGGTCTGTCGGATCCGAACCGGCCGTATGGTTCGTTCCTGTTCCTCGGCCCGACCGGCGTGGGCAAGACCGAGTTGTGCAAGGCGCTCGCGTCGTTCCTGTTCGATTCGGAAGATCATCTGATCCGTATCGACATGAGCGAGTTCATGGAGAAGCATAGCGTCGCGCGTCTGATCGGTGCGCCGCCGGGATACGTCGGCTATGAAGAGGGTGGATACCTGACCGAAGCCGTGCGCCGCAAGCCGTATAGCGTGATCCTGCTCGACGAGATCGAGAAGGCGCATCCGGACGTGTTCAACGTGCTGCTGCAAGTGCTCGACGACGGCCGCATGACCGACGGACAGGGCCGTACCGTGGACTTCAAGAACACGGTGATCGTGATGACGTCGAACCTCGGTTCGCAGGTGATCCAGGCGATGGTCGGCGAGCCGCAGGAAGCGGTGAAGGACGCGGTCTGGGAAGAAGTGAAGCTGCACTTCCGGCCCGAGTTCCTGAACCGGATCGACGACGTCGTGGTGTTCCATGCACTCGACCGTTCGAACATCCAGTCGATCGCACGGATCCAGTTGCAGCGTCTGCAGGAGCGGCTCGCCAAGCTCGATATGCAACTGCTGGTGTCGGACGAGGCGCTCGAACACGTCGGCAAGGTCGGCTACGATCCGCTGTTCGGTGCGCGGCCGTTGAAGCGTGCCATCCAGCAGGAGATCGAGAATCCGGTCGCCAAGCTGATTCTGGCCGGCAAGTTCGGTCCGAAGGACGTGATTCCGGTCGAAGTGGAAGACGGCAAACTGGTGTTCGAACGCGTCGTGCATTAACAAGACGCGCTCGGCGAACGACGGAACGGCAGCGGTCGAGCTGTTCCCGCCGAAGTAAAAAACCGGCAACGAAGGTGACTTCGTTGCCGGTTTTTTTTTGCCCGCTGACCGCGTGGGCTGCGCGATTGCCAGTGGGCGCTTGTGCTTAAGCGGTGCCCTTGCCGAACAGCGCCGACAGGCCGCCGAGCGCGCCGAGCACGGTGGTGGCGTTCAGCTTGCCCTCGGCCGGCACTTCGCCTTCCGGCGTGGCAGCGTTGACGACGTGCGGCAGAATCTGTGACAGCAGGCCGGTGACCTGATCCGGCTGCACGCCGGCTTTTGCCGCGAGGTTGGTGACGGTCTCGGAGCCGAGTACGCTGTGCAGCGCGTCGGCCGCGATCGGCTGGTTCTCGCCGTTGCTGACCCATGAGGTCACGACGTCGCCGAGACCTTTTTCCTTGAAACGGTCGATCAGGCCGTTCAGGCCGCCCGGCTGGCTATTGACGAATTCGAGTGCGGCCGCAACCAGGGCTTGCTGGCCTCCGCCTTCGGGCGACTTGCCAACCAGGGAACCGAGTGTGTCGAGTAGGCTCATGACGGTCTCTCTTGAATGCCGACACGTGTCTGACGGGTCGGCGGGTAAAAACGCCGCGCGCTTGCGCGGCGCCGTGGAAGGAAGGCGGTCGGCGGCGGGAGGGCGCCGGTGATTCGTCGCATGGGGATCATGCGCGTATCGCACGGGCCGTTACGCTGCTGGCGCTCAATCCTGTTTCGTACTCCGTTTCATTCGCGTCCGGTCCGCGTCCGGTTCAGGCACCGCCCGAGGCCGCCGCAGCCGATGCGGCCTTGCTCTTCTTTGCTTTCTTCTTCGAAGCCTTGCTGCCGGAGGCATCGGCCGGCGCCGCCGCGGTTGTCGCGGCCGGCGCGGAAGCCGCCGCCTCGGAAGCCGCGGCCTTGCTCTTCTTCTTCGACTTCGACGCCTTCGCACCGGAAGCTTCAGATGGCGCGGCCGGCGGGGTGGTCGCGGCTGGCGCTGCCGGGGTGGCTGCGGTGGTGGCCGCAGGCGCGGCGGCCGGTGCTGCCTTGGTGCCGGCGGTGCCAGCCGCCTTGGTGGCGGGCTTGGCGCCGGTCGGCGGCGTGGATGAGCCGTTGATCGTCAGGCCGGCTGCTTCGAGGTTGGTCACCGATTTCGTGCCGATGCCCTTGACGCGTGTGGCGAGATCATCGGCGTTCTTGAACGGGCCATTCTTTGTGCGTTCGTCGATGATCGCTTTCGCATGCACCGGCCCGATACCCTTGACCGATTCGAGCGCCGCCTGGTCGGCGGAATTCACTTCGACGGCCGCAGCGAATCCGGCCGACAGCGACAAAGCCAAAGCGACGCAAAGCATTAAAAGCTTCTTCAGCATGGCAAGCACTCCATTGAGGGCAAAAAAAGTTAGCCGCAAAGGGACGATTCAGGACGACTCGGGACGACGCATCCTGTCAGCAGATGCTGCGCTTAAGCATAGAACAAATTGCGCGCCCTTATTTGCGAACGCGGACGATTTATACCGATCGATTCGTGACAAGTAAATCAATGTGAACAGGATTTAAACCTTTTGCCTGGTTATTAGGCTGTTGTGAGCTTATCGAGCAAAACGCACATGCCATAAAGAATGAACGCGAGAACCGCGGAGAGAACAAATGACAGCACGACGCGCTTGACTTAGAGTGCACTCGAAGTCCTAACCTGAGTTCCGTCATGTCGAATATCTCGAAAGCACTCACCATCGGCCAGGTTGCTGAAACGATCGGCGTCTCGACACATACGCTGCGCTATTACGAACAGGCGGGCTTGATCCGCGCGGTCGGGCGCACGGCGGCGGGGCATCGGCTGTATTCGCCGGCGGATCTCGACTGGCTGCGGTTCCTGATGCGGCTCAAGGCGACCGGCATGCCGATCGCCGGTATGCAGGCGTTCGCGGCGCTGCGCGCGCAAGGTCAACCGACCGTGGGCGCGCGCCGCGACATGCTGGTGGCGCATCGGGATGCAGTTTTGGCGCGCATCGCCGGGTTGCAGCTCAATCTCGGCGCGATCGTCGACAAGATCGCGCACTACGAAGCAGCCGAGCGCACACCCGCCGCGGATCATTCGACACGACACACCGACGAAACGACCGGCGAAACCCGGGCACATTCACATCAGGAAAAGGACTCATCATGGACCACCCACACAACGACCGCTACACCCGAGGCTGGGACAAACTGAAGGAAATCGACGGCTCGGCCGGCGAGCAGGTGATCGCCGCGCTCGCACCGATCGCGCCGGATTTGGGCCGTCTGCTGATCGAATTCGGTTTCGGCGATATTTACAGCCGGCCGCAACTCGATCTGCGCGCGCGTGAAATCGCGACGATCGCGTCGCTAGCCACGCTCGGCTGCGCGCAACCGCAGTTGAAGGTGCATATCGAGGCGGCGTTGAACGTCGGCTGCACGCGCGAGGAGATCGTCGAGGTGTTCATGCAGATGGCGCTTTATGCGGGGTTTCCGGCGGCGCTGAATGCGCTGTTCGCGGCGCGTGAGATTTTCGAGCGACACGATCGGGCATTGAGCGAGGCGCAACCCCCTGCAAACGCGGCGCAGATGCCGGAGGAGGCGCACGCGGGGTGAGAATCCGCGGCCACTCCGTCAAGCGGCCGAATCGGCCTGAAGCGCCGTCTCGCGACGCAAATGCCGCTTGCTCACCACCCGCCAGTACATCAGCAAGCCAATGCCGGCAATCGCCAGACTCGCGGTATTCGCCACCCAGAAGCCGCGCGCGCCAGTCAACCATTCCGGTGTGATACCGGTCACGTTGAAGCCGAGCACATAGCCGCCGCCGAGCCCCACGCCCCACAGCGCCACCGCGTAGATCACGGTCGGCACGACCGCCACCTTGTAGGCGCGCAGCACGAACGCGGTTGTGATCTGCAACGCATCGAACAGGTGATAGCAGGCGACGATCAACACCAGCGGCAACGCCGCCGCCACGACCTGCGCATTCGGCGTATAGCCTTCGATGATAAATGGCCGCAGCGCCAGCACGATCGCGGCATAACAGCAGGCGATCGTCACGGCCATCGTGATGCCGTGACGCGACAGCGTGCGCGCCGCTTCCGGGCGATGCGCGCCGAGCGCCTGCGCGACCAGCGTCGACGAAGCAATGCCGATCGACAGCGGCGTCATGTACAGCACTGCGCCGATATTGCCGGCGATCTGGTGACCGGCCAGCGTCGTCGTGCCGAAGCGCGCAATGAAGAGCGCCATGAACGTGTAGGAGGTGACTTCGATCAGGTACGACAGGCCCATTGGAATGCCTAGCCGCAGTTGCGCCGCCTGACGCCGCCAGACCGGCCAGCAGAACCGTGCGAAGATTGCGAACGGCGTGAATACGTCGACGCGCATGAGCAGCACCATGCCGAGTATGGCAAGCCCCCAGTTGATCGTGGTGCTGGCGAGCGCGCAACCGGGGCCGCCGAGCGCCGGCACGCCGAGGCCGCCGAAAATGAACCATGTATTGAGCGGCACCTTGAGCAGCAGCGCGCCGATCTGCAGGATCATCACGAGCCGCGGTTTGCCGACCGCGTTGGTGACCGAACTGTAGACCCGAAAGGCGAGGCCGGCGGGCAAGCCGAAGGCCAGAATCCGCAGGTAGGCAACCGTGCGGTCGTGCAGCGCCTCGGGCACGCGCGCCAGATGCAGCACGGGGCCGGGGAAAAACAGAAGCAGGAAGCCGATCACGGTCAGCGCCAGCGCGAGCCACAAAGCCTGGCGAACTTCCTCGCCGATCTCGCTATAGCGGCGCGCGCCGTAGAGTTGCGCGGTGATCGGCTGCAGCGCGGTCAGAATGCCGGTCAGGCCGATGTAGACGGAGATATAGATCGACGAGCCCAGGCCGAGCGCGGCCAGATCGACCGCCGAGTAGCGGCCCACCATCGCCGTGTCGATCACGCCGAATGCGATGATCGCCAGCTGGCCGATCAATACCGGCCAGGCGAGCGCGGCGATTTTCCGTACGTCGGCGAACATGGTCAGCCGGACTTCTTGTGCCAGTTGCGGCGTTTGACGACCGGCGGCTTCGGACGGTCGATGCGTACGTACAGGCGGAAGCGTTCGTCGCGGTCGGCCACGCGGCGGCCTTCCCACACCAGTTTCCAGACGAAGTCGGACATTGCGCTCGGTTCGCCGTAATCCTGCGTGTCCTGGCGCAGGATCACGTCGCAGTCCTGGTCGAAGGAGAAATGCATGTCGCCGAAATAGGCGAAGGTCGCGATCTGCGCATTGCCGAGGCGCACCGGTGAGATGCAGGTGTAGTCGTCCGGCAGATGTGCGGCGATCTGTTCGGCAACGTCTTTATAGGTCCGGCTGTAATTGACGACCGGCAGCCATAACGTCATGAGCAGCACCCACATCAAGGTGGTGCCGGCGCTCGAGAGCACCACGCTGCGCCACAAGACTTTCGGATGACGGGCAAGGCGCCATTGCACCAGCACGAACCAGCAGATCGTCACGGCGACCGCGCAGACGAACGACAGCACCTTGAACTGCGGCGCGAAGCCCGGCGCGAGCCGTGCGAGATTGCGCGCAAGCGGATACGGGAAGCCGGTCAGCCCCGCGATATAGACCAGCCAGACGAAGCTGCCGAGAATCGTGAAGCTCAGGAGCGCGAACCAGTCGATCGCATTGATCGCGCCGCGTTTGAGCGTGGGCAGCGCGAAAGCGGCCAGCACGGCGAGCGGCGGCAGCAGCAGCATGTACAGCCGGTTCGATTGATGGCTCTGCAGGATCACCAGCACCAGCAGCGGCCCGATCACCGAAAGCGGGATCGCCACATGCGGCGCGCGCCGCAGGCCCGACCAGCTGAACCACGCCCAGAGTGCCAGCGGCCACGCCGGCCAGGTGAAGAGCGGCAGATTCTTGAGCGCATAGCCGGCGACCGAGCCGGGCGGCCCGGCGAACGAACTCAGGCTGACATGCACCCATTGATTGAGGTACCAGACGGCGTCGTCGGGGAAAGTGGCGAGCGCGGCGACCGGCCACGCCGACGACAGCACCAGCGCCACCGGCAGACCCGCCAGCAGCAGCCAGCGCGAGCGCGTCTCGCGCACGATCAGGGTCATCGCCAGCGTGCCGAGCAGTAGCGCACCGACCAGCACCGGGCTGCTGGCCAGGGTGACGAGGGCGATGGCGAGGCCCCAGATCAGCGCACCTTGAACCGGTTTGTCGATCATGCGCACGAGCCCATATACGAGCATCGCGATACCGAAGAACTGCGCGAGCTGCGGCGTGGTTTCGTGGCCGCGCTCGGCGAGGCCGAAGCAGGCGAGCAGGATCAGCAACGCGCCGTCGGCGAGGGTACGGCCATAGTCGCGCGGTTCCGGCTCGCCGCCGAACGCGTATTTGAACGGCTGGACTTCGGCGCGCCGGCCGAGCAGGTAAGCGGCATACCAGACGAACGCGCAACCCGCGCAGAACATCAGGCCCGTGAAGACGCGCGAGGCGTTGCTCGCGTCGACCCATGGCGCGAGCGCGCGGATCGCGCTGGCGCCGAACCAGTAGCCGAGCGGGCCGTCTTCGGTGAGATATTTGCCGACCAGGTTGGGCAGAAGCCAGTCGTGCGCGCTGCCGTTCGCCATGGTCCACATGACGCCGAAGCCGGCTGCATCCTCGTTCTTCCACGGATCGCGGCCGAATAGTCCAAACGATGCGTAGACGATACAGATGGTCAGCAGCAGCCAGCGCGGCAACGCACTGGTCGCTGAGGCAGTGAGGCGAACGACAGGTCTCATGCGGTGTGTGGATATCGGATAAGCGGTGCAGCCGGGACCGGACGGCATGTCCGGCTGGAATGGCCAATTTGGAGCATCCGGCATTGTAGTCGTGCCGTGCGATGCGCGTCACGGCCGGTAACGGCTCGCAACGTGGATGGAAAAGCTGTAACACGGGTTCGGCAGTGCGCCGTGTTCGTTCCCGGCCATCGCTGATCAATCGGCAAGGCGACAAAAAAGGGCAGCTCGCGCTGCCCTTTTTGCTCCTGCTGCGCTGCCGGCCAGAGCCGGCGACGAGGCGGGTATTACTTCGCTGCGACCTTGCCGGTAGCGCGCGAGCCGAACTTGTTGCGGAACTTCTCGACGCGGCCTGCCGTGTCCATGATCTTTTGCTGGCCGGTGTAGAACGGATGCGATTCCGACGACACTTCGATCTTGGCGAGCGGGTAGGTCTTGCCTTCGAATTCGGCGGTTTCACGCGTCTGGATGGTCGAGCGCGTCACAAACTTGAAGTCGTTCGACACGTCGATGAACAGAACTTCGCGGTAATCCGGGTGAATGCCTTCTTTCATGGTCTTTCCTTTAATCTGGCGGTAGCCAACCCGCGTGCGACCGTATTGAACGGACCGCATCTAGGCGCGAGCCACTTGCCTATGGTCGAAAAACGGCGATTATGCCAGAAAATCAGTCGCTTGACGACTTTTGTGGCCGCCTTTTGGTCACCTTTGGGCCGCGGTGAGTGCCGGTTTCGCCGCTTGCCTGCCGGATCGCAGCCTGCGCGCGACCGGGACTGGACGGCCTTGTCCAGTGGGCGTTGCGCGTCAGCCGGCGGTGAACGTCAGGCCGACCCGCGCCGGATCCTGCCGGTAAAAGCGCGCGAGCAGCCGGTACAGCTCCGGATATTCGGCTTCGAACGCTTGCGGCCTGACAAACAGCGCCTCGCTGCAAACGGCAAAAAATTCCGATGGATGGTCCGCCGCGTACGGATCGATCAGCGAGTCGCGCTCGAAGCGCGCCCAGCGGCGCTCCGGCACCGCGTCGACCTTGGCGCAGAAGCGGTCGTAAGCGTGGTCGAACACGTCGGCCCACGCCTGCGAATCGAGCGGTGCGTGCCAGCGGCGCATCAGCGGCGGGTGGCCGTCCGCCTCGCCGTTCAGCATGTCGATCTTATGCGCGAACTCGTGAATCACGACGTTGTAGGCGTCCGTGCCGTCCGTCATCTGCGCGTCTTCCCACGACAACACCACGGGCCCGCCTTCCCACGCTTCGCCGCTCGCGTCCTGTTCGACTTCGTGCACCACGCCGTCTTCGTCCTCGACGGTCTTGCGGATCACGAATTCGCCCGGATAGACGATCACGCCGACCCAGCCGCGATACAGATCGAGGCTCAGGTTCAGCACCGGCAGGCATGCCTGGGCGGCGATCGCCACGGTCATTGCGTCGGTGAGCTCGAGCTCGTGCGCGGTCGAAAATTCCTTTTGCGCGAGGAAAAGGCTCGTCAGTTCGCGCAAACGCAGGAGATCCGGCGCGTCGAGGTGCGCGAGGAACGGCAGGCCGTCGAGCGTGGCTCGCCAGAGCGAGTCGTCGATCGCGTAGTCGCGCAGCGCGCGCTCGCGGCGGCGTGTGCCGAGCCATTGAGTGAGTTTCGAGAGCATGGCCTGATGCAACCTTTAGTCGATCTGTTTTTGCCACGCGGCGAAAATGCCGCCGCATATCGCCACGCCGACCAGGAAATAGAAACCGTCCAACGAGGCCAGAAAGCTGGCCTGTTGCGCGACCGTGCGGCTGATTTCCACGAGCGCCAGCGAGTGCGCCTCGGACGGTGAGCGACCTGCGGCGGCAAAACCTCGCGTCAGCGTGACGAGTGAATTCTGGAACACCGGATTGTACGGATTCACGAACTCCGCGAGGCGTGTTTGGTGCAGCGTCTGCCGATGCTGCTCGACGATGATCACGGAGGCCGTCGCGAACGAGATCGTCACCTGCCGCACGATGTTTTTCAGCCGGTAGCCGTGCGTGAATTCTTCGATGGCGAAGATCCTGAAAGTGAGATTGGCCACCGGCAACACGATGAACAGCAACAGCAGGCCGCGCAGCAGCAGGGGCAGCATCAGCGCCGCCTCGCCGACGCCGGGCGACATGCGCGTCATCCACGCCGCGGCGAACGCGGCCACGGCGAAACCCGGCACGATGATCCACTTCTTGCGTGGCAGCAGCTTCGCATAACGCAGGTAGACGAACAGCGCGCTGGCGGAAATCAGCGACGTCACGCCGACCAGTTGCCCGGTGTTTTCGACCGGATAGCCGAGACCGCCTTCGAGAAAGCGCGAGATCAGATAGCTGAACACGGTCGAGATGTAGTAGTAAAACATATAGAGTACGAGCCCGGCCTGGAACACCTTTTCGCGCAACGCATTGAGGCGCACGAGCGGCGCGGGATGATGCCACTGATGATAGGCGAACCAGCCTGACGCGACGATGCCGGAGACGGTCAGCAGAATCAGTCCCGGCGACGCGCTGAACAACTGGAAGCGCACCTGTTGCATGACGATTTGCAGGGCGCCTTGGGCGAACGCGAAGATGAGATATGGCCAGAAATGTGCGGCGCCGCGTTCCTCGGGCAGGCGGTTGCCCGAGTCGGGCAACGCGAGCAAGGCCAGCACGGCGAACAGCACGCCCACGGGCGCGGTGCATGCGAACAGCGCGCGCCAGTCGAAATACGCGACCAGCTGGCCGCCAATCAGCGGCGCGAGCGCACTGCTCAGGACGATCAGCACCAGAAACGCGCGGGTGGCCGCGGGCCGCTGCTGCGGCTTGAAACTCATCTGGATCAGGATGCGGCAGGTGCCCATCATCGGGCCGATGAAGTAGCCTTGAAAGCCGCGCGCGAACGCCAGTTCGATCGACGATTCGCACAGCGTCGCAGTCACCGAGCCGGCGGAATAGAGCAGCATGCAGCCGGCCACGTAGCGCCGGTAGCCGAAGCGTTCGACCCACCACTGTTGCTGCAGGATGCCCAGCACCGCCGCGACCGCATAGGCGCTCGACGCCCACACCAGTTCATCGGGCGACGCGTTGATGCCGCCCGCGATATAGCTGGTGAAAAAAGAGAAGATCGAATTGTCGAAATAGTCGAGGCCGGTGACGACGGCCAGCACCCATGGGAAAAAGTCGCCGCGCAGTTTTTCGACGCTGAACAACGGCACGCGGGACGACGTCGTGCTCATCAGAATTCGTCCGGCGCGGAGTCGTCCGGGTTGTCGACGCGCTTCGCGGGCGGCGTGCTGCGTGTTTTCGCGCGCGCGCTGCGGCGCTGCGCGAGCAGCGCGTCGGCATTCTCGCCGGCGAGGCGCCGCTGGAGATAGTCGAGATCGGGGCTCAGCTCGGCGCGCAGCTTCTGCGCTTCCTTCAGTTCGCGGCGCATCGTGTCGATGCGCGCGTCGAGCGCTTCGACCTGTTGAGCGATGGCGTCGTGAATCTGCCGCAGCGATTCGGTGGAGTAGCGGTGGCCTCCGTCGACAGGTTCGAGCGGGCGCTTGAGCATTTCGGTAACGCTGTGCAGCGAGAAGCCCAGCGAGCGCAAACGCAGAATGCGGCCGAAGCGCTTCAGATCTTCCTCGTCGTAAAGCCGGTAGCGGCCTTCGCTGCGGGTGGGCGAGACGAGGCCGCGCTCCTCGTAGTACTTCAGCGTGCGTGGTGTGACACCGAGGCGTTCCGCGGCGTCACGCACGGTGAGCAGAGTGGGTGAGTCTTTCGACATGGGTGGTGACGGATGTGACAGACTGCGTGCATTGTACTTTAACGTGTACGTTCACGTACAGGTTAAAGTGCGGGTTGACGTGCGACAGATGGCGCTGGCAGCCGAAAGGCGAGGGGTGAAATCTGCCGCGCGAAAACGGCAAAAGGACGGACGAAAAAAAACCGCTCGTTTGCGACGAGCGGCTTCTTTATGCGGTGCGGATGCTGTGGTGAGTGCCGCTATATCGGCACAGGAGCTTGGCCTTAGCTGCCGCCGCCACGGCGCATCATGTCGAAGAACTCGGAGTTGCTCTTTGTCTGGCGGATCTTGTCGAGCAGGAATTCCATCGACTCGACTTCGTCCATGTCGTGAATGAACTTGCGCAGCACCCAGATCTTTTGCAGCACTTCGGGTTTGATCAGCAGTTCTTCGCGACGGGTGCCCGACTTGTTCAGGTTGATCGACGGATACACGCGCTTTTCGGCAAGGCGACGTTCCAGGTGCACTTCCATGTTGCCGGTGCCCTTGAATTCTTCGTAGATCACGTCGTCCATGCGGCTGCCGGTTTCGATCAGCGCCGTGCCGATGATGGTCAGCGAACCGCCTTCCTCGATATTGCGCGCGGCGCCGAAGAAACGCTTCGGACGTTGCAGCGCGTTGGCGTCGACACCACCCGTCAGCACCTTGCCCGAGGCCGGCACGACGGTGTTGTAAGCGCGCGCGAGACGCGTGATCGAGTCCAGCAGAATCACCACGTCGTTCTTCATTTCGACGAGGCGCTTGGCTTTTTCGATCACCATTTCGGCCACTTGCACGTGACGCGCGGCCGGTTCGTCGAACGTGGAGGCGATCACTTCGCCCGCCACCGAACGCTGCATTTCGGTCACTTCTTCCGGGCGTTCGTCGATCAGTAGCACGAACAGCACGACATCCGGATGGTTCTGCTTGATCGCGTGCGCAATGTGCTGAAGCATCACGGTCTTGCCCGACTTCGGCGAGGCGACCAGCAGGCCGCGCTGGCCTTTGCCGATCGGCGCGATCATGTCGATGATGCGGCCCGTGACGTTTTCCTCGCCGCGCATTTCACGTTCGAGCAGCAGCACCTTGTTCGGGTGCAGCGGCGTCAGGTTTTCGAACATGATCTTGTGCTTCGAGGCCTCCGGCGGCTGGCCGTTGACCTTGTCCACCTTCACCAGCGCGAAATAGCGTTCGCCGTCTTTGGGCGTGCGCACTTCGCCTTCGATCGTGTCGCCCGTATGCAGGTTGAAGCGGCGGATTTGCGACGGGCTGATGTAAATATCATCCGTGCTGGCGAGGTACGAGGTTTCCGGCGAACGCAGGAAGCCGAAGCCGTCCGGCAGCACTTCGAGCGTGCCGTCGCCGAAGATCGTGTCGCCCGTTTTGGCTCGTTTTTTTAGAATGGCGAACATCAATTCCTGCTTGCGCAGGCGGTTCGCACTTTCGATCTCGAGGCCATTGGCCATCTCGATCAATTCGGACACGTGCAGAGTCTTAAGCTCGGATAAATGCATACGGAGAACCCGCAGGAGAAGGTGCGACGAAATGAAATCTGGGAGGAGAGTGAGCGGAACCGCTCAAGGACTTACACGTCTTTTCGACGTTTTGCGGATTCTAGCATAGCACACGCCAATTTCCGCCAGTGCGACGGCATGGCATCTTTCTTGTTGAGCGTGTTGCCGGCTGACAACACGCTCAACACAACGCACCCGCAGGCCCCAGCGGACCCCGAGCGCGCCGATGCGGCCGCTTTTACAGGTTGCCGTCGAGGAACGCGGTAAGTTGCGACTTCGACAACGCGCCGACTTTCTGCGCGGCGACAGCGCCGTTCTTGAAAAGAATCAGCGTGGGGATGCCGCGCACGCCGAACTTGACCGGAGTCGATTGGTGTTCGTCGACGTTGATCTTGGCGATTTGCAGGCGATCGGCGTAATCCTTCGCGACTTCGTCGAGGATCGGCGCGATCATCTTGCACGGACCGCACCATTCAGCCCAGAAATCGAGCAGCACGGGTTTATCGGATTTCACGACGTCCTGTTCGAACGATGCGTCGCTAATATGCTTGATTTGTTCGCTCATTGTATGAATACCTCTATCGGTTCGAGGCCCGCCTGAATTGCTCGCCACGATACGTCAAAATCTAAGGAAACTTCCGTTCGCTTTGCCGCAACCAGAGCCTTGCCGACACATGCCGGAAAAGGTGAAAACCTGTTACGGAATATGCGGAAGGCTCGCGCTCGCGGGTCATCCGTACGGCAGTTTAGCTTAATTCGCTATGCGTTGCCGGGGGCGATAGTACTCATCAGGGGCAGTGGGGCCAACGGCTGCCGATGAAGTGCCACCGTGTTTCATCAACCACGACGTAGCGTATCTGGTGGCTCGGCGGCCAAACTCAAGTGGCTGCATTGCGGGCGGCCGCGATGTTGATACGGCCTTGTCTATATGAAGCGAAGGTCGCGATTCAGCGCACTGTTGACGCTTTGGTCGTATTAACAGTCGCGCGACAGGCCAAGCGATGATAGAATGTTTCGTGACGGGCCTCCTCGCATGGAGGGATGGTCAACCTGGTCAGGTCGGGAACGAAGCAGCCACAGCCGTTTTCCACCAGTGCCGAGGGTCGGGCTCGTCACCTTCCTCTTTTGTATTTCCTCTGTTTTCCGTTTTGTTCTGCGGTGTGTCCTGCGCGAGTTCTTCCGCAACGCATTCCTTCTTCTGTTTACCCTGGATACGTTGAGTACAGGCGCATGCAGCCATGCTCCGTGGTGTTTCCGCGCGCGCCTCGTCTATTTTTTTCTATCGGTCCGTTAGCCAGTTTCAATGATGTGGCAGCATGCGTTCGAGCGCTGTCGCGAATCGTTTTGCGCGGCATTGTTACTGATACAATTTCCTGATGACCTATCAAGTTCTCGCACGCAAATGGCGGCCGAAGGATTTCGCTTCGCTCGTCGGACAGGAGCATGTGGTGCGCGCGCTCACGCACGCGCTCGACGGCGGCCGTCTGCACCATGCCTATCTGTTTACCGGCACACGCGGCGTCGGCAAGACCACGCTGTCGCGCATCTTCGCCAAGGCGCTGAATTGCGAAACTGGCGTGACCTCCGCGCCGTGCGGCGTATGCCGCGCGTGCCGCGAGATCGACGAAGGGCGTTTTGTCGATTATGTGGAGATGGACGCGGCGAGTAATCGCGGCGTCGACGAAATGGCTGCGCTGCTGGAGCGCGCCGTTTATGCGCCGGTGGATGCGCGCTTCAAGGTCTACATGATCGACGAAGTGCACATGCTGACCAACCACGCCTTCAACGCGATGTTGAAGACACTGGAAGAACCGCCAGCGCACGTCAAGTTCATTCTCGCCACCACGGATCCGCAAAAGATTCCGGTCACGGTGCTCTCGCGCTGTCTGCAATTCAATCTGAAGCAGATGCCCGCCGGTCATATCGTCTCGCATCTCGAGCACATTCTCGGCGAAGAAAAGGTGCCGTACGACGTCCAGGCGCTGCGCCTGCTCGCGCGCGCGGCCGACGGCTCGATGCGCGACGCGCTCTCGCTGACCGATCAGGCGATTGCCTACTCGGCCAACCAGGTCAATGAAGAAGCGGTGCGCGGCATGCTCGGCGCGCTCGACCAGAGCTACCTGATCCGCCTGCTCGATGCCCTCGCTGACGGCGACGGCGCCGCGGTGCTGTCGGTGGCCGACGAGATGGCGTTGCGCAGCCTGTCGTTTTCGACGGCATTGCAGGATCTGGCGAGTCTGCTGCACCGGATTGCGTGGGCGCAGTTCGCGCCGTCGTCGGTGCTGGACGAGTGGCCCGAGGCGGGTGATCTGCGCCGCTTCGCCGAAGCGCTGAGCGCCGAGCAGGTGCAATTGTTCTATCAGATCGCGACCATCGGCCGAAGCGAACTGGGTCTCGCGCCGGACGAATACGCCGGCTTCACCATGACGCTGCTGCGCATGCTCGCGTTCGAACCGGCGCCTATGGGCGGCGGCGGGGGGGCCGTGGGTGCGGCGCGTGCGCCGGGCCAGTCCGGCGCGGGCGGAGCGAGACGCGCCGGTGCGCCGGCCGTGGCCGCGCAGCAGGGTGCGTCGGGTTCGCCCGTTTCACAGGCGCGGCCGGTAGCGGCTTCGAGCGCAGTGCCGGGGACTTCGCGTGAAGCGCAGGTGAGCGCTGCCGCGCCGGGCCGCGAAACACAGCCGGGTAAAGTTGTTGTGGCCGATAAGGGCGTCGTGGTTGAGGCAGCGCCGGTTGAATCGGCAACGCGCGCCATGGCGCAAGCCGACAGCACGGTTGAAGTGCAGCCTGCGGCTGGCGACGTTCAGGATGCCGCGGCGGATTCTGCTCAAGGCGCGATCGCCGGGCAGCCGCCTGTCGCAGAACCGGCAATAGTTGCAGAGCCGGCGCCGGTTATCGATGAATTGGAACCGACACCGACGTCCGCGGCGGCTGCCGCCCCGGTACCCGCGTTGGCTCCATGGGACGATGCCCCCGTCAACTCGGCAGCGGGCGAAGTGTCCGCAGCCATTGGCCTCAACGATCCTGCTTCGAGCGATGTCTCCGCGGCCGCAGGCTCCAAAGGTGCGGCTTCGAATGGAGTCTCCGCGTCCGCTGGCCTTAACGAATCTGCTTCGAGCGAAGCCTCCGCAATCGCTGATCTCAACGGTGCGGCCCAGAACGGAGCCTCCGCAACCGCAACTCTTAACGACGAAACACGCGCCGGCGAAGCTCCCGCATATTCGCTGAGCGCACCGGCAGCCGCCGCGTTTGCGCGCACGGAGCAAGCCGCGGCTGCGGCGCCGTCGCAAGAACTACCGCCCGTAGCCGATACTGCACCCCGTCGCGCGGGCGGTGCGAGCGCCGCCCTCGACGTCTTGCGCAGCGCCGGTTTGAAAGTGTCGTCGGACCGTGGCCGCGCGAGCGCGGCAACTGCCGCGAAGCCCGGCGCGCCGGCCACGCCGAAACCCGCCGCCCCGCGCGTCGTCGTTCCCGTGCCGACGCCGGGCGCGCCACGCCGTGCGCCGCAGCAGGATGCCGCACCGGCAGCACCTGCCGCGCGCGCGGCAGGATCAGCGTCTTCGTCGCTAGCGCACCGCAACGGCGCTGAGCAGAATGGCTCGTCGGTGCCGCCGTGGGATGACATGCCGCCGCCTGACGAATACATGCCGCTCACGGCCGCCGACGAAGGCTATTACGGCCTGCCGGACGACGGCTATATGCCCGTGTTCGACAGCGGCCCGGACGATGTCCGCGTGAGCGCCGCGCCGGCGCCCGCGTCGACGCCGGCGCCGGCGCCGGTGATCGACCAACGTCCGCTGCCGCCCGCCGTGCCGCTCGATCCGCTGGGCTTCAAGGGTGACTGGCCGGCGCTTGCCGTCGATCTGCCGCTCAAGGGCATTTCGTATCAGCTCGCGTTCAACAGCGAACTCATGGCGCTCGAAGGCAATACGCTCAAACTGAACGTGCCGGTGCCGCAGTACGCTGAAGCCTCGCAGGTCGCTAAACTGAAAACCGCGCTCGCCGACAGGCTCGGCCAGACTGTCGAGGTGCTGGTCGAAGTCGGTCCGGCGCGCCGTACGGCCGCCGCCCACGACGCCGCCATGCGCGCACAGCGGCAGCAGCAAGCCGAGCGCGAGATCGGCGCCGATCCGTTCGTGCAGTCGCTGATCCGCGAGTTCGGCGCGAGCATCGTGCCCGGCTCGGTCCGCCCGATTACTCCGGACGCCGGTTCCAACGGAGCGCCGTCGGTCCACTGATTCGCCGCGCGATACGCCAGAGCGCGCCCGATTTCCGAATTTCACGCTATCAAGAAGGAGCATGTCCATGATGAAAGGCCAACTCGCCGGGCTGATGAAGCAAGCCCAGCAGATGCAGGAAAACATGAAGAAGATGCAGGAGCAACTCGCACTGATCGAAGTCGAGGGGCAGTCGGGCGCCGGTCTCGTGAAGGTGACGATGACCTGCAAGAACGACGTGCGCCGCGTGTCGATCGACCCGAGCCTGCTCGCCGACGACAAGGACATGCTGGAAGACCTCGTCGCCGCCGCGTTCAACGACGCCGTGCGCAAGGCTGAAGCCACTGCCCAGGAAAAGATGGGCGGCATGACCTCGGGCCTGCCGCTGCCGCCGGGCTTCAAGCTGCCGTTCTGAACGACGCCGCCGCAAGGCGGGGTCCGGGCCGCGGCTGCAGTCGCGGCGGCGTGAACGGCATAATGGAACGCGCGAGCCGTACCTGCCGTCAGGGTTGCACTCGCTGCGCGCGTTCCGCGCCTGACCCGACTGGCCGCGCCTCGGCCGAAATGTGCAGCGCGTGCCTCGCGAGGCCATCGCCGCAATGATGGAAACCGAACGAATCACCTGTATCGTCACCCTCATAACCGGGCACTACCCACTTCGACGCCGATCCGCATGAAACAACCTTCCGCCTTGTCGGCGCTCGTCGAAGCGCTGCGCGCGCTGCCCGGCGTCGGGCCGAAGTCCGCGCAACGCATGGCGTACCACCTCATGCAGCACGACCGCGACGGCGCCGAAAAACTTGGCCACTCGCTGCTGTTCGCCACCGAGCATCTGCAGCACTGCGAGAAGTGCAACACCTTCACCGAGGCGCAGATCTGCGAGGTCTGCCTCGACGAGGAGCGCGATCCCACCTTGCTGTGCGTCGTCGAAACGCCGGCCGACCAGATCATGCTCGAGCAGACCATGACCTATCGCGGTCTTTATTTCGTGCTGATGGGGCGCCTGAGTCCGCTCGACGGTATCGGTCCGAAGGAGATTCATTTCGACCGGCTCGTCCGGCGCGCGTCGGACGGCGTGGTCAAGGAAGTGGTGCTCGCAACCAATTTCACCAACGAAGGCGAAGCGACCGCGCATTACCTCGGGCAGACGCTCAAGGCGCGCGGCCTCGCCGTCACGCGCCTTGCGCGCGGCGTGCCGGTGGGCGGCGAACTGGAGTATGTGGACGCCGGCACGATTGCCCGCGCCATGCTCGATCGCCGCTCGATGTAGCGCGAGGCACCTGTTTCAACTTGACGCAGCGCAGCGCGCGTCGGGATCAGAACAAAGGAGACACATGAGCGTCACCCCTGAATCAGGCGCGGGCGCCGCGCCTCAAGAGAAAACCGGCCCGCTCGCCGGCGTCAAGGTGCTGGAACTCGGCACGCTGATCGCCGGTCCGTTCGCCGCGCGCTTTCTCGGCGAATTCGGCGCCGACGTCATCAAGATCGAAGATCCCAAAGGCGGCGACCCGCTGCGCAAGTGGCGCAAGCTTTATCCGGAAGTCGGCGGCACGTCGCTCTGGTGGGCCGTGCAGGCGCGCAACAAGAAATCCGTCACGATCAATCTGAAGGCCGAAGAGGGCAAGGAAATCGTGCGGCGCCTCGCGAAAGAAGCGGATATCGTCGTCGAGAATTTCCGGCCGGGTTTGCTGGAGAAGCTCGGCCTCGGCTACGACGTGCTGTCCGCGGACAATCCCGGCCTCGTCATGGTGCGCCTGTCCGGCTATGGCCAGACCGGGCCGTACCGCGACCGGCCCGGCTTCGGCGCGATCGCCGAATCGATGGGCGGCCTGCGCCATATCACCGGCTATCCGGATTTGCCGCCGCCGCGCATCGGCATTTCGATCGGCGATTCGATTGCCGCGCTGCACGGCGTGATCGGCGCACTGATGGCGCTGCATCACAAGCAGGTGAACGGCGGCAAGGGGCAGGTGGTCGACGTCGCGCTGTACGAGGCCGTCTTCAACATGATGGAAAGCGTGGTGCCCGAATACGGCGTGTACGGCATGGTGCGCGAGCGCACCGGCGCGTCGCTGCCGGGCATTGTGCCGTCCAATACGTATCCATGCCGCGACGGCAGCATCGTGATCGGCGGCAATAGCGATCCGATCTTCAAGCGCCTGATGATCGCGATCGACCGCGAGGATCTCGCGAACGACCCGGCGCTTACGCACAACGACGGCCGTGTGCCGCGCACCCAGGAAATCGACGGCGCGATCGCCGCGTGGCTCGCCACGCGCACCATCGACGAAGCCCTCGCCGTGCTGAATGCGGCCGACGTGCCGGTGGGCCGCATCTACAGCGTGGCGGACATGTTCACCGATCCGCAGTTCATGGCGCGCCAGATGATCCAGCGTTTCAAGTGGCAGGACGGCCAGGAAATCACGCTGCCGTCGGTCACGCCGAAGCTCTCGGCCACGCCGGGCGAGACGCGCTGGCTAGGCCCGGAACTGGGTGAACATACCGATGAAGTCCTTCAATCACTGGGTTATGATGCAGACCACATTGCAAGGTTGCACGCGCAACAAATAGTCTGAGTGTGCGCGCTGCGGCAAAGCAGAAAAGCCGATAAAAAACGGACAACAAAAGTTTGGAGACTCAAGACCATGCAACGGAGAAGCTTTCTCGCCGGTACTGCCGCACTCGCGGGCGCCACGCTCGCTGCCACGCCGCTCGCCTTCGCGCAGGGCAAACCTGAAACCACCAAGGTGGCGATCGCCGTCGGCGGCAAGAACCTGTTTTACTACCTGCCGCTCACCATCGCCGAGCGCCGCAATTACTTCAAGGACGAAGGGCTCGAAGTCGAAATTTCCGACTTTGCCGGCGGCTCGCAGGCGTTGAAGGCGGCGGTCGGCGGCAGCGCTGACGTGGTGTCCGGCGCGTTCGAGCACACCTTGCTGCTGCAGGCGCAGAAGCAGATGTTCCGCGAATTCGTACTGCAGGGGCGCGCGCCGCAGATCGTGCTCGCGGTTTCGAAGAAAACCATGCCGAACTACAAATCGATCGCCGATCTGAAGGGCAAGAAAATCGGCGTTACCGCGCCGGGTTCGTCGACCTCGATCATGGCGAGCTTTGTTTTGGCGAAAGCCGGGCTAACCGCAAAAGACGTCGCGTTCATCGGCGTGGGCGCGGGTGCCGGCGCCATCGCCGCGTTGCAGTCGGGGCAGATCGACGCCATTGCCAATCTCGACCCGGTAATGACCAAGCTCGAACGCACCGGCGAGATTCGCGTCGTGTCGGACACGCGCACGCTTGCCGATACGCGCAGCGTGTTCGGCGGCGATATGCCGGCGGGCTGCCTGTACGCGTCGCAAAGCTTTATCACGAAGAATCCCAACACCACGCAGGCGTTGACCAACGCGATGGTGCGCGCGCTCAAGTGGTTGCAAACGGCGACCGGCAGCGAACTGATCAACACGGTGCCGGAAGGCTATCTGCTCGGCGACCGCGCGGTGTATCTGGACGCGTGGCAGCACGTGAAGGAGGCCATGTCGCCCGACGGCCTGATGCCGGCGGACGGTCCCGCGACGTCGCTGAAAACGCTGCAGGCGTTCGACCCGAACGTGCAGGGCAAGCCGATCGATCTGTCGAAGACGTGGACCAACGACTTCGTCAAGAAAGCGCTGAGCACCGTCAAGGCTTGAGTCGAACCCGGGCGCGTGGGCCACGAGTCGGCCACGCTGCAAGCCGATGCGCGCCGCGCTCGCCGCGGCCCCGTTGCCATGATGCGACCACACACCGAATCCGATCTTTCGAAGCGAGCTGAACGATGACAGTTGCCGCCCTGGCGCTCGACAACATCACCTGCACGTTCGCTGCGCGCGACAACCACGCGCAGCGCTACACGGCGGTGAAGGACACGACCTTGCGCATCGCGCCGGGCGAGTTCGTCTCGGTGGTCGGTCCGACTGGCTGCGGTAAATCCACGCTGCTCAATGTCGGCGCGGGGCTGCTGGCGCCCTCGTCGGGGACGGTCAGCGTGTTCGGCGAGCCGCTCCGCGGCATCAACCGGCGCGCCGGCTATATGTTCCAGGCCGACGCGCTGATGCCGTGGCGCTCGGCCATCGACAACGTCATGGCCGGCCTCGCTTTCCACGGCGTGCCGCCCGCTGAAGCACGCGTCAAGGCCGACGAGTGGTTGAAACGCGTCGGCCTCGGCGGCTTCGGCGATCGTTATCCGCATCAGTTGTCGGGCGGCATGCGCAAGCGCGTCGCGATGGCGCAGACGCTGATTCTCGATCCGGACATCATCCTGATGGACGAGCCGTTTTCCGCGCTCGATATCCAGACGCGTCAGTTGATGGAAAACGAGTTGCTCGACCTGTGGGCCGCCAGGCGCAAAGCGGTGTTGTTCATCACGCACGATCTCGACGAAGCGATCGCCATGTCGGATCGCGTAGTGGTGCTCTCGGCGGGGCCGGGCACACACCCGATCGGCGAATTCACGATCGATCTGCCGCGTCCGCGCGATGTGGCGGAAATCCGCGCGCATCCGCGCTTCGTCGAGTTGCATGCGCAGATCTGGAGCGTGTTGCGCGACGAGGTGCTCAAAGGCTATCAACAGCAGCTCACCGCCGTTTAAGCGCGTCACGTAATTGCGTCACGTAGGGGCGTCGTGTATTGGCGTCGATCAATCGTCCAAGGCAAACCGAGTCATGTGGAAGACGTTGCGCCCAAACCGGGCGAATCTGGTGATCTGGCAATGGCTGCTGCTGGTGCTGTGCTTCGTACTCTGGTACGTGCTGACCAGTCCGACGCTGCTGCCGGCGTTCTATTTCGACGACCCGAATAAAGCGGCGTTCTTCTTCGGCGAGCCGCAGAAGGTGTTGCAGCGGATCTGGGAGTGGTTCACGGGCGGCGAGATCTATCTGCACCTGTGGATCACGCTGGTCGAAACCGTGCTCGCGTTCACGCTCGGCACCGCGCTCGGGCTCGGCGTGGGCTTGTGGCTCGCGCTCTCGCCGCTCGCGAGCGCGCTGTTCGATCCGTATATCAAAGCCGCTAACTCGATGCCGCGCGTGATTCTCGCGCCGATCTTCGGCGTGTGGTTCGGGCTGGGCATCTGGTCGAAGGTGGCGCTCGGTGTCACGCTGGTGTTTTTTATCGTGTTCTTCAACGTCTATCAGGGCGTGAAGGAAGTCAGTCCGGTCGTGCTCGCCAACGCGCGCATGCTCGGCGCGAACCGCAAGCAGTTGCTGCGCTTCGTCTATTTGCCGAGCGCGATGAGCTGGGTGTTTTCCAGCTTGCATACGTCGGTGGGGCTGGCGTTCGTCGGCTCGGTGGTGGGGGAGTATCTCGGCTCCGCGCGCGGCGTCGGCTATCTGATTCTGCAGGCCGAAGGCACCTTCGATATCAATACCGTGTTTGCGGGGATTCTGGTGCTGACCGCGTTCGCGCTGATTCTGGATGCGATTGTCGGCATGGGCGAGCGGCGCCTGATGAAGTGGCAGCCCAAGACAGGCGACACGGAAAAGCTGTAGGCCTACGAGCGCAAACTTGCTCAGCAGCGAGCTTTAACGAAAAACGGCGCACGGGTTGGAAAACCGCGCGCCGTTTTTTCGACCACCAGAACGAAGCGCTCGATCAGGCGACGTCGATGCTTCGACTAAGGCGTAATCACCACCTTCCCGATCACGCGACGCTCAGCCATGTCACGCAACGCGCGCCCAGTGTCCTCGAGCGGATAGCGCGCCGACACGTACGGCTTGAGCTTGCCCTCACCGATCCAGCGTGTCATCTGCTCGAACGCCGCGTGATTATGCTGCGGCTCGCGCTTCGCGAAGTCGCCCCAGAACACGCCGACCAGACTCGCGCCTTTGAGTAGCGTCAGGTTGAGCGGCAGCTTCGGAATCTCGCCGTTGGCAAAGCCGACCACCAGATAACGTCCGCGCCAACCGATGCTGCGAAACGCCGGCTCCGCATACACGCCGCCGACGGGGTCGTAGATCACATCCGGGCCTTTCCCGTCGGTAAGCGCCTTGATGCGCTCGCGCAGATCCTCGGTGCTGTAGTTGATGGTGGCGTCCGCGCCGTGCTTGACGCAGATCGTGAGTTTCTCGTCGCTCGATGCCGCCGCGATCACGCGCGCGCCGAGTGCCTTGCCGATTTCGACGGCCGCGAGCCCAACGCCGCCGGCCGCGCCCAGCACCAGCATCGTCTCGCCGGCTTGCAACGCGCCGCGATCGACCACGGCGTGATGCGAGGTGCCGTACGCCAACGTAAAGGCCGCGGCCAGTTCGAATTCGACACCGTCCGCCAACGGCACGCAGGCCGAGGCCGGCGCCAGCGCCTGGTCCGCGAAACCGCCCTGACCGGTGAAGGCAACCACGCGCGAGCCGGGCTTGAACTGCGTCACATCCGCGCCGACAGCGCGCACCACGCCCGCGACTTCCGAGCCGGGCGTGAAGGGCAGAGGCGGTTTGAACTGGTATTTGTTCTCGATGATCAGCACGTCGGGAAAGTTGACGGCTGCGGCTTTGACGTCGATGACGACGTGACCTGGCGGCGGTTCGAGGTCCGGCAGGTTTTCGACGACCAGGCTCTCCGGCGGCCCATATTGATTGCAGCGAATCGCGCGCATCGTGTCTCCATATCGATCAGGGGTTCGCAAGTATTCTGAGTGTAAAACAATCAGCACGACCGTGCGTTTTTATTGCGCTGCGCGCGTCCGGCGGGTGATTGCCGGATGATCGATGCACGGCTGGCTGGCGACTCGCGCGAGGTATTCGCAATGCTCACGCGTGCGCTTTGCATAAGGCGTGGGCACGGCCGGCAGTCTCGTTCGCGCGTCTTCTTTCCTCGGTTACAATCGCCGCATGCGAATCCTACTCAGCAATGACGACGGTTATCTGGCGCCCGGCCTTGCTGCGCTTTACGAAGCGCTCAAGCCGATCGCGGACGTCACCGTGATGGCACCCGAACAGAATTGCAGCGGCGCCTCGAATTCCCTGACGCTGTCGCGGCCGCTTTCGGTACTGCGTTCGGCCAATGGTTTCTATTACGTGAACGGCACGCCCACCGACTCGGTACACATCGCGCTGACAGGCATGCTCGACCATCGGCCGGACCTGGTGGTCTCGGGCATCAACAACGGTCAGAACATGGGCGAAGACACGCTCTATTCGGGAACCGTCGCCGCCGCCACCGAGGGCATCATGTTCGGTGTGCCGGCCATTGCCTTCTCGCTCGTCGACAAGGACTGGGTGCATCTCGAAGACGCCGTGCGCGTCGCCGCCGAAATCGTCGCGCACTATCTTGAGCAGCCGTTGCCCGGGCATCCGCTCCTGAACGTCAACATTCCGAATCTGCCCTACGACCAACTCGGCGACTGGCAGATCACGCGCCTCGGCAAGCGGCATCCGTCGCAGCCGGTGATCCGGCAAACCAATCCGCGCGGCGAACCGATCTATTGGATCGGCCCGGCGGGCAGCGCGCGCGACGCGAGCGAAGGCACCGACTTTCACGCGGTCGCCAACGGCCACGTGTCGATCACGCCGCTGCAGCTCGATCTGACCCACACGCAGATGCTGCCCGCAGCGCGCGACTGGGCGCGCGCCGGCAGCGGCGCTTCATGACCAGCGAGCGCGCCAAGCGCTTTCCGCTCGGCCTCGAGGACCTGGTGCGCGAACCGCGCCGGCCCGAAGGGCGTCCGGGCGAAATTCGCGCGGCGGCGCTTGCCGCGAGCGCGGCGCTGAACGCACGTCCGCAGCCGGCGAAGAACTCGTCGCCCGGGTCCGCGGGTAAGTCCCAGTCGCGGCAGGCGAACCCGCAGACTGCGGCGCAGGCGAAGCTCCAGACCAAGCCATCCGCGGCGACTCCGCCGAAGCCGCTGGCCGCGCCTTCCGCCAAAGCGCCGGTGAAGGCGCCGCTGAATGCATCGATGATGAAAACGCCGGCCAAGGCCGCCGTGCAGAATTCCACCGCGCGTCCCTCGCCGCAGCCGGCGGTTCCGGCCAAACCCGCCGCCCGCGCCACCGAGCGCAGCGCCGCGCCGAACGTTGCTTTGAACGGCGCATTGGCGCTGACTTCGGAACGGGTTCGCGAACGGATGGTCGAACGCCTGCGTGCGAACGGCGTGACCGATCAGCGCGTGTTGAACGCGATGTCGGTGGTGCCGCGCCACATGTTCGTCGACCCGGGGCTCGCCGCGCAGGCCTATGAAGATGCCGCATTGCCGATCGGTCATCACCAGACGATCTCCAAGCCCTCGGTCGTTGCACGGATGATCGAGCTGGCCGCCGCCGGTCGTGCGCTGAACAACGTGCTCGAAATCGGCACGGGCTGCGGTTATCAGGCGGCCGTGCTGAGCCAGGTCGCGCGCGAGGTTTACTCGATCGAGCGCATCAGGCCGCTGTCGGAGCGCGCCAAGACCAACCTGCGGCCGCTGCGCATTCCGAACATTCGCCTGCACTATGGAGACGGGCGGTTGGGTCTGCCCTCGGCGGCGCCTTTCGATGCGATCGTGATCGCCGCGGCGGGGCTCGACGTACCGCAAGCATTACTTGAACAACTCGCGATCGGCGGCCGTCTGGTCGCGCCGGTCGGCTCGCAGGAAGGCCAGAACCAGGTGCTGACTCTGGTCGAGCGCCTCGGACCCGCGCAGTGGCGCGAGTCGCGGCTTGATCGCGTTTTCTTTGTACCCTTAAAATCCGGAGTGATTTGACACCGATGAGTATGTTGCGCGCGATGCAAAGAACCAGACTGAATGCCCCCATGACCGTAACCCAGCGTAGCGTGTGCGTGCTCGCCTTGTCCCTGTTGATGACGGCCTGTGCGTCGCGGCTCGATCAGGCGCCTGTCGTCGACCGCTCCGGCGGCGCCACGCTCGGCACGCAAGCTGCGCAACCGGCCGTGCCGCTCGGGCCGCCGCCGCCGGGCTACTATCGCGTGAAGCCGGGCGACACGCTGTATCGGATCGCGTTGGAGAACGGCCAGAATTACCGCGACATTTCGGCGTGGAACAATCTGACCAACCCGAATCAGATCGAAGTCGACCAGTTGCTGCGCGTCGTGCCGCCGGGCGCAAATACCGCGGCGCTCACGCCGGGTGTCGCGACCGCACCGATCGGCGGCGGCGCTGCGGTGCAAAGCGCGCCGCTCGGCGGCACGCCGCCGTCCACGGGTGCTAACGCAGGTGTCGCGGCACCGCCGCTCTATGGTTCGGCTGCGAACAACGCGTCGTCGGCGCCGCCTGCCAACCCGGGCGCGGCGAGCGACTCGAATGCCGGCGCGTCCGGCAGCGTGGTCTTCGCATGGCCGGTGCGCGGGCCGCTGCTTGGCACCTTCAACGACTCGACCAACAAGGGCGTGAATATCGGCGGCGCCGCGGGCGATCCGGTGAAAGCTTCGGCGGATGGCCGCGTGGTTTATGCCGGAAATGGGCTGCGTGGTTACGGCAATCTCATTATCATCAAGCATGACGCAACTTATCTCACCGCGTATGCACACAACCGCTCTTTGATGGTAAAAGAGGGGGACGCGGTGACGAAGGGGCAGAAGATCGCCGAGATGGGCAATAGCGATTCCGACCGCGTGATGTTGCATTTCGAAGTTCGCCGGCAGGGTAAACCTGTCGACCCACTGAAGTATTTGCCGCCGCAATAAGCGATACGACCATGCCGAAATCGAAGCGCCCGCCACAGCAAGCCGAGTCTGAGACGATCAGCCACGCTATGTCCGCTTCGGTGGATGAAAGCGGCGCTTCGGAAGTGGAAGAGGAGGTCGCGGAGGAGCGCGATCTCGACGAACGCCAGGGCGGCGCGGACGAAGGCGGCGACGCCCGCGAAGGCGCGAGCGAAGTCGCGCCGGACGCGGACGACTTCCGCGCGCTGTTGCAAGCCGAACTGACGGCCGACACGATTCAGCACTATCTGAACCGTATCAGCGTCAAGCCGCTCCTGACCGTCGAGGAAGAGCAAAAGTATTCGCGTCTCGCCAAGGCGGGCGAGTTCGAAGCGCGGCAGGTCATGATCGAGCGCAATTTAAGGCTCGTTGTCAGCATTGCGAAGGGCTACCTGAACCGTGGCGTGCCGCTGCTCGATCTGATCGAAGAAGGCAATCTCGGCCTGATGCACGCGATCGAAAAATTCGATCCGACGCGCGGCTTCCGGTTTTCCACCTACGCGACCTGGTGGATCCGCCAGAGTATCGAGCGCGCGATCATGAACCAGGCGCGCACCGTCCGTTTGCCGGTGCACGTGATTCGCGAGCTCAATCAGGTGCTGCGCGCCAAGCGCCATCTGGAAAAGAATTCGATGAACTCCGGCGAAGCCGCCGAGCGCCGCGACGCCAGCATCGACGACATTGCCTATCTGACCGGCAAGACCACCGACGAAGTGACGGACATCCTCGCGCTGAACGAGCACACCGCGTCGCTGGACGCGCCGCTCGATCTCGATCCGGCGAGCAGCCTGCTCGATCTGCTGTCGGACGACCAGAGCCAGTCGCCGGACGCCGAAGTGCAGCACCGCGAACTGGAAACGCTGACACGCGCGTGGCTGGCGCGTTTGTCGGACAAGCATCGTCACGTGATCGAGCGCCGCTTCGGCCTGAATCACATCGAGCCCGCCACGCTCGAAGAGCTGGCCGACGAAATGGGCCTCACGCGCGAGCGTGTACGCCAGATCCAACAGGAAGCGCTCGTGCGACTAAAGCGCTTCTTCGCCTCCAACGGTGTTCGGAAAGACGCCGTTCTATAACCCGATGACACCGATTCTTGTTTTCGACATCGAGACGATTCCCGATGTCGCCGGCATTCGCCGCCTCGAAGATCTGCCCGCCACGCTGAGCGACGCCGAAGTCGCCGAGCATGCGTTCGCCGCGCGCCGCGAAAAGACCGGCGGCGATTTTCTGCCGCATCATCTGCAACGGATCGCGGCGATTTCCTGCGTGTTCCGCGACAACAACGGTTTCCGGGTGCGCTCGCTCGGTACGCTGGAAGACGGTGAGGCCGCGCTGGTGCAGTCGTTTTATCGCGTGATCGAGAAGTACACGCCGCAGCTCGTGTCGTGGAACGGTGGCGGATTCGACCTGCCGGTGCTGAACTACCGCGCGCTCGTCAACGGCATTCCCGCCTACAAGTTCTGGGATCTCGGCGAGGACGACCGCGAGTTCAAGTGGAACAACTACATCAGCCGCTATCACGCGCGTCACACGGATCTGATGGACGTGCTCGCCATGTACCAGGCGCGGGCCAACGCGCCGCTCGACGCGCTCGCCAAGATGTGCGGCTTCCCCGGCAAGATGGGCATGGACGGCAGCCAGGTGTGGCACGCATACCAGGAAGGGCGTATCGAAGAGATCCGCAATTACTGCGAGACCGACGTCGTCAATACTTACCTGCTCTATTGCCGCTTCCAGTTGATTCGAGGCGCGTTTTCGCCCGCGGAGTATGCTGACGAGATCAATCTGGTCAAGAATGCGCTGGCGCTGGAAACGGCGCCGCAATGGGCCGAGTATCTGGCGGCATTCGATCAGTAAGCCGCTCGCGGTCGAGCCGCGAAGGGGGCTCGCAGATGGCGAGGCTGCTGTGGCCTTTCGCTCCAAAAGCTCAAAAGCTACAAGGCGGTGCGAGGCGCTCGTCTCCGGCTCCCGCCGCCACCGGCGTGATCGTATCGTGGCTAGTGTGGCTGACGGCCATTCCCGCCGCGCCGAGTGATGGCGACGCACGGCGCTTCGTCTACAATCTCGCCTTTCCCCCAAGTTTGTCAGGAAGTAGCAGGTGTCCCGAACTGCCCCCCATCGCCGCGCGCCGAAGCGCTACAAGACGCCCCCGCCCGCGCCGGTACACGTCGTCACCGGCAATGAGCCGGTCATCGAAATCGTTTCGCTCGATATGGAAGCGCGCGGCGTCGGCCGCACCGAGACCGAAGACGGCACCCCCGGCAAGGTGATCTTCGTCGAAGGTGCGCTGCCCGGCGAACGCGTGAGTTATTCGACGCATCGCAGCAAGCCGAAATTCGAGCAGGCCGAAGTGGTGCAGGTATTCCGCGAAAGCGTGATGCGCACCAAGCCGAAG
Source organism: Paraburkholderia dioscoreae (assembly GCF_902459535.1). Lineage (NCBI taxonomy): Bacteria > Pseudomonadati > Pseudomonadota > Betaproteobacteria > Burkholderiales > Burkholderiaceae > Paraburkholderia > Paraburkholderia dioscoreae. The sequence continues at coordinate 1,998,363 of NZ_LR699553.1, forward strand.
TGCACCTACTTCGATATTTGCGGCGGCTGTTCGATGCAGCATCTGGACATTCGCGCGCAGGTGGCCGTCAAGCAGCGCGTGCTGGAAGACAACCTCCAGCATCTGGCGAAGCTGCGCCCGGAAACGGTATTCCGGCCGATTCACGGACCGTCCTGGGGTTATCGCTACCGCGCGCGTCTGGCAGTGCGTTTCCTGCCGGAAAAGGGCGGTATGCGGATCGGCTTCCACGAGAAGAAAAGCAGCTATATCGCCGACATGAAGACCTGCGAAGTGCTGCCGCCGCACGTGTCGGCCATGCTGATGCCGCTGCGCTTCATGGTTCGCAAGCTGTCTATTTACGACCGCATGCCGCAGCTCGAGCTGGCGGTCGGTTCATCTGTGACGGCGCTGGTGGTGCGTAATCTCGAACCCATCACGGCGGCCGACGAACAGGTGCTGCGCGATTTCGCCGACGAGCACAAGGTGCAGTTCTGGCTGCAGCCGGGCGGCCCGGACACGGTCACGCCGTTCTATCCACTCGACGTGCAGCTCGACTACACGCTGCCGGAGTACGGCATCCGCATGCCGTTCAAGCCGACCGACTTTACCCAGGTGAACCACGCCATCAACCGCGTGCTGGTGAGCCGCGCGCTGCGGCTGCTGGCGCCGGCGCGCACCGATCGCGTGCTCGATCTGTTCTGCGGGATCGGTAACTTCACTTTGCCGCTCGCGCGGATTTCGAAGGAAGTGATGGGTATCGAAGGCAGCGAGGTGCTGACTTCGCGCGCGCTCGCCAATGCCGAATTGAATGGCATGGCGGGGCATACGTCGTTTGCGTGCCGCAACCTGTTCGAAGTCACCGCCGACGACATGCGCGCGCTCGGCCACTTCGACAAGTTCCTTATCGATCCGCCGCGCGAAGGCGCGCTGGCCGTCGCCAAGGCGCTGGCGGAGATCGCCCGGAGCGGCAATGGACCGCTGCCGAAGCGCATCGTCTACGTGTCATGCGCGCCGGCGACGCTCGCACGCGATGCCGGTCTGCTCGTGCATGAGGCCGGCTACCGGCTGGTGGGTGCGGGCGTGGTGAACATGTTCCCGCACACGTCGCATGTGGAGTCGATCGCGTTGTTCGAGCGGGACTGAACAGCGCCCCGTCCTGCCGGTGCGGCATGGCAGGGCGGCACGCAGGCAGGCACAAACAGAAACGCCACGACCGAAGTCGTGGCGTTTTCTATTGCCGGCCGGTTTTCAGCGCGCCGCGTGGATCAGAACTGCCACCACGACTTTTCCGTACCCGGCCTTGCATGACCCGTAATGTACGGGCTGTCAGGGAAGGTGCCGGCCAGCACGCGCTTCGTGTCGTCGGCCAGTTGCGGCTGGTTCAGCCGCTGATACGACAGCATCATGATGTGCAGTGCGTCTTCAATCGCCGGTGCGTTCTTGTATTGCGTGAGCGCCAGTTGTGCGCGGTTGATCGCGGCGACGTAAGCGCCGCGGCGGTAGTAGTAATCCGCCGCATGGACTTCGTGCGACGCCAGCGCGTTCACGATATAGCGCATGCGTTGCGCGGCGTCCGGCGCATATTTGCTGTTCGGATACTTGTCCACCACGATCTTGAAGGCGTCATACGATTCGCGCAGCGACTTCGGATCACGCTCGCTCATGTCCTGGCCGGAGAAGCGGCCGAACAGTCCGAGGTCGTCGTTGAAGTGGATCATGCCCTTCAGATAGTACGCGTAGGCGATGTCCGGATGATCCGGGTGCAGTTGGATGAAGCGGTCGATCGCCTGGTCGGCGGCGGCGTTTTCGTTGTCTTTCCAGTTGCAGTACGCGACGTTGATCTGTGCCTGCTGCGCAAAGTGACCGAACGGATCGCGCCCCTCGAGCATTTCGAAGTACTTGGCGCACTTGCCGAAATCACCACCGGTCAAGGCGTCGTTCGCCTCCGTATATAATTTGTTGTTGTTCCACGTTGCCGTCTCGTCGGTCTTTTCCGGCAGGCCGTGGCAAGCCGCCACAATGGCGACGGCTGCGGCGCACGCAATGTATCCGGCCACTTTCCGGGCCGCCTTCTTGATGGCCGCCAAATTGAGCGCCGTTTTAGTGATGGTGTTCAAGGCTCGCATTTTCCAGTCTAGCTTTACGTCCAGGTGACCCAGACTCAATGACCCGCTCAAATACTCCAGGCGCCGCAACCGGTGCCGGGAATAGCAACGAAGATTATAGCGTAAGCGCCGACCCCTCCGACGCGTTGGGCGTCGATTCCCTCGACGACGATCTCGGCAGCGACGCGCTCGGCGCCGCGGCCTTGTCCGGCCTCGTGCCGACCATCGCGAACCGCGTGACGGACGAGACGCCGCGCAGCGTCGTCGTGCCCGACGAACTGGCCGGCGAGCGCCTCGACAAGGTGCTCGCGCGGGTGTTCCCCGAATTCTCGCGCAACCGTCTGCAGAGCTGGATCGAGGCGGAGCGCGTGCGGATCGACGGCAAGCCCGCGAAAATCCGCCAGCCGGTGCCGCTGGGCGCGACCATCGAGCTCGTGCCCGATCTGCTGCCCGAGCAGCTCGCGTTCACGCCGGAACCGGTGCCGCTCGCGATCGTCTACGAAGACGACACGCTGGTGGTGATCAACAAGCCGGCTGGCATGGTGGTGCATCCGGCGGCCGGCAACTGGAGCGGCACGCTGCTCAACGGTTTGCTGTACCGCTACGGCGACGCGGCGGCGGGCTTGCCGCGCGCGGGTATCGTGCACCGGCTCGACAAGGAAACCTCCGGGCTGATGGTGGTGGCGCGCACGCTAGAGGCGCAGACCGACCTCGTGCGCCAGTTACAGGCGCGCACGGTCAAGCGCCGTTATCTCGCGCTGGTATGGGGCAACATGCCCGAAGAGGGCACCATCGACGCGCCGATCGGCCGCGATCCGCGCGAGCGCACCCGCATGGCGGTGGTGACGAGCGCGTCGGGCAAGCCCGCGCGCACGCATTTCCGGCGTGTCGATTCGGCGATCTGGGAGCGTCAGCCGGTGACCGCGATTCATTGCGATCTCGAAACCGGCCGCACGCATCAGATCCGCGTGCATTGCGCGCATATCGGCCATCCGCTGCTCGGCGATCCGGTGTACGGGCGTGCGCGCGGCAAGCGTTCGGTCACGCCGCTGCCCGGCGGCTTCGCGCGCCAGGCGCTCCATGCATGGCGCCTCGGCCTGATCCATCCGAAGACCGGCCGCACGATGCAGTGGCGTGCCGACGTGCCGGAAGACATGGAGGCGCTATCCGCGGCGCTCGGCCTCGGCCGCGACGACGCAGGCGAGTTCGACGAGACGTACTATGAGGAAGACGACTACGAGGCGTCGCTCGACGAGGATGCCGGCGAAGACGACGCGCGCGATCACGACGAAGCCGGCGCCGCCGATGAGCACGCCGACAAGCACGATGAGGACGACGAGGACGATCGCACATGAACGTGCCCGAACTGAGCTTTGACGATGTCGTGCAGCCCACATGGAATGTGTCGCCGCGCGTGCGCGCGCTCGTCACCACGCGTAACGGTGGCGTGAGTGACGCGCCGTTCGGCCGCTGGCACAACGGCGCGGACTTGCCCGGCGGCCTGAATCTGGGCATGAAATCCGGCGACGATCCGGCTGCGGTCGCCACCAACCGCGAACGTCTGCTGAAGCTGGCCGGCGTGAGCGAGGCTGCGTGGCTCGAACAGATTCACGGCGCCGGCATCGTGCGTGCGGAAGAGGTGCTGGCACGGGCGCGCGCGACCGGCACGCCCACGCGCGCCGATGCCAGTGTCACCGATCGCCCCGGCACTGTGTGCGTGGTGATGGTGGCCGATTGCATGCCGGTGCTGTTGTGTGACGAAGCGGGCCGTGCGGTCGGCGCGGCGCACGCGGGGTGGCGCGGACTCGCGGCGGGCATTGTCGAACAGACTGCGCAGCGCGTCGCCGAACTCGCGGAAGTGCCGGCGAGCGCATTGCACGCTTATCTCGGTCCGTCGATCGGACCCGAGGCCTTCGAAGTCGGCCCAGACGTGCGTGACGCGTTCATGAACGGCGTCGGCGGCGCGCAACGCGATGCTACCGCAAGCGCATTCGTCGAGCATCCGCGCAATCCCGGTAAATATCTCGCCGATCTGCCGGCGCTGGCGCGTTTGCGTCTGCAGGCTCTCGGCTTGACACGGATTGCAGGCGGTGATCTTTGCACGGTCACGTTGCGCGACCGTTTCTACTCCTATCGCCGCGATCGCGAGACGGGCCGCATGGCGGCGCTGATCTGGCTGGACGATCAGGCACAGTCGATCGCGGACTGACCGACGCGAACGGCGCGCATCAGTCCGCCTTCTAATCCCGAGGCACACACCCGCATGACGACGTCTCGCGATGTCGACGTCATGCGGGCATGCCACGTCAGAGCATTGCCGCCGCTTTCTACGAGCACGCGTATGAGGGTTTATTCGGAGGGGCCGCGCGTGTTTTGCTGCGCTGCCGGAATTCCCCGGCGACCGCGTAAATCTGCCGCATAAACGGTCCGCATACGAACGGATAAGTGCGCATAAGCCTATGCAATATGGGCGCTTTTTTCGTTCGCGGCGACCGTCAATGACACATGTCCAAAAAGGGCGATCTGCTACACAGGGAAAACGATAATTAAAAAACTATCGCACTGCGGCAAAATCGGGAACAAGCATTGACATGCCTTGCGATGGGGAGCAAGAATGTTCCTCACGGATCCTCGTACAAGGGACAGGGCGTGACGAGGTCGCGAGCAGTTGCTCACGTGCGCACGAACCTGCCTCTCAACCCGTCCGCAAGGACTTACCGGTCAAAAGCAGGCATGGCAGCATCACATTCCTCAGCTTCCCCCAAGACGGACTCCGCGACGGAGCACACGCAGCAGGCCGGTACGAGCGGTGCAGCGCCGGCCCCAGGGATGCAACAGTTATTCGACGCCTGGATGGGCGCCTGGAGTTCGCTTGGCACGCAGCCCGGCAGTAACGGCATGCCTTTCCCTGTGCCTCAAATGCCGCCGCTTCAAATGCCGTTCCAGATGTCGCAAACAGGTCTGCCGCAGATTCCGTCGTTTCCCGGCATGCCGGACTTCGCCAAACTCGCGGCGGGATCGATGCCGGCCATGCCGTCCTTCGCCGGACTGAACATTCCGAGCGCTGCGATTCCCTCCGAGCGACTGCAGAAACTTCAGGCCGACTATTCGCGCGAGGCGATGGAGTTGATCCAGCAGGCCACTACGTCCGCGACCAAAGCACCTGAACTCAAGGACCGCCGCTTCAGTTCCGACGCGTGGAGTTCGGCACCGGCGTATGCATTCACCGCCGCCTGGTATCTGTTGAACGCGCGCTATCTGCAGGAAATGGTCGACGCGCTCGACATTGAACCCAAGGTGCGCGAGCGCATCCGTTTCGCTGTCCAGCAGTGGACGGCGGCGGCATCGCCAAGCAACTTCTTCGCATTGAATCCGGAAGCGCAAAAGACTTTGCTGGACAGCAAGGGTGAGAGCTTGCGCCAGGGCGTGATGAACCTGCTCGGCGATTTGCAGCGCGGCAAGATCTCGCAGACCGACGAATCGCGTTTCGTGGTCGGCGACAATCTCGCGAACACCGAAGGCTCGGTCGTGTTCGAAAACGAGCTGATGCAGTTGATCCAGTACAAGCCGCGCACGGCGAGCGTGCGCGAGCGGCCGCTGCTCATCGTGCCGCCTTGCATCAACAAGTTCTACATTCTCGATCTGCAACCGGAAAATTCGCTGGTGGCCCACGGACTCGATTCCGGGCACCAGGTATTTCTGGTTTCGTGGCGCAATGCCGATCAGTCGATCGCGCATAAGACGTGGGACGACTACATCGGCGAAGGCGTGCTCACTGCCATTGAAACCGTGAGCAAAATCAGCGGCCGCGAACAGATCAATACGCTCGGCTTCTGCGTGGGCGGCACGATGCTGGCCACGGCGCTGGCGGTGGCCGCGGCGCGCGGCCAACATCCGGCCGCGTCCATGACGCTGCTCACCGCCATGCTCGATTTTTCGGACACAGGCGTGCTCGACGTATTCGTCGACGAGGCGCATGTGAAGATGCGCGAGCAGACCATCGGCGGCCAGAACGGTACGCCGCCGGGGCTGATGCGCGGCATCGAGTTCGCCAACACGTTTTCGTTCCTGCGGCCGAACGATCTGGTGTGGAACTACGTCGTCGACAATTACCTCAAAGGGCGTACGCCGGTGCCGTTCGACCTGCTGTACTGGAACAGCGACTCGACGAGCCTGCCCGGCCCGATGTATGTCTGGTATCTGCGCAATACGTACCTCGAAAATCGTCTGCGCGAGCCGGGTGCGGTGACCACCTGCGGCGAGCCGGTCGATCTGTCGAAGATCGACGTGCCCACCTTCATTTACGGTTCACGCGAAGACCATATCGTGCCGTGGCAAACGGCGTACGCGTCGGTGCCGCTGCTGAGCGGGCCGTTGAAGTTCGTGCTTGGCGCGTCGGGCCACATCGCGGGCGTGATCAATCCGCCCGCAAAGAAAAAACGCAGTTTCTGGATGCTGGAAGGCGACGTCAAAACGCTGCCGGAGAACCCGGAGGAATGGCTCGATCAGGCCGCCGAAGTGCCTGGCAGCTGGTGGCCCGAATGGACCACATGGCTCGACCAGTACGGCGGCAAGAAGGTGAAGCCGCGCGCCGCTGCCGGTTCGGCCGAATTCCCGGTGATCGAGCCGGCGCCGGGGCGTTATGTGCGGCAACGGGAGTAGGTTCGAGCCCGCTTATAGCCCGCTTATGGCATGGTTCTTTTCGGTGTGAACGCGCATCTTACCGAGTCAGGGCGCAAGCAGAAGGAACGAGATTTTTTAACTTGACGGGCTGCGGCGCATTTCGCCGACTCGCCCGGAGGATATGGAAATGACTGATGTTGTGATCGTATCGGCCGCCCGTACGGCAGTAGGCAAATTCGGTGGGTCGCTGGCGAAAATCGCCGCGCCCGATCTCGGCGCCGCGGTGATTCGCGCCGTGCTCGAGCGTGCCGGCCTGAAGCCCGAGCAGGTGAGCGAAGTGATCCTGGGCCAGGTGCTGGCGGCAGGGTCGGGCCAGAATCCGGCGCGTCAATCGCTGATCAAGGCCGGTCTGCCTTCGGCAGTGCCGGGCATGACGATCAACAAGGTCTGCGGCTCCGGCCTGAAGGCCGTGATGCTCGCAGCCAATGCCATCATCGCGGGCGATGCGGACATCGTGATCGCCGGCGGGCAGGAAAACATGAGCGCCGCGCCGCACGTGCTGCCGGGTTCGCGCGACGGTTTCCGCATGGGCGATGCAAAGCTGGTCGACTCGATGATCGTCGACGGCCTGTGGGACGTCTACAACCAGTATCACATGGGCGTGACGGCGGAAAACGTCGCGAAGGAATACGGCATCACGCGCGAACAGCAGGACGCGTTCGCGGCGTTGTCGCAGAACAAGGCAGAAGCCGCGCAGAAGTCGGGCCGATTCGACGACGAAATCGTGCCGATCGAGATTCCGCAGCGCAAGGGCGAGCCGCTGCGTTTCGCGACCGACGAATTCGTGCGTCACGGCGTGACGGCCGAGTCGTTGGCAGGTCTGAAGCCGGCCTTTTCGAAGGAAGGCACGGTGACGGCAGCCAATGCATCCGGTCTGAACGACGGTGCCGCGGCCGTGCTGGTGATGTCGGCGAAGAAGGCCGAAGCGCTCGGCCTCACGCCGCTCGCGCGTATCAAGGCCTATGCGAACGCCGGCGTGGATCCGAAGGTGATGGGCATGGGCCCGGTGCCGGCTTCGCGCCGTTGCCTCGAGCGCGCGGGCTGGACGCCGGCCGACCTCGACCTGATGGAAATCAACGAAGCGTTTGCCGCACAGGCGCTCGCCGTGCATCAGCAGATGGGCTGGGATACGTCGAAGGTCAACGTGAACGGCGGCGCGATTGCGATCGGTCATCCGATCGGCGCGTCCGGCTGCCGGATTCTCGTCACGCTGTTGCACGAAATGCAGAAGCGCGATGCAAAGAAGGGTTTGGCGTCGCTGTGTATCGGCGGCGGCATGGGTGTGGCGCTGGCGGTCGAGCGCGCTTGAGTATCGTTGCGTGACTGAAGCCTGCTGCGTCGGTCACGCGACAAACGGAGCGTTGCCGCGCGCTGAGGCGCGCGGTTAGCGGTGGCCTCGTCGGCCGGTCGCCCGGCGGCTGCGGAGATGAAGCACAGACGAGGGGAGAGGCGGCGGTCGGCGCCTCGAAAAACGATAATGGAGTCTAGTTTATGACACAGCGAATTGCGTACGTAACGGGCGGGATGGGCGGCATCGGCACGAGCATTTGCCAGCGGCTGCACAAAGAGGGTTTCAAGGTCGTCGCAGGCTGCGGCCCGAACTCGCCGCGCCGCGTCAAGTGGCTCGACGAGCAGAAGGCGCTGGGCTTCGATTTCATCGCGTCCGAAGGCAACGTGGGTGACTGGGAGTCGACCAGGAGCGCGTTCGACAAGGTCAAGGCGGAAGTCGGCGAGATCGACGTGCTGGTGAACAACGCCGGCATTACGCGCGACGTCGTGTTCCGCAAGATGACGCACGAAGACTGGACAGCGGTGATCGACACCAACCTGACCAGCCTCTTCAACGTCACCAAGCAGGTGATCGACGGTATGGTCGAGCGCGGCTTTGGCCGTATCATCAACATTTCGTCGGTGAATGGGCAGAAGGGCCAGTTCGGCCAGACCAACTACTCGACCGCGAAGGCCGGCATTCACGGCTTCACGATGTCGCTGGCGCAGGAAGTAGCCACCAAGGGCGTGACGGTCAACACCGTTTCCCCCGGCTACATCGGCACCGACATGGTCAAGTCGATCCGTCCCGACGTGCTGGAAAAGATCATTGCTACGATTCCGGTGCGCCGTCTTGGCCAGCCGCAGGAAATCGGCTCGATCGTGGCATGGCTGGCATCGGAAGAATCGGGTTTCGCCACAGGCGCTGATTTTTCGCTGAACGGCGGTTTGCATATGGGCTGAGTCACAGGCGCGCCGCTCACGAGGCAGCGCGCTTCGGCTCAGATGGTTCGGCGGCGTCTCGACTGCGCAAAGGCCCGATTGCGCAGCGCGTAGGACGCCGTTTTCGCGCTCACTTGCGCTCAAAGGCGTTACATGACCACTACTACAAAGAAAACAGCCGAACGACTGATCAAGAAATATCCGAATCGTCGGCTTTACGATACCGAGACAAGCACGTACATCACGCTGACGGACGTCAAGCAGCTCGTGCTGGATCAGGAGGATTTCAAGGTCATCGATGCGAAGAGCAACGAGGATCTGACGCGCGCCATCCTGTTGCAGATCATTCTCGAAGAGGAGAGCGGCGGCTTGCCCATGTTCTCGTCGTCGATGCTGTCGCAGATCATCCGTTTCTATGGTCATGCGATGCAGGGCATGATGGGCACGTATCTGGAAAAAAACATCCAGGCCTTCATTGATATTCAGGCGAAGCTCGCCGACCAGTCGAAGAATCTGTACGAAGGCAAGGCCATGAATCCCGAGGTCTGGTCGCAGTTCATGAACATGCAGGCGCCCATGATGCAGGGCATGATGACCAGCTACATCGAGCAGTCGAAAAACATGTTCGTGCAGATGCAGGAGCAGATGCAGAACCAGGCGAAGTCGATGTTCGCTACCTTCCCGTTTACGCCAGGGGGCGCGGTCAATGTGGCCGGCGCCGGTAACGCGCCGGCTAATAACCCGCAAGGCAATCCGCAGGGCAATCCGGAGCCGGAGAAGAAGTAACGGCGCTAGGGTGATCAGGCGGGCTGGGGTTCCGGCGTTGAGGCGCCGCCCCGGAGCCTTGACCTTTGACGAGCCGGTAGCGCAGCCCTCGTGCCGAGCATGAGCGGCGCGATTGCCGACGATCGATGCCGGCGCGGTACAATCGCGGGCCGCGTGTGTGGGGCATTTTCCTCGGAGAGGGCGCTCTGGCCGCCAACTTCTCCCCATTCCGACCGCCGCTCTCATGTTTCACCGATACCCCGCCTGTCCTCAGCAAAATCGCCGCCTTTCGGCGCACGTTTCCGCATGAACCGCCTTTTCCTCGCCCCGATGGAAGGCCTCGCCGACTACGTATTGCGCGACGTGCTGACCGGCATGGGCGGATTCGACGGATGCGTGTCCGAGTTCGTCCGCGTGACGGGCTCTCTGCTTCCCGGCCGTGTCTACGAGCGGGAAGCGCCTGAAGTGCTCGACGGCGGCCACACCCCCTGCGGCACGCCGATGGTGATCCAGCTGCTCGGAAGCGATCCCGAATGGATGGCGCTGAATGCCGCCCACGCGGCCAGCCTGTCGCCGCATGGGATCGACCTGAACTTCGGGTGTCCCGCCAAGGTCGTCAATCAGCACGGCGGCGGGGCGATGCTGCTGGCCGACCCTGAACAACTGAACCGGATCGTGTCGTCGGTACGGGCCGCCGTGCCTGCCGGCATCGCCGTGACGGCGAAAATGCGCCTTGGCGTGTCCGACACGTCGCTGGCGATCGATTGCGCGGTCGCGCTCGCGGAAGGCGGCGCCGCCGCGCTCGTCGTGCATGCCAGAACGCGGGACCACGGCTACCGGCCGCCGGCTCACTGGGAATGGATCGCGCGGATCGATTCCGCCGTGGACGTACCGGTCGTCGCAAACGGCGAGGTGTGGACGGTGGCCGACTGGGAGCGCTGCCGCGCTGTCAGCGGCTGCGCTGACGTGATGCTCGGGCGGGGCGCCGTATCGGACCCGTTTCTGGCCCTGAGGATACGCGGCCTGATGGACCGGTCCCCGTCCGACGGGGAGTGGCGGCACGTGCTGGGCCACATTGCCGGTTATCTGAGGAAGTTGCAGGCTCGCGTTGCGTCCCGTCACGAACACGGACGGGTCAAAAAGTGGCTCAGCTACCTGCAGCGCACCTGGCCGCAGGCGGCCGAGTTGCATGCGGCGATCCGTCGGCTGCAGGATTCGCATGAAATTCTCGCAGTGATCGAACGTGCTTTGGAGGGCGATAAATTAATGGCGACGCATCGATCCCCACCTTCCGGCCGACTCGCCCCGACGCATGCCGCAGCCGCTTGAAGGCGAAAATTCAAAGACTTACGAGCGGCGGCCCTGGCGAACCGCTACAATTCAGGGTTTAACGTCTTCAAGCGGTTCCCCATGTCTGCCACTCCCCCGATTGCCCCGATTGCCGCGCCGAAAGTCGGCTTTGTCTCGCTCGGGTGCCCGAAAGCCCTGGTCGATTCCGAGCAGATCATCACTCAGTTGCGCGCCGAAGGTTATGAGATTTCCGGCACGTACGACGGCGCGGACCTCGTGGTCGTCAACACCTGCGGTTTCATCGACGAAGCAGTGCAGGAGAGCCTCGATGCGATCGGCGAAGCGCTCAACGAAAATGGCAAAGTGATCGTGACCGGCTGCCTCGGCGCCAAGAAGAGCGCGAGCGGTTCGGGGCTGATCGAAGAAGTGCATCCCAAGGTACTGGCCGTGACCGGCCCGCACGCGCTCGGCGAAGTCATGCAGCACGTGCACACCCATCTGCCGAAGCCGCACGATCCGTTCGTCGACCTCGTGCCGGCAGCGGGCGTGAAGCTCACACCGCGCCATTACGCATATCTGAAGATTTCCGAAGGGTGTAATCACCGCTGCACGTTCTGCATCATCCCGTCCATGCGCGGCGACCTGGTGTCGCGTCCCGTCGCCGACGTCATGCTCGAAGCGGAAAATCTGTTCAAGTCGGGCGTGAAGGAACTACTGGTGATTTCGCAGGACACCAGCGCGTACGGCGTGGACGTCAAGTACCGCACCGGTTTCTGGAACGGCAAGCCGATCAAGACGCGCATGACCGATCTGGTCGGCGCGCTCGGCGAACTCGCCGCGCAATATGGCGCATGGGTGCGTCTGCATTACGTGTATCCGTATCCGAGCGTGGACGAAGTGATTCCGATGATGGCCGAAGGTCCGTTCAAGGGCCACGTGCTGCCGTATCTCGACGTGCCTTTCCAGCACGCGCATCCGGAAGTGTTGAAGCGCATGAAGCGCCCGGCCAACGCCGAGAAAGTGATGGAGCGCGTGAAGAAGTGGCGCGAGATGTGCCCGGATCTGACTATCCGCAGCACGTTTATCGCCGGCTTCCCCGGTGAGACCGAGGAGCAGTTCCAGACGCTGCTCGATTTCATCCGCGAGGCGGAACTGGACCGGGTCGGCTGCTTCGCCTATTCGCCGGTCGAAGGCGCGACGGCGAACGAACTCGACGGCGCACTGCCCGACGAAGTGCGCGAAGAGCGTCGCGCGCGTTTCATGGAAGTTGCCGAAGAAGTGTCGGCGAAGCGTATCGCGAAGAAGGTCGGCAAGACGCTGAAGGTGCTGGTCGACGAGATCAACGCCGACGGCGGCATCGGCCGCACGGCGGCTGACGCGCCGGAGATCGACGGCGTCGTGTATATCGCGCCGGCTGTGAAGGCGTCCAAACGCTACAAGGTCGGCGATTTCGTGTCGGTGAAGATCACCGGCGCCGACGGTCACGACCTGTGGGGCGAGGTTTAAGCAATGGCGGCGAGCATGACCGCAACGCCGGAAGTCCAGCACCCCGACATTCTCGCGCTCGGCGAGGCGATGATCGAATTCAACCAGTCGGTCAAAGACGAACCGAACTATCTGCAAGGCTTCGGCGGCGATACGTCGAATTTTTGCATCGCGGCCGCCCGCCAGGGCGCGCGCACCGGTTTCGTATCCGCTGTCGGCGCGGATCATTTCGGGCGTTTGCTGGTCGATCTGTGGGAGCGTGAACAGGTGGATACGTCGCTTGTGCGTGTCGATCCGCATGCGTCCACCGGCGTTTATTTCGTGTCCCACGGTCCCGATGGTCACGCGTTCGACTATCTGCGCGCCGGCTCGGCCGCAAGCCGCTATGCGCCACAAGATCTGCCGTTCGAGGCGATCGCCGCTGCCAGGGTGATTCACCTGTCCGGCATCAGCCTCGCGATCAGCCTGAGCGCCTGCGACGCGGCGCTGGAGGCGATCGCACATGCTCGCGCCAACGGCGTGCGCGTGAGCTTCGACACCAATCTTCGGCTGAAACTGTGGCCGCTCGCCCGGGCGCGCGCGGTCATGCTCGAAGCGATTCGCCAGACCGATATCTGCCTGCCGAGCTGGGACGACGTCACCGAACTCACGGGTCTGACCGGCCGTGACGAGATCGTCGATTTCCTGCTGTCGCGCGGTCCGGGCGTGGTCGCGCTCAAGCTCGGCAAACAAGGCTCGTATATCGCCACGCCCAGCGAGCGGCGCGTCGTGCCGGGCCACCTCGTCGACGCGGTCGATGCAACCGGCGCGGGCGACTGCTTCGGCGGCGCGTTTATCGCGCGTATCGTCGCGGGTGACGATCCATTTGCGGCGGCACGTTATGCGAACGTCGCGGCGGCGCTGTCCACGCAAGGTTACGGCGCGGTGGCGCCGATTCCTTCGCGCGAGACGGTCGAACAACTTCTGGCGGGCTGAACACGCGCGGTAACGCGCGGCCCCGCCGGCGGCAAAATCATCTTGAGAGACGGAACAAGGAGCGAGCGATGCAACGGGACGTAGTGGTGGTAAGCGGCGTGCGCACGGCAATCGGCACTTTCGGCGGTAGTCTGAAAGATATTCCGCCGACCGATCTCGGCGCACGCGTGGTCCGTGAAGCGCTGGCGCGCGCCAGTGTGTCGGGCGACGAAGTCGGTCACGTGGTGTTCGGCAACGTCGTGCATACGGAACCGAAAGACATGTATCTGGCGCGAGTCGCCGCGATCAACGGCGGCGTCGCGCAACACGTGCCGGCCTTGACCGTCAACCGCCTGTGCGGCTCCGGCCTGCAGGCGATCGTCTCGGCCGCGCAAAGCGTGCTGCTTGGCGACGCCGACATCGCCATCGGCGGCGGTGCGGAAAACATGAGCCGCGCGCCTTACTCCATGCCCGCCGCGCGCTTCGGTCAGCGCATGGGCGACGCGCGCCTCGTCGATATGATGGTCGGCGCGCTGAACGATCCGTTCCAGTCGATCCACATGGGCGTGACTGCGGAGAACGTCGCGCGCAAGTACGACATCTCGCGTGAAGTGCAGGACGCACTCGCGCTCGAATCGCATCGCCGCGCGGCCAACGCGATCACGTGCGGGTACTTCAAGGAACAGATCCTGCCGATCACGATCCCGTCGAAGAAAGGCGACATCGTGTTCGACACGGACGAGCATGCGCGCATGAGCGCGTCGGCTGAAGATTTCTCCAAGCTGAAGCCCGTGTTCGCGAAAGAAAACGGCACGGTAACGGCCGGCAACGCCTCGGGCATCAACGACGCCGCCGCGGCCGTCGTGCTGATGGAGCGCGGCATTGCCGAGCAGCGCGGCATCAAGCCGCTGGCGCGGCTGGTGTCGTACGCGCATGCGGGCGTCGATCCCGCGTACATGGGCATCGGTCCGGTGCCGGCCACCCGCAAGGCGCTCGAACGGGCCGGACTGACGATCGCCGACCTCGACGTGATCGAGGCGAACGAAGCGTTCGCCGCGCAGGCCTGCGCGGTCAGCAAGGAACTGGGCTTCGATCCCGCCAGGGTCAATCCGAACGGCTCGGGCATTTCGCTCGGCCACCCGATCGGCGCGACCGGTGCGCTCATCACCGTCAAGGCGCTGTATGAGCTGCAGCGGGTCGGCGGCCGCTACGCGCTGGTCACGATGTGTATCGGCGGAGGCCAGGGTATCGCGGCGATCTTCGAGCGGATCTGAAGCGCTCACGTAGCAGTCAGTATCGAGTCAGTATCGGGCAATGAGGAAGGAACGGATGCGGGAACTGAAAGCGATGATGGGTGCGCGGCTTCGGCGCGGTTGGGCAGTAGCGACCGTTGCCGCAGTGCTGTGCGCGGGCGCGGCGGTGGTGATGCCCGCGCAGGCTTGGGCGGAAAGCGACGCGGTAAAGGAGTTGGCGGCACCCCCGCCGATCCAGTTGCCGCTCAAGCCCAGTCCCGAATTCGCGAAGTTTCCGCGCTACGCCGGCATGCTGGGCTCGCGCCAGATCGTGCTGAAACTCGGTCCGAAATCCGACGACCCGGCCGGCGTGCACGGCGAGTATCAGTACACGGACACCGGCGAAGTGATTCTGATCGCGGGCGACCGCGACGGCGATACGCTCGAAGTCGAGGAATCGAACGACGGCACCCATATCACCGGCAACTGGGTCGGCAAGTTCGCAGCGGACGGCTCGGTGGCGGGCGACCGCATGAACGTCGACGATTCCGACCCGCAGCCGTTCGACCTGAAGCCGCTGGCGGCAGGGCAGGCGGTGCCGCCGCCCGGCGCGCCGGCGAGCACGGCTGCGGCCCAGCCCTCCGCAGGGGCCGCCACCGTTCTGGCTTCCGGCGGCCACGCCGTGGGCGGCGTCAGCAATCTGCAAACCGGCGAATGAGCCCGTAGCCGCGCGGGTCCGCGCGGCTCGCGCCGTCTCATGAGCGAAATCCGACCGGCTCGGCTACTCTTGCGTGTGCGGCGCGCGCCTTGAAGTCGCGTGCCCTCCGTTTTCGTCCGCTTTTCACCGACACTCACCATGACCCAATCCAAACTCAAACGCGATCTGCAAACCCGTATCGTGCGTGCCGAGGACCAGCTCACGCCGGGCTTCGAGTCGTTCTCGATGCCGGTCACGCGCGCTTCGACGGTCGTGTTCCCCGATCTCGCGACCATGCGCGCGCTCGACTGGAAAAACGACGCGCAATGGCGCTACGGCCTGCATGCCACACCGACTTCCCTCGCGCTGGCGCAGCGTCTCGCCACCATCGAAGGCGGCAATCACGCGTTGTTGCAGCCGTCGGGGTTGTCGTCGATTTCGAACGTGTATTTCGGCCTCGTCAAGGCGGGCGACGACGTGCTGATTCCCGATAACGTCTATTCGCCTAACCGTGATCACGGCGATTGGCTCGCGCGCGACTTCGGCCTCACCGTGCGCTATTACGATCCGATGATCGGCGCGGGCATCGCCGATCTGATCCGGCCGAATACGCGTCTCATCTGGCTCGAAGCACCCGGCTCGGTGACGATGGAAGTGGCCGACGTGCCCGCCATCACCGCGGTCGCGCGCGCGCACAACGTCGTCACGGCAATCGACAATACGTGGTCCGCGGGGCTCGGTTTCCGCCCGTTCGATCATGGCGTCGATATCTCGGTGCAGGCGTTGACCAAGTATCAGTCGGGCGGCGGCGACGTGCTGATGGGCGCGACCGTCACCGTCGATCGCGAACTGCATCTGAAGCTGAAGGCGGCGCGCATGCGCATGGGCATCGGAGTCTCGTCGGACGACTGCTCGCTGATTCTGCGCAGCCTGCCGACCATGCAACTGCGCTTCGAGCAGCATGACCGCGCGGCGCTCGGATTGGCCAGGTGGTTGAAGACGCGGCCGGAAATTGCCGCGGTGTTGCACCCGGCGCTGCCGGATTGTCCGGGCCATGAATTTTTCGAGCGCGACTTCACGGGTGCTGGCGGGCTCTTTTCCGTGGTGTTCGACGGCCGTTACAGCCCGGCGCAAATCGACACGTTCTGCGAGTCGCTCGAACTGTTCTCGCTCGGCTGGAGCTGGGGCGGCGCGCACAGCCTCGCAATGCCGTACGACGTCGCGTCGATGCGCACGGCGGGGCAGTGGCCGCATCGCGGCACTTTGGTGCGGTTCTATATCGGTCTCGAAACCGAGGCGGATTTGCGTGCGGACATGGAGCAGTCGCTGGCGGCGCTGGGCTGAAAAGTCCGGGCGACGTTTTTCCGTAGGGTGAGCAAGCCCATTGGGACACGTTCCCAATGGGCTTTTTTTGTTATCGACGGTGTCTGTCAGGATATCGTGATGTCGGGGCTGGTCAATTCCCATTCCGGGAGGGCAAGGGCGGGAGTACTGCGGTGGACCAGATCACTCAAGGAGGCAATCATGAAAAAATTCTCGTTGTGGCTAGTGTCAGAAAAAATCTATCCGCGCTTTTTGATGTGGACTGCGATCATCACAAGCCTTGATGCGATTAGCATGATGGTGGTGTTCACCACGGACATTCTGAAAAAATAGAGCCGTTGCCAGCGCTGGCCATCAGCGCATCGGCCCGCGCATCAAACCGGCATTAGAGTCGGCATCAAACCGGCATCAGAACAGCCGCAGCAACCCGTCCAGCCCGACATGGTTGAACGCCACGCTGGCCGCTTCGCGCACCACCGGCTTCGCGCGGAACGCAACGGAGAGACCGGCTTCGGCCATCATCTTCAGATCGTTCGAGCCATCGCCCATTGCGATTGCGCGGCGCGGTTCAATGCCCAATTGCGCACATGTTTCGAGCAGCGTGCGTGCTTTGACATCGGCGTTGACGATCTCGCCGATCACTTTGCCGGTCAGTTTGCCATCCACGATTTCAAGCGTGTTCGCGCGCGTGAAATCCAGACCGAGACGCGCCCTCAGCTTTTCGGTGAAGAACGTGAATCCGCCAGACACCAGCAGCGTTTTCAATCCGGCCGCTTTCGCGCCGGCCAGCATCTGCTCGGCGCCCGGCGAGAGTTGCAGCCGCTCTTCGTATACACGTTCGAGCGCGCTTGCGTCGAGGCCTTCGAGCAGTGCCACGCGTCGCGTGAGGCTTTCGTTGAAGTCCTTGATTTCGCCGCGCATCGCGGCCTCGGTGATCGCCGACACTTCCGCTTTCAGTCCGCAAAAGTCGGCAATTTCGTCGATGCATTCAATCGTGATCAGCGTCGAATCCATGTCCATTGCGACCAGTCCGAAGTCGCGCAGCTGGCGGCCGGCTTCGACAAACGCGTAGTCCAGTTGATGGGTGCCGCAATAGACGTCGAGGTCGGCACGCTGGGCGACGCTTGCATCGGCAATCCGAATCGCGTTGGCGTCGATGACGCTGGCGTGCGAACCGCGCGCCAGCGCGACGAGCGTTTTGTGATGGTCGGCGGAAAGGGGCGCGGGGCTTTGAATGACGAGGTTCATGGACGACGACGCAGTGACACGGTAAAGGGCGGACGCGCGGTGCGCGCGGAAAATCCCGCTATTGTAACGGTTCGCCGCTTTGCATCGCCTCCCGCGATCCGCGGCAAACGCTGCTGCGCACGGCATTCGGCATCCGGCATTGCGCCGTGCAATCCTTCGGCGCGCGGTTCATACTGGCGCATCGAACGACGCCTCGCAGCCGCCGCGCACACCAACGGTCGCATGCACGCCTTCGCGGCGCACAAAGTCCGGCACCTGAACGCGGCGGCATCCTTGACGAGGCGCACCACTACGGAGACACCGCATGACCCCGGCGACCGCCAGCGAAGCATCCACTCTTGCGCGCAACTTCGATCTGCGCGACCTGAATCCCGCTTTCCATGCCGATCCCTATCCGGTCTATCACGCGTTGCGCGCGCACGAGCCGGTCAAGCGCATGCCTGACGGCTCGCTGTTTCTGACGCGGTTTCGCGACGTGCAGGCGGTCTATCGCGATCCGAAAACCTTCAGCTCCGACAAGACGGTCGAATTCAAGCCGAAATATGGCGACTCGCCGCTCTACGCGCATCACACAACGAGTCTCGTCTTCAACGACCCGCCACGTCATACGCGCGTGCGCAAGCTGATCGCCGGCGCGCTGACGGCGCGCGCCATCGCGGCGATGGAGCCGGGACTGGTACGCCTCGTCGACGGCTTGCTCGATACCGCCGCCGCACGCGGCCGCATCGACCTGATCGACGAGTTCGCGTCGGCGATTCCGGTCGAGGTCATCGGCAATCTGCTGGATGTGCCACACACGGAGCGCGCGCCGTTGCGTGACTGGTCGCTTGCGATACTCGGCGCGCTCGAGCCTTCGCTTACCGAGGCGCAGCTCGAACGGGGCAATCGCGCGGTGAGCGAATTCGTCGACTATCTGCGCGATCTGGTTGCGCGGCGCCGCAGCGAGCCGGGCGATCCGCAGCACGATGTCCTGACGCGTTTGATTCAGGGCGAAGAGGGCGGCGAGCAATTGTCGGAAGCGGAGTTGCTGCAGAACTGCATCTTCATTCTGAATGCCGGACATGAGACGACCACGAATCTGATCGGCAACGGACTCGTCACGCTGACGCAATGGCCGGAACAGCGCGCGGCGTTGCTGCACGAGCCGTCGCTGATCGAATCGGCGGTGGAAGAATGCCTGCGTTTCGAGAGTTCGAACCAGCTCGGCAACCGCATGGCAACTGTCGATACCGAGATCGGCGGCGTGGCGGTCGCGCGCGGCACGCCGGTCACGCTATGCATCGGCGCGGCCAATCGCGACCCGGAACAGTTCGCGGATCCCGATCGCTTCGATATCCGCCGTGATCCGAACCGGCATCTTGCATTCGGCTTCGGCATTCACCAGTGCGCCGGCTTGTCGCTCGCGCGGCTCGAGGCGCGCATTGCGATTGGCCGCTTCGTTCAGCGGTTTCCGGCGTATCGCGTGAACGCCGAGCCGACGCGCGGCGGGCGGGTGCGGTTTCGAGGCTTTGCTGCGGTGCCGGTCGAACTCGAGCCGGCAGGACGCCGAACGGCGTAGCTTTTGCCGGCCTGACGCAAGACTTACAGCCCGTGGACGAGGCCGTCCTGACGCAGCACGCGCCCGCTGTGGCCGAAAGACCGTGGCACGCTTGCTGCTTCGCTTCGGGTTCTAGGCCCAGGGGAGCGCACGATGGCACACATGATCTGGAAGGGCGCAATCAGCTTCGGCCTCGTTCACGTGCCGGTGCAGTTATATCCGGCGACGCAATCGGAGAAGGTCGGCTTCAATCTGCTGGACAAGCGCACAATCGATCCGGTCGGCTACAAGCAGATCAACAAGCGTACCGGCAAGGACGTGACGCGCGATAACATCGTGCGCGGCTTCGAGTACGAAAAGGACAAGTACGTCGTGCTCTCGGACGACGAGATCCGCGCGGCGAATCCCGAGTCGACGCAAACGGTCGATATCCTCGCGTTCGTCGACGCGCTGGACATTTCGTTCCTCTATCTCGACACGCCGTATTTCCTCACGCCCGACCGCAAGGGCGAAAAGGTCTACGCGCTGCTGCGCGAAGCCATGAAGGCGTCGGGCAAGATCGGCGTGGCGAGTGTCGTGCTGCACAACAAGCAGCATCTCGCGGCGTTGATTCCGGTCGGTCCGGTGCTGGCGTTGAACACGCTGCGCTGGGCCGCGGAAGTGCGCGACTTCGACGAATTCAAGCTGCCGCCCGAGGGCATGAAAGCCGCGGGCGTGTCCGCGCGCGAACTCGACATGGCGAAGAAGCTGATCGACGACATGAGCGACAAGTGGGATCCGTCGCAGTATCACGACACTTTCCGCGACGACATCATGGCGCTGGTCGACCGCAAGATTCGCGCGGGCAAGACCGAGGAGATCACTGAAGTCGAAGCGCCGCATGAGTCGCGTCAATCCGCCGACATTCTTGATCTGTCCGATCTGCTCAAACGCAGCCTCGGACGCGGCAAGGGCAAGCCGGCGGCGGGCAGCCGCAAGCGCACCGCTGACGACGAAGACGACGCCGACACCGACACCGCGGTGCCGGCCCGCAAGAAGCCACGCGCGACGCGCGCCGCGAGCACCGCCGCGAGTGCGACGACGCATGGCCGCAGCAGCGCGGGCGGCCGCGCAAGTGCGAAGGCTGCCTCAACGCCGGCGGCCCGCAAGCGCCGCGCGGCTGCCTGACCGTCGGCCCCGCGCCTGAGCCGCTTGCGACGACGCCATCGCCATGAACGACAGACTCGATACCTACAACCGCAAACGTCGCTTCGACGACACGCCGGAGCCGGCGGGCACGCGCACGAGCCGCAAGCAGGGCGGCCGGAAGACGGCCGCGCAGGCGTCCGCCGAGGCGCTGTCGTACGTGATTCAGGAGCACGACGCGCGTCGTTTGCACTACGACTTCCGGCTCGAACTGAACGGCACGCTCCTGTCGTGGGCGGTGCCGAAAGGGCCGAGCCTCGATCCGTCGGTGAAACGGCTGGCGGTGCATGTCGAAGACCATCCGGTCGAATACGGTTCGTTCGAAGGCGAAATTCCGCCGGGCAATTACGGCGCGGGCAGTGTGATCGTGTGGGATCGCGGCACATGGGAGCCGCTCGGCGGCGCGGCCGAGGCAGCGCGCGCTTACGCGGCCGGCAAGCTCAAGTTCCAGTTGCACGGCGAGAAACTGCACGGCGGCTGGACGCTGGTGCGCAGCCATATGCGCGGCAGCGGCGACAAGGAACAGTGGCTGCTCATCAAGGAACGCGACGATGAAGCGCGCAATGAAAGCGAGTATGACATTCTGAAGAAGCGTCCGGGTAGCGTGCTCGCCGATAGCGCCGCGGCGGGCAAAGGCGCAAAAACAGCGAAGACGGCGGCCGCGAAGAGCACAGCAAAAACTGCGAGCAAAGCGGCCGCGGCCGCGAAAGCCACTGCGGACCCGGACTCGGCGTCGATCGCGAAACGAACCGGCAAGAACGGCACGAAGCCGGCTTCATCTAGCCGCGCGGACCCGAAGCGACCCGACATCGTGGCCACGCGCAGCGCGCAATCGTTGCGCGAACTCGCCGCTTCGCCTTCGATCGAGGGCGCGGTGCCGGCACGCTTGCCCGCGACCTTCAAGCCCCAACTGGCGACGCTCGTCGACAGCGCACCTCCCGGCGATGAATGGTCGTACGAAATCAAGTTCGACGGCTATCGTGTGCTGGTCCGAATCGATAGGGCGACTAAGGGAAGCGCCGTCAAGGTGCTCACCCGCGCCGGCAACGACTGGACCGCGAAGTTCAGCAAACAGGTCAAGGCGTTCGAACGACTCGACATCGAAAGCGCATGGCTCGACGGCGAAGCCGTCGTGCTGGACCAGAACGGCGTGCCGAATTTTCAGGCGCTGCAAAACGCGTTTGATTCGAATCGTCTGCAAGACATTGTGATTTACCTCTTCGACATACCGTTTCTGAACGGCTACGACCTGCGCGGCGTGCCGCTCGAACAACGTCGCGCGATTCTGCGCGCGTTGCTCGAAGACGCCGACGACAGCGTGTTGCGCTTCTCCGACAATTTCGATTTCAGCGCGGATGAACTGCTCCGGAGCGCGTGCGACATGGCGCTGGAAGGCATCATCGGCAAGCGGCGCGACAGTGGCTATATGTCGGGACGTTCGTCGGCGTGGATCAAACTGAAGTGCCGACGACGCCAGGAGTTCGTGATAGGCGGCTACTCCGAACCGTCCGGCAGCCGCGCGGCGTTCGGTGCGCTGCTGCTCGGTGTCTACGACGGCAATGGCAAATTGCAGTATGCAGGGCGCGTGGGCACCGGTTTCGACGCGGCGCTGCTGCGCTCGGTGAAGAAAGAACTCGATGCGCACGAGACCCGGCACATGCCGTTCGCCGCCGCGCCGCGCGAACGCAGCCGCACGCCGGTGCATTGGGTCGAACCGGTGCTGGTCGCCGAATGCAATTTCGCGGAATGGACGAGCGACGGCATCGTGCGTCAGGCGTCGTTCGTGAGTCTGCGCAACGACAAGCCGGCGCGCCAGATCGTCAAGGAAACACCTCGACAGGGAGCCGACGTGCAACAGCAAACCGATTCTGTGTCTGACGACGCGCCCACGAAACGTGCTGCGCGCAAAACTTCCGCGAAGGCGGCGACGGCCCCCGGCGAAGTCGCCGGCGTCCGCATCTCCCATCCCGACCGCGTCATCGACAGGAGCAGCGGCACGCGCAAGCTCGACCTCGTGCGGTACTACGAATCGGTGGCCGACTGGATGCTGCCGCACTTGCAGGACCGGCCGGTGTCGCTGGTGCGCGCGCCGGAGGACATCGGCGGCGAGCTGTTTTTCCAGAAGCACAGCCAGAAGCTGTCGATTCCGAATGTCACGCAGCATCCGGGCCTCGATCCGGGGCACCCGCCGCTGATTACCGTCGATACGCTCAAGGCACTCGTCGGCGCCGCGCAAATGGGCACGGTCGAATTTCACACGTGGAATGCCGTGGTGTCGAACATCGAAAAGCCGGACCGCATGGTGTTCGACCTCGACCCCGACGCGTCGCTGGGTTGGGAGCGCATGATCGAGGCCGCGCAATTGACACGTTCGCTGCTCGAAGCACTCGGCCTCGCGTCGTTCTGCAAGACGAGCGGCGGAAAGGGATTTCACGTGGTCGTGCCGCTTGCGAAACAGGCTGGCTGGGACGAAGTGAAGGACTTTTCTCAGGCCGTCGCGCAGCACATGGCGGCGACGCTGCCCAAGTATTTCAGCGCGAAGATGGGCGCGCAGAATCGCAAGCAGAAAATCTTCGTCGACTACCTGCGCAACAACCGCGGGTCGAGCACGGTCGCCGCATTCTCCGCTCGTGCGCGGCCGGGCTTGGGCGTATCGGTGCCGCTGGCTTGGGACGAAGTCGCCGCAACGACGGGCGGTGATCAGTGGACCATCGAGAATCTGCACGAACGCCTCGCCGAGCTGAAAAGCGATCCGTGGGCGGACTACGCGAAAACGCGCCAGCGCATTACCGCTGCCATGAAAAAACGCCTGGATGACGCGCAGTAAGCGCGCTTCAGCGACCCTGATTCAAAGCGAAAAGGAGCACATCATGAAGACCTCACCGCAATCATCGGACGGCGACAAGCAGGCCGATCCGCACGCCAGGAAGCAACCTCGATCGATGCAGGAGGCCGCCGCGCCGCCGCCGCATGAAACCGACCAGAACCCGGAATCGCAACACGAGGACGGCCCGCGCCATGTCGGCAAGCAGGCGCATCGCGATCTCGAACGCGGGCTGAAAGATACGGACCGGCGCGGCGGAGATGAGTATCAGCAAAAGACGCAGAACGATGCCCATACCGACGTCAATTCCGACGGCAAAGCGTCCGGCGGCAAAACACCCGGCAGCGGGCGCGGCAAGCACTAACGGCGCGGCGGCGCGGGCGCGCCATGTGAGCCCGGGTCACCCGGTTCGCCGGCTGAGCCCGGCCCGCTGCCGGCGCATCTGCTTCAACCCGGCTCGCTGTCCCAGTACGGTGGGTCGCCGAAATGGGCGGTGAGGAATTCGATCAAGGCGAGCGTTTTCGGCGGCACGAACGAACGGCTCGGATACACCGCCCAGATCGCCACGCGTTCGGCGAGCGGATAGCTGTCCAGCACGCTGACCAGTTCGCCGCTGCGCAGAAACGGCGCGACGTCCCACGTCGATTTGAGCGCGATACCGAAACCGGCCAGCAGGGCGTCGCGGATCACTTCGCCGTTGTCCGTGACGAGGCGTCCGCTCACGCGCACCTCGATCGGCCCGGCGGGTGTCACGAAAGCCCAATCGCGCTGGTCCGACAGAATCATGCACTCGTGCTGCGCGAGATCCGAAGGATGATGCGGCGTGCCGCGCCCGGCAAGATAAGCGGGCGCCGCGCACAGCACCCGCCGGTTCACCGCGAGGCGCCGCGCCACCAGCGACGAATCCTTCAGCATGCCGATACGGATCGCCACGTCGATACCCGCATCGACGAGATCGATCACCTGATCGGTCAGGCGCAGATCGACGCTCACGCCGGGATAGCGGCGCAGAAATTCGCTGATCACAGGCGAGACGTGTTGCCGCCCGAACGACGAGGGCAGCGAGACACGCAAGCGGCCCTGCGGCTCGGCCTGCGCCCGGCCGACCGAGGCGCGCGCGGCGGCGGCCGCGTCGAGCAGGGCTTCGGCTCGCGTCATGAAGACTTCACCGTCCTGCGTGAGGCTGATGCGGCGGGTGGTTCGGTGCAACAGGCGCGCGCCGAGCAGCTTTTCCAGCTGCGCGATGCGCGAACTGGCCACCGCCGCCGACAGGCCGAATTCGCGCCCGGCGGCCGATACATTGGCAAGCAGGGCGGCTCGCACGAACAGGGCGACGTCGAGCAGATCGAGCCGCTCCCGCTCGCCGGACGAAACACGTGTGGATGGCGCAGGAAGATTCATTCTTCTGAAATTCAAAAAGATGTTTCAGTCATTATCGCGGTTTTATAAGAATAAGAACCGTCTTACGATGACGCCACTGGGATCGCAAAGCATCTCGATCCTCCCACCGCATGTGAACGAACAGGAGCATGTATGAAAGCCGTCGGTCTCTATCGTTATTTGCCGATCGATCAAGCCGAAGCCTTGGTCGATGTGGATATCCCCAAACCCGAAGCCACCGGTCGTGATCTGCTGGTCAAGGTGGAGGCCATTTCGGTCAATCCGGTCGACACCAAAGTGCGCGCCCCGAAAGACGCGGTTGAAAAAACGCCGCGCATACTCGGCTGGGATGTCGCCGGCACGGTGGCCGCGGTCGGGCCGGACGTGACGCTGTTCAAGGTCGGCGATCCGGTGTTCTACGCGGGCAGCATCACGCGGCCCGGCGCCAACAGCGAGTTCCACCTGGTGGACGAGCGGATCGTCGGGCGCAAGCCGGCGTCGCTCGACTTCACCCACGCGGCCGCGCTGCCGCTGACCGCGATCACCGCCTGGGAAGCGTTGTTCGACCGTCTCGGCGTGTCGCCGCAAGGCGCGGACGAAGGCCGCACGGTGCTGATCATCGGTGGAGCGGGCGGGGTCGGCTCGATCGGTATTCAACTGGCGAAGCAGCTTGCGAAGCTGAAGGTGATCGCAACCGCATCGCGGCCCGCATCGGCGAAGTGGGCCACGGATCTGGGCGCGGATCACATCGTCGATCATTTCGGCGACATGCCCGCGCAATTGAAAAAGCTCGGGATCGACGAGGTCGATTACGTGCTGATGTTCAACGACACCGACAAGAACTTCCCGGCGGCAGCCGAAGTCATCAAGCCGCAAGGCGGCATCTGCACGATCGTGGAAAACAGCAAGCCGGTGCCGGTCGAACTGTTGAAGGCAAAGAGCGCCGCGTTCCACTGGGAATTCATGTTCACGCGTTCCATGTTCGGCACACCCGACATGATCGAGCAGCACAAGCTGCTGACCGAAGTGGCGCGTCTCGTCGACGCGGGCACGTTGCGCACCACCGTCGGCCAGGATCTCGGCACCATCAACGCCGCGAATCTGCGCCGCGCGCATCAACTGCTCGAAGAAGGACGGGCAATCGGCAAGCTGGTGCTGACGGGCTTCCAGGCCTAACCGCACTGCGCCTGAAGCAGTCAGTCTGAACCGGCATGGCCGGCGTCGCAGCAATGCGCGCCGGCCATTTTCATTTGATGCGCATCGAGCAGCGCGATCCGGCACTGGGGCGTGTCGATTTGTAGCAGGGCGGCCGGCGCGCACGCGAGCGCGCGCCAGCCCGCCACACGCGCAGAAAACGCGTTGCCGCAAGCGGGTTAACACCCGATCCGCAGGCAGCGCGCGCGGCTTCGCTTGGCGTTAGACTGGTGGGGCATCATGCTAAAACAGTTGCGTGTCTCGCAGCCCGGCTGGCCAGGCATCTAACGCCTTCATCCAGTCACGCGGTGCGTGGGCAGTCGTGCTGACGCGAGCGCGCAGCGGCACAACAACGAGGTGACAGTATGAGCTTCCGACTTTCCGCCGTTTCAGTTGTCGCTTCTCTCGCCTGCGCATTCGCGCCCGGCATGCTCGTGCCGGTTGCCCACGCGGCCACACCGATCACGGTTACGTCCCAATCCGCTCTCGACGGTCCGATTCGCTACACGGTGCGCGTCACGTCGAAGCAGTTCGGCAATTCGCAGGAAACCCGCACGATCCGCTCCGGCGAATCGGACGACTTCACGTGGAAGACCGTGCCGCCGGGCGGCCCGGTTCCCGCGACGGATGCGTGTCCCAACTACGCTTCACTGCCGACCGACACCAACGGCGCGATGATTCGGCAAACGCAGATCCGTTTTGCGCCGGTCGTCGCGGCCGACGGCACGGCGACCGTGCAACTGAGCTTCCAGGCGCAGACGCCGAAGGGCGTGAAGACGGTGACGACTGGCGGCAAAACGATCAAGTGTCCGAACGACGTGAGCGTTAGTCAGATTCTGCGCTTCACGATGCCGGTCAACGGCAGCACGAAAACGCTCACGCTCAACGACGGCACGGAAGTCGCGATCAGCGCGAAGCGTTGAGCCGGGCGCGTGCAAGACGCGCAAGACGGCACGGGGCGCGACTCAACGCCTCGCGCCGGCCCGTTCCACCAGCCGCGCCGCCAGAAACCGGTGCTCCGCCGAAAAGAGCCGCCGGTACGTGAGCAGCACCGCGCCCACCGTCCCCAGCGCCGACGACGCGGCGATCAGGAACATGATCACGATCTGATAGCGCACGGCCTGCAATGGCGACTGGCCGGCCAGCACCTGGCCGGTCATCATGCCGGGCAGGCTCACCACGCCGACCACGGCCATCTGATTGAGCGTCGGCATCATACCCGCGCGTACCGCTTGCCGCGCCGGCGCCTGCGCCGCTTCCCAGCGTGTCGCGCCGAGCGCGAGCGCCATATCGACGCGGTCGCGCCGCGCGGTCAACTCCTCGGTCATCCGTTCGATGCCGAGCGACACGCCCGTCAGCGTATTGCCGAGGATCATGCCGAGAATCGGAATCGCATATTGCGGCTCGTACCACGGGTGAATGCGGATCACGACGAACAGCCCGAGCGCGCCCACCAGCCACGAACTGACCCAGATCGACAGCACGCTGTCTGCGCGTTGGCCGCGATACGTGCGGCTGCCGCGCTGCGCGCCTGCGAAACCGGCGATCAGCGTCATGACGATCATCAGCGGGAGCACCACGTACCACCGGTCGTAACGGAACACCCAGCCGAGCACATAGCCGATCGCCAGCAACTGCACGACGGTGCGCACGGCGGCCCACGCCAGCTTGCGTTCGAGATCGAGCCTGAGCGCCACCGACACGGCACCGTTCACGACAATCAGCAGCGCTGCGATCGCGACGTCCCACAGACTCAGGTTTTGCAATGTCATTGTCCCGGCTCCGGATGATCGTGATGCACGGGCGCCGCCTCGTGTCGCGCTGTTTCGTCGAGGACGCCCGCGCGCATGATGAGGTGCCGCTCGCTCATGCGCGTGGCTTGTGCCGGATCGTGCGACACCCATATCGACGCATGACGACCGGGCGCGTCGTCGAACCACGCATGCACCAGACCTTCGATCGCACGCGATGACTCCGGGTCGAGCGAGGCGGTAGGTTCGTCGAGCAGCAGAACCTCGGGCGCAAGTTGCAGCACGCGAATCAGCGCGGTGATCTGCGCTTCGCCACCGGACAGCTCGCTGGCGCTTTTGTCGAGAAAGTCGTCGCCACGGCCGGCCTGCGCCGCGAGGCTCGCCGCTCGCGCGCGATCGAAGCGCACGTCGCGGTACGTGCGCAACTCGAACGGGTAACGCAGATTGTCTTCCACGCTGCCGTCGAGCAACGCGGGCCGCTGCCGGATATACGCGACATTGCGCCGGTAGCGCGGAATGGCGGCGCGCTGCACCGCCGCGCCATGCCACGTGATGCGCCCCGCATCGAGCGGATCGAGCAGGGCGAGGGCGCGCAGGAACACGCTCTTGCCCGAGCCGGACGGCCCAGTGATTGCGACGCGGTTGCCCGCGTGCAACGCGAAGGTAGTCGGCTGCAGCAGCGCCTGTCCGCGTACGGCGTCGCGTCGCGCGATGCCGTCGGCGAGGACGAAGGGAACGTCGGTCATGAGTGGAATCGTAATGGGGAATGTAGGGTCGAAGGTTGCCGTGACGTGGCGACGATCCGTTCGCGGCCGCGTCGGCAACGTATGCGCGAGTGGCCATGCAGCATGATAAAGCGGCGACGACATGACGCTTCCCGACCAAGAAGCGGGCACGCAACATGCTGATCGGTCCTCAATCTAGAACAAACCGCGGAGCCTCTCAATGGCAGTGTCGAGCACAACTGGAAGGCGCATCGGGAAAATCGTCGCATGGCTGGTGGCGATCATCGTCATTCTGATTGTGGCGTTGACCATTTTCATCCTGACCTTCGACTGGAACCGGGCAAGACCTTATATCAACGACAAGGTTACGCAGGCGATCGGCAGGCCGTTCGCGATCAACGGCGATCTGAAAGTGGGCTGGCGGCACCCGGTGGGCGAGACCGGCTGGCGCGGTTGGGTGCCCTGGCCGCGTTTCTCGGCGGCCAATATCACCGTGGGCAATCCGGACTGGACCAAACAGCCGCAATTCGCCACGCTCGACGAGATCGACTTCCAGGTCAAGGTGCTGCCGCTGCTCACGCACGATATCGTGATCCCGGCCATTAACCTCGTGAATCCCTCGGTCGATCTGGAGCGCCTGCTCGACGGGCGCAACAACTGGACCTTCAAGCTGGCGTCGTCGAGCGGGCCTTCCGAATGGAAGCTCGATCTGCACGATATCGCGTTCGCCAAGGGCAACATCGCGCTGTCCGATCAGCAGAAGAAGGTCGACTTGCAGATGGTGGTCGATACGCTCGGCCAGCCGATTCCGATCGGTGAAGCGATGAAGCAGCAGGAAGCGGCGTCGCGCAGCGCGTCGGCCGAAGCGATCGGCAAGGCGGGCGCGAACAAGCTGACCGCGCAGGCGAATGCGCAGGCGGCTTCGGAGGCTGCGGCGGCATCCGCGGCGGCGGCTTCAGGCGCATCGGCCACGGACATTACCGCGTCGGGCACGACGGCGGCCACGGGCGCGTCAGGTACGCTGGTCGCGGGCGGTTCGAAAGGCGCCAGCGCCGCGGTCAGCGCAGGCGCGAGCGGCGCAGTGGTGGCGTCGGCTACTGCATCGGCGCCCGCATCTGCTTCGGGTGCGAGCGGCGCGCAAGCTCAGGCGGCAGCGAAAAGGGAGATTCCGCCGTACGCCATCGGCTGGACCGTCAAAGGGACTTACAACAAGACACCGGTGTCGGGCAGCGGCAAGGTGGGCGGCGTGCTGGCGTTGCAGGACACCAACCGGCCGTTCCCGGTGCAGGCCGATGTCAAGGCGGGCGATCTGCATATCGGCCTCGTCGGTACGATCACCGATCCGGCGCATCTTGCAGCGGTCGATCTGCGCCTCTGGCTGCAGGGCAACAGTATGGCGCGTCTTTATTCGCTCACGGGCGTGACCTTGCCCGACACGCCGCCTTATGCGACCGAAGGCCGCCTCGTCGGCCAGTTCAAGTCCAGCGGCAACGTCTTCAAGTATGAAAATTTTACTGGCCGGGTTGGCGGCAGCGATCTCAACGGCTCGTTGACATATACCGCGCGTGAACCGCGTCCGCTGCTGCAGGGCGAACTGATCTCGCATCTGCTGCAGTTCTCGGATCTGGCGCCGGTGATCGGCGCGGATTCGAACGCCAGCAAGGCCAAGCGTGGCGATGCGACGGCGCAACCGTCCAACAAGGCGCTGCCGGTTGAGGAGTTCCGCACCGACCGCTGGAAGGCGATCGACGCCGACGTGAAATTCACCGGCCGGCGCATCGTGAAAGACGTGAATCTGCCGATTACGGATCTGTACACGCATATCGTGATGACCGACGGCGTGCTCTCGCTGGAGCCGTTGAAGTTCGGCGTGGCCGGCGGCACGCTGGCTTCGGACATTCATCTGGACGGTAGCGGAACGCCGCTCAAGGGGCGTTTCGCGACGTCGGCGCGGCATCTGAAGCTCAAGCAGTTGTTCCCGAACTTCAAGACCATGCAGAACGCGCTCGGCGAAATCAACGGCGACGCCGCGCTGACCGCGACGGGCAATTCGCCGGCGGCGCTGGCGGCCACCTCGAACGGCGAGGTCAAGGCGCTGGTGACCGACGGCACGGTTAGCCGCCTGTTGATGGAAGCGGCCGGCTTGAATGTGGCGAACGTCGTGTATGAAAAGCTGTTCGGCAATCGCGACGTGAAGATCAACTGCGCGGCCGCCGATTTCGTCGCGACCAACGGCGTGCTCGATTCGCGTGTCTTCGCGCTCGACACGGACGACGCGGTGATCAATATCGAGGGCAATGTGAATATGCGCGACGAGTCGATGGACCTGGGGGTGCATCCGCATACCAAGGGTTTCCGGGTGTTCTCGCTGCGCTCGCCGCTCTATGTGAAAGGCACTTTCAAGGATCCGCACGTAGGGGTAGACGCGGCCGCGCTGGCGTTGCGCGGCGGCGCGGCGGTCGGCCTCGGGCTGATCAATCCGTTTGCGGCGCTGATTCCGTTGCTCGCGCCGAGCAACAACAAGCCGCTGCCGTGCAACCAGTTGCTCGCACAGGTCCGGCAGGCGCCGACGGCGCCGCCGCCGGGCGTGAAGCAGCGGCCCAAGGCCTCCATTTCGCTGGACGGTGCGCCGGTCAACAAGTCTTCGGGCGGGGCTTCCGCGCCCGCTACGCCCGCTGCGGCGGACAAGAAGCCAGCGGTGATGTCGCCGGCCAGTGCGGCTGCATACAAGGGAAGCTGATGCCTTTCGATCTGCCTGCAGACTGGTTCAGCTGGAGTTTCGGCGGCGGCCTTTCATTCATTTTCCTGTGGCTGATCAGCGTGCCGCAGGCGCGCGGCCATATTGATGACATCGCGGCGAAATGAGCACGTGAGTCCGGCACGCGCGCGCAGGTGGAGCGCGCGTCAGAAGTCGAGTGAAATGAGGGAAGGCACTGCGGCAACGGAATAAAGCAACGCCGCCTGCCCGACTCTGCGAACCGGCGCTGGCGTTGCGAGCATGAATATCGGTTGCGTGGGGGGCTCGGGCTTAGGGCTTACTTACCGCAGGGATCGCGGAGCCGCATCTCCAGCCGCGTCCTGACGACGAACCCCGCGACGGGTGCCGCCAATGCGGGTCGCACCGAATTCCGTGAGGATCTTGCCGCGAGCCCGGCTGGCAAACACCAGGAAGCCAAAGCCATCCGCCTCGTACCAGTAACCGCCGTTCTCGAGCCCGTCGAGCGGCTGCTCCAGTGCATTGGTAATGGATTCGATACAGCGGCGCCGCAACTCGGCGGGTGCGGGATAGGGCGGCTGCGCCCCACGCACACTGCACAGGAGGACGTCGAGCCCAGGCAGTGCGTGCGCATAAAGGACTGGCTCGTCTTGCGCGCGAGCGCGCGCAATCTTGGTGTCGAGCTGGCCGAACGGCTTGAAATGTCGTAGTACCGCGAGGAACGACTCATCGCCGTCCACCTTCGCGCGTCTACGCTTTTTCGGGAAGGACATAAAAATTCGCCTGAAAAAGAATTGCAAGAAACGCAGCGTCCTCATGCGACCACTCCCGGCTTCGCGCGCCGCACGTCGATCTTTTATAGCATACGACAAGGCCGGATTCACGGTGATTCGACGACTGCGCCGCCCCACCGCCTCCCGCACGAATCATGCCGAACCGCCTCGCCGCGCGCTTTCGCTTCCCAGCACATCTGTCTCCATCATAGACGCACGAGACGCGGAAAAAACATCTTAGCCCAATAAAAAAGTCATTTTTGTGTGGGCGAGCGCATCTTGCCGCTACGTTGAAATATCTCCCATTCACGTCGATAATGGCCCGTCCGGCTGCACTGCGCCGTGCTCGCCGATTCCGTCACCGCAAAGGCCGCCAGGGCGGCACGGCGTGGCCGGGTTCGCGAGCGGCGCGGCCTGAGTGACCCCTGCGACGCTTCGGGCGAACATGAAACTATTCACGAAGGGTCTGCTGCTGATTGCCGTGCCGAGCGCGGTCGAGCTGGCGCTTCTCGGCGTCGTCTTCGATACCCAGGAGCAGACTGCGCAGGCCGCGCAGTGGGTCGCCAACAGCAAGCAGATTCTCTATCAGTCGTCGGCTATCGTCGATCCGCTGCTGCGTCAGGCTGCGCGGGTTCGCACGGGCATGGTGATCGGCGACGCGTCGTTGATCGACCGTCACACCGTGTGGGTCGATCTCGGCGACCGTCTGTCGAAGCTCGAGGCGCTGGTCGCCGATACGCCGCAGCAGGTCGAACGCGTGCACGAGATGCAGCGTGCAATCGACGCCTATCGTGTGCAGACGGTCGCGATCTCGCAGGCGCTGCATGCGGGGCGTAGCCCGAATCCGTTTGCCGCGCAGGAAACCGGCGCGTTGCCGCGGCAGATCGCGCTGTTTCGCGACGAACTCGCGGCGTTCGGCAATGAAGCGTCGCGGCTCGACGCCGAGCGCTCGGCGGCGCTGGCGCGGCGTCGGGCGCGTCAGCAATATGCGCTGATCGGCGCGGTGCTGGGCTCAATGCTGATCTGGGCGGCCACCGCGGTGGTATTTGCGCGCAGCATAGGTCGCCGGCTGGAAGTGTTGACCGACAACGCCGAGCGCCTGGGCGGCGGTCGCACGCTCGCCGCGCCGCTCTCCGGCAGCGACGAAATTGCCGCGCTCGACACCGTGCTGCATCAGACCGGCGAGCGTTTGCGCGAGGCCGAAGCCGAGCAGGCTATGCTGAAAACGCGGCTCGAAGCGCGCGCGCGGGAACTGGCAGGCGTCAACGAGGAGTTGCGTCAGGAGACGCAGGACAATGAAATGTTCATCTACAGCGTGTCGCACGATCTGCGCTCGCCGTTGGTGAATCTGCAAGGTTTCTCAAAGGAATTGCAGGTCTCTTGCGAAGAACTGGACAGCGTGGTCGAGGCCGCGAAGTTGCCGGAAGCCGAACATCGGCGCATGGTGCATATTCTCGATGGCGACGTGCGCGAATCACTGCAGTATTTGCGTGCCGCGGTCACGCAGGCCGCTGCGATCATCGAGGCGCTGCTGCGGATTTCGCGTGCCGGCCGGCTCGAATATCAGTGGCAGCGTGTGAGCGTGGGGCGCGTGGTGGGGCGGGTGGTCGACGCGCTGCAGGGCGTGATCGGGCAGCGCGCGGCCGTGGTGACCGTGCGCGACTTGCCGCCCGCATGGGGCGACCCGGGCGCGATCGAGCAGATTTTCAGCAACCTGATCGGCAACGCGCTGAATTATCTCGACCCGGCGCGCAAGGGGCGTATCGAAGTCGGCGCGCTGGAACCCGAACCGGTCGAGGAGACGGAGCCGCGCACGGTACGCATGCGCACGTATTATGTGCGTGACAATGGCCTCGGCATTCCGGCTGCCTACATGTCGAAGGTGTTCCGGGCGTTTCAGCGCCTGCACGGCGACATCGCCAACGGCGACGGCATCGGTCTCGCGGTGGTGCGTCGCACGGTGGAGCGGCACGGCGGCCGCGTGTGGGTCGAGTCGGCGGAAGGCGCGGGTTCGACTTTTTTCGTGGTGTTGCCGGAGCAACCCGCACGCCTCTGAACAGAAGCGGCAGATGCGGCAGATGCGGCAGATGCGGCGGCAGCGCGGATAATCACGAGCGGCAGGCATCAACGAATCGTTCAGCACGGAGAGCATATGAGTCACGGGGAAACGGTCAGCATCGTGCTGATCGAAGACGACGACGGCCACGCCACGCTCGTCGAGCGCAATCTGCGCCGTGCCGGCATTTCGAACGGGTTCGTGCGTTTTCATGACGGCCAGCAGGCACTCGATTATTTCTTCGGCCCGGCGCCGGCGGACGCCGCCGCGAGTTCTGCTACCGCGCCCGCGGCCAACGCCTACCCGCCCCGCGAAGATCTGATGAATTTCGTCGTGCTGCTCGATCTGAAAATGCCGCGGGTGGACGGCTTCGAGGTTTTGCGGCGTCTGAAAGAGTCGCCGCAGACGGCCGCCGTGCCGGTGATCGTATTGACCACGACCGACGACCCGCGAGAGATCGCGCGCTGCTACGAACTCGGCTGCAACGTCTACATTACCAAGCCGGTCGAATACGATGCGTTCATTGAAGCCGTGCGCCGCCTCGGGTTTTTCCTGCAGGTGGTCAAGCTGCCCTCGGGCCATCGCTTCTCGGGGCCGTGATGGAGGGCCCGCATGAAGGCGGCCGAAAGCCGCTCGTGACAGGATAGACCACTTGCTGACCCTAGCCAGAGAAGACTTCGCATGACCGAAGAAGTGTCCACGCAGCATGCCGCATATGTGCTGGTCGTCGATGACGACGAAGGCATCCTGCGGCTCGCGCGCAAGTCGCTCGAACGCGCCGGCTGCCGGGTCGCGATCTGCGCCGGCGTCGACGCGGCCCGTGAGCGGCTCGCGGGCGGCGGCCCCGATTTGCTGGTGCTCGACTATCAACTCAGTGGACCCGAGACCGGTCTCGACTTCTTTCGCCATTTGCGCGCTGAAGGCGTGCGGATTCCCGCCATTCTCGTGACCGGTTTCACCGACGAGTCGCGTGTCATCGAAGCGTTGCGCGCGGGCGTGTCCGACGTGGTGCCGAAATCGGGCGATTACCTCGACTACCTTCCCGAAGCCGTCGAACGGGTGCTCTCGCAAGTGCGCTTGCAGCGAGCGTCGGACGAGGCCTTGCTGTTGCGCGACCGCGAGCAGCATTACCGCACCTTGTCGGAGGCGTTGCCGCACCTCGTCATGACCTGCAACGCCGCGGGCGACTGCGATTTTCTGTCGAAGCAGTGGTACGACTACACCGGCCTCGCCGAAGGCAGTTCGTATGGTCTTGCCTGGCTCGACGCCGTGCATCCGGACGACCGCGAAGTGATCCGCCGTAGCTGGCTCAAGGCAGTGGCGGGCAACGCCGGCGACTACCGGCACGAGTTGCGGATTCGCCGCCACGACGGCGATTACCGCTGGTTCGACGTCCGCGTGGTGGCGATGCGCGACGCCGAAGGCAACATCGGCAAATGGTTTGGCAGTTGCACCGACATTCATTCGCAACGCGAGGCGATCGAGGAGCGCGAACGGTTGCTCGCGTCGGAACAGGCCGCGCGCCAGACTGCAGAGGAAGCGAATCGCGCCAAAGACCGTTTTCTGGCCATGCTGTCGCACGAATTGCGTACGCCGCTTACGCCGGTGCTCGCTGGCGCCAGCGTGCTGGAGATGATCCCGCATCTCCCCGACCAGGCGCGCGCGAGCGTGCGCATGATCCGCCGCAACGTCGAACTCGAAGCGCGGCTGATCGACGATCTGCTCGACCTTACGCGTGTG
This sequence comes from Paraburkholderia dioscoreae, assembly GCF_902459535.1. Taxonomy (NCBI): domain Bacteria; kingdom Pseudomonadati; phylum Pseudomonadota; class Betaproteobacteria; order Burkholderiales; family Burkholderiaceae; genus Paraburkholderia; species Paraburkholderia dioscoreae. Next base: position 2,034,216 of record NZ_LR699553.1, read on the forward strand.
GCGAACGGCAAGCTGCGGCTGTCGCTGGAAACCGTCGACGTGCACGACGTGATGGACAGCGTGCTCGAACTGTTTCGCAGCGAGATTCAGGTCAAGCAGCAGGATGTGCACGTCCACAAGAACGCCCGGCATCATTACGTGCTGGCCGATCGCGCCCGGCTGCAGCAGATGCTGTGGAACCTGATTCGCAATGCCGCCAAGTTCACCCCGGACGGCGGCCATATTTATGTGCGCACCCGCGACGAACGCATGCAGGTGCAGATAGCGGTCGAAGATACGGGCATCGGCATCGAGCCGGACCAGATCGGCAAACTCTTCAACGCCTTCGAGCAGGGCAACCAGAACATGACGCGGCAATTCGGCGGGCTCGGCCTCGGGCTTGCCATCACGAAGGCGTTGACCGATGTGCATGGCGGCACGGTGACGGCGCAAAGCCCCGGCGCGCACTGCGGCGCGACCTTCACGATCACCTTGCCGACGGCCATGCCGCCGGAAGCGACTTCACCCGTCGTGGTGCCGGACGAGGTGCATCCGGCCGGTCTGCTGAACATCCTGCTGATCGAAGATCACGTGGACACTGCCGAGGTCATGGCGCAACTGATTCGCAGCCTCGGCCATGAGGTGACGACCGTGGGCCGGGTGGACGACGCGCTGGCCGCGACTCAATCGACGAACTTCGATCTGGTGATCAGCGACGTGGGTCTGCCCGACGGCACCGGCCTCGACTTCATCAAGGCGTTCCGCGAGCACTCGGACGCGCCCGCGGTGGCATTGACCGGCTTCGGCACCGACGAAGACGTGCGTCGCTGCCTCAGTGCCGGCTTTACTTCGCATCTGACCAAGCCAGTCAACTTCGGCCAGCTCGAGACGATGATCGAAGGCGCGGTGAGCCGCAAGGAGAAGGAGGCTTGAGCGATTTGTGCTGCCGGATTGCGCTGCCGGCATCGCCTCACGATATGAATAAGGCCTGTTGCGAGCGGATCGCAACAGGCCTTTTGCTTTTACCGGCGGCTGATTTGCCGGAATGCTTAACGCGGTGAGTTCTTCAACGAATCGCGGATTTCACGCAGCAGCAGAACGTCTTCCGGCGTGGGCGGCGGTTCCGCGGGTGCGGCTTCGGCCGGCTTGCGCAGATTGTTGATGAACTTGACCATCAGGAAAATGATGAACGCGAGAATCAGGAAATTGATCAGCACGGTGATGAACGAGCCATAACCGAATACGGCAACGCCCGCCGTTTGCAAGTCTTTATACGACTCGGGGCTGCCTTTGAAGCTAGGCGGAATCTCCCCGAGACGAATGAACTTGTTGGAAAAATCGAGGCCGCCGGTGGCGAGCCCGACAACCGGCATGATCAGGTCTTTAACAATTGAATTGACGATGGTGGAGAATGCGCCGCCGATAATCACACCGACGGCGAGATCCATCACGTTGCCCTTGAGGGCAAATTCCTTGAATTCCTTGACCATGCTCATAGAGGTTCCTCCCAGAAGTCGATATTCGAATGATACCAACCTGAGAACGATAGGCTAGTCTTTTGGCCGGGAACCGAGGATTGTTTCTTTTATTGAGGAAACAGTGACTCGCTATGCCGCGCGCGTTCTATATGCGCGGCAAATGTGACCGGGTCGGTATTGGTGCCGCACAGCAGAACGCCCACGCGTTTGCCTTGCAGCTGTTCGCGCAACGGGCCGAGCAAGGCGGCGGTGGCGGCGGCGCAGGCCGGTTCGACGGCGAGCTTCAGTTGTCCGAACAAGGTCAGCATGGCCGCGCGCAACTGGTCGTCGGATACCGTGACGAGCTGATCGATATGACGGCGGCACAATTCGTAGCTGTATTCCTCGGTATGCGGCGACATGAGCGAATCGGCAATGCCCTGCATCTTGCCCATCTTGACCGTGTGATTGGCGGCGAAACTCTTGCCCATCACGTCCGCGCCTTCGGGTTCCACGCCATAGAGATGCACATGCGGATTCGCGAGCCGCATGGCGGTCGCGACACCCGCGGCGAGGCCGCCGCCGCCGATCGGCACGATGACCGCTTCGAGATCGGGCGTTTGCGTGGCCCATTCGTAACCGAGCGTGGCCGAACCCAGCACCGTGCGATAGCCGTTGAACGGGTGCACGAAATAGCGGCCTTCTTCAGCCTCGATACGGCGCACCAGTTCGAACGCCTCGGCAATGTTTTCCGCGAACACGATGTCGGCGCGATATTGCCGGCACAGCGCCACGCGCGCCGGATTGGCCGCGCGAAACAGCACGACCTTGGCGCTGATACCGAGCCGCATGGCCGCGTACGCGACCGCCACCGCATGATTGCCGCCCGACACGCAGGTGACGCCCGCGCTGCGTTGGGATTCGTCGAGTGCGAGCAGATTGGTGAAGGCGCCGCGTGCCTTGAAGCTGCCGGCCGCCTGCAACAACTCGAACTTGAAATTCACCAGCGTGCCTTCCAGCGACGGAAAGTCCAGCCTGTCGAAGACCGGCGTTCGAGCCACCCACGGCGCCAACGCAAAATGCTGCGCGGCGATGTCGTCGAGCGTGGGGATCGGCTCGCCGTCGATCGTATGGTCAGTGTGTTGCGGCGCGGCAGTTGACATGGCGTGGGCGTGCGGGGAGCGGTATGTGTAAGACTCTTTTTATGCCGGCCGGTTTCAGTGCGCGTGCGCTTCGACCGACATGCTGTGAATGAATTTCTGCAGGAAGCGCTCGCACGCCACCAGCTGATCCAGCGCGACGAATTCGTTGGCCTTGTGCGCCTGCTCGATGTTGCCGGGGCCGCAGACGATGCTCGGAATGCCCGCCAGCGAGAAGAGGCCGGCTTCCGTGCCGTAAGCGACCTTGCGCTTGTCCTGATCGGCGGTCAATGCGCGCACCAGTTGCGTGATGGCCGCTTGTTCAGACGAATCGAGTCCGGGCGCCGCGGCAATCTTCGTAATCTCGATCGCCGCCGATGGATGCTCGCGCAACATTTTCGGCAGTAGCGTTTCGCGTGCGTATTGATCGATGCGCGCGAAAATCGGCTCGGGGTCGAGCGTGGGCAGATTGCGGAATTCGAACTGGAACCTGCATTCGGCCGGCACGGTATTGATCGCATTGCCGCCCACGATCGTGCTGGTTTGCGCGGTGGTGAACGGCACGTCGTACAGTTCGTCGAACGGACCTTGCTCGCGGAACTGATCGGCCATGTCGCGGATGTAGCAGATCAGACGCGCGGCGTACTCGATCGCGTTCAAGCCCTTCGGCGTGAGCGACGAGTGTGCCGCCTGACCGCGCACGCAGCACTGATAAGCGTTGATGCCCTTGTGCGCCACGATCGGCCGCATGCTGGTCGGCTCGCCGACAATGCAGCCGTCCGGCTTCACGCCGCGCTTGAGCAGATCGGCAATCAGCAGCGGCGCACCTGCGCAGCCCACTTCCTCGTCGAACGAGAGGGCGAAGTGAATCGGCCTGGCGAGCCTCGCGCGCTGCATCTCCGGTACGAGCGCGAGCGCCGCGCCGATGAAGCCTTTCATGTCGCAGGTGCCGCGGCCGTACAGTTTGTCGCCGCGAATTTCCGGCTTGAACGGGTCGCTGTCCCATTGCTGGCCGTCTACGGGTACGACGTCCGTATGGCCCGAGAGCACCACGCCGCCGTTCGTTTCGCCGTCATGGGCGGGAATCGTCGCGAACAGGTTGGCCCATTTGCCGCTTGGGTCGTGCGTGAGCGTGGCCTCGATTCCGACGGCCCGCAACTCGTCGCGCACGGATTCGATCAGGCCCAGATTCGGATTGCGGCTGACCGTGTCCATCGAGACGAGACGCGTGACCCAGGGCAGTGAAACAGGTGAAACGGGATTCGACGTAGAGGCGGGCGATTGGGGCGACTGCGGAGAGGACTGCGCTGATTCAGCGACGTGAGACATGACAAGACTCCGGCATTTGAGTCTTTCGATCATACCCAAAAAAAAGGCCGCCCGTACGCGGCGGCGCGTGTTTGCGCGCCGCAGCATGAACGAAAAACGCCAGACGTGCTTCGTTTTCGCGCTTCGTTTCTTAACGCGGCGCTAGGCCGCCGCGATGCATGGCGTCATCGCGCGGCCACGCTGGCCGCCGTGCCGCGGCTGGGCGTGCCGAGCGCGCGCAAGGTTTCCTTGACTGTGGCGACACGCACCGCGAGATCGGGGCTGCGCGTTTCGATACGCAGCTTGTCCTGGCCTGCGAGCCTGATGTGCTTGTGTTTCTGCACCATCTCGATGATCCGCATCGCGTCGATCGGCGGATTGGGGATGAATTGCAGGCCGATCACGGTTTCGCCGGCATCGATCTTCAGAATGCCCAGCGGTTTCGCCGCGAGCCGCAGGCGATGCGTCTCCACCAGTGCATGCGCTTGCGGCGGCAGCTTGCCGAAGCGGTCGATCAACTCTTCCTGAATGCTGTCGATCGAATCGTTGTGTTCGCAATTAGCCAGCCGCTTGTACAGCGACAGACGCTCCTGCACATCGCCGCAATAGTCCGCGGGGAGAATCGCCGGCGCGTGCAGGTTGATCTCGGTGGTCGCGGCGAGCGGCGAGGTGAGATCCGGCTCCTTGCCTTCCTTGAGCGCCTTCACGGCGTCGTTCAGCATGTCGGTATAGAGCTGGAAGCCGATTTCGTGAATTTCGCCCGACTGTTTGTCGCCGAGCACTTCGCCCGTGCCGCGAATTTCGAGGTCGTGCATGGCCAGATAGAAGCCCGAGCCCAGTTCCTCCATCTGCTGGATCGCTTCGAGGCGGCGTTGTGCCTGTTTGGTCAGCCCTTGCGGATCGTGGACCAGCAGATACGAATAGGCCTGGTGATGCGAACGGCCCACGCGTCCGCGCAACTGATGCAATTGCGCGAGACCGAACTTGTCGGCGCGGTGAATCAGGATGGTGTTGGCGGTCGGCACGTCGATGCCGGTTTCGATAATGGTCGTGCACAGCAATACGTTGGCCCGCTGGGCCACGAAGTCGCGCATCACGCGTTCGAGTTCGCGTTCATGCATCTGTCCATGCGCGACCGCAATGCGCGCTTCGGGCACCAGCGTTTCGAGCATCTGCCGGCGATTCTCGATCGTCTCCACTTCGTTGTGCAGGAAGTAGACCTGGCCGCCGCGTTTCAACTCGCGCAGCATGGCTTCGCGAATCACGCTGTCTTCCTCGCGCCGCACGAAGGTTTTGATCGCGAGGCGCTTTTGCGGCGCGGTGGCGATCACGGAGAAATCGCGCAGGCCTTCGAGCGCCATGCCGAGCGTCCGCGGGATCGGCGTGGCGGTGAGCGTGAGCACGTCCACTTCGGCGCGCAAGGCCTTCAGCGCTTCTTTCTGACGCACGCCGAAACGATGTTCCTCGTCGATGATCACGAGTCCCAGCCGCTTGAATTGCACGTCGGACGAAAGCAGCTTATGCGTGCCGATCACGATATCGACAGTGCCTTCGTTGATCTGGTGGATCGCCGCGTTGACTTCCTTGGTCGACTTGAAGCGCGACAGTTCGGCAATCCGCACCGGCCAGTCGGAGAAGCGATCGGTGAAGGTTTGCGTGTGCTGTTCGGCGAGCAGCGTAGTGGGCGAGAGGAGCGCCACCTGCTTGCCGCCCATGACCGCGATGAAGGCCGCGCGCAACGCGACTTCGGTCTTGCCGAAGCCGACGTCGCCGCATACCAGACGATCCATTGGTTTGCCGCTCGTCATGTCGCCGATCACGGCCGCGATCGCGGCGGCCTGGTCCGGCGTTTCCTCGAAGCCGAAGCTCTCGGCGAACTTCACATAGTCTTTCGGTTCGAGCGCGAACGCGTGGCCTGAACGTGCGGCGCGGCGCGCGTAAAGATTCAGCAACTCGGCTGCGGTGTCGCGAATCTGTTGCGCGGCTTTGCGTTTGGCCTTTTCCCACTGGCCCGAGCCGAGCGAGTGCAGCGGCGCGCTTTCCGGATCGGCGCCGCTATAGCGCGAGATCACGTGCAACTGCGCGACCGGCACATACAGCTTGCTGTCGCCGGCGTATTCGAGGTGCAGGAACTCGGTCTCGCTTTCGCCGAGATCCATCGTGACGAGGCCCATATAACGGCCGATGCCATGTTGCGAATGCACGACCGGATCGCCGAGTTTCAGCTCGGACAGATCGCGCACCATCGAATCGACGTTGCTCGCCTGTTCCTGGCGGCGGCGCCCCGCGCGACGCGCGAGCGGACCGTACAACTCGGTTTCGGTGATGATCGCGATGCCGTCGACGGGGACGGCAAAACCGTTGGCGAGCGGCGCGACGCCCAACGAAAAACGCGAGTCACCAAGGAGCCAGTCCTGGAAACTGTCACTCGATGCCGGTCTCAGATGATTGTCGGCGAGCAGCTGCAACAGCGTTTCGCGCCGGCCCGCGGATTCCGTGGCGAACAGCACGCGGTTCGGCGTGGTGTCGAGATAGACGCGCAAGGCCGCGACCGGATCTTCCGCGTGACGGTCAATTGCCAGGTTCGGCAACGGAGTCGACCAGCCGCCACCCGCGTTGGCGGGCAGCGCGAGCCGCGCGAACGGCTTGGCGAGCGTGAAGAAGTCTTCGTCCGACAGGAACAGACGCTGCGGCTCCAGAATCGGCCGGTCGCGGTCGTGCGAGAGGAAGTTGTAGCGCTGCTTCGTGTCGTTGGTGAAACGCCGGATCGCCGCGTCGAGATCGCCGACGAACGCCAGTTGCGCGCCTTCGGGCAGGTAATGGAACAGCGTGGCCGTGTCGTCGAAGAAGAGCGGCAGATAATATTCGATGCCCGCGGACGGCACGCTGTTGCCGATATCCTTGTAGATCGACGCGCGGCTCGGGTCGCCCTCGAAAGTCTCGCGCCAGCGGCTGCGAAATGCGGTGCGCGCGGCTTCGTCGAAGGGGAATTCGCGGCCCGGCAGCAGGCGCACGTCTTTCACCGGATAGAGGCTGCGCTGCGTGTCCGGGTCGAACGCGCGGATCGAGTCGACCTGGTCGTCGAACAGGTCGATCCGGTAGGGCAAGGGCGAGCCCATCGGATAGAGATCGAGCAGCGAGCCGCGCACGCAGTATTCGCCCGGACGCACCACCTGGCTGACGTGCTCGTAGCCGGCGAGCGTGAGTTGCGACTTGAGTTTCGCTTCGTCGAGGCGCTCGCCCTGCGAGAAGGAAAACGTGTAAGCCGCGAGAAACGAGGCGGGCGGCATGCGGTACAGCGCCGTGGTGGCGGGCACCAGCAGAATGTCGCAACGGCCTTCGCCGAGATCGTGCAGCGTGGCAAGCCGCTCCGAGACCAGATCCTGATGCGGTGAAAAGGTATCGTAAGGCAGCGTTTCCCAGTCGGGCAGCAGCCGTACGCGGGCCTCGGGCGCAAAGAAGCCGATCTCCTGCGCCAGACGTTGCGCGTCGACAGCGCTTTCGCACACGACCGCGAGCAGCGGCACCTTCTCGCGATAGGCGAGATGGTAGCGGGCGATCAGCAGCGCGTCGGACGAGCCGTGCGTGCCGTCGAAGGCGAAACGCTGGCCGGCTTTGACGAGCGCGACGGGCGGGGAGTACTGCGATGATGCGGCGATGTCTGACATAGAAGAGAAAAAGCGGCCTCAGGCTCACACGTGACCGGCAAGTTTACGCGTGTCGGGGCGTGGATGCGAAGGACCTATTATAAAATCCGTCCTTTACTTTGACTTCGCGGCATCCGCACTCGTGACTTCCCGTCTATTTGCCCTGATTCCGTGCGCAGGCACCGGCAGCCGTTCCGGCGCCGCGATGCCCAAACAATATCGCACTGTCGCCGGCCGCGACATGTTGCATTACTCGCTGGCGGCGTTCGACGCCTGCAGCGAGTTTGCACAAACCCTCGTCGTGATCGCCCCCGATGACGCACATTTCGACGCGCGCCGCTTCGGCGGCTTGCGTTTTGCCGTGCGCCGCAGCGGCGGAGCCTCGCGCCAGGCCTCGGTGCTCAACGGCCTGCACGCGCTTGCCGAGTTCGGCGCCCACGACGACGACTGGGTACTCGTGCACGACGCTGCGCGCCCCGGCATCACGCCCGCGCTGATCCGCACGCTGATCGGCGCGCTGAAGGACGACGCGGTAGGCGGCATCATGGCCTTGCCCGTGGCAGACACGCTCAAGCGGATCGACGCGAACTCGGCCGACGGCCGGATTGCCCGCACCGAGGCGCGCGACGGCTTGTGGCAGGCGCAGACGCCGCAGATGTTCCGCATCGGCATGTTGCGCGAGGCGATCCTGCGCGCGCAGGCCGACGGTCACGACCTGACCGACGAAGCGAGCGCGATCGAATGGTTGGGTCATGCGCCGAAACTGGTGCAGGGCAGCTTGCGCAACTTCAAGGTGACTTATCCGGAAGACTTCGATCTGGCCGAAGCCATTCTGAGCCGGCCAGCGGTTTCGTGACCGGCGATTTCAATTTTAACGAGCGGACTTGAGGATTTGACGCATATGGATTTCAGAATTGGGCAAGGGTACGACGTGCATGCGCTGGTGCCGGGACGTCCGTTGATTATCGGTGGCGTGACGATTCCCTATGAGCGCGGCCTGCTCGGCCATTCGGATGCGGACGTGCTGCTGCACGCCATTACCGACGCCCTGTTCGGCGCCGCCGCGATGGGCGACATCGGCCGCCATTTCTCGGATACCGATGCGAAGTTCGCCGGCGCGGATAGCCGGGTTCTGCTGCGCGAATGTTTTGCGCGCGTGACGGCGGCGGGTTTTTCCATCGCCAACGTGGATAGCAGCGTGGTGGCGCAGGCGCCGAAGCTGGCGCCGCATATTGAGGGCATGCGGGCCAATATCGCCGCCGATCTCGCTTTGCCGATCGAGCGCGTCAACGTCAAAGCCAAGACCAACGAGAAGCTCGGCTATCTCGGCCGGGGCGAAGGTATCGAAGCTCAGGCCGCGGTTCTGCTGATCAAAAACTGAGTGGCTCTACAAACGCGCGCAGCGGCGGGAACGGCATTGCACTGCGCGCATTTCTCGATTACTTGCCTTCCGCGGCGATACACTGCGCGGTCGCGTTGATCACCGCGGCGATGCGGCCAACGTCGCGCAATTGGGTTGAACTCATGCCTTCGGCAACCAGCGTGTCGAAATGCGACTTCACGCAAAAATGGCATTTGCCGATGATCGACGCCGCCAACGCATACATCTCGAAGCGCCGCTTGTCCACGCCACCGTGCGACGCATAGGCGTTCATGCGCAGTTGCGCTGGCTGCGACTTCAAATCCGCGCTGCCCGTCATTTCGATGTACGGATACCAGACGTTATTCATACCCATTAGCGCAGCGGCGGTCAGCGCGCCATTGGCTTCTTCCGGGGACAGCACGCCGGCATTGCGGATCGCGTCGACGATCACCGTGCTCTTCGCGGCGAATGCCGCGGCTAGCGCCACCCCGACAGCGTCATTTCCTTCGAGCGACGAGCGCGCAATCGTCCCATCCAGATTCAGCCGGATGTCTTTGGCGTAGTCAGGCACAAGCGCCTTAATCGAAGACAAGAATTCCATTGAGATCTCCTATAAGGTTGTCGATAAAAAAGCCCGCTGCCTGTTCAAGCTTAGCGGGCTTTTGACAGACAGCACGGCTTAGAGCGTTGCGCCGCCGACTGCACGGTTGCAAGGACACAGTTCGTCCGTTTGCAGGCCGTCGAGAATCCGCAGCACTTCTTCCGGATTACGGCCGACGTTCAGGTTGTTCACCGATACGTGCTGGATCGTGTTGTCCGGATCGACGATGAAAGTGGCGCGCAACGCGACGCCCGCTTCCTTGTCACGCACGCCGAGCTGGTCGATCAGCTCGCCTTTCACGTCGCCGAACGCGTAGTGGTTCAGCTTGTCCAGATCCTTGTGCTCACGGCGCCATGCCAGCTTCACGAATTCGTTGTCGACGCTGCCGCCCATCAGCACCGCGTCGCGTTCTTCGAAATCTTTGGCCAGCTTCGCAAACTCGACGATTTCCGTCGGGCACACGAACGTGAAATCCTTCGGGTAGAAATAGATGATCTTCCACTTGCCCGGGAACGACTGCTCCGTGATCTCTTCGAACGCCGAGACGCCGTTTTCCTCATGATGGTTAAAGCCCGGCTTTGCAGCAGTGACGGTGAACGCTTCGACTTTATCGCCAACGGTTTTCATGCGAGTGCTCCTTCGTGTGTTGGAAAAACAGCATGTTGAGGCTACCAGCTCGTCCTGACGAGCGCGTTACGCGTGATTCACTATAACTCTATTAAACTATTAATCCAATAGTTTTTAACTAAATACCAGGATAGTTATTATTCAACGCGACAGACCGTCGCAGAAGGGCGTTGATCCGGTTCCGGTCAGACGCCCTTGGCCAGCGGAAATTCGATGGTAACTTCGAGCCCCGGTCCTGGCGTGCGATTGCGCAAGCGCAACGCACCGCGGTAACGACCCACCAGACGCTGGACGATGGCCATGCCAAGGCCCGTGCCGTTCGCCTGGGTACGGGCCGAATTCACACGATAGAACGGCCGTGTGACAAGCGCCAGTTGGTCTTCCGGAATGCCGGGCCCTTCGTCGACCACGGACAGTTCGACCCGCGAGTGCGACACGCGCGTTTCGAGAATCACGTGCGGAATGCCGTCGCCGTCGCTCAAGCCGTACTTGCGCGCGTTTTCCAGCAGATTGCCGACCACCCGCCGCATGTCGGTCTCGTCCGCCTCGATCACCGCCGAGGGCGCGAGCCGCGTAATCAGCCGCATGCTGTCTTCGCTCTGCATGCGCGCGGCCAGTTCTCCTGCGATCACGGAAAGGTCGACAGGTTCCGGCACGCGCTGCACCGGCCGCGCGTAATCGAGGAACCGGCCGATGATCATGTCCATCTGCTCGATGTCGTCGACCATGGCGTCTTTGGTGGCCTGATCCGACGGGCTCATTTCGGTTTCGAGCCGCAGCCGCGCGAGCGGGGTGCGCAGATCGTGCGAGATGCCCGCGAGCATCAGCGCGCGGTCGGCTTCGAGCTGTTCGAGATCCTGCACCATCTGGTTGAAACTGCGATTGGTTTCGGCGGCCACGCCCATGCCGCGCTCGGGCAGCGGCTCCGGCGACTGCCCCGAGCCGACTTTGCGCGCGGCCATGGCGAGACGCGCGAACGGACGGTTCACCAGACTCGTGATGAAGGCCGCGCCGAACAGCGAGAGCGCCAGCGCGAACACGCCCCAGCCGGCCCATTGCAAACCGGTGGCGTTGTCGAGTTGATCGCGGTCGAGCGCGACCCAGTAGTCGTCGTCGTCGATCTTGAAGCTGATCCATACGCCGGGGATGTCGTTCACGCTTTGCGCGATCACGGTGTCGTCGCCGAGGCGGCCGCGAATGTCGTGTTCGATCAGCCGGTTCAGCGATTCGTCGGGTTGCAGTTTGTACTTGTCGGTGGTTTCGCGCGGGTACACGCGCACGCCTTCATTGCTTTCCAGATCCTGCAGCAGTGCGCGCCGCAAATCGGGATCGGAATAAAGGAGGGCGGTACGCGTGAGCTTGACGATGGCGACGAGCTGCAATGCCACGCGCTGCGCGCGCGGCTCGCGTTCGATCACACGGAAGCTCTGGAACCACGCGGCGAGACTGACTGCGATCAACAGCGCGATCAACAGAAAGGTCCGCCAGAAAAGGCCGCCGAACGCGAGCGTCAGGAGGCGCCGGTCGATCCGCATGGGCCCTTCTTATCTGAAATCAAAGCAGGCAATGGCCTTGCATGAGACCAGAGTAAGCGCTGAAGCGCCAACGCCGGTCGACACTGGAGGCGAGAACAAACTCAGGCTGCACCGTCGGGGATGAACACGTAGCCCAGACCCCACACCGTCTGGATGAAACGCGGGCTGCCCGGATCCGGTTCGATCAGCTTGCGCAGACGCGAGATCTGCACGTCGAGACTGCGGTCGAAGACTTCGTACTCACGACCGCGCGCGAGCTCCATGAGCTTTTCACGCGACAGCGGCTGGCGCGGATGACGCGCGAACACCTTGAGCACCGAGAACTCGCCCGTGGTGAGCGGAATTTCCTGGCCGGCCTTGGTGAGCGTGCGGGTGGCGAGATTTAATGCGAACTCGCCGAACTCGAACACCTCGGTCGTTTCGGACGGTGCGCCCGGCAACTCCGAAGGCGACTGGCGGCGCAGCACCGCGTGGATTCGCGCAACCAGTTCGCGCGGATTGAACGGCTTGGGCAGATAGTCGTCAGCGCCCATTTCGAGTCCGACGATACGATCGACGTCTTCACCCTTGGCCGTGAGCATGATGATCGGCGTACGGTCGTTGCTGCCGCGTAGGCGGCGGCAGATCGACAGGCCGTCTTCGCCGGGCAGCATCAGATCGAGCACCAGTAGATCGAAGCGCTCACGCACCCAGAGCTTGTTCATGGAAGGTGCGTTCTCGGCGACATAGACATTGAAGCCCTGTTCACCGAGGTAGCGGCGCAGCAGATCGCGCAGGCGCGGATCGTCGTCGACGACGAGGATTTTCGAGGGGTTTTTGGTTTCCATGGTCGGCATCTTAGCGCGATTAGAAAGTGGTGCGCGTTTGCATCGTTTACCGGGTTACAGTCAGTTACAAAATTTACCCGCACTGTGGCACGGCGTAAAGCGGGGGCAGGTAGACTCCTTTACTGAATGCGGCTGTTCGGTGGATACTTCACTCGAATAAAACACTCGTACCCGGCCCGTTACCGGGGTTTGCATACGCATTTGAGGTAGCCGGTTGCCGCGCCACGAAGGGAACAACATGAAGGGAGGGGTTTGGCCGAATGTGCGCCTAAGCGTTATTGCACTGGCGGTTGCCGGTACGCTTGCAGGCTCACTGGGACCAACGCTCGCCCATGCCCAGCCTTCCGCCAGCAGAGCTGCGAGCGAGCATGCCCCCAAGTCAGGCAAGCCGAATCGCCGCGACCCCGCCGCCGAACGTCCCGCATCAGACGCGATCTTGCGCACTGCAGTTCCCCCCGATCTCGATCAACGCCGTCGTGATGGCCATATGACGCCCGACGAACGACGTCTGTTACGGCAGCATATCGAAGACGCTGTCCGCGAACTCTATAAGCGGTAGCCATTTTCGTGCCCGTCCCGGCACGTGTTCCACGCTTCTTCCCTGTGCGTGAAAAAATCGTTGCATTTCCAAGGTCAACCTCCCGTCCCGTCTGCCGTTGAGTCGTCAATGCGAACGCGTTGTGCACGCATGGCACGCTCGAATGCCTGTTCCATGACCCCCGTCAATCCGGATGACCGATGATGAGATTGCTCATACGTGGTAATTGCCGCCGTCGGTTCGCAGTATTGGCCGCCGCTTTGGCGGTCGTGACGATCGGTCCGCCGGCCGCCGCGATGCAGTCGGGCGCACTTCATGTCCAGCACCGCAGACACCCTGCGCCGATTGCTGACGGAAGCACGGCTTCAGAACGCGAACAAAGCATTCTCGATGCAGATGATGCGCGCTTCTTCCTGACACGCATCGGCTTCGCGCCGGATAGCGCCGAGCTCGCGCAATACACCGGACTCACGCGGGAGCAGGCCGTCGACAAAGTGCTCGCGAGTACGCGCACCGAGGCGGCCACGCCGCTACCCGACTGGGTTCTCGAACCGGTTCCGACACGCGAAACGCGCAAGGCGTGGACCGACGCTCAGCGTCGCGAAGCGGGGCGATTGCGCGGACAGCGCTACGACTCATTACGCGCGTGGTGGGTGCGCGAGATGCTGGTTACGCAGTCACCGCTCACCGAGCGCATGACGCTGTTCTGGCATAACCATTTCACGTCGGGCCAGGACAAGGTGCCGTATCCGCAGCAGATGGCGCAGCAGAACTTGCTGCTGCGCCGGGACGCGCTCGGCAACTTCGGCGAGCTCCTGCACGACATCGCGAAAGATCCCGCCATGCTGCAATACCTCGATGGCGCGAGCAATCGCAAGGGCAAGCCCAACGAAAATTTCGCCCGTGAGGTGATGGAGCTGTTCACGCTTGGCGAAGGGCATTACACCCAGCGTGATGTGGCGGAGGCCGCGCGTGCATACACCGGATGGAGTCTCGACCCCGACACGCAGGCCTACGTGTGGCGGGCCAACCAGCATGACGACGGCGAGAAGACTGTGCTTGGCGAGAGCGGGCCGTTCGACGGCGATCAGGTGCTCGATATCCTGCTCGCGCGGCCCGAAACCGCCACCTTCGTGACCAGCGGATTGTGGCGCGAATTCGTCTCGGATACGCCGGACCCGTCGAGCATCGCGCCGATCGCGGCGAGGTTCCGCGCGAGCCGCTACGATATCAAGGTCGCGTTGCGCGGCATCTTTCTGAGCGACGCATTCTGGGACGACGGCAATCGCGGCGTCCTCGTGAAGTCGCCGGCTGAGTTCGTGGTCGGCACGCTGCGCGCGTTCGATATCGGCTACGACAACACTGCGCCGTTCGCCTCGCAAATCCGCACGCTCGGCGAGAACCTGTTCTATCCGCCGAACGTCAAAGGATGGCCCCGCGGTACGGCATGGATCAACAGTTCCACGCTGCTCGCCCGCAAGCAATTCGTCGAACAGCTGTTCCGCGCGACCGAGGCTGCCGGCCCGCGGCGCATGGCGAATCCGGCGAACGCGAGGATCGCCGCAAGGGGCACGTCGCCCGACATGCAGACGGGCGCGTCGCTGCAACGCGCAATGGCCCGTGCAGGTCAAGGCGGCAAAGGTGGCGTACGCTTCGACATCGGTACATGGCTCGCGCACTACAACACCGCGCCCACGGCGAGGCCCGGATTGTCGGCCGAGTTGCAGTTGCAGCATGCGGTCCTGCCGCTCGCGCCGGTGGACGCGATCGAAACCGATTCGACCGCGGGCGACTATCTGGAAGCGTTGCTGATGGATCCGGCTTATCAACTGAAGTGAGCGACTGAAATAAGCTCGCGCCGAACGGCGGAAATGAACTTGCCTGTCGACGGCGACACGACTCGCGCCGTGACGATCGAACGAGGTGCAGCATGAAACGACGCAGCTTTCTTTCGATGTGCGCGGCTTCGAGCGCCACACTTTGGCTGCCGCGCGTATTCGGCGCGCAGGCAGCGGCGCCGGGCACGTCTTCGGCGCCGGGCTACGACAACCTGCTGATCCTCATCGAACTGAAGGGTGGCAACGACGGTTTGAATACCGTGATTCCGTTTGCCGATCCTGCGTACTATCAGTTGCGCAAGAACATCGGCATCAAACGCGAGCAGGCGATTCAACTCGACGAGCGCACGGCGCTGCATCCGTCCTTGCAGGCGCTAATGCCGCTGTGGCGCGACCGTCAACTGGCGATCGTGCAGGGCGTGAGCTATACGCAACCGAACCTGTCGCATTTCCGTTCGATCGAGATCTGGGATACCGCGTCGCGTTCGGACCAGTATCTGCGCGAAGGATGGCTCACGCGCGCGTTCGCGCAGGCACCGGTTCCCGCCGGATTTGCCGCCGACGGCGTGGTGATCGGCAGCGCCGAGATGGGGCCGCTCGCGAACGGCGCGCGGGCGATCGCGCTGGTCAATCCGGCGCAGTTCGTAGCCGCTTCGCGGCTCGCCACGCCGGTATCGCTGCACGAACGCAATCCCGAGCTGGCGCATATTCTCGACGTGGAAAACGACATTGTGAAAGCCGCAGACCGGCTGCGTCCCACGCAAGGCCAGGCTCAGCTGAAAACCGTGTTTCCGGGCGAGGCCTTCGGCAGATCGATCAAAGCGGCGATGCAGGTGCTCGCGGCCGGTGATGCGCCGAAGAACGGTCACGGCGTTGCGGTGATCCGCCTGACGCTGAACGGATTCGACACGCATCAGAATCAGCCGGGGCAGCAGGCGGTGCTGCTCAGACAACTGGCCGAAGGCATGGCGTCGATGAAGTCGGCGCTCGTCGAACTCGGCCGCTGGGACGATACGCTGGTGATGACCTATGCCGAGTTCGGCCGGCGTCCGCGTGAGAACCAGAGCAATGGTACCGATCACGGCACCGTGGCGCCGCATTTCGTCATGGGCGGGCGCGTGCGCGGCGGGCTGTATGGCGTGCCGCCGGTGCTGGCGCGGCTCGACGGCAATGGCAACTTGCCGGTGGGCGTCGATTTCCGCCAGCTTTACGCGACGGTGCTTGGGCCTTGGTGGGGACTCGACGCGACGGCGATTCTGCAGCAGCGGTTCGAACCGCTGCCGTTGCTACGCGTTTAACGGCACGCCTGGCTATGCCTTTAACAACGAGCTTGACGACACCCGCCGAACGCGACTGGCGTGACGTGGACGGCCCGTCCGGTCACTTTGCTCGCCACGCGATCCAAAGTTTGCGAATCGGCGTCAACGCGATGCGTTGATGCAGAACGTGATAGCCGTCGCGTTCGATTTCATCGAGCAGCGCCGACGCCAACGCGGCCTGCGCGACGAGCGTGCGCTGCGTACGGCGCTCGCTGCCGGGCACGGCGCCGAGTGCGCTTTGCAACGCGTCGCGTGCGCGCTTCGTCTCGAAGCGCATCAGTTCGGTGAATGCCTCGGTGTATTTTCGATTGATCAGATCCGCGGCGGTCACATTGAAGCGCTGCATTTCGTCGATCGGAATATAGATGCGGCCGTGGCGCGCGTCATGGCCCGTTTCGACCACGAATTGCGCAAGCATCAGCGCCTCGCCGAGCGGCGCGGACCAGATCGACGCCTGCGCGGCATCTTTCGCCGTGGCGCGCGCGACCAGCGACGCGAAAGTGCCGCCCACGCCCTGCACGTAGCGCCGCAGATTCGGGTAGTCGAGGTAACGGGCCTGGTCGAGGTCCATTTCGAAACCGGCGAGCAACGTCTGCAGTGCCGGATACTCGTCCTTCACGTCGGGCAGATACGCCGCCAGCGCCTTGGACACCGGATGCGACGGCGAGTCCGACGCCAGCGCGGCGATTTCGTTTTGCCACCACGCGAGTTTCGTCCGGCCAATGGTCGGATCGCTGGTCTCCTTGACCGTTTCCTCGAACTCCCGGCGCAGCGCGAACAGCGCGGTCAACAGCGGCTGGCTGGCGGCAGGCGCCTGCCGAAGCGCATAGTAAGTACTCGATCCGGGCGGCGCCGCTTTCTGCTGGCAATATTCTTCGAAATTCACGGGATTGGGAATGTGGGGAAGGGCAGGCGAAGAGGGAGCACGTCGTGCGTGCATCAAGCCAAAAATTGTAGCATCGGCGTCGCTTCGACAGATGCCAGGCAGGTGCAGACAAGCGCGAATCAATCGGTTAGAATCTCGCGCTTACGCTTTCGGGCGCGTGTTTGCGGCGCGGCTGACAGTATGCAGGACAACGGGCGGACGCATTGCGTATTGCCCGGCTGCGAGGGTGGCGAAATTGGTAGACGCACCAGGTTTAGGTCCTGACGCCCGCAAGGGTGTAGGGGTTCGAGTCCCCTCCCTCGCACCAAAATACCGTTAAAAATCAAGAGCCTAGAAAATGAGGCTGTTAAAAATCTAGCCGGTTTTTGCCTTGTTTACGCCGGATTTGACAGTAAATTTGCCAGCATCAGCGGCAAACTTCTCAACGGCCCGGTCGCCCGCCAGCTCATCGGCGGACGGCATCCAGCGGCCATACACGCGGGCGATCATCGTCCAGTCAGCGTGCCCCATCTGCTTTGCCACCCACATTGGATGTTCTCCGGCCGACAGCATCATTGATGCGTAGGTATGTCGCGTCTGGTACGGATTGCGATATCGCACGCCAGCGTGCTTCAGTGCCGCGCGCCAGATGCGCCAGATCTGGTGCGAGCCGGAAAATCTCTCGCCGGCTGACGTGCGGAATATCGGACCGTCGAGGTCGACGAGGAACGTCAAAGTCTTTTGCTCGGCGAGCGCCTCGGCGGCCGGTCGCAACAACCGCACGTCGCGCCGGCCGGCGGACGTCTTAGGATACTCAGCGACGCCCTTGGCTTCGCGAGTCAGCGCGCGCCGGACGCGGACGTGACCGCCCACAAAGTCGACGTCTGACCAGTTCAATTCGATCAGCTCCGACGATCGCAACCCTGTCCAGAACGCGAACTGGATGAGATTGCGGTTGCTTCCCTTGAGCTTGCCGAGGATCTCGAGCTGCTCCTCCGGCGAGAAGGGGTCGATATCGTCTTCGGCGGCCCCTTCCGCCGGGCGCTCAGCACGCGCGTATGTGAATCCTGCCAGCGGATTGGATTCGATGATCTCGTCATCGGCCGCGTCGCCTAGCGCCGACCGCATGCAGCTCTGGATGTTAGCGAGGCGCTTGTTCGATACCTTTCGGTCTTTTTTGGCGTCGATCGTGGCCAGCCAATCGCGAATGGTGGCGCGCCTCAGTTCTGACAGGGCCAGCTTCCCGAATTTCGGGATTACCCAGTTGATGACGATGTTTTCGTAGCCCGTATAGGTCGAGGCCTTTATTTCAACTTTCTTTCGGATGAGCCAGTTATCGAAGTACTTCTCGACCGTCATGACGTCGCCCGGACGCTCCGCGAGCGCGGCGGCGTGCCTGGAATCAGGAAACGTCTTCGCATAATCGAACTCGCCTTTATCGATCGCGTGCCGGATCGCGGCGGCGAACTGGTTTAGCTTTCGAGTGTTGGCAGGACAGGGCTTCGCTTTGACGCGTTCCCGGAAGCGCTTGCCTTTGTAGGAGAAGGCGATTTCATAGCTGGAGTCGGAAACGATTGTGACCCCTGTCCCTTTTCTACCCATTCGTCGTATGCCTCAATGTCCATCAATATTTTTTTTGTGCCTGGCTCGTACTTCCAGACTGAGCCTTCTGGCCAGATGCCCTTGCATTTCCGCGTATAAACCGCCGCTGGCGTGAAACCAGTCAGCTCGCAGAACTTGGCGATGGTAACGTAGCGCGCCATGAGCAGCCTTTTACCCTCGGCGGCGCGCACCGGTCGGTGCGCTCGCCATCAATCCAGCGTCGGTTGCTTCGTCAGTCATGATCCGTTGAGCTCCCTCTCGGCGGCCGCGAGCGCAACGTTCAACTCGGCCATCGCTTCATGCGTACCGCCCTTGTCTGGGTGCACTTCGGCGGCGCGCCGGCGGAACGCAATGCGCACGCTGGGCATATCGCGGACGGTCGACGGCACGCCGATCACTTCTCGCCAATGTCGAGCGGCCGCCGGCGGCGGCAGGGCGCTGAAACCGGTGAATGCCCGATCGAGGATCTGTGCGCCGCCGTGCCGGTCGATCGCGCGCATTGCCTCGAGCGTGGCGGCGATCGCCGCAATGTTGTCGGCCACCGTCTCATAGCGATCAAT
Organism: Paraburkholderia dioscoreae; assembly: GCF_902459535.1. Lineage (NCBI taxonomy): Bacteria > Pseudomonadati > Pseudomonadota > Betaproteobacteria > Burkholderiales > Burkholderiaceae > Paraburkholderia > Paraburkholderia dioscoreae. Next base: position 2,053,421 of record NZ_LR699553.1, read on the forward strand.
CGCCATCACGCGGCGCACGCCTTTGTTCGTCTCCCAATAGACCGCGGCGCCGTGATCGTCCGGCTCGCGCTGGTCGGACCGCGGCATGCCATCGAGTCGGGTCTTCAGATTTGTCGAGATCACGATGTCGTCGCGCTTGATTCCGAGGCGGTCAAGTTCGACGAGCACACGATCGCATGCGGCGAACACCGTGATCCACCGTCCGTCATGCTTAAACCGGCCGTTTTTTTGGAGGTAGGATTTCGTGCGCGGCCAGCCTTCGGGCCATTGAAGAGGGTATGCGGCAATCATTCGGAATATCCCTTCAGGTCATCCAGCGCCTCTATCATCGCAACGACGTCCCCGCTCGCGGCGGCGCGCGTGGCCCGATCAAGTGAGGCTCGAATCAACATGGCGCCGATGGCGCTGGCGGGACCGATCTCGACGTAGTGGCCCAGGATGACGGTTACGCGCGCGATCTCGTCCGGCAGCACGTCGCCGAGAGTTCTAATTTCGCTCATGTGATCGCTCCAAGGTCATGCATCTGGCGCAGCTGCGCGGCGACGTCGGACGGCACGTCGAAGAATCCGAGCGCTCCTTTGCATTCGAGGAACGGGAGCGGCCTGGCATCGGCGATCTGGAAGCCGAACTGGTCGCCCATGTGCCAAGGTGAGACTTTTTGTGCGCCCGGAAGGCAGCCGGTGATGGTGGCCACACCGACGATGCCGCCGCGCGCAGCTTTAGCCATGTCCGCTAGCGGCAGAGGATCGATTGGGCTGATCATTGCGATGAAGTGAGCCGCGTCTTCAAACTCTGCGCGCGTCATACCCTTGCCCGCATGGATCAGCACGCGGCCGCGGAAGCGCGTCGGCCATGTACGGTTCTCGATGTCTTTATGGCCGTTGACGATAAGCCACGCCCACGGCTGACGGATGGACAGGGCTTTCATAGCTTGATCTTGGCGTAGTCGGTCTTGACCGTGAGGCGTGTGGAGTGGTGGTACTGGTGGACGATCCGAACACCGTTCCAGATATCGAGGCTGCGCCCGGCTTCGTTCGCCTCGTTCAGCGCGCCGTTGTAATACGATCCACCCAGCCGAGCGAGGATCTCGGCGATGATCTCCGGACTGTCCTGCAACCTATGCAGCAGGTCGTGATTGACCTCGATGAGGGTTCGAATGCTCATAATTTCCTCGGTGAGACTAACGCATGTCGTCGAGCGCCAATTGGCTGCCCGGCACGACTACTTCGGATGCTTTAACCATGGAGAGCTCGAGATCTGGCTCCGCCCCGGCGATATAGAGCATGCGACGACCTTTGAAATCGCGATTGCATGAAATAGATTCGCGCATGAGCTTGAGTACCTGCATCGCTTTATCGGCATCGAGTAGGTAATGTTCGAAGCCAATTCGGATGCATGCGATATCGCGGCTCGAGGGCCTCTTCGTTCTCGTTGCCATTTCAGAGGACCTCCGGGAATTCGTCGTGCGAGCGGCCGTCGAGCTTGCGCCCAGCCGCGCGCTTGCCGATTCGGCGGACAGTGCTGCCATCTTCGAATTGGTGATGGGCACCGACACCGGCGACCTCGCTGACCGACACCCACTCGCCGTTCTGCTTGAACAGGAACGGCACTTGTGCGGCTGCGCACTGGTTGCGCAGCGATCGCACCCATTGCGGATGCATAGGCCGGGCCGCCGGACCGCTTTCGCCGCCGACGATCACCCACGAGATAGCCTTTCCTAATGGTTCCGGTGGAACCGCGAAACGCTGCGACGTATACACGACCTGTCCGCGCAGCGCGTCCAAATCAGATTCGTCGCCGTGCAAAAGCCGCGTAAGGTTGACCGGGCCAAGCAGCGGTTCCATTGAGAGAAAGCGAACCCGCGCGGGAATTGACAGAAGCTTCCGAATGTCGCGGTCCGCTTCTTCCTGATTGACGATCGTCGCGCCGAGCCAGACGTTGTTCGGCGGCATGCCGGCAAGCCAATCATGCGCAACGCAATGACCCCAATGTTCCGATTTGCTCTCGACGTGTGACAGGCCGTCTTCGCGATCGCCAGTCGAAGTGAGCTGTCTCAGTAGATGCTCTGCATTTCCGATGCGCTTCGTCAATAGAAGCCAATCGAGATCCGGAGTCCGAGCGATCAGGTCCAGCAGATCGGAGCGCCATCCGTCCGGCACCGCATTATCGAAGACGTCGGCGAGCGACGCGCAGAAGACACGCTGCCGGCGGCCGTGGTCGGCGAAGAAAGCACGGTGGTTCGCGTTCCACTGGAGCGGCTTGCGCCAGTTAGCGGCCGACGTGCGGCGCCGCAGGGCACCGGGCCCCCAGTTGATCGCTGTACCGCCGGCGAAACGCGCATTGCGGGCCTCGGCATAGCAGTGGTCGCAGCCGGGGCTCACTTTCTGGCAACCTTCCCATGGGTTGAAAGTGTGGTCGGTCCACTCGATGTTGCTATTCGCGCTCATGCTACGATTCCTCCGAAAAACGGGGAGATAAGATGATTCGCGTTGTGAACAGGTACGTTGCTTTGGTAATGGCGGCAATTGTTGGAATGTTGCTCTACGATCGAATTGACTGGGCGAAGCTCGATGCAGCGTCGATCGCAGCTTGGGTGCAGGCCGTGGGCTCGATAATCGCAATCGTCATTGCCGTTGCTGTTCCCATGGTTCAACAGAAGCGCGACCGTGAACTCCGCGCACAAACCGAGAAAGAAATCGCAGGTCGACAAGGCCTTATCCTTGTGTCCATTGCCGCCCGCGTAGAGCGCGCGGTTCAGCGCGCGATCGCCGATTTCACGCAGGGCGTGGGCAATGATCATATGGACACAGGCGAGATCGATGAACTGCTCACCCGATTGACCGACGCTCAACAAACGGCGCATGGAATAGCCGCACAACGACTCGTCTTCCAGATGCATGAGTTGGCGCGGCGCGTGCGAGTGCAAGTTACGACGCATCCATTCGAACGGAACGATTATTGGACGGCGGAGTTTCGGATGTGGCAAAACAACGCGCGTGATGCGATATCGAAGGCAATGGCAATGATGGTGAATTAATCTGACGCATTGCCGCACTTGCCCCATCAGCTTGTGGCGGCTCAGCACTGCGTTGGTATACCTGGTCATGCTTCGCCTCGCGCTTGCTTGACCGCGTTGGAGATAGCCACCATGTCCGGCCAGTATTTGCTTTTGGACGGCCTAAAGTTTGGATCGGTGATGATGAGCTGCGCGAAAAGGCCGTCGATCGCGGCGTGCGCTTTTTCGAGCAGCTCCAAATGATCGCCGGACGTCGCTGGCGGCTGAGGCACATACGGACCGTGCAGCGTGAGCGTGCTGAGGAAGCGGTCTGGTGCCAGCTCGTGATCGATCGCCAGGCAGAAGACGCGGCCGCCCTGCGAGACGAGCGGCACCAACAGGTCTGGATTCTTCGTATCGCCGCCGATATAGACGCCTTCCTTACCGAGCATCGCGCGGACCTGCGGCTGCAGCAGGTCGATCTCTTCGGCTTGGCCAATGAGGATTGGATTGTTCACTGTTTGCTCTCCGGTGCACTGTGGACGCGGCCTTCGTTGTTCGCGATGAATTCCTTCAAGGCGACCAACATGTCTGCGCGTTCCGCATTGCTGATGTAGTTCATTCGGCCGCCGTCGCCGTCGAGTGGGAATATGAAGAGCGCGAAGCCGTATCCCTTGAAAATATTGGCCATGACGGCGGCGACGTCGTTCATCGACTTCCGGTGCTGCGGCTCGATTTCCCGGTGGTCACTCATGATGTCGTTCACTTAACCGAGATATCAGGGACGATGTGCCGCGTGGCGACGCTGGAAGAAGGCCGGTCTCACGCGGTTGATCGGGAAGATCTCCGGGCGGGATGCGTGGACGGTCATTCCGACGAAGGGTGCCGACAAGCTCGCCGCGCCGCGCCTGATGGTCGTGTATCCGGATACGTCGCGCAAAGCAAACCGGGCGGCCTCGAGTGGTGACGTTCCGGTCGCGCGTTTCAACCCGAATCTCTTCAAGGATGACCTCGCCGGACAGCTGCAGCTCGCCGAGCCGGGAAAGCTGTATGTGCATTTTCCGCACGCGTTGCGCTCGCAGGAGCAGCCACACGTGTGGTTCGAGCAGCTCACGTCCGAAACGCGCACGAAGAACGGCGGTTGGGAAAAGAGCGCCGCCGGTCGCCGCAACGAAGCACTCGACCTGATGGTGCTGACGCACATGCTCGCGCAATTGCATGGTCTGAACCGCATTTCGTGGGACAAGCCGCCCTCCTGGGCAAAGCCGTGGGACACCAACTCGTCCCTCGTCGCGGTGAGCACGGCTTCGACAAGCCCCGGCTCAACCGGATCCACGTCGTCGACGGCGCCGCAAAGCGCGCCGCGCGAGAAGAAAAAGTCAGCAGTTCACCGGTACCGATAAACATGGCCACAAACGATCTCTGTTCGCCGCTGTACGGCATGACCGATGCGCAGCTGCAGGCCGCGCTCGCGGCCGCGCAGCAGGCGTATATCGATCTGCGCACGGGAGACAAGGCCGTGACGGTGGCATACGCGCAGGGTGATGGGTCGCGGAGCGTCACATTCCAGACCACGAACCTTGCCGCGGTCCGGATGTTTATAAGTGACCTGCAGGCAGCTCTCAACCCGGGCGTGAAGATGTGCAAGCGCCGTCGCATGGTTCCGTTGTTCTGATGAGCAGCGCAACCACATTGGTCGACGCGAGCGGCCGGCCGCTGCGCGCGCGCGCGAATACCGGCGCCGGTCCTGGTAACCTGGCGAACAACGTGGGCCGTGCGTTCTTCCCGTATCAGGCCGCGGACTGGCAGACGCAGGAGATGGGCGCGTGGCTGCCGTGGATCCGCTCACCCGATGCCGAGATCAACCAGTTCCGCGACCGCATGGTCGCGCGCTCGCGCGACCAGGTTCGCAACGACGGTCGCTCGAGCGGCGGTATCACGCGGATCCTCGACAACGCCGTCGGCGCCTCGCTGCGTTTGTCGGCGGCGCCGGACTATCGCGCGCTCGCCGAGATCAGCGGAGCAGCTTTCGATATCAAGTGGGCGAATGAATTCAGGCGTGCAGTAGAGGCACGGTGGCGCCTCTTTTCGAACGATTTTGGTCGCTACAACGACGTGTCCCGTCAGCTCACCGTCTCGCAGCAACTGCGCCTAGCGTTGCGCCACAAGCTGATTGATGGCGAGGACCTGGTCATCAATTACTGGATGCCGGAACGGGTGGGGCGCGGCGGCGCGCGATATGCGACGGCCTATCTCGTTGTGGATCCTGACCGCCTGTCGAATCCCAACCAGATGGTCGACACGCGCCATATGCGCAATGGCGTGGAAGTGGATGAAAACGGCGTGCCGCTGGCGTACCACATCCGCAAAGCGCACCAGAACGACTGGTACAACTCCGTCGAAAGCATGATCTGGGAGCGCGTCGAACGCGAGGATGACGACGGCTGGCTGCGCGTGATCCACGACTTCGAGCGTGATCGCGCCGGCCAGAACCGTGGTGTGGGCGTCTTTATTCCAGTGCTCGCACACGCAAAGATGCTTGCGCGCTACTACGGTATCGAGCTGCAGGCGGCAGCGCTCGCCGCGTCGATCGGTACATACGTCACCAGCCCATACGACCCGTCGGAAGTTCAGGACGCGGTCGGCGGCGAGGATCACGAGCTCGGTTATTACCAGGGTCTGCGGGCGGAATGGAACGAAGAGCGCCCGGCGATGTTCAACGGTGTGCGCGTGCCGGCGCTTGCTCCCGGCGAAGACATCAAGGCGCTCACGTCCGACCATCCGCACAACGGCTTTACCGAGTTCGTGCACGAGATGCAGGGCTGTGTTGCATCGGCCCTCGGGATTTCGCTCGAGCAGGTTACGCAGGACTGGTCGAGGAGCAACTACTCGAATATGCGTGGCTCTTTGCTGGAGAGCTGGAAGACGCTGATTCGACGTCGGCTCGAATTTTCCGCAGGTACGGCGACTCCCATGTACGCCGTTTGGCTTCGCGAATCGATGGAGAACGGCGAGCTGCCGCTTCCGAACGGCGCGCCCGACTTCCTGGATGGGGTGACGGCATACGCGGGCTGCAGCTGGCTCGGGCCTGCACGCGGCTGGGTAGATCCGGTGAAAGAGCCGCAGGGTTCGATCCTGAAGATGGATGCGGCGCTGACCACGCTCAAGCAGGAAGCCGCCGAGCAGGGCTCCGACTGGGAGGAACTGCTCGATCAGCGTCAGATCGAGATCGAGGCCTTCCGCGAACGCGGCATTCCATTGCCCGAATGGGGCGGAAGTGAAATGGCCACCCGCACCGATGAACCCCCTCAGCAACCGCAGGCAGCATGAGCAACTATCCGCATCTTGCAACGCGGCTTTTCAACGTGCCGATCGCTATCGCGCCGCAGAAGGCTGAAATCGTTATGGCAGCGCTCGCGGACCGCTTCGGAATCGCGAAGATGTTCCGCGGCAGCGGCGACATGGTGGTGCTGGCTGACGGCGGCGCGCAGGCATTCCTGCAAAGCGCCGACACATCGCGAGCCGACTATCGCCCGTATGAGGTCGTGGAGGGGGTTGCGATCGTTCCTATCGAGGGAACGCTTGTGCACAAGCTCGGCGAATTGCGGCCCTATTCGGGCATGACCGGTTACGACGGCATCCGTGCCAATCTGAGCATGGCGATGGCCGACGAGGGCGTGCGAGCGATCGTGCTGGACATCGATTCGCCCGGCGGCGAGGTCGCCGGCTGCTTCGATCTCGTGGACTCGATCTATGCCGCGCGCGACGTCAAGCCGATTTGGGCCATTTGCACCGAGAGTGCCTATTCGGCCGCGTACGCGATCGCGACGGCGGCGAGCCGGATCATCGTCCCGCGCACCGGCGGCACCGGCAGCGTCGGCGTCATATGCATGCATGTCGATTTTTCGCAGGCGCTCACGAAAGCGGGAATCGAGGTCGAACTCATCTACTTCGGCGACAAGAAAGCGGACGGCAGCGACATGAAGCCGTTGTCGAAGGACGCGCGCGCGCGGTTTCAATCCGACGTCAACGCGATGGGCCAGTTATTTGTTGAGACCGTGGCGCGTAACCGCGGCCTCACTACCGCAAATGTGCGAGGCACACAGGCCGGCACATTCCTCGGCGCCGCTGGCGTCGAAATCGGCTTCGCGGACGCAGTGATGTCGCCCGATGAAGCATTCGCATCCTTGCTCGACGAGCTGGGCTGACTTATCCCACCAACAGGGTAATCACATGAGCAATTTGTTTCGTAACCTGGCTGCGCGAGGTGGTATCAGCTTCGCCCACCTCGGTAAAGGAGCGGCCCGTGCGGCCGACGATACGCCTCCCCCTGACGACAAAGGCGGCAAGAACGGCAAAGCCGAAGGCGAAGATACGGGCGATGGTGATCAGAACCGCGAAAACGGCGATGGCAAAGCCGAAGGCGAAGATCCACCGCCGGACGACAAGGGCGGAAAGAAGGGCAAAGCGAAGGGCGAAGACGGCAAAGACGATCCGAACGCCGAGGACGATGACGACGACGAAGAGGAGATGCGCGGCAATAGCGCAGCGGCGAGTGCACGTCGACGTGAGCGGATGCGCTGCGCCCAGATCATGGGCTCGCCGGCCGCAGGCAGGAACCCTGTTCTGGCCGCGAATCTTGCGTTCAACACGTCGATGACTCGCAAAGAGGCGCTAGCGGTGTTGACCGGCACTCCGGCGCCCGCGGCGACCGCGCCGGTGTCACGTCGTAATCCGTCGCTTGGCGCTGGCGGTGAACGCGGGGTGAGTTCGGAACAGGCGATCGCATCCAGCTGGGACACCGCCATGCAGAAAGCACGGCCGGCGCGCAAGCGCTGATCCGTCCCACCCGTCAATCGAACCCTCGAGGTAACTCACCATGACGCAAACCCCTCTCATCGAAGGCCGCCACGACGGTGGTTTTCTGGTCAGTGAATCGCGTGGCCACCGTTCCCGCGATCGCGGCACGCTCAGCGGCGCCGCAAAGATTCAGGCGGGCCAGGTCCTCGGCCGCAAGGTCGGCGGCACCGCGGCGGCCGCTGCCAAGGCCGGCAACACCGGCAATGGCACTTTCACGCTCGACGCGACGACGCCGGTCGTCGGCAATGCCCAGCCTGGCGTCTACGTCGTGCGATGCGCCACCGCTGCGGCAAACGGAGGCACCTTCCGCGTATTCGATCCGACGGGCGACGTGATCGGCGATGTGGCAGTCGGCGCCACCTTCAATGACCAGATCAAGTTCGTGATCGCCGACGGCGCGACGGACTTCGTGGTCGGCGACGAATTCGACGTGACGGTTTCCGCCCTGTCGAAAGCCTACGTGCCGCTCAGCCTGACGGCGACGGACGGATCGCAGGTCGCCTCCGCCATTTCGTTCGCGAACGTCGACGCGACGCTGGCGGACCAGACCGGCACCGTCGTCACGCGTGACTGCGAGGTCAATGGCTTCGAGCTGTTCTGGCCGACGGGCGCATCCGCGAATCAGATCTCCGCCGGCACCGCGCAGCTCGCTGCCTTGGGAATCATCGTTCGCTGATCGCCCGTAGCTCTTCCACGTTTTTCCGATAACAGTCGGCCGCGCAAGCGGCCATTATTATTTCTGGAGCCAAATAATGGCCAGTTTGGACGTGTTTCACCAGGATGCGTTTACGACCATCCAACTGACGACCGCGGTCGACAAATACCCGTTTCAGCCGACGGGCCTCGGCGATCTGAACATCTTCGAGCCGGACCCGATCCGCACGACGGCGCTTGCAGTCGAGCAGCGGCAGGGCAAGCTCGTCGTCGTCCCGTTCAGCGAGCGTGGTCAGGAGGGCACGCAACGTACGACGGAACAGCGTGAAGCGCGTTACTTCAAGGTGCCGCGCATCATGCATGCCGACACGCTGTACGCAAACGAAATCCAGGACATCCGCGCTTTCGGTACCGAGTCCGAGCTCATGCAGGTGCAGGCTGAAGTCGCGCGCCGTCTCAATGGACCAACGGGCCTCACGAGCAACATCGAGTACACGTGGGAATATCACCGTCTTGCCGCAGTGCAGGGCATGCTGCTCGACGCTGACGGCACGGTGAAATACAACTGGTTCGATGAATTCGGTATCACGCCACCGAGCCTGGTTCCGTTCAATCTGTCCGCACAGACTCCCAACAGCCTACGGCCCATCGTCAATGGCATTCGCCGGACGATGGCGCGCAAAGCGCAGGGCGCATTTCTGCCGACGACGAAGATCTTTGCGTTGTGCGGCGACCTGTTCTACGACGAATTGACCAATCACACGGACGTGATTCGGACCTACCTGAACTGGAGTGCGGCATCGGAGCTGCGCGACGACAGCCAGGGCGCTGCGTTCGAAGCGTTCCCATTCGCCGGGGTGACCTGGTCGAACTACCGCGGCTCGGACGACAACACGACGCTCAAGATTCCGGACGACGAAGTTCACTTTTTCCCGGTCGGTGCGCCGGGTGTCTTCCGGGTGGCGTACGCGCCTGGCGAATCGTTTGAATGGGTCAACACCCCGGGCAAGCCGATCTATGTGATCCCGATCTACGATCGCGACCGCAACTCGTTCTGGAAGATGGAAGCGTATTCGTACCCGCTTCACATCTGCACGCGGCCGGAGGTTCTGCAAAAGGGCCACGCAGGCGCCTAAGCCGTGCCGTTCAACTGGCGCGCCGTCACCGACAAGATGAACGGCGTGGTGATGCAGACGTTCGGCGAGAACGTGCGTGTGCTCTATATGCCTGCGTCGGGGGCGACACCCTACGAAGTTGACGGGGTGTTCGACGAGGCGTTCCTGGATCTCGCTGTTGTCGACGGCGTGCAGGTTGCGACCGTCCAGCCCCGACTCGGCATTCAGGTGTCGCAGTTCGAGGCAGCGCCTGTACAGGACGATCAGTTGCAGATCAAACGCACTGGCCTGATCTACGTCGTGCGCGAGGCCCGGCTCGATGGATGGGGCGGGGGCGGTTTGATGCTCAATCTCATAGGTGGCGATGGTGGCTGACCCAACTGGCCGGTCGGCCATGCGAAAGATGGTGGTGGCTGCATTTCAGGCGGCTGCAGCCGCGCCGACGATCCAGTCACCGGGAGACTGGAGCACGCCTCCGGCGAAGTTGCCGGCGATTCTGGTGCGTTGTGGTGATGACCAGAAGGCGTCGATCGGGAACATCGGCGAGACGCAGTTCAACACCGATTTCGTTATCGAGATCCGCGGCATCGTTTCTGGCCCAACCGGCGAGGCCGCACAGGATGCGCTCGAAGATCTCGGCGCAACGATCGAAGACATCCTGCTTCGCAACATTGCCATTCGTGCGCAGACGCAGGACTTTCCGATGATCGCGACGGTAACGGAGATCAAATCGGATGGTCGTCTGCATTTCGGCGCCGTGAGCATGGCAGTGCACTTCCAGATCTATGAGGCGTTCGATCCTGACGTGGAGACCACGCTCGAGCGAATGACCGTGACGGCTGATCTGAGAAATGTCTTCGACGCCAGCGGCACTTATCCCAACCCGCCTTTTCCCGACGCAGTTCAGCCAGCTCCGCGCACTTCGGGCCCCGACGGGCGCGCCGAGGGTGGCTTCGATGTCGAACTTCCCCAATAGGAGCAACGCATGTTCGTCAAACCCGCACCGGGTCTGAAGATTCGCGACCCTGAACTGAAAGACCTGATCCCGGACGAAGGCCGGAATGTGTCGGCCGACGATCTGTACTGGCATCGCCGCTTGCGCGACGGTGACGTCGTCCTTGTTGAATCGACTGGCGTGCCGCCCGCTGCAGAGGCCGCCCGCATCACTGGGAGCGAATAATCGTGGCCGTTCCATTCAAGAATATTCCGTCTGGCGACCAGATCCGCGTCCCCCTGTTTTACGCGGAGGTCGACAACAGCCAGGCCAACACCGCGACGCAGTCCCAGCGCGCGCTCATCATTGGCCAGATCACCACCGCAGGCACCGGCACTCCCAACACGCCGACGATATGCCAGGGTAAGTCGGATGCGAAGACCGTCGGCGGCCCAGGTTCCATGCTCGCGCTGATGACGGCTGCCTATCGCGATAGCGACGACTTCGGCGAGCTCTGGTATTTGCCGCTGGCAGATGACGGCAGCGCGGTGGCCGCGAACGGTTCCATCAATTTCACGGCCGCCGCGACGGCCGTCGGCGTGCTTTTCCTGTATCTCGCCGGGCAGCTGGTCACGCAAAACGTGAATGCGTCGCTGACGCCCGCACAGCTCGCAACGGCGCTGGTGGCGACCGTCAATGCCGCGAGCGACCTGCCGGTAACCGCGGCCGTCGACGGCACGACCACGAGCAAGGTGAACTTTACGGCGAAGAACACGGTCGATGCGACCTTCACGCGCACCGCCGCCGGCGATTACAGCATCTCGCTCAGGGAGACCGACGTTCAGGCCTTCCAGGGGCAAGCCACCGCCGCGGCAGCGGCATCCGACGTCGCAGCGGCGGCCGCTTCGGCAGCCGTTACGGCAATCAAAACCCTCAAGTAAGAGATCCCCCATGAAACGCTTATCCATGCTGCTCGCGGCAGGCCTTGTCGCGGCCGTCGCTCTCGTCGGCTGTGCCTCCGCTCCAACCCAGACGCCGGCGCAGATCGCCGCCAACATCTGTCCGGGCGTGCAATCCGAAATCGATGTGCTGCAGAAGTCCGGCGTCTTCACCGGCGGCGCGCAAGCCACGTTGACGAACCAGATCCAGCCGGACGTCGACGCGGTTTGCGCCGCCGGCGCGGCTTTGACCGTGACGACGGTCGATATTCGCAAACTCGTGCAGGCCACATTTCCGATCGTTGTGGCAGTGATCGCGAACTCGAGTCTGACCGATCAGCAGAAGCTGCAGGCGACGCTGGCCGTCGGCGTCGTGGTGACCGGCATCAACACCGCGCTTTCGCTGCAGCCGGCGACGTCGACCACTACCCCCGGGCCGGCGCTCACTCCAGCGAGCGGGGCAATTGCATCATGAGCAAGCCGATCCGCGTGGCATTCAGCGGATCGGGCTTCAAGGTGCCGGCGCACGTCGGCGCCTTGCAGGCGATCGCCGACGCCGGCTACCAGGCCGTCGAGCTCGCAGGTACATCGGGCGGGAGCATTTGCGCGGCGCTCTATGCCGCGGGCATGCCGCTGTCCGACATGAAGACACTTGCGCTGACGCATGACTGGTCGAACATGATGTCGTTCAGTCCGCTCGCCGCGCTGCGGCTTCGAGGTTTCTGCGATGGGAGCACGCTGCTCGCGTGGATGAAGGAGCACACCGGCGGAAAGACGTTCGCGGAGCTCGATATCGACCTCACGGCCGTCGCGTCGAACGTGGCGAACGAGGGCGCTTTTGACTTCTCGCGGACAGCGACGCCGGACGTGCCTATCGCGCTGGCCGTGCGTTCGTCGACGTCGATACCATTCATATTCGAGCCAGTGGCGATCGCGGACGCGCTGCTGTCGGACGGCGGAATGGTGAACAACATCCCGGTCGACAGACTAAAGGTCGACGACGTGCCGCGCCTCGGCGTGCAGCTCGTCAGCCTGGAGTTACCGCTCAAACCGAAAGCGCGGCTGTTGCCACATCAGTTCGTGATGCGGCTGATTGACTTGATGCTGTCGGCGTGCGAATCGACGCATGTGAGCGCAGCGCAGGCGGCCGGCGCGTGCATGGCATTCGTCGAGACGGGGTATGCATCGACTCTCGATCGCAACATGCCGCTCGAGGTCCGGCAGCGCCTGTACGACGATGGCTACGCAGCCACAAAGACTGCGCTAACGAGCATCCCGGCCCAGAGCGCGAAGCTGTGAGCCATCAGCCCGCGATGGGGATTTCATCGCGTGAAGACCGCTTCATAGCACCGGCTCGCGGCCTCAATATCTGAGTCGCCAAGCCAGTACTGCCCGTCGTTGGACCTGATGCCGCCCGGCGTCACGATGCCTACACACGCGATCGACTTGTTTCCCAATTCGGCGTCGACAATGTGGCTGACGACGATTCCCGTTCCCTTCAGTTCATCCAGAGTCATAGATCAATCCCTCCTGCCGTTCTTGCGCCACTCGGCGAGCCGTTGCATCGTCGATTCAACCCGCTGCTCCTGCCGCGGTGTTAGCGGGTCCCTTATACATGGTTCCGCATCCAGCTCGCGCTCGAAACACTCCCATACCGTGCCGGCCACGAACGCGCTTCCCTGTTTGCCGATCATGTTGCGAATCTGATTCGCGCGAAGGACCGTCGCCCGTAAGCGGTGAATTTCCCGAAGCAGGCGAAGCACGGTCGGAGTCGGTTCGCGATCGTAGATCTCGGCCAGATCGGCGGCGGTGAGCGGACGGTGGTGGCGCATCGCTTTCAGAAATACTGTATGGATGTACAGTATATCCAGGAATTTCCGGGTTGCATCTGGCACTATCATGGGACGGTTCTCAGGAGGGTCCCATGTGCACAAACTACCGGCCGCCAGAGGCAGACCTGTTCGAAGCGTTCACCGATTTTCCGGTGCCTCGGTTCGAGTATCCACCGGAAATCTACAAAGATTATGTTGCGCCGATCCTTCGCCTGACTGATGGCGCGCGGCTGACGGATCCGGCGACGTTCGCCATGATCCCGCGCAAGCGGATCCCGCCGGGCGTGAAGGTATTCGACACGATGAACGCTCGTGCCGAGTCGGTGGGGGAGAAGCGCAGCTACAGCAGTGCCTGGAAGAAACTGCAACTCTGCCTGATCCCATGCGCCACCTTCTACGAGCCGAACTACGAGACTGGCAAGCCGGTTCGTTGGCGGATAGGGGTGGAGGGCGGCCGGCCGTTCGCGATCGCGGGGCTATGGCGCGCGTGGGAGGATCCGGACGGCGTGTCGCTCTCGTTCACCATGCTCACCGTGAACGCCAACGAGCATCCGCTGATGAAGCGGTTTCACCGGCCGGGCGACGAAAAGCGCTCGCTCGTGATCCTGCGGCCGGAAGAATACGAGGACTGGCTCGGCGCGCGCAGCACCGACGAGGCGCGTTCGTTCCTGAATCTGTTTCCGGCCGAAGAGATGTTTGCCGAAGCCGCACCGAAGCCACAGAAGGTCACAAAGCCAACTGGGGAGGGCGGCGATCTGTTCGCGAAGTGATATGCCAGCATTCTGCCAGCACTTTCCAAACGGCCCTTTGTTTACAAGGAATTGCGGGGGTTCGAGTCCCCTCCCTCGCACCATCTATTCGTAGTGAAGAACCCCGTCAAGTCTTTGGCCTGACGGGGTTTTTTGCTTTTTCGGCCTTGCCGGCCACGCGGTCCGGCCGCGCTCAGGCGTCCGGCGTCTGCGAGGGCGCTTGCGTGCCAGGCAGGTCCGCTTGAGCGGCGCCTTCGAGAAAACGACGGGTCGATTCGAACGCCTGCAGCATCTGATCGGGCCACGGCGTTTGCAGCATGACCGCCTGGTGGTTTTCGAACGCCGACGACAACAGCTTCGCCAGCTCAGGCGAGCGCAGATGGCGCAGCAGTACGCTCACCGCGATCGCCGTGGCCTGGCTCGCGCCGGCCGTCTGGAGTTCCGAAGCGGTGAGAGCCGCGACCTGTTTGTTGATGTCCACTGCAACTTCCTTGGATGAAATGTGGGAGATTGAAGGCACGATGGCCGGTGCCGAATTTTGACATGGTTGGCGGCTTGTCGTGAGCGCCTGCCGGCACCAGGCCACCGGCCGCCGCGACCTGATCTTCTAACAGAACGCAATGCTGCTGCGCACGCGGCATCATTGGGCCGGCGTCGCGTATGAACTCGATACGATGTCACTCCGTGCTCGTGCGGGCTCAATGTCGGCTCAATATCGGTATTCTGGACAGCGTGCGCGCCCGGCATGATGATGAACAACCTGATGAGCGACGCGCCGGGTGAGCTAAATGTTCCGGTTCGTCGGCGCCGCGCTGCTGGCGGCGAGCGTGGTCAAGCAGTTCCTGTTCGATCTCTCCCACGTGACTTGGGATCGAGTGGGTCGTATCGTTTATCGGCATCGGGTTGATGTAGCTGCTGATCGGCCACTTCCACCGTTGCCGCCCAAGGCTTTAGTCCTGGAAACTGAGCAATGAAGCGTGTCTTTACACTGACGGGCTGGTGTTGTGCGATCGTGGCGGCGTGGACTTGCGCGTCGGCGGTCGCGGCTGATGATTTCGCACAGCGTTTTGCGCTTCAACTCGACGAGGGCGCCGCGTATTACAGCGTGACGTTGCTGGCGGCCGTCTATGCGGCGAGCCAGCGCGGCGATCTCGGCGACGTGCGCATTCTCAACGGTGCGGGCGAATCGCTGCCGTACTCGCTCGACGTGCCGCGCGAGCCCGTTCGCACACCGCCCACGCTGCGTCCGGTGCACTGGTTTCCGTTGCCGCCCGCGGCCGCCAAAAGTGCCGGTGCGCCGCCCGGCGTAACGATCGCCGGCGACGGTTCGTTATCCGCGACCTCGGCGCCGCCGGCCCGCGCGCAACACGACACGGACCTGATCGATATCGGCAAGGTGTCGCAAACGAGTCGCGTCAGTGCATTGCTCGTGCACCTGCGTGACGACAACTACCAGGGGCGCGTGAGCGTCGAGGCGAGCGACGATTTGCGTCACTGGCAACCTGCGGGCGACGCGCAAGTCCTCAAGGTCAGCTACAACGGCAGCACGTTGAGTCAGGACCGGATCGAACTGGACGGCATGCGTGCGCGTTATCTGCGTTTGCGCTGGCTCGACGGCGCGCCGTATGTCGATTCGCTGGACATGGAGATGCAGGTCGTTGCCGCCGGGCCGACCCAGCGCACGGACCGGATGTGGCGCGAAGGTATCGTCGCGCACGCGGGGCTGAAACCGGGCGAGTATTTCTTCAACACCGGCGGCGCGTATCCCGTCGACCGGTTGCGGCTGAATCTGCCTCAGCCGAATACCGTGGCGCTGGCCGTCGTCTATTCGCGTACGGGGCTGGAGGCGCCGTGGCGCGAAGTGGTGGGCGCGATGCTGTTCCGGCTGCACAACGGCGCGGTTGAGCAGAGCAATCCTTTGGTCGAATTGACGCCCGACACGGACCGTCAGTGGCGCGTGGTGGTCGACACGCGCAATGGCGGACTTGGCACCGGAACCTTGACCCTTGCCGCGGGCTGGCGTCCTGCGATGCTGACTTTCGTCGTACACGGCGCCGCGCCGTTCACTTTAGCGGTGGGGAACGCGGCGACAGCGTCGGCGGCGGTGAGCCGCGACAATCTGCTGATGGGCGCTTCAGCGGTGGCCGCGACGGCGCGGCTGGGTGACGCGCTGTCGCCCGCGCAGGCAGCAAGTGCGCAGGCTGCGAGTCACGGCCAGGATGCAACGCGCCGGTATTGGCTGTGGGCGGCGCTGCTGCTGGCTGTCGGGTCGCTCGGGGCGATTGCGTGGCGGCTCGCGCATCGTATCCAGCGTCCGGCGGGCATTGCATCAGATGGCGTGCCGGGCGGCGCTGCAGGGGCTGCGGCAGCGAGCGCGGCGACCCCCCATCCCGGTGCGGGCGACGCTAACGGGCAAGGCGGCGGCAACAGCTGAGCCCAGCGCCCGCATACGGCGCGCAGGTCACTCCTCGCGCGCCGTCATCGTGCCGATGATCTTGTCGAGCGCGTGGCCGAAGGCCAATTGCTCCTGTTCGTCGAGACAGTCGAACATGTCGCCGTTCCACTTGCGCGCGATCGGCATGACCTTGCGATACAACGCGCGGCCCTCCGCAGTGAGAGAGACCAGCACGACGCGGCCGTCTTCGGCGCTTGCCTCGCGCTTCACGAGCCCTTGCCTGATCAACGCTTCGGCGGCGCGGCTTGCCTGGCTTTTGTCGAGATTGGCATGCTTTGCCAGTTCCATGATCGAGAACGGCCCGAACGATCCCACCGACGCAATCACCCTTGCCTCGGGCAAGGTCACGCCGAGCTTGTCCTGATAGCGTTCGCTGATGCCGCGCTCGGCGAGTTTGTTGAGAACATGCAGACGGTACGTGAGGAATTGTTCGAGCCCGGCTTTGGGTGCCTTCATGGTCTTCCCGTAGTGAGTGAGCGGTCGCGGCGCTGTGATTGTTGCCGCAACCGTTCCGCCGGTCAACGCGTGCCGTACTTCAGGCGCGTCAACTGTTCGGCTTCGTCCGCCAGCAGGCGCGCCGCGTCGCGAATCGCGACTTCGAGCGTGATCGGCCCGGGCGCCGGCGAGAAGCAACCGCTGAAATGTTCGGCAAGGCGCGGCAAGGCGGCGGAGTCGACCGCGCCCGAGAGCAGCGTGGCCGGCACGCCCGCTGCCTGCGCGTGGCGGCAGGCGATGAAGGGCGCCTTGCCATGCAGCGTTTGCACGTCCGAACGGCCTTCGCCGGTGATCAGCCAATCCGCGCCTTCGAGCGCGGCGTCCAGACCGATTTGCCGCGCGACGGTTTCCGCACCCGGTTCGAACTGCGCGCCGAGCATATGCAGCGCGAAACCGAGGCCGCCGGCCGCGCCCGCGCCGGGTTGGTCACGCGCGGTGCGGCCGAGCGCCGGCTCGAGCAGATCGGCAAAGCGGGCGAGCGCCGCGTCGATCGAGGCAAGCTGCTCAGGTTTCACGCCCTTTTGCGGGCCGAACACCGCGGTTGCGCCGTGATCGCCGGTGAGCGGGTTGTCCACGTCCGACATGCCGACGAACTGCGTGTCCGCAAGGCGCGCGTCGAGTTGCGACACGTCTACCCGCGCGAGACGCGCGAGTTGTTCAGGCGTGGCGTCGAGTTCCTTGTCCTGCGCGTCGAACAGCTTGAGGCCGAGGCCAGCGAGCAGGCCCGCGCCGCCGTCGTTCGTGCTGCTGCCGCCGAGCGCGACGAAAAAGCGCCGCACGCCGGCGTCCATCAGCGTGCGAATCGCTTCGCCCATGCCGCGTGTGCTGCGCGCCTCGACGGGTACGCCCATTCCCACCGGGTCCGTAATGCCGACGATCTCCGCCGTTTCGATGATCGCGCTGCCGTCGGCAAGGAGCCCGGTGAGCGCTTCGCGCACCGGACCCGCCGCGCCGCGCACGCTCAGCTTGCGGCGTTCGCCGCCGCTCGTGAGCATGGCGTGGAGCGTGCCTTCGCCGCCGTCGGCCATCGGGCAGATGCGCACGCTCGCATCGGGACGGGCGCGCAGGATGCCCGCTGCGACCGCCTGGGCGACCTGTTCCGCGCTAAGCGAGCCTTTGAAGGAATCTGGAGCGATGACGACGACGGGCGAGGACGGCGAATTCGGCATGGTGTCTCTGAATGGTTGGAGTCGTTGCGAGGGCCGGTGAAACGACGGGATGCGGGCGCAGCCCCGAGCGCGTCCATTAGCTTATCAGCATGGGCGCGCCGACTGAATATGTCGAATGGCATAGCGGGCATGGCCGGCGGCGGCGCGTTCCCGCGTGGCGCATGCGCCTGCTGGCGCCGGATGACCGCCGGATGACCGCGGTGAAACGGCCGCAAAGCATTCGGACTGTATGCGTAAGCGGGCGGCGCAATCTCGTAAGCGGCATGGCCGCGATTGCGCCGGAGAAGGGCGGAAACGGCGCCGAAACAGCTCGGAAAGCGCCTGGAATCCGATCAAAACCCTGAGAAAAACGCGCGCATTCATCGAATCCCGGCTAGCCGCGCAAATAGTTTGCTAAAATATTCGGCTCTTTGGACCCAACCGTGCTGCCGGCGGCCTGCAAGCCCGCGGCGCAGGCGCGCAATCGATGCTAAAGACGTGATCGCGACATCGCGCAACATCGGAAAGCGGCACGGAGAAGATAACTGATTCGCTCGAATAATTTTAGGACGATTGAAGCCATGGCTAACGTTGTTGAAAACCTCGGCAAGCTCGAACGCCGCGTCACGATTTCCCTGCCGAAGGACGCCGTGCAGAAGGAAGTGGACTCGCGTATCCGTCAACTCGCGAAGAACGTGCGCATGCCGGGTTTCCGCCCGGGCAAGGTGCCGCTCAAGATGGTGACGCAACAGTATTCGGGCCAGGTGGAAGCAGAAGTGCTGAGCGACAAGGTCGGCAAGGAATTCTTCGACATCAGCCGCGCCGAAAACCTGCGCGTCGCCGGTCAGCCGAGCTTCGCGCCGAAGACCGACGCCGTTGAAGGCGACTACGCGTTCGACGCGACGTTCGAGGTGTATCCGGAAGTGAAGCTGGGCGACGTCGCCACCGCAGAAATCGAGCGCACCACGACCACCATCAGCGAAGCGGAAATCGACCGCACGCTGGACATCCTGCGCAAGCAGCGCGTGCACTTCCACGCTCGCGGCGAAGCCGGCGAGCACGGTGACGGCGGCGGCGACACGGCAGCGAAAGAAGGCGATCGCGTGACGGTCGACTTCGTCGGCAAGATCGAAGGTGATGTGTTCCAGGGTGGCAGCGCGGACGACTTCGCGTTCGTGCTGGGCGAAGGCCGTATGCTGCCGGAATTCGAGAAGGCGGCCACGGGCTTGAAGGTCGGCGAGTCGAAGGAATTCGATCTGGCATTCCCCGAGGACTATCACGGCAAGGAAGTCGCCGGCAAGACCGCGCAATTCACGATCACGATGAAGAAGATCGAGTGGCCGCACCTGCCGGAAATCGACGCTGAATTCGCGAAGTCGCTCGGCATCGAAGACGGTGACCTGACCAAGATGCGCGCTGAGATCAAAGACAATCTCGAACGCGAAGCAAAGCGCCGCACGCAAGCCATCGTCAAGAACCAGGTGATGGACGCGCTCCTGAAGATTTCCGAACTGGACGTGCCGAACGCACTGATCGAACAGGACCAGGAACGCCTCGTTGCGATGGCGCGTCAGGATCTGGAGCAACGCGGCGTGCCGAACGCCAAAGACGCACCGATCCCGGCTGCCATGTTCAAGGAACAGGCTGAGCGCCGTGTGAAGCTGGGCCTCGTGCTGGCCGAACTGGTGAAGGCCAATGAACTGCAGGCGAAGCCGGAGCAGATTCGTGCCGAAGTGGACGAATTCGCGAAAAGCTATGAAGACCCGAAGGAAGTCGTCCGCTGGTATTATTCCAATCAGCAACGCCTTGCCGAAATGGAAGCGTACGTGGTTGAAGCCAACGTCGTCGAATTCGTGCTCAGCAAGGCCAAGGTGACGGACAAGGAAGTAAGCTTCGAAGAACTGGCAAGCGCAACGGCGCAAGCGTAAGCGTCGCTGCAACGGCGTGCCGGCTGTCGGAGCGACGGCCCGCACGCCGTTTTTTTGTGCTGTGAAAGTGTGTCGCGTAGTGCATGGTGTCGCGCACACGTCGCATTGGTCGCGCACTTGAATAAGGGGCCGTCGACCACACCTGTCTAGCATGTAATATTCAGAATATTTCAGACAAGGATCCATTGCATGACCTTTCGCGCTCAAATGCTGGACACGTTGACCTCCCAGTCGTCGCGGGATCTCGAAGCGCAGGCGCTCGGACTGGTGCCGATCGTCGTGGAAACGAGCGGCCGGGGTGAGCGCTCGTATGACATTTATTCGCGTTTGCTGAAGGAACGCATTGTGTTCCTGGTCGGAGAAGTGAACGACCAGACGGCCAATCTCGTTGTCGCGCAGATGCTGTTCCTCGAAAGCGAGAACCCGGACAAGGACATCAGCTTCTACATCAACAGCCCGGGCGGTTCGGTGTCCGCCGGCATGGCGATTTACGATACGATGCAGTTCATCAAGCCAGACGTCTCCACGCTGTGCATGGGCCTCGCGGCCAGCATGGGCGCGTTCTTGCTGGCAGCCGGCGCGAAGGGCAAGCGTTTTGCTCTGCCGAACTCGCGGGTGATGATTCACCAGCCGCTTGGCGGCGCGCGTGGTCAGGCGTCGGACATCGAAATTCAGGCGCGCGAAATCCTGTATTTGAAGGAACGGCTGAATCATCTGCTCGCGCATCACACCGGCCAACCGGTCGAGCGTATCGCTCGCGACACCGACCGCGACAATTTCATGTCCGGCGACGACGCGCAAGCTTACGGTCTGGTTGACCAGGTGGCGCATAAGCGTCCTTGATCTGGTGCGGCCTTGCCCCGAATTGGGGCGAGCCGTCAGCAGATCGATTGTGAAACAATCAAGACTCGTCCGAGCGCCTGCGGCAAACGCCGTCACCTTGGCTCAGCCCCTGCCGCGCCCAAACTGCGAGGCGGGGGCAAACGGCGTATCATGTTATTGAGTGTCCGGAGGCTCACACATCTATGGCGGACAAGAAAGGTTCTAACAGCGAAAAGCTGTTGTATTGCTCGTTTTGCGGTAAGAGCCAGCATGAAGTTAAAAAACTGATTGCCGGCCCGTCGGTGTTCATCTGCGATGAATGTATCGACCTGTGCAACGAAATCATCCGCGATGAGGCTGCAGGTGCGGGCATTGAGGCGGGCTTGTCCAAGTCCGATCTGCCGAGTCCGCAGGAAATCCGTGAAATCCTCGACCAGTATGTGATCGGTCAGGAACGCGCGAAGAAAATTCTCGCGGTGGCGGTGTACAACCACTACAAGCGCCTGAAGCATCTCGACAAGAAGGACGAGATCGAGCTGTCCAAGAGCAACATCCTGCTGATCGGCCCGACCGGTTCCGGCAAGACGTTGCTCGCGCAAACGCTCGCGCGTCTTCTGAACGTCCCGTTCGTGATTGCCGACGCAACCACGCTGACGGAAGCCGGCTACGTCGGCGAAGACGTCGAGAACATCATTCAGAAGCTGCTGCAAAACTGCAATTATGAAGTCGACAAGGCTCAGCGCGGCATTGTCTACATCGACGAAATCGACAAGATCAGCCGCAAGTCCGACAACCCGTCTATCACTCGTGACGTTTCGGGTGAGGGCGTGCAACAGGCGTTGCTCAAGCTGGTCGAGGGTACGATGGCGTCGGTGCCGCCCCAGGGTGGCCGTAAGCACCCGAATCAGGACTTCATCCAGGTCGACACCACCAACATTCTGTTCATTTGCGGTGGCGCGTTCGACGGCCTCGAAAAGGTCATCGTCGATCGTACCGAGAAGACCGGTATTGGCTTTGGCGCAAGCGTGAAGAGCAAGCAGGACCGCGACGCCGGCGAAGTGCTGCGCGAAGTGGAGCCGGAAGATCTGATCAAGTTCGGCCTGATTCCCGAACTGATCGGCCGTCTGCCGGTGGTGGCCACGCTCGGCAAGCTCGACGAAGTCGCGTTGATGAAAATTCTCGTCGAACCGAAGAATGCGCTGGTGAAGCAGTACCACAAGCTGTTCAATATGGAGCGCGTCGAGCTCGAAATTCGCCCGGCCGCGTTGCAGGCTGTCGCGCGTAAGGCAATTCGTCGCAAGACGGGTGCTCGTGGTTTGCGCTCCATCCTGGAACAGGCGTTGCTTGATGTGATGTACGACCTGCCGCAGATGAAAGGCGTTAGCAAGGTCATCATCGACGACAACGTTATTGACGGCGACGGCAAACCGCTACTGATCTACGAAGACGCGCCCAAGGTCGCGGGTTCGAACTGATCGGCTTTCGGGTTCTTGCAAAAAAAGCCGTTCATGGCAACGTGAACGGCTTTTTTCGTTTATCGTGTGGTCAGGATGGTTGTTTTCACTATGGAGTCACTGAACCTTCGGAGTCACTGAACTTTTCCCACACGCGGAGGCTTGCAATCTTTTCTGCTGGCCTCACCTATCGAACGAACTGATTCCACTCATGGGGAAATGAAATGTCAGGAACCCAACTCCTTCCGCCGGAACGCATTACGCTCCCGCTGCTCCCGCTGCGTGACGTAGTCGTTTTCCCGCACATGGTGATTCCGCTCTTCGTAGGCCGCCCGAAGTCGATCAAGGCTCTCGAAGCAGCGATGGAAGGCGGCAAGCACATCATGCTCGTCGCCCAGAAAACGGCTGCGAAAGATGAGCCGACCGAAAAGGACATGTACGAAGTAGGGTGCGTCGCTAACATCCTGCAAATGCTGAAGCTGCCTGACGGCACCGTCAAGGTGCTCGTCGAAGGCTTGCAGCGCGCGAAAACGCTTTCCATCGAAGAACAGGAAACGCAGTTCTCGTGCGAAGTCATGCCGCTCGAACCCGACCACGCCGACAGCGCTGAAACCGAAGCGCTGCGCCGCGCGATCGTGTCGCAGTTCGACCAGTATGTGAAGCTGAACAAGAAGATCCCGCCGGAGATCCTGACGTCGCTGTCGGGTATCGACGAGGCCGGGCGTCTGGCCGACACGATCGCGGCGCATCTGCCGCTCAAGCTCGACCAGAAGCAGCACATCCTCGAAATGTTCCCGGTCATTGAGCGGCTCGAGCATCTGCTCGCGCAACTCGAAGCCGAGATCGACATCCTGCAGGTCGAAAAGCGCATCCGTGGGCGTGTGAAACGCCAGATGGAGAAGAGCCAGCGCGAGTACTACCTGAACGAACAGGTCAAGGCGATCCAGAAGGAGCTCGGCGAGGGCGAAGAGGGTGCGGATCTCGAAGAACTCGAGAAGCGCATCACCGCTGCCCGCATGCCGAAGGAAGCCAAGAAGAAGGCCGACGCCGAGCTGAAAAAGCTCAAGCTGATGTCGCCGATGTCGGCTGAAGCGACCGTCGTGCGCAACTACATCGACACGCTGATCGGCTTGCCGTGGCGCAAGAAGAGCAAGGTCAACAACGACCTCTCGAATGCGGAACGCGTGCTCGACGAAGACCACTTCGGTCTTGAGAAAGTGAAGGAACGCATTCTCGAGTATCTCGCGGTCCAGCAACGTGTCGACAAGGTCAAAGCGCCGATCCTGTGCCTCGTTGGGCCTCCGGGTGTCGGTAAGACGTCGCTGGGTCAGTCGATCGCGCGCGCCACGAACCGCAAGTTCGTGCGTATGGCGCTCGGCGGCGTGCGCGACGAAGCCGAGATTCGCGGTCACCGTCGTACGTACATCGGTTCGATGCCCGGCAAGATTCTGCAAAGCCTGACCAAGGTCGGCGTGCGCAATCCGCTCTTCCTGCTCGACGAAGTCGACAAGATGGGTCAGGATTTCCGCGGCGATCCGTCGTCGGCTCTGCTGGAAGTGCTCGATCCGGAACAGAACCATACGTTCGCCGATCACTACGTCGAAGTCGACTTCGATCTGTCGGACGTGATGTTCGTGGCGACGTCGAACTCGCTGAATATTCCGCCGCCGTTGCTCGACCGGATGGAAGTGATCCGTCTGTCGGGTTACACGGAAGACGAGAAGGTCAGCATCGCGCAACGTTATCTTTTGCCCAAGCAGAAGAAGAACAACGGCCTCAAGGATGGTGAGGTCGATGTGACGGAAACCGCGATCCGCGACATCATTCGTTACTACACGCGCGAAGCCGGCGTGCGTTCGCTCGAGCGTGAAATTTCGAAGATCTGCCGCAAGGTCGTGAAGATGCTTCTGCTGAAGAAGGCGGAAGGCGCGGTGAAGGTCGACGGCAGCAACCTCGACACGTTCCTCGGCGTGCGCAAGTACGACTTCGGTCTGGCCGCGAAGGAAAATCAGGTGGGCCAGGTCACGGGTCTCGCGTGGACGGAAGTGGGCGGCGATCTGCTGACCATCGAAGCCGCGGTGATGCCGGGTAAGGGCAATGTGATCCGTACGGGTTCGCTCGGCGACGTGATGAAGGAATCGGTCGAGGCAGCACGTTCGGTGGTCCGTTCGCGCTCGCGTCGTCTCGGCATCAAGGACGAAGCGTTCGAGAAGCAGGACATTCACATCCACGTGCCGGAAGGCGCGACGCCGAAAGACGGTCCGTCTGCCGGTATCGCGATGACGACCGCGCTGGTGTCGGTGTTGACCGGAATTCCGGTGCGCGCCGATGTCGCGATGACGGGCGAAATCACGTTGCGTGGCGAAGTTCTGCCGATCGGCGGCTTGAAGGAAAAACTGTTGGCGGCGCATCGCGGTGGTATCAAGCTGGTGCTGATTCCGGAAGAAAACGTCAAGGACTTGACGGAGATTCCGGACAACGTGAAGAACGCGATCGAAATCGTGCCGGTCCGCTGGGTCGACAAGGTGCTCGAACTGGCGCTCGAACGTGTGCCGTCGGCGTTGCCGGATGAAGAGCCGAAGCCCGCCGCGCCGGTTGCAGCGGAGCCGGGCAAAGACGCCGCAGCAACAGAGGTGGTGAAGCACTAAGACGGTCAGCAACGAAGCTGTTTGCTGCACAGAACCCGCGGTCCACGGCCGCGGGTTTTTTCTTGTCCGCTCGATCTCCGCAAAGCGTCCGCGAGACACGTTTCCCACCTATTGAGCAAAGCCGCAGCGCGTGCGCCGATTGGTTGCATGCACACCGATATACAGCAACATCCGGTTATAGGAAGCCCCCTCCAAAACCGCCCGACTCAGGCTCAACCCCGCTTGACACAAGGGTTTCGGCCAATTCTAATGGGTGCGCCCGGCGTTGCCCGCCGGCCGTGTGATGCCAGGCGCTACAGAGCGCCGTCACGATTGCCATAAACATTCTCGGGGGTTGGAATGAACAAGACGGAATTGATCGATCACATTGCACAGCAAGCCGACATTTCGAAGGCAGCGGCAGGCCGTGCACTCGACGCTGTGATCGGTGGTGTCAAAGGCACGTTGAAGCAGGGCGGTTCGGTGACGTTGGTCGGTTTCGGCACGTTCGCGGTGGGCAAGCGTACCGCGCGCACCGGGCGCAATCCGCGCACCGGTGCCGCCATCAAGATCAAGGCGGCCAAGGTTCCCAAATTTAGGCCTGGCAAAGCTCTGAAGGATGCGCTAAACTAATGGGCTTGCTGCTTGAGGAATATCGATTGGTAGAATCAGGCAGCGGAGCCGGAGCAGGCTGAATCATGAAACGGGTGCTTAGCTCAGTTGGTAGAGCGGCGCCCTTACAAGGCGTAGGTCGGGAGTTCGAGCCTCTCAGCACCCACCAGTTTCAGATTTGGCTGAATGCTCTAGCGCAGTTTCATTGCAGTATAAGGAGTGGTAGTTCAGTCGGTTAGAATACCGGCCTGTCACGCCGGGGGTCGCGGGTTCGAGTCCCGTCCACTCCGCCAGTATCCTCGAAAGGCGAACTCCGGTTCGCCTTTTTTGTTGCCCGCTGTTGTAAGATCGGGCGTTCTGTTTTTGGCACTCCTCACGCATGCTCGATTTTTTCCGCAATCACAAACGCCTGATGATGTTCATGCTCATCCTCGTCATTGTGCCGGGGTTGGGTTTTGTGGGTATTCAGGGCTTCCGCGGCTTCTTTGACGAAAGTGCAAACGTCGCGAGCGTCAACGGTCACAAGATCACTCGCGCAGAATACGACGACGCAATGCGTCAGCAACTCGACCGCGCCCGTCAGATGCTCGGCGCGCAGTTCGACATGAAGTCGTTCGACACACCGGAGCGCCGCAGTCAGATGCTCGACGGTCTGATCGAGCAACGCGTGCTGGCCGACGAAACACAGCGCCTGCATCTGACCGCCTCCGACGACGCCGTGCGCCGTGTGCTGCTCAACGATCCGGTGATCTCGTCGCTGAAGAATCCTGATGGCACGATCGACGTCGACCGTTACAAGCAGTTGCTCGCCATGCAGGGCATGACGCCCGACCAGTACGACGAACGCGTGCGCTACAGCATCGCCACGCAGCAGTTGCCGGCCAGCATTCAAGGCAGCGCGTTCACGTCGAAGACGCTCGCGCAGCATTTGACCGAACTCGCTGAACAGCAGCGCGAAGTGCAGGGCATCGCGTTCCATCCACGCGACTACGCGGCAAAGGTGCAGCCCACGGACGCGCAACTGCAAGCGTATTACGACGCGCATCGCAACGATTTCGCCACGCCGGCTACCGCCACGATCCAGTATCTCGTGATGTCGCCGGCAACGCTGGCCACGTCCGTTCAGCCGAGCGACGCCGATCTGAAAAAGTACTATGACGACAACATTGCGCACTACCGCGTCGAGGGTCAGGTGCGTGCGAGCCACATCCTGATCGCGGCGCCGAAAGACGCGAGCGCGGCCGACAAGGCCAAGGCGAAGCAGAAGGCCGAGGAGTTGC
The DNA here is from genome assembly GCF_902459535.1 of Paraburkholderia dioscoreae. Lineage (NCBI taxonomy): Bacteria > Pseudomonadati > Pseudomonadota > Betaproteobacteria > Burkholderiales > Burkholderiaceae > Paraburkholderia > Paraburkholderia dioscoreae. The sequence goes on from NZ_LR699553.1 coordinate 2,080,319, forward strand.
TCGCACAGATCAAGGCGCATCCGGATCAGTTCGCGCAGCTCGCGCAGCAGAATTCGCAAGATCCGGGTTCGGCGTCGAAGGGCGGCGATCTGGGTTACTTCGGCCGCGGCATGATCGCAGGCGGCCAGGCGTTCGACGACGCTGTGTTCGCGTTGAAGAAAGACGAAGTCAGCGGCATTGTGCAGACCGACTTCGGCTATCACATCGTCAAGGTGACGGACGTGAAGCCGGCTATCACGAAGCCGTTCGACGAAGTGAAAGATCAGATCTCGAAAGACCTGAAGACGCAGTTGGCCAGCAAGGCTTTCACCGACGATTCCGAAGGCTTCACGTCGATCGTCTATGAAAAGGCGAAGAGTCTGCAGCCGGCTGCAGACAAGTACAAGCTGCAATTGCAGACCGCCACGGTCACGCCGCAGCCGGACCCGAAGCTCGCGCCTGACAGCCCGCTGAACAACGCGAAGTTCCTCGCCGCGGTGTTCGCGAACGACGCGGTGACGGCGCGCAACAATACGCAAGCTATCGACGTCGGCGGCAACACGCTGATCGCGGCTCGCGTGACCGACTACAAAGCCGCAGCCGTGCCGTCGCTCGACGCTGTCAAGGACGCCGTGCGCCAGAAGGTCATCGCGGTTCAGTCGAACGAAGCGGCTCACAAAGACGGAGCGGCCAAACTCGCCGATTTCGAAAAGTCGAAGTCAACCGCAGGCTTCTCTTCGCCGCTGAAGGTGTCGCGTAACGACGCGCAGGGCGTGCCGCCGGCCGCGTTGAGTGCAATCTACAAGGCAGACGCGCAGAAATTGCCGGCCTATGTCGGTGTGGACCTCGGTGACGACGGCTATGCGATCTATCGTGTGAACGCGGTGGTGGCGGGTACGACGGTGGATCCGCAACGTCTGGCTGCGGCGCAGCAACAGATCGCGCAGGTCGATGCGCAGTCCGAAGCAGAGGCGTATCTCGAAGCGCTGCGCGCGCGTTCGAAGGTGAAGTTCTACGGCTCGCTCGATAGCAGCAACGCGCAGGCGAGCAGCGAGTAAAATCGCGCAAACGCAAAAAAGCCCCGCAATTTGCGGGGCTTTTTTGCGTTTGACGAGTGCAAGCTCGTCAAACGGTTTGCAGCAGCGCGTTACAGGCAGCCGCTGATTGCACTGGTGGCGTCGCTGCCCGCAGCGCCGTTCCCACGAAAGCCGACCCACGTACCCTTGCCGGTGTACGAAGGGCGCACGACAGCGGCGGCGCCGTTAGGCGGCTGCTGACCTGGAACATACACATCCATGGCTTGATCGTTAGCCAACGTGTCTTGCGACACGACTTGTTGCTGCGAGCTGTCTGCCCACTTCTGCGCGATGCAGGTGGCAACAGCCTTCGGCGGTTGCTGGCTTTGACCAACGGACTGAACGCCAGCAGGGGGTTGAGCGGCGCAGGCAGAAATTGCCACGGTCAAAGCGATTAACGGTAAATATTTCACGTTATCTCCTCAAAAGTCGCTCAAAATCGAGCCGGGTTACACGGGATTACGAAAGTGTCGGATAGACCTTACCGATCCGTGTTCCCGAAGTTCTGGAAACAAGTTGTTAGCAGTCTTTTCAGTGCGGCGAACTTGTACGAAGAAGTGGCTTGATTGCAGGCCACACGTTGTTGAGTAGCACTGGCTGTGCCTGCTGGGTGGGATGAATCTGATCGGCCTGGAACATGTCAGGCTTGTCGGCAATGCCGGCGAGCAGGAACGGCACGAGCGACACGCGCAGTTGTTTTGACAACTCGCCGTACAGACCGTGGAACTTTTGCGTATAGTCCGGGCCGTAATTAGGCGGCACATACATGCCCACCAGTACCACCTTTGCGTGACCTTGCTGAGCCTGCTCGATGATCGTGCGCAGGTTGTCTTCGGTAGTGGAAAGCGGCACGCCACGCAGCGCGTCGTTGGCGCCGAGTTCGACGATCACGATGCTCGGCTTCAACCGCTGCATGAGCGCAGGCAAGCGGGCCCGTCCGCCGCTCGTGGTGTCGCCGCTGATGCTTGCATTGGCGACGCTATAATCGATTCGCTCGTCGGTGAGGCGCTGGCGCATCAAGGCAACCCAGCCAGTGTCAAGGGGCAGGCCGTATTCGGCGGAGATGCTGTCGCCGAGCACGACGATCACAGGCTTGGCCGGTTCGGGCGCATTGGCGGCCCGCGCCGCGAAGCTCGCTGAAAACAGGGCGGCTGCCATCACGGCGCACCCGCATGCCGTTGTCAGCGCCGTGGCGCGAGGCGTCATGTCACGCACTTTCAACCTACGCTTCACCATGCTAAACAAAACTGATCCAGTCATTGAAGTGCGGGGTTTGTGCAAGAAGGTTAAGGATGCAACGGGCGAACTGACGATTCTCGACGACATCGATCTTGCTATCGCTGCCGGCAGCAGTGTGGCGATTGTCGGTGCGTCCGGGTCGGGCAAGTCTACGCTGCTGGGCTTGCTCGCAGGATTGGACAGCGCGAGTTCGGGCTCGGTTCGGCTACTCGGTCGCGAACTCGGTGAACTGAACGAAGACGAGCGCGCCGCGTTACGCAGCGGCTCGGTCGGTTTCGTGTTTCAGTCGTTTCAACTGATGCCGCATCTGACCGCGCTCGAAAACGTCACGCTGCCGCTGGAACTGCAAGGCGGTATCAGTACCCGCGAGGCCGCAACGCGTGCGCGCGGCTTGCTGGAGCAAGTGGGACTCGGCAAGCGTACCGGTCATTATCCGAAGCTGCTGTCCGGTGGCGAACAGCAACGCGTGGCGCTGGCGCGCGCGTTCGTCACGCATCCGGCTATCCTGTTCGCCGACGAGCCGACCGGCAGTCTCGATGCCGCCACCGGTCACGCGGTGATCGATCTGATGTTCGAGATGAATCGCGCGAACGGTGCCACGTTGATTCTCGTCACGCATGACATCGAACTGGCACGCCGCTGCGATACGACGGTGACGATCGAGGCGGGTCGTCTTGTGTGAGAGCGGGACACCGCGATTCTTGAGCGTCGCAGCCAAAGCCAGGCGGACCACAAGGGCCCGCTTTTTCAATCCGGCTCGCCTCGCCGGCAGATGAACGCGCCAATCCGGTTCAGCGCAGATTCAGCATAGACTCAGCGGCGCGAACCACCGCGCCGCTGACATGGTCACTTCTTCAACGCGGCGCGTGCCCGCGCGATCAACGCAGACGTCGACGAGTCATGCTTTTTCTCATCGACACTCGGCGCCGTCAGATCAGCCTCCACCACTTTGCCGAGAATCTTGCCCAACTCCACGCCCCATTGATCGAACGGATTGATGTCCCACACCGACGCCTGCACCAGCACCTTGTGCTCGTACAACGCGATCAAAGCGCCGAGCGAACGCGCGGTCAGTGCGTCGACCAGCAGCGTGCTGGTCGGGCGATTCCCCGGAAACACCAGGTGCGGCGCCAGTTCCGGCTTGTCCGCGCCGGCCACTTTCTTCGCTTCCTCGAGCGTGCGGCCGAGCATTAGCGCCTCGCTCTGCGCGAAGCAGTTGGCGAGCAGCTTCGGATGATGACTGACGAGCGGATGCTCCGGCGTCAACACGGCGATGAAATCGATCGGCACGATCGTGGGACCCTGATGCAGCATCTGGAAGAACGCATGTTGACCGTTCGTGCCCGGTTCGCCCCACGTCACGGCGGCGGTCGGATAGTCGACCATTACGCCGTCGAGCCGCGCTGACTTGCCGTTGCTCTCCATTTCGAGCTGCTGCAGATACGACGGCAGAAAATGCAGCGCTTCCGAATACGGCGCGACCAGATAGCTTTGCGAGCCGAAGAAGTTGCGATACCAGATGCCGATCATGCCGAGCAGCACCGGCAGATTCTTATCGAGCGGCGCGTTGCGGAAATGCTGGTCCATCTCGTTGGCGCCGGCGAGCAGTTCGCCGAACTGCTGCGGTCCGATCGCGATCATGATCGACAGACCCACCGCCGACCACAACGAGTAACGCCCGCCAACCCAGTCCCACATCTCGAACACGTTCTCTTTCGCGATGCCGAACTTGACTACTTCCGCGGGATTGGCCGACACGCCGACGAAGTGTTTCGCCAGCGCGCTTTCCGGGCAGCCTTTCTCGACGAACCAGTCGCGCAGCGAGCGCGCGTTGGTCATGGTTTCGAGCGTGGTGAAGGTCTTGGAGACGATGATCGCGAGCGTTTCTTCCGGATCGATCTGCTGCATCACGTTGTACAGATCGGCGCCGTCGACGTTCGACACGAAATGCGTGGTGATCTCCGGCGTGGCCAGATGATGCAGCGCGTGCACGACCATCTTCGGTCCGAGGTCCGAACCGCCGATGCCGATGTTCACCACGTAGCGGATCCGCTTGCCGGTATAGCCTTTCCACTCGCCGCTGCGCACCTGGTCGGCGAAGGCGGCCATTCTGGCGCGCTCGGCCTGCACCTGGTCGTAGAACGGCGCTTTCGGATCAGTGGCGCGCAGTGCCGTGTGCAGTGCCGCGCGGCCCTCGGTCGGGTTGACGACTTCACCCGCGAACATCGCGTCGCGGCGCGTCTCGACGCCGGCTTCGCGCGCGAGTTGCACGAGCAGCTTCAGTGTTTCGTCGGTGATGCGGTTCTTCGAGAAATCGGCCGCGAGACCGCCGCCCGCGAACGCAAAGCGCTCGGCACGGGTAGGGGCGGGATCGTTCTCGGGGGCGAACCAGTCGCGCATGTGCGCATCGCGAATCTTTTCGTAATGCGTTTGCAGCGAGGACCAGGAGGGGAGCGAGTTCTGCGTCATAGCGTCCGTCTAACCAAGGGGCACGAAGAAAGGCGCGCGCGTGAAGCGCTGCCGAGGATGATGCAACGATGCTGTTAGAGCGATGCCGCGCAGCCGGGTTCGCTGCGGTTGACGACGAAACTTCGCCGTCAACCGGACTGGCTCCGATGCGCAGCGCAGTCAGTCAGTATAACGGCGTTGCGTGACAGCGGGCAGCGGTTTGGAGGCGCCGCCATAGGTTGGGACGAACGCTTTCAGCACTCCGCCGCCGGATAGAACAGACGGTTCAGCAAGGTGCGCACCATCGGCGCCAGTTCGCCCGCGGTCAGGCCGGCGGGGCCGTGGCCTTGCGCGCTCAACGTGTCGGCGGCGAGGCCGTGCAGATAGACGCCCGCGAGCGCCGCTTCGTAGCGCGGCAGACGCTGCGCGAGCAGGGCGCCGATGATGCCGCCGAGCACGTCGCCGGTGCCGCCCGTCGCGAGCGCGGCGTTGCCGGTCGGATTGATCGCAAGGCGGCCGTCCGGTGCCGCGACGACCGTGCCGGTGCCTTTCAGGACCACTACGCTGGCAAAGCGCGCGGCGAGCGCGCGCGCCGCGGTGAGGCGGTCGCGCTGCACGCCCGGCGCGTCGGTGCCGAGCAGGCGCGCGGCTTCGAGCGGATGTGGGGTGAGGATGCACGGATCGCCTTGCACGCCGCGCGCGGTGACTTCGGCGGCGAGCGCGGGGTCTTTCGCGATCAGGTTCAACGCGTCCGCGTCGAACAGCTTGGGCACGTCGAGGTGCAGCACGTCGTGCATCACCCGCGTGGCGCGCTCGCGATGACCCATGCCGCAGCCGACTGCGAGCGCGTCCATGTGATCGAGCGGCAGATCGTCGATCGCATGCAGCATGAGTTCGGGATGCGGCGGATCGTAGGGCGGCGCGCCTTCCCCCAGTAGCGCGACGTGCACCTTGCCCGCGCCGGTGTAAAGCGCGGCGCGCGAAGCGAGAATCGGCGCGCCGCACATGCCGGTGTCGCCGCCGACCACGGCAAGGCTGCCGAAGCTGCCCTTGTTGGTCGCGAAATCGCGCGGCGGCAGGAAGGCGGCGAAGAGCTCGGGCGCGTTGAGCTGCACGGCCGTGCGGCCGCTGGTGTCGACGCCGATCGGCGCGACGGTGACGGCGCCCGCGAGGTCGCGGCCTTGCGCGGTAAACAACCCCGGCTTGGCGCCGATGAAGGTGATCGTATGGGTGGCATGGACGGCGCCGCCGTCGCCATTGCCCACCGCCATGCCGGTGTCGCTGTCGAGACCGCTCGGCACGTCGAGCGCCAGCACGCCGCCTTTGCGGGGGCGTGCTTTGGTCCGTTGCGAGAGCCGGCGGGCGACGTCCGCGAACACCCCTTCGAGCGGACGTGTCAGGCCGATGCCGAACATGCCGTCCACGAGCCACGTGTAGTCGTCCAGCGCGGCGGGCGCCGCGGCGCTGATCGCGACGCCCGCCGCGCGGGCCGTGTCGAGAGCCCAGCGGGCGTCGTCCGGTTTCACTTCGACGGGCATGCACAATTCCACAGCGATGCCGGCTTTGTGCAGTTCCGTGGCAAGCACCAGCGCGTCGCCGCCATTGTTGCCCGGCCCGGCGATGAGCCACACCTTGTGCCGCGATTTTTCGATCGAGGTATCGCGGGTGATCTGCTCCTGCAGGAAACTCGCCGCGGATTTGCCGGCGCGAGACATCAGCGTGTGCTTCGGCAGCGCTGTCTGCGCCTGAGATTCGGCGATCCGCAGGTCGGTCAGCGTCAGTAAAGGCAAGGCGCGATTGTGCGGGCTGATTAGCGTCGGCGGCGTGTGGTCGGCTTCTGTCATGGCTAGGCTCGGCGGTTCACCTGGAGCGAGGTGAGAAAGCTTGGGAATCGCTATGGTAGTGCCGATAGGTGCCCGGCGGGGTCTCTTGCGGACAGCGTGTGCACGGGGCCCGCCCGAGGGACGGCCAAAAAACAGAAGGCCCCTTCCGTTATCGGCGGGGCCTCGGGATTGGTTTTAACGGAAGCGATCCGCGCGCAGGGCGGCCAGCGTGTCCGCAGGAAGGTCCGGCGTGCCGCCCGAAATCAGATCGGCAAGCAGTTTGCCCGATCCGCAGGCGAGGCCCCAACCCGCAGGGCCGTGACCGATATTGACGAAAAGGCGCGGATGGAGCGCATTGCCGATCACCGGCAAGCCGTCCGGCGACAGCAGTTTGACGCCTTCCCACGGCAAAGCCGCCGAGATCCGCGCGGCGCCCGGAATCCAGTCGTGCGTGGCCTGGCCGAGCAGCGCGAGGGCTTCTTTCGTCACCGCTTCGCCCAGCGGCTTGTCGATCTGGCCAGCGCTTTGCAGAACCGCGCCGCCCGCGATCCGCAGACGATGGTTCATCCGGCTGATCGCGATCCGCTTCACCGCGTCCACGATCGCGACGTGAGGCGCGCATTCCTCATGCGCGATCGGTGCGACCAGCGTATGCAGGCGCAGCGGATGCAGCGGCAGCCGCAAGCCGAGGCGCTCCAGCAGCGGCAGGCTGCCGTGGCCCGCGGCCACGACTACCGCATCGGCGTGGATCACGTCCACTTCGCGCGAGCGGGATGCCGTGCCCGGCCGCGGCGCCAGCTCTACCGCGGCGCGCTGGCCTTCCAGGCGGACCGACGAGACTTCGCAGCCCAGCATGAACTGGACGTCGCCCTGCGTATCCAGCGTCTGCTTGATCAGCTTCGTGAACAGCGGGCAGTTGGCTGTGCGCTCCTGGTCGAACAGCACGCCGCCGGCGAATTCCGGCTCGGTGCGCACGGAATGCTCGAACGCGGCGCATTGTTCCGGGGTCAACTCGTGGTGCGGCACTTCGAAGAGCCGCAGCAGCCCGAGGGCCGGCCGCAACTGCTGCCACTCCTGTTCGGAACGGACCAGGTAGAGCACGCCGCTCGCCTGTTCGAACTCGAGCCCGAAGCGTGCTTCCATGTCCGTCATGGTTTCGCGCGACAGCTCGATCAGCGGCCGCAGCAGTCCGTATTGGTGGCCGAACGCGTTGGGTTCCTGCAGCTCGGCGAGCTGTTTGACCAGCTGGCGCACCGGCCCGTTGAAACCGGCTTTGTTGACTATGCCGTTTTTGGCGTTCTGACGGCTGGCCATGAAAGTCGGGCCGAACCAGACGTCCAGCGGGGTCGGCAGGACGGTGCCGCTGTGTCCATAGGTCGCGCCCTGCGCGACAGTGGCGTGGCGCTCGACGACGCATACCCGGTGGCCGGCCGCGCGCAGTTGATAAGCGGTGGCGACGCCCGCAATCCCGCCGCCGATGACGATGACATCCATGTTCTGATTCGATTTGCCGACGGGACGCCGAAGCGGCGCATTCCCGTTGAGCGTGACATGCGGCGCGTTGCCCGGCCTGACGAGGCCGCTCGCGCCGATCTGGTGAAAGGGCGAATGATAGCAGTCAATCCGCCGGCGCGGCCACGCGGGCCGCGTGCAGGCCCGGCCGCGGCGGAGCGCAACTCGAAGGGACGGGAGCGCGCGGGGTGCGGCGCCGTCCTTCGTGGTCCGTCGTGAGCGCGGCGAATGCGGGTTCCGCTCAGAGGCTCATGCGGTCGCCTGCGCGCGAATGAACATGCCGTAGTTTTCGGCGTTGTCGGTGGCCATGTCGCTGTTTCGTGCCGCGAGGCTGGCGACGGCGGCGGGACCATACAGGTGGTCCTTGGTGTTGCCGATGTACGGGAAATGGCTCAGCTCGTGGGCAATCGTCGCTTCCGGGGTGTTGGCGCCGAATGCGTGATCGAAGAAGTGCGGCTTCAGGTTGATCTGATGAGGCGAATTGGATTGCACGTGCGCCAGTTCCGAGTTGTCGTGCGACGCACCGAGGACGAAGGTGAACCGGTCGTGCGACATGGCGTGCTGCATGTGGGTGAGAACCTGTTCGACTTTCTGCACATTCCGCTGAGTCGGGCTGCCGAACCAGCGCGAAAAGTTGTTGTCGGGATGACCAGATTTGAGTTTGTCGAGGGCGCTGTCGATCATGCGCTTCACGTGTTGATAGGCGCGGGTCACTATCCCGCGTTGCTCCGACGTGAGCCCGATCAACGCCGGGGTACGCGCGGAGCCGGGGGAAGGTTGATCGTAGTCGGTATGGCCGGTGTTGTCGTCGGGCGCCTGAAGGTCGTCGTCGCCGGGCGCGGAGGGTTGGCCGCTACCGCCGCTGACGGGGGCGGAGGGCTGGGCGCCGCGACCTGTGGGTTCGGCAGGCTGTTCACCATCCCCGCCGCCGACGGGTTCCAACGGCTCGCCGCTGGCGGCGCCATTGGCTGGGACCGCGAGCGGCGATGACGCAGGAGCGTCGCCGACCGCGGGTAGAGGCATTGGGCGACTGCTGCGGCCGGCAGGGCCGGGCGTGAGACCGCCGGCGTGCATCGAAGGAGGTATGTGGTTGGCCTTGTTGTGCAAGACGATGCGTTTGTGCTTCCCGTTTGCGTCCCAGATGTCACGGATGTGCTTGCCGTTCGGGCCCCAACTGTCACGGATACGGTTGCCGTTGGCGTCCACGCTGTCGCGAGTGTGACTGCCGGCCGCGTCCCACGTCTCGTGAATGCGCGTGCCGTTGGCGTCCACGCTGTCGCGGGTGTGACTGCCGGCCGCGTCCCACGTCTCGTGAATGCGCGTGCCGTTGGCGTCCATGCTGTCGCGGGTGTGCCGCCCGTCGGGGGCCCACGTGGCGCGAACGGGATTGTCCTTGCTGTCCTGGACGCGCCTACCCGAAGCGTCCAGCCTATCCCGCGCCGCTTTGCCGCCGATTCGCTCAAGCGCTTGAACACCGCCTCCAACCCTCGGAGCCCGGCCATCCGGCTTGCCGTGCGGGAGCCCGGCCGCGGCATTGCCGATCGGCGCGCGCGGCGTCTCGGCCGGCGAATGGATGTGAGGCGTCGTCAGCATGAATGCGGCGGCCGTGCCCGGCGGCGGGCGCATCAAAGCCAGCGGATGCGAAGTCTGATAGGTACTGCCATAGCGGTTGACGTTCATGACATGCCCGTTCAAATGAGTTTGCGGTTCGCGTGGCGCAGCGCTGCCGACGCGTCCGGGAGAATGAATTGCCCCACTTGCGCGTCGATTAGAGCATCGGCATGCCGACGAGATGTCGTATCGGAAGAACACATTCGCGAGCATGCGGCCCCCGGCCACGCGGACGCGTCGCATGGCCGCTGGAAGCCCGTTCCCGAGGTATAATCCCGGACTTCCTTTGCGTCTCACGCCGCCATCACGCGCGGCTCATCGGCGCGACTCATCCGCATCACTCATCGGCATCATTAGCGACGCAACGTCAAGTCCATGGCCCACTTCTCGTGTTTCCCCGGTGCTTCGGCCCTTTCCGATTTCCGTCAAACCCGCCTGCTCGAAACGCTTACGCGCATCGATCCGAACATCACCGGCGTGCGCGGACAATATCTGCACTTCGTCAATGCCCAGGCGCCGCTTTCCGCTGAAGACAACGCGAAGATCGAAGCGCTGATGCATTACGGCGATCCGCTCGAAGAAACCAGGGAGCGCGGCACCGCCGAGACCTTCCTCGTGGTGCCACGTTTCGGCACGGTGTCGCCGTGGGCCAGCAAGGCAACGGATATCGCGCATCTGTGCGGCCTCACGCAGGTGCGCCGCATCGAGCGCGGCGTCGAGTACACGGTGACGCTGAAAAGCGGCCTGCTGGGCGGCAAGAAGGCGCTCTCCGACGAAGCCCGCGCGGCCGTCGCGGCGGCACTGCACGACCGCATGACCGAAAGCATGTCGCCTTCGCGCGAGCACGCGCTGCATCTGTTCGACGAACTGCCGGCCAGGCCGCTGCAAACCGTCGACGTGCTCGGCCGCGGCCGCGGCGCGCTGGTCGCGGCGAACACGGAACTGGGCCTCGCGCTGGCCGACGACGAAATCGACTACCTGGTCGACGCGTTCACGAAGCTCGGACGCAACCCGACCGACGTCGAACTGATGATGTTCGCGCAGGCCAACAGCGAACACTGCCGCCACAAGATTTTCAACGCCGATTGGACGATCGACGGCGAGAAGCAGGACATCTCGCTCTTCAACATGATCCGCAACACCGAGAAGCTGAATCCGCAAGGCACGATCGTCGCCTATTCGGACAACTCGGCGATCATGGCGGGCGGTATGGCCGAGCGCTGGTTCCCGCGTACGCCGGCCGACCTCGGCGCGAGTGAGCTGCCCGAGCACTACCGCCGCAGCACCGAACTCACCCACACCTTGATGAAGGTGGAAACGCATAACCACCCGACCGCGATCTCGCCGTTCCCGGGCGCCGCGACCGGCGCGGGCGGCGAAATCCGCGACGAAGGCGCGACGGGCCGCGGCGCGCGTCCCAAGGCGGGTCTGGCGGGCTTCACGGTGTCGAATCTGGAACTGCCGGACGGCGTCGAGACGTGGGAAAACGCGCGCGACGCCGCACAGCCGCTCGCGCACCGCAATCCGGACGACAAGCACGAAGCGTACGGCCGACCCGATCGCATCGCCTCGCCGCTGCAGATCATGATCGACGGTCCGCTCGGCGGCGCCGCGTTCAACAACGAATTCGGCCGGCCCAACCTGGGCGGCTATTTCCGCGCCTACGAGCAGAACGTCGCGGGCCTGGTGCGCGGCTATCACAAGCCGATCATGATCGCCGGCGGCATCGGCAATATTTCGGACCAGCACACGCATAAGCACGATCTGCCGGAAGGCTCGCTGCTGATCCAGATCGGCGGCCCGGGCATGCGCATCGGCATGGGCGGCGGCGCCGCGAGCTCGATGGCGACCGGCACCAACACCGCGGAACTCGATTTCGATTCGGTTCAGCGCGGCAACCCGGAAATCGAGCGCCGTGCGCAGGAAGTCATCAATGCGTGCTGGCAGCTTGGTGAGAAGAACCCGATTCTGAGTATTCACGACGTCGGCGCGGGCGGTCTTTCGAACGCCTTCCCGGAAGTGGTCGATGGCGCGGGCAAGGGCGCGCGCTTCGACCTGCGCAAAATTCAACTGGAAGAGAGCGGCTTGTCACCGCGCGAAATCTGGTCGAACGAAGCGCAAGAACGCTACGTGCTGGCAATCGCACCGGCCGATCTGCCGGCCTTCGAGGCCATGTGCCAGCGCGAGCGCTGCCCGTTTGCCGTGATCGGCACGGCCACCGCGGAGCGTCAACTCAAGCTGATCGACTCCGAGCTGAACGACGACACCGCGCACCAGCCGGTCGACATGCCAATGGAAGTGCTGCTCGGCAAGGCGCCGCGCATGCATCGCGACGTCAAACGCGTCGAGCGGAAGCTCGAACCGGTGGATGTCACCGGCCTCGTGTTGGCGGATGTCGCGACCAGCGTGCTGCGTCATCCCACGGTGGCGAGCAAGTCGTTCCTGATCACGATCGGCGACCGCTCGGTGGGCGGCACGACCGCGCGCGACCAGATGGTCGGCCCGTGGCAGGTGCCGGTGGCCGACGTCGCGATCACGACGATGGACTACGCGGGCTTTCGCGGCGAAGCCATGACCATGGCCGAGCGCACGCCGCTCGCCGTGATCGACGCGCCGGCATCGGGCCGCATGGCGGTCGGCGAGGCGGTGACCAACATCGCGGCGGCGCCGATCGCGTCGCTCGACAAGCTCAAGCTGTCGGCCAACTGGATGGCCGCGTGCGGCGCAGCGGGCGAAGACGCCGCGCTGTACGACACGGTCAAGGCGATCGGCATGGAATTGTGCCCGGCGCTCGGCATCAGCATTCCGGTCGGCAAGGATTCGCTGTCCATGCGCACCAAGTGGGAAGACCGCGGCGTCGCGAAAGAAGTGGTCGCCCCGGTCTCGCTGATCATCTCGGCATTCGCGCCGGTCGAAGACGTGCGCCGCCACCTCACGCCGCAACTGCGCCGCGCGAGCGACGTGGGCGAGTCGGTGCTGATCGCGATCGACCTCGGCCGCGGCAAGCATCGTCTGGGCGGCAGTATTCTCGCGCAGGTCACGCAGCAGGTCGGCGATACGGTGCCGGACGTGGACGACCCGGAAGATCTGAAGCGTTTCTTCGCCGCGATTCAGGCGCTGAACCAGGACGGCAAGCTACTCGCCTACCACGACCGTTCGGATGGCGGGCTGTGGGCAACGGTGTGCGAAATGGCGTTCGCGGGGCACGTTGGCGTGTCGCTGAATGTCGACATGCTGGTGCTCGATCCGAGCCACGAATCCGACTACGGCGACGCCAAAGACTGGGCGAAGCAGACCAGCGGCCGCCGCGAAGATCGCACGATCCGCGCGCTCTTTAACGAAGAGCTCGGCGCCGTCGTCCAGGTGCGCGCGTCCGAGCGCGACGCGGTGTTGGTCGCGTTGCGCGAACATGGCCTGTCGGCGTGCTCGCATGTGATCGGCAAGATCAACGAGCGCGACACCATTGAAATCTATCGCGACGCGAAGAAGATTTACGAAGCTCCACGCACCGAACTGCATCGCACGTGGAGCGAAGTGAGCTGGCGTATTTCGCGTCTGCGCGACAACCCGGCTTGCGCCGACGCCGAATACGACGCGCTCTCCGACGCGGCCGATCCGGGCATCGCCCCGGCGCTGAGTTTCGATCCGACGGAAGACGTCGCCGCGCCGTTCATCGGCAGGAGCGCGCGTCCGCGCGTGGCGATCTTGCGCGAGCAGGGTGTCAACTCGCACCTCGAAACCGCCTACGCATTCGACCGCGCGGGCTTCGACGCGCACGACGTGCACATGAGCGACCTGCTGGCGGGCCGCGCCAATCTGGCGGAATTCGCCGGCGCGGTGGCGTGCGGCGGCTTCTCGTACGGTGACACGCTGGGCGCCGGTGAAGGCTGGGCAAAGGCGATCCGCTTCAACGCGCAACTGGCCGACATGTTCGCCGCGTTCTTCGGCCGCGCAGACACGTTCGCCCTCGGCATCTGCAACGGCTGCCAGATGATGAGCAGCCTCGCCTCCATGATTCCGGGCGCCGAAGCCTGGCCGAAGTTCACGCGCAACAAGTCGGAGAAATTCGAAGCGCGCTTCTCGCTGGTCGAAGTGCAGGCTTCGCCGTCGATCTTCTTCAGCGGCATGGAAGGCTCGCGCATTCCGGTGGCAATCGCCCACGGCGAAGGCTACGCGGACTTCTCGCAGCAGGGCGATGCGTCGAAGGTCGCGGTAGCAATGCGTTACGTCGATCACCGCGGTCAGGCGACCGAGCAGTATCCGTTCAACCCGAACGGCTCGCCGAACGGCATCACGTCGGTGACGACGCCGGACGGACGCTTCACGGTGCTGATGCCGCACACCGAGCGCGTGCATCGCGCGGTGCAGATGAGCTGGCATCCGGAAGGCTGGGGCGAGGGCGGTACGGACGCGAGCCCGTGGATGCGCGTGTTCCAGAACGCGCGCCGCTGGCTGGGCTGAAGATGTGACGTGCCACGGGCCGTGCGGCCGCGTGGCGTGAGCAGGGCGGGCGGTGGAAAACGCTGTGCCGCCTTGCAGCGGTGCCCAAACCTGTCGACACATGCTCCGTATCCGCTCTGGTACGTGAAGCGCCGCAGTCAGCAATTTTTCTATTCTTCGTACCCGATCGGGTACGAAATGGTTTGCCGAGACTTCTAACACATCATTCCGTACCCGATCGGGTACGAGATCAAGCCTCCCTTCCTGTCATGTGGCATAATGTTCCCGAGCGGGTACGAACGTACAGGGGTGAACAGTGCGGCAATCCGAGGTTTTCATTGGCGACATGACGGCGCTCGGCGATCTCGTACGGGCGTCGAGGCTCGCACAAGGGCTGACACGCGACGATGTCGCCATTGCGACAGGCCTGTCCCCCAAGTTCATCACGCATATCGAAGCCGGCAAGCCGACAGCGCAGATCGGCAAGGTGCTGCATCTTCTCGGCGAACTGGGCATCAGGCTGCACGCGCAAGTTTCCGTGGACATTCCTCCAGCCTCGGCCGCCAAGGCGCTCCATCGCAGACGGACCCCTCATGGCCGCTAGAACGCTCGTCGCCTATGCGAATGGCCGGCGCGTTGGCATCGTAAGCGATGACAGCGGTATCTGGTCATTTACCTACGACCAGGACTGGCTGGGTCATGACGACGCGTTTGCGCTTTCACCTGCATTTCCTCTGAATGCCCAGCCGTTCGTCGACACCTCGAGCCAAAGGCCAGTGCAATGGTTCTTCGACAACCTCTTGCCTGAAGAGGAAATGCGCATGTCGCTCGCTCGCGAGGCCAAGGTCGATGCGAGCGATGCCTGGGGTCTGCTCGCCCATTACGGCCGGGAGTCGGCTGGAGCCTTGACGCTGCTCGCCGAGGCTGAACACGAGGCATCCGGCGGTCTGCAACCGTTGTCGTACGCGAATCTGGAGGCGCGCATTCAGGCCATGCCGCATCACGCGCTCACCGCTACGGCGCCCAAACGCATGTCCGCGGCGGGCGCCCAGCAGAAGCTGCTTCTGACCTTGCGAGGCACCGCGCCGGATTACGAGTTGTTTGAACCTGTGGGGAGTGAGCCGTCCATGCATCTGCTCAAGCCCGATATGCGAAGCACGGGCTATCTCCATTCAGCGATCAACGAATTTTTCTGCATGCGCCTCGCTCGCGCGATGGGTTTGAACGTGCCGCCTACGCACTTTTTACGCGTGCCTTCGGCCTGCTACATCATCGATCGTTTCGACCGTGATACGGCCACTGAACCGGCCCGGCGCCTCCATACGGTCGACGCCATGCAGTTGTTGAACTACGACCGCAGCTTCAAATATCAGAACGCGACGGCGCAGGTGCTCAGTGATGCCATCGAAAAAACGAGCACTCGCGCAGTGGCGCGTCTCGATGTATTCCGATGGGCGGTCTTCAACGTCCTGATTGGCAACGCCGACTCGCATCTGAAAAACCTGTCGTTCTTCGTCAGCCCGCGCGGCTACATACTGGCTCCGTTCTACGATCTGGTGAGCACGGTCGTCTACCATACGCCGACCTACCAGCCGCAACAGCGGGACCGTTGGCCGCGCTGCGACCTGACCATGCCCGTTGGAGACGCCACGCAGTTCGCGGACATTTCCAGAAGGAACATGCTGGCATTCGGCGAGGCGCTTCATCTCGCGCCAAGAGGTTCGGAAAGGTTGCTGGATGACATGCTGGCCATTCTCGACGCGCGCGTGGCGGACACGCGGCGTGCCGTCGACGAAATCGCGCAGCCGAATGCCGGCGAAGTCCGGCTACTCGACTCGATCGTCGCGATGCCGCTCGCGGAGATGAGCGCAGCGCTGCGCAAATGAGCACGGCGGTTTAACCGACTTGGTCGATCGCATATGAAAAAGGCGCTGTTCAGTCATTGACTGAACAGCGCCTTCGTCAGAATCGAGAACCGCCGATCAGGAGAAGCGCTAACCCGGAGCGCCACCCGATTCTCAGCGGCAAGCTCCCGCTTACTGAATCTTCGCGTTCTTACGCAGACCTTCTTCGAACGCTTGCAGCTTTTCCTGCTGGATCTGCTGCACGATCTGCGGGCGTACCTGCTCCAGTGGCGGCGGCGTGATGTTGCGCACGTCGTCGACACGAATGATGTGCCAGCCGAATTGCGTATGCACCGGCGTATCGGTCATCTGGCCTTTCTGCAGATGCGTGGCCGCGTCCGCGAATTCAGGCACGTAAGCCTTCGGGTCCGACCAGTCCAGATCGCCGCCGTTCTTGCCCGATCCCGGATCCTTCGAGTATTGCCTGGCCAGATCTTCGAAGCTCGCGCCGGCCTTGATCTTCGCGATCAGGTCTTTGGCCTGCTGCTCGTTGTCCACCAGAATGTGGTGCAGGTGATATTCCTTGCCGCCCGCGTCCTTGATCAGCGCGTTGTAGCGCGCGGTGACTTCGGCGTCGGTCGGCGTGTTGTTCTTCACGAAGTCTTCGATCAGCGCGCGCAGCACCACGGTTTGCTGTGCCACGGCGATTTGCGCCTTGATGTCCGGACGATTCGGCAGGCCGCGGCGCAGCGCTTCCTGCATCAGAATCTCGCGGTTCACCAGTTCTTCGCGCACGGCCGTTTGCAGTTGCGGCGTATTTTGCTGGCCTTGATGAACCAGTTGATCGATCAGCGCATCGGCACGTGCTTTCGGAATGGGCGTGCCGTTCACGACGGCAATGTTCTGTGCGAATGCAGGTGCGGCTGCAAATGCAGCCAGCAATACCCAAAGGCGGGTTTTCTTCAAGGTCATCGAAAATTTTCCTAGCGGGGCAACAAAGCGAATTCTTCGGGCGTGTACGCCGTGATTGCAAGGGCGTGAATGCCGCGCTGCATGGCATCGGCCAGCGCATCATACACCATGCGATGCCGCGCCACGCGGGCCTTGCCGGCAAATGCGGCAGCCACGATCGTGACACTGAAATGACCGCCGGCCGAGGCACCGGCGTGGCCGGCGTGCTGCGCGCTGTCGTCGGTGATCTGGATCGACGTGACCGGCGCGAGGGCGGCGGCGAGGCGCGTCTCGATCAACGCGGCGCGCTCTGCAGTGGTGGCGTGCATGAATACATCGGCATTGCTCGTCATGTCATTCTTCCTTCATATACTTCGACAGCCACAAGCTCTGCCCGACGATGAACACCACGAGGCAGCCGGTCGCGCCGAACAGCTTGAAATTGACCCACTGGTCGGTCGTGTAGTTGTACGCGACGAACAGATTGACGAGCCCGAGCAGCACGAAGAACACCGCCCACACGACATTCAGCTTGCCCCAGACCGCGTGCGGCAGCGTGATCTGCTTGCCCATCATCGCTTCGATCAGGTTCTTGTTGAAGGCCAGTTGCGAGACGATCAGCGCGACCGAGAATGCCCAGTACAGCACGGTCGGCTTCCATTTGATGAACGTGTCGTTGTGCAGCACGAGCGTTGCGCCGCCGAACACAGTGACTACGCCGAGGCTCACCCACAGCATCGGATCGACCTTGCGGTGGCGGAAAGCCACCCATGCGATCTGCACCAGCGTGGCGACGATCGCCACTGCCGTCGCCGTGAAAATGCCCCAGATCTTGAAGGCGACGAAAAACAGGATGATCGGGAACAGATCGAACAGGAATTTCATTATCTGGGCGGGAAATCGGAGAATGGGTCGGAGATCAGGGGCGCGGTGCGAAGCCGATCGACCGGTTCGACCGGCTCGCAAGCTGGATGAAGGGTGTCGCGGCCGGCGCGCGCCTGGTTGGACGCGGGCGCCGGCCGGCAACGCGCCGGACTCCGCGCTGCGTTACTTGGGCTCGAATTGTAACGCAGCCGAATTGATACAGTACCGCAGGCCGGTCGGCGCCGGCCCGTCTTCGAACACGTGGCCCAGATGCGCGCCGCAGTTCTTGCATTGCACCTCGATACGCAACATGCCGTGCGAGCGGTCGGTCTTCTCGGCGATCACTTCGCCGTTGATCGGTTTGAAGTAGCTCGGCCAGCCGCAACCAGCGTCGAACTTGGTGTCCGATTCGAACAGCGGCGTGCCGCAACAGACGCAGTCATAGATGCCGCGGTCCCAGTGGTCGTGATAGCGGCCCGTGAACGGCCGCTCGGTGGCCGCGTGGCGCGTCACCTGATATTCGACATCGGAAAGCTGCTTGCGCCACTCGGCGTCGTCTTTCTGCACGGCGGGGGCGTCGGTGTTGAGGTCGTCGGGCTTGTTCATGGTCGGGTTCCTGTCTCGGGCTGGCTCGGGGTTGTTCTGGGGGCGGCTGGATAGGTCAGGCGGATTCGGCTCCGGATTGGCTCATTAAGCCTGCTACACACAATCAGACGCAATCAGCGGTGTTTCAGCGCGTTACGACGAGCAGCTCACTTCCAGCGAGCTCGCCCAGTCCGGCGGCAGCCCGGCATACGCTTCGTGCTCGGGCTGTTCGTCGAATGGGCGGCGCAGCACGGCCGCCAGTCGCTCCACTTCGGAAAAATCCTTCTCTTTCGCGCGGCGGATCGCCGTTTCCGCCAGATGATTGCGAAGTACGAATTTGGGGTTCACACGGTTCATTGCAATGGCACGCGCGGCGTCCTCGCGTGTTTCCTCCGACAGCCGCGCGCGGTAGTCGTTCACCCACGCATCGAACGCGGCGCGGTCGAGGAACAGATCGCGCACCGCGGCGTCGCCGCTCGCGTCGTGCTTCGACACGCGCGCCAGATTGCGGAAGGTCAGCGTGAAATCCGCGCGATTGGCGTGCATCACTTCGAACAGGCGATTGGCGAGCGCGTCGTCGCCGGCGCGTTCGGTTTCGAGGCCGAGCTTCGCGCGCATGCGCCGCTCCAGCGCCGGCGCGAAACGGTCCTTGAAGCCGCCGAGCACACGCTGCGCGTCTTCGATCGCCTTGTCGCCGCGCACGCTTTCTTCGTGCTTTTCGCCGAGCAGCGGCAACAGGCCTTGCGCGAGGCAGAAGAGGTTCCAGTAGGCGATCTGCGGCTGCATTCTGTATGCGTAACGGCCTTGCGAATCGGAGTGATTGCAGATGTAGCCGGCGTCGAAGCCGTCCATGAAACCGAATGGACCGTAGTCGATCGTCAGACCAAGGATCGACATGTTGTCCGTGTTCATCACGCCGTGGCAGAAACCCACCGCCTGCCACTCGACCATCAGGTCGGCGGTCGACAGCACCGCTTCGTTCAGCAGCGCGAGATACGGATCGTCAGCTTCGCGGCAATGCGGATAGAAGCGCTCGATCACGTGATCGGCGAGCGCGCGCAGCGCGTCGGTGCGATCGTTCGAATAGAAATGCTCGAAGTGGCCGAAGCGCACGAAGCTCGGCGCTACGCGCGTGACCACGGCGGCCGTTTCGACTGTTTCGCGCCGCACCGGCTGATCGGAACCGACTACACACAGCGCGCGCGTGGTCGGAATGCCGAGGTGATGCATGGCCTCCGAACAGAGATACTCGCGGATCGAAGAGCGCAACACCGCGCGGCCGTCGCCCATGCGCGAATAGGGCGTGCGCCCCGCGCCTTTGAGCTGCAGCTCGAAACGCCGGCCGCCGTGTTCGACTTCGCCGAGGCCGAGCGCGCGGCCGTCGCCGAGCTGGCCGGCCCACACGCCGAACTGGTGGCCCGAATACACCGACGCATAGGGCAGCGCCTCGGCCGGCCACTCGCGCGTGGCATTGCCCGAGAACAGTTCGGCAAACGCCGGATCGTTCTCGATGCCGGGCTCCAAACCGAGCAGCGCGGCGGTTTCCGCGGAAAATCCGACCACATATGGCGCGCTGAGCGGCGCCGCCGGCAGGCGCGTGAGAAACACGCTGCCAAGGCTCGCAAACGCGCTTTCCGGCGCAGTGGTGAGCGCATCGGAAAGGGCCGACAAAGGCCCGGATAACCCTGCAATGCTTGGGGAAAACGACATGTTGAGCGCCTCTGGATTAACCGATATTGTAAGTCCGCGCCCGCGGAGCTGCTGGCCGGCCCACTGTCGTTGCCGAATCGGGCCTCGCGTAGCTGTTTGCCGGATTTCCGCATTTCGCTGACGGCGCGTTGAGACTGAGGCGCGCCCCCGAGCTGCAAACCGATTGAAACAATCAAGCCGAGGAGACCACTCTTGATGACGACGCCGCTCGCTGGCCAGATGATGGACGTGCCGCTCACCGTGCCTTCGCTGCTCGCGCATGCCGCGCGGCATTTCGGCAGCACTGAAATCGTGTCGCGCCGCATTGAAGGCGACCTGCATCGTTATACCTATCGCGATTGCGAAAAACGCGCGAAGCAGCTCGCGCAGGCTTTGATCGCGCTCGGCGTCGAACCCGGCGAACGGGTCGCGACGCTCGCATGGAACGGCTACCGGCATCTGGAAGCGTATTACGGCACGACCGGCTTCGGCGCTGTCTGCCACACGATCAATCCGCGTCTCTTTCCCGATCAGATCGCCTACATCATCAATCACGCGGACGACGCTTACGTGCTGTTCGACACCACGTTCGCGCCGCTCGTCGACGTCCTCGCGCCGCAATGCCCGAAAGTGCGCGGCTGGATCGCGCTCGCCGACGAAGCGCATCTGCCTGTCATGCAGACACCCGTGCTCAGCTACGAGACGCTCGTCACCGCGCAGGACGGCAATTACGAATGGCCGCCCATCGACGAGCGCCAGGCTTCATACCTTTGCTATACGTCCGGCACCACCGGTAATCCGAAGGGCGCGCTGTATTCGCATCGCTCGACGGTGCTGCATGCGTTCGGCGCCGCGTTGCCCGACGCCATGAGCCTTTCCGCGCGCGACTGCGTGCTGCCCGTCGTGCCGATGTTTCATGTGAACGCATGGGGTATTCCGCACTCTGCGCCGCTGACCGGCGCGAAGCTGGTGTTCCCCGGCAAGGATCTCGACGGCAAGTCGCTGTACGAACTGATGGAAAGCGAACGCGTCACATATTCGGCCGGCGTGCCGACCGTGTGGCTCGGCCTGCTCAACTATCTGCGCGAGGCGAAGGGGCGGTTTTCGTCGCTCAATCGCACGGTGATCGGCGGCTCGGCGTGTCCGCCGGCCATGCTGCGCACGTTCGAGGACGACTACGGCGTGCAGGTGATCCATGCATGGGGCATGACCGAGATGTCGCCGCTCGGCACGCTGTCCAAACTGACGTGGGAGCAAAGCCAGCGTCCGCTGGAAGAGCAGCGCAAATTGCTGGAGAAGCAGGGGCACGTGCTCTATGGCGTCGATATGAAAATCGTCGGCGAAGACGGGCGCGAGCTGCCGTGGGACGGCGTGGCGTTCGGCGATCTGCACGTGCGCGGGCCGTGGGTGATCGACCGGTATTTCCGCAAGGACGACTCGCCGCTCGTGGACGGCTGGTTTCCCACCGGCGACGTCGCCACCATCGACCGCGACAGCTTTCTGCATATCACGGACCGCTCGAAAGACGTGATCAAGTCCGGCGGCGAATGGATCAGTTCGATCGACATCGAAAACGTGGCGATCGCGCATCCGGCCGTGGCCGAGGCGGCGTGCATTGCGTGTGCGCATCCGAAATGGACCGAGCGGCCGCTGCTGGTGGTCGTCAAGCGCCCCGGCTTCGACGTGACGCGCGATGAGCTGATCGCCTTCTACGAAGGCAAGGTCGCCAAATGGTGGATTCCCGACGACGTCGCCTTCGTCGACGAACTGCCGCACACGGCAACCGGCAAGCTGCAGAAACTCAAGTTGCGCGACATTTTCCGCGACCATGTTCTGCCGTCCGCGCTGGAGGAAGAAAAGGACTGCCCGCTGACACCGCTTGCCAGGGGAAACCCCGTCTCCCGATAAATTGAACGAGCGTGCTTTTCTGTGTATTCTGCCTGCTGACCCCGGCGTCAAACGACAATTCGTCCGACAATGAGTCGGACCGATAGTCCGACCCAATGAACCGGAAGGGCGGCGCGCCAGCGCGTCGCCTTATTGCATGGATCGCATGGAGGCAGGCAGATGGCAGTGGACTACACAACCCATGACGGCGTGGCCGTCATCACGCTGAACAATCCTCCCGTCAACGGTCTCGGCCTGTCGACGCGAGCCGGCATCGTCGAGGGGATCGAGCGCGCGCAGAACGATCCGGCCATCAAGGCGATCGTGCTGACGGGCGCGGGCAAAGCTTTCTCGGGCGGCGCGGACATCACCGAGTTCAATACGCCGAAAGCGACTCAGGAGCCGACGCTCGCCACCGTCATCAGGACCGTGGAAGGCAGCGCGAAGCCGGTGGTCGCGGCGATTCACAGCGTCGCGATGGGCGGCGGTCTAGAACTCGCGCTCGGCGCGCATTACCGCGTGGCCGCACCCGGCGCGCAGATCGCGCTGCCGGAAGTGAAGCTCGGCATTCTGCCGGGCGCGGGCGGCACGCAGCGTCTGCCGCGCGCCATCGGTCTCGAAGCCGCGCTCAACATGATCGTCTCCGGCACGCCCGTGATGTCGGAGAAACTCGCTGACTCCGGCTTGTTCGATGAACTCGCGCAAGGCGATCTGGCCGAAGCAGCGCTGGCATTTGCCCGCAAGGTCGGTGCAAAAGAAGGCCCGCATCCGAAGGTGCGCGACCGCAAGATCGAGCATCCGAACGCCGCCGGCTTCATCCAGTTCGCGCGCAATAGCGTGGCAGCGGTCGCGAAGCATTTGCCTGCCCCGCACAAATGTATCGACGCCGTGGAAGCGGGCGTGCAGAACGGCTTCGACAAGGGCCTCGCGTTCGAACGCGAATGCTTTGTCGCGCTCGTGCAGACGCCGGAAAGCCGCGCGCTGCGTCACGCATTCTTCGGTGAACGCGCGGCGAGCAAGATTCCCGATGTGCCTTCCGACACGCCGGTGCGCGACATCGACCAGGTGGCCGTGATCGGCGCGGGCACGATGGGCGGCGGCATCGCGATGAACTTCATCAACGCGGGCATTCCGGTCACGCTGCTGGAAACGAAACAGGAAGCGCTGGATCGCGGCCTCGCGACCATTCGCAAGAACTACGAAGCGAGCGTCAGGAAGGGCAAGCTCAAGCCCGAAGCGCTCGAACAGCGCATGGCGCTGATCACGCCCACGCTTTCCTACGACGACCTGAAAAACGCCGACCTGATCGTCGAAGCGGTGTTCGAAGAACTCGGCGTGAAAGAGCAGGTGTTCAGGCGTCTGGACGAAGTGGCAAAGCCAGGCGCGATCCTCGCCTCGAACACCTCCACGCTCGACGTCGACAAGATCGCCGCTTTCACGAAGCGTCCGCAGGACGTGGTCGGCATGCACTTCTTCAGCCCGGCCAACGTGATGAAGCTGCTCGAAGTCGTGCGCGGCAAGGAGACGGCCAAAGACGTGCTCGCCACGGTCATGAAGCTTGCCAAAAAGATCCGCAAAACCGCCGTGGTCTCGGGCGTGTGCGACGGTTTCATCGGCAACCGGATGATCGAGCAGTACATCCGTCAGGCGCTCTTCATGCTCGAAGAAGGCGTGCTGCCCGCGCAGGTGGATCGCGCGATCGAAAAGTTCGGCTTCGCGATGGGGCCGTTCCGCATGAGCGATCTGGCTGGCAACGACATCGGCTGGGCGATCCGCAAGCGCCGCTATCAGGAACATCCCGACATGCACTACTCGAAGATCGCCGACCGTCTCTGCGAGACAGGGCGTTTCGGCCAGAAGACGGGCGGCGGCTGGTACGACTACAAGGCGGGCGATCGCACCGCGTATCCGTCGAAGGTGGTCGATGACATGATCGTCGCGTTTTCGAAGGAAGCCAACGCCGAGCGCCGCAAGATCAGCGACGAGGAAATCGTCGAGCGCCTCGTGTTCGCGCTCGTGAACGAAGGCGCGAAAATTCTCGAAGAGGGTATTGCGTCGAAGGCGTCGGACATCGACATGGTCTATCTGACCGGCTACGGCTTTCCGCTCTATCGCGGCGGCCCGATGCTGTATGCGGACACGGTCGGCCTCTACAACGTCGAGCGCGCGATTCGCCGCTATGCCGCGCAGCCGAACGGCGATGCCTGGCAACTGGCGCCGGGCATCGCGGCACTGGCGCGCGAGGGACGCGGGTTCAACGGCTGAGTTGCCGTTCGAGTGAAAGATTGGGGTGGTGCCATGCGGTGATCGATTCGCCAGCGCGCCACCCTCGACACAACTTGTATGGGATCAGAGCGCGCTGCGTGGGACCGGAGTCGGTGTCGAAGCATTGACTCCGGTCGACACGCCAACGCTGATCGACACAGGAGACACGCATGACTGACGCCGTAATCGTATCGACCGCCCGCACAGGCCTTGCCAAATCATGGCGCGGCGGTTTCAACATGACGCACGGCGCGACGCTCGGCGGCCATGTGACGCAGGCTGCCGTCGAGCGCGCTAAGCTCGACCCGGCGCGCGTCGAGGACGTGATCATGGGCTGCGCCAATCCGGAAGGCGCGACGGGCATGAACATCGCGCGGCAGATCGCGCTGCGCGCCGGTTTGCCGGTCAGCGTGCCGGGCATGACAGTGAACCGTTTCTGTTCCTCGGGATTGCAAACTATCGCGCTGGCCGCGCAACGCGTGATTGCGGGCGAAGGCGACGTGTATGTGGCAGGCGGCGTGGAGTCGATCTCGTGCGTGCAGAACGAGATGAACCACCACATGCTGACCGAAGGCTGGCTCAGCAAAAACAAGCCGGAAATCTACTGGTCGATGCTGCAGACCGCCGAGAACGTCGCGAAACGTTATTCGATCTCGAAGGAACGTCAGGACGAATACGGCGTGCGTTCGCAACAGCGCGCCGCCGCCGCGCTCGAAGCCGGCAGGTTCAAGGACGAGATCGTGCCGTTGACTGTGCTCGCGGGCGTTGCCGATAAAGCGAGCGGACGTCTCTTCACGAAAGAAGTGACCGTGAGCGGCGACGAGGGCATTCGCGCCGACACGACGCTCGAAGGTGTCTCGAAGATTCGTACCGCATTGCCTGGCGGTGTGATCACGGCCGGCAACGCGAGCCAGTTCTCGGACGGCGCGTCGGCGTGCGTGGTGATGAACGCGAAGGTGGCGGAGCGCGAAGGCCTGCAGCCGCTCGGCATTTTCCGTGGTTTCGCGGTGGCAGGTTGCGAGCCGGACGAGATGGGTATCGGTCCGGTGTTCGCGGTGCCGAAGCTGCTCAGGCAGGCAGGTCTGAAAGTCGAGGATATCGACCTGTGGGAGCTGAACGAAGCGTTCGCGGTGCAGGTGCTGTATTGCGCCGACAAGCTCGGCATTGCGCAGGATCGTCTGAACGTGAACGGCGGCGCGATCGCGGTCGGCCATCCGTATGGCGTGTCGGGTGCGCGGCTGACCGGGCATGCGCTGATCGAAGGCAAGCGGCGCGGCGCGAAGCTGGTTGTCGTGACGATGTGTATCGGCGGCGGGCAGGGCGCGGCAGGGTTGTTCGAGGTGGTGTGAGCCATGTCGAACGCTGGATGAACGGCGGGTGCCGTGTGCTTCGGCGCGATAGCGACGAACCCTCGCCACCCGCTTTTTTATTTGCGCGCGATGCTCGCCTCGATGAACGCCATCAGGGCAACGCCATGCCGGACGACGGCAGGCTCAACGTCCCCTGATCGACGAATCGCGTCGTGCCGGTGAGCCCGCCCGCCAGCTTGCCGCGCAGAATGTACGGAATCTGTCCCGACTGGGCGGCGCCCGCGAAGGCGAAAGCCTGGCGAACCGCGGCGAAAGCCGGCACGGTCAACGGTACATTGACGACCGTTTCGCCGAAGCGCGGCACGGTGCCGGCCTGATCGCTCACGCCGCTCGCGAAAGGCTTGCCGTTCAGTTCGAGATCGAGCGACACGCCGTTGAAGCTGACCGGGGATTCGTTGGGATTCTGCACGCGCAGTTTCACGTTGAAGCGCATTTCGAGACCCTGGCCCTCCATAGGTTCTATGCCGGCCACGTTCACGCGCAGCGGGTCGCCGCCGAACAGGCCGGCGCAACCGTTGAGCGTCAGCGTGACGATGGCGAGGATCGTGGCGAGGCGAACGGAACGGCCGGACAGCAGCGCGCGGAAAATGGACATGACCTGCACCTCGGAACAAGCGCGGAAGCAAGCACGGAACAAGCGGCTTGGGTCATGCATTGTACCGGGCCGTGTTGCGCGAGGAGCCGCTGGCATTCGCATGGCATTAGCAATCCGGTCATCTGCTGATTGCTCCCTGACTGCTTCTGGCAGATCGTTTCCCGAAGCGCCGTTCCGATCTGTACCGCGCCACGATTCGAAAATCATCACGGAGACCGATATGCCATTCATTTGCGAAAATGTCGAGTGCCGGGCTGTTCTTGCCCGCAAGCAGGTCAAACCGAATCGGGATAACAATGCATTTTTCTTCTATTGCCCCGACTGCAATATGCGCAACGAGCTGATCGACGTAGGTATGGCCGGCGGTCCTCTGGAACTGATTCAGCCCGTGCGGCAAGGGCTCCCGCACAAGGTGGTTGCAACAGCACGGCCTCTTGAAGACGGAAGATACGCCGCGCAGTTGAGCATCCAGAAGGCGCTTGGCATCAAGGGGCCTTTTGCGGCAGAGGAACGGTGGGACCAGCTCGGCGTTTTCCCTGACGCACAAGGCGCTCTCAGTCATGCGAAAACCACCGCGGCGGGTTGGCTGGGGGCTGACTTCAGCCATTGATACTTTAAACGGGGCGGCGTCGAACTCGTGCGCCAACCTCGATGGTTTATCTCAACGTCTGTAGACACCTTCCAATTTATCGTCGATGTAGTCCGTACCCGATTGGCGCCATTCGAGGAGCCCAGTCGGGTCACGGACCCCGGCCAGTCGTCGCGATACCTGTCATTTCGATCTCTCCGGCGTAATTCATAGCGAAGCGCGATGCTCGCGAGCGCGCCATTGCGGTATCGGCAAGGCCCATAACCGCCGGCCAGACCTCCTGATAAAGCTCCATCGAAGGTGTAAGTTTGATAGGCTTAGCGTCTGCCTTGGCCGAAGGCATCCTCGCGTCCTGCCTCAACCGCATGAACGTACCGATACGCACCGACCACGAAATCTGAAAACAGCCATGACCGATTCGCCTTCCTCCAACGCGAGCATCGCCTCCTTGCCCGAGAGCCCGTTCGTCGATCGGCTCGGCGCGCAGCTTTTGTCAGCTGCGGACGGCGCTAGCGAAGTCGCACTGCCGTTGCAGCCGGATCATATGAATACGTGGGACGTCGCTCACGGCGGCGTCACGATGACACTTGCCGATGTCGCGTTGGCAATGGCCGCGCGGAGTCTGGCCGGCGACGGTGTCGGCGTGGTCACGGTCGAAATGAAGGTCAACTTCATGCAGCCGGGCCGCGGCGAATTGCGCGCCACCGGCCGCGTGCTGCATCGCTCGACCACCATGGCGTATTGCGAAGGCGAGATCCGGGACAGCGAAGGTCACTTCGTCGCCAAGGCGCTCGGCACGTTCAAATACATGCGGCGCCTCGCCGTGGGCCGCGAGGTGACCCAACAGCGTTTGCGCAGCGACCCGTCGGCGAAACCCGGCCCAAGCGACGGCTGAGCGCTGCCGTGTGAACCCCGCGCGCGTACGGAAGGCGCGTGCCGGTTTCCGCCTTCGTGCGCACCGTTCGAATCATTCGCCGATCCAATCGGTAACCTATGGAGACGCTCGTCATGCCCCAGATCAACCGTCAACTCGTGCTGGCTTCGCGCCCGCAAGGCGCCGTGACGCCCGACAATTTCCGCCTCGTCGAAGCGCCGCTCGCGCCGCTGGCCGAAGGCGAATTGCGCGTGCGCAATCACTACCTGTCGCTCGACCCGTACATGCGCGGCCGCATGAACGACAGCAAGTCGTATGCGCCGCCGCAACCGCTGAACGAAGTGATGATCGGCGGCACGGTGGGTGAAGTGGTGGAATCAAAGAATCCGAAGTTCGCGGTCGGCGACAAAGTCGTCGCGATGTTCGGCTGGCAGGAATATGGCACCTCGGACGGAACCGGCCTGCAGAAAGTCGACGATACGCATGTGCCGCTTTCGGCCTATCTCGGCCCGGTCGGCATGCCGGGCGTCACCGCGTGGTACGGCCTGAACCGCATCATCGCGCCGAAAGCGGGCGAGACGGTGGTGGTCAGCGCGGCGAGCGGCGCGGTGGGCAGCGTGGTCGGCCAACTGGCGAAGCTGGCCGGCGCACGCGCGGTCGGCATTGCCGGCGGCGCAGACAAGTGCCGCTATGTCACCGAGACGCTCGGCTTCGACGCCTGCGTCGACTACAAGGCCGGCAATCTCTATCAGGATCTCAAGGCTGCGACGCCGAACGGCGTGGACGGCTGCTTCGAAAACGTCGGCGGCGAAGTGCTCGACGCGACGCTTGCGCGCATGAACGCGTTCGGCCGGATCGCGCTGTGCGGATTTATCGCGGGCTACGACGGCCAGCCGTTGCCGCTCAAGCATCCCTCGCTGATGCTCACACAGCGTCTGCTCGTGCAAGGCTTCATTGTCAGCGAACATATGGACGTATGGCCCGAAGCGCTCAAGCAACTCGGCACGTTGGTCGCGCAGAAGAAGCTGCATTATCGCGAGACCATCGCGCAAGGGCTCGATGCCGCGCCCGAGGCTTTCATGGGCCTGCTCAAAGGCAGGAACTTCGGCAAGCAGCTCGTCAAGCTGATCTGAGTGATCTGAGTGATCTGAGTGATCTGAGTGATCTGAGTGATCTGAGTGATCTGAGTGATCTGAGTGATCTGAGTGATCTGAGTGATCTGAGTGATCTGAGTGATCTGAGTGATCTGAGCGTGGCGGCAACTGAGCGAATCCCACGAGACAACCGGTCAACCCAAAGGAGTCACATGACGTTCGAGTTCTCAGGCAAGGTGGCGGTGATCACCGGCGCGGCGAGCGGCTTCGGCCGCGCGTTCGCGCAGAAGGGCGCGTCGCTCGGCATGAAGCTCGTGCTGGCCGACGTGAACCCCGGCGCGCTCGCGCAAACCGTCGAAGCATTGCGCACCGGTGGCGCCGAAGCGATCGGCGTGCCAACCGACGTCGCCAGCGCGGCGCAGGTCGAAGCGCTCGCGCAAGCGGCGCTCGCTGCCTACGGCAAGGTGCATCTGCTGTTCAACAACGCGGGCGTGGGCGCGGGCGGCTTCTTGTGGGAAAGCTCGGCGAACGACTGGTCGTGGGTGTTCGGCGTGAACGTGATGGGCGTCGCGCACGGCGTGCGGGTGTTCACGCCGATCATGCTGGCGCAGAACGAACCGGCGCATATCGTCAACACGGCGTCCGTCGCGGGTTTGCTGTCGCCGCCCGCAATGGGTATCTACAACGCGTCGAAGCATGCTGTGGTGTCGCTCACCGAAACGCTGTATCACGATCTGCAACTGGCGCAGGCCGCTCAGGTGGAAACGGCCGGCGCGCAGGTCGGCTGTTCGCTGCTGTGCCCGGCCTTTGTGCCGACCGGCATTGCCGATGCGGAACGCGCGCGGCCCGCGGACCTGCGCAACGACAGCCGGCCGACGCGCTCGCAGATCGCCGCCGGCAAGCAACTACAGCGCGCGGTGCAGTCAGGCAAGCTGAATGCAGACGATGTCGCCGGCATCACCTTCGAAGCGATTGCGGCGCGGCGTTTCTACGTCGTCACGCATCCGGGCATCATGGCGACGGTGAAACTGCGTCATGAAGACATCGAGCAATTGCGCAATCCCACCGATCCGATGTCGCTGAAGCCGGAAGTTAAAAGCGCGGGCTAGGTAAAGCGCTCATCGCATCGCTGGCGCTGCCGACATTGTGGCGCCGTTTTTTTAAACCTTCGGCGCTCACGCGCCACCAGACGCACCATGCCGCTGAATCCCAAGATCGAGCAGGTGCTCGACATGATCGAGCGGGCCAGGCGCCCGAAGCTCCATGAAATGACCGCGCAAGACGCGCGGGCCTCGTACGAAAAAAGTGCGCCGATCCTGGAGATTGCAAGCGCACCGATGTTCGCGATCGAAGATCTGCGGATCCCGACACGCGACGGCGCGACGATTCGTGCGCGTCTTTACCACCCGGTCGAGCCGAGTTGGGCCGAGCCCGCGCCGGCGCTGGTGTACTACCACGGCGGCGGCTTCACGGTGGGCAGCGTCGATACGCACGATGCGCTGTGCCGGATGTTCGCGCGCGATGCCAAGTGCACGGTGTTGTCGGTGGATTACCGGCTCGCACCGGAATACAAATTTCCCACTGCCGTCGAAGACGCTTTCGACGCCTTGGTCTGGCTGCACTCGCACGCCGCCGAATACGGCGTGGACGCAAGCCGGCTCGCAGTGGGCGGCGATAGCGCGGGCGGTACGTTGGCCACGGTCTGCGCGGTGCTCGCGCGCGACGCCGGCATCGAACTCGTGCTGCAATTGCTGATCTACCCGGGCACGACCGGCCATCAGCAAACCGATTCGCACTCGCGCTTCGCCAACGGGTTTCTATTGTCGGGCGACACGATTCAATGGTTCTTCGACCATTACGTGCGCGACAGAAGCGACCGCGACGACTGGCGTTTCGCGCCGCTCGACGGCCGGCACGGCGCGCCCGATTTCCACGGCGTTGCGCCCGCATGGATTGCCACAGCCGAATACGATCCCCTGAGCGACGAGGGCGACGCCTACGCGGAGAAATTGCACGCGCTGGGCAACCGGGTCACGCTCAAACGCTACCCGGGCATGATCCACGAGTTCTTCAAGATGGGCGGCTTCGTGCCGGAGGTCGGCGCGGCGCATGCGGACGCCGCGGCGGCTTTGCGCGCGGCGTTCGGGGTCGACGCGCACTAAGCTCGCCTCGCCAGGCGGCGGTCAATGGCCCGCGAGCCGCCGGGCAACCGTCACACCATCTCGCGTTCGATATTGAAAGCGAAGCTGCGCTCGAAATCGCCGGGCCGTGCAATCCGATGCGAGCCGTTGTCGTCGCTGCGCTCGGCAACGGCCACGTTGACCACCTCGCCATGCACGGCGACGCGCAACGCAGTGGTCCCGCGCGTGCCGTAGTCAGGCGTTTCGATGAACGCGGCCGACAGCGCCCGTTCGCGTTCGAGCGGAATGCCGGTGGACGGCAGTTCGTCGTCGCGCGCGAGACGCGGATCGCGCATCAGATCGATCAGGCGTTCGAGCGGCGGCATTGCGTTGCGCGCGAGCAGCGTGCCCAGTTCGGCGCGCTTTTTCACGAGCTTCGGCCACGCGGTATCGAGTACCGCGTTCGAGATGCCGTGCGTGCCCGCCGTAAGCAGCGCAGGCGCGCGGTCGGAGCGGTTGCAGTACCAGGCGAGTTCGCGGCGCGTCCAGTCGCCCACCAGCAGATTGAAGCCGTTGTAGATGTCGCCGGTTTGCGCGACATGCTGCAGATATGCGAGCGGCGTGGCGTGCGGGCTGCCGTTCGAATCGCGCGTGGCGCCGGTCAGCCAGTCGCTGACCAGCGTGCCGCGCGTCGGCGCGTCGGCGCGCATTTCGTGCGGCGCACGGTAATTGGTCAGCGCGGCGAAGCGGCCGTCGCGCGACAGGCCGAGCCACGTGCCGCCGCCTTGCAGATCGCGCCCGGCCAGCACCGTTGGCGCGTCATGCCACCAACTGATCGGTTCGGCCATGCGGCGAAAGAATTCGTCGCGATTCGCGGCGAGCGTGAAGAGCGGGCCGTCGACCGCGTCGGGTCGCCAGTCGAAGACGATCAGGCACATCGGGGGCGTCTCCCGGTGGAGGCGTTGCAGGTGAAAAGGCCAGTAAAAAGCGGCGCCTGATTGCGCCGCCTGGTACTCTGCGAGAAGTTCAGACTTCGGTGGGCAGCCCGTAGGGCAGTGCGAAAAACCGCAGCGCCGGGCCGTTTGCCGCACCCAGATGCACCGAGCCGTTTTCCAGCGCCGCGAGCTTGATCTCGACCAGCAGATCGACGCCGCCCTCCGGCGCCGATGCCGCGTTCACCACCATGCCGCATGGCTGGCCCGGGTCGTCCGAATGGAACAGTTCCGCGCCGGCGCGCACCGAATCGGGCTCGCCCGCCACGTTGGCGAGCGAGGTGCGCCGCTTGATCGTGCCGCGATACTGGCTGCGTGCCACCACTTCCTGGCCGGGATAGCAGCCTTTGCGGAAATTCACCGCGCCGAGCACGTCGAAATTGACCATTTGCGGCACGAACTGCTCGACCACCGGCTGGGTGATGCGCGGTTCGCCCGCGCGAATGTCGAGCCAGTCCCACACCGCCGGCGACACGCGTTTGAGCGTCTCATCCAGCAACGCAAGCTGCGGCTCGATCTGCGCCTTCGGGCCGACCCACAGATAACGCAGGCGCCCGAGCGCATCCGGCACGCGAATCAGCGAGCCCGCCGCGCCGTCCACCTTCACATGCACGCCGTCCGGCAGCGCGTCGAACACGCCCGAGAGCGCCTTGCGCACGTCGCCGGCGAGACCAATCACCGCCAGTTCGCCGCTTGCGTCCGTGAGTTTGGCCTTGGCGCGCAGCACGAACATGGACAGCCGCTTCTGCACGGCGGCCTGCACGTCTTTCGAAACCAGCAGGCGGATCGTGTCGCCGCTGCGCCAGGTCAGAAACGATGCCAGCAGGCGCCCCTTGGCCGAGCAATAGCCCGCCAGACGCGCGTTAGCCGCGTCGAGGTGCTGGGTGTCGTTGGTCAACTGGCCGTGCAGGAAGCTTGCAGCGTCGTCGCCGGTCGCGTCGATCACGCCGAACTGCGTGAGCGGCATGTACGCGCCATGCGCAACGACCGCGTCGAATTCATCGGCGCCGGGGCGCGGCAGAGTGGGCAGACCGGCGGGCGCGGCGGCAATTGCCGTGGGAGCCGTGCCTGACGGAGTGCCTGAAGCGGTAGCGAGCGGTATGTTCATGGATTCCGGGAACAGTCAATTCTGACTTTGGCGAAGGCAAACAAGTATTATATGCAGTCCAACCTTGCCACGTTTCGCATGTCCCTGTTCAAGAAATGTTTCATTGCCGGCTCACTCGTCGTTGTGCTGGCCGCAGCCGCAATTGCCGGCGGATACCACTGGGCCACCAGCCCGCTCGAACTGACCCCGGCGCAACTCGATGTCACCGTCAAGCCGCATAGCAGCTTGCGCAGCGTCACGCTGCAACTCAATCGCGGCGGCGTGCCTGTCGAGCCGGAGCTGTTTGTCCTGATGACGCGGCTGCTCGGACTGCAAAGCGAGCTGAAATCGGGCAACTACGAGTTCAAAACGGGCGTGACACCGTATGAGGTGCTGCAGAAAATCGCCCGCGGCGACGTCAACGAATACGTGGCGACCATTATCGAAGGCTGGACCTTCAAGCGCATGCGTGCCGAGCTCGACGCCAATCCGGCACTCAAACACGACACGGCCGGCATGAGCGACACCGATCTGATGAACGCGATCAACGCGCCGGAAGCGTCGATCGGCAACGGCGAAGGACTGTTTTTCCCGGACACGTACCTGTTCGACAAGAACACCAGTGATCTCGACGTGTACCGCCGCGCCTACCGCCTGATGCGCCTGCGTCTGGACGAGGCATGGATGGCGCGCGCGCCGAACCTGCCGTACAAAACACCGTATGACGCGTTGACGATGGCGTCGATCATCGAAAAGGAAACCGGCAAGACATCGGACCGGCCGCTGGTGGCGGCGGTGTTCGCGAACCGGCTGCGCGTGGGCATGCCGCTGCAAACCGATCCCACCGTGATCTACGGCATGGGCGACAGCTACGCCGGCCGTATCAGAAAGAAAGACCTGCAGACCGACACTCCCTACAATACCTACACCCGGATGGGGCTGCCGCCAACGCCCATCTCGCTGCCCAGTGTGGCGTCGCTACAGGCGGCGCTGAACCCGGCAGCCACCGCCGCGCTGTATTTCGTTTCGCGCGGCGACGGCAGCAGTATCTTTTCCGACACCCTCGGCGATCACAACAAGGCCGTGGACAAATACATTCGAGGGCAATGATGGCGCGGGGCAAATTCATCACGTTTGAGGGCATCGACGGGGCGGGCAAGACGACCCACCTCAGCTGGTTTCGGGAGCGCCTCGAACAGAAAGTCGCGAGCACCGGGCGCTCGGTCGTCATGACGCGCGAACCGGGCGGCACGCCGCTCGGCGAGCAGATCCGCGAAATCGTGCTGCATCAGAAAATGGACCTCGAAACCGAGGCGCTGCTGATGTTCGCGCTGCGCCGCCAGCATCTGGCCGAAGTGATCGAGCCGGCGCTCGCGCGCGGCGACTGGGTGCTGTCGGACCGTTTCACCGACGCGACCTTCGCCTATCAGGGCGGTGGCCGCGGACTGCCGCGAGACAAGCTGGAAACCCTGGAACGCTGGGTGCAGGGCGGCTTTCAACCAGACCTGACGGTGCTGTTCGACCTCGATCCCGAGATCGCCAGCGAGCGGCGCAGCGCGGCGCGCGATCCGGATCGTTTCGAGAGCGAATCGGAGGCGTTCTTCAGCCGTACCCGCGCCGAATATCTGCGCCGTGCCGAAGAAGCGCCGTACCGGTTCGCTATCATTGACTCCGCGCAGAGCATCACGCAGATTCAGAGGCGACTTGAAGAGTTGATCGCAATTCTTTGATTTTAAAATAATATAATTCTTATTTATAACGGCTTGACAAATTCGCGTGATGTCTCAGATAGCGCATTCAACCGATTGATTTTAAAGAGAAACGATGATTTATCCGTGGCAAGCCGATGACTGGAACCGCCTGCAGCAGTTGCGCGGCCACTGGCCGCACGCCCTGTTGCTGCATGGACAGGCGGGCATCGGCAAGCTGCGCTTCGCGCAGCACCTCGCGCAAGGCCTGCTGTGCGAGGCCCAGCAGGCCAATGGCGAGCCGTGCGGCGCGTGCGTGGCCTGCAACTGGTTCGCGCAAGGCAATCACCCGGATTACCGGATCATCGTGCCCGAGGCGCTGGCCGCCGAAGCCGGCCTCAACAATGCCGCGGACGAAAAAGCCGACAAGGCCGACGCCGACGAAGGCAAAAAAAACCCGCACGCCCAGCAAGGAAATCAAGATCGAGCAGATTCGCGGCTTGCTCGATTTCGTCGGCGTGGGTTCGCACCGCGGCGGCGCGCGCGTGGTCGTGCTGTATCCGGCGGAAGCGCTGAATATCGCCGCGGCCAACGCGCTTCTGAAGACGCTCGAAGAACCGCCGGCGGGCGTCGTGTTCCTGATGGTGTCGGCGCGCATCGACCGCCTCCTGCCGACCATCATCAGCCGCTGCCGCCAATGGCCGATGACCATGCCCGCGCCGGACGTGGCAACGAAGTGGCTTGCCGCGCAAGGCGTGGCCGAGGCGCCCGCGCTGCTCGCCGAAGCCGGCGGCGCGCCGCTCACGGCGCTTGCGCTCGCCAGCGACGAGAACCGCGCGCTGCGCGACTGGACGCTGAAACAGCTCGCGGCCGGCCCCGACTGCGACGCCTTCGCCTGCGGGGAGGCGCTGCAGAAGCTGCCCGTGCCGCTGGTGCTAGGCTGGCTGCAACGCTGGATGTACGATCTGCTGGCGCAGCGCACGGCGGGCGCACCGCGTTATTTTCCACAGGCGTCGGCGGCGTTGACGCGCTGTGCGTCGCAGGCCGACGCCAGCGCGTTTGCGCGCTTCATGCGTACCGTGACGCGCCAGCGCGCCGTCGAAAACCATCCGTTGAATGCGCGGCTGGTGTTCGAGGAACTGTTTATCGGCTACCGCGATCTGTTCGCTTGAGCCGCGTCTACGGGGCAAGCCGCGCGGCCGGCGCCGGTCCGTCTTCTGTCCTGTTCCGTCCTGTATTGGCCTTCCACCTCACGTTCAACGCACCATGAGCCTTTCCTACCGCGATGCCACGCTCGACGACCTGCCCGCCATCGTCGCCATTTACAACTCGACGGTGCCGTCGCGGCAAGTCACCGCCGACCTCGAACCGGTCAGCGTCGAAAGCCGGCTGGCCTGGTTTCACGCGCACGGACCGCAAAAGCGCCCATTGTGGGTGGTGGAAGACCCGCAACAGCCCGGCCGCGTGATCGCATGGCTGAGCTTTTCGGACTTCTACGGCCGTCCGGCCTATCTGCGCACCGCGGAAGTCAGTATCTATCTCGACGAAAGCGCGCGTGGCCGCGGCCTCGGCAAGCAATTGCTGGCGGCTTCGCTGGCAGCGGCGCCGGCGCTCGGCCTCGATACCGTGCTCGGCTTTATCTTCGGCCACAATGAGGCGAGCTTGCGCCTGTTCCGCGGCTTCGGCTTCGACACGTGGGGCTCGCTGCCGCGCGTGGCCGTGCTGGACGGCGTGGAGCGCGATCTGGTGATTCTCGGCAAACGCCTGAACCTCACCGCGAGCGCCGCCGCCGCCGCCTGATTCATTTCGAGCCAGCCCTACGCAGGACATCACCATGTTTGTCGACTCGCATTGCCATATCAACTTCGAAGGACTCGCCGAGCGCCTGCCGCAGGTGCTCGAGAACATGCGCAGCCATTCGGTCACGCATGCGCTGTGCGTGTCCGTCGATCTGGAGACGCTGCCTGCCGTGCTGGATATCGCCAGCCGCTACGAGAACGTGTACGCGTCGGTCGGTGTGCATCCGGATCACGAGCACATGCGCGAGCCGAGCGTCGCCGAACTGGTCGAACTGGCCGCGCATCCTAAGGTGGTCGCGATCGGTGAGACCGGTCTCGACTACTACCGGCTGGAAGGCCGCACGATCGCCGACATGGAATGGCAACGCGAGCGCTTTCGCACCCACATCCGGGCGGCGCACGCTACGCACAAGCCGCTGATCATCCATACGCGTTCGTCGTCGGCGGACACGCTGCGCATCATGGCCGAGGAACGCGCGAGCGAGCCGGGCGGCGTGATGCATTGCTTCACCGAGCCGTGGCCGGTCGCCGAACAGGCGCTGGCGCAGAATTTTTACATCTCGCTGTCGGGCATCGTCACATTCAAAAGCGCGACCGACGTGCAGGACGTCGCGCGCCGTGTGCCGCTGGAGCGTTTGCTGATCGAAACCGACTCGCCGTACCTCGCGCCCGTGCCGTATCGCGGCAAGCCTAATGAACCTGCCTACGTAAGTTATGTCGGACGGTTCATCGCGCAGCAACGCGAGATGCCGGAAGCGGCGCTGGCCGCCGCGACCACGCAGAACTTCTTCCGCCTTTTCAAGATCCCGGCGCCCATCGGCGCGTGAAACGTAAAGTCGATAAATATCAAAAGGATAGGGACGTTTCCTAAAGTTAAATATGAGAGAAATTTCGATGTTGGACGCCGCATTCCAAGACACTTCGGCAGCGAACGTCGCAGCGCATGGCGCGCTGGCTTCGGCGCGGCGCGGCGTTTCGCGCCTCGCTTTCGCGGCTTCGCTGGCCTGTGCCGCGCTGACTTCACTGGCGGTGTCGCCGGCCCAGGCTGCGCCGATCGATTCGCTGATCAAATCGGTCAAATTCGACGACGTCGACGGCGTCAACAAGCTGCTCGCCAAGGGCATGGATCCGAATAGCGTGGATAACCAGGGCATGCCGCTGCTGGTGCTGGCCGCGCGCGAGAAATCGGACAAGGTCGGCGCCGC
This sequence comes from Paraburkholderia dioscoreae, assembly GCF_902459535.1. NCBI lineage: Bacteria > Pseudomonadati > Pseudomonadota > Betaproteobacteria > Burkholderiales > Burkholderiaceae > Paraburkholderia > Paraburkholderia dioscoreae. Next base: position 2,117,945 of record NZ_LR699553.1, read on the forward strand.
GTTGCTCGCCAATCCGAAAACCAACATTGAAATTCAGGACAAAGCCGGCGAGAACGCGATGATGATGGCCGCGCTGAACGGCGACCTCGACTTCGTCAACCAGCTGATCGCGAAAGACGCCGAGGTCAACAAGAAGGGCTGGGCACCGCTGCACTACGCGGCGGCGAACGGCAACGACGATATCGTCAAGGTGCTGCTCGACCATTCGGCCTACGTCGACGCCGGCTCGCCGAACGGCACCACGCCGCTGATGATGGCCGCGCGCGGCGGCCACGTGTCGACCGTGAAGCTGTTGCTCGACAACGGCGCGGACCTGACGGTGAAGAACCAGATCGGCATGACGGCGCTTGATTTCGCCAAGACCTACAAGGAGCCGGACGTGGTCGAAGGGCTGACGGCGCGGCTGCAGCAGATGCAGCAGAAATAATGTGCATGGCGGCGCGGGTAGCCGGCCAGCGGGTCGCCGTGCCGCCGCGCTAAAAAAGTGCCTGAAGATAGCGGCGGTGCGCACGCTTGCGCTTCGCAAAACAGTGCAGAATGACGACTTTGGCGCGCCACGTGGGCGCGCCCTTTGGATGCGGCGAAAGACCGCCTGATAAACGACCCTGGAAAGGAACACCATGCTGCGGGCTTTGATTTTCGCCAGCGCGTTTGCCGTACCGCTATCGGCAGCCGCGTTTACGGGAGGCGACCTCAACAAGCTGTGCACCAAGACGGACGTGGCATCGCGTAGCGCGTGTGCCGCTTATATCGAAGGCGCCGCCGACGGCATCTTCAACACCATCGACGCGATCGGCGGCACGACCGGTCCGCGCGTCGGCCAGTACTTCTGCTTGCCGCAGGACGCGCGCTCGGCGCAATTGACCGACGCGGTGCGCAAGTACATTGCGGAGAATCCGAACGTCGCGGGCTACAACGCCAGCACGGCGATCTCGCTGGGGCTCGGCAAGGCGTTTCCGTGCAAGAGCGGTAGCTGAACTGAATTGCGGCTGATGTCGCGCGCCCGCAGCGGGCGCGTTGGGCGGTTTGCCTCATCTCATGAGTGTGTTTCGGCTTTTCAGCCGGAACCTCTGTGGGGGTTCCTCGAAGCCTATCTGAAACCCGGTCTGAGCTCCGGCTGTCCACTTGCAGAGGCGGCCAGCCTGGGCACCTTTCCCAGATCGCGCCGAAGAACAATCCAAGATGTCAGTAGGCAGGCCGCGACGGCGCGCAGTCGTCCGGTTCGCGCTTGCTTCATCGTCGCTTGCCGACTGGAGCTTTTGAAGCGGTCCGACGCGTCGCGCAACACGCGGCCACATTCGAAGTCTCGCGATTCCGCGCCCACTCTGTTCACCCCTCAAGCCAGGAGGACGATCCCTTTGATGCCTACTCTCGACGACCTCAGCCGCATCGCCGAAGCGCCGCTGCATACGTGGCTCGGCGCGTTGATCGTCTCGGTGATCGCGGTGCTGCTGGCCGTGGGCGTCCATCGGATCGGCGCGCGCATGGCGACGCGGCTCGCGCGGCCCTATCCGCTCACCAGCGTGGTGCTGCGCTATATCGACAAGCCGTCGCTCTTCGTGCTCGTGATCCTCGCGCTCGAAGCGGTATGGTGGGAAGCGCCCGACACGCTGACTTTCATCACGCCGCTGCGCGACGCCGCCGCGATCGCGCTGATCGGCGCGATCACGTGGCTCTCGGTGCGCTCGGCGGCGGCCATCGGCGAGGCGATCATTCAGGCCCATCCGCTCGATACCGCCGACAACCTGCAGGCGCGCCGCATCCATACGCAGGCGCGCGTGCTGGCGCGTTCCGTGATGTTCGTGATCGTGATCGTCGGCGTGGGCGGCGCATTGATGACGTTTCCCAATGTCCGGCAGATCGGCGCGAGCCTGCTGGCGTCGGCGGGCGTGGCAGGCCTTGTTGCCGGTATCGCCGCGCGGCCGGTGCTCGGCAATCTGATCGCCGGTTTGCAGATCGCGCTGTCGCAGCCGATCCGTCTGGACGACGTCGTCGTGATTCAGGGCGAGTGGGGGCGTATCGAGGAAATCACGGGCACGTATGTGTCGGTGCGTCTGTGGGATCAGCGGCGGCTGATCGTGCCGCTACAGTGGTTCATCGAGAACCCGTTCTCGAACTGGACCCGCAGCAGTTCGCAGATTATCGGCACAGTGTTTCTGTACGTCGATTACCGGATGCCGCTCGCGCCGTTGCGCGAGGAGCTCGCCCGCATCGTCGAGGACGCGCCCGAGTGGGATCGCCGCGTGCAGGTGCTGCAGGTCACGGACGGCACCGAGCGCTCGATGCAATTGCGCGCCCTCGTCAGTTCGCTCGATTCCGGTCTGAACTGGGATTTGCGCTGCCGGGTGCGCGAGGGACTGCTCGACTTCATACAGAGGCACTATCCGCAGTACCTGCCGCGGGCGCGCGCGGAAGTGTCGGCGGAACTCGAAACCGGCAAGGGCGCACCGCTCGACTGGGTGCCGCGCGGCACGCAGACGCCGGCTGGCAGCACCGCCGCGCATACCGAGGCCGATCCGGTGGCAAGCCGCGCCGGACGGGCTCCGGCGGCCGATGTGCCGCAGCCTGTGAAGGAAAAAGTCTGACGGTGGGTCTGATACCGGCTTTGACCGCGCTCTGACGGTGGGTTCGACGGCGAAAGCGCCATACTGTGGCGCACAGGCACCGATGAATGCAACTGATCGGGCACCAAAGCGGTCGAACCGTCCACTCACTCACGAAGCTGGCGCGGCATGGTGTGCTTCAGGGTGGCTCGGGTTCCCGTCGCGCGATTGCGCACGGGAGGCCGCCAGGACCTGATGGAACGCACCCGCGCGCGTCGCGCGAACCAAGGAGGACATGCAACATGGGGCGATTGATCGTCGTGTCGAATCGCGTCGCTACGCCGACGGAAACCAAAGGATCGGCCGGCGGCCTCGCGGTCGGCGTATTCGGCGCGTTGAAGGATGCTGGAGGCGTGTGGTTCGGCTGGAGCGGCGACGTGGTCAGCGAGACCGTCGCCAACGCCGGCCCGACGCTGGAGCAGGACGGCGCGGTGACCTTTGCGACCGTGGGCCTGACACGCAAGGATTACGACCAGTACTATCGCGGCTTTTCGAACGCGACATTGTGGCCGGTGTTCCACTACCGCAACGACCTTGCACGCTACGAGCGCGAGGAATACGCGGGCTACCGGCGGGTCAACGCGTGGCTCGCGCACAAGCTGATCAAGCTGCTCGAACCCGACGACGTGATCTGGATTCACGACTACCACCTGATCCCGTTCGCCGAGGCGCTGCGCAACGAGGGTGTCACGAACCGCATCGGCTTTTTCCTGCACATTCCGTTTCCCGCGCCGCAGATCCTGCTCAACATTCCGCCGCACGAAGAACTGGTGAAGTCGCTGTCGTGCTACGACCTGCTGGGCTTCCAGACCGCTACCGACGAACTCGCCTTCAAGGATTACGTCACGCGCCACGCGCGCGGCACGGTGAGCGCGGACGGTCTCGTCGAAGCGTTCGGCCGCAAACTGCACACCGGCGTCTACCGGATCGGCGTGTTCCCCGACGAAATCGCCGAACAGGCGAAGCGCTACGAAAGCCGTCAGCACGTGCTCGACCTGAAGCAGAGCCTGGAGGGGCGCAAGCTGATCATGAGCGTCGACCGGCTGGACTATTCGAAGGGTCTGGTCGAGCGGTTCCGGGCCTTCGAGCATCTGCTGGAGCGTTCGCCGGAATGGCGCGGCAACGTCACGCTGGTGCAGATCGCGCCACCCACCCGTTCGGACGTCGCCACCTATCAGAAAATTCGCCAGGATCTGGAGTACGAAGCGGGGCGCATCAACGGCCGCTACTCGGGTCTCGACTACACGCCGATCCGCTATCTGAATCAGCAGTACGACCGCTGGAAGCTGATGTCGCTGTTTCGCGAATCGCAGATCGGTTTCGTCACGCCGCTGCACGACGGCATGAATCTGGTCGCGAAGGAATACGTCGCCGCGCAGAATCCCGACGACCCAGGCGTGCTGGTGCTGTCGATTTTCGCGGGCGCGGCGGCGGAGCTGAGCGGCGCGCTGCTCGTCAATCCGCATGATGCGATCGGCATGTGCGAAGCCTTGCAGCGCGCGTTGCAGATGCCGCTCGACGCGCGTCAGCGGCGCCATGAAATCAACATGGCGGCGCTGCGCAAGAACGATCTCGGCGTGTGGCGCGATACGTTCCTGCACGATTTGCGCAGCGTGCCGGTGCAGAAGCCGGGCAAGGGCGGCGGGCATAACTGATGGGGCGTCTTGACCAATGCCTGGCCTGGTTCTCGCGCGGGCGGTTCGCCGCGTGCGGGCGCGTCGCGGAATTACGGAAAGGGCACGCGTGCGTGACTGAATCCCGGGTTGCCGCATGCTGACCACGCTGGCTGTCGCGGGTTACCGCTCGCTGCGCGAGCTGATCGTGCCGCTCGGCCGCCTGAACGTAATTACGGGCGCCAATGGCAGCGGCAAGTCGAGCGTGTATCGTTCGCTGCGTTTGTTGGCGGAGACGGCGCGCGGCGGTGTGATTACCTCGTTGGCGCGCGAAGGCGGTTTGCCTTCCACGTTATGGGCCGGTCCCGAACGCTTTTCGCGCGCCGTGCTGGCCGGCGAGTTCCCGGTCGAGGGCACGCGGCGTAAAGAACCCGTGAGCCTGCGGCTCGGCTTTGCCGGCGATCAGTTCGGCTACGCGATCGATCTGGGGCTGCCAGCGCCGGAGCGGCCAGCGGCTCCCATACCCAGCAAGTTCCTGCTCGATCCGATCATCAAACGCGAGTGCATCTGGAGCGGCCCTGTGCTGCGGCCGTCGGCGTTACTGGTGGACCGGCACGGCCCGGCGCTGCGCACGCGCGACGAGCACGGCGACTGGCAGACCATTCCGCAACCGGTCGCCAGCTTCGACAGCATGATGACGGAGTTCTCCGACCCGCGCACCGCACCCGAGATGGTCACGGTGCGTGAGCAGATCCGCTCCTGGCGTTTCTACGACCATTTCCGCACGGACGTCGAAGCGGCCGCGCGTCTGCCGCAGATCGGCACGCACACGCCGGTGCTCGCGAACGACGGTGCGGATCTCGCCGCCGCCTTGCAAACCATCCGCGAGATCGGCGATCCGGTTGCGCTCGACGCCGCCATCGACGACGCCTTCCCGGGCTCTCGCCTCGACGTCACGACACAGGACGGCCGCTTCGAAGTGGCGATGCAGCAGCATGGCCTGCTGCGGCCGCTGAAAGGCGCGGAACTGTCGGACGGCACCTTGCGCTATCTGCTGCTGGTCGCCGCTTTGCTGACGCCGCGTCCGCCGGAACTGCTCGTGCTGAACGAACCCGAAACGAGCCTGCATCCGGACCTGCTGTCGGCGCTCGCCCGCCTGATCGCGCGGGCTGCCACATATTCGCAGGTGTTGGTGGTGTCGCATGCGGCGCGCCTGATCGCGGCACTCGAACGCGAGGAGGCGAGCCAGTCGATCGTGCTGGAGAAGCACTTCGGCGCCACCCGTATCGCCGATGACGACGAGCGCGATCTGCCGCCCTGGAAATGGCCCGCCCGATAATCGGGGATCCGTTTCCGTTTCGAGTCGCGTGTAAGCTGAATGTAACAGTGCCGAGAAAGTGCAAGTTTGGGGGTTTTTTGTTGGCCCGTGGTGAATAATGCGTCGATGCCGGTCGTGCACCGTGCCGGAGCGCGGCCGTTGCATTGATCGGCGGTAGTGGCGCTGTCCATACTCAGCGCTGCTGACGCGCACCGCCGCAGGCGCAAGCCGTCAGATCACGGAGACAGAATATGAAGATTGCGCAGATCGCCCCTTTGACCGAATCGGTGCCGCCCAAGCTGTATGGCGGCACGGAGCGCGTCGTGTCATACATCACCGAGGCGCTGGTCGAACTCGGCCATGACGTGACGCTGTTCGCGAGCGGCGACTCCGTGACCAACGCGAAGCTCGAAGCCGTCTGGCCGCGCGCGCTGCGTCTCGATCCGGGCATTCGCGACCGCGTGGCGCCCCATATGCTGCTGATGGAACTGGTGCGCCGTCAGGCCGAGAATTTCGACGTCCTGCATTTCCACCTGGACTATTACTCGTTCTCGGTCTTCAAGCGCCAGGAAACGCCGTTTGTCACGACCATGCACGGCCGCCTCGATCTGCCCGAGCAACAGCCGGTGTTCGACACCTTCAACACCGCGCCGGTGATCTCGATTTCGAACGCGCAGCGGCATCCGCTGCCGCAGGCCAGGTGGCTGACCACCGTGTATCACGGCTTGCCGGAGCAGCTCTACACGCCGCAGCCGGTCGAGCAGAAATATCTCGCGTTTCTCGGCCGGATCTCGCCGGAAAAGCGTGTCGACACCGCGATCCGGATTGCCGGCCGCTGCGGTATGCCGATTCGCATCGCCGCGAAAGTGGACGCCGCCGATCGCGAGTATTTCGAACGCGACATCCGGCCGCTGCTGGATTTGCCGTACGTGGAGTTCATCGGCGAGATTGCGGATCACCAGAAGGCCGAATTCCTGTCCGGGGCGCACGCGTTGCTGTTTCCGATCGACTGGCCTGAGCCGTTCGGCCTCGTGATGATCGAAGCGATGGCATGCGGCACGCCGGTCATCGCGTTCAATCGCGGTTCGGTGCCGGAAGTGCTGGAAGATGGTGTGACGGGCTTTATCGTGGAAGACGAGATCGGCGCGGTGGCGGCGGTCAATCGCCTGCACAAGGTGCCGCGAGCGGGCGTACGGCAGCGCTTCGAGGAGCGCTTCACGTCGCACCGCATGGCTCAACAGTATGTGAACGCGTATCAGTCGGTGATTCGCGCGCAGAAACGTTCGCGCTTCAAGGTGATCGATACGTCGGGAAGCTGAGCCGGAAAGACTGGCGAACGCGCGAGATCAAAAAGAGCGGCGATGCAGGCAGCGCATCGCCGTTTTTGTTGCCGCATGATTCGAGACAATGGCGTCAGGCAATGCGACCGATCATCTGCGGCTAACCGCGGCCCACAAAAGCTCACCGCCGCGGCGCGTGCCACATTGCTTGCGTTGCAAAAGCGGGCTGCGCGGGATTGCGTCTGATCCGGCCACCGCTGCTCACGGAAACCCGGCGGATCAGACGCACACCCCGCAGACCGGCAATCGGAGCGCGCCCCTTAGATCTTCAGACGCGTAACCTTGGTGCCTTGCAGCGATACGTCGGCCATCAGGCCGGCATTGGTCAGCACGAACACTTCGACCGGAGCCGTCGCCGTGGTGGTGTCGATCGCGCCGTTGGCACCCATTTTCACCAGCGCGACGGAGGCGTCGCCGCCCGCCGACCAGCCGTCGGCGTTGCGGAATTTGTCCAGTGCGTCCTGCGTCATGAACAGGAAAATGATCGCCTTCGACTGCGCACCTGCCTGCAGGCCGAACGAACCGGAAATCGTGCTGTAGTAACCGACCGTGCCGCCACCGACCTTCAGCGAGCCTTCGCCGTACTGACCGCCGACGATAAAGCCGACCTGAAGCACCGACGGGAACACGAGGACGCCGCGCGCCTTCGAAACCAGTTCGCGCGAGCCCTGCACCGTCGTGAAAAGTCGCGACATCGTGCCTTCGACGCTGGCGTCGATCGACTGGCGCTTGGATGAATCGGTGGCGGGTGTGTCCGGGTTGCCTTTATTCGTCGTACAACCAGCCAGTGCAAGGCCTCCGAAAGCGAGCGCAGCGGTAGTCTTCAACATGAAGTTTCGTCTTTGCATCGTTTTTCTCCGTCATTGTTCCGGGGCGCAACCTCATCTGATGTTGCCGGGTTGCTTTTGAGTTATATCACACGCAAGCACAAATGGCGCGCTTCCTTGACAGGCGAAAAGCCTTGTACGGCGGGGGTTTCGGGCTAATCGTAAGGGATCGCGCTGTAATTTTGACTGGTACTGGAGCGCGCCGCGTGAGCGCGCGCGCCGCGCGTTGGAACAGGTTCCCGGGAATTCGGGCCCGATTTGATGTGCCTCAATCGGAACGGGGCCGTAACAGCCTGGATGATTCGTTTTTACCGATTTTCGCGCCTCGCGTATTCGCGTTGTAATAAAACCGAAAGCGTTGCGTCGATGCCGCAGATCGGCTGTCGAAGCGGGTGCGCCGTCATCCGTGATTCGCCGGGCTTTTGACCGGCGGCGGACGCCGCAGTACGCGGCGCAGCATGCCGATCAGTACGCCGAGCAGAAACAGCGCGACGGCCGGCACGATCCAGTAACCGACAAATGCATGCCAGAGATAAGCCATCAGGGTAGCGCGGCGCACGCCGTATTCATTGCGGGCGTCCTGCTGTCGCGCCGCGTTGGCGGCCAGCACATCGGCCGGACAACCCGCGGCTTGCGCTTCGTCGGGATTGCCGTGACAGCGCGCGGGGGCGCCGGCCGCGCGTTGCGCGTCGGTGAAATTCCAGGTGGTCAGCGCGCGGTCGAGGTCGACGGCGTTGTACGCCATTTCCTCCCGGATCTCGCTCACCGCCACGATCGCCACGGGCACCGCCCAGAAGATGATGACGACCAGCCACCGCCTCAGCCAGCGGTTTTTATGCTTCGATACCATCCTTGCCTCCGATGGACGCTCTGCAGCTCCAACGACAAGATGGCGGCCCGTCTAATGTTCTATATGGGGGGGCCGTCTCCGCAGCCATCATAGAAGAAAAACGGCGCGTTCGGGCGGATGCACGGCGTGGGGCGGAGCGGGAGGCGGCAGTAAGTGGGCAGTAAGTGACAGGTAAGCGGCGCCGGGCGCGGCGTCGCCTGGTTCGAGCGCAGGGCGCTCGTGCGCCGCGCTCGTGGCGCGGCGCTGACTCACGGTGTTTAGTTGGACGGTGCGGACGACAGGCAGCTCTTCATGAACGCCTTGCGGTCATCACCCTTCTTGCCGGTGGCTTGCGTGTTGCACGCCTTCATCTTGTCCTGCTGGCTCATCGGCGCGGCGGCGGCCGGCTTCGCGGACAGGCACGTTTTCATGAATGCCTTGCGGTCATCGCCCTTCTTGTCGCCGGCCTGCTTGTTACAGTCGGCCATTTTCGTCTGCTGGCTGTTCTGTGCGAACACCGGAGAAACGAGGACAGCGCCCAGCACCAGCGTAGCGATAGCGGATTGGACTTTCATATGACACTCCATCGGTGGTGAAAACGTTTTTGGTCGTTCATGCGCGCGGGCGTCAACGGTATCCAGAACCCTCGGCATGTCCATTATGGCAAATGCTGTCTGCCAGAACGGCCAAAACAGCAATCCGGTTGACATGCACTCGCACAGATTTTCCCTTGCGCGGCGGGCGGCGATGGCGCATCGGAGAATGAAAGGGGCAATAGCGGCGTGCCGAATTATGTTATGCATTCCAGATTAATTGCATGAAGCGAATTCGAAACGAATTAGCGCGACGCGATTCGGGGAGTTCGATGAAAGATTCAAATATCCATTGCGGATTGCTGCAAATGCAACTGAATGGTAAATCGGCAGAAAATTCCGTCTTATGACATAGGGGTAATATTGACCAGCATGTGTGCCGGTAGTTGTACCGCGACGCCGCTGTCACAGCGGCGGCATACGTGCCCACCGGTATCGTGACATGCCGGCACGCACGGGAAAGGACGGCTGTGGTCGGCGAGGGCGCGGCGAACCGATGCGCTGAAACCAGGTCTATCGGTCGTATCGATGGATTTTGCTGCGGAGCGGCGCATCTTCTAGCGGTGCCTGCGCCACGCTGGCCGCGCCATCGTCCTGACACCGATGCATTGCACATAGGCTGTTCTGCCGCTGCTTCCGCTCACCGCCGCTAGACATAGCGACAGCGAAATGCATCGGAATCCACCTTCAAAAAAACGGCGAATTCATCAAAGTCAATTCGCCAGCGATATCCAATTGTTGTGCGCTGCAATAGCGCCATTTTTTAGCTGGAAGCAACAGCAGTTCTGTGACGGCAATGCGAGAAAAGACGCAGCAAAAAGGACAAGTTTGTTTCTATCCGTAACACTTGTCTCACGCGTATTCACGCAAACCCTGGGGATGGTATGCTTCGTGCACAATTCTCCCATGCACGAGTGAGACCACGTTTTGTGCTTCGCAATAGGGATAAACCGCACTAAGACAGGGCGGGTTTGACCAGCTGACAGAACGTACAAGACATATTTGTGCAACCGCGGGCTGCACACGGATCGTGAAAGTTGAATCCGTGGCGTCCCAAAGCCGCGGCCCGGCCAGGCTGCGTGGAGAAAATCCAATGTTTTTCGATGAGCTAAGCAATGACGAATGGGCGCTGCTGGCAGCGCTTGTCTCAGATGAGCCGGCCGTCCGTCTAAACCGACGCGGCCGGCCCCGCGCCGAACCACGCATCGTGGCGAATGCCGTGCTGTGGATCCTGACCACCGGCGAGCCCTGGTCGAAACTGCCCGGCCGTTATCCGTCGGGGCCCACTTGCCGGCGCCGTTTTGAAGAATGGCAATTGAACGGCACGCTGCTCGAGATGGTTCGGCTGTTGTCGCAAACCGGGCGCACCTTTGCGTACGTCCCCCAGCCGGCGCCGCCCGTCGCGGCCAAACCCGCGGCACCGGTAACGGAAAGCCCGCGCGCGCGCGACGAGACTCTGCGTGGTGTGTCCTGGAGAAGTCCAGAGTCGTGGCAAGCGCCCGGCGTGTCGAACAGCCTGAGCAACTGGCGGTCGGCCGATCCGATTGCCGACATCACGCGTCAGTTGTCGGGAGAGGCGAACGGGGCGGCAAGCGTGCCGCCGGTGTCCCGCGCGCCTGCGGCGCCCGTACGGTATGTCGCGCGGCCGGACCTCGCTCGCGCGGACGAAGCGGGCGCGGTGAATGCCGCCATGCATGGTTTGAATTCCGCCGTCGCATCAGCGCGCAGCACGCCGGCGCCCGACGACCGGCGCAGCCCGCTGTCGCTGAGCCTCGCGCCACGCGGCAGGGAAATCGCCGACCGCGGCTATGTGATTTATGTCGCGGCGGAGCGGGTGCCGAACGCCATGTTTCGCGCGTGGGCGGAGATCATGAAGGACGGCAAACGCGTCGAGCGTTCAGGCCTCGTCGGCCCGCGCTTTGCGGATACGGATGTGGCGGAGCAATACGCGCTCGGCTGGGCGCGGCAGTGGATCGATCGTGAATGCCTCACGCTGGCGGCAGCAGCCGAATCCGCGGCGGCAGTTCATGTTTCGACTCAAGCGTCGGCGCACGTCGCTGCAAACCCGGCGCCTACGGCGGCTCGTCCGTTGCCTGCCTTGCGCCATGTGCCCGAACCGGTCGCGGTCAATCACGGTGCGTCTTTGCATGGACCGCTGAACGCATTTCGTGGTCCGCTGCGCCGTTATCCCGGCGAACCGGCTGCTGTCAACGCAGCGACCGAGAGCAGTACATCAGATCGTTTTACGTCGTACCCAGAACTCATCTCCCACGCAGGGTGAGCACAGCAGTTCCCCGCGGCCGGTAGGAGCAACCGCCGCAGGCTCCCGCTTCATTCGTTGTGATTCACTGGTGATGTCAGAAGGACGCCGTTCGCCGACGCCCCTGATCGACGCTTGTTAGTGGCTTGTCACTGGCGTCCGTAGGTGTCGTCGAAACGCACGATATCGTCCTCACCGAGATACGAACCGGACTGGACCTCGATCATTTCGAGCGGCATCTTGCCCGGATTCTCGAGACGGTGGGTGACACCCAGCGGAATATAAGCCGATTCGTTTTCGGAGACGATAAAGCGCTCTTCACCACGCGTGACGAGCGCCGTGCCGCGCACGACAATCCAATGTTCGGCGCGGTGATGATGCATTTGCAGCGAGAGCCGCGCACCTGGCTTCACCACGATCCGCTTGACCTGGAAGCGCTCGCCGGTGTCGACGGAGTCGTAATTGCCCCACGGGCGATGCACCTTGCGATGGTTGGCCGCTTCCATCCCGCCGTCGCTGCGAATCCGGCCCACGATCTTCTTGACGTCCTGCACGCGCGACTTGTCGGCGACCAGAATGGCGTCGGCCGTTTCCACTACCACCAGATCCTGTGTGCCCACGCAGGCAATCAGGCGTCCTTCCGAATGCGCGAAGGTCGAGACGGCGCCTTCGAACATCACCCGGCCGCGCCCCACGTTCTGATCGGCGTCCTTGTCCGAGATGTCCCAGATGGCGTCCCACGAACCGACGTCGGACCAGCCCGCCTGCAACGGCACGACGATGCCCGAGGCCGCGCTCTGGTCGTTGCCGAGCTGTTCCATCACCGCGTAGTCGATCGAATTCGACGGCGAGGCGCTGAACGCGTCGCGTTGCAGGCGGAAGAAGTCGCCGTCCGCCTTGCCGCCCGCGAAGGCCGCGTCGCACGCTTCGTAAATGGCCGGCTGGAAATAACGGATCGCCTTCAGCCAGGTCGACGCGCGCATGATGAAAATGCCGCTATTCCACCAGTACTCCTGCGAATCGATATACCGCTGCGCCAGCTCCAGATGCGGCTTCTCGACGAAGCGATCGAGCTTGTGCGCGCCGATCCTGCCGGCGGCTTCCGTGCCGGCGTCCTGCGTATCATTAGTCGTGCCAAGCGCTGCGCCGATGCGAATGTAGCCGTAGCCCGTTTCGGCGCGCGTCGGCACGATACCCATCGTGACGATATGCCCGGCTGCCGCATGCTGCACGCCGGTCGCCACTGCCGCATGAAATCCGGCGATGTCCGTGACCGCATGATCGGCGGGCATCACCACCATGATGCCGTCTTCGTCTTGCGCGGCGACCGAGAGGGCAGCCACGGTGAGCGCCGGCGCCGTGTCGCGTCCTGCGGGTTCGAGAATCAGCCGGGTCGGCTTGCCGCTCGTGCGCAATTGCTCGGCGGTGGTGAAGCGCTGCTCTTCATTGGCCACCACGATGAGTTGCTCGGTGAGCGGATAGCCGGCTTCGAGTCCGTCGAGACGGCGCGTAGTGGATTGCAGCAGCGAATCGTCGCCGAGCAGGCCGATGAGCTGCTTCGGGTGCTGTTCGCGCGACATCGGCCATAACCGCGTGCCGGAGCCGCCCGCCAGAATCACAGGATGAACCTTGAGCTTGACGTTCAGGGACTTGACTTGCGTGGACCGGGTGTCGGCAGACGTGGCCGTAACCGGAGCTGTCATGATGGACTCCTCGAGGCTGGGTGAATGCGTCGATTTTTATCACGAACCCGGGAATCAATAAAAGCGCGTTAAATGGAAACTATATAAAGCGCCAAATAAAATTATCCATTTCGTGAAGAAAAAATGTCCCTATAATTTTTTAAAAAGAAAAATTACCCGAAAAAAATCACGGGACATTTTTTTATCGTCGTCCATGCCGCAAAATGACAACGGAAGGCGTCGCGTAAGCTTTGTAGGAAAACCATCAGAAAGTACTGGATTGGCTCACACAAAGGCTTACCAGGCAGTGAAAAGACATCCGTGCCGGTAAAAATTGCCGAACAAAATTCAGAAAAAATACCGAAACATTGACCGATACAATTTGAGATATTTTGCGGTCTTGCAGTGGGAATTTTAATACCGCTTTATCTATACCTGTACAAGGGTATTCACTCATTCCGACACACATTTCCTGATCCGGTCGTTCAGGCGATCTTTTCGATTGGGAAACAGAAGGGCAATTAGCACCGCTTCGAACAGGTTCGCGTCGCGCATGGAATTGCATGACGCGGATACCGGCGTTGTGCGTCCCATCGCCGGAGTGGATTTCAACCAACCAACGGATGGCACTTGACTGACGAACTGAGGGGCAGCGCATGCTGAGCGTTCTATCGAGAATCATCGACATCGCCATGGTCGCGCTCGGCGCCGCCATTGCGGCGGCCGTGCACAGCGGGAAAGCCGTGTGGCTGGACGATATGCAAAGCGTCTCGCTCGCGTTCGACTGCCTGCTGGTGGTGGTGTTTTTTCCGGCGCTCGGGATCTATCAGTCGTGGCGTGGCAAGCCGTTGTACGACCTGCTGTGCCGCGTGGCGGGCGGCTGGCTGCTGGTGGAAGTCACCGGCGTGCTGATCAGCTTCAGCCTGCACCGCTCGGACAGCCTGTCGCGGTTGTGGCTCGTCTATTGGGCGGCGGCCACGATCGTGCTCCTGATCGTCACCAAGGTGATCGTCTATTCGATCTTGCGCGGACTGCGCCGCGAAGGCTTCAATCAGCGCGCGGTGGCGATTGTGGGCGGCGCGCCGTATGGGCGCTTTCTGATCCAGCAGATGCGCAGCCGTCCGGATGCGGGCTTCAGCCCCGTCGTGGTGTTCGACGAGGACGGCACCATCAATCCGTATGAAGACCCCGATGCGGGCGAGGCGATCGAAGGCGTGCCGGTCGAGCGCGACTATCAGCGCATGCTGCATCTCGTGCGCCAGCGCGCGATCCGCGAACTGTGGCTCGCGCTGCCGATCTCCAAGGAGAAAGCGATTCACCGCTTCGTGATGGACCTGCGCAACGACTTCGTGAACATCCGCTTCATTCCCGACGTGCGCAGTCTCACGCTTTTCAATCAGCCGATGGTCGATCTGCTCGGCGTGCCGGCGATCAACCTGGCCGCCTCGCCGATCACCGATCTGCGCGTGCTGCCCAAGCGCGTGTTCGACCGCCTGTTCGCGCTGGCCGCATTGACCGCGCTCGCACCGCTGATGCTGGTCATCGCCGCCGCGGTGAAGCTGAACTCGCCGGGCCCCGTGTTCTTCCGGCAGAAGCGCAAGGGCATCGACGGCAATCAGTTCGAGATCTACAAGTTCCGTTCGATGAAGATGCACAAGGAAGAGCACGGCAAGATCACCCAGGCCACGCGGCGCGATCCGCGCATCACCGCGGTCGGCGCGTTCCTGCGGCGCACCAGCCTCGACGAGCTGCCGCAGTTCATCAACGTGCTGCGCGGCGAGATGTCGGTGGTCGGCCCGCGTCCGCATGCGCTCGAACACGACGACATCTACAAGGATCTGGTGAAGGGCTACATGCACCGCTACCGGATCAAGCCGGGCATTACCGGGTGGGCGCAGATCAACGGCTATCGCGGCGAAACCGACCGCATCGAAAAGATGATGGGCCGCGTCAAGCTCGATCTGTACTACATGCAGCACTGGACCTTCTGGCTCGACATCAAGATCGTCGTGCTGACGCTGTGGAAGGGCTTTGTTGGCAGCAATGCTTATTGACGGCCCGCACCTGTCGCTTCGCGCCAGCCCCCCGAGGGGGTGCAGGAAAACTTGGGGCGGCCCGGCGTTTTCTTGCGGGCTTCGGTCACGCGTCATGTGACTTTTTATTGGATTCCATTTTCCGAGGTGTAATACATGAACCTGACGATCATCGGTAGTGGCTACGTAGGCCTCGTGACGGGCGCGTGTCTGGCCGACATCGGCCACGACGTGTTCTGTCTCGATGTCGATCAGCGCAAGATCGACGTGCTCAACAACGGCGGCGTGCCGATCCATGAGCCGGGTCTGCAGGAGATCATCGCGCGCAATCGCAAGGCCGGGCGCCTGACGTTCTCGACCGCCGTCGAAGCGGCGGTCGCGCACGGCGATATCCAGTTCATCGCGGTCGGCACGCCGTCCGACGAAGACGGTTCCGCCGACCTGCAATACGTGCTCGCCGCCGCGCGCAACATCGGCCGCCATATGACGGGCTTCAAGGTGATCGTCGACAAATCCACGGTGCCGGTCGGCACGGCCTCGCGCGTGCGTGACGTGATCGCCGCCGAACTGGCCGGCCGCAACGCTGCGCACATGTTCTCGGTGGTGTCGAATCCCGAGTTCCTGAAAGAGGGCGCGGCGGTGGAAGACTTCACGCGGCCCGATCGCATCGTGCTCGGTTGCGACGAAGACGTGCCGGGCGAAAAAGCGCGCGAGCTGATGAAGCGCCTCTACGCGCCGTTCAACCGCAATCGCGAACGCACGCTGTATATGGACGTGCGCTCGGCCGAATTCACCAAGTACGCGGCCAACGCCATGCTCGCCACGCGCATTTCGTACATGAACGAGCTCGCGAATCTGGCCGACCGCGTCGGCGCGGATATCGAGGCGGTGCGGCGCGGCATCGGGTCCGATCCGCGCATCGGCTACGACTTCCTGTATGCCGGCTGCGGCTATGGTGGTTCGTGCTTTCCGAAGGACGTGCAGGCGCTGATCCGCACGGCCGCCGACCACAAGGCGAATCTGCGCATTCTCGAAGCGGTGGAAGCGGTCAACGACACGCAGAAGAAAGTGCTCGCGCAGAAGATCGTCTCGCGTCTGGGTGAGGATCTGTCCGACCGCACCTTCGGCGTGTGGGGCCTCGCCTTCAAGCCGAATACCGACGACATGCGCGAAGCGCCGAGCCGTCCGCTGATCGCCGAACTGCTGCGCCGCGGCGCCCGCGTGAAGGCATACGACCCGGTCGCGATCGACGAATCGAAGCGGGTGTTCGCGCTGGATCTGAAGGACGTGCCGCAGCAGCACGCGCGCCTGTCGTTCGTGAAGGAAGAGATGGAAGCCGCCGAAGGCGCGGACGCGCTGGTGATCCTCACCGAGTGGAAGGTGTTCAAGAGCCCGGACTTCGATTCGCTCAAGCGGATCCTCAAGACGCCGCTGATTTTCGACGGCCGCAACCTGTATGAACCGGACGCGCTGCTCGAACTCGGTATCGAGTATCAGGCGATCGGCCGACAGCACGCACTGCGCAGCGCGCCGGCGAAGGTCGGCGCGAACGGCTTGCCGCTCGCGCAGGTGGTGGCGCTGGACGCGGCCGGAGCCAGCCGCTGAGCTGCCGCCGGAGCGCCGCCAACGCCAACGCACCGACAAGCACCCGCTCAGCCGTCACCACGCGCCTCATCACGGAGCCCGCCATGTTTGCCAACGTTCTGATCGTCTGCCACGCCAACGTGTGCCGTTCGCCCGCCGCCGAAATGCTGTTCAAGGCCCGGCAACGGGCGGCGTCGCGTTCGCATGCGGAGCCGATCGCGTTTCATTCGGCGGGTCTGCGCGCCGTGAACGGTCACGGCATGGACCCCGTGATGCGGCGCCTGCTCGCCGAGCAGGGCGTCGCCTCGGGCATCCACTACGCGCGGCGTCTGGACCGGCAACTCGTGCGCAGCGCCGATCTGGTGCTGGTCACCGAGCGCGCGCAGGTGAGCGACGTGGAAGCACTCGATCCGGCCTCGCGCGGCAAGGTCTATCCGCTCGGCAAGTGGGAAGCGGATTCCGACGTCGCCGATCCGCACGGCGGGGCGGAAACCGCTTATAGGGAGAGTCTCGTGCTCATCGAACATCTGGTCATGGGATGGCTGAAAAAAATATGCTGATGAAAAAACTCACTGCACACTCACTCGTGGACGGCAAGTCGACGAATTTCAAGTCCAAACTCGCCGCCACGCTTTTGCTGACGTCCTTTCTGTCGGCCTGCGTCACCGCACCTGGCAACTACCTCGACACCTCCCGTCTGAAAGACGACGGCCAGCACGACAGTCAACCCGCCGAGACCTATCCGGTCCATGTGATCGACGCGAATGTCGTGACCGCGCAGGCGCAAGCCGCCGCCGCGAAGACTCAGGTGCTGCCGACCTCCACCTTGAGCGACCCGTCGCAGTATGTGTACCGGCTCGCGCCGCAGGACATTCTCGGCATCACCGTGTGGGACCATCCTGAACTGACCACGCCGCAGGGCAGTACGCTGTCGGCGGGCGGCAACACCACGCAGTCGATCGGCGGCGCGTTGCAGCAGCCGTATACGGCTGCACTGCCGGGGCAGGCCGACCCGTACGGCCAGACCATCGCCGCCGACGGCACGATCTTTTTCCCGTTCGTCGGCCGTATCCGGGCCGCCGGCAAAACCGTCAGCGAGTTGCGTGCTCAGTTGAGCACCGGCCTCGTGCGCTATATCCGCAATCCGCAGGTCGACGTGCGCGTGCTGTCGTATCGCGGCCAGAAGGTGCAGGTGACCGGCGAAGTGAAGACGCCGGGCCCGCTCGCGGTGAGCGACGTGCCGCTCACGCTGGTCGACGCGATCACGCGTTCGGGCGGCACCAATGCGGACGCCGATATTCAACGCGTGCGTCTCACGCGCAACAACAAACTCTACGTGCTCGACGCCGACCGCATGCTCGATCGCGGCGACACCACGCAGAACGTGATGCTGCAAAACGGCGACGTGATCAACGTGCCGGACCGCACCGACAGCCGCATATTCGTGATGGGCGAAGTGAAGACGCCGATCCAGCTGCCGATCATCAAGGGGCGCATGACGATCGCCGACGCGCTGACGCAGGCCGGCGGCATTCTCGACACGGACGCCAATCCGCGCCAGATCTTCGTGATGCGCGGCATGCGAGATCACCCGACCACACCGGACGTGTATCGCCTCGACATGACGCAGCCGGACGCCATCATGCTGTCCTCGCAGTTCCAGTTGCAGCCGCTGGATGTCGTGTACGTGGGCACCGCTGCGTCGACCACCTTCAACCGTGTGTTGCAGCAGGTTCTGCCGAGTGTGCAGACGTTGTTCTACCTGAAACAGCTGACGCGCTGATCGTCTGAACCGCCGTCGTCAGGCCCGTGCCGCACTGTCCATCGAGGACGCGGCGCGGGACCGAAGCAAATGCCGATGTAACCGATACGGGAAGCGAATTGTGAGCAACCAAATCTCTCCACACATGGCTGGTCCGATCAAGACCGAAGAAGAGGACGTCGTCCTCGGGCAACTGGTGCAGGTGATCCTCGACGACATCTGGTGGCTCATCGCCATCGCCGCCGTGATCGTCGCGATCGCGGGGGCGTACTGCTTCCTCGCCAAGCCGATCTATTCCGCCGATGCGCACGTGCGGGTCGAGCAGTCCGACAACACGTCGCAGGCGCTCACGCAGACGCAAACCGGCGCGGCGATCACCACCGGCTCGACGGCGCTGCCGACCGACGCCGAGATCGAAATCATCAAGAGCCGCGGCGTGGTCGGCCCGGTCGTGCAGCAACTGAAGCTGAACTTCAGCGTCACGCCGAAGACGTTCCCGCTGCTCGGCAGCATTGCCGCGCGCATGGCGACGCCGGGTCAGCCGGCGCGTCCGTGGCTCGGTCTGTCGTCGTACGCATGGGGCGGTGAAGAGGCCGACGTCGATTCGATCGACGTGATCCCCGCGCTGGAAGGTCAGAAGCTGACCATGAAGGTGATCGACGACCAGCACTACGAACTGTATGCGGCCAACGGCGCGCTGCTGCTGCGCGGCGTCGTCGGCCAGCAGGAGCAGGGCGGCGGCGTGACCATGACGGTCAACAAGCTGGTGGCGCGGCCGGGCGAGGAATTCACGGTGATGCGTGCCAACGACCTCGACGCCATCACCGCGTTCCAGTCGGCCATCACGGTGCAGGAGCAGGGCAAGCAGACCGGCGTGATCCAGATTTCGCTGGAAGACAAGAGCCCCGAACATGCCGCGCTGGTGGCCAACGCGCTCGCCCAGTCGTACGTGCGCCAGCACGTGCTGAACAAACAGGCCGACGCGAGCAAGATGCTCGACTTCCTGAAGAGCGAAGAGCCGCGCCTGAAGTCCGACCTCGAACGCTCCGAAGCCGCCCTGACCGCCTATCAGCGCCAGTCCGGCTCGATCAACGCGAGCGACGAAGCCAAGGTGTACCTCGAAGGCAGCATGCAGTACGAGCAGCAGATCGCCGGCTTGCGCCTGCAGATGGCGCAACTCACCGAGCGTTACGGTGACGACCACCCGATGCTCGTGGCCGCGCGCGCGCAGATGGCCGAATTGCAGGCGCAACGCGCCAAATACGCCGACCGCTTCCGCGATCTGCCGGCCACCGAAGTGAAGGCCGTGCAGTTGCAGCGCGACGCGAAAGTGGCGGAAGACATCTACGTGCTGCTGCTCAACCGCGTGCAGGAGTTGTCGGTGCAGAAGGCCGGCACCGGCGGCAACGTGCATATCGTCGACGCCGCGCTGCGCCCGGGCGTGCCGGTCAAGCCGAAGAAGGCGCTGATCCTCTCGGCGGCGGTGATTCTCGGGCTGATCGCGGGCACCGGCTTCGTGTTCCTGCGCCGCAATATGTTCAAGGGCATCGACGACCCCGATCATATCGAGCGTGCCTTCCATCTGCCGGTATTCGGACTCGTACCGCAGAGCGCCGAACAGGCGGTGCTCGAAAGCAGTTTCCTGCGCGGCGGCGAACGCCTGCGCTCGGTGCTGGCGAATGCGCGGCCGAAGGACGTCACGGTGGAAAGCCTGCGCAGCCTGCGCACCTCCATGCAGTTCACCATGATGGACGCGAAGAACCGCATCGTCATGCTAACGGGCCCGATGGCCGGGGTCGGCAAGAGCTTCCTGACGGTCAACCTCGCGGTGCTGCTCGCGAATTCGGGCAAGCGTGTGCTGATGATCGACGGCGATATGCGCCGCGGTGTGCTCGAACGCTATCTGGGCGGCGTGCCGGATAACGGTCTCTCTGAATTGCTGAGCGGCCAGATCTCGCTGGAAGAAGCGATCCGCAGCTCGAACGTGGAGGGCCTGAGCTTCATCTCGTGCGGCCGCCGTCCGCCGAATCCGTCGGAACTGCTCATGTCGCCGCGGCTGCCGCAGTACCTCGAAGGTCTCGCCAAGCGCTACGACGTAATCATGATCGACACGCCGCCGGTGCTGGCCGTGACCGATGCGTCGATCATCGGCGCGTATGCCGGTTCGACCTTCTTCGTGATGCGCTCGGGCGTGCACAGCGAGGGCGAAATCGCCGATGCGCTCAAGCGTCTGCGCGCGGCCGGCGTGCACGTGCAGGGCGGCATTTTCAACGGCATGCCGGCGCGCTCGCGCGGCGGCTACGACCGGGGCTATGCGGCGGTTCAGGAATACCTGAGCACCTGAGCCGGATGCGTTTCGGGATGCAATCCGGTCTTCGCGCAACGACGATTAAAAAGGACATCACGATGAAAGTGACGGTACTGGTTCCGACTTTCCGACGCCCGGCCGATCTGGCGCGCTGCCTCGCCGCGCTGCAACGGCAGTCGCGGCTGCCCGACGAAGTGGTGGTAGTGGCGCGCGCCGACGACGAAGCGACCCACGCCTGCCTGCGCGATCCGGCCGTGCCGGGCGCGCTGCCGCTCTCGGTGGCGCTGGTCGAGGTGCCCGGCCAGGTCGCGGCCCTGAATCGCGGACTGGACGCGGCCAACGGCGACGTGATCGCAATCACCGACGACGACGCCGCGCCGCACGCCGACTGGGTTGAACGCATCGCGGCCGCATTCGAGGGCGACGCGCGCCTCGGCGCGCTCGGCGGACGCGACTGGGTGCACGAGAAAGGCCGCGTGCTCGACGGCGAGCGGCCGCTGGTGGGCAAGGTCACGGCTCACGGCAAGATCATCGGCAATCATCATCTCGGCGTGGGCGGTGCGCGCGAAGTCGATATTCTGAAAGGCGCAAACATGAGCTATCGCCGCGAGGCGGTGCGCACCATCCGTTTCGACGCGCGCCTGCGCGGCGCGGGCGCACAGGTCCACAACGACATGGCCTTCAGCCTCGCAGTGAAGAACGCCGGCTGGAAGCTGATGTACGACCCGCGCGTGGCGGTCGATCACTTTCCCGCCGAGCGGTTCGACGACGACCGGCGCGACGCGCAAACCATGACCGCGTTGCGCAACGCCGCCTTCAACTTCCATCTGATCCTGCGCGACCAGTTGCCGCCGCTGCGCCGCGAAACCGCGTGGTGGTGGTGGACGCTGGTCGGCACGCGGGTCTATCCGGGGCTTACGCACGCGGCGCTCGCGCTGCTCTCGAAGCAGGCCGGCCTGAAGCTCACGCGCTGGCGCGCCGTGCGCACCGGCGCCCACGAAGCGCGCCGCGCGTTGTCCCGCGCCGCGTGATTTCCGCGCTCTGTACGTTCACGCATCGCGTTCGCGCGTCGGCAGCCCGCATTCGGGCCGCCGATGCCCCTTTCCACCGGCAGAGCGGAGTGTCTGCATGAGTACGAAAGTCCACGTTCATCTGTTTTACGGCGCGGATCCGCGCTTTTACCGGCCGGGCGACGATATCGGCTGTCTGTACGGCTATCACCACGCGGAATCCGACGCGTTCAAGCTCACCTATTCGCAGGACGCCCGCGAAGGCAAGCCGGTGCGGTTGCTGCGCCGCGCGCTGAAGGCGGCGCTCGGCTTCGACTTCATCCATACGTGGCGCAATCGCGCCGAGATGCTGCGCTCGGACGTGATCTGGACGCATACCGAACAGGAATGGCTCTCGGCCGCGCTCATGCTGTTGCTGAGCGGCCGCAAGGCGGGCGCCGACAGCGGCCCCTTGCTGCTCGCGCAAAGCGTGTGGCTGCTCGATAAGTGGCCTTCTTACGGCATGCTGCGCAGTTGGCTGTATCGCAAGCTGATGAAGCGCGCCGATCAGCTCACCACGCTCGCCAGCGAAAATGCCGAACTGTGCCGGCGCTATTTCGATCGCGACGCCAGGCCGTTGCTGTACGGCCTGAATACGCGCGATTTTCCGGTCAGGAGCCCTGTTGAGTGGATGCCGCACGCGCCAATCCGCATCGCCGCCATCGGTAACGACCGCGACCGCGATTGGGAGACGCTCATCAAGGCATTCGGCAACGACGCGCGTTATACCGTGAAGCTCGCTACTCGGCGCCGGATTCCCGCGTCGCTGCGCGCGCCCAACGTCGAGATCGCACTGTTCTCCGGCATCAGGAAGCAGCACGAACTGTACGACTGGGCCGACGTGATCGTCGTGCCCTTGCGGCCGAATTCGCACGCATCGGGCATTACCGTGATGCTCGAAGCAGCGGCGGTCGGCAAGCCGATGGTGGTGACGAATGTCGGCGCGTTGCAGGATTATTTTCCGGCAGGCGAGGCGTTCTATATCCCGCCGTTCGATCCGCAGGCGTTGCGCGAAGCGGTCGACCAGCTTGCCGCCGCACCGGCGCACGCGTTGCGCCAGGCGCAGGCGGCCGCGGCCGGCCTGTTGTCACGCGATCTGACCACGCAGCACTACGCGATGCAGCATGTGCGGATCACCCAGGAGATGCTGCGGGCGAGGGCCGCGATGCGCGCGCGCCCGGCGGCCGGGATGACCTCGGCTGCGGCGGCGGCAGTGGCCGAGCCCGAGCGGTCGGCGCGCCAGTCGCGCGGGGGTCTCTGAACGATGTCGACGATTGCGCGAAGCGCCGATAGCTCGAACGGCACCGGACGGGCGCCGTCCCGTGCCCGCAAGGAATGGCTGCCGGAGGCTTTGCTGTGGTTCGTCACGGCGCTGCTGATCGGCGCGCATCAGGGCACGGTGCTCACGCTCGCGTTTCCGATGCTCGCGATCCTGACGGGCCTGTGGCTCTACTTCAGGAGCCCGGCGCGCTATGTCGGCTTCATGTGGTGGCTGTGGTTCCTGAGCCCGGAAGTGCGGCGTCTGGCCGACTGGTCCAAGGGTTCGTTCACGCCGACCAGCCTGATTCAGGTTGCGCCGCTCGCGGTGACGATGATCAGCGCGTTGTCGCTGCTGCGCTACTACAAGCTGCTCGCGCAACGGCGCGGTCTGCCGGTGCTGCTGGTTCTGCTCGGCCTCGTCTATGCGTTCCTCGTCGGCGTGATGTCGAGCGGGCCGCTCGCGGCCACCTACGATCTCGCGAACTGGCTCTATCCGATCCTGATCGGCTTTCACATCATGGCGAACACGCGCCAGTATCCGCAGTATCGCGACACCATCGTCAACACGTTCATCTGGGGCATGCTGGTGATGGGCGGCTACGGTCTCGTGCAGTTTTTCATCATGCCGCAATGGGACGCGCTGTGGATGCTCGGCTCGCAGATGAACTCGCAAGGCGATCCGGTGCCGATGGGCGTGCGCGTGTTCAGCACGATGAATTCGTCGGGACCGTTCGCGTTCGCGATGATGGGCGCGATGGTGTTCGTGATGGCGGCCACGCACCGGGTGCGCTGGGTTGCCGCGGCGCTGGGCTTTTTCGCGTTCGCCCTGAGCCTCGTGCGCTCGACGTGGGGCGGCTGGGTCATCGCGCTCCTGATCCAGCTCGTCAAATCGAACAACAAGGTGCGGGTGCGCATCGTCGCCAGCGCGGTGCTGCTGGCGGGGCTCTGCGTGCCGCTGCTGGCGGTCGGCCCGGTCGCCGAGCGGATGCAGGCGCGCCTGACCACCATCGTCAACCTGAACGACGACCAGAGCTACGCGGCGCGTAACGAGTTCTACGCGACCTTCGCCAAAACCGCCTTTACCGATGTGTCCGGCGAAGGCATGGGCGCGACCGGCACGTCCACCAAGCTCTCGAACGACGGCGGCCAGCTCGGCCAGTACGGCAACTTCGACAGCGGCGTGATGAACATTCCGTTCGTGCTCGGCTGGCCCGGCACGCTGCTCTACATGTCCGGCATTGTCTGGCTCGTGACGCGCGCCGTGCTCGCGTCGTTCAAGCTGCGCAACGACAAATTCGTCTCCGCCTGCCTGAGCCTGAGTCTCGCGACCTTCGCGATGCTGGTGTTCACCAATTCGCTGGTCGGCACGGGCGGCTTGCTGCTTTTCATGAGTGTTTTTTCAATCCTTTCCGCGGTGCATTACGAAAAACTGAACCGCGCAGGTATGTCATATCGCACGCTATCACTCCACGGAGGCACTGATTGAGAGTTGCCATTGTCACGCACGTTGTGCGCCATAACGACGGCCAGGGGCGCGTCAACCACGAGATCGCGCGCGCGGCGCTCGACGAGAATATCGGCGTCACGCTGGTCGCCTCGCATGTCGCGCCGGATCTGCTCGCGCATCCGAACGTTCGCTGGGTGCCGGTGAAAATCGGCCGCTGGTGGCCGACCAATCTGCTGCGCCAGCAGGTGTTCGCGTTCAGAAGCGCGATGTGGCTGCGCGCGCATCGCCGCGAATACGACGTGCTGCATGTGAACGGCTTCATCACGTGGATGCACGCCGACGTCAACACCTCGCACTTCGTGCATAGCGGCTGGTTCGGCAGCAAGTATTACCCGTTCGGGCTCACCAAAGGCGTGTGGTCCGCGTATCAATCCGTCTATACACGTTGCAATGCGCTGCTCGAACGCTGGGCTTACCGGCGCTCGAAGGTAATCACGGCGGTGTCGCAGAAGGTCGCGGACGAAATCCGCGCGATCGGTCTCACGCCGGATAACCGCGTGGATGTGATCTACAACGGCGTCGATACGCAGGGCTTCGCCGCGGCCACCGGCGACCGCGAGAAATTCGGCCTGCCGAAGGACGCGTTCCTGCTGCTGTTCGTCGGCGACCTGCGCACGCCGCGCAAGAACCTCGGCACCGTGCTCGCCGCGCTCAGGTTTCTGCCGGAGCACGTGCAGATCGCGGTGGCCGGTTTTCTGCCGGGCAGCCCGTACCCGGAAGAGGCGAAGGCGCTCGGCATCGCGCATCGGGTGCATTTTCTCGGGCTCGTGAAAGAGATGCCGGTGCTGATGCATTCGGTCGACGCCTTCGTATTCCCGTCGCGCTATGAAGCGATGAGCCTGTCGCTGCTCGAGGCGATGGCGGCCGGTTTGCCGGTGGTCACGGCGCGTACCGCGGGCGGCGCTGAAATCATCACGCCGGAATGCGGCATCGTGCTCGACGATCCGGACGATCCCAGGGCGCTGGCCCAGGCGGTCGCGCGTCTCGCCGGGAACCACGACGAGCGCCGCGCGATGGGCGTCGCCGCCAACGAACTCGCGACCGGCTTCGGCTGGGCGCGCATGGCCGCGCAATACATCGCGCTGTATCGCCAGTTGGCCGGGCAGCAGAAGGATCGACGGCGCAGCGAAGCGGAAGCGGCGACGGTCGCGAGGAACGACGCGCTGACGCTGAACACGCTGGCCGGCCAGAAGAGCGCGGAATGACGCGGCGGGTTTCATCCAACCGGCTGACGTATTCGGCGCTTCATCACCACAACTCTCAGAACGCACAGGGGTCACAATCATGACGACGAGCTCCATCAAATCGCTGCAGATCGGGATGCACTGGTTCCCCGAGCGCGCGGGCGGCCTCGACCGCATGTACTACTCGCTGGTCGGCGCGCTGCCGGGCGCGGGCGTCGCGGTGCGCGGCGTGGTAGCCGGCTCGCCGAAAGTGGCCGCCGACACCGGCGGCGCGATCAACGGCTTCGGCTCGGCCGCGCAATCGCTGCCGTTGCGCCTGATGGCCGCGCGCCGCGCGCTGCGCCAGGAACTCGGCAAGTCGCGCCCGGACGTGATTTCGTCGCACTTCGCGCTCTACACATTTCCGGGTCTCGACGTGACCCGCGGCATTCCGCAGGTTTCGCATTTTCAGGGGCCGTGGGCCGACGAGAGTCACGTGGAAGGCGCCGACTCACTTGGTCAACGCGCCAAGCGCTATCTGGAGCAATCGGTCTATGCGCGCTCGTCGCGGCTGATCGTGTTGTCCGAGGCTTTCGGCAAGATTCTGACCTCGCGCTATCGCATTGCGCCGGACCGGGTGCGCGTCGTGCCCGGCTGCGTGGATGTCGAGCAGTTCAATCTGCCGATCTCGCCCGCCGAGGCGCGCCTGCGGCTGCAATTGCCGCAAGACCGGCCGATCGTGCTGGCGGTGCGGCGCCTGGTGCGCCGCATGGGCCTCGAAGATCTGATCGACGCGGTGAAGCTGCTCAAGCGGAGCGCGCCGGACGTGCTGCTGCTGATCGCGGGCAAGGGGCGGCTCGAAGGCGAACTGCAGGCGCGCATTACCGAGGCGGGTTTGGAGGACAACGTCAAGCTGCTGGGTTTCGTGCCCGATCAGCATCTGGCGGCGCTGTACCGTGCGGCGAATATCAGCGTGGTGCCGACGGTCGCGCTGGAGGGCTTCGGGCTGATCACGGTGGAATCGCTCGCCTCGGGCACGCCGGTACTGGTGACGCCGGTGGGCGGCTTGCCGGAAGCCGTGGCGGGTTTGTCGCCGAATCTGGTGCTGCCGGAGACGGGCGCGAAGGCGATCGCGGACGGACTCGCGGGCGCGCTGAACGGCACGCTGAAATTGCCCGATGCCGAAGCATGCCGCCGTTATGCGCGTGAGAACTTCGATAACTCGGTGATCGCGAAACGGGTGGCGTCGGTGTATGGGGAAGCGATTGCGGCGGGTGGAGCGCATTGAGTCAAGGCCGTGCCGCGGTGAATGACAAACGCGGAGCCTCGATCATTGCGATCGGGCTCCGCCTCTCCTCGCGTTACGGCATGGCATGAAAGAAGATCCCAGCCGGTGAAGATGCACGACCGCCAGCGCGGCCGCGCGTTTCCATCGCGAATCAGAACGTCTCGTGATGCTCGTTGCGCCCCAGATCCGCATGAACCATCATGTGGCACAGCTGTTCCAGCGTGGTTGCCGGTTTCCAGCCGAGCTTCTCGTGAGCCTTGTCCGCGCAGCCGATCAGCAGATCCACCTCGGCCGGGCGATAGAACTTCGGATTCACACGCACCAGTGTCTTGCCGGTAGCGACATCGATACCGGTTTCGCGCTCTTCCTTGCCCGACCATTCGAGCTGATACCCCGCGGCGGCGAACGCCATGCGCACGAAATCGCGGACCGTTTCGGTGCGGCCGGTGGCGAGCACGAAGGTGTCCGGCTCGTCGGCTTGCAGCATGCGCCACATGCCTTCCACGTATTCGAGCGCGAAGCCCCAGTCGCGCCTCGCGCTCATGTTGCCCAGCTCGAGCACGTCCTGCTTGCCGAGCTTGATCTTGGCGACCGTGTCGGTGATCTTGCGGGTGACGAATTCACGGCCACGCAGCGGCGATTCGTGATTGAACAGAATCCCGCTGCTCGCGAAGAGGCCGTACGACTCGCGGTAATTAATCGTTGACCAGTGCGCGAACAGCTTGGCGACGCCATACGGGCTGCGCGGATAGAAGGGCGTGTCTTCGCGTTGCGGCACAGCCTGCACGAGACCGAACATTTCCGACGTCGACGCCTGGTAGTAACGCGTCTTCGGGTTGAGAATGCGGATGCCTTCGAGCAGATTCAGCGCGCCGATGCCGGTCACTTCGGCGGTCGTCACCGGCTGGTCGAACGAAACGCCCACGAAGCTCTGCGCGGCGAGGTTGTACAACTCGTCGGCCTGCGCGCCTTCGAGCAGACGCAGCGTCGAACCCAGATCGGTGAGATCGTGCTCGACCAGACGCAGATTCGGATGATCGAGCACGCCCAGCTCACGCATGCGCCAGAAATTGACGGAACTCGTGCGCCGGTAGGTGCCGGTCACATGGTAGCCCTTGTCGAGCAGCAGTTTGGTCAGATAGGCGCCGTCCTGACCGGATACGCCGGTGATGATCGCTTTGCGTGGTTGGCTCATAGCTTGCCTTCGAGATTGTTAAAAGAAAGAGAAAAAGCAGTCGCGCCGGTAAAGGCGCATTTCATCGGCACACCCGGAAACACATCTCAGAAGCACGTTCCGCAAGCGCCAAAGGCACCAAAGCGCGAACCACACTTGCAAAAGCGCTTCAGGGCGTGCCGTCCAGCAGCCGCCGCACCAATGGTTCGACGACCTGAAAATCCTGTTCCGCCTTCAGCCGGTACAAACCCGGTTTGGGGTGTGCACCATCGGACATCAATGTCTTCCAGTCCGGCAGATTGCTGATGTAGGCGAACTGATCGACCAGCGGCACCTGCTGCTCGGCGGCCACGCGGCGCGTCATCGCGACCATCGTGGCGAGCCGCGCGTTGAGCCGGTTGTCGGGCATCGGATTCGCGGTCTGCAGAACCGGCTCTTTGCCGAGCGCGCGGGCGGTTTTCACGAGCGTCGTCTCGGCCGTGTAGAACTGCTCGGGCGTCTGGTTCTGCATCACTTCGTTGATGCCGTAGTTGATCAGCACGATCTGCGCGGGCGAGGCGGCGAGCCGTTCCTGCCAGGGCAGGCCGGCCGTCGGCCCGGCGCGGCGATTGCCCGTGCCGTCGCGCAGTTGCGCCGCCATCGTGTTGCCCACGCCATAGTTCGTGATACGCACCCGTTCGCCGTGGCGCGACTGCAGTTCGTCTTGCAGATAGGACACCGCGTTTTGCGCCTGCGGGCCGCAATGGCCGTCGCTGCAGGTAATGCCGAGCGTGGTCGAATCGCCGTAGGCCTCGATCAGCACCTGTGTTTGTGGGCCCGGGCCCACGGCGATCGCGACCGGCGCAAGCATTGACGCTGCCGCCCACACGCTGGCAGCGAGCCATGCACGGCGTTTCATGCGCGGCTTTGCGGCGCTTGCGGCGCGGTGCTCACGCCGCCGGCCGCGGTCTGCGAATGTGTCTGTGTCTGCGCATTCGTCTTGCCCGCCGAGCCGAAAATCAGGCGCTTCTCGAACGCGAACCATGTGATGGTGGCGTAGACCAGCGTGATCGCGAGTGCCAGCGCGGCGGTCACATAACGGTTCAGATGCAGCGGCCAAAGCGTGTACAGCACGCTCAGGTGAATCAGATAGATCGTGTAGCTGATGGTGCCGATATAGACCAGCACGGGGTTGCACAGCAGCCGTTTGACGATGCCCTTGCTTTGCAGGGCGATGACCACGACGGAAGTACAAAGCACCAACGAAACGCTGTAGAGCCCGGCGTTCGAGAGCGGCGTATTCGCCGCGCGAAAGCGCGGAAAGTGCAGATGCAGCCAGGCCAGCACCGCCAGCGCCGCGAACAGTCCCACCACCGCGACGCCCTTGAACGGTTCGAGCGCATTACGGTCACGCCGCACGGCAACCGCGAGCAACGCACCGGCCGCGAGCAGATCCATGCGGAACGGCGTGAGGTAATAGATCGGCCAGAACGAATCGAACCAGGGCGTGGCTACCGCGCGCAGCACTGGCACCAGCAGGATCAACGCGGTCGCCACGTAGCCGAGCACGCGCTCGGGCAAGAGCAGGATCACGAATGGCCAGAAAATATAGAACTGCTCCTCGACGGCGAGTGACCACAGCACATTCAGGCTGTCGTGACCGCTCTGATTGAGCGCGTCGCCGATATTGGTCGCGAAGAATGCGTACCACTGCCAGTGCTGCGCCCACCCGAAGCCGAACAGAATCGACGACACCACCATCAGCAGCACATACGGCGGCAGGATGCGGCGTGCCCGGCGTGCGTAGAAATAGCCGAAATACGACTGCCCGCGCGCCTTGCGTTCGAGCAGGATGCCGGTGATCAGAAAGCCGCTCAGAACAAAAAACAGATCGACACCCATCCACAGCGGCGCTTTCAGTGCGTGCTGCGCGAATACGGCGAGCACGGCGATGGCGCGCAAGCCGTCGAGCTGCACGATGCGGCGGGAGTGAGAGGGCGCTAAGGGCAGTGCGCTGGCAGTCATGAACCGTCCATGGTGTGAAGCGGATGGGCCGGGCGAAGCGTCGCGCGAGGCTTGCGGAGAACAGGCGCGCTCGCTTCGCGTCGCAACGGAAGTGCAATCGATTCTAGGGAAAATAAAATCGTGAAAAAACGGGAATGAATTGGATAAATGAATCAGATTGCAACAGGGTGTTTCGTTATCCATTCGCAATGAATTTTTATGGTTGCGCCGAATGGACATGGGATATGTAATAAGTGCGGATCACGCGACGGGAGATCGGTAAGGATGATGCAAAGAGCGCTCGGCGCCGCACATCGAAGATGATTTCGTTTTAATCGATTTTTAAATCAGTTTCTTTCACGTCGCTTAAAGCACCGAATATTTTTGAATTATTTTCGATTTTCGTCGCGGTGTTTTTTCCGCGTAATGTGAGCCGTGCGGATTGGGTGGCCAAGGACGGCGCGTGGGTTCGCGCGTCGCGTGACCACCGGACTCGCGGCAGCCGTTGTGCCGACGCGCTGCCTCGCCCCCGTCCTCGCACGAATCTGCCTCATGTCCTTGCATGGCTTCTAGCAATTTGCATCATGGGATCGACTGCGATTCGAACCGTCATTTCACCGGCTTATGCAGCCGCGCGAGTCTCGTTGCCCGCGCGCGGCGCGGCGCTGATTGGAGGAAATACCTTGCCCCGTTTCACGTTCAAAAGCTGGCTCGCCGTATTTGCGTGCGCTGCGGGACTGACCGCGGAATCGGTCAGTTTCACGGTTCATGCGGAAACCGCGTTGAACGCGAAAACGTCATGGATCGGCAATACGTTTGGTTTCGGCGACGGCACCTGGGCGCAGATCAACATCACCGCTATTGCGGTGTCGCCCGACGGCAAGGTCTATACGAACGCGCCGTGGGACGAAAGTGGCGCGGAAGCGAGCGTGTATCAGAACGGCAAGATGCTCGGCTTCGCGGGCGGCACGCACGGCTGGGGTAACGGCGGCGGCAGCGCGGTCGCGGTGAATCGCAAGTACGCGTTCGTCGCGATCGCGGTCGGCAACGAGAAGGGGCGGCTGGTCGAGCAGGGCGTGTGGCCGGAGAAGGGCAAGCAGTGGTTCGGCATCTCGCGCCGGCAGATCGCCGATCCGAAACGCGCCGCGCCGTTCCAGCCCGCCGCGAAAAGCGCCGATCCGCACGCGCAACTGGCGGCCGGCTTCCTGATGATGAACGAAGTGCCCACCGGCACGAGCGCCGAAATCGGCGGCCTCGCGGCGAACGACACCACGCTCTATGCGGCCAACACGGCGCGCGATCGTATCGAGGTGTACGACGCGGAATCGATGCAGCAGAAGACCACCTGGAGCGTGCACGAGCCGGGCCGTATTGCGCTGGCGCCGGACGGCACGCTGTGGGTATTGAGCGGCACGCGCAACGACGCTGCGCCGCGCGTCGAACACTACACGGCAGCGGGCAAGCGCATCGACGAAAACTTCACGCTGCCTGGCGGAACGATTGCAGTGGATATCGCGGTCGATGCGCAAGGCCGCGTGCTGATCGCCGACAACGGTCCGCGTCAGCAGGTGCTGTATTTCAGCAGGAATAACGGCCGCTATGCGGAGTCGGGCTCGCTTGGCGAGCGCGGCGGCATTTTCAGCGGCGTCGCCGGCAAACCGGGACCGCAACGGTTCAACGGACTGACCGGCGTGGGCGTGGATGCGCGCGGCAACGTATACGTGTCGACCAACGGGATCGGTCCGTGTTACGACCCGATCGGCGCGGGACTCGGCGCGACGCTCGAAAGCTATGCGCCAGACGGCAAACAGAACTGGCAGCTGCAGGGGCTACTGTTCGTCGACGGCGCGTGGATCGACCCGTCGCGCCCGGACAGCGTCTATACCGGCAACAAGCGCTTCGAGCTCGATCTGTCGAAACCTGCTGGACAGGACTGGAAATACGTGGGTTTTCTATCGAACCGCTTCAAGTATCCGGACGACCCGGTGTTTCACACCGACCAGTATCCGGGCCTGCCGACTGCCCGCAAACTGAAGGGCCGCACCTTCCTGTACCTCACGGATATGTACGCGGACCATCTGAAGATCTATCGCTTCGATCCGCAGCACGACGGCGAAACGGCAATTCCTTCGGGCTTTATCGCGGGACGTGAGCGCGCGGTGGCCAAGGTGCCGAATGCGCCGCCGGGCGGCGACTGGATCTGGCGCGATGCGAACGGCGACGGCAGGTTCGACACCGACGAATTCACACTCAACACGACCGGCACCAAGCTCGCCGGCGGCTGGGGCTGGTGGGTGGACACCGCCGGCGACATCTGGCGCACGCGCGATACGAAGGGCATTTATCGCTTCCGTTTCGGCGGGCTGGATGCGAAGGGCAATCCGGTCTACTCGTATTCGAACATGACGCAGTACCCGGTGCCGCAGCCGTTCACGGAACTGCATCGCGCGATCTACGACCCGGACACCGACACCCTGTACGTGACGGGCTATACGCCCGACACGCCGGTCGATCGCGGCTTCTGGAAAGAAGTGGGCCGCGTGCTGGTGCGCTACGACAAATGGTCGAGCGGCAATCCGGTGCAGCGCTATGCGATCACGCTGCCGTGGCAGACGCAGAGCAAACCCATCGCCACCATCATCGGCCTGACGGTCGAAGGGCAATACCTCTTCGGCGTCGAACCGGTCGGCGCGGTGCACGTGTGGGACAAGGACAGCGGCAAGGAGATCGGCGTGATCCGGCCGGGCCCGGAAGTGGGGCGCGCGTCGGGCTGGGTGGATGTGCCGAACGGCATCAGCGCCGCCAGACGCAGCAATGGCGAGTACCTCGTGTTCGTCGAGGAAGACGCGCGCGGCAAAGTGATGATGTACCGCTGGAAGCCTTGATGAGCGAAACATGAGCGCTTCATTCGCATAACCAGGCAACACCAGGCAACCGCAGCCAGGCAACCGTAGACAAACCAGGGCATCCGATGGACAAAGGCATTCTCAGGAACGTAGCGATCAATTTCTTCGGATTGGTGCTGCCGACTTTCGTCTCGCTCGTGACCGTGCCGTCGTATATCAGGCTGCTCGGCGTCGAGCGCTACGGCGTAATCAGTCTCGTGTGGACGCTGATCGGCTACTTCGGGATTCTCGATCTCGGCATGAGCATGGCCGCGCAGAATCACATCTCGAAGGCGCGCGCATCCGGCGACAGGGAAGAGAGCGAGCGCGTGTTCTGGAGCGCGACGTGGCTCAATCTCGCAACCGGCGTGATAGGCGGATTGATCATCTATTTCGGCGCCTTTCTCTACACCGCGTATTTCACCAAGGTCTCGCCCGAGTTGCAGCACGAGGTGTATATGGCGCTGCCGTGGCTCGCGGTGGCGATTCCGATCGCCAACGTGTCGTGGGTGTTCGCGGGTGCGATCAACGGCGCAGAACGCTTCGGCGTCTACAACACGAATCAGACCATCGGCACCTTCCTGTTCCAGTTGCTGCCGCTCGGCGCCGCCCTGTGGATGGGCGCGACCTTGCAGAACGTGCTGGCCGCCGCGGTGTTCGCGCGAATCGTCGCCGCGCTGCTGCTGGGCCGTTCCGCGCTGAAAGTGCTGGAAATCCGCCGCATTCTGCCGCCGCAGTTCGGCGTGGCGAAAGGGCTGTTCAATTTCGGCGGCTGGATGCTGATTGCGAGCGTCACCACCATGATCGCCGACTCGCTCGACCGCGTGATGCTCGGCACGAGTCTCGGCGCGCGTTTCGTCACCTATTACACGGTGCCGCAAAACCTCGTGACGCGTCTGAACATCGTGCCGACCGCGCTGGTGCGCACGCTGTTTCCGCGGCTCTCCGCAGTCGGCCGTGCCGATGCCGACACCATCACCCGGCAGTCGCTCGAATTTCTCAACGGCGTGTTCACACCGGTCGCGCTGGTCGCGATGCTGGTGCTCGAACCGTTCCTGCATCTGTGGGTCGGCAATGAGATCGCCACCGTGGCGGCGCCGGTGGGCCGCATCATGATCATCGCCGTGTGGCTCGTCGGCCAGGCGAACGTCACGCGGATCCTGATCCAGTCGCAGGTCAATCCGGCCACCGCCGCGCGCGTCGGTTTGTTCGAATTGCCCCTGTTTGCAGGGGCATTGTGGTTCGGCATCACGCATTTCGGTCTGACCGGCGCGGCAGTGGCCGTGGCCGGCCGGGCGTTGTTCGACTACGCCCTGTTGCTGCGCCTGTCGGCGATTCACGCGCGGCAGATCGCGCTCGACATGCTCGCCCACCTCGCTTTCCTGCTGGCCAGCCTGTGGCTTGCCAGTTTTCTGCCGGGTCTCGCGGCGGCGATGGTTGCCGGCGTATTGATGGTGGGCGCGAATGTCGCCTGGTCGATCACCATGACACCCGCCTTGCGCGATCTTGCGCGTTTACTGCTGTTGCGACTGAATCCGAGGAAAAGCGCATGAACCACGAAGTCCTTGAAGAAGCCGTGCTGCAACCCGCGACGCGCAGCGCACTGGCCGAACTCACCACCGTTCCCGGCGTTCAGGCGCCGCGCCGCGCGGTATTCCGCGGGGATAAAACGGTACGCGTTGCGATCGTGCATGACTGGCTCGTCACGTATGCGGGGGCGGAGAAGGTGCTCGAACAGATTGTTGCGTGCTTTCCAGACGCGGACCTGTTCAGCCTCGTCGATTTTCTCGACGATCACAGCTTTCTGCGCGGCAAACCCGTCACGACGTCGTTCATCCAGAAGCTGCCGCTCGCGCGCACCAGGTACCGCTCGTATCTGCCGCTGATGCCGCTCGCGATCGAACAGCTCGACGTATCGGCCTACGACGTGGTGATTTCGAGCAGCCATGCGGTCGCCAAGGGCATTCTGACCGGCCCCGACCAGGTGCATATCAGCTACGTGCATTCGCCGATCCGCTATGCTTGGGATCTGCAGCACCAGTATCTGCGGCAGTCGAAACTGACCGCCGGCCTGAAGTCTGGTATGGCGCGGCTGATTCTGCATTACATCCGCAACTGGGATATCCGTACGTCGAATTCGGTGGATGGCTTCGTCGCCAACTCCGAATTCATTGCGCGTCGTATCAAGAAGGTCTACCAGCGCGACGCGCACGTGATCTTTCCGCCGGTCGACGTCGAAGCCTTCGCGCTCTGCACCGAGAAGGACGACTTCTATCTGACCGCCTCGCGAATGGTGCCGTACAAGAAGATCGATCTGATCGTCGAAGCGTTCGCGCGCATGCCGGAGCGCAAGCTCGTGGTGATCGGCGACGGTCCCGACATGCAGAAGATCCGCGCGAAAGCAGGGCCGAACGTCGAGATCATGGGCTACCAGCCGTTCAAGGTGCTCAAGGACCGGATGAGCCGCGCCAAGGCCTTCGTGTTCGCCGCGGAAGAAGACTTCGGTATTTCCGTGGTCGAGGCGCAGGCCTGCGGCACGCCGGTGATCGCCTACGGCAAGGGCGGTGCGCTCGAAACCGTGCGCGATCTGTCCGAGCCCCGGCCCACCGGCATGTTCTTCGATGAACAGGATGCCGAATCGATCATCGCCGCCGTCGAGCGTTTCGACGACCACGTGAAGCGTTTTTCGCCGCTGGATTGCCGCGCGAACGCCGAGCAGTTTTCCGCCGCGCATTTCCGCGAGCGTTTCTTCGCGCATGTGCGGGCCGCGGTGCCGACGTTGCGCACGGCCACGCTGCCGCCGTACGTGCCGTACACGGCCGAGGCCGTCGCCAGCGGACCGCGCATTCTGGCCGTCGATCAAAGCGGCGTGCTCGGCGGCGCTGAACTGTCGCTGCTGGAAATCGTCAAGGCATTGCGCTCGCGCATCGAGGTCGTGCTGTTCGACGACGGCCCGTTCCGCACCGCGCTCGCCAAAGCCGGCGTGGCCGTCGACGTGCTCGACGCGGGCGCGCTGCGCCATGTTCGCAAGCAGGGCGGTTCATTGCCGAAGGGCCAGGCGCTCAAAGGCCTGCTGTCGCTCGTGCGCGCCACGGCCAAACGCGCGCGCAAGGCCGACGTGATCTACGCGAACACCCAGCGCGCGATGGTGATCGGCGCACTCGCCGGCAAGCTGGCGAGGCGCCCGGTGGTCTGGCATCTGCGCGATATCGTGAGCCCTGAGCATTTCGGCGGCAAGCAACTGGCGGTCATCAAATGGTGCGCGCGTCTTGGCCTCACGCATGTGATCGCCAATTCGGCCGCGTCGGCGCGCGCCTTCGCCGTGCTGACGCAGTTCGACGAAAAACGCATCGACGTGGTGTTCAACGGCATTTCCGCCGCGCCGTTCGACGCTTTGCGCACGGTCCCGCAAGCAACGCTGCGCAAACGCCTCGGCTTGCCGCAGGACGCGTTTCTGGTGGGCTCGTTCAGCCGTCTGGCGCGTTGGAAGGGGCAGCACGTGCTGCTCGAAGCGATGGTCCTCAATCCGCAGATGCATGCGGTGCTGGTGGGCGCGCCGCTCTTCGGCGAAGACCAGTACGAGATCGAACTGCACGCGTTCGTCGCCGCGCACAACCTCGGCGGGCGGGTGCATTTTCTCGGCTTCCAGCACGATATCGCGGCCTGCATGTGCGCGGTCGACGCGGTCGTCCATACGTCGATCACGCCGGAGCCGTTCGGCCGCGTGATCGTCGAAGGCATGCTGGCGCAGCGGCCGGTGGTGGCGGCACGAGCGGGCGGCGTGCTGGAGATCATCGACGATTACGAGAACGGCGTGCTGTGCACCCCGGCGGATGCGCATGGTCTTGCCGACACGCTCGCCGAATTGCGCTCGAACGACGAGCTGCGCAACCGGCTGGTCAGGAACGGGTATCAGACGGCGCTGAGCCGGTTCGGCACGGCCGCCTATGTCGAGGGTGTCGAGCGGATTCTGAAGCGTGTGACGGGCCCTGCAACGGCTTAGGGAGGATTTTTACGCGGGGTGGGCAGGGACTCGGCCAGTCCCTGCCGTTTGCGCAGCGGAGCGAAAGTCTGAGGATCTTCGCTCCGTTTTTTTGTCGCCCGTTTTGCGGCCCGGTTTTGTGGTTCGGTTTGGTGGCGGGGGATCTCAAGCCTGTTTGAGTGCCGCTTTCGGCTTGAAGCTGGCGGACCACTTCATGGCCGGCAACTCGACCAGCCGGTAGAACACGTAAGCCGCCGGCACCGCCACCAGCATGTAGCCGAACGACGGCCAGATCGACATTTGCAGCGACGAGCGGAACAGCAGCGACGATAGCAGCACGAAGATCGGCAGATGGATCAGATACAGCGAGAAGCTGAAATCGCCGAGCCGCGAGAGCACGCGCATGCCGAACGCGGGGCCGCGGCCGGCGTTGCCGCGCTCCAGCGCCTTGTACAGATAGAACGCGAAGCCGATGGCCCACAACTGGAACGCACCGTACTGGCCGAAATGAAATGCGGCGCAGCCGAGTGCGACGAACGCCGCAGCGAGGGCATACAGCCACACCGGCAGGCGGGCCTGCGGCGCGCTGCGGGCACGGGCGTCGGCGATCCACGCGCCGAGCGTCCACGAAAACCAGTACGACGTGAAGAACTGGATGTCGTGACGCTCCAGCACGTAGGCGGACACCACGTTGATCGCCGCGACGATCGCCAGCACGGACGTCATGCCGATGCGCCGGCGCAGCGCGAACAGCAGCGGATAGATCGCGTAGAACTGCACTTCGAGCGAGAGGGTCCAGAGCGCGCCGTTCGAGCCGAACGTCTTGCCGGCCACGCCTTGCAGCGAAAACAGGTTGACGAGAAACGCCTGCAGGCCGATCTCGCGGATCTTGTGATTGACGGGCGGCAAGTGCAGGCTGAACCAGTCGAGCGCGAAGGTCAGCACCAGCGCCGCGAGCAGCACGGGATAAATGCGCGCGAAGCGCCGCACCCAGAAATTGCCCGTATCGAGGCGGTAAGCGGGATTGCCGGCGAGCCGCAGCGCGCCGCCACGGTGAATGCAATAGCCGCTAATCACGAAGAATATCGGCACGCCCGCCGAGCCCCAGGCAATCGGGAAGGTCAGATACGCGGCAATCGCATTCAGGCTGAATGCGTGGCCTACGCTCTGGTGAAACGCCTGCATGCCGACCCATTCGACCTGGCGGCAATGAAAATACGCGACCAGCAAGGCGGCGAAGCCCCGCATCGCGTCGATGACATGCTCCTTGCCGGCGCTGTCGGCGCGCGCTTCGCTCTGGGCACGCGGCGCGGCCGCCGTGCGAGGCGGGGAGAGGGGCAGGGATGAGCCGGCGGCATCCAGTGCTGAGTCGCTCATGCGCGGTCCTTATTCTGACGGAGGGAAACCAGCTTGGCGGGTTCACGAGTTGAGTTCGCGCGGACGCCTCACGCGTCCACGGTGCATGACATGCTAGTGCACGGCGCGCGCAAAAAATCGATAAAAAATTGCGGGGTGAATTGAATTAATTGGCGATTTTGTGACGAATTGTAATTGAGGATATCCGGGTGCTGAGGCGAATTATTTACCGCTTTTGTCGTGCTAATTTAAGACACGGATTCTCTTGACCACGGGGTGAAGTCATGAACCTGCATCTACTCGCCGGCATTGCCGTGCTGCTGATCCTTGTCGCCGCCTCCGCCTATCGGGAGGCGCTGCGGAACGAGCCGATCCGCCGCTTTCGCATGAACCCGGGCAAGCTGCCGCAGCTCGACGACAACGAATAATGGAACTTGAAGAGATGGCGGGCACCACGTTGCGTGTCACATCTGCGCAGGTCCGCTGTCAAAATATGTAGAATTTTCTGAAAAATCCAAAAATAAACCATTCAATATGTAATTGTTGCTTATGACGATTCTGCATATCGAAATAGAATGAATTTATTTATTCGGATTGAGGAAATTTCAGGCGCGCGCTGGCGTAATTTTTTGCTAGTCTTTCCGGCGACATCGAATTGGCCGCCTGGCCCGCGAACACACTAATTTCTAACCGATGTGGGAATGCCTACCATGCTGAAAGTCACCAAAGCCGTGTTTCCCGTAGCGGGCCTCGGGACACGATTCCTGCCGGCTACCAAAGCGAGTCCAAAGGAAATGCTGCCGATCGTGGACAAGCCGCTGATTCAATACGCGGTTGAAGAAGCGATTGCCGCCGGCATCACCGAGATGATCTTCGTGACGGGCCGCAGCAAGCGCGCCATTGAAGATCATTTCGACAAGTCCTACGAGATCGAAGCCGAACTCGAGGCGCGTAACAAGCAGAAGCTGCTCGATCTGGTGCGCAGCA
This sequence comes from Paraburkholderia dioscoreae, assembly GCF_902459535.1. Taxonomy (NCBI): domain Bacteria; kingdom Pseudomonadati; phylum Pseudomonadota; class Betaproteobacteria; order Burkholderiales; family Burkholderiaceae; genus Paraburkholderia; species Paraburkholderia dioscoreae. The sequence goes on from NZ_LR699553.1 coordinate 2,157,331, forward strand.
TCAAGCCGGCCAATGTCGACTGTTTCTATGTGCGCCAGGCCGAAGCGCTCGGTCTCGGCCATGCGGTGCTGTGCGCCGAGAAACTGGTGGGCGACAGCCCGTTCGCCGTGATTCTGGCCGACGACCTGCTGCACAGCTCGAAGCCGGTAATGAGCCAGCTTGTCGATACGTTCAACCACTATCACAGCTCGGTGATCGGCGTGGAAACCATCGCGCGCGAAGACAGCCGCTCGTACGGCGTGGTGGACGGCCGCGAATGGGAAGACAACGTGATCAAGCTGTCGGGCATAGTCGAGAAGCCGGCGCCGGACAAGGCACCGTCGAATCTCGGCGTGGTGGGCCGCTATGTGCTGATGCCGACCATCTTCAAGCATATCCGCGCGTTGAAGCCGGGTGCGGGCGGCGAGTTGCAATTGACCGACGCGGTGCAATCGCTGCTGACCGAAGAGCAGGTGCTTGCGTATCGCTATTTCGGCACGCGTTTCGATTGCGGCAGCAAGCTGGGCTATCTGAAGGCGACGGTGGAGTTCGCGCTGCGTCATCCGGAAGTGAAGGCGGAATTCGAAGCGTATCTGCAGGCGTATATGCAGACCAACATGCAGGAAGGTGTGCCGGCGCAGTATGCGGCGGAAGCGGCTTGAGCCGTGCCGGAAGCCGCTGCGGTTAGCGCGAGCGGCTGATGCGGGTTGTCATCCCTTCAAGGCAGCGCACGCCGCGAAACTTATCACGCAGAAGCAACGCGCAGCAGCACCGCGCACATTAAACGGGCGCCGCAAACCACGCGGCGCCCGTCTTTTTTCAGCCGGCCCATGCTTCACGCGCGCCCGGCGTTCGAGGCATCAAGCCTCTTTCTTCACTTCCAGCCGGAACTTGTGCAGCAACGGTTCCGTATATCCGCTCGGCTGCTGGCGTCCTTCGAACACCAGCGCTTGCGCGGCCTTGAAGGCGATCGTGTCGAAGCCCGGCGACATCGGCTTGTAGAGCGGGTCACCCGCGTTCTGCTCGTCGACCACCTTGGCCATGCGCCTGAACGTTTCTTCAACCAGTTCACGCTTCACCACGCCGTGATACAGCCAGTTGGCGATGTGCTGGCTGGAAATACGCAGCGTGGCACGGTCTTCCATCAGGCCGACGTTGTGAATGTCCGGCACCTTCGAGCAACCCACGCCCTGGTCGATCCAGCGCACCACGTAGCCGAGAATGCCCTGCGCGTTGTTGTCGATCTCGCTGCGGATCTCGTCTTCGCTCCACTTCGCCTCGGCCACCACGGGAATGGTCAGCAGGCCGTCGAGCAGTTCGTCACGCACCTTCGCGTAATCCGTGCGCTCCAGTTCCTGCTGGACCGCTTGCACGTCGACCTGGTGGTAGTGCAACGCGTGCAGCGTGGCGGCGGTCGGCGAGGGCACCCACGCGGTGTTCGCACCGGCCTTCGGATGCGCGATCTTCTGTTCGAGCATGGCGTGCATCAGATCGGGCATGGCCCACATGCCCTTGCCGATCTGCGAGCGGCCACGCAGGCCCGCGCTCAAACCGACCAGCACGTTGCTGCGTTCATAAGCCGCGATCCACGCGCTCGACTTCATGTCGCCCTTGCGCAGCATCGGACCGGCTTCCATTGCCGTGTGCATCTCGTCGCCGGTACGGTCGAGGAAACCGGTGTTGATGAACGCGACACGCTCCGACGCTTCGTTGATACAGGCGAGCAGGTTCACGCTGGTGCGGCGCTCCTCGTCCATGATGCCCATCTTGATCGTATTGCGCGGCAGCTTCAGCAGGTCTTCCACGCGCGCGAACAACTCGCTGGCGAAAGCGACTTCGGCCGGACCGTGCATCTTCGGCTTGACGATATAGATCGAGCCGGTGCGCGAATTCAGCTTGTGCTTGCGGTCGTGCAACGCGCACAGCGAGGTGATCACCGCGTCGAGAATGCCTTCCGGAATCTCGTGGCCGTCTTTGGTCAGCACCGCCGGATTGGTCATCAAATGACCGACGTTGCGGATGAACAGCAGCGAGCGGCCATGCAGCACGACCGGCGCCGTGCCATTCGCGGCGGTGTAGGCGCGGTCGGCATTCAGCCGGCGCGTGAAAGTCTTGCCGTTCTTCGTGACTTCTTCAGTCAGGTCGCCGTTCATCAGGCCGAGCCAGTTGCGATAGAGCTGGACCTTGTCGTCCGCGTCCACGGCCGCGACCGAATCTTCACAGTCGATGATCGTGCTCACCGCCGCTTCGACCACCACGTCCTTCACATGCGCCGAATCGGTCTTGCCGATCGAGTCGTTCGCATCGATCTGGATTTCGAAGTGCAGGCCGTTGTGCTTGAGCAGCACGGCGGACGGCGCGCTCTCTTCGCCCTGATAGCCGATGAATTGCGCGGGCGTCTTAAGCCCGCTCGTGCCGTTCTTCAGCGTGACGACCAGCTTGCCGCCTTCGACGCTATAGCGCGTCGCGTCGGCATGCGAGCCGTTCGCGAGCGGCGCGGCCTGATCGAGAAACTTGCGTGCATAGGCGATCACCGCGGCGCCGCGCACCGGGTTGAAAGCCTTCTGCTTTTCGGCGCCGTTGGTCTCGGGAATCGCGTCGGTGCCGTACAGCGCGTCGTACAAACTGCCCCAGCGCGCGTTCGCCGCGTTCAGCGCGTAGCGCTGATTCGACAGCGGCACGACGAGTTGCGGGCCGGCCTGTTCGGCGATTTCGGTGTCCACGTGGTCGGTCGTGGCTTTGACGCTGGCGGGCACGGGCACGATATAGCCGATGCCTTCGAGAAACGCGCGGTACGCACGCAGATCGCGCACCGGACCCGGATTGGCGCGATGCCAGTTGTCCAGTTCGGTCTGCAGGCGGTCGCGCTCGGCGAGCAGCGCACGGTTTTTGGGCGCCAGCTCATGTACGAGGGCGTCGAAACCCGACCAGAATGCAGCGCTGTCGATTCCGGTGCCGGGCAGGGCTTCGGTTTCGACGAACTGGTCGAGGTTGGCGGCGACTTGCAGTCCGCCGCGCGGGTTCATCTGAGTCATCGACTGCTCCATCTATCTGAATGGGGCCGATGAGGGGGCATCGGCCCGCGTTGTGCAACGGTTTAGCTTCTTTCGTTGATGGCCGCGGATTCGAGCGGCACGCGAACTCAGGCGGCGATAGCCTGAATCCCCGCCTTGGCGATCTGCGCGTCCTGATCCGACTTGACGCCCGACACGCCGACCGCGCCGACCACCTGGCCCTCGACGATCACCGGCACGCCGCCTTCCAGCGTGCCTTGCAGCGGTGCGCTCAGGAACGCGGTGCGGCCGTTGTTGATCATGTCTTCGTATAGCTTGGTTTCACGGCGGCCGATCGCCGAAGTGCGGGCTTTTTCGGTCGCGATGTACGAGCTGGCCGGCGCGCTGCCGTCCAGACGCAGCAGTCCGAGCGGGTGGCCGCCGTCGTCGACCACCACGATGGCGACGGCCCACTGGTTCTTCTCGGCTTCCGCGCGGGCGGCTTCGAGAATGCGGGTCGTTTCGGCAAGGGTCAACACGGGTTTGCTCAGCATAGTGAAATTCCTGGTTCGTTTATGGTAGGGATGCTTCTACAAGTTCTATCCAGTGACGCACCGGAGTGCGCCCGGCGCCGTCCATATGTACCTGGCAGCCGATGTTGGCCGTGACGATCATCTCCGGCTTGCCGCTTTCCAGCGCGTCGAGCCTGTTGTTGCGTAACCTTTGCGCAAGCTCGGGCTGGGTAATCGAATACGTGCCCGCCGATCCGCAGCACAGATGGCCGTCGGGCACGGCGGTGAGGTCGAAGCCGAGTTGTTGCAGGATCGACTCGACCGCGCCGCCCAGCTTCTGCGCATGCTGCAACGTGCATGGGCAGTGAAACGCGATTCTTTGCTGAGTCTGCCCTGGCAAGCTTGCTTGCAGCTGACCGAGCGGCTCGTTAGCCAATACCTCGACGAGGTCTCGCGCCAGCTCGCTGACCCGCTGCGCTTTTGACGCATAGCGAGGGTCGTCGCGCAGCAGATGCCCATAGTCCTTGATGAACGCGCCGCAGCCGCTCGCGGTTTGCACGATGGCTTCGGCGCCGGCCTCGAGGGCGGGCCACCATGCGTCGATATTACGCCGTGCCCGCGCGAGGCCTGCCTCCTGAGCATTCAGATGATAGTCGGTCGCCCCGCAACAGCCGGCCTGCGGGGCATTCACGATGCTGATGCCGAGCCGGTCGAGCACGCGCGCGGCGGCCGCGTTGGTGTTCGGCGACAGCGCGGGTTGCACGCAGCCCTCCAGCATCAGCATTTTGCGCGGATGCCGCGGCGCCGGCCTCGGGTGTGTCCCAGCGTCGGTCCGAGCGCTTCGCTTGGGGATTTTACGTCCAAGCGCGGCAGGAAGAAACGGCCGCATCGCGCGGCCGGTCTTCAGGAGCGCGCCGAACACCGCCGGGCGCGGGATCACACGGCGCAAACCCTCGCGCAGCACGCGTTCGGACAGCGGCCGCTCGATGCGCCGCTCCAGCTCGGCGCGGCCGATATCCAGCAGCGTGTGATAGGTGACACCGGACGGGCAGGTGGTTTCACAGTTGCGGCAACTCAGGCACCGATCGAGGTGCAACTGGGTTTTCTGCGTGACCGGCTCGCCCTCCAGCATCTGTTTGATCAGATAGATGCGCCCGCGCGGGCCGTCGAGTTCGTTGCCGAGCAGCTGATAGGTCGGGCAGGTGGCGTTGCAGAAGCCGCAGTGCACGCAGGCGCGCAGGATCTGTTCGGCTTCGTCCGCGCGAGACAGGGTTTTGGCGGCATCGCTGAGATTGGTTTGCATGATGGTGTTCGCCTTCAGGTCTTCGCAGGCCCGCGTTCAGAGGCCGGCATACAGGCGGCCTGGATTGAAGAGACCGCGCGGGTCGAGTTGCCGCTTGAGTTGCTGATGAAAGCGCAGCAACGTGGGCGGCAGCGGCGTGAACGGTTCGGCATCGGTTTCCGGGGTGAAGCAGGTCGCGTGGCCGCCGGCCGCATGCGCGATCTGGCGGATCGCCGCGGCGGGGGCGGTGCTTTTCAGCCAGCGTTGCGCACCGGCCCAGTCGAGCAGCGTGTCTCCGGGCAGCGCGGTCAGCGGCGACGCGTTCGGCAAGGACAGGCGCCAGAGCGGTCGCGGGTCGTCGAAAAACGCCAGACGGTGCTCGCGCAGATCGTCCCAGAAACACGGATCGAGTTCGGCGCCGCCAATGCGATCCACCGCCGACGCCACCGACCCCACGCCGCCTTCGAGACGCACATGCAAACGGCCGTCCACGTGGCAGGCCGCGCTGATCGGCAGCACGGCGCGGCGCCAGGCGGACAGTTCGCGCAGTGCCTCGGCCGCTTCCAGATCCACGGTGAGACAACTGAGCGCGCGCGGTTTGGGCAGCACTTTCAGCGAGACTTCCGTGATCAGACCGAGGCAGCCGAAGCTGCCCGCGAGCAAACGCGACACGTCGTAGCCCGCCACGTTCTTCATCACTTCGCCGCCAAAGCGCAGATGCTTCGCCTCGCCGGTGATCACGCGGCAGCCCAGCACGAAGTCGCGCACCGAACCGGACCACGGCCGGCGCGGACCGGCCAATCCGGCCGCGACCATGCCGCCGACGGTGGCCGCGCCGCCGAAGGCCGGCGGCTCGCAAGGGAGCATCTGTCCGGCGGCATCGAGCGTGGCGGTGAGTTCGGCGAGCGGCGTGCCGGCGCGCGCGGTGATCACGAGTTCGGTCGGGTCGTAGCTCACCACGCCACGATGCGAGCGCGTGTCGATCGGCGTGCCTTGCACGGGACGACCGAGAAACGCCTTGCTGTCGCCGCCGCGAATCCTGAGCGGCGCGTTGCTCGCGAGCGCTTGCGAAACTTCGACGACGAGCCGTTCGCTATCGTCCATCGGGACGGGTTCGATGCGCATCAGAAACGCTCCAGTTCGGGAAAGGGCAGCGCGCCGTGATGCACGTGCATCGAGCCGAATTCGGCGCAGCGGTGCAAGGTCGGTACGTTCTTGCCGGGGTTGAGGAGGCCTTGCGGATCGAATGCGGCTTTCAATGCGTGGAAGAAGGTGAGTTCGTCGCTATTGAATTGCGCGCACATCTGGTTGATCTTTTCGCGGCCCACACCGTGTTCGCCGGTGATGCTGCCGCCCACCGCCACGCACAGTTCGAGAATGCGCGCGCCGATCGCTTCGGCGCGTTCGGTTTCGCCGGGCGCGTTGGCATCGAACAGGATCAGCGGATGCATGTTGCCGTCGCCGGCATGAAATACGTTGGCGACTTGCAGGCCGTATTCCTTCGAGAGGTCTTCGATGCCTTTGAGCACGCGCGGCAATTCGCGGCGCGGAATCGTGCCGTCCATGCAGTAGTAATCGGGCGAGATGCGGCCCACGGCGGGGAACGCGTTCTTGCGGCCAGCCCAGAAGCGCTGCCGTTCGGCCTCGTCTTTCGCGAGACGGATGTCGGTGGCGCCGGCCGCGCGCAGCAGCGCTTCCACGCAGGCCACGTCTTCGCGCACGTCGCTTTCCACGCCGTCGACTTCGCACAGCAGGATCGCTTCGGCGTCGACCGGATAGCCCGCGTGGATGAAGTCTTCCGCCGCGCGGATCGCGAGGTTGTCCATCATTTCGAGGCCGCCCGGAATCACGCCCGCGCCGATGATCTGGGCGACCGCCGCGCCGGCTTTTTCGACGTCGTCAAAACTGGCCAGCAGCACTTTCGCGCTTTGCGGTTTGGTGAGCAGCTTCACCGTGACTTCGGTGACGATGCCGAGCATGCCTTCCGAGCCGGTGAAGAGCGCGAGGAAGTCGAAACCCGGCGCGTCGAGCGCGTCCGAGCCGAGCGTGATGCGCTCGCCGTCGATAGTGAGAATCTCGAGCTTGAGGATGTTATTGACGGTCAGCCCGTACTTCAGGCAATGCACGCCGCCCGCGTTTTCCGCGACATTGCCGCCGATCGAGCAGGCAATCTGCGACGACGGGTCGGGCGCGTAGTAGAGGCCATGTGGCGCCGCGGCCTGCGAAATCGCGAGATTGCGCACGCCGGGCTGAACGCGCGCCACGCAGGCCTCGGGATCGACTTCGAGAATCCGGTTAAAGCGCGCCATCACCAGCAGAATGCCTTTGTCCAGCGGCAGCGCGCCGCCCGACAAACCGGTGCCGGCACCGCGCGCGACCACCGGAATCTTGTGAGCGTTGGCGAATTTCAGCAGCGCCTCGACCTGTTCGACCTTGTCGGGCAGCGCGACCATCATGGGCGTTGCGCGATAGGCGGCGAGGCCGTCGCATTCGAACGGACGCAGATCTTCCTGTTCGTGAAGGAGTTGCAGATCGGGGATCAGCGCCTGCAATTGTGCGACGACGGTGGCTTTGTCGTGCGTCGCGAGCGGGCCGTCGACGCGTTCATCGTATTGGTAACTCATGGGGTGTCTCCTCAAGCCGCGCTTCGCCGGAACTTGCTGGAAGCGGCCGGAATGCCCGTGGGCGCGGGCGCGCGGGCGTGTTGCCAGAGAGATTGTTGCGGCTGCGCGCATCGCTGTCGACGGTTGCGGGAAGTGGTCGTACCAGTTTTTGAAATGCCGTTACATGATCAGTTTCATGAAAACCACTGATGGATATGGCCTGTATCCTGCCTATCCGGGTCGTGCGTGTTAGCATCTCGTAGTGGTCGTACCAGTTGGGAATGAGCGATGCAGACAGCGGATTCGAACAACTCAAGGCAGGTCGCGGACGTGGTGGCGGAGCGTATCGAGCGGCTGATCGTCGACGGCGTGCTGAAAACGGGGCAGGCGCTGCCGTCCGAGCGGCGCCTCACCGACAAGCTTGGCGTCTCGCGTACGGCGCTGCGTGAAGGGCTCAAGCTGCTGCGGGCGCGCGGCATCATCGAGACTTCGCATGGCAGGGGCTCGTTCGTCGCGAGCCTCAGCGCGCAGCCGGCCCTCACGCCGCTAATGCATCTGCTCGGTTCGCAACCGCGCACGCTCTACGATCTGTTCGAGGTGCGCGCGCTGCTGGAAGCGGAATCCGCACGGCTCGCCGCGCTGCGCGGCACGCCCGCCGACTTCGTGCTGATCACGCGCCGCTACGAGGAGATGATTGCGGCCCAGGGCACCGAAACGAGTGCCTCGACGCACGCGCGGCTCGACCACGCATTTCACCTGGCGATCTGCGAGGCCTCGCATAACCCGGTGCTGGTGCATACGTTGAGCTCGTTGACCGACCTGCTGCTGAGTTCGGTGTTCGCGTCCGTGAACAATCTCTATCACCGTGTGCCGCAAAAGCGGGTGATCGACCGTCAGCACGCGCGGCTCTATAACGCCGTGACCGGCAAGCTGCCCGAACAGGCGCGCAGGGCGGCGGCCGATCACATCGAAAGCGTGTGCGCGAACCTGCGCGAAATCGAGCAGGAAGAGCAGCGGCTGGTACGCGCGACATTACGGCTGGAAGGATGGGAGTAGAGGGCTTTACAATCGGGCCTTAAACACAACAATTCGCACGCTCCCCTCGTGCCCCCACTTCATGGCGACCATTAGCGAGCTCTTTGTCTATCCGATCAAATCCTGCGCGGGCATTGCGCTGCATGAGGCGCGCCTGCTCGCCACCGGCCTCGAATACGACCGCTGCTGGATGGTCACCGACCCGGCCGGCGCCATGCTCACGCAGCGCGCGTATCCGCGCATGGCCTTGATCAAGGTCGAAATCGGCGCCGAAGACCTCGTGATCCGCGCGCCCGGCATGAGCGAGTTGCGCACGCCATTGAATGCCGCGCGGCTCGATGCGGCGCCCGCGATACAGACCAAGGTCTGGCGCGATGCCGCGTACGGACTCGACACCGGCGCGGCAAGCGCGGCGTGGTTCTCGGCGTTTCTCGGCGTCCCCGCGCGGCTTCTGCGCTTCGATCCCGGGCACGAACGCATTGTCGATCCCGGCTATACGGATAGCGTGGGCGGCGCAACCACCTATTTCGCCGATGGTTTTCCGCTGCTGGTGATCGGCCAGGCATCGCTCGACGATCTGAATACGCGCCTGAACGGCAAGGGCGCACCGGCGATTCCGATCGACCGGTTCCGCCCGAATGTCGTGCTGACAGGGCTCGACGCGTACGAGGAAGACTATGTGGAGACGCTGAGCGTGGACGGAGACGCGGGCGAGAACGTGCAACTGCAACTGGTCAAGCCGTGCTCGCGCTGTCCTATGCCCACCATCGACCAGGCGAAAGGCGCGCCCGATCCGGACTGGCCGAACGAGCCGACCGACACGATGAGTGTCTACCGCGCGAATCCGCAGCGAGACGGGGCGATAACGTTCGGCAATAACGCGCTCGTCGCGAGCGGGGCTGGACAGTGGCTGAGGGTAGGGCAGTCGGTGGAAGCGGAACTGGGCTTCGGCGACTGAGGGCGGTGGTCGGGGGCGAACGCGGTCGAAAACGTCGTTGCAGAGTGCAGCATTTACCGGCACAGCACGGCTAATGTCGCACGAGCCCGCTCAATGCCGCGAGAATCACCGGCATAGGCACCGGCTTGACGAAATGATGGTTGAAGCCCGAGCGCAGCGACTCGCTTCTTTCCTCGGCACGTTCGAGCCCCGTGACCGCGACCAGCGTGGGCGCCGGCACGTCGCCCACGTAGCGGATTCGCCGCGCCACCGCGCGCCCGTCCAGACGCGGCATTTCGACGTCCAGCAAGGCGGCATCCGGATGCCAGTCGCAGTACTGGGCCAGCGCGTCGAGGCCGTTGCGCGCGGTCCGGATGTCGAAACCATGCGCGGTGAAAAAGAGTACGTAAGCGGCCAGCAGATTCGCGTCGTCGTCGGCGATCAGAAGGCGTGCGGCTCGTTGATGGGCCATCCGATTTCCCTCAGGTTATGTTCCTTGTGTTCCTGTTTAGTGAGCAATTTGAAGTCCTGATAGAAATCAGGCTTGGGAAAGTGTGCTTTCAGGCTGGGTATCGACGATATATATCGCAAGGATCCGGTTCATAACGGACGTTGCGCGAAGCGAATCTACAAGCTGGGCGACGGCATTTGCGCATCGATCATTCTTTCCGACGGTAGCCGTTTCGGTAATCTGTGCGCGCGTGCCTGCGTGTGCCCTGCGTGTGGCGCGCGTGTGCCCCGCGTGTGCCCGTTTACGCGGCCTGCGCAATTGCCTCTCGCGCGATCCGCATGTCGGTGTGCATGGCCTCCTTTTCATCGCGCCATGCGCTGTCTTCTCCCCATGCGCGTTCAACGCTCTCGCCGATCGCACTGCCCACCAGAATGACCGCAGGGCTGCCGAAGCCCGCGCTCACCGCATCCACGGCAAGGCGATCGAGGCGGCTCATCAGGCGCCGCTCGTTGCCGCCCCCAGCCCACTGCACGACGGCGGCCGGCGTGTCGGCGGGCAGGTTCGCGAGCAACGCGGCCGCAATACTGTCGATGCGCCGCATCCCCATATAGATGGCCAACGTGGTGCCGGTCGCCGCCAATGCGGCCCAATCGGGCTCGCCGTGATCTTCCGTGTGCGCGGTGACGAAACTCACGCCGTGGCAATGGCGGCGGTGCGTGAGCGAAATGCCCAGCCCTGCGGCGGCCGCGAATCCCGACGAGATGCCGTTGACGATTTCCACCGGAATATTGGCGCCGCGTAATGCGGCGAGCTCCTCGCCGGCACGCCCGAACAGCAGCGCTTCGCCGCCCTTGACGCGAACCACGTGCAAGCCCTTGAGCGCGTAGCGCCGCATCAGGCGTTCGATAAACGCTTGCGGCGTAGACCGGCAGCCGCCGCGCTTGCCGACGTGGATCACCCGTGCTTGCGGCGCCAGCGTCACGATCTCGGGATTCGCGAGGTCGTCCAGCAGCACGACGTCGGCGGCCGCCAGCGCTTTCGCGGCTTTCAGCGTGAGCAGATCGAGATCGCCCGGGCCTGCGCTCAATAAGGTGACCTTGCCGGTGTTCGGGTTCATCGCGATGTCCTTCGCTTCTGTGTCGGCCGGCGATAGTTGAATCGCCGGCGCCAAATAAAAAAACGGCGTCCGCTCGCGATGGTCACGAGGGGACGCCGTTGTCCGTTTGCTGCCTGGTGGGTACTGCTTCCCGACTTCGAGTGGGACGAAACACCGCGTTGTGGTTCGTCCGGGATTGGTACGTATTGCGTGTCAGGGCCGCTGCATTGCCATGACGGTATGCAGAGTTATGCAAGGACTACGCCACGCATCGACAACGGACGCTCGATGCCTTGCCGCGCCTCGCCGCCACCGCAAAAAACGCCTGCCAACGCACCGCTTGCGTGCCCGCACCTCGCACGCACACAGTGCTGCGTCGCACCATACGTGTGCTTCGCTGCATCGAAACGCGTCGCGCGCCGGGTTCACCGCACGCGCGTGCCATTTGCCCCGAAGCCCCGCACAGCGGCCTTTCCCCACGCGTTTCCTGCAATTGGCACAGGCCTTGCATTAAGCCGTGCCATCGGATCAACGTGGATCCGTCGCGAGTGCAACACAAAGTACTCGCCGCAGGACAGGTCAGGACAACGGCGTCCCCCGAATTCAGTCATCGACTGGGTTCGCGGGACGCCGTTTTTATTTCCGGATCGCTTTCGCCCCATGCCGCAAGACGGCGCCCGCAACCAGCACATTGAGGAAACCGCGCTCATGAAAATCATCGTTATCGGTCACGGCATGGTCGGGCACAAACTGGTCGAGTGCCTCGCACAAGACGCCGCGCACGGCCTCGACATCACGGTGCTGTGCGAAGAGTCGAGGCCGGCCTACGACCGCGTGCACCTGTCCGAGTTTTTCGCGGGCAAGACGGCGGACGATCTGTCGCTGGTCGAGCCGGGTTTCTTCGAACGCCAGAACGTGTTGCTCAAGCTGAACGCGAAAGCCGTGGCGATCGATCGCGATGCGCGCACCGTGACGGTATCGACGGGTGAAACATTGCCTTATGACAAGCTGGTTTTCGCCACCGGCTCCTATCCGTTCGTGCCGCCCGTGCAGGGGCGAGAGCGCGCCGATTGCTTCGTGTACCGAACCATCGACGATCTCGAAGCCATGCATGAATGCGGTGCGCGCTCGAAGACGGGCACGGTGGTCGGCGGCGGCTTGCTTGGTCTCGAATGCGCGAAGGCACTGCGCGACATGGGTCTGCAAACCCACGTGGTCGAATTCGCGCCGCGTCTGATGGCCGTGCAGGTGGACGACGGCGGCGGCCGCGTGCTGCGCACGAAGATCGAAGAGCTGGGCGTGACGGTGCATACGCAGAAGAACACCACGGCGATCGTGGACGGCGAAGCGGGCACGCACCGCATGCAATTCGCGGACGGCAGCCATCTCGACACCGACATGATCGTGTTCTCAGCGGGCATTCGCCCGCGCGACGATCTGGCGCGCGAAAGCGGTCTGACGCTCGGCCCGCGCGGCGGCATCGTGATCGATAACGCGTGCCGCACCAGCGATCCGCACATCTATGCGATCGGCGAATGCGCGCTGTGGAACGGCCAACTGTTCGGCCTCGTGGCGCCGGGTTATGAAATGGCCCGCGCGGTGGCGAAGCAATTGCTCGGTGGCGCGGCCGAATTCGCCGGCGCCGACATGAGCACCAAGCTCAAGCTGATGGGCGTGGACGTGGCGAGTATCGGCGACGCGCATGGCAGCACGCCGGGCAGCCGCGCCTACCAGTTCAGCGACGAACGCAAGCAGGTCTACAAGAAACTGGTGGTGTCCGAATGCGGCAAATACCTGCTGGGCGGCGTGATGGTGGGCGACGCGAGCGAGTACGGCACGCTCTTGCAGATGATGTTGAACCGCATCGAGTTACCGGCATCGCCTGAATTCCTGATCCTGCCGCAGGCGGACGGCAACGCGAAGCCCGCGCTCGGCGTCGAGGCGTTGCCCGCCGGCGCGCAGATCTGCTCGTGCAACAACGTCTCGAAGGGCGAGCTATGCGCCGCCGTCTGCGCGGGCGCGACCGACATCGGCGCGCTCAAAGGCGCGACCGGCGCCGGCACCTCGTGCGGCGGCTGCGTGCCGCTCGTTACCCAGGTGATGAAGGCCGAGATGAAGAAGCAGGGTCTCGTGGTCAACAATCACGTTTGCGAGCACTTCCCGTATTCGCGCCAGGAGCTGTATCACATCGTGCGTGTGGAAGGCGTGCGCAGCTTCGGCGCACTGCTCGCGAAGCACGGCCACGGTCTCGGTTGCGATATCTGCAAGCCGGTGGTGGCGAGCATTCTCGCGTCGTGCTGGAACGAGTTCGTGCTGAAGAAGGAACACGCCGCGTTGCAGGACACCAACGACTACTACCTCGCCAACATCCAGCGCGACGGCACCTATTCGGTCGTGCCGCGTATGGCGGGCGGCGAAGTGACGCCCGACGGTTTGATCGCGGTCGGCCAGGTGGCGAAGAAATACGGCCTCTACACGAAAATCACCGGCGGTCAGCGTGTCGATCTGTTTGGCGCGCGCGTCGAGCAATTGCCGCTCATCTGGGAAGAACTGATCGCCGCCGGTTTCGAATCTGGCCACGCGTACGGCAAGTCGCTGCGCACCGTGAAGTCGTGTGTCGGTTCGACGTGGTGCCGCTATGGCGTAGGCGATTCGGTGGGTCTCGCGGTCGAGATCGAGAACCGCTACAAGGGTCTGCGCACGCCGCACAAGATCAAGTTCGGCGTGTCGGGCTGCACGCGTGAATGCGCGGAAGCGCAGGGCAAGGACGTCGGCATCATCGCGACCGAGAAGGGCTGGAATCTCTATGTGTGCGGCAACGGCGGCATGAAACCGCGCCACGCTGAACTGCTCGCATCGGACCTCGATCAGGAAACGCTGGTGCGCTACATCGACCGCTTCCTGATGTTCTACGTGCGCACCGCCGATCGTCTGCAACGCACCAGCGTGTGGCGCGACAACCTCGAGGGCGGCCTTGAATATCTGATCGACGTGGTCGTCAACGATCGTCTCGGGGTGGCCGGCGAACTCGAGTCAGAGATGCAGCACGTGGTCGACACCTACGAGTGCGAATGGAAGAAGGCTGTCACCGATCCCGAAACGCGCAAGCGCTTCCGTCATTTCGTCAACAGCAGCGAGTCCGACAGCAACATCGCTTTCGTGGAGGAACGTGGTCAGATCCGACCGGCCACGCCCGCCGAGCGACGCTCGAAGCTCGCCGCGATTCCCGTGGTCGCCGAAACCGTCTGATTGATCTGCACTATTCACCAAGGACTTCCGCCATGAAAAACGATCGCCTGCCACGCTCCTGGACGCCCGTTTGCCAGCTCGACGACATCGTGCCCAACACGGGTGTTTGCGCGCTCGTCAACGGCGAGCAGGTGGCGGTTTTTCACGTGACCGGCGGCGGTGACGCTGACGTCACCGTCTACGCGATCGAAAACTTCGACCCGGGCTCGCAGGCGGCGGTGCTTTCTCGCGGGCTGATCGGCAGCCTCGGTGAACGCATCGTGGTCGCCTCGCCGATCTACAAGCATCACTTCGACCTGCGGACCGGCGAGTGTCTGGAAACACCGGCGTATTCCGTTGACGCGTTCGCCGCGCGAGTGGAAAACGGCCAGGTGTGGGTCGCCGTCTGAGCGGCTGATCGTCTGAAACTTTTTTCGAACCACGTTGCCCGCCATGTCATCCACCAGCGTAAAAACCGTGTGCCCCTACTGCGGCGTTGGCTGCGGCATGGTGCTGCACGTCGAGGGCGGCCAGGTGGTGAAAATCTCCGGTGACAAGGAGCATCCGGCCAATTTCGGACGGCTGTGCACGAAGGGCCAGTCGGCGCACGTCGCGTTGCGCAAGTCGGGACGTCTGGAGGGCGCGTTCGTGCGTCATGCGCGCGGTCAGGATCCGGTGCCGTTGCCCATGACGCAGGCGATCAGCACCACGGCAGCGCGTTTGCGCGGCCTGCTCGATGAACATGGACCGGACGCGCTGTCGTTCTACGTTTCCGGGCAGATGTCGATCGAGGCGCAATACCTCGTCAACAAGCTTGCCAAAGGTTTTGTCGGCACCAACAACATCGAATCGAATTCGCGCCTGTGCATGGCGAGCGCGGGCAGCGGCTACAAACTCTCGCTCGGCGCGGACGGCCCGCCGGGATCGTACGAAGATATCGATCACGCCGACCTGTTCTTCGTGATCGGCGCGAATATGGCCGACTGTCACCCGATTCTGTTCCTGCGCATGATGGATCGCGTGAAGGCCGGCGCCAAACTGATCGTCGTCGATCCGCGCCGCAACACGACGGCGGAGAAGGCCGATCTTTTCATGCAGATCAAGCCGGGCACCGATCTCGCGTTGCTCAATGGCCTGCTGCATCTGCTGCACGAAAACGGCCATACTGATGCCGCTTTTATCGCCGAGGCCACCGAAGGCTGGGATGCGATGCCCGCGTTTCTCGCCGACTACACGCCGGAGAAAGTCGCGCAGATCACCGGCCTTGCCGCCGACGAAATCCGTGCGGCCGCACAGATGATCGGCACAGCCAACGAGTGGATCAGTTGCTGGACGATGGGCCTGAATCAGAGCACGCACGGCACATGGCACACCAACGCGATCTGCAATCTGCATCTCGCGACGGGCAAGATCTGCCGGCGCGGCAGCGGGCCGTTTTCGTTGACCGGCCAGCCCAACGCAATGGGCGGCCGCGAAATGGGTTACATGGGGCCGGGTTTGCCGGGCCAGCGTTCGGTGCTGGTCGAAGAAGACCGCGCGTTTATCGAAGACCTATGGCGCATTCCGAAGGGCACGCTCAAGCCCGAAGCGGGCAACGGCACCATCGACATGTTCACGCGCATGGCGGCGGGCGAGATCAAGGCGTGCTGGATCATCTGCACGAATCCGGTGGCGAGCGTGGCGAATCGCCAGAACGCGATCGACGGATTGCGTGCGGCGCAACTCGTGATCGCGCAAGACGCTTTCCTCGACACCGAGACCAACCGCTATGCCGACGTGTTATTGCCCGGCGCGCTCTGGGCTGAAGCCGAAGGCGTGATGATCAACTCGGAGCGCAATCTCACGCTGATGCAAAAGGGCATCGAGCCGCCGGGCGCCGCGCTGCCGGACTGGCAGATCATCGCGCGTATCGCCTGCGAAATGGGTTACGCCGAAAGCTTCACCTACGCGAGCGCCGAGGAAGTTTTCGCGGAAATCACCCGCGTGTCGAATCCGAAGACGGGCTACGACCTGCGCGGCGCGAGCCATCGCCGGTTGAAGGAAATGCCGTTGCAGTGGCCGCTTGCATCGGACGAATCAGCGGAGCGCAATCCGGTTCGCTATCTCAACGACGGCGTGAGCCAGGCACTCAAGGAATTGCCGGACGGCAGCCGTCCGCGGCTTGTTTTTCCCACCACGAGCGGCAAGGCGGTGTTCTTCGCGCGTGCCTATGCAGCGCCGGCGGAATTGCCGGATCGTGAGTTTCCGATCGTACTGAATACGGGCCGCTTGCAGCATCAATGGCACACCATGACCAAGACCGGCAAGGTCGCGATGCTCAACAAGCTGAACCCGGCCCCGTTCGTCGAGATTCATCCCGAAGATGCCGCCACGCTCGGCATCAAGCCACACGACCCGGTGGAGATTCGTTCGCGCCGGGGCCGCGCGGTGTTGCCGGCTGTCGTGACCGAACGCGTGAGCGCGGGCAGTTGCTTTGCGCCGATGCACTGGAACGATGTATTCGGCGACGACCTGTGCATCAACGCCGTAACCAGCGATGCCGTCGACCTGATCTCGCAGCAGCCCGAACTCAAGTTCTGCGCGGTCGCGCTGAGTCCGGTGGCGGCCGACAGCAGGCAGCCGCTTCTGAATGACGACGATACAACGATCGCCGATGCATCCGTTGCGGTTGCCGTGAGCGCGGCGCCCGTGAACACCGTATCGGCAAGCGCCGAGGATCTGGATATGCCCCGTATCGATGCACTCACGAGCCTGTTGCAGTTGCTGCCGACACCCGCGCCTTCATTCACCGACCAGCAGCGGCTCTACCTTGCCGGCTTCGTCAGCGGACTGCGTTCAGCGGAAGCAAAAGGTATCGACAGCACGCCGGTTCTGCCCGGCAATGCGCCGTTCGATACGACCAGCCGTCTGTACGTGGATGGTTTGCTTGCCGGTCTGTATAGCCGCAGCGCGATGGTTCCCGCCGCGTCGGCCGCTACGCTTGCGGTGTCACATGCGGATGCGTCTCACGCGTCCGGCGTGCGGATCGTGCGCG
The DNA here is from genome assembly GCF_902459535.1 of Paraburkholderia dioscoreae. NCBI lineage: Bacteria > Pseudomonadati > Pseudomonadota > Betaproteobacteria > Burkholderiales > Burkholderiaceae > Paraburkholderia > Paraburkholderia dioscoreae. The sequence goes on from NZ_LR699553.1 coordinate 2,174,481, forward strand.
CGCGTCCCAAGGTTACTCTGCTGTGGGCCTCGCAAACCGGCAACACCGAGTCGCTGACCGAAAGCTATGCCACCCGTCTGATGGAATCGGGATTTGAAATCCGCACGTCGTGCATGGCGGATTATCCCGCTGCGGCGCTCGCCAAAGCCCAATACGTGCTGCTGATGACAAGCACCTTCGGCGATGGCGACCCACCCGACAACGCACAAAGTTTCTGGACGCAATTGAGCGGCGAGGGCGCGCCCCGGCTCGACGGCGTACGCTTCGCGGTGCTCGCGCTCGGCGATCGCAACTATGACCAGTTCTGCGGTCACGGCCGCCGTCTCGACGAGCGGCTCGCCGGGCAAGGCGCGCTGCGGCTGATGGATCGCGTCGACTGCGATAGCGAGTATCAGGAAAGCGCGGACGCGTGGCTTGAACGCATCATCGTGCGGATCAAGGAAGAAGATGCCGCGCTGTATGCCGTGCCGGCGGGCGGTATGGTCAATGCCGTGGTGCCGGGCACGGTGCCCACCAAAACGCGGCCGGCCGCGTCGCGGCTCGTCAGCAATCTGCGCCTGAACAAGCAGGGCGCGGCAAAAGATACGCGCTACGTCTCGTTGCATACGGGCGGCTCGGAGCTCGAATACGAAGCGGGCGACGCACTCGGTGTCTGGCCGAGCAACTGTCCCGAACTGGTCGACGAATTGATCGGCCTGAGCGGTCTGAGCGCGGACGCCGCGGTGAACGTGGCGGGCGCCGGAGAGATGCGTCTTGCCGATGCGCTCGGCAAACACTACGAGATCGCGCGGCCGAATCCGGACCTGCTTGCGTTTGTTGCGGCACGCAGCAATAACGGCGCGCTGCGTGATCTGCTGGCGCCGGATCGCAAGGCCGACCTCAAACAGTGGTTGTGGGGCCAGCAGATCGCCGACGTGCTGCATGAATTTCCTGTGAGTCTCACGGCAAGCGAATTGACCGGCATGCTCAAGCGTCTGCAACCCCGGCTGTATTCGATTGCGTCGAGTCCGAAAGCGCATGCGGGCGAAGTTCATCTGACGGTTTCCGCAGTGCGTTACAGCAACGGCCGCCGTCATCGCAAAGGCGTGTCGTCGACTTTTCTCGCCGACCGTGCTCTCGATGTCAACGTGCCCGTGTTCGTGCAGAAGTCCGCACACTTTCGTCCTCCTCATGGTTCGGACACGCCGATGATCATGGTCGGTCCCGGCACCGGCGTTGCACCGTTTCGCGGCTTTCTGCACGAGCGGCGTGCACGAGGCGACACAGGACGCAACTGGCTGTTCTTCGGCGAGCAGCACGCCGCGTCTGATTTCTACTATCGCGACGAACTCGAATCGATGCGCGACAGCGGTGTACTGACCCGACTCGACGTCGCCTTTTCACGCGACCAGGCGGACAAGGTCTACGTGCAGGACCGCATGCGCGAGCAGGGTGCGCAATTGTGGGCGTGGCTCGAAGACGGTGCGCATTTCTACGTATGCGGCGACGCCAACCGGATGGCGAAAGATGTCGATGCGGCGCTCAAGGAAGTCGTGGCGCGACACGGCGGCATGAGTGACGAAAAGGCACTCGAATACGTGGGCCGCCTCGCGCAGGAAAAACGCTACGCACGCGATGTTTATTGATAGCCGGACTGTTTCAAGCGCCGCGTGCGCAGTCGACATTTCAAGGTTTCAAAGAGTACGCAGTAATGCTTCAAAAGAAGGAGCCGGATGGCATGGAGGTTGCCTGTTCATGCCGGTTTTCAACATTGTGATCATTCCGGTGCGTAGCGCGTGGCGCGATCTGCCGGATAGTCGAACAATCAGCATTGTGAGGATATCTGATGAAAAACGTGATGAGCTCCCTAAAGAGTGGGGACTGGCGCGCGCTGGTGGCGTGTTTCCTCTATTTCGACACCGGCTTTACCGTCTGGGTTCTGTATGGACCGCTCGCGCCGTTCATCAGCAAGAGCATTGCGATGACGCCCGCGCAACAAGGTTTGCTGGTGGCGGTGCCGGTGCTTTCGGCCGCCATTCTGCGTGTCACGCTCGGTAACCTGTATCAGTCCGCGCACGGCAAGCGCATTGCGTTGATGGGCGTGCTGCTTTCGGCGGTGCCGACCATCGTGCTGCCGCTGATGCCGTCTGTGCCGTCGTACACCGTGCTGCTGGTGCTCGGCGTATTCCTCGGTGTTGGCGGTGCGAGTTTCGCCGTGGCGCTGCCGATGGCCGGCAGCAACTATCCGCCGAAGGTGCAAGGCCTCGTGTTGGGCCTCGCGGCGGCCGGCAATATCGGCGCGGTGCTCGACGGCTTCCTGTTCCCGCAACTGGCTACGCACTACGGCTGGCAGATGGCCGCCGGCGGCGCACTGCCGTTGCTCGCGATCGCGGCAATCACGCTCTATTTCTGGGCCAACGATTCCGGCGTGAAATCGGGCAGCGTGCTGCGCGCATCCGGCAGCTTTGCAGTGACGCTGGTCGGATTGATCGTGCTGGTGCTGCTGGTCGAAGCCGGCATGTTCGGCTCCGGCAAGACCGGTGTGCTGCTGTTGCCCGTGATCGGCGCTTTGCTGGCGATCGCGGTGCTGCCCAAGCGCTATCGCGCGGTGCTGGCCGAGCGTGACACGTGGGCGATCATGCTGGTGTACAGCATTACGTTCGGTGGTTTCGTCGGCATGTCCTCGTATGTTTCGCTGCTTCTCACCAACCTCTATCAGCTCTCGAAGATCGACGCCGGTCTCTTCATGGCGCTGCTCGCCGCGACGGGCGCGATGGTGCGTCCGCTCGGCGGCCTGATCGCCGACAAGGTGTCCGGTGTGCGCGCGCTGACTTTTCTGCTCGCAATCATCTCGTTGTGCGACTTCGTGTTCGCCGCAGCCATGCCTGCAATGGCGGGCGGCATTGCGCTGCTGTTGGTCCTGTATGTGGCCTTCGGTCTCGGCAACGGCGCGACTTTCCAGTTGGTGCCGCATCGCTGGGCCGGCCGCACGGGTCTGATGTCGGGCATTGTCGGCGCCGCGGGCGGCATCGGCGGATTCTATCTGCCGGTCGTGATGGGTATCGCAAAGGAAAGCACGGGCAGCTATCAGATGGGCTTTGCAACGTTCGGCGTGCTGGCCGCATGCGCGTTCCTCGCGATCGTCGCGCTGCGCCGCCCGTGGATGGCGTGGTCGATGCACTCCGGCGTGATGCATGCGCACGCAACGGAGTAGTGGTGTGGCGTGGAGCGGAGTAGCGCTCCCGATCCGGCCGCCGCGTTGATGCGGAAGCCGGGTCACACGCGACAGAGCCGATCAACCATCATAAGAAGTTGACATGAGCATCACGACAGAACGGGTTCAGGCGCCACTGTCCGACGCGGACGTCTCCAGCGAGGTGTTGAGCTCGTTGATCAACATGGCGGGGCGTCAGCGGATGCTCTCGCAGCGCATTGTGTTGAAAGCGATACTGGCGTTCCAGCAGTTCGACGGTGCGCTCGCGATTGCGCGCGACACGTTGAACACGTTCGCTGACAGTCATACGGCGCTGACGCGAGGCCGCGACGGCTTGCCTGGACTGTTTTCCCCGGCGCTGCGCGACGCATTTCACGGCAGCGGCCAAGTGGCCGCGAAGATCGCGGAATTTATCGCACTGGCTTCGACCGCGTTGGAGGCGATCGGGCGTGCGTCGCCGCGCGCGGACGATGCATTGAAGGCCCTGGTCGATTCCGTCGATCCGTTGCTGACGCATCTGCACGGCGTCACGGCCGTGTACGAGCAGGAGAGCCGGCGGATAGCGCGCTTGCAGAAGAAAGAGCAGCAGCAACTGATCGAGCGGATCAAGGCGATCGCGAAAGAAGCGCATATCGTTTCGTTCAACGGACAGATCGTGGCGAGCCGCGCGCACGTGACCGGGCGCGAATTCGCCGTGGTGGCCGGCGTGATGACGACAATCACGAAAGAACTGGAGGCCGTAGTGAGCGCGTTCGTAAAGAAGACCTCGGCGGGGTGAAGCACGCGGCGCGGCGATATTGCCGTATGCTTGGCGTTTTCCGGAACGTCGGGCAAATGTAATGACCAACTGGTGGCAGGTGGTGTGGGGAACTGCACGCGCAGAATTCTCCGATCTCGGCAGCGCGGCCGACGTCACGCAGGTGCTGATGCGCCTCGGACTCGCATTGATACTCGGCGGCATACTCGGATTCGAGCGTGAGATGTCACGGCGCGACGCCGGCATGCGCACGCATATGATGGTGTCGGTCGGCGCGGCCTTGTTCGTGGTCGTGCCGTTGCAGGCCGGTTTTTCGCAGGACAATATGAGCCGGGTGCTGCAAGGCCTCGTGTCCGGCGTCGGTTTTCTCGGCGCGGGCGCGATCATCAAGCTCAGTGCCGAACGCGAGGTGCGTGGCCTGACGACGGCAGCGAGCTTGTGGTTGAGCGCAGGCGTCGGCGTGGCGGCGGGGTTGGGGCGCGAAGCGACGGCGATTCTTAGCGTGGCGATTGCGCTTGCTATTCTGTCGAGCGCGCGGCTGTTCAAGAGTCGCGAGGGGGAGGAGAAGTAGGGCGCAAATCTTCAGGCGCTCGCATCGGGCTTTTTGTGGGATGCTCGTGCGAGCGAATCGGCCGGCGTACAGCCATGCAGCCGCGTCAGACCTGACTAGTGCGTCGGACTGTGTTCCGTGGGCAAATCGCCGGCATTCAGACGCCCAATCTTCGCGGCCAGTTGGAGCCGTGCCACGCGCCAGTCGGTCAGCGCCTGGATGCGTTGCTGTCTGGCCTCGGAAAGCGCCTTCTGTGCGTTCAGCAATTCCAGAATGCTCCCCACGCCCACCGCATAGCGGCGCTTTGCAACTTCAAAAGAACGCTGTGCAATCTGTTTTAAGGTAGCGGTGTTGCTCACGCTCTTTATGTTCGTCTGCAACGCCTGATAGCTCTTCCACACGTCGAGCGCGATCTGCCGTCGTGCTTCGTCGAGCGAATCCGCCTGCACTTCCGCCTGGGCTTGAGCCGCACGTACTTTGTACGTGCGGCTCAACCCTTCGAACAATGGAATCTGCAACTGCACGCCGATATACCCGTCGCGCCCGGTTGCGGCGAATTCAGGCTGTCCGAGCCCCAGACTGGCGGGCTGGTTATTCTGGCTGTATTTCGCAATCAGACTCAGATTCGGCAGCCCTTCGGCGCGCGTCCGTTGTTCATCGGCAATCGCCGCGTCGAGCTTCGCTCTGGCGGCCGCAATAGCAGGGTGGATGCTTTGAGCTTCTTCAATCAGGCTGGAGATCGATGCCGTGGCGTCCTGGTCCGGCACCACGCCATCGTCGGCCGCCGGCATGGTGACAGGCTGATCCGGCGCCAGAAACATGTCTGAGGCAAGCGTGCCCAACGCGGTCTGCAAATCGCCTTCGGCTTTTGCACGGTTAAACGTTGCCTGTGCGTAGGAAGTCTGGGCTTGCAACTGGTCGGAAATCGCCGCGACGCCGTGGGCCACGCGTGCCGACGCGGCAGTAAAGCTGTCATAGGCGATACTTTCCGCGTCTTCTGCCAGGGCCAGCTTGCCGGCTGCCGCCTGTGCTGCGTAGTAGTCTGTCGCGATAGTGGCGAAGACCGTCTGCAAGGTTGCGTCCTGGTTGGCCCGCGCGGCTGCGAGCAGAGCCTGCGAGTTGGCGAGCGCGGCTTTCCTGCCCCCGAAGTCGTACAGCACCCAGTTCGCCGAGATCGAGCCGGAATAGACCGTCGAGCGATTCGCCGAACTCAGGCGGGGATAACCACTCACGTCTGTCGCCGTGTGATCGCGCACGTCCTGCAAGTTCGCTGTCAGGGTCGGAAGATAGGCCGACTTCGCCACACCGACCGCCGCGGCCTGCACCTTCACATTCGCCCAGGCTTCCCGCGTTGCCGGGTTTTCACACAGGGCACGATTCACCGCTTCGGCCAGATGGAGCGGCATCTCCAGTTGGCCGAACTGGCAGGGATAGGCGGCGTCGTTTGCGAATGTACTCGCAGGTGTGCGCGGAACCAAGGTGTCGGTGCGAAAAACATCGATGGCCTTCACGGTACCCGGCGCGACACCCAGAACCGATAGCCATATCAACGCCCGCAGCGCGTGAATGTAGCGGCGGCTCGCGCCGCTCGTGAGTTTAACGTTCATGCAGACTCTTACCGGCCGTCTGCATCAGCGGGTCAAGAAAATACGCCGCCACACTGCGCTGCCCGGTCCTTATTTCTGCCGTGATTTCCATGCCAGGCGTGAGTCTGACCGGTTTGTCATTAACCTGGATCTGGTTGGTCGGCAAGCGAATGTGTGCTGTGAAAGTCAGGCCCAGTTTCCGGTCCCGGTTCTGCGCTGCGTCGTTCGATACCGACGTGACCTTACCGGTCAGGTAGCCGTAGCGGGTATAAGGGAAGGCCTCAATCTTGACGATGGCATCCTGCCCGACATTCACGAATCCCACGTCCTTGTTTTCAATGCTTGCTTCGACTTCCACCGCGTCGTCCGGCACGATTTCCATGATCGATTGTGCCGTTGTCACGACTCCGCCGGGCGTGTGCGCAGCAAGCTGCTCGACGGTGCCGGAAACCGGCGCGTAGAGCGTCATCAAGCTCTGTCGCGTCACGGCCTTGGTTTCGTCGGCGCGGTACTGCGCAAACTGCTGCCGGGCCTTGTCGAGTACATCGAGCTGTTCACGCGCGAATTGCGAGGTCGTCTGTCCGATCGCCGCCCGCTGTTGGACTATCGCCGCAGCCAGTTCGCGTGCGCGGCTCTGCTGCGCGGCGAGTTCGTGTTCCTGTTCCAATGCGGACTGTTCCTTGCCCAGATAGTCGTGTTGCGCGACGTACTGGTCGCGCGCAAGGTATCGGTAATCATTGGCCTCACGACGTGCCAGCGGTGCGGTTGCGCGCAACTTCGCCACTTCCTGGCGGGTCGTCGCGAGTTCGGCTTCCCGCTTGAGAAGTTCGGCTTGCGACGCCATGAGTTTGTCCGCGTACTCCCTGTACAGTCCTTCGGCGAAATGCTGTGCCTGAGATTGTTGCTCTGACGATGCACCATCCACCGTACGCAGCGCCGGGACACGTCCCGTTTTGACTGCATCGAATAGTGCCGTGGCGCGGGCGGACGCCAGGGCTGCATCGATCCGCGACGAGCGGGCCTTGTCTGCATCAGCCGCTGCCTGTGTCGCGTCGAGAACCAGTAATGCCTGTTGCGCATTCACGCGTTGCCCATCACGAACCAGAATCTGCCGCACAACGCCGGTAATTGCCGGCTGGATGATCTTGACGCGGTCGTTGGGAACGAGTTTGCCTTTTGCCGTCACGACGATATCGAGTCGGCCAACGATACCGATCAGCAGGATCAACATGGCGAGGATCACCAGAATGCGCATTGCCCAACGAGGCGCAGGATGAACGGGCGTTTCGACCAGTTCAAGGTGAGCGGGCTGGAAAGCCAGCTCGTATCCGAGCTTTTCCGGCGTATCCAGCTGGTCGCGGATCGACCACCCGGCCCGCCACACGGCCGAGTATCGACGTATCAGATCGGCGATTGCCTCAAGATGGACTCGCATCATCAACTGTTTTGCAGAGAGAGGAGGTGGGCGTAATAGCCGCCGTGCGCGAGCAAAGCGTCGTGCGCGCCACGCTCCACAATCCGCCCCTTGTCCATTGCGATGATCTGGTCCGCGTGTCTTACCGCACTCAGGCGGTGAGCGATAATAATGACGGTTCGCCCCGCACAGATGGCACGCATGTTGTTCTGGATGACGCGCTCGGTTTCGAAGTCGAGCGCACTGGTTGCCTCGTCTAAAATCAGAATGCGCGGATTGGTGAGCAACGCCCGCGCAATCGCGAGGCGCTGGCGCTGGCCGCCCGACAGGTTGCCGCCGTGCTCTTCGACTTGCGTGTCGTACGCCTGCGGTAGCTCGCAGATGAATTCATGCGCGCCGGCCAGTGTTGCCGCGCGCATCACAAGTTCAAGTGGTGCGCCCGGATCGGTCAGCGCGATATTCTCGCGGATAGAACGGTTAAAGAGGACGTTTTCCTGAAGCACCACGCCAACCTGTCGGCGCAGCCATGCAGGCTCGGCGAGCGCAAGGTCGATGCCGTCGATTCGCACGGTGCCCTGTTCGGGCAGGTAAAGCCGTTGCAGCAGTTTGGTGAGCGTGCTTTTGCCGGAACCGGAGCGGCCGACAATGCCGACCACCTCGCCGGCGCGCACGTCGAGCGACAGGTCATCGAGAACGGGTGGGCCGTCGGGCCGGTAGCGGAAACGGACGTTCTCGAAGCGGATATTGCCAACCAGCGCAGGGAGCGCCTGGCGGCTCTGCGCCAGTTCGTTGCGCGTATTGAGAATGTCGCCCAGGCGCCCCATTGAAATGCCGATCTGCTGGAAATCCTGCCAGAGTTGTGCGAGACGCAGGACGGGCGAGGCGACATGCTGCGACATCATGTTGAACGCAATCAGTTGGCCCACGGTGAGCCGCCCATCGATGACCAGCTTCGCGCCCAGCAGCAACGTTGCGAGCGTGACCAGCTTGCCGGTGAACTGGATAAGCTGCTGCCCCACGTTGCCGAGCGCCGTCACCCGGAACCCCGATGCGACATAAGCGGCGAGCTGCGTTTCCCATCTCCTGATGAACTGCGGCTCGACGGCCATTGCCTTGACCGTTTCGATACTGGAAACAGTCTCGACCAGAAACGACTGGTTGTCCGCACCGCGCGCGAATTTCTCGTTCAGACGGCGGCGCAGGGCAGGCACCAGTGCGGCGGAAACGCAGGCATAGAGCGGCAACGACGCCACGACGATCAACGTGAGCCGTACGCTGTAGAGACACATCACCCCGAGAAACACAAACGAAAATACCAGGTCAATGACAGCGGTCAGCGCCTGCCCGGTCAGGAAGTTGCGGATAGTCTCCAGTTCACGCACGCGGGCCACCGTATCGCCCACGCGTCGGGCCGCGAAATACGGCAAGGGCAACGCCAGCAGATGACGGAACAGGCGTGCGCCCAACTCAACGTCAATCCGGTTGGTCGTGTGCGAGAAAGTGAAATTGCGCAGGCCCGTGAGCAGCACTTCGAAGGTCGAACTTACGAAAAGCGCGACGCCTACAACGGCAAGCGTGTTGTAGGCACGGTTCACGAGAACCTTGTCCATCACTACCTGGAACATCAGTGGCGAAACGAGCCCGAAAATCTGCAGCACCAGCGACACGGCGAGCACTTCCAGCAGAAGTCGTCTGTACTTGATGATCGCTGGAATGAACCAGGAAAAATCGAAGCGCGCAAGTTCACCGGCAAGCGAGGCACGGGACGCGAATAGCAACATTTTCCCGGTAGTGCGGACCGTGAGCGCGTCGAACGACACCACTGTCGGAGCGGGAGCGTCGGCCTCAAGAATGAAGACAGTTTTGCCGTCGCATCGTGCGATGATGAAGTGCCTGCCGTCCCTGTCGAAGGCAAGCGCCGGTAAAGGTGTCCGGTCGAGACGGTCGATTCGTAGGGGCGCCTGGGTAGCCTTCAGGCCGATTGAGCGGGCACCCAGTATCAGCGCGTCATTGTCGAAGGGTTCACCGTTGCGGGCGGCGGCATGGCTCAACTGCGCAGCGTCAGCGGCCACGCCATGAAACCGCGCGATGATGACGAGACATGCGAGCGATGGATCATGCACCGGCTGTTTGAGTTCGGGAGCGTTCAAGGGATGCAGGTGAATTCGCATCCGCGAGGCAGAAAGCCGCGGATGCGTGGGCAGCGGGGAAAGGAGCGTCAGTGCAGGTTTGCTGAGAGCATGACCTGGGGCTGCTGCTGGACCGTGTAGGGCGTCTGCGAACTGGCCGCGGGTTCCACGCCGTAAGACGCCATACCCGCGATCAGGTTGTCCACCTGTGTATCGGCGCGGGTCGCGGTGAGCGCGGGTGTCATCTGGAGCAACTGCTGCCTGCTCCATGTCGTGCCGTCGGCAAACTGCACTTGCTGCACGCCGTAGGAACTGCCGTACATGAAAGAGTCGAGCGTGATCTGGTCGCCCGCCATGCCGTCCGTGAGCACCAGATTCTTGCCCGATGTCAGCACTGAAACCGATGACGTGCTGATTCCCGCACCCAGTTGCAGCACGTTATTGGGTGTTTTGCCCGAGTCATATTCCGATATCCCCAGTTTCCCGTAGCCCGCGTTGAAAATGAACGTGTCGCCACCGCCCAGGCTCTGGATATAGTCATTGCCACCTTTGCCGTCGAACACGACGCCGATGGATGCGGCATAGAGTTTGTCGTCGCCCGTCGTGCCTGTTGCCGCCATCTGCAACATCTGTTGCCTGCTCCATACGGTGCCATCGGCGAACTGCACTTCCTGCACACCATTTGCCAGGTTGCTTGCTTCCCCATCCAGCGTAATCTGGTCGTCCGCGATGCCGTCTGTCAGCACGATGCTGAAATTGGCTGTGCCACGTACCGAGACGGACGACGCCGTGATTCCTCCGCCCAGTTGCAGTACGTTATGCGGTGTTTTACCCGTGTCTAATTCCGATATCTCCAGTTTTCCGTAGCCTGCATTGAAAAGGAACGTATCCCCGCCGCCGCCGCCCTGGACATAATCGTTTCCCCCTTTCCCATCGAATACTTCCGCATTGGAAGTTCCGTAAATCCTGTCGTCAGTTGCAGCGCCTGTTGTTGCCATGCGCAGCAGTTGCTGCTGTGTCCAGACCGTGTTGTCGGCAAAGCGCACTGCCTGCACGCCGTTGTTGTAAAGGAGCATGGCCAGGTCAAGGGTAATCTGGTCGCCCGCGATACCATCGGTCAATACAATGCCTGAGTTGCTGTTCGTGCGCACGGAGACGGATGAGGCACTGATGCCCGGCCCGAATGCGAGTACGTTGTAGGGATTGCTGCCGTTGTCTGCCTCAGAAATTTCGAGTTTCCCGTAGCCCGCATCAAACAGGAACGTGTCGCCTCCGCCGCCGCCCTGAACGAAATCGTTGCCGCCCTTGCCGTCGAACACTTCTGCATTGCTGGTCCCGTACAGCTTGTCATTGCCCGCTGTGCCAGAGAGCGCAGCAGCCTGGATCAGTTGGTATTTCGTCCAAGTCGTGCCATCGGCAAATTGTACGAACTGGACACCCGCGCCGGCGTCGCGGAATTCACCCTTCAATGTGATCTGGTCACCTGCCACGCCGTCGGTCAATACCATGTCGCAGTTGGCAAGCACCTTTGCCCTGATTGATGATGGATCAATTCCTGGACCAAACTGGAGGGTATTGGCAGGCTTGCTGGAGTTCGGATCACTCTCACGAATTTCCACGACACCATCACCAGCGGAGTAGTGGAAGACGTCATGCCCAGGCAGCGTGCCGCTTGGGTCGTTGCCTGCGCGATTGCCGATCAGCACGCTGACTCCCGGGCCTGCATAGAAGTCGTGGTAGATCGTGCTGCCGGTTTCCTGAATGCGCCCGGAACTGTCAAAACTGATCTGCAGCCCAACTGCGATGGCATTCGCAACCGAGGCAATAGTGTCGTTTGTCGCAGCGGCAACGTATTTCTCGAATAACGACGTGGACATGCCCATGTCGAATCGGGCTGCGTCCGCGACGCGTAATAGCAGGTCCCATGAAGCAAGGTTCGCAGGAGTGAGCGTACCGAGCCGTTGGAGAGCCGCCTCCAGGGCTGGCGCAAATGTCGCAGTTGCCTGGACCGTATCAGTGGAAGCGTCATATCTGAACTCAGGCGCGATACTGGCCGCCAGCGGCGATTGCAGAACAAGGCGCGCGAGCGCCGCATCGAACAGATCGTTCCAGCTTTGCTCCAGGTAGCTCGATGCCCGGATTCCGGGGTTCACGCCGTCGCCGGTTGAGTTGAACGACTTGCCCAGGTACCGTTCCACGAAACCAAGGTGCCGCGCGTCAATCGAGCCACCCCGCGATGTGGGGGCGAGCGAAGTTACCCCCGCCCACTGAAAGAGAATGGCCTGTGCCGCTGCCTCGATACTGGAGGTCGATGTACCGGAGGGTTGTGCAACGAAGGCCTGCACCAGACTCTGCAAGTCCGGGTCGAGCGACATGGCCGAACGCAGGTCCCGCAATGTTCCCGCACCTGCCAGTTGTGGGAGCGTGGCCGCGGTTGCCGTCACCTCGACGGGTGTGACTGGCCGGGTGTTCATCGTGCTGTTGGTAAACCACGCGTCGGCGATTTCGTGAGTGGTGCCGTCGGTCAACGTAAAGCTGCTGACGGAACTGATCCTGTTACCCGCGATGCTCTCGCTGACCACCGTGTTGTTCAGATTGATGGAGGCGATGCCAAGCTGGCCGAGTGTGTAGAGTTCGCCTGGATCAGAGGTCGCGTTCCCGTTGGTATCGATCCACACCCGCAGGCTTGCGAAGGCAGGATCGGACGCATTGATGATGTTGTCGTGATTGGCATCGAGCTTGCGCAGGATGTCGAAGCCGTCAGTGGTTTCGTTGCCAAATAGTTGGGTAATATTTGTGATGGCCCGGTCGTCCGGGTCAAAGCAGAGCAGTCCCATGCCCGTGCCAATCCAACCGGTCTGACGGGCAAAGCCATCGTTGTTCAGATCGAAGTAAGGAGCGCTTGTATTGAGTGGTGTCAGGTTAATTCCTGAGCCAGTCAGATCGAGAACTAATGGGCTGGTGGAGTCCAACGGAGGGCCGTCGTATTTGCCCAGGGCGCCGCCACCTGCGCCCGACTCGGGCGGGGAGGCGTCAGAGCCTCCCGGATGTCCGATGCCAGATCCACCTGATCCACCCGACCCTCCCGCCCCTCCCATGCCGGCCGTGCCTGACTGCGAGTTGATAGCGTCAAGCAGGCTGCCAATTTCGGCCGCAGCCGATTTCACTGCGTCCACTACCGCATTGGTGGCGGTCAGCACGAATAATCCTGCCGCAGCCGAGACGGACAGGCCGAGACTTATCACAGGAGCTGCGGCTGCCGAGCTGACTATGCCTGCTGAAGCCAGCGCATCGGCTACGCTCGCAATCGTCGCTCCCATGGTATTAATAACAGTCGCAACGTCGCGCACTAGCGCTTGACCCGCTGAACTGATCGCTCCCTGGTTGCCGGACGCTACTGCCTCGTGGTAATAGTCTATGGACGTAGACATCGTCCGCAGCTGTGTTGGAAAGCTATTAATGAGCGTATACGCCGCGTTGCCTGAGCCGATGACCGTACTAAGCTTCCCGAGATAATTGTTATCGGTGATAACCGATTGCCCGGAAATGATTGCCGCTCCATAGGATACCGCCGCCTGCACTAAATCGGTTTTCCCTCCTCCCGCGGCGGTCGTGCCGATACTGACCATTCCTGATATCGAATCGGATATTGGCCCGAAATAACTAGCAATTAAATTGGTTTCGGTCATAGAAAGTATTTTCGTTATGTTTTTGCAAATAAAAAGGCTATGCTAAAACCGCCTTCGAATTTATTTCAGGTACCGCCCACCATCAAGGTTCTTCACGCCCTTCGTCTCTTGTCAAAAGCATTCTCGCCATGTATCCACGATAAGGTTCTGGTAGAGAATTTCCCTGGACATAGAGAACACGGGCCGTCCGGCAAGCATCATCGTCATCGGCGGTCTTTAGACTACCCAGCGCGGCAAGGAACTCCTTTGATTGAGGTTCATACATCGAACTCAGCAGTTTTCGGATGGTTCGCTTCGCGTCTTCGGCTGACAGAACAATAATTGGCGATCCATTCAACTGTGCCTCGATCGCAGCCCTATTGACGGTGAACCATGCTTTAGATTCGGCCTCGCTGAACGATTCCATCACTGGAAAGATACGGTTTTCGAACTCCGAGTAGGGCATTTCCCCCTTCAAATACCTGCCACAGGTGTGAGTATCCAATGACGCCAATATCTTGCTAACAGACGAAAGACGCTCCTCCAGAAGAGCAGTTGGCAAGCGGGCCGCCCCTTTGTCGATATAGCGGCCGGAGAGCAGAAACTTATCAGCCAAACTTAGTCCACCGGCTTTTTCTGCAAAGCTTTTATCTCCAGACAGCCACTCGCGATATTCTTTGGCCGCTTGATAGACCGGCGATGACTTCGAGAACGGAATAGTCCGTAACGTAGAATCACTCCGCTCCGTTTTCTCAGTGTGTCGCTTAGGCGCAAGAGGGCAGCCATGAAAAAAAACCGTCACGGCACAGACAATCACAACGCCACTGAGCAGGAATCTTGTCGTCAAGTTCATTCGTGTCTTATCGTGTCTTTAGATGCGTAGCATGGAGAGGATGGTTAATTGTGGCCCGACCGCGCTGCTTGGGCGTGCTCAAAAATTTCCACGCCCGTCTTTTCCAGAGAGAATTAATCTAGCCAGGTTTCCTCGAAACGGCTCGGGCAGCAATACGCCTTTGGAGAACATCGTCCGCACGGTCGCACATGTATCTGTATTGCTTGCAGTCCTTAAATTGACCAGGTTATGAAAAAATGTATTCGACTCATCTGCTGGAAGCGATGCCGCGACCTTGAGGAGCGCCTCTTTGGCGTTTTCCTGTGACACGAGGACAAACGGCAGATTGTCGAGTCGAGCATTGATCGCCGACTTGGTAATAGAAAAAAATGCCTTCCTCTCAGTATCGGTTAGCGACTCAAGGAGCGGGAATGTACGAGAACTGAAGTCAGTTATTGACATTCTTCCTGTTACGAAGTCGCTGCATTCCTTGTCGTTCAATCCATCCAGTATTTTCTTCATTAACGGCATGTACGCCTCAAGTACAGCGGTTGGAAGCCGAGCCATTCCTTCCGCGCCCAGCCGACCGACTAGATTGATTTGGTCCGCAGGACTCGTGGAATTGCGGGCACTCTCAAGTTTCTTGTTTTGCGCAAGCCATTGATTGAAGTTCACCGTCTCGCGATACGCGGCCGATGATGTCGAAAAAGAATTCGTCGTGGCAGCGGCGACCGGTGTCTTTTCTACAGCATTCTCTGGCGCCGGATGCGAACCACGAAAAAATACCGCAGTGGTACAGATAACTACTGCAGTACCGAATAGGAATTTCGTCGTTGATTTCATTTTGTAGTCCGATCACTCGCTGCGCGCCTTTCGGAGGATTGAGCAAGCCCCTAATTTATCGTTCGAGCGCGTTTTTGGGTGTGTGCAGAGATGATCCAGAAAATGCCGCACGGCCGTCTATCAGAAACATCTGCAATAGAGCCAGGAATTGTCAGTGCTTATCAGGCGATGCGCACACGCACGCAAGGGCGCGGAGCGCCTACACCGCAGATTGAGTCGGACAACGGTTGCCCAATCTTTTCCATGACATCACGTCGACTCCCGTCGCTGTCTACATAGTGCCGGCCGTCGGTATGCTCGCATTAATTACCCGGTCGAAGTAATCGAATAACAAAAAAGGAGCGAATTATTAGATAGTCCTGATTTGCCGGGTCAATCCGTGGAAAGTAATCAAGATTTATATGGGAAATATTGTCATTACTCTGAGTGATAAATTTTTTCATTCCCATTGCGCCCCGTAAGCAGCAGTCTCGCTATGTGTCCCCGATAAGGCTCCGGCAGCGCATTTCCTTTTGAATAAAGCGTGCGGGCCGTCGCGCATGCATCCTCGTCGCTCGCCGTCTTCAAACTGGCTAGCCCACTAAAATATATTTTCGATTGGGATGCATTCGATAGCCTTGCTATTTTTATAATGGCTAGCGTTGCGTCCTCGGTCGATAACACGATATTTGGTGAGCCGGCTAGTTGTGCTTCGATGGCAGCCTTGTTAACCTGGATCCAGGCTTTCGCTTCGCCTTCATCGAACGAGTTCATTACCGGAAAGGCCTGGATCGTGAACTCCGAGAGGTTGAACCCTCCTCTTATGAGCGTACTGCATGTATGAGCATCCAGAGACGCTATTATCTTATTTACCGAGGAAAGGCGTTGCTCCAGCAGTTCCGTCGATATTTTAGACACCCCCTTGGCTTCCAAGGTGCCTGAAAGATCTAATAGATCTTGCGGATTTCCTGAAGGACTGAGCGCGACTATTTTTTTATTCTCCCATACCCATTTTCGAAATTCATCATATTCACGGCGCATGGGTGAGGACGGCGAATACGGATTGTCTGATGCGGCGGATTCATCGACATCGGCTTCGCCAGTTCGGCGGTAGATATTCTTGTTTTCGCTGGCCGGCGTCTTGGCATGATATTTTGTGGTGGAAAGGCATCCAAGAGAAAACGCGGCGACGGTAGCGACAAGCAGGGCCACAACATGGCGGAGATAAAAATGACAAATGGGAGGTGTCATTGAATTTTCCTGAAATTAATTGTTAAATTTTTTCATTTCCATCATCCCCGGTGAGCAACATTCTTGCGATATACCCGCGATAGGGTTCGGGTAAAGAGTTACCTCGCGAGTAAAGGATTCGCACCGTCGCACAGGCTTCCTCATCAGACGCCGTCTTCAGTCCCGTCAAACTTGCAATAAATTCCTTGGATTGTGGCGCATACATTGATTTGGCTATCTTGACAATACCTCGCGTTGCGTCTTCAGTGGAAAGGACGATGACCGGTGACCGATGTAGTTGCGCCTCGATCGCGGCTCTACCAACAGAAAACCATGCTTTCGCTTCTTCTGAATTAAATGAGTTCATTTTCGGAACCGACTGCGCCGCAAACTCCGTAGCATCAAAGTTTCCCTTTATTAACGTGGCGCAGATATGGTTGTCCAGCGACGGCAATATCTTGTTAACAGATGAAAATCGTTGCTCAAGTAAGTCCGTTGGCAAACGGGGCATTCCTTTCGCCGCCAGTTGACCAGATAACATCATCAAACCCATTGGATCTGCTGCGTCATTTACAGCCTGTATATCCTTGTTATTTAACAACCATTTTCGATAGTCGTTGAATTCACGGTAAATGGGAGCCGATTCGTCGTAAGGATTAACTCGCAGGGCAACGTAATTATTATAATCTGAATTTTCATTGCCACGGGTGACCGGGCGGCTATTGTCAGCGCCCCTTGCATTGACGTGGATATTGGTTAAATAGCCGCCCAACAAAAAAGCTGCCGCAGCCGTGGCAACCCAAATCGTAATATGGAGAGGATTTAATTTCATGTTCATTTCCATTTCCGAGGCTGTGCAGAATTCGGATCTGAGGGCGTCGCTGACGCAACAGTCCTTCACCGCTCGGGCGTTTTTTTAGCGCGCCTTGCAATCATGAAAGAAGCGCCCAGTGTCAGGGTTTCAGAAACATCTGCAAAACTATCGCGAAAGATCAGGTCGTCGAGGTGGTCTTGATTTTTACTATGCGATTTGCATTATGGAGAGATACGAGCCGACGGAAAGGCGCGAGCAATGGCGCTTTCGAATACTGATTCGATATTCAGATTCCGGACCGGAATCTGAAATAAGAGAGGGTATAGCGGTTCTGTTCTGACGAGAGAACGGCAGATTTGTCAAATTTCGACACAACCCTAGCGCGCCGCTCCGCGGTGTGATCGAATGGTTTGGCTGGTCCACGAACAGTGGCAGGCTTGAGCAGGCGGGGTTTTCTCCCTTTGACCTCCTGCGGGCCCGAATGCTAGTGGACCGGCGCCTACCGATATGCAAAAAACAGAACGAAATCCCGCCTCGCAGGGAGTGCGGTGAGTGCAGTGACCAGCGCGTTACCGATATACCCGCGATCAAGCACTAATCCGCCAGCCTCTTATCCGCCAAAGCACTCTGGCAATCCGCAATCACCTGCCGCACAAGCCTGGCTTGAGGATCGAGTTCATCCGTATCCAGAATCTCCTCGACCGCATCTCTGGCCCAATCGGCCTCGATAAACTGCGCATGCCGCCGCGCAATCTCAACCGCGGTGGCGGAGAGCTTCGCAACACTCAACCAGTCGGCCTCGCGCGCGCGGCGGTCGAGCCATTTATGCGCGGCCTGCACATGAAACGCCGCGTCGGGCCAATCCTCATTCAGGTAATAAGCGCCAAGACTTCCGCATGTGAGCCAGCACAACAGCTCCAAACGGTCACGTGGACTCAGATGATGGCGTACATCACTCATGGCGACGCTCGCTGCTGTAAATTGCGTTCCGGTGAGGATGGCAAGCCGCCGTCCTCCGCTTTCATTGAACAATATCACGCACAATTCAAGCGCGGCAATTCCTGAGTACCCTGGCGCGCCGGCACCACAGGCCGCCGCTCGCGGCCCGCAGAGCTAGCGGGTGGCGACGATGAACAGCCGCGGAAACGGCAGCAACACCGTGCCGTCGGCGAGCGCCGGATAAGCCGCGGCGATCGCGTCCCGGTATCGCTGCAGGAAGGCGGTTTGCCCGGCGTCGTCGAGTTCGGCGAGGAACGGCCGCAGCGCGCTGCCCTTGAACCATTCGACCACCGCGTCCGCGCCGCCCGCAAGCGGGTGGTGGTAGACGGTGCGCCATACGTCGACACGCGCGCACAGCGGCTCGAGCAACGCGTAGTACCAGCCGGCGCCGTACCGCACGGTGCGCTCGAGTCCCTTGAGCGTGGGCGCCCACGGGCCGTCCGCAGCGATTTCGCGCAGCAGGCGGTGCGCGGGTTCGTCCAGATTGTCCGGCATCTGCACGGCGAGGCTGCCGCCCGGCGCGAGCTTCGCCACGAGCGCCGGAAACAGCCGCTCATGGTCCGGCACCCATTGCAGCACCGCGTTGGCGAGGATCAGATCGTATGGTCCCGGCGCGTCCCACGTGGAAATGTCGCTCACGTCGAACTGGAATTGCGGCAGGCGTTTGCGGGCCGCCTCGATCATGTCGGGCGAACTGTCCATGCCGCTGACCGCCGCGCCCGGCAGGCGCGCGGCGAGCGTTTCAGTCGAATTGCCGGGTCCGCAGCCAATGTCCACCGCGGTCTTCACGTCCGTTGCCGGCACGGCCGCCAGCAGATCCCTGACCGGACGTGTGCGCTCGTTTTCGAACAACACGTACTGCTTTGCTTCCCAATCCTTCTTCGACGTCATCTGATACCCCTTTTGTGCGTGATGGCCGGACCGGTTGCCGGCGCTGCCGTCTGCCTCGCGTCCTGAGTTGAACCGTGCCGGTTCGCTCATTCTCGCTCACGCACGGGCATCATTGCTTCATGCGAAGTCGGTCGAGCGCGACAGCGCTTCCCACGCGTCGATCTCCGCGTTCAGTGCGGCCAGTTTCGATTTCACCAGATCGAACGCGTCGTTGCCGAGCAGCAGATGCACCGGCGGATTGTTCGCCGCGACGATCGCGAGCAGCGCCTGAGCCGCTTTGCGCGGATCGCCGGCCTGCTTGCCGCTCTTCATTTCGCGCGCTTCGCGGATCGGGTCGAACAGGGCATCGTAATCGGAGATGCTGCGGCCTGCGCGAACCATCGAGCGGCCGGCCCAATCGGTGCGAAACGAGCCGGGCGCGACTGCGGTCACCTTGATGCCGAAGCCTGCCACTTCCTTCGCCAGCGTCTCGGTGATGCCTTCGAGCGCGAACTTGCTGCCGCAATAGTACGCAATGCCGGGCATCGTGATAAAGCCGCCCATCGACGTGATGTTGATGATGTGACCCGAGCGGCGCTCGCGCATGGCGGGCAGCACGGCCTTGATCATCGCCACCGCGCCGAACACGTTGACGTCGAACTGCCGGCGCATATCGTCGAGCGGCGACTCTTCCAGGGTGCCTTCGTGCCCGTAGCCGGCGTTGTTGACCAGCACGTCGATCGGCCCGACGGTTTGCGTGATCGCGGCGACGGCGGGCGCGATGGCATCGAATTGCGTCACGTCGAGCACGATGGCGTGGGCCCGTTCGGCGGCTAGCGCCGCGAACGCGCTGCGCGCGGCGTCATTGCGCACCGTGCCGACGACGGTATGGCCCGCGTCGAGCGCCGCCTGCGCGAATGCCTGGCCGAAGCCGGAACTGACACCGGTGATCAGAAACGTTTTGCTCATGGTGATCCACTCCTTTGTTTTGCCGGTCGTCACACGGCGCCTTCGGATGAAAGCGCACGGCATCGACCGGCCTGCACAGGACAGAATGGTAGGAGCGGCAAAGGCGGGCGAAAATGCCGGTTCGTCTGCGGTGATTGCCTAATCCTATGAGCAGATGGATTTTCCAGCGCGACGGTGGCACATTGCAGTCTGGTTGATTACGTTGACAGGGATCGGAATGGCGTTCAAACACGGAGAACCCCCCGCGCGGCAACGCATGGTGGCCTTGCTCGAAAATCTCGCACCGGTGGAAGGCTACAACCTCACGATCTTGCCCGACGTGCGCTTCCTGCGTTCTAACCGGCCGCTCAGCCGCACGCCCGTGCTGTACGACCCGGGTGTGGTGATCGTGTGCCAGGGGCGCAAACGGGGCTTTCTCGGCGACACGGTGTACGTGTACGACGCGCAGCACTACCTGGCCGTCTCGGTGCCGGTGCCGTTCTCGATGGAAACCGAAGCGAGCGCGGCGAAGCCTTTGCTTGCGATCTATTTGCGCCTCGACTTCAAGGTCGCCGCCGATCTGATGCTGCAACTCGACGAGCGCGACGCGGGCGTGCCGGCCGAGCCGCGCGGCATGATGTCGACGCCGCTCGATGCCAAGCTGAGCGCCACGGTGCTGCGCTTTCTGGAAGCGATGAGCGTGCCGCTGGAGGCGGAGTTGCTCGGACCGGCGCTGGTACGCGAAATCTACTTCCACGTGCTGACCGGCGAGCAGGGCGGATCGATGCGTGCCGCGCTAACCGCACAAGGCCAGTTCGCGAGGATCGCCAGGGTGATCCGCAAGATTCACGCGTGCTATCGCGAACCGCTCGACGTCGGCCAACTCGCGCTCGAAGCAAACATGAGCGTGCCCACTTTGCACGCGCACTTCAAGGCGGTGACGCGCACCTCGCCGATGCAATATCTGAAGTCGACGCGGCTTCATCAGGCGCGCCTTCTGATGGTGAGAAACGAGGTGACGGCGGCGTTGGCGTCCGTGCAGGTCGGCTATGAGAGCGCTTCGCAGTTCAGCCGCGAGTTCAGGCGCCTGTTCGGCCGCAGCCCAGTGGAGGAGGCCGAGCGGATGCGCAGAACCTTCGCCATTCCGCCGCCCGCGCCGGGCTCGATCTTCGTCGCGTCGCACTGAGCGGGCTAATGGGCTAATGGGCTGGCCCGGTGCTCACGACGCGAACCGTGCCTGTCCGCTCCAGCGCGCCGTCGATACACTTTGAACCCATGCTGCAGATTCTCGGCAAGACCTCGTCCATCAACGTCCGCAAAGTCCTGTGGACGTGTGCGGAGCTCGCGCTTCCATTCGAACAGGAAGATTGGGGCTCCGGATTTCGCGCGACCAGCGTGCCCGAATTTCTCGCGCTGAATCCCAACGCGATGGTTCCCGTCATCAGGGACGGCGATTTCGTGCTGTGGGAGTCGAACTCGATCATTCGCTATCTGGCCGGCCGCTATCACGGCGAGTCGTTATATCCCGCCGATCCGTGCGAGCGCGCCCGCTGCGATCAGTGGATCGACTGGCAGGCGAGCGAATTGAACCGCGCCTGGAGCTATGCCTTTCTGGCGCTGGTCCGGCGTTCTCCGGCACACCAGGACCGAAGCCAGATCGATCTGTCGTGCGCGAATTGGGCGAGGCATATGGCCATGATCGAAGGGCAACTGGCAAAAACCGGCGCGTTCATCGCGGGAAGCGCGTTTTCGCTCGCCGATATTCCGATCGCGCTGTCAATCAACCGCTGGTTGGAAACGCCGTTGCAGCACGGCGATTTGCTCGCCGTCGAGGCATATATGGCACGTCTCGCCACGCGCGAAGCTTACTGGGCGTACTGCCGCAACGGCACACCATAACGCCTGCCAGCGAACGCAGTCCGTCTTGCGCAGACGCTTGCGGACATCTGCTCCGTTTACAAAATACGTATGCGACGCTTACGAATTGCTGGCGGCGCAAGCGCTTCTGCGCACCGTGCTCCGAGTCGCCTACAATGGCCGCTTTTGCGACACCGATTGAAGGTTCCACGATGCGGGTATCGAAAATTGCGCTGGCGTTACTGACAGCGTGCTTCACTCTGAATGCGAGTGCCGAGATGACGGCCGCGCAGTACAAAAAATGGGCGCACGCCGATAACAACTCGATCTACGCGGCGTACATTACCGGCACGATCAACGCGTTCGGCTGGGCGAACGGCGACCTGGTATCGAAGAAGCGTCCGCCGCTTTTCTGCCCGCCGCAAAATCTCGCCATTGGCAACCAGAACGTCTACCCGTTGCTCGACGAGTTTTTCAACAATCACCCGAGCATTTCGGACGACTTTCCGATCGGCCTCGCGATTCTTCGTTCGCTTCAGGCCGCGTTTCCTTGCTGAGATAGATCGGGGCAACGTGACCGGCGGTGCTGTATAGCGAACGAGGCCGCCGCAAGCCCTGCATTCATCAAACCTGAACGAGCTTCGGAATCTGCACGTCCGGATTGACGTCCGCTTCGTAGTCCACGCCCGCGATCTCGAAGCCGAACAGACGCAGGAAATCCGTCTTGTAGCCGCTGAAATCGGTGAGTTCGTAGATATTGTCGTTGGTCACCTGACTCCAGAGTGCCTGCACGCGGTTCTGCACCTCAGGGTCGAGCTCCTTGTAGTCCGCGCGCAAACGCCCTTCGTCGTCGAGATGCGGAGCCGCGCCGTACAGGCTGTCCTTGTACAGGCCATAGACCTGCTCGATGCAGCCCTCATGCGTGCCTTTTTCCTTCATGACCTTGAAGAGCAGCGACAGATACAACGGCATCATCGGGATCGCGGAGCTGGCCTGCGTGACGACCGCCTTGAGCACGGAGACGCGCGCATCGCCGCCTTTGGCCGCCAGCTTCTCGCGAATGCCGAGCACCTTCTGGTCGAGGTCTTTCTTGGCGGCGCCGATCGAACCGTTCCAGTAAATGTCGTGCGTGATTTTTTCGCCGAGATAGGTGAACGCGGTGGTCTTCGCGCCGTCCGCGAGCACACCGGCTTCGAGCAGGGCGTCGATCCACATCTGCCAGTCTTCGCCGCCCATCACCGCGACGGTGTGGTCGATTTCGTCCTGGGTGGCGGGTTCGAGCACGGTTTCCTTGATGACTTCCTTGTCCGTGTCGATACCGCGCAGATTCACGGCCTTACCGACCGGCTTCAGGGTCGAGCTGAACACTTCGCCGCTTTTCGGATGCGTGCGCTTGGGCGCGGCGAGGCTGTAGACGACCAGATCGACCTGACCGAGATCGCGCTTGATGACCTCGATGGTGCGCTGCTTGACTGCGTCGGAGAAGGCGTCGCCGTTGACGCTCGTTGCGTACAGGCCTTGTTCCGTGGCGAATTTCTCGAAGGCGGCGGTGTTGTACCAGCCGGCGGTGCCCGCCTTGGTTTCGCTGCCGGCGCGCTCGAAGAACACGCCGAGCGTGGCGGCGTCGGAGCCGAATGCCGCGCTGATGCGGGCGGCTAGGCCATAACCCGTGGATGCGCCGATCACGAGCACCTTCTTCGGGCCATTGGCGATGGGGCCGCGTGCCTTGACGTACTCGATCTGTTCCCGGACGTTGGCCTCGCAGCCGGTCGGGTGAGTAGAAACGCAGATGAAGCCACGCACGCGCGGTTTGATGATCATGAAGCACCTCTTGTCGGAATTGGCGACATTATAGTGGGCCTCGATTGTTGCGGGCGTGGCGGGCGCGCCGCGCCGGTTTGGCGGCTTGCGGCGCTCCCGCCACGCGCTGGGACCACAAAAATCGGCTGCCGCCGCGCATCTTGGTAGGATTGCGCCTTTCCAAGCCGACTACGAGCTAGTGTGAAGCGCCTGATCCCCTCATTGCTGGAGACCCTTGAAAAAGGGCTGACCCTGGCGAACCCGCTGATCGCCCAAGCCCTGTGGCACTTGCGCCATCCGACCCGGCGCGGCGTGCTGAAGGCTTGTGCCGCGATTCCGCTGCTGTTCGTCCTGTACGTGCTGATCCTGATTCCGTTCACGCCGGGCATCGGCGACATCCGCAAGGCGAAGGTCGAGCAGCCGGCGCAGATTCTGTCGGCGGACGGCAAGCTGCTGGCGGAATTCAAGCCCTCCAACCGCGAATGGGTCAAGCTCAAGGACATCTCGCCGAACGTGGTGAACGCGCTGATCGCCACCGAAGATCACCGTTTCTACCAGCATTGGGGTCTCGACTGGCGGCGCACGGCCTCGGCCGCGCTGCATACGTTTTCCGGCGACCGGCAGGGCGGCTCGACCATCACCCAGCAGCTCGCCCGCAATCTCTACCCCGACGAGATCGGCCGCGCGCCGACGCTCACGCGCAAGCTCAAGGAAGCGATCACGGCTTTCAAGATCGAGGCGCTCTACACCAAGGACGAGATTCTCGAGACCTACCTGAACACGGTGCCGTTCCTCTATAACGCGTACGGCATCGAGATGGCGGCCCGCACCTATTTCGACAAATCGGCCTCCGATCTGACCGTGCTGGAAAGCGCGACGCTCACCGGCATGCTGAAGGGCAATAGCTACTACAACCCGGTGATCAACCCCGAACGTGCGTTGCAGCGGCGCAATACGGTGCTCGGGCAGATGGTCAAGTACGGCAAGCTGACGCCAGCGGCCTACGCCACGCTCAGCCGCAAACCGTTGCGCATCGATTTCGAGCGCCAGACCGAACCGCCCGGACCGGCGCCGCACTTTGCGCAGCAATTGCGCAAGTGGCTGGCGTCATGGGCGGATCGCAACGACTACAACATGTACGCCGACGGGTTGGTGGTGCGCACCACCATCGACTCGCGTCTGCAGACTATGGCCACCCAGGCGGTCACCTTGCAGGGCAACCAGTTGCAGGGCATCGCCAATTCGGCGTGGGGCACTCGCGCGGGCTGCTCTAACGGGCGCGACCTGCTGCAAACCTTTCTGCGCGAAACACCGGACTATCGCGCCGCCAAAGACGCGGGCCTGAGCGACGACGACGCGCTCAAGCGCGTCTCGTCCGATCGCGACCTCGTGAAGTCGCTGTGCGAGTCCAAGACGCGCGTACAGGCGGACTTTCTGGCGATGGACCCGCGCAACGGCCAGATCCGGGCATGGGTGGGCAGCCGCGACTTCAGCCAGGATCCGTTCGACCACGTCCAGCAGGCGCGGCGCCAGCCGGGTTCGACCTTCAAGCCGTTCGTCTACGCGGCGGCCTTCGAGGCAGGCGCCAAGCCCACCGATACCTTCGTGGACAAGCCGGTGGAAATTCCGCTGGCAGGCGGCGAAGTCTGGCGTCCGAGCGACGAGGACGAGCCGAGCGAACGCAACATCAGCCTGCGCGACGGCCTCGCGTATTCGCGCAACCGGATCACCGCGCAGTTGATGGAAACGGTGGGGCCGAACAAGGTCGCGCGCCTTGCCCGCGCGATGGGCGTGCGCGACAGCGAGCTGGACCCGGTGCCGTCGCTCGCGCTGGGCACGAGCCCCGTCACGCTGAAGGAGATGGTCTCGGCCTACAGCACAATCGCCAATCTGGGCGGCTACGTGGAGCCGGTGATGGTCACGCGTATCGAGGACCGCAAGGGCGACGTGCTGGCCGAGTTCGCGCCGGTGCCGCCCAAACAGGAACTCTCCGCCGATGCCGACCGGATGCTCATCGACGTCATGCGCGACGTGGTGAACCGCGGCACGGGGTCGAGCATTCGCAGCCGCTTCGGCGTGCGTGGCGATGTCGCCGGCAAGACGGGGACGACACAGGGGAATGCGGACGGCTGGTTCATCCTGATCCATCCGCAGCTCGTGGCGGGCGCGTGGGTCGGCTTCAACGACAGCCGCGTGACCTTGCGCAGCGACTATTGGGGGCAGGGGGCGCACAGCGCGCTGCCGATCGTCGGCGATTTCTTCCAGCGCGCGCAGCGCTCGAGGCTGATCGATACCCGCGTCAAATTCGCGACCGACCAGGAGCCGGGCTGGTTCGCCGAGCGCTCGGCCAGGTTGCGCGAGTGGTTCGGGAATCTGTTCGTATCGTCGTCGCCGGCCGGGCCGGAGGCGACGGTTGCGCCGCGCGGTACGACGCGGCGCGCGCCGGCTGCTGCTGTGCCTGCGGTGCCTGCCGTACCCACGGAGCCGTCGGCGTCCGTTACGGTGGCGGAGCCGCGTGACATACCGCAACCGCCGTTGCTTCAGGCGCCCGGGTCCGCGCCGGGTTCAGCGCCGACAGCAGCGAGCGGGGCGGTCGACGGTGAAGCGCGCGGCGGTGGCGAGCCGGCGTTGGCGCCGACGCCCACGCCCGACGATGTGGTGCCGCCGGACACCGGCAGCCCGGCCAACGCGTTGCCGGAAACGTCGACGAACGGCGGCAGCTCGCCTTGAGGTGCGAAGCTGGCACGATGTCGACGCAGAGCCGGCGCCGAGGTCCGATTGCGGACGTTTTTGCGCCGCACGCCGTGCTCGTCACGTCCACGGAATGTGCACCTTGTCGAGATTGCGATCGAGCTGATACGCGGCGCTGATCAGCGCCAGATGCGTCAAAGCCTGCGGAAAATTGCCGAGCGCCTCGCCGCTGGTTGCCACCTCCTCGGAGAACAGGCCGACGTGATTGGCGTACGCGAGCATCTTCTCGAACACGAGCCGGCCTTCGTCCACGCGCCCGGCCCGCGCCAGCGCTTCCGCGTACCAGAACGAACAGGCGCTGAAACCGCCTTCTATGCCGGGCAGGCCGTCGAGAGTCGAGCCTCGCGTGTAGCGGAAGATCAGCGGGTCCACCTTGAGTTCGCTGCCGATTGCGTCGAGCGTGCCGAGCCAGCGCGGATCGGTCGGACCGATAAAGCGCACGAGCGGCATCATCAGCGCGGATGCATCGAGCCGTTTCGAATCCGGCGTCTGCACGAACGCGCCCAGTTCGTCGTTCCAGAAGTTCTCGTGGATGTCGGCGCGGATTGCGTCGCGTGTATCGAACCAGCGCTTGAGCGGCGCGGGCAGCGAACGCTTTTCCGCCAGACGCAGCGCACGGTCCAGCGTGACCCAGCACATGAGCCGGGAATGGAGCAGGGGCCGCAGGCCGTTGCGAAACTCCCAGATGCCGTGGTCCGGCTCGCGCCAGTGTTCGACCACGTAATCGACGGTGCGCGTGACGTCGCGCCAGCCTGCGTGAGAGATCGCGGCGCCGTACTTGTTGTACAGATAGATCGCATCCAGCAGTGCGCCGTACACGTCGAGCTGGATCTGCTCACGCGCGGCGTTGCCGACGAGCGGCGCGCCCGTGGCGCTGTCGCCGTTCGATAGCGACGCGACTTCGGTCTCCGCGGGCGGCTTCCTGCCGTCGACGGTGTACATGACGTTCAGCGAGCCGTCCGAGTCGCAATGACGGCTGCGCTCGGCGATCCACTTCATGAAATGCCGCGCTTCGCCGGTATAGCCGAGGCGCAACAGCGCGTACACGGAGAAAGCGGCGTCGCGAATCCAGGTGAAGCGATAGTCCCAGCGACGCGAACCGTCGAGCGCTTCGGGCAGGCCGAAGGTCGGCGCGGCCACGATCGCGCCGTGCTCGCTGGAACTGAGCAGCTTCAAGGTCAGCGCCGAGCGCATCACGACTTCGCGGTAGCGGCCGCGATAGGTCGATTGCGCCGACCAGCTTCGCCAGTACTGCATCATATCGGCGAGCGCCGATTCGCAGTCGAATGACTTTTCGCGCAAGCCGGCGGCGTCGCCGAAAGCGAAGCCGGCCGACTCGCCATGCCGGAGTTCGAATTCGGCATGCGCGGCGCGGCCGTCGAGTGCGAGGGGCAGGGTGCTGTTCAGGCGCAGTTGCATTTCGCTGCCGCCTTCAATGCCAGTCTGCGCGGCGCGAAATTCCACCGCTCCGTCTTCGACGATATGCGCCGTGTGCGTGCCGTCCGCGTAGTCGAAGCGCGGTTCGCAACGCATCGTGAACGCCATGCGCCCATGCACCATCCGTACGACGCGGATGACGCAGTTCGGCAACGGCGTATCGGCGCTGAGCTCGCCGCCGTCCCTGGGCACCGGCATGAAGTCCATCAGTTCGCACACGCCTTCGGGCGTCATGAAACGCGTCAACAGAACATTGGTGTCCGGAAGATACATCTGCTTGACGTTGGCGGTTTCGCACCTGGGGGCGATCGAAAAGGCACCGCCACGCGAAGGTTCGAGCAGGCTGGCGAAAATGGCCGGAGAGTCGATGCGCGGAAAACACATGAAGTCGATCGAGCCGCGCAGCGAAACCAGCGCTGTCGTTTTCATATTGCCGATCACGCCGCGCGCGTCGGTCGCGAGGGCGGGTCTCGGCAGGAAAGGTCGATGATCGGGCATGCCTGCACACTCCGTGAAACGAGCCACGATGCGCTCACATGAACGACCGTCAGCAACGACCGTGCCGGGCCGGATTGTTCAGGCTCAAGCAACAGTGTTTTCAGATGGCGAGGCTGATCTCTGGCGCGCGATTGCGGATAATTCATGACTGGTTAATCCGCAATGATGTGCAGGTGATACATGTTCAACACGGTTTCAGGCCGCATACGCGAAGACGCGGCGACATCCGGCGTGCTCAGCGGGCGAATCCCGTTGTCGCGGCACGCGCGCGCGGTCGTCGCGGCCATTGCCGCGTGCGCGAGTCTGATGGGATGCGCGTCATCCAGCGACGTGGTGGCCACCGGCAAGCCCAACACCTACGCGGTCGCGGCAAGCGCGACAGGCGGCCGGATGGCATGGGCTCGCGCGCATGAACAGGCCATGAATCAGGCGCGCGACTATTGCGAGCGCCGCGGCATGCAGACCAGCGTGACGATGGAAACCGTCAGCGGCGTGCAAGTGCTGACGGAGCATGGGTCATCCATGAACTTCGAATGTCATCCGAAATTCTAGGCGTGAAATCGGCGTTGCATCTTGTCATGAATCGATTGGTCGTCGCCTTGCCGGTCGATCGTCAGCATCCCTGAGTACACCCTCGATCCTAAGAAAATCCGCGTTGCGCGATGGCGCTTGCCGTGGATATTCGCGGCAGCGCAGGTGGCGAGCGGGCCTGGTTATCCGTATTTACTATTGGCCGAGAGCCGCCTACGATAGATTGAGGTTCCCGCCTCACGACCCATGCGATCGTGGTAGCGGAGATTCGGTAGCCCGCCGACCGGCCGGCTTACAAACAGGCCTGAAAATGGGCTTAAAACAGGCTTGGCAACGGTTCGCAGCGAACCTGTTGCAAGCTTTCCGACAGGCACCGTCGATACGCGAGCTAACCGGCTCTTCACGGTAACCCGGGCGGATGACTCGACTCCAGCGCGCA
The DNA here is from genome assembly GCF_902459535.1 of Paraburkholderia dioscoreae. Taxonomy (NCBI): domain Bacteria; kingdom Pseudomonadati; phylum Pseudomonadota; class Betaproteobacteria; order Burkholderiales; family Burkholderiaceae; genus Paraburkholderia; species Paraburkholderia dioscoreae. Next base: position 2,203,606 of record NZ_LR699553.1, read on the forward strand.
ACCAGCATTGCCAGAAAGAGAATACTGCGCGGGTCGAAGCTCTCCGTTGTCCCAGTGCGTCTTACGGCACTAACCATCTCGCGGGAGAGCGCCATGATTCGCGCCGAACGTCGGATCGTGTTCGCGGCCATCGCGGTATTCGTCGCGCTGGCCGGCATGGCAATGGTCATTCACGGTGTGCTGTTCGACACTCGCAACGCGACGTTATACGGCGGCGTGCTGCTGGTGGTCGGCGTCGCGGTGCTCGCGCTGATGCTGACTCCGCGGCCGACGGACAAGTTGTGAGGTTTCGCGATGCTTGAGGAAGTGTTCCGGTCTTCCGTTCCGGCAAGGCCACGTCTTGCCCGGACAGTAAGACAATAAGCGAGACGTCCCGCGCAGGGGCGCTCAGGCCGGCCGCTACGAGGCGCTCGCCTCGCCGTTTTTTTCGCCTGACGATTTTCGCTTTCTTTGAAGGGAAGGCGACCGCTCGGTCAAGCGCGCCTCCGCGTCCTGATCTGCCGAACCCGCAGTCGCGAACTGCCGGCGGAATTCAGCCGGCGTCGTCTGCTTCGCGGCCTTGAACTGTCGATTAAAATTGGCAACGTTCGCGAAGCCGGACCGCGCGGCGATCACGGCGACAGGCAGAGAGGTATCGGCCAGCATCCGGCACGCGTGTCCAATGCGAACCCGGGCGATATACCGGCCCACGCTCTCACCGATATGTTGAACGAAGTAACGCGTGAGCGTGCGTTCCGACAGGCTGGCCGCCGCGCAGAGTTCCGGCAGCCGCAGCGGTTCGGCAAAGCGCGCGTCGATCATCGAAAGCACGCGGTTGATCTGTTCGGGCTCGTGGCCGGATGGACCCATGCTCGCCTGATTGAACGCGCTCGGCGAAGCGAGCGGTTGACCCGGCGCGTCAGCGAGCATGCACAGAATATCGAGCGCGGCGCTCAGGCGCTCGCGCGCCACGTTCGATAGCAATTGCTCCAGCCGCCCACGCATCCATTCACCCGCAGGCGGTTCGAACGCCAGCCCACATGCGGCCCTGCGCAACAGCTTGCGCAACGGTTCATATTCGCGGCAACAGTCAGCCATGCGCCGCGCCCAATCGCCGTCGAACCAGATAACGATGGCGACTTGCGGCGAGGACGGCTCGATCGAGCGATTCGATGCCCACGTATGCGGCAAATCCGGCGGCACGAGGACGAGATCCTCGGCCTCATAGTCGTTGACCGAGTCGCCGATGTAGCGCTTGCCATGACTGTTCATGGTCAGCGTTAACTCGTACTCCGGATGATGATGCCACTCGAACGGAATACGCGGGAGCCGCCGGTGGTAAACCCGGACCGAACAGTCCTTGCCAAATTCGACGTGTTCGTAGGCTGGTTTCATGGCCGAAAACGCAAATGAATTGCCTGAATAGTATCACCACGGCCCGCATGCGCGGCATATCCTAGCGCATACGAAATTCATACGGAGACATTCATGGCGCTGAAAATCGATGACTTGCCAGGCGCAATCCGGCAAGCAAAAAAGGAGTTGCGCGCGGCCTTGCCGAACTACCGGGAGGTGTTCGCCGAAGTCGAAGCGGCGATCATTGCCGAGGCAAAGCGAATCGCCGCTCAGCGGGATCGTGGAGAAGACGTCATTCCCGAGATTCAGTTTTCAGACGTAACCGGACAACGTGTCACGCCGGACCAGATTGCGCTCGTCAAGGCGCGTGGTGCATGCGTTATTCGTCAGGTGTTTCCTCGCGTACTCGTGCACGGCTGGGACCAGGACATTGCCAACTATGTCGAGACCAATAACCTCGACAAACGCCTCGAAAACCGCGCCGAGGACAAATACTTCGGCCAGTTGGCCTCAAGCAAGCCGCAGATCTATGGCGTGTACTGGTCGAAGCCGCAAGTGCTGGCCCGTCAGTCGGAATCGCTGACCGTGGCGCGCGTGTTCCTCAACAAACTGTGGCGCAATGAGAGCGACGGGCGCGTCCACTTCGATCCGCTGCATGTGCCTGTCTATGCCGACCGTTTGCGTCGCCGGCCGCCTGGCTCGGCGTCGCTCGGCTTGTCGGCGCATTGCGACGGCGGCTCGGTCGAGCGTTGGATCGAGAGCAATTTCCGCAAGGTGTACCGCCACGTGTTCGCGGGCAATTGGCGCGACTACGATGCTTTCGACGCGGCGTTCCGAACCGATGTCGAGGAAATCGCTTCGCCGGCCGTCTGTTCGATGTTCCGCACGTTTCAGGGCTGGACAGCCTTGACCCCGCAAGGCCCTGGCGACGGCACGCTGCAACTCGTCCCGATTGCCAATTCGATGGTGTATATCCTGCTGCGCGCGCTTCAGGACGACGTCGCGGAAGACGACCTGTGCGGTGCAATGCCCGGACGCGCGCTCTCGATCAAGCCGGAATTTCATGCGCCACTGTTCGAGGCATTGTCGTCGATTCCCAGAATGGAAGCGGGCGACACCGTGTTCTGGCACAGCGACGTCATCCATGCGGTCGAAGACGAGCATAAGGGCGCCGGCTATAGCAATGTGATGTACATTGCCTCCGTCCCCGCGTGCGCAAAAAACGACGCTTACCTGAAGCGTCAATTGCCGAGCTTCCTGAAGGGTGAAAGCCCGCCTGATTTCCCAGCCGACCATTTTGAAGTCGATTTCACCGGCCGCGCCACGGCTGAAGACCTGACGCCGCTTGGCAGGGCACAACTCGGGTTTGATCTGTAGTTGACATGGGCACGCACGCGCGGTCGTCTGATTGCGCACGCGTCGTCCAACCATAACGAAAAACTCGGAGACTGCAATGAAACGATCACTGACGTCGGTTGCGACGGCTGTCACGCTGCTCACGGCTGGAACGCATGCGGCATTTGCCGCCGAACAGCTCTCGGTGCTGCACTGGTGGACCTCCGGCGGCGAATCGAAAGCGATCCGCGTGCTCAAGGACGATATGAGCAAACAGGGCTACGAGTGGAAAGACTTTGCGATCGCGGGGGGCGCGGGCGCGGCGGCCATGACCGCGCTGAAGACGCAGGTCATCTCGGGCAACGCGCCCTCGGCGGCGCAGATCAAGGGGCCATTGATCCAGGATTGGGCGGAGCAGGGGTCGCTGGTCACGATCGATCAGGCCGCGACCGATTGGAAAGCACATACGCCCGCGCAAATAGACAGTGCCATGAGGGCGGGCGGTCACTATGTGGCTGCACCGTTCTCGGTGCATCGAATCAACTGGTTGTGGATCAACAAAGCCGACCTCGACAAAGTCGGCGGTACGCCGCCCACCACATGGCCCGAGTTCTTCGCACTCGCCGACAAGTTTCGCGCAGCCGGCATCACGCCTGTTGCGCATGGTGGTCAGCCTTGGCAGGATATGACTATCTGGGAGACGGTGGTGCTGTCCCAGGGCGCGGACTTTTACCGGAAAGCTCTCGTCGATCTCGATCAGAAAACGCTGACTTCGCCACAAATGGTGCAGGTGTTCGAGACTGTCCAGAAAATCCGCACTTACTTCGATAAGGGCTATCACGGCCGCGACTGGAATCTCGCGACGGCAATGGTGATTTCCGGCTCGGGCGGCATGCAGTTCATGGGCGACTGGGCAAAGGGAGAGTTCGCCAACGCGAACAAAAAGGCGGATGTCGACTATATCTGCGCCGCCGCGCCCGGCACGTCGAATGCCTATACGTACACGGCGGATGCATTCGTGTTCTTTCAGCAGAACGGCAAAAAGGATGCGACGCCGGGGCAGCTTGCGCTCGCCAGAACGATCATGTCGGTTGATTTCCAGCAGCAGTTCAGTCTCTACAAGGGTTCCATTCCTGTCCGGCTCGATGTGCCTATGGACAAGTTCGACAGCTGCGCCAGAAAGTCACGTACGGACGAGCTGGCCACGATCAAATCGGGCGGATTTCTGCCGTCGCTGGCTTTCGGTGAGCTTCAGTCCTCGGTGACCGCCGGCGCGATAACCGACGTCGTCACGAATTTCATGAACTCGAATGAGGATGCGAAAGAGGGCGTGCGAAAGCTTGCCGCTGCCGCGAAGGTCAAATAAGAGCACTGTATTGACTCTTTATCAAACGCTGCTTGACTGTTGAAAGGAGACAACGATGGATCCGGTAGCAAGGCGAAAATGGCCGCGTTCAGGGCTCGAAACAACTGTGATGGGGTTCGGCGCGGCGCCGATCGGCAACATCTTCAGGCCGATCAGCGAGGAGGATTCGGCTGCACTGATCAAGGCAGCGTGGGACGCAGGCGTGCGCTACTTCGACACCGCGCCGATGTATGGCTACGGCTTGAGCGAGGCGCGCTGCGGGCAGGGGCTGCGCTGGTGTCCGCGTGACCAGTATGTGCTGTCGACGAAGGTTGGACGGCTCCTGAAGCCGCGCAAGCGCGCCGAGATCAACTTCGCGCCGTGGGTTGATGGACTGCCGTTCGAGCCGGTTTTCGACTACAGCTACGACGGCACGATGCGCTCGATCGAAGACAGTCTGCAGCGGCTGGCGCTGGAGCACATCGACATCGCGCTGATCCATGATATCGACGTCTTTACTCACGGCGAGCGTCAACCTGAGATGTTCGAGGCGGCGATGGCGGGCGCGTCGAAGGCCCTGCTGAAACTGCGTGACGAAGGGGTGGTGAAGGCGGTGGGGCTGGGTGTCAACGAGTGGCAGGTCGCCCACGAGGCGATTCGCCGGCAGGATTTCGACTGCCTGCTGCTGGCGGGGCGCTACACGCTGCTGGAGCAGGATGCGCTGGACGGCTTTCTGCCGCTTTGCGAAGAGAAACAGGTGTCGGTGATTCTCGGCGGCGGCTACAACAGCGGCATTCTCGCGACGGGCGCGGTGCCCGGTGCCAAATATAACTACGCGCCCGCGCCGGAAGCGATTCTGGAACGCGTGCGCAAGATGGAGCAGGTGTGCCGCGAGTTCTCGGTGCCGCTGAAGGCAGCGTCGCTGCAATTCGTGCTCGGTCATCCGGCTATTCCTACCAACATTCCGGGCGTGCGCACGGTTGCTCAACTGGAAGACAATCTTCGAACCTTCCGGGCTGAAATTCCAGCGGAATTCTGGGCGGAATTGAAACGCCGCGAGTTGATCCGCGAAGATGCGCCGACGCCGCAGTAGGGTTTGTATATGGAGTGCGCCTGGCCAATTTAGCGGAAACACGACATCTGAACGTTGGACTAACAGACAGGCAATTTGTTGATTCTTGGCACCTCGGGCATCGTGTTGCGAAGGTTTGTTCTTCAACTCTTCCCTTTATTTATAGCGGGGAAGTTATCCACAGGCGCCGCTATTCGCTGAAGGGCTGTTGCATCACCGACGTGCACCGTCTGTTGCGCGGTTGGGCGTGCGACTGCGCAACAACGGCGGCCGGTCGTGGCATCGCATGATCGGATGTTGTTGCGAATCCGTGCTGCCTAGGCAGGAAGGGTAGACCGCGTTCCGAGCTGCCACAGCATGTCGATGTTCTTCAGATAGGTCGCGACGTTTTCAGCAGGCGCCTGGATGATCGAATGCTGTGTGCTATCCATGCTATTGATTTCTGCTGTCCACGGATCATCAAGATGGGCGCATACGTCGGCGACGTCCTCGCAATATCGCTGGAACGTGTCATCGTCCCAAGTCTTGACGGTTGCGGGTGCAAGCAGCACTGAGAGCACGCCTTTGCGTTCGCCGATGAATCGCACCGGTGCAAGCAGGCCAGTGAGGTACATGATCAGAATCGCGTCGAGCACCCGGTCGTCGTGATCTTCGTCCCAGATAATTGCGAAGTCGAGGAACCTGCCGTACTGAATCTGGTTCATCAGGTCGTCGTGCCACGTCGGTACGCGTAAAACAGAATAATGCGTACCTCGCCCGAGGTATCCGACGGGGCCGGGCTCATCGTGTAATGTCTGGAAGCAGGGTGGGTAAGACATTTCGTGCTCCTTTCGGGAGAGAGGCGGCTTCCGCCGCCGAACCGCAGCCATTTCGTGGCTGTAGCGATCATGCAAACACTATCACGTCACCCAGACAGTCAACGCCGCCGTCTATCTCCACGGCGCTTCGGGCTTTCTTCCGGCATTGGAGATATTGCCGCCTCCGGTATCGCGCCAAGCTTCGCAAGTTTGTCGCGTGCATCGCGATACTGTTCATAGAATCTGGCCCATTTGCTGAAGCCACCCAGTTCGCCGACCGCGCGCAACATTGCAAGGTGTGAAGCCGTCAGCAGTTGCACAGTGGCTTCGAGTTCTGCAATCCGGATGTCCTTGTCGGTGAGCGACGCTGCGGTGTCGGCGCCAGACCGTTTACCAACGCGGCCGCGCCAGCGGCGGTATGCGGCCTGCCGCTGCCGATATTCAGCGAGCAACGTGCTCCGCGCTTCGCTGCGCGTAATTGACGATGCTGCGTTGATGGACGGGTGCAGGCGCGCGACAGCGCGAGCTGTAATGTCTTCATCATCGGCGAGCAACGCTTCGAGAATCTCGCGCATTGCGTCGTTGCCGGACCCGTTCGGTTCAGTCATCAAGTACTCCACGTTGCCGCGGCAGTGACAGGTCAACGCCGTCAGGGAAGGGACGTTTGCCCGATGGTGTTGCAAGAAACTTCTGGACGCCGGCAAGCCGCTTTTCCGCGTGATCAAGCTGGTTCTTCCAGCCAATGCTAGTCGATGGCCTGGCCTTGATCGTTTCCAGCGCGAGCTTGAACTTGCCCTCGAGCTGGATCAGGTTCTGCCGGTTCTCCGGCAGATCGGTCGCCGAGAGGTGGCGGCAATCCGCGAAGCATTCGAGGTGTTTGGGGCAGGGGTCAACCGTGAACGAATTCAGGCAGTGCCCGTACGGCGTGGCATGGAAGCCGTCCGCTTCGGCGCGAAGGTAATCGTACGCGGCGGCGTCGCCCTCCGTTGCCTGAATGCGCCGGAACGCATCAACGATCGGGCCGTTGGCCTTGCCGCCCTTGATGAGCCGGGCAACCGTGCTGGCCTTCTCGCCGAGCATGACCTCGATGTCCTGCGGGATTTGGATCTGGTCGAGGTCTTCTGCAAGACTGCGATGGTCGTACTCGTAACTCTGTGCGATGCTGCGCCGGTTGAAGCGCTTCGAGATGATCGTATCGGCCACGCCCAGGCGGAACAGTTCGGTGTTTTGCAGATGGCGCAGCATGTGTGGCTCCAATTTCAAAGCCCTGTCTTCGGCGGTCTCTCCATACTTCTCGAACAACGATGGCACTCCCTTGTCGTAACCAAGGCCGACGCCAATAAAGCGCGGATCCGGGCGGCTGACCGCCATGAAGCGGTTCACGTCGCAGAGCCCGTCGTTCCGTTCTTCAGCAAGCGAGCGCTTCGGCTGAACGAACAGAAACTCCCATGGTTGAACCACCCCGACTGCAAGTGGCAGCGGCGTTGTATCGGAGACCTTGGTCGGCGTCGTGGAGCGGACATGACTTTCAAGTTCGCCGACGTGCAGATAGGTGTTATGCCAGCCCATGCGCTCCCGGACTCCGATGACCTTGCCATCAGCACGTCGGAAGCGCAATGCGATCTGTTCGCTACGCATTTTGTCCAGCAGGCGCTTGCCGAACTGATATACCGCCATGTCAAGCGTAAGCGCACCTGACTGCTGTTTCCACCTTTGATGGATGTGCAGATCGATCAGTACCGATGGGTCGAAGCTATCCCGGTAGCGTTCGATGAACGGCTCCCGTTCAATTTCCAGCCAGAACGGGTTGCCCATCAGATGTGTATATACCTCGGTGAAGGGCACCAGGTCATGGGCCTCATACCACGGAAGTAGCCGACCGGCTTCGCACTGGAGCTTCAGCGTCGCACGTAGCGGCTCCGTGAGCTTTGCGACATGGTCAAGCGTCTCAGTCAACAGGCCACGGAACATATCTGGCACAGGTTGTGTTTCTTCGCGCAGGAAGCGACTGGCCGACTCGTCCTCCTGCTGCTTTTCCGCAAAGTGGCGAACCATCAGCGACGTAGAGATGCCACCGGATTCGCCCGCAGGCCGCCCCTTCGCGTCCAGATAGGATCGTTCCCGCCTCCAGTCAACCGGTAGCAGGGCAGCTTCACCAATGCGGAATCCAGTCACGATCATCGCGCGTACTGCGGCGAACCGCAGATCGTCCATGAACGTACGCGGCTTTTCGGTCATCACGATACGGGTCAGCTCCCAGAACGCCCGACGCTCCGGCAACCGCTCCTCACGCTTGCGGGCCTCCAGATCGGTGAGTAACTCGTCCTGCGACCAGGTGTGCTTTGCCTTGATCGCGCTTTTCATTTTCATGCGGGGAATGGCGAGCGACGAGTACATCTGTCCGGCATCGCAGATGTGCCGGGCGTCGAACACTACCTTGACGATGCCGGCCACCAGGTCCCCCAGCTTTCCCGTGGCCTGGATCGCCTTGCCGACATGGACCGCCAGACGCAGATCGTCCGCGATCAGTTGCCACGGTTCCTTGTCCACGCATGTAGCGATCACACGCAGCGGCCGGGCGATGCTTTGCGAGACATACCCTGCGGTGTGCCGTTTGAACAGCAACTGCTCGACGACCGCGGCCTTGATGAGGTCCTGCCAGGCGGCAGATAGCGGGCGCTTGCCGAGAGGCGTCAGGTCACGCTCGACACGCTCGGCATTGACGATCGCCAGCGCCTTCGCGTCACACCCGAGGTCACGCAGATAATGTAGCGGCGGTGGAACATCGCCAGCCATGGCGGTAAGGTTCCAGCCAACACTGTCGCGCGCGACGCCTTGTTCGTCGAGAAGCATGTTCCATGACAGGCCTTTCTCGCGGACCAGCGTTTTACCCAGCTCGATGAACGCGGAGTAGTGTGGGTTCATCGGTCGTTGCCTTCCAGTTCTTCGATGACCGTCTGTATCTCAGCGATCGTGCGCTGCAACTGCAGATAGGCCGGCGACCTGGTATTGCCGCGCGAACTCTGGTCGAAGAACGTCACCACTTCACGCATCGCAGCCAGCACACACTCATGCATTACCTTGTCGTGCAAGGGCATGAACTTCCCGCATCCATAGCACGACGTGACCGGGTTATAGGGGCAGGCCGGCTGGCCAGATGTGCAGCCACCAATTCCGGCAATCGGAATGCCGTGAGGCACACCGGCGATCTGTTGTTCACCTTTAAGAAGGGTGAGCTCTTCCGGGAGGATGAACCGGTCGTGGGCAATTTTCGCCACGCGCCGGTATATATCCGACGCGCCGAGCGCCCGGTTCACCCGTTCCGCATGAGTGGCCGATGTCTCGTAGTACACCAGCCCCGTCTGTATATGCGAATGGCCCAGAAACTCGGCTAGCTCTTCGTGACTCGCGCCGGCGTCGACGAGTCGTTGGGCCGCCGTATGCCGCAGATCCGTGGCCGTACCGAGGTCATCAGAGCCGATCAGTTTTCTGACGAGCACGGCAATTCGTGATCCCGCTTCGTAGCTCGATCCGACCGTAAAGAATCGAGCGGCACCCGTGACACCCTCCGTCTTTCGTTGCGCATGGAGCGAGGCGAAGAGCGGAGCCCACTCACGTTTGACCCGACGTGTGAGCGGTTTTCTTTTCGAGTTGCTTTGCTGCTTGGCCATGTGGAAGGTCAGATGAACCGTCGGCGGTCCATCCGGTGTGTCCTGCCAGATGCGAACATTTCGCATGCCCAGCATTGCAATCTGGATCGGGCGCATGGCGAACTGGTAGGCGCACAGCAACATCCCTGCGTCGCAAATATCCTCGTTCGATGGGGCCGTGGCCACCATGGACGCAAGGGCCACAACCATTTCATCCAGATGACGCACAACGGCTGCTTCTTCTTCCGCGCCCAGGAACACATCACCCGAGCGCACGCCCGCGTAAGCGTCGCGGGCAGGCAAGGGAAGGGCGGTGGTAATGTAGGCGTCGTAGGTATCAGACCAGCCTCGCAATCGATGGCGACACAGGAGTCGCAACAGCGCTTTCACCAGGATATAAGCCGACAGGGTCATCTCGCGCACCCGTAGTCTGGTCCAGACAGCCGTAATGCCGATGGGACCAGCGCGAACAATGTCAATGACATCGCCGAGCGCCAGATGGGGAGCTGCAATCAGGTAGTTTGCCGCGGTCGATACGTTTAGATTTTCACCGAGCAGGAACAGGAAGACGTGCTTCAACAGCAGGGCGTGAGTGTCCGCAAAGCGCGTAAAGTCGATCCTGATTATCCTGCCGTTGATTGCCAGTTCAAAGACCGCTCGACCAGCTGGATCCCGGATCGAATGCTGCACATCATCGAAGTCATCGTAATAGCGGATGACCGGTGGCAGCATTGGTAGCGCCGCCACAATCTGACCAATAACGTCATCGGCAGGAAACCGCTCGGGGAACAGGTCCGACTGGATTGGTGACTTGCCCATATCAGATGCTCCTGGGCAAGGCACGAAGAAGTGCGACCCGGTCGTCGAAGGCGTCATTCCATACACCCGTCAATCGATCCTCAAACACAGCCCGCGCATACCGGGACGGCATGGTCGATGCCTTGGACCAGCCGAAGAACGTCCGTAGCTTCTGGAGGGCTTCATCCATCGCGTCGCCTTGCTCCAGCAATTGACGGAGCCGGACTACGGCACACGTGTGGCGCAGATCGTGAGGCGTCACTGCGTCCTTGCCAGTTCGGTCCTTCAGTTCTGTCAGCACCTCGACCGGCAAGCAGCGCGACATCTGCGCAAATACTTTGGTCAGTGTCTCGGTCGACAACGGTGCATCGGTCTGTGAGTTCAACAGGAACGAGTGATCGGGTCGACCCCGATAGTTTTCGACATAGCGTTGCACCAGGCTGGCAGTCAGTTCGCTGACTGGCACCTGCCGAATCGAATGCACATTTTTGATGCTGGGCTTCGAATAGCGGGAGTCGCCCTCCGTGGTTGCATACTCGTTTTCCTGCACATTGAGCCAGTACCGCGTTCGCAGTTGCTTGTGGTCGTAGGCGCTTTTCACGGCATCGGCCGCAAGCAGCAGCACTTCGCCGCGTCGCAAACCCTGGTGCAGCATCAACACAAATGCGACGAAGACGCGCCAGCGTGTCTTGTCACGTTCAAAAGGATTTTGAGGAGATTCCGGGTCAAGCAGCGCATACAGCGCCTCGACGGTACTCGCCGGCAACGAGCGAACCGTCTCCACCGAATTGTCCCTGCGAACGTGGAGCTGGCTGTAAAGCGTGGAAAGCCTGTGCAGTCGCTGTTCGATGCGCTGCAGCCGTTCGTCGGCGACCTGACTCTTTGACAACCAGGTCACGACCGTCGTCACGAAGCCAAGCCCGGCTTGCCAGCGCTTTTCGTCGGCGCCGGTCACCGCCGGCTGATTTCGGATGGAGACGAACCACGATTCGAGAATCTGGGCCAGCGCGCCGTCGTCGAGTTCAGCCAGCGCATCATCCAGCGCATTCGGGCCAAGGAGACGGTCTGCATGTTGATAAAGATCCTCCAGATATCGCAGCTTCTTTGTGTGGGTGGAATCCGCCAGTTGCGAAGCCGTCATTGCCGACCAGACTGCAGCCCAATAACGCGGCAGCCCAACATCGTCGACCAGCACCGGACCACGAAGCGCCGACGGAACCGCGGCGCCGAGTAATTGCTGAAACACTGGGATCACCCGCAAAAATACGCAACGGGCGAAGTTACCATTAATGGGGACAGATTTTGCTCGGAAAACCGCCAGAAACTTGACCGAGCGCAACAGTTCCAAACATACCAGTTCTGTTGATAATTTATATTATGTCAAATATTGGATTTAATCCCAGGACGCTCGATCCTCCTATCGTTCATTCGCTTAAACGAACCGCCAGCCTGTTCCGGGCTGGCCTTACTCATCCCCACGAATCAAGATTGGCGTTTCCCGCGCCCACCAGCGGGTTTGCCAGCCGGCTTACGTGACCCCGCAGTTGGCTTGCCGGCGGGCTTGCTACGTGGCTTTTGCACGCTGAATGGGCTACCGCCCACCAGGCTTGTGCCCTTACCCACAGCCACGGCGCATTGCGCCGCAAGCTTGGGTTGGTTTTCGCCACTTTGCGGGCGCGGTTTTTTGCTGAGCACCTGCATGTCGCGCGGCGCAGCGTGCGGCACTCTGGACTTCTTGGGTTTTTTGGGCTTCCTGATGATCTCGCCCGTCGCGCTAGTTTGCGGCACGCGGTGTTCTGCTTCAAAACCCGGTTCTTCTTCACGGCGCAGCGTTTGCCGGATCAGTGCTTCAATCGCGGCCAGTTGCGGCGCTTCATCGGCACACACAAGGGACACCGCCACGCCGCTGGCGCCCGCGCGGCCGGTACGGCCAATCCGGTGCACGTAGTCCTGCGCCACGATCGGCAGATCGACGTTGATCACCAGCGGCAGATCGTCGATATCCAGACCGCGCGCAGCCACATCGGTGGCTACCAGCATCTGTACTTCGCCCGTCTTGAAACGTTCCAGCGCACGCAAGCGCGCGGGTTGCGGTTTGTCGCCGTGGATGGTGTCGACCGCATAGCCCGCTTCATCCAGCATGGCCGCCAGGTAATCCACGCCATTGCGGGTTTTGACGAACACCAGCGCGTGCCGCCAGTTGTTCTCAGCCACGAGGTGCATGAAAAGGTCAGGCTTGTTCTTTTTATCCACCGTCACCACCCACTGCCTGATCTTGCTAGCCGTGGCATTGGGCGGGCTGACGCTGATATTGAGCGGGTCGCGCAAAATGCCCGCCGCCATCGCGCGGATATCATCGGTAAACGTGGCAGAGAACAGCAAGGTCTGGCGCTGAACGGGCAACGCAGCAAAGACGGCGTTGAGCTCGCGCGCAAAGCCCAGATCCAGCATGCGGTCGGCTTCATCCAGCACCAGCGTTTGCACCTGATCAAACTGCACGGCGTTCTGGCGATTGAGATCCAGCAAACGGCCCGGCGTAGCGACGAGCACATCCACGCCTTTGCGCAGCTTCATCATCTGCGGGTTGATACTCACGCCGCCATAGGCGGCCAGAAATCGTAAGTCGAGGCCTTTGCCGTAATCGATAAAGCTTTGCAGCACCTGTTCGGCCAGTTCACGCGTGGGCACCAGTACCAGAACACGCGCGCGGTTGCTGGACACCGCCGGGCCGTGTTGCACCAGCCGTTGCAACAGTGGCAGCGCAAAACCCGCCGTTTTGCCAGTGCCGGTCTGTGCCGCAGCCATGACGTCCTTGCCACTCAGCACAGCAGGAATCGCCTTGGCCTGCACCGGCGTAGGTGTCTGGTAATTGAGATCCTGCACGTTACGCAGCAAAGGATCGATCAGGCCAAGTGAGGCAAAGGACATTGGCGTATTCCGGGCTAAAGCCGCAATTCTAGCGGGTACTTTGTCACGCGAGTTGTAGAACCCATTGACTGCGCCAAAGCGGCGCTTCAAATGGAGTGGAAAAATACTGCGCCGTGTGAATCCTCACGAACCCCGGCGTGCGAGCGGACTGAACCCCGTGCCATACTTGCGGATCCTCCTGCCTCTATGTCAACGACCGTGATAACCGCCCTTCCCGCGTCCATCGGCTTTAACCTCAACCCGCTGAACCGCCGCTCCGACAAGCGGGACGACCACGCCTACCTCGAGCATCTGCGCAGCGACCCGGCCGCGCGGTTTCTTGTCTTCGACGGCGACGTCCCCTTGCTCAAGCGAGGCAGCGAGCACGACCCGTGGTTCGTCTCCAGCGAGACCGCAGCCTTCGGCCAACCTCTGCATAGCGTCTTCCTCGGGGAAGACACCGACGGCAGCGGACGGTTCGCGCTTGGCTTCGCGCTCGACCTTGCGCCAAAGGCCCCTTTGCCAGGCACCGGCCATGAGCGCATCGACCTGCGCTCGCTCGCGCAGCAGGGCCTCGTCGCTGCGGGAGCGCTCGGCATACTGGCCGAGGCGAAGTCGATGCTCGACTGGCATCGCCGCCACTCTTTCTGCGCGAACTGCGGCTCTGCAAGCCGCGTCGCGATGGCCGGCTGGCAACGCGCCTGCGATGTTTGCGGCGCACGCCATTTTCCCCGGGTGGATCCCGTCGTGATCATGCTGGTGATAGACGGTGAACGTTGTCTGCTCGGCCGCCAGCGCCAATTTGCCCCCGGCATGTATTCGGCGCTTGCCGGTTTCGTTGAGCCGGGCGAGACGGCGGAAGACGCCGTGCGCCGCGAAGTGATGGAGGAGGCTCGCCTGAAGTGTGAACAGGTTGTCTACTTCGCGTCTCAGCCGTGGCCCTTTCCTTCATCGCTGATGATCGGCTGCTTTGCACAGGCGAGCGATACCGACATCGTCGTCGATACGGCCGAACTCGAAGACGCTCGCTGGTTCACGCGCCAGGAGGTCGCGGCAATGCTCGCGGGCACGCATGCGGACGGGCTGTCGGCGCCCAAGCCGTTCGCCATTGCCCATCATTTGCTGCGGGCGTACGTCGAGAAAGGCGGCTCGATATTGCTCGGCTGAGGATCCCGCAAAAAGAGCACTGCACTTACTGCACGGCACCACCGCGGTGATTCCGTTGCCCGCGCGCCGCAGGCGTATCAGAAGTTCGGCTATTGAGTCAGTCGCGGAGATTGCGTGCGCGACTTTGAGGAGTCGGCCGGCACGGCAATCACCAGCGCAACAACCGTGGCCCCAGCAGCGCGCCGACGATCGCCGGCAACAGCATTCCAAGCACGTACCACACACCCCAGAATGGAATCCCCATCTCCGGGCAATGCAGGCAATACGCGAGCGTCGCGATCGACCCGGCCAGCAGGCCGCCCACGGCGCCTGTCAACACGAGCCGGGTCGGCGCCAGTCCTTTGAGTGCCCAAAACACGGCCACAAAGCCGGGAATCGACAGCATCGCGATATTGAACGGACAGACCCGCCAGGTTTTGCCGAGCACGAGTGCGAGTCTCGCGTCGCCCGGTGCGGCCATCAGTACATACGCACCGGCCAACCACACCGCCGCGACGGGCGCCGCGATCAGCCAGCCGCTGCCGCCCGTGCGCAAGCCGGGACGGGCAAGCCGCGTCGACATCCACAGCGAGCCGATCATCACGCATAACGGCAACGCGATCTTGGCCCAAAAGATCGGCGTGACCGCCACTTGGGCGAGATCGCGCCGGATGCCGAGCACCAGCGCCATGATCAGCGTCGCACCGGCCGCGCCGGCCAGCATCGCGACGCCGAAGCGTTTCGTGAGCGCGTAACGGTCCACCGGCGCGACGCCGGTGGCAAGCAGGGAAATAAAGTCATCCGTTTTCATCGCGTTCCTCGAATCTTTGCAGCCAATGCCTTGAGTCCACGATGTACGCCAATCTTGACCGCGGACTCCGACAAGCCGGTCAATTTCGCGGTCTCCGTCACGGACAGCCCTTCGAGCTTCACATGCACGATCGGCAGGCGCTGGCGATCAGGCAACTGTTCGAGCAGTTTCCCAAGGTCGCGCTTTGCTTGCGCCGGTTCGAGATCGGGTGCGGCGAGCAACTCGAACGCGTCGTCAAGCGGATCGTTCAGCGCGTCGTGCCGGGCGCGCGCCCGAAAGTAATCCGTCAGCTTGTAGCGTGCGATCGCGTGGATCCATGCGGTCAGCGGTTCCTGCGTGCGGTAGGTATGCCGTGCGTTGTGCACTGCAAGCAATATTTCCTGCACGAGATCTTCGGCGTCGGACGCGCCGTCGTGAAGCCGCCTGCGCAGGAAGCCGCGCAAGTGCGCGCCCAGTTCCGCGAGAAATTGCCGGTACGCGGCACCGTTGCCGTCCAGCCCACTCAGGAACAGGGTTCGCAGATGCGCCTCTTTCGCCTGCGCTGCGGTGATATCGGTAGTTCGATTCATCTGGGACGTCGGTTACAGGAAACAGGAGTTTATTCCATCACCCCGTGCACTGGAGCGCACGACCGTGCCGCACTGCCCTCTTTTTCCGTTTCGGCAAAAAAAATCGCGCCTGCTGTAACCGCGCCGGCACTCGTGGCGAACTACCTCACAGATGCGGAATGACGACGCATCGGTAGTTGCCGGAAAGCAGGTTCACCTCATAAACACACGGATCCTATACGCCGCTTAGGCCGCACGGTCCGATCAACAATATTCAAGGAGTTGCCATGAAAAGCATTGCAATCGCAGTATTCGCCGCAGCGTTGCTCGTCGGCGGTGGTTCGGCGTTCGCCCAGGCGAGCGGCGCCATGTCCCATGATTCGATGTCGAAAGACGCGATGAGCAAGGACTCGATGGCCAAGGACTCAATGTCCAAAGATTCGATGAGCAAGGACGCAATGGCCAAGGACTCGATGAGCAAAGACGGCAGCAAGATGAAACCCGACGCGATGAAAAAAGGCGACGCGATGAGCAAGTAAGTCCCCGGGGTGCGTTCCCGGCCCGCCGGCCGCGAATGCACCTCCGGATCCTCATGCCGTTTCGCCTGCCCAGCGGGAGCCGGTCCTGAACGAAGTTGCCTCCACCGCCAACGCGATTACCGGAGATTCACTATGAACGCGCTCCCTGAACCCGGCGCATCGCACGACAAGTCGCGCACGATTCAACCCGCGTGGGTACGTATCACGCACTGGCTCAACGCACTGGCCGCGGTGCTGATGATGCTCTCAGGCTGGCGAATCTACGACGCGTCGCCGGTATTCGAAGGTTTCAGGATTCCCACCGGCATCACGCTCGGCGGCTGGCTCGGCGGTGCGTTGCAATGGCACTTCGCGGCGATGTGGCTGCTGTTCTTCAACGCCCTCTTCTATCTGGCGATGAACCTCGTCACCGGACGCCTCAGCTCGAAATTCTTCCCGCTGTCACCGCGCGCGATCCTGCACGATCTCGGCGAGGCGCTGAAAGGCCATCTATCGCACGCGGACCCGAGCCGCTACAACGCCGTGCAGAAATTCGCGTATCTGTTCGTGATGCTCGACATCGCCATCCTGATCGTATCGGGGCTCGCGATCTGGAAATCGGTGCAGTTTCCGTTGCTGCGCGAACTGATGGACGGATATGACACTGCACGCGTCGTTCACTTCTGCGCCATGGCCTTGCTGGCCGGCTTTATCGTCGTCCACCTGACGATGGTCGCGCTTGTGCCGCGTTCGTTGCTTACGATGATTCGCGGCCGCTAACGGGGAGTAAAACCATGAAGCTATTCAAACCTTCGTCGCTGGGCGTGGATCGCGAGTCGCTGGCTATCGACGTGCGCCGTGAACTCGATATGCCGTCACGCCGGCTGTTCGGCAAGCGCATCATCACGCTCGGTGGTCTTGCGATGCTGACAGGATGCAGCCTGTCGGACGATAAATCGGTCGAGACGTTCTTATCGCGCGTGTCGAAAATCAACGACAGCGTGCAGGGTTGGCTGTTCGATCCGGATCGTCTCGCGCCGACCTACACGGAAGCACAGATCACGCGTCCGTTTCCCTTCAACGCGTTCTATGGGATCGACGATGTCCCGCACGTGGACGGCAGCGACTTCCGGTTGAAAGTCAGCGGCCTCGTGCAGGAAAAAAAGACATGGACCCTCGATGATCTGTACGCCTTGCCGAAAGCCGAACAGATTACGCGGCATATCTGCGTAGAAGGATGGAGCGCGATCGGCCGATGGGGCGGCACGCCGTTTTCCGAATTCCTGAAACGCGTGGGCGCTGATACATCGGCGAAATACGTCGGCTTCAAATGCGCCGACGACTATTACGAAAGCATCGATATGCCGACGGCGCTGCATCCGCAGACATTGCTGACCTTTACCTACGACGGCCAGCAATTGCCGGCAAAATACGGCTATCCGATGAAGCTCAGGATGCCTACCAAACTCGGTTACAAGAACCCCAAGCACATCATGGAGATCTTCGTAACTAACACGTTTCCGGGCGGCTACTGGGTCGATCAGGGCTACAACTGGTTCGGCGGTTCGTGAACAGCGAGCTGAATGCGATTACGTTCGAGCACCGGAACCCGCAAAGAACCGGTTCTCAGGCCGCGGCAGCCCCAGATTCTCTCGCAGCGTGGCCCCTTCGTATTCGCGCCGGAACAGCCCTCGCCTCTGCAACTCAGGGATCACCTTGTCGACGAAGTCGTCGAGACCGCCCGGCAGATACGGAAACATCACATTGAATCCGTCGGAGCCCTCTTCCACCAGCCACTGCTCCATCTGATCGGCGATCATGGCCGGCGTGCCGACCATCTCAAGTCCCGCGTAGCCGCCAATGCGCTGGGCCAACTGGCGAATCGTCAACCGGTCGCGCTCCGCCCATTCGAGCACGCGCTGCCGCGAGGTGCGGCTCGCATTGGTTTCAGGAATGTCGGGTAGCGGGCCGTCAGGATCGAAGCCTGACACGTCGTGCCCCAATGCAATCGACAATGAAGCGATACCGCTCTCGTAATGAACGAACGTGTCGAGTCGCGCTCGTGTTTCGAGCGCCTGCTCCAGCGTATCGCCCACCACCACGAAGGCGGCCGGCAGGATCTTCATGTGATCGCGTGAGCGCCCCAGCTTCTCCATGCGGCCTTTGACATCGGCATAAAAGCGCTTGCCGTCCGCCAGTTGAGTTTGCGCGGTGAACACCACCTCGGCCGTTTCGGCGGCGATCTGCCGCCCGGCTTCCGACGATCCCGCCTGCACGATGACCGGCCAACCCTGAACCGGGCGCGCGATATTCAACGGCCCGCGTACCGAGAAGTTCTCGCTTTTGTAGTTGAGGACATGCAGTTTCTGCGGATCGAAGAATGTGCCGGTTGCCGTATCGCGGATAAAAGCGTCGTCGGCCCAACTGTCCCACAGTCCGGTGACGACATCGAAGAATTCGCGGGCGCGCCGGTAGCGCTCGTCGTGCTCCACATGTTCGTCGAGGCCGAAATTGAGCGCGGCGTCCGGGTTCGACGTGGTGACGAGATTCCACCCCGCGCGGCCGCCGCTGATGTGGTCGAGCGAGGCGAAACGCCTTGCCACATGATACGGCGCGTCGAATGTCGTGGACGCGGTGGCAATGAGCCCCAGCCGCTCGGTGACCGCAGCGAGCGCGGGGAGCAGCGTGAGCGGCTCGAACGACGTGACCGTGTGGCTGTGCTTGAGCGCGTCGAGCGGCATGTTGAGCACCGCGAGGTGGTCGGCCATGAAGAACGCGTCGAAGCGCCCGCGCTCCAGCGTCTGCGCAAAACGCTTCAAATGCCCGAAATTGAAGTTGGCGTCGGGATAGGCGCCGGGATAGCGCCACGCGCCGGTATGAATCGTAGTGGGACGCATGAATGCGCCGAGGCGAAGCTGACGTGACATTAAACGATCTCCGTCCCGAACTGGGTCGAGCCAGTTTAATCCGGCTTCGGCGCGGCTGCTTGCAAGCCCTCGGCGCGGGTGTGGTCGGCGCTGTTGTCGCTGCTGTGCCCGCCGCTATACCGCGCCGCTATCCGGCGCGATGCGCCGGCCGCCGCAAGCCGAGATTGTCGCGCAGCGTGCGGCCTTCGTAGTCCTCGCGGAACAGGCCGCGTCGGCGCAATTCGGGCAGCACCAGTTCGACGAAATCGGTCAAGCCGGTGGGCAGCAATGGCGGCATCACGTTGAAACCGTCCGCGCCGTAATTCAGGAAGCGTTCTTCCAGTTGATCGACGATCTGCGCCGGCGTGCCGACGAGTTGCCAATGACCACGCGCTCCCGCCACCCGCAAATAGAGCTGGCGGATCGTCAGATTCTCGCGGCGGGCCAACTCGATCGTCAGCACTTGCCGGCTCTTGCTCGCATTCGTTTCGGGCAGATCCGGAATCGGCCCGTCGAGCGGATAGCCGGACAGATCGAAGCCGCCGGTCAGTCCGGAGACGAGCGCGAGCCCCACCTTCGGGTCCACGAGCGACTGCAAGTGCTCGAACTTCTCCTTCGCTTCGTCCTCGGTGCGGCCCACGATCGGGAACACGCCGGGCATGATCTTCAGGTCGTCCGGACGGCGGCCATAGGCCTCCAGTCGGCCCTTCACATCGGCATAAAAATCGACGGCGTCCTGCAACGTCTGCTGCGCCGTGAAAATCACCTCGGCGGTCTTCGCGGCCAGATCCCGGCCGGCTTCGGACGACCCCGCCTGCACGACGACCGGATGCCCTTGAGGAGAACGGGCGACATTGAGCGGCCCCTTGACCTGGAAGAAACGTCCCTTGTGATGCAGCACATGGCGTTTGGCCGGGTCGAAGAAACGGCCTTCTGTCTTGTCGCGAACAAAGGCGTCGTCTTCCCAGCTGTCCCATAGCCCCGCCGTGACTTCAGCGAACTCGGCGGCACGCTCATAACGCTCGGCATGGTCGAAATGCCTGTCACGATTGAAGTTCTTCGCCTCATGCTCGCTTGACGAGGTGACCAGATTCCAGCCCGCGCGTCCCCCGCTAATATGATCGAGCGACGCGAACTTGCGCGCGATGTGATACGGCTCGTTGAAACTCGTCGAGGCCGTGCCGACCAGGCCGATGCGTTCCGTCACGGCGGCCAGCGCCGACAGCAAGGTGATCGGTTCGAACTGCGCCACATAGCTGTGCGCCGTGCGGCTGAGAAAGTCGACGTTGTCGCCACGCGTGCCCACGCCGTCGGCGAGAAAGACCAGATCGAACTTTGCAGCTTCCGCCGCCTGCGCGAGCTGGACGTAATGACGGAAATCGACACCGGCGTCCGCCCGTGCCTCGGAATGCCGCCACGCCGCAATATGATGCCCGGAAGGGTAAAGGAAAGCGCCGAGGCGCAAGTGCCCGCTACGTCTGCTCATGGAAGTCCGCGAATCAGGAATGGATGGGACGCGCCGCACCTGCCCGGCCGAACGCGCGCGGCACCGTGTCGGTTCGCCAAAGAGCAGCGCGGCATGCGGCCGGCGCTGACAGGCGAAGGCATGCGACCTGTCTGATTCTCGTTGTGTTCGCCGCCTTGCGCCACGAACAAATCGGCAGATCCATATTCGCCAATGCACTAACGAAAGCTGGCGGCCCCTGTTACCCTTCGCCCGCCATGAGAGCATTTATCGTCAGTGAAAGCACGCCGACCAGCACGAGACTCATCGCCCAGACAGTGTCCAGATTGAACCAGCTCCGCGCTACGAACCTGAGCCCCAGGTAGCGGTAGACCAACCATGCCAGCAGCCCGCCCACCACCATCATGGCGCACGCATGCACACCCGAGACCAGCAACGCCATGCCGAGATTGGCTTCGATCAGCGTTTGCGCGGCCCGGTGGCCTTGCTCGTCGTAGGCGCGGCAGAGGCCGAGATAGATCGGCACGAGCATCAGTCCGGCGCCGTGCGCGAGCGCAATGGTGAAGGACCAGAGCGTGAGCCGTGAGGGCGGAATCCGCCTGAGGATGCGCGGATGGCGTCTGCGGATCAGCAGGAATACGCCGAAGCCAATAACCAGCACGCTGGCGCCGATCTGGATCTGGCGCTGCCAGGCGAGCAGCATGGTTAGCATGGCGAACGGCAGCATCATCAGCAACACCGCCAGCATATGCCCCGCCGCGAGATAGACGAGCGCGCTGAACAGCGCCCGCGCCCGTCTTTCCATCAAACCGCCCGACACTGCGAGCGGCCATCCCATTGCCGGGTTGATGCCGTGATAAAGGCCGCTCGCGAGAATGGCCAGCCAAAGGCCGGTCTGCGACCAGCCTGCCCCGATCAAACGCCCACCGACGGGTAACAGAACGAATCGGTCGAGCAGTCCCCTCCTTCGAGCCGGATCTGATGCGCGCGGTATCCGTCGGGAAAGTCCACCCAGTAGTCGTCGGTCAGCTTGAGGCCGCCGCTGGGTTCGGCCCGCGCCATGACCTGTGCCGCGGGTACGCCGCCCGGGTAGAACTGGTTGTCCCAGGTCGAATAGAGCGAGTTGGTCCAGTAGACGCGCTTGCCGTCGCGGCTGATCTCGACCATCTGCGGGCCGCCCGCGAAGGTCTTGCCGCCCGGATGCGGCGTACGCCGCGCAATCCCGCCTATGTGAACCGATCCCGTGAGCTTCGGCTTGCGGGGTTCGGTCACGTCGTACTGGCGCATTTCGCCGGTTCCCCAACACGCGACGTACAGGAATTTGTCGTCGATGGAGAGATCGATATCGGTGACGAGCGGCGGCACCGCGCCGAAACCCTGAAGCAGCGGCGGCAGCAATTCCGTGGCTGCGGGCTCGGGCGGAATGGTCGCCGTTTTCTCGATGTGGAACTGGCCGCCCTCGCGCCACCATGTCCAGATCGAGCCTTCCAGATTCGTCGTATCGACCACGACGCCGACGAAGCCGTATTCCCGGCTGGGATCGTGCGCGGGCCGCACTTCGAGCGCCATCTGGTGGTTCGCGCCGAGGTCGATTGTCTGCACGTTGCGCCTGCCGCTCAGATCCCAGAAGTGGATGCGGTGCCCGTATTTGTTCGCCAGCAGATCCTCGGCGACGATCCCGTTCTCGAACTGCGGCGGCAACGCCCATTCGCTCGACACCATATAGTCGCGCGGCAGGTTCCACCAGAAATCGTAGTGTTTCTCCTGCAAGCCGCGGTCGATCTCCCAGCGGCCGAGCACTTCGAACGTTTCGCAGTCCATGATGAAAATGCCGGGCGGCCCGTCGGTGCCGTCTTTGCCTGCGCCGCCGAGCGTGCTGATGTAAATCCCTTCGGGTCCGCAATGCACGGTATGCGGGCGCGAGTAGCCCGTCTTGCGGAAGATTTCCTCCGGCTCGATGATCTTGTGAATGCGCGCCTGGGTGGGATGCGGATGCGTGTCCACAATGTAGATACGCGAAGAACGCATGCCCGGAATGATCAGGTAGCGCCGTTCGAGGAAAGCGTGGCCGGTCAGCGGCGACAGTGAGGACGAGCAGGCATTCCAGCCGAAATGATGGAATTCGTCGCCCTTGTACGGCACCGGCACGGTGTGAACCACCTGGCTGTAGGTCGGCGAACCGGGTTTCACGTCGATGACGGCAAGCGCGTCCGGCTGCGAAAAATCGGGGCTGAGAAGTACCGTATAGGCGTACTCTTCCGCCGGCGCATCCATCGCGAGTTTCGGTGATGCATGGAACGTAGGATCCGGACGCATACCCATGACGGGAGTCTCCTTGTCTGTCGGGTTCGGGGCCGTGGCACAGCTCTAGATTTGTAGTCCACGGTGGCGGCGAGAGCAACCGGGAGTTTCGCCAGTTTTTGTGCACTGCGCCTTTGCCGTAGCCGGGCGCCCTCTCACCATATCGTAGTCGCCAACACCGAATAGCGCTACAGGATCGTCGCTCAGCCGTTAGTGCTGCACGCCCCAGCGCCGGACGGTCACGCGCTCCAGCGTATCGAACACCAGATGCTCGATCAGCAAACCGATCACGATCACTGCGGCGAGACCCGCAAAAACGCGATCCGTATACAGTTCGTTGCGATTCTGGAAGATGTACCAGCCAAGGCCGCCACTACCGGAACTCGCGCCGAACACGAGTTCGGCCGCGATCAGCGTGCGCCAGGCAAATGCCCAGCCCACCCGTAAGCCCGCCAGAATCGCCGGCAACGCTGCCGGCACCAGAATCAGCAGCACATGGCGTATGCCGGTGAGCCCGTAGTTGCGGCCCGTCATGCGCAGCGTCGCCGGCACCGATTGAAAACCGGAGTAAGTGTTCAGCGCGAGCGGCCAGAGTACCGAATGGACCAGCACGAACAGCAGGCTGCCAGTGCCGAGACCAAACCAGAGCAGCGCGAGCGGCAACAGCGCAATGGACGGCAACGGGTTGAACATCGCCGTCAGCATCGACAGGACATCGCGGCCGAGGCGCGTCGACACGGCAAGCGACGTCAGCACGAACGCGAGCGCGGCGCCGAGCAGATAGCCGCGCAGCAGCACGGACATCGACACGGCCGTTTTTTGCAGCAGCTCGCCGGACCACACGCCTTGCACGAACGCGCTGAACGTGGCGCCGAAGGTGGGCAGCAGCAGATCGTTGTCGATTGCGCGCGCGGCGATTTCCCAGATGCCGATCAACACCAGCGCGATCAGCGTCTTGCGCACCCAGCCTTGCGCGAAAATCCGCTTGCCGAGCGGCAGCGGGGCTTCGAGAACGAGTTCGCCGAGCGGTTCGAGCGGACGCTCGTATTCTTCGCGAACCGGCGGCAGCAAGGTGGCGGGTGAGCTCATTGCGCGCCCTCCGTCTCTTCAAACAGCAGATGATGAATACGCGCGACGCTGCGCTGGAAATCGGTGCGCCCGAAACTGTCCTGAGAGTACTGATGGCTGTTGAGCTCCGCGCGCACACGGCCCGGATGCGGCGACAGCAACAGAATGCGGTTGCCGACCACGAGCGCTTCTTCAATGGAATGCGTGACGAACAGCAGCGTGAAGTTCACCTCTTCCCACAAGCGCAAAAGCTCTTCCTGCATCTTGCGGCGGGTGAGCGCATCGAGCGCGGCGAAGGGTTCGTCCATCAGCAGCACGCGCGGCTGCATCGCCAGCGCGCGGGCAATCGCGACACGCTGTTTCATGCCGCCCGACAATGTATGTGGATAGGCGTTGGCGAATGACGCAAGCCCCACCTTCTCCAGATAATGCAGCGCCCGCTCGTTGGCTTGCACGCGCGAAAGCTTCTTCGCGACACGCAGCGGAAAGGCGACGTTCTGCAGAACCGTCTTCCACGGCGGCAATTGATCGAATTCCTGGAACACCACGATACGGTCGGCCCCCGGGCCTCGCACAATCTGGCCGTCGAGCGAGATGCTGCCGGAGGTCGGCTCGATAAAGCCGGCCACGGCCTTGAGCAGGGTCGACTTGCCGCAACCCGACGGCCCCAGCAGCACGAAACGATCGCCGCCGTAGACGTCGAAACTCACGTCATGGGTCGCGCGAACGATCCGCTCACGTGTGCGGTATTCGAGGTTGACGTGTTCGACCGCGAGCAGTTTTCCGCTGGTCGCCGCAGCGGCTTCATTACCGTGGTTCGGAAACAGCGAGGCAGGATTGGCCACCATCAGATCGCTCCCTGTAAGCCGACCGCTCGGGCCGACAGGTATCCGGCAAAGCGCGGGTACACGTTCACGGTCAGCTTCCCGCCGCGGTTGCCGGGTCGTCGAAGAAGTAATCCTTCCAGGACTGCGGGTCGTTCCTGATCACACCCACGCGGTGCATGAACTGCGCAAGTCCGAGCGTGTTTTGCGGCGCGACCTTGAACTGCACTTGCGGATCCTTGATGACCTTCAGCAACAGGTTGCGGTCGATCTTCGACTGATTGGTGCGGATGTAGATGTCGGCTGCGGCGTCGGGATTCGCCGTGATGAAGCGCGCCGCGTCCGCCAGTGCATCGACGAATGCGCGGTAGGTCTTGGGATTGTTGTCGCGGAATTTCTCCGTCGCGTACAGCACGGTCGCCGAACTGGGTCCGCCGAGCACGTCGTATGAATTCAGCACGATGTGCGCCTTCGGATTGCCGGCGAGTTCCTGCTCCTGAAACGGCGGATTGCCGAAGTGTCCGGTAATTTCCGTGCCGCCCGCAATGATCGCCGCGGCCGCGTCGGGATGCGGCAGCGCCTGCGTGAACTTGTCGAGGCGGTTGTAATCCTTGTCGCCCCAGCGTTTCGCCGCCGCGTATTGCAGCACGCGCGATTGCACCGACACATTGACGGCCGGCACCGCAATGCGGTCCTTTTCGGTGAAGTCGGCGATCGTCCTGACGTCGGGATTGTTGCTGACGAGGTAATACGGCAGGTTGCCGAGCGACGCCACGCCTTTCACGTTCTGCTTGCCGCGCGTGCGGTCCCAGATGGTCAGCAACGGACCGACGCCCGCGCCGGCGATATCCACCGCGCCGGAGAGCAGCGCGTCGTTGACGGCGGCGCCGCCGGAGAGCTTCACCCAGTCGACCTTGATGTCGATGCCCTGCTTGCGCCCTTCTTTTTCGACGAACTGCTGGTCGCGCGCCACGTTCAGCAGCAGGTAGACCACGCCGAACTGTTCGGCCACGCGGATCTGCCCTTCGGCATGCGCGGGCACGGCCGCGCCGAGGCCGGCCACGCCCGTCGACAGGGTCAGCAGCGCCGCGGTCAGACGGCGAGCAAAAGACGACCGCGCAGCGGTCGGGCGAAACATGGCGAGCATCGGAACTCCGGTCAGCGTGTGAGAGAGGTAAAACGGACCACGTTGCCGTCAGAACGGCACGTCGCCTTCAATTGTCGTGCGGTACAGTTTGCGGCGCAGATGATCCGGCGTGCCGGCCGCGAGGTGCATCAATGAGCGGTTGTCCCAGAACACCATGTCGTGTTCGGCCCACTGATGCCGGTACAGATGCTCGGGCCGCACGCTATGCGCGAAAATTTCCTCGAGCAGCGACTGGCTCTCATCCTCCGGCAAGCCGATCACGCGGGTCGTGAAATGCTCGCTGACAAAGAGCGCCTTGCGCCCGGTCTCCGGATGCGTGCGGACGATCGGGTGCGTCACCGGCTTGACCTGGGCGATCTGCCCGGCGGTGAGATCCGGGCGCCACGGGCTGCGTTTTTGCAGCTCCGCGTATTTCGCGAGATACGTGTGTTCCGCCGAACGCCCTTCCACTGCGGCGCGCAAATGCGCCGGCAACGTGTCCCACGCCAGATGCATGTTGGCGAACAGCGTGTCGCCGCCTTCCGCAGGCAACTCCTGCGCATGCAGCAGTGAACCGAGGCTCGGCGTCTCCTTGTAGGACAGATCGGAGTGCCAGAAATGGCCGGCGTCGCCCAGACCGATCGG
The DNA here is from genome assembly GCF_902459535.1 of Paraburkholderia dioscoreae. Taxonomy (NCBI): domain Bacteria; kingdom Pseudomonadati; phylum Pseudomonadota; class Betaproteobacteria; order Burkholderiales; family Burkholderiaceae; genus Paraburkholderia; species Paraburkholderia dioscoreae. Next base: position 2,230,203 of record NZ_LR699553.1, read on the forward strand.
CTGGCCGTTCTCGACGATGTTCGAGACGACCAGCACCTCCGGATGGCCCGGCAACTGGAACTGGTGCAGCACGTGAATCTGCAGCGGACCGAAGCGGCGGCTGAAGGCGATCTGCTGATCCGGCGTGATGCGTTGATCGCGGAACACCAGCACGTGATGGTCCAGATGCGCACGGTGAATGCGCTCGAAATCGTCCTGGCTCAGCGGCCGGCCGAGATCGAGGCCGAGCACTTCCGCGCCGACGGGGCCGTCGAACGCGCGAATCCCGATGTGCTGGGCAGGGTTGGCAAGGCCAGCCTGGCTGGCGGCGGTAGATGCAAAGGCAGTCGTCACAGGACACTCGTCGTCGAATCTGGTCGGAAGACGCCAGCGGGGGCGCAGTCAGACGAATTTACCGGCGCGCGCGCGCTCCGGCAACGAAGCAAATCCGATACGGATATCTGCTGAAGTGATAAAGCCGATGCTTTAACGCGTTGCGGCCGCGGAGCGAGCGCCGCCGCCTCATGCGGCCGCCCTCGCCTACGCGCACGCAGGCGCCTGTCATGGCTGTCCCGCATGTCCTAGCGCCTTTCAGCCCTTGCCGCGCAAGTCATAATGGCTCTTGAGCATACGTTGCAGCAGCCGATTCCTCGTTTCATCCGCCTTGATCGCGTCCCAGGTAGCGTCGGGAATCCTGTATTGGGACGCGAGATCGGTCAGGCGTTGCGCGCGCACTTTGCGTGTCACCGGGTCGATGGTCGCGCGCCAGACGGGCGTGCCGTCGAGGTTGCGCACTTCGAGCTGATTCGGTCCGTGGGCAACGGCACAATATCCGTCTCTGAACAGCCATGCAATGTTGTTCTGCGCAAGCCATCTGGACGCCTTGCCGATCTCCGTCGCTGTCCATTTTCTGGCGTATTCGATAAATAGCTCCTGACGTTCGATGCCCGGCACTTGCGTGACGAATCGCGTTGTCCCTGGCGGTAACGCCGAATCGGGATTTCTTGCGAATTCGTAGAGCCTGAACCGGTTACCCGCCGAGTTGTTCAGGAAGGAGTGCAAGTTGACGGGCGGCGGTACGACCGCTTTCCCGTTGAAGCCGGTCAAGCTCCAGGCGGATCGACTACCGAGGTCTTCTCTCGACACATAGGGGTAGTACGAGTATTTGCCGACGCTGAGAAACTTGCGATCCTCCGCGTGAATGAGATGATTGCCGATTTTTTCAAAAACGCCATTGAGATTAGACGGATCGGACGGCACCGAGCCGGCGTAGAGGTAGCCGTTGTTTCCGACGCGAAGCACCCGCTTGTTGTCATTGGCGAGGTGAAAGCGGCCATCTTCGCCCATCACGAACTGGCTTGTATTCCCCGGAACATCGACCATGCCCGAATAATCGAAGCAGACATCGCCCTTGCTGTCGACGTAGAGCTTGGTTTGCCATCTGGAATCGCCGTACCCCCACATGGTCATCGGCCCGCGATAGTCGAGACCCGTGGCTTGCCGGTTCGCGAGATATTCGATCTTTGACCGTGCATGGTCGTAGAACTCGGCTTGTGTGCGATTCGGATCCTGGTTGAGCTGCGGGACGGCGGATTTGCCGTCGTATGAGACGCGCGACACAAACGGGCTGTGACGCTTGTCGCTCCAGCCCGAACTGTCGACTGGATAACGCGCCAGTTGCGGCTGGGCGCCGGCCGTTTGCGTCTGATCGTAGACGTCCCAGCGGTAATCCGGGTTGGGAAAGAACGGCTGCAGCCTGCCGTCTTTGATGCGTTGCCAACCCACGATCTGCGTGAAGTCGATATGCCCCATCGCCGCCTGTTCGTGGCGTTGCGGGTCGCGGGCGCCGGCGCCGAGACTTCCATTGACATCCACCATGTTCGGTGTCGGTGCGACACGGTAGATGTACCCGTCGCTCGAGCGGGACGTGAGTCGGTCCAACGCTGTGCTGCCGCGCTGGAAAGTGCCGAGATAACCCGCTGAGTCGACAACTGACGGATTCGAACTCAGGTCGAAATCGTGCATGTCGAGGCTCACGTCTTTCAGCGGCGTGTCCTCGACGTTGAAGCCGCCCTGCGCCTTCAGTGCTTCAGGCGTCACCGTCGAAGGGCGGAAGAGCACGGTGTGCGGAGATTGCTCCGGCGGGTCGGCGGATCGTTTCCGGACCTCGTCGCGAGGCAGCGCGAGCCTCTCCATGTCCGGCTCAGGCGGCAGAGCTATAGGCGGCACGGCTACGTGATGCGCTTGCGCGATATCGGCTAACGTGACGTTGTTGATGGGCGATTCTCTCGCAACAGCGAATTCGGCCTGGCTGGCGCCGCGCACGGGCCGGCTTCGGTTCAGATTGGCGAACCACGTGGTCGCCGCGTGGTCAGTGCCGCCCTCCTCCGTATGCTCCGTGCCGTACCGGCTGCTGATTGCGGACGACATATCGGCAAAATTCCGATAACTGAAAACACCGACTGCCGGATCGTAGATCTGGTACGCGTCATTCAGATAATTTGCCGATGGCTTGACTCTTTGCACGATTACCGGGGGATCCGCTGGGCCGACGTTGTCTTGTGGACGGGCACCCTCCCCGTCAACCGGACTGCCGCGGGACGTGAACCGGATTTCCACGAAGTCGCCGTCGTAGCCCCGCAGGCTGTTGTCGCGAACATAAGGATGTCCAAAGTGCTGGTTGAGTTCGTCGGCCAACCCGGAGGCGCTTCGAATATGGCTTTGGCCTTCATGTCTGATACGGTTCGGCACATTCGAGACCACCGAATGCCGGTTCGCGATCTGCAGGCGGTGGAGCTCGTCGACTGTGGCTTGCCTCGTCGGCGGATTGCGCAGCCGCGCTCTGAGATCGGCTGTCGCGCTTGCCAGGTCTGTCGAATATCCACCGGCGATAGTCGCAAGCGCGTCGGCGGCCATGCCGCTAGCGGAGCCGGCCAGCGCGCGCGGTTGCCCCGCGGCCGCGGAGAGGACGCCTTGAGAGAGCCCGTTCGCGTCGACCGCGGTGCGTGCATACAGGCCGTGACGATAGAGTTCTGGTGGGGGTTCTGGAAGCCATGGCGCCGGGGGTGCCTGCGTTGCACGCGCTCGCGGCTGCCCCCGAGCATAGATCTGGATGCTGTCGGGCACGACCTGAAGACCCGTTTCGCTGTACGCGGTGTCCAGATACCCTCTCAGTGCATGCGCCATGTCGGCCTCGTCGCGATACACGAATGCGCCGGTGTTCGGATCGAAGACCACGTAATCGCCGCTGACTCGCCTTTGTATCAGCAGCGCGTGGCCGTGTTGCCAGGAGTTGTCGACCGGGGATGTCATACCGAGCAGCAGGTACGCCATGTCGCCCGGTTGGAGCCAATCATGCAGACGGGTCATCAAGCTTGCGATGCGCTGGTTGCGGTCCTGCGTTTCGGTGAATGGGTCGGCGTTGCGCTGCTCATACCGTCCGAGCGCGAACGGCGTCAATCTGTCCTGAAACCGGTCGATCCGGTCGAACATCTCCCGGCTGGCGGGAGCGCGGGAGTCCGCGTCGATCAACATCTGGTTGACGGCGGATGGCAGGTCCACGGTGTTCCCGCCATCGTCGCGGTCGATGCGGCTCATCGCTTCGCGAACGAGGCCATTGCAGGCTCCCTTACCTTGTGGCCCGCGCGTGCGCCGGCGATCGTTCTGATCGAACTTCTGATAAGACACGGCCGTTTCTTTCAATGCTTCGCCGCCGCGACATTCGCGGAACTCGGACTGCGTGCCGCAGGTGCCGAGTACGCCGCCGCGTCGAACGCGGGAAAGGGTCGACGCTGGTGCGGCGTATGTGCCGGCGTTTGCGGAGTGACCCGCGACGCGTGCGGGCGAACCATTGTGCGGCTGCACCGCCGTATTTGTGCGCGACGAATCATGGCCCGGTTGGCCGCGTGGTTCCACTGGGTACGACGATGCATAGGTGCGGCTGATTTCCATACGGTTCTCCCACGAGAAGGAACACGATAAATGTGCCGCGGCGATGAAAGTCCACGATTGCGCCTTCCGTACGGACAGCGGTGGTGGACGGCACAGGTCGAGTGTCGGGGAGCCTGCTTCACGTGGGGAACTGAATAACTGCTACAACGAGAACCGACGTTAGCGTGCCGGGTCGTTGCAAATGTCGCGGTACGGCGTGGGACTGTCGCTCTTCTCCACACGCGCCGCTAACTGGGGACACCAACTCCGCCCGTTATCCGGCGCGAACCGGTCACAATTGCCCCGGACGGGGATCAGCCACGAAGCCGCCGCGATTGGGCATGACCACGCGTGGCAGAGACGCAGCGTCGAGCCGCGTATTCGCCGGCACGATGCCGTTCTGGTTGAGCAGAAACGCGCTCACCGCATACACCTCGTCGGCAGAGAGCGACTCGGGGGCGTTGTACGGCATTGCGCGGCGGATATAGTCGAAGAGCGTCGTCGCATAGGGCCAGTAGCTGCCCACGGTGCGCTTCGGCTTCGCGCTCGCAAGCGAGCCCTGGCCGCCCACCAGCGGGTCGCCGAGACCGCCCTGGCCCTGCGCGCCGTGACACGCGGCGCACTTCGCGGCGAACAGGTGCGCGCCGGTCGCGACGTCGCCGCTGCCCGCGGGCAGGCCGCGGCCATCCGGTGCGACGTCGATGTTCCACGCGGCGAGATCCTGATCGGTGAGCGGTGTGCCGATATCATGAGCCGCGCCGGCATTCCGTGCGATCGGCGTGGTCGATGCACAGGACGCCAGCGCCGCCAGCGACAGCAACACGGCCAACGCCATGCGCGCCGGCGCAGGTTTGCGGTGGCCGTCACGCATTGCGCACCTCGCCGCTCTCGTCCACGCGCCATTGCTGGATTGCGTTGTAGTGGTATTGCGAATTCAGGCCGCGCGCGGCGACGAGTTCGGCGCGTGTCGGCTGCAGATAGCCGGTCGAATCCGTGGCACGCGAGAGGATGGCGGCAGCACCGCCGTCCCAGCGCCAGTCCGCTTCGAAACGCGTGAGCGCGCGATCATGAATCGCGCCGACCAGACGCGCGGCACGCCACGTTGCGCCGCCATCGGTCGAGACCTCGACCTTGCGGATCGTGCCGCGTCCGGACCACGCAAGACCGGTAATCGGGTAATAACCCTGCGTGGTGAGCCGATGGCCTGGCGACGGCCGCGTAATCACCGACTTCGCATCCATCTCGAAGGCGAACTGACGCGCCTTGCCGTTCGCAAGCAGGCTCGTGTACTTCGAGGTTTCCTCGCGCGTTTGCAATGGCGCGTCGACCACTTTCAGCCGGCGCAGCCACTTGACGTTGGTATTGCCCTCGAAGCCGGGAACGATCAGCCGCAGCGGATAACCGTTCTCCGGGCGCAGGCGCTCGCCGTTTTGCGCATAGACCACGAGTGCCAGGTCGAGGATGCGATCGAGCGGCAGGCTGCGCGTCATCGCGGCGGCGTCGGCGCCCTCCGCGAGCAACCAGCCGCCGCCGGCTGCGTTACCGGACACCGAAACGCCGCCCACCTCTTCCAGCAAAGTGGATAAGCGCACGCCGGTCCATTCGCAGCACGACAGCAGACCGTGCGTGAGTTGCAACGGCATGCCGCTCGGACCATTCCATTCGTTGCCGGTATTACCGGAGCATTCGAGAAAATGAATCCGCGATTCGGACGGCAGGCGCAGCAGGTCGTCGAGCGTGAACAGTTTCGGCGCGCGTACGAGGCCATGAATCGCCAGCCGGTGCTGATCGGGATCGATGTCGGGCACGCCGCCATGATGGCGCTCATAGACCAGACCGTTGGGCGTGAGCGTGCCGTGCAGATCCGCGAGCGGCGTCATCGACGAAGCCGCGCCGGGCAGCGGCCACGCTCGCGCGCTGCGCCGCACGACGTCCGCTTCGTGCGGCGAAGGCACGCCATAAGGATGCTCGAGAATAGGCGCGCCAGGCACGCGGCTCGAAGGTGCGACGTCGAGCGGCTTGAGCAGTTCGCTCGCCGCCGCGGCATGCGAAACGGCAAGGCCGCCGGCCGCCAGACGGCCGAGCAATCGACGGCGGCCGCGCGAGGGCGGCGTGTCGGGCTTTGAAATACGTAACGGCATCACGCCTCGCCGTCAAGCCAGCACATTCGAGAACACCCGGTCCGCGAGGCGATTCGAATCGGTGCCGCTATTCAGCACGCCGACCGCTTTCAGGTCATCGGCATAGAGCGAAATCTCTTTCTTGAACGCGTCGCCGACCGGATGATGGTGATCGGTGTGGCTCTTGAGCATTGCGGTCAGTTGGCCCACGTCGGCGGACGGCGTATAGACCGAGAAAATCGCGGCCGCGTCCGCGGGATGATTCGCGGTCCACTCGGTGGCTTCGAGCAGCGCCTGGGTCAAGGCCTGCGCGGTGGCGCGATCCTTTCGCACCAGCGAGCCGCGCACGCCGAGCACGCAGCACGCGCGCGTCTGGTATTCGCCGCACAGATTGTTCGACACTTCGTAGAGATGGTCGGACTCGCGGATCGTCCAGATGGTCGGGTCGCCGTCCGCGATGGCCTGCACTTCGCCCTTCTTCAGCGCCTCGCCCAGCAGATTGGCCGGATACTGGCGCCAGTTCACGTCGCGATCCGGATCCACGCCGATTTTCTTCAGCACGATGGCAAAGAAATTCTTGGTCGGACTCGCCATATCGCTGACGCCGATCGTGCGGCCCTTCAGCCCCGCCACATCGACGATGCCCGAGGCCCGCGTGGCCAGCAAACGCATACAGCCGCCGTGAATCCCGGCGGTCAGTTTCACGTCGAAGCCCTGCTCCAGCGGTTTGATCCAGCGCAGCGCCATGCCGACGCCCGCGTCGGACTTGCCGGTGGCGATCGCTTCCAGCAACTGGTCGGTCGAGCCGGAAAAATTCACGAGTTCGACCTGCAAGCCGTGACGTTCGAAAAAACCCTGCTTGACCGCTACGGCCACGGGTGCGGTACAGATCGCGCCTGCATTCCACGAGAGCTTGAGCGGCTTGAGCGGAGCCTGCGGCGTTTGCGCAAAGGTCAGCGGGCCGGGCATCAGTATCGTGCCGCCCAGCGCCGCGGCGCCCGCGCTCCAGGCCGTCTTGCGCAACCATGCGCGGCGCGCCGGGTTCGGCGGAGCTTGATCGTACGGATTCATGGTGGGTCTTCCTCAGGTCGTCTATCGATTGTTCTGTTCGTTCAGGTATCCAGACCAAGTTGGGCGAGCACCTCGCGGCGCAGGGCTACCAGCTTCGGGTCGTCGCGATGGCGCGGATACGGCGCGTCGTTGCGGACTTCGGCGATCACCCGCGCCGGCCGCTCGCTGAAGACGATCACGCGGTTCGCCAGCAGCAGCGCCTCTTCCACGTCGTGCGTCACCAGCAGCACGGAGAACCGCGCGTCCTGCCAGAGTCGCGCCAGTTCGTTCTGCATGCGGATGCGCGTCAGGGAATCGAGCTTACCGAACGGCTCGTCCAGCACCAGCAGCGCCGGATCGTTGACGAGCGCGCGGGCCAGCGCCACGCGCTGCGCCATGCCGCCGGACAACTGATGCGGAAACGCTTCGGCGAATTCGGTCAGGCCGACCAGTTCCAGCGCGGCATCGATGCGCTGCTGCACCCGTGCGTCCTGCGCAGCGCCGCGCCGGGCAAAGCCTCTGCGCTGCGCCTGCGGCCCGACACCGACATTGCCGCGCACCGTGCGCCACGGGTACAAGGTCGGATCCTGGAACACCACCACGCGCGACGGATCGGGGCCCGTGATCGCGGCGCCGTCGGCCTGCACGCCGCCCTGCGTCGGCGTATCGAGCCCGGCCACCAGCCGCAGCAAGGTGGACTTGCCGCAGCCGCTCGGGCCGAGCAGCGCGACGAACTCGCCCGGCTCGACGGCGAAACTGACGTCCTGCAGAACGGGCAACGCGGCGCCGCGCAGCGCGAAACGATGGCTCACGTGACGCACGTCGATACGCGCGCCGTCGCGAACGGGCGCCGCGGCGGCCGGCTGATTCAATACCTCGGGTACGGCTACCATTTGAGCAGTCCTTTTTGCCAGGCCAGCAGGCGGTCACGCACGCGAAACAGCAACGTGATCAGACCGGAGCACATCAGCGCCATCACCAGCAGCGCGGCGTACATATTCGAATACGCCGCCCAGCCTTGCGCCCATTGCAGATACCAGCCGAGCCCCGCTTTCACGCCCATCATCTCGGCGACGATCAGCACCGAGAACGACGCGCCGAGCCCCATGAACAGCCCGACGAACACCGAGGGCAACGCGGCCGGAATCGCGACGCGCAGGATCAGGAAAGACGGTCTCGCGCCGAGCGTGCGCGCAATGTCGTAGTACGCGGAGTTGACGCCGGCCACGCCCGACCATGTCAGCACGGCGACCGGAAACGCGGTCGCCAGCGCGATCAGGAACACGCTCGCGCTAAAGCTGGACGGAAAGAAGAAGAACGCAAGCGGCAACCACGCGGTGGCCGGCAGCGGGCCGATCAGCCGCAGAACCGGATGCACCCAGTAACTGACGGCCTGCGACCAGCCGATGCTCACGCCGATCGCAAAACCCGCAATCGCGCCCAGCAGGTAGCCGTAAGCCAGCAGGCCGAACGAATGCACGACGCTCGTGCCGAGCCGCGGATAGTCTTCGGCATAGACGCCGATCAGCGCTTGCGGCGGCGCGAAGAAGGGTCGGGGCAGCCATTCGAGTTGTGCCGTGACCGCTTCCCAGACGCTGACGCCGAGCGCCAGCGCGAGCAGCCAGGGCATAGCGGCGAGCCATGCACTGATGCGCGTGGCCGTCACCGCCTTACGGTTTGACGGATCGCGCCGTCCCGCCACCGCCGTCGCAACCGCGAAGGCCGCCAGCACCAGCTTGAGCGCGATGAATGTTTTCGTGTACGGCCAGTCGTCGAGACTCGGCCACCACTGGGTCAGTGCCGCGCTGGCCAGCCACGCGAGCGCGGCGAGCCATGCGATCGGCACGCCGCGCGGGAGGCCGCGCCGTGTCGCGCGGTGCCCGGCATTGCCGGAATCCCCGTCGACGGCCGCACCTCGCGTCGCAATCGATTCGAACTGGGTGGACATAGCGTTCCAGCCTCCTGCATTGTTGAATTAGCGTTCGCGCACGCCGAAGCGCGATTTCACGCGATATCGACGTCGACGCCCTCGCGCTGCCAGACGCTGCGCGCATAGATCGAATCGTCGAAATCCGCGCCGATGTCGTCGTTAAACCGTGCTTCATGCGCGTCCAGATCGGCGAGAAACAGATCGCGGCTGATTCGCTGCACCACGGCGGGAATGTCGCGCTTCATGCTTGGCACGTCGCCGACCGGCAAGCCGAAACTGACGAACGCCGCCGGGTTGTAGACGTGGATATGCTTCAGATACGGCGCTGCGCCCTCCACCTTCTCCAGGTATTCGAGCCCCGCGCCGAGATAGGGATGCGAACCCAGCGCTTCGTCGCTGTCAGCCTCGTTGGGGACGTACTGATCGCGCCAGAGCCGGATATGCGCGGCGAACTCCGCGAGCTCCGGGCGCAGCGCCGGATCCACCACATAACCCGTGCCGGCAATCACAAAATCGAATGCAAACGGTTCGCCCGCCACGCGGGTTTCGACGTGTTTGTCTCGCACAGCGGCTTGGGTCCACGGCGCGCCGAGATGCAGATGAAAGTTCGGAAAACGCGTGACGCGCTCCACGGCGTCGGCAGGCGGCGTCGAGCCGGCCTCGCGGAAGCGCCGAGCCTGCGACCAGCGAATCGCGTCGGGCAACTGGAAATAGTTGTCGTACGCGCCGGGATAGGCGCGCGTACGCGTTACCGGCACCGACGCGATACGCTCGCGCCGCGCGAACAGATGCACCTGCTCCGCGCCGGCTTCGAGCGCCGTTGCGGCCGCGTCGAATGCGGACGAGGCCGCGCCGATCACCGCCACGGATTTGCCGCGCAGCGCCGCGAAATCGATCGCTTGCGAGGTGTGGGCAAAGAGTGCCGGCGGCAGGTCTTTCAGCACCGCGGGAAGATTCGGCCCGCCGTTGCCCGCCACGCCGTTGCTGAGCACGATCTTGCGCGCCGTCTCCACCACGCCGCGGACCGAGGCGCCTTCGCGCACTTCCAGATGCAGACGGAAATGCTCGCCCACCGGCTCGATTCGCGTCAGACGTGTGCCGTAGCGAATCGGGATGTCGAGGAAATGCCGGTACCACGCAAGATATTCCGCCCAGCGTGTGCGTGGAATCCGGTCGATCTGCGCATACGAAGCGGCGCCGAAGCGCGCTTCGTACCACGCCTGAAAGCTCAGACCCGGCAGACCCGCTTCGGGGCCCACCAATGTTTTCGGCGTACGCAGCTTGTTCATGCGCGCGCGATTCAACCAGATGCCTGCCTGACTTTCGTCGGGCGCGGCGTCGATCACGCTGACCTGACCGATGCCGGCACGCCGCAGCGCGAAAGCAAACGCCGCCCCGGTCTGTCCACCGCCGATGATCGCCACGTTATGATCGATGCCGTCACGCGGCGGCACCCAGTTGTCGGGCGCGGGGCCGATCAGCCGCAATGTGTCGAGCGCATGCTGGTCGGGATGGGTGAATTCCGTCATGGTGTCGATTCGGTCAGGATATTGAACGACGGGCAAAAACGCCAGGATGGTAAGGAGGCGCCATCGGTAAATTCAGTATCGCGGCACCGATGGCTTACCCAAACCAACTAATTTCGCTTTGCTTATTTGTTCCGTGCTGCTGTTCACAGCGCGTTCGGATCCCGTCAGGCACGCGCGGGCTCCCCTGCCACGGCGGGCTGCGTATAGTCCTCACCGTCGATGTCATAGCCCGACGGCTCCCAGCGGATCACCAGCAGCACGAGCAGCGAACTCAGCGGCGCAATCGCGATCAACCAGAACACTTTGGTACCGAATGCGGCGGCCAGCACAGGGAACAGGAACAGCGACACCGTCGAGGCACTGCGCACCAGCGTCTGGTTGAAGCCCACACCGATGCCGCGCAGCGAGGTCGGATAGCTGAGCGACGCATAGGTCATCGAATGGGAACCGGGTCCGAAGCCCTGCCCGAACAGATAGCCGCCGAGCAGCAGGATCGCCACCACCACGAGCGCGCCGCTGCCCGGTTTGCCGATCAGCGCGAGGCCGATCAGCGAGGCGAACTGCAGCGCGTGTCCGAGCACCGTCATTTTCCAGGCGCCGACCGTGGGCGCGGTGCGCACGCCGATCAGGCCGCCCACGAATGCGAACGCCAGATTCAGGCCTAGCGCCGCGACGATCGTGGTGAGCGGACCCTGATGAAAGAAGCTGGTGATGATCACCGGCAAGCCGAAGATGATCGCGTTATAGCCGAACGAGGAAGCACTGCCGATCACCGCGGCGAGAATCGTGCGGCGCCGGTAAGTGGCGTTGAACAGCACCCCGAAGTTGCGCCACGACGCCGCGCGCGGCGCCTTCACCGGTACGGCGCCGGGTTCGACCACGGCGTCCACGCCGTACGAGCGCTTGAGAATCCGCGCGGCCTCTTCGAGATTGCCCTGATTCGCGGCCCACACCGGCGATTCGCTGATATAGCGGCTGCGCACGAGAATGATCGCGATGGCGGGCACCGCACCGAAGGCCAGCGTCAAACGCCATAACCAGCCGAGTTGATGCTCGGGCAGAATCGCGTAGAGACCGAGAATCAGCAGATAGCAGGTGCTCGTGGCCGCATACCACGCAGGGCACCAGGCGGCGACGCTGGCCGCCTTGTTGCCCTTGCCCGCCACGCGCGAGAACTCCGCGAGAAAGGCCATTGCCACCGGCAAATCGAGCCCGACGCCGAAACCCATCAGAAACCGCGCGCCGCCGAGCACCCACGCATTCGGCGCCAGACCGGCCGCGATCGCCGCGACCACGAAGAACAGCATGTCGGCCATGAACACACGATAACGTCCGATGCGATCTGTCAGATAGCCGCCGAACAGCGCGCCGAGAATCGCGCCGAACGTAATGGCCGATGAAACGAAGCCCACCTGCACCGGCGAGAGCGAGAACTGCCGCGCAATGTCCTTGATCCCGTAAGCGAGCGAGGTCAGGTCGTAAGCATCCAGAAAAACGCCGCCGAGCGCGATCGCAATCACGATGCGCGCATTGCTGCCCTTGGCGGCGCCGGCATTGACGATACGCGAGACGTCTTGCGCGCTACGGATGACAGCGGGCCGCGCGGCGCTATCGACGCTCGCTTGCGGGTCGACAGCGGTCGATGGAAAAGCAACAGTGGACATGATCCGGACTTCACATGAGTGGCTGAAGCGTTGCATGGTAGCCATGCGATCGATGCCGGCAAAACGACGAATTTAACTATGCAAATCGGTAATTCCGCGCTGGCTTCGATGCACCGCCACGACGCGACGCGCAGCAGACACAGTTCGCACTTCTGCAGATTTTCTTATCTGCAATGATTGGTTGGATTCGAGCGCACGCGAATCTAACGTGTAGTTCCGGCCCGGCGCCGACCTGAGCTTTCGCACCCGTTTTGCACCCGTTTTTTGCACCCGCCTCCTTCCCTTGATTGGTATTTGCGCATGCGCTATTTCCGTCTGCTGAAGTTTTTCGTCGCCATGGCGACACTCTCGCTTGCCGTGACTCACGCGTACGCCGACAAACCCGCGGTGATCCGCATCGGTGTCGCGCAACAAGGCACCGGCGATCCGCCCTCGTTCGGCGGCTCGCCGGCGGCGACCGTGCAGTTGCAGCAGTCGCTCGAAAAGGAATTCGCCGCCGACGGCATCAAGGTCGAGTGGCTGTTCTTCAAGGGCGCGGGCCCGGCGGTCAACGAGGCAATCGCCGACAAATCGCTCGACTTCGCCTTCCAGGGCGATCTGCCCGCAGTGCTCGCCCGCGCCAACGGCCTGAAAACGCACCTTCTGCTCGCCTCGGGCGTACGCACCGGCATCAAGATCGCAGTGCCAGCGGATTCGGATGTACGTTCGATCAAGGATCTGAAAGGCCGGCGCGTGTCGATCTTTCGCGGCACCAATCTGCAGCTCGTCGCCGATAACGCGCTCGCCGCCAATCAGCTGAACGAACGCGACCTGCGTGTGATCAATCTGGACACCGCGAGCTCGCTCGCGGCGCTGGCGTCCAAGGGTATCGACGCGTCGGTCAACGATTATCACGTGTACAAGCTGCGCGACCAGGGCCTTGCGAAAGTCGTCTACGAATCGCAGAACGACGGGCCGCAATTCACCCGCCAGTCCCATCTGCTCGTGCTCGACGATTTCGATCACGCGCATCCGGATGTCGTGCAGCGCGTCGTCAACGTGTTCGTGAAAGGCGCGCAATGGTCCTCCGACGAAGCCAACCGCGACGCCCTCTTCAGACTATGGGCCAGGAGCGGCGTGCCTTATTCGTCGTGGCAGGCCGAGTTCGCGAACCAGAGCCTGAAGGACCGCAATTCGCCGCTGATCGATCCGTTCGTCGTGGCGCGCTACAAAGCCGTGGCGGACGACGCGCTGAAGCTCAAACTGATTCGCCAGCCTGTCGAGGTCGATGGCTGGTTCGAAACGAAATATCTCGACAACGCGCTGCGCGCACAAAAGCTCGACCACTACTGGACGCGCTACGACGCCGCGGGCAAACCGCTCAGCTAACGCCTGCCAACCAACTCACCGGAGCGATCACGATGAGCGAAACCGCAATCCACGTCGAACGCGAGCGGCTCGCGCCCGCCGCCGCGCCGCACGCGTCGCTGTTGCGTGATCCGCGGCTGCGCGCGCTCGCCTGGCGACTCGCGCCGTGGGTGTTGCCCGCCCTGCTGCTCGCGCTGTGGGCGGTAGGTTGCGAACGCGGCTGGATCGCGCCGCAAATCCTGCCGCCGCCTGAGCGCGTGTTCGACACCCTCGTGGAGCTCGCAAAGAGCGGCGATCTCGCGCGCAATACGCTGATCAGCCTGCAGCGTGTGCTGCTGGGTTTCGGCGCGGGCACACTGCTCGGCTTCGCGCTCGGCGCGGCGCTGGGTCTGTCGCGCACGCTCGAGGCTTATGTGCTGCCGAGCTTCAATGCGCTGGTGCAGATTCCGGTGCTCGGCTGGCTGCCGTTTCTGCTGTTGCTCGTGGGCGTGGGCGAACCGCTCAAATACATTCTGATCGCGCATGCGGCGCTCGTGCCGGTCACGCTGAGCACGCTGCAAGGGTTCCGGCAAACACCCGCCACGCTCGACGAAGTCGCGCGGGTGTTCGAATACAGCGGCTGGCAGCGGATTGTCTATCTGGTTCTGCCCGCTGCCGTGCCGACGCTCGCCACGGGTGTGCGGCTCGCCTTCACCAAGGCCTGGCTCGCGCTGGTGGTGGTCGAACTGGTGGCGTCTTCCGAAGGGCTCGGCTATCTGATCGTCTACGGCCGGCAGCTCTTTCAACTCGACCTGGTGATGGCGTCGGTGGTCGTGGTCGGCGCGATCGGCTATGCGGTGAATCGGGCGCTGGACGCACTCGAAGCGCGCTTGCGGCGCGGACAGCCGTCGGCATTTCGCGAGTGATGGCACCCGCGGACACCCGCGCGCACGAACACGCATCAAGACTGACCAGGCTCACCGTTACCCACAAACACGCACCACCGGCAGCCATGCGCACGAGGCGCCGCCCGTGAGGAAACCACGATGACTCTCGCCCGCTTCAAGCGTTCCAAGCCGTCGCCAAAACCCGCCGACGCATCCTGCGACTGCGCCGCGCCCGCCGCCTTCCGGCGCGCGGCGCGGCCGCGCCGTCCGCTGCTGGCCCGCTTCGACTGGCGCGGCACTGTCTTGCCCCTCGTCGCGATCGCGATCTGGTGGGCCGTCTCGGAGGCGCACGTGATCAAAAGCGGCCTGCTGGTCAGCCCCGCGCAGGTTCTCGCCACCGCGTGGCAGCAGATCATCGGCGGCGCGCTGCTGAAGGCGCTCTCGGCGTCGCTCGCGCGCGAAGCCAGCGGCTTTGTGATCGGCACGCTCGGCGGCCTGCTGCTCGGCAGCGTGCTCGGCTTCTCACGGCTCGCGACACGCATGATCGGGCCGAGCTTCGACACCTTCAAACAGATCTCGCTGTTCGCGTGGATTCCGCTGATTTCCGTGTGGTTCGGTCTGGGCGACGCGGCGAAAGTCGTGTTCCTGTCACTCGCCGCGCTGCTGCCCGTCACCGCGCACACCTGCGACGGCATCCACGCGGTGCCGCGCGCCTATATCGAGGTCGCGCGCGCTTTCCGCTACTCGCGGTGGCAGCTCATCCGCGCGGTGATCCTGCCGGCCGCGCTGCCGTCGATCTTCACCGGCATTTACCTCGCGCTGATCTATTCGTGGCTCGCCACGCTCGGCGCCGAATATCTGCTGGTGGCGGGCAGCGGCATCGGCAACACGCTGATCGACGGCAGCGAGCAGTTCCGCATGGATCTGGTGCTGTTCGGCGTGATCGTGGTCGGCGTGACGGGCTGGGCGTTGAATGCGCTGGCGCGTGCCGTGGAGCGGGCGATCTTTGCGCGCCGGCTCCAGTCCGCCACCCGCTGAACCCGTACCCGAACTCTCACCACCCGGATCGCTCATGACGTCTTCCACGCTCTCCGACAGCATCGACATTCTTCACGTCAGCAAACGCTATGCGCAGCAAGGCGGTGCGCCGCTCGCGGTGCTCGACGACATCAGCCTGCGCGTGCGCGCCGGCGAGTTCGTCAGCGTGCTCGGTTCGAGCGGCTGCGGCAAATCCACGTTGCTGCGGCTGATCGCCGGACTCGACACCGACTATAGCGGCGACATCGTGGTGGCCGGCGACAAGGTTCGCGACACGTCGCTCGAACGCGGGATCGTGTTCCAGGACCACCGGCTGTTTCCGTGGCTCACGGCTTCGCAAAACATTCTCGCCGCGCTGCGCAATGCGCCGCTTTCCGCGGCCGAAAAACGCGAGGCCGTGGCGGAACATATCGCGCTCGTCGGCCTCGACGGCTTTGAGCATGCCTATCCGCATCAACTATCGGGCGGCATGGCGCAGCGTGTGGCGATCGCGCGCGGTCTCGTCAACCGCCCGCGCGTACTGCTGCTCGACGAACCGTTCGGCGCACTCGACGCGCTCACGCGCGGCCGTTTGCAGAACGAGTTGCAGCGCATCTGGGAACACGAACGCATCACGATGATTCTCGTCACGCACGATGTCGACGAGGCGCTTTACCTCGGCGACCGTGTCGTCACGATGGCGCCGCGCCCGGGCCGCATCAAACGGATCGTCGACGTGGCGCTGCCGCGCCCGCGCGAGCGCCACGATCCGCGCTTCATCCGTTTGCGCGACGAAGTGCTGGCCGATTTCGCCGAGCATGACGGCGCGCAACGCGACCCGCGCGAAGACGACACGCCGCACGACGGCACGCGTATTCCGGCGGCGAGCGCCCCGATCACCGAATGGCGGCTCGCATGGTGATGCACGCGCTCTCCCATACCCACAACAATCCTTCACGGAGCAAACGATGAGCGGCGGAAAACAGCAGAAGCGGCAGATCAGACTGGGGGCCTTCCTGATGGAGACGGGCCATCATATCGCCGCATGGCGGCATCCCGATGCGCATGCGGGCGGCGGACTGGACTTCGCGCATTACGCAGAGCTCGCGCAGATCGCCGAGCGCGCCCGGTTCGACGCGATTTTTTTCGCCGACAGCGTGAGCGTGCGCGACACCCATCTGCCCTCGCTGTCGCGCACCGCGCGCGCCGATCATTTCGAACCGCTAACGTTGCTGTCGGCGCTCTCGGTCGTGACGAAACATATCGGGCTGATCGCGACGGTCTCCACCACGTTCAATGAACCGTACAACCTCGCGCGCAAATTCGCGTCGCTCGATCATCTGAGCGGTGGCCGTTCGGGCTGGAATCTCGTCACGTCGAGCACGGAATCCGAGGCGCACAATTTCAGTTTCGATCGGCATCCGGATCACGCGGTCCGCTACGAGCGCGCCAGAGAGTTCTACGACGTGGTGGTGGGCCTCTGGGATAGCTGGGAAGACGATGCGTTTGTCCGCGACAAGGAAAGCGGCGTCTACTTCGATCCGGACAAGCTGCACGTGCTCGGCCACGCCGGCAAGCATTTCAAGGTACGCGGGCCGCTGAACGTCGCGCGTTCGCCGCAGGGTTGGCCGGTCGTCGTGCAGGCCGGGGCGTCCGAGGCCGGGCGCGAACTCGCGGCGCAAACCGCCGAGGTCATTTTCGTCGCGCATCAGACGCTCGACGAAGCGCAGTCGTTCTATCGCGACGTCAAAGGGCGGTTGGCGAAATACGGACGCGCGCCGGAGCATCTGAAGATCATGCCGGGCATTTTCCCGGTTGTCGGCCGCACGCAGGAAGAAGCCGAAGAGAAATTCGCCGCGCTGCAGAACCTGATTCATCCGACCGTGGGTCTGTCGCTGCTGTCGAACATGTCGGGCGGCGTCGACCTGTCATCGTATCCCGTGGACGGGCCGCTGCCCGAATTGCCGGAAACCAATGGCGGCAAGAGCCGTCAACGCCTGCTGTTCGATCTCGCACGACGCGAAAACCTGACGATCCGCGATCTGTATCTGCGCATTGCGGGCGCTCGCGGCCATCAGCAGGTGGTCGGCACGCCGCGGAGTATCGCCGACCAACTGCAGCAGTGGTTCGAAGAAGAAGGCGCCGACGGTTTCAACATCATGTCGCCGTGGTTGCCGGGCGGCTTGACGGAATTCGCCGAACTGGTGGTGCCTGAGTTGCAGCGGCGCGGACTGTTCCGCACGGAATACGAGGCAGGCACGCTGCGCGGCAATCTCGGGCTGCCGCGCCCCGCGAATCGTTACACCTCCGCCACGCAGCAGGTCGCTGCCGCGGCCGGCCGATAAACGGGCCGATAAGAGCGGCCGATAAGCGGCCAGTAAAGCGACGGCATTCGCGCCGTTGGAACCGTTCTCTTCATCAGGAGCTTTTCATTCATGAGTGCAGCCGCAGTGCAGGAAGTACAGTCGATCGAGGTTACGCCGCTTTCCGCGCATATCGGTGCGGAGATTCACGGCGTCGATCTTACGCAGAAGCTGGATGCGCGCCAGATCGCGGAGATTCGCGCGGCGCTTCTGAAGTGGCGCGTCGTATTCTTTCGCGAGCAGTTCCTGACGCACGGGCAGCACGTCGCGTTCTCGGCGCAGTTCGGCGAACTGACCTTGGGGCATCCCGTGTTCGGCCACGTGGAGGGTCATCCGGAGGTCTATTCGATCTCGAAGTACCGTAAGGCCACGCGCTTCGAGGGGCAAACGCTGCAACGCCCGTGGACCGGCTGGCATACGGACGTCACGGCGGCGGTCAATCCGCCGTGGGCGTCGATCCTGCGCGGCGTGACGATTCCGCCCTATGGCGGCGACACGCAGTGGACCAACCTGGTGGCCGCGTATCAGAAACTGTCGGCGCC
The DNA here is from genome assembly GCF_902459535.1 of Paraburkholderia dioscoreae. Lineage (NCBI taxonomy): Bacteria > Pseudomonadati > Pseudomonadota > Betaproteobacteria > Burkholderiales > Burkholderiaceae > Paraburkholderia > Paraburkholderia dioscoreae. Next base: position 2,248,540 of record NZ_LR699553.1, read on the forward strand.
GCTGCGTTCGTTCGTCGACAGTCTGCGCGGGATTCACCGCTTTACGCCGCCGGCCGGCGCGAGCGGAACGCAGGCGTTTCTCGAAGCCGTCGAGCAGCGCGTCCTCGTCACCGAGCATCCCCTGGTCAGAGTTCATCCTGAAACGGGCGAGCGCGCGCTCTATGTCAGCCCGAGCTTCCTGAAGTCGATCGTCGGCGTGAGCCCGCGCGAAAGCCAGGTGCTGCTCGAACTGCTGTGGGAACACGTAACGCGGCCGGAGTTCACGGTGCGTTTCAAATGGCAGGCCGGCAGCGTCGCGTTCTGGGACAACCGGGCAACGGCGCACCTCGCGCCCACGGATATTTTCGATCTCGACTTCGACCGGCAACTGTATCGCACCACGCTGGTCGGCGACGTGCCCGTCGGCCCGGCCGGCACGCAATCGGTGGCTATCGAAGGCTCGCCGGTGAGCGCCGCTGCGGCCGTCGCATTGAACTGACCTGAGCACGCCCGCGCCCGGCATGACCGGCATGAGCGCGCCAATCTGACCGGACCATCAGTGCTCACTCGACTCGACCCCAGTCTGCGGCTATCTTACGGACTGGGCGATCGAAGGGCACAACATGGCGACGTTTCGTGGCATTGCGGTAATCCTGCTGATCGCGTTGCTGTCCGCCTGCGCGAGCTTGCCGCCGCAGACCGGGCGCAGCGCGACGCACGCGCTGACGGACACCGACAGCACCCGGCTCGGCGCCGCCTTCGTGCCGCAGGAGCGCAAGCATCCCGACAGCAGCGCATTCCAGCTGTTACCCAATGGCGTCGATGCCCTTCTCGCCCGTATCGTGCTGGCGGATGCGGCCGAGCGCACACTCGATCTGCAGTACTACATCTGGCACGACGATCTGACCGGCCGCCACCTGGCCGATGCCGTGCTGAAGGCGGCCGATCGCGGCGTCAGGGTTCGCGTGTTGCTGGACGACCTGGGCACCGGCGCCGACGACCAGGTTCTGCTCGCCATCAGTTCACACCCCAACATCGAAATACGGCTGTTCAATCCGATTGCCAGCCGCAGCTTCAAGAAGCTCGGCACCGCGCTGGAGTTCAGCCGGATCAACCGCCGCATGCACAACAAGGCGCTGATCGCGGACAATCAGGCCGCCATCCTGGGCGGCCGCAATATCGGCGACGAATACTTCGGCGCATCCAGCGAGGTCGATTTCGGCGATCTCGACGTGCTGACGTTCGGGCCGGTGGTCCACAAAGTCTCCAATGCCTTCGACGAATTCTGGAACTCGGATGCCGCCTATCCGATCGTCAATCTGACCGGTCATGCCGCCGAACCGGACGCGCTGCCGGGCTATCGCGCGAAGCTCACGGCATTCGTTGCGTCCGAGCACGATTCGCCGTACGTCACGCAGGCAAGAGCCCGGCTTCGCGACACCCTGAATGCGCGCGAGACCGACTTCTCCTGGGGAAAAGCCACGCTCCTCTACGACGATCCCGCCAAGATCACACGCTCGCCGGACGATCCCCAGGGACATTTGCTGTCGCAGTTCAATGCGCTGAGTATCGAGCCCGCGAAGGAAGTCCTGATTATCTCGCCGTACTTCGTGCCCGGTAAAAAGGGCGTCGCGTGGATGCGCGCACAAACGCAGCGCGGCGTGCGCGTGACGGTGCTGACGAACTCGCTCGCCGCCACGGACGTAGCCGCCGTTCATGCGGGGTATCAGCGCTACCGCAAGGATCTGCTCGACGCGGGCGTGCACCTCTACGAACTGAAGCCGGTTGCTGGCGAAGACCACGGCGAGAAAAAGAAATCGATTCTGGGTTCCTCGAAAGCCTCGCTGCACGCCAAGACCTATGTGTTCGACAGGACCAGTGTCTTCATCGGCTCGATGAATCTCGATCCCCGTTCGATCACGCTCAATACGGAAATTGGCGTGTACTGCGAAAGCGCCCCGCTCGCCGCTCAAGTCGCGGATGGACTCGAACCGAAACTGGATCAGATCGCGTGGCGGCTCGAAACCCGCACGGATGCCAACGGCACGAGCCGCATTGTGTGGATCGACACCGCGCCGGACGGCAAGGTGACCGAGAGCGACGAACCGGGTGTGTCCGGTATGAAGCGTGTGGGTATCTGGTTTCTCGGCTTGTTGCCGATCGAATCGGAGTTGTGATGCGCAGACCACGTGCATCATGTCATGCTCCGGCATGTTGAAGCGAATCAGCATCTCTCCCGCGACGCCAGCCGCTCCAGAATGCGCGCGTAATCTTCCGGCGTGTCCATGTCGATCGTAAAGCGGTCATGGGCAGCTTCGTGGATGAACACGTCGTCGGGATGCTCGGCGATCAGCTTGCGGCATCCCGGATTCACGTGGCCGCTGACAACCTCGGCGGCATAGCTCGCGGAGAACGCCACAGGGTTGCCGCGTTGTCCGTTGAAGAACGGCACGAGTATCGAGCCACGCGGCATCGCGGCGAACGCATCGATCAACTCGCGGTAATCGGTGGCGTCGAGCAGTACCTGGTCGCCCAGACACACCATCACCACGCCGCACGGCGCGGTCAGGGCGGCCACGCCCGCAGCGACCGAGCTCATCTGCCCTTCCTCATAGCGCGGATTGCTCTGGAAGCTGACCGGCAGGCCGTCGAGCGCTTCCATCACCGCCCGTCCCTTGTAACCGGTGACGACCACGATTTGCGCGGGACCTGCCCCGGCGAGCGCGCCCACGGTGCGCCTGACGGCGGGCTGACCATCGAGCGGCAGCAGCAGCTTATGCTGCCCTTGCATCCTGGACGACAGGCCGGCGGCCAGCACCACCGCCGAGAATGTCGGCGCCTCGCCGGGCGTGGCGACCTTCCATGCGTCGTTCATGTCTTCTCCAACTGGGCGCGCCCTTGAGCGATCGCCAGATATTTGTCGGGCGCGCGTTCGAATTCGAGCTTGCAACCGTCGCAGCAAAAATAGACACGCTCACCGCCGTAGTCGAGCACGTGCTTTGCCGACGCAGGCTCGACCGCCATCCCGCACACCGGATTCAGATAGCGCGCGCGAGGCGTTTCGATCGAAGCCGACGTTTCACACGGCGACAACGCCGGCACCGTTTCGCCACTCACGAGATGCGATGCGTCGGCCCCGGCAGCGGCGGCCTGTTGCTGCAGTTCACGGCGCAGCGTCACGAGGCCCGCGACCGCGCCCAACGCGATCTCCTGCGGCGTACGCGCGTGGATGTGCGGACCCGCGGGCGAATGCAGCGCGGCGAGGCGCTCAGGCGTAATGCCGCGCCGGCGCATCGCGTCGCGCAAGCGGTCTGCCTTGCGCTCGCTCGCGACCAGCAGCACGGCGGCGGCCGTACTGCGCAAGGCGGCTTCGAGTGCGTCTTCGTCGTTGTCGCCTTGAGTCGCGACCAGAATCAATTGAGGCTCGATCTGGTCGAACGCGGCCGCGTCGAAGCCTTGCCTCACCCACGGCAGACCGAGCGCCGCCAGCGGTGCCGTCACGCTCGCCGCGGCGCCCACGCGCAGGCCCACTCGCTGAGCCAGCACGCAGGCTTCGAGCGCGGTGGGCGTCGAACCCAGTATCAGCACCATCGGCGCGGGCAAGGTAGGCTGGATGAACAGTTCGAGCGTGCCGTTGCTCGCACAGGGCATGGCGTGCGCCTCGACATCGGCTTCCGGCCTGCCCGGCTCGTTACTGATGCGCACACGTTTGGGCTGGCCGGCGCGGATGGTCTGCAGGGCGGCCGCGACCACGATCGAGCGCGAACAGCCGCCGCCGATCCAGCCATGCAACGCGCCGTCGCCCTCGACCAGCGCCTGCGCACCTACCCACGCAGAGGTTGGCGGCGCCGCGCGAATCACGGTCACGACGGCGAACGGCTGCGCTTCTTCGATCAGCCGTTGTTCGAGTTGGAGTAGGGTTTCATTGCTCATGGCAGGATGCTCATTGCAAAACCGACAGCACTTGCGGCAGCACGCGTTCGAGGCTCGCCAGATCGCGTGCGCCGGCCAGCAGGTCGACATAGGGAAGCGCCGCCTGCATGCCGGCGCTGGCCGGCGTGAAATCGGTGCGGCTTGCCAGCGGGTTGAGCCACACCAGACACCGGCAGCGGCGCCGCATCGTGGCAAGCGCCTGTTCGAGGCGCGCGGGTTCACCGGCGTCGTAACCGTCGCTGACCACCACCACAGCCGTGCGCGAGTGCAGCAGCCGCGTGGCATGCCGCTGGTTGAATTCGTCGAGACTGTCGCCGATGCGCGTGCCGCCCGCCCACCCTGCCGACAGCAATTGCAGGCGCTCCTGCGAGCGCCACGGGTCCGGGTCGCGCAGCGCCTGCTCGACGCCCACCAGCCGCGTGTGAAAGATGAAGCAATGCACGTCGGACACCTGCGCGCTCAACACGCGCGCAAGCCGCAGATAGAAAAAGCTGTACAGGCTCATGGAGCGGCTCACGTCCAGCAGCAGCACGATGCGCGGCCGCAGCCGCCGCTTGCGGCGCCAGCCCAGGTCGAGCGGCAGGCCGCCGCGCGATACGCTGCGGCGCACCGTCCACGCCATGTCGATCACGCGGCCGGCGTTCGCGCGCCGCTCGCGGCGCAACTGGATGCCTTGCAGACGCTGCGCGAAACGGCGGATCGCGGCGTCGATCGCGAACAGTTCGTCGGGCTGGTTCAGATGGCGGAAATCCGCGTAGCCCAACGACGCCTCAAGACTGGCGCCCTGCCCGGCCGTGCTGCCGTTGGGCAGCGCCGCGGCGCCGTCGCCTCCGCTTGCCAGAGAGAGCGGCATGCCTTCGCTGCCGTCGCGCAGCCCCGCGCCATTGTCCCGTTCGATGCGACCCGCACCGCCCGCCCGCGTTTCGACCAGTTTGCGGCGGTTCGGCGCGAGGAAATACGCGTCGAACAGTTCGTCGAAGCGCCGCCACTCCTGCGCACGCGAGCAGAGCAACGCGCGCAGGCTCCAGCGCAGCACCTGGCTGTCCAGTTGGCCCATGCGCAGCGCGATTTCCATCGAGGCGGCCACATCGCTGCTCGTCACATGAAAATCGTTCGTGCGCAGCCAGCCGGCAAAACCGGCATAGCGGGCCACCAGTGCTTCTTCGAGGCTCGATGGCGGAGGGCGCCGCACGTCGGCGCGGTCGATGCCGGTCAGCATGACGCCACCAGTTTTTCGACAACCGGCCGGGTCAGGCCAGCCTGGTCCTCGCGTGTTTTGACGAGCGCGGCGAGTGAATCCATGATCCGCTCGACGCCGTCCGCATCGATCGCGCTGACGCCGAGGCGCAGCAACGCGGCAACCCAGTCGAGCGTTTCGGCAAGACCGGGTTTTTTGCGCAGATCCATTTGCCTGACCGACTGGACGAATTCGACCATCTGCCGCGCCAGCTTCTCCGGCACGTCGGGAATCTGGGTGCGCACGATCAGCAGTTCCTTGTCGAAGCCCGGATAGTCGACGTACTGATACAGGCAGCGGCGCCGCAACGCGTCGGAGATTTCGCGCGTGCCGTTGGAGGTCAGAATCACGAACGGCCGCTCCGCGGCACGTATCACGCCCAACTCCGGAATCGACATCTGGAAGTCGGAAAGCAACTCCAGCAGATAGGCTTCGAACGCTTCGTCGGTCCGGTCGATTTCGTCGATCAGCAACACGGGTGCCGGCGTCGTGGTGATCGCTTCGAGCAGTGGCCGTTTGAGCAGATAGCGCTCGGAGAAAATGTCCTGCTCCTTGTCGGGGATCGGCCGGTCGTCCTGTTCGAGCAGTTTGATCGCCAGCAGTTGATGCTGGTAGTTCCATTCATAGAGCGCGGAATGCGCGTCGAGCCCTTCATAGCATTGCAGGCGGATCAGCCGCGTGTCCAGCAGCCGCGCGAGCGCCTTGGCGACCTCCGTCTTGCCGACGCCGGCCTCGCCTTCGAGCAGCAACGGCCGGCGCATTTCCATCGTCAGCAGCAAGGTCGCGGCAAAGCTGCGCTCGGCGATAAAGCCGTGCTGCGCAAGCCGCGCCTGCAGATCGACGACGTCGTGCATGCGGTCGGTGGCCATGATCGCTTCGCGTCCTCAAGCCGTCTTGCGGGAGAAAAGCCCCCGCAGCCACTCGCGTATCACGGCCCATGCGAGCGCGAGGCCGTTCAGTTCGGAAGGCTGCGCGGCGGCTTCAGGCGTGACGGACGGCTGCGGCGGCTGCGAGTTTGCCGCCGCCGTGCCGGCGGGCGACGCGCTCTGCTGCGCCGGCAAAGCCGGCAGCCGCGCCGCGAAGTTCGCCACGAACTGCTTGAGCATCTGCTCCGACACCGGGCCCATTAGCCGGCCGCCGAGCGAAGCGGCCTTGCCGCTCATCGTCACTTCGCTTCTGCCGGTCAGCTCGCAGGTCTCGCCACTCGCCTGCACCGCGGCGACCAGATCCATCGAGGCCGCCGAGGTGCCGGTCGCGTCCGCGCCCTTGCCGGTCAGATGCAGGCTGCGCGCCGCCGGGTCGAGATCCAGCACCTCGATATCGCCCTTGAACGACATGGTGGCCGGTCCAAGCCGCACCGTGATCGTCCCTTTGTAATGCGTGTCGTCGATGCGTTCGGTGATCTTCGCGCCCGGCATGCAGCCGGCCACCGCCTCGATATCCTGCATCAGTTGCCACGCGCTGTCCGCCGTGGCGGCCAGCGGAAATACTTTTTCGAGCACGACTTTCATCGGACCATCCTTTGCCTGTGTTGCGCGCTGCCTGCGTGTCTGCCCGTGGGCCTGCCGGCGTGCCTGCCTGTATGTCGTTAGCCCGGCATACAGGCAGGCGTCACTGGCGCGTGAGTCCTAGCGCACGGCACTGCTGCCAGACGCGATATGCGTTGTGCGGCATGTTCATATGCGTGACGCCCAGGTGCGCGAACGCATCGACCATCGCCGCCGTAAAGCACGGAATCGAGCCCACGTGCGGCGATTCCGCCACGCCCTTCGCACCGATCGGATGATGCGGCGACGGCGTCACCGTGAAATCGGTCTCCCAGTGCGGCGTTTCCACTGATGTCGGCACGAAGTAATCCATCAGCGTCGCGCCCAGCAGATTGCCAGCCTCGTCGTAGGGCAACTCCTGCCCCATCGCCACCGCGAAGCCTTCGGTCAAACCGCCGTGGATCTGTCCTTCGATGATCATCGGATTGATCCGCGTGCCGCAATCGTCGAGCGCGTAGAAGCGGCGCACCCGCGTTTCGCCGGTGTAGCGGTTCACCTCCAGCACACAGACGTATGCGCCGAACGGGAACGTGAAGTTGGGCGGGTCGTAGTAATCGACGGCTTCGAGGCCCATCTCAAGCCCGTCGGGCACGTTGTTGTACGCCGCCCACGCAACTTCCTTGATGGTTTTGAACTGGCCCGGCGAGCCTTTGAGGACAAAGCGGTCGAGATCGAACTCGACGTCGCCAGGGCTGGCTTCGAGCAGATGCGCGGCGATCTGCCGGGCCTTCTCGCGAATCTTGCGCGACGCGCGCGCGATCGCCGCGCCCGCCACCGGCGTGGAACGCGAGCCGTAGGTGCCGAGGCCATAAGGCGCGGTGGACGTATCGCCTTCTTCGACCGTAATCACCGACGCCGGAATTCCCGCTTCTGACGCGATGATCTGCGCGTAAGTGGTCTGATGCCCCTGTCCCTGCGTGATCGTCCCCATGCGCGCAATGGCGGAGCCGTCGGGATGCACGCGAATCTCGCATGAATCGAACATGCCCACGCCGAGGATGTCGCACATTTTCGACGGCCCGGCGCCGACGATCTCGGTAAAGTTCACGACGCCGATGCCCAGCAGCCATTCGGCATTCGGATCCGCGCGCCGTGCGGCCTGTTCGGCACGCAGTCCGGGGTAGTCGACTGCGGCGAGCACTTTTTTCAGCGCCGGTTCGTAATCGCCCGAATCGTATTCCAGGCCGAGCGGCGTGGTGTACGGAAACTGCTCCTTGCGGATGAAGTTGCGCAAGCGGATTTCGGCTTTGTCGATGCCGAGCTTTTGCGCCAGCACGTCGACCATACGCTCGATCAGATAGACCGCCTCGGTGACTCTGAACGAGCACCGGTACGCGACCCCGCCTGGAAACTTGTTGGTATAGACGCCGTCGACCGAGACGAAGGCGTTGGGAATCGCATAGGATCCCGTACAGACATGGAACATGCCGGCGGGCCATTTGGTCGGGTCCGCGCAGGCGTCGAACGCGCCATGATCCGCGGTGACGTGCACACGCAGCGCCTTGATGCGGCCATCGCGATCCGCCGCCAGTTCGCCGCTCATGTGATAGTCGCGCGCGAATGCGGTGCTGCTCAGGTTCTCGGCGCGCGATTCGATCCACTTGACCGGCCGCCCCAGCACGATCGACGCCACAATCGAGGTCACGTAGCCCGGATACACGCCGACCTTGTTGCCGAAGCCGCCGCCAATGTCCGGCGAGATAATGCGGATTTTCGACTCGGGAATCGCCGACAGCAGGCCGACCACCGTTCGCACCACATGCGGCGCCTGCGACGTGATATAGACGGTCAGGTCGCCGCGCGCCTTGTCGAACGACGCCACGCAGCCGCAGGTTTCGAGCGGACACGGGTGCACGCGCGGGTACAGCATGTCCTGCGTGACCGTGACCTCGGCGTTGTCGAACACACGGTCGGTCTTGTCCTTGTCGCCGACCTGCCAGGTGAAGATGTGATTCGGGTGCTTGCGCGCGCCGTGCGCACCGGCCTGCTTGTCCTGAATGTCCTCGCGGATCACCGGCGCATCCGCGGCGAGCGCCGTCAGCGGATCGACCACGGCGGGCAGTTCCTCGTACTCCACTTCCACGAGTTCCGCGGCGTCTGCCGCCACATAGCGGTCGTCGGCCACCACGAACGCGACTTCCTGATTCTGGAAGCAGACCTTTTCATCGGCCAGCACGGCTTGCACGTCGCCGGCCAGCGTCGGCATCCAGTGGAGTTTGAGCGGCTTCAGGTCGTCGGCGGTCAGCACCGCGTGTACGCCAGGGTGCGCGAGCGCGCGCGACTTGTCGATCTTCTTCACGCGGGCATGCGCATAGGGACTGCGCACCATCACGCCGAACAGCATGCCCGGCATCTTCACGTCATCGACATACGTGCCCTTGCCCTGGATGAAGCGCGGATCTTCGCGGCGTTTGCGCGAGCAGCCCATGCCTTCCAGCGCGGCGAGACGATCGAGATTGGTGTCGAGATTGCCCATCACGTTCTCCCGGTCGTCAGTGGGTGTCCGCTGTCATCAGCGGATGCGATGTCTCCACCGCTTCGCCCCGCAGCTTGCGCGCCGCGTACTGCACCGCCTTCACGATGTTCTGATAGCCCGTACAGCGGCACAGGTTGCCCGCCATCCAGTAACGGATCTCCTCATCGCTCGGATCGGGATTTTCCTGCAACAGCCGATAGGCTCGCATCAGCATGCCCGGCGTACAGAAGCCGCATTGCAGCCCATGCTCCTGCATGAAGCCTTCCTGCAGCGCATGCAGCTCGCCGCCTTGCGCGAGGCCTTCGACGCTCAGCACCTCGGCGCCTTCGGCCTGCACGGTCAATACCGTGCAGGACTTGACCGACATGCCGTTGAAGTCGACGGTGCAGGCGCCGCAGTGCGAGGTCTCGCAGCCGATATGCGGCCCGGTGTGCAGGCACTTTTCGCGCAGCGTATGAATCAGCAGCTCGCGCGGCTCCACTATCACGTCCGTCTCCTTGCCGTTCAGATTGAACGACACCATGATTTTTTTGCTCATGTCGCTTGTCTCCTGGAAACCGCGTTCAGTGCAGCGCCCGCATATAGGCGCTGGTCAGCGCGCGGCGCGTCATCTCGCCGGCCATCGCCGTTTTGTATTCGGCGTCGCCGCGCAGATCGGCGACCGGCGCACAGGCCGCCATCGCCAGACGGACGGCTTCGGCGAGCGTGGCGCCATCCAGCGGTTTGCCCTGCAGCGCGTGCTCCGCGTCGCTCGCACGCAGTGCGGTCTCGGCAACATTGGTCAGAGCAATCCGCACGTCGCTGACCGCTCCCGCGCTGATTCGCAGCGTGACCGCCGCGGCGGCCGTCGCGAAGTCGCCGGTTTTGCGCTTGAGCTTGGCGTAGCAATAACCGGTGCCCGGCGCCGGCGTCGGAATGCGGATCTCCGTCATGATTTCGCCGGGTTCGAGCTGCGTCGTGTACGTGCCGAGAAAGAAACCGTCGGCCGGCACGACGCGTTCGCCCTGTCCGCCTGCCAGCACGAATGATGCACCCAGCGCCATCATCAGCGCGGGGTGGTCGTTGCCCGGATCGCCATGCGAAAGGTCGCCGCCGAGCGTGCCCCGGTAACGTACCTGCGGATCGGAAATCTGCCGCGCGCCCTCGACGATCAACGGACACTTCGTTTGCAGCAGTTCAGACCAGATCAATTCGTTCTCGGTCGTCATTGCGCCGATGCGGATTTCGCCGCCCGATTCGCGAATGCCCTTGAGTTCGCTGAGCTTGCCCAGATCGATCAGATGAGCGGGCTCGGCAAAACGCAGCTTCATCATGGGCAGCAAACTGTGGCCGCCGGCCAGCAGCTTCGCTTCGTCGCCATATTCGCTGAGCAGCGCGATGGCTTCCGGCAGACTTCGGGGAGCATGGTATTCGAACGGGCGGGGGATCACACTGGCCTCCTTTGTTGTCAAAGGCGCACGACCGGAAACGTCACGGGCCTTTGGTCAAGGATTTCACAATGCAATGCAGCAATTCAACGCAATTTCCCGAACGGCGGTTCACGCGCGCCAACTACCGGAAAACGTACATGAAACCCGAACCGCCCGGCTGATGCGGCCGTTACGGCGCTCGTTCGCTCGCGCGCGGCAGAAAGCGCGATTTCACTACGCAACGGGCCATTTGACGCCGGTTTCCCGAATGGCGGGTTTACCTGCGTGAACGACCCGGAAATTTGCGCGAAAATCGGCAGATACAGAGACTGGCAGATAAAAATCGACTGAGAACGTGGACAGCCCCATGAGGACAGGAGAGCCCGCATGAAATCGTCTGAGCCCGCTTCCGTATCGGCGGCCGAGCGCCGCGCGGAGACGTTCCAGCACAAACTCGAGCAGTTCAATCCGGGGATCGTCTGGCTGGACCAGCACGGCCGCGTCACGGCATTCAACGACGTCGCGCTGCAAATTCTCGGGCCGGCCGGCGAGCAATCGCTAGGCGTGACGCAGGATAGTCTGTTCGGCATCGACGTGGTGCAACTGCACCCGGAGAAAAGCCGCGACAAGCTGCGCTTCCTGCTGCAGTCGAAAGACGTGGGTGGCTGCCCGGTCAAGTCGCCGCCGCCGGTAGCGATGATGATCAACATCCCCGACCGCATCCTGATGATCAAGGTGTCCAGCATGATTGCCGCCGGCGGCGCGTGCGGCACCTGCATGATCTTCTACGACGTCACCGATCTGACCACCGAACCGTCCGGCCTGCCGGCAGGCGGCAGCGCGCCCTCGCCGAGACGCCTCTTCAAGATTCCCGTGTACCGGAAAAACCGCGTGATCCTGCTCGATCTGAAGGATATCGTGCGCTTTCAGGGCGACGGCCACTACACGACGATCGTGACGCGAGACGACCGCTACCTGTCCAATCTTTCACTGGCCGACCTGGAGCTGCGCCTCGACAGCAGCATTTATCTGCGCGTTCATCGCAGCCATATTGTGAGCCTGCAATATGCGGTCGAGCTGGTCAAACTGGACGAGAGCGTCAATCTCGTCATGGACGACGCGGAACAGACCCAGGTGCCGGTCAGCCGCTCGCGAACGGCGCAACTGAAGGAGCTTCTCGGAGTGGTTTGAGAAGGTGATGGCGAGCGCGCTTCCGTCGCGGCGCGGGCATGTATCGGGCATGTCAGAACCCTTGGCAAGCTTGAGCCACGCCGCGATCGGGGCCGGGGCCGGGGCCGGGGCCGTTCAGTTTAGGCCTTTAGTTTGTCGCCGCTCTGTCATGGGTTTTCTCACCGCAGCCACTTGCGCACATCCTTTTCCCACTCCGGATCGCCGCAGCCTTGCGGGTTTTCCGGCCCAAGCACGGTAATGTAGCCCCGGCTCTTCATACACGATTCGTACGCGCGAACTTTCGTGCATTGATCCGGGCCCGCGTTCCTCGACACGGCTTTGCATTGTGCGATCGATCTGTCCATCGGACCGAAGTCCATATCGCTTGCCTGGTTGAACATCGGCGCGTCGGCACCGGACGCCGAAAACTCGACGGGGCCGGTTTGTGCGCACGCATTCAGGAGACCGGCCAATGCGGCAACGAAGAGAAGATGAACACGCGGATGCATAGGTGACTCCTGCCTGGTAGAGGTTGCAGAATCATACGCCCGCGCAGTTGTAGCTATGCGCTTGCCGACCGGGCGCTCACGTGCCGTCTGCTCCGGTACACGTCGGCAAGACGTGCTTCACGCCGAGTTCCTCGTGAATCTTCGACATGATGCCGTCGCGCCGCCACTGCAACCATTTGATGTAGCACGTTTGCGACGGCGGAAAGCATGCCGGCAGCCGATGCCACTTCTCGTTCTGCGTAGTCACCCACAGGATTGCGTTGAGCACGTCGCGCGGATTTCGGCGCGGCCGTCCGGATCGCAGATTCGGCTCCTGATTGAACAGATGACTGACGCGTAGCCACGCGTCGTCGGAAAGAGGTAGAGATAACATGTGGATCAACGACTAACTAACCAGTACATTTTGATCTTATACGTTTGGCACCTGGCTCTAAATCCTGATATGGCCGTGGTTCCACCTCCAAACCCCGGAATCGCGATCTTCCTTGTCATGCTAACGGGAGGGACAACACGTCCGTAAGCGCATTTTCGCCAGCGCGCCGGATTTCGATGCCGCTTGCGATAGTTGTAATCCATGCGTTTTCATTCCGCCGGTTCCCTGAATGGATTCAATAATCGCGGCAAGGTTTCGTCTTCGCGCTTCGTCCTGGCCCGATCCGCACTCCTGCGCAAAACCGCTTTGATCTCTTTCCAGCTCGGACTCCGCGCATTGCCTCCCGCATAGTTCGACTCGACCGCGGCGATCAGCCTCGCGGCGTCCTGGTCCCCAGCGGCCTCGATATTCTCGAATCGCGCCGGACGGCCGAAGTCGCGCCCTCTGTCCATCCACGAATACAAGGCGGCAATGGTGCGCCGCCATTCCCCCTTGCGCGCGGCCACCGCCAGCTTGCGCCTGGCAAGCGCGTCGCTTGCCAGCCAGCGGGTTCGCGCCTCGCTCAATGCGCGCTCACCGCGTCGAACGAAAGACGCGACATGCGCGCGCCAGGAAATCAGAAGAATCACGCCCAGCACGACGAGACAACCGGCAATGGCTTCGCGCGCATGAATCACGACGACGCGATGCGGCATACCCTCGCGCATGGCGTCCAGCGGTATGTCGAACAACGGCTTGTCCCGCACGGCGTCAGCCGAAAAACGCACTGCCGGCAGCACGACCGTCTCCTTGCGCCGCGCCATCGTGTTCCACCATTCGATCGTCACCGGCGGCAGACTGAACGTACCGCTGCGATCGGCAACGTAGCTCGCGCTGTCGGTTCGCTCACCGGCGACGAGTCCCGCGCGATCCTTCACGATGTTGCGCGTCGCCGCGGGCTTCGCGTAGCGTTTGAGTCCGGCCACGTCGGCGAGTATTGCCGGCGGAATCAGCATTGACTCGGTGCCCGCGGCCCGCTGGGTAATCGTGCGGGTAAGCGGCGCACCGACGGCGAGATGTCCCGGCGCCGGTTCGATTTTCTGTTCGACGGTGAGTTGGGGCGCGGCAAAGAACGTGGTCATGCCTTCCGCACCGGGCGGCAACGTCGCGACGAACTTCAATGCGGGCGTTCTGACCTGCACCGGTCCTTGCATGCCGCCGGGGTACACCGTAATGGTCAGCGGTGCGATCTCGTAGGTTTTGCCCGCCTGCGGCGCGATCCGGTATGCACGGCTCACGCCGAACCAGCGCGTGCCGCCGATGTCTTCCGACAGATTGTCCGCCTGCTCGTCGGGCAGGTTCACGATCGCATCGGCAATGGTGAACAAAGGCCAGTTCGGTGCCTCGGTGAACCATGTGGTAGTCAGCAGATCGACGACCAGTTTGACCTCGCTTCCCGCCACGACCGGGCCGGCCGGTTCGAGATGCACGCGCGCCATGATGCGTGGCGCGGGATCGGCCGCCGCGGGTCCGGTCGCCAACAGGGAAGCCAGCCAGAATGCGAGCAATGCGGCAAGCAGCGCAACACGGCGTGACAATCGCTTCATGGCGTGCCGCCCGTCTTCGCCATGGATTCCTGTTCGAAACGCTGTTGCAGGAACACTGCCGGCGACGTGTTCAGATTGCGCATCCACGCATCCTCGCTTGGACGCGGCGCGGCTTCGATCACCGCGGTCGTGCCTCTGCCCTTCTTCTTGTCCACCTGCACCTGGTCAGGCGGGTCTTCTTCCGGGTCGGCCTCGTTCTGCTTGTCTCGTGCCAGCAGCGTCTGCATGTACGCGCGATTGGCCACGGCCTGCGCGAGTGAAGGTTGCAGTTGGAGCGCGTTGTCGTACGCCTTGATCGCGCCCGCGTAGTCGTCCAGATGCGCAAGCGTATTGCCGATGTAGAAATACGATTGCGCCGTTTTGAGGCGCGAGAAGGTTTCGAGCGCGGCTGCATAGTCTCCCGCCAGATATTGCGCGCGCCCCTTCCACATGGGATCGTCGAAGCGCTCGGCCGCCGCCTTGTAGTTGCCGTGTTCGAGATTCCATCGCCCTTGCTGGTCATGCGTCGCGAACAGATCGAGCCACTGCCACTGCGCCGCTTGCGCAGAGTGCGGCAGCGCGCCGAAGGCGAGCGAGATCAGCACGACAGGCAGCCACTTGACCGTCCAGCCGCGCCGGAAACTCCACAGCGCGAGCAGCAGCAACGGCAGGACGAGCCAGTAGCCGCTTTCCTTCCAGCGCGGCTCGATCCTGCTCTCTTCCGCTTGCGCGAGGTAAGCCTGCGCGCGATGCTGAACCCACGACACATCGTCGTCATCCGCACGCATGCTCGCGAGCGGAATGCCGGCGTCGCGCGCGACATTGCGAATCGAGTCGGCGTCGAACGTGCCCATCAGCGGATGGCCTTCCGGGTCCATCTGGATCATGCCGTCGGGGCCGCGGATCGGACCGCCGTGTTCCGTGCCGACCGCGAGCCAGAGCAGTTGGTGCCGCAGCGATTTCGCTTTCTGCACGAAGGTGTCCGCCCCATTGGCATCGAAGCCGTCGCTCATGAAGACAATCGTGCCCGCCGCCGGGTCGTTCGCCAGAAGCTGTTCGGCCACGTCAAGACCGGCCGTCGCGTTCTTGCCGTCGCGCGGCATCAGCGCCGGTGACAGCGCGGGCACGTAGAGTTCGAGCATCGCCGGATCTTCGGTCGGCGGCACCACGAGGTGGGCGGTCGCCGCGAATACGACGAGGCCGGTTCGCGCGCCTTTGCGCGCTCTCGCCAGATCGAGCACTTTCTGCTTTGCGCGTTCGAGGCGGGTTGGCGCGATGTCGGTGGCGTCCATCGAATGAGCGAGTTCGAGTACGACGACGAGCGGCGCCTGATCCTGATTGAACGGCGGGCGCTCCTGCTGCCATGTCGGCCCGGCTGCGGCAATCGCACCGATGCCGAGCAGCAGCGCCAGGGTATGAACCGGCTGGATTACACGCCGTTTCGTATCGCCGACGATCAGATGTTCGAGCAATTCCGGCGCGATCACACCGCGCCAGCGCGCGCGCACGTCGTTGCGGCGCAGCCAGACGAACGGCAGCACGAGAGCCGGGATCAGCAACAGCAACCATGCCGGCCGCAGGAAATGGAAAGCGGTCAGATCAATTTCCATGCTGCGCCCCGTTGGCCGGCAAGCCTTGCGCGCGCTGCGTTCGCCGCGGCGAACGCAGCAGCGCAATCAGTAACGCCAGCACATGATAGAGCGCGAGAATGGACAAGCCCACGGCGACGGGCACCCAGAAATAGTCGCGCTGCGGCCGGTAGATTTCCCGTTTGATTTTCTCGGGCGTCAGTTTGTCCAGCGTCGCGTAGACCTCGGCCAGATCTCTTTGCTGACCCAGCGCGCGAAACGCGCGGCCGCCGGTGATGCTCGCAATGCGCGCCAATGCTTCGAGGTCGACCCGATCTTCACCCGTAGTGCCAGGGTCGCCAATGCCTATCGTGTGCACCACCAGCTTGTGTTGCTTCGCGATCTCCGCGGCCCGCTCCGGTGGGATGGCACTGCTGGTGTCGTTGCCGTCGGTGAGCAGGATCAATACCTTCTCCTGCGCATGCGAATCCGCCATCAGCTTGACGGTCAGCCCGATCGCGTCGCCAATCGCTGTACGCGGGCCCGCCATGCCGATCTGCATCTGATCCAGCAATATCCGCACGCTGTCGTGGTCGAGCGTGAGCGGCGCCTGCGGATAGGCCGCGTCGCCGAATACCACGAGACCGATGCGGTCGCCCTTGCGCTTCGCCACGAAGTCGGCCACCACGCGCTTGACGGCGCTCAGCCGGTCCATGCGTTCGCCGGCCGGATCGACGAAGTCGCGCGTGGCCATCGAGCCGGACAGATCGATCGCGAGCATCAGGTCGCGTGCGGGTTCGTCGCGCACGATCGGCGGCTCGACGAACACCGGTTTCGCCGCGCCGGTCACGAGCAGGAGCCACAGCACCGGCAACAGCAAACGCAACAGCCAATGCCGGCGCAAGCGCACGCCGCCGGGCGCCGGTTTTTCGCCCGCGGCCCGTGCCATTTCGTGAAAGAACGGCACGCGCACGGCCGTGGCCGTGGTGCGATAGGCCGGCACCAGCCACCACACGAACACGGGCAGCGGCAACAGCGCGAACATCCACGGAAAATCAAACTTCCACATGATGATGCTCGATCCAGTCGCGCGCATGCCGGATCAGCGCGGCTGCGTCGTCCGGTGAAAGGCGCGCGACTTCCTGCGGCGGCGCATAGCTTGCCAGTGTGAGAAGCGGACCGGTTTGCGCGTCGAAGCGGCCGCGCGTACGGCGCAGAAAAGCGAGCCACGCGTCGCCAGTGAGTGCCGCGACCTGGTCACGCGGCGCGATCTCGAGCGACGTGCGCTTGAGCAGGCAAGGTATGGCGGCGAGCATGGCCGCGCGCCGCTGCGGGTCTGCCCGGCCGGAGGCCAGACTGGCCTCGATGCCCGCCAGTTCCTGCAAGGCGTTGCGCCGGTAACGCTGCCGCCGGTAGCGGCGCAACGCCGCCCATGACGTCAGCAGCACGGCCCCGAGCAATACGATTGCGATGAACAGCCAGCCGATAGTTTGGGGTGCATACGATACCGGTGTGGGCAGCGGCAGCTCCTGCAATCCCTGCAGTTGCGGCGACGAGCCGGCCGGCACAAGCGCGGTGCCTGATGACGTGCCGCTCATATGCCGCTCCCCGCAGTGGGCCGCGCGCGTTCGCCAAACAGACGACGGACCTGATCCACGGCCGGTTCGGCGGTAGACAATGCCAGGAGCGGCACGCCGCTCGTGCGCAGCAATTCGGCCACTTCAGCGGTGCGTCCGCTGAACAGGCTCGACAACGGCTGCCGCACGCGCGCCTGTTCGATGCGCAACTCGACCTGCAGGCGCCCTTCGCTGACCACCAGCGCACGGTGGCCGGGCACCTGCTGCCACAATGGATCGAAGATCATTGCCGCGACGACGTCGTTGTGCGCCGAGAGTTGCCGCAGCAGCTTTCGCGTGCGCGCGCCCGCCCCGGCAAAATCGCTGACCACGCAAATCAGATAGTCATGCCCGGCGAGTTGAAGCACGCCTTCGAGCGCGGCGTCGAGTTGATCGTAAGCGGTTCTGGCTTCGCTTTCGGCATGCAGCGCGCCGTTCATGGACGCGAGTGCGCCAAACAGTGTCCTGATGCGGCCGCGACTTCGCAAAGGTTTGATCCGCACGAGCTGGCTGTCGTTGAACAGCACACCGCCGACGCGGTCGCCCGCGGCAAATCCCATCCACACGGCAAGCGCGGCGGTCTCGGCAGCCACGACCGATTTGAACGCACGACGCGAGCCGAAAAACATGCTCATGCGTTGATCGACGACAACCAGCAGCGGCCGGTCGCGCTCCTCCGTATAGGTGCGGACTTGCGGTTTGCCGAGCCGCAACGATGCCTTCCAGTCGATATGACGCACGTCGTCACCCGGCAGATAGCCGCGTATTTCCTCGAAGTTCAGACCGCGCCCGCGCAGACGCGACGCATGCGCGCCCGACAGCACGCTCGACACCGGCGCGGGCGCGACGAAACTCAGCCCGCGCGCCTGAAATTCGAGCTTTGCCAGATGCGCGGCGTCGACATACACGCTGCCGATCGCGGTTGAAGACTGCACGGCCACGCCACTCCTTCGCGTTGAGAACACACCTGCTGTCAGGCCGGCACCGCGACCTTTTCGATCAGACGGTCGATCACGCGGTCGGCACTGATACTGTCCGCGTTTGCATCGTATGAAAGTATCAGCCGATGCCGCAGCACCGGATGAATGACGGCGCGCACGTCGTCCGGCGTGACGAAACTGCGCGCCTGTAACCATGCCTGTACGCGGCTCGCGCGGTCGAGGCCGATCGCCCCGCGCGGGCTCGCGCCGACTTCGATCCATTTGCCGAGCTCGGCGTCGAGCTGCGCGCCGTGCCGCGTGGCGTTGACGATCGACACGATGTAGTCGTCGATCGCAGGCGCGACGACAATCTGACCGATCTCTTCGCGCACCGCGAAAATGGCCTCCTGCGACAACATGGCCGGCGCCTCGGCGAGCGCGTTGCGCTCCTCGCGCAGCAGACGCAGCATGGCGATTTCGCTTTCAGGCGACGGATAGCCGATCAGCACCTTGAGAAGAAAGCGGTCCATCTGCGCTTCGGGCAGCGGATAGGTGCCTTCCTGTTCAATCGGATTCTGAGTGGCCATCACGAGAAATAGCGCGGACATGCGGTGCGTTTTCCCCGCGACTGAAATCTGCCGCTCTTCCATTGCTTCGAGCAATGCGGATTGAACCTTGGCCGGCGCGCGGTTGATCTCGTCCGCAAGAATCAGATTGCCGAATATCGGACCCGGTTGAAAACTAAGTGTGTGCCCCGTGCCGGATTGCAGCAGCGTCTCCGCCCCCGTAATGTCCGAGGGCAACAGATCAGGGGTGAACTGGATGCGGCTCATGGTCGCCGCGAGCCGCGTGGCGATTGCCTTGACGGTACGCGTCTTGGCGAGCCCCGGCAAACTCTCCAGCAACACATGACCGTCGGCCAGCAACGCGATCAACACCTGCCTGACCACGGACTGCTGCCCTACGACCGACTGATTCACGCTCGCTTCGAACTGCAGAACGATATCGCGCATTGTGCCCTCTCTCAAGTCATTTATGTAGTAGCTGACTGGACGACCCGAATGCCAATGCCCGCCGCCAGACACGTTAATGCAACAGCGCGCATTCGTCAAAGTGTCTGATGTACGTACTAAAAAAAAGATAGGAAATATCGGCGAAAAATTGCTAATCTCCAACTGCTTGTTCGCACTGATTGTGCGTCTTTATTCTGTATCGCTAAGCTTGTTGTGAAGCTGAAATAGAAAGTCCAGAGCGTTGACCGTTGCGTACTACCCGGCCGTTCACTGCACGAGAGAAAAAGATGAAGAGTGAAAGAGATCGAGGTTCCGCAAAGTCGTCCCGCTCGAACGGGTCGGCCGCAGTAACCCAAACGCGTGCCGGTCGCACGCGCAAACTATTGTTGTGGGGCGCCTTACTCGTCATACTGCCCGCCTGTGTCGGCGCCGCGGTCAGTTGGGCCTTCACGCCGCACACACCCGCTCATCCGCAAATCGTTCTCGGCGACGGCACGCATGGTCCGCTCGGCATGGCATGGGTGCCCGGCGGCCAGTTCCTCATGGGCAGCGACGCCAAACAGGCGCAACCGAACGAACGCCCCGCGCACAAGGTCAAGGTGCATGGCTTCTGGATGGACCGCCATCACGTTACCAATGCCGAATTCCGCCGTTTCGTCGAAGCCACCGGTTACGTCACCACGGCCGAGAAGAAACCCGACTGGGACACCCTGAAAGTCCAGTTGCCGCCGGGCACGCCGCGCCCGCCCGAGAGTGCGATGGTGGCGGGTGCGATGGTGTTCGTCGGCACCAGCCGTCCCGTCCCGCTAGACGACTATTCGCAGTGGTGGCGCTACGTGCCTGGCGCCGACTGGCGTCATCCAACCGGTCCAGACAGCAACATCATCGGTAAAGACGATCACCCCGTGGTTCAGGTGTCCTACGAAGACGCACAAGCTTATGCGAAATGGGCCGGCAAGCGTCTGCCGACCGAAGCCGAATGGGAATTCGCCGCGCGTGGCGGCCTCGAACAGGCCACTTATGCATGGGGCGATCAGTTCTCTCCCGACGGCAAGCAGATGGCCAACGTGTGGCAAGGCCAGCAGCCCCAGTCTTTCCCCGTCGTCAATCCGAAAGCGGGCGGCGCGCTCGGCACGAGCCCCGCGGGGACTTTTCCGGCCAACGGCTACGGCCTTTCCGATATGACCGGCAACGCCTGGCAGTGGGTTGCCGACTGGTATCGCGCGGATCAGTTCAGGCGCGAGGCGGTGAGCACCAGCGCGATCGACAACCCGGTGGGCCCGAGCGATTCGTGGGATCCCGCCGACCAGGGTGTGCCCGTCAACGCCCCCAAGCGCGTGACACGCGGCGGCTCGTTCCTCTGCAACGAAATCTATTGCCTGAGCTACCGGCCCAGTGCGAGACGCGGCACCGATCCTTACAACAGCATGTCGCATCTGGGCTTCCGGCTGGTCATGGACGAAGACACCTGGAAAGAAGCCGGCGCGCGCCAGGCTTCGGCGAGAGCCGCCGGCGTGCCTGGTGCCCCCGGCGGTTAGCGCGCACCGTACTGCTGGCAAACCCTTATTTTTTGCGCCCGTGATCTGCCGGCGCGCATGGCGATCGTCCGTCTGATCGTCTGTCTAATTGAACTGGAGCCTGGATGCAACTGTGCCATCAGCCTGTGTGGTCGAGCCGTGCCTTGCTCATGATGCGAGCCGCATGGATCGTGTTGAGTCTCGCCGGCTGCGTCGCGCCGCACAACTGCGTGGCGCCCGCCCAACCCACGGCGAGCAACCCCGCCGCCACACTGCCCTCATGGCGTGATACATCCGCGAAACAGGCTATCGAGTCGTTCGTTGCCGACGTTACGCGCGAGGGTTCGTCGTCGTTCGTGCCGCCTGCGGAACGCATCGCCGTGTTCGACAACGACGGCACGCTGTGGAGCGAACAGCCGTTGTATTTTCAGTTTGTCTTCATGCTCGATCAGGTGAAGGCAGCCGCACCGCAGCATCCCGAGTGGAAAGACAATCCGGCTTTCAAGGCGCTCATTGCGAAAGACTACGGCGCGCTCGCGAACCAGCAGAAGGCGTTGCAGCAGTTAGTCGCGGTGGCCAATAGCGGTATGACCGTCGACGACTACGACAAGACCATCAGCGCGTGGCTGGCCAGCGCGCGACATCCGAAATTCGGACGCCTTTATACAGACCTCGTCTATCAGCCGCAACTGGAATTGCTGGCCTATCTGCGTGCCAACGGCTTCAAGACCTTCATCGTCTCGGGCGGCACGATCGAGTTCATGCGGGTGTGGGCCGAGAAGGCATACGGTATTCCTCCCGAGCAGGTCGTCGGCTCCAGCCAGGTGGTGCAGTACGAAGTGCGCAACGGCAAACCCGTTCTCGTGCGCGAACCCAAACTCGATTTCGTGGACGACGGCGCGGGCAAACCCGTCGGCATTTATCGCAACATCGGCCACAAGCCGATTTTCGCGTTCGGCAACTCCGACGGCGATCTGCAAATGTTGCAGTACACCGCCGCCGGTCCTGGGCGGCACCTCGCGCTGCTGCTGCATCACGACGACGCCGTGCGTGAATTCGCTTATGACCGCGCGTCGAAAGTCGGCAAGCTGGACAAGGCGTGGGACGAAGCTGTCACTGAGGGCTGGACTGTGGTGAGCATGAAAAACGATTGGCAAACAGTCTTTCCCGCGCCGCGGCAGTAAGCGGCGCGCGGCAAGTTCGGGCCGCGGACTGCCGGCGGCCGACGAGGGGCGACCCCGTCACGCTGAACATTGCGTAATGGGTGAATAAGAGTCAACTCCATTGGAGCGACAAAATGACAAAGTTGTTAAAAAGAGGGCGTTACGCGTTGGGGGCCGGCGCGCTTGCCCTTGCCGCGTTCGGTGCGGTGATTTTTCCATCCATCAACGCGCCGGCCCAAACCCAACCGGCGGCCAAACCCGCCGCCACGAGCGCGCCGCAGCCGGCCGCGAAGTCTTCGGCGAAACCGAACATCCTTGTGATTTTCGGCGACGACGTCGGCCAGGCGAATATCAGCGCCTACACCCGCGGCGTGGTCGGTTACAAGACGCCGAATATCGACCGCATTGCCAATGAAGGCATGATTTTCACGGACTATTACGCCGAGAACAGTTGTACGGCGGGTCGATCTTCCTTCATCACCGGTCAATCGCCATTGCGCACCGGGCTATCCAAAGTCGGCGCACCCGGCGCACCGGTCGGTCTGCAAAAGGGAGACATGACAATCGCTCAGGCACTCAAGCCGCTCGGCTATGCAACCGGTCAGTTCGGCAAGAACCACCTCGGCGACAAGAACGAGTACCTGCCGACCAATCACGGCTTCGACGAGTTCTACGGCAACCTGTATCACCTGAATGCCGAAGAGGAACCCGAGCGCCCTTATTGGCCGAAGGACAAGAACGACCCTTACGTGAAAAACTTCTCGCCGCGCGGCGTGATTCATAGCACGTCGGACGGCAAGGTTCAGGACACCGGCCCGCTCACGGTCAAACGCATGGAAACCATCGACGACGAAACGGGCGCGCACGCGGAGGAATTCATCCGCAAGCAGGTCAAGAACGGCACGCCCTTCTTCGTCTGGATGAACTTCACGCGAATGCACGTCTTCACCCACGTGCGCCCGGAGTTCAGGGGCAAGAGCGGCATGCCCGGCAACGAATATGCCGATGGCATGTGGGAGCACGACCAGGACGTCGGCAAACTGCTCAAGCTGCTGGATGACCTGAACATCTCCAGAAACACCATCGTCATCTACACAACGGACAATGGGCCGAACCAGTTTTCGTGGCCTGACGCGGCAACCACGCCGTTCCGCAGCGAGAAGGACTCTAACTGGGAAGGCGCGTTCCGGGTGCCGGCCATGGTGCGATGGCCGGGGCATATCAAAGCTGGCGAGACGTCCAACAGCATGTTCTCAGGGCTCGACTGGTTTCCGACGCTACTCGCCGCGGCGGGAGACGGCGGCGTGAAGGACCGCTTGCTGAAAGGGTGGGCGCCCAAGGCCGGGGGCACAAGCTTCAGGAATCATCTTGACGGGTACAACCAGTTGCCGTTCCTCACGGGGCAGACGACTCAGGATCCGCGTACCGAGTTCTTCTACTTCAACGACGACGGCGAACTGGTGGCAATGCGCTGGGATAAAGATGGAAACGCATGGAAGACCGTGTTCTGCGAGCAGCGCGCCAAGGGCAATCTGGAAATCTGGCAGGATCCATTCGTATGTCTGCGTTTTCCGAAGGTGTTCAACCTGCGAATGGACCCATACGAAAGAGCTGACGTGACGTCCGATCAGTACAACGACTGGTTGGTGAAGAACGCTTATCTCGTTGCCATCTCGACGATGAAAGCCACGGAATTCCTTCAGACGTTCGTTCAATACCCGCCGAGCCAACGTCCTGCGAGTTTCAGCGTCGACCAGGTGCGCCGGCAAGTCGACAAGAAGATCGACGAGTCGTTCAGAAAACGCGGACTAGAGTAAGACGTTCGAGTGCTGCACTTGCCGGCTTCGACCGGCAGATGCAGCGCTTGCGCGCTTCGAACTCAAAGTCCATTCGCTTCGTCCCGACTTACTTCATCCGCGCACACTTCATCCAATGCCCCAAACGTTGGCTCACCGCGCCAAAAGCTCACGCCGAGCGCGTCGCGCACACGAACGCGCGCAACGTCACGCCGATCCGCGTGAACGCAGACCGGCTGAACCGGGCGACATTCCCGCGTCGCCGGCTTTATCCGTTGCCTGGCCGATGCTCCTGCTGTTTGCATCGGGCGCGGCATCGCTGATTTACCAGGTGCTGTGGATCAAACAATTGGCACTCGTCGTCGGTGTCGACGTCCAGGCGGTCACGACCGGCGTGAGCGCTTTTTTCGCGGGTCTCGCGCTGGGCGGCTGGCTGCTAGGCAGGCTGGCCGACCGCGTCTCACGGCCGTTGTTACTTTACGCCGTACTGGAAGGCGGCGCGACGGTGCTGGCGGTGGCCGGCACCGTCGCGTTGGCGCACGCGGCCGCGCCGTTCGCATGGCTGCAGGATCGCACCGGGCCGTTTGCATGGACGTTGCCGTTCGCGCTGGTCGGCCTGCCTGCCGTGTTGATGGGCGGCACGCTGCCGGTGCTGATGCGTGCGCTGCGCCTTGGCGCGACACGGCTGGGCCGCGCTGGCGCACACCTGTATGCGGCCAATACGGGTGGCGCGATCGGCGGTACGCTCGCCGCCGCCTTCATGCTGATTCCGTTGCTTGGCGTGCAAGGCAGCGCGTTCGTTGCTGCCGGGTTGAACGCGTTTGCCGCACTGATCGCATTGCTCATTCGCCGATTCAATTGTGCACGCGAGCCTGTCGATGTATCTCCGCCCGAAACGACCTCTTCCGCCGAAGCAGCCGCGGACCAGGCCGCGCCCGGCGCACGCCTCGCCGTCGCACTCTATGCGCTTGCCGGCGGCATCGCGCTGGGTTACGAGGTCGTGTGGTCGCAACTGATCGTCCAGTTCATCAGCACCCGCAGCTTCGCTTTCGCGATCGTACTTGCCACGTACCTGCTCGGGCTCACGCTCGGCAGCGCACTCGGCTCGCGCCATGTCGATCGCACGCGCGACCCGTGGGGTGTGTTCGCGCTGCTGATCGTGACCGCCGGACTCGTCGCGCTGCTGGAAGTCGCCGCGTTGGGCGGCTGGCTGCTCCAATGGCAAAGCCTGGCGCGCGAGGCAACGCTCTCCGCCACCGGCAGCCTGCTCGCCGCCATGTGCGCGGGTTTTGCGGTCGCGGCCGCGTGCATTGTCTTCGTACCCACGTTGTTGCTGGGCGCCGCGTTCCCTTTCGCGCTGCGCGTGAGCGTGGATGCCCGGCACACCGGCCGCGATGTCGGCACCGTGGTAGCGCTCAATACCGCAGGCGGTATTGCCGGCACGCTGATCGCCGGCTTCCTGCTCGTGCCGGCACTCGGGCTGGTTCATGCGCTCGCGGTGCTCGCAGTCCTTGCCGGCGCAGTGGGCGCCGTCGCTGTGTGGCGCGGTTGCGGCGTACGGCGCGGCATTCGCTGGAGTGTGCCGGTGCTTGCTGTGGCGACTCTGGGTGCCGTACTGCTGACGCCATCGGACCGTCTCGCCACCCTGCTCGCCGCAGCGCGCGGCGGCACCCTACTCTCCTACGAGGAAAGCGCGGGCGGCACTGTGGCTGTCGTTACGCAGGGCGCGGGCCAGAAACAGTTCCGGCGGCTCTACATTCAGGGAGTCTCCAACTCCGGCGACGCAATGACCTCGTTGCGCTATATGCGTCTGCAGGCGCTCCTGCCGCTGCTGATTCACCGCGACACGCCACGCAGTGCGCTTGTCATCGGACTCGGCACGGGCATCACGGGTGGCGCGCTGCTCACGTGGCCCGGCCTCGACAAACGCGCGGTCGCCGAGTTGTTGCCGGCAGTTGTGCACGCCGCGCCGCAGTTCAAGGGCAACTACGGCATCAGCACCGACCCGCGCGTCGACATCCGCCTGCGCGACGGACGGCGCGAACTACTGCGCAGCAGCGAACGCTACGACCTGATCACGCTCGAACCGCCGCCTCCCTC
Organism: Paraburkholderia dioscoreae; assembly: GCF_902459535.1. Taxonomy (NCBI): domain Bacteria; kingdom Pseudomonadati; phylum Pseudomonadota; class Betaproteobacteria; order Burkholderiales; family Burkholderiaceae; genus Paraburkholderia; species Paraburkholderia dioscoreae. Next base: position 2,274,431 of record NZ_LR699553.1, read on the forward strand.
GGCAGCCGGAGTGGTCAATCTTTACTCGTCGGATTTCTACCGGCTGGCGGCCTCGCGTCTGGGCACGAGCGGCATTGTCGCGCAATGGCTGCCGCTGCCGACCCAGAACGAAGACGACACGCGCTCGCTGATCCAGAGTTTCATCCAGGTGTTTCCGTATGCTGCGCTGTGGACCACCGAGTTGCACGAAATGATGCTGATTGGTTCGATGCAGCCAATCGAACTGGATGTGCCGCGTATCGAGTCGCGCTTTGCGCAGCCGCAGGTGGCGGCGGCACTGCGCGAAGTCGGCGTGGCGTCGCCGGCAGCATTGCTTGCGACCTGGATCACCGATCGCGCAGGCCTCGCCTACTACACCGCGGAAGCTGCGCCCGTAACCGATGATCGGCCGCGTATCGAATACGCGGCGTGGGTGCGGCAAGACGGTTTTCCGGACACGCTCATGCACCTGCTCGCGCTTCGCAGCGAACCACCGTTGCGGCACGCGGACGGAATGTTCCGCGCGGCCTTGAACGCGGAGCGCGGTGCGTTGCAAAGCTTCTATGCCGCAGGCCTCGATGCATACCGCGGCGAGCGTGATGCGTGGTCTCGCGACATTGGCGATGCATTGCAGGCTCGACCGGACAATCCCTACTTCCGGTGGTTCGTCGGCGGCGGGCCATAGTGCTGGATGCGCGCGTGGCGCGCATCCAGCTGCTACCGAACCTTACTGAACCGTATAGCCTTTACCTTGCATGCAGGCTCCATAAGCGTGCCAATAAGTGCTCATTGCCGATTGCTGGTTGGCCTGCGCCGTTTGCGCCTGCGCAGCGTGTTGCTGACGGCTGCGCACACCGCCGGCGAGCGCGCCCGCGGTCGCGCCGACTGCGGCACCGTGTCCGGCGTCGTTGTTACTCACGTCACCAACGATCGCGCCTGCCGCGGCCCCGCGTGCAGCACCCCGGACGCGCGCGCCGGTTGGGCCCGACGGCGGCGGAGGCGTTTGCGCGACCACGGCCGGGTCGATGCCGGTGCTTTGTTTCGCCCATGAGTAGCAGGCGCCGTCGTCCGACATCTGCTGCTGCTGGCTTTGTCCATGCGCAGGATAAACGGCCGGTTTTTGCGCCAGGGCGAGCGCGCTCACACTGGCCAGGATCATCACGGCGAATCGTTTCATATCGGTCTCTCAATGGGTTGAGCGCTTGAGTGGCACGTGCACGGATCAGATGTGCCCGCACGCACCGATCGCCGCTTTACAGGTCTACGGAGAAGGAACCGCAGCTTAGCTGAAAGGATTCGGAAAACACTTAACGTAAATGTGTTTTTACATTAATCGATTGATATCGAGCCGCGCTAATATTCTGTCGCTTCATGCACAGTTTTCGAACGATACCTTGAACGCATAGATGACTGATGCGACAAGATGTCCGTGCGCCGTGATTCGAACAGTCGGGTTGGGCTGCGCGTCCGCGCAAATGGACAACGGAACGCCCCGTATGAAGCGTGAATTAAGAAAGAGCGATCGCTTGCTGCATGCAACTTTCCTCGAAAAGCGTTTCTCGAAAAAACGAAACGGGCGCAGGCTGAATCATGTGTGGCTTGACCTCTTCGGACAGCACGCCGACTATCTCAATGTTATTCAATCACCATATGAGACCCGTGCACGAAACGCAAGGACATTGTTAGATGGGCTGACGGTCGGAAAAAGCGCTTCAAGCGTCAAGCCGCTAATCCATCAGCAAAAGAAATTCAACAAGAATTTATTTGAGCAAAAGATTGCACACTTCGAGGGAAAAGGTTTATTAATCTTGCCATCAAGCTTGTCAACCAGTGAGCGTAGCCTGCAGCACGATTCGGAGTCCATTCGAAGTGCGATCTACGTGGGTCTTGCGTGGGTCTTGCGTGGGTCTTGCGTGGGTCTTGCGTAGGTCTTAAGAGGCGGTCGGCTACGCCAGTTATCAGACCCGCCCAGGCAATCCACCGCGCGAAGGCACGGCTACGAGGTCGACGTCTCGCGCACCGCACCACCGCGCTATATACAACTTCCAACAGGGGAGACTTGATCGTGAAACGCTCCAGGGCATACCAGAGAAGATCGCGGATTTTTCTCGTCGCATTGACCGTACTGGCCGGCTCGCCGCTCCTGCTCGGAGTCGCGGCGCCTGCCGCTTATGCGCAAGCGCCGGCCAAGATCTCGAATCAGCAACTGGACTCGTTGACCGCGCCGATCGCACTCTACCCGGACGCGCTCCTCGCCCAGGTGCTGATGGCCTCCACCTTTGCGCAAGACGTGCCGGCGGCGGCAGCGTGGTCGAAAGCCAATCCGAACCTCAAGGGCGACGACGCCGTGAAGGCAGTTGCGGCAGAGCCGTGGGATCCGAGTGTGCAATCGCTGGTGGCTTTCCCTCAGGTGCTGGCCACTATGGCGTCGAAACCCGACTGGGTCGCGCAACTGGGCAATGCCTTTCTCGCACAGCCGAACGACGTGATGGACTCCGTGCAGCGCTTGCGCAAACAGGCCCAGCAGGCCGGCAACCTGCAGACCAACCAACAGCAGAAAGTCGTCGTCGAGCAGAGCACCATTCAGATCGTGCCGGTGAATCCCCAGGTCGTGTACGTGCCGACGTATAACCCCACGGTCGTCTACGGCACGTGGCCGTATCCGGCCTATCCGCCCGTATACGTGCCTCCCCCACCGGGCTATGCGGTGGCCAGCGGGCTCGCTGCGGGACTCGCGTTCGGCGTCGGCGTCGCGATCACCAGCTCTCTGTGGAGCAATGTCAACTGGAACAATCACAGCGTCAATATCAACGTCAATCAGTACAACAACATCAATGTCAATCGCCGGCTCGACGTGAACAGCAGCACGACGAACTGGAATCGCAATTCGACTTTCAATCGCAATACCTCGGCCAACGTGGGCAGCGCGCAGCGAGACGCGTATCGCGGGCGTGATATGTCGGCCTCGCGTGCGCAGGCGCAGCAGACATTGCAGAACCGTACCGGGCAGAACCTGGGCGGTACGGCAAGTCAGCGCCTACAGGGTATCCAGCAAGGCGGCAACAATGCCGCCAACCTTCGCAACAACGCGCAAAACGTGAACCGCGACAATGCGCTGCGCGGCGCGGGTGACGGCGGCGCCGCGAAGCAGGACATGCAGCGCGGGCAAGCAAGCCGGCAGTCACTCGCGAACAATCGCAGCGGCGGTCCTGGCGCGAACGGCGGTGCTCAGCAACGTGGCGGCAATCTGGGAGCGGGGGGCAGTGGCGAACGCGCCGGCCTCGGCGCGGGCGGAGGTGGACAACCACGCGGCGGCGGCTTCGGCGCGGGTGGCGGCGGACAGCAGCGCGGCGGCGGTCTGGGTGCGGGCGGCGGCGGCCAGCGTCATTTCGGCCGGCAACATTGAACCGATTTCACAGGAGCCGCTCATGACCCGTATCCGCACGTTCCAGACCTTCGGCGCACGTCTTGCCGACACGCTCGCACACGCCCTCGCCTGCGCTCCCAAGCCGCGCCTCGCCGGCACCGCGCTCGGGCTTGCCGCGCTGTTGCTGGGCGCGTCAGCAGCGCATGCACAAGCCGTATACCCGACCCCCGAGGCCGCTTCCAAAGCTTTTGTCGACGCGCTTTCCAGCAACGACAACGCAGCGATGCAGCATGTGCTCGGCAAGGACTTCACCCGTTTCATCCCGACCAAAAATGTCGGCGAAGACGATATCTATGAGTTTCTCGGCGCGTGGGCGGCAGGACACCAGATCGTCGACGACCCTGCGCCGTTAAACGGTCACGCGAGCAAGCATCTTTCGGTCGGCACCAGTGGCTGGACCTTGCCGATTCCTCTCGTGCAAACGTCCGGCGGCTGGCGTTTCGATCCCGCAGCCGGTCGCGACGAAATCATGACGCGCCGTATCGGCCGCAACGAACGCGCGGCCATGCTAACGTCGCTTGCCTATCTCGACGCGCAACACGACTACCGGGAATTGACCCAGCATTACGCGCAGCGCATTCTCAGCACACCAGGCCAGCACGACGGTTTGTACTGGCAGAGTGCGCCGGGGGAACCGGAAAGCCCGCTTGGCCCACTTGCCGCGGCTATGCCGCACACCGGCTCCGTCGCGAAGGAGGGTTATCACGGGTATCACTTCCGTATCCTGAGCGCGCAAGGACCGCATGCGAAGGGGGGGAGCCAGAACTACGTCGAGAAGGGCACGATGACGAAGGGTTTCGGCCTCGTCGCGTGGCCCGCCGAGTATGGCAGGACAGGCGTGATGAGCTTCATCGTCAATCAGGACGGACTGGTTTATCAGAAGAACCTCGGGCCGCAGTCGGCGCGTATCGCGGCCGGGCTCAAATCGTTCGATCCGGATTCGTCGTGGGAGGCCGTGCAGCCCTGAGCGAAGCATCCGCGCCATCGGCACCGCCAGCGTATGGCGCCTTGCGCGATGCCCGGTGTAAGCGATGCGCGCGGGGCGACACGCGGTGAACACAGGATGACCACAGCGACGCAGTTCGCCCCGTACCCGATTCGCAGGCACGTGGCGAGCGAGAGTCAGGACACATCCAGTTACGCTTCGGAGCCCAGTCATGAGTAGCCCGCAAGGATCCAGCTTACCGCCTGATTTGCCTGATCCCGACGTTGCGCCGCCGCGTAGCTGGTTGCCCTCGCTTGTCTGGTTAGTGCCGCTGATCGCGGCGTTGATCGGCATCGCGCTTGTCGTCAGGTCCGTCACGGAACGCGGCCCGGCGATCACGATCGTCTTCGACAATGCCGAAGGCCTTGAACCCGGCAAGACCCAGGTCAAATACAAGGATGTCGAAATCGGTTCGGTGAAGGCGATCACGCTGTCGAAGGATCAGACGCACGTTGAGATCGCCGTGCAACTCACCAAGCAGGCGGAAAACTTCGCGGTCAAGGACACACGCTTCTGGGTGGTTCGTCCCCGCGTGGGCGCCTCCGGTGTGTCGGGCATCGGCACGCTGCTCTCGGGTGCTTATATCGGCGTGGACGTCGGCCGCTCCAAAGAAACTCGAACCGAGTTCGTCGGGCTCGAGACGCCGCCCCCCATCACAGCCGACCAGAAAGGTCATCGCTTTGTCTTGCATGGCGATTCGCTCGGCTCGATCGACATCGGCTCACCGATCTTCTACCGGCGCGTGCAGGTGGGTCAGGTCTACGGCATCGCTCTCGACAAGGACGGCACGGGCGTCACCATGCAAGTGTTCGTCGCCGCACCGTACGACCAGTACGTGGGCACCAATTCGCGCTGGTGGCATGCAAGCGGTGTCAATGTGCGGCTCGACTCGGCCGGCTTCGTCGTCAACACGCAGTCGCTCGCGGCCATTCTGGTCGGCGGCCTCGCATTCCAGACGCCGCCAGGACAGCAAATGGGCGTGCAGGCGGCGGAGAAAACCGACTTCCGTCTGGCATCCGACGAGACGGACGCCATGCGTGCGCCGGACGGCATACCCGTGCGCGCCGTGATGAATTTCAACCAGTCGTTGCGAGGGCTTTCGGTGGGCGCGGTGGTCGACTTCCGCGGCATCGCGCTGGGACAGGTGACGGGCATCGGTGTCGAGTACGATCCGCAAACGCAGAGTTTCACAATGCCGGTGACGCTCGACCTGTACCCGGACCGGCTCAGACGGCGCGCCCGCAGCGCGACGATGCCGCAGGCCCGTACCGCGGCCAGCCACGAACTGCTGCGGCGTCTCGTCGAGCGCGGCCTGCGCGGCCAGTTGCGCACCGGCAATCTGTTGACTGGCCAGTTGTACATCGCGCTCGATATCTTCCCGAAAGCGGCGCCCGTCAAGTTCGACGTCGGCAGCGACCCGGTCGAACTGCCGACCATTCCGAACACGCTCGACGCGTTGCAAGTGCAGGTCGCCGACATCGCGAAAAAGCTCGACCGGATTCCGTTCGATCAGATCGGCTCGAACCTGAACACGTCGCTGAAAAACGCCGACGCGCTGTTCAATCGGTTGAACAACGAGGTCGTGCCGCAGGCGCGCGACACGCTCGCGGCAGCAAGGCAGACCTTCGGTTCAGCGGAAGCGACTTTACAGAGGGATTCGCCGTTGCAGTCGGATGTGCATGAGGCGCTGCAGGAATTGACCCGCACGCTGCAATCGCTGAACGCGCTGGCCGACTATCTGGAGCGTCATCCGGAGTCGCTCGTGCGCGGCAAACCCGGAGACAAACCATGATCACCTCGCAGCCCGACTGCGGGCGGCGGCCAGCCGGCTCCGCCGCCGCCCGCTCGGTTGATCGCCCGGTTCAGCGCGTGGTTGACTGCGTGGCTGCGCACGCGGTTGCCCACGTTGCGCCCCGCTCGATCGCCGGCATCGCGGCCTGCGTGGGGCTGGCTGCGCTCACCGCCTGTTCGTCACCGTCGAGCCGCTTCTACACGCTGGGTTCGAGCGACGCGCCAATAGCCGGGCACAATGCCGCTACGCCACCGTTGCTGATCGAAGTGCCGCCCGTCGACGTGCCGCCACAGGTTGCGCGCACCGCGTTCGTCGTGCAAACCGGCGCGAACCAGGTCGACGTGCTCGAACAGACGCGCTGGGCATCGCTGCCGGCCGACGAAATCCGTCAAGCGCTGTCGCTGGATCTGACTCAGAAGCTCGACGCCATCGACGTGTTCAACACGCCGCATCCCGAAGGCGCGCTGGTTTATCGCGTCAGTGTGAGCGTGCAGCGTTTCGAGTCGTGGCCCGGTTCGCATGCACTGATCGATGCGGTGTGGAGCGTAAGGCCCTTGTATTCGCAAACTGTGCTGACCTGCCGCAGCGTCGTCAGCGAGACAGTGGCGAGCAGCTACGATGCGCTGGTGGCCGGCCACCGGCTCGCTCTCGCTCAGGTTGCTACGAAAATTGCCGCTGGCGTCGAAGCGCTCAACACTTCACCGGATGCACGCACCGCGCCCGCTCCCACAACGGGCGCGACGACTGCGCGCGTGCGCCGGCCGGCCATCGGCGTGCCCTGCCCAGCGGACTAGCGGACTCCAACCGGACTCCACTGTTCCGCGTGGCCCCACTGTTCCGTCCGGCGTAGAGAACATCGAGCAGCCATCAATCAACCATTACGCACGCAAACCAAAGCCACTTCGTCGCCGTCGAGTAACAGCCGCCAACAGCCCCACCAGCCCGTGACAACCCGCCAATCTGGCCGCATTGCCCGCTAGAATGGTCGGCTTTGCCCGCGTCCGGCGCGCCACGAGGCAAAATACGGGTTTTGCGCGCGCAAATGGCGCCGCGCTCCCGGCTCGATCAGACGCCGGCGGCAACCATGCCACCGGCCTCACCACGACGCACGTCGACGGCCCGCTCAAGCCCAGCGCGGCGGCGCGGCCCGTCACGTACGGCGCAGCCAGGACAGCTCGTCCTTCAACAGAGCACCTCAGGAGCATTTATGACCGATTCGAACCCATCCTTCCTCGGCAGGATTTCCCTGGCCGTGAGCACGTTCTTCCGCATCCTCGGCGATGGCGAATTCGCCGCCGGGGTCTTGCGTCTGCGTCAGGGCGGCGCTGCCGCCCGCGCCACGCCTGCACCGGTCACTGCGCCGGCCCCCACACCCGCACCACCGCCCGCGCCCGTGCTGAAGGAAGCCAGTCCCGACGCCGCGCTGCAACTGCTCGGCCTGCTGCAACGCGACGCGCGTTTCATCGATTTCGTCGAGGAAGACATCAAGAGCTACAGCGACGCCGACATCGGCGCGGCCGCGCGCCTCGTGCACGACGGCTGCCGCGCAACGCTGCGCGAGCACTTCACGATCCGCCCGGTGCGCGACGAAGCCGAAGGCAGCCGCATCACGCTGGCGGAAGGTTTCGACGCGGCCTCGATTCGCCTGACCGGCAATGTGGTCGGCCGCGCGCCGTTTAACGGCAGCATCAGCCATCGCGGCTGGCGAGTCGACGAAGTGCGTCTGCCGAAGCTCGCGGACAGCCACGACGCGAAAGTGATCGCACCGGCCGAGGTGGAGCTATGAGCGACGCACGCCAGCCAGGCGCATCGCGCTACGCCATCGGCATCGACCTCGGCACCACGCACTGCGCGCTGTCCTATGTGGACACGAGCGCGAGCGACGGCGAAAAGACCACCCAGGGCGTGCTGCCGATCGCCCAGCTAACCGGTCCGGGCGCGATCGACAATCTCGATCTGCTGCCCTCGTTTCTTTACCTGCCGCATCCCGACGAACTTGCGTCGGGCGACCTCTATCTGCCGTGGACCGGCCAGCGCGAATTCGCGGTCGGCGAGTTCGCCCGCAGCCGCGGCGCAGCCACGCCGATCCGGCTCGTGTCGAGCGCGAAGAGCTGGTTGTGCCATCCGGGCGTCGACCGGCGCGCCGCGATTCTGCCCAACGACGCGCCGCCTGAAGTCGCGCGCGTCTCGCCTCTCGAAAGCTCGGTGCGTTATCTGACCCACTTGCGCGAAGCCTGGGATCATGTGCATCCCGACGCGCCGTTCAGCGCGCAGGACATTACGGTGACGATCCCGGCATCGTTCGATCCGGCCGCTCGCGAACTGACCGCCGAAGCCGCCGCGGCCGCCGGCTACGGCAGCATGACGCTGCTGGAAGAACCGCAGGCCGCGCTGTATAGCTGGATCCAGAAAAGCGGCGGGCAGTGGCGCAAGCAGGTCAAGATAGGCGACATCATTCTCGTGGTGGACGTGGGCGGCGGCACGACCGACCTGTCGCTGATCGCCGTGATCGAGCGCGAAGGCAATCTGGAACTGCATCGCGTCGCGGTCGGCGAACATATTCTGCTCGGCGGCGACAACATGGATCTCGCGCTCGCGCACGTGGTCGCGCGCAAGCTCGCGGCGCAAGGCACCCAGGCCGACGCGTGGCAACTGCGCGCCCTCACCTATGCGTGCCGCTCGGCGAAGGAAACGCTGCTCAGCGATCCGGCCACCGATACCGTGCCGCTCGTCGTGCCGAGCCGCGGCTCGAAGCTGATCGGCGGCTCGATCCGCACCGAGCTCACGCGCGCCGAATTGACTCAGACGATTCTGGAAGGCTTCTTCCCGCAGGTGGATAGCGCCGCGCGTCCGGTGAGCCGCGCGCGCGCCGGTCTGACGCAGCTCGGCCTGCCGTATGCGCAGGACGCGGGCATCACGCGGCACCTGGCGGCATTTCTCGGCCGTCAGGTGGGCGCGCTCGCCGAACTGGACGGGCTGCGTGACATCGCCACGGCGCCAAACGCCAGTTTCCTGCATCCCACGGCGGTACTGTTCAACGGCGGCGTGTTCAAGTCGCCGTTGCTGGTCGAACGCATCATGGGCACGCTCAACGGCTGGCTCGCTGCGGAAGGCGCGGCGCCGGCGCGGCTGCTCGAAGGCGCCGATCTGGATCTCGCCGTCGCGCGCGGCGCGGCCTACTACGGTTACGTGCGACGCGGCCAGGGCGTGCGGATTCGCGGCGGCACGGCGCGCGCGTACTACATCGCGATCGAATCGGCGATGCCCGCGGTGCCAGGCCTCGAGCCGCCTATCCAGGCGCTATGCGTGGCGCCGTTCGGCATGGAAGAAGGCACCGAAGCCGAACTGCCCACGCAGGAATTCGGGCTGGTGGTCGGCGAGCCCGTGCATTTCCGCTTCTTCGGCTCGTCGGTACGGCGTCAGGATCAGGTCGGCACGCTGCTCGACTTCTGGGGCGCTGATGAATTACAGGAGCTCGAAGAGATTCAGGCCACGCTGCCCGCCGCCGGCCGCACCGCCGGCGAAGTCGTGCCGGTGAAGCTGCACGCGCGCGTCACCGAAGCCGGCACGCTCGAACTCGAAGCCGTGCCGCGCGGGACTGACGAGCGCTGGAAAGTCGAGTTCGACGCGCGCGGCAACGCGAATGCATGACTGAGATGAAGCGGTACAGCGTCGGCATCGATCTCGGCACCAGCAACACGGTGCTCGCCTATGCGCAGATGGGAGCATCGGATGGGTCGCGGATTGAGTCGCAACTCATTCGCGTCTTCGAGATCGAGCAACTGGTGAGTCCGGGCGAAGTGGCCGCGCGGCCGCTTCTGCCCTCGGTGCGCTATCACGCGGCGCAAGGCGAACTGAACCCCGGCGATCTGCAATTGCCGTGGTCCAGTGCGGACCAGACCGGCGCTCAAGCCGAAGCTCAGCGCAAAGCGCAGTCACGAGCGCAGTCAAAAGCAAAGGAAGAAGCGAAGAAAGAAGCACAGCCGGTCGTGATCGGCCGGCTCGCACGCCTGTTGGGCGCTCAGGTGCCGGGGCGGCTGGTGACGAGCGCGAAGAGCTGGCTCTCGCATGCGTCGGTCGACCGCGTTGCGCCGATCCTGCCGTGGGGCGCCGCCGACGACGTCCTCAAAGTCTCGCCGGTCGAAGCCAGCGCGAGCTATCTGGCACACGTGCGCGCCGCGTGGAATCACCGTTTTCCGGACGCGCCGCTCGAAGGTCAGGACGTGGTGCTCACGGTGCCGGCTTCCTTCGACGAAGGCGCGCGCGCATTGACCGTGCAAGCCGCGCGCATGGCCGGCTTGCACAATCTGAAGCTGCTGGAAGAGCCGCAAGCGGCATTCTACGACTGGCTGTTTCATCATCGCGAGCGGCTTGCAAGCGAGCTCGCGGAGACCCGTTTGGTTCTCATCTGCGACGTGGGCGGCGGCACCACCGACCTCACGCTGATCGAAGTCGGCCTGAGCGACGGCGAGCCTCGGCTCACGCGAATCGGTGTGGGCAATCACCTGATGCTCGGTGGCGACAACATGGATCTGGCGCTCGCGCATCTGGTGGAAGCGCGGTTGCCGGGCGCCGACCAGGCGGGCGGGCGCACGCGCTTGTCGGCGGCGAGCCTGTCGCAACTGGTCGAGCGTTGCCGCAATGCGAAGGAGCTTCTGCTCGGTCCGCAGGCGCCCGACTCCGCATCGGTCACGCTGCTCGGCGCCGGCTCGAAGCTGATCGGCGGTGCGCGCACGGCACAGGTCACGCGCGAGGAAGTGGAGCGGATCATCGTCGACGGTTTCTTTCCGGCGGTGGCATCGAACGAACGGCCTGGCAGGCCGCGTGGCGCAATCGTCGAGTTCGGCCTGCCCTATGCCACCGACGCCGCCGTCACACGTCATATCGCGGCATTCCTCGAACGCTTCGCGGCGCAGTCACGCAAAGCGCTGGGCGCTGCGCCGTCGAGCACGCCGGCCGCCGACGACGAAAACGCCTTGCCGGTGCCCGACACGCTGCTGCTGAACGGCGGCGTGTTCCGGGCCGAAGCGCTCACGCAGCGTCTGGCGAGCACGCTGGGCACGTGGCGCGGCCAGGCGCTCAACCTGCTGCATAACGACAACCCCGACGTGGCCGTAGCACGCGGCGCGGTCGCCTATGCGCTCGCGCGCGCGGGCAACGCGCCGAAAATCGGCGGCGGCTCGCCACGCAGCTACTTTCTCGTGCTCGACGAAACCAGCGACGGCAAGCACAAGGCCGAGCCCGCGCAACGCGGCATCTGCCTGCTGCCGCGCGGCACGGAAGAAGGCCACGAGATCCTGATCGCGGATCGCACCTTCGCGCTGCGGCTCGGGCATCCGGTGCGTTTTCATCTGGTCTCGTCGAGCGCGGACACCGTGTATCGGCCGGGCGAATTGATCGATCTTACCGGTGGCGACTTCGTTCGCCTGCCGCCGATCGCAACCATCGTGCAGCCGCGTGGCGCGAGCACCGCGCGCGAAACCGCGGTGCAGATCGCGACGTCGCTCACCGAGGTGGGCACGCTCGAAGTCCACTGTATCGAACGGGACAATCCGGCGCAGCGCTGGCTGCTCGAATTCCAGTTGCGCCGTGAAGACGCGCAGGTGAGCCTGACGGACGATGCCGCGCCGTCCCGCCACCCCGCGCTCGACGAGGCGATCGAACATATCGACCGCAGCTTCGGCTCGCGCTCGCAAAACGTCGGCCCGAAAGAAGTCAAACGCCTGCGCTCGCAACTCGAACAATTGCTGGGTCCGCGGGAGAGCTGGAACAGCGCGTTGCTACGCGAACTGTTCGGCGCGCTGCGGGAACGCGCGCGCCGGCGGCGGCGGTCGGCGGATCACGAGCGCCTCTGGCTGAATCTCGCGGGCTATTGCGTGCGGCCCGGTTTCGGCTATCCGCTCGACGAATGGCGGGTCGAACAACTCTGGTCGTTATTCGACGACGGCATCCAGTACGTCAACGAAAGCCAGGTCTGGTCCGAATGGTGGACGCTCTGGCGCCGCGCCGCCGGCGGCCTCGACGAAAGCGCGCAATTGCGTGTGCTCGACGCAATGGCGTATCTGCAAAAGGCTGCGCAATCGCGTCACAAGCTGCCGTTCGACGTCGCGAAAACCGGCTTCACCGATATGGTCCGCCTCAGTGCATCGCTCGAACGGATTCCTGTGGAGCGCAAGATCGAACTCGGCGAGTCGGTGCTGGCCCGCCTGAAGAAGCCCGCTGAAAATCATCAAAGCTGGTGGGCGGTCGGCCGTATCGGCGCGCGTCGGCCGTTCTACGGCAGCGCGCACAGTGTCGTGCCGCCGGAGATTGCCGGCGCGTGGCTCGACGCGATACTCGCGCTCGACTGGAAGAAGGTCGATCCCGCCGCCTTTGCCGCCGTGCAGATCGCGCGCATGACCGGCGACCGCTCGCGCGACTTGCCCGAAGACCTGCGTCGTACGGTGGTGCGGCGGCTCGAAGCGGCCAATGCGCCGCGCGCGTGGATCACGATGGTGAGCGAGAGCGTGGAGCTCGATAACGCCGACGAAGGCCGCGTGTTCGGCGAGTCGCTGCCGGCGGGGCTGAAGCTGATCACGAGTTGAACGGGCGTCGGTGCCGGCCCGCTCGACTACGCCATCGTCACCTGATTCCTACCGCCATGTTTCGATCGATACAACGCGCGATCAGCGCTCGCGAAACCATCGCGATACGCTGGCCGTGATGTTTCGGTGATGCGCGTCAGCGACGCACCCACGCTCACCGTTACCGTGCCGAGCGGCGACGCGCGATGCTCGATCGCCAGATCCTCCACGCCCTGGCGGAGCGTATCGAGCGTGTTTTCGAGTGCTGCCGGTTCCGCTTGCAACATCAGCAGGCCGAATTCCTCGCCGCCCATGCGCCCGACGATCACGCGTTCGCCGTCGGCTGCCGCCTGCATCACCGAGGCCACCTTGCGCAGACAGTGATCGCCCGCCTGGTGTCCGTAGGTGTCGTTGTATTGCTTGAACCAGTCCACGTCGACCACGACTGACCCCATCACGTCGCCCTCCCGCGCCTCTTTCCATCTGCGGGTGATGCTTTCCAGCAGGAAACGGCGGTTGTACAACTGAGTCAGCGGATCGATCGCGGTGGCCGTGCGCATCTTCAGATCGTTTTCGATCATTGCACGCAGGTGATAGAACACCGCGCGCTGTCCCGCATCGAGCCGACCGGGCGCCGGGTCCATCGCGCATAACGCGCCGACGATTTCGCCGTTGGGCGCGCGCAGCGCGATCGCCGCATAAAGCCGCACGAACGGATGGCGCTGCACCAGCATGCATTCGCCGAAGCGCGTATCGCTGTGCGCATCTTCGATGACGAACAGCTCGGCGTCGCGCACCGCATAGTCGGCAAGCGAGCGGGCGCGCGTAACGAGCGGCATCGCCATGCCGACCTCGGCGCGGTAATGCTGATATTCCTCGTCGAGCAGCGTAATCGCCGTGATCGCCGCGCCGGTCACGCTCTTGAGGATTTCCGCTGCGTGGGTGAAACATTCGCGCATCACCTGATCGTCATGCAGCAGCCATTCGATGACCGACGATTCCACCTCGGGTTCACCGGCGACGGACGGATCGAACTGCATCCGGCTGGACAGACGGTCGTTACTGAAGGCGAGTTGCACGGCGCGATCCCAGAATGTGATTAGCTCGTGTCAACGGCAGATACTCACCAAACTTGAGTGCGCAAACGCCAGAACCGCGCGAATGGCCCGCGTGGTCCCGCGAAGTACAATTCACTCGCCGTCTCTCATTGCCCGCCGGGTCGGCAACGCGTCTATTGATCAGACAATTGAACACGTCTTCGGCCACACGCCACCGGCCTCTATCTCTCGCATAACAGCCGCCCTGCTTTCATGTCCACGACCGCTTTCGACCTTCCGATAACCGGCCTGCTCATCACCGACGTTCGTCTGGCGGAAGGCACGCGCGTCGACGTCTCAATCGCCGCCGGCCGCATCGCCGCGCTCGGTCCCGACCTGCCGCGCCAGCCGGACGTGACCGTCGAGGACGGCACCGGGGCATTGCTGCTGCCGGGTTTTGTCGAAGGACATACGCACCTGGATAAAACCAACTGGGGCTTGCCATGGTATCGCAACGAGGTCGGCCCGAAGCTCACCGACCGCATCGAAAACGAACGGCGCTGGCGAGCGCAAAGCGGACATGACGCGGGACAGCAATCGCTCGCGCTCGCCCGCGCGTTCATGCAGGCGGGCACGACGCGCCTGCGCACGCACGTCGATATCGACACCGATGCTGGGTTGCGTCATCTGGAAGGCGTGCTTGCCACGCGCGAAACGCTCGGCGACGTGCTCGACATGCAGATCGTGGCGTTTCCGCAATCGGGTGTGCTTGGCCGGCCAGGCACCGAAGCGCTGCTCGGCGAGGCCTTGAGTGCAGGCGCCGATGTGCTCGGCGCGCTCGACCCCGCGTTGATCGACGGCGACCCGGTGGCATCGCTCGATCTGACCTTCGATCTCGCGCAACGGCATGCGAAGCCGATCGACATCCATCTGCACGAGCCGGGCGAAATCGGCGCGTTCACGCTCGGTCTGCTGCTCGACCGGGTTGCGGCGCTCGGCATGCAAGGGCAAGTGGTGGTCAGTCATGCGTTCTGTCTCGGTGCATTACCCGAGCGCGAACGCGACGCCTTGCTCGAACGGCTGGCCGATCTGCGCGTTGCGTTGCTCACCACCGCGCCGCCATCGACAACCGTGCCGCCGCTCAAGGCCTGCCTCGAAAAAGGCGTGACATTGTTCGGCGGCAACGACGGTGTGCGCGACACATGGACGCCATACGGCTCGCCCGACATGCTCGAACGCGCAATGCTGATCGCAATGCGCTACGGCCTGCGCCGCGACGACGACCTCGCCATCGCATTCGACTGCGTGAGCACCACCGCCGCGCAGGCCTGCGGATTCGCCGACTATGGCTTGCACGTGGGCGCGCGCGCCGACCTCGTGCTGGTGGATGCGGACACGGTCGCGCATGCGCTCGTCGCCCGGCCGCCGAGAAAGCTCGTGGTGTCGCACGGCCGCATCGTCGCGCGCAGCGGGGCACACGCAAGCCACTAAAAATGCGCGTGGCAATGGCCGGCTTCAATTTACACGGCGGCGTACACACCGGCCATCGTCGTGAACCCGTCAAGACGTTTGAGCCGCCTGCTCCAGCGTCTGAATGCCGGATAGTCGATCGATTCGATCTCCGCTTCATCGAGCAGCGCCACCGGCACGAAGCACGCAATGTCGGCGATGGTCGGCCTTGAAGTCGCGCACACGAACGGTGTGGCCGCGGCTTCATTGAACCATAAGGTTTCATCCAGCACGCGCAGCAAGGTTCTGGATTCGTTCGTTCCGATGTCCGGCAGGCGGCGAGGCGCGGACTGCGCATGCAACACGGCGTCGCGCAGCGGAAAAACCATAGCGCTCAACTGCGCGGCAAATCCGAGCCAGTTCTGAATCCGCGCGAGTTGCAGCGGGTCATCGAGCGGCAACCAGTGGGCTTGCCCGCTGGCGGCATCGCCATAACGCCGCGCGAGATACACGAGAATCGCGTGCGCATCGTGCAGCAACGCGCCGTCCGCTTCGAGCACCGGGAGGCGACCCAGCGGACTCATCGCGAGAAATTCCTGAGTACGATTCTGCCGCGACGGATAGAGCTCGATGCGCTCTCTCCGATACGGCACACCGAGCAGGCCGAGCATCAGGCGGACCTTGTAGCTGTCGCCGCACAGCTCGTCGTCGTAGAGTTTGAGCATGGCGGCCTCAGAGATCGAGCGTCAGCGTGCTGGATACCGCGCGCGATACGCACACCATCATGCAATCACCGGCAGCCTTCTCCGGCGGCGTCAGAAAATCGTCGAGGTGCAACGGCGTGCCTTGCAGCACGCGCGTCCGGCAGGTGCCGCACACGCCCTGCTCGCATGAACTCGGCACCTCGACGCCGTGCGCGCGCAGCGCATGCAACACGGTGACATCGGCAGCGACGTTCACTGTCTGTCCGTTGCGGGACAGATGAACAGTAAAGGCGCGATTGGCCTCGTGATGTTCGCCGGAATACACCGCAGTTCCCGAGCCGGACGACAGCACGGAAACCGGTTTCGATACCGACTGTTGCAAGACAGCCGGTTGCCCAGGTGTCGATCTCACGAGACTCCACGCGTCTGGTTGCGGCATGTCTGCAATGTCATGGCGATTTACGCGTTCCTGATATGCGGACTGCTGCTCCAACGCGTCGCGCAACGCGTTCAACCGTTGCTGATGATGCCGCAGCACCGCAAGACGCTGGTTCGCGGCAAACGGTCCGAGCGCGATGCCGTGCAGATAGGTCCGCCCTTCGCGCGCGGGCTGCACGAGAAATACCACGCGATGCGCGGCTTCGTCGAGTTGCTCGATCATCACGGCGTGAGGCGCGACCTCGAACGCGACGCAGTCCGATGTTTGCCATGCGTCGAAGCCCGTGTAGTCGAAGCGGTAGTCGGCCAGCGCATGCTGCACGGTGTCGCTCGCGGCATCGATCGCGACGGCGCGTAAACGGACCGGTTGCGCAGGCGCGGCACCAGGCGAAGCCTCGTTCTCCAGTTCCTCGATGGGCGTGAACGGGGGCAATTCGCCGGGCAACGTCAGACACGTCCACACGAATCCATACCGTACCTGCACCGGCCACGTCTGCACCGCCACGGCTGGCGGCGGCGCTTGCGGATGCGCCGGCACGAAGCGGCACGCGCCGCTCCCCGTGCCGAACTGCCAGCCGTGATACTGACACTGCAACGCGTCGCCGCGATGATGTCCGAGCGAGAGCCGCACGCCGCGATGCGGGCAGCGGTTTTCCCACACGTTGACGGCGCCGCCTTCGGCTCGCCACACCACGAGTTCGTGACCTGCCAGCTCGGTGTGATAGATAGCGCGCTCGTCGAGTTCGTCGACGCCGCACAAGGCAAACCATGCCGACTCGACGACATGATGCTTATCGGCCATGAGTCGTCCCGTAGGTCACCTGTTGAGCCGACAACCAACGCCGGTACGCCACCGACATCGCGTCGGCCCGCACCGGGTGCTCGTCGCCCGTGCCGAGCGGCAAACGCTTCGGCACCTGATTGACCAGAATCTTGATGTCCTGTGCGAAGATGGTCTGCTGAAAACCGCGCAGTTCGTCGTCGCTGCTGGTGTCGTCGAGATAGCTCATCACCGTGTGCGCCACGCACCAGTCTTCGTCGAGCGGTTGCACGAAGAGCGCGATCACGTCGAAGCGCTCGGGCTGCGGCGGACACGTCTTGTACAGAATCGCGCTATACGGCCGCGCGACGCGGTACACGTAATGCACGTCGAGCGCCGTGCCGGCGGTCATGGCCGCGCGCGGCTGATAGAAGCGGCAGTCGTGCGCGTACAGTTCGCCATTCTGTTCGTCGCGCTCGATCCGGTACGGCGCGACTTCCGTATAGGGTTCGACGCCGAGATAGCCGGTATGCACGAACGGGAAATGGCCCATGTCGAGGAAGTTTTCGACCGCTCGCAAACCGCTCACATGCACGCGAAATGCGCCCGCATGCAGCAGACGGCGATCGGCTTCGTCGGCTTCGGGAATCGCGAGAATGTCGCGCTGCGGCTCTCCGAGGCAGACCCACAGCACGCCATATCGCGCCTGCACGCGGCATGGCGCATGATTGTCGTGGCGCCACACGCTATAGCGCGCTGACGGTTGTGCGCCGGCAACGTTCGCCGCGCGGATGCCGAGGTCGATACCGAGCAGGCGCGTGTTGCTGGTGGCATCGGAATCACCGAGCGCACCGAGCGCGGCCACCGGATGCCAATCGTTCCAGATGACCGCGTCGCGAGCGGCGCAGTCTGCCGTATCCGTCGTATCTGGCATCGTATCTGGCGTCGTGTCTGATGTACTCGCCGTACTCATCGTGGCCCGCTCCGTCATTGCGCAATACTGCCCTGGACTCCGTCGACGAACCAGTTTATCCGGTTCGTGTCGTCCGCGGATAGCGCGGCACCCGCGGCCACGCGCAGCTTGCCGCTCTGATCCTTCAACGGCCCGGCAAACGGATCGAGGCGGCCCGCGACCAGCGCAGCGCGTTTCTCGGCCAGCGCGCGCTGCGCATCCGCGGGCACGACCGACGTATTCAGGTTCACCAGATCCGTGATGCCTTCTTTCACGCCCCAGTACACCGGCTTGTTGGTCCACGTGCCGCGCCGCACTTCGTCGATCGCTTTGGTGTAGTAGATGCCCCAGTCATAGGCCACCGATCCGAGATGCGCATGCGGCCCCCAGCGGCTCATATCCGAATCCCAGCCGAACGCATAAACCTTCTGCTGCTCGGCCACGGCCATCGTCGCGGTGGAATCGGTGTTCTGCATCAGCACGTCGGCGCCGAGTCCGACCAGCGTCTCGGCCGCCTGCCGTTCCTTGCCCGGATCGAACCAGCTGCTCACCCATACCACCTTCACGACCGTTTGCGGCGCCACCGAACGCGCACCGAGCGCGAACGCGTCGATATTGCGGACCACTTCGGGAATCGGCACCGAGCCGACAAAGCCGAGCACATGCGATTTCGACACATAGCCGGCGACGACGCCCGCCAGATACGCGGACTCGTACACCTTGCCGTTGAAATTGCCGAGATTGGGCGCGCTCTTGTAGCCGGAGCAATGCAGAAACACGGTGTCCGGGTAATCGCGCGCAACGCGCATCATCGAATCCATGTAGCCGAACGACGTGCCGATCACCACCTTGTCGCCCTTCGCCGCCCGGTCGCGAAACACGCGCGCGGCATCGGCATTCTCCGGCACGTTTTCGACGCGCGTCACCTTGACCTGCGAACCGAACTGTTTCTCCGCGGCGCCGATGCCGAGATCGTGTGCGTGCGTCCAGCCCGCGTCGCCCGGATTGCCCAGGTAGACGATCGAAACGTCCAGTGGCGCGTCGCCGGCGGCGGCGCGAGCGGGCATGCCGGACGTTGCGAGCACAACGAGCGACACCGCGGCCAGCGCGTGACTCGCGAACCGAGCGACACGCGCAGCAGATTTGAAGCGCGCCGAAAACAGGCGGCCGAAGCAGGAAAATCGGATCATGGCGAGGTTCCGGTAGTGAGCGAATGGAAAAGGGAAGATGCGCTGGACTCGGCGGAATCGATGCCGATGCTCGCGAGCGTTTCGCAGACCAGCGTTGCGAGTTCGGCGGGACGCGCCAGTTGCGGGACATGACCGCAATCGATCGAGCGCACGATCGCGCCGGGCACGAGCGCCTGCATCCTGCGTTGCAGCGGCAACAGCACCGAGCGATCGCGCAGCGCCTCGACATAGATGCGCGGCACGCGGCCAAAACGCTCCGCACTCAACGTGGTGACAACCGTACGGCCACTCTCCTGCTGCGGCGTGAGCTTCGCGGCGGCGCGCCGTGCGGCATCGGGCGGACAATCGTGCAGGAAGATGTCGAGCGCGGCATCCACGGGCACGACCGTGGCCGAACCGTCTTCGCTCCACTGCAGATACGGCGCGATACCGCTCGCGTCAGGCACGTCGGCGACGCTGGCATCCACCAGCTCCGCGTAGCCCATGCCGGCCGGCAGCATCATGCCGGCCACGTAGACGAGGCAGGCGATACGCTCGGGCAATGCCTCGGCCAGTTGCGAAGCCGGCACGCCCGCGCCGCTGTGCGCAACCACGACCACCGGGCCTTCGAAGGCGGCGAGCGCCTGCGTCAACGCGTCGACATAGGTTTGCAGCGAGACCACGAGGCCAGCGTCGCGTGACGGATGCGCGCCGTTGCCGGGCAGATCGACCGCCCTCGCCGTCCAGCCGCGCGCGGCCAGTTCCGGCAGCCAGGCGTCCCATGCCCAGCTGCCCTGCCACGCGCCGTGAATCAGCAGCATGCCCGCTGCGTGCGTACGGGCCGGCGTCATCCGTAGGTTCTCCGGTAGCACGCTTCCAGATGATCCGCGACGGTGATCGGCGGATACTTCGGCGCCTCGCCCTCGTCCGTGCAACCCGGCAGGCAGGTGACCATGTAGTCGGGGCGTCCGGTGAAGAAGAACGGCATCGAATAGCGCTCGCGACCCGATGCGTTGACCACGCGATGCAGCGTCGAGCGATAACGGTCGTTGGTCCAGCGCGCGATCAGATCGCCGAGATTGACGACGAAGGTGCCCGGCAGCGGCGGCACATGAATCCAGCGCCCCTCGCCGTCCTGCACCTGCAAGCCGCCGTTGCCGTCCTGCCAGAGCAGCGTCAGGCAGCCGAAATCGGTATGCGCGCCGCAGCCTTTCTGATCGGGCAAGGCCTGCGCGGGTTGCGGCGGATAGTGCAGCAGACGCAGCGTTCCCATTGCGTCGTCGCAGAACGGCTCGAAATAATCCTCCGGCAAACCGAGCGACTGCGCGAGACCGCGTGTGAGGCGCGTGGACAGATCGAACATCGCGGCGAAATACGCTTCCATTGCCGGACGAAAACCGGGCGACTGCGGCGGCCACTGGTTCGGCCCGCAATTGAACGCACGCGCCACCACGCGCGGATGATCGGGCGGCAATTCGTTGCCGATATAAAAGCCCTCTTTCAGATCGGGCGGCGTCCCTGCTTCCAGCACCTGCCCGCACAACGGCTCGTAGCCGCGATTGCAGAACGACTGCGCCTTGTCCACGAGACGCTTGTCGGCGTCGTCCAGCGAGAAGAAACGCTCGGCTTCGGCACGGGCCGCGTCGATCAGCTCAGGCGCGACGCCGTGACTGGCAATGTAGAAAAAGCCCGTGTCGATACAGGCGGCATGCAACGCCGCGCCGACCGCCACGCGTTGCCGCGGATCCTCGCTCGCGAGCCCGGCCACGTCGACCACAGGCAAACTGGTATGCGGCACCGCTCGAGCTGACAGCACTTCGGACATCTCTGGCTCCTTTGAACACGTCTTTGAACCCGTTGCCGACGAGTCTAGAGCGTGGCAGGCGTACAAAAAAGCGCAGAAAAAAGTGCATGCTGATGCCGTTTCGGCATCATTGCCGGTTGCCGGTTGCCGGTTGCCGGTTGCCGGTTGCCGGTTGCCGGTTGCCGGTTGCCGGTTGCCGGTTGCCGGTTGCCGGTTGCCGGATCAGACGGCCGGCTCGTCGTCCTCGCGCTCGGCGATGGCTTCGGTGAGCAGGCGCACGAACGCGTCCAGCGCGGGCGTCAAGGTCCGGCCGGCGCGCGCGTAGGCGCCCAACTCGGAAACCAGCGGGCGCGGTGTGCGCAACGGTATGTGCACCAGTGTGCCGTCGGCAAGATCACGTTCCAGCCCGAGGCGCGTCTGAAACCCCACCCCGCGCCCGCGTGCCGCCATACGCCGCATCAGCTCGATCGAATCGCTTTCGAGCACGGTTTGAAGCGGCTTGGCGTAGTGGCGAATTAACGGTTCGAGCAGGCCGCTGATCGACAGTTGCGCGTTGCCGAGAATCAGCGGGTAACGCGCGCATTGAGCGAAGGTCACCGTGGACTCGCCCGCGAGCGGATGCGTGGCGGCAACGATTGCGCCCAACTGGAAGCGTCCCACCGCGAGTTGCTGCAAGTCGCCGGTGCGCGGCAGCGAGAACGCGAGGCCGAGGTCTGCGTCGCCGTCGAGAATCGCGCGGGCAATCGTGGCCGAGCCTGCCGTATGCACCTGAAAACGGATTGCCGGGTAGCGCGTCAACATGCGTTCAACCAGGTCGGGCAGAAAACTCGAATTGAGTCCCTCTACCGTGACGATACCGATCTCGCCGCGACGGATTCCGCGCAGCGCATCCATTTCGCTTTCGAAGCGGCGCGCATCCTGCAGCACGGTAATCACATGGCGAGCGAACACTTCGCCGGCGGCGGTCAGCGCGAGCCCGGAGGCGAGGCGCTCGAAGAGCGGCGTGCCGACTTCGGCTTCGAGCTTCAGCAATTGCCGGTTGACCGCCGACGAAGCCACATGCAATTGCCGCGCGGCTTCACGAATCGAGCCGCAGCGGCGAATCGCATCGAAATAGCGCAGGGACCGTGCGTGAATGTGCCAGGCGAGCGTGTCGGCGGGGGCGGGTTTCGGCATGTCGGAGGGTGAGGTGGCGTCGAAATCGAAAGCCACCACCTTACCCCATCAAAAACGCTCATTCCGCCAATCCCACTGCCATGTAGAGATAGATGCTACATCTGCGCACTTGCATCGTGCTGCAATGTATCCGGCCGCGTCATGCCTCTCATCATTTTCGCCGGTTAATCGTTAGCAACTGGAGTTCAGGAAAAAATGACGACATCATCAGTGGGCAACTCGACGTTCGCGGTTCCGGATGGTACGGCTTCAATCGTTCCAGCGCCCTCGGACACAGTATCGAACAATCACGAAGTGCCGGGCCGTCCACGAGCCCCTTCTCCAACTACTCATGCAAAAGCCGCCGCCGCATTCTCGCATCAGACTTTCCGCGAAGGGCTTGGGGCACCGGCCTCTTTGCCGGACAAGGCGGCGCCGGGCATTCGTACCCTGGATCGTCTATCGCGTTCGACTCTTCCTGTAAAGGCCGATTCCGCGCATGCACTCGCCGCATCGGGACTGAACGTCAGCGGCTCCAGCCTCCCGTTTGCAAACAGAGGCGCGAGAGCGTTACAGGCTGGGTCCACTGGCCAGGCCACGCCAACCTCCGGCACACTGCCAGGCGCGAGCATCGAAGAGTTCGACCGGCTGAACAAGAACTACGACACCCAGGAGGGCTACCTCCCCCGCAATAGCGAGGCCAACGCCGCGATTGCACAAAAAATCGAAGATGGCCTCCAGCAGGAAATGACCGGCTATCCCCCTCAGGTGATCCAGTTCCAGCAACGACAAACGCATCTGCAAGGCATGCTCGCCGAACTGCCCGACAGTGAGCGGCAGTTTTACGGCGGTGTGATTGCGACATTAAGCGCGGCTTTTCAGTTGGAAACCAGCAACGACAAACGCTACGCGATCGAACAGAAATTGACCGGACTGGAGAACGCCGTTCGTGACGAAGCGAACCGCGTGCGCAACGATCCTGTCGACCGTGTATTGAGCCAGTTCAACCCGCCTATGGGAGTGGCCTATCTGAACAAGGAAGATCGGGAAAGCGTCGACCGCCTCGATAAATTGCGCGACGACTTCTTCGACGCAGAGAATGCCGACGAACGGGAAGAGATATTCCAGGAGGCCAGTGGACTCAAGGGGATATTGCAGGAACGAATCGCTGCCGAAGTCGACAAACGCCAGAGGGTGAAAAACGCCCAGTGGAAAGAAGCCAATGGTGAGGTCGATCGCATCCTCGATGAAGCGCAGAAGCAGACCGACCCGGCAAAACGCTACGAACTGCTGGGCCGTCAACTCTTTCAGACCACCCCTGGACAGGACGAGTTGAAGGACAAGGTCGTTCTGGCCTTCACCCAGCGCATGCATGAATCGCGCGAACTGCGCGACAAGCTCGACACCTGGCATGATCAGGTCAGCGGCCCGCTCAATGCTCACTCCGTGGGCGCTGCCAAAAGATATACGGACATTCTCAAGGATCTTCCGCCGGTTAGCGGCGACTACGTGCGCGATCTCAGCGACCGCTACACCGCAGTCCTTAAGGACGCCAGCTACAAGGACTACTCCATCACGCCGGCCGCTCGTGCGGAAAAACTCGCCGGACAGGTGCTGGAAGGCATCGACCGCGTGCTTCTGGGTCTGACGCCTTTGGCTCCGCTCGCCGACCTCCTGCCTTCCGCACTACCGGACAATGTCCGCATGGGTCTCGATTATGGCTCGGCGTTTCTAGGCATTCTGGGTGGAGAAGTCCTGGGTGCTGCCAAAGAGATCAGTCTTGCAGGCAATGCCATTTCCGGGGCGGCCAGAGACGCCGAAGCTGCCAGCATGGCCGGCAAAGGCGGCAGCACATCGGCCCGAGACTTCGTTCAGGCTGCGGGGCAAGGCGTCGTCAAAGCGGGCGAGGCGGAGTCCACCTTGAACCCCGAAACACGCGCCACCGAGCGAGCACTCGCGGAAAAGACACTCGCCGAAACGGGCCCCGCGGTCGATTTCACCAGCCAGCTCGCGCATCAAAGCGTGGCCAGCGACCTGTATGGGTCGCTTGAGACCTATGCCGATCCGGACGTTTCGATCAAAGATCTGCGGCCGGCAGACAAGTCGGGCATCCGCCTCGATGCCAAAGGCGACAGGTATATAGAACTGCGCGGCAAGGCTTATCACGTTCGTTACGACAAAGACTACGAAAGCTGGCGAGTGTTCAAAAAAGGCATCGATCTGAAACCCCAGTATTCCGTCCGTCTGAATGACTTGACCCAAAAGTGGGAACTCAATACTGATACACCCGCGGCTGGCGGAATGTCGAAAATCGACGACAAAGTGCGGAGCCAAATTATCCGGCTTCTGAATGAGGGAGAACTGACGAGGGGCGGGATAGCCAGGAAATTGGGCATCAGTCCTACGCCGGTAGCAAAAGTCGCGAGAGAGGAAAATATCGCGTTGTTGGCGGCTGATTCTCTGCGCAGATTGCCACTCACGCCAGCGACGCGGCAGGAAGTTATCGATCTGTTAAAGCAGGGGCAACTGTCGCGTACGCAGATTGCCAAGCAATTCGACATAGCGCGTAGCACGGTGAACAAGATCGCCAAGGACAACCAGATCCCTCCCAAGGGTAGCTACCGCTCGTCAGTCAGTCGGGATATCCGGCACGAGGCGGTCGTGTTGTTAAAGAAGGGGGAGCTGTCCTGCTCACAAATAGGAAAGCAACTTGGCATAGCTACTGCGACAGTGCTCAATATCGCCAGGAAAGACAACATCCCTATTTCGGCCGCCGCTTCGCTTCGCGCGCTAAAAATCACGCCGGGAACGCGCCAGGAAATCATCAGACTGCTAGAGGACGGTGCCATGACACAACGCGCGATAGCCAATCAGGTCGGCGTAGCCACAGAAACCGTGCGTAACATCGCCGCGCGGGAAGGCATACGTGCGCCCGTACCCAGAAACCTCACGCCCGGCCAGATAGATCAGGTATTTGCCTTGAAAGACCAAGGGAAACCGACTCGCGAAATCGCCAGCATAGTCAAACTCTCTGAGAGGAAAGTTCGGGACATTTTCGCAAACTACAACGCCAATACCTACAAAAGGTCGTGGTGGAATACGACGCCGGAAAATCGGACCTCGGCTATTCAGCAGCTGGATGCAGGCACTTCCCCTAAAGACGTTGCCAGGAATCTGGATCTCCCGCTGGAAACCGTGCGGGGGATTGCCAATCAGCACCGCATGGCGAGAGACTCATTGGCCGGCGAGCTGCTGGCCGAAGGAAAATCAGCCGACGAGGTAGCTCGCTCGCTAGGCATGTCTTCCAGCTACACGAAAGGTCTGGCCCGACGTATCCCGGAAGGCAGCCACGACATCCGCTTCACCGCCAAAGATCGGGAGGCGGCCATGGATATGTTCGAGAAGGGTTACACCCGAGAGGACGTCGCCACGAAACTCGGTATCTCGCCGTGGAAATCCCGTAGTCTTGCTAACGAATTCCGCAAGAAAACCATGGATTCCTTGACGCCGCAACAACTTGACGACATCCTTCGGGCGCTTGACAGTTGGAATTACAGCTTCACCACCGGCGATCTGGCTCAAGCGACTCATTTGCCGGAGAATACGATAACGGTCGTCGAGCAGGAATATGCGGGCGGCTTCTTTATTTCGCGCCCGCGATCTCCCCAAGCTGGGCCCTCCCGGGCCGATTTGCCCTCGCCAACTCATCATCAGGAATGGGTTCCGCCGCTTTCGGAAGACGAGGAAATTCAGGCCATGCGTGCGATGGACGAAGGCCTCAGTCTGAAGGACGCCGCCGCTCGGATCAATCAGCCTTATGCGGCCATTGCGCGACTGTATGAAGAGGATTTACCGCTTGTCGCACCGAGGGACGATCTCATCGAGGCTCCGCCGACGGAACATCCGCAACCGGCAACGACCGCGTTCAGCGAAGAGGACAAGGTCGAAATCCGAAATCTTGCACAACGCGATGGTCTGAGCGCATCATTCATCGCCAACCTGTTCAATGCGCCGCTGGAGGACATTCAACGGGTCTTGAGCGCGCATTCCTGAGCTCCTGTACAAAACGGGGAAAGCGCGTGCCGGATAGTTCAGCCCCATGCCCTCATGGCCGCTCGCCGCGCGCCAACCTCGCCTCGATGTCGTAGACCACCGGCATCAGATCCGCGACGCTGTCGATCACATAATGCGCGCCCGCCGCCTGGAGCTTCTGGATCGCGGCGTTGCGACGCCATGCGAATTCATCCGGCGCTAAAGCCTTGACGTCGTATTCGGCCATGCCGAACGCATTGCCGCTCACCGCGACTCCGACCGTCCACGTGCCGCCATTGATTCCCTCTTCAATGCCGACCTCGGTGTCGTCGACCTTGATCGCTTCCTTCGCGCGCCAGACGCCCAACTCCGGCAATGTCCTGTAGATCATGTACGGCGACGGCCGCCCTTCCGGCGTATCGCCGGTGCACACGATACTGTCCGGTGAAAACCCCTGCGCCGCCGCGCCCGGCACGATCTCGGCCATGATCTCGCGCGTATAGCCGGTGGTCGTGCCGATCCGGATATCGTCGCCGCGCAGCGCGCTCGCCACCTCGGCCACGCCTGGAATCACCGAGCTATAGCTCGCCGCGACCGCGATGTTCTTCGGCACGAACACGTCGTACACGGCGTCGATATCCGCTTCATCGGGCGTGTGCCCGTACTTGTCGGCCCATGCCTGCGCGACGCGGGGCAGCGCCATCAGCGCCGCGATATGCGGGCGCTTGGCCATGCCCATCGGGCCGCGTGCTTCGTCGATCGTGATGGGCACGCCGAACTGCCCGAATGTCTCCACAAAGGCGCCCATCGGCGCCAACGAACCGTAATCGACCACGGTGCCGGCCCAATCGAAAATCACCGCTTTCACGTGTTTCATTGACTTCTATCCTTCGGAGGTTCCAAAGCTCGCGCAGCGTGCCGCGCGTTTTTCATGACGTGCTGTCCGCGTGACCGCTACCCGGCCCACGCACCGCACGGCCAGACACGGTTCTTCAGGCCGCCTCGGCCAACGTCTTGCGCTCTTCGAGCGCCGCGGCGGGCGGCGCGGCATGCGCGACGTTCATCGTGCGCAGCGAGCTGGCGCACGCCTCCACCACGCGGCGCATCACGTGCTCGTCCACCTGCCCGATGCAGCCGATACGGAAGCTGTCCACCACCGTCAACTTGCCTGGATAGATGATGAAGCCCTGCTGCTTCATCAATTCATAGAAGGTTTCGAACCTGAACGATGGATGCGCGGGCGCAAAAAAAGTCACGATGATCGGCGAGCGCCAGCGTGCATTCAGCAACGGCTCGAAGCCGAGTTCGCGCATGCCGGCCACGAGCACGTCGCGATTGTTCGCGTAACGCGCGAGGCGCCCGGCCTGTCCGCCTTCGAGCTTATGCAGACGCAGCGCTTCGATAAACGCGGCCACCGTATGCGTGGGCGGCGTGAAGCGCCACTGGCCGGTGCGATTCATCACGTCCCATTGATCGTAGACGTCGAGCGCGAGCGAGTGACTGCGGCCCTTCGCTTCCTGCAACGCACGCTTGCGCGCGATCACGAAGCCGAAACCGGGCACACCCTCGATACATTTATTCGCCGACGACACGAAAGCCTCGCAGGCAATCTCACGCACGTCGAGCGGCACCGCACCGAAGGCGCTCATCGAATCGATCAGCAGCTTGCGGCCTTTCTTCGCGGTGGCGGCGGCGATCTCTTCGAGCGGATTGAGAATGCCCGAACTGGTTTCGCAATGCACGGCGACCACATGCGTAATGCGCGAATCGGCGTCCAGCATGCGTTCTATTTCAGCACCGCGCGGCGGCAAATAATCGCCCTTGTCCAGCACCGTGCAGGCGCGGCCGAGATAGCCGAGCGTGGTCGCGATGCGCTTGCCGTATGCTCCGTTGGCGAGCACGAGCGCGCGAGCGTCGCGCGGAATCAGGCTGCCTAGCATTGCTTCGACGCAATAGCTGCCGCTGCCTTGCAGCGGCACGCAGTCGTATTCGCCCGCCGTGTCGCCGGCGATTTCCAGCAGACTGCTGCGCAGCAGCGCGGTCATCGCGCGAAAATCGCCGTCCCACGAGCCCCAGTCGCGCAGCATCGCCTCTTTGGTCGAGAGTGCCGTGGTGAGCGGTCCAGGCGTCAGCAGATACGGCTCGCCCCCAGGCGGCTTCGCGCACGTGAGCACGGCGGATCCTGCGGCGCTCACGGCTCGGGAACGGTCGGTCACGCTGTCCATGTTCGGCATCTCCGGCATTGCTGTTTCGGTGGCTCATTTTGGTAACTCACACAGTACAGAAACGCGTTACATCGGTAAAATCGATATAATCGATAGAGGTATCGCAATAACTTATACCTCAGTGAGGCACACGTGCAATACGCGCAATTGCGAGCGTTTCATGCGGTCGCGGAACATGGCGGGTTTTCCAAGGCGGCGCAGGCGCTTTCGCTCACCCAGCCGGCCGTGTCGGATCACGTGCGGCGGCTGGAACAGGATTACGGCGTCAAACTGTTCGAGCGCGGGCCGCGCGGCGTCGAGACCACGGAACTCGGTCTGCGTCTTTTCAGCGTGACGCGGCAGATGCTCAGTTGCGAGCGCGACGCGCGGCAACTGCTCGAATCGGCGGGCGGCCTCGAATCCGGCTCGCTCTCGCTGGTGGCGGACGCGCCCGATCTGGCGGTCGCGCTGATCGGCGCGTTTCGCAAGCTGCACCCCGGGATCGTCGTGACGCTGTCCATCGCCAACGCCGCGGATTGCATGCAGCGCGTGCTATCGAGCGCCGTGGACGCGGCCATTACCGCCGCGCCGCAAGTGCATAGCCGGCTGGAAGCGCGCGTGTTGCGGCGCGATCCGCTGGTGGCAATGGTGCCGGCGAGCTACCCGGTGGCGAAGAAACGCAAGCTGAGCTACGCGGAACTGGTACAGCAGCCGATGATTTTCCGCGAGGCGCAATCCGTCACGCAGCAGTTGCTCGAGATCGAACTGGTGCGTGAATCGCTGCAAGTGGAACCGGTGATGTACGTGGACGGCCGCGAGGCGCTCGAAGAAGCGGTCGCGCAAGGCATGGGCGTGGGGGTGATTGCACGCGCCGAATTCAACGAATCGCGGCGGATCAGAATGATTCCGTTGCAGGACTGTCGGGTGCAGATGATCGAATCGCTGACGCGGCTCGCCGAGCGGCCCGGATCGAATCTGCTGGACGCGTTGTTTGCGGTGGAGTTGACGAAGCCGGCGCCGGCCACCTCCGCTCGATAAAACGGACAGCCGCCCGCCGGGCGCAGCCTGCGGGCGGCTTTCTTCATGCCGCGCGAGATGGCGTGACGCTATCCGCCCGCGCCACCTGCTTTCGCGTCGCGCTGCTTAACGCGAGCCGCCGCTCGCAATCAGGCTTTCTCCGGTCAGCCAGCGCGCGTCGTCGGAAGCGAGGAAGGTGACGACATCGGCGATATCGTCCGGCTGGCCGATGCGGCCGAGCGGCGTCGTGCTGACCGCCCACGTTTCGAAATCGGAACCGAGAATGCCTGCGGTATGGGTGCCTTCCGTCGCAACCATGCCCGGATTCACGGAGTTGACGCGGATCTTGCGCGGGCCGAGTTCGCGTGCGAGCACACCGGTAATGCCGTCCACCGCGCCTTTGGTCGCGGTATAAACCGCGCTGCCCGGCGGCGTGATGCGGCTCACCACCGAGCTGATGTTGACGATGCTCGCGCCTTCACCCAAATGCTTGACCGCGGCCTGCGTGGTCAGCAGCAGACCCAGCACATTCACGTTGAAGTGCTTATGGAAATGCTCTTCGGTGATTTCTTCGATCGGCGCGAATTCATACACGCCCGAGTTGTTGACGAGAATGTCGAGGCGGCCATACGTTTCCACCGCGGCATCGATAATGCCTTGTGCGTCCGCTGCTTTGGACACGTCGCCTGCCACGGCCACCGCCTTGCCGCCCGCGGCAGTAATCGCCGCGACCACGCTCTCCGCACCCGTCTTGCTCGACGAATAGTTCACCACCACGGAGGCACCCTGGGCCGCCAATGCCTTGGCGATAGCCGCACCGATACCTTTCGACGCGCCGGTTACCACCGCAACTTTACCTGTGAGCTTGCTCATGATCGATTCCTTTAAATGGGATTTGCGCCGGTGCTGTCGCGAAGATTCGCGGGCTGCATTGGAAATCCAGTGGCGCTGTCACTGGTGACAATGTAGGCAGGTTGAGCAGGCGGATAAAGCGGCTGGAGGCGAACAGATACGTCGGTTGAGCCGAACAATCGGTGGATGCGTGCTACGAATGGCTGAAAGGCTTGCTGCGGGAAGCGGTGTCATCCGCCGGATCGAATGGATGGATCGCTAGCAAGCGGGCGCATAAGCTCGCACAGAGCGCATACTGGCCTGCGCTGTCAGGCGAGGCGGTTCAGACAATGCATTGGATTCAGTCCCTACGCATCAGCATAATCTGCACGGCCACGCTGGCAAGCACCGCCAGCGCACCGAGCGTATCCAGAATAGTGGACCACACGATCTCGCTCCTTCCATGTTCGCTTTCGTCATTGCCTGATTAAACGAATGCGCGTGTCATGAATTGAATGCCCAGTCCGGGCAGGCAGAAGCCGTGATTGAAGTGATGCCCGCCATTGTCCACCTGAACGCAATGGCGCGACCGCAAGAGGCGCTAGTGCGGCATCTGGCGGAATTCGAAGCTGCGGCTCTCATACTCCGCATTACCCGATTATCAGTCAGACTTATCCGACTTATCATTTTTTATCGATTTGCCTGATTTGGTGCGGTTTCTTATCCTTGACACACAACCGCATGCGACCCGATGCATGCACCGTCCGCTCCCCTTGCCGGCAAGATCATGGAAAGAACCACCTTCAACGTGCGCGTCGACAGCGTCCGCGACGAGGCGCATGGCGTGCGCTCCTTCAGCGTGTCGCGTCTGGACGGCCAACCGTTCGACCACTACGAGGCCGGCGCGCACATCGACGTCACCGGCCCCTCCGGCGTCACGCGGCAATATTCGCTGTGCGGCGACCCGGATCATCGTGAAGCACATGTGTTTGCCGTGAAGCGCGAAGCGACTTCGCGGGGCGGCTCACGTTCGCTGCATGACGATGTCACGGTCGGCAGCGAATTGACCGTCGGTGCGCCGCGCAACCTGTTCCAGCTCGCGCAGCACGCCCGCGAACATATTCTGCTGGCCGCGGGTATCGGTGTGACGCCGCTCCTGAGTATGGCGTACCGTCTGCTCGAGCAGCGGCAGCGTTTCGCGCTGCACTATTTCGCTCGCAGCGCCGAACATGCGGCGTTTTTGCAGCTGCTTTCACGCGCGCCGTTTAGTGACTACGTGACGCTCCACTTCGGCGTTGCGCGCGACCAGCTCGATGCGGTGCTCGGCAGTTGTCTCGCGAATGCGCGCGAGGGCACGCATCTCTATACCTGCGGGCCGGCGCCTTTCATGGAACGTGTGGTGGCGATCGGCGAAACGCGCGTTGCGCCGGAGGCGATCCATCTCGAACGATTCGCGGCTGACCCGGTCTCCGCCACGAGCGCTCAGACCGCCGCGCTCGATACGTTCGACGTGCAGATCGCGAGTAGCGGCGCAACCGTGCGCGTGGACAAGGACACGACGATCGTCGCGGCGCTGGCGTCGATCGGCATTGAAGTGGATACGTCGTGCGGCGAAGGCGTCTGCGGCACCTGTATGGTCGACGTGCTGAGCGGCACACCCGAGCATCGCGACCATTGCCTGAGCAAAGCGGAACGGGCGGGCGGCAAGGTGATCTGCTGCTGCATTTCGCGCGCGGCGTCGCCGGTTCTTGTGCTGGATCTTTGACGCGCCTCGCTTTTTCACCGCCATGCCGGTTTCCACAGCGGCAGCGGCAGCGATCACGTAAGCCAACGAGGTGCCGCAATCGCGGCACCTTCGCGATCGCATGTCCTTACCGGTCGTCGTCGCGAATCGACGACGCATGCCGGCACAACGCGCGCACTTCGACATCCATATACGGAAACAGCGGCAACTGGCTCAGCACGTCGTGCAGATGCGCGGGGCTCTCCACGTCGAATACGCTGATATTCGCATAGCGCCCGGCAATCCGCCACAAGTGTCGCCACACGCCTTCCTGTTGCAGCCTTTGCGACATCGCCTTCTCATCGGCCTTCAGGCGAGCCGCGCGTTCGGCATCCATATCGACCGGCAGATTGACGGTCATTTCAACGTGAAACAGCATGCTTGCTCCTATCCCTGATCGATGACAAAAAAGCCCTGGCGGCCCGGCCGATCTCGCCGCGCAACCAGGGTTGACAGATTCATGCGGTACGTCCAGCCCTTTTCTGCCGAGAATCAGGCTTCAGCGCGCAGGCGCTCCACTTCGGCATCCGGCAGGTTGTCGCGTTCCTTGAACAGCGTGAAGTCGAAATCGATCAGCGCGAAATTGCCGTCCACGCCATACGGTTTTCCTTCGGCACCCTCGGCCTGCTTGACCGCCGGCACGAGTCCGTCGCGCGTGGCGAACGCGAAGTCGTCCCACAGATACGGATCGCCGTCGATGTTGATCTGCGTGGTCAGCTTGCGGAACCCCGGCGCGGAAACGAAAAAGTGAATATGCGCCGGACGATGCCCATGACGGCCGAGCTGATCGAGCAGCAACTGTGTCTGCCCTTGCGGCGGCACGCTATAGCCGACCGGCACGACGCTGCGGAAGCTGTACCTGCCTTCTGTGTCGGTGCGGATCGAGCGGCGCAGATTGAAGGCCGGTTGCGATTTGTCGAAGTACGAGTAGTTGCCGAGATGATTCGCGTGCCACACTTCCACGAGCGCGTGCGCCAAAGGCTTGCCGTCTTCGCCCAGCACGCGGCCGCGCATGATCAGCGTCTGACCCGGATCGGTGCCGTCGTCGAGCCGCGCATGCCCTTCGGAGAGCGGCGCGCCGGCCACGTACAACGGACCTTCGATGGTGCGCGGCGTGCCGCCTTCGATGCCGGCCTTTGCCTCCGCTTCATCCAGACGCAGATCGAGAAAATGCTCGAAGCCCAGCCCCGCGGCCAGCAGGCCGAGCTCGCCGCTCTTGCCCGCGTCGCCGAGATAGTTCAGCGCGGTCCAGAATTCGGCGGGCTGCACGTCGAAGTCTTCGATCGTATAGAACAGATCCTGCACGATCCGGTTGACGATCTGCCTGGTGCGCGGATTGCCTGCGTGGGTGGCGCTGTCGTTGATCTTCTGGAGCAACGCGTCGATAGCTTGCCTGTTCATGGGGTATCTCCTTCGTATGATGTTCTGGATGGCTAACGGATGAGCCTTCAGTTCGTGGTAACGCTGGCGCCTTTGCGCGTATCGCGTCGCAGGCGGTCGATCTTGTCCCAGTCGAGCGTAATGCCAAGACCCGGACCTTGAGGCAGGTGCAGCGCAAAATTCTCGTAGCGCAGCGGT
Source organism: Paraburkholderia dioscoreae (assembly GCF_902459535.1). Classification (NCBI taxonomy): domain Bacteria; kingdom Pseudomonadati; phylum Pseudomonadota; class Betaproteobacteria; order Burkholderiales; family Burkholderiaceae; genus Paraburkholderia; species Paraburkholderia dioscoreae. Next base: position 2,308,090 of record NZ_LR699553.1, read on the forward strand.
TCGGTGAGAATTTCTTCGGTCAGCAACAACGGGCCGAACAGTTCGGTGCCCCACTTCAATTCGCCGAAGGTGCTGAAAAGTTGCGCCGAAGCCATTGTGCCCACCGCGCCTTCGAGCATGGTGCCGCCATACAGGTCGATATTCGCGGCCGAGGCGATGCCCGCCACTTGCGCCGCGCCCACGAGGCCGCCCGATTGCGCGATCTTCACGGCGAAGACATCGGCGGCACGGGCGCTGGCAATCGCGAATGCATCGGCCGGACCGTGCAGCGCTTCGTCGGCCATGATCGGCACTTGAGCGAGGTCGGTCAGACGCTTGAGGCCGGTGCGGTTTTCCGCGGCAATGGGCTGCTCGATCAGTGCCACGCCCGCGTCGGCGAAACGCCGCGCGGCCCAGATCGTTTCCGATTCGGTCCATGCCTGGTTCACGTCGACCCGCACTTCGCCGCGCCCTTCCAGCGCTTTCCTGATGGCGACGACATGCGCCACGTCGTCTGCCAGCGCGCGCGAGCCGATCTTCAGCTTGAACACCCGATGCCGCTTCGTCTCGTACACCTGCTCGGCTTCATCGATATCGCGCTTCGTGTCGCCGCTCGCGAGCGTCCACGCCACCTCCATGCAATCGCGCACACGGCCGCCGAACAGTTCCGACAGCGGCACGCCGAGGCGCTGTGCCTGCGCATCGAACAGCGCCGTTTCCAGCGCGGATTTCGCAAAGCGGTTGCCCTGAAACAGCTCGCGCAGTTTCGCCATCGCGGCGCCCGGACGCGTTGCGTCCAACCCTTTGAGCAACGGCGCGAAATAGGTGTCGATGTTGACCTTGATACTTTCCGGGCTTTCCTCACCGTAAGCGAGGCCGCCGATGGTGGTGCCCTCGCCCACGCCGACTACCCCGTCGGCGCAACGGATGCGCACCAGCACCAGCGTCTGGCAATTCATCGTTGCGACCGAGAGGCGGTGCGGACGGATCGTCGGTACGTCGACGAGAATCGTCTCCACGCTCTCGATCTTCACGGGTGTTGCTATCATTCGTTGCCCTCCTGAACTGCCTGACCGGGAGCCCCCATATTAGAAACAAACCCGCGAAGCAGTCCAACACCGATTCCGACTACTTCCATACCTTAGAGGTATGCATGGAACTTCGCCAACTCCGCTATTTCATCGCGGTCGCGGAAGAAATGAACATCACGCGGGCCGCCAATCGCCTGCACATGACGCAGCCGCCGCTCAGCCGGCAGATCCAGCAGATCGAAGAAAACGTCGGCCTGCCGCTGTTCGAGCGCGGCTCGCGGCCATTGCGGCTGACCGAAGCCGGCCGCATTTTCTATGCGCAGGCAAAGCGCCTGATCGACGAAGCGGACGAGCTCGGCCCCCTCACGCGGCGCCTCGCGCAACTGGCCGAGCGCGTCGTGATCGGCTTCGTGCCGTCGACGCTCTACGGCGCGCTGCCCGCCGTGATCCGTGCGTTTCGTGAAGCCGCGCCGCATATCGAACTCTCGCTGATCGAAATGTTCACGATCGAGCAGCTCGGGGCGCTCAAGGGCGGCCGCATCGACGTGGGCTTCGGCCGCCTGCGCTTCGACGACGCGCAACTCGCGCGCGAAGTCCTCGTCGAAGAACGGATGATTGCCGCGCTGCCGCAAGACCACCCGCTGGCGCGCCAGAAGAAAGCGCTGACACTGGCGGCGCTCGCGCAGGAAACCCTGATCGTCTATCCCAGCACGCCGCGGCCGAGCTATGCCGACCAGCAGCTATCGGCCATGCACGATCATGCGCTGGAGCCGAAGGCAATTCATGAAGTGCGGGAATTACAGACCGCGTTGGGTCTGGTCGCGGCACAAGTGGGCGTGTGTCTGGTGCCGGAAAGCGTGGAGGGTTTGCGCGCGCACGGCGTAGTGTACCGGCCGATTCCGTCAGCCAACGTTGCTTCGCCGATCATCATGAGCCGCCGTTTGCAGGACGAATCGCCGACCACCACCTTGCTCTGTTCGCTCGCACGTGAGCTGTTCAAACGGGTTTAACGCGGCCGCGCAGTCACTTCCCGTCGAAGCGCCGCACGATATCCGCCATCAGGTTGCGCAACCACACGTTGCCCTCGTCCTGATCGAAATGCTCGTGCCAGTGCATCGTCACGGCCGCGATCGGCAAGGTCACGGGCAACTCGTAGATCTGAAAATTGCCGCCGCGATTGAAAATCTGCGCAAGACGCCGCGGCAGTGTGGCGAACAGATCGGTGACGGCCAGCACGCTCGGCAAAGCCACGAAATGCGGTAGTTCCAGCGCGATATGACGCCCGACGCCCTGCGCGCGGAATTCGTCGTCGAGCGCGCGGTGGCTATGCTCCACCGAAGTGATCTGCACGTGCGAAGCATCCAGAAACGCCTTCAGGCTCAGCTCCTTCGTGCGCGGCAACCCGCGGCGCTTCCTCGTCATGCATACGTAGGTCTCTTCGAACAGCGCCTGATGCCGTGTGCGTGCGGTCAAAGTGGGCAGATTGCCGATGGCGAAATCGAGCCGGCTCGCACGCAATGCGTCTTCGATTTCCTCGACCGGCAACGGCTCGATGCGCAATCTCACGCGCGGCGCCTGCTGGTGCAAAGCCTCGCAAATGGGCGGCAGATAGGCGAGCTCGCCCGCGTCCGAAAGCGATACGCGGAACGTGCGCGTGCTTACCGCCGGGTCGAAATGTTCCGCGTAGCGCAGCGCCTCGCGCACCGTGTCCAGCGCGCGAGCCACGATAGCCGACAGTTCCAGCGCAATCGGCGTGGGCTGCATGCCGGCGCGTGTGCGGATAAAGAGCGGGTCGTCGAATAGCGTGCGCAAACGCCCCAGCGAATAGCTGATGGCGGGCTGCGACAACGCCAGCCGCTCGCCCGCCCGGGTCAGGCTGCGCTCTTCGACAATCGCCTGAAAAACGCGCAGCAGGTTGAGGTCGACTTGATCCAGCGAATTCATCAAGATATCCATGCGATTGATTTTATATTTTATTTTAGATCAATTTGACGCATATCAACGGGTCGGCGAGACTGCCCTTCATCCAACACCCCCACCTGCACAGCCATGAGCGAATCCCCGTATCAGAGCGTCGACGCGAGCGCGTTGTATCAGCGCGCGCAGTCCGATCGCGTGGCCCCGTCGCTGTACTACGACCCGGCCGTTTTCGAAGCGGAACTCGAACGCATTTTCTACAAGACATGGGTCTGGGTCGCGCACGAAAGCGAATTGCCGAATCCGGGCGACTTCTGCACCACCGCGATCGGCCGTCAGCCGGTGATCGTGGTGCGCGACAAGACCGGCGCGGTCAACGTCTTGCAGAACCGCTGCCGCCACCGCGGCGCAACCGTCTGCGAACAGCACAAGGGCAACGCGAAAGGCTTCACCTGCCCTTATCACAGCTGGACCTATGGTCTCGACGGCGCGTTGCGCGCGCTGCCGTACGGCGACGGTTACGAAGGCGTGATCGACAAGACCGAGCTGCCGCTCGCCAGTCTGCGCGTGGGCATCTATCAAGGCCTGATTTTCGCGAGCTTCAATCAGGAGATCGAGCCGCTCGAAGCATTCCTCGGCGGCGCGAAACCGTGGATCGACCTGTTCATGAAGCAAGGCGCCGGCTATCCGGTCAAGACCAACGGCGAGCATCGCTTCCGCTTCAACGGCAACTGGAAGATCCAGCTCGAGAACACCACGGATCTGTATCACTTCCCCGTGGTTCACAAGTCGTGGATGAAATCGATCGACGACGAAACCGCCGCCGCGATCACGAGCTTCATGACGAGCGACGAGGCCTTCTGCCGCTCGCTCGGCAACGGCCACAGCCTCGCGGTGCTGATGCCGGAACTCGTCGATCTCGACCACGATGACGGCGCGCCGATCCCCGAGCGCTTCGAAGAACTCGCCGCGTCGCTCGCGAAGGACCACACGCCGGACGAAGTGCGTCGTATCGTGCGCTCGCTGATGGGCGTCGGCTTCAATCTGAATCTGTTTCCGAACCTCGCGCTGTCGATGGCGTTTTTCCGCGTACTACGGCCCATTTCCGCGAACGAAACCGAGATCCGTCACGTCGCCCTCGCAATGGACGGCGGCCCCGAGGAAGCGAACCGCGTACGCCTGCGCATTCACGAACACTTCCAGGGCCCGTTCGGTTTCGGCAGTCCGGACGACGCCGAAGCGTGGGAGCGCGTGCAGCGCGGCTCGCACGCCGGCCCCGATCTGCCGATTCTGGTGAACCGCGGCCTGAATCGCGAGAGCACGGCGCCGAATGGCGAAAAAACCGCCCACGCCACGGACGAAACCGGCATGCGCGAAGCGTACGCGCAATGGCGCACGATGATGGAGCAGGCATGATGGACGACAGGAACACGCTGTTTTCGCAGAAGACTTTCACTGGCGCGATCGAACTCATCTGGCGCGAAGCGGAACTGCTGGACCGCAAGGACTATCGCGAGTGGCTGTCGCTGTGGGATCCCACGGGCTTCTACGTGGTGCCGATCGAGCACGACACCACCGACTTCGCCGCCACGCTGAACTATGCCTACGACGATCAGGACATGCGCGAAAAACGCGTGCAGCGCATGACGTCCGGCTATTCGGTATCGGCCGCCGACGCGGCCCGCACCGTGCGCACCGTGTCGCGTTTCACGCTCACCAGCGAAGCGGGCGACGAAGTCACGGTGAATTCGGCGCAAGTGATCGTCGCCTTCAAGCGCGGCAAGTCGACGCTGTTCGCGGCGGACCTCACGCATCGCATCAGTTTCGCGAGCGGAGAGCCGCGCATCGTGCAGAAAGTGATCCGCCTGATCGATTCGACCGAAGCGTTGAGCGCGATCGGCTTCCTGCTCTGAACCCCAAAAAACCAGCGAGCACGACGATGCCAAACGACACGTTTTCTCCCACAGCCGGATCGCCTCCCGTATCCGCCGCGCCGGCTACCTCGCGGACCTTGCGGCGCATCATCGTCGCCTCCGTCCTCGGCAATGCGCTCGAGTGGTACGATTTTTTTCTGTACGGCACCGCCGCCGCACTGATCTTCGGACCGCTGTTCTTCCCGCTGCACGGCGACCCGCTGCTGGGCACCCTCGCCGCGTTCGCCGGCTTCGCGATCGGCTTTCTGGCGCGGCCGCTGGGCGGCATCGTGTTCGGCCATATCGGCGACCGCCACGGCCGCAAAGGCGCGCTCGTCGTCACGCTGATGATGATGGGCGTGGCGACCTTCGGCATCGGCCTGCTGCCCACGTTCTCGCAGATCGGCTTTCTCGCGCCCACGGCGCTCGTGTGTCTGCGCGTCGTGCAGGGCGTCGCGTCGGGCGGCGAATGGGGCGGCGGCGTACTGCTGATCAGCGAAAGCGCCCCGGCCAACCGGCGCGGCTACTACGCGGCGTTCAGTCAGTTGGGCGTGGCGGGCGGCTTCGTGTTGTCGGCGGCCGCGTTCTATCTTGTGCAGCGCTTGCCGCTCGAAAGCTTCATGTCCTGGGGCTGGCGCGTGCCGTTTCTGGCCAGCGTGCTGATTTTCGGCGTGGGCGTGTACATTCGCCGACGCCTGCCCGAAAGCCGCGATTTCACCGCCGCCAAACCGAAGCACATGCCCGTGCTGACGGTGCTGCGCAATCATCCGAAGCAGGTATTGCAGGCTATGGGGCTGCGTGTCGCCGAAAACGGCGGGACGTATATCTTTCTTTCGTTCGTGCTGGTGTACGGCAAGACGATCGGCGTGCCCGTTTCGGTGATGCTCGGCGGCGTCATGATCGCCATGCTGCTCGAACTCGTCACGATCGTGTTGTGGGGACGTCTGTCGGACCTGATCGGACGGCGGCCGGTGTATATGATCGGCGCGCTCGGGCTGGTGGTGATCGCGTTTCCCGCGTTCTGGCTGATCGACACGCACCAGCCGATGCTCGTGTTCCTTTCGCTCGCGTTGGGCCTGCCCTTCTGTCACGCCGCGATGATCGGTACGCAGCCGGCATTGATGGGCGAATTGTTTCCCACGGAAGTGCGCTACTCGGGCATGGCGCTCGGTCACGAGATTGCCTCGGTATTTTCCGGCGGGCTCGCGCCGCTCGTGGCTACCGCTCTGTATGCGAAAGTGCGTGCGCCGTGGCCGGTCGCGCTGATGCTGATCGGCTTCGGGCTGATTACCGCGCTTACGCTCGTGACCATTCCTCGCAACACCAGCGCTACGCATGATTGAGTTGCGATTTACCCGCCGGCGCGACTCGATGGTCGTGACCAGCACGCGTTTCCAGGTGAAGGCGGCTGCAACCGCGCCGTCGGCGGCACGATGTTCGCAAGCGTTGCGTCGATTCCGGGCCACCTGTAGGCCACTTTCCAGTTGATCCGTCATCCTGACGATTGCGATTGCAAGGAGCAGCGCCTCATGTCCGATACCTCAACGCCGCCGCTGCGCGTTCTGTTCTGCTGCGGCGTCACGCAGAATTTCTTCGATCTGCCGCGCGAGCAGATCGGTGAAGTCTGGCAGGCCTACGGCAAGATGCTGGCCGCCGTCGAGTCGATGGAAGGCGTCAAGGTACTCGGCATCATGGACGACGACCGCCTCACCGTGGGCCATGCCGACAATTCGCCGTGGACCTTTTACATCATGGCCGACGTGCGCGATTTCGACACCACCGTGGCCGTATGCAACCTGTATCGCACCACGCCGGTGGGCGAATACAACCTGTGGCGCTATGGGAAGATCGAAGCGCGTGTCGGCCGCGCGCTGCAAGTGCCGCCGCAACATGCCCATGCAGCCTGAGCGTGACGCCATGAACGCCACTCCCGCGACGCTTGCCATGCTGACCGAACGGCTTGCCGCGCTCGACGCCGAATCCGCGGTACGCCGCACGATGGCGCGTTATATGGCGCTATGCGACGTGCCGTGCAGCGCGCTCGAAGGCGAGTCGCTCGCCGCGCTTTTTACCGCCGACGCGATCTGGGAAGGCATCGGCCCGCAGTACGCGAGCAAGTTCGGTCGCCTGACGGGCCACAGCGAAATCCTGACGATGCTCACGCGCTATCTGCCGCCCTCGCCGCACTTCTCGGTGAACGTGCACTTTCTCACGTCGGAAACCATCGACGTGCGGGGTGCGAACGCGAAAGGCCGCTGGATCATGCTGCAGGCTTCGAGCTATGTCGATGCGCAAGCCGAACTGATCGCGGCGCGCCTGGAAGTGGATTTCGCGCCGGCCTGCAATGGCCGTGACTGGCTCATCACGCACTTTCGCACGGAACGCCTGTTCGACGCGCCGTGGCAAGTCAACGCAAGGAAACCTCAAACATGAACGAGTTTATCCAGACGCTCTCGTTAGGCGGCACAGGTCCGAACATCGCGATCAAGGACACGATCGATATCGCCGGCTATGCCACCACCGCCGCGAGTCGCGCGCTGGCCGATACGCCGCCCGCGCAGCGGCATGCGCAGGTCGTCGAGCGGTTGCTGGCGGCGGGCTGGCATATCGTCGGCAAAACGAACATGCATGAACTGGCGTTCGGCATGACCGGCATCAACGACTACACCGGCACGCCGCAGAATCCGCAGGACGCTACGCGCATTCCGGGCGGATCGTCGAGCGGGTCGGCGGCCGCGGTCGGGCTGAAGCTCGCCGACGCCGCGCTCGGCACCGACACCGGCGGTTCGATTCGCGGTCCCGCCGCATGCTGCGGCGTGATCGGATTGAAGCCCACCTTCGGGCGCGTGTCGCGGCTCGGGGTGGCGCCGCGAGAATCCACGCTCGACTGTGTGGGGCCGTTTGCACGCGACATGCACATGCTCGCTGCCGCGATGCTCGCCATTGCCGCGGATTTCGATGTGAACGCCGCGCACGCATGGCAAGGCCCGTGCAAGGTCGGTATCGTGCAGGCCGAGGCAACGGCCGACATCCTCGCAGCCGTGGCACGCGCTGCCGACACGGCCGGCTGTACCGCGCATACGCTGCGGATCGAGGGTCTCGCAGCCGCCTTCGACGCGGGCCTCACCGTTATCAATGCCGAGACTTCGCACGCGTTCGGGCACCTGGTGGCCAGCGGGAAAATCGGTTCGGATCTCGACGCGCGCCTGCGCGCGGCGGCCAACACCACCGCCGCGCAAGTCGATGCGGCGGAACAGGTGCGCCGCCAGTTCACGGCGGCGGTCGATCATGCGCTCGACAACGCCGACGTGCTGATTCTGCCCACGCTGCCCGCGCTGCCCATCACACTCGAAGAAGCGCGCAGCGGCAAGTCCGTGATCGCCATGTCGTCGCTGATCCGGCCGTTCAATCTGAGCGGGCATCCCGCGTTGAGTTTGCCGCTACCCGTCGAAGGCTCGCCGCTCAAGGCGGGGTTGCAGATAATCGGACGCAAGGGGCATGACGAGCAGGTGTGCGCAATCGCGGCGCGTTTCGAAGCCGCCCTCGCCGCTTGACGCATGCTTCAGGTCATGCCGCTCGGGCGGCGGCTGTTTTATCCGGAGCGCAAGCAATGCAGAAGAGAGTCGTACTTGTCACCGGCGCCGCGCGTGGTCTGGGCGCCGCGATTGCCACGCGCTTTCATGCGGCGGGTTACGCGGTCGCGATCGGCGATATTGCATTCGATGCAGCACAAGCCCTCGCGCGCGATCTGAGCGCAGACGGTTCCAGCGCATTCGCACTGCATCTCGACGTCACCGCGAAGGCCGCTTTCACCGCTGCGCGCGAGGCCATTCTTCAACGCTGGGGCCGTGTCGACGCGTTGGTCAATAACGCGGGCGCCTCCAGAATCGTGTCCGTGATGGACATCACGGCGGAGCAATTCGATCAGGTCATCAACGTCAACTTGCGTAGCGTGCTGTTTGGCTGCCAGGTATTCGGCCAGCATTTCGCGGACACGGGCACGGGCCGCATCGTCAACATCGCGTCGCTCGCGGGACAGAACGGCGGCTCGGCAACCGGCGCGCATTACGCGGCGGCGAAAGGCGGCGTGATCACGCTCACCAAGGTGTTCGCGCGAGACCTCGGCGCCGCGGGCGTGACCGTCAACGCCATTTCGCCCGGACCGATGGATCTGCCGGTCGTACATGAAAGCGTGGCGCCCGACAAGCTGAAGGCGATGATCGCCAATATTCCCGCGGGCCGTCTCGGCTCAGCGGATTACGTCGCCGATGTTGCCGTGATGCTGGCGGCGGAAAATGCGTACTTCGCAAACGGCGCGTGCTGGGATGTGAACGGCGGGCTGTTCATGCGCTGACGGCTGAAGCCGGCTCACATTGCTGACCGCAGGCACTCGATATTGCATGCCACCGCTGACCGCATCCTGATCCCACACCGCCATGACATCGGCTGCGAGCGATACGGTTTCTCGACGAAATCAATCGCGGCCGTCGCCGATCGGTAAGGCGGGTGACGATGCTCGGCGCGCTCAGGCTTCGCCGTCCCACTGAACGAGCAGTTCAGCGGGAATGGCCTTGACCACTTCAGCATACCGCTTGCCCACCAGCAGTTCAGCACGCCTGAGCAGCAACGGAACCGGACTGCTCGGCTCGCTTTTCTCGAACCACTCGCGAGCCTGCCTGACCAGTTCGAGCGCGGCATGGCGATCTATGGGGGCTGTGCCGGCGCCCTCGCCTGCGGACATATCAATGTCGGCTCGTACCGCCTGCGCTTCGCGTGCGGCCGGGGAATCCCGCATCGCATCTTCCACGCGTTGGTCGACGCTCGACGGGTCGACCGTCACGATCCCCGCCTTCGCTCTCGCCGTACGCACGCCGCCTGGCGCGACATGGCGGAGCAACCGCCTCAGCGTGGACAGATCCGGCGCGTGCGCGCCCAGGTGTTCACGGCCCCATGTGTCGATCGCCGTCAGGCCTGCGAAGGCCTCGTCGAAACCCGCCAGCGTTTCCTGTTGCTGCGAACGCAGATCGTCGAGTTGCCGCGTCACCGATTCCGGCGCGAGCGCATCGCTCGGGCGGGGCTGCGCAAACGCCCGTTCAATGTCGCGCATCTGAAGCCGCGTGGCGGTCGCCTTCGTCAACGCGATTTCGCGCACATCCGCGAGCAGACCGTCCGCGTCGGTCAGTGCCTGCAATGCGTTCATGCGAATTTCGAGCGCGGCCTCGCGATCCGCGTCGACGCCGGGTTGCGGGTGAATCTGATCGGGAAACGCAGCCAGCCACGCGGCCAGCAGACCCACGCCCTCGGCAAGACCCGCCGCGCCGCCGAGCCGGGTACGGCAGCGCGCAAACAGCACGGCGAGACGCATGTCCTTGCTGCGCGCCATCAAACGCCGGCAGTCGCGATCGACGTCGCTCCAGTTGACGGGTTCCGGCGACCCCACGAAATCGCCGTATTGCGCGTCCTGCCTGGCGGTCATTTTCGCCGCGAGAACGACGAATTCCGGGTCGTATTCGAGGTCGATCCCGCACGGTGCGGCAGCGTCGACCGGCGTCATCCAGTCCTGCGACGCGGCGGCCTTGATCCGTTCGGGTTTCTGGTGGGAGGGTTTTCTGCTATTGCTCATTGTTGACCTTCATTGACCTTCACACTGCGTGCCATCGGATTTTCCGCGCTACAGGACCGCGCTCAGCCCGCGCGCATTCCGGTGACGTTCAACTGACTCGTTTCCAGATCGAGCGAGCTCTGCACCATGAATTCGAGCGGATAAGGATCCATGCGGATCATGCCGCGCACCTCGAATGCCAGCACGTTGTAGTGAACGGCGGCATCCACGCCGGCAAGCGGCGCAATGCTGAGCGAATCCGATATCAGACGCGGCTCGAACTCCGTAATCGCGGACCGGATGATCTTTTCGATGTCTTCCCACTTGCGCGCCGCAGTGAAAGCGCCGGCAAGCGGCGGCACGCCGAAATTCACAGTTGACGAAGCCGCGTGCGGATGCCGCTTGCGATCGATCAGGTCTTCCATGCTGGTGGTGTTCAGCAGGAATGCCAGGTCGCGCTGAACGATGTCGCGCATCTGCGAACGGGTCACCGTGTATTCACTGGGCGCTTCGGTTAGTCTTTGCGGCGCATCGTCACGCAGACGGTCGAGCAGTGTCGGCAGCAGGTGCGCGTTTGCCCGCCGGGGCGTGGCGCCGCCCTCACGCGTCAAACGCACCTCGCGGCGCATGGCCCTGGACGCCTGGTTAAACCTGTCCATTTGTACCGTCCTGCTGCCATTCGGGTTTGTTGGCGCGGGATAGCTGCACGTTCATCGAGCCCCTTCGTGTATCACGGAATGTTGTGCCGGCAACGGGCTGTCGAGTCCCAGCGTATGGTGTTCGCGCCGCGCCAGCGCCGGCGGCAACACGCGTGCGCGCCGTGCGGCCGCGGCGAGATACTCCTGCGGTGCGAACAGAGCCAGAACTTCGGGGACTGGCTCCGGCGCCGCGAAGTCAGCCTCCTGGCCTGCCGCGAGCGGGCCAAAGAGATCCTCCATGAAACGCGCACCGGACAGGAATGCCTCGATCGAGCCGATATGCGGTGTCTGCGTGCCCGCAGGCGCTTCGTCGGGCGAAGCTGGATGCACGCCGGCCGAAAACTCCGGCTGTCCTTCCCAACCTGCGGCAAGCGAAGCATTGGGGTCGTCGAGCGCACGGCGATACTGCTCGTGCAGCGCCTCGATCAAATCGTCGGCGCCTTTCTCCGCGCCCTCGCGTTCCTGCCGCGACGCGTCGCTATCCGAGGCCCGCGCGGCGCCGATCAGGCCAAATATCGCGTTGCTGCCTCGCAGATCTTCATCAATGCCGTACTCGGGATCGTATTCGCGGACGCTCGGGTGATCGCCAACTGCTTCGCGGGCGAAACAACTGTTTCGCGGCGGTTCGCATTCCGTTTCTGTCGCGCCTGGTTCAATGCGAGCGGACGCCTTGACGTCACGCCTGATAAGTCTGCTTGCCCACATGTCATTACCCATGTCTTCCTGATTGGCGGGAGTCGCATTCTAAACACAACTCACGAGCACTCGCCATTCACTATGAATAAAATTTGATTTCCAATAAAACTCTTATTTTTTGGATAGAAATTTATGAGCGAATTCACGGGAGAGCGCCATTTTTAAAAAATTTCATAACTTTATCCCAATTTTCAGACAGAAAGCAAGTTAACAATTTCACATAAAAACAAGACCTTATTCCACTAGCATATGCAGAATAAGGTCTTGAAATGCGAAATATCCGAGTCTACTCATGAATTTTCCCAATGCTGGTCATTTGCAAGTTTTTTAGACCGACGTCAATTGACGGGCGATCCAGTTCATGTGCTTAATACAATCCTGACGATTTGATTGAATTCGAGAAATACGGTGGGTCATAATGAAAGTCCGATTCCATATTAATTGGGCTGAATAGCTCACGGGACTTATTCCAGGGCGAATTTGCGCAGATCAGCAATGACGTTGCCCAACACAGGTTGAAAGCAGAAAACCAATAACAATGTTTCAGAGAATCCACATGACGATTTCGCGTCAGGCGCTTTTCGGCAAGCTTGGCAACACGCTGTACAGAAGCATCGAGTCCGCCACCGGCTTCTGCAAGCTGCGCGGCAACCCCTATATCGAGCTTGTGCACTGGCTGCATCAGTTGCTGCAACAACCCGACTCGGACCTGCATCGGATCGCGCGGCATTGCGGTATCGAACGCGAAATGCTCGATCGCGACATGGCCCGCGCGTTGGCCGCGCTACCGGCGGGCGCGAGCTCGATCAGCGATTTCTCGCACCACGTCGAACTGGCAATCGAGCGGGCCTGGGTGCTCGCCACGTTGGGCTTCGGTGACCGGCGTATCCGCAGCGCCTGGCTCGTCGCCGCACTCGTACAGACGCCGGAATTGCGGCGCGTGCTGCTTGCCATTTCGTCGGGGTTCGGCAAGCTACCCGTCGAAGGTCTGAACGAGGCGCTTCTGGCATGCATCGACAGTTCGCCCGAAGCCGCTGAACCACCTTACGACAACAGCGAGTTTTCACCCGCCGTGCCAGGCGAGGCCTCTCATGTGCTGCCTGCGCAATCGAAAGCCGTGCCGCTCGAACAGTTCTGCACGGACCTGACTGCGCGTGCGCACAGCGGCGAAATCGATCCGGTGGTCGGCCGCGAACTGGAGATTCGCACCCTGATCGACGTGCTGCTGCGCCGGCGCCAGAACAATCCGTTGCTGACCGGCGAGGCGGGTGTCGGCAAGACCGCTGTCGTCGAAGGGCTGGCGTGCGCCATCGCCGCCGGCAACGTGCCGCCCAGGCTGCTGGGCGTACGGCTCCTGAGTCTCGACGTGGGCGCGCTGCTGGCCGGTGCCAGCATGAAGGGCGAATTCGAGTCGCGTCTGAGAGGCGTGCTGGAAGCCGCGCTGAAATCAGCCGTACCGGTGATCCTGTTCGTCGACGAAATCCACACGCTGATCGGCGCAGGCGGCCAGGCCGGCACCGGCGACGCGGCCAATCTGCTGAAACCCGCACTCGCGCGCGGGGCGATCCGCACGATCGGGGCAACCACATGGGCGGAGTACAAACGGCACATCGAAAAAGACGCTGCGCTCACACGGCGCTTCCAGGTCCTGCAGGTGCCGCAGCCGCAGGAACCGGCGGCGATCGACATGGTGCGCGGCCTCGCGAACACGTTCTCGCGGCATCACGGCGTGGTCGTGCGCGACCAGGCGGTCCGCGCGGCGGTGAGGCTGTCGCATCGCTACATCCCTTCACGTCAGTTGCCGGACAAGGCAATCAGTCTTCTCGACACGGCGTGCGCGCGAGTCGCGCTTTCGCAGCATGCGCCGCCGCGAGAATTGCAGGACGCGCGTCAACGCGTGCTGGCCGCGCGCGTCGAAAGCGAGTTGCTGGTCGCGGAATCGCGCATCGGGCTCGATACCGCGGGCGCACTGGCGGCGGCCCGAACGCGCATCGGCGAACTCGTCGCAGTCGAAGAGCGCATCGAAGCGCGCTGGAAAGCACAACTCGCGGCGGCGCAGGCCTTGCTCGCCGCTCGTGATGCGGCGCTCGGGGCCGCTCACAGCGCGCCGCACACCGGCACGAACGGTGAGGTACGCGCATCGCCTGATTCGCTCAAAGATCTGGAGCGCGCACTCACGCAATTGCAGGGCGATGCGCCGCTGGTGTTTCCGGAGGTGAGCGAAGCAATCGTCGCCGAAGTGGTATCGGATTGGACCGGCATCCCCGTGGGCCGCATGGTCACCGACGAAGTGGCCGCCGTGCAGTCGCTGCCGATCACGCTCGAAGCGCGCGTGATCGGCCAGCCCGATGCATTGCGTCAGATCGGCGAGCGGGTGCAAACCGCACGCGCCGGACTAACGGATCCGAAGAAGCCTCTCGGCGTATTCCTGCTCGCGGGCCCCTCCGGTGTGGGCAAGACCGAGACGGCGCTCGCACTCGCGGAGGCGCTCTACGGCGGCGAGCAGAACCTGATCACCGTCAATATGAGCGAGTACCAGGAGGCTCATACCGTTTCCGGATTGAAAGGCGCCCCGCCCGGCTATGTCGGTTACGGCGAGGGAGGTGTGCTCACGGAGGCGGTGCGGCGGCGCCCCTATTCCGTGGTGCTGCTTGACGAAATCGAGAAAGCCCATCGCGACGTGCACGAAATGTTCTTCCAGGTCTTCGACAAGGGCTATATGGAAGACGGCGACGGCCGCTACATCGATTTCCGCAACACCACGATCCTGCTCACGAGCAACGCCGGCTCGGAACTGACCGCGAGCCTGTGCGCCGACGCGTCGCTCCCGCCCGATACCGACAGCTTGCGCGAAGCCCTCACGCCCGTGTTGCTCAACGTATTTCCCGCGGCATTTCTCGGCCGCGTCACCGTGGTGCCGTACCGGCCGCTCGCCCATGAATCGCTTGCGCGCATCGTGCGGCTGCATCTGGACCGCGTTGTCACACGCATGGCGGACGTTCACGACATTGCTCTTGCCTACAGCGGGCAAGTGGTCGACTACATCGTCGGCAGGTGCCTTGTTCAGGAAACCGGAGCCCGCGTGCTGATCGGCTTCATCGAACAACACGTGCTGCCGCGTCTTTCCGCGTTATGGCTCGACGCATTGGCGTCGAAGCGGCCCATCGCGCGTATCGAAATCGGCGTAGTCGACGCGAGCGCGCCACCCACTGCTGCACTTGCTTTCCCATGCGCGTATGCGCATGCCACGGCAATGCCGGCGGCAGCCGCAACGTCGCCCACCTTTTCCGTCGCGCAGGTTGACTGAACGCTGCCGACTCTTCACCACCCGTTCCCGGAGACCTCCATGTCCGTTCCCAGCAGTTCGCAGAAATTCATCGCGCTCAATCGGGCGCCACGTGTGCAGATCGAGTACGACGTCGAAGTCTACGGCTCCGAGAAGAAGGTCGAATTGCCGTTCGTCATGGGCGTGCTGTCCGACCTCTCCGGCAAGCCCGTCGAAGCGCTGCCGCCGGTCGCCGAGCGCGGTTTCCTCGATATCGATATCGACAATTTCGACGAACGGATGAAGGCAATCGGGCCGCGCGTCGCATTCGCCGTGCCGAACACGCTTTCGGGCGACGGACAGATGGTGGTCGATATGAGCTTCGAGAGCATTGAAGACTTCTCGCCGGCAGCCGTCGCCCGCAAGGTCGATTCGCTGCGGCAACTGCTCGAAGCGCGCACACAGCTCGCCAACCTGCAAACGTATATGGACGGCAAGTCCGGTGCGGAATCGCTCGTCAACAGGCTGCTGCAGGATCCGGCGTTGCTGAAATCGCTGGCGGCCACACCGAAGCCGCAGGTCGCGCACGCCGCCGGCAACGCAGTGGAGCCCGCGGACGCGAACAGCTGATCGAGCGGACAGAACAGATTCAGAGGACACAACATGGCAAAACAGCAAACACACGCGGCCGCGGCTGACGTACATACCCAATCCGACTTCGGCCATCTGCTCAACCAGGAATTCAGGCCGAAAACCGACCAGGCTCGCGAGGCTGTCGAACACGCCGTGCAGACACTTGCGGAACAGGCCTTGCTGCAATCGGCCACGATCAGCGACGACGCGTACAAGAGCATCGAGGCGATCATCGCGCAGATCGACCGCAAGCTCTCCGAGCAGATCAACCTGATTCTGCACCATGACGAATTCCAGAAACTGGAGTCCGCCTGGCGCGGCATGCATCATCTGGTCTCCAACACCGAAACCGACGAGCGCCTGAAGATCCGCTTCATGGATGTGTCGAAAGACGAGTTGCGGCGCACGATGAAACGCTACAAAGGCATCGCGTGGGATCAGAGCCCGCTCTTCAAGCAGATCTACGAAGAAGAGTACGGCCAGCTCGGCGGCGAGCCTTATGGGTGCCTCGTGGCCGACTACTATTTCGACCATACGCCGCCCGACGTCGATCTGCTCGGCTCGATCGCCAAAGTGGCCGCGGCGGCGCACACGCCGTTCATTTCCGGCGCGTCGCCTTCGGTCCTGCAGATGGAATCGTGGCAGGAGCTCGCCAATCCGCGCGACCTGACCAAGATCTTCACGCAGAACCTCGAATACGCTCCTTGGAACTCGTTGCGCAATAGCGAAGACGCGCGCTATGTCGGCCTCGCCATGCCGCGTTTCCTCGCCCGCCTGCCCTACGGCGCGAGAACCAATCCCGTCGAAGAATTCGATTTCGAGGAGCACACCAACGGCTCCGACCACCGCCGCTATGCATGGGCCAACGCGGCCTATGCAATGGGTGTGAATATCAATCGTTCGTTCAAGCTGTATGGCTGGTGCTCGCTGATCCGCGGCGTCGAATCGGGCGGCACGGTCGAGAACCTGCCGTGCCATTCATTCCCCACCGACGACGGCGGCGTCGACATGAAATGCCCGACCGAGATCGCCATCTCGGACCGGCGCGAGGCCGAGTTGTCGAAGAACGGTTTCATCCCGTTGATCCACCGCAAGAACACCGATCACGCCACTTTTATCGGTGCGCAGTCCTTGCAGAAGCCGGCCGAATACTACGACGCGGACGCCACCGCGAACGCGAATCTGTCCGCGCGTCTGCCGTATCTGTTTGCCTGTTCGCGCTTCGCGCATTACCTCAAGTGCATCGTGCGCGACAAGATCGGCGCATTCAAGGAACGCGAGGAAATGCAGCGCTGGCTGAACGAGTGGGTCATGCATTACGTCGACGCGGACCCCGCCAACTCGTCGCAGGAAACCAAGGCGCGGCGGCCGCTCGCCGCCGCCGAAGTGGTAGTGGACGAAGTGGAAGGCAACCCCGGCTACTACCAGGCGAAGTTCTTTCTGCGCCCGCACTTCCAGCTCGAAGGGCTGACGGTGTCGTTGCGCCTCGTCGCGAAACTGCCGTCCATCAAGGAAGCCGCCTGACTGACCCGGCCGGGAGCGGGCTCCTGGATGCAGACCCTGCTGGCTTTCCGAAAACAGGTGGCCATTCGGGTGTCGCCCCGCTTTCCGTTCTTGATTTTTCACCGATTGCGATCTAGTTGCAGCCCGGTTGCAATCCCGATCGCAACCCCGATCGCAATCCCGATTCGAGGCGTTGATATGTCCGATGAAAATTACGATGTCGATGCAGCCGTCACGCATCTGAATGCTCACGCACATGCGGATTCCAATGGCCGATGCGCGGCCTACGTGAGGCAGGCGCTGGCGGCCGGCGGAATCGTCATTCCCCAAGGGCCGGCCGTCAATTACGCCAAAAATTACGGCCCGGTTCTGCGCGAGCATGGATTTATCGAGGTATCGGCGAGTGAGCTGATTACGCCGCGCAAAGGGGACACCGCCGTTATCCAGCCTTACCCCGGCGGCAACGTCGCCGGTCATATCACCATGTACAACGGCCAGCGGTGGGTCTCGGATTTTCGCCAGAACGACATGTGGGGCGGTCCGGGCTATCGTCAGAACAAGCCTGCGTACAAGGTGTATCGGTGGCAGGGGGCGCAATGACGCGATGGCGAGCCTGCGCATGCGCGGCGATTGCATGGGCTGTTCTCGGCATGCATCCGGCGCTTGCACAAAACGTCGATTCGGCCAGGCGGTTTCTGCAAGGCGTCTATGGCGCCTATACGTTCAATGGCGATCCTCCCGGTATTGAAGCGTCCGGCTCTCACGCCATTGCCTCGCCGTCGCTCCTGCAGTTGATCAGGAAAGATCGGCGCGCCTTGAAGGGAGAGGCCGGCTATCTGGACATGGATCCGCTGTGCCGTTGCCAGGACTTCGACGTGAAAACGACCGGCATCGAGGTCAGGGTGGAGACGCACCACAAGGCAACGGCCGTCGTGGCGTTTACGAACTTCAAGGAGCCGCGGAAGGTGGAGTTAGATCTGCTTTGGGTTCGTGGCAGATGGCTGATCGACGATATCAGGGGCAGCGACGATCGGCGCAGTCTTCGCGCGGTCCTACAGACAGAGATTGCCGATCTGGCCGGAAAGTAGCGGAAATCAGGCTGTAGATATTTAACATCAAGGAGCTTTCTAGATGGCACAAGATATTTTTCTCAAGATCAACGGTATCGACGGAGAATCGCCGGATGCCGCGCACAAGAACGAGATCGAGGTGAAGAGCTGGGGTTGGCGCGTATCCCAGCAAGCGAACATGCATGCCGGCTCAGGCGGCGGCGCGGGAAAGGCCACCGTCGACGACCTCGAGTTCGAGCATCTCGTGGACCGGGCAAGCCCGAACCTGATGAAATACTGCCTGACGGGCAAGCACGTCGACCAGGCTGTGCTGGTGGTACGCAAAGCCGGCGGCAATCCGCTCGAATTTCTGAAGATCACCATGAGCGACGTGATCGTCACCCAGGTTCATCCGTCCGGCAGCAACGGCGACGACGGTATTCGCGAGCACGTTCGCCTTTCGTTTGCGAAGGTCAGGCAGGAATACGTCGTTCAGAACGCACAAGGCGGTAGCGGCGGCGCCGTGACGGCCGGGTACGACATCAAGGGCAACAAGGAGGCTTAAGCCGACTTGCCGCCCTTCGTCCAGGCAGGCGTCCCGGCCCGCCTGGACCTTTCCGGTTTGCTGCCCTGCTGCCGTTTCTATCGCGCCTCATTTTGCGTTGCCCAATGCGCCTGTTCACCCATGTTATTGCCCTCGCTTTGGCATCCGCGCTGACCGCGTGCGCCAGCAGCGATCCAAAGACAGCGAAGGAACCCATCAAGCTCGAACTGTCCGTTGTGGCGTCCACGGGCGTCAATCCGGACGACCAGAAACGTGCGGCGCCGATCGTCGTACGCGTTTATGAATTGAGAACCGACGGCGCATTCAATTCCGCCGACTTTTTTTCATTGCAGGACAAGGACAAGACCGCCCTCGCGGAGGATCTGGTGACGCGAGCGCAATTCCAGTTGCGGCCGGGCGAGAGCAAATCGATCCGCACGAGAGCCGATCCCGCGACGACCGTCGTCGGGATACTGGCAGCCTACCGGGATCTGCCCAACTCGGTATGGCGCGCGGCCTATCCGCTGCCGCCGGCGCCGGATGCCGCCTGGTATCGCCGCGCGCCCAAACTGAAACTGATCATCAATCTTGAAGCGAACGCAATCAGGATTACCGAGACTAAATAGTGGAATGAACGCATGAGCTGGCACAACAAGGTCGTCTGGAGCGAGGGGCTTTTTCTGCGCCCACAGCTTTTCCAGCAACAGGAGCGATATCTCGAACATTACGCGCATAGACGCGCGGCCACCCTCTCGCCGTTTTTCTTCGGCTTCAGTCATTACAGCCTCGATAGCGAGGCACTGGCGCTCGGCAAGGTGATCGTGAAGTCGGCCAGCGGCGTGTTCGCGGACGGCACGCCGTTCGATACGCCCGGCAGTACGCCACCGCCCGCGCCGCTCACCGTCCGCGCGGAACACCTCGACCAGTTGATCTATCTCGCCGTGCCCGTGCGCGTGCCGAACGGCGAAGAGACGACGTTCGACAACGCCGCCGACTCGCTTGCCCGCAACTTCGTGTTCGACGCCGAGTTGCGCGATACGAATTCGATCGGACAAGGTTCGAAGACCGTGCAGTTGTCGAATCTGCGACTGCGGCTCGTGCCCGAGAAGGAACTGACCGACGCATGGATCGGACTTGCGCTGACGCGCGTCAAGACGATTCACGCGGACAGCAGCATCGTTCTGGACGATACATTGATTCCGCCGGTGGCGGGCTTCGGCGCAAGCGAGCTGCTCACGAGCTGGCTCGCGAAGATTCACGAGCTCACACGCCTGCGTGCAAACTCGCTCGCCACCCGGCTGACCGGCGCCAACGGCAATGCCGGCACCACGGCGGAAGTCTCCGACTATCTGCTGTTGCAAACGCTCAACCGTTACGAGCCTTTGCTTCAGCATCTGCGCCGGGTGCCGACCACCTCGCCGGCCGATCTGTATGCGCTGCTGCTCAGCATGGCGGGAGAACTGTCGACCTATGTGCGCACCGACAGCCGGCGGCCGCTCGACTCCCATCCGGCCTACCAGCACACCACGCCGCATCTTTGTCTGAAGCCCCTGGTGGATGACACGCACATGCTGCTCAATGCGGTACTGGTGCGCAGCGCGCAGCGCATCGAACTGAAGGAGCTGGGGCATGGCATGCGCAACGCGGTGGTCGATCCCGTCGACGTGCGCGGCTTCACCGCAGTGGTGCTAGCGGTGCACGCCGCGATGCCGCCCGACCTGCTCCAGCAACAGTTTGCAGCCCAGGCGAAAGCCGGCCCTTCTGGGCGGCTCCCGGACCTCGTGCGCGGACATCTGCCGGGCATCGCGCTCCAGGCGCTGCCGGTGCCGCCACGACAGATTCCGTTCAACGCGGGCTTCGTCTATTACGAGCTCGCTCGAAACGGTCCGTTGTGGGACGAAGTGGCGCGGCACGGCGGACTCGCCCTGCACGTCGCCGGCGAATTTCCGTCGCTGAAACTCGAACTGTGGGGCGTGCGCGGCTAGCGCATGAGCCGGCAGCAGGCCGCGCGAACTGCGCGTGCCTCGAATCGGCAAGAGCAACGAAAATCCAGAGAATAAAGGTCAGCCAGTGAACTCAGAAGCAGCGAACCGTTCAGGCGAGCGTGACCCGTGGTCCGGCGACCAGGGCGGCATATCGGCTCCCGTCTCGCGTGCCGCGCCCGGTGGAGCGTCTACCCGAAGCGCGAAGGCGGCGGCGCCTGCCCCGTCTCCTGATCGGGAGATACCGCCGGGCGAATCGACTGCGGAGCGCCTTGCGGCCATCAGGGCCGCGCGCAACCCGCTGCTCGAAGCAGCTCGCCCTCTGTTGCGAGCGCTGGCGGATCTGCCCGTGCAGTTGAAACAGAACGAGACGGAACAGTTGCGAATCCTGCTGGAGCAGGAAGTGCGCATGTTCCAGAAACTTTGCGACCAGATCGGCATTCGCCGCGATCATATGCTCGGCGCACGCTATTGCCTGTGCACGGCACTCGACGAAGCCGCGATGCAAACGGTATGGGGCAAAGGCGGACAAACCGGCGTCGAATGGAATACCCAAGGACTGGCCACGCTTTTCCACGAAGATCGGCAAGGCGGCACCAAAGTCTATCTGCTGATTGGGCGGCTGATGAGCGATTCGCACGAACATCTCGACCTGCTCGAACTCATTTACCGGATTCTTAGCCTGGGCTTCGAAGGCCGCTACCGCTACGAGGCCGATGGGCGACGCAAACATGAAACCGTGCGTCAGCGGCTCTACAACGAGATCATGACGCGGCGCGGGAGTCTGGCCGTTGCGCTGTCACCGCACTGGCAATCGCAGGTGAAGGGCAAGCGCGTGTCGTTCTTCGACTTCCCGGTGTGGGTCACGCTTGCCGTTCTATCCGTCGTCCTGATCGGTCTGTTCGGCTATTTCAAATACGAGCTGCTGAACCGGAGCGCGGAGGTCCGCAAACAGATCGCCGACATCGGGCGCATGACGCCGCCTGCCACGCGCGCACTGCACCTCAAGGAACTGTTGAAGAACGAGATCGCCGCAGGCACGGTGAGCGTCGACGAAGACGCGCATCACAGCTCGGTGACGTTCCGCGGAGATTCGATGTTCCCGCCGGGAGCCGCGGCGGTGAAGACCTCGATGACGCCGTTGATCACGAAGATCGCAGGCGAAATTGCCAAGGTATCGGGCAAGGTATCGGTGTTGGGGTACACCGATAACGTGCCGATAAAAAGCCGTCAGTTCGCGTCGAACGCCGCGCTCTCCGAAGAGCGCGCCACGCAGATCATGCAGATGCTTCAGACAGCGGGCGTGCCGGCGGTCCGACTCGAAGCGGTGGGCAGGGGCGACGCCGATCCGGTCGGGGATAACACGACCGTGCAGGGCCGTGCGCAGAATCGCCGCGTCGAAATCACGGTCGCGCAATAGCCGCCAAGCAACAGCCGCCACACAATAACCATCAAGCAACGACCGCCACGCAACAACCGTCAAGCAATAGCGGATCAAAAAGGCCACTCGGGAAATTCAAGCATGAAGAAGTTGTCGTTTCTGGTATCGCGCCAGTTCCTCGCTCTCGCCGCGTTGCTGGTTGTCGCGCTGGTGATCTGGTTTGTCGGTCCGCTCGTGGCGTTCGGCGGTCTGAAGCCGCTCGCAACCGTCGGCATGCGTGTGCTGGTGATCGCGCTCATGCTGGGCGGCGTGCTGCTATGGCTGGCCGGTTGGTCCCCCAGTGTGTTCTTCGTGGCGCTACTGTGTCTGCTGATCTGGCAGGCCTCGCCGCTCCTTGCGTTCGGCCATGAACAACCGTTCATGCCCGCGTCGGCGCGTCTGATCGCGATTGCACTCGTACTGGCGATATTCGTCGTGTACTGGGCGTTCCGGCTCTGGCAGAAAATGCGCACCGACGCGCAATTCCTCAAAAGTCTGCTCGAATTCGGCGGCAAGAAGAAGGTCTCGCCCGCGGCGGAGCAACTGGATAACGTGCATGCGATCGTATCGGGCGCGCTGGCACGCCTGAAGGCAATGCGCACGGGAGCGCGTGGAATCGGGCGGCTGTTTCAGGGCAAACGCTACCTGTATGAACTGCCGTGGTACATCACGCTCGGCTCGCGGGGCTCCGGCAAAACAACCGCCCTGCTCAATGCAGGACTGCCGTTTCCCGTCGCGGCGCAGATGCAGCGCACCATCGGCGCTCTCGCCGGCACCGAGTCCGTCGACTGGTGGCTGACCAACGACGCGGTACTGATCGATACCGCGGGCCACTATACGCGGCATGGCACCTCGCAGCACGAGCGGCTATCGTCGGCGCTCGCTACTGCGACGACACAATCCGCCGACAAGGCGAAGCCTGCGTCGAAAAATGAAAACGCGAGCGACAAGGACAAAACGGTGGTGGCTCTCGCCGCGCAACCCGGCGCGGCGACAAGCTCCAGTACCATTCATCCCGACGCGGCCCGGTTGCGCGAGAAAACGGACGCGGATGAATGGTTCGGCTTTCTCGCGATGCTGCGCAAGCACCGGCCTCGCGCGCCGATCAACGGCACGATACTGACCCTCGAACTCGCCGTGCTGACCGGACTGGACGAGAACGCGCGCATGGCCGAAGCGGCCGCGTTGCGCGGACGTCTCGCGGAGCTGCGCGAAACGCTCGGCATCCGCTTTCCCGTCTATCTCGTCGTGACCAAAATGGACCGGCTGAGCGGCTTCAACGAATACTTCGCTTCATTGACGGCCGAGGGGCGGGCCCAGTCCTGGGGTTTTACGCTGCCCTACGGCAAGGAGACCATTGCGGCCCAAGGCGTGCGGACTCGCTGCGACGAGGAACTCAGCCTATTGACGACCCGTCTGGCCGACGGCGTCAACACGCGTTTGCAGGACGAATTCGATGCCACCCGACGCCGCCAGCTCGTCGCGCTATCCGAGGAGTTTGCTGCGCTGTCGCAACCGCTAGGCGAGTTGATCGAACGCGTGTTCCTCGACTCGCGTTACGACGACACGCAGCTTCACGCCACCCTGCGCGGCGTCTATTTCACGAGCGCGATTCAGGCAGGCGAGGCGCTGGTCGCCGAGCGGCGGACAATCGCCCAGCGGCTGTCGGCGTCGCCCGATCGGGCGGCGGGCACGCGTGCGTCCAGACCGGCCGGCAATCAGAGCTACTTCCTGCACGACCTGCTTACCAAAGTCGTGTTCGCCGAATCACAGCTCGTGCGGCCGAACCTGCGCTGGGAATTCCGTTTCCGTCTGCTGCGGTTCGTCGGCCATACTCTCGCCGTGCTCCTTTTCGCATGGCTGGCAATTGGCCTGCGGCTCAGCTTCGGCCACAACGGCGACTATCTTTCCCTGATCGATCGCAAAACGCAGGCGCTGAGCGCAAAGGTCGCGCAACTGTACAAGGAGCCGAA
Organism: Paraburkholderia dioscoreae; assembly: GCF_902459535.1. Lineage (NCBI taxonomy): Bacteria > Pseudomonadati > Pseudomonadota > Betaproteobacteria > Burkholderiales > Burkholderiaceae > Paraburkholderia > Paraburkholderia dioscoreae. Next base: position 2,332,295 of record NZ_LR699553.1, read on the forward strand.
AGCCGAAGCGATCCCCGATACGCTCACCGAGGCGCGCTATCTGCCGACCTTCCCGGGGCTCGACCTGTCGGACCCGGATAGCGCGTACCGCTTCGGTCTTTACACGGCGCCTGACGTCGTCACTGAAAGCAGCCGCACGTACGACATGCTTGAGGACAATCTTCTGCTGCCGCAGATCGTCCGGCGTGTAGAGGACGTCGTCTCGCAGGCGGTGGCAAACAGGGATTCGAAGGCGGCCTACGACGCGCTGCGCGTCTACCTGATGCTTTACGACAAGGCCAAATTCAACGCCGAAGACGTGAAAACCTGGGTCCTCAACGACTGGGCGAACACGGATAGCGCGACGGCTTTCGGCGGCCGCGCCTCGATGATCGGGCACGTTCAGCAGCTCTTTTCAGGCAGTCGTGTGGTCCAGTCACCATTGATCCGCAACGATTCACTGGTGCAGCAGGCTCGCTCGTTTCTCGATGGCAGCAACGCCACGGAACGTCTGTACGAACGCGCGAGGACGGCGATGCAAAGAGAAGCGCCCGACGAATTCACGCTGATCCGCGCGGTCGGACCGCAAGCCGGACTCGTCTTCACGCGGGCGAGCGGCGCGCCGCTGTCGCGCGGCGTGCCGGGACTCTTCACCTTCGACGGATACCGGCAGCTGTTCGACAAGCGCCTGCCCGAGTTCGTCGAGGCCGCGCGGGACGACGACGCCTGGGTGATGGGCCGCTCCTATCTCGGCGAGGCTCAAAAAAAAACGGCTGAATTCGCCAGCACGGCGACCGGCGCCGACGACTCTTTGACCGACGCCATCCGCCGGCAATATCTGACGGAATACGCACGACAGTGGGACGCGTTTCTTGGCGATATCCGCACGGTCAGCGGAACCAGTCTGCAGTTCAACCTGCAGGTGCTGCGCAGCTTCGCGGCGCCGGATTCACCGCTGGCACGGCTCGCACGCGCGGCGGTGCGCGAGACCACGCTGACGCCGCCCGTCACGGCGGCGGACGGTTCCCTCTTGCAAAAGGCGGCGGACCAACTGAGCCAGAAAGCGGACAAGACACTCGGAATCCGGGCCTCGGAAATCGTCGAACGCGAGCTGGTCGATAGTCGCTTCGCCGCGCTGCGCGAGGTGGTCACGGGCAACGCGGATGCCCAGGCGGCCACCGCGCAAGCCGGCAAGACCGGTCTGGACGGCGTGACGAACCTGCTGAACGACTACTACACCGCGTTGACGGTTGCCGACAACGCGCTCGCCAACAACAGCATGCCGCCGGCGAGCGACGCGGCGGCCAGGCTCAAGATGACCGCCAATACGATGCCGCCTCCGTTTCGCGCCGTGCTGCTGGCGCTAGCCGGCGACGGCTCGCGCGAGGTGAATCAGGGTATCGGCCAATTGCTGTCACGACAGATGCAGGCGGTGGTGGGCGACACCTGCCGTCTCACGATCGAAGGCAACTATCCGTTCGCCGCCGACAGCAGGCGCGAGGTCCGGATCGACGACTTCACGCGCGTCTTCGCGCAGGGCGGCGTCATCGACGACTTCTTCACGAAGACGCTCTCGACATTCGTGGACACGTCGGCGAAACCCTGGCGCTACAGGACGCTGGCCGGCGCCACCGAGCCTGTCCAGGGTCCGGACCTCGAACCCTTCCAGCACGCCAAGGCGATTCGCGAGATCTTCTTTGCCGACCCGGACCAGAAGCAGTTGTCCTGGAAGGCGGAGATCCGGATTCCCGAGCTCGATCCGACGATCACCGGCCTGATGATCGATATCGACGGTCAGACGACGCTCTATCAGCATGGGCCGGTTACGTCGTTCCCGGTGACGTGGCCGGGCACACGCGGCGGGGTGCGCGCGGAGCTGACGGCCGAGCCGCGCATCCGGCCGGAGACTTCGACGCTTGCGGCGGACGGGCCGTGGGCGCTGCTGCGGCTGGTCCAGAAAGGACAGGTGGTCGAGACCACGATACCCGGGCGCACACGGGTCGCCTTCGACTTCGACGGTCGCAAGGCCGTGCTCGATATCGCGGGTGTGGGCAGCGTCGCCAATCCGCTAACGAGCGATGTGCTGAAAACGTTCAGATGCCCGAGTTCGATGCCGATGCTCACCCTCACCGACAGCGGGCCGCCGCCCGGCTTGCCGCAGGCGGCAGCGCCCGCGGCGCCGGGCGTGCGCGATTGAACTCGCGTGCTATGACCGGAAATGCGCGTCGCCCGATGAAGCCCGACGGACGGCGCAGTTCCGGTTACTTCACATTGAACGCGTAGTCGCCGTGGGTGCGGTGTCCGTCTGACGCGACGGCCACCCAATGCACCGTGTAGCGGCCCGCCGCGAGCGGCGGCAGCGGCACGGCGATCAGCGCCGGTTGATGCTCGTCGACCGCGGCTTTCTGCGCGTTGACCTGCTTGCCGCTCGCATCGGTCACTGTCAGCGAACTGAACGCCGCTTCGAGCGGCCCGTCGAAAATCACCCGCACCTGCGCGGGCGAGGCCACCGTCGCGCCCGCTCCCGGCTCCTGCTTCTGCGGGAATACATGCGCGAAGGCCATGCCCGCCATTGCGAGACCGGCGAGCGACGCCGCCAGTTTCGCTGCTGCGCGCAGGCCGCTGCGGCGACGGCTCCCGATCATGCTATTCATATTCATCATGACTCTCCTGCTTTTACTGGAATAGAGGTTTGCCGATCGTCGTCGGCGCGACATCGTCGAAGAAGATATGCGCCTGGACCAGAATGCCCACGTGCGAGCCGCTCGCACGATTGATCGGCACTTGCGCCTCCACGCCGAACTGCCCGTAGCGGTTGATCCAGATAAAGCCCGGATTGACCGTGCCGGTGGTCTGCCCCTGGATGCGCGACAACGGAATCTCGACCAGCGGAATCAGATTCGCGAACGGCTGCGGCAGACCGACATCGCGCACGTGCTGCTGCAGATACGGCAAGCTGTATTGCACCGTGAAACCGTAGTTGAATGCGTTCGGCTGTCCCGCGCCGGTGGTCAGCGCCGGTCCCGCTTCGCCCGTGATCGCGAGCGGACGCAGATACGCCAGCGAATCGGGCAGATCGCCCATGCCCTTGCCGGCGTAGATGGTCGGCGAGATCGTCGAGAAGTTGTCGGCGATCGCGCGGCTGCCCGTGCCGCCGAGTTCGGCATCCACGCCGATCGAGGTCATGAATTCGTGCGCGTCGTTGACGTACAGCAGGTACTTCAGGCCCACGCCGAAGTTGTCGAAGCCGCGCGCCCGCGGATTGTTCTGCATCGCATAGGTGCCGTCCACGGACACGGCGAGCCGCGGCGTGATCAGCTTGTCGTACTCGAAGTCGAAGGTGTTGATGCTCTGGTCGCCGTTGTCGCCCGGCACGCGTTGATGGCCGAACTCGAGGTTGGCTTCGTCGCCCACGCCGGGGTCGTCCACGGCCATCGTCGACGGAAAGATGCGATTGCCCGCAATCGCGTGGGCACTAACGGGTGAAGGCACGCACAACAGTGCGCCGGCGGCGGCCGCGACAAGCGACGCCGCGCGCAGCGGTGTCCCGCTGCGCGTTGTCTGGGTAAGCATGATCGATCCTGTTTCATGGGTCGTGACAAAGCTGGCGCGCACAGTCGCGAGGGACGTGCGTCGGCAGCCGCGATGCACTCGATGCATCGCGCGTGATGAGTCGTCGAATCAGGATGCGAACGGAGGGGCGCGGGGCTGCGCGAAGGTGAGCGGTTCGACGCGGCGCACGCTGTCGAAGCGGGTCGCGGCGGTGTGCTGCAAAGCACGGACGGTGACGACGAACAGTCCCTCGACGCTCGGCACGACGGGCATGTGGGCGAGCAGGCTGCAATAGCCGCAGGCATCGCCGTCGGACATGGCGGTGTGCTGGGTGTGATCGTTGCCCGGCTGATCGGGCGTAGAGGATGCGACCGATGACGCCTCCGGCGCGTCGTCCCGCATCGCGTCCATTGAAGGTATCGAGTCCATCGAACCCGTGGACGCCATCGACGGCATATCGCAATGCTCGCCCGACATGGCGCTTTCATCGCTGCGGGCGGCGAGCGTATGCGAGATCGTCGGAGCGAGCGTGGCCATCAGGATCGCGAACAATCCCAGCCAACTGCCGATCTTCCGATAGAAACGACTCACGATGCGCCCGGCGACACGATGGGAAGCTGTCGCGGATTATGCCACGGCTACCCGCGCATTCCGCCTGCCGAGGCACACGTTACGGCGGGCATTTCATCGAGCCGCCAGGCACGCGCCGCGCCACGCCACATCTTCGAACGTCGGATGTCGGCCGCCCGCTCTCCTGCCAGCCCCGTTTGCGTCACCGCACGGCGAAAACTTTGCCCGCCCCGGGGTCAATAGAGCAAACTGCCGACGGCAAACGCGCCACGGACAGTGGACAATGCGATCATCCCGGCTCCCGGCACGGAGTATCCATGAAAGCGCAGCGCCCGCGTCCCCCACACTTCAATGGCGAACAGCCGCATGCCGAGTGGCGCGATCACACGTTGCCTTATATCGTCGTGGCCGTGGTCATCGTGCTCGTGGTTACGCTGATCGTCTGGCTGATCGATCCGGCGCCGCCCAAAACGATCACCATGAGCGCCGGTCCGCACGACAGCTCATTTCTCGTCGCCGCGGAACAGTACCGGAAAATCCTTGCCCGCAACGGCATCACGCTGAACGTGCTGGAGTCCGACGGCTCCGTGCAGAACCTGCACCGTCTGCTGGATCCGAAGCAGCATGTCGATATCGCCTTCGTGCAGGGTGGCGTAGCCGACGGCCTCAACACTTCGTCGCTGATGTCGCTCGGCAGCGTCTTCTATATTCCGGTGGTGGTGTTCTATCGCGGCGCGGGCCTGAGCCAGCTTTCGCAACTGGAAGGCAAACGGATCGCGGTGGGCCGCGAAGGCAGCGGCACGCGACTGCTGGCGCTCAAACTGCTGGATGCCAACGGTATCGAGCCGGGCGGCAACACCGCACTGGTGCCGAGCGACGGCTTGCAGGCCGCCACCCAGCTCGTGGCGGGTGAAGTGGACGCGGCAATCCTGAGCGGCGACTCCGCAACCCGTGGCCTGATGCTGCGCCTGCTCAAGGTGCCGGGCGTTTCGGTCATGAACTTCGCCGAAGCGAGCGCCTATACGCGCCTCTTTCCCTATCTGGACGAAATCGACCTGCCGGTCGGCGTGCTGGATCTGAAGCGCACCATTCCGCCCGAAACGGTGCATCTGATCAGCCCGACGGTCGAACTGGTGGCCCGCAACACACTGCATCCGGCCATCTCCGACCTGCTGATCGAAGCGGCGCAGGAAGTGCACGGCATGCCGGGGTTATTGCAGCGCGCGGGGCAATTCCCGAGTCCGGTGGTGCGTGAATATCAGATCAGCGAGGACGCGCAGCGCTACTACAAGACGGGCAAGAGCTTTCTCTACCGCACGCTGCCGTTCTGGCTGGCGAGCATCGGCGACCGCACGCTGGTTCTGCTGCTGCCGGTGGCCGTGCTGCTGTTTCCGGCCATGCGCCTGATTCCGGCGCTGTACCGCTGGCGGGTGCGCTCACGCATCTATCGCTATTATGGTTCGCTGATTGCGATCGAACGCGGCGCGCTCGCCGATTCGACCGACGAGGAGCGCAAGCGGCTCTTCGCGGAACTGGATCAGATCGAGGATTCGTTGAACCGGCTGCGCATGCCGCTCGCTTACGCCGACGCGTTCTATGTGCTGCGCGAACACGTCGGGTTCGTGCGCAGCCGGCTAGGGGCTGCGTCGCGGCAAGGCAGCCACCCCTAGGGGGGTGGCGGTTTTTTTCAGGCTTCGCGGGTGGCTGGCGTGCTGACCGGCTCAGCGGCAACCTGGTGAGCCGGTTGCTGCGCGACTTCCTGCACGGTTTCGCGATCAGCCGGCGCATCCGTCGCACCGGCCTGCGGCTTGCCCGCTTCGACGGATTGCGAGACCGCAGCGGCCGCCGAGACACTCGCTGTCCCGGCCGGCGCTCCCGCTGCCTCCGCGGTGGCTTGCACGCCCACTTCCGTGGCTGCTCCGGCGGTCGCGCCTGCATCCGCGCTCCCCGCGCCGGCCGCCGCCTTCGGCGCGCCCTTGCCGGCCCGATGTGCCTGCAGACGCTGCGCGCCGGCGGCTTCCTGCGCCGTGACCTTGCCCGCCTCGGCGCCCGTCAGATCGACGCGCGCCGCGCCTTCGACGAGACTTTTCCAGTAGCGGCTGCCACGGCACCATGTCTTGATCGCGTCGCGCAATTCGGCTTCGCTCAACGACAGTTCCTTCGCATGCGCGACGAGATCTTCAAAAATACCGACCTTCAGCGGCAGCTTGGGCGCCGGATTCTTGGGAAAAGCAATGGGGAAGCGTTTCTGCAGCCGCCCGATCGATTTCACCACCGGGTCCACCGGCTTCGCCTCCACCGCCGGCCTGCCGCCGGATTCGGCAGCGGGCGCGGCACGGCGCGGCGGCGCGGGCTTGCGGGCAGGCCTCGCGCCCGGCTTGGACCCGTCCTTGGCAGCAGGCCTGGCGTCCTTCGAAGCAGGCTTGGCGCCGGACTTGGCGGCGGGCGCAGCCTCGCCGCGGGCCGCGGCCAATTGCTTCTTCAGTTCAGCGAGTTGTTCGAAACCCATAGCGCACAATCGATCGAGAAAGACGAGATTGTAGCAGCGTAAGGAGACACGCTCGCGACGATGCCGCAAGGCAGGCTGCGCCGGCCGGCGTGATGGCCCGGCGCGCTACGGTTAGACTCGGTGTTTTCCGCTCTCCACGGCCACTTCCGGCGTTTCATGGACCTTAGGCAAATTCAGTATTTCATCGCGCTTTTCGAAGACGGCTCCGTCACGCGGGCGGCGAAACGGCTCAATATCGTGCAACCCGCGCTCAGCATGCAGATTGCGAAGCTCGAAACCGAATTGCGCCAGCAACTCTTCGAGCGCGGGCCGCACGGCATGACGCCGACCGACGCGGCGCGCCAGATGTACCGTCTCTACACGCCGATCATGCGCGACATCGACCGGGCCCGCGACCAGTTGAGCCGCCAGGACGCGATCGTCACGGGGCGCGTGTCGCTCGGCATGGTGTCGTCGGAGGCGGAAAGCGTGCTGCCGGAGTCGCTCGCCAGGTTCAACGCGCTGTTCCCGCAGGTGGAGGTGTCAGTCGCCGACGGCTTCAGCGCGCAGCTGATCGACGCGGTCGAAGCGGGCCGGCTGGATGCGGCCGTCATCAACAAGCCGCGCGGGCGCCTCGCGCTCGACGTGGTGCCCCTGCTCGACGAGGAGATGGTGCTGGTGACGAGCGCCGCGCTCGGCCCCGACCTGCCGCCCGCCATCGATCTCGCGACGCTGACCGGCATCGAGCTGGTCCTGCCCACGCGCCGCAACGGCCTGCGCGGCGTGCTGGACGCGGCGCTGCTGGCCGCGGACGTGGTCATCAAGCCGAAGTTCGAAATCGACCTGCTGAACACCATCGTGCAGTTCGTCGAGCAGAGCGCCGTTGCGACGATCCTGCCGCGCGTGGTGGTGCAGCGCAAAGTGGACGAAAGCGTGCTGCGCGCGCGCACCATCGCCTCACCGCCGATCGTGCGGCACATTATCCTCGTGAGCCATCCCAAGCGGCCGATCGGGCCCGCGGCGCGCGCGCTGATCGACATCATCGGCGAAGAGATCCGGCGCGTGACGACGGGCACGCCCGCCGCGTGAAACGCGCGGCAAGCCGCCTGGCCGCGAGCTAGACCGCGTCGCGCATCGCGACCTGATCGAGCCTGCCGCGCGTTTCCGGCACGACGAACGCGCCGGTCAGGAAGATCACGCTGATCGCACCGACGAAGATGGCCAGCGTTACCGGCAATTCGCTCGCGTCTTTCGCCACCAGCGAGACGGCGGTCGGCATCATGCCGCCGATCGCAAAGCCGATGTTCCATGAAAGCCCCGTGCCGGTCGCGCGAATCGCGGTGGGAAACCGTTCGTTCAGGAAGATCAGGACCGGCGCGTAGCCCGCGCTGCCGAGCGCGCTGAGAATCACCGCATAGACGCCGATCATCGTGATGCTCTGCGCCGTGGGCAGCAGCAGGAAGAGCGCGGGCAACGCGAACAGGCGAATCACGCCGAGCCAGATAAAAGCGCTCCTGCGCCCAATGAAGGTGCTCAGATGCCCCGCCGCGACCGAGGCGATCACCACCGCCACGCTGCAGATCAGCAGGATCGCCGCCGCGGCGCCGTTCGGCGCGTGGCTCACCACCTTGAGGAAAGTCGGCAGATAGCCCGAGGTCAGGTAATAGCCGCTACCGCCGCCAATGGTGAGCAGCAGGTTGACCAGCAGGATCGAGCGATAGTCGCTGGAAAACAGCGTGCGCAGCGGCGAGCGCACCGCCTCGACCGGCGCGTCGAGCTTCTGCGCGGCGGCCTTGGCGGCCTTCTCGGCGGCGAGCTTTTTCCACAGCGGCGATTCCTCGAGACTGCTGAAAACGAACAGCCCGAGCACTGAGCTGATGATGCCGGTGAAGAACATGCAGCGCCAGCCCCACACCTCGAACGCCGCGCCGGGAAAGAGCGCCGACATCGCCAGATACGTGAGCGAGGCAATCAGCGCGCCGAGCCCCGCTCCGCCTCCGCCGATCAGGCCCGACACCGCGCCGCGATATTTCGGCGCGACCGATTCGGTGCCGATGGTATGCGTGGATGCCACCACCCCGCCGACAAACACGCCCTGCACCAGCCGCAGCACCAGAAACAGGATCGGCGCAACGAGGCCGACTTGCGTGACGGTCGGCAGTGCGCCGAACGCGGCCGTGGAAAGGCCCACGCCGACCACGGCGATGATCATCGCGCCCTTGCGGCCGTGGCGGTCCGCATAAGAGCCGAACCAGGCCGAGCCGAGCGGGCGCATCAGCAGGGTCACGGCAAACGACGCATACACCGCGGCGAGCGAGAGCATGGCGTGTTCCGACGGGAAGAACAGCCTCCCGACCACCGGCGCGACGAACAGCAATACGAACAGATCGAACAGATCCAGTGCCCAACCGAGGCACGAGGCCGCGACCGCACCCATCACCTGCCGCTGGTCTGCCGCGGGCAAGGCGGCGCCATTTTGCGCTGCTACGGACATTGTCATCTCCTTGACTATTGACGGGCCGTCTTTCGACCGTCCCCGTTTCGAGGCACGTTCTTTTCGCGTGCTCTTCTGGTGGTTATCTGGCGCCGGCAGCCGCCCGCGGGGGCGGCGCTCGCGCTAGCTGCCGCGGAACACCGGCTTGCGTTTGCCGTGAAAGGCCTCGACACCTTCGCGGAAATCGTCGGAAGTACGCAGACGGCTATAGCAGTGCCCTTCGAGTTCGATCGCGATCGACAACGGCGCGTCTTCGGTGTCGTTGAGGAGCTTTTTCGCGGTGCGCTGGGCGAGCGGCGAGAACGCGCGCAGTTCGTCCACCAGCGCATCGGTCGTCGCTTCGAGCGCGGAGTCGGCCACGCATTCGACCGCGATGCCCCACTCGTAAGCCTGCTTGCCCGGAATGCGGCGCGAGCGCATCACGATGTCCTTGGTGCGGCCGATGCCGACCATCTGCTGCAAACGCGCCGAGCCGCCCGAGCCCGGAATCTGGCCGAGTTTCTGTTCCGGCAGCGCGTAGAAGGTGGTGTCGGTGGCAATGCGGAAGTCGCACGCGAGCGACAGTTCGAAGCCCACACCGAAGCAGAAGCCGCGATTGGCGGCGATCACCGGCTTCGAGCAGCGCGCGGGCGCGGCGATATTCCAGGCGAGCTTCGACACATGTTCCGGCGACGCTTCGAGAAAGCCCTTGATGTCGCCGCCGCTCGAAAAATGCTCGCCCTGGGCGCGCACCACGATCACGCGCACGCGCGGGTCGTCGTCGAGTGCTTCGAAGGCGGCGCGCAACTGGTCGCGCGCATGCATCGAAATCACGTTCAGCGGCGGCCTGTGCAGGACGATGTCGGCCCGCTCGCGCGCGGCGTCGATCTCGATGGAAAAGCCGTCGGGTTCCTGCAGCAGGCTCTGGCCGTGATGGCGCAGGTCGGTCGTGAGTTCCGTCATAGAGTTACTCCTTGGTGGTTTCGGTGTGGTGTGCATGGGATTCGCCGCGCCGGTCGGGCTCGTATTCGCCCGCCGACAGCTTGCGGCGCAGAATCTTGCCGACCGGCGATTTCGGTATGTCGTCGACGAACACGTATTCGCGCGGACGCTTGAAGTTGACGAGGTCGGACGTGCGGCAATACGCGTCGAGCGTATCGGCGTCGACATATTCCCGGCGCTTGACGAAGGCGACCACGCGCTGGCCCCAGCGCTCGTCCTTCACGCCGGCCACCGCGACCTCGTCGACGGCGGGATGCAGCGACAGCACCGACTCGATATCGACCGGTGAAATGTTCTCGCCGCCGCTGATGATCATGTCGTCGACGCGGCCCGACACGTACAGGTCGCCTTGCGCGTCGAAGAAACCGGTATCGCCCGTGAAGTACCAGCCGTCGCGCAACGATTTCGCGTTCGCGTCGGGACGGTTCCAGTAGCCTTCGAAGGCCTCGTCGCCGAGCAGATCGGCAATGATCTGCCCTTCTTCTCCCACTTGCGCCAGATCCTCGGGCGTGTGGGCTTCGAGCCTGACGACGCGCAGGCGCGTGTTGATGCCCGCGCGCCCCGCGCTGCCCGGCTTCTTCGTGGCGTCCTGGTCGACGCTGAAGGTGTAGACCTCGGACGAACCGTAGTGATTGACGAACAGCTCCGGTTTGAACGCTGCCGAGAGGCGCTTGAGCAGACCGTCGTTCATCGGCGCGCCGGCAAAGCCGAGCTTTTTTACCGTCGAGGTATCCGTCGACGCGAAAGCCGCGTCGGCGAGCAGATCGTGGTACAGCGTCGGCACCAGATAGAGGCAGGTGAGCTTGTGCTGCGCGATCGCATCGAGTGCGAAGCGCGCATTCCAGCGGCGCACGCAGACGAACAGGCCGTCCACCAGCGCCATCGAGAGCAGCGAGCGCACGCCCATCGTGTGATAGAGCGGCATCACGCCGAGCGTGCGTTCGCCGTGGCCGTACAGATTCTGCGCGACGTGTGCGAGCGCGGCGGCGCGTTCGTGACGGTGCCGGCGCGGCACGCCTTTGGCCTTGCCGGTGGTGCCGGAGGTGTAGAGAATCAGCGAGTAGTCGTCGGCATTCGCGCAGGTGCGCCCGGCGTTCGGCGCGTCGGACTCGCGCTGCGTCATGAGCGTGTCGAAGTTTGCGGTGCGGCCTTGCGCGTCGTCGAGACCGATCCGCGGCAGACGCTGCGCCGCGACACTTTGCGCGACGGCTTCAGCGCAAACCGGCTCGTATACGATGGCCTTCACGCCCGCGTCGGTCACGCAGTATTCGAGCTCCTCCGGTTTCGCGCGCCAGTTCAACGGCACGATCACCACGCCGGCGAACTGGCAGGCCCAATGCAAGGTCGCCATTTCCCAGCGGTTTTGCAGCACCACCAGCAAGCGGTCGCCCTGCGCGAGACCCAGACCGCGCAGACCTTCGGCGACCTTCACGATCAGCCGGTGCCACTGCGCGTAAGTCAGCGCCAGTTCGCCGTCCACCAGCGCCAGCGCATTGGGGCTGCGTTCCACGCTTTGCAGAAAGGTTCGGCCGAGGTCAAGCATGAGCGGCCTCCACGGTCTCGCCGGACACGTTGCCTTGTCCGCGCCGCGCCGCCACGTCGAGCACCGCGGCGACGATCGGCGTATAGCCCGTACAGCGGCACAGATGGCCGGAGAGCATGTCGCGCACCTGCGCTTCGCTCGGATCGGGCACGCGCCGCAGATAGTCCGCGCACGACATCAGGATGCCGGCCGTGCAGAAGCCGCACTGCAACGCATGATGACGCTGGAACGCCTGCTGCAGATCGCCCAGTTGCATGTCGGGCGCGAGTCCCTCCACGGTATCGATGCGGCGTCCCTGCGCCTGCACCGCGAGCATCAGGCACGAGCGCCCCGCTACACCCTCAACGTGCACCGTGCACGCGCCGCACACGCCGTGCTCGCAGCCGACGTGGGTGCCGGTCGCGCCCAGTTCGTGACGGATGAAATCCGACAGCAGTTCGCGCGGCTCGCAATAGCCGCTGCATTCACGGCCATTGAGCGTCAGCGTGACGCGCTGCTGCTCGCCTTGCCGCATGACATGCACGACGTTGCCGTTCGATGTGTTGCTCACTTCGCCTCCTCGATCACGCGCCATCCGAGTTGCCGGACCAGATGCCGGCGATAGGTCGCGCTGACATGCGCGTCGTCCTGCGCGCCCAGCTTCCAGCTCAAATCGTTCAATGCGCTGCGCAGATCTTCGTCACGCAGACGCGGCCACTGCTCGACCACCGGCCGGTCCGCCACGCCGCCCACGGCGAGGCGGATCGAATCGTCCGTCACCACGGCCGCGCAGGCCACCATCGCGAAGTCGCCGTGGCGCGCGGAGAATTCCGTGAAGCCATACCGTTCGCCCGGCCGCCTGAGCGGAAAGCGCACGGCTTCGACCAGTTCGTCCGGCTCGCGCGCCGTCATCAACATGCCTTGAAAAAATTCGCCGGCCGGCAGCACACGGTGTTTCTTCTTCGAGCGCAGCATTACGTCGCCGCCGAGCGCCGCCAGCACCAGTGGCAATTCCGCGCTCGGGTCGGCATGCGCCACCGAGCCGCACACCGTGCCGCGATTGCGAATCTGGAAGTGCGAGATATGCGGGAACGCCATTGCCAGCAACGGCACTTCGTCGCGCAGCGATTCGCGCCACTCCACGCTGCCTTGCGTCGCCGCCGCGCCCACTATCAGCAGGCCGGCCTTGTGATCGACGCGCACCGAGTTCAACTCGTCGGTGCGCGAGATGTCGATCAGCATGCGCGGTTGCGCGAGCCGCATGTTCAACACCGCCATCAGCGACTGGCCGCCTGCGAGCACACGCGCATCCTCGGCGTATTGCGCGAGGGCGTCGAGCGCATGCTGCGTGGTCATGGCGCGCAGATAATCGAACGGCGCGGGTTTCATGCCTGTCTCCTGAAACGGGCCAGCAGGCGCGAGAACCACGAGCCGCCCGCGTGGACCGGTTTGCCTGCCGCCTGCCGGCCCAGCGATTCAAACAGTTGCCGCAGCACGACCTTGGCCGCGCCTTCGAGCATGCGTCCGCCCACCGCCGCGACCTTGCCCGACACCTGGGCTTCGTAGTCGTAGGAAAGACGCGTGCCCTTGTCGATCGGCGCCAGTTCGACGAGGCCGCTGCCACGCGCGCTGCCGAGCGACGACATGCCCGCACCTGCCAAACGCAGCCGATGCGGCGCGTCGATTTCCGACAGGCCGATCTTCGCCTCGAAGCGCGCCTTGATCATGCCCACGCCGACTGTCACGTCGGCGCGATACTGGTTCGCGCCTTCGGCTTCGAGCGCATGGCAGCCGGGAATCACTCTGGCGAGCGCGACCGGATCGAGCAGCACGGCGAAAATCGCTTCCGGCGACGCGGGCAGATCGACGCTGCCCTGCGCGGTGAGCGCCTTGCCGCCGCCCGGCATCGCCGGTTTGGCCGCGGACGCTTCACGCAACTCGGGACGCGACGGCGCGGGGTCGTCCATGCCCACGAGCGCCATCACTTTGGAAGGTGTCAAAGGCAAACGGATATCGTCGACGCCGAGCGCGTCCGCCACCGCATTCGCGATGCAAGGCGGCGTGCTCATGTTGTTGCCCTCGCCGAGTCCTTTCGCGCCCAACGGCGTGAACGGCGACGGCGTTTCCAGATGGACGATCACCGGATCGGGCACTTCGCAGGTAGTCGGCATCAGATAGTCGGCGAGCGTGCCGGACTGGAAGCTGCCGTCAGCGCCGTAGCGGAATTCCTCCATCAACGCCGCGCCGAGCCCTTGCGCGAAGGCGCCGCGAATCTGGCCGTCGGCGAGCGCGGGATTGAGCAGCGTGCCGGCGTCGTGCGCGGTCACGTAGCGGTCGATCCGCACGCGGCCGGTAGCGCGATCCACTTCGATCCCGCACATGTCGAACGCAAACCCGTAAGCCGCCGATGTGTTGATGCGATCGTTCCCGTCCGGCGCGGCCATGTTCGGCGGATTCCAGAACACAGTCTCGCGCAGGCCCGGCTCTTCGCCTTCGGGCAACAGCGCGGGTGCCCAATGCGGCGCATTGGCGGCGACGCGGCCGAACGGCTGCGCGCGATCCTCGGCGCCCTTTGCATAGATGCGGCCTTCTTCGAAACGGATGTCGTCCGGCGCGCACCCCAACTGCTTCGACACGATGCGCGCGATCTTGTCGCGCACGCGCACGGCAGCCAGATGCACCGTGCCCGCCACCGCCCCGGCGAAGCGGCTCGAATAATTGCCCGCCGCCACCGACCACGCGTCCTTGTGCGTATCGAATTCGACATTGACGACCACGTCCTGCGGCGCGACACCGAGCACATCCGCGACCACCTGCGCGCACACCGTCATATGCCCCTGGCCCGCGGGCGTCGACGCAATCGTCACCACCACGCCGCCGAGCAGATCGACGCTCACCGTCGCGCTAGCGATCGCGCCGCTCTTCGGTCCGGCTTTCCTGCGCGCGTCGGCGGGCATCACGGTCGTGATGTAGCCCATGTTCGATACGGACGGTTCGACGATCGCCGCGAAGCCGATGCCGTATAGCCGCCCTTCCTTGCGCGCCGCGTCGCGGCGCGCCAGCAGTTCGTCATGACCGCCTTCGGCCAGCGCGCGGCGCAGTGCTTCCTGATAGTTACCGGAGTCGAGCAGCGCGCCGGCCGCGGCGCGATACGGGAACGCATCGGCGGCGACGAAATTGCGGCGGTACACGTCGAGCACATCGAGCTTCAATTCGAGCGCGATACGCTGGATCAACCGTTCGAGCGCGAAATACACCTGCGGTCCGCCGAAGCCGCGTACCAGACCCGTCGGCGTCTTGTTGGTCAGCACGACGCGATTGCGCACCAGCAGATTGTCGATCGCGTACGCGCCGGTCAGGCAGCCATGCATGCGATAGAACGTGGCGGGTTCCGGCGCGCGCAGGTAGCCGCCGCAATCTTCGAGTTGATCGTAGGCGAGCGCCGTAATACGGCCGTCGCTTTCCACGGCCGCTTCGAGCGTCGAGACGCGCGCGGTCGCGGAGGTCGCCGCGCTCAGATGTTCGAGCCGGTCCTCGACCCATTTCACCGGCGCGCCCGCCTTGCGGGACGCGAGGCACATCAGCACGACATACGGAAACACCGCCTGCTTCACGCCGAAGCTGCCGCCCGAATCGCGCGGCGCCTTGTGGCGCAGACGGTTGGCGGGCACGTTCAGCGCCATTGCCATCACCGCATGCAGCGAGAACGGGCCCATGAAATTCGACGTGACGTCGTAGCCTTCGTCGCCCGCCAGATACTCCGCGATCACCACGCCGCATTCGATCGGCGCGCAGCTGTTGCGCGGATAATGCGCGACCAGTTTCACGCGATGCGGCGCCCTCTCGAACGCGGCTTCCGGCTCGCCGTAGCGGAAGTGCCGGTCGCTGATCACGTTGCTGCCCACTTTCTCGTGCAATACCGGCGACTGGTCGCTCGCCGCCTGTTCGATCGACGTGACCGGATCGAGTGTCGCGTACTCCACCTTGAGCAGATCGAGCGCGTCTTCGGCGATGGCGCGCGATTGCGCCAGCACCACGGCCACTGGTTCGCCCACGTAGCGCACGCGGTCCATCGCCAGCGCCCACTGTTCCATCGGCGATTTCACGCCGACCACGAAGGGCCGCGACCAGGCGCGCAGATCGTCGCGTGTCAGGATCGCGCGCACGCCGGGCAGTTTCGCGGCGGCGTCCGTGTCGATCGACACCAGCTCCGCGTGCGCGTGCGGCGAGCGCAGGATCGCGGCGTGCAGCGTGCCGGGCCGCACGCCGATATCGTCGCCATAGCGGCCGCGTCCGGTGAGAATGGCGGGATCTTCCAGACGTTGCATCGGGCGGCCGAGGTGCCGCTGCAGGCGTTTCTCCAACGCCGTGTCGCGTTCCTGCGTCGCGGTGTCGCCTGCATGGAGCATGTCGCGTTGATTCATTGATCTACTCCCGCGCGGCGCTCACCGAATTCATCGGCGAGTCCGCTCCAGCGCCGGGCGATCTCGCGATGCTCGATACCGAACAGATCCAGAATGCGCCCCACGGTGTGATCGACCACATCCTCGATCGTCCTGGGGTGCGCGTAGAACGCGGGCACCGGCGGCATGACGATCGCGCCCATCTCGGTGGCGAGCGTCATATTGCGCAGATGCGCGAGGTTGAGCGGCGTTTCGCGCGCGACCAGCACGAGCCGGCGGCGCTCCTTGAGTATCACGTCCGCAGCACGCGTGAGCAGGTTGTCGGCGAAACCGTTGGCCACGCCGGCGAGCGTCTTCATCGAGCACGGCGCGATCACCATGCCCGCCGTGATGAACGAACCGCTGGCTACGGCCGCGCCGATGTCGCGCACGTTGTAGACCACATCGGCGAGGCGCTCCAGGTCGCCGCGCGTCATGCCGAGTTCCTGGGCCGCGGTGAGCGCGCCGGAGGCCGACACGATCAGGTGCGTTTCGTGCGTGCCGAGGCGCCGCAACGCGGCGAGCAGACGCACGCCGATCATCGCGCCGCTCGCGCCGGAAAGGCCCACCACGATACGCTCGCGCGTCTGCTCACGCTTGTGCTCGCGCTCCTGCTCAGCCATGAGCGTCATCCAGATATGCGTCGAACGCGGTGTTGTCAGCGGCGACGAGCGCGTCCAGATCCACCGTGTCCTGCCCCGGAATACGCACACGCGTGAACACGTGCGACGCGTACACCACCGGCCGCGTGGCGTCGAGGCCCATCTTCGCGCTCACGCCCTGCAAGTGCGGCGGCGCGTCTTCCGGCTGGCCGACGGTGGTCGACGGATCGAGCAGCGAGCCTTGCGCGCCTTCGATCACGACCAGATCGCGGTCGGCCTGAAAGCGCGTGGCGACGGCCCATTCGATTTCAGCCGGATCGTGTACGTCCACGTCGGTATCGACCACGACGACCTGCTTGATGTCGTAGTGCGCGCCGAACGCGCACAGAATCACGTTCTTCGCTTCGCCTTCGCGCTTCTTGTCGAACTGCACCCACAGGTGGTAGCGGCACACGCCGCCCACGGACAGATGCACGTCCTTCACACCCGGATGACTGCGTTGCAGGTGCGCGAGCAAGCTCGCCTCGCGCGGAATCGCGCCGAGCAGCAGATGCTCCATTTCCGCCGGCACGATCGTATGAAAGATCGGCTTCTCGCGATGCGTCACCGCCGTGACTTCGATCACTTCGCGCGCTTCCTGAGCGCTGTAGTACTTCGGAAATTCGCCGAACGGGCCTTCCAGTTCACGCACGTTGGGCAGGATGCGGCCTTCTATCACGATCTCGGCGAAGGCCGGCACGTTCACGCCGTGGCTCACGCATCTGACGACGGGCAGCGGCGCGCCGTGCAGCGCACCGGCAATTTCCAGCTCGTCGGAGTCGATCGGGGAAATGGCTTGCGAGGCGAGCATCGTCAACGGATCGACGCCGATGGCAATCGCGACGTCGAGCGCCTCGCCCGCCTCTTCAGCAGTCTTCTGAAAGGCGTGCAGGTGACGCGGCAGCAGCAGGATCGCCATGCGATCGGGCCCATGCACCTGAATACGGTTGATCGAAACGTTCTGCACGCCGGTACGCGGATTGCGTGCAATCACGAGGCCCGCGGTAAGGTACGGGCCGTTGTCGTGCTCGCTATGGGTCGGAATCGGCAGCAGTGCGTGCAGGTCGATGCCGCTGGTATGCACGACCTGCTGGCAGGCCGCCTCGGCACGCGGGATTTCCTGCGAGGGAAGCGGCCGCCCGGCCGCGTCGCGAAAGCGCGCCAGCAGATCGGCCTCGGCTACGCCCATCGCTTCCGCGATCCAGGCGCGGCGCGACATGAACCCGCTGACCACCGGCACCTCGTGACCGCCCGGCTGCGTGAAGAACGCGGCTTGCGTGCCGTCCAGGCGCTTGGCGATCGCGGCGAGTTCGTGTTCGAGCGCCACCGGCCGGTCGATCGTGGCGACCCGGCCCGTGCGCGCCAGATGCGCCAGCCAGTCGCGCAGCGTGAGCGCGCCGGACGGGCGGCTCCACGCCAGGTGAAAAGTGCCGTGCGATGCGGCATCGCGAGTGTTCATCCACGTCTCCATCAATGCCTGGCTTGAGGTCCGGAGCGGACCGCCAGTCGATGACGAAAGCGTAACGAGATCGGCTTATAACTTCTAATATTGATTATTGATGCTTCGAATCATTCCTGATGATATGCGTGTTAGCACCAATGACAGCCTTTTGTAGGCAGGATACCAATAGCTATTGCACGAGGCAGCGGCGCTTCCGGCGAACCGGCGAGCCGCGCCGAAGCGTTCGTGACGTACCGTTCGGGCCTTCATCTGATACGGCGCGGCATGCTCATTACCTTTGCTGATGTTTTATTCATTCCCACATGGACCTCCGGCAAATCCAGTATTTCATCGCGCTTTTCGAAGACGGTTCGGTCACGCGGGCAGCGAAACGCCTGAACATCGTGCAGCCCGCGCTCAGCATGCAGATCGCCAAACTCGAGGACGAACTGCATCAGCAGCTATTCGAGCGCAACGCCCACGGCATGGCGCCGACGGCGGCCGGCCGGCTCATGTACCGGCTCTTTCTGCCGATCATGCGCGACCTCGCGCACGCGCGCCAACAACTCGTGCAGCGCGACGAGGTGGTGACCGGCCATGTGTCGATCGGGCTCATTGCCTCGGTGACGGAGAGCGTGCTGGCCGATGCGCTGTCACGCTTTCACGCGCGCTATCCGCATGTGGAGGTGACCGTGGCGGACGGCTACAGCGCGACGTTCATCGACTGGGTGGCGGGCGGGCAACTCGACGCGGCCCTGATCAACAAGCCGCGCGCGCGCCTTTCGCTCGACTCGCAGCCCTTGCTCGACGAGGAAATGGTGCTGGTGACGAGCGCCACGCACGGCCCGGAACTGCCGCATGCAATCGAACTCGCGCAACTGCCGGAACTGGAACTGGTGCTGCCGACCAAGCGCCACGGCTTGCGCGGCGTGCTCGATACGGCTGCGCAGCATGAAGACGTGCTGCTCGCGCCGCGCTTCGAGATCGACGTGTTGAGCACGATCGTGAAACTGGTGGAAAGCACGCACTTTGCGACCATTCTGCCGCGCATCGCCGTGCAGCGCGCGGTGCACCAGGGCACCCTGCGTGCCTATCCGATTCTCGCGCCGCGCATTGTGCGGCATATCGTGTGCGTGAGCCATCCGCGGCGCCCGTTGAGCGCGGCGGCGGATGCACTGGTGTCGATCATCGCCGACGAATTGCGCCAGGTGTCGAGCGAATCGGAACTGGATGCGACCGTGACGGGCTCATCCGCCGATGCGTCGGGTGAATCGCGGTCAACGCCTGTTTCCAGAGAACGTTCCGCGTGAACGGCGGGTGATTGCGATCGCAAAGAAGGTGGGCCAAAACTTTTTATATTATTCGGATACCCAGGCAGTTTTTGGCCGGTGGGGATCTTCTTCAGGGAGCCAGCACGTCGCCAAACCCACCGACCCGCACACCTGCCAAGCGAATCGCCATCGCGACCCTGGCCGATAGAAGCGCTTGCAGTTCCGCTTCGTGCCGGTAATCCCGCATGCCGTCGCTCAACGCCCGCTCCCCCGCCACGGCGGGATGGCAATAAATCTCCCCCACCCCGTGCGGCAGATCGGCGAGCGCCGCAAGCCACGCCGCTTCATCCATCCGCCCGCTATCGGCGATTCCCACCGCATAATCGTTATGCGCGATGCCGGCGCGATCCAGACGCGCCTTGACCTGCGCGATCCACGGCCGCAACCACAGCGGCGCATTCGCTTCGAACGGCAGGCGCATGGCCTTCATACCGTACTCGCGGCCAATCTCCAGAATCAGTCCGAGCACCGTCGGGTGCAAATGAAAATGCTTGTGCGTGTTGACGTGATCGAGCGTCAGACCGGTTTTTGCAAACGCTTCGAACTGCGCGCGAATCTCACACGCAAGCTGCTTGCGCACATGCGGCAAGCAGAAAAACCGCGCGCCGTCCCACACCATGTTGCTGCCGAAGCGGCCATGCTCGTCGACCAGGGCGGCAACGCGCTCGCGCGGTGCAGTCGCGTCGCCGTCGGCCAGTACCAGATGCAGGCCAACCCGCAGTTGCGGCAATGCGCGGGCGCGTGTCACCGCGTCGGCGGCGGCCGGCGCACCGACCATCAGACTCGCGGCGCTCAGCACGCCTTCGCGATGCGCGCGCTCGACCGCCTCGTTGACTCGCGCGTGCAGGCCGAAATCGTCGGCGGTGACGATCAGTCCGCGTGGCTCAGTTGCCATCGGACGCCTCCACTACGTCCATTACGTTCAGCGCGCCCTTGTGCGCGGCCATCGGCGTGGAACTGCCGACTGGCACGCGCGCCCCGCGCCACACCACATGCGAGCCGAACGCGCCGGCCAGCCATTGCAACGCCAGCAATGCATCGCGCAACGGCACCAGCGGCAGATCACGCCAGAAAGTGCGTTCATGGCGCGCGGCACGCAGATGCATCAGCAGGCGGGCCGCCAACCCGGTCGCCGTGCCGGTTGCGCTCGTGAGCGCGGCCCACGCGTGGAGCGCATCGGATGCGCTCGCTGCGAGGCCTGCGGTGAGCCACGCGCCGGTCAACAGCCAGGGCGTGGGGAACGTGATGAAGAGGAACGCGAAGCCCAGCGGATTCACCGAGCGGATCGTGCGCAGCCAGCGCGTTTCGCGCTGCCACAAGGCGTAAAACGTCGGCTCGATCACATCGGTGGCGACCATCACGCGCGACAGCACGGTTCGCAGTCCGAGGGCACGTACGTGTTCGGCCAGCCAGTAATCGTCCGCGAGACAATTTTTCAGCGCCTCGAAACCGCCGATGCGCTCGAGCGTTGCGCGCCGCAACGCGAGCGTCGCACCGAAGCCGAAGCGGCGCGAGCCGGCCGCATGCGCGACGCGCACCGACGGCGCGAACCACTCGTTGATGAAGAGCGCGCCCACGCGCGGCCAGAAGCCGCCGACGCCTTGCGCCACGTAAAGACACGTGACCACGCCCACGCGCGGATCCGCGAGCGGCGCGGCCACGCTGTCGAGATAGTCGGCTTCGACGGCGATGTCGCTGTCGGCAATCACGATCACCTCATGGCGGGCCCGCTCCGCCATGTTGATCAGGTTGCTGACCTTGAGGTTGCTGCCGTGCACGCGCGTGTCGATCGCGAGTTCGATGTCGTGCGTCGGATAGGCCGCCTGCAAACGGCGCACCACGGCAATAGCCGGATCGTCGGGCGACGATACGCCTAGCACGAGCTGGAAATATCCATGACGCTGTTCGCAGAAGGTTCGCAGATTTTCGTAGAGACGCGGCTCGGCGCCGCACAGCGGCTTGAGCACGCTGACGCCGACATATGCGAACGGATACAGCGCAGACGAGGCGCGCAACGCGTCTTGAGCGGGACTGGCCGCAACGCTGCGGCGCGAGGCATAAAACGGCATTGCGACCGCCGCCAGCATTGCGTAAAGCGATGCGCCGGTGCAGCCGGCTAGAAGAACCCACTGGCATGCCGTCAGTACGTGTGCCGCCATTGTCCGGTTCCGTCAGCGCTCAGCCAGCACGAACGGTCTACCCGTCAGGCGCAGATGAAGAATCACGAGCCAGCGCCGCGGGCAGTTCGAGGCAATCGCGAAAGGCCGCGCGGGCCGGCCTGCGCCCGTTGCGTAATGCCCCTCGCGCGCGAGTTCGAAGGCTGCGTGCGCGAACTGGCGCGTCACGATCACGCCGCTGACGATCACCGCAATGGCCAGCAAGCGGAACGGTGTGGAATTGAAGGCGTGCTGGGAAACCGGCAACAGCAGCAGCCCGAGGCACACGAGCACCTCGGTGCCCATGGCCGTGAGCGAAGCCACCAACAGGTGGGCGCGCAGCATGTCGACGGTGACTGGCTTCATGACTGGGTCTCGTGGCCCGACGAAATGCACGGCGCCATGTATTGACGCAACTTGCCGGCGTGGAAAATCGCCGGTCGTCCATCTCATCGATGTGCTTACGATTGAACTGCAATGACGTGGCAACAGAGCCGCCGCCGCATGGCCGCAATCACGCCGCGGCAGTGACCTGTTGAGGGGCGATAGTAGCGAGTCAAGCTGAAGGAAACCTTAAGGAATAAGGCGTATAAAGCGGGTGATGAACAGGATGGTTAAACTTCGGGTTACGGTTCGGCGCCTGTCTGACCATGCCGGCCGCCATGCAAGAAAACATCGAATGGAATGAATGGACTCATGCGCGTACTCCTCGTAGAAGACGACGATCTGATCGGCTGCGGTATCGAAGCGGGGCTGCGTCAAGCGGGCTTCACGGTCGACTGGGCCCGCGACGGCCATAAGGCCGGACTCGCGCTCGACACCACCGTGTACGCGCTGGTGGTGCTCGATCTCGGCTTGCCTCGCGTATCGGGCATGGAACTGCTGAAACGGCTGCGCGATTCGGGTAAGGACGTGCCGGTGCTGGTGCTGACCGCGCGGAGCACGGTGCTCGACCGTGTCGGCGGCCTCGAAGCCGGCGCCGACGACTACCTCGGCAAGCCCTTCGATCTGACCGAACTGATCGCCCGTTGCCGGGCCTTGTTGCGCCGTGCGCAAGGCCGCAGCGTCGAGCAGATCCGCTATCTGGACCTGACGGTCAATCCGGCCGCGCAAACCGTCGAAGTGGGCACGAGGCGCGTGCCACTCACCTCGCGCGAATGGGCGATCCTGCTGCAGTTGCTGACCAATCAGGGGATCCCGCAATCGCGCTCACGTCTCGAAGAGAGCCTGTACGGCTGGCAGGAGGAAATCGAGAGCAACGCGATCGAAGTGCACGTGTCCAATCTGCGCAAGAAGCTCGGCGCGAAGCTGATCAAGACGGTGCGCAATATCGGTTACGTGATGGAGAAAGAATAATGGGCGCGTCGATTCGCCGGCGCCTCGCGTTGCTGGTGCTCGCCAGCATCGTACTGATGTGGGGCATCGCGCTCGTGTCCAGCTATCGTCAGGCCACGCGCGAAGTCGGCGAATGGGAAGATGCGCGGCTCGCCGAACTCGCGCAGATTCTCGCCCTGCTCGATCAGCGCAATCTGAGCACGCTCGCCAACGCGCGCATCGACGTGCGCGAAGAGGAAAGGCACGGCGAGCCCGGCGCCAACGACAACGACGACGACGACTCGCTGCCTCGCGACGCACTATTCCAGGTGCGCGGCCGGAGCGGCGAAGTGCTGGCGGGCAGCCCGCAATTGCGCGAACTCGGCGCATGGGATCTGCCCGTGCCGGTCGCGAGCGGTGCGCGCGACATCACGCTCGGCGGCCAGATGTATCACTCGTTCACTTTGCGCGACACCCTGCTCGGCCACACGGTGCGCGTCTTCGAACTGGCCAACACGCGCAGCGACCTGGTGAGCGGCGTCGCGAGCCGGATCGCCCGCCCCACGCTGATCGCGCTGCCGGTGCTGGCGGTGCTGGTATGGTTCAGCATCGGCTGGAGTCTGGCGCCGCTCAGGGTGCTGTCGGGCGCGATTCGCGCGCGCGACGTGAACCGGCTGGAGCCGGTCGATATCGGCCGCGCGCCGACCGAGGTGCGCCCGCTCGTCGATGCGATCAATCTGCTCCTGTCGCGTTTGCTGCACTCGCTGGAGCGCGAACGCGCGTTTACCGCCGACGCCGCCCATGAACTGAAAACGCCGCTTGCCGCGATCAAGGTGCAGGCGCAGGTGGCCCTGGCCGAAACGGATAAGGCGCGGCAGCGGCTCGCCATGGAACGCGTGGTGCAAGGCGTGGATCGCAGCGCGCGCCTCGCGGAGCAGTTGCTGCTGCTCGCGCGTCTGGACGTGCACGAAAAGATGACGGCGGCGCCGCTCAAACCCGCCGTGGTCGCAAAGAACGCGCTGCTCGCCAACGAGCGCAGCGCACAGCAGAAAAACATTCACGTGACGCTGACGGGCGACATGCGCGCCGAGATCAACGCGGAGCCCGTGCTGATCGGCATCCTGCTCGACAATCTGCTCGATAACGCGATCAAGTACGGGCGCGCCGGCGGCAGCATCGAAGTGGCGGTGCAGCACGCCGAAGACCGCATACAGGTGACCGTGCGCGACGACGGCCCCGGCGTCGCGCCAGGCGATCTCGACCGTCTGACGAATCGTTTTTTCCGGGCGACCGGCAATCAGGCCACCGGCAGCGGGCTGGGCCTTTCGATCGTCGCGCGGATTGCGGAACATTTCGGCGCGAGCCTGCGTCTCGGCAAAGGCATCGGCGAACGGGGACTCGCGGTCGAGGTGTCGTTTCCCGCTTATACGCAGGCGAGTTGAGGAGAAAGCAGAAGCGGGCCTCGCATCGACGCATCTCGCTTGTGAGGGTGCGCTTTCCCGCGTCCACGCGCCCCATGTGCTGCGAACCGTTGTGCCTTGGTGATCCTGCGGCGCGCGCCGTTCGGTCTCTAAGGCGCGCGCTCGAACGCTCGCTGCGGCGCCCGATTCGACGACTCCGCGAACTGCCACGCAATCAGCCCCGGCACGAATATCACGAGATCGCGAATCCGGCGCGCACCGGCCAGCGCGAGACAGATGGAAGGATCGAGGCCGAGCGCGCCGCCGATCAGAATGAAGCCGCCCTCCTGCACGCCCAGGCCGCCCGGCACGAAGAACGCCGCGCTGCTGATCGCCTGGATCAGCGATTCGATCACCACCGCTTCGACGAGCGTGACGTGCACGCCGAGAAAGTACAGCGCCAGCCAGATTTCCAGCGACGTGAGAAAGCACTGCAGCGGTTGCCAGAAAAACAGATAGCGCAGCACCACGCCACGCCGCCGCCAGATCAGCTTGATGGCCTGATCGATCTGCGCCGACTGGCCGACCAGCGCGGCAAGCTTGCCGCTCGTCATATGATTGAGTGCGCGCGTGATGCGTTCGAACGGACTCGCGTGCTGCACGAGCGCGAACAGCACGAGGAGCGGCGTGAGCACCACCACGCCCCAGGCCAGTTGCCCGGCAAGCCTGAGCGTGTCGGAATGCGCATGCGCGAACAGAAAGCCGATGCCGACCATCGTGAAGAGCAACTGGCTGATCACCGTAAGCTGCATGTCGACGATGATGCTGCCCACCGCCGTGGACGGCCGCACGCCCCAGCGCCGCAGCATGCGGAACGACACCACTTCGCCGCCGATGCGCGCCACCGGCAGCATGCTGTTGACCGATTCGCGCACCCACGCGAGGTGCAGCATGTTGAAGATGCCGGGACGGTTCGCGCCGCGAATCAGCGAACGCCAGTCGCAGGCATTGGCGAGCATCGGCAGCACGTGCGCGAGCGCGGCTAGCAGCAGTCCCGCGCCGGCCGCGCGCAGTGCGCCGAGCACGGCGCCGGGATTGTCGTGCCAGACGAGCCAGAGCGACGCCAGCAGGCCGGCTAGCGCGGCCACGCGGCCGAGATGCTTCATCACGCGCCCACCTCGTGCGCGCGCTTCCGGCGCGTTGCCCTGCGTTCAGAAGCTGCTTCGAAAAAACGATCCATCATGCCAATCCACGCTGCCCTTCGTCCGTCATTCGTCCTGCGCCGCCGACAACAGGCCGTCGCCGTCCACCTTGAAGCTGAAGCCTCGCCAGATCACGCGCGACGAGCAGAAGCTCGCGACGAAAATCGCAAACGATACGATATCCCATAACGGCAGCAGCCACAGGTCGCGATGCGCCTGCTTCAACGCACGATCGGACAGCAGTTTCAACGCGAGCCGCGCGCACATGGCGGCCAGCGCGAGCGACCATGCCCACCATGCGCCGCCCGAGAAGACGAGCGCAAGCAGCGCGAACGCGAACGGATGAATCAGCGCCGAGCCGAGATGGCCGAGCGGATCGATGCGGCGGATCGTGCGGCTCCAGCGCAGCTCATGCGCGATCAGTTGCGCCGCACTCGATTCCACGCACGCATGCGAGATCGTGAACGGCGGGATCGCCACTTTCTCGCCGGTCATGCGCACCGCTTCGCCGATGGCGTGGTCTTCCGCGAGATGCCGCACGAACGGCGTCAGGCCGCCGATTTTTTCGAGCGTATTGCGCCGCATCGCAATGGTCTGGCCGAAGCACGGGCGCGCGAGCCCAAGCGCGAGACCGGTCACGACGCCGGGCAGGAACTGATAGTTGGTCGCCTTGGCCGACAGACGCGGCCAGAAGCCAGGATCGGGCTGTCCGCGATACGCGCAGGTGACGAGCCCCACGCCGGGTTTCTGCAATTCGCCAATCACATTGCGCAGATAGTCCGGCTCGACGCTCACGTCGCTGTCGGCGAAGACGAACACGTCGTGCTGTGCTTGCGGCAGCATATTGAGGATGTTGCTGATCTTGCGGTTCGGCCCGTAGAGACGCGCATCGGCCACCACGGTGATGTGCGCGTCGGGATAGAGGCGCCGCAGTTCGTCGACGGTTTGCAGCGCGGGATCGGCCGAATCGTGCACGCCGAACAGAAACTGCACGGGCCCCGGATAGTCCTGCCGGCAGAAGCTGGAGAGATTGTCGAGCAGCGCCCACTCGTTGCCGTGCAGCGGTTTGACGATCGTGACCGGCACGAACTCGGTCGGCTCGGACACCGCCCGCTCGAAGAACCGTCCGATCAGCGCACCGGCAAGCACGGTGTAGCCAATGCCGAGGACCGCGGCCGCCGCGCTGGCGCAGGCCAGCGTGACGGCGACCAGATGCGCGGCGCTCACGCCTCGTGGGCGCGCAGGAAACGGAAGAATTCGACGCCCTCGCGCAGGCGCCGTTTCATCATGTCCCAGCTCGTCAGCATCTCCCGCAGGATTTCCCAGATCTTCGACGGCCGGAAATAGAAACGCTTGTAGAAGTTTTCGAGCTGATGGTAAATCTCGTCGCGCGACAGATGCGGATAGCCGATCGCCGCCAGTTGCACGCCTGATTTGCTCACGAGGTTGATCACCTTGTTCTCTTCGAGCCAGCCGTTGTCAACCGCCTGGTTATAGAGCGTCGTGCCGGGATACGGCGCCGCGAGCGATACCTGGATCGTGTGCGGATTGATCTCTTTGGCGTATTCGATCGTCTTCTGGATCGTGTCCTGTGTTTCGCCGGGCAGACCGAGAATGAACGTGCCGTGAATCTTGATGCCGAGTTTGCGGCAATCGTCGCTGAAACGGCGTGCGATGTCCGTGCGCAGACCCTTCTTGATGTTCAGCAGGATCTGGTCGTCGCCCGATTCATAACCGACCAGCAGCAGGCGCAGGCCGTTTTCCTTCATGATCTTCAGCGTCGAGTACGGCACGTTCGCCTTCGCATTGCACGACCACGTCACGCCCAGTTGCCCAAGACCGCGGGCAATTTCTTCGACCCGCGGCTTGAAGTCGGTGAAGGTGTCGTCGTCGAACATGATCTCCCTGACTTCAGGCATGTTGTCGCGAATCCACTTCACTTCCGCCAGCACGTTTTCGACCGAGCGCGTGCGGTAGCGATGTCCGCCCACGGTTTGCGGCCACAGGCAGAAGGTGCACTTCGAGCGGCAACCGCGGCCCGTGTAGATCGACACGTACGGGTGCTTCAGATAACCGATGAAGTAGTTGTCGATCTTCAGATCGCGCTTGTAGACGGGCGCGACGAACGGCAGCTCGTCCATGTTCTCGAGGATCGGGCGCGCTTCGTTGTGCTCGATCGAACCGTCGGCGGCGCGATAGCTCAGACCCTGGATCTGCGCAAACGGCTTGCCTCCGGCGACTTCCTGACAGGTGAAGTCGAATTCCTCGCGGCAGACGAAGTCGATCGCTTCGGTAGCCGTCAGCGAATTGTGCGGATCGACGGCGACCTTCGCGCCCACCATGCCGATCAACACGGACGGTTTGCGCTTCTTCAGGTCTTCGGCGAACAGGGCGTCGGTGGGAAAGGACGGCGTGCTGGTGTGGATCACCACCAGATCGTATTGCTGCGCAATGTCCAGCGTTTGGTCGACCGACAAACCATCTGCCGGTGCGTCGAGCACGCGGCTGTCGGGCACGAGTGCGGCGGGCTGTGCGAGCCACGTGGGATACCAGAACGAGCGGACTTCACGTTTGGCCTGATAGCGCGAACCCGCGCCACCATCGAAGCCGTCGTACGACGGCGCCTGCAAGAACAGGGTTTTCATGGATGCTCCAGCAAGCCTTGTATCGGCGCTTTCAGTTCTCTATCGACAAACTGTCGGAACTATTTCCCGCCGGGCGGCGGGTAATCGCGCAAATACTACGGAGCAAAGCTGAAGGAAACCTTAAGTAAAAACTGACCGGCCGCGCGCCTGTCACACGCGAACCGGCCCATGCGTTCAGACCGGCTTGATATCCGCCGCCTGCTTGCCCTTCGGCCCCTGCTTGATTTCAAAGCTGACCTTCTGGTTTTCCTGCAACGACTTGAAACCCTCGGAGCGGATCTCCGAGAAATGAGCGAACAGATCTTCGCCGCCGTCGTCGGGAGTAATGAAGCCAAAGCCTTTCGCGTCGTTAAACCATTTCACTGTACCGGTTGGCATGTCGATTCCTCATGTGCATCTGGGTTGATTGGCCTGCATTGGCCGGGCTTCGCCTGCCGCTTCTGAAGGTTGCCTCGCGTGCTGCTTCGGCGCTGCTTGCTGCCTTGCGTAACGCTCGCGCCTCGTTTTGGCAACATCCACGGCCGCGGGATCAGGCCGGTTTCTGCCACTGCTGCTCGACTCTACGCCTCTTTGCGCGGCACCGCTTCGACCCGTTTTCCGCTGCCGCGGCAGCCGCGCGGCAAGACGCGTGCCGCATGCCACGCGCGAGGCCGCCCATCGGTGCGATTTCGCGCAATCAGATAAGATGTTTGGAATCGGCAGTCCATCCAAGGCCCGCGCAGGTCCAGCCCCGTGCTCGACGATCGCGCGGCCTGTCGTTTTCCCCTATACAGGAACCCCAGCATGGCCATCTCGAGCTATACCGATACCCGACTTCTGATCAACGGCGAATGGTGCGACGCCGCCAGCGGCAAGACCCTCGACGTCGTCAACCCGGCCACCGGCCAGGCCATCGGCAAAGTGGCGCACGCCGGCATTGCCGATCTGGACCGGGCGCTCGCCGCCGCGCAACGCGGCTTCGAAGCCTGGCGCAAGGTGCCGGCCAACGAGCGCGCCACGACCATGCGCCGCGCCGCCGCGCTGGTGCGCGAGCGGGCCTCGGACATCGGCCGTCTGATGACGCAGGAACAGGGCAAGCCGTTCGCCGAAGCACGCGTCGAAGTGCTGGCGGCGGCTGACATCATCGAATGGTTTGCCGACGAAGGCCGCCGCGTCTACGGCCGGATCGTGCCGTCGCGCAACCTGGCGGCGCAGCAACTGGTGCTCAAGGAGCCGATCGGGCCTGTGGCGGCGTTCACGCCGTGGAATTTCCCGGTCAACCAGGTCGTGCGCAAACTGAGTGCCGCGCTCGCGTGCGGCTGTTCGTTCCTCGTCAAGGCACCGGAAGAAACGCCGGCGTCGCCGGCAGCACTGCTGCAGGCCTTCGTCGAGGCCGGCGTGCCGGCGGGTACGGTCGGCCTCGTGTTCGGCGACCCGGCTGAAATTTCCAGCTACCTGATTCCGCATCCGGTGATCCGCAAGGTCACGTTCACCGGTTCGACGCCGGTCGGCAAGCAACTGGCGGCACTGGCCGGCGCACACATGAAGCGCGCAACAATGGAATTGGGCGGTCACGCTCCGGTCATCGTGGCGGAAGACGCCGACGTGGCGCTCGCCGTCAAGGCCGCGGGCGGCGCGAAGTTCCGCAATGCCGGCCAGGTCTGCATCTCGCCCACGCGCTTCCTGGTGCACAACAGCATCCGCGAGGAGTTCGCCGCGGCGCTGGTCAAGCATGCTGAAGGCCTCAAGCTCGGCGACGGCCTCGCCGAAGGCACGACCCTCGGGCCGCTCGCCAACGCCCGCCGCCTGACGGCAATGAGCAAGGTGCTCGACGACGCGCGCAAAACCGGCGCCAAGGTCGAAACGGGCGGCGAACGCGTGGGCTCGGAAGGCAACTTCTTTGCGCCCACCGTGCTGACCAACGTATCGCTCGAAGCCGACGTGTTCAACAACGAGCCGTTCGGCCCGATCGCGGCGATTCGCGGCTTCGACAAGCTCGAAGAAGCGATCGCGGAAGCGAACCGCCTGCCATACGGTCTGGCGGGCTATGCGTTCACGAAGTCGTTCAGTAACGTGCACCTGCTGTCGCAGCAACTGGAAGTCGGCATGCTGTGGATCAACCAGCCGGCTACGCCGTCGCCGGAAATGCCGTTTGGCGGCGTGAAGGATTCGGGTTACGGTTCGGAAGGCGGCCCGGAAGCGATGGAAGGCTACCTGGTCACCAAGGCGGTATCGGTGATGGCGGTTTAAGACGGACCGAGGCGGCTTACCGCCCGCCTCTTTTCACATACCGTAGCGGGTCCGCGAGCTTACGCTCGCGGACCTTTTTTATTGTCGTGAACAACGAACGACGGCAAACGCGGGCAAACGCGGGCAAGCGCGCGACCCGCTTACGCTCCTGAAGAACGCGAACGGGCCGCCTTCACCCTGCCCTACACATGCACGTCCCGCTCGCTGAGCGGCGGCGTGTTCGCCGCCGCGAACTCCTCGCGCAACGCATCGCGCGCCTGATGCCGGCGCACCCACAGCGCCGTGAGAATCGGCACCAGAATCGCCGTCACGAGACAGGCCGTCGCGACCATCGCGGTCGCGGCCGGCACCAGCGGCCTGAAGCCTGGAATCATCTCGCCGATGATCGCCGGATTCGCCACCGCGGCCCCGGCAGTCGACGAAGCGGCCAGCCCCGCCGCCCCATTGCCTCCCGCAATCCAGCGATCCGCGAGAATCAGCGGAATGCCTGTCACGACGATCACGCCGAGACCCAGCACGATTCCCGGCAGGCCGCTCCTCGCGATCACGCTGAGGTCGATGCCGTTGCCGAGCGCAAAGCCGAAGAACGGAATCAGCGGATGCACGCAGCGGTCGAAGAATTCGCGCAACTCGCTATCCAGATTACCCAGCACGAAGCCGATCAGAAACGGCAGCACCGCGCCGACGAACAGGCGCGGCTCGAAGAACGCCACACCGGTCGCGCCGAGAATGATCATGCTGACGAGCGGCCCCGATTCGACCGACATCAGCACGAACGCACCCGCCTCCTCCCTGGTCCCGTATTGCTGCATCACGGCCGCGTAGAGGCCGCCGTTGGTCATGTCCATCGAGGTCGTGATCGCCAGCACGGAGAGGCCGGCGAAGAGCCCGGCCTTGACGCCGTCGATCGGGATGAAGCGCGAGGCGACGATCGTCGCGATCCACGCCACGATCATTTTCGTCACCAGCAGCGTGCCCGATTTGCGCAGCACGGTGCCGGTCGCGCGAAGATCGATGGTCGCGCCCATGCAGAAGAACCACACCGCCAGAATCGGCACGGTGCCGGTAATCAAACCATTGGTGAACGACCCGAAGTACTTGCCCGAACCCGGCGCAAACGTGTGGACGCAGGCGCCGAGCAACAACGGCACCAGCATCAGGCCGCCAGGAATGCGGTCGATGGCCTTCTTGAGCTTCATGCCTCCTCCGTGGACTTTGCGTCCCGTTATCGGGTGGATCACCCGGGGTAATGGCCCGTTCTCGCGCCGGGCTGCTCCCTTTCGGCGCAATATAGCATCGCGAAAGGAACGCTGTTCCGATTGCGATGGAAATTACGCTCATCGTTTACCCGTTACCTGCCTCAAACCCTTATCCAATATGATGTCGCAGTGCAATATTTTCGGACCACTGTTCCGAAATCCAATTTCTACGCTACAGTCGAGCCCAGAACGGCGCCCGCGTCGAGAGACAGCTGGGCGCGCCAACCCAGCGGAGAAAGAACCATGGAAGTGAGACAGGCCATCAACAGCGAATACGCAAAGACGCTGGATACCGAAGGATTGCGCCGGGCATTTCTGGTGGATCAGGTATTCGAGCGCGATGCGTTGAAGCTCACCTATAGCCATATCGACCGGATCATCGTCGGCGGCGTGTCGCCGGTGGCCCGCGCGGTCGAGGTGCCCGGCTCGCTCGGCAAGGCGATCGGCGTGAGCTATCTGCTGGAGCGGCGCGAACTCGGCGCGATCAACATCGGCGGCGACGGCTGGGTCGAGGTGGACGGCACGCGCCATACGGTGCGCAACGAAGAGGCGATCTACATCGGCAAAGGTGCGCAGGCCATTGCCTTCGGCAGCGACGACGTCGCGCGGCCCGCGAAGTTCTACCTGAACTGCGCCCCCGCTCACACGTCGTATCCGACCCGCACGATCTCGCTTGCGCAAGCCTCGCCGCAAACGCTCGGCGGCCCTGCCACGAGCAACCGCCGCACCATCTACAAATTCATCGTTCCCGAAGTGCTGCCCACCTGCCAGCTTTCCATGGGCATGACGAAACTCGAACCGGGCAGCCTGTGGAACACCATGCCGTGCCATACACACGAGCGCCGCATGGAGGTGTATTTCTATTTCAACATCGCCGACGACGCCGCCGTCTTTCACATGATGGGCGAGCCGAACGAGACGCGGCACATTCTCGTGCACAACGAGCAGGCGGTGATCTCGCCGAGCTGGTCGATTCACTCCGGTGTCGGCACGCAGGCGTACACGTTCATCTGGGGCATGGTCGGCGAAAACCAGGTGTTCAGCGACATGGACCACATCGCCGTGCGGGACTTGCGCTGACGGGCCGTTTTTTTCACCCTTTTTTTCGGCCTCTTTTTACCGCCTTTTTCGCATCAGCCACTCCGGCAACACGACATGGGCTCGAACATCGTGAACACCTTTGATCTCACCGGCCGCGTCGCCATCGTCACCGGCAGCAACACCGGCCTCGGCGCCGGCATGGCGCTCGCACTTGCCGAAGCCGGCTGCGACATTGTCGGCGTGAGTCGCGCCGATGCCGGCGACACACCCGCGCGTGTCGAAGCGACCGGACGCCGCTTCGCGGACGTGCGTGCCGACCTCGGCTCGATCGCGCCGGTCGAGGACATTGTGCGCGCCGCTGTCGAAGCGTTCGGCCGCATCGACGTATTGGTGAACAACGCGGGCATCATCCGCCGCGAGAACGCGCTCGATTTCACCGAAGCCGATTGGGACGCGGTGGTGGACCTCAATCTGAAGAGCCTGTTCTTTCTTTCGCAGGCCGTCGCGCGACAGTTCGTGAAGCAGCAGAGCGGCGGCAAGATCATCAATGTCGCGTCGATGCTGTCGTTTCAGGGCGGCATACGGGTAGCGTCCTATACCGCATCGAAAAGCGGCGTGCTGGGACTCACGCGGCTGCTCGCAAACGAATGGGCGGCGCAAGGCATCAACGTGAATGCGATCGCGCCCGGCTACATGGCGACCGCGAACACGGCGGCACTGCGCGACGACGCCCAGCGCAACGACGAGATTCTCGCCCGCATTCCGGCCGCCCGCTGGGGCACGCCGCGCGATCTTGCGGGCCCGGTCGTGTTCCTCGCGTCGTCCGCTTCGGACTATGTGCACGGGCATACACTGGCGGTGGACGGCGGCTGGCTCGCGCGCTGACTCGGCAGCGGGCGCGCGACGCGGTATGCTCTCGGCGCGGCGCCGACGTGCGCGTTGGCGGCACGGGAACGCATAGACAGGGAAGACGGAAATGGCAGCAAGAGGCAAACCGCGCAAGGACAGCGCCCCCGCACACGCGCAGGACGAGCAGACCGCCGACTTCGGCGGCATGAACAGCATGGCTTGCGACAAGGGCGAATCGGCCTCGTCGATCGGCCGCGTATTCGCCATTCTCGGCGCGATCGGCGACAGCGGGCAGATCGGCATCAGCGAACTGTCGCAACGGCTCGGCCTGTCGAAGACCACCGTGCATCGCGTGATCCAGACATTGAAAGCGCTCGGCTACGTGACGCAGGAAGTCGAAACCGAGCGCTACCGGCTCACCATCCGTCTGTTCGAACTCGGCGCGAAGGCGCTGGAAAGCGTCGATCTGGTGCGCGAGGCCGACGTCGAGATGCGCCGCATCGGCGCGGCGACCCGCGAGGCGGTGCACCTGGGCGCGTTCGATGAAGACGCCATCATCTACATTCACAAGATCGACGCCGATTATGGGCTGCGTATGCAGTCGCGCATCGGCCGGCGCAATCCGCTACATAGCACGGCGATCGGCAAAGTCCTGCTCGCATGGATGGACCCGGCCGACGCGCGCGAAGTGCTCTCCCACGTCGAATTCCGCAAGTCGACGCAAAAGACGCTCGCCTCCGCCGAGGCCGTGCTCAGCATCCTGCCGCGTGTGCGCGAACAAGGCTACGGCGAGGACAACGAGGAACAGGAAGAAGGTTTGCAGTGTCTCGCCGTGCCGGTGTTCGACCGCTTCGGCCGTGTGATCGCCGGCCTGTCGATTTCATTTCCCACCATGCGCTGCGGCGCCGACACGAAGTCGCACTACATCGCGCTGCTCAGAAACTCGGGCCTCGCGATCTCGACGCGGCTCGGCTATCGGCAAGCGACGGCACCGGAGCAGGTCGCCGCAGGATAGCGGTCAAACGCGGCCGAACGGCACCGCAAATCCGTTCGCGAGCGGTCGAGCCAACTACGACACTCAGGCGGCCTTCACAGCAGCCTTCGGTTCGACGCTGCGCGTGAAACTGCGTCGGCCGTCGACGCTGACCGGCACATCGCCCTTCAACGTCACGCGCCGCACCACACGGTGTGCATCGCCGTAATCGTTGACCGCATAGTGCTGGGTCGCGCGGTTGTCCCAGATCGCGACGTCGCCCGTCTGCCAGCGCCAGCGCACGATGTTCTCCAGACGCGTCACGTAGCCTTGCAGCAGTTCGAGCACATGCGCCGACGCGCTCGGCGTGAGGCCCACGAAACTCTTCACGAAATGCCCGAGAATCAGGGTTTTTTCGCCGGATTCCGGATGTACGCGCACGACCGGATGCTCGGTCTCGTAACGCGTGGACACGAACGCCTCGCGGTAGCGCCTGAACGCCTCCGTGTCGCGCCCGCGCTCGCCGACGTTCGCGTGGTTCGCGTAGTCGTATTCGTTGCTGTGCACGGCCCACAGTTGTTCGGCGAGCGCTTTGAGCGGCGGCGGCAGATCGTCGTACGCAGTGGCCGTGTTGGCCCATACCGTGTCGCCGCCCACCTCCGGAATCGTCACGCCGCGCAAGATCGACGCTTGCGGATAGGCGTCGACAAAAGTCACGTCCGTATGCCAGGAATTCGCGCGGCCGCCGCGATGCGAGTCGAGTTCGAGCAGATAGTCCGTGCCGTCCACCACCGGCACCGTGGGATGCGAAACCGGCTCGCCAAGCAGTTTGGCGAACGCTTCCTGATCGGCGTCCTGCAAGTGCGTCTGGCCGCGGAAAAAAATCACCTTGTGACGTACCAGCGCGGCACGAATCGCTTCGACGGTGGCCGCTTCGAGCTGGCCGGACAGCCGTACGCCGCGAACTTCCGCGCCGATGCGGCCGGTGACGGGATGAAGGTCCAGTGCGTTGGACGTCGCGAGACTCAGGTTCGACATGTTATGCAACTCCCGGTTTGAGGACGAGACAGGTCTGAATCGACGAGCCATTATCGACAGAGCGGTCGCCGCGAATCTGTCGCGCGTTGGACACTTGATAGAAGCGCTTTTTATATCGTTATGAGTTTTTTCACGCCGCCTCGCTCAACTCGCGCAGCGCCTTCATGTCGATCACGGTCAGGCGGCTATAACGCACATCGACAATGCCGTTGCGCACCAGCCAGCGCAGTTCCTTGTTGATGCTTTGCCGCGACGCGGCAAGCAGGGCCGCGAGATCCTCCTGCGAGAGCCTGATCGTCAACTCAACACCCTGCCCGGTTGGTCTGCCGTGCCATTCGGCAAGCGCGAGCAACTGCTCCGCCATGCGCGCGCGAAAACCCGCCAGCGCCGTCCTGCCCAGGCGGCCGTGCAGCGCGCGGCTTCGCAGACAGATCAGGTCGAGCACGTTGCGCAACAGCGCAGGCTCGCGGGCGAACAGATCGAACAAGGCCTTGCCGGGAATGTGGAACAGCGTGGTCGAACCATGCGCACGCTGATCGTGCATCGAGCCGCGCCGGTCCAGCACCGGGATGAAGTTGATGACCTCGTTCGGCCGCATATACACCGCCACCGCGCGCACGCCGGCCGAATTGGTCCAGCTCATTTCGATCGCGCCGGACAGCACCACCTGAATGTCGTCGCAAGGTTCGTCGCGCGCGAAAATCAGCTCGCCGTTGGTCCACGTGCGGAGTTGGCCGGCGTCACACAGCGCGTCGATCGCGTGGGCCGGCCAGCTCTTCAGGCACGGATTGGCGGTGAAGGCCGCATGGATCGCGCCGCGCGCATCCGCATCGAGCGTGCGGCCGTCGCGGCGCAACCGCTGCAACGGCATCGCACGCACGAGTGGGCGGTGCGCAGCATCCGGGGTGAACGCTTCGGTAATTGTGC
This sequence comes from Paraburkholderia dioscoreae, assembly GCF_902459535.1. Taxonomy (NCBI): domain Bacteria; kingdom Pseudomonadati; phylum Pseudomonadota; class Betaproteobacteria; order Burkholderiales; family Burkholderiaceae; genus Paraburkholderia; species Paraburkholderia dioscoreae. The sequence continues at coordinate 2,368,769 of NZ_LR699553.1, forward strand.
TCATGGCTGGCCGGCAAGAAATGCGATTGAACTGGATCGGCTGACTGATTGTGGACCCAGTGATCTAACCAGTCCTGACGGCGCACGTAAAAGACTTGTTTTTTATGTGCTTATCACGTGCGGCGTCGTGAGGCTCGCGCGTGGACGTCATGGCGTCGATATTGGCGTGATCCTGACGTTGTGCACGTCAGGCGCCCTCAAGTACTGTCCGCGCCCTCGTGCTTGCGGATGACGCGAAAGCGCACAATCAGCCGGCTCACGCGATCTGATCGACTGAAGTCGCCAATCGGCGACTTACTCTGCAACTGAATGTATCCGTGCGGCATAGCTGCCGCGATACGCCGCGCCGAGCGCCTGACGCCCGTCGATCCAACTGCCATCCGACCCATCGCGGTACGCAAACCGCTCTGCCATTGCGTCTTTTTCACAGCATGTTCAACGGCTTGCGTGTCTATCGCGCCACCACCCGCTCTCTACTCATTACGTTCGCGTGCACGTCATTCACGCCGCCCACGCGTTGCCGCCACACGTGGCTATCGACACGTCCTGTTACACACAAACACACCGGTAATTCCACCGGTCAGTAGAGTTCGGGGCACAAGGAAACGGGAGCAATGCCATGAAAAGAATTTTCGCGCTGGCCATTCTGGCCGTCACGCTCGGGGGTGCATTGAGCGGTTGCATCGTAGTTCCGGAAGGCGGCTATCACGACCACGGTCACTACGATCACGATCGCGACCGCTATTGAGCGCGAACCGCGCAGGACTGTCCACTTACCGTCGTAGAAGCCGGAAATAAAACATGAACGAATCACGAAACCGCTGGCTGTCTGCGGCGATCGTTGCGGGTCTGGGAATTGGCGCATCGTCAGTCGCGCTGGCCCACGTCGATGTGGGCGTGAACATCGGCATTCCGGGTGTCGCTTATGCGCCCGAACCCGTGTATGCCCCGCCACCTCCGATCTACGCGCCGGCTCCGCCCGTGGTCGTGGTGAGTCCGGGCTGGTACGGCGAGCGCTACTATGACGGCCGCCGCTACTGGGACCGGCGCGAGTGGGAAGAGCGTCATCACGGCGAACGCGAATGGCATGACGCGCGCGGCCCGCACGGCGACTGGCGCGGTCACGACAATGGCTGGCATGGTCACGGCGACGACCGCGGTCACGGTCACGGTCACGGCGATCATTGATGCACACGCATGCACACGCGCCGGCCGCGTCGGTGACACGGCCAGGCGCACGCATTCGCGCCACATCTTCTGCAGGAGCGACGCTTTGCTACGCAGCGATCCGAGACGAGTCACCGCGCAAATCAACGACACGCTGATCTGCGCTGAATATAGCGAGCAGACCGGTCAATTGTGTTTGCGTCGGGACGGCACACTGTTGCGCGAATGGTTTCCACCTCACTCGTGGATCGCGATTGCGTCAGTGGCGGGCGCGCGGCATTGGGGCACGCGGCCTAGCGATGATGATCTGCTGGCGCTGCTGCACAACCAGATGACCCTGTTGCGCGCGCCATAGAAAACAGTCGGCTCGCGCGCGGCGTTACATTCGCCGCGTGCGAGCCGTTTGCTTAACGGGCGTTGTAAATCGGCGGCGAATAGGAACTGACCGTCGTGTCGCCACCGTGACCGGCTTGCCACGTGCCACGGCTGCCTGAACCATAACCGCTGTTATTGGCCTGAGCCGGAGCCTGCTGGCTCGAAGCCTGAGCCTGCACAGCCTCTGCGCCTTGCGACGCCGGCTGATTGGACGACTGAGCGAACGAGGCTACCGGCGCGACAAGAACAACGGCGATAGCAACAGCTTGAATGAGCGACTTCATGAAACCACCTCCAAAGATTGTCTTTCTGCGCGCTGCGGATGGGGCTGTTGTTGCAGCGGTGAATACAGTGTAGGTGCCCACCGCAACGGAATAAATCCGCTAATCCTGAATTCACTGTTGCTGTTGTCACTACAATAAAAAAACAGCTGTCGAGCGAGTGCTTTTCAAAGTATTTGCTCGAAATACACCGCTTTCTCTGCTGCAACGCCGGGACTGTTCTGCATAGTGCTCATAGTGTCTCTTCTGCTGCGCAGCAGTCTTTTCGAGGCCGGCATAGCGAACAGGCTGCGGGGTTTCACGAAAGTCGGCGGCGGCCCGATTTCCGGCCACTCCCGAACTCCGAAATGGCTCGCGCCGAGACGGATATGAATAGCCGCCACATGCGCCAATGGCGACGTCTCGCCCGATCCGTGCCTCGCCTCCGCAGCCCGAAACAATTGGGCACGCTACGCCATCAAGTTCCAGGTGAGCCCCGACTCGAACGCGTCGCGCAATCGCGTTTTCGGACGTGCGGGATAGAGACGAACAGCAAGACGGCGTGCCGGCGAAAATGCAGAGAATTTATCTTTTTTATAAGATGTGATTTTTTCCAAATCCGCAGCGCAATTACGCTGCCACGTGCGCTTCAGGAGCAAGCATGCGGTGGTTGATTCTCATCTGGTTCACAGCTAGTGCGGCCTATGTTTCGAGACGCGGCACGGTTCGATTCGGATTCTGGCGGCAATTATCAGACCATTCGACATTCATGGCGCCCGTCAATTGCCTCTGGTACATGCTGTCGACACTCAAGTCCAATGCCTTCATCGATAAAAAGCTTTTTCCGGAGCTGGCGACATTGCAGGCCAACTGGAAAACCATCCGGGACGAGGCACTCGCGGTCGACGCCGCGCAAAAGATATCGGCGTCGAGTAACTACAACGATATTGGCTTCAACTCGTTCTTTAAAACGGGTTGGCGGCGTTTTTATCTGAAATGGTACGACGCGCCTCATCCATCCGCTGAAGCCCTGTGTCCGGTCACCACGCGGCTGCTGCAGGGCATCCCCACTGTCAAGGCCGCCATGTTCGCGCAATTGCCGCCGGGCGCAAGCCTGGTTCGCCATCGCGATCCGTACGCGGGATCCATTCGCTATCACCTTGGACTCGTCACACCGGACGACCCCAAATGCTATATCGACGTGGATGGCCAGCACTATTACTGGCGCGACGGCGAGGTTGTGCTATTCGACGAAACCTATATTCACTACGCGAAGAATGAAACCGATAAGTCGCGCATCGTTCTTTTCTGCGATATCGAGCGTCCAATGTATTTTCGCTGGGCGGCCGCGCTCAATCGAATGTTTTCCGCCATTCTGCTTCGCGCGGCAGCCTCGCCGAACGAAGCAGGAGATCGCACCGGGTTTCTGAATCGCATCTTCAAATACCTGTACGCCGTGCGACGGCTCGGAAAACGTATCAAGGCATGGCACCGGCCAACGTACTACATAATCAAATGGATTCTGTTCGGTGCGATTATCGTCGGTATATTCGCCGCGTTGTAATCTGGCGAGGCGCGTGTCTGCCGCGCCTCACCCCACTCAGGAGGCGACCGCCACGGAAAAGGCCGGCCTGCTTCTGATCGCCTGAAGCCACCGCTCCAGCGAAGGCAGCGGTTGCGGCGCATCCAGCCTGTCGGCGAACCGTTCGGCCAGATGCACCCAGCGGTGCGCCGCAAGGCCGACGCCGATATCGGCCACGGTAAAGCGACCCTGCGCAAGATAGTCGTGTTTTTCGAGGACTGCGTCCGCAATGCCGAGAAGCCGCGTTGCTTCACCATATGAACGCCTGATGGCGTCATAGTCGCGTTGCGCCTCCGGCACGCGCGTCAGCCCCAGGAACGCAACGCGCAACGTCGCCCACAGCGTGCCGAGTTGCCAGTCCATCCAGCGCTCGACGTCGGCGCGCTCGGCGGGTTCGGACGGCAGCAAGGTCTGCGCATCATATTTCGCGGCCAGATAACGGACGATCGTATTGGACTCCCACAGCACGCACTCACCATCGACGAGCGTGGGCACCAGTCCGTTCGGATTGAGCGCACGATACTGCGGCGTGTCGATCACGCCGAATTCGAGTCCTGCATCGATCCGCGAAAACTCGCGCCCTTCCGTGAAACCCAGTTCAGCGAGACACCACAGCACTTTCTGCACATTGATCGAACTGCGTCGGCCATAAACCTGCATTGCAATACCTCATCGGCTAGTGAATTCGGGCGATTATCACATTCACGAGGCCTGATCCGAAACGGGCGTTCGTCTCGCGGAACAGGCGTGGGTCTAGCCGATCAGTTCCCGATGCAGTGCCATGAATTCATGAGCGAGCTTGTGCCGGGGGTCGAAGTGAATCATCGGCTTGGCGTACTGATGCGACTCGCGAATTTTCACGGACGTCGACAATCGCGACGCCAGCACAGGCAAACCCTCGCTGATCAGTTCCTCGACCAACTGAAGGGGCAGGCTCGCGCGCGGTTGAAACTGGTTGATCACGATTCCCTCGACTTCCAGCGCGGCGTTATGGTCCTGCTGAATCTCCTTGACGTTGTCGAGCAGCGTATACAAGGCCCGGCGCGAGAAATCGTCGCAATCGAAAGGAATCAGGCAGCGTTCGACCGCAATCAGCGCGGAGCGGGTATAGAAATTCAACGCCGGGGGCGTATCGATGTAAATCGCGTCGTACTCGTCCAGTTCGTTCAACGCGTCACGCAGCTTGTAGATCTTGTAGCGCGACTCGAGCTTGCCGTGAAGCGTGTCGAGATCCGGATGAGAGGGCATCACATCGAGGTTCTCGAATGGCGTGCGGTGAATGAAAGTCGAAACCGGCGTCGGCCTGAAGCTGAAACTCAAGGCCGTTTCGAAGAAGTCCGCGACGTTGGGCTTGAGATCAGTCGCCTCTTTGCCAAGCAGATACTGGCTGGAATTACCTTGCGGGTCGAGATCGATGACCAGCGTACGCAGGTTCTCGCTGGCGTTGATGGCCGCCAGGTTGCATACGATGGTCGATTTGCCCACCCCGCCCTTCTGGTTGAAAATGACACGCCGCATTTGCCTTTGCCCCTATTTCGAAGAACGCGCTAAAGGGAGAGCATACCCCGGCAAAATGAAAGCGCGAACATGCACAGTCTACGGTATGCCCGCTGAACACTGTGCCCTGCTCGCTCACGCTTGCGCTTGCGCGCCGGCCACGCCAACATAATTTTCGGCCATCGCGGTGGCCGCCGCGCGCGAGGTGGTCACATATTCGAGTTCGGCGACCTGCAACTGCTGATCGAAAGGCGATGCACCCTCGATACGGTGCATCATGCTGGTCATCCAGTACGAGAAGTGCTCGGCACGCCAGATGCGTTTAAGCGCGGTCGCGCTGTAGCTGTCCAGCAAGTCCGTGCGGTTTTCGACGTAGAACGCATTGAGCGCCCCAGTCAGCACGCGCACGTCGGCCACGGCCAGATTCATGCCCTTCGCACCGGTGGGCGGCACGATATGCGCCGCGTCGCCGGCCAGAAATAGCCGGCCATGCTGCATGGTGTTCGACACGAAACTGCGCATGCCGACAATGTTCTTCTGAAAGATCTTGCCGTCGACAATTTTCTGTCCGTCGTGCGAGTCGACTCGCGCATGCAGTTCCGCCCAGATCCGGTCGTCGGACCAGTTCTCGATCGAATCTTTCGGATCGCACTGGAAGTACATGCGCTGCACGTTCGGCGAGCGCGTGCTGACCAGCGCGAAGCCGCGCTCGTGACGCGCGTAGATCAATTCATCCGATGACGGCGGCCCTTCACACAGGATTCCGAACCAACCGAACGGGTACACACGTTCGAAATCCTTGCGCAATGCCTGCGGAATCGATGCACGCGACACGCCTTGCGAACCGTCGCAGCCAATCACGAAGTCGCATTGCAGTTCATACGCTTCGCCTTCGTGGTGATAGCGGATCGACGGCCTGTCGGTCTCGATATCGTGAATCGAGGTCTGCGACACGCCGAAACGCAGCTTGCCGCCGTCGGCCACGCGTGCCGCGACGAGATCCTTGATCACTTCGTGCTGTGCGTAGACCGTGATCGAATGCCCCGTGAGTCCGGTCAGATCGATACGGCGCCGCTTGCCTTCGAAAGCCAGCTCGAAGCCGTGATGCAGCGCGCCTTCGGCCTTCATTCGCGCGCCGACGCCGGCTTCGGTCAACAGATCCATCGTGGCTTGTTCAAGCACGCCTGCGCGGATGGTGGATTCGATCTGATCGCGAGCGCGCGACTCGAGCACGACGGAGTCGATGCCACGCAAGTGAAGAAGATGGGAAAGCAGCAGACCCGCAGGCCCGGCACCGATGATGCCAATTTGAGTGCGCATGAGTTGTCTCCTGAATGCGGCGTTAGATTTGCACTCAGTTTGACGAACACACGTTATATCCGGCAACGCGATACGGTGGATAGCCTGTATCTGATTTCAAGATAACAGCCTGGATTGGGCACCCACGGCCGATAGGCGCAACTGGGTGCTAATGCCGTCCAGACAGGGCTCGTGACTCATTTGCCGGACGACTCATCCTTCGCGCGGTGTCGCGCTGCCTCAAGGTAAACCCCGAGCCGTTCTACGAGGCGAGAAACAGGCGATACACCGGATTCCGCGTCTCTTCCCAGTTCGGATAACCGAGCGTGGCGAGAAACTGTTCGAACGCCGCGTTCTCGCTCTCCGGCACCTGGATGCCGACCAGAATCGAGCTGTAGTCCGCGCCCTGGTTGCGGTAGTGGAACAGGCTGATATTCCAGTTCGGCGCCATCGACGAAAGGAATTTCATCAGCGCGCCCGGACGTTCGGGAAACTCGAAGCGGAACAGTCGTTCGTCGTGCGCCAGAGGCGAGCGGCCGCCGACCATATAGCGGATGTGCTGCTTGGACAGTTCGTCGAACGTGAGATCGACGGTGGCGAAGCCGTGCGCTTCGAACGCACCCGCAATCTGCGCGGATTCGCTGCGATTCCTGATCTGCACGCCTACGAAGATATGGGCGGAATGCGCGTCCGCAATGCGGTAGTTGAACTCGGTGACGCTGCGCGTGCCCACCAGTTCGCAGAAGCGCCGGAAACTGCCGCGCTCTTCGGGGATCGTCACGGCGAACACCGCTTCGCGTGCCTCACCGACTTCGGCGCGCTCGGCCACGAAGCGCATGCGGTCGAAGTTCATGTTCGCGCCCGACGTGATCGCGATCAGCGTCTGGTTCTCGATGCCTTCGCGCTCCGCATACTGTTTCGCCCCGGCCACCGCGAGCGAGCCGGCAGGTTCCAGCACGCTGCGGGTGTCCTGGAACACGTCCTTGATGGCGGCGCATAGGGCGTCGGTATTCACGAGCAGCACGTCGTCGAGATATGCGCGGCAGAGGCGAAAGGTCTCTTCACCGACCAGCTTCACCGCCGTGCCGTCCGAGAACAGACCGACCTCAGTCAGCGTGACCCGCTCGCCGGCTTTCAGTGACGCGGCCATTGCGCACGAATCGTCGGTCTGCACGCCGATCACCTTGATCTCCGGGCGCACCGATTTCACGTATGCGGCCACGCCTGCCGCGAGTCCACCACCGCCGATCGGCACGAAGATCGCGTGAATCGGACCCTGATGCTGGCTCAGGATCTCCATTGCCACCGTGCCCTGGCCGGCGATCACATACGGATCGTCGAACGGATGCACGAAGGTCAGGTCGCGCTCTTCCTGCAGTTTCACCGCGTGGTCATACGCGTCGCTATACGATTCGCCGAACTGCACGACTTCGACGGTCGGGCCGCCGTGCGCGCGCACCGCATCCACTTTCACCTGCGGCGTGGTGACCGGCACCACGATGATCGCCTTCACGCCCATGCGCGCGGCCGAAAGCGCGACGCCCTGCGCATGATTGCCCGCCGACGCGGTAATCACCCCGCGTTCCAGCGCCCCGGCCGGAATATGCGCCATCTTGTTGTACGCGCCGCGCACCTTGAACGAGAACACCGGCTGGTTGTCCTCGCGCTTCAGGTAGACCGGATTGCGCAGACGCGCCGACAGATTCGGCGCGCGTTCGAGTTCGGTCTCGCGGGCCACGTCGTAGACGCGCGCGGTCAGGGTTTTCTTCAGGTAGTCGTGACGAAGCGCGACGCTATCGGCGGCTTCGGCCGCCTGTTTGAGTTCGTGTAACGGCAAGGCAAGCTCCTGTGCGGCAAGGACGAATCAGTAAAGCGTTCACAGGAGGCAGGTTGCAAGCGGACATAAAAAAACCCGCCTCAGGTGGCGGGTTATGTGTCACTGCTATCCGACGCGCGCTAACCCACCATTCGATGAATGATGCTAATAATCAGCGCAATACGGATGTCGAGGCAGTTCATGCGTTCGATCTTCGTTGACTTGAGGCGCTTTGTCAATCCCTGTTGATTGCAACGCGTGCCGTCTCGCGCTCCCTGCATAGCGGCGAAACATGCGCCGAGCCGCGCTTGCAGGTCATGAGTAGCATCGGCAACCATCATGCTCGCTGCTAGTCGATCTCAACCCTGCTGAACCTGCGCCACGCGCAAACCACGATCCCGCACGGAAACCGAACGCCGCGCATTCAACATACGCTCGCGCAGAAACTGTTCGAATTGCGCCATCACCACATTGCGCGAGCACTGCGAAAAGAGCGCATGGTCGACCTTCCCGATCAGTTTCACGTCGACGTTCTTCAACTTGCCCAGGCGATTACCTTGAGGTCCGAAATGAATTTCCAGCGCGTCGAGCCCTTCATCGAGCGAACCATATAACAATGTAGTCTGCACGCCCTTGCGCTCCAGTTCGAGTACGAGCTTGCGCTCCATGCCGCCCGGCGTGCGTTGGCCTAGCAGCCATTCGACCGCTGCACCGGCGCGCGCTGCAAGGCGCGCGCCCAGACGGCGCGCGAGTTCGATCGCGATCATCCTGCCGTTTGCCTGGCCGGTCAGCAGACGCAACCATTTGCGCGGATTGCGCATGGCACGCCGGTAGACGACGCTCGCCGCCACATGCCGTGCACCAGGCCGCGTATGCGCGCCGTCCCACGTAAAAAACGGCAGATTGACAGCGGCGCAACCCACCACTGCCGGATGCGCATGCGCCGTATGCAGGCTGACATACGCACCCGTGCACACGCCGAACATCACGGTTTCCGGATACCCCGTCGCCACGAGCCAATCGACGCCGGCTTTCGCGTCGCCAACCGCATATTGCGCGTACACCCTATCGAGCGACAGCGCAGCATCACGGCGCAGACTATCGCCGAGGCCGCTCAGGTCCATGCGCAACGAGGCGATACCTTTTGCGGCCAGATAGCGCGCCATCAGCACCGTGAAGCGGCCGTCGCCGATTCGGTGCACACCGCCCGTATTGACGAACAACACCGCCGGCGCATCTTCAAGTGCGTGTCGCGGCTGACAGAACACGCCGGCATAGCAACCGCCCTCGAACACCACAGGCGTTTCGCGTCCGTGCGAAAAATCGATCTGCGCAGCGGTTGCGCCCGCAAGCATCTCGACGACCGGCTCGCGTTCCGTGATCGCGCCCGCACTGAACCATTCGAGCACGCTCGCGAACGCATGCTCCGGCGTTTCGCTATAACTGGGATTGACGAGAAACTTGCCGTATTCGCCGAAAAACTGCAGATCCGTTTGAGTACCGAGCGCGTGATAGTGCGCCACCACGCGCTTCAGACGCGCGCTCTCGTTCAGATCCTGCAGCAGCACACGCCGCGCGGCACATCGTGCAGTCCGTTCGAGATCGACCTTCGCAAGCGACTCGAGCGTGTCCGGATAGAGACGGAAGCCGTGTGCGCCGACGGTATTCGCGGTCTCTGCATCGAGACTGAGTCCGAGCGCCTGCTGCGAACTGAGCCAGCTCTGATGCTGAAGCTCCAGCTCACGAATGTAGGTCTTGCCCGAACTCACCGGCATGAGCAGCACCAGATCGTCGACGCCGCCCATCTGTTCGGCGGCCAGCGCCGCCAGCGTCGCGCCCAAACGCAGTCCGCACAGACTCAGGCGCGTCACCGCGGTTTCGGCGCGCAGCCATAGCGCTGCCGCCTCGATGCTGTCGAGCCAGACACGCATGCGCTGCGGATCGTCTTCGTTGCCGCTCGAATCGCCGGTGCCGGGATAGTCGAAGCGCAGCACCGCCACTCCGCGCGCGGCGAGCATATCGGCGAACTCGCGCCAGCCTCGATAGGTGCAGAGTGCCTCATAACCGAACGGGTTGCACAGCACGACGCCCGTGTCGGGTTGCATGCCGGCCGGACGATGCAGCCAACCGAAACAGCCGCCGAACGTGACGGGTGTCATGGTGAGCTGAGCGGACATGGGCGGACAGCGTAGCGCCAAGTCAGGTTCGCGTTGCACTCGATTCCTCCGGCACGATGTGCGCAAGCACGCTTGCAAGGGAATCGATGCTTTCGAACAGTTCGTGCGTGATCTGCGCGCCTGGAATTTCAATGGCGAATTCGTCCTCGATGGCCATCATCACACGGACCGTGCCAAGCGACGACAACCCGGCGGCATAGAGATCGTCGTGGTCGTCGAGCGTATCGACCGGTACGTCGAGACAGGCGGCCTCGCGAAGAATACGGCGCACATGCGTCTTCATTGTGATTCCCCCGATACTTCAATTTTTCGACACGGCATCGATCCATCAGGAACGAGCAAAGAGACACTGCCGCGCGATGCTCAGGTGAGCACATCGCCGGTCATACACTGTCCGGCCAGCGCCCTTCTATCGACCTTGCCATTGACGTTCAGCGGCAACGTGTCCAGCATGACGACCCGTTGCGGCACGGCATACGCCGGCAGGCGCTGACGGCACGCCTGCAGAATCTGCGTCGCGCCAGCTTGCACATGCGTGACAAAAGCGATCAGGCCACCTGCGCGACCCGCTTCATCGACAGGCCACGCGATAACCGCGCACAGCGCAGCCTGACTGCACGACCTGACGACATGCTCGACTTCTTCGAGTTCGATACGATTGCCGCGAATCTTGATCTGCGTATCCATGCGGCCTTGAAACACGATTCCCTCGCCGGCTACCTCGCGCGCGGCATCCGCACTCCGATACCAGCGCGACGCGCTGTGGCCCGGATACCTCCGCGAAATGAAACGGCGATTGCCGGGCTCGTCCGCCGACAGATAACCCGAGGCAACCTGCGGACCGCCAACCAGCAATTCGCCGCCGACGCCTGGCGCGACCGGTTCGAGCGCAGCGTCCACGATCAACAGTTCCATGCCCGGCAACGCGCGGCCAAGCGGCATCACCGCGTGGCGCGAGTCGGCAAGAAATTCCGTGGTGACTTCGAATGCTGTGCACGCAACCGTCGTTTCAGTCGGCCCGTACATGTTCAGCACCCGGCTGTTCGGTGCGGCACGCAGCCACGCTTGCACCAGCAAACGCGGCAACGGTTCTCCGCCGAACAACGTCACGCGCAGGCTGGGAAATTCGTCCGGCTGCAGCTTGCGGAACTGCTGCATGAAGGCGGCGACCGAAGGCACGCTGCTCCAGTGCGTGATCGCGTGTTCCTTGATGAAGGCCGCGTTGTAGATCGGCTCGACCGTCTTCGGCACGTACAGGCATGCGCCATGCGCCCAGCACACGAACATGTCGTGCACCGAAGGATCGAAGGAAAGCTCGCATAACTGTATATAGCGGGCACCCGGCAGCCTGTCGATCAGATGCAGTTGCCCCGCCACATAGGCACAAGCATTCTCGTGCGAGAGGGGCACGCCCTTGGGTGCGCCGGTCGAGCCTGACGTGAACAGAATATAAGCCTCGTCGCACGACGCGCGAGGCATGGCGGCTTCGGTCACAAGTGGATCATGTGGCGGCCGTGTCAGGTCGCCATCGGCCAATGCCGTGCGGGCCAGATGCATTTCATCGGAATCCTGAGAGACTTGTCCGGCTTCTCCGCCTTCGTCGTAGAGCAGGAAGATCCTGGGTGATTCGTCCAGCAGCGGTACCACTTCGGCGAGCAATGCGGCGCAACGCCGGTCAACCAGCATGACGGGGGCGCCCGACTGCCCGATGATGGCGGCGATACGCGCAGCCGGCACGTTGGGATTGAGCGGCACATAAGCGCAGCCTGCCTTGAGGATTCCTAGCAAACCCGCATAGGCGTCCACACTACGATGCGCGAATAACAGGCAGCGCCTCGCGCGACCAGGCGGCAGCGCCGCAGATACGTCGGCCGCGATCCGGTGCGCTCGCGAGGCAAGTTCGTCGTAGCAGTACGAGCGCTCGTCGACCCATAGCGCGGGAAGATCCGGCTCACGCGCGGCAGTATCGAAGAAGAATGAGTCCAGCATTCACGGCCTCGACGCATGGGGCAAAGTGCCGGCCTTGCCGGACCGGTCGCTCGAGCGCGCCGGAGTGGCTGCCAGCCATGCCGGCAGCACGCTGCCGGGCGACTGGGCGAACCGGCGACGCGCTGCATTATCGTAGGAGAATTCACAAGAAAGACACGGACGACAACCGGCCACGCAGGCTCGTCAAGCAGTATCGCTTGATGAGCCCAGCGGTCAGCTCTTTGAAAGAATCATAGATGCCGGTGAAGCCGGACTATGTGCGATAGCGCTCTCAACAGACGAATGAGCATTCGAAGGCGCACCGCCAGCGGCGATCTGGCGATCTGGCGATCTGGCGATCCGGCGATCCGGCGATATCAATCATGCACGCCGCTCTGCTTCCTGAAGGCGCTGAGAATGCGCCGTTCCAGCGAGTTGTAATCGCCGCCGAAATGGTGATCGCCCGAAGTGCGAATCACCTCGACGCCGGTTTTCGTCAGCGACGGACACAAGGTGTCTTTTTCGTTCTCGCCGTAGAAGCACTGCACGATCGCGGGCGGCACACGGGCCAATTCCGGCTGCACTTTCAGCGCCTTGTCGCTTGCCGGCATGCCGAGCCAGCCGCCCACGCGAATCTGAAAATCGGCGTCGGGGGCGAAGCCGAGCAACGCGATCAGCGAGACCTTCGCGCGCAGCGCTGCCGGCAAACGGTTATACGCGAACGGCATCACGTCCGCGCCAAACGAATAGCCGATCAGTGCGATGTACTGCGCGTTCCAGCGCGCGCCATAGGTTTGCATCACGCGCGCGAGGTCGCGGCTCGTCTGCGCAGGCGGCTTTTCGCTCCAGAAATAGCGCAGGCTGTCCCAGCCGATCACGGAGACGCCGTCTTTCTGCAAAGCCTGGGCGATCGTCTTGTCGAGATCGCGCCAACCGCCGTCGCCGGAAATCACGATCGCCATGAGGCCGTTCGGGTGCGCGGCCGGCAATTCGATCAGTGGCAGATCAGAGACGTCGTCGTCGCTCGTCGACACCGCCTGCAGATGCGGCGTGACCAGCGCCACGAGGCGCGTGTGATCGGCGCTGCCCGTGGCCGCCTTTTCGACGAAGCCCGGCACCTTGTCGCGGATCACCGTCGGGTCCGGCGGGCACGGCTGGAAGCGCGGATCGAGCGTGCGCTCGGCGTCCACCGCGACCGCACCGGCAATCGTATTCGACGGCGCCTGTTCGAGCACGCGCGTGGCGAGCGTCGCGCCCTGCCCCGTACCCGCGACGATCGGCGCGAAATAGTGGCTCGATTGCGATTGCCGTTCGAGCTGGTGGCTCAACACTTCGGCATCGCCCACCAGCTGATGGCAGGCTTCTTTCTTTGCGGCGAGGTTGGCGGCATAGCGCGCGGTATCCACGCCGACGGTCAACGCGCCGGCCTTGGCGAGCGCATCGGCGCTCTGCTGATCCGCCGTGCTCCAGCCGCTCGCTTGCGAGTACAGCACCACGAAGCCGCGCAACGGACCAGCGGGCCGAGTGACCGTCACATCGCCATACCGGCCACCCGCCACGGTGGTGGTCGCGGCATGCGCGAGCGCGCCGCCGGTCACGAGGCTCGCCGCCACAGCAAGCCTGAAAAACGAATGCAATGTCATGAACGCCGGCCTCCCGCCAGCAATGACAGGTCCGCGAGTGTGAAGAACACGCCCACCGAACCCGACGCCGCGAGATAACGCGGCTCCCAATGCGGCTGGAACTTGCTCTTGAAAGCACGCAGTCCGCGGAAGTTATAGAAACGGCCGCCAAAGCGCCACACCATGCCGGCAAGCCGGTGCCAGCGCGAGGCGAGCGGCGTGGGCTGCATGCCGGACAGCGGCGCGATGCCGAGACTGAGCGAGCGGAAACCCGCCTGCTTCAGATGCAGCGCGAGTTGCGTGAACAGATATTCCATTGCATACGGCGACGCGCTTTCCACATGACGCATCACGCCGACCGTCGCTTCGGTGTTCATATCGGTCGTCATGAAGGTGACGAACGCGGCCGGCACGCCGTTCTGGCGCACCAGCATCACCGATTGCGCGGCGAGGTACTCGTCCGTGAAAGCGGCGACCGAGAAGCTCTTTTCGCGCGCGTCGCGGCTGCCGAGCCAGCCATCGGAAATCCCGCGCAGCGTTTCGAGCGACGCGGGCACGTTCGCCTGATCGATCACTTCGACGGTGAAGCCATCACGCTCGCCGCGTTTGAGCGCATAGCGAAGATGCGCGCGATGCGAGCCCTTCAGATCGAAGTCGTCCAGAACGATATGCGCTTCCTCGCCGAGTTTCATCAGCGTGAGACCGGCGTCGAGATAAAGCGGCAAGGCGTTGGCGCGCACCTGATAGAACGCCGCGCGCCCGCCATGTGCATGCGCGAGCGCGACGAACTTGCCGATCAGGCCGGCCCACTCTTCGCGCGGACCCACCGGATCGTGCAAAGCGGCCCACGTGCGGCCGTATTTCGCGTACATCAGGAAAGCCTGGCGCGACTCGGAAAACAGGAAGCTCTTGTCGCCCATCAGCGCAAGACCGGCGTCGCTGCGCTCCTGCGCACGGACGATGCGCGCCGCGTCGTGCAGATCTTCGGGCGCCGGCTTGACGAAGCGGCCCGGCGCGGGACGCAACAGTTGCCAGAAAGAGAACGTCGCGGCAAAGAGGCTTGCGGCCAGCGTCGCGCGCAGCGCACGCGGCGCGCGTTCGTCGAAGGCGAATTGCCACCACAGGTCGCGCGTGTACGGCACGTCGCGGAAAGCAAACAGCATGACCCACGTGGCGAGCATCAGCACCATCGCCACCGAGACCAGCCAGCCCGCCGTAAAGCGCTCCGCGAACAGCGACGAATGACGGTTGAAACGCTCGCGCGTGGACAGCAGCAGCACGATCAGCATGCCGAGCACGCCCGCTTCCACGAACGCAAGACCTTTGGTCAATGACAACGCGAGACTCAGCACGGCCAGCAGGAGCGTCATCCACCACGCGGCGTCCAGCCGCCGCAGCAAACCACGCGCGACGAACAGCAGCAGCACGCCGAGCACGCTGCAAAGCATCTGTGAGCTTTCGAGCACCCATAGCGGCAGCACGTCGCGCAGAATACGGATGCGTTGCCAGAATGCGGGCGTCGCGCTGGATATCACCAACATGCCGCCCACCACGAACGTGACGAGACTCAGGAACAGCGGCGCAAGCTTCGACGCGGCGGCCGCATGCTGCAGCGGCAGACGGCTTTTCAGCGCACGTCCTTCGAAACCGGCCAGCAACGCGGCCGAGACGATCAACGGGACACCGAAGTAAATCGCCCGATACGCAAGCAGAGCGGCAACCATCTGATGCGTTTGCACGCTGCCGTTCAGCGTGAATACCATCGCCGCCTCGAACACGCCGACGCCGCCCGGCGTATGGCCGATCATACCGAGCAGCATGGCCGCGGCATAGACCGTGATGAAGGTCACGAAGCTCACGTCCGCATGCGGCAGCAACGCCCACAGCGCAAGGCCGGCGGCCACCACGTCGAGCACTGCGAGCGCCACTTGCGCGAGCAGATCGCGGCGTGCGGGAAGGTCGAACGAGAGCCACTGCCAGCGCGTTCGAAGCGGGCGCGTTTCGCTGCGGCATGCGGCGGCCGCCAGCCCGAGCACGACGAGCAGCACCGCGCCGCTCCAGCGCAGCGCGACGGGCTCGAGGTGCAGCATCGGCGCGAGCGTGCCGGCGAGGCCGAGCATGCCGAGCGCCGTCATCAGCACCAGCGCGAGCGCGAGCGACACACTCGTGAACACCGTCATGCGCCCGATCTGCGCAGGCGTGACGCTCGCCACGCTGTAGACGCGCGCGCGCACGGCGCCGCCTGTGAGCGCGCCGAAACCAGTCGCGTTGCCGAGCGCGGAGCCTGCGGTCGCGCCGATCCACAGTGCCACACGCGGAACGACCACACCCAGATAGCGCAAGCCGACGGCGTCGCGGCCGACCAGCGCCACGTAACTGAGCGCAGTGGCGCCGAGCGCGGCGACCCACTCGCCGGCCGTCAGTTCACGCAACTGACGCATCACCGAGCGATAGTCCACGGCTTGCGAGAGATGTTGCAAGACGACCAGCAGCAGCACGCCAATCACGAGTGCGAGAACGGGCGAGAGAAGCCCCCGGTTACCGAGCGTTTTCGATGCACGGTCGAACATCGCGCCTAGCCGGTCGAATTTATTGTTATATCGATGGAACATGGTCAATGCAGGGCCTTGCTTGGAACTGTCACGACGACGATTCGTCAGCCGCGGCGTCGCCTGTTATTGGCGATTTACAAATGGATAACGGCACAGGGGTAAAAAGGTTGACAGTTCCAGCCTTGTCGCGGGGTTTAACCTGGGCCGTCGAATCTGAATGCCGCGCGCGGCGTGGCAACGCGAAACGCTTGAATGAAACGGTCGATATTGCCGACCGGGTGGCAATGACGCGCGCCGGGTATCGACAGGGGCTGGAGTTTAAACGCTATTTGCGCGCCGCGAATGAAGAATCGACGCCATGTGGTAACGGCGGATCAGGATTGGGTAATGGCGCACGCGTATTGGAGCGGTCTAATGGCTATGACGCTTTTTGGGAAGCGCATTGGCCACGAGAGCGACCGGGGAGCGCGGGGCAGCGCCGGTTGTTGTCGAGCGGCGCCCACAACTCATTCATGCAGGGCCATGCGAGTCCGTATCGCATGAGCATGATGCAAACAGCACGGTGTAGCCCATGCGTGACATGCCGCCCGTATGCGCGAGGCGCCCATGGGCGATCGGCCGATGGCGTTCGAACCCAAATAACAGGCGTGAAAGACGCGTTGAAATGACACGAGATCGATACGGCGGCGCCATAACAGCGGCAGCGCAGACGCAGCGCGTTTGCGCGCCCTGCTCGGCTGCCGTCAGTCGGCGCGCGGGTGGCGTTCGGGCGTCTGTATTACTGCGGACGGCGATACGCTTCAGCGATCACGGCGCAGTTTTGCAGGTGCAGATTGAGTGCATGCAGCGCCAGTGCGCGCAGTTTGCCGAAGAACGTCTTGTTGGTGGCGGCAGTAGCGTGGGCGGCGGCAGCGTTGGAAGCGGTGTTCATGGCAGACTCCATTTAGGGTTTATACCTAGGCAATAACCCGATTATAGCCAGCTTCTACTGCACCGCAACAAATATCAATAAAGTGGTGGACCGGGACACCCCAGCGCGCATCGACGATCGGCCTGTCGTAAAAAGGGGGACATCGAAACGTTGTCTTTTAACAACCCGCACCGTACAGGTGCAATAATGCCGCTTTGTCCGCGAGCGCCCGACGCAGCCCGCCTCCATGACCGTCGCCCAGAAAGCCCTGATTGCGCCCCTTATCGTCGCGTGTGCGATGTTTATGGAAAGCGTCGATGCGAATGTGATCGTCACCGCATTACCGGCTATGGCACGCGACTTCGGGCGCGATCCGGTCACGCTGAAAATCGCGGTGACGAGCTATGTGCTGGGGCTCGGCGTGTTCATCCCCGTGTGCGGCTGGCTCGCCGACCGGTTCGGCGCGCGTACCATCTTCCGCACGGCGATCGGCATCTTCGTGACCGGCTCGCTGCTGTGCGCCGCGTCGAACTCTCTCGCCACCTTCACGCTCGCGCGCTTCGTGCAGGGGGTCGGCGGCGCGATGATGGTGCCGGTCGGGCGGATCATCATCTTTCGCGTGGTGCACAAGGCCGACTTCATCCGCGCGATGAACTACCTGAGCGTCCCGGCGATGCTCGGCCCCGCGGCAGGGCCGCTGCTCGGCGGTTTCATCACCACGTACCTGCACTGGCGGCTGATTTTTTTCATCAACGTGCCGATCGGCATTCTCGGCATCTATCTGACCAACCGGCACATCGCCAACACGCGTGAACCGGATCCCGGTCCGCTCGACTGGATCGGCTTTTTCCTGTCGGCCGCAGGCGCGGTGTTGCTGTTGCTCGGGTTGTCGCTGGTCGGCGGCGAACTGATTTCGAACCGCGACGCGTTCGGCATGTGCGCGAGCGGCGCCGTTCTGCTCGCGGCCTACGTCGCCTATGCGCAGCGCGTCCCGCTCCCTCTGCTCGATCTGCGCTTTTTCAAGGTACCCACGTTCCAGGCGAGCGTGCTTGGCGGTTCGCTGTTTCGTATCGGCCTCGGCGCGCTGCCGTTCCTGTTGCCGCTGATGCTGCAGGAAGGCCACGGCATGAGCGCGTTCGAATCCGGTCTGATCACCTGCGCGTCCGCATTCGGCGGCATGTTCATGCGCACGGTCGCTTCGAGCGTGCTGCATCGCTTCGGCTTCCGTTCGGTGCTGGTGGTCAACGCCGCGTTGTCGGGGCTTTCTATCGCGGCTTGCGGCCTGTTCTTTCCCGGCACGCCGACCTGGATCATCTGGGCGATCGTGCTGCTCGGCGGGTTCTTCCCCGCGTTGCAGTTCACCAGTCTGAACTCGCTGACTTACGCGGAGATTGCCAGCCGCGACGTGGGCCGCGCCACCAGTCTCGGCAGCGTCGTGCAGCAGATGTCGCTGGGGTTGGGCGTGACAATCGGCGGTATCGTGCTGCAGATTTCGCGCGTGCTGCACGGACATCCCGGCCTCATGTGGTCGGATTTCTGGCCGGCGTTTCTGGTGGTGGGCCTGTGCTCGTTCGCGTCGATTCCGGTCACGCTGCGCATGCCGCATCGCGCGGGCGAGGAAATCTCGCGCGGCGGCCGCGGCTGACCGATCGTACCGGTCGCCGCCGTCGCCGGCCGGCTTCACGATCGCACCGGCCGCCGCCGGCCGGCTTCAGAGCTTCTTGCGGATCACGCTCACTTCGCCATTGCGTTCGAGAATTGCCGCGGCGACGTTATCCATCGAACGTGAACCGGTCTTCTGGCGCACGCTTTCCTGCACATCGGTCGGCGTGATGAGCGCCGCGTCCATTTCGCGCGCGTTGAATGCGCCGTTGCTGAACACCTCGCGTTCGACGCCGCCGACCAGCCGTTCCAGCGCCGGCGAGCGCATGCATGCCCACGCCAGCAACCGATGGCACGCAACGATCACGAACGACGCCACCACGGTCGCGACAAACGGCGACGCACCGACAATGGCCCGGCTCAACGTCGCGCCGAGCAGGATCACCACCACCGAATCGAATGGCGAGCGCTGTCCGAACGAGCGCCGGCCCGAGATCCGGATCAGCACCAATGCGACAAGGAACACGACGATCGAGCGTATGCCCATCTGGAGCGGGTCGAGCGTCCTGCCCTGACCGAACAGCAGGGAGATTGTGTCCATCATGCCGCCCTCCTCGCGGCGTGCAGCCGTCTTTGATAGTGTGCGGTCAAATCGGTTTTGCGGCGCTGCTCGCTCAAGCTTTCACGCGCTTTCTCTCGCCCGCTTTGCCAAGCCGCTTCACCGAGCGTTTTGTCGCGCCGTTTTACCAACCCGTTTTGCCGAGCCGTTTTACAGAGCCGTTTTACAGAGCCGTTTCACAGAGCCGTTTCACAGAGCCGTTTTACCGCGCCCCTTCACCGCGCCGCTCCATCCACCCGCGTTACCCCACCGCCCACGCCGCCAGCGTATCGCCGAACCCACCCCGCGCACGAGCTGCCGCGCGTGCGCTCGTGATCACGCGCGGCGCCGCGCTCCACGCAATGCGAGCTCCGATCGCAATCAGCCGGTCGACCAGCGCGACATCCTCGCTGCACGTGAGCGGCGGAAACCCGCCCGCGCGCCGGTACGCATCGGCCGACACGCCGAGATTCGCCCCGTGGATGTGGCGATGACCGTCGGCGTCCATGTATGTCTTGCGGAAATATTCACGCACGCTATGCGGATGCGGAGTCCAGTCGTCGACGGCAATCGAGCCGCACACCGCGTCCGCCTCCAGCGAAAGCTGCGCAACCAGCCAGCCTGGCGACACGCGGCTATCGGCATCGGTAAACGCGAGCCAGCGCGCGCCGTCCGCGAGCAGAAAGTCCGCGCCGCTCGCGCGCGCAATGCCGACATTGCGCGCCTTCAGCGTCAGCGTCTCGACGCCGTAAGCTCGCGCGATCGCGCCGGTGAAGTCGTCGCAGTCGTCGAGCACCACGACGATACGCACCGTTTCACACGCCAGTTCCGCATGGCGCGAGGCTTCGATCAAGGCCGCGAGGCAAGGCGCAAGCAACGCCTCTTCGTTATGTGCCGGAACGATCACGCCGATCATAGGAGCCCCTCGCGTTGCGCAACCGAACGGGCGTCGCGCGACCAGACGTCGATCAGCAGATCGGCTTCATCGTGATGCGCGAGACGCGACAGGCCGCAGCGCGCATCGAACAGAGCATGCGCGGCGTCGGCGGATTCGAGCGCTTCGGCGAAGGGCCGGCGCCAATGGCAGGCAAGCAGCGTACCGTCTGTCGTGAGCGAGGCGGCGATCCGCGCCGCCAGGGTTTCGAGTTCCGCCGCGTCGAGGTAGTAGGCGAATTCGCTGATCACGATCAGATCGAATGGGCCGGCCTCGGTCGGCCACTCGCGTGGCACCGTGCGCTGTTCGACACGCACCTGCGACGCATCGGCAACGCGCTCGCGCGCAAGCTGCACGGCACGCTCGTGCAGATCCGCGGCGAGCAGCGTATCGCAGCGCTTTGCCAGCTCGACGGTCAGTTCGCCGTTCGCGCAGCCGGGTTCGAACGCGTTCCGGTAGCGCGGACGCGGCAGCAGCGCGAGCGTGAGCGA
Source organism: Paraburkholderia dioscoreae (assembly GCF_902459535.1). NCBI lineage: Bacteria > Pseudomonadati > Pseudomonadota > Betaproteobacteria > Burkholderiales > Burkholderiaceae > Paraburkholderia > Paraburkholderia dioscoreae. The sequence goes on from NZ_LR699553.1 coordinate 2,389,619, forward strand.
GCGCTTGCGGCGTTCGTACCAGCCCTCGCGCAGCTTCCACGGATCGTCGCTCCGCTGATAGAGTTCATCGAAGTAAGTTGCCGGAGAGCTCATGTCAGCAGCCCTCCGTGCAGCGTGTCAGAGCATCCACGGGCCACCTCCGGCATCGCAATCGGCACGGCCCTCGCCTGCCTTGCCCGCTCCCGCGGCGCCGCTCAGCTCCCCTAGCGCGGCAAGATCGCGCTCCGCGTGGCTCTGTCGCAGAAACACCGGCAGGTCGGCGAGCGCCCGTGCAAAGTGCGCATTGCGGCACAACGGACCGGCGCCGAGCGCACGCGTCGCGTGATTCATCACCGTGCTCGCGGCTTCTTCCACCACGAGGCGCGCACGCATCGCCTCGCGCCGGGAGTCGGCCAGCGGATCGGCGTCGATGTGCGCGGCGGTCTCGCGCAACACTGCCGCCGCGCCGGCCAGGGCGACCTCGACCGCACCGAGATGCGCGAGGCGATGCGAGTCCGCGCGCTGCGTGGACGCCTCGCGCAGCATCCGGCCGATCTGCGCGGCGGCGCCGTACCAGCACGCGGCGATACCGGCTCCGCCGTGCCAGAAGCCTGGCCGGCGCACATAAGCGTGCGGGGCGCCGACCAGCGTTGCCGGTGTGCGGTCGAACGTAACGTCGGCGCTCGCCGTGGCCTGCATGCCGACCGCTTGCCATTTCGAGGTATCGATCGCGATCGACGGCTGATCCATCGCCACGGCCGCGAGTACCGGTTCACCCTCCAGCCACGCGGTCACGAGCGCATGCGTGACGACACCGGCGCCCGAACACCAGGCTTTCGTCCCAGTGAGATGCAGGTCTCCGCCATCGCTTCGGAATCCTACTGTCACTGCCTGCACGCGTGCCTCGGGCGGCTCCGCTGCCCATACGCCCCAACGGCTTCCCGCTGACGGCTCGGAACCCGGCAATTCCGCGAGAATGGCGAGCGCATCCGTGTGGCCTTCGAACAGTTTGACCAGTCCGAGATCGCGCGCCGCCACTGCGGCAAGCGCACGCCAGCGCGCGAGCGTATCGCCGTGGCCCGGCAAGGGCATGACCGGCGCACGGTCATAACCGCGCTCGACCAGCGCGCGCAACACACCGCCCAACGCGGCGGGGTCGTTCGGATCGAAACGCGTGGCATGCAGATAATCTTCGAGCGGCCCGGCAAGTTTCGCTTCCTTGCGCGCGTGGCGCGTCGCCGTATGCGGAGCACCGGAGACTGTCAGGCCGGAGCTTTGCGGCGGCCGGGCATTGACGCCGGCCCTACGATCACGCGTATCTAGCATCGTGCCTCCCTGAAGCTGTTCGATCGGTTGCGAGCGGATCCTCAAGGGGCCGCTGCGCATACGAGGCGGACAGCAAGCGGCGTGCCTCACACGCCGGACGCCGGACACGCGATGATTTTCTTCAGGGATGCGGATGCGGGCGGGCCTATAAGCCCGCTCTGGTATGAAGGAAGCGCGCGCTGATTTGAACGCTAGCCGGGAGTGCGTCCACGGCGCCGCGCTTCAACCTCGGCCAGCAACGTGTCGAACAGCGCGAGTTCCACCGGCTTCACGAGATGCGCATGGAAACCGGCGTCGCGGCTGCGCTCGCGATCGGTTGCATGGCCGAAGCCGGTCATCGCGGCGTACATCGTGTCGGCTAGCCTGGGCATTTCGCGCAGCGCCGCGATGGTCGCGTAGCCGTCCATTCTCGGCATCGCGATGTCGATCACGGCGAGGTGCGGCGCGAAGCGCGGCGCGACCTGCAACGCCTGCTCGCCCTCGTAGGCAATGCGCACCTCGTGGCCTTTGAGTTCCAGCAGCATGGCGAGACTGTCGGCCGAATCGCGGTTGTCGTCGACCAGCAGAATGCGCAGCGGCGCGACCTGGCCGTTTGCCCCGTTCGCCTCGTCACCCGCGGCCTCGGACGGCGCGGCGGCGAGCGGCAGACTCAGCGTGAACGTACTGCCGCTGCCCGGCCCTTCGCTGCTCGCGACAATGCTGCCGCCGTGCATCTCGACAAGCGACTTGCATAACGTGAGGCCGATACCCAGACCGCCTTCGCCGGCGCTCTGCGCCTCTTTTTCCTGGGCGAACAGTTCGAAGATCTTGTCGAGCGAACGCAGCGCAATGCCGCAACCGGCGTCGCGCACTTCGAGCACGGCCATGTGAAAATCGATGCGAGCCACGACGTCGACAACACTGCCCACGGGCGAAAATTTGGACGCGTTATGCAAGAGGTTTTGCAACACCTGAACGAGACGGGTCATGTCGCCACGCACGAATATCGGCTCGAGCGGCATATGCGCGACGACGCGCTGCTCGTGCGCGTCAGTAAACGGCCGGGCCGCCTCGATCCCACGCGCCACCACCTCGGCCAGATCGACACGGCCAACGCGCAGTTCGACCTTGTTGGACATGATCCGGCCGACGTCGAGCAGATCATCGACCAGCCGTGTGAGGTGCGTGACCTGGCGGTCGATCAGATCGCGCGAACGCGCGAGCGTAGAGCTTATGCCGGTTTCGAGCTGCATCACGCCGATTGCATTGCGCACCGGCGCGAGCGGATTGCGCAATTCATGCGCGAGGGTCGCGAGAAACTGGCGCATGCGTTCGCCCGAACGCTCCAGTTCTTCGCGCTGGCGCCGCTCGGTCAGATCGCGCGTGACCTTGGCGAAGCCGCACAGCCGCTTCGATTCGTCATACACCGCGGTGATGTTGACGTTGGCCCAGAACGTCGTGCCGTCCTTGCGCACCCGCCAGCCTTCGTCCTCCACGTGGCCGATTTGCCGGGCAATCGCCAGTTCGCGCGCGGGCTTGCCCGCCGCCGCGTCTTCCGGTGGATAGAAGGTCGAGAAATGCCGGCCGACGATTTCCTCGCGCGTATAGCCTTTGATGCGAGCGGCACCCGCATTCCAGCTCACCACGTGGCCCTGCGGATCGAGCATGAATATCGCGTAGTCCTTGACACTGTCCACCAGCAAACGGAAACGCTCTTCGCTTTGCCGGAGCGCCTCCACGTATTCGCGACGCGCGGTCAGATCGCGCGTGATCTTGGCAAAGCCGGTGAGAATGCCCGCGTCGTTGCGGATCGACGTGATTACGACATTCGACCAGAAGGTCGTGCCGTCCTTGCGAACCCGCCAGCCTTCGTCCTCGAAGCGGCCGGTCAGCGAGGCCTGTTGCAATTCATAAGCGGGCCAGTCGCGCGCTACGGCCTCCTCGGTGTAGAAGCGCGAGAAATGCTGGCCGATGATCTCCCTGTCCGTGTAACCCGCCAGCTTCTGTGCCCCGGCATTGCAACTGACGATTCGCCCGGTTGCGTCGAGCAGGAAGATCGCATAGTCTTCGATCGCCTGCATCAGCGCCCAGTAATCGACATCGGCGGCCGGGTTCATGCGGACCGGCGCCGGGATGTCGGCAGGCTTGCCGTTCTCGGCGGCGGAAGGGACATCGAGTTGTTTCATGGTGTCAGCGGAGTATGGCCACGTCCAAAAGCATACACCGCCAGACACGCTGGCTGTGTCGTTTATGGTGCCGCCGGACGACCACCCGGCAGGCTCGGCGCTGCCAGCCGCGCGAGACATAGTAGCTGGATGACCGGGCCTCGCAATTGCTACTCCAGCATCGCACCATCATCAAAGAACAGGGCCGCCGACCCGCCGGCAAATGAGCGGCGTGCGACAACGAGCCGGTGGTGATCGTCCGATCACCACCGGCTCAATGGGCACCGTTGCTTCTACGGGATTCACCCGGCGGCACTGACCTTTTCCGCCAGCTTCGCGTCGTAACTCGAATGCACGTGCACGCGTTTTTTCTCCGGATAAGCATACGAGTACGCCTTGCGCAGCGCCAGCGAAGCCTCATGAAAGCCCGACAGAATCAGCTTCTGCTTGTTCGGATAGTTGGCAATGTCGCCGACCGCGAAAATACCCGGCCGCGAACTTTCGTAGTTCGACGTATCCACATCGACACGCCCGCCATGAATCGACAGACCCCATTGCGCGATCGGGCCGAGATCGGCGACCAGTCCGTACAGCGCGACGAGATGCTCGGCCGCGAGTCGAGTCTCGCCCTCGATATGTCGCAAGGTGATCGACTTCAACGCATCGTCCTCGACGTCGAGCCCCACAATCGCGCCGACCACGAAGTCCATCTCGCCCGCCTCGACTGCACGCCGCATCGACTCGACACTCGAATCCGCTGCACTGAAACCGCTGCGCCGATGCACCAGCGTCACCCGGCGCGCGACCTTGCGCAGCGCCAACGCCCAGTCGAGCGCGGAATCGCCGCCGCCGGCCACGACCACGGTCTTGCCGGCGAAGTCGGCAAGCCGCGGCACGCTGTAATGCACGTGGCGCGACTCCAGCGGCACGGCTTCGGCCAGCGCCAGCTTTTGCGGCACGAACGCGCCGTTGCCGGCAGCCAGCAGGATCGCGGCGACATCGAACACGAGGCCGCGATCGGTACGCACGGTCCAGCGCCCGTCGCTGCCCTGCTCGACCGACTCGACCCGTTGTTCGAGATGAATGGGCGGGTCGAACGGCTTGCATTGCGCGAGCAGGCGCTCGACCAGCTCACGCGCCGTGCAGGATGGAATGGCGGGAATATCGTAGATCGGCTTGTCCGGATACAGCTCGATGCATTGGCCGCCGACCTTGTCGAGCCCATCGACGATCTGGCAGGACAGCCCGATTACGCCCGCCTCGAAGGCAGCAAAAAGTCCCACGGGGCCCGCGCCCACGATCAGGACGTCGGTGCGGATCGGCGGCGGCGACGACGATGGCGGAGTGGCGGCGGAGTTCATGCGCGATCTCTTGGGATAGGTGGATGACCCACCATACAGAATCGCCCGATGCCCGGCAACGATGCCATTACCATCGGTAAGGACGCTCGACGTGGCCAGTTCGGATCGCGGTGCGCACGCAGCGGGCTGCCTGAACACCGCTGCTCGAAGCCGGTTATGGAAACGGCCTCTCTGAATGCTGCTCCCCGAAAGTAACTTAGAAAGCGGCCTCGCGCTGCGCCGCATCGCTCGCAACTTTGAATGCCGCGGTCAATTCGCTCAACTGCCGCGCCTGATCCGCGAGCGAGTTCGCGGTCGCAGCACTTTCCTCGACCAGCGCCGCATTGTGCTGCGTGACCTCGTCCATCTGCGTGACGGCGAGGCTCACCTGCCTGATGCCTTCGCTCTGCTCTTTCGAGGCCGCCGCGATTTCGCCGACGATACGCGCCACGCGCCCGATCGCGGTTTCGATTTCCTGCATCGTGTCGCCCGCTTCGTTGACGAGTCCCGCGCCGCTCTCCACCCGCGAGGTCGACTCCGCGATCAGTGCGCCGATCTCTTTCGCGGCAGCCGCCGAACGCTGCGCCAGGCTGCGCACCTCGCCCGCCACCACCGCGAAGCCACGCCCTTCTTCACCCGCGCGGGCCGCCTCGACGGCCGCGTTCAACGCGAGGATATTGGTCTGAAACGCAATGCCTTCGATCGCGGTAATGATGCCCGTCATTTTCGACGAACCCGCATGGATCACGCGCATGGTCTCGACCATGCTGCCGACCGAATCGCGCCCGCGCCCGGCCATTTCCGAGGCGCGCGAGGCCAACTCGCTCGCGTGATGCGCATTCTCGGCATTCAGTTGCACGGTCGACGTGAGCTGCTCCATCGCCGCCGCGGTTTCTTCGAGCGACGCCGCCTGTTCCTCGGTGCGTTGCGACAGATCGAGATTGCCCGCGGCGATCTGCTGCGTCGAAGACGCGATCGAATGCGAACCGGCACGCACGCTGGTGACGGTCGCGCCGAGTTTGTCCTGCATCGACGCGACGCCGCGCAATAGCGTCGCCATTTCGTCGTTCGAACGAATCGGCACATGGGTCGTCAGTTCGCCGGCGGCGATCGCGTCGAACTGGCGCAGCGCGTCGTTCAGCGGCGCCATGATCGCGCGGCGCAACGTGCGCCAGCTGACGAACGCCACCGTCAGCCCCACCAGAATGCTGCCGATGCACGCATACAGCAGCGTATGAAAAAGCGTGGCGGAGCGCTCGTTCGCGTCGCTCGCCTGCTGGTTCAGATAATTCTCCAGCGCGCCCTGGCTCGCGTTCATCGCCGTATAAAGACCGATCAGATGATTCGCGCGGCTTTCGTCCATCCAGCTCGCGTCGCCGGTGCGGATCGCTTCGATCAGTTTGTCGATGCCGTCGCGGCGCACGGCGGTGCGCTTTGCGTCGAGGTCGTCGGTGAGACGCTGCAGTTGGGGCGTTTTCGGCAGATCGCGAAAGGCGTTCCACCATTTGTCCGAATCGCCGAGCAGCATGCGGGCGCGCGCGAGTTGCGCGGCCAGTTGCGGCGAGTGCGGATTGCTCATGGCCCAGTCGAGTCCGAAACGCGCCCGCGACATGGCCGTGCCTGATTTGCCGAGCGCGACGACCGAGGCGAAATGGACCGTGTAGGCATCGTGCTGCGCCTCGTTGCTCTGGTTCATGCCGAGAATGCCGAGCGCGCCGGTGGCGATCAGCAGCACGCCGAGAAACGCGATGGTGATCGCGATCCGTAGATTGATGGTCAGGTTCTTGGTCATCGTGGTTTGATCGCTCTGGCTGGTTTTGCGCTCTGGCTCATAACGTGCGGCCCCGCGCACGGTGCAAGGCGGTAGATCCCCGACGCCTTTCAGATGGCCAGTTTGATTTTCCGACTCAACGATTTTGTTCCATTAATGGAACATAAAACCGTATATGGAAAGTATAGCGACTCGCGTTCAGGCGAAAAAATAATATTTGGCAGGGGCGCGGCAAACGCGCAACAAGCTGCGCCTGGCTACGCAAGCCGTAACGCGTGGCGCGACGTGAAGCGCGGCGCGGTGTTCTCCACGCCGACCGCGCTCTGTTACGTGCGTACGCTCGTGTGCGCTGGCCTCACTCCCCGATCCACGACCCACGCAGATCGCTGTCATGCAGCAATTTCAACAGCGTGCCCGCCGGCCGGCTGAGCCGCTTCGCCGCCAGCGCGATGAATTCCACCGACGGCAGCGCCGGCAGACTCGCTGTGTTCAGCGGCGCCGCCAGCCCCCGAGCGGCCAGATATTGCGGACGAACCATGATGCCGAGCCCGCCGCGCGCCGCCGCGATGCAGCCCGCGTGACTGCTGCTCGTGCACACCACCTGCCAGCGGAAACCCGCCTCGGCGAGCGCGTCGAGCACGACGGCCCGCGTCACGCTCGGCTCGGCGACCAGAATCAGCGGCAATGGCTGGCTCAGATCGACCAGCGTGCCCGCGCGCGCCAACCACTCCAGCCGTCCGGTAAAAAGCGGCACGCCGCGCCGGTCGCCAAGACGCCGCTTGCCGACCAGCAGATCGATCGCGCCTGCGTCGAGCAACTCATATAGCTTGCCGGTCATGCCGATGGTGATTTCCAGTTCGACATCGGGATGCGCGTTGCGAAACGCGGCCAGCACCGTAGGCAGCGGGCCGAGCGCGACGTCGTCGGAGGAACCGAGCCGCACGCGTCCCTTCAGGCGCGGCGCGCGAAACTGCGACTCGGCCCGCGTTAGCGCCTGCAGAATCACGCTCGCATGCGCGAGCATGGCTTCGCCGTCGGGCGTCATGGCAAGCGAATGGGTGTCGCGCACGAAGAGGCGGCGGCCCACGCTTTCTTCGAGCCGCCGGATGTGTTCGCTGACGCTCGATTGCGTCAGGCCGAGCCGCCGCCCTGCCTCGGTGAAACTGTGGCAGGCCGCGACGGTCGAGAAGGTCTTGAGCCAGATGGGATTGAGCATCGGCTATTCTCGCGCCGCTTATCGGCAATGTCGATGACAATCAGCGCCCCTAGTGGGGTTCCCGATTGACGAGGATGTCAATATCATGACGGAATTCCCCCAATCAATGCTCCGAGCCCAGGTGCGCCCCTGCCGGCCCGCCGCCCTCCGTAAAAGATGACCAAGGATTCTTCCCAGACCGCCCTGCTCTGGATCGTCGCTGCCGGTTTTTTCATGCAGTCCCTCGACACGACGATCGTCAATACCGCCTTGCCGTCGATTGCGAACAGCCTGCACGTCGCACCGCTTGCCATGCAGCCCATCGTGGTCGCTTACACGCTGACCATGGCGATGCTCACGCCGGCGTCCGGCTGGCTCGCCGACCGCTTCGGCACGCGGCGCGTCTATTTCGCGGCCATTCTGCTGTTCGTCATCGGCTCGATCTGCTGCGCGAGCGCGCATACGCTCGGCCAACTGGTGATGGCGCGCGTCCTGCAAGGCGTGGGCGGCTCGATGCTGCTGCCGATCGGACGGCTCGCCGTGTTGCGCAGCGTGACGGGCGAGCAGTACGTCGCGGCCCTCGCGTTCATTTCGGTCGCGGGACAGTTGGGACCGATCGCCGGGCCGACGCTCGGCGGCTGGTTCGTTCAGGCGATCACGTGGCACTGGATTTTCCTCATCAATGTGCCGATCGGCGCCGTGGGTCTGTACGCGGTGCAGCGCTTCCTGCCGGCGCACGGCGAAACCCAGGCGCCGCCGTTCGACTTCGTCGGCTGCGGGCTGCTCTCGCTGTGCATGATCGCGTTCTCGCTCGCCATCGACGCGCCCATGCCCACGCATCGGCTGGCATGGTCCGCAGCGCTTTTCGTACTCGCCGCCGTGAGCGCGCTCGCCTACATTCCGCATGCGAAACGCCGGGCCGATCCGCTCTTCAAACTTTCGCTGTTTCGCGAGCCGAATTTCAGCGTCGGTTTGATCGGCAACCTGGTGTGCCGCATCGGTTCGAGCGCCGTGCCGTTTCTCGTGCCCTTGCTGCTGCAATTGCAACTGGGCTATTCGCCGCTGCATTCCGGCCTGATGATGCTGCCCGCCGCGCTGGCCGGCACCGTCGCCAAACGCTGGATCGCGCCGCTCGTGCGCCGCTATGGCTACGACACGTTCCTGCTCGTCAACACCGTGATCGTCGGTTCCTCGATCGTGGCCTTTGCGCTGATTACGCGCGGCACGCCGCTCGTGGTCGGGATCACGATTCTGGCCGTGTTCGGCGCCGCCAACTCCATGCAATTCGCGGCGATGAACAGCGTCACGCTCAAAGACCTCTCGCATGCCGATGCCGGCAGCGGCAACAGCCTCTTTTCGATGGTGCAGATGCTGGCGATCGGGCTGGGTGTGTCGATCGGCGGCGGGCTGGTGAATCTCTTCTCCGCGCAGGTGGGATCGGCCGCGCTCGGGTTTCGCCTCGCGTTCGTGTGCGTGGGCGTGATCACGCTGGTGTCGGCCTGGGTGTTTCGTCATCTCGACGAAGCGCCTGCCTCGCGCACGGTGCACGGGCAAGCGACTCAAGGCGCGGGGCGCTGAGCGCCGCCGCCCTCTGCATCAGTCCGGCAAACGGATGCCGGAAAAGCCCGCGCAAGCTTCGAGCAGACGCTCCTGAACAGCCACGTCGTGCACCGCCGGATGCGTCTCGCGCGGCTTCATATGGTAGAAGTACGCGCCGCTGACGGTGGCTGCCGGTTCATCGCTGACCGCGAGCCATACCTGGGTTTCCGGCGCCGCCAGCAGATCGTCCGGTGCGCCCGGTCCACCCATTTTCGTCGCGACCCAACCCGGCTCCAGTGCATTCGACAACACCTGCGGCCAGCGGCGCGCAAGCGCGAACGCCAGCAGCGCGTCATGCAGTTTCGAGTCCGAGTAGGCCGCCGTGCCCCGCCAGGGGCGCCGCTCCCAAGCCAGATCGTCGAGGCTCGCGTCGCCGCTGCGATGCAGCGCCGAGCTCAGATAGACGAGCCGTTTCGGCTTCCCGATCAGTGCGCTCAGAATGTACGGCGCCAGCGTGTTGACCGCGAACACGTGCGACAAGCCGTCGACGGTCGCGATCCGGCGCGGCTCCTGATAACCGACCGCCGCGTTGTGAATCACCGCATCGAAACGGCCTAGCCGGTTGACCTGCTGCGCGAGTTCAGCCGTGGCGGCGATGCTCGACAGGTCGGCAACCAGCGCCGTCTCAGCTTGCGGCACTGCTTTCAATGCCTGCTCGGCGCGCGCGTCACTGCGTGCGTGCAACACCACCTGATGTCCGGCGTCGACGAGCAGACGCGCGGCCATCTGACCGAGACCATCGGCGGAGCCGGTAATAAAAATACGCGACATGGAACGCTCTCCGTTATTCAGTCCAAATATGCCCAATGCATGACGAGAGTCGCATGTCTTTGTACATCGGGCGGGTTCGTACAGATTAACGCGCGCCATGTGACTGACGCGATAGCGTGGCTGTCATTCCACTCATGACACGACATCATTCGTCGGCCTTGCCAGACGGCATTTCGCCGCGCCGGCGCGTGAATTCAAACGGATTTTCGCGTTAGCATGTCACGCATTAATGCATAACAAAGGACTATCACATGCCA